>NZ_CP150307.1:4800000-6930927 GCF_037992975.1 Paenibacillus sp. FSL E2-0177 | reverse complement strand
AGACTGTCACTCCTTTAAATCTTCCAAATGTGGCATCAGCCATGAAGTGGAAATGTCGAAGAAAATAGGTTGGTGCTGATATTTATCCCCAGTAGGCAATATGAAGAGACAAAAAAATATGGATAAATTTGATTTGTTCACAACTTTATCCACAGCTTGTTGATAATTAAGAGAACAAACAAATCTATTCACATTCAAAAGTAATACCATCATAGCAAAACGCCCCTTGTTTTTCAATGAGCAGGGCTATTTTATCCACAAATTCAAGCACTTGTGTACAATTATTAGGAACACCACTACATATTGTTGATAATTTGTTTACGGTTCGACACTTTACGCCAAAGGTTCGATAATTTTATACACAGGTTGTGCTCAACTGTGAGTAGTCGACTTTATTTTTTGATCACAGGTGGATAACTGTCATATCTTGTGGATTACTTTTTTCCTGGGGAGAGTTGTGGATAAACACCTGAGCTTGAGGGGGAGGAACAAGCCGGTTACTAGGTTGACTTTTGCTCATAAAATATGTTTAAATATATAAAGGTGTTTTCTGTAAGGATATGTCTCGATATATAAAAATGATAATTCTTGTAGATACTGTCCCTACTATAAGGACGGCTTAGTCCGTTTCTGCTTATATGACAGTAATTAAGTTCCTGTAAGGGAGGTGCAATTATGAGACCGACATTTAGACCAAATGTGAGCAAACGTAGTAAGGTTCACGGTTTCCGTAAAAGAATGAGCACGAAAAACGGCCGTAAAGTGCTGGCAGCTCGCCGCTTGAAAGGCAGAAAAGTTTTGAGTGCGTAAGTTAGGCCACTAAGGGACCACTGCGGTGGTCTTTTTTTACTGCTTTTTATTATTATTGCTCTGCAAAAGTCTAGGATCTCGCTTAATGCGCTAGCTACACTTTGCGGGGCTATTTAACGTATATTGAGAAATATTTTGTGAGAAGTTGAAATTATTTTTCCTACTATATATAGAAGCTTAATTTCAGCACAGCAAATGTAGTCGTTTATGGCTGCTTGCAAATGCCTATACTATTAGAAGAAAAAATTCGGAGGGACACTTAAACCGGATTTTTATGAAGGAGATTCCCGTGCACAAAAAGTTACGTTTACGAAACCGTGCCGACTTCAGTCGTGTATACCGCCATGGGAAGTCATTTGCGAATCATCAATTTGTAGTGTATTGGTTTGGCAAAAAAGAGGTAGAGCGATTTAGAGTAGGTGTGTCTGTTAGCAAAAAGGTCGGAAACGCGGTTGTCCGTAACCGTATGAGAAGATTAGTTAAGGAAATCGTCCGTCACCATGAACCTGAGATTGCAGGTGGCTTAGACATGGTGTTTATCGTAAGAAAAGGAGCGCTTTCCATGGAGTATGCAGAGCTCGAAAAAAGTGTGCTGCATGTGCTTCGTAAAGCCAAGCTACTCAAGGCTTCCCGCAAATAAAGGGTGCTTAAGAGGCTTGTTTATTTGTATTCATAATTATGGTATGATTTACGGTGGAATGGAATGTTTAAGAGAGGGGTTTTGAAGTGTCTCTAATGAAGACTAGACGAGGAAAATGGTTTCTCCTCATCACGGTAATGGTGTTGTCGTTAGCTGTTCTGTCGGGATGCGCTCCGTCGACTGCTGTCACGCACACTACGGAGGATTTGAAGAATGGAGGCTTCTGGCAAAGTAATGTAGTGTATTATTTCGCCATTGCCTTGGACAAGTTTGCAGATTGGTTTAACGGAGAATATGGTTTAGCCGTACTTGTGATGGTTATTATTGTCCGCACGTTGATTCTTCCGCTTACTATTAAACAGGTGAAGAGCTCGCGTGCAATGCAAGCCATTCAACCGGAACTCCAAAAGATCCAGAAAAAATATAAAGACACACCTGAAAAGGTGCAGCAAGAAACAATGCGTTTGTTCCAAGAAAATAAGGTTAACCCAATGGCGGGTTGTTTACCGCTGATCGTACAAATGCCTATCTTTATCGCTCTCTACAACTCGATCTACTATAATCCACATCTACGGGAGCATACCTTCTTGTGGCTGGAGCTTGGTAAACCGGATCATCTGTTTATCTTGCCAGTACTAGCAGCATTAACAACATTTATTCAAACTAGAATGATGACCAAAATGAACCCAGTGCAACAACAAGGGCCAATGCAGTTCATGATGATGATCTATCCAGTTCTGATCTTCGTGATGTCGTACAATTTCCCTGCAGCCTTGCCACTATACTGGGTGTACAGTAACCTTTACACTATTATTCAGAACTACTTCTTATACCGCAACAACGATAAACACAAATTGGCAATCGCAAGTGCTGTAAAAAGTACAGATGACTCCAGTCCTGCTCCGAAGAGCAAAGGCGGCAACAAGTCATCGAAGGGAGCCAAAAAGTCAAAATGAGCAAAGTCGTCGCAACAGGGAAAACCATTGAAGAAGCTGTAGAACGGGGACTAACCCAGCTTGGAGTTCAAAAGGACCGGGTAACGGTCAACGTACTTGAGCAGCCATCAAGAGGATTCCTGGGATTGATCGGTGCGAAAGGTGCCAAGGTTGAACTAACCTTGATAGCCGAAGCCGCACCGGCATCAGCGGCGAGTGCTCCGTCACTGCCTCAACAGTCAGCAAGAGAGAGCAAACAGGAGGCCATCGGCGGTGTGCCACGCCAAGATTCCGGACAACCGGTGGAGGAAGCTTACCAAGAAGCCGTTCATTTCATTGTGGATGTCGCTAAGAGCATGGGGCTCGAAGTGGAGGTAGAAATCGTCCACACCAAGGAATCCACGATTCTGCAAATTTCCGGTCCAGATTTGGGACTGTTAATTGGCAGAAGAGGACAAACTCTCGATGCTCTACAGTATTTGGCTAATATTGTAGCTAACCGTTATTCCGACAGTTTTATACGGCTTGTGTTAGATGCAGAGAACTTCCGTGAGCGCCGTAAAAAAACGCTTGAAGAGCTGGCTGATCGTTTAGCCGGACGTGTAATTCGCACTCGTAAAGAGGTTGTATTGGAGCCAATGTCTCCTCAGGAGCGCAAGATTATCCACTCCAGGTTACAGGATCACCGGCAAGTGAGTACCCTCAGTAAAGGCGAAGAGCCAAATCGCCGCGTCGTTATAACCTTGAAGTAAAGACTATATGGATGCAATGACTCCTTGACCAATGTAAGGGGTCATTGTTTTTTTAAAAATAAAAGAACGTTTCTATTCAAAAAATATAAGTTTTGGGGTGAAAAACAGCATGCTTAGTGACACCATTGCTGCCGTATCGACGGCATTAGGCGAGGGAGGAATTGCTATTATTCGGGTAAGTGGCCCAGAGGCTATTTCCCAAGTGGCACCATTATTTCGTAGCCGAGTTCCATTAACTGAAGCGGAATCGCATACCGTTCATTACGGACATATCGTCAGTCCTGATAACGGAGAGAAGATGGAAGAAGTGTTGGTAACCGTTATGAAAGGACCACGTTCTTTTACGACAGAGGATGTAGTAGAGATCAGTGCTCATGGCGGTGTAATTTCTGTAAGAAGAGTGATGGATTTACTTCTGCAGCAGGAGATAAGGTTAGCCGAGCCGGGGGAGTTCACCAAGCGTGCTTTCTTGGGCGGACGTATCGATTTATCGCAGGCTGAGGCTGTTATTGATTTGATTCGCTCTAAGTCTGACCGGGCTTTTTCTGTAGCTTTAAAACAGGTTAGCGGATCCTTATCGGATCGAATTCATGCTTTACGCCATACACTTATTGAGATGCTGGCTCATATTGAAGTGAATATAGATTATCCAGAACATGATGTAGAATCCATGACAGCTGAATTTATTAAAGATAAAAGCAGTGAGGTTATGGAGGGAATAACAAAGCTGCTTAAGACATCTAATGAAGGAAAAATACTTCGTGAAGGGATTACGACAGCTATTGTCGGACGTCCGAACGTTGGTAAATCATCATTGCTAAACGCATTAGCGCGTGATAACAAAGCGATTGTAACAGATATTCCAGGAACAACACGTGATGTAATAGAAGAATTTATAACGATAAATAATATACCGCTTAAGCTGCTCGATACAGCGGGAATTCGTGAAACGATGGATGTTGTTGAGAAAATTGGGGTGGAGCGCTCCAAAGCGGCAGTTAGTGACGCCGACCTGATTCTACTTGTGCTGAATGCTAATGAAGAGCTGCATGAGGATGAATTGGCATTGATGGAACAAATCCACGGTAGACAGTGCCTAGTAATCATGAATAAAATGGACTTACCGCCCAAACTGGATAAGGATAAGTTGCTCTCATTTTTTGAAGAGTCTAACATTGTACCGATGTCCGTTCTGGAAGAGGAAGGTCTAGACAAACTTGAAGATGCCATTTCGACACTCTTTTTTGGTGGAAAGCTGGAATCGGGTGACTTGACATATGTGAGTAATGTGAGACATATAGCCCTGCTCAAAAAAGCCTATAAATCACTTCAAGACGCATACGATGCTGCAGAACAGTATATACCGATTGATATGATTCAAATCGATGTACGGCTCGCATGGGAACAGCTTGGTGAAATAATTGGCGATACTGCAGCTGACTCTTTGTTAGACCAAATATTCTCACAATTTTGTTTAGGAAAATAAGATTCACGATTTAATATAATTTCAAGGGGGAAACAGGACATGAGTTATGATGGAGGCAACTATGACGTTATCGTCATTGGCGCTGGTCATGCTGGCTGTGAAGCAGCACTGGCTGCAGCCCGGATGGGTTGCAGTACGTTAATGATCACAATTAACCTGGATATGGTTGCATTCATGCCCTGCAATCCGTCCATAGGCGGACCTGCCAAAGGACATGTAGTGCGTGAAATTGATGCGCTTGGCGGAGAAATGGGCCGCAATATAGATAAGACATTCATTCAACTGCGTATGCTGAATACAGGTAAAGGACCAGCAGTACATGCTTTACGTGCACAAGCTGATAAATTCCTTTATCAACATACAATGAAGGAAACTATGGAGAAAACGCCTAATTTGACACTTCGTCAAGGGATGGTTGAGCGTTTAATCGTTGAGGATGGACGCTGTGTAGGTGTAGTTACGAAGACTGGCACTGAGTACCATAGTAAGACTGTTATCCTGACAACAGGTACTTACCTGCGTGGTAAAGTGATTATGGGTGAGCTAACATATGAAAGTGGACCTAACAATCAACAGCCATCTGTGAAGCTTTCTGAGAACTTGCGGGAGCTTGGGTTTGAATTGGTGCGTTTTAAAACAGGTACTCCACCACGTGTACATCGTGATACGATCGATTTCTCTAAGACAGAAATTCAACCAGGGGACGATGAACCGAAATTCTTTTCGTTCGAAACGAAATCATCCGATAACGAACAGCTTCCTTGTTGGTTAACGTATACCTCTGAGGTTACTCATCAGATTATTAATGATAACCTTCATCGTGCGCCGATGTTCACAGGTATTATCGAAGGAACTGGCCCACGTTATTGCCCTTCTATAGAAGATAAGGTCGTAAGATTCAGTGATAAATCTAAGCATCAGATCTTTTTAGAGCCAGAGGGAAAAAATACATCGGAATACTATGTACAAGGTCTGTCCACTAGTCTTCCTGAGGATGTACAGCTAGCTATCTTACGTTCCATTCCCGGTATGGAAAAGGTAGAGATGATGCGTAACGGCTATGCTATTGAATATGATGCAATGGTTCCTACACAGCTATGGCCATCTCTTGAAACCAAACGTCTTCCAGGTCTGTTCACTGCTGGACAAATCAATGGCACTTCCGGTTATGAGGAAGCAGCAGGCCAAGGGGTTATGGCTGGAATTAATGCAGCACGCAAAGTGCAAGACAAAGAACCCGTAATACTAGATCGTTCACAGGGATACATTGGTGTACTCATTGATGATCTCGTGACTAAGGGAACGAATGAACCTTACCGTCTGCTTACTTCACGTGCAGAATATCGTTTGTTGCTTCGCCATGACAATGCAGATCTAAGACTTACACCTATCGGTTACGACATTGGTTTGATCACACAGGAGCGTTTCGATAACTTCACAGATAAGAAAGAACGGGTGGAGCGTGAAATTGTTCGTCTGCAAGAAACAAAGGTTAAACCTGTTGATGTAAACCAAGTACTAGCGCAATATGAATCGGCACCTATTGTAGATGGCAGTAATTTGCTTGTTCTGATGCGGCGCCCAGAGCTTGTATATAATTTTGTTGATCAAGTATCACCATCACCAGAGATGCTGGATGCAGAAATGAAGGAGCAAGTAGAAATCCAAATTAAATATGCCGGATATATAGAAAAACAACTTCAACATGTGGAGCGCCTGCAAAAGATGGAGAAGAAAAAAATTCCAGATGACATTAATTATAATGAAATCCATGGATTAGCGATGGAAGCGCGGCAGAAGCTGACTAAGATTCACCCGATCTCTATCGGGCAGGCTTCTCGGATTGCGGGAGTTACACCTGCTGATATTTCCATTCTTCTTGTATATCTTGAGCATTACAACCGGGTAACCGCGGCGAAAGGATAAGCTATGGATAATACGGAAGTTCAATTCACACAACTATTACAGGTACGAGGCATATCCCTTACAGCAGAACAGTTAGCACAATTTGATCTGTATTATAAGGAACTCGTAACCTGGAATGAAAAAATGAATCTCACGGGTATAACTGAGCGAGAGCAGGTATATACGAAGCATTTCTATGATTCTATTTCATTAGCTTTTTTCCTTGATATTAACGAGATCACCAATCTCGCAGATATCGGTTCAGGAGCTGGGTTTCCAGGAATCCCACTTAAAATATGTTTTCCTCATTTGAAGCTAACGATTGTTGATTCGCTCAATAAACGAATTTCATTTTTGCAGCATGTAAGTACGACATTGGGATTAACTGATGTACAATTGATCCATGGGCGGGCAGAGGAGGTCGCGCGCAAGTTCACTCATCGTGATGCCTATGATTTGGTTACAGCACGTGCGGTAGCAAGACTGTCTTTATTGAATGAATTTTGTCTTCCCTTCACACGCAAAGATGGGGTGTTCGCTGCAATGAAGGGCAGCGATCCTTCAGAGGAATTAAGCGAAGCTAAGTACAGCTTAAAAGAGCTTCGTGCTGAACTCAGCAAAGTGGAGTCGTTCAGCTTACCAGTGGAGGAGTCGGATCGACATATTATTATGATCCGTAAGACAGGAGCAACACCAGCTAAATATCCAAGAAAAGCGGGAATTCCTGCCAAAACACCATTGATAAAATAATGTTTCACGTGAAACATTGCCGATACTCAAAGTTCCTTTAGGAGCATTCTCTTTGAACAAAGGGAATGCTCTTTTTTTATGAAGTTGATGATAACAAAAATCGATAAATATCAAATTAGATAAAAATTAGATTTATAAGCTGATTTGGTTGTTGCACCTGTAAAAATGCAGGAAAAATAGGTCTTTACGGAGAATATGATTATGTGGAGAAAAGTGATAGAATAGCATAGTAGACTTTAATTTTGTATATAACTCCTTCTCTGTACTCTTGTTCGAAAGAAGGAGAGATTATGATGCCTGTTCATTATAGGTAATTCCATAATATCAGAATGTTTTAGATTGCTGTACGATATGCTTTCCGTGAAGAAGGTCAAGAAGATCGTACTATAACGAAATTAGGTGGTTATGAACGGAATGAAAGAACAATTTACCAAGCTATTTGGGTTTAACGAGCGGAGCAGCGGAGAAGAAATCAAACAAATACCAGTTCATGAGGTCGTTAGCAGTCCTTACCAACCACGGACTATATTCGATGATGACAAAATTGATGAGTTATGTCAGACAATTAAAACTCATGGTGTCATTCAGCCTATTGTTGTACGTATGCGAGATTCCATATATGAGATCATCGCAGGTGAACGGCGCTGGCGGGCAGTTAAAAAGCTTGGTTTAGAGACGATCCCTGCTATTGTCCGTGAGTTCAATGATTCTCAGGCTGCATCTATTGCGCTCATAGAAAATCTACAGCGTGAAGGTTTGACCTCCATAGAAGAAGCTGTCGCTTATCAGAAGTTAATTGATCTTCATCAATTAACACAAGAAAGCTTAGCACAACGCTTAGGCAAGAGTCAGTCGACTATTGCGAATAAGATTCGTTTACTCCACTTACCTGAAGAGGTTAAGACAGCGTTGATGGAACGTCAGATTTCCGAAAGACATGCGCGTTCACTCTTATCACTGGATAGTGTGGAAATGCAATTAAAAGTTTTGGCAGAGATTATTGCAAAAGGATTAAATGTTAAACAGACGGAAGCTCGTATTGCTTTCTATAAACAAGTTTCGCAAACTAAAAAGTCAAAACGGGTCTCCTATACCAAGGATGTTCGTCTAGCTCTTAATACAATTCGTCAATCTATTGATATGGTGTCAGGCTCAGGTATGGAAATCAAAACGTCAGAAAATGACCGTGGTGACCATTACGAGATTGTAATCCAGATCCCCAAAAGATAAATTGTTTCAAAAGCTGAAGGCGGCCTTAAAGTGATTGGCCGCCTTTTGTGTGACTTAAACCAGGATGTATTGCTCAGTCCTGCATTTTAGAGTTTTAGCTCATATAAAGTAACATAGTTTGGCCGTTTGTACTTGCGATCTACGAGAAGATTCTTCCTAACTATTCGAGGTGAAATTAGTGTCCAAGATTATTGCCATAGCAAATCAAAAAGGCGGTGTCGGTAAAACAACATCCTCTGTGAACCTAGGTGCCGGTATGGCTACATTAGGAAAAAGAGTGCTTCTAGTTGATATCGATCCTCAAGGTAACACTACCAGCGGCGTTGGCATCAACAAGGCGGACGTAGCGAATTGTATATATGACATTCTCATTAATGAAGTAAATCCTCTAGAAACGATACTTGAAACTCAAAATGAAGGACTGCACATCATCCCGGCAACCATTCAATTAGCGGGGGCGGAGATCGAATTAGTATCAACGATTTCCAGAGAGTTGAAATTGAAAAAAGCCCTAAATGCGGTTAAAAATAATTATGACTATATCATCATTGATTGTCCTCCATCCCTTGGGATTTTGACGATCAATTCCCTTACAGCTGCTGATTCGGTAATCATTCCGATTCAATGTGAATATTATGCGCTCGAAGGGTTGAGTCAGCTTTTAAACACCGTGCGTCTAGTACAAAAAAATCTTAATCCGCATTTAAAAATAGAGGGAGTACTATTAACCATGTTGGATGCCCGTACGAATCTAGGGATCCAAGTCATCGAAGAGGTTAAAAAGTATTTTCAGGAAAAAGTTTACAGAACTATCATTCCTCGGAATGTCCGCTTAAGTGAGGCACCGTCTCATGGACAATCCATTATTACTTATGATCCTCGCTCAAAGGGAGCAGAAGTGTATTTAGAGTTGGCAAAGGAAGTGATTTCTTATGAGTAAACGTTTAGGAAAAGGTCTGGATGCTCTGATTCCTTCTTTATCTATTAATGAAGATGATAAGGTAGTAGAAATCCCATTAGCTCAATTACGGGCTAACCCTTATCAACCACGCAAGGATTTCAATGAAGAAGCAATCCAGGAATTGGCTGAGTCCATCAGACAACATGGCGTGATTCAACCGATCATTGTACGGAGTGTTTTGAAGGGGTATGAAATCATTGCCGGTGAACGCAGATTCAGGGCATCGCAATATTGTGGTAAACCTACGATTCCAGCAGTCGTAAGAAATCTAAGTGATCAACAGGTCATGGAGATCGCCCTGATTGAGAACTTGCAACGTGAAAATTTAAATGCAATGGAAATCGCAGTTGCTTATCAAGGTTTGATGGATCAATTTTCACTCACACAAGAAGAGCTATCACTTAAAGTTGGAAAGTCCAGATCACACATCGCTAACTTCCTAAGATTGCTTACTTTACCGGAAGAAGTAAAAGAATATGTTTCACGTGGAACAATGTCTATGGGACATGCACGAGCTATTGTTGCCCTGAAAGATCCGGAAGTTATTAAACAATTGGCTGAACAATGCGTGGAACAGCAATGGAGCGTAAGAGAGCTTGAAGAAACAGTGAAAAATCTGGATCGAAAGCCAACGAACGGTACAAAGATTAAAGTTGTTAAACGTGATCCCTATATTGATAATGTAGAGGAAGTATTACGTGAACGGTTTAAAACAACGGTTAAGATAAAACAAGGTAAGGAAAAAGGGAAGATTGAACTGAATTACTACAGTGCGCAGGACTTAGAAAGATTGTTAGAATTATTGGGTAACTAAATGGGTATCTATGCCAAGAACATATCCTGAGCTATCCGTAATCGGATAAGTAGGGGTATGTTTTTTCAAAATATAAGGATGTATAAAGTGCAGCTGAATATTATCCTTATATTTTCTACAGATAAGGTTATTATCAATAAAGGGCGACAACGTTGTTTCTTCTTAATGAAAAAGAGTATGAGACGAGGAGCGGGGTTATGGAAGACTTCGTATATTTGGATCATGCGGCTACGTCCTGGCCTAAACCTCCAGAGGTGGCAGCTGCGATGATGAATGCTTTGCAGTCGGGAGCAAATGCTGGCAGAGGAAATTATTCGTTGGCCATGGGAAGCGGACGGGTGTTGGTGAGAGCCCGGAGTTTGCTGGCGGAGTTGTTTGGGGTTTCTAATGCACAAGACATAGCGTTTACCCAAAACACTACGATGGCATTAAATATGGCGATTAGAGGTACGCTCAAAGCAGGGGATCATGTAATCTCTACAATGACTGAACACAATTCTGTGCGGAGACCTTTGGAATATTTACGTAAGTCACTAGGGATAAGTGTTGATTATCTGAAGGTGGATCGAGCGGGTCAATTGGATTTGAACGAATTGGGCAAAACGTTTCGACCAAACACTAAAATGGTAATTTGTAATCATAGCTCCAACTTATTAGGTAGTATACTTCCCATTGGTGAAATCGGGGATCTAGCTAAAACAAAGGGTGCTATATTTCTAGTGGATGCTGCTCAAAGTGCAGGCTCGCTTGATATTGATGTGAAAAAGATGAATATTGACTTATTAGCTTTTCCTGGGCATAAAGGATTGCTTGGACCACAAGGGACTGGTGGGCTCTATATATCACCTGAATTGGATCTCGAGCCCTTAATGCATGGAGGGACAGGCAGTCAATCTGAGAATAGTGAACAACCCTCTGTTCGCCCAGATCGGTATGAAGCGGGAACGCAAAATGCGGTAGGAATTGCTGGTTTACTAGCTGGTGTTCAAAAGGTAAAATCGATAGGGACAAACGTTATCCACGAAAGAGAGTGGAAGCTGACTCAACTGCTGATGGAGGGCTTGTCCCATATTCCAAACATTAAACTGTTAGGGCCCACATTAGGGGCTCCGAGAACTGGAATTGTGTCGTTTGTAGTGGATGGGGAAGAATCGGCGAATATAGCCCACCGTCTAGATCGTGAGTATAAAATAGCTGTCAGAGCGGGTATGCATTGTACCCCACTGGCACATAAGGCTGTTGATACACTAGAAAGTGGTGCTGTTCGGGCGAGTGTAGGCGTAGATACAACAGAGCATAATATAAGCAGAATGCTAGCTGCTATGGATGAGTTATATGGCTGATGCCCGCAGCAGATAAATAAAAAGGATGGTCCATTCATGTCTGAAATGAATCAATTAATTAATGAACAGTTGCAGTGGTTTGTGTTTGGTTTCGTAGTAATTATGCTAGTACTGATAGTGACTGTAATCGCCCAGGGAGCTAAGCTGCGGACTATACGGCGCAAATATGAGGCCATGATGGCAGGAAGCGGTGTGGAGGATCTGGAAGGCCTTCTGGTTGATCTGAAGAACCAAAGCGACATGCTGGAAGAAGAACAACGTGAGCAAAAAGCGTTGATAGAAGCTACCCAAGTCAAAATCCGCGGCATGAAGTCAAATATCGCTCTGAAGCGTTATAATGCCTTCGGTGAACGTGGTAATGATTTGAGCTTCTCGGTGGCTATTCTGGATGACAATAGCAGTGGCATTGTATTAACCAGCCTTCATAATCGTGAGAACTCATATATTTACTCCAAGCCTATGCAAAATGGGGAATCACAATATGCCTTATCGCCTGAAGAAAAAGAAGTTATAACTCTCGCGTTGCAGCAGAAGTAGCATGCAGATTCCATTGTTTTAAAGCAGAATATAGACTTGTAGCGATAATATCAGATAATCGCATGACTAGACTTAGCCGTGTATTCTGCAATACGAAATACTCCATAAAGCCGCCGACATTAACGATTCCAGTCAAATGGATATCTCCAACCGGCGGCAATTGTTTATTTACGCCAGCTCCTGGTCTGAGGGGACCTTCAACGACTTGGATGCAGCCAACACTAGTAGAGTGACCTAAGCAGGCATCTATTCCGATGACAAACGGGTTATTATATTTTTCATTAATTAGAGACAAAGTCTCTTCAAGATTGACGGCATGAACCGGTTCTTCAAGGGTACCGTATAAATGAAACAATGGACTATGAAAACGGGATAATGCAGTACCAACAAGAGGACCGAGAGAATCTCCGGTGGAGCGATCAGTGCCTACACAGATGACGATAATTTGAGTCTCTGGACGCGTGCGTGAAAAGTGAAAAAGTAGCCGATGAGTAATTGCGGAATAGATATCGGGATCTGTATGTGATATTTTTAAACAGGACGTTTCTTGCGCTGCTGTAGCCTTGGATGAGGAGTTCATACCATCTTCCTTTCTAAGGGTGATTCTATTTGTTGGTATCTAGTATATGGATAGAAGAGGGGTTTTATACTCCAGCAGCAAGAGATAGGACGATAAACCTATGGAGAGGCTTGACGTATATGCAGGATGAGATGTTAATAGCGTTTGACTCCACCCAGCAGGCGCTTCGTGCTGAAATGCTGCTTGAGTATGCTGAAATAGAAATTGATATATTTCCAACTCCGAAGGAGATCACCGCAGGCTGTGCAATTTCAATTCAGTTTTTTCAAAATGCGCTGGAAGAGGTAAAAAGAATTATAGTTGAGCAGGAAATAGAAATACGCGGCATCTACGGAAAACACAACGAGAACTACATACTGATTTAGGGGTAGGGAGGAGTACATGCGATGAATATGTGGATACTGGAGGCTGATACACCCGGTGCGGATACATTAAAAGATGCCATTCGCTTTAAAGATAAGGTGTGGAATTGGTTTACCGATGCTGATATGTGGGCGGATGTATTATTTGCGGGTCTACGGATTCTTGTTATTTTTCTCTTAACCCGGGTTATTATTAAAATTGTTTCTAATATTATTGATCGTTCGCTTGAGCGTAAAACCGGTGGCAGACTTCTGTCCAACACACGAAGGTTTACTACGGTTGGGGAATTGATGAAAAATGTAGTGACAGTTATCTGTAATTTTGTGATGATCATGCTCGTGCTTTCTGAGTTCCACTTCGATTTGGCACCATTGTTGGCTGGAGCGGGTGTGCTTGGTTTAGCAGTGGGTTTTGGGGCGCAAAGTTTGGTGAAGGATGTTATTACAGGTTTCTTTATTATTTTAGAGGATCAATTTGCAGTGGGTGATGTAATTCAAACGGGGACCTATAAAGGAACGGTAGAATTAATCGGACTGCGAACAACCAGACTGTTAAGCACAACTGGAGAAGTATTTATTATCCCGAATGGATTAATCACGAACGTGACCAATTATTCTCTCTCGAATGCATTGGCTGTAGTTGATGTTCCTGTAAAAATGGAGCGGAGCTTGGAGGCCACGCTAGGTTTGATTGGAGAAGCGCTAAAAGGAATAGAAGAGCGTAACTCTAATGTTCTTGCTTATCCTAATGTGCTCGGTATACAGTCCATGAGTACTTCGGAATATGTAATTCGTATAGCGGCTAGCTGTTTACCTAATGCAAAAGAGGTTGCGGAGAGACAGATTCAGAATGATATTAAGCAGGCACTAGAGAAACTAAGCAGTCTAGAGCAGACCCAAGCTGCTCAAGCCGAAGAGGAAGCGCGTTTGAAGGCAGAAGAAGAAGCAAAGGCTGAAATTGAACTGGCAAAAGCAGAAAATGAGCAGGAAGTATCGGATACGCCTGACACTGGATCAAGACGCCAAATCGCAGCTACACAAGAGGGGAAAAAGGGGGAAGGGTAGTGGAACGTAAAGTTTTTCAGCTTGGAGATATTGTACAGATGAAGAAACAGCACCCTTGCGGTTCTAATGAGATGGAGATCATTCGTATGGGGATGGATATCCGCATTAAGTGTACAGGATGTCAGCATAGTGTTCTGATTCCTCGGGCGAAATTCGAGAAGAATATGAAGAAGGTACTGCGTTCTGCAGAGGGAAATACAGACAATAATTAAACTTGCAAATGGCATGTCTGCATGATACAATTATTTTTGCTGCGGAGAGGTACCCAAGAGGCCCAAGGGGGCTGACTCGAAATCAGTTAGGCGTGTCACAGCGTGCGTGGGTTCGAATCCCACCCTCTCCGCCACTTCAGCATAATATAACATTTTAATGAATCCTTCGTTCCAGTAACGGAGGTTTTTTTGTGTCCACTGAGCTGTTTGCAAAAGATCATAACATGCAAAAAGAAGGGCCCTTTCGGGTCCTTCTTCAAGAGGCAGTACATCAATGATGTTGGAATTTCTCTGTATATAGCGACTAAAGTGATTTAGGCGTTGCTGAGGTTACTGCTTTTTAGACAATAACCCACTACTATTCCCAGCTAACAATAGATGCTGAATCAGATATCCTGTGATTGTGTTCGTCTACGACGGCCAACGGAACCACACCTCTCTTTTGTACTGCCTGAGTATAGTATGTGTAATGTCATTTTTTTTATACACATTTATTTTTATTTAATGTACACGTGCTTTTTCAACCTTTTTCCACTTCCGATTTTTGTTACTGGTCTCGGGGAAGGTGTCCCCTTTTTCCATTTTAATATGCTGTGGATTCTGAATTTCGGTATGGAAGCTTCGCGCTTCACCTACCTCTGTATACATGCCTGGATTGGGGGCCTTGTCGCCTTTTTCATATTCTGTCTTTTCGCCCATCATTATCGCTCCTTCCTTAAGTGCAGATGAATTCACTGATTATTGTGCGCAGGTAGGGTTTTTTTCATGTAAAAAGAGGGTGGAAGGATGTCCGGTATTAATATTGCTTGCACTCTGCTGCTCGTTTTGGTATATTAATCAGGTGCGAGTCTATGTTTGTGCTCGTTCCTTGCTCCTGACGTGATTAGGGGCCTCAGACCATAAGGAGGTGAAAATTATGCGCAAATATGAAGTGATGTACATTATTCGTCCTGACATTGAACAAGAAGCTGTTCAAGCAGCAGTCGATAAATTCCAAGGCATCATCTCCAATGGCGGGGAAATTACAAAGCACGAAGTGCAAGGTAAACGCCGTCTTGCGTATGAGATCAAGAAATTCCGTGATGGCGTTTATGTTTTGGTTAACTTCAATGCAGAACCTGCAGTAGTTACTGAATTAGAACGTCTTATGAAGATTTCTGACGAAGTTATTCGTTATCTCATTACGAACGACGTTGCTTAAGATCTTGACAAGCTTTGTAATGAATCGCTCTAAAGGAGGGGACCAGAATTGTTGAACCGTATCATTTTGATCGGACGGTTGACCCGTGACCCGGAACTTCGTTATACTCCCGCTGGTGTTGCCGTAACTCAATTTACGCTTGCCGTAGATCGTAACTTTACGGGCCAGAACGGTGAACGTGAGGCAGACTTCATCCCGGTTGTTACCTGGAGACAGCTAGCAGAAACCTGTGCCAATTATTTGCGCAAAGGTCGTCTGACAGCAGTGGAAGGACGCATCCAAGTGCGGAACTATGAGAATAACGAAGGTAAACGTGTATACGTAACTGAAGTTATTGCTGATAATGTTCGTTTCCTGGAATCTTCACAAAGCCGTGAAGGTGGAAATACTTCAAGTGGTGCAAGTAGTATGCCTGAAGAGCCAGCATATGGTGGCGGTGGTAACGCTGGACGCGGAAATAACAACAATAATTTCTCGCGTAACAACAATACTCAAGATCCTTTTTCGGGCGATGGTAAACCGATTGATATATCGGATGATGATTTGCCATTTTAATTAGGAAGGACTGAAAAGAATATGGCTTTTAAACCAAGAGAAGGCGCTGACAACGACAAAAGACCAGCACGTCGTGGTGGACGCAACAAGCGTAAAAAAGTTTGCTTTTTCACTGTGAACAAGATTACTCACATTGATTATAAAGATACTGAACTTCTTAAGAAGTTCATCAGCGAACGTGGAAAGATTTTGCCACGTCGTGTAACGGGTACAAGTGCAAAATACCAACGCGCTCTTACCATTGCTGTAAAACGCTCGCGTCAAATCGCGTTGCTTCCTTACACAACGGAATAGGACGTTTTATAGAAGCAGTCGGGAAACCGGCTGCTTTTTTGTTGTGAAAAACCAGCGTGTGGATTACGTTGACGTTCCATCTGGAATGTGTTAAATTACAGCTATCCTATAACAAAAGGGGAAATATTGATGTTGGTGACCGTTCTTAACTAGCAATTTCATAACACTGGATTAGGAAGGCTTTAGCAGGCTCGTCTTTTGGCGTTTACGTGCTCTATTTGAGTTCGTTTCGCGCAGAGGTCTGTTGTTCCTAACGGTGGATGATTTAGTTAAGAACACACGAAGCGTCATATGGCCTCTTTACGGCTGTTGTTCTCTTTGTAATTAACCGTGCTCTTAGAGCACGGTTTTTTTGTTTTTCGGCCACCCTGGCTTTTATGGGGACCTTAAGACGCCAGAGAACAATAGCATAAAAAGAAGGGCAAGGACTGCCATAGTGGCATTCTTTGTCCTTTTTGCGTTAGGGAGATTTAGTTCCAAAAAAAGTTAGATCAATAAGGAGGATTTGCTGTGAATTTACAAAGTCTAAACACGTTGGAATACGAAATTATTAAAACCGAGCTTAGCCGTCATGCGGTATCTTATGTAGGAAAGAAAACTGTAGAAGAGCTTATGCCTATGACCTATTTGCCTTCGATTCAAAGAGCGATGGAGGAAACGTCTGAAGCTAAAGAGCTGCTCGAGCGGGGGTCCAGTATACCGATTCCTTCATTGGAGGGGATTGAGTGGATCATGTCACTAATGGGGACTGGATATTTGTACAGTGAGCAAGACTTCACTGCAGTGGCTACATTTCTAAAGAGCTGTAGTCAATTGCGCAAATATATGGCTTCTAAAGAGCAAAGTGCTCCCCGGATTGCTGCTTATGCTTCCTCGCTGCTGGAATTAAATCATGTGCGGGAAGCAATTGATCGTTGTATTCGCTTTGGGGCGATTGATGATGGAGCTAGTAAGGGGTTAGAGCGGGTTCGTAAACGGATTGGCGTAGCTAAAGAACGTCTTCATAAAAAAATTGACGGGATCATGTCGCGCCATCAATCGATTTTGCAAGAGAATATTTATAGTCAGCGTGGTGGACGTTACGTTATCCCCGTAAAGCGGGAGTATCATAAGCAAATAAAGGGATCGGTACTTGATCAATCCACAAGTGGACAGACGGTGTTCATCGAACCAGATGAGATCGCCTCCATGCAGATTGAGCTGGATTTGTTATTAGGAGAAGAGGCGCGTGAAGAAGCTGTGATCCTCAGTATGCTGACCAGCATGGTAGAACAGGAACAAACTGCACTGCGCCTAAATATCGAGGTTACAGGCACCTATGATTTTATTTTTGCCAAAGCAAAATATGCAAGAACGCTGGGAGCATCTGAGGTTACTCTAAATGATAGGGGTTTTCTAAGGATGAACGGAGGCAGACATCCCATGCTGCAGGGCATGATTCCAATTAGCCTGGAGATAGGGAAGGGATATAAATCCCTAATCATTACAGGTCCAAATACAGGCGGGAAAACGGTGGTGCTCAAGACCCTCGGGCTGCTGACCCTCATGGCTCAATCCGGGTTGTTGATTCCGGTCGAGGAGGGGAGTGAGTTTACGGTCTTTACGGATGTGATCAGTGTAATCGGAGACGGACAAAGTTTGGCCCAATCACTCAGTACATTTTCGGCACAAATGAAGTGTATTGAGGGAATGCTGAGAGATGCCTCTAAAGGGGTGCTGCTGCTCATTGACGAGCTGGCGGCAGGTACAGACCCTGGTGAAGGAATCGCCCTCTCAATCGCCATTCTGGAAGAGCTGAGCCGTAAAGGGGCCAATATTATCGTCACAACCCATTTTAATGAGCTAAAAGCCTTTGCCGCTGCGACAGCCGGTTTTCAAAATGCAAGAATGGAATTCGACAAAGAAACGCTGCAGCCGTTGTATCGTCTGACTATCGGAGAAGCGGGGGAGAGTTACGCTCTGCAAATTGCCAAAAAGCTGGGTATCCAGGATAACGTTATCAAGCGTTCGTGGGAGATCGTTGAGGCGCAGCAGCAAAGGCTACAGAAAGGTGATGGGTCGGCATGGGCAAGTCTTTTTAGCAAAGAGGGGGAGAAAGGGAAGACTGCACCTGTTATAGAGGATTTTGAAAAAGAAGAAAAGTCTGCGGAATCACTGAGCGATAAGGAGAAGCAGACCCAATATGAAATTGGTGATGCTGTTCTTGTAACTTCACTAGGGCGGATAGGCATTGTTTATGAGAAAAGAGATCACTTAGGAATGGTCGGAGTGATGATCCAGAAGCAAAAAATGCGGATTAATCATAAACGTTTAAAACCATATCTATCCAAAGATGAGCTGTATCCTGAGGAATATGACTTTGATATAATTTTTGAGAGCAAGGATACCCGTAAAAAGCGGAAATTGATGCAGCGTAAGCATGTCGAAGGCTTGAGAATTACGCATAAGGATGAAGAATAATGTAATAAAAGGATCTGCCTATGAGGTAGGTCCCTCTTTTTTATAAATACTATGAAATATGCGTAAATTCAAGCAGGAGTATAGGCCTAAAGCTTAGAAGTTATTGTAACCATTCTAAAACTTTGTTACAGTAAATATTTATTCCATAGCTTATATGTAGATATACGTTCAACTAGAGAAGGGAAGGAACACATGAAGAATAAGAAGATATGCGGGTTCTTGTTAACAATGCTCGTGATGACTACTGTATTGTCAGCATGCAGCAGAGCAGGTACCAGCAGTAATTCATTATCTTTACATCACAATGAGGTGGTCGAAAAGCCACAGACTGGCGGAGTAGTTACTTATGGATACTCATCGCCGTTTATGGGCTTCTTTGAGCCTGCTTTTTATGAAGGTGAAGATGACTTTCATGTGCTGGAGTTTATTACTGAGGCCATGTTTACGATAGATGATGATTTATCAACGGTTCCTAATATCGCCACTTGGCAGGAGTCCGAGGATCATAGAATATTTACCTTTAAAATTAAACCGGGAATCCGTTGGCATAATGGAGATGAACTGACCGTAGAGGACTGGAAATTTGCGATGGAGACTATTGCTAGTCCAGAATACACCGGATCGCGTTATTATAGTGTGGAAATGATTCAAGGTGCAGAAGCCTATCATAAGGGTGAGGCGAAGAATATAACAGGCCTTAAGGTTATAGATCCTTATACTTTGAAAATAACAATGACAGCTGCCCGCGTTAATACGATTGATAATCTATGGCCGTATCCGATGAATAAAAAATATTATACTGGAGTCGCTGTTAAGGATATGCCTGAGAGTGATCAGATGCGAAAAAATCCGATTGGGATTGGCCCCTTTGAGGTGAGCCTTATTGAACCTGGCCAGCGGGTCGAGATGAAGCGCTTTGATCAATACTATAAAGGTAAGGCTTTATTGGATGGTGTGTTGTATAAGGTATTTGATGACAAGGAAATCATCAGCCTGTTTGAACAAGGCGTAATTGATATAGAGAATGCCCCACGAGATACTTATGAAAAGCTGAGCGAACTCGATAATATTAATATTTTACAATCAAATGAGCTTGCTTATGAGTATATAGGGTTTAAATTTGGGTATTGGGATAGTGAAGCTGAAAAAATCGTAATGGATAACCCTAAATTTGCGGATAAAAGATTACGTCAGGCGATGTATTATGCACTTGATCGGGAGGGGATCATTCAATCATTTTCTCATGGGTTAGGCAAGCCTATAGAAACTCCGGTTTCCAGTGCAAGCTGGGCGAAGATCCCTGACAGTCAGATTAATACGTATCCCTATGATCCGGAAAAAGCGAAGCAGCTGCTTGATGAGGCTGGTTTTGTAGATGTTGATGGAGATGGGCTGCGTGAGGATCAAAAAGGAGAAAAGTTAGTTATTCATTATGATTCTATGCTAGGCAGTCATTCAGCGGAGTTACGAACTGCTGCTATTCTGGAGGATTGGCGAAATGTGGGACTCGATGTGCAGCTTAATGGTGGGGCGTTAAAAGAGCTCAATACCTTCTATGAAGCAGTAGAGGCTGATGATCCGTCCATTGAGTTGTTTAACGGGGTATGGGGATTAGCTAATGATCCTGATCCTTCAGGTCTCTGGAGGGAGAATGATTTGTGGAACTACCCACGTTGGTCCTCGGAGCGGAATGAAGAATTGATTCGCGATGGCACAAGTATGAAGGCATATGATAGAGATTATCGACAACAAATCTATTATGAATGGCAGAAGCTAGTGAATGAAGAGGTTCCAATGATCTTTTTTGCGGAAAGAGAAAGCATTACTGCTGTTAATAAACGTCTACAAGGTGTGCGTGTTGATTCTTTGGGCTCCATAATTGAGCCTAATAAATGGTGGATAAAGGACTAAATTAAAAAAAATAAAAAAAATTACGCAAAAAGTGAAATCAAATTGCTGTTTCATTCGTCATATATATTATGGAGGATGACAACGATGAAGAGACGGATATTGATATGGGCTGGTGCAGCTTTGATAGTCGTTGTCTTAATTACGGTGTGGAGGCCTATCGAGCTGGGCTTTAAACCGGATATTGACGCGGGTTCAGCAGTGCTGCTAGATATGGATAGTGGAGACATATGGGTCAATATAAACGGCGATGTGCCTATGCCACCGGCCAGTGTGTCTAAATTAATGACTGAAATGATTGTGCTGGATCACATAACCTCTGGAACCCTTAGGTGGGAGGATAGAGTCCCTATTAGTGCTTACGCCAGTCAAATGGGAGGTATGAGTCTCTCATTAAAACGAGGAGATTTCTATACAGTAAGGGAGCTATTCGAAGGCATCACCATCTATTCTGCTAATGATGCTGCAGTTGCATTGGCAGAATATATGGCAGGATCAGAGGATTCTTTTGTACTTATGATGAATGATAGAGCACGTAGTTTAGGTTTATCTCCTAATACGGTATTTACCAACGCCTCTGGATTGTCGAGCAAGGATCTTGGTATCATTCGTCAGCCTACGCATATCGGTGGCCAGACGTTGATGACAGCGAGGGATACAGCCAAATTGGCAGCTGCGCTAATCCATAATCATCCTGATGTACTGAATATTTCCGGTCGTACACAGATGCAATTAAAGGATAAAGGGTTATATGTTAGTAATAGCAACCTTATGCTTCCAGGTATGGGCGGCGCTTACGCATACGATGGAGCAGATGGGTTGAAGACTGGATATGATAGCCAGACGGGATATTGTATTGCGGGATCAGCCCAGCGAGAGGGGCACCGGCTTATTGCGGTCGTTATGGGGGCAGAGACCTATGGCAGCCGATTTGAGGGTGCTGCTAAATTGTTCGATTATGGGTTTTTCCGCGGTTTACATTATGGAGAACGGGTAAAACATATTATACATGCCCTTGGAATTCGAAGTTAAATTTGGAGCATCATACCAGTAATTATTACTTGGTATGGTGCTTTTTCCCTATTCATGTCGGTATTTGTTGTTTCTTTTTATCCATTTAGTGATTACAATAGAAATATTGTTTTATCCCATATTATTTTAGAAACGCAAAAAAACTTTTTTCTATAATTTAGAATGACCCGAATTTCCTGAAAGGGGGGACAATAAGATAATGGAATAAGGGACAGTAAATTCGCCGCCGAGAGAAATAAAACCATGACTGCCTGAGAACGATCAGGAGGCATTGTAAATATATGGTATGTGTAATTATTCTACAATAAAGAAGGAATCAAAGATGAAAAAAATAAAGAAAAGATACATTGCGCTAATTGTTCTCGTCGTTGTTATAGCGGGAGGCTTTCTCTTTCGGAATTCTTTGGCCGTATTAGCCTTTGATCTCTTTTTGTCCGATCGGGTAGAAAGCAAGCTGAAAGAAGAATCTTACCAGCCACTTAAGGATGAGAATAAGGTTAAGCCAGAGCCGGTTGTATACAAAAGCGATCCATTCTCGCTGATGCTGCTCGGGACTGATCAACGCGACAATGAAACCGCACGTTCAGACACTATGATGTATGCTGTTGTTCGCCCTGAGGATTACAAAATTCTGCTTATTTCTATTCCACGTGATACGTATACCGAGATTATTGGGCATAACGATAATAAAAAAGATAAGATTACCCATGCTTATGCTTTTGGTGGGCAGCAAATGGCTAAGGATACTCTGGAAGCACTGCTGGAGCATGATATTCAGTATTATGCCACCATTAACTTTCAAGGGCTCAAGGATGCCGTTGATGCTATTGGAGGCGTTCCGCTGCCAATCAAGAAGGACATTGTAAACAAGGGTAAGGACCATGAAAAGTTTACGATCGAGGGTGGAAAGTCGAATTATAACGGTCAAGAAGCACTCAACTATACACGCTACCGTGAAGATAGTGACTTTAACCGGACCAAACGCCAACAGGTTTTTATTGATGTCGTAGCTAATAAAATGTTATCGATCAGCCAAATCGGCAATATTCCTAAGCTGCTGGATATTATGGGCGATAATTTCAAGACCGATATTGAGCCTTCAATGATTATTAGTCTGGCCAAGAAATTTATGGGCGGCAAAGATATGGATATCTCAAGCTTTACGGTAATGGGCGAAGGAAAACGTATTGACGGACTTTATTATGATATCGTTGATGAAGAGGACTTGCGCGAAGCTAAGGCGCTGATTGATAATTGGATGAATGCAGGAACACCTGTAGATCAACTGATTGAGCCGGGAAAAGCAAGTAATGCACTCGAGCCCAAAGCAACAGCAGTTACGCAGTAATTCTAATTGGAAAGCTAAACTCATATAAATAAATTGCAGCAGCCATAAACATTCTCATGGCTGCTGCTTACTGTCTTCATGTTATAATGAGTTGGAACTATTATTTAGCTGCTACGTATAATCACATTGGCATGGCAGTAAAAGGAAGTTAAAGAACCGTAATTCCTTCGGAACTCTTTGAGGAGGATCAAGAGATGAATATTGCATTTTTTTTACTTCCGAAACAGGAGGTGGCCTGCGTAACGCTCGATTCTACGCTGCGCCAAACGCTTGAGAGGATGGAGTTTCACCGCTATACAGCAGTCCCGATTCTTAACCGTAATGGAGAGTATGCCGGCACGGTAACGGAAGGTGATCTGCTCTGGTACATGAAAGAGTCGGAGGGTAAGGTTTCGTTTGAGAACGCTTCAAAATTTTTGCTGAAGGACGTTCCATTACGTATGAATAACAAGCCGGTCTCAATTGATGCGGATATGGAAGATCTAATTAATTTGGCTAAGGTGCAGAACTTTGTACCTGTGGTCGATGATATGAACCGGTTTATTGGAATTGTTCGCCGGAGTCAAGTCATAGAATATTGCGAGAAATTTGTAACAAGACAATCACAGGAATCATTATAGTCCCAGTGTATTCGCGGTTATAGAAGCTATCGGAACAAGGCCTGTATTTCCGGCGATAACGGAATGCGGGTCTTTTTTAAAGAAAGCTCCTCTCCCAAAAGAGGCATAGTCAGCATGGATTGAAGCATACTTAAGGGGCGCGGGGCGTCCAGTGTGACACCGAATTTTTTATGCTATAATGGAGAATAAAGCTTTTTGCCGGAGGTAGAGAGACGTGTCCAATGTGCCGAAGGATCTGGATGTAGCCAAGCGCGCCAAGGTAATTGAATGGCTGAAAACCGAAGTGATTGATCAAGTTTCAAGGTTATTTAAAGCGTTATGGGAAGGCAGTACTACCCGTGTCGGTGACAGTCTGGCTAGCTTGATTATGAGCTCTTATATTTTGGGCCGCAGACTAGGGATTCCTTATCGTTCTTTAGATGACTTGCTACTGGAGAAGCTTAGAAAGCACAAGCAGGAAGGGCATCAACTGGAAGATTGGTACCAAGATATATCTGCTTTAGAAGAACATATGCGTAAGAGGTGAATACTGTTGAAATTTCGCTGGTCATCTGTGGCTTGGAGCGTAGCATACTTACTTTTGCTGCTTAGTTTAACGACTCCACTCCTCATCATCACTACCCTGTTTATGATTGTTCCGGCAGTAGTGTTGTTTACTACCCTGAACACGAGACAATTTGTGCTGCATGTATTGCCGGTGTTGCTGATTGTAGGCTTGATTACACCAATTTATCTGTTGATAGCTGCGTATTTCTTAATACCGGCTCTGGTTATGGGGCGCTGGTATAAAAGACATGCCCCGGCCATGTCTACCGTGATCGCAGGTACGGTTACGATTCTTGCACAGTTCCTGCTGCTTTTGCTGCTGGGTACGGCATTATTTAATTTTGACCTGTCTACCTATGTGAACGATGTATTGCAAATGGTTAATTCACCTCTGTCTGAGCTCGGAACTACCAATCCTCTGCTCACTGATATTGGATTTTCAACTGAGGATGTAAACAAGATAAGTCATATGACGGTTCAAATGATCCCTATGACTCTAATCGTAAGCTCCTTCATGATTGCTGTGATTACGCATTCTATTGCCCGCCCGATTCTGAACAGTATGAATTATGCAGTACCTAAGATGAAGCCTGCACGTGAATGGAGACTTTCGAGATCGTTTATTTGGTACTATCTGATTGGTGTTGTTCTACAGCTCTTCTTCTCAGGGTCGGAGAACAATTTCATCCTCATGATTTCTGCCAATCTTCTGCCACTGCTGCGAATTGGCTTTATGATTCAGGCCATCGGATTTTTCTTCTTCCTGGCGCATGAACGCAAATGGAACAAGATGTCTGCCGTTTTGTTAGCGATACCGGTTATTTTACTGCCGCCGCTGCGCATTATTGGTATTATTGATCTTGCGTTCCCACTGCGGGAGTATGTGACCAAATCGAAACGATAGGGTGAGAGTTCATGCCTAAATTTCTGCAAAGACGCTGGCACGGCTATCATACCGTATGGGCGTTCATGCTGCTGTTGGTCCTTATTATAATTGTCAGTGTTTATAACTGGGCGCTTGGGGTCGCCGGCCTGTTTCTGTCAGGTACTTTATGCTTCTATATGTTGAAAGCGGAGATCTCGTTCCGCCGTAATCTGGTGGAATATATTAATGGGCTATCTTTCCGCATTAAGCGGGTAGAGGGCGAAGCAGTCAGCATGCTGCCGCTTGGAATCATTCTGTTTAGCGAGGATCGAACGGTGGAATGGAATAACCGCTATGCCGGCGATATTTTCGCACGCAAGTCTTTAGTCGGGGAATCACTGCAAGAATTATTGCCTGATATGCAGTCTTTTTTCACAGGTGCTGCAGCGGGTAAGCGGGAGGTCGCCAAAGAAGGTGTGCTCCATGACACCCGTCTTGAGATCACCGTGGATGAACGATTTTATCAAGCTGTCATTATTCCGAGTGAGCGTATTCTTTACTTGTATGATATCACTGAGCTTGTGGTGTTACGTGAGCGGTATGAGGATGAGAAGCTGGCGATCGGCATAGTGATGATGGATAACCTGGATGAATCTGCTCAAGGGATGGATGATCAACAGCGAACCTCGCTGATTGCTAAGGTGACGAGTGAAATCACTGAATGGAGTAAGCAGTTTGAGGTTTATCTGCGGCGGTTGTCCTCGGAACGTTATCTAATGCTGCTTAATCATCGTAGCCTGCAAGCGTTGGAAGAGAGCCGCTTCGTGATTCTAGATGAAGTCAGAGAAATGACTGCTGATCTTAAGGTACCCATGACACTGAGTATTGGTCTGGCCTTTGGCGCAGACTCTGCAAGTGAATTAGGGGCATTGGCCCAATCCAGTCTAGATATGGCGCTTGGCCGAGGTGGTGATCAGGCGGCTGTAAAAGCAGGCCAACGGTTATCCTTCTACGGTGGCAAGAGTAATGCTGCTGAGAAGCGTACCCGAGTGCGGGCGCGGGTCATTGCGCATGCTTTGCGGGATCTGATGCAGGAGAGCGATCGTGTGCTGATCCTCGGTCATCGGACACCGGATATCGACGCTGTGGGTGCTGCAATCGGCCTGTTAAGGGCTGCGCAGATGTATAATGTAGAGGCTAGCATTGTGATGGAGACTCCTAATCCATCGATAACTAACATGATGGAGCAGATTCGTAAGGATGATGAATTGTATAAGTCATTCATCACAACGGAGCAATCCCTACAGATCATGACAGAGCATACCCTGCTTATTGTTGTGGATACACATAAGGCGTCTATGACGATGGAGCCGCGGCTAGTGCAATATGCCAGCAGAATTGTAGTGGTGGATCATCACCGCAGAGGTGAAGAGTTCATTAACGATGCTGTATTGGTGTATTTGGAGCCATACGCTTCATCGACTTGTGAGCTGGTGACAGAGCTGCTTCAGTATATTCATGAGAAGGTAAAGATCAGTCCGCTGGATGCTACAATGTTGTTAGCGGGGATCACGGTGGATACGAAGCATTTTGCGCTTCATACGGGGTCGCGTACCTTTGAGGCCGCAGGCTTCCTGCGCCGGAATGGTGCCGATACCGTACTTATTCAGCGCATGCTCAAGGAGGATTTACAGGAGTATATTTCCAAAGCCGAAATTATCAAACATGCGCGGATGGTGTATGACCAAATCGCGCTTGTAGTTACGGCACCAGGCATGAAAATTCCGCAGCTTCTTATTGCTCAGACTGCGGACACGCTGCTTGGGATGACCAACGTAGTCGCTTCATTCGTCATCAGCGAGCGGCCTGACGGCCTGATTGGCATTAGTGCCCGATCACTAGGACGTATGAATGTACAGGTCGTGATGGAGAAATTAGGCGGCGGAGGGCATCTGTCCAATGCCGCGGTACAGCTTGAAGGAACATGTAAAGAAGCAGAAGCCAGATTACTGCAGGTGCTGGCTGAAATCGAATCGAAAGAGGGGTTATTCGAATGAAGGTCATATTCATAAAAGATGTTAAGGGTCAAGGTAAAAAAGGTCAGGTTAAAGAGGTATCCGAAGGTTATGCTTCTAACTTCTTATTGCCACGTGGATTGGTTCGTCCGGCAACGGAAGGTAACGTGAAGACGCTGGAGAATCAAGCGGCTGCTGAACAACGCCGTAAAGATAACGAAAAAGAAGAAGCACAGCAATTGGGTAAGAAGCTTGACGAGCTAACACTGACAATGAAAGCAAAATCAGGTGAAGGCGGACGTTTATTCGGTGCTATTACAAGCAAACAGATTGCTGAGACACTGGCTTCCACCAAAGGAATTACTATTGATAAGCGCAAGATTGAATTAGGTGAGCCAATTCGCCATATAGGAGTATTTCAAGTAAGCGTAAAATTGCATACTGAAGTAAAGGCCACACTTAAGGTTGAGGTAACGGAGGAGTAACATGGGTGGAGATCTCTTTTTCGATCGGGTTCCCCCGCAGAATCTTGAAGCCGAGCAGGCGGTAATTGGTGCGGTTCTGTTGCAGGATGAAGCGCTCATTACTGCAATGGAACGGGTGAATACCGAAGACTTCTACGATAAAGCGCATCAAATGATTTTTGAGGCGATGGTGCAGCTCGGAGAAGAGAGCCAGCCGATTGATCTTGTTACACTTACGTCCAGACTGCAGGACAAAGGAGAGCTTGAAGATATTGGTGGGGTTAGCTACTTAGCTAAGCTGGCGCATGCCGTGCCTACTGCTGCTAACGTAGAATACTACGCCCAGATTATCGAAGAGAAAGCCATGCTGCGCCGTTTGATTCGCACAGCCACGCAAATTGTGAGCGAAGGTTATACTGGCGGTGAAGATGTAGCCGATATGCTGAGTGATGCAGAGCGGCGCATTCTTGAAATCTCCAACCGGCGGAGCGGCAGTGGATTTATTGCGATCCGCGATGTCTTGATGGAAGTGTTCGACAAGGTTGAGTTGCTTCATCAAAATAAGGGGGGTACCTCAGGTATCCCAACCGGATTTGTGGATTTAGATCATATGACTAACGGATTCCAACGTAACGATCTGATCATTGTTGCGGCTCGTCCATCTGTTGGTAAGACTGCATTCGCCCTGAATATTGCACAGAACGTGGCAGTACGCGCTAAAGAAACTGTTGCGATATTCAGTCTGGAAATGTCAGCGCCACAGCTGGTACAGCGGATGATTTGTGCTGAAGCCAACTTAGATGCCAATATTATGCGTACCGGTGACTTCAAGAGTGATGATGATTGGTCCAAGCTGACGATGGGTATTCAGTCTCTATCTGAAGCGGAGATTTATATCGACGATACACCAGGTATCACGGTAACCGATATTCGTGCAAAGTGCCGGAGACTGAAGAAGGAAAAAGGACTTGGCATGATCGTCATCGACTACTTGCAGCTCATTCAGGGCCGCGGTAAAGGCGGAGAGAACCGTCAGCAAGAAGTATCGGATATATCTCGTACACTGAAGCAGATTGCTCGTGAGCTAGATGTGCCGGTTATTGCCCTGTCGCAGTTAAGCCGGGGTGTAGAGCAGCGCCAGGATAAACGTCCAATGATGAGTGACTTGCGTGAATCGGGTTCTATCGAGCAGGATGCCGATATTGTTGCGTTTCTGTATCGTGATGATTATTACAATGCGGATACGGAGAAGAAGAATATTATTGAGATCATTATAGCTAAACAGCGTAATGGTCCCGTAGGCACGGTAGAACTGGTCTTTCTTAAAAATTTCAACAAGTTCGTTAACTACGAGCGAGCACATGCGGAACCATTTGCTGGTTAAACCTGACATGTATAATTCCCGAACGATTGCACATTTCTTTGTGTAATCGTTCGTTTTATTTGACTTTGAAAAAAACCGCTGTTACACTGAGAATTGTCCTTTAGCGGGTTAAATCTGCTTGGCGTCCGGAGGGCCACGTACATAAGAATGACGTATAGGGTCCATATTATGAAAAATAATGGTGCTAAGTAGCACCTACGGAGGAATGAACATGTCAACGGTAGTCGTCGTGGGAACACAATGGGGAGACGAAGGTAAAGGGAAAATCACTGACTTTCTAGCGGAAAGTGCAGATGTGGTCGCCCGTTATCAAGGGGGCAATAATGCCGGTCACACGATTCTGATTGACGGTGAGAAGTTTAAGCTCAGCTTGATCCCTTCGGGTGTATTTTATAAAGAGAAAACTTGTGTAATTGGTAACGGAATGGTTATTAATCCGGCTGCCTTGATCCAAGAAATTAATTATATTCATGAGAACGGTTTTGATACTAAGAACTTAGTGATCAGTGATCGTGCTCATGTCATTATGCCATACCATATGGTGCTGGATGCTCTCGAAGAAGACCGTAAGGGTCCGAACAAGATTGGTACTACACGTAAAGGTATCGGTCCTTGTTATATGGATAAGGCAGCACGCAACGGTATCCGTATTGCTGACTTGATGGACGCTGAGGAATTCGAACTGAGACTCCGCCCCTTGATGCAAGAGAAGAACCAAGTGATTACGCAGGTCTATGGTGCCGAAGCTCTTAACGTAGAAGAGATTCTGACTCAATACCTGGAATATGCAGAAGTGCTGCGTAATTATGTAACAGACACCTCTGTTATTCTTAATGATGCCATTGATGCGGATCGCAAAGTGTTGTTTGAAGGTGCGCAAGGAGTAATGCTTGATATCGATCAAGGCACGTATCCGTTTGTTACTTCATCCAACCCATCTGCCGGTGGGGTGTGCATAGGTTCTGGTGTGGGACCGTCCAAAATCAAACAGGTTATTGGGGTTGCAAAAGCCTATACCACTCGTGTTGGAGATGGCCCGTTCCCTACAGAGCTGAATGATGCAACAGGTGATTATATCCGTGAAACAGGTCATGAATATGGCACAGTTACCGGACGTGCACGCCGTGTAGGCTGGTTCGACAGTGTAGTTGTGAGTCACGCTCGTCGTGTAAGTGGAATCACAGGGCTATCTCTTAACTCGCTGGATGTACTTAGCGGACTTGAGACTGTGAAGATCTGCACAGGCTACAAATACCGTGGTGAGGTAATTACTCATTACCCTGCTAGCCTCAAAATGCTGGCAGAATGTGAAGCGGTATATGAGGAGCTTCCAGGCTGGAGCGAAGATATTACTTCTGCAAAAACGTTGGATGATCTTCCAGCAAATACACGCAGATATGTTGAACGTGTATCTGAGCTTACAGGTATTCCGATTGCTATCTTCTCAGTGGGTCGTAACCGTGAGCAGACGAATCAAGTATTGCCAATTTATATCTAAAACCTAGTTATACTAAGGAGCCTCGTTAGAGGCTCTTTTTTTTGTTCTGAGGACTATCTCTCTCTCTTTTGGGGCCTAGATTTATACCTAGACGTTTCCCAAGGCCGGTTCTAGTCAATACTGGATGTATAGAAGAACATGTACATGATCTACCAGATAGACTTGAACATAGGTGAGAGGAGAAATGAAGATGAAGATCGTGAAGCGAGCACTTAGCGTATGTCTGATTGTGGTACTTGCCAGCACTCTTTCAATTCTAACAACGGGCGTGGTTGTAAATGCTTATATTCAGTCGGTACTGGCTAGCTTCGATATTAAAGTGAATACTCCCGGTCCGGGATTTGGAGGAATGATTCGGAGCATCATTGGCATGGATAACAAATCTGACTCGGATACAGCCAATAAAGAAGTAACCACAGGGAGTACAGTTAGCAAGGAGACCGACAAAAGCACGGATTCGCCAGCTAAAGGCAAGGGCGAGCCCGTAGATGATAATACTCCGACTGATGCCTTACCAGTTATGGGGCAAGTTACAACCGAAAGTTCAACTGATAACGGAAGTGGAAGTGTTGGTGACCAACAATTAGTAATGACACCTGAGGCACTCAGTGACTTCAAAGATAATCTTCCATCGGAAGAGAAGGTAAATATATTCAATATTTTGATGTCCAAACTACCCCAGGATGAGATGGCAAAAATTTCAACAGCGATGGAGGATGGATTAACAGAAGATGAGGTTAAAGAGCTGCAACAGGTAATTGCAAAATATGTTGATGCAGACGAATATGAGAGCATAATGAAAATGCTTACACCAACTACAGAATCTACGCAATAGCTTTTATAATTGTCACTTTATAGACACAAGAAAAAGGTTAAAATTTCATATTTGCGCAAAAAACCCGCGTATTTGGCGGGTTTTTTGTCATGTCTAAAGTTGAAATTTTTCTCTAAGCTATGGTACAGTAAACAAGGACCTCAAGAGGTTAAATTTTTGTAACCTCCTTAACAACCTTTTTATAGGTTCATTAGAAGCAGGAATTAAGCACTAGTATACGTAGAAATTTACATGGACGTAATCTATATAATCGAGGTCGTACAATTAGCTTGGCCGCTTTTGTCGGAAGTAAAAGCGGACTGAAAGGGAGAGTTTCATGAAGGGATTTAAGTTCATGCGTCGGATGAGCAAGCTGCAGGATGGACATCCAGCAGCATCCGAGGCGAATGTTCAACAGAGCCACAATTTCGATCACGACTCCAAACACTTTCAACAAGAGAAAGGTACTCGCAGATTTCGGCGTGCTTGGATTTTGGGATCTGTCGGCCTTGTGCTTCTAGCTACGGTGTTGGTTGGAGCAGAGAAAAAGTATGTAGCCGCTAACACGGTTACCTATTATCAAGTGTTGGTGAAGGGTGAAGAAGTCGGAAGACTTACCGATCAGACGCAGCTTAACCAGCTATACGATAAGAAACAACGAGAATATCAGGAGAAATATCCGAATTCAACCATGGTGCTGCAAACAGAGGGCATAACAATAGAAGAGCAGAAGGCATACAAGCCAGAAGTTGATAGTGAGGCGACACTTACTAAACTAGATGGAATGCTGAAAGCTTATGCGGTAGGCGTGCAATTGATGGTAGATGGCAAGGCCGTTGGCATAGTTAAGGATCAGGAAACTGCTAATGCTGTGCTCGAAGGGGTAAAAAATCATTATGTCCCACAAGCAGAAGTAGCAACGACGGCTAGTAAGCTAACAAGAACGGCTGCTTCCAGCTCATCTGCTGCAAAAGCGAAGGCTCCAGAGCAAGTAGAGTCGGTAGAGATTAGCGAGGATATTTCTATCGTTCCTATCAAAGCAGATCCTAATAAAGTGTTGGATGTGGAAGCGGCGGTCCAGACACTTACCGAAGGCAAAGAGGCGCCTCTTCTTTATACCGTTCAAGAGGGCGATACGATTTCGGGGATTGCCAAACGGTTTGAAATCACCCAAAAAGAGATTTATAGTAACAATCCTAACGTGAAAGAGCTGACGTTGAAGATTGGAGATACACTGAAGCTGAAGGTACCCCAACCAGATGTTACAGTAGTAACTGTGGAAAAAGTGACTGAGCAGATAGTGACTGAGCCGGAAGTGGTTGTGCGTTCGAGCGATCAGCTAGCGGCAGGCAAAAGTAAAGTGGTTCGCCCAGGGCAAACTGGACTTAAGGAAATGGAGTATCGGGTAACGAAGGAAAATGGTACGGTTGTCCAAGAAGAATGGTTAGGCCAGACCGTTATAAAAGCCTCGCTGCCAGAAGTTGTTTATCGGGGAACGAAGGTTGTTGGTGAAGGAACAGGCATGTTCAGTTGGCCGGTAAGCGGCGCAACCCTGACAAGTAGCTTCGGTGAGCGTTGGAGCCGTGCCCATAAGGGTATTGATATGGTATCTAGCAATCGGAATATAAAAGCTTCTGATGCCGGGACCGTAATCTTTGCAGGGGTGCAGAGTGGATACGGGAATGTAGTTATTGTGGACCATCGCAACGGATATCAAACCTATTATGGTCATTTAAAAAGTATCTCGGTTTCTACAGGCCAACGTTTGGAGCAGGGTGGCAAGATTGGCGTAATGGGCAGCACCGGACGTTCGACGGGTACACATCTGCATTTTGAGATTCGGAAGAATGGCACTGCTGTAAATCCAATGAAGTATTTGCAATAATTCATACTTAATCCTTTAACTGCTCGATTTTAATCGGGCGGTTTTTATTTTTTTTAATCTACGAGTGACGGCAAAGCCGGTTCTTTTTGCTGGGCAGGGGGATTGCTTATTTCGTAGGATGTGACGGTTAGACAGGTATGTTAAAATAAAGGAATGATCATTAAGTAAGGATAGGAAGGTGAAGCTGGGACATGCAGATGGGAACGATTCTGGTAGTAGATGATGAACAGCCTATTGCTGATATATTGAAATTTAATTTAGAAAAAGAAGGCTACGAGGTTATTTGTGCTTTTGATGGCAACAGTGCAGTGGAGCTGGCATTGTCCAAAAGGCCCGATCTTATGCTGCTTGATCTTATGCTGCCCGGCAAAGATGGCATGGACGTCTGCCGCGAGGTGCGTTCTGCGCACTTGGACATTCCTATCATTATGCTTACAGCCAAGGACGGAGAGATTGATAAGGTACTTGGCCTGGAGCTTGGTGCTGATGACTATGTGACCAAACCTTTTAGTACACGTGAATTGCTGGCCCGAGTTAAAGCCCAGATGCGGAGACAGCATAAACCGTCACCACAGGGGATGGCGAGTGAACCAGCAGAGAATAAGCAGGGCATTTATCATTTTGATCTGTTTATAGATACAGATATGTATATGGTCTATAAGGGCGGGGAGCCGCTTGACTTGACCCATCGTGAATATGAGCTGCTCTACTATATGATCAAACATGCCGGTAAGGTGATGACTCGGGAGCATTTGCTGCAGGCAGTGTGGGGATTTGAGTATTTCGGTGATGTGCGGACCGTTGATGTGACGATCCGTCGTCTAAGAGAGAAAATTGAGGAGAACCCCAGCAAGCCCGAATATATTTATACTCGGCGTGGACTTGGCTATTTGATGCATAGCCCTAAAAATGGAGGACTGTGATGAAGTGGCGGTCCTTTATCCGGACAATTCAGGCAAAACTTATTATTATTTACGTGTTGCTGATTCTGATAGCTATGCAGTTGATCGGGGTTTATTTTGTGAGCTCGATGAAGAACTCGTTAACAGATAATTTCACCAAGGACCTTAAAGCACGTGCTGAGATGTTGTCTATCCTGACTGCTGATAAATTTGGTAGTGAGGCTGGAACGGCTGATGAGGAAACGGCTGTGGAAAGTCTGCGCGGGATGGTCAATAATCTGTACATTAACGGGGCTGAAATTCAGGTACTGGATGCCAGCGGCAAAATCATCACCACTTCCGTTCCCTCGCAGAATGACTATGTCGGGCAGCGTAACACCCAGACAGTTGTGAATCGGGCCTTGCAGGGCATCAGTGATAACGAGGAATATATTATTGCGGATGATAATGTGCGGAAAAAGGTTGTGGCTAAGCCTGTGCTCTCGGGGGACAAGGTAGTGGGCGCAATCTATATTGCTGCTGACATGAAGGATCTATACGCCACGATGGGCCGGATCAATAGTGTATTTATCTCAGGTTTGCTGTTAGCTCTAGCGTTAACGGTTGTTTTATGCGTCATTCTGGCGCACACTATCACGCAGCCTATTAAGGAAATGACGAGGCATGCTACGGCGGTCGCTGAAGGCCGATTCAATCGTAAAATGCCCGTATTGGGCAATGATGAAATTGGACAACTCAGTCAGGCGTTCAATTATATGACCGGTAGATTGCGTGAGGCACTCTCGCAGAATGAAGAAGAGAAGGAGAAGCTTACCTCTATTCTGACGAACATGAGTGATGGTGTTGTGGCTACAGATGAGAACGGAGTAGTGATTCTGATGAATCGGCGGGCAGCATTGATGCTCGGAAATGAAGGTCCGTTGCCGGAAGGTGCTCCTCTAGATAAACTGTTGGGCTTAGATTACGAACAAAGCGGATCCCTGGCTAAAGGCAATGCCCAATCTGCAATGCTTCATCTGACCCATATGGGTGGAGAAGATTCTAATATCGTAAGAGTGACGTTTACTCCGATTCATCGTCGTGAGGGTGGCATTGCCGGCACAATTGCTGTGTTGCAGGATGTCACCGAACAGGAGAATCTGGAGGAATCACGCCGGGAGTTCGTGGCGAACGTTTCGCATGAGCTAAGAACACCACTTACCACTATTAAAAGCTATGTTGAAGCACTGGATGATGGAGCACTTGAAGATCCGCAGCTGGCGGTTCGGTTTGTTGGGGTGATTCGCAACGAAACGGAACGGATGATTCGTCTGGTTACGGATTTGCTGCATCTTTCCCGTCTGGATTCCAAGGAAGCTCTCCTTCGAATTCAGCAGACAGATATTACCGAGATGCTGGAGGATGTTGCGGATCGTTTTTCTTTTCAAATTCGGCAAAAGCGTATCGATATCAGTACAAGGGTCCGCAAAGATGTTACTACGGCGTGGCTTGATCGTGATCAAATCGACCAGGTCTTGGGGAATTTGGTCTCCAATGCGCTAAAATATACGCCAGAAGGCGGTACAATTGAATTGGAAGCGTTGAAGAATGAGGATGGAATGCTCTCCATTTCTGTACGTGATTCGGGGATAGGGATTCCGAAAAAAGATATCGAGCGGATCTTCGAACGATTTTATCGCGTGGATAAGGCACGTTCGCGGAACATGGGAGGCACTGGACTTGGCCTTTCCATTGCCCGGGAAATTGTGAAGGCACATGGAGGCTCCATTTCCCTGCAATCCGAGCTAAATGAAGGTTCAAAGGTAACCTTTACCCTGCCTTTGAACGAGCAAAGGGGGAGTGAGGCGTGAAGGAACGAATCAAATCATGCATTCTAGCCTTGCTCGTGCTCGGAAGCCTGGTTGAAAGCTATTATTTGATCTACCGCTTGCCTGGTGCTGATTCTGCGGTGCTTTCTGAGAACCTGTATGTGAAGACAGATAATATGGGTCCGGAAGAGAAGGTAGAGAACCTGTTATACCCTGACAAAATGATCATCCATATGGGGGAAGGCAAGCATACGCTTTTTTATCCGGACTCTACGTTCTATAGCTTGATCATGAATCGCTTAAAAGGTCGTGGCTTCGAAAGCTTTCAGCGGCACTCGGTACAGGATTATGATTGGGATAAGATCCGCAATGAGAATCCTGGGATTGAGCTTTCGTTCGGAGCGGGCATTCCGGTAACGTTATTGCAGCGGGTGATGCAGTTATCGCCAGATTCCCTTTTTGAAGGAGAAAGCATCGATCGCATTTGGATCTATAACATTAAGAACGATTCCAAGGCCCATGCTATTTTCTTCAGTACGAGAGGCGACATCATATACGAAGCGGCAAAAGCGGATTTAACGGTTCAGGATGTGCAGCAGCATGTTGATTTCGGTAAGAATTGGACGCCTTACAAGACCGTAAGCGGGGATTATTATGTGCCAGACAGTAAGATTTCTCTGGTTCAGGTAGACATGCCTTCCGGGATGTACACCATAGAGCAAATGCAGAGTAATCTTTTCTTCGATGTTGGAAGTACTAGATATATCCGGGAGAAAAACGGCTCGGAGATTTATACGGACAGCAAACGAAGCCTTCAGGTGGACCAGGGTAAGAACTGGATGAGCTATAGCGACCCTGCGGCTCTTCCAGCTGGAGAAAGTACCCCTGCCAAGGATGCTTTGGAAGCTGTAGAATTTGTGAACCAGCATGGCGGATGGAATGGGACTTACCGTTTGGAGGCTACAGAGGAAGGGAGACAGGAGAGAAAGGTCTCTTTTCAACAATATTATGGCTCCTATCCGTACGGCTCCTATCCGATAATGAGCCATTCATCATTACAGTATGGTGTAATAAATCTGGAACTGCAGCAGGGAACAGTATCCTCTTATGAACGTTCTCTAATCTATATAGATGAAAGTAAGGCCGTAAAAAAGGTAGTGGAGCTATCTGGAGGTGCGGATCTGGAGTATAGGTTGTCTCTGGTCAGTAAAACTTCGGCAGTGAAGGATTTAACGCCTGCTTATGTGCCTGAGGTGAAGGAAGATCATCTGGAGCTGATACCTGTCTGGAAAGTTACACTTAGTGATGGCAGCGTGCTTACTTTGAATTAATGGGCAAGTGGTTCATATAACATTTAGGAGGTTCGGGTATGGATTGGGGAAGAGCTAAAAATGTACTGATTTGCGCCTTTTTAGGTCTGAATCTGCTGCTATGTTACCAGCTGTGGGTCGATTTGCGCGATCAGGTTAGTGCTAATCTTGATTTTACTTCCCTGTCTGCTGAGACCCAAGCCGTAATGGAGCAGAAAGGGATTCGTGTATTGTGTCCCATTCCGGCCTCTACCCCGCAGCTTCCTAACATTACTTATCGTTATTCTGCTGAAGAGCAGACTGAACCACCAATTAAATTAGATGTACCTATAGACAGCAAGCTGATCTATTCTTCCTTCTCAGAGCTTAGCAAGGCACTTGAGGATAAGATTCCTGACATTTCCAATTATCGCTTTGATTCACAGGAAAGTGAGGTTGGAAAGTTTGTTCTTCATCCGCTGGTTCAAAATCAGTGGTCGTTGTTCCGTGTTAGGCTAGAGTTGATTAACAGTGATCAAAAAATCGTAGCTTACCGCTGGCCGAAGATTGAAATAGGGACAAGCAGCAGCGATAAAGAACAGAAGGTGCTTCCAGCATCGCAAGCACTTAGTAGTTTGATAGAGAAGTATTTCCCGGCAGATTCCGTAGTGAAGGAGATTGAGCTGGGGTATTACGGTGAGCTGTTCAACTCGGAAAGTCAGGTAGCTTCGCCGATGTGGCGGTTTATGCTGGAGAACGGCAATGCCTATTATGTGGATGCTATTAGTGCGGACATCATCAGTCCTAAGACAACAGAGTAGAAGGAGTAAGGAAAATGGGGATTTCATTTACAGTACTGTCCAGTGGGTCTACCGGCAATGTAACGGTGGTACGAAACGGGGAGACAACACTTATGATTGACGCAGGTTTTAGTGCCAAGCGGATCGATGAGCTGTTGGCCATGCGTGAACTAACGGGTAATGATATAGACGGGATTCTAGTTACACACGAACATTCCGATCATATCAAGGGACTCGGGGCCATGGCCCGTAAATACGATCTTCCGATTTATGCGAACACCAATACCTGGGGAGCTATCGAGAAGGGAATTGGTAAAATACCGGAGTATAACCGTATGATCATGGAGTCTGGCCAGCACAAGGATTTCGGCAGTATGCGAGTAGAATCCTTTGCGATTTCTCATGATGCGGCGGAGCCAGTGGGTTACAATTTTTATGATGGAAAAGAGAAGTTATGTGTAGCTACAGACCTGGGCTATGTTAGTGATAAGGTAAGAGATGCAATTTCAGATGCAGATGTATTGGTGCTGGAGGCAAATCATGATATCGAATTGCTGAGAATGGGACGTTATCCGTGGAATACGAAACGGCGCATCCTAGGCGACATGGGTCACCTTTCCAATGAGGCAGCTGGAGCTGCGCTTAGCGAAATTCTTACAGGGCGGACCAAACGGACCTATTTGGCGCATTTAAGCCGGGATCACAATATGATGGATTTGGCAAAAATGTCGGTACGCGGCGCAATGGAGGATCGGGGCTGTTTTTTCAAAGATAGTGAGTTCAGACTGTGTGATACGTATTATGATCAACCTACGCCATGGGATAAGCTGAGCCAGTCATAAGCTGATCAAGTTCAGCGGTCTTGCGATCTAATTCTTGGCGGGAGATTAGGCCTTTTTCAATCATCAATTCGATCATTGCGCTAAAGGCAAGGGTCATGTGGTAGTGTTCATCCTTTAAGTCACCAAGCTTACCGATAAACTCGACTAAATCCATACTTGTTGAAAAAGAACTCATAATTAATCCTCCTTTAATAGTGTGAATATATAGTGTAATTAGAACTGAAAACTGTAAAAAATTCGCAGGTGTTTTAGCTGAGGAAAATCCCGAATTGCAGGTTGCCTGTGATACAATTAAAAGCGTGATGAGCAAAGCTAAAATTTTAGGGACACTTCTATTTTATTGTAGTCTTTTAAGTTGCAAAATATTCCTAATAGAGAAGATATATTAAAAGATTATCATAATCTAACGATTGATCGAAACTCTTGTGGGGTTAATGGATAAAGTGAAACTTTTTAGTGATATTTGGAGTCTAATGGTTACAGAGGTTTGGTTCGGACGTGGTTGCTATAGGTTCAGGTCTTACCAACAGTGAACGCTTGGCAATAGAAGGGGGAGATTTTCGGTGGGATTGTTTGATGACGATTTCTATTCAACTAAAGTTTCGCGGTCCAGAGGGGATGAAGCATCAAAGGGATCGTTTGCTAATCGTAGACATTCTGTACGCAGATCGCGTAAGGGTTTATCTACTTGGCAAATATCCGCCGTTTGCTCCTTAGTCAGCGCTGTGGTGGCAGTTTTGTTATTCAGTATGTTTACAGGCCAGATGAGTCATGAGACTGCTCAGAAGCCGGTTGTAGCAACTGGAAATGTTGCCCCAAGCAGTAGTGATCCATTTGACCGGATTATTCAAGCTGCTGCCACGGTTCGCCCTGCAGTAGTAAGTATTATCAATCATAAAGAAGATAATGAAGAATTAAACATTCTGGATGAGTCTGCACTAGGCTCAGGAGTGATCTATAAAAAGACAGGGAATAAAGCATTTATCATTACCAATAATCATGTCATTGAAGACTCCGGTAATCTCGAAGTAGTTACAGTGAACGGAGAGACTCGTAAGGCAACACTCGTTGGAACGGATAAAGTAAGCGACATTGCGGTACTCTCTATTGATGCCAAAGGAATCGATACCATCGCGCAGCTCGGTGATTCCTCTAAGCTTCGTCTAGGTGAAACGGTCATTGCTATCGGTAATCCGCTAGGACTTGGTGATACATTGACCTCGGGGATTGTTAGCTATACTGAACGGATGGTCCCCGTATCCCTTAATCAGGATGGAGTATATGACTGGGAACAAGAAGTGATACAGACCGATGCGGCGATTAATGAAGGAAACAGTGGCGGCGCATTAGTGGATCTGGATGGCAAGGTCATTGGAATTAACACAATGAAGATTTCAGATACGGGTGTAGAGGGTCTGGGTTTTGCAATTCCTGCGAATCATGTGATAGATATCGCTAATGAGCTGGCTGAAAAAGGACATATTGCCCGTTCGTACTTGGGTGTATATTCAGTTGATTTGAACAATCCGTACGTTCCACTAGCAGAAGATCAACGCAATGAATTGAACCTGCCGAACAGTGTTAAGGATGGAGTAGTTGTTCTAGAAGCCGTTGGCCCTGCGAAGGAAGCTGGACTGCAATTCAATGATGTCATTACCAAATTTAATGATCAATCAATCATATCTACCCTTTCTCTTCGCAAGTACTTATATAATCATACGAAGATCGGTGATGATCTGAAAATTACTTATTATCGAAACGGCGAGGCCAAACAGGCAACAGTTAAACTTCTTGAAAAACCACAGGAATAATATGCTGGAAGTCGGTATATAATGATATAGCAGTTACGACAAGTAGAGCGGACTACCCCTTCGATTCCGAGGGGGTACCTTCTTGAAAAAACGGATGAAAGTAACGTTTTTGGAAAAGCTATTTTTCTAAAACCATGATAATTATGCCAGAAAAAGGATCTATTTAGGGAATAAACACTAAGTGGCAGCCCTTACATTGGAAGGTAATACTTATTAGGGCAAAACCGGATATATTCGGATGCTTGCTTGCCTTTGCTAATCAGGTGTGGTAATATGATATCAATCATACATTTAGTCCCTAATTCTCGCATTGAAAAGGGCTGTCATATTTGGTAATACAACCTTTTTCAATGTGTGAATTTTTTCTTTGTTTGAAGATAAAAAGAACATATTAATTTAAATTTGTGGAGGTAACACACATGCAAACAGGTACAGTTAAATGGTTCAACGCAGAAAAAGGATTCGGATTTATCGAAGTTGAAGGCGGAAGCGACGTATTCGTTCACTTCAGCGCAATCACTGGCGACGGCTTCAAAACTTTGGACGAAGGCCAACGCGTTGAATTCAACGTTGTTCAAGGCAACCGTGGACCACAAGCCGAAAACGTTGTAAAACTGTAATAATAGAAGAAACCGTCCCAGCTTGTGAAAGTTGGGACGGTCTTTTTATATCTAGTTACTCACTATTGACTTACAGGATGGGAGGAACGGCAATGAACTACCGGAAGAAACCTTTGGAAGAAATACCGGAAGAAAATACCGCAATTTGGGCATGTACCAATGAGGGATGCAACGGATGGATGAGGGATAATTTCGCATTTGAACATGCGCCTTCTTGCCGTCTATGTGACTCTCCAATGGTTCGCAGCACGAAGATGCTACCCCAATTGCTTAATTCGAATGGCGATCTCAAATCGCTGAAGAAGGGTATTTCCATCTAACCAATACCTAAATGAGTCAAGCATTTAATAGAACGACGAACCACTCAAGACGGGTAAACCGTCTTATTTTTTTTGCTTTCTTTATGCTAAATTGTGATCTTTGTCACAAATCATTTGAATTTCACCGTTAAATGACTATCTTTATGTGACATTTATCACAAAAAGAAGTTTAAATTTTTGACAGAATATAATTAACGAAAAGGGGAGAAGGAAGGGACAAATATGGATACAGTAATGCTGTCGCGTATACAATTTGCGTCGACGACAATATTCCACTATTTCTTTGTACCGGTATCAATCGGACTAGCGCTCTTGATTGCAATCATGGAGACAATGTACGTTAGAAAAGGTAATGAAGAGTACAAAAAAATGGCGCAGTTCTGGGGAAAGCTATTCCTCATCAATTTTGCAGTAGGGGTAGTTACAGGGATATTGCAGGAATTTCAGTTCGGGATGAACTGGTCCGATTATTCACGTTTTGTTGGTGATGTATTCGGGGCTCCACTTGCAGTTGAGGCATTGGCAGCCTTTTTTCTGGAGTCTACTTTTATTGGGATATGGATATTCGGTTGGGATAAAGTGTCCAAGCGAGTACATTTACTGTCCATCTGGCTGGTAGCATTCGGTACGATGTTATCTGCATTCTGGATTCTAGCGGCTAACTCTTTTATGCAGCATCCTGTGGGTTTTGCGATAAATAATGGACGTGCAGAAATGAACGATTTCTTCGCGCTTATTACGAACGGACAATTGCTGGTTGAATTCCCACACACCGTACTGGCTGCTTATGCAACAGGTGCTTTTCTTGTAACAGGTATTAGTGCTTATAAAATATTGAAGAAACAAGAGGTTTCTTTCTTTAAGAAGTCTTTTCAGATTGCAGCCATCGTAGGGATTATTTCTTCTATTGGTGTAGCTGTTGCTGGTCACGCCCAAGCGCAATATTTGGTTGAAACTCAACCAATGAAAATGGCAGCTTCCGAAGGACTGTGGGGTAAGAGTGGTGACCCGGCACCTTGGACCGTATGGGCAAACATTGATCCAAAGAATCAAATTAGTAGTGGAGAATTTCAAATTCCTTATATGCTGAGTTTCCTTTCATACAGTAAATTTTCCGGTGAAGTTAAAGGTATGCTTGAGCTGCAAGCGGAGTATGAGCAAACCTATGGCCCCGGTGACTATATTCCACCTGTACGTACGACATTCTGGAGTTTCCGGATCATGGTTCTAGCAGGAACGTTAATGATTGTATTGGGAATGTACGCTATGTACTTAATGTGGCGCAAAAAAATGGACCGTCCGAACACTTGGTTTATGCGGTTTATGTTATGGGGCTTGTTGCTTCCTCCGATTGCGAATACAGCCGGTTGGGTTATGACCGAATTCGGGCGTCAGCCATGGACGGTATTCGGACTGATGACAACGGAAGACAGTGTGTCGCCTAATATTACAAGTGGTCAAGTTCTGTTCTCCGTGATTTCTTTTACAACGATTTATTTAATTCTAGGATTAGTGTTGGTCGGATTGTTTATTAAAGTGATTAAAAAAGGTCCTTATGCAATGGATAACGATCACGGCGATTCGAATGATCCATATAACGAGGAGGGTTCCCATGATATCTCTTAATGAATTGTGGTTTGTGCTGATTGCAGTTCTGTTTATAGGGTTCTTCTTCCTGGAGGGTTTCGATTTCGGCGTAGGGATGGAAACACAAATTCTCGCTAAAAATGATACAGAGCGCCGTGTTCTGATTAACTCGATCGGACCCTTCTGGGATGGGAATGAGGTATGGCTTATCACAGCTGCGGGTGCAATGTTTGCGGCTTTCCCCGAGTGGTATGCAACGCTGTTTAGTGGATTCTATATTCCTTTTGTATTTGCCTTATTAGCTCTGATAGCGCGTGGTGTCGCTTTTGAATTCAGAGGTAAACGTGATTCATTGGCTTGGAAAAGAACTTGGGATGCCTGTATTTTTATCGGCAGCTTCCTTCCACCATTCCTCTTGGCTGTAGTGTTTGCAAGCTTTATCAAAGGGTTGCCTATTGATGGGGAGATGCAAATGTATGCAGGGTTCACAGATATCGTGAATGTGTACACTGTAGTAGCAGGGCTTACTGTTGTCCTTCTGTGCCTGGTGCATGGTCTTATGTTCACAACGCTACGTACAGTGGGTGATCTACAGGCTCGCGCTCGCAAGTTGGCTCAAAAATTGCTAATCCCACTCGCAGCTTTATTTACTGCTTTTGTGATTATGACTTATAATATGACGGATATTTTCGAGCAACGTGGAACGATTCTTATGATTATTGTAGCCCTGGGAGTTATCGCCTTTGTACTGTCCGGTTACTTCATGACGAAGAAGAAGGATGGCTACGCTTTTGGAATGACAGGAGCAGTAATGGCGCTTTCGGTAACTTCTATCTTTGTAGGATTGTTCCCGCGTGTTATGATTAGTTCAATTGATCAAGCTTTTAATTTGACGATCACTAATGCGGCTTCGGGCCATTACTCTTTGAAGGTAATGACGATTGTGGCACTGACTATCCTTCCGTTCGTATTGGGATATCAAATTTGGAGTTACTTTGTCTTTCATAAACGGGTTCACGAGAAGGAGCATCTTGAATACTAATGGATAAAAACTTGCTTGGGTATAAAGGAGTTAAGCCAGTCTTTCTGATTGTAGGCTTCCTTACCCTGGTGCAAAGCTTGTCCATACTTCTGCTGGCTAAATCGCTGGCAGAAGTCATCTCTGCGCTATTTGCGGGAGAACCTCTGAAGGAACAATGGGGCACTGCGCTATTGTTCCTTCTTGCATTTCTTGTGCGCCATGCTTGTGCTATGCTGATGAGCCGTGTCTCTTACCGCTTCGCGGAAGCAACGGGCAGCACTATGCGGAGGGAAATGATGGACAAGCTCTTCCAGCTTGGCCCTAGAATGGTGGGCGGGCGTGGAACCGGGGATCTTGTTACACTGGTGCTGGAAGGGGTAACTAAATTCCGCACGTATCTGGAAGCGATCATTCCTAGAATGGTAGGGATGTCTGTTACACCGATCTTGGTGCTTATTTACGTCTTTACGATGGACACTACGAGCGGGATTATTCTTACGGTAACTATGCCGATTATTATTGTTTTTATGATTTTGATTGGGATGACGGCCCGTAAGCAAATGGATCGGCAATTGAAATCGTATCGCACATTATCTAATCATTTCGTAGACTCATTACGTGGGCTAGAAACATTAAAATTCCTAGGACGCAGCCGTAGTCATAGCGACAGCATTGCTGCTGTCAGCGATCGTTATCGCTCGGCGACCATGCGTACGCTGCGAGTGGCCTTTTTGTCATCGTTCGCCCTGGATTTCTTCACTATGCTGTCAGTAGCTTCTGTAGCGGTAAGTCTTGGTTTGCGGCTTGTAAATGAACAAATGACATTGGTTACGGGCTTAACGATTCTAATCTTGGCTCCGGAATATTTCCTGCCTGTCAGATTGGTAGGTTCAGATTTCCATGCTACTTTGGATGGGAAAGAAGCCGCTGAAGCAATGAAGAGCATTATAGATCAAGATGAGGTGAAGGCTGAAGTAATCGTCCCTAACGGTGATCTATCTGTCGGTTCTGCAGCAAAAACATCGGAACAAATATTCACTTGGCATGAGAATAGCGTGCTCACATTAAATGACGTTAGCGTGAAGTATGAGGAAGCAGGGCTTTCTTCGCTGGAAGCGCTGAACCTGCAATTTAAAGGAGCTAGCAAAATTGGGATTATCGGAGAGAGCGGGGCCGGTAAATCTACTTTAGTGGATATATTAGGGGGCTTCTTACACCCTACTTCAGGAAGTATCACGGTTAACGGTACTACGGTTAGTGCATTAACGGATGAGGCTTGGCGAAAACAGACCTCGTATATCCCGCAGCGTCCGTATATTTTTAGCGGTACGTTAGCTGATAATATACGTTTTTATTACCCTGAGGCTTCTATGGAGGCTGTTGCCGCGGCAGTGAAAGCTACGGGTTTATCGGGTTTGGTGGATACTCTTCCGCATGGCTTAGATGAGATGATTGGTGGCGGCGGCCGTTCGTTCAGCGGTGGCCAGGAGCAACGGGTGGCATTAGCCCGGGCACTGCTTAGCAGCCGTCCGATTATGCTTCTAGACGAGCCAACGGCGCATCTGGATATTGAAACGGAATATGAGCTAAAGGAGACGATGGTGCCCCTTTTTGAAGGAAAGCTGGTCTTTCTGGCTACCCATCGCCTGCACTGGATGCTCGATATGGACATTATTGTAGTAATGAAGCAAGGCCAAGTGGCAGAAATCGGTACCCATCAGGAGTTACTTGCCCGCAAGGGTGCGTATTATGAGTTGATTGGGTCGCAATTGGAGGGAATCCATTGAAACGTGAAGGATGGTTTGCTCCCTATGTATCGTCGTATTTTTGGCGTTTTGTGCTAATTATTGTGCTTGGGGCGTTGACGATTTTTACTGCCTCTTCATTGATGTATACTTCAGGATTTCTGATCTCAAAAGCGTCTACACCGGTCGAAAATATCCTGATGATCTACGTGCCGATTGTTGGTGTACGTACGTTCGGAACAAGCCGGGCAGTCATTCACTACGTGGAACGGCTGATTGGGCATGACACCATTTTACGGATTCTTTCTAAAATGCGTGTGCGCCTGTACAATATTTTGGAGCCACAGGCCTTGTTCCTGTCGTCGCGTTTCCGTACTGGGGATATTCTCGGGATGTTAGCTGATGACATCGAATATTTGCAAAATGTATATCTGAGAACCGTATTTCCAAGTGTTATTGCTTTATTGATCTACGGGGTTGCAGTGATTGCGTTGGGCACCTTTGATATCGGTTTTGCGTTATTAATGGCTTTGTATATTTTGGTGTTGGTCGTGGTATTACCGCTTATATCTTTGTTGTTCACCCAGAAACGTCAACGTGAAGTGAAGGTAGAGCGTAATCGCCTCTATCAAAAGCTGACGGACGCCGTTCTTGGTATGGGCGATTGGGTCATTAGTGGACGGCAAAGCCAGTTCGTGGAGACCTACGAAGCAGATGAGAAAAAAGTGGCCAAAACTGATGCAGCGCTGCGCAGCTGGGCGCGTCTACGTGCGTTCATCGGGCAAGCAGTCGTTGGGGTTGGTGTACTTTCGATGTTATATTGGGCCGCCGGAGAGTATGCGGATGGTGCTATTGCAGGTACTTTGATTGCGGCGTTTGTCTTGGTTGTTTTTCCTGTAGCAGATGCTTTTTTGCCAGTATCCGAAGCAGTGGAGAAAATCCCGCAGTACCGTAACTCGCTGGAGCGGTTGTCTGGAGTGGTCGGAGAAGAGCAGAATATAGTTTCCGAACAGGCATCTGTAGTCGATGTTCTACCTCAGGTCATAAAAAGTGCTCATATCAAGCTCGAAAATGTGGATTACCGCTATGGATCAGAGGATAATTGGTCGGTTCGTGATCTCAGCCTCGACATCCCACAAGGTAAAAAAATTGCCATCATTGGCCGTAGCGGGGCAGGGAAATCGACGTTGTTAAAGGCTATTCAAGGGGTTATCCAACCTTCTGCAGGTTCGGCTATGATTAATGGAATCGCGGCTGCTGCCTATGGCGATAATATTCCTTCTATTATAGCGGTGCTAAATCAAAGCCCACACTTATTTGATACTACGGTAGCGAACAATATTCGTATGGGTGATCCGAAGGCTTCCGAACAAGCGATTAAAGAAGCTGGCGCATTAGCCAAAATGGATACGCTGATCTCCTCGTTACCAGATGGATACAGTACCTTTGTCCGTGAAGCGGGGCAACGTTTCTCCGGTGGAGAGCGTCAGCGGATAGCGTTAGCTCGTATTTTGCTGCAAAATACACCTGTCGTCATTCTTGACGAACCGACCGTAGGGTTGGACCCAAGCACGGAGCGTGATCTTTTGCAGACGATGTTTGAAGCTATGGACGGTAAATCTCTAATCTGGGTAACGCATCATTTGGTTGGTGCGGAGCAGATGGATGAAGTGATTTTTATGGAAAATGGCTCGGTAGAAATGCGTGGAACCCATGCAGAGCTGATGGAAAAAGAACCACGTTACCGCAGATTGTATGAGCTGGATCGTCCAGTGGAGTTTCTAGGGTAGGATGGAGAGTTTGCAGATAACATTTATAGAAATTAGAGAGATATTAGTGAAAAGATTCCTTTTGCCCGTTTGGGGTGGGAGGAATCTTTTTTTTCGGTAGGGCAAGAATATAGACAATGGATGAACAGATTGCTGGAATGGATAGATAGGAGTTCCATTTTCGTGGGAAGTATGGTAGAACAATAGAAGGAGTATTAGGCCGCAGCGGCACAGAAAGGGATGCTTGGTTGAATGTATGTAGTATGTAAAGAACATGTAGAGTTAGCCATCGACAAATTTGTGGACGAGTATGAGGATGCACCTGATATTGTGGACTTGAAGGAGACCGAGTTCTCGGACTGGGACCCGCCGGCCAAATGTGCGGAATGTGAGAAGAATGCGGAATATTTAGTGGTCTAAAGGACTGTTAAAATTTATTAAAAACACCTTGCAGTCCCGGAAATGGGCCGCAGGGTGTTTTTTTGCATGAAATAATATATGTGTTAGCCGATTAGGTCTTATGCATCTGCTGCATCTACTATGTCGGTCAGCGAGCTACTTCGGTTGCCTCGGCGATAGAGAATAGCTGAGATGATGGCGATCAATGCTGCAATAGAGAGTCCCCAGTAGATATTGGAGTAGGCTGCAGAAAGCGGCAGTCCGCGCTGCCATTCCAGAGCGCTTGCGGCCATAGCTACGCTGAAGGCGCCGCTAAAGAATTGCAGCAGCTGGAACAGGCCCATTCCAGAGCCGATTTGCGAAGAAGGCAGAATCCGAGAGATTTCATTGGATACACTACTGGACAGTGTCGTGAAGGCCAGACTCATAATCATATAGATGAACATGACGGCAATCCATGACCGCCCAGCAAAGAAAGCGAATAGGATGGTAGCGGTCAATACGAGCAATGGTGCAAAACGTAAAATCCCCGCATTGCCATAACGGTCAATGATTCGTCCCACGGAGCGGGAGACAAAGATGGCGAGCAGCGAACCCGGAAAGATCACAAGCCCGGCATGGCTTGCGCTGAAGCCGAAACGGTGAGTCAAAATCTGCGGCAGCAGGAATAACGTGGCAAAGCTGCACAGGTAGGAGGCAACTCCGATCAGAGCCAACACGAGATATGAGCGGTTACGGAAAAGCTCCGGCATCACGAATGGATCAGGTGTGCTGCGGATACGGCCAACAAATAAAGCAATTGCGACAATTCCGGCGATCAAGGCAATCCACAGCCCGCTGGTCAGGAACAGCAGCAGCCCGGTCGTGCCGACGCCCAAGAACAGCCCGCCAAGCACATCAAAGGAGCCACGGGTGGGTACTTCTTTGGGCAGCAGAATAAGGAACAGCGGCACTAGAAGCAGAATAGCTGCCGTTACAGAGAATAACCAAATCCAACCGAGATATTCGACGATGGCTCCGCCCGCGACCGGCCCAAGCCCTAGACCCAGCGAGACGGCTGACATAATTGTCGCCATTGCTTTGCCGCGGCGGGCTTGCGGGATATAGCGGGTAAACAGGACAAGAGATAAGGACATTACCGCGCCCGCGCCCGAGGCCTGGAGAATGCGAACGATAAGCAGGAAGATAAAGTTGGTGCTGAAAAAGCCGGCAACAGCCGCGAGGCCCAGCGTCAACAAGCCTATAACCAACAGACGGCGAATCGGCAGAAAATCAGAAAGCCGGCTGTACGTGATTGAGGCAATCGAGAACATAATGGAATACCCGGTGACAATCCAAGAAGCGGACGCAGCCGTAATCCCAAAGGCTTCGGTCACATCAGGCAGCGCCAGATTGAACATAGCCGTATTCATGATGACGAGAACCACAGCGACACTGAACAGCAGGGTCAGCAGGCCTTCTCGTGGAAGAGGCGCTTCCGGAACGGAGGCTTCATGATCCGCATTCGCGGAGAGGTTATTTACAGAAGTCATGTGCGAAGCACTCCTTTTATTATTGTTTAATAGTTCGATTACTTACGAACAATTGAAATATAGCATGCGTTGATATAAAATGCAATTAGGAACACCAATATTTTTTTCGCATTCATCGTACGACAAAAGGGGATAATCATCCGTGAAAATACTATTTCATCCGGACCGCAAGGACATTCAGCTTGCCTCCGTATTGTATGCACTCAGCGATCCGATTCGCTTACATATCGTATCGGATATTCACTTAAATGGAGAACAGGCTTGCAACTGCTTCAACGTCCCGATCGCAAAATCCACCATGTCTCACCATGCCCGTACTTTGCGCGAGTCAGGGGTTGTTTTTACACGAGTTCAAGGAACACAGCGCATGTTGTCCCTGCGGACTGAGGATCTTAATGCACGTTTCCCAGGCTTGCTGGACTCTATATTGAGTGCTTATGAAGCTGGGGAGAAACCGGATTTTGTGATGGAGGAGCAGGGGGAGAGTAAGTAGAAGTAGATTGAACCTGCTGAGGACGGGGAATACATGAAATTCTAGATTCAGGCAATCTAGGAATACGTGGGATCAGATCCAGGGATTGCATGAAAAATAGGACATTTAGGGACTGCGCAAGGTAGGCCGTTTTAATTGTCGTTTCTTTTCCACCAAATATGTGATAGAACAGAAGGTACTTACTAAAACTACAAGGGACGCCCAGTGCGCGTCCTTTTGCTATTTCTATAGAGGATTATGACAGGAGGCACTTATGCTTATTCAAATTATTGGCGTAGGAAAGTTGAAGGAAAAGTACTTGATCGATGGCATCGCGGAGTATGCAAAACGGCTGACACCATACCTGAAGTTTCAGGTCATTGAGGTGGCAGATGAAAAAGCACCCGATTCTCTAAGCGAAGCAGAGGTCGTGCAGGTGAAGGGACGCGAGGGCGAACGCATCCTCGCGCAGATTAAGAGCGAGGCGCATGTCATTGCGCTCGCGATCGACGGCAAGCTGTGGAGCTCGGAAGAGCTTGCCGCAGAAATTGACCGGCTCGGCACCTACGGGACGAGCCATGTCGTGTTCGTCATCGGAGGGAGCCACGGGCTCTCCGACGAGGTCATGCGACGCGCGCAGCAGCGCATGAGCTTCGGGCGCATGACGCTGCCTCATCAGCTCATGCGCCTGGTGCTGGTGGAGCAGGTGTATCGCGCGGTGAAGATCAATCGGGGGGAACCTTATCACAAATAGTGGTAAAGCGGAGAACAGAACTCAATATTAGTTTAAATGACTTGAACTGCACGGCATAACGGTTGAAAGCCAATACAATTGAAATAACAAAAATGTAAAAAGAGCCTCCACTTCGATTTTAGTGGAGGCTCTTTTAAGGCTGCTAATCAATGCGCCAGATGCTCGCTCATACTTATGTAAAATTAAATGTTTGCTACTTGGCAATGATAGGCACCCATAATTCCTGCTCAATTTTGGCTCCCGGAGCCAAATAATTCTCTATACATGAGGAGTGACGAGTTTATGGTTACCTCAGCTGAGAGCGATATTCAGGATATTGTAGGTATGCTTCGTGACGCTAATGATGAGAAGATACGCGTGGCGAAAAATGTACTTAAGAATTATTATGAGATACGTCCCTCAGAGCAAATGAGGTCATTTAAAACAAGCGCACAAGCCATTGGCTTGTGCGTTTTGCTGCAGCTTAAGTATAGTTCTTATTTTATGATTAATGGTAATAGTCTGAAATTTGATTTTCTAATAATCTTATTAATTTAAACGGGAGCGGCCATGTCGTCATTTATCGGATTTATAGTAGTTATTATCGTATTATCCATCTTAACTGGGATGAAGCAGGGGACTAAGAAGAAGAGATGACGGAGTACGGCAAGCGGAAACCTGCTGTTAAGAAAAGCAATAACAAAAGCGTGAAAACGACCTTTAACCGTTCTTCAATACCATGCAGTCCTGACGATGTACTTTTAAGAACACCTTTGGACAAACTAGCATGCAAAACTTGCCGTTACAGACAAAGCGCTGAACCGTATCACAAGTAACTACAAATTTTATTAATTTTTGGGTCATAAGGAGGAAGAAATGACTGAATTACTAGCTCCAGCAGGAAATATGGAAGCTTTAAAAGCTGCAATTTCTAATGGTTGTGATGCCATATACTTAGGAATGCAAAAATTTGGTGCGCGTGCATACTCATCTAATTTTGATTTAGAAACGTTAAAAGAGGCTGTTACGTATGCGCACCTGAGGGACGTTAAACTCTATGTTGCCATGAATACCATCGTTTTTGAAAACGAAGTTGAAGAGATGAAAGAGCAGATCCACGAATTAAATAAAATCGGTGTGGATGGCATTATCGTCCAGGATCTGACTGCGTTCGATTATATCGTTAAAAACTTTCTTGATATGGAAGCACATTGTTCAACTCAAATGGGAATAGACGATTTAGACGGAACTTTATTATTAAAAGAACTTGGTGCCAAAAGAGTTGTTCTGTCCCGTGAGGTTGAGATTGAAAAAGTAAAAGAGATCAAAAGAAAAGCTGAGATACCTTTAGAAATTTTCGTTCACGGTGCTTTATGTGTATCTTACTCGGGAAACTGTCTAATGTCAGGATTAATGGGTAATCGAAGCGCAAATCGCGGAAGATGTGTGGGTTCATGCCGTAAGGAGTATGAACTCATGGATAAGACAACAGGTACATCTTTAGGGAAAAACCATATTCTATCTACCAAGGACTTAAACACAATCGACTATATCGAGGATTTAAAAGAAATCGATTCTTTAAAAATAGAAGGCCGAATGAAAGTGCCTACGTATGTTGCTAATGTTGTATCCAAATATCGCATGGCCTTAGATCATAAAATAACCGAAGAAGATAAAGAAAATCTGAAAAAAACATTCAATCGAACATTTACTAAAGGATATTTGTTTCACGAAGATAGGAGAAATATTACAAACATTTTAAGACCTAATCACTTTGGTTATGAAATTGGAACAATCAGCAAGATTGTTAAAGATAGGTATGAAATAACACTTACACGTCCTTTAAATCAGAACGATACCATTCGAATCAGTCACAACAATGAAGATGTTAATTTAACGGTTGCAAAACTGTACGATAAAGAGGGCGAATTAATCAACAAAGCAGATGATGTCTGCTATATCAAAATCAAAGAAAAGATGTCTACGGGAGATTTAGTATATAAAACGAAGGATTATTTCTATAACAAAGAATTAGAATCATCACTGGAAAAAGAATTTAAGCGGTTTAACCTCGATATTAGAGTATATGCACGTCCAGATTCAAAGCTTGTCATAGATGCGGAGGGCTTAGGCTGTCATTATTCATATGAAAGCGAGGAAATACTAGGCGAAGCCATTAATAATCCAACAACAAAAGACCAGGTAATCAAGCAATTTTCAAGATTAAATGATACGATATTCGAACTTAATCATGTGGATTTTGAGGAATGCAATGCTTTTATTCCAGCTAAACTGTTAAATGCAGCAAGAAGAGATATTGTACTGGGCTTATATGACTTAAAGCTTAACAGCCAGAAGAAAAGAACCAAGGCTTTGGAAGCAAAAGAAAAAATAAGCTTTGCCCCTGAAAAACCATACTTTACGGCCTCTGTAACGACTAAGGAGCAGTATGATGCTTGCGTGAGCTGTGGAATTAAGGAAATCTATTATGAAAATGTTGTTAGAAGAAATCAGAATCGTTATAAGGAAAAAGAAGGGCAGCTACTAATCGGAGGATACGGCGGAATTTATCACTACAGAGAAACGAATCCGTTTGTTACGGACTATTCTATAAATGTTGTTAATGCTACTAGTTGCTATGAATTATATAAATTAGGTGCAAAACGAGTCACTTTATCTTATGAATTGAATAAGAGCCAAATTGAAGATTTAAGGAATGCCTATTATGAAGAAAATGACGGCTATCCTGCACTGGAAATGATTGTATATGGCAAGGTTCCTTTGATGTTTACAAAATATTGTCCGATGAAAAAAATGAATCAATGCAGAATTTGCAAAACGAAGAGCTATGAGTTAAAAGATGAGCACGGAACGTTCCCTATCATTTCCCATAATGATTGTACAACGACTCTCCTTAATGGGAAGACGCTTAATCTTTTAGATGAGCTACAAAACATCAAAGGAATCGAGGCGCTCAGATTAAACTTCACAGTTGAATCCAAAGAGCAGGTTGTGAAAGTCATTAATATGGCGTCAGGCAAATTAAATGGCTCTATGAATAATGCTGTCTTTAATCAGGAAACAGACACAAGAGGACATTTTAATAAAGAGATTGTGTAGTCGTGGAATTCATTAAATGTTCTAAAATCTTGGGGAATACTATAAGTAAATCCGAGACAGGTGCAATTCAATCCAATCCTAAGGATGAACTTCAGATGAAAATATTATTAGTTGAAGATGATAAGACGATCGCGTCGGGACTGGAATATTCGCTGCAGCAAGAGGGTTATTGGACTGTTCTCTGCCATAATGCCGCTTCAGCCCGAAAGGTGCTCGCCGAAGACATCGATCAGTTCACTATTACGAGCTAGAGAAGCTGTCCATCTATTTACGGGAGATTAGCAGCGGCCAGGCCTCCCTTGACCCTCGCGATAATCAAGAAGGTGAGCTTAGCATCTTAAAGAATGATATTTACAAGGTGACACGCATGCTCTCCGAGCATCGTTCTCTATTGCAGCAGGATAAGCTTCAACTGACCGATGCCATCTCCGATATTTCACATCAACTCAAAACACCGATCACCTCTATGACAGTCATGGCAGATCTGTTAAGCGCCCCTGATCTGCCTCCACTCAAAAGAACGGAGTTCACCCATCATATTCGCATTCAACTTGAACGGATCGATTGGCTTGTTTCATCTTTATTAAAGCTAGCGAAAATGGATGGGGGACTATCCCGTTCAAAAAAGATCGAATACACATGAAAACCCTAATCCTAAATGCACTGGAGCCGGTTATGATTCCGATGGATATTAAGGGACAGACCGTTTCCATCACAGGGGATGACAACGTCTCTTTTGACGGCGATTTCCATTGGACTGCTGAAGCGGTTATCAATATTTTGAAGAATGGAGTGGAGCATACACCTGAGGGCGGTGCGATCACCATCACATTTTCCGACAACGTGCTATTTACGGAAATCGTTATTGCTGACAACGGAGAGGGCATTCCGAAAGAGGATTTGCCTTATATATTCAAACGTTTTTATAAAGGAAAGAATGCTAATGAAGGAAGCATCGGTATAGGGCTTGCGATGGCTCACAGCATCATTGCAAGCCAGAACGGCGTGATTGATGTAACGAGCGACAGCGGGACTGGTACAGAGTTTCGGATCAAATTTTATAAGCATGTGATTTAACAGCACTCCATAAGTGACTAAACTGTCACCTCCAATGTCACTGTAAAGTCATTTTGGACAGATAAAATGATATTCATCAGATGAACGATGGAGGTACAACCATGCAAATGAAGCAGCATCGCAAGATTACTTTTTTTATCACGATAGGCTACACCCTGATTATTCTTTATTTTATGTTTTTTGCTTTCGGCAGAGCGGATAAGGTAGATCTAACCAGTCAGTACACCTTTATTTTTTTGCCGGACGATTTTTTTAGGGTGCCGGGTCTTTCCGATCTTCTACATCCGACACTGATGGACTTGGTGGGTATTGGAAACATTGCAGCCTTCATACCTTTTGGCATACTGTTTCCGTTGTTATACCGCACCAGCTTTGTTCGCTTCATGACAGGGTTTATCCTGTCCATTCTTGTGGTGGAGACCATCCAGGCACTAACATTCCTCGGCAGCTTTGACACGAACGACGTCATAAAGAACTCATTGGGCGCTGCTATTGGATTCGGGGCCTACAAGATTGGCTTCCGTACAAAAAACTACTGGAGAAATATCACTGCTACGGGAATTGCCAGTGCTGTCTTAATGCTCGGCGTGTGGGGGGTCTTAGGAGTAGTTGATCAAGTGTTCACCAAAGAGTTGGCCCCTTTTGTAGCGATAAACGAATGGGAAGATAGTACCGGAAATCGATTAACGGGAACCAAACAGAACAGTCTTAAGATTGGCGGTCAAGACGTGACACCCCAATATAATGTGTATGGCATCGAAGGTAAAAAGAAGGAAACATATACGTATTCGCTAGACAATAAGGGAGATCTGTATCTTAGCTTGAATTATGGAATTCCTGATCATAAGGATTTTCAGGGCAGCATTAAGGTTACCGTTGACGGGCATGAGCTCCTGTCTGTATCTACAGAAGATCAGCTCCATGAGCCGGATATGAGGATCCTTTATCTCACCGGGGCTAAGGAGCTTAAGATAACCATTGAGGGGAATGAAACCCTTTGGGATGTTGGATATAGAGAGATGGTATATACCTGGAATTGAGCATCTAGGGAAGGAGGGATGGCAATGGAGATTTTAACAATTGAAAATTTGTCCGAAATATACGGCACAGGCGAATCGGCGGTGAAGGCGCTTGATGATGTTTCCTTTTCGGTCCAAAAAGGTGAATTCGTCGCAATTATCGGACCTTCCGGATCGGGGAAATCGACACTCCTTCATATGCTGGGCGGTGTGGATCGACCGACTGGCGGGAAAGTGTATGTACAGGATACGGATATGTATACCTTGGACGAAACGCAGCTGGCCATCTTCAGACGCAGGCAAATCGGGCTGATCTTGTGAATACGTTGAATTTGCAGCATCGATTAAACCATCTGCCGAATCAGCTATCCGGTGGACAGCAGCAGCGTGTCTCGATTGGCAGGGCGATCATCGGCAATCCTGCGATCATGCTGGCCGACGAACCCACCGGGAATCTGGACAGCAGGAATAGCAGCGAGATCGTCGTTTTATTGAAAATACTGAATAAGACCTATCATCAGACACTGATCGTAATCACGCATGACGAACGGATCGCCCTGCAAGCCGACAGAATCATTTCGATTGAAGATGGGAGGATTGCCAAAAACGAGGTGATAAGGCGATGAATATTGTCAATACATTAACCATCCGGCATCTGAAGCAGAACAAGAGACGAACACTTGTGACTATTTTTGGCGTAATTATTTCGGTATCCATGATGACCGCTGTCATTACGCTTGTTTTTTCCTTTGCGGATTTAATGATCAGACAAACTATCACAGATACAGGGGAGTGGCATATTCAGTATCAAGATATAACCAAGAAACAGCTTGCGGCGATACAGGGCGATGATGCAACCAAAACGGTTGCAATCACAAGAGACCTTGGGTATGCCCCATTAGAAGGGGGACAAAATTCCAATAAGCCGTACTTGTTCATTAAGGAATATGATGTGCAAGGGTTCACACAATTTCAGATTGAAATAAGCAAGGGACGTCTTCCGCACACGGACAAGGAGGTTGTGATCTCCGAGTCTGTTGCAACAAATGGCAAAGTGAAGTACGAAATCGGCGACCGTCTAACGCTTCGCGTCGGCGACCGATTCGAACAAGGGGGCGATCATCCCCTGGATCAGACGGAACCGCTGCGCAGGAAAGACGGCACATTGACCGAGACATTACAGCATAGCATAATTAGGGATTATACGGTGGTAGGCTTCATTAAACGTCCGGTGTCGGAAACGGCTTGGGCCCCGGCTTATACGATCATTAGCTATGTCGATGATCATATCATCGGGGGGGACGATCGGGTCGATGCGTCGGTGGTCTTGCAGCGGGTCAATCCGTTCTTGTTCGCACATGCGGAGAAGTTGGCTGAGAAAAACCAAATTGACACTGTCCAATATAATAACGATTTGCTTCGTTATTATGGCTTGTCCAGCAGCGGGGCCTCATCCAGCATGATGTTCTCATTATCGGCAATCATTATAGGGACTATTATAATTGGCTCGGTTGGACTCATCTATAACGCTTTTGCGATATCCGTCTCGGAACGTTCCCGCCATTTAGGGATGCTCGCGAGCGTGGGGGCGACGAAAAGGCAGAAGCGAAATTCCGTATTTTTTGAAGGTATCGTCATTGGTTTGATCAGCATTCCCATTGGTATCTTATGCGGTCTTGCCGGAATCGGAATCGCCTTTTCGTTCATGAACACAATGATTGAAGGGGCATTATGGACTAGTGAAAAGCTGAGGCTTATCGTCACGCCGTTATTGCTCTTGATTACTTGTCTTGTTTCGATGCTGACGATTTTCGTTTCGGCGTATCTCCCGGCGGTTAAAGCATCCAGGGCATCTCCCGTGGACGCGATTCGCCAAACCACTGACGTAAAGCTTACGGCCAAAGCAGTGAAGACGTCGAAGATCATTCGTAAGCTCTTCGGAATCGAAGCAGAAATCGGGCTGAAAAACTTAAAAAGGAACAAACGAAGACATCATGTTATTCTTTTTTCGCTTGTCATCAGCATCGTTTTGTTTTTGACGATATCGTTTTTCACGACTGGCCTGACACAATCTCTGGCATTGTCGCTGGAAGGCATCAATTACGATATTGAAGTGTCGTCCAGTAATGGCGAAAGACTAGATGACCGGTTGATGCAATCGCTTGTATCTCTGGATGGCGTCACGGAATACAACGTGAGTCATGAGTTAGTCGGGAACGCTTGGGTCGATGCAGCAAGCATCGCCGACGAGTTGCAAGAGAAGGTTCAGCAGGATAAGAGTATGCTGCAAGACGGGAAATACCCTTACGAAATTAAGCTCTATGCAATGAATGATTCGAGCCTGCAAGCCTATGCCAGAGCGGTTGGCGCAGATTACGAACAGCTTACGGATCTGGATCATCCCGCCGCAATCGTGATGGATACGATTCATTACAAAGATATAGATACGGGTAAATATATTCAGACGAAGTCCATATATGCGAATATCGGACAACATATCGAGCTAACGAGTTTTATTAAAGCGAGCGGGGAAGAAACGAAGGCAAATAAAGTGATATTTGCCGCATTGACGGATAAGGCACCGATGGGGATGAGCCCGGTAGGCGTAGGCGGGTTAAATATGATCGTGTCGGAACGCGTCATGAATCGGCTGGCAGACGGCGAGGAGCTGGCTAACGCTTCGATGTACCTCCATTTGAAAAGCACGGAACCGGTGAAAACGCAGCAGGAAATTGAAGCGATGAATGAGACCAATCTGAATGTCTACAATGTATATCAATTCAGAATAAGAGAAGAACAACAGATTCTGCTGATGAACGTCTTTTCTTACGGTTTTATCGTATTAATCTCTGCGATTTCTGTTGCGAACATCTTTAATACGATCTCAACAGGGCTGGCTCTTCGCAAACGGGAATTCGCGATGCTGAAATCCGTAGGCGCGACGCCAAAGGGGTTTGCAAAAATGCTGAACTATGAGAGTGTTTTTTATGGGGTCAAGTCGCTCTTGTATGGGCTTCCTGTCAGTTTCGCCGTGATGTTTCTGATCTATAAAGCATTTGCGAACAAATTCAGCTATGGGTTCACCCTGCCCTGGATGAGCATTCTGTCTGTCATTGTGTGTGTATTTGTCATTGTCAGCTCTGCGGTTGTTTATTCCGGAGCTAAAGTAAAAAAGGAGAATATTATTGATGCATTAAAGCAAGAGAATATATGATTCACTTACTTCACCCAGAGGAGGAGACGTTACCCGACGTCACACACAATCATGCGAGTCGACCGATTGCTCTCCATGCTGCTGATCATCTCCGGTAAAGGTACGGTAACGGGCAAGGAGCTTGCCGAGCATTTCGAGGTATCCTTGCGAATGAAGAATTTTCACGGCTTGTTTGGCAGGAACGAAGCTTTTAATGACATCATGTTAAAGGTTGAGCATACCTATAAGCGGGAGTCCGATAAGCACAAGCTGACTCTGGATATGTCCCATTTCAGCATGGAGCAGGAAAATAAAGAATACATTGGGATCATAAGCAAGGCCATCACGGATAACAGGCTGCTGGTGTTCGACTATATCAATAGGGATATGGAAAAGCTGGAGCGAACGGTAGAGCCAAGCTGGATTGACTTTCGCCACGGCCATTGGTATGTGATAGGCTTTTGCCGGGTCAGAGAGGACTACCGCAGATTCAAGCTCGTGCGGATTAGGTAACTGAGACAGGGGCCGCCTTTTGCAAAAAGAGAGCTGCCGGAAGACCAAATCGCCGAGGTTATTAAGCAAAGCTATTCGCAGCGGGACATACAGGTCGTACTCAGATTCACTTCGCGAATTGGCGCGCAGCTTACCGAGTATTTTGAGAAAGAGAAGATTAGCCGGGGTGAAGATGGCAGTAGGACGCTCCAGCTATATTATGATAGAAATGTGTATAAAGTGAAATTTATCTACATTGATCCATTTACACAAGAAGAAAAGCTAATCAATGAGGAAACCTATCGTTTCGGCGTACAATTCATGATTCCAAGTAAATCTGTCTGGGGATTAGGAGTGACTGGAATTGGATGGAAGGCGTTAGACGGGGCACCGGAAATTGATGAGTATGCTATGAACTTAGTGCCGGCACAAAATGTGACTTATGAGCTTATCTTGCCTGACGAAGGAAGCGGAGAAGGTGGAGAAGGTGGAGAAGGTGGAGAAGGTGGAGAAGGTGAAAATCCGGGATTTCAGGGAAGTCAATTCCCAGGCCTTACGGGTTTTATAAAGTTCTAATGTAGCTGTTATCATTTAGTTGGTTCTTATGAAAAGGTTCATCGCGGCTGACTGCTGCGATGAACCTTTTTTGCTGACTGTTCTATCACACAGACCACTTAATTTGCCGTCTTATTGATAAAATCAATCTCATTTCTGATCCCTTTATGGGCGTCATTCCACAGGCCCTTTGTCAGGCGAATGCGCAGCAGGCATGTGTTAGGATCTTCGTCGTTATTGGCTTCGTTATACCACCCGGCGAATATTGTGCGCAGCTTTGTCATCATCTCCGCGTTTTTCTCGTCACATACCCAGCCCAGGTTTTCACCGATACCATAGGCCGTAAAGTTTTCGACGATGATACAAACAGCGACTTCGGGGTTTTGGGCGATCTGCTGCATCTTGCCTGAGGTTGCGTAAGTAACGGTGTAGAACGCACCGTCCTCATAATAGGCGTCTACAATGCGGGCGGAGGGACGGCTTTTGCCATTAGTCCCCGGTTCCAGTGCGATGGTGGATAGTGAGATCAGGCCGTCCTTGTTACCCGCTTGTTCTTCCAGCAGCTTCATGGCTTCGTCGTACTTGCTCATTATATTACCTCCTAAAGTGTCATAAGGCATACATTATTAAGCTTATCATTGTAAAATCTTAGTGAATGTGAAGAATAATACGATAAAATATTAAATCGCTATCAATCCAAGCTTATACTCGATGGTCTTTTTTTTATGCCATTTAATCTCCAGTCTACAAATATATCTATTTTTTTATCTAATAGACATTGTAAATTACCCTGGTCCTATTGTAGAATCAAGAAGTTGTCGAATAATGGTGTAAAATGCCATCCTTGGAACTCACTAGGACGACAGACTCATTGATATTTTTAGAGTAAGAAGGGGGAAGAAACAATGTTATTCCAAGCAGCACGCCGTAAACTCAGTCTGATGATTGTGTTTGCCCTATTATTAAGCACTCTTACGCCACATATGGTGTTTGGTGAGGCCGCGCAGTTCAAAGACATCACAGGCTCTTATGCGCAAAAGGAGATTCAATCATTAACTGAAGCAGGAATAATCTCAGGTTATGAAGATAACTCTTTTAAACCGAAAAAGGCTATGTCACGTGCCGAACTGGCGAAAATCATAGTCCTGTCGTTGGGTCTAGAAGCAAATGCTGATCAAGCCGCACCGTTTAAAGACGTTGCCGCGAACAGTTGGTATCGCGGTTATGTAGGTGCATTGGTAAAGGCAGGCATTACGGAGGGGACATCGGCCACCACCTTCAGTCCTAATGCAAATGTCACCCGTGAGGAGCTGGTCGTGTTTTTCATCCGAGCTTTCGAATTGGATGAAACAGCGAAGAAGCTTCCGGTTGATAGCAAGCTGTCGGATATCTCAGAGGTGTCCGAATGGGCAAAAGCGCAAGTATCCCTTGCCTTCAAAAATGGTTTCATCAACGGGGTCCAAGGCAGTGACGGCACTCTGAAATTCAAACCGAAAGAGCATGCGGAGCGCCAGGCTCTGGCTCGTCTGGCTTATGAGTTCAAAACCAATAAATCAGTATATGTCGAGAAATCCAAACAGCTTCTGGCTGAAGAGCTTAATAAGGGCAAGAGTCCTGAGGCAACACCGACTGCCACCCCGGCAACAACTGACCGCGGGACATCTGTGACAGCACCGGCGCCGGGAGCTTCAGGTCCGGGAACGGCAGCATCGGCAACCCCAGCACCGGCAACCCCAGCACCAGTGACACCAACACCAACATCGGCACCGACACCGACACCGACACCGACACCGGCAACCCCGGCACCGGCAAATGCTCTCCAGGTTGTGGTGAAGGGGGAGATTTCAGATGCCATTTATGTGGAAGAGCCAACAGAAGTTATATTCCGCTCATCGATTAATGCGCCAGGAACGGTAATTGCTAGTGTCTATCAAGTAGATGACAGCGGCAAAGTCATTTCGCAAATCATTTCGTTGTACGATGACGGTTTGGAAGCCCATGGAGACAGTCTTGAGGCAGACGGACTGTACAGTGGCAAAGCAGTATTGACTGAAAGTACGGAGGGTTACATAAATCTGCAGGCGTTTGTGGGAGATGTGCCAAGCAGCACAGTTTTTAAATTATCTGTAATGAAGCATCTTACGGATGAACAGCTTGCACAAACGGAAATCTTTGAAAATAATACACAGAGTAAGCTTGATCAACTGGTTACTTCATATGGTAATTTGCAAAAAGCAAAGGAAGAAACTGTGGCTTGGCTCCAAGCCCAAGCAGAAGTAGAGCATGCTGGGATTTCGGGTGAAGGAGGAAGCATCTGGTATTTGCTGGACAACGGGATTCTAGGGGGGGTTTCCGCAGCTCCTGAGAATACAAAAGGGTTAAGCAGCACCGTAGAAGAGGCTGCGTCCAGTACTGCATTGGCGGCTGAGGCGCTAACGCAAAATGTGGAACAAACCGTAGCCACCATAGGAAGCCAGCGGGTTGCTGTAATTTCTCCGTTCTCAGGCACACTTCCATCTTCGACTGTTTATGATGCTGTATATCACAGCTTCGACCAGTCGAGTTACCCCTTCCTTGTGGAAAGAGTAAAGGACACCGCAGCGGGCGTTAATTTCTTTAAAGGGCTGAATCAGTATGGCGTCGTGGTCTTGGATACCCACGGAGATACTTACTATGATGAAATAGTGCTACAGAAGCTCCATAATAAATACGGCATTGATTTCAAATACGCTGGACCGCAAGTCATGTTCTTGACAGGAGAAAAGGCAACGACAGAGAGCAAAAAGACCTATGAGTTGGACTTGAAAAAGGGAAGACTGGCTATTATATCCGGTTATTATGCTATTACACCGTCTTTTATTACACGGTACAACGATATGCTTCCTGATACCATCGTATATAATGGCAGCTGCCGCAGCGCGTACAACGATTCCATGGCAGATGCCTTCATCAACAATGGTGCTGGCACTTATTATGGATATACCGATTATGTAAAGCTTGCATATGATCAAGCTATTGCTAAATCCGTATTTACCGCTTTAAACGATGACAACATGACAACCGAAAAAGCTTTTCAAGCAGCAGTGGCTGCCCATGGAGCAAACGATGGGTTGGCAGCATTCTTCATGAAAGGAAGCAGCATTGGCACTAAGACCGAAGGGGTCATCAACGGAACCTTTGAAAACGGAACTTGGACCGGCTGGAATGGAAACGGCGATGTTCGGGTGATCTCCAAGCTGGGACCGCTTAAACCGACAGAGGGGAACTACATGGCTATTATCAGCACTGGCCTTGGGTATGAAAACAATGATCAAGGAGGATATGACTACAATTCAGACAGTTATATCGAGCAAAGTTTCATTGTTCCGGCGGGTGCAACAACCCTATCGTTCGATTACAATTTCATTTCTGAGGAGCCTAAGGAATTCGTTGGAAGCAAATTCAATGACACCTTCAGAGCAACGGTAACTTCCAGTGTATACATTAATACGGCTTCCCTCATTACTTCTCACATAAATGGCGGCAATACAGTGACGTCCAGTGTCTATGGTAATGATTCTGTTATTATCGGGGCTGAATCGATTAATGAATCCACGGCCTATTGGATTGAAGAGAACAAAGTAGCGATTGATTTCTACGGCGGGGATCATACAACATACATGACGAATTGGAAGCATGTACAATTTGATGTAAGCCAATTTGCCGGCAAGGGCTCCATTGTCCTTCGGTTCCATGTTTGGGATCAAGGAGATAGTATCTACGATACGGCGGTACTAATCGATAATGTAATATTAAAGTAATCAAAAAACGGCTGGATCAGGGGAACCTGACCAGCCGTTTCTTTTGGAAATAAGCTAATGGGCGTGCGTTTGGATATGGATTCCAAATAAAGTGTGCATATTGCACATAATTTGTGTTATACTTTATTATGTGCAATATGCACATAATATGGGGTGGAAGAAGGGTGTAAATATGAAGGCAGCAATCGTAAAGGTTAAGGGGACGATTCCCGTAATGGGTCATTTTGATTCCCCCGTTGGGACAGAGGGGCTAGTTATAATTAACGTTACGGCCACAGCCTTGAGTCGAGTTAGCAAGTTCCGTTCAATGGGTATGCACTATTCTTCTAAAGATAACTTTCCAATTGTAGCCGGTATCGACGGTGTAGGAACTTTGAAAGATGGGTCTCGTGTTTACTTTGCGCTGCCTACTGCACCATATGGTAGTTTCGCTGAGCAAACAATCGTCAACGAAAAGCTGACTGTCCGTTTACCAGATGGTATTGATGATCTCACTGCTGCCGCTATCGCCAACCCTGCTATGTCGTCATGGGCTGCATTGGTATTTCGAGCTGGTTTTAAATCCGGTCAAACTGTATTGATTAATGGCGCTACTGGTGCATCCGGTAGTTTAGCAGTTCAGATTGCTAAGGGTCTGGGGGCCAAGAAGGTCATTGTAACAGGACGCAACGAATCAAAGTTGCAAGCACTTGAAGCTGATGAGGCCATTGCATTTGATATGACAGCCGACAACGGTCAAAAAATGTTTGAAAACGCCCTAATGCCAGTTATTGCTGAAGGTGTTGATGTTATATTGGATTATCTTTGGGGCGACAGCGCACTCGCCATCATGTCAGCTCTTGCTAAGGCGAAAACGGATCGTTCAACCCGTTTTGTAAGCATTGGAACTTCATCTGGCCAAGAAAGCATTCATTTACCTTCATCTCTTTTACGCTCATCAACAATCGAACTCGTAGGTAGCGGAGATAAGAGTGTTTCCAAAGCTGATATGCTATCCGCTGTTAGAGGTGTCTTTGAAATGGCCGCCGAGGGGAAGATAAAAATTACCACAAAAGAGTTCGCTCTAGAAGATATTGAAGAGGCCTGGAATGCCCCGCTAATGCCTCGTCCTGTTGTAAGGGTGAAATAAAATGGAAAACGATATTTTTAAAGCGCTGATCGATTTAGTTTCCATTATCAATAGGCCAGACCGCGATAAGAAGATGATTGCTAATGCTGGCGTAAATTTGGAGGCAGCAACCTTTCGTGTCTTTGTGGGCATCGTGCATCTCCAACCGACTAGTGTTGGTGATTTGGCCGCCATGATGGGAAAAAACTATTCGAGTGTTAGCCGGCAAATCGATAAGTTAGAAAACGCGGGGTTGGTTCATACGTATCCATCAAGTGCAGATTCCCGCATTCGTGTGTCTGAATTGACGAAAAGCGGGGAGGAAATCAATGCAATGATTAGCCTCACCCGTGAACGAATTTTGCATGAAGCTTTGGATGACTGGACTCTGGAGGAAAAAAACAGCTTATTGAATAACTTAAGGCGTTTATTTGAATCGCTGCAAAGATTCGACTAGTTGCAGATTATGACTGTTCACACACAGTTCGATGTTTATTGCCATGGTGGATATTCGGGTAAAAGGAATTACGGATTCAATAGGGAACCATTCTGAAATCGGATTTACGAGGAAGCCACAAAAATGCTAAAACGCTACTGACACACCGTTGTCAGTAGCGTTTTTGTATATTAGGTGTATAGCGAGTAGCGCATTGTTTTGGAGATAGGGTGACCTTGCTCATAATCTTATTATAGAGGTGGAATTTATTCATGAGTAATATCAAATGGGAAGTGGATCCGGATCACAGCTCCGTCGAGTTTTCGGTGACGCATTTAATGATTAATAAAATCAAAGGAGTCTTTGAGCGTTTCCAGGCGATTTTAAGTTTTGATCCCAACGAGTTAACGACCATGGGTATTCAGGCTTCCATAGACGCAAATAGTATCACAACTCGCCAAGCGCAACGAGATGAACATTTGAGGGGCGACGATTTCCTTCATGCTGCCAAGTATCCAACCATTGCATTTCAAAGCACCAACTGTGTCTTTGCTGGTGAGCGGCAATATGAACTTACAGGCAATCTAACTCTGCATGGAGTAACCCAATCTGTTACTTTTCATACTGTTTTTGAAGGACTAAACAAGGACCCCCGCGGACGGGAACGTGTAGGATTTCATTCAACAGCCAGTATTGATCGTAATGAATTTGGATTGAAATTCAACTCGCCTCTGGAAACGGGTGGAATTATAGTCGGAAATGAAGTGAGGATCGAGCTTTGTATTGAGGCAATTAAAATAAATTAGTGACCCTAAAGACTATCCTTTTATCGGGATGGTCTTTATTCAAAACTTGCTGTTACAGAAATTGCGCTGAACCGTATTACTAATTAATGTACTCTTGCACCGAGCGGAGAAGCTGCTTGGGCTTTTTTTATGTGCAGAAATGACTAGAAGATGCCTTGACTTATATTTGCATTAAATGACCGGGAGGATGGCATGCAATTTCAACCAATTTATTATAATGGGGAATTATTTCTACCGAAGATCGAATTAAATATGACACCGAATCAATCGGTTGGCATCATAACGGACTTGAAGCGAAAGCAGCTTTTAATGAATCAATTAGGTGATCATTCCCAATATTATTTATTTCGGGCTGGGCAAAACGAGTATATGCGTTTATCGGTGGAGGAACTAATCACTTTTCTAATCAGAATAACGGAGAGGTATGAGCGTGCCGCTTCGTTGATAGATTATTTTGCTTTAAAGGAAGAACGGAAGGTAAAGATCAAGGATCTAAGCTCATCGAAAAGAATGTATGTGACATTGCTGCGTGTATTTTTTGCGCATCAGCCTACACTTGTACTGGAGGAACCCTATTTTTACTTGGAAGAGCAAGATTGTCGTCAACTCAAACGGATTCTTGATGATCTTTCACAAGAAAAGCAGATCTTAATTTTAACTTCGAATTTAGAGGATGCCCTTATTTCCTGTGATGCCATTTATCGGTTGAACGAATCGGGATTTCATCCATTGGATATTCGGGACTTCGACGAGGATAAGCAGGAAGTACAGAAACAAGACGAGGCCAATATAACCTTGCAGAAGATCTCTACCAAAAGAAATGACAAAGTGATTTTATTTAATCCGCCTGAAATTGATTTTATAGAAAGTGTAGAGGGGTCAATCCTTGTTCATGTGGGCGGTGAAAATTATGACTGTGCGCTGACGCTGACCGAGCTCGAGCAGAGATTATTAAATTTCGGTTTTTTTAGGTGTCACCGATCCTATATTGTTAATCTGCAAAAAGTAAGAGAGATTATTACATGGACGAAAAATAGCTACAGCTTGCGATTAAATACAGGTCAAGATGCCGTGGTTCCGTTATCCCGTTCAAAATTGTCTGAATTAAAAGCACTTCTTAACATTTAAAGGGTACCATTCAGGCGCTTACAGCTACATTTCGGCGCGTTTTGATGGCAGGAAGCATGTAATCTGTATATGTTTAAGCCATCAACACTAAGGATGTGGAGTTAATGAATGTTATTCGGGTAGAACGTATCCGTAAGAGATTTGGAGAAAAAGATGCGTTAGCAGATGTTTCTTTTTCAATTCCTAAGGGTGAAATTTTTGGTTTCCTTGGACCGAGTGGCTCAGGCAAAACAACATTAATCAAGATTTTAACGGCACAATTAAATCCGACAAGTGGACAGGCAAGTGTATTTGACCAGCCAGCGGAGATGATGCAGCAGTCTGCTCAGAAGATGCGTTTTGGCATTTTGACGGATAACAGTGGTCTATATGAGAGGTTAAGTATTGAGGAAAATCTGGAGCTGTATCGTAAGCTATATGATCTTCCCAAATCTGCGGTCGACAAGGTGCTGCAGTTTGTAAACTTAAGCGGAGAGCGCAAAAAGAAAGCCAACCTCTTATCCAAAGGGATGCGTCAGCGTGTCATGCTGGCATGCGCGATTATCCATGAGCCGGAATTATTATTTCTGGATGAACCAACTTCGGCTTTGGATCCGGTAAACACAGCACATATTTATAAAGGCTTACGCTACTTAAATGAGAAAGGAACAACGATTTTTCTGACTACGCATGATATGTCTGAAGCAGAATTGATATGCAACCGTGTAGCGATTCTGTATCAGGGACAAATCCAAACCATAGGCTCACCAAAGGAACTTAAGCGGCAGCACCGGGAGAACGTAATTTGTGTGGACTTAATCAATGGGGAAACCTACGAGCTCCCGATCGATGAGGGGGCGGCTGATCAAATCGCGGATTGGATGAAGCGGGGGCTAATTGACCGGTTAGAGATGAAAGAACCAAGTCTAGGTGATATCTTTATTAAAATGACAGGAAGTGAGCTACTATGAGTATCTCATACAAACGTGCCCGGGCGATATTTGTGAAGGATTACAAAGAGTTTTCACGTAACTACGCGCTGTCCATTATGCTGATTTTTCCTATTATTATCGCTCTGATTTTCAAGAGGGCAGGTGCGTCTTTACCTGGAGCCAGCGGTTTTCTTTTTAATAGTTCGTTTGTATTGCTAACATGTTTCGCACAAGCCTGCTTGATTGCGGAAGAGAAGGAGCGTAACACTTTACGGTCATTAATGATGACACCGGCTACGACCATGGATGTACTAATCGGTAAAAGCAGTTTGGTCTTTGTCATGTCTGTTGTTGTTCTCGCTATTTCCACATTATTATTTGGCTATGAGCCAGCTAATATATGGGCGTTTGTGGCAGTAATCATTCTTTCGATTATTCTGTACACTGCAGCCGGGACGATCTGCGGCTTATTCTCCAAGACGTTGCTTGAAGCCTCATTATCTATACTCCCTGTGGCGTTCATATTTATGGGGGCACCGTGGGGAGAAGTACTAGCGAAGGATTATCCGGTCTTCAAAGTGCTGGATTACATGCCAAGCAGTCAGCTTGTGCATCTGCTGGGTCTAAGCAATACAGGTTATACGACGGGCGATGTATTGAAACCACTCCTCATTAATTTGGTATGGACGGTTGTGCTAACAGTAGTGTCTGTCATTTTGTATCAGCGGCGGTTGAAGGACGAGTAAGGGAGCTCTGAAGGGACTTTAGCCAGCCTTCGGTGGGTCTTTGGTAGGGTTGAAACAAGCGGCCGACTGAGACTATACGACGATTATTTTCCAATTGAGGCTGTGATGTTGTCATGACGGGGCCTGCCGGGTAATAAAGATGATTAGAACTTTCAAATTTGGCTGATTTTGGATTGGGAGCCAAGGAAACGGGGGGAAAGATCATGGCGGCACAGACAGTATCAGGCATCAGCTCCGTACAGACCATTGCGGCCTACGGCGGTACACAGAGTGATGTCAGTTCTCTGGAGAAACAGCGAAACCGGCTGATGATGGAACTGGATAAAGTGAATGCGGCACAAGGAAGTGAGATGCAGACGCCTTATCGCCGGGAGCAGCTGCAGCGGCAAATCCGGCTGCTGGAGTCCCAACTGGTACAGAAAAGCGGGAGCAGCACCTCCGTAAATTTTGTGCCTGCTTCTCCGCTTCAGGATCACCTCCCCCTTTGGGGAAATGAAGGAATGGGAGGCCTCAAGGGCATCGGCCTGACTGATCCCCGGACGGCGACGGTGGACGCGGAGGGTCATTTCGACGCGTTAATTTAGGCAAGCGAGCGAAGGTGCGGAAAGCGTCAGGTGATGAACTGACGGCCCATAATCATGAGGCTAGCTGAGCTTCCACCGAGAAGACCAGCAACACGGTAGAAACAACAAAATAGGCGAGAGGGAAGCTTCAACACTTCCTCCTCGCCTATTCGTGTTCATGCAGTTGCTTAGGGTTCAACTACTTTATTCTGGTGTTCCTTGGGTTACCCCATGGATATACGAGAGCGTTGGGGAATCGACGGCCCCTTGTCCCGGATTATAGGTGAAGGAGTACTCGATGGTATCCCCGTGTTGCAGGTGATTTACAGGGTAGGTATAGTTTCCGTTTCCTGCCGGGGTCATGGCTACGTTTAGCTGCCCACCGTTATTTAGCTTATAGTGTAAGTCGGCAAAGGTTGCGCCGTTCACATAGAACAGCAGGTCGTCACCTATTTTCTTCAGACCCCGCACCTCATCGCCGACGATGATAACACCGGATGATGCTGCCGGTACAACAGTGATGGTGGAGAGGGCTGTTTTATTGCCGTCGGCTGTTGTAGCCGTTGCGGTTGTTGTGCCTGGAGTGAGTCCCGTCACGAGACCGTTCGGATTCACGGAAGCGACGCTGGTACCTGATACGGTCCAAGTGACCTGCTTATTGGTTGCATTAGACGGGGCAATATTGGCGTTCAACTGCACAGTCTGTCCAACCTCCACCTGCGCAGTAGTTTGATTCAGAGAAATACCAGTAACTGGTACGTTTACCGGATTCTCGCTGTTGCCTTCTTTATAGACACGAACATAATCCACTTGCATTGCTGCAGGAATATCGGACGGATCTGGGGTTTGGCCGCTGTCGAAGTGCCCGCCGATCGCCAGATTCATAATGATGTAGAAGGGTTGATCGAATGGGGCATTCGGATTGTTAGGTGCAGCTACGGAATACCATTGATCTCTACTGACTTTAAAGAAGAACTTGCCGTCCACATACCATTTCATATTATCTTCTTCCCAGATCATGGAGTACACATGATAATCATTGGCGAAGGTCTGGCCTTCAGGGAAGTGATATTCACCAGCAATATATCTGTTTACAGGCCATTGTCCGCCAAAGTGTATGGCCCCGCTGGTCGTGCCGGGCAAGCGTCCTTTGGCTTCCATAATATCAATTTCTCCGGATGCGGCCCACGCTCCATAAGCGGCATCTTCCGGAAGCATCCAAAGCGCTGGCCAAACGCCGTTACCTGTAGGCAGCTTAGCACGAATATCTACTCTGCCGTACTGGAAGGACAAGTGATCTTTGGTGTTAATCTTGCCGGATGAGTACTGGGCATACCGGCTTGGGTCCTGTGGAAAGGATTTTGAATCGTTCAAAGCTCTGATATTCAGCTTTCCGTCCTGTACAAATACATTTTGTGTACTGTCTGTATAGTGCTGCAGTTCCGCGTTGCCCCAGCCCCAGCTATTCGGATCGTCAGTAATATAATAACCTTGTTCGTAGCTCCATTTGCTCGTATCGAGCGCTGTTCCGTTAAATTCATCCTGCCAAATGAGATTCATGCCTTCTATCGCGGTGTCGTTTGGTGTTCCGATGGCAATGTCATCATGGTCGGATACATCCGGACGTGGGGCATCTGGATTACCGATAAAGGTATAGTTGACGTAATTGTTGCCGACACTTCCGCCCGCCTGTCCATTTAATGGATAGCCAATACGGATTTGCACATCCTCTTGGACGGGCTGGAACCAAAGCCCATAGATATAGTCAGCCCAATATCCCCACTGGTTGGCATCGGACATGTTGTTATAGCCATTGCCGGCGTATACAAATCCGCTTTGGCTGGAATCACTCATAGCAACCCATTGTCCGTTGATGTTAATTTGGTATACGTAATTTCCTAGCTCAGTGCCTATTGGAGCGCCCCCATCAATCTTAGGTAGCGGTACACCTATTACACCTTTTGCATCTGCGGTAAAGGTCGTTCCCTCATAAGGAGTTAAGACATATGAATTTCTTACCGGTTTATTAAAGGTGAGGGTATAAACGACGTTAGCCGTTGAGGTTTTCGATTCTAACTTGACGTTGATAGACTCTGTTACGGTGAACCAGTAGCCGCCGCCGCCTTCGGTGAATTGTCCGAAGTTGTTATCATAGATCCAGCCGCTGGCTGCATTATTGTCAATATCAATCCATGTATTGCTGCTTACAGGTTTTACATATACCTTCAGATCTTCAGCTACGGCTTCATAGGTAACGGCCGGATCATTGTTGAAGGTAGGATAAGTAAAGCCTGCACTTCCTGTAAATCCTGCTGTAATCTGCGGCCCTTGTGTAGGGGCCATAGCAGTAATGGTCGTTTTGTTTATGTTTTGAAATACCAGGGTGTAATCAAGTGTAACTCCATTAGCCTTGGAGAATAGCTGAATCTCCGTTGTTGCGGAGAGAGTGAACCAATAGCCATTCAAGCCACCGTCGCTCCAGTGTCCCCAGTTTTGGTTGTAGGTATAGCCGCCTGCATTGTCAATATCCACCCAGTTTCCAGCAACTTTTACTTTTACACCGACGTCATCGGAAACATCATTCCAGGTGGCAGAGCCCCCATTAAATGTAGGCATGACGAAACCATAGCTAGCTTGCCCAACCCCTGATTTTGAGATGACAGGACCGTCTGCTGCTGAAAAGTAAGACATAGAGGTAACTGTGGTTCCTGCTGCCTGCACCTTTGAAGTCGGCAATAGGCCAACCCCAGCTAACAGTACTACTGCTAAGAACAAACTAAATACCTTCTGCTTAAAACCACTCTCCGTATTGTAAAGTCGTTTCATACTTGCCCTCCTTTAATAAAATAATGAAGAAACGAAACCGCTTACATTTAGGGACATCTCTATTCTATCGAATATAATAATCAGCTAAAAGGTACAATTATTTTTGTTCTAACCCAATTTTTTGGCTTTTGATTATTTATAGCGCTGTGTCACGGTACTTTTCCCCGCTGTCGTGCTTCCGGCGCATCATTTGCCGATATTCTGTGGGCTGCATATCCATGACATCCCGAAAGGATCGTGTAAAACTTTTGTAGCTTTCATACCCTACCATGGTGGCTACCTCTACAATTTTATGATCGGTTTCGGCCAGTAGCCGCCGGGCTTTATCCAGGCGCACATCGCGCAAGTATTCTGCAAAGCCTTTGCCGATATTTTTTTTGAACAGGTTAGAAAAATAGGCATAATTAAGCGACACGTGATTCGATACCATCGCGAGATCCAGGGGTTTATGATAGCTTTCGTGTATAAAGCGTATGGCTTCATTTAAATCTTGCGAGTTGCGATAGCTGCACTTATATTCATAATAAAATTGGTTCAGCCGAAGCAGCTGTTGTTGCAGCGCCTGAATATAATCGCGAATACCCGGATAATCGAATAGATTTCGTAAACATTCGATGTCCAGCGCTTCTTCCCCCATGTACGGGCGGATCACACGTACAGATTCCTCCAGCATCTGTACAATGGCACGGCATAGCTGCTGTGTGTATTGGATGTGATAGCGTTGCAATGTATCTTTGTGAAATATCATAGAAATGCCTTGGGTGATTGTACCGCTGTTTTTGGTGCCGATTAACTGAAACAGGGCGTATAACTCTTCATAGGGAAGCTCCCACTGCTGCTCCAGTCGCTCAATATGTGTTGGCAAGATGCAGCTCTTCTCTGGAAATAGGTAACTGTGGCGATAGAGCTCCAACGCTTGTGTATAGCTGCGGGGCAACTCCTTCAATCCTTGCTGCGGGCTGGTCATAGCAGTAATGGCATCTATTTGTCCTGCTTTGAGGGCGGCCGGGAAGGCTCCCGTATCTACGGCCGCATCAACCGCGAGAATCAGGTACGGGCGGTGTTGCAGGCATATACACCCTCGTCTGCCATACACACGGTAGGCAAGGGATTCCATGCTGTGGCTACTGTCGGCTCCCGGTTGGTTAATCCATAATTCCTCCCGCAGCAGACACAGGCGGTAATTACTCCACAACTCTGGATTCTGTTGCTGGGTCTGGATAACCCACGCCTCATCAATCATTGCACCCTGCATGAACACACTCAGTTCTTTGCGGTCTGTCTCCCGGGCGCGGCGGGAGATATGCTCCATATTACGCGAGAGCGTCTGCCGTGTTTTTATCTCATTCGCTACATGTTCTACTGCGGTTTGCAGATCTTCACGTTTCACAGGTTTGAGCAGGTAGCCCTTTGCTCCAAGTTCGATGGCCTTTTGAGCATAGGCAAAATCACTATAGCCGCTAATAATCAGATAATCTACCTCGATGTGCTTCTGTTTGCTCTGCGCCATCAGCGTCAGTCCATCCATATCGGGCATCCTGATATCAGTAATCACCAGTTGGATGTTGTGCTGACTCAATATATCCAAGGCCTCAATTCCGTTTACTGCACAGTAAATATTGTCCAGCTGCAGCGCAAATTGGCGCAGCATAGCCTGCAGCCCATCACGAATGTGCTTTTGATCGTCCACAATTAGAATATTGATCATGCCCTACCATCCTCCAAGATTCACATTTTCCCAAGGCAAACGTATGGTTACACAAGTATAGGCGCCCTGCACACTGTCAATCCAAAGACCGCAGTCCTTACCATAATGAAGCTGTATGCGCTTATGCACGTTCTCCAAGCCCAGTCCGTTTTTGCTGGTAACAATCGGTGAATCTGAGTCGCCCCGCAGCACAGCCTGCAGACTGGACAGCATTTCCGGGTCAATACCTGCGCCATCATCTCGTATCTCAATTAGCAGAAGGCTGTCATTTTCTACCGATACGGTAATTTGGATACTTACGCTGCCGCCCGAGGGCGCTGCATGATGAACGGCATTTTCGACGATGGGCTGCATGCACATTTTAGGAATTGTATAACGCAGTACCTCCTGCGGGAGATCGGCCGTCAACTCAATGCTGCCATCCTCCATAAAGTTTATGAATCGGACATAGCTGTGTATGTTGGCAAGTTCTTCGCTAAGCGCAACCGTATCGCTGCGCCATTGCATGCTGTATCGCAGTTGTGAGCCTAAAGACACCAACGCTTCCGCGATAGCCGGCTGTCGCTGAACCTCCGCGAGCATACGGATGGATTCCAGCGCGTTATATAAAAAGTGTGAATTGATCTGCGAATGCAGCGAGTGCAGCTGTGCATTTTTGGCGATCAGCTGCTTATCTACCACTTGGGTCATCAAATGTTTGATTTCGTCCAACATATTATTGTAGCTGACGGCCACCTCGTCGATTTCGTCACCGGTTTCGTTTTTATCCAGGCCGGTATCAATTTTCGCATCCAGTTGGCCTTGCCGCACCTTGCGCATAGAAACCAGCACCCTGTCGAGCCGGCGGAAAATGCGCCGAGTGGTATGTGAAACGAGCAGTAACATCAGCAGCAATACACACAATGTGATCGCTACTACGAGCAAATACCAGCTTCGGGGGCCTTTCATCAGCGCTTGATGAGAGGCAATATCCACTACATAGGCGTTCAGTGGGGCGATGTAGCGATACAACGCGTAGTAAGTATGGTCGCCTACCTTTACCTTAATGGGGCTACTCTGCTGCAGCACATCCAACCGCTGGTGAATGCTGCCTAGAATTTTATCCAATTCTTCACCGGCATTTTGAGAAAAAATATGCTCAGGATTGTATACCGATCGGGAAGAGTCGGCTCCATCCATCACTACAGAAAAGAAATCCCCCCCGCTATCCTCAAGCAAGTCACTGAAAAAGACGCTATGCTGGGCGCGGATTTCCATAATGGTAGGGAGTTTCTGCTGTTGCCCCTGAAGACGTACCAACCGGTAATAGGATAGCGTATGCTCTCCATCTTTAAAAGCAAATAAGCGGTATGCCGCACCGCCTTCCTCCCGAAGTGTCACCCAGTAGTCCTTCGGCCAGAACTTGTCATAATGGTAGATTTCAGGCCAAATCTCAAATAGGTTTGGATTATCGACATAGAAACTGAGCTCGCTGATCATCTCGTAGCTTTGAATGATATTATGCATTTGCTCAAATTGATTTTGTCTAAATTTTACGAGACGCAGGCCATCCCCGCGCATATTGGAGTGAATAAAATCTACAAATGCCTTTTGATTCAGCGCAGTAGAGGAAGCGTTCTCAATAATGCCCATTTTGCTGCGCAGCTGTTCGTTAATTCTTGAGACATGGCTGCTGCCGGTAGCCATAGCGTCCTTGTATAGCTGACTTTCCTGTGTGCGGATAAATAAAAAGGATACCACAATCGCAGGGATGGCAATCATCATGCTAAAGGCCAAAAACAATTTTTGGGAGATGCGGGAATTACGGTACAGCTTCTTCATTTTAGTCAGCAGATACTTCATTTAAGTAGCCTCCTACCCTTGTAATATACCATATATTACAAACTGCCCGGTAGGTAACTAGGCTGTTTTGTTAAATGGTTAAAAGAAGCGAAAAAGGGAATACCGGCCAACCTTTCGGTGGCCGGCAGTAATCTTTATACGGGCATTATTACTCTGCCATTTTGGATTTTCGCACATCCAGTTCAGCCTGGCGGTATTCCATCACCTTGCCAAAGTTGTAATTCTCGCGGCGGTCAAGGAAATTGTCGAAGATTTTATCAAATTCAGCCTCATTCTTGGCCGTAATTAGCTCAGGGAGTACTTCCTCCCAATTTTGCGAAATACGGGACCAGGCTACCGACACATCAGAATCGCCCTGTGGATCTAAGCCCTTATAGATACCGCTATCAATATCGGCCTGCTTATTGGCGAAGTCTTCCATTTGCTTAATGACAGGAGATTTCTCCGGTCTCCACTGGTTGACGATTACAGGGTTTCGCATCATCCAATAGGTATCCATGATGCCGTATTCTTTCTCCAGCTTCTCAATATCAGTGTCGAGTAATTTTACCATTTCAGGCTTCAGTTGCGGCTTGCCATCCACCATCTCCCATGTTTCGCCTTCCTTGCCAAGGAACAAATCTCGCTGGCCTTCTTCGCTGGCCAGATAGGTCAAAAAGCGGATGGCTCGTTCAGGGTTTTCGGTTGATTTGCTAATCATCGTCACCATCCAGCCGTCCATGTTGCCAGGGAATAACTTAGGGTTATCGCCCTTGCTGTTCTTTGGCCCATCGACTGCGATGTAGTAAGAGTCCGGGTTGCCGCTAGCAGCCAGCATAGGATTGACAGCCGACATACCGGTCCACTCGCGGACCATCATGAAATAGCGGGCGTTGTTTGTTTTTTCCTCTACCTGAGTATCGGAATCCACCAGGAAATCCACATTAATCAACCCGCGCTCGTAAGCCGTACGGAAGGTTTTAAGCCAGGCAATATAATCGGGATCGGTAATGCGGTCGTATACTTTTCCGTCTTTCTCATGCGGTACGGCCAGTAGGTTCTGCAGATATTCGGTCATCCCGTAAGGGACGTTCCCTTGTGCAAAAAAGGGACTGATGGGCTGGCCTTTATATTGGGAGTACTTATCCTTTACCAGTTGCAGTGCGTTCAGAAAGCCCTCTGGAGTGCTAAGGTCCGGGCTGCCCATCTCCTCATACAGATCTTTCCGCACCAGGAAAGTCTGGTTGGCGGCCGTCATGCCAGTTTCATGCATCAGGTTGGGGCTATATGAATCATTCGGAACGCCATAGGTATTGCCATTTTCTTGACGATACCACTTCAGTGTACCGTCCCCGGCCACCTTGAAGAAGTAAGGGTCATACTTGTCAGCTAATTCATTTAAGGCGTAGACATGATCGCCTTCCCACAGCTTTTTGACAGCGGTTTCCCACGAACCCATTGATATCAAGTCTGGCAGCTTGCCCGAGGTCATCATTAGGGTAATATGCTCATTCGCTTCACCAGAAGGTACTTCAAGCTTGATGTTTACGCCTGTTTTTTCCGTTACGTACTTGGAGGTCAAGCTGTCTCCCCAAGTGTGGGCATACCAGTTAGCACCTACGAACCAGGTCAAATCAACAGGGCTGGTATCCAGCTTCCATGCCGGATCATCGGGATTGAGCTTTGCTTCACTCTGCGGCGGCTGTGTACTATCTGTAGGCTGTGGTGTTGGCTTATTTTCACTATTCGCTGAATTGGAACACGCGGCTATGCCTAGCATCAGGCTTGCGGCCAGAACGAGGGTCAACCCCGGCTTAATGAGATTGCGTTTCATGACATAATCATCCTTTCTTTGCTGCTTCTGAATTTTTGTATACCAGTTTCTAGACACTCACACTCTTATCCCTTAATGGCGCCAATCATTACACCTTTGACCAGATAGCGTTGAATGAAAGGATAGACTATCAGAATAGGCAGTGTGGCCACCATCATGGATGCAAATTTAATAGAGTTGCCGGGAAGTCTTGCGCCGAATTGCGCCATAGCTTGCTGCTGCATGAAGGACATAGAATTCTCCGCAATGATTTTGTACAGCATGGTCTGTAGTGGCAGTAATTCCTGCGAACGGATGTAGATGACCCCCTGGTAATAATCATTCCAATGATAAACGGCTGAAAAAAGCGATATAGTCGCAATGACAGCCATGCTATTGGGCAATACGATTCTGAACAGGACACCATAGTCTGAAGCACCGTCTACTTTCGCAGATTCCTCCAGGCTGTCAGGTATGGTGCGGAAGAAGCTCATGAAAATGACCATATTAAAAAAAGTGTACATAGAGGGAATGATGAATATCCAAAAATTATCATATAATCCCAGCTTCGTCATCAGAATAAATGTAGGGATCAGCCCGCCTGAGAACAGCATCGTAACCAATGCGATTTTAAGATACAGCTTGCGTCCGATTAGATTAGACTTGCTCATTCCGTAAGCAATAATGGCGGTAAACAACACATGCGTTGCTGTCCCGATGACTGTGCGCAGAGTGGTGATGTAAAAACCGTTCATCATTGTTTTATCATTGAACACAACGCTATAGCTGGCCAGCGATAATTCTTTGGGAAACCAGTTGACGGTGCCCAGGGATGCCTGCTGCGGCGCATTAAGCGAGTTAATGAATACAAACCACATCGGGTACAGTGTTAAAAAGCAAACCGCCAGCATCAGCAGGGTGTTGCAGACCTCAAATACTCCAATTTGCCGAAATCTTTTGCGTCTTTCCATACCTCTGTCCTCTCCCTTCTAAAAAATGCTGTCGCCGGTTAGTTTTTTGGATGTGTGATTTGCCAAAAACAACAAACCTAGCGCCACAATAGAGCGGGCGAACAGGACGGCTGTTGAGAAGGAATGGCGCCCGGAGACCAACCCCATGTTGTAGATATACAAGTCTAGGCTTTCCGCCATCCTCATGTTCATATTGTTCTTCAACATAAAGATCTGCTCAAAGTTACTGCCAAGTATCCCGCTGACAGCGAGGATGAACAAAATAGCGATGGTGGGGCGTATACTCTGAATGGTGATATGCCACATCCGCTGCCGCCGGTTTGCGCCATCCAGCTCAGCCGCTTCGTACAACCCCGGATCAATGCCGGATATTGCCGCTATGTAGATAATGGCGCTCCAGCCGGTTTCTTTTAACGTATCGGTGAAAAAGGTGATCCACCAAAAGTACTTAGGGTCGCTGTTAAACAGGATTTCGCGTTCCTGGAGCCCGATCGCCATCATCAACTGATTGATCACACCGCCCTCGCCCAGCCAATTGAGCGCAATGCCGCCAAAAATCGTCCAGGCAATAAAGTGCGGCAGGTACGAAATGGTTTGTACCGTTCGCTTAAATCGAAGACTCCGTATTTCATTCAGCAGCAAGGCAAACAAGATAGGAATGGGAAAACCCAAGACCAGCTTGATGCTGCTCATCCCCAGCGTATTGCGAATCGAACGCCAAAAACGCTCATCCGTCAAAAAATCCTGAAAATGCTTCAGCCCGACAAACGGTGATTCTAGTAAGGGTTTGGCGATGCTGTAGTCCATAAATGCAATAATGAGCCAAAACATAGGGATATAACAAAAGATAAACATCCAGATGATTCCCGGGATAACCATGCTTTGCAATTGCCACTGCTTAAAAAGCGCTTTCATTTGTTCCGTTCTGTATTGGAACATTTTCCGTGCCCCCTTTCTATTTCATCGTATGAAAAAGCGTATAGGAAAAAAAGCCCATGATTATCGACCCTATCCCATTTTTTTAGATTTGTTTGACCAGCCGCAAAAATTAAGTATGCTGTGATTAAATGAAGGGAGTGTGCAAAGGATGAATAAACCTATATGGGAACAGAATTTCTTAGATAGAAATGCCGATTTGAAGCTATGGAATATCCGCCTTGGCAACGACTTATTAGATAATGAAGGTAATCCCATAGACCCAGGTTGGGGCAACGGAGAACAGCAGTATTACACGGATCATTCCAGCAATCTGTACATCGATGAATTTGGCTTAAACCTATGCGCACGCAGTGAATCCTATGGAAAGGATGGGCGCAATTTTGCATATACCTCGGCTCGTTTGGATACAAAGGACCATTTTTCCTTTTGCTATGGGAAGTTAGTTGTGCGTGCAAAGCTGCCGGTGGGGCAAGGGGTTTGGCCTGCCATCTGGTTGCTTCCGCAGGAACAGGCTTACGGACCTTGGCCAGCTTCCGGCGAGATTGATATCATGGAAGCCAAAGGCCGCTTGCCTCAGCAAATATCCGGAACACTGCACTACGGAAAGGATTGGGAACATCAAATCGTCGAGGAGTTCTCGCACCATTTTGAAAGCGGAACCATTAATGAATTCCATGATTATGCACTGGAATGGACCGCCAGTTCGATTCGATGGCTGGTAGACGGACATTGCTTTGCCGAGCGCTGCTTGGAGCCAGGGGTTATGCCCTTTAACGAGTCATTTTATCTGGTGCTGAACCTTGCAGTGGGCGGCTGGTATGACAATGTAGCGGTTGACGAGGCTGTACTGCCAGCGGTGATGACGGTTTCAGGGATATGGCTGTACCCATAATTAAGAATCTTTGTGAGGCTCTATTATCGATTTTCAATACCTACATCCCATCTGGTAGAATAGGGAAAACCATATTTCTCTATATTCTAGTAACTTGATTATAAGCTTGGGAGGTAGACCATGGACAAAGAACTAATCGCACAGCTGACACAGTGGCATGAAGATGATGAACACCAGAAGATTGTAGACACTCTGATGGAGATTCCTCCAGCGGACAGAGATTACGAGATGGTCAGCAGTCTGGCAAGAGCGTATAACAATTTGGAACGTTATGAAGAAGCCCTTGAACACTTCGCGAAGATTGCGGAACAAGGACAGAATGATTATCTGTGGCATTTTCGTGTGGGATATTCCTACTATTATTTGAATCGATATGAGGAAGCGGTGAGAGTGCTGGGTATTGCCCATGACCTCGATCCGGATGATGAGAATACGGCCATGTTTCTGAAATTCAGCCAGCGCAAGCTACGCAAAGAACAACACGCCGCAGCCAGACAGGCAATCAGAGAGCAACATAATGATTCGGGGACGACTGCAACTCCTTTTGAAGGGATGGACCTCTCCGAATTTTGGAAAGATAGCGATTATGCGCTAAAAGAATATGTTTCGGCCCCGCCTACGGATGAGCTGATTGCTTCTGTAGAAGAAGAACTGGGTTACAAGCTTCCTGCCTCTTATATCAGTCTGATGAAGCAGCACAATGGGGGAGTGCCTTATAATACCTGTTTTCCTACGGAGGATGCGACCTCATGGGCTGAGGATCATATTGCGATTACGGGCATTATGGGCATCGGACGTGAGAAAAGCTATTCACTCTGCGGCGATCTCGGCAGTCCGTTTATGATTGAGGAGTGGGGATACCCTGACATTGGCGTGGTAATTTGTGATTGCCCTTCGGCAGGTCATGATGTCGTGATGCTGGATTACCGGAATTGCGGGAAGGACGGTGAACCCGAGGTGATTCATGTGGATCAGGAAGATAATTATGAGATTACGTTTCTGGCCCCAGACTTCGAGACGTTTATACGCGGCCTGGTGAGTGATGAAGAATACGACACCTCTGAAGAAGATAAAGAGGAGGATTTGCGCAAAGTAGCCGTAGGCCAATTCTCACCATTGCTTGCGAAGCTGTGCAGCCATGTGTCTGAAGTAGATCATCTTGAGCATAAGATCCGTAAAGTATGTACCCGAATCGTTGAAGAGAAGGGACACTTCTCCTTTCATGCGGATGAGCTTTCTACTCTGATGTATGATGTGCAGTTCTGGCTATACACAAGCTCTTATCCAAATACGAGCCGTCAACAATATCTGGATGTATATGAAGAAATGATTGCTTTTGGCGGCGAGTTCGGCCAAGGCGGGTATGCTCCCGGCTGGATCAGCGATTGGCTGGATGGCCGAATACGGGAAGGACTGATCGTTCAGGAAAACGGGGTGCTTAGCTTCACAGATCAAGCCCGCTCAGAGGTCATTGCACGGCTGGAAGCGGAAGCTGCAAAATAGGAGACGTTGATTCGGGATTTATTCCCGTGCGGAGCTCGATTGATCACGATAGTATTCAAGGGTCATCCCACAAGGGATGGCCCTTAAACTTGCCGTTTCAGACAGTGCAATCCGCATAATAAGCGAAAGGAAATTAAAGCGCTTACTCTTGAGTGTTTATATAAAAATGTAATTATTAACATTTTTCGACAACATTCACCTTACTTTTACATGGTAGTTATGATATATTCTGGGCGAATATGGATAACAAAAAAGAGAAAGGGGAATGAGTATGGAAGCGTTGGTGTGGACATCCAATCATAAGCTGGAGCTCTGCGAATGGGAAGAGCCGCAGATTGCAGCACCGGATGAAGTCAAGATCCGGATTGAGATGACAGGTGTATGTGGAACAGATTTAGCAGTCATAACTGGGAAAGAGGAGGGGGTTCCAGGGGTCATTCGGGGTCATGAGGCAGTAGGGACTGTAATCCAAATCGGCAGCAACGTTGACCGTGTTAAGGTAGGCGACCGAGTAGTTATCGATCCGAATCAAAGCTGTGATGAATGCTATTTTTGCTTGAAGAAACAGCCGCACCTCTGTACGGGCATCGATGGAAATGGGATGCCTATTGCGGGTTTGAATCGAAATGGGACATTCACTTTTTTTTACTCAACTGCACAAACGTTTGCACACCGTCTTCCCGATCATATGAGCTGGGAGACGGGGGTTTTGATTGAGCCGCTTGCCTGTGTACTGCACAATTTCAAAGAAGCCAATGTCACAGCAGACGACAAGGTACTTATTCTTGGATCGGGTCCAATGGGACTGTTAAGCCAAATTGTGAGCAAGTCGAAATCTGCGCTCACGGTAGCGACTGAAGTCAATCCCTATCGGCTAGCTTTTGCCAGAGAGATCTCAGATTTTGCTCTAACCCCTGCCCAATTAAATCAAGCTACCGTAGACAAAATCTGTGCGGGACATAAGTTTGATGTGATTATCGATACGGTGGGCACTCAACTCGAAATGGCGGAGAAGTGGATTGAACGTGGAGGCCGCATCGTTCCTTTTGGTATTAATGCGAAGTATCGCTACACCTTTTCCCCTACCAAATTCGTGCAGCATGCAATAAAAATTATAGCAGCAGGTGAATACCGCTACATGTTCGAGGAAGCTTTGCGGTTTGCCGCTGAAACTCCTGAAATGGAGAAACTAGTAACTAGAAAAGTTAAGCTCAGTCAGCATGAAGCAGCGATAGATGAGTTAATCGGCTATGAATTGAACTCTTTGAAGGTGGTTGGGAGTGAAACCGTAAAGACGGTTTTTGTTCCCTAAACGTAAGACTACAATCAATGAGAGGTGGCACTGTTGATGAGCAATGATAGCAAATTCAGATTAATTCAAGATTACTTGTCTACACAAAAGGCCAAAGAGGTAGAGCCAATTTGGATACCCGCAGTGTGGAATGAGTGCCAATATGAACGTGTTCTCTTAGAAAAAGAGGGTGAAATTTGTGTACACCCGTATGATTTTTTGACTGATCATTTGAATTATGTGGACAGGCTTTCGTGGAGATATCTGCTTAATGAACGCATAAATCTGGACGATAGCGCGATCTATTCTTCGCTTATTCGCTATTCTACGGCTTGGGATTATAACCATGACGGAAAAATTGAATCGGGTACTTTTTTAAGATTCTTTATTCTTCTGCCTCTGCTAAAGAAAATGGGCATCAATATTCTGTACATGCTTCCAGTTAACCAGTACAGCAAGTTGAATCTGAAGGGGGATATTGGGTCCCCTTACGCAGTGCAATCGTTATTCCATTTGGACGAGAACCTGCACGATAGCCTATTGGATGATATGGAGGAGTTTACGATCCACGATGAGCTCAGCGCTTTGGTAGAGGCTTGTCATTTACTTGATATTAAGACTGTTGTTGATTTCATTCCCCGTGTGACGGCGAAAAACAGTGTGTTCATTACCGAGCATCCTGAATGGGTATATTGGATCAAAATGGACGAATTAGAAGGCTTTGCGCCGCCCGCGATTCCCCAGCTTGGATTTTTTGAGGAGTGTACGCCGGACAAATTGGAGACGGTCTACCGCAGCCAGGAGACAGCAGTATTTCTGCGGAAGTTCACGCCACCGCCCAATGAACTCCATCCAATTCTTTGGCAGCACTTAAAGGAGAAAGCTGCTAAAACTGGAGATGAGCTATTAACTTTGGTGGAGCAAGAGATGGGCATAACGACTGCTCCAGCGCATTCGGATTGGATAAATGATGTGCAGCCGATTTGGACAGACATTACGTTCTTACGCCTCTACGAGGATTTCTCTCCGCAAGTGAGACATCTTATAAGTCCGGATCAGGCGCCATATGTCCTTTTTGATACGATTAAATGTAATGACTACCCGGGAGAGGAGCCGAATCTGGAGCTGTGGGATGTTCTGGAGGAGGCAGTACGGGTTAATCTCGAAAAATATGGGATTGACGGCTTCCGCATCGACATCGGACACGTGCTTCCTATTCCGTTGTTGACTCGTATTTTTGACACGATTAAAGAGATGAATCCAAATGCGATCTTAATCAGCGAAGATTTGTTCAATCGCAACCACAAGAAGGCGGCAAACACCGGCTATAACATTATGCTTGGCAGTGGGTGGAACGTCATGACACAAATTACTAAAGACAATCTCGTTTCATTCTTAGAAGAGCTGCCTGAGTTGAATATTCATGTATTTGCTTGTGCAGAAACAGCAGATACTCCTCGGATCACCAGCCGTGGTGGTGTTGAGGTTGCTCGGATGATTGCGGTATTTAATCAATTTCTTCCGAACGCAATTCCATACGTGACGACGGGTTATGAAATGAATGAGGAGCAGCCGCTCAACTGTGGTCTTGGAGACAACACGAACGGAGAGGAGATTTCCCGAGCTTTTTTTAACGTCATGCAAATTAATTGGACCAATCCTACACCGATGCTGCCGCTGTTGGCGGAGCTAAGTGAACTCAAGAGAGATTGGCGCCACCTAGTGAAGCCGGAAAACTTTTTCGTGGCTCAATCCCCGGAAGGTATTGTTCTGTATGGGTATATGCAAGGGGATGAAACGCTGCTGTGCTGCTTTAACTTGAGTGCTGATGCTTTCTGCCAAGTTGATTTGAAGGTAGCCGTACCTGGCCGATGCCCAATGACGGTAACACTGGATAGTTCCTTAACGGGTAGCAGCGTAGGTCAGGCGTTAGACTGCTTGCTGCTTGCGCCTAATCAGGCTTTAGTGCTCGTAAACAATCATAGACAATTTAGGTAAGGGAGAGAGGCTGCAATGGAAAAGAACAATAAGGAAGTCGTGATATGGCATGAGTTTGATGGTCCGGGAGATACCTCGATTGAGGTGCTGGAGGGAATTTGTAAGCTGTATACTGAGCGCTTTGGGGTACAAATTACGCCACAAGTCATGAATATTACGGAGCTGACTGCGCGTCTGAACCAAATTAAGGACACCCAGCAAGGTCCGCATCTGGCGATGGTTCCTGCCGACATGTCCTCCTATGTTGAGAACGGTCTTTACTCCGAAGTGCCAGGCGGGCTTTTTGGCGATACGCTGACTGAGGGTGCCCTTTCAACGATGCAAATGAATGGTGTACAGTATGGTATCCCGGTATTGCGGGGCAATCATCTGGTTGTGTATTACAACCCGTTGTTTTACCCTAGTGCGCCGACGACATGGGATGTGTTCGAAGAGGCAGCAGAAAGGTTATCCGCCCAAGGTATCGTACCGATTGGAGCAGATTTACAGCAAGGCTATTGGTTTATTCCGTTCCTTACAGCTTTCGGCGGCTGGCCTGTACAGAATGGAAAGCCGAATATCGTCACCTCTGAAATGAAGCAGGCGCTTCAGTTTATTCGCGACAAGATGGATCAAGGCGTGCTCGTTAGTCTCGACGGCTCGACAGGACTGCTTGAGCAGTTCATTGACGGTAAGATCGGCGCCATTATTTGTGGCGAGTGGATTTATAACCATCTAGATAAGCATATGAACAATAGGCTTGCGGTTTGCCAGCTTCCGAGCATCGTAGGGCGGCAATCGTTATCCATGTCTTCTTCTATTGGCCTGATCTACCCTAATCATTCATTAACGTCCGAGGAGCGGGAAGATATTTTATCATTCACGCGCTTTATGCTGAGTGACGAATGCCAAACGATGTGGACGCTGGGTGTACAGCGGATTCCGGCTCAGGAAGAGGTGCTAAACCGTCTAGCTGCCTCTGCTGCGCCTAACAAAAAGATGATTTTATCGCTTTTGGATCATTCACGGCCGATGCCGACTTATCCCTTCATGATCCATGTATGGGAGGCGTTAAATGCGGGTCTTATTGAGCTGCCCCTGAGCAATCCTGAACAAGCATTGAACAAAATAGAACAGACTATTCAAGCCTCTTGGGGCGCATTTAAAAGCTAATTAGAGATGGGGAGAGCCAAATGAAAACAACGATATTCAGCCAAATTTCTATTGATGGAAAGCTCACTATGGGCGCTGGTAATTCGAGTAAAGAGCTTTTTTCTTTATTTTCCAGTGAGGATATGGAATTTATTCATCTATTCCGGGGGAAGGTGCAGGGAATTATGGTCGGCAAAAATACAATTTTGACGGACAATCCCTTCCTTACTAATCGGTATGAGGAAAATAAAAATCCAATTCGTATCATTCCGACAACTACCTTGGATATTCCGCTAGATTGCAATGTACTCTCGGACCAAGGAAAGACGATTATTGTCACGACCGAGAAAGGACGGGATGAAGAAAAAATCAAACAGATCCGGCAAAGAGGGAAGGAGTGCCTTATCTGCGGCGAGGATAAAGTAGATTTTGTGGAGCTTGAACGTCAGTTGGAGGAGAACTATGGGATTACCAGTCTGATGGTCGAAGGCGGCGGATTCTTAAACTGGCATATTTTCAATCAGGATATCGTCGATGAGATTATTCTAATGCAGCTTCCAATCATCATAGGCGGCTCGACAAACATTACTTTAGTGGATGGAGACGGGTATCAGCAATTGAACTTTGCGAAAAAGTTCAAGGTTGTAGAAATTCAACCAAAAGATAACTACACGCTCATGCGCTACAAAAAGGTGATCTAACCTCACACTAAGTCATAGACTGCGAATGGCAATGGGTTCTGGAAAAATCGAGAATATGGGGGTTGTGAACGATACATGTCAGAGAAAGAAGATTTCTACAAAAGTGTTTATAAAATCGCTGTGCCCGTTACGCTTCAAAGCTTGCTGATGGCGTTGCTTAATTTGACGGATCAATTGATGGTTGGGCAGCTGGGAGATGTGGCAATTGCCTCGGTGGGGATGTCGACTAAAATATACGGGATCATCGCGGTTGTCTTGGCCGGTTTATCGACGGGTGTATCCATATATGCAGCCCAGTTTTGGGGAAATAAAGATTCCAAAAGCGTCTCTCAAGTACTGGGTCTCGGACTGATCACCGGCTTTGCGTTCTCATTCCTGTTCTCTGCGGCTGTCTTCATCGATTCGCCGCTCTTTCTGAGCCTGTTCACTACAGACGTGAATGTAATAGATGAGGGTTATATCTTTCTCCAGATAATGTCGATCGGTTTTGTGCCTGTCATGCTCACGATGATGTATTCCGCGATTTTACGCAGTACTGGCCATGCCAAATGGCCGATGTATGTAAGTCTAATTGCAGTCGGCTTGAATATTATACTGAATTACGTACTTATTTACGGTCATTTCGGTGCTCCTGCGCTTGGTCTGAAGGGCGCTGCCATTGCTACTCTTATCTCTAGGGTCTTCGAATGCTTGTTGATCATTGGTGCCGTGTACCGGTATCGTTTACCGGGAGCTGTCGGGTTAAAGAACTTATTCATCGTTCCTAAACCGCTCATTCGCAAGTTTTTTGGAACGACCTATCCGCTGCTACTGACTGAATTGATTTGGGTATTGGGTGAAACGGCATATGCGGTCATTTATAGCCGTATGGGGACGATGGAAATGACTGCAATGACCATTACCTTCCCACTTCAGGGTCTTTGCATCGGTTTATTATCGGGTCTGGCTAGTGCAGCAGGGGTAATGGTTGGCAACCGTTTGGGTGCGAATGAATCTGATATCGCACTCGATCATGCGAAAAGGTTCATTCGTCTAGGCATCATTATCTCTCTGATCGTCGGGGTTATCATTGCGGCAGGCTCGAAGCTGTATGTCTCTGCGTTCAATATCTCCGAGGACGCTAAACAAATGAGCATGTATATCGTTATCGTGTTTGCTGGATTTCTTTGGGTCAAAGTATCCAATATGATTATAGCCGGCGGTATTCTAAACAGCGGAGGAGACAGCAAGTTCGTATTCGGCATGGAGTCTACCGCAACGTGGCTGATAGGTGTCCCATCCGGGCTGTTGCTGTCATACATTTGGAAGCAACCTGTCTACCTTGTGTATCTCGTAATCTCGCTGGAGGAGGTTGTCCGCTTTGGTTTCGGCTACGCCCGGATTTACTCCCGTAAGTGGATGAGAAATTTAGTTAGCGATCTGGCTGAAAAAGCTATGTAATGTACGACCTGATTGGGTCGATGTGGAGTATTAACCTCCCCTAAATTGGATATCTCTTCACTTAACAATGCAAAAGGTACTGCCTCAAGGTAGTGCCTTTTGCATTGATTTTTAAATATTCAGTTGTTAACTGCCAAGTATCTTAACCACTACGTTTTAAAGCACCAGTTACTTCGTTGACGGTTATTTTGATCATAAAGTAGAATTTTTACTTCGAAGAAGTAACAAAAAACCACCAACTTACATTGGTGGTTTACGATCCATATAGTATTATTTCAATTCAATCTGTCCTTGTTCGGTTCCCCAGAACCCAGTTTGGACATTTAAAAGAAAGCCAGTCATATCTTCTGGGATTTCAAATACTACATTGCCTGTTTGAGCCAATCCAGGATTGATTCCTTCATATAAAAAATAGTCTCCGGAAGTAGTAATCAACGTTGACGGGTTATACGTAACTTCATCTTTTAGGAGTTGAAAGTATGATGAGTCTGTGGTAATCATTTTTTTACCAGCATTTTTAACAGTTACATTTACTACTAGGAAAATACTTCCGTCAGCACTAGGTGAGTAGGATAAGTAATTTCCATCTTTAATTTCCTTGGTAGTAGTTACCTTGTTAACTTTAAAAACAACATCGCCAACTTGTAATTCCTCTCCTTTTTTTGCTAGTTTTTTCGCATCTTCTTTTGAGGTGCCCTTTGTTTCTACAGAGTTTGCGGTGGTATTAGATTTGCTAGTTGTGTCGTTTGAACTATCCTTATCTTTAGCAAATATACCAATAACAATGATTAGTACAATTAAAGCGATGAATCCCAGACACCCGATTTTAAAAATCTTTTTCAAATAAAACCCTCCCAATTAGGTAATTTGAACCATTATGTGTACTATTAATATATCGGAAATTCCAGAAAATTCTTTATAAGGATTATGCTTTTTTTGAAAAAATTGTTTATAAGGAAAGTTGAGTAAACCGATATGCCTTTGAGTAGTTTCTTGGTAAGTTTTTAATAGTATTAGAGTGCAGTGTTTGAATATTTCTCGGGAGCCGTAGATGAGAGAAAAATAAGCCGCACTCCATGAAAAGAGCGGCCTATTTCTTTTTACATTTACTTAGGTTACTTACGTCTTCTGAGATAGGCCCAGATCACAAATACCGCTGCTAGAGCAATAATGGCGCTAATGGTGATAGACCTTGTTAGGTGATTATTATCGTCCGGGTAATACACGGAAGCAATGGTTTCCCAACCATCCTGCTCGTCATCGGAAGAGTCGTTCTGCATCGTCTGCAACACATCTATTAAATGTTCTGGGGTTTGAGGCTCTAAATTACTGGTTAGTCCTTTGGCTTCTGCCGATGAGGCTTGTTGTGGAACAATGATGAATTCCTGATTGTCTTTCTTGAAGGCAGCTATATATTCGTCGCGCTCACGGATTAGTGTGGGCTCACTCCCTTCACCCTCAGCCTGTAGAGATTGAATGACATAGGCTAGAGTATCAGGATTCCCTCCAAACTCAGTAACTTGAAAAGACCCGTTTGAATCCTTTTGAATGATCATTTTAGATTTGGGCACTCCGCTCGATAAAATAAGAAACTCCCAGATCTCTTGGGGGGTGACCGTTTCAATCAGACTATCGGAAGCCGCCCTAAGCTTAGCACCATCAATAAAATGAATTTGCATTCCTTCGCCTACGGTAATTATACTAATCTCTGCTTCATTGCTGTAACCGTATCCTTTAGGCTCTTTAGAAAGCCCTTCTCTAGTCAATGTTAATCCTTCTTTATTCGCAAAAGAAATAACATCTTCAGCTATGGCCTGAGCCCATGCAGGCAAGGGAAAAGTCAGAAATAATAAAAATAAAGCTATGGTTAACAACAGCATTTTCTTAATGGGAAGCCCTCCTAAAAAATATTTTCTGAAGCCATAAAGTCCCCATCTCCAGGTTCTATCGCAGTTTCAATTTACCATATATTAACTTTCGTTTGAAGTTTCAATGGTTTCATAAATCTAAAATAGTCTATGGACTGTTCAACAAATTTTGTGAGTGCTGCGGAAATGATTTTATAGGATCAGCTCCGCAAGACGATGAATACCCTGCTCAATCGCTGCCTCATTTACTTTTGCAAACCCTAATACCCATCCTTTTCTTTTGCTATCCAAACAATAGGGCCCAAGAGGGTACACACGTATTCCATGTTGTAGGGCTAACTTTGTCACAGCTTCCTCGTCGAATGTTTCCTCAGCTTCTAATAACATATGTAATCCAGTTTCTACTCCACTGAGCGTGAAGCGCTCCCCTAAACCGCTAGCCATAATAGCTTTTGCCATGACCTCGTGTCTTCGCCGGTACACATTTCTGACTCTTCGCATATGGCGCATAAAATGACCATTTTTAATGAAGTGGGTTAGTGTTAGCTGATCCATAATCGGAAGATGACGGTAAGTCAGCTCCTGCACCTTTGCTAGCTGAGCAATTGCCTCGACTGATCCAATAATAGCCGAAATACGAATGCCTGGTGCAATCATTTTAGAGAAACTCATGAGATACAAAGTATTATTAGATGCCTGACTAAACAGCGTTGGCAACGGCTCCCCGCGATATCGAAATTCACTATCATAATCGTCTTCAATGATCCAAAATCGTTCTTGAACGGCCTTATGCAGCAATTGTTGCCGGCGGGGCTCCGACATAACGACCCCTACTGCGCACTGGTGGGAAGGGGTGGCAAAGACCAGCTTGGATTGCGGGTGAATATGCTCAACCACTAGACCATACTCATCAACGGGAACGGGTACCACATTCATACGGCGGTATTTCATTGCCATCCAAGCAGCTGGGAAACCTGGATCCTCTACTGAGACAGTGTCCCCATCAGCTAAAAGTGACTGTGCGATTAAGTCAATACTATGCTGAGCTCCTGAGGTCAACAGAATCTGATTGGTTTGGACATGTATGCCCCGTTCAAGTGATAAATAACGCTGTATTTGCTCACGTAATGGTGTGTACCCGTAGCAGTTACCGTAAGCCCAGCTTGATAAATCCATTTCAGAGGATGCCTGGAGCAGCGATTGCCGCCAGTTTTTTTGAAATTGTTCATCCAAATAGGGTTCATGGGGACTGAAATCAATATCCACTTCTAGCGGCTCTTTACCTCTGAACCAGTCATGTAATTGATCAACAGCTGAGTCTAGCAAGGAGAGTGAAGGAGGTGTGGGGCCCTCTGTTTCTATTTCCTTCGTTGATATAGCGACTTGCTTCCATGTACTAACTCGCGTCCCTCCCCGGCGGGAGGTAACTGTATAACCCCGACTTAACAATTCCTCATAGACGATCTGTATAGTTGAGCGGGAGACACCTACGATGTGCGCAAGTTCGCGGGTAGGAATCAGTAGTTCTCCTGGTGCCCAGACTCCGCTAGTAATATTATGGATCGCTTGATCAAGCAATTGCTGCCAGATCGGTCTCTTATCATTACGAATTACTTTCATCATCGTACATACCTCCAAATAGAAACTCCAATCATAAAAAGCTGATTATGGATTGCTCTAAACAGCGAATTATGGATATTTTAATGCAATCCATTTATTGATATACTACCGTAACAACGCTGGTATCCGCAATTTAAATAAAAGGAGAGATTCGATATGAATTCGGTTCGTTACAAGACCAGGGAATGCCTAGATCAAGAGAAGATTGAAAGGTTCCTTCACCAAACGAGATTAGGTTATCTGGGGTTGGTTGATGGGAACCTCCCTTATGTTGTGCCACTTAATTATGTATGGACTGAAGGGAAACTGTATATTCATGGGGCTGGAGATGGAAGACGTAATCAGGTCATGCGTGATAATCCGGAGGTATGTTTTACGGTATGTGAGGAATACGGAACTATTACAGATCCGGTACCAGCCAAAACGGATACAGCTTATATGAGCGTAATGATTTTTGGACAAGCAGAACCGATTTCAGATTTGGATGAAGCCACACACGTACTTCAGGAATTGATCAATAAATACGTACCGGGTTATTATAATCGCCCCTTGTCCAAGCAGCATGTGGAAAAGTATAGATCGGCTGTATTTGGCGGTCCGGTTCAAGTTTATCGGGTAATTCCGTATCATATCACGGCAAAAGAAAGTCCTATTGAAGCAGAAAAAATGTATAAAAGGGGCATGGGTACTGGACGAGATAGTTAATCAATAAATACTGTTACAAGCGGAGTTACTCCAATTCCACCTTTGGTAGCGTATGCAGTCTTGCTTAACTTATTCGGTCATTAAAGCTCATCTTGGGCTTTCTTGACCAAATAGGCGATGAATCTCACTGTCATCAACACAATATCCGGCTGTAAACCATTAATACGATCAACAATCTTTGTGAGAACCTGTACATCTTTTACGTAGCCCAAATGTAGCTGCTGATCAGAACAATATTGAAATAATCTAATGAAGTGATTTTGCTTATTTAGATCGGATAAGTATCCTCATGCACTCATGCAATAGTTCCTTAACTGACCAATAAAATTAACAATATTTAAATCAATTGTTATAGCTGAAGAGTATACAGTAGATATTGTATATGTTTCTTAAATAGAGCGTTCATAAAATTGTCCTCAAAATGATATGTAGAACCGTAATACAAATGAAGGTTAATTTTTTTGTGCCCTAGAACTAATTATAATATATCGTAGATCATAATTTAATATGTCCATTCAGATTTTTGTCGAAAATTCCGATAAGAAACTATACCTATATAGAAAGGCGTGAAGTTATGGAGGTCCGCTATTTTAGAGTATCTGAAAAAAAAGAATTAATGCAGGCTATTCATTCGGTATGGGCAAACAACCACATATTAAGCAGAGATGAAAAGCTGCTCAACTACATGTTTTATGACAATCCAGCAAAGCAATATTGGGTTAATTCAGAAGAATATAGTTTTTTAGGAGCATGGTATGATAATAAAATTGTGGGTTTGTTAGGTGTTATGCCATTTGAAGTGAATAATAAAGGGAATATGGGTGTTGGATGCTCCTTGACGAATTGGATCGTACATCCCGATTACAGAAATACAGGTGCCGGTTTTGCGCTATTTCAAAAGGTCAAAGATCATAATCCCGAAATGATCCTATCTCTAGGTATTAACAGCACTGTGGCCAAATTATATAAGAAAATGAAGTGGGATGTCCTTGATAATGTACCTAGGTGGATAGGAATCGTCAATAAGCAGAAGACGATTGACAAAATGTTGAACGGAAATGAATTTCCATTAAGATATTGGAATGAGCTTAAACCCTTATCTACAAGTACTAATTATCGAATTTCTGGTCAAATTAATGAAGAACGCTGGGATGAATTTTATAGTCGGTTTTTTTCGAAAAAAACCATTGGCTTTTCAAGGGATTTTAAATTTATTAAATGGAGGTACTTAGACCATCCTCAATTTAATTATCAAATTTTAACATGCGTTGATAAGGATGATAATTATAAAGGCCTAGCTATCGTTCGTATTGAATCGATATTTAACCAAACTGAACGAATTGGACGAGTCGTAGAATTCATTGCAGAGGATCAGGACAGTTCCGTTCTACTTGCCAATGCAATTTGTGAATTGGATCGTGACGTATTGTTTTTTGAATTCTATTGTTTTTCAACCGTCAGTACGTGGGGTCTGGAATCTATTGGTTTTAAACGAATTTTAGATAGTGCAAATGACTCTCTCGTAGTACCTACAAGATTCCAACCATTAGATTTAAAAATTACGAATATGATTGCAGCATTCTCGGTACAGTCTACGATTGTAAACCAACTTAATTATGCTAAGGAATCTTGTTTCTATATCACTAAAGGCGATTCCGACCAAGATAGACCCAATTAATCTAAACAAGGAGAAAAAAATGGAAGATATATCCATAATGTATCACTATGTGAGGGCAAAAGATTGGAAAGGGATTAATCCGTTAGAACCTGAAAGATTCGCAGAACAGATAGACATTTTACATAAATCTTATGAAATTGTTAGTCCGGAAGATCTACAAAAACCCGTTGGATTAAAGCCTAGGTGTGTATTAAGCTTTGATGATGGAACCAAAGATCAATATACAAATGCATTTCAAATAATGAAGAGCAAAGGAGTTCCCGGATATTTCACAGTAATGTCTGGTCCATTGAAGGAAGGAGTAATTCCTGTTTTTCATTTAGTACATATCCTGCTTTCCAATCATTCAGATGAAGAAGTCTGGGAAGATTTAAACAAGTTATATGATTTAAAAGAAGTACCGAAATTATCAGGAATATATAATTATGAACAAAATATTTACAGAAGATATAATAAGTATGCACTTAATTTCTTTTTAACTGAAAGTCAATCTAAGAATTATCTGACGGATAAGGCTTTGAAAATATTTGGTTCGAGTGAAAATCTTATTGATCAATATTATGTGAACAAAGAAGAGTTTATGGAAATGAAGAACCAGGGAATGACGATAGGTGTTCATAGTTGTAACCATAATTCGTTTTTTGGCGATGGAGAAGAATTTTATAAATTGGAGATTGAACCCTGCGCTAAATTCCTGAAAAGTGAAATGAATATTACTCCTAATTGGTATACTCCTGCTTTTGGGGGGGGCAACAATTATAAAGAAATGTTTCGAGCTTTAGAACCAATATTGAAAGAAAATGGCTATAAAGGTGCTTTTGCTACGACACCAGGTAAGAATAAGGGGTTATCAAATTTTTGGTTGAATAGATATGATTGTATAAATGTTCCACCATTTAAACCGATAGGGGATTGAATAATCATATCCAAATGGAGGTGCCAGTATGGTTGTGATTAAGGGGATTGAGTACTATCTACCAGAACAAACTGAATTGAATAATAGTGGGGATAAGCTCACGGATAAAATTGGCATTAATCAAAGGCATATTGCAAAAAAAGATGAATTTGCATCAGACTTGGGAATAGCAGCGGCAAATATATTATTTGAAAAGAATAATATAAGTCGGACAGACGTAGATTATCTAATATATTGTACACAGTCACCTGAGTATTATTTACCATCAACTGCGTGTATTCTTCAGGATAAATTGGGACTTTCTACATCTATTGGTGCACTTGATGTTAATTTAGGATGTTCTGGATATGTTTATGGATTATCTTTGGCAAAAGCACTAATCCAAACAGGACAAGCGAAAAATGTGTTATTTATTACGGCAGATACTTATAGTAAATTTATTAACAATCAAGATCGGAGTGTAAAGCCACTCTTCGGTGATGGAGCAACTGCAACTCTACTGTCTGAGAGCAGTAGCATTTATGGTTTACAATCTTTTGTATTTGGTACCGATGGAACTGGTATGAATAATTTAATAGTTCCAGCAGGCGGTCTCAGAAATCCAATTTCAGAATTTAATTTACAAGAAGAAATTGATTCATTCGGGAACGTCAGATCAAATAGCAATTTATATATGAATGGTCCGGAGATTTTCAACTTTTCTTTGAGAGAGGTACCCAAGTCCATTAATGAATTAATGGAAAAAGAAGGTTTTTCTATAGAGGACTATGATTTCTTTGTTTTTCATCAAGCAAATCAGTTTATGCTAGAGTATTTACGAAAGAAGTTAAAGATAGAAAGCGACAAGTTTTCTATACAAGTTAATGATTGTGGTAATACAGTATCATCATCCATTCCTATTGCACTTAAAAGGGAATTGTTAAATGGAAAGATAAAAAAGGGCGATAGAGTTATGATGGTGGGTTTTGGAGTCGGTTATTCTTGGGCAGCTACTTCCATCGTGTGGCATGAATAATACATTTTAGGAGGATTATAAAATGATGACAATTGAGGAGTTTAAAGAGTTATTTGAAGCGGATATTGTAATGGTATCAAAAGGTGAAGTTAACGATGAAACCGTGCTACAAGATTTATTAGATTGGGACTCCCTCGCGTACATCGCACTAGATGCCGCTTTGGACGAACACTTTGGATTTACACTGACTACGGATGAATTATTGGGTTTGAAGACATTTGGTGATATACTGCAATATATTAAGAAACGTGTTTAGGTAGAGATCGATGAATCCGTATAGTCTAGAGGGTAAGTCAATTGTTGTATTCGGTGCATCATCTGGCATAGGCCAAGTAACTGCCCAGTTTCTCAGTACTTTAGGCGCTAGATTGATACTAACAGGTCGCAGCAAGGATAAGTTAATTGATACTCTTCAGAATATGGAGAACACAAAAGATCATCTTGTTAAGACGCTAGATTTACAGTATCCAGATCGAGTCAGGGATTGGCTGAAAGAAGTCGTTCAAGAAACAGGAACTAAGTTAGATGGTATGGTTTACTCAGCAGGGATTCATTATTTTACACCGTTGAGAAGTATTAATCATGATCATATGCAACAAATGTTAAATATAAATATAAACAGTGTAATCCAACTTTTAGGTAGCTTTTCTAATCGAAATATTACAAATGATAATAGTTCAGTTGTTCTATTATCCTCTATTTCTGCAATCGCAGGGGAAAAAGGGGCTGCAGGATATTCAGCTGCTAAAGGAGCTATAAATTCTATTGTAAAATCGGCAGCAGTAGAATTAGCCCAACGGCAAATAAGAGTAAATAGTATAATGCCGGGCATTGTTGAGACGGAAATGAGTAAAAAGATTGAAAATAGCTTAGGGGAAGCAACATTTGCACAAGTTAAAAACAAACATCTTCTAGGGATCGGTAAACCTGAGGACATTGCTTTCTGTATCGGGTATTTACTTGCACCTGCTTCTAGATGGGTGACGGGAACTAATATGGTGATAGATGGAGGATACACTTTGTAACAACATGTACACAAAGCATCCTTTTAATTTTAGCGTTAGGTCTGTTACGGTGACCACAAATAGGGCAAGTTTTAATCATAAAAAAACCCGAAAAGAAACGCTTTTTTGAGCGTGTATTCTTTCGGGTTTCTTTTTCAATTTTGGATAACATAATTGATTAATTCGTCATGTCAAAGATGAATCGCCCATTGAATTTTACTTCCGCAACGAATTGTAATGTTTCTTATAATCTTTGCGAGTGCTGTTAATCAAACTGACTAACTTTGTACCGTATCAAGAGTTGGAATATCAATGAATTCAGGAGGCAACTCAATTATGACGCAGGGTTCCGTCGCAAAAAAATGGAAAAATAATACTTGTTTAAATGCTTTTTTCGCAACCGCTGTACAAACGATGCCATGATCTCTGCCGATTTCTTTTTGAAAAAAGTTTGCCAATTCTATTTTTTATGTGCTTAGAATTTTGTCTGCACCAAGTTGCATCCGACGTGTCGATGGCCATTATGTTCTTCTGGTGTTATGGTTTATTTTATTTTTTATCCGCTATTCGATTAGAAGAAAAAAGGGAAAATGACCAATCCTGAGTTAGGGCGGAATTATTAACTAAAAGGCGAAGCCAATGGCTTTGCCTTTTAGGGTACCTATTCTATTATTGAATATATATTCCATTTATAAATCAGAAATATTGTTTTTCGTGGGCATAAATAAGGTTATAACAAATGCGGCAATGGATAAAATCATCATGAAGTAGTAGGCGTCACTTGCCCCAAGAATTGATGTAAGGGATTTAAGAATCTCAGGAGTAGTGGAGGGATTGTTCAGCATCACTGTAGTTGCATGGCTTGTTGCCTGCACTGTATAAATTGTAATTACGACAGCAGTACCAATGGCCCCGGCAATTTGGCGAACGGTATTGTTCACAGCTGTACCATGAGTGCCAAGTTGTTTGGGCAACGCATTTAGTCCGGCTGTATTGAGTGGCATAGTAATGAAGCTTAATCCAATTCGCAGGCCAATAGTACGAATCATTAGATACGTATACGTAGTTGATTCAGATAAATCTGTTACCGCCCACATAGATGGAATAATAAACAATAGACCAATGATGAACAGCGGCTTCGCACCGAAACGGTCGTATAGTTTACCGGTGACGGGTGACATGAACGCATTTACGAGTGCGCCCGGCAACAATAGTAGTCCTGCATCAAATGCTGTAAACCCGCGGCCATTCTGCAGATAAATAGGCAATAAAATCATATCTGCGTACATCATCATCGTGATTAATACGTTAATAAGAGATGTCATCGTAAAAACCTTATTTTTAAAGACCGACAGGTTTAGCAGCGGATCATCCGATTTGATTTGTCGAAGACAGAATACGGCTGTTACCACGACCCCAATCCCTAAGGTCAGGATCACGATTACATCATCCCAGCCTTTACTGCCTGCACTACTGAAGCCGTATAAAATTAAGCCAAATCCGACGGTTGATAAAAGAACACTTATGACATCAAGCTTCGACTTAGACGTCTCAGATACATTCACTAAATACTTGAGTGCCAACGCTATAACAATGAGGACAAGTGGAATAAGCCCGATAAATAACCAGCGCCAAGAGTGGTATTCGACAACAAAACCCGCGAGCGTTGGCCCAATAGCAGGAGCGAATATCATCGCCAGTCCAAGCAGTCCCATAGCGCTGCCACGTTTTTCAACGGGGAAGATCGCCAGCACAACACTCATCATGAGCGGCATTATAATGCCAGCACCGGCAGCTTGGATCATTCGTCCGATTAAGAGTAGACTAAAGCTCGGCGCTGCTGCACAAATTATAGAACCGATTAATAAAAATGACATGGCACTTATAAATAATTGCCGTGTTGTAAAACGTTTCATTAAATAGGCCGTAATCGGAATCAAAATCCCGTTGATCAGCATAAATCCTGTTGAAATCCATTGTACGGTTGTTGCCATGACATCAAATACATCCATCAGACTACTTAAGGCGACATTTAAAAGCGTCTGATTGAGTGTGGATAAGAAACAACCAAAGATTAAGATGGTTAGTAAGATCCCTTTATTTATTTTCTTAATGTCTTCTTGCATGTTGCAGTCCTCTCTTCATTGCTTTTTCGACATAGTGTCAATAAAATAAATCATATCAGGATTTAAATAGTATTCCTATTTGCAATTTTATTGAAAATGTCGACTAATCGACAGAATAGGCAAATTAGTTGATGAAAGGCCATTTAAACGATAGTAGAGGGATGAAATGACTGAACATAAAAGAGTTGACCCACGAGCTATTCGCTCAAAAAAGATGCTTAAGAACGCCGTTTTTTCATTATTGGCCGACAATGTGGAGATTTCGCAATTGACCGTCCAAAAAATCGCCAACCGCGCGGAACTAAATCGCGCAACATTTTATTTGCATTATGAGGATATTAACGATTTATTGCGCCAGATCGTACATGAAATCTTCGATGACCTGTCCATGAAGGTTGAACCGCTATTACAAATGAAGAGCAACAACGAACAGGAGCAGCTGGTCACCTTTTTAAATTATTTTTTTGAATACCGGAAAGTTTTTGCTGTATTGATTGAGCATAAAGGCTTCAAAAAACACTTGACCAACCTGTTAAAAAGTACTGTCGAAAAACGAAGAAACGCGAGGAACATTGACCTTACTAAGGAGGTAGTCTCCGTTGATATTATTGCAGCCTCACTACTGGGGATTATTATGTGGTGGATTAAGGATGGCAACCAATATAGCGCTGAATACATAGCGGGGCAAATTACCTTGATGTATAAAAGAAGGTATTTATAAGGGCTTTTATGATATATTCAAGTAAAGTTTGAGTCCCTAGCCAATAATCTAAAAAGGAAGTGCGAACAATGGATTTAGAAACGGTCATGCAAGAGCTTGAAGCTCTCGGCAAGGAACGCACCAAGAAAATATATCTATCCAATGGCGCGCACGAACCGCTTTTTGGTGTGGCCACAGGCCAGATGAAGCCTATCTTCAGAAAAATAAAACATAATCAACCCTTGGCCGAGCAGCTTTATGCTACGGGAAATTACGACGCTATGTATTTTGCCGGGGTGATCGCGGAGCCTAAAGCAATGTCAGAGTCGGATTTTGAGCGGTGGATTGCTGGCGCTTATTTCTATATGCTATCGGACTTTGTGGTGGCAGTAACGTTGGCGGAGACGGATATTGCGCAAGAGGTTTCTGATAAATGGATTGCAAGTGAGATAGAGCTGAAAATGTCGGCGGGCTGGAACTGTTACTGCTGGCTGCTCGGAAATCGCCCGGACAGTGAATTTTCCGCAGAAAAATTGGCCGCTATGTTGGAGCTTGCAAAAAACACGATTCATGAAGCTCCTGAGCGAACGAAATATGCAATGAACAATTTCATCTACACTGTGGGCGTATCCTATCTGCCGCTTCATGATAAAGCGGTTGAGATTGCAAAGGAAGTTGGCCCGGTGGAAATCCATACCGGTAGTGCAAAAAGCAAGATTTTGAATGCTTCAATTAATATTCAAAAGGCAGTTGATAAATCGCAGCTCGGCTTCAAACGAAAACATGTAAGGTGTTAGTCAATCATGGACATCAATGACCTTATTGCTGTATGGAATCACGCGAATTGCAAAGTAGTTGATATTCGTCGGATGACCCTTAGACCTGGCGAATCTATACCTTCCTATTACGTCCCCTCAAGGCTGTTTCTTATGTCGATTCACGGTAATGCTACAGTTAACCTGGGAAGCCAAGTTCACCGTTTACAGCGCTTTACAGTGCTTCATGCAGGCAAAGGAACTGTGCTCAACATTGACGCAGGCAGCGAGGGGCTGGATTACTATAGCATTTATTATAAAGTGAGTATGCATCCCTCACTACCCTTAGAGATTGCTACGCTATACGAGGGCGCTAAATCCTTTGATCATTCGTACAGCATGACGCCTGACAATTCGGTAGCGCTGTATCGCATAGTGAGCGAGATGTTTAAGGAGTGGGAGAAGCCGCAGCCGCTTGCGCGGTTGCATGTTCGCACTTTACTCCATCAGTTTGTGTATGAGCTACTCCATCAAATGTCGGTGCACGGTGTTAATACGACTAAGCGTGATCTGGCCGCCCGGATCGCCGACATTATCCATGAACATTATACGGATAACATTACGCTGGAATCATTATCGGAAAGCCTGAACTATAGCGTCCCCCATTTATCTTCCTACTTCAAAATCCGTACTGGACTTAGCCCGATTGATTACTTAATTAAGGTGCGCATCGAAAAAGCGGTGGCACTTCTGCTGGAAACAGATGCTACGCTGAAGGAAATTGCAGTGGGCGTCGGTTATCAAGACCCTAGTTATTTGGGCAGGCTGTTCAAAAAGTATAAGGGTGTTTCCCCGATTAGCTATAGAGAATTGCATTCCAGAAAGAACAAACTAGAAGATAGTCCTGCCACAAACATAGAATCCTCCATTGTTGCCCTTGAATCATTTGACTATACTGATTATATTGATAACGATTATCAGTATCATTTTGATCAAGAGGGAGATTCATTCATGTTTAAACATTCAAGGCCTACGCTGGCATCGGTATTGCTGTTAAGCTTCATTTTGGTACTGAGCGCATGTGGTACAAACGGTGCTACGGAGAATGCTGCCTCACAGCAGCCGAAGACCAAAATCGTTAAAACGGTTAACGGTGAGGTGGAGATCCCCCTTCATCCCAAAAGAATTGTTGCAGGTGAATATCTCGGCAGCTTAATTGCGCTTGGCATTACACCTATCGGAACCTCCGAACATCATATTAAAAATCCATATTTTCAGGAGTATTTGAAAGACGTTGAGAATATAGGGGACGGAAATGGAAATGTAGAGAAAATTCTGTCGCTTAATCCCGATTTGATTATTATGGATGATTTTTATCCTGAGCTAAATGAGCAGATGTCAAAAATCGCACCTACGGTCGTTATTCCATACGCTTCCTTAAAAACGGTACATGAGGAAGTGGGTTATTTCGGTGAGCTGCTTAGTGAAGAAGATAAGGCCAAAACCTGGCTTGCAGACTATGACAGCCGTATGGCCAATGCCAAGGAGAGCGTATTGAAGGTTGTGCCTGCAGATAGCACATTTTCCATTATTGAATGGTCTGAAAACAGCTTGATGGCCGTCGGAACAGACTTCGGCAAAGGTGGACAACCAATCTATAATGGATTAGGGTTTAAGCCTCCTGCGGATATCGCCGCCGAAATGGCCGATCCGGGCTGGGCTTCATTCTCTGCTGAGGTCTTACCAAAGTATGCCGGTGACTATATTATTCTTACCTCCGACTCGAAAAAGCTGGATGAACTTAAAGCCGACCCGATCTGGGGCGCACTGCCAGCAGTCAAAAATGATCACGTATTTCTTTGGACAAGCGATCGCTCCGGCTACTGGGACCCGATAGCTATTCTGAGTCAGACAGAAGAGTTGGCGGCTTGGCTGACAAGCCACTAATAGAGTGTGTTTCAAAACATAAAGGGGCTGTCTCAGGAGTAGAATTCTACAATGAGATAGCCCTTTTTTCATATTAACCATCAGCCAATCTTGATCTGTTGGTTGCGATGTTTCCGAAGCAATGCGTGATATTCGCGTATTTCGCAGTTGAAATAAAGCGGTAATTAATGTTATTGACAAAATATTTGACAATGATTAGTATTGAAAAATATTAAAAATGAAGTTAGCGGCATAACAATTAAATAATTCGCAAGCTATGATTGCTATGGATCACACTATAGCAGGAGCAGCTTCTGGAGAGACCGTGGGGGATTCCCCCGGCGCCGAAGGGTTCACAATCTCAGGCAAAAGGACAGAAGAGTACTAGATAATTCATTTGTTATTCTGATCATCGTCAGAATAAAGGAATGTATTTTATTTATTATTCTTAGACCTAAGAGATTGGAGCGTATCCAATCTCTTTTTTGTTATCATTTTTACTTGTTATTTTTTTCACATAAGGGGGAGTTCGAAATGGCAGCACAAGAATTAAAGAGAGATTTAGAGAATCGGCATGTTCAGCTCATTGCGATTGGTGGAACCATCGGTACCGGATTATTTTTAGGATCAGGCAAAGCTATACAACTGGCAGGACCATCGATCATTTTTGCTTATTTAATCGTGGGTATCGCTATTTTTTTTGTGATGAGGGCATTAGGAGAACTTCTGTTGTCTAAAGCAGGTTATCAATCTTTTACAGACATTGCCGAAGACTATCTTGGACCGCGGGCGGCGTTTGTAACTGGATGGACCTATTGGTTTTGTTGGATCATGACGGCTATGGCCGATATTATAGCTGTTGGGGTCTATGTACAATATTGGTTTGATATCCCGCAATGGATACCCGCAGTCATTTGTTTAATTATTTTATTAGGACTCAATTTATTAACGGTAAAAAGCTTTGGCGAATTGGAATTTTGGTTTGCTTTAATTAAGGTAATCACTATTCTCGCATTGATTGCTATCGGGGTAGTCTTACTGGTGATTGGATTCAAAACAACTACCGGAACCGTTGCGCTCAGTAATATTTGGGCACATGGGGGAGTATTTCCAAACGGCATTTCAGGGTTCCTACTTTCATTTCAAATGGTTGTGTTTGCTTTTGTGGGTGTGGAATTGGTGGGCGTATCGGCAGCAGAGACCTCCAATCCAGAAAAAACTATCCCATCGGCGATTAATAAAATACCTTTACGGATTCTATTTTTCTACGTGGGTGCTATTATTGCCTTATTATGCATCAACGCTTGGACAGAACTAAACCCGGCAGAAAGTCCTTTTGTTAAAACATTTAGTTTAGTGGGGATTCCGATTGCCGCGGGGGTTATTAACTTCGTTGTATTAACTTCAGCTGCGTCCGCTTGTAATAGCGGGATGTTCTCAACAAGCCGGATTCTATACAATCTAAGCAGAAATGACCAGGCTCCAGCCAACTTTGCAAAGCTTAATAAAAATCATGTACCAAGTAATGCTTTATTCATATCCACGCTTGTCTTATCTGTAGGCGCTTTGTTGAGTAAGCTGATTCCGGAGACGGCTTTTGGCATCGTGACAACAATTAGTGCCATTTGTTTCATCTGGGTTTGGGGCGTCGTTCTAATTTGCCATTTGCGATATAAAAAGACGAAGCCGGAATTGCAGGCCAAATCAAAATTCAAAGCACCGTTTACACCCTTTGTGAATTATGTTGTTCTAGCTTTGTTTGCAATCATACTCATAATTATGCTATTTGCTGATGAAACTCGTCCGGCCTTATTGTTGACGCCTTTATGGTTTATATTATTATTTGTTTTGTATTCGATAAATAGAAGAAAGAGGGAAAGAATAACGCCTGATCCAAGAGAACGTCTCGAAGGTATTCGAAATAACACGGAGATCCGGCATGATTAGTCGATGAGGGTGCTTGCTGATATTACAGTTAGATAGGCAGTCATAGAAATCCACCACCGCATACGGTGGTGGATTTTCTCATTAATGTGGTCGATGCTCTTTTTCGAACTTATGTATGCTATCGGGATATTCTTCCATGTTTTTTAATCAGTCTAAAATTATCGTCTATTTAAAATCAACTTTGATTTGTGCTATCTCACTATTCGTGCCAATTCGTAATGGCGGTCCCCAAGTCCCTGCACCAGATGTAACGATGACGTGAGGGCTGTTAGGATTCTTCTGATAGTGGCCATAATCTACTGTAAACATAGCATTGGTGATCAGATTTGCAGGGAATACTTGTCCTTGATGCGTATGTCCGCTAAGTATCAAATCAACGTCATCTGCGTATTCAATCCTATTGGTTGGTTGATGATCCATTACGATAACGGGCATATTTGTATCAATGTCACTCATCACTTCTGAAGTAATTGCTCGAGGGTTCCCTTGATTACCAATCGGTGATGAATCCCTTCTGCCAACAACAACGAATTGATTATCAATAACGACATGCTCATCATTTAGAAGTTTGATATTACTCTTATCTATAAAGTTCACGATCTCATCGTATGAGCGTCCTGCATCATGGTTACCTAAACAAGCATAAACTCCATAGGTTGACTGAATAGTACTTAATAACTCTATTCCTTTGGAAGGGTTAGAGAGCGCATAGTAGTTACCATTAAATATATCTCCTGTCATCAACACTATATCCGGCTGTAGTCCATTAATACGATCAACAACGTCTTCAATAAACTTTACATCATTTACGTAGCCTAAATGTAAGTCGCTGATCAGGACGATATTTAACTGATCTAATGAAGTGTTTTTATGTATTTGGAGCGGATAGGTGACTTCTTTTAAATGATTTGCATTATAAATCCCATAGGACACCAATCCTATGACTAGAATTAATACTATGGACCTTGTATGAAAAATAACACGTGCTGGTATAGGAGAAGGGAGGACCTTGATCCATTTACTAATTAGTAAGATTACATCTGAAAGGATCAAAAGCAAGAACAAATAGAAGTAGATACCCATCCAATAGTCCCCGAATTGACCAATAAAATTAACAATATTTGAATCGGTCGTCATAGCTGAAGAAGACAATAGTAAATTAATAATGATTGATAACGCACATAAGCTGTAGATGACTCCATATATGATCCCGTTTATATGTGAAAATATATGTTGTAACCATTTAAAAATCTTTCTCGCAATGTAATAGTTAGTTGCCGCGTACATAGCGAATATAAATAAAAATGCAAATACCATAGGGAACACCATCCTAATGCTTTAGATATCAGAACTAAAGTGAATACAATGATTATAGCAATAATTACTAGTTTCAGAAATTAAATGGGGTATTGAGTTTACAGTTTTTTTCAGTTATTGTTTATTACTATTTCAGCTGATATAATTCTTATTTCGACAATCAATTTAAAAGTGGTGAATTCATGAGAGAGTTCTACAGTCGGGTGAATCGAAAAACCTATTACATATTAATGTTAATGATCATCGTTCTTATGATGTCTGGATTAATACTATCTACTCTAGAGTTAGATGGAATTGATTTTGGTTATATCATTCATTTTTTATGTGTGGCGTTTCTAACGGTTTGTTTATGGATTTACCCTAAGCATGAGACACATACTTTTAGAAAGATTATCATTCTATTTGGATTTGCGTATTTTTATACGCTATTCTTTTTATATCCTCAAACTTGGACTACCTATATCCTCATTTGTCTTATTCCTGCACTCTCTATTCTATTTTTTGATTTAAAATTGTTTTATTTTTCCTTCATTATAAATGGAATACTGATGGTAATTACATTTGGCTATATCCTCTTGATTGATAGAGGGGATCTATATACATATTTACATTATGATATTCTAGGGAATTTCATTAATATAATAGCGGTTCAAGTGTTATTATTTTTCATTTTTCAAATATCATTTAAACGGATGAAAAAACAGCAGCTTTATTATGAACAATTACAGCAATCTGAGCGCTTAAAGATGGTTGGACAATTAACTGCTGCCGTTGCGCATGAAATTAGAAATCCAGTGACAGTGGTTAGAGGTTTTTTGCAGTTTTTTGATGAGGATCCTTCATTTGATGATCCTATGAAAAGAAAATTTAAATTAATGATTGATGAATTGAACACAGTAGAACAGATTATCTCGCAATTTCTAACCCTTTCAAAGCCAAATGGAGAACAAAAGCTAGAAAAAGTAGATGTGAAGGATGTTATTGAGAGTGTCACAGGATTGCTCCATTCCTACGCAATGTTATCTGATAATCAAATTGTTACCTATGTAGAAGAAGACTGCATGATCTCTATTAATAAAATTGAATTTAAGCAGCTGCTTATTAATATAATAAAAAATGCTTTAGAGGCTTCGGATGTTGGTAAATCAATCTCTATTATGGCGAATAGGAACAATAATTTTATTGAGATAACAATCATCGATGAAGGAAGCGGGATGTCGGAAGCTGAGGTTAAGTCGCTAGGGACTCCTTTTTATTCATTAAAAAGTAATGGAACAGGTTTAGGATTAATGATTTGCTTTAATATCGTAGAAAAGTACGGCGGGGAAATTTATTATAGTAGTTCTGAAGGTAAGGGGACAACAGCTACTATCCGCTTTTTAGCTATAAATGACCAGTAAAACGGAACATTCTTTCCATTGAAAGAAGGGGATTACCTCAAGCCTTCGGCCGGAGAGGTAATCCCCTTTTCCTAGATAAATATGTTTATGTTTGCTGCGCTAACGATTATTTTAGAGGGATTTTGATCTCCAATTGCTTGTTGTAATTTTTAACTACATTGCCTTTGGCATCTACTTTATAAGCCCCGGTGTTGCCTTTTTCAAATACGGCTTGATACGGTCTGATAATCAGATATTCTGCCGCTGAGCTAGGTGCTTCGAACAATAAATCTTCAGAAACCGTATTTTGAGTTGCTGCAACAGAATCCCTTGCAATAAATTCTAATTCATTTCCCAGATTATCATAAATGTCATATCCTAAAGCCTGTGCTTGGGTGGCAACCCCTTTAACCGCTAAAGCGATACGCACAGAAGTCTCTCCTGCAGCAACACGGGTGGTTTTGATTTCAAATTGGTTGTCTTTCTTTATAGCAGGCAGCTGAATGTTACGCACTAATCCTGCTTGCTTGAGAGAAAATTTAAGTACATACGGTTCATCGATTCCGTTAAGCTTCACATGGATACTCAATTCAGAGGAAGCCAGGTTTGCCTTTTGTTGCTCAGTTAGCCATTCGGTCTGCAATACAACAACCGCCTTGTTGGCATCACCGTCACTGATCCAGCGTGGTGTTTTTAAATCAATGCCTCCTGGTTGAGTGAGCTTGGCGTCTATTCCCACAATAGTACCTTCTGCAAGATAGGGCTCACCTTTATCATTTAAAGTTACTCCTGCGAGCATTCCTGAAAATAGCGATCCCTCACGGCTCAGGTCGATCTTAATATAGTTACCATCAAACTGCGCACTGCCCTTTAAAGTAAGCTGATCGTGTGAATCGGCCACTTTTGTTGTATTCAGGGAAGCTTCAACAGCGGGTTGGGCACTGGATGCTTGAGTTAAAGCTGGCATTCCCAGCGCTCCTAGGCATACAGCAGCACTTAAAATTACAGACATCTTCTTAGTCATTTTTTTCATGATATTATCAAGCTCCTTAATTTTTATTTAACTAGCACGTTTATCTCTAGACCGTCAATATAATGCTTCACTGGGTTTCCAGAACTGTCTGTTTTAAATGCTCCATTCTTACTTTGTGGGTTCTCAAACTCATAAAGATAGCCACGGATTGTGAGCATATTAGGGTGTTTCTCAAATGGCTCAGTAAGCAAATCGACATTAAGTGACCTATTGGAAGTCGAGAGGACTTTCTGTGAAATATCTTTCAGCACCTGTCCTTGTTGATCCTTTACTTCAAAGCCCACTAAACTCAATGCTGCATGATCTTCGTCTGTATCCTGTTCCAGCATGAGCGACAGGCGTGTCGTTAATGGACTATATTCCAGCTTTTTCAGGATCAAACTCCATCCTCCAACTTGTGCGCGTATATCAGGTGTGGAAATTTTATTAATCGTAGCCTTCCGCGCAGGAATTTGGAGAACAAACGGTTCATCCATACCGTTTAAGCCAAGAGTTACGGTCAATACAAATCGATCAGAAAAAGGTTTGTTGGAGATTCCGGAATTCGAGGAATCCACTAGTCTAAAAATAGCTGTGTTGCTTTCCGCACCTTCTATCCAGCTTAGAAACGGCATAGCTTTCCAGAGACCATCTGAAAATTGCTCCAGGGAAGCGCCGTCGATCAATACTTCTGCAGAGGTTATTGCACCTTTCGCTAAAAAAGGCTTACCATCCGCTCCAATCGTTACTCCGGCTAGCTTACCTTCCAGTTCTTCTCCCTCACGCTTCACCGAGAATGCCAACCGGCTGCCATCAAATACAGCCTCTTCGGCAGACAAGGTGATCCCTTCATGCGTATCACTACTGTTTAGACGGGAAGTCAGTCCCAGACGCTGGGCCGCTTGTAACCCTATATCATCTGCCCGTTCAAAAATACCGCCTATCAAGGGAAGCTGCTTGAGCGCATTGGCCAACGTAGGCGGATAGATAGCCGTTAGCATAACACTTAACAATATCGCCGCAGTCACAGCAGCTGTGATTTTTGGATATATCCGCTTTTTCTTTTCCTTTTCCACAGGATCCTGGACAATGGTGGCCAGCGATGCATAAATCGAATCCTGCCGTGATCGTAGTAAAGGAGGAAGCTCCTGTATATTAGCTTTCCCTAGCTCCCTGATCTGCTTTTCTAAATTGTTATTATTCATTAGCAAGACCCTCCTCCCGCACAGGATGTATCTGTTTGGACAACAATCTCCGTGCGCGATGAAGTCGTGCCCTGACCGCTCCCTCGGAGATGTCGAGCACATCTGCAATCTGCTTAATGGATAAATCGTCATAATAAAAAAGCACGATAGCAAGCCGCAGGGATTCGTCCAACTGATTAATGAAGCTTTGCAGGTCTACGTTGCCTGAATCTTCAAAATGCACATAGGAAACGACCGGTTCCTCGGGAATTTCCGCCACAGCTATAGTTCGTTCTCGCATACGAAGTAACTGATTGCATTCATTAATCAGGATGCGTATAACCCAGGTTTTAAAAAACTTAGGCTGTTTAAGGTTGGCCAACCCTTTATACACCTTCAGTGTTGTTTCCTGAAGAGCATCCGCGCAATCTTCATCTTTTAGCAGAATGGTTTTGGCTAATCTGTACAACTGGGATTCCAGTTGCCTGAAAAGACGGGTAAACGCCTCGTGGTCGCCTTTCTGCGCTTTTTTGATATCCAGTTCGTTTTCCAGCAAATGATTTTTCCTCCTTGAGGGCCCTCTGTATAATTAGATGGAGAAGACATCCAAAAAGTTATATTTAGGATAAAATTCATTCTCCTACACAAATCACTTACCTCGGTAGTAGTATAAAATCCATGCAATTCATTGTTTTTGGCAAAGATGGAGAGGTTAATAGAAAGGGGGGGACTTCAAGTGGATAAACTGAAATAAATTCAGGAATTACCACCTTATCAGAAGAGAAGTAGTGGGGTAATCCTGAATTAAAAAGTGTATACATATACCTTGGTACGCAGTGTGTCCGTGCATGTTATGGTACGGACAGGCTGCATGCCTGGAAGGGCAAAACAAATGCTAATGACCACCGCGCCCGGCAGTAGCTCACGCTTGAACTTGTCCCCAAGCCGTTTCATCGCTCCGGGAAATAAGTAACAAAGAACAATATCCGCATGCTCGTAAGAGCTGCTATAAATATCCCCACGTACATAACGAAGCCTTCCGTGGAGCAGATTCTGGCCTTCGTCTGCTCGCAGCATACGTGTGCCGAACCTAGCAAGCAGCTGGGATGTCCACAAGGGAATACTGGAATTTTCAATGCCTGTCAGCCTTTTGCCTGGACATTGGCGAATAACATCCATGCCAAGTGTTCCCCAACCCGATCCCGCCTCCACAATGCTGCTATATCCCGAAATCCGATTCACCTCAACGGCAACAGCCGAGCGTACAGATTTTGACGTAGGCATCGGCGATATCCCGTTCCTCCAGCTCACCAGCACAATCGACACCATGGATAACAAGGCTGCGAAGGCGATGAGCCAAGCGATGACTTGAATCACGATCAATACTATCATTCCTTCTTCATCTGCTAGAAGCAGGATTCAATTCTCTTACTTTCTCCCAGCATTTCGTTTATTAACTTCATATGGATAAAGATCCTGAATTTCCTTGCTTTCAATATCTTGACCTACATAAAAAATCAGAGTGGGATCATTTGCTGGATGGGCATAAGAAAGATAAGTGCGATGTATAAAATCAAAGTCCATCTTACCCAGCTGGAAATCGATTTGATATTTATCTTCTAAATAGACTTCAAATTGCTTTTTTAAAGCCAGAGACTTCCACGGAAGTCCAAAGAATAAAAAGTAGACTCCTATAAGAAATATCAAAAAAATTAAGAGGAAAAGCGACTTTTTACTGAGAATGGTATGTTTTATAATTCATAACCCTCCCTAGCGTTTATTCTACATGAACTTTGCTGGACATATCAAAATCAACCTCTTCAAGAAATTCGATAACTTCTCCATTGGGACTGTGAATGATCGCGTTTTTAATTAGAAGAGGCGGTTCGCCCAGAGACAGAGAATCCGGTGCTATAAAAGCCTTGGCCCCATGTGCAAGGGCTTTTTGATACATCTCCTCTACATTATCTACATAGAAGGCAAGATGTAATAACGCTCCGTGTGCTATATCTTCATCAGACAAGGCTTTTTTTCCTTGAGCGGCGATGACTGCATCATTATCAAAAATCTCAATGCAGGTTCTGCGGTCAGGTGAAATCAGCATGGAGGCTTCTTTGATCTGAAAGGATGGCAGACTCCAATGATGACCTAGCTTGAATCCTAAAACGTCAATATAGAAAGAAATAGTTGCTTTATAGTCTTTAGCTTGAATCGCTACATGTGCAAGGCCTTTTACACTCATTTATAATCGCTCCCAACTTTAATATATACTTATTATAGTTGTATTAAAATATGAGATATATATATAAGATAAGTGTTTTGTAGTAATATGGTTATTAAATTTAAGGTATTTTAGTGGAATAAGTTTATTTTATAAAATGGGTTTAGGAGGCGCTTGCTATGGAACAACTTGTGGATGACATTGATAAAAAGATTATGCAATTACTTCAGTACAATGCCCGAATGTCCATTTCACAAATCAGTAAAGAGGTTTCGATGTCACAACCCTCTGTTAAAGAACGAATGATCAAGCTGGGGGAAAGGAATATCATTTCTGGGTATCATACAGCTTTTAATTTACGAGATCTGGATCGGGGCACAACTACGTTTATTCTATTAAAAACAGAACATTGCCAAGAGATTACGGATTTTTGCAAAAATGCTAAGGAAGTTACCGATTTATATCGGATTAGTGGAGAATATAATTACCTCATAAAGGTGCAAACCGCGTCGATTGAGGAGTTAGCTGAATTCCAAGACAACCTTATAAAGTTTGGACCTTCAAAATCTCATATCAGTCTGAAAAATATATTGGAAAATAGGGTGTTGCTCTAAAGCCCATTTTCCAAACACAATATCTAGTAACCGCTTTCATTCCATTGTAGAATGGATGAAAACAACGTTAGCATTAACTCGGATACAAGGGAGCATGGGTATGGAGAGGTTTTTATTCAGTAAAAAGTATATTCCGTTCACCTATAAGATGATGATACCGTACCTCATTCTAGTATTGCTGACAGATGTATTGGTGGGTTATATAGCTTATACGATGCTCGTAGAGTCCAGAACGGAAATGGCGGAAACGAATGTCCGGACAGCTTTGAAGCAGACGAGGAACAATATCGAATATCAGACAGATGAAATCAAACGAATGACTAACTCGCTGTTTCTCAATACGAATTTTCAGAATGCTCTGCAGTTTAGGGGAGATGCATTGGAAAACATGCTCAAAATGAGGGATGATATCGTTCCTTATATGAAAGCCCCTCTGCAATTGTATGGGAACAATCTGAGACTTGTGCTCTATACCGCAAATGAGACGATGCTTGAAATCCCCGGTGATGATATGACTGTACCTATCGGTAGAAGCGATTATTATATTCTTTCTGATCAGGTTATTGAAGATAAGGAATGGTTCAAGTCGATTGTTGCCAATAACAAAGACAGCTTGTGGCTTCAGGCGGACAGCGACAGTGAACTAAGCAATATTTCGTATTTCCGCAAGCTGGTTTCTTCTAAGGGAGGCCCATCGATTATTGGTTATATTCGCGTCACGGCGAGAATTGACGAGCTTTTTGGCAATTTCGATACCTTTCCGATTGAACAGGGCATAGACCTTCGTCTAGTGGATCGGGTTAGTGGATTAACGCTTTATGAACAAGGTATTGTCGATGAACATGCGAAGCAAGATGCTTATCTGATCATTAGTGAAGATATTCCGTTGTCTGACTATGCTATCGAGGTACGGGTGCCGCATGCCTACTTGAATAAAGATGCTAGCCGAATGCAGAAGGTGATCACCACCGTTTGTCTGATCAGCTTTTTAGTCATGGCGGTGATCGGCTTCCTCGTTGCCCGCATATCAGGCAAAAAAATTAAACGGATCGTATATTTGGTCCGGTCCTTTCAGGAAGGGAATTTTTATAAAAGAATCGGGTTTGCCGGGAATGATGAATTTGTCTACATTGCTAATAGTTTTAATCAGATGGCGACTAGTATCCAGGACCTGATCCAGAACGTCTATGAGCAAGGGATTCAGAAAAAGCAAGCAGAACTGGATGTGCTTCAAGCTCAGATCAGTCCGCATTTTTTATACAATACATTGTCGACCATTGGTAGCTTAGCCAATTTGGGCGAAGTTGAGAAGGTTACACAGATGGTACAAGGTCTTTCTAAATTCTATCGCCTCACCTTGAATGAAGGACATGTCTATATCTCTCTTGAAAAAGAGCTGGAGCAGGTAAGGATGTACCTTGAAATTCAGAGGGTAAAGTATGCCGATGCGTTTGAGGTTTATTATGATATTGATCCTGATATTTTACAGGTTCCCATCATTAAGCTGATTTTGCAGCCATTTGTAGAAAATATATTCAAGCATGCTTGGTTTGGGGAGACGATTGCGATCCGGATTACCGGAAAACGGCTGGGTGAACGCATCGAGCTCAAGGTCATCGATAACGGAATTGGTATGCGGGCGGAGACACTGCGAAATATGCGTTCAAGCTCATTCCATTCGAGCAGCTATGGACTGAGAAACGTGGAGGAACGAATCAAGCTGAGATACGGCCATGATTTCGGCATTCATATCGGCAGTTACTTTGGGGCAGGAACGACCGTTCAAATTATCTTACCGGTGGATAATGCGGAAATCCGGGAAGTTATGGGGGAGTAAATAGTATGGCGATGGAAATCAACGTTCTGTTGGTGGATGATGAAGTGATCGATTTGGAATGGCTGAGACGGCGGGTGGCGGGCAGTGATCATTTGCCTTTGCATAGCGTGAGAACGGCAACGAGCGGTTTCGCCGCTTTAAAAATGATGGAGCAGCACCGCATTGATATCATTCTCTCCGATATCCGCATGCCGATTATGTCGGGCGTGGAATTTGCCCGGAAAGCGAAGGAGATTAACCCTGAGGTCCATCTGCTTTTTATTAGCGGACATCAGGATTTCAACTATGCCAAAGAGGCCATTCAATTAAATGCCTCCGGTTATTTGCTTAAACCCGTTGATGATGACGAGTTAAATAAGACACTGACTGAACTCTGCGCCAAGATTGAGAAGGAGAGGAAGCAGCATATTTCCTTGTCGGAAACACTGACGCTTGTGAATCAGGAGCTGCTGCTGCGCTGGTTTAATGAGACTGCCCCGGGGCAGGTGGAGACGCATATTCACAACGTTCTTACGTCTTACTTACAAGGCGCGTCGGCGGTTGCCATCGTCGAGATTGACGATATGGCACGGAAAATCCAAACTTGGACGGAAGAAGAGCGGAGTTTATGGAGCAGCACAGCCAATCATTTTATCCGGAAGTTCGCGCAAGATCAAAATTTAGGCATGGTCATCACAACCTATGACTATCATTTTGTGATCCTTGCTGCGGTTCAGGAACAGTATTTTACCGCTTTGATGGAAGAGCTCATTCGGTCATTCTATCAGGAATTTTCCTGTTCAATTACGATTGGAAGAGGGATGTACACAACAGAACTGGGTAAGCTGCATGATTCCTATCGGCAGGCTCAGGCTGCTTTAAGTATTAAATGGATTGTTGGGAAAAATAGAATCATCCAAGATGCCTCGGAATGGAGCCCGAAGGAAAAAATCGCCTCAGATTTAGAGGTTATTGTGGACCGGATGCTTAAAGCGATGCTCGATTACGACCTTACCACCATTGATGATTGTTTGCTGCAGCTGTTTGCCGGGGACAGTCCGCTCTCCCAGAAAAACGACATCTACGATATCATTATTCGAATTACCTCCAAGCTTCATGCCGATCTGCAGCAAATGAACGAGCATCTATACGAGATTTTGAATTGGGATTCACATCATCCCTTTGTGCTGTTTCAGTTTGAAACGGTGCATGATATTCTCTCTTGGCTGAGAAGAAGATTTTTTGAGTTGTCGGAGCTGCTTTATTTGAAACGGCAAAGACAAAAGCGGAAGTTAATTGATGAAATCACGGAATATGTGAAAGAAAGATTAGATCAAAAAATAACGCTGAACGAAGTGGCCGCCCATTTCGATTTTACGCCTAACTATCTCGGTCATTTATTTAAGGTTGAAACCAACAGTTTATTCAGCGATTTTTTAAGTGAATTACGGATGAAACGGGTATGCGAGCTGCTCGAAGATCCGACTAAGAAAGTTTATGAGATTGCAGAACAAGCCGGATATAAAAATATTATTTATTTCAACAGACAGTTCAAGCAATACATGGGCATGTCACCCGGTGAGTACCGGAAGAAAAATAAAATCTAACAAAAAAGCGGTGAAAATGAAAACCCGGCGATGATTTTTCGGTTATTGGAGAATCGCTGCCGGGTGTTTTTGGTCTGCCGGCTAACCTTTTTTTGTCGAATCGTTGAATTAGTATTATGTTTAGTTGTTTCGCTGAATTATCTAAGCGCCTGTGCCCTTTTATAATAAGAGATATAGAGAAGAGAGGGGTGCAAAGATGAAAGGGCATACATTTTGGAGCGATTTAAAGAATTATAGGGTTCTCTTGCTGATGCTGGCTCCGGCGGTTGCTTTTTTCCTTCTGTTTGCCTATGTCCCGATGGCGGGCATTATTATTGCCTTCAAGCATTATGATTATGCGGGCGGTATTTTTGGAAGTGCCTGGAACGGGCTTGACAACTTCCGCTTTTTCTTTGAATCAGGCGATGCTTGGCGGGTAACACGAAATACAGCACTATATAACATTGCGTTTATCGTCGTCAATAACAGTTTGCAAATTTTTGCAGCGATTATGTTGTTTGAGGTCGGTGGTAAATGGTTCCGCAAAATCACACAATCGGCGTTGTTCCTGCCTTACTTTATCTCATGGGTCGTTGTCGGAGCGATTGCTTATAACCTGCTCAATTATGATATTGGCACCGTGAATGCTTTGCTCAGAGGTATCGGACTCCAGCCTGTCGATATTTATAATACACCTTCCTATTGGCCGTATATTCTGGTTATAGTTTCTGCATGGAAAAGTCTCGGATACGGAACGGTGATGTACTTGGCCGCGATTACGGGGATAGATACAGAAATGTATGAAGCAGCCGAAATCGATGGGGCTAATATTTTTCAGCGAATTATGAAAGTAACCATTCCGAATTTGTATCCAACGATTATTATTCTGGTGCTGCTGGCAGTCGGGAACATTTTCCGTGGTGATTTCGGGATGTTCTATAACATGATCGGCAACAACGGCTTGTTGTTCTCCTCGACAGACGTTATCGACACTTTCGTATTTAGGTCACTGATTACTTCGAATGATATCGGCATGTCAGCTGCAGCTGGTGTTTTCCAGTCCGTTCTTGGCTTCGCGACGATCATGTCAGTGAACTATGCTGTCCGTAAATACGACAAAGACCGCGCTCTGTTCTAATCGTATCAGGAGTTAAGTCTTTCATAATGGAGGTAACGATATGAAGCAGCTTGATCGTAAAATATTTTCAGGTATTGGTTATGTATCCCTGATTTTTCTCTCAGTTTTATGTATTTTTCCTTTTATACTTGTCGTATCTTCATCCTTTACGGAAGAATCCAAAATCCTAACGGATGGTTATCAATTTATACCGACTGCCTTCTCAACTGAGGCCTACAGCATTTTGTTTAAGTATCCCGAACAGATGATTCAAGCCTATATAGTGACAATAGGAGTTACTATACTCGGCACGGTGCTTGGCTTGTTTCTGACTTCGATGACTGCTTATGCGCTATCCCGAAAAGATTTTAAGTGGCGCAATAAATTTTCGTTCTTCTTTTTCTTTACGACTTTGTTCAGCGGCGGTTTGGTTCCGTGGTATCTGCTTATGGTCAACTACCTTCATATGAAGGATACGCTGATGGCCTTAGTGGTTCCGATGATGCTCAATGTCTTTTATATCATTGTTATGAAGTCTTTTATGGGCAGCATTCCGGAAGCTATTGTAGAATCAGCAAAAATTGACGGCGCAGGCGACTTTAAGATCTATGCTCGTCTAATCCTGCCGCTGTCCAAGCCGGCGTTAGCTACCATTGGATTGTTTCTAGCGCTGGCCTACTGGAATGACTGGTACAATGCATTGCTGTTTGTATCGAATGAAAACTTGATGCCGCTCCAATATTATTTGTATAAAATGCTAGGCAATATGGATGGCATGCGCAAAGCGATGATGGGTGCAGGGGCAGTCGTAACGACATCGATCCCAACCGAGAGCTTGAAAATGGCGATGACAGTTGTGGCCACTGGCCCGATTTTGCTGGCTTATCCATTCGTGCAGAGGTATTTTGTCCAAGGTTTGACGATTGGTGCTGTGAAAGGATGAACCCGGGGAAACTCGGTTTATCAATATAATTAAACACAAGGGGGAAGGCTTGAGATGCTGAAGAGAAATAGATTGATGATGCTAGCGCTCGTTTTAACCTTCGTAATGATTCTAAGTGCATGTGGTGGTGGCAATAACAATGCTAATACGTCTGCACAGGCTACAAATAATGCGTCAGAGGGAGGAAGCGACACTACGAACAACTCAGAACCTGCAACTACCTCAGACACCCTTGATACCTCTAAAGAAGTGAAGCTGAAAATGATTTTTGTTGGCCCTAAACCGATAGACTATGATAGCGTTTTTGCTGAGATTAATAAAAAGCTGAAAGAAAAAATTAATGCTACTGTAGAGGGCGAGTTTCTGGATTGGTCGGACTGGGCACAAAAATATCCGCTGAAGCTGGCAGCTAATGAGGATTTTGACCTCATCTATTCGGCAAACTGGGCTGGTTACAATGACCAGGCGCTGAAAGGCGGATTCCTGGAATTGACCGATGAGCTGCTTACCAAATATATGCCGCAGACTTTAGCAGCTATGTCTGATGTGAGCTGGGATCAAGCTAAGGTAAACGGCAAACTGTATATGGTTCCGCAAAACAGAGGGGAATCCGTTGAAAAACTGATTTTGTACCGCGAGGATTTGCGTAAGAAATACAATCTTCCGGAGATCAACAGCCCAGAAGCGTATGCCACTTACTTGAAAACCATAGCACAAAACGAAAAAGGAATTACACCGTTCACCCCGGAAACAGGAGACTGGAAATATCATAATTTGGACCGTGTATTGCTGAAGCAACAAAACGAATGGAATATGTTTGATCTCGACCTTCCGTTTGCTTTCAAATTGACGGATGAAAAAGGGCAAGTATTTAACGTATATGAAACGCAAGAGTTTAAAGATCTACTCGTATATTACAAAGATCTCGCTGATAACAATGCATGGTCGAAAAACGTTCTAAACAGTAAAAATGATCATCAGGCCGATTTTAAAGCAGGCAAAACAGCATCGATTACGCACAACAACGGAACACTTGGAGCACTTATGGCTTTGATGCGCCAAGAGAATTCTCCTTATGAAGTAGCATTGGCTGACATCAACCAAGGCAAGAAGAAATCAGTGGCGATTTCCACCCAAAACGGTACTTCGATCCACGCTACTTCCAGAAATGTGGAACGTTCCTTGATGTTCCTCGATCTGATGCAAAATGATAAAGAACTGCACGACCTGATGATGTACGGCCTTAGCGGTGTACATTACGAAGCGGTTGGTGATGACAAATATAAAGCCCTTGAAAAGAATCCGAACTATACTGGCTTCTCTAACTGGAACTTCAACTCGCCACTTAACCGTGACAATGAAGCATTCCCGCAAGAAGCAAACGATCTGGCTAAAGGCTGGGAAGCAAATGTCTATCACTACGCGCTTGAAACCTTCGTATTCGATAACAGCAAAGTGAAAACGGAAATTGCCAACGTTGGTAACGTAATGCTCCGTTATGCGATTCCGCTCGAATACGGCGTAATCAAAGATATCGACAAAGGTCTTGAAGATCTGAACAAGCAACTGAAATCCGCGGGCATTGATAAAATCCAAACCGAACTACAAACTCAAATCGATGCTTTCTTGGCAAACAAATAAGCTACAGAATAAGGGAGACCTAACAGTCATCAAATGGCTGTTAGGTCTCCCTGTTTAATTGGGCTCATCCGCGGGTGAAGCCGCTATCGGACACAGTTGACCCTAATAGCAGCATTATCGCACTTTTGGAATACTAACGGACCTCACAGTCGCTATTAGCCTAAAACATGCCTAGAATGAAGCTCAAGATAAAGAATAGCTGCACTGGAGTCCGAAAGTCTGCTTTAAAGGCTGAAAATCAGTAAATAAAGTCACCTCGGTCCGTTAGGCAGACCAGAAACAAAAGGCAGCAACCCTTTTGCTAGGGAAATGGATACTTAGGGAGAACGGCTACTCTTTGTGAAAAGGAATAAAAAAGAAGAACCGGCATGAGCTGCCGGTTCTTCTTAATATATAATTTGCGCGCAATGAAATAACGTGATATTATGAGAAGACCACTGTTAATCTGCGTATTTTAGATAGATTTATTACATCTTATTTATACATTAATAATACCACGCGGATTGGCAGTTTGTCAAATTTGTATTTTTGCTTCTTGATAACAACCTTGAAAAGGAGCGTGTTAGTAAAAATGTTAAACGAAAAAGATTGGCAGGGAGAACAGAAACGGCTAGATTCGGTCACGGAAGAATTGCAATCAAAGATTGGCGAGCTGGAACCGGAAGTGACAGGATTACGTGAACAGGTGACGGACATCCGCAAGCAGTTTTGGGAGGAAGTTACGGTCAATACGAGCACACATGAGGATTTCGAGGAGACCTTTTACAGTATAAAACAGCAAGAAGCGTTGTTGTCTGAACGGGAACGTAGCCACCGCCAACGGCTGCTGCGTTATAAAAACATGAAACGGCTGCTGCCGTCACCCTATTTTGGACGAATGGACTTTCAAGAAGATGGGTTGAACTCCAGTGAGCAAATCTATATCGGGGTGGCGTCTTTCATCGATGCAGAAGGTGTAAACTTTCTGGTATATGACTGGCGGACACCTATTGCAAGTATGTATTATGACCATTCGCCAGGCCCCGCCACTTACGATACACCGGGAGGACAAATCTCAGGAACGATGATGCTGAAGCGGCAATACCAGATCCGTCAGGGTCAGCTTCAGAACGTGTTCGATACGAGCTTAACGATCGGTGATGAATTACTTCAGCAGGTGCTTGGTAAGGGTGCGGATTCACAAATGAAGAGCATCGTGGCGACTATTCAGAAGGAACAGAACGCTATTATCCGCAACGATAGTAGCCGTATGCTCATTGTGCAGGGGGCGGCGGGCAGCGGAAAAACATCCGCAGCGCTGCAACGGGTAGCCTATTTGCTATATAAACACCGCGATAGGCTCAAAGCGGATCAGATTGTTCTTTTTTCGCCTAATCCGATGTTTAACAGTTATGTATCTACGGTGCTTCCCGAGCTTGGCGAGGAGAATATGCAGCAAACAACCTTTCAGGAGTATATTGATTATTGGCTTGGATCTACGCTTCGTCTAGAGGACCCGTTCGAGCAGATTGAATATGTACTGACGTCCAAAGCTTCTCCAGAGTATGAAGCACGGCTAACTGGAATGCAGTATAAAGCTTCAGAAGCTTTTCTGCATGCTTTGCAAAACTATGCGTTGTGGTTAGGGAAGGAAGGGATGTTGTTTCATAGTATCCGTTTTCGGGATCGCGAGTTGATTACTGCGGAGCAGATGAAATCGCAATTTTACAGCTATGATAGCTCCATTCGCTTGGCTAATCGCATCGTTTTATTGCGTGAATGGCTACTGCGTCAGTTGGCTTCGCTGGAGCGTCAGGAACAGGAGGCATTCTGGGTTCAAGATGAACTCGATTACCTCGATACCGATCAGTATGCCGAAGCCTACAGTGAGATACTTAAGAAGTATCGGCGGGAGGAAGCCGTCTTTGATTTTACGACTCAGTATCTTGAGAACTATGGGGATTTTCCTAATCAGGATCAAGGGGAAGAGAATGTTTTTGACTTTGGTCTGCAGGAAGAAGAACTGCTGCGCCGCATGATTGTGAAGGAGCACTTTACACCGCTGAGACGCGATGTCAAACGGTTTAAGTTCATAGATACGATTGGGTTATACGATCAGTTGTTTAGTGCCGACGCCAGTTATCGGCATATGACGAACGAGACTGAGGTACCTGCTCAGTGGCAGGAAATTTGTAAGCAAACAAAGGAAAAACTGAGCCGCGATGAACTCTTTTGCGAGGATGCCACTCCATTCCTGTATTTAAAAGAACTTGTCGAGGGTACTCGTATGAACACAGAAGTTCGGCATCTGTTTATCGATGAAGGCCAGGATTATTCGCCGTTCCAATACGCGTTTCTCAAACAGCTGTTTCCCCGCGCGCGCATGACTGTGCTCGGCGATTTCGGCCAAGCAATTTTCCCTCAAGCAACGAATTTGCACGAGGTGGATTCACCTTTGATCCGGCTTTATGGTGAAGATGAAACGAGCCTGATCCGTCTAATTCGAAGTTATCGTTCAACTCGTCAGATTGTGGAGTTTACGAAGGCGTTGCTGCCTAATGAGGAGATCGTACCTTTTGAAAGAGAGTGTAAGAAGCCGTTCCTAGTGAAGGCAAGTAGCGACGTAGAGCGGGCAATAAGAATTAAAGAAGATCTCGCGGCGTTGATGGCTGAAGGGCTTGACTCTATTGCCGTGATTACCAAGACTGCAGCTGAAAGCCGTGCGGCCTATGAAGAATTAAAGTCACAAGGATGCGAAGCTCTGCGGCTTATTACGAAGGAGACGCTCACTTTTGAGAAGGGCATTTTAGTAATTCCCGCTTATCTCGCAAAAGGGGTTGAATTCGACGCCGTACTGATTTATGATGCTTCCACACAGACGTATGATCGGGAAAGCGAACGCAAGCTTTTTTATACAGCCTGTACGCGTGCGATGCATCGGCTTCTGCTGTACACAACAGGTGAGTGGTCACACTTTATTCAGCCGTTAGAGGTATCTTTATATGAGGTTGTGCAATGAGATTGGAGAGATAAATGAAAAGCATATTGTATAAGTTTATGAGTAAATTTACATCTCTTAACGAAGTGGAACAGCAGGATATTGTTGAAGGTATTCCTATTGAGGAATACAAGAAGGGAACGGTACTCCTTAGACAAGGAGACGTTCCCTCAAAATGTTTTTTTGTGTTAAAGGGATGTGTGAGGCAGTCCTCGATAGATGAATCGGGCAAAGAAGTCACATCTAATTTTTATACGGAAGAGCAAGCGGTTTCGATTTTTAATCGGCATCAGGAGAGTAGACCCTCAGCGTACACCTTAACCTGCCTAGAAGACAGCATATTGGTGGTTGGTGATCTTATTGCGGAACAGGATATGCTCCATAAACACGCTCAGCTGGAAACCATGATACGCAAAATGGTAGAGGAAAACTTGGGTGAGGTTCAGGATGAGTTGACTTCCTTTATTGCTTCCAATCCTGAAGAACGTTACAAAGCCTTGTTACAAAAAAGACCTCATTTACTTACCCGTGTCCCCCAACATCAATTAGCCAGTTATTTGGGGATTACGCCAGAGTCATTAAGTAGAATTAAGAAGCGGGTTCATTCCGGTGATGAATAGCAAAATCGTTATACACTTTTGGGGATTTTTCCACCTCTAAGCAGTAGCCATATCCCAAAGCCTAGTTCTCCTACAATCATAGGAATAGTAAAAATAAAATTAAGTGTTGTAATGACTGCCTCATATTGTGGGAGAAACATTTTGCTTAGATGAATGATAATATAGCCTATTGAAGCAAGCAGCAGCAAGATGCTGATTACTTTAGGAATGACATCGGATTTTAAAGCCACATAGCCCACTATTAACAAATGCCCGCCAAAAACGACCAGCCCCATAGACCAAATGAATTGAAATGCATCCAGAAATAACATCATAAATGCTTGAGTTTGTTCGATTGTTAATGAGGAAAAGCCATTTGTGTTTCCCGTGAGCAGCAGCACAAATATCAAAGTTAATATAGAGATTGCCAATATAGCGGAATAGGTTAGACGGAGCCATGCGCCAAGTAATGAAAGATTTTGGTTGATGGGTTCTAGAAACACATAAAACGCCCAGGCGACCAGAATGTCAGTAATCATAATGATGATCCAGCCCAAGATTTCCCCTTTGAAAAGATTGTTGGAAGATACAATGTTAATAAATGTGGCACGGGCATCGCCTTGCACAACAAGAGTCCCATGGACAAAGCCATATGAAAAAAATGAAGCGAGGGTCATGATGATCAGTGATATTCCAGCTGTTAAAGCGGACTTACGCTGGTTCGATAGGTCTTTTTCTGAGATAGCCATAAGATAGCCTCCTAAAGGACTTTTATTTCATTGTAATTAGGAGTACTATGGCGGGCATTGACTTAAATCAAGACTCTGAATCAATCAAGCGAAGTAAGTATCATTGTTATCGCGTTATCAACAAAGGATCGCTCCGGGCGGGATTTCAAGAGTACAGTAAGCCCAATTAGCGATACGATTAGTGCCTGTGCCAAGGCCTTCGCATTTACACCACCCTTAAGCTCACCTGATTGTATACCACGTTCAATAGTTTCTTGAAATATGACCGATAGATACATTTGGTGTTCTCTTGTAAGAATCTCGAACTTCTCATCATGAGGTGCCAGCTCGACCATTGTATTGATGCAAAAACATCCTCGGTTCACACTGCCTGCATACTCCTCCGCCACCACATCTTCAAAAAAACTACGAAAGGCTTTTTTCGCGGATGGATTGCTTTGAAGTTGGGCTCGGACACGGGAAGCATGGGACATCGTGTATTTACGTAGCGCAGCTTCGAATAATTCTTTTTTGTCTCCAAAAGCTGAGTATATACTGGGGCGTTGAATGCCCATTCTGGAAGTTAAATCGCTTAATGAAGTAGCCTCATATCCCTTCTCCCAAAATAGCTCCATAGCTGATTCTAATGCTTTTTCCTCGTCAAATTCGCGGGTTCGAGCCATTTTTAACACCCCTCGTTATATTTGATTTCAATAATTTATTACCGATCAGTATTTTATAATACTAGAACTAGTCGTCTATATTGTCAAATCAAAGTCGGTAGCATCAAATATTTATGTTGACACACACCATTTTGTAAGATAAATTTACTGAGCATAATAACATACTGATCAGTATGAAATGTATTTGCGATTTAAATTTATCAGAGAAAGGGTGTGTCCAAAATGCAGGGGACTAAAGAGAAGCTTTCGTCACAAGAGACGCATACGCCATCTGATTCTATTCATGCTTCCTCGATGCCTCGGTATATGACACTTTTGTTTGCCGTTGTCTGCGGGATGTCGGTTGCAAACATCTACTTTGCTCAACCGTTGCTTGATCATTTGTCGAAAGAATTTGGTATTGATTATTCAACCATTGGTATTCTTATTACTATCACGCAGATTTTTTATGCAGTGGGGCTGTTACTGCTCGTGCCACTAGGAGATTTACTGAATCAGCGCCGCCTGATTATCGGCCAGATGTTATTATCTGTGGTGGCTTTGATTATCGTGGGTACTGCCTCTTCCAGCACGGTACTATTCGTAGGTATGGCTTCAGTGGGACTACTCGCTGTTGTAACGCAGACGCTTGTTGCGTTCGCGGCGACAATGGCTGCCCCTGCCGAACGCGGGCGAGTCGTAGGCATGGTCACAAGTGGAATTGTGATTGGAATACTTCTTGCGCGATCCATTTCAGGAATACTTACAGATCTTGCAGGTTGGCGTTCCGTATACCTTTTTTCTGCTGCTTTAATGCTTTGTATGGTGTGTACATTATTTAGGGTGTTGCCAAATGTGAAACGTGAGGTAAAAACACTGTCATACGCTCAGCTGCTTAGCTCAGTGTTTATGTTGTTTGTACAAGAGAGAGTATTGCGTATCCGCGCTATTCTGGCTTTGCTGATTTTTACTGCTTTCAGTATTCTGTGGACTTCTGTGGTCTTGCCTCTTAGTGCTCCGCCGTTATCACTTTCACATACTGCAATTGGGGCATTTGGTCTGGCGGGAATTGTGGGAGCATTAGCTGCTGCGCGGGCGGGAAAGCTAGCTGATCAGGGTCATGGACAGAGAACGACAGGCATAGCTTTACTTCTATTGTTGATTTCATGGTGGTTTATCAGTTTTACCGAGCAGTCGCTGTTGGCATTGGTCATTGGTATTGTTCTGCTTGATTTGGCTGTGCAGGCGGTGCATGTCACCAATCAAAGTATAATACTTACCTTGCGCATGGAGGCACGTAGTCGGCTCACCGCAGGGTATATGGTTTTTTACTCCATTGGAAGTGCTACCGGATCGATTGCTTCCACTCAAATATATTCTCACTATGGCTGGAACGGGGTATGTTGGCTTGGGGCTTCTGTTAGTGCTGTGGCTTTTTTATTTTGGGCTTTAACCTTGCGTGCTACGAATGCCGCGTTGCAACGGCGCCCTGCTTGGAAATAATCGGGGCAAGTCAATAAGGGTGGAGGTTCCGCTTTCCGGGCATGTTATTTAAAACAGGTTTGGGAGGGGATAAGGATGTCTAGAAGGAACAGGAAATATGCAGTGCCGGGAGCCAGCCGCGGAATGCAAATTTTTAAAGCGGAAGTGATGCGGCGCGAGGGGTATGATGTAGATCCGGAGCGGCCTGATGATGTGAAATACGAAGTTGCAAAAGAACTGGGTGTCCCTTTGGAGCACGGTCAAAATGGTCATTTGAGCACAGAATCGGTGGGCCAGATCGGCGGTAAAATTGGTGGATCGATGGTCCGCGAAATGATTCGTCTCGCACAGCAGCAATTGGTGGATCAGGAAAGGCAGTAGCATTTTTCTAATTTATGTTGCAGAGATCGCGGGAGGCGGTTTTCGTCCTATATTGTATGGGACTGAGACCGTCCTTTCGGTGTTTGCGTTATTTTATATTTGTATAGTAAAAAAATTCCTGGAATTCCCTAAAACAACCTGATTCATGGTAGAATTTTACCGATGTTCCACGGTATAGTGGAGAAGGATATATCATCATTCAAGTCTGTAGTGGGAGAGGAATTATCAGATGAATCAGAGATATCGCAAACGCAACACGGCTGCTTTTACGGGGGCATCGTATTTTGCATTGGGGGCAGGACTTTTTCTATTCTGTTTGGGAGTGTACAACGACACTTGGGAGCTAAACGTAAAAGGGTATTATTTGCTTTGTATGGTGTTAATTACGATTTCCTGTATCGTTGTGCAAAAGGTGGTTAGGGACAATACAGAGGATAAAGAATTTCGTTTGGATAACCCTAAACACAGGATGAGAAACACAGGGGCCTTCACAATTATGGCTTTTGTGGGTTTGATTATCGGGTATGCGATGTTTTTTATTGGCCTTTACAATGCTCCATTTGAATTAAATGTAAAGGGGTATTACATAGCTGTTATTCTCTTGATTTCTTATAGCGCTATTGGCGTTCAGAAAGTGACGCGGGATAACGCGGAAGATAACGAGATTCTTGCCGAGCAAGAGGCGAGACGGGACATCCAAGGGTAAAGAGGGATATATCCAGCTTTCTCGCTGACACCAGCAAGCTGCTTCAACTTTACTTACCATCATAAATTGTAAACAGGAGCTTCGTGAATTTACGGAGCTTCTTTTTATTTTTTTGAAATGCAGCAATAATCTTGCCGATTTGAACATTATGAGGACTATTTGTTAGAACAACATCCTTAGTTTGGATTGTTTTTTACTATACGGTTCTCTATACTCTTCATAATACTTGAAGTAGGAGTGGATAATGGATGATCCGTCTGAAGGATATAGGGAAGTTCGAGGAACTGCCGCAAATGGCCATGCATATTTACAAAGGAAATATTCCGGAATTAGAGGCTGCCATTAGAGCAGGCTGGGATATTGAAGAGGGCATCGTACTTAGCAAATATACCACGTTAACCCCGTTAGATTTGGCGCTTATATCAGAGAGAATGGATGTCATAAAGCTGCTGGTACAACACGGGGTAAATCTGAATGTGAAGAATAATCCGGCTTTTTTGCTCGCGGTCCGCTATTGCAAAGAAGATATCGTCCGCTATATTGCAGCACAAGGGGCCAAACTGGACAAGCTTAATCAGGTCAAGTCAGGTGCATATTCGCAGGCCTACTATGGCAACAAAAACAATATCCCGCTCATACATGAGCTAGGATTAGATATTAAGCAGCATGGTGGGGCTGTATTACGCAAAGCGGTGTCAGATCACGACCTTAAGACCGTTGCTTATTTACTGGATCATGGGGTGGACATTAATTACAACAATTCTGATATGGTCTATCCTTATCAAGCCACTCCGTTAACAGTTGCCACAAGAATGGGTAATCAAGCGATGGTACAATATTTGATTGAACGTGGCGCAGACGTTACCTTGGCGGAAAAAGATGGCGATCGCCCTTACACCATTGCTGTGAGCAATAAGAATACAGCTTTGGCTGACTTTTTGAAATCGTTAGAGCCGGCTGAATTTCATGATATCGAGAATAAGAAGTTTGAGCTGAGAAAATATAAATTGTCTGATGAATTGGTTAGCTTTCTTACTGGAACAAAACTGCGTCTTGAGCTAACACAAAATGAATATGAAATTAGATATATCGACTTTTTCACATTAACTGATACCATTGAAATAAAAATCGGCCGGCAAAAGCTGCTCCGTCTGTCAGCCGATATAGATAATTACTCTGATCTGCTGCTTATGTGGAATCCGAAGAAAAAAGGCCTGATAGGCTGTTACGACGTGGAACATCAGACGTACGCGGATTTATGTAGTTTTGCAGATTTTCTCACGCAACCGGAGATATACCTCATTAATTTTCTTGAAGGAACATAGTTGTTAATATCTCATGATCTGTCTATTTCTTTTGCAGGAATCATTCTATTCGTCGTTGAATATATCCCGGTAACCGTATTACGTATTCAAAATACGTAGCCACAGGAGGAGAACAACATTGAAATCGATTACCGTTCAAAGCCTTACGGAAACGTTTAAGCTGGAAGTGCTTGCGGGTGCTAGCTGCATGGACCGCGAGATCACTCGCTCTAAGACACATAGACCTGGCCTGGAGTTCGTGGGTTACTTCGACTTTTTCCCCATGAAGCGAGTACAAGTATTGGGCCGTAAAGAAATCAATTATCTGCTAAAGCTAAGCGTTGAGCAACGCAAGTTACATATTGGCAATATCGTTAAGTATCATCCCCCATGTTTTATTGTGACGACGGGTCAGCAGGAGATTCCCTATTTGACTTTATTCTGCGACCAAGAAGGTATACCACTACTTCGGACGGAAGAGACGACGTCAGAGTTCATCGCAAAGATTGATACTTATCTGGTGAAGGCGCTGGCGCCAGAACTTTCAATTCATGGAGTGTGTGTGAACGTGTCTGGCATAGGTGTCCTATTGAGAGGCAAGTCCGGGATCGGAAAAAGCGAAACCGCTCACACGCTCATTAGAAGAGGCCATCGGTTTGTGGCCGATGATGTAGTTGTGCTTAAGAAGCTGGGACCGGCGACGCTTCTCGGCACGCATAATGAAACGACCCGTGAATTCCTAGCACTGCGCAGTATTGGTCTGATCAATGTTGTACGGCAGTACGGGCGTAGAGCTTTTCAGGAAGAGACACGAATTGTACTCGACATCGAGTTGTCACCATGGCGGGAGAATTCCTTGAATAATGAGCTCGAAATCGAACCCCAGTTCACAGACTATCTTGGCGTGCAAATTCCGCATATTGAAGTTCAGCTTCAGCCTGGCCGCGACGTGGCTGGCCTGATCGAAGCGGCTGCGAACAATTGGTACCTTAAGCAGCTTGGCTATAGTGCCGCTGAAGAGTTCCTGCAGAGGATCGAAAACGGGATGCAGTCGTAAAGGCAGGATAGAAAGCAGCAATTATAGTTACCATAATTAAAATGGTTTTCTGTATACGAAAAACAGACCGCAGATAAATGCTGCGGTCTGTTTTTCACAGCAAAAAGGGAAGTTGCTTTTTGATTGATAGGGCTAGGACATGCGTTATTGGCTGGGCATAGGTTAGAAATGGTATAATTTCTAATAGGTATTTTGAGTGATCGTTAATAGGAGGTATTAATGATGAGTGATGAGTTATTGGCAAAATTGGATGAATGGCATGAGGAAGATGAATTTCAAGAAATCGTGGATGCAATCACGGAAATTCCTGAAGAGGAAAGAGATTATGTTCTAACTAGTCATTTGGGCAGGGCGCTTAATAATCTCGGGCAATATGAAGAGGCTTTAGAGCAGTATTTGAGCATTGAAGATGAGGGTGAAGGTGACCCGCTATGGCATTACCGTATCGGGGTTTCTTATTATTATCTGAAAAGATATGACGAAGCTTTAAAAGCGTTTACGATTGCCGATCAGCTGGAACCTGATGATGAAGACACATTGGAGTTTCTGGGCTGGATCAAACGTAAATTGGCTAAAAAAGCTGCGAAAAAGCCTGTAAACAAACCTGCTAAGAAGCCTGTAATAGCGTTGGATACCACTAATTTCTGGGATGACAGCGAGTATGCGTTCTCAGAATATATCTCTGATCCGCCTTCAGATGCATTGATTACTTCAGTACAAGAAGAGCTGGTCTTTAAGCTGCCTGCTTCCTACGTGGATATGATGAAGTTACATAATGGGGGAATTCCTCATAACAATCGTTATCCGATTCCGGGAACAGGAGAATTTATTACGATTTCTGGTATCCTCGGAATTGGACGAGATAAGAATAAGTCGCTGTGTGGAGCTTCAGGCAGCCGGACTGTGATTGAAAATGGACGTTATCCTGAAGTTGGCGTGGTGATTTGTGATTGTCCTTCTGAGAATGAAGTGGTGATGCTGGATTACCGTGAATTCGGGAATGATGGCGAACCTGAGGTTATTCATGTAGATCGGGATAACAAATACAAAATCACACGTTTGGCTGACAATTTTGAGACCTTTATCAGCGGACTGGTGAAATAGTCTATTTCGCTGGCTAAGAATACTTATAACCAAATCAAGGCATTCCTTAAGAGGAGTGCCTATTTCTATTAGGGGATTATTAGGGAAGCGTCTTTCGGACTCAGCTGACCTTAAATGTAGCTTTTTCGCATATTTGGAATGCCAACGGACCGCATAGCAGCTATTGGCATAAAAAACACCCAATATGAACTCGATTCATAGGAATAGCGTCGCTGGAGTCCGAAACTACGCACAAAAGGCTAAAAACATGCCAATAACGTCATCTGGGTCCGAAAGCCTCAGTGGACGAGTGCGATTTGGCGATTTAGCTGAAGGTGAGGCTGATTCGATTTCGTTAGGCTTTAACTAGCCAATAATCGGTCTTGAGTCAGCTAATCATCGACCCAAAACCAGAGCAGCGGTGCTCCCATTAATGGGGAACCGCTGCTCTGCTGTCTTTTTCTCGGATCATTGCTGGGTGTTAAACACCTTAGATTGCAGGATATCGAGGGCATGGTTAATCTCGGCTAATTCCTCTGGGGGAACCTCTTTAATCCGGTTCAGAAAACGTTCACCGATCCGTTCAAAAGCTTCGTTCATCATCGCTTGTCCAGCATCAGACAGCCGAATCATTTGCTTACGCCGGTCCTCGGCGACATCAAGCTTCTCACACAGGTTTTTTTCTGTTAATTTCTTGAGCTCACGGCTGGTATTCGGCATAGAGATATTCTTACAATCGCTGATTTGGCTGAGGGTAACAGGCTGGCTAACCGCAATATATTCCAGAATACTATATTGAACGGGCGTAATGCCTTCCGGTCTAACATCTTTGGTAAAGTCAAATGTTACTTCATGGACTGCTGTCGTAAAGGTAACAATTTTCTGAAAAAACGCTTGTTTGTCCATAAGGATCACCTCTTATTGTAAACCTTAACAAAATAATTATCATAATACAATTATCATTTGACAACTAAATAACGGTTGTGATACCATTTTGTTATCAAATGATAATTAAAGAGGTGGAGCAATGAACGTTTTAGTCATCTATACACATCCGAATCATAAAAGTTTAAGTTATGCTTTTTTCAATAAAGTCATTCAGGGAAGTAATGAGAATCAAAAGATCACGAAGATAGAGGTCCTTGATCTTTACGAAGAGCAATTTGATCCTGTGCTGGTCTTTAATGAAAATAAACGTAGAAGAGACATGCATATCGATCCCAAGCTAGAGAAGTATCGGGAGCAGATTCGTCAGGCCGATAAAATTGTGTTTGTGTATCCAATCTGGTGGGGACGTCCTCCCGCGATGTTGCTCGGTTATATTGACCAAATGTTTGCTTCTAATTTCGCTTACAGAGAAAAGGGTGGTCTCATCCCCGAAGGGCTGCTGAAAGGAAAGTCTGTGGTTTGCATTTCCAGCATGAAGGGGCCGACCCTTTATCCTTTATATTGGCTGAATAATTCCCATAAAGTGCTGATGAGAAAAGCACTATTTCAATATTGTGGCATCAAGAAAGTGAAGTTTTTCGAATTTGGGAATATGGAGAGTCCAAAAGGGAAACATGATAAGAAGTTAAATCAGGTGTACCAATATTTTAAAGCTGTGGCTAATTAATACCTCGAAAATATCTGCTCTATGATTATTCGAGATAACCCCGGAAATGGATGTCTCAAGCGATCCCATAGTTGGATGGTCCAAAACAACGGTGGGATCCTTATCTTTTTGACTAGCCAGAACGATTTTATTTTTGCTGGCTAGCTCATGATAGAGGACAGCCATTTCTTCAATATCTTTTGCGGCTAATAAGGGCACTAGTTGTGCTGCTGATGTTATAGCTTCGTTCCTCGTTCGTCCTGAAATCAAATCAAACCAAATGTTCTCCACGATATAAATACGCGCATACATTGTAGTCATACATTTCTTCCACCGGATGCTTTTTCATTTTTTTATAATACCTAGATTATTCTAAAGCAGCTTGTGAGCTCAGATGAAGATGGAGAAATAGCTCTCACACCGGTGTAAGGTATGGTGTTGCTGGCTAATTTTTTTTGTTGGCTTTTGAAATAAGGGCTGTTATATTTGAAAATACTATGTAACTAAAGGTTCAGCAACTGGGTATCGACACAATGGAGAGGCGGATTTACATGCAACAGATGTTAGATAGTATGATTAGCGCAACAAATGACTTTCTTTGGTCGAAAATTTTGGTAGTTCTGCTTATTGTTTGTGGAATTTATTTCACCATTCGATCGAAGTTTGTTCAGTTTAGCATGTTTAAAGAAATGTTTAGGGTTCTTAAAGAGTCCAATGAAAGGTCAAAAGATTCCATTTCGTCGTTTCAGGCTTTCTGTATCAGTATGGCAGCAAGGGTTGGGACAGGGAATATTACAGGGATCGCAATTGCTATCGCAATAGGTGGACCAGGGGCTGTTTTTTGGATGTGGGTCATAGCTATTATTGGATCAGCGTCCGGATTTATTGAAAGTACTCTGGCACAGGTGTATAAAGTGAAGGACAAGACTGGATTTCGTGGGGGTCCCGCCTATTATATGGAGCAAGGCCTGAAAAAACGCTGGATGGGCGCGGTATTTGCGGTTTTGATCACGTTATCCTTTGGTCTTGTATTTAATGCAGTTCAATCCAATACGATTACAGTGGCCTTTGAGAATTCATTTGGCACTAATCGGGTGATTCTTGGACTTCTAGTCGCTGCTGCTTTTGCGGCTGTTATCTTTGGTGGGGTTAAACGTATTGCTAGAATGTCCGAGTATATTGTAGTGGTTATGGCAGGGATCTATATTGGGGCTGCTGTTATTATTATGTTAATTAATATTACGGAAATACCAGCGATTCTGGCGCTTATTGTGAAAAGTGCTTTCGGATTTGAACAAATCGCGGGGGGATCTTTTGGGGCAGTTATTCTGCAAGGGGTGAAACGGGGACTATTCTCCAATGAAGCGGGAATGGGTAGTGCTCCGAATGCTGCGGCAACTGCAACAACTAGTCATCCGGTGAAACAAGGGCTGATGCAAGCGCTGGGTGTACTTACAGACACGTTACTTATTTGTTCGAGTACTGCTTTTATTATCTTGTTATCCGATGCGTATAAACAGCCAGGGCTGGATGGAATTAAGCTGACACAAGCGGCATTAAGCGAACATATTGGTTCGTGGGCTTCTGGATCCCTAGCGATCATGATTTTGTTGTTTGCTTTCAGTACGTTAATCGGAAATTATTATTATGGTGAGACCAATATAGAATTTTTGAACTCCAATAAAAAAGTATTACTATTCTATAGATACAGCGTCTTGGCGATGATTATTTTTGGCTCCGTAGCTAAGGTTCAATTGGTATGGGACTTGGCTGATTTATTTATGGGCTTCATGGTCATCGTGAATTTGATCGCTATCCTTTTGTTATCTAAAGTGGCCTTTGCAACCCTGCAGGATTATAAGCGCCAGAAGCGCGCAGGGAAGGACCCTGTCTTTTATAAAGATAGCATAGAGGGTCTGGAAAACGTGGAGTGTTGGGACAATTCTTCAGATATAAAAACATAGTAGGGTAAGTATTTGCGGGCTCAGGAAACTGAGCCCTTTTTGCTGTAGGCACTTAAATGTCTATGCATTATTTGTTGAGAATTTCTTCTATGATTTGTTTTGACTCTGTTTTAAACTGCTCAATATTTTCGCTTATAAGCAGCACTTTTTTATTGTCCAATAGGATATATGAAGGGTAAGTGTTGATCTTCAAATCCTCTTTTAAGCGGCCCCCCTCTTTCGAATCTTTTTTGATAACACCTGCTTTGCTGATAGAAGTCATATTTTCCTTGTAAATATCCTCAAGCTCTTTAGTTTGCTCAAAAAAACGATCGTTCTCCGATAAAATTAGGATTGAAAAAGATTTATTTTCTTGAGTAAGGTATGGCGTCAAAAAGTCATCTTTTTTCTGATTACCATTACAAGCTGCGATAAAGATTAAAGTAATCAAGCTTATCAGCATAATTACTAAGGCGTTTTTTTTCATATATACACCCTATTCTTTTTTATTCATAACGACAATTATGTTTTGAACTCCACATTAACTTCTAGACTTACTAGATCATATCCTGTTTTCAGTTATAAATGAAAATAATGAAATATTTTTTGAAAAAAAGCAAAAAAGACTTACATTAATCATTTTTATATTGTTATAATAACAAACAGACCGGTTGGTATGTTAGGGGGAGTACGTTATTGTGGATACAAAATCGCTAATGATTGAGACGGCGACACTTCTTTTTCAGCAAAAAGGATATAAAAATGTAGGCGTGAATGAAATTTTAAAAGCCTGTAATGTGACCAAAGGAGCGCTTTATCATCATTTTCCAAATGGAAAAGAAGAACTATTAATTGCTTGTTTAAAGGGCTTAAATGAAGCAATTACGATAGATATTGAGGATATTTTTAAAAAGCATCCATCGACGTTAGAAGCTATACAATCCATGATCGACAAGTTGATTCACAACTTAGAAACCGAGGGCACGATTACCGGATATACCTTTAGCAGTATTGTCAGTGAAATGGCTACGGTGAGTGAACCTGTTCGCCAGGCATGTAGCTTGCTCTATGAGAACATGGAACGAATTTACTGCGATAAGCTTGTAACTGAAGGTTATTCGCAGGAATCAGCCTCCGAGATGGCATTGTGGATGACGGCTTCGATCGAAGGCGCGATGATGTTGTGCCTAACGCAAAAATCCACAACTCCCTTAAAAACTATCGCCAAACTATTACCGACAATTTTGAAAGGAAGTACATCATGAATCAAGAAGCAAGATTACCAAGAAACGGCAAGGAGGGGGCATTATATGGTGCAATCATTTGTACACTGACGGTACTGTTTATGTCCTCAATAAATATCATTTTAGGGGTTGGAGAATTTAATGGTGAGGTTGCCTTAACGATTCTTAAAGTGTTTCCGATCATTTGGGTAATTGTCATGATTATTGAGCCTGTTGTTATTGGCCGTATTGCCGAAAAGCTGACAGCTACATTCACACAACCAACAGATAGCTTCAACGCCAAAATCCTATTCCGTATCTTGTTCACCGTACTAGGAATGTCATTTTGTATGACGTTTATTGGAGACATTATCGGAAATGGGTTGAGTTCTCAAACGTTTAATCACTTCTTAGCCAATTGGCCAAGAAATTTCCTGATTGCACTGTTCGCTGAAAGTATATTGATACAGCCGTTTGCAAGATTTGTGATGGTAAAGCTACATGCTTCTCAGGACAAAAAGAAATCCAGCGCTGTTGGCGTAACTATACATGGATTATCAGAACAAAATTCCTAACCTAAATAAGCTCTCAGGCGAAGCGATTCGTTTGAGAGCTTTTCTATTACCGTGTATAATGATGTTTTGGTTGAATAATTGAAACTCAAATCTTTGCCCGATATCTTTCGGGTAAGCCCTCCTATAAAACCATGAAAGCATAACAATGAAAGGTGATTTTCTAACATGATGATCTATAGTCGTCTTGCTATAATGATGCCCCCATTTCCCTAGCTAGGCTCATATTCTTGTAGTTGTTCGAGGATATAAGCTTGTAGGAGGGCGAAAATAAGATGAAAAAATATGCAGCACCATCGTTACTTTTAATGATTGTTCTTGTGGCTTTTCCGCAAATTAGTGAGACGATTTACACCCCATCGTTACCGGATATCGCAGTAGCACTTGGGGCCACCAATAGTTCTGTACAGTTAACGTTAAGTATATATTTTATTGGATTTGCTTTAGGAGTTTTTAGCTGGGGTTGGTTGTCTGACTTCATCGGGCGGAGATCTGCCATGCTGGCTGGACTTCTTGTATACGGTATGGGAAGCTTGATGTGTTTTTACTCAGAATCCATTCATCTGCTGTTAGTCAGTCGGTTTATACAAGCGTTTGGAGCAGCAACAGGTTCGATTATTACCCAAACCATTCTTCGTGAGAGTGTCTCCGGGAATAAACGGCATGTTATGTTTGCCCAAATCTCGGCGGTCATTGCTTTTACTCCCGCAGTAGGTCCGTTAATTGGCGGATGGGTGGATCAAGCTTTTGGTTTTCGAGCGGTTTTCTTTACATTAGTAATGATGAGTGTGTTGTTATTTATGTATGCTTTTTGGAAGCTGCCAGAAACCACTGATGTTTCCATGAGAAAAAAGGTGGCTATTCTGCCTATAGTCAAAAAAATGCTCGCATTGCCACGTGTATTGGTGTTTGGGTTACTAATTGGAGGCATTAACGGAATCTTGTTCAGCTATTATGCTGAAGCTCCTTTTATATTTATTGAACACTTTCAGATTTCGCCAGGAGTCTATGGTTTTCTCGGCATTATTGTGGCTTTGGCGTCGATTGTAGGCGCAATGATCTCCAAAAGATTATTAACCCTCTATGCCCCAGAAAAAATAATCCATATCGGCTGTCTAGTAATGGCGAGCGGAGCCTTGCTATTAACAATCGCAAGCAGTCTTGACTCGCTGCCGGATATGATAGTGATCGTATGTATTCTAATAACACTGTTTGTCCTATTAATGGGTGCAGGGATTGCTTTACCTAATTGTCTAAGTCTTGCTCTTGTTCAATTTCAGGATGTTGTAGGAACAGCAGGTGCGATATTCAGCTTGGGCTATTATTTGCTTGTTAGCTTGGCGACGTGGGGAATGAGCGCTCTCCATAATGGTTCATTACTGACGATGCCTATTTATTTCTTAGGGATTAGCGGCGGAATGTGGTTATTAGGCAAAAAATTTATTGTAGTGGAATAGAAATAACTTCTTAGTCATTTGATTAGTAAGATATGGATCGGGGCGTCCATAAATTAAGGGCAGTCTGGAACTTTTTGAGTTCCGGACTGCTTTTTGTTTGTTAGTCCACTTCTGGCACAATGACTTGGATATGACGAGGGAGAACACTTAGCGTAATAGGCAAAGTTGGACCTTCTTCGCCATCTACATTGGTTCTTACGGTTTCTGGAGAGCTTACACTTACATTGTGGGCTGTGAAATAGACAACGTCTTTATGATCCTTAAGGGTACCCAGCAGTAAAGATATACTGGCTGTAATGGTATTGAATATACTGAGGTCCAAAATAATAAAACAATGAAGCAGACCGTCGTCAACCGCAGCATCCGGTATTAGATTCTCGAACCCGCCGACTGAGTTGGTTAATACGGCGAGAAAGAGTAAGGAGTCTCCTTGCCATATTTGTTCATCATGGTGAATGACAAGGGGGTGGGCTGTAGGGCTTGTAAGTTGTTTAAGACCTTCTTTCAAGTATGCCAATGAGCCGAGTTTGGTTTTATCTTCGGAGGATACAGAGGATAATGCTCCGGCAATTGAACCTACAGCAACCACGTTGCCGAATAGGCGGTCATTTAAGCGACCGATATCTACTGTTTTTAAATTTGAGGAGGCAAGGGTTTGAATGGCTATTTCGGGATTCAGTGGAATTTGTAATGCACGGGCGAAATCATTAGCCGTTCCTAAAGGAACCACACCTAACTTTGGGTGGTGTTCCTGATCGATAAGACCATTAATGGTCTCGTGAAGCGTGCCATCCCCGCCGATGGAGATCACCAGATCATAACCTTCCTCACAAGCAGTGATGGAATAACGAGTGGCGTCTAGTTCTTTTGCCGTCTCCTTGATCGTAACGGAGTAGTCTTTATCACTTAGAACTCTTGTTGCATATCTGACATATTGGCTGGCTTCCTCTTTGCCGGATGAGGGGTTAATAATAATCATAGCTTGCCGCATAAGGATAATCCTCTCTATTGTGATCTAGTAGAAGTTTATTCTTACCATTACCCCAAAGTAGGCCAGTGGAACTCGTTCCCATAAAAAAAGGTGAGCAAGATTGACCTAAGTCATCCTGCCCACCTGTGTATTCAATTAATAGACTTTATCTCCATTAAAAATGGAGTTCTTAACGATAACGTAATCCACATTACGGATAGCCTCTAATTTATTGCCACCTGCATAAGAGATGGAGGATTGAAGATCCTGCTCCATTTCTCTTAGGGTTTCTGCTAAAGCCCCTTTATGCTCAACCGCAATTTTTTTACCTTCGACGTTCTTCTTTTCACCTTTTTGGTATTCTGAAGCGGAGCCAAAGTATTCTTTATAGAGCTTCCCAGCGATTTCAATGGTTTCACCCGGAGATTCTTCATGACCGGCAAATAGTGAACCAATCATGACCATAGAAGCGCCAAATCGTACGGATTTAGCAATATCACCGTGTGTGCGAATGCCACCATCGGCAATAATTGGCTTGCTTGCAGCCTTGGCACACAAGCGTAGTGCAGCTAACTGCCAGCCGCCTGTACCGAATCCAGTTTTGATCTTAGTGATACATACTTTCCCTGGTCCAATCCCAACTTTAGTAGCATCAGCTCCAGCGTTTTCTAATTCTCTAACGCCTTCAGGTGTTCCTACATTTCCTGCAATAACAAAACTAGCAGGCAGGTATTGTTTAATATGTTTGATCATCCGAATAACTGCTTCGGAATGGCCGTGTGCAATATCAATTGTAATGAATTCCGGAACCAGCTGTTCTTTGGATAATTGTTCGACGAAATCATACTCTTCTTCTTTAACTCCGACGCTGATGGATGCGATTAATTCACGGGAGTGCATGTCTTTGATGAAAGACGTACGTTTCTCCGGTTCAAAACGATGCATAATGTAGAAATAGCCATTTTGCGCCAAGGAGATAGCGATCTTCTCATCAATGATGGTTTGCATGTTGGCAGGTACCACCGGCAATCTAAATTTATGCCCACCGAGGGTGACTGATGTATCACACTCCGAACGGCTGTTTACGATACATTTTGCAGGAATTAATTGAATATCTTCATAATCGAATACTTCTTTCATAATTTACACCTCTAAATGCGAACATTATAGTATTTTGGTTTGTTAATTGTTCGTCCAAATTGTAATGTACCTCATTCTGCGCCGTAAGTCAAAATTCTAGTACATTATGGTGTAAATTGGACATAATTATACGGCAAATTGGTGTACAGCATTCTTTTTCCTCCACTTAAAAAAGCTTGAAGGCAATATAAGCAGCAACGATCCAAATAATGATCGCGGAGATCTTATTAATAATCCGCATGATTTTGCCACTTGAGTCGATTTGTCCTACGGTTTTTCCGGCTACAGCCAGCCCAAAGAACCAAATCCATGACACTAGGATAGTCGCGCCAGCAAATACAACTTTGTCTACGCCTGTGTAACTAAGCGAGCTAGTGCCAATAACGCCGATAGTATCCAAGATCGCATGAGGATTTAATAAAGAAACGGACAGCGCGAACAGGATTTGTTTTTTAGAGGATAGAGGGGTTGCGTCTTGCGCTGACGATGTAGGTGTACTTTTCCAGATAGACCATCCCATATACAAAAGAAATAAAAGTCCTACAGCAAATAAAGCGGTCTGCAGAACGGGGATGGCAAACACAAGGACTGAAACACCTAATACGGCTAATAGAATAAGCAGGGTATCGCATAAAGCGGCTGTAACAATAACGGGAATGGCTTTTTTAAAATGTGGCTGCGAGGCCCCTTGGTTAAATACAAAGACATTTTGTGCGCCAAGTGGAAGAATTAATCCAAAGGCCAGTGCAATGCCATGAAGTAGTGCGGCTAACATAGTTTATTATTCCTCCGATAGTGTTCATACTTTATAGAATTGGCTGTCCTATTGGTTCAATTGGTTTACTACAATTTTATGGACAAATAATATGTACTATCATACAGTCTGTGTCTTGATTTAAAAAGCTGCTTAATATAATCTTGTTGTCCCTTAGAAAAGGTAGTAAAGTAACAGAATACATACTATATATGGAAAGAAAGGTTGATATTTTTGAAAAAAGGAATATTTACAGGGTTGGTTGCTCTCTTGTTGATGACTACAAGTACGGTGACCTCTGGCACTGTAGAAGCTGCAGCAGCAGTAACCAGATTACCGAATGCCCAATGGAGTCAGCTGAATGTTGTGGGAGAGCTGGAGAGTGTGGAAGGCAATCCTATGGAGGTTACTAAATTAAACACAGTGTATCTACACACCAAAGAAGAGCATGCTACTCAAACTAAGATATGGTTAGTGGATACGCTGAAATCATATGACACACAGACTGGAAAGCTGAAGTGGTCGGTTAATTTTGCAGACCCTGGTACATCGATGTTTCGTGAATCCAAAGAATATTTAGTGTCACCAGATGGAACGGTATACATAACTTTTACAGATAATCTTTCTCCTGACGCAACTCAAATCTACGCGGTGGGAGCTGACGGGAAACGGAAATGGAAGGTGAATTTATCTCAAGCAGAGGGATACTTGTATAGACTTGATAACGGCAATTTAGTCTTTGCATCCCGAGGACAGTTTGATGGTTCCGGTAATTATTCTGGGTCCCTAACCTTAATTAATAAAAATGGAACTAAAATAAAAAACGTAACTTACAAAGGGACGGTAGCAGGGAAAGGGAATCGTATCCTCATTCAAACAAATTACGGAAGTGGGAAAGGCTCGCGAATCCAGGCTCTTGATTCTTCGCTAAATTCAGTATTTACATACCAGTTGCCTGCGGATTCGTATACAGAAGTCGATTACAACGAGGTGCTCACCGATGGAACCGTACTAATTCGGGCTAATCTTCCCAAAACAGGGAACCGACTATTTGGTTTTGACTCTAAAGGTAAATTGCTGTGGGGTAGAGATGTCGCAGGTAATGCTGTCATATCATCCCTGGGAGAGGTATATGGGATTTATGCCAATGGGAAGCTGTCCTTATATAATGTAAAAGGATTGGTTAAGTCAGTAGCCCTACAAGATGAGACGGAATTTTTTGTTTCGTTGTATCAATTACAGGATGGTAATATTGAGCTTAGCTTTCCTGGTTCTGCAACATATATTTTAAATCCTAAAACGCTCGCAGTAGATTATACTTTCAGGCTGAAGGATGATTTTAATTTCAATTATGTGGGGAATAGCGTGGGATATGTAAAGACAGACAAAGGATTTTCAAGAATTAAGTTTTAAGTCTTGGTATTAAAGAATATGATTGATCAAGGATGCCTCCCTAAATGGGTTGGCATCTTTTTTACGTTAATGCTAAGTATACAAGGGTACCTATTCACTAATTACACCATTAGTAAAAATGTCATCTCAACTCATGACTTTTTGTAACTAGTGAGCCCTTAAGGGGTTACACTATAATAAAGATTAAGTCAGCAGAGTATATAGGGGGAAATGCCTTGTTTAATCTGGTCAAACAGTGGTTCTGGTACGATTGGCTCGTCCTCCTGTTTCGGATTTGTTTTTCTACTTCTTTTTTGGTCACCATGTGTTATCTTTCGGAGGATTTTACGATTCCTTTCTGGATCGCGTTTGTTTGGGGCGTGGTCTCTTTTTCTGTGCCTTGGTTTTGTTTGCAGCTGCATTACAAGTATTATCTGATAGCGGAGATCCTTTTTTCGGGTGGGCTTTGTTTATATTTGGCTGCTTTGTTTCCTGAATCGTACGTAACTTTTCTGCCTATCGCTTTTATGATCGCCAGCAATAGTGCACAGAAGTCCTATCGTTGGACAGCTCCGATCACGGTCATTTTGATTCCAATTATGTTATCTAGATTGTCACAACAAATGGATGCTGTATCGATGATTGTTAACATGGGTTTGGTGTATACGCTTGGGTTCGCTTTTCATTTACTGGTGGTGAATCACAAGCAGGGCAGAATTATTAAGGAGCAAAATGCTGTTTTAGAGCAGTACATCTCGCAAGTTGAACGTATGACACTTCTGGAAGAACGAGATCGTTTATCCAAAGATCTGCATGATACGGTGGGGCATTCTTATACTTCAATTATTATGGGGCTAGAGACTTTACGTTCGGAGGTGAATACTTCTGAAGGGGAGCACAAAATAGATGCCTTGTTAAAGTTAACCCGCAATGGCTTGGATGATGTTCGGCGATATTTGCACCATGTGGGCGCTTCGGAGGATTCATTGACGCTAATGCAGTCCCTACAGAAATTAGTGGATGATTTCCAGACCTTCTCCAAGGTTAAGATTCGCTTAAGAACATTCGGAGAGCCGTATACAGTATCTAAGCAGGCCCAAATGACATTATACAGATGTTTGCAGGAGTCGATAACCAACGCTGTACGTCATGGTCAAGCCAGTGAAATTGTCATCAGCTTACATTATGAAGAGAAGCTGATTCGGCTGGATGTGCAGGATAATGGATTAGGCACTGAAGATTTAAAAGCAGGATTTGGTGTGAATGCGATGAAGGAGCGTGCCTCCAACTTGCAAGGACAAGTGTATTTCTACTCTAAGCCAGGGGAAGGGACCTTAGTGACCTGCAGTTTACCAAGGCTTGAAGAGATACAGGAGGAAACGATTCGTTTATTGCTGGTAGATGATCAACCCTATATCCGGGATAGTCTGCGAATTATCCTAGAGCAGGAGCCGGATTTTGTGATCAATGGGTTAGCTGAGAATGGTGAACAAGCGATAAGCTTCTGCGAGCAGGAACAACCTCACGTGGTGCTGATGGACTTAAATATGCCGGGCATGGACGGTGCGGAAGCGACCAAGCTTATTAAGCAAAAGTGGCCAGGGGTACGAGTGTTGATCCTGACTACTTTTCAAGAAGCAGATATGGCAGTCGAAGCACTGCAAAACGGGGCAGATGGCTACTTGTTAAAGTCTACCGAGCCGCAGGAGCTGTTCGAAGGAATACGTCTCGTACATCGGGGCGTAAAGATGATTACACCCGATATTACGAATGTACTAATTGATCACTATGAGATGCATCCAGCTTCAGAGGCGCCACCGACAGAGAAGAGTAATGAATATGGACTGACTCCGCGTGAGCTGGAGATTCTAGAATGCCTCTCGAAGGGAATGCGTTATAAAACTATTGCCGCTAAACTATATCTGTCCGATGGAACGGTGAGGAATTACGCGTCCACCATCTATGCCAAGCTCGGGGTACGAAACCGTGAGGAGGCAGTCGAGAAGGCTTTTGGCATTTCGGATTAATCCTGACCGAAGTATTTGAAATTGATGAGCACCTTATTGTTTGCTTTCCCTTGTGGGAGTAGGCAGTAGGGTGTTTTTTTTGTCATATGACATTATGGCACTGGTCGATTTTACACCAAAAGCACTAGCATAGGAGTTACTTAGAAATGAACAATTTTTATTGCAGAGAGGGAGAGAAAAACATGAATCAAATAATCCGAAAACATGTGAGGAATTTTTGTTTCTTATTAATTACTTTTGCCACAGGGCTATTTTACTTTTGTTTTTATTTGGTGGGCATTACCTTTGGAGTTTCGATGTCCTTCACCTTAGTGGGGATCCCGATCCTTTATTATGTTTTGCGTTCTACCGAGACTTTTTTACAGCATGAGCGAATTCGAACTAAAGTCTATACGGATATCTCGGTTCGCACGCTTCCAACCCGATCTCAAGAAGAAGGCAGCTTGTGGGAAAGGGTTAAGGCAGAGTTTCTGGATGAACATAACTGGAGAGCGATTTTAGGGTTGATGTTGCAGTTTGGAATCGGCATGGTCAGTCTCATTTGTGCCACTCTTTTTTACTTGACCCCTATTATTCTCTTGTTGTCACCTGTCCTGTATTTATTAGATGTGTCCTCTATATCGCTATTTGGGATTGAAAATAAAACATTCAACATCTCACTTTTCTTCATGTTGTTAGGTGCAGTGTCTCTATGGATAGGTGCTTATCTCGGAAACAGTCTGGTAAAGATGATCGGCAGGTATACGCGGCGTTTAGTGAAGGATTTTGCTAGAAGATAAATTTAAACAGGAAAGAAGGAAAAATGATGGTAACCTCAGTTCCATTTATAAAATTATTCTCACAATCCCTTTGGATGATGTGGGAGAACATATTTGCTGTCATCACCAAATTTCGTAGTCAGTCCGTGCGTAGATATGGGATATGTAAGTTGGTAGTGTTGAAATATCACGGAGAAAGTTTGGTCTGCCAAGATGGGCAACGGATACTTCCGGGAGATTGGGTGGGTGAGCTTCATTTGGACAATCGCCAGATTGTGCAGCTGACACGTACGCTTGGCGCAGATCGGGCCGGAATTCGTACGGCACGCATGCTTCGCGAGGCTATGAAGGAGATCAGTCGTGATCTAGACAGCAATCCGGAACTAAGCAAAGTAAACGCGCTAACCGGGATTACACTGCTTCACCGGGGGATTATTCATGGAATAGGGTTTGAGCAGCGTCCTATCAAGTCCAAATGGCAGCGGCACTGGTTCGGGATATACCTTCGTTTTTTACTTCGCATGCTGCATCCGGAAGGGAAACATCGTGTAGAGGACAGCACAGAGAAGTTATCTCCCATGATGCTTGTGCTTAGCAAGCAGTCCTTGAAAGCGCGGTTTGCCCCGCGTAAGACAGAGGCGGCTTCCTAATGTGGGCCTTCATAATTTTAGCAGTGGATGTGATTGTTCTTTATATGATCGTTCCTTTTGCGCTTACCCGAATATTGGGATGGGGGGTTCACTCGGAGGTAGGTGCAGAGAAAGAAATTGCGTTTACGTTCGATGACGGTCCGGATCCTTGTTATACACCTGAACTTCTAGATCTATTAAAAGAGCATGGCATAAAGGCGACCTTCTTCGTATTGGGCAAAAAAGCGCAGAAATATCCGGAACTGATCGAGCGTATGCACAGAGAAGGGCACCAAATCGGCATTCATAATTATACTCATACACCCAACTGGATCCAGTTCCCCTGGACCAATAGACGGAAGCAAGTAGATCGCACAGCAGACATTGTTGAGCGAATTACAGGAGAGCGGCCTATCTTTTACCGCCCACCTTGGGGGCTTCTCAATCTAGGGGATTTCTTTTTGCTAAGAGAATCTTATCGAATCGTATTGTGGTCTGTTATGGTCGGAGATTGGAAAGCGTCACTGAGTGCAGAACAATTAAAGGATGCCTTAATAAAAAAAATAAAACCAGGCTCAATCATTGTTCTACACGACAGCGGAGATACACCGTGGGCAGATGAAGAAGCGCCCTTGAATATGATCACTGGATTAGAAGAAGTCTTAAAAGAAATGGATAAAAAGGGTCTGAAGTGTCTGCGGATGGATGAACTGCTGAACAAGGAAGTTAGTTATAGTAGAGAAGCTAGATCCAGAGTCAAACATAGGGGTCAGATTGATCTGTAGCTATTGAAATTTCTCAATCATTTTTTATATGGCAAGGGCTATGGTAACATTTAGAGTAAAGCGGTCCGTACCTATATAAATTGTTGAGAAAAGGATGGGGTAGCATGTTGAATGCTTCTTATTGGTTAACCAATATAAGATTAGAACAAGGTTATGTTATTGAGGATGGGCAAGTAGCGGGTACGAATACGAAGGTTTGTCATCTCCGCATTGACGGGGATAAGATTTCAGAAGTTGTTGGAGCAGACATCGAGCTTCAGAGCCAGCTCCCGAAATACGACTGTAAAGAGTTGTTGATGCTGCCTTCTTTCGAAGAAGCACATATCCATTTAGATAAAACATATTTCGATGGACCTTGGAGAGCGGTAAAGCCTGCGTCCAGTGTTTTCGATCGGATTGAGGAAGAGAAGGTATTATTGCCTAAGCTGCTGCCCATGGCGAGACAACAAGCAGAGAGCATCCTGACGCTTATTCAGGGGTTTGGTGCCACACATGTGCGCAGCCATTGCAATATTGAGCCTGTCAGCGGCTTGCAACGATTAGAAGCGACTGTACAAGCATTAAATGCATTCGCGGGTAAAATTTCATCTGAAATTGTGGCGTTTCCGCAACATGGCCTGCTGCGCTCGGATTCTGTACAGCTGGTAAAACAGTCTCTGGCAGAGGGAGCAACCTTTGTAGGCGGAGTAGATCCTTATACGGTGGATGGAGATATCGAGAAGTCACTTCAGACGATGGTGGAATTAGCAGTGATGAGTAATGCCGGCATTGATATTCATTTACATGATGGAAAAGAAGCGGGAAAGAAAACACTGACGCGGTTAGCTGATCTGACGGAAGAAGCTGGCTTGCAAGGAAAGGTCACGGTCAGTCATGCGTTCTGGTTCGCAGGAGCTCAGCAGCAAGAGGCAGAAGAGGTAGCTAAACGGATGGCATCACTGGGTATGACTATTGCATCCACAGTGCCTATTGGAAGAATGATGATGCCACTTCCGATGCTGCACAGCCAAGGGGTAAAAGTGAAGCTGGCAACAGATAGCCTTACCGATCACTGGTCCCCTTTTGGAAATGGAGATCAACTGGAGAAGGCAGGGCGTTACGCGGAGTTGTACGGCTGCAATGATGAATTGGCATTATCTCAATCTCTCAGATTTATAACAGGAGGATTAACACCCCTTGATCCAAAAGGCGAGCAGGTATGGCCAAAGGTTGGCGACACTGCTAGCTTTGTGCTGCTGCATGCCAGCTGTTCGGCTGAAGCAGTAGCCCGAAGAGCGCAGCGCCAAGCCGTCTGGTACGAAGGCCGACTGGTGAGTGGTTCGATAACAAATAGAGACCTGTGAGGCAGATGATATGCTCCTCTCTACCTATCTGCAACAGTATAAATCGGCGATCCTCTCACTCCCGAAGGGTACAGTGCTAACTAAACAGGATCTGCAGGTGGATAAGCTTCTAATGGAGCGTAATGGCAAGGTGGAAATGTATTATGCCCCCCATAATGAGTACATTAATCCTTCTGCTAAGGTGATCATTATAGGGTTAACGCCCGGGTTCACACAAATGGGTATAGCGATACAAGAAGCGATCATAGGTCTGGAGGCTGGTTTGTCAGATGAAGAGGTATGTAGGACAGCGAAGGAAGCGGCGAGATTCGCAGGCTCCATGCGGAACACGTTAATTCATATGTTAGATACACTTAAACTGCATCAACACTTGAACCTAACCTCTTGTGAAGAACTATTTCAGCAGCAGCAGACGATCCTGCACACCAGCTCTTTATTACATTTTCCCGTGTTCGTGGATAAGAAAAATTATAGTGGGGCCCAGCCCAAGCTACTTTCAAATTCATTCCTCAGGGCGCAGGCATTATCTTCCTTGCGTGAGGAGCTGAACATACTGAGCCGGGCCTTAATTATTCCCTTAGGAAAAACAGTGGAAAGTATACTTCAACTCCTTGTGTCCGCAGGTGAGCTTGATAAACAACGCTGCTTATGGGGATTTCCCCATCCCTCGGGCGCCAACGGACATCGATATAAGCAGTTCGCCAGCCAGCAAGAACAAATGGTGAAGATACTGCATAATCATTCATGGAAGGGCTGATTCAAGCTCCCCATCAGATGATCTACATGAAGTCGAAAAAATAACGAATGACATGAAAAAAGACCGGTGAAGTGTAGGTTAAGCTATCGATCCGGCTTAAATGGCTTTGCTTCAATGCCACGAATTTATCGCCATCGCCGATTAGCAGATCCCGCTTTAACACGGAAACCGTTAAACTGCCAAAGAAGCCGCTCAAGCTGATCAACATGCCTGACAGTAACCCGAAGATTGGGTTGAGCGGTGTCAGGTAGGGATAGATTAGGTAGGAAACTCCTGTTGTGATGACAAATGCGAAAGCGAAACCCTCCCAAGTCAAATACGGATTGGCGGTGGGAACTATTTTCCGCTTCCCTACATAAAGTGATGCGAGATAGTGGACCACATCATTGAGCTGCGTTAGCACTACTAGAAAAAGCACAAGCCCCGCCCCATACTCCGGTGTAGCAAATTGAAAGTAGGCTAAGTGACTAAGTCCGAATACCATCAGCATAAGCCCCCATTGGGTGGAGCTGACACTACGCATAAAACCAACCGTGCCTTTATTAATCATTCTGGGCAGCGGTAGGAGCAAGAATACATAAACCGGGATGAAGACAATAAACATTCCGTACCACTCGATATAAATCCAGTAGAACTGCAACGGGATGGATAAGTAAGCCCACAGAAATAGCCTGCGGTCGGATTTTCGTGATTTCATCATAGAGAAATACTCTTTCAGTGCAAAGAAGCAGAGCACCATGAGAGACAGCAGAGAGACGACGGGATTAAATAGGGTAGCTAGGCAAAAGATAAAAAGCATTCCCCACCACGTCTTGATACGAAAGCCAATGCCCGTATAATCCTTATTTGGTTGTAGCTTCCCTATAACTACATACATCAAGTGAATGGCCGATAAGGCCGCAAAGATAAGAATTATAGTTAATAAAGAGCGGTCGATAACTGATCACCAACTTGTCCTAGAGTAGATTCCATTAATGGGTTCATATGTTATTATGAAGGAAACGCTCAAACTTGATAAGGGGAAAATTGTAAATGGCAGCAGATCCATCGGTCTTTATATTACTGACGAATACCGGGACGCTTTTTACGAAGCTCATTCAAGGCTATACAAAAGCACCCTATAATCATGCCTCGATCTCCTTTAATCGGGAGCTTTCCGAGCTGTATAGCTTTGGCAGAAAGCATCCGAGCAACCCCCTGAATGGAGGGTTTGTGAAGGAGGATATTAAGACAGGTACGTTCAGCAAATACCCTAATACAACATGTGTCCTATATGAACTTCAAGTTACAGCCCGCGAAGTGGAGAAAATGGAGCGGGTCTTGCAAGTCTTTATCCGAAGCCGTCAAAAGTATCTCTATAATATTCTCGGCGTAATTGGCATTGCCCTGAAGGAGCCTGTCGAATTCAGCAACTCTTATTTTTGTTCGCAATTTGTAGCGGAAATTCTAGAGCGGTCGGGCATTAAGTTATGGGATAAGCTGCCCGCACTCGTTACTCCGGATGATTTTCGCCAAAGTGATCGGCTGCGTTTGGTTTACCAAGGTAAATTAAGTGATTATGAACCTGAGCGCTTAGGAGGAGACGAAGGATGAATAGCAAAGAAATATTTTCTAATCGGGTGGATTCGTATGTAAAATATCGGCCGAGCTATCCTGGAGAAGCCATTGATTATTTGTACAATACTATTGGGCTCCAACCCAATTGTGATATTGCTGATATTGGTGCAGGAACAGGAATATTCTCAGCATTACTTCTGGAGCGCGGGAGTCGTGTGACTGCCGTTGAACCCAATCCGGAAATGCGTAGAGCTGCGGAAGAGAATTTCGCAAAGGATAACCATTTCTCTGTATCGCCGGGGTCTGCTGAACATACAGAATTATCCGATCAGTCCATGGACTTTATCGTATGCGCCCAAGCGTTTCATTGGTTTGATAGGGACGCAACGCAATTGGAATTCAAGCGGATTCTAAAACCGGGTGGAAAAGTTATTCTGATATGGAACTCCCGGCTTACTTACGGTACCCCATTTCTGGAGGAATATGAGCAGCTGCTGCAGACCTTCGGGACGAACTACACTCAAGTTAATCATAAGAACATTACCCCTGAGATCCTTAGTTCCTTTTTCAAGAAAGGACAGATGCAAGTAGCGCATTTTAGCAATCAGCAGGTATTTGATTTGGAGGGATTAAGCGGGCGGCTTCGATCGTCTTCCTACACTCCGGTCCCCGGAGATCCAAGCTATGAGAATATGATGGCTGAGCTGCGGAATATTTTTGAACGAAATAATCAGGGTGGGCAAGTGTTTTTTGATTATAATACCGAAATTTATTGGGGCGAAGTGTAAAGTAAATAAAAAGACTCAAACCTTTGAGATAACAGGGTCTGAGTCTTTTTTACTTGGTAGTTATGAAAGATGTACGTAAAACGTGGTGGACTCGCCGACAAAACTTTTGGCATAAATTTTTCCCTTATGCTGTTCAATAATCGATTTGGCAATCGCCAGTCCTAGGCCATACCCCCCTTGTTTACGCGCCCGGGAAGCATTTGTACGGTAGAATCTGTCAAATATTCTTGCTAAGTGCTCCGGCGCAATGCCCTCCCCCGTATTGGTGACCGCTAACACCATGTCATTATGTTGTTTTTTAAGGGATAAGGTGACTGAACCTTTAGGGTTCGAATATTTTACAGCATTGTCCAAGAGGATCATAATCACTTGTTTGATCTGTTCACTATTGCCTAGCACTGTCAGATCAGGCTCGATGTCATATTCAAGGGAGATATGCTTCTCAAAGATTACAGCTTCCATCGTTAAAATGATATTTTCAACCACGTCGCTCAGATTGAATTTCGAATAAATCATTCTCGATCTGGAATCGTCCATCTCGGTCAGGTACAACAGATCATTGGTCAGGCTGGTCATTCTTTCTGTTTCCGACTTGATATAGTGCAGCCACTTGGACTGATTGTGAATGGTGTCATCACTGTTGGACAGGAGAACATCCGCATTGGTGTTAATAATAGTCAACGGCGTCTTTAACTCATGGGAAGCATCCGCAATAAATTGTTTCTGTTTCTCAAAAGCCTCCTTTACCGGCGCAATTGAACGATTAGCAAAAAAGCGGCTAGCGAAGTACAAGATAATCAGCATCACTGAGCCAACTACAGAGAAGGTATAGATTAGATTGGTGAGGATTTTTTGCTCTGCAGTGATGTCCAGAAATACAAGCATCGCCCCATCATTCGTATGCTGGATGTTGAAGATCCATTTGCTGCTATCCAAGGTGAACCTTCCGGTATCTTTACCGGCGCTTAGTGCTTCTTGCAGAGCCGTATTATAAAATTCATCGTCCATAGTAAATTTGGAATCTTTCCCCGTAAGGTTCGACGCTGTATCTATTTTCAGCATAAATGAGATTGAGCGTTCTGGAGGAGGTGTTCCGTTATCCGTACGTTTATTATCCACACGTGGTAACGTGGCTCCTCCTTTGGTATTGCCTAATCGTCCTGTGTCACCACCGGGAGACTTGTAGTTTTCCATGATTCTGTGAAGATCCATCTGAATATCGTTTTGGACATCCCGGTACGTAATTACATATATGGAGATGAAGGCCACAAGCATGATCACCGAGATGGTGACTAAGTTAACAATAAGAAACCGATTTCTGAGCTTTGTGAACATTAGGTCGTCACCTCTAATACATACCCTACGTTTCTGATCGTACTAATGCGTACGGTCGAATTTAAGAAGGTCAGTTTTTTTCTCAAAAAAGAAATATACACCTCTACATTATTGTGCTCAGCATCTGAATCAAAGCCCCACAGCTTCTCAATAATTTGTTCTTTGGAGGTTACAGCTTGTTTCCTCAAGATCAGAAGCTCCAATAGCTCGCATTCCTTTAGATTGAGCTTGATCTCTTTGCCACCCACGGTAAGTTTCAGATTGGATGTATTCAGTTCAATATCCCCGAACTTTAAAGCATCATCTGGTATCACCTCGCCTTTACGTCTTAGTACAGCCCTTATTCTTGCCAATAAGATCTCCGAGGAAAAAGGTTTGGCGATATAATCGTCAGCTCCATAGTCCAGCCCAGTGACCATATCTGTAATTTCACCCTTTGCGGTAAGCAGGATAACGGGAGTGGGTATCCCCTTTTTCCGCAGCGTCTTGAGGACGCTGACCCCATCCATCTCAGGCAGCATGATGTCGAGCAGCAGCAAATCATAGATTCCACTCAGTGCGTAATCCAGACCCGACCTGCCGTCATGGACTGCATCCACCGAATAATTATGTTTTTTTAATATTTGAGTTAAGGCTTCAGCGAGATGAAGCTCGTCTTCTACTATTAATATTCTCATGGTTTTGCCATCCCCTACATAGAACCAGTATTTGTTATTGAGGTCATTATATCAGGATTACCTTTATTGAACCTTAATGAAGGTTGAGATAGAAGTGACTGCGAACAGCAGTTTGAAATCAAGAAATCTGCAGACAACAGCGGCCGGAAGAACAACATTCACCGCAGTTACGATTTACACCTGTGTTAAGGGAATGTAAAAGATAATCAATAATTTGTAAAACCATTTAAGATTCATTAAAGGTTTGGGGTCTAAGATACATTCATAAGCACACGAGACAACGATAAACAGAAAGGATTGATCACATATGGCGATTGAGGTATTCAACCGTTATGAGAACAAATATTTGTTGGACAACGAAGCCTACTATAAATTTTATAACCAATTGCTTGAATACATGGAACTAGACGATTTCAACAAGCAACATGAGTTTTACTCCATAACCAACTTATATTATGACACGGAGCACAACACCCTGATTCGTAACAGTCTTGCGAAGCCCAAGTACAAAGAGAAGCTTCGTTTAAGAGCATACGGTGTTCCAAATCAAGATACGAAGGTGTATCTGGAAATCAAAAAGAAGGTATTTGGTCTTGTTAATAAAAGAAGAACGTCGCTCAAATTAAACGAGGCTTATGATTTTGTCGCCACCGGTATGGAACCGGAATTCAAGGATTACATGAATAAACAGGTGATTGAAGAGATCAAATATTTTCTGACACGCTATGATTTGCAGCCCAAGGTGTATCTGTCTTATGACCGAAAAGCGTTGTTCTGTAAAAACAATCGCGATCTAAGAATTACATTCGATACAAATATTCGCAGCCGCCGGTACGATCTGAAGATGGAGCACGGTGTTCATGGCGAACCCTTGCTGGAGCCGGGGCAGTGGCTTATGGAAGTAAAAGCTGAGAACACGATTCCGGTCTGGCTGGCCAAAATGCTCTCAGAGCATCAAATGTACCGTACAAGCTTCTCCAAGTACGGCAACGAATATAAAAAAATGCTGAAGAACAGTAAAACAGAACGGGAGAGTGCCCTCTATGCTTGATTCATTATTTACCGTAGCAACTAGTACAGAGTTAACGTTTACCAACGCACTGCTAACTATTTTTATAGCTATTGCTCTTGGCGGGATCATTAGCTACACCTATATGAAGACCAATGCAAGCGGCTATTCGCAAAGCTTCACACTAACAATGGTACTGCTGCCCGTAATTGTGGCCATCATCATTTTGCTTATCGGAAGTAATGTTGCCAGAGCTTTCAGTCTTGCCGGGGCGTTCTCCATCATTCGGTTTAGAAGTGCGCCGGGCGATCCGAAGGATATCACATTTGTTCTGTTCACCATGGCTTCTGGACTTGCCTGTGGAGTGGGTTCCTTTGGATATGCAGTTTTTTTCACCCTTATCCTATGCGCCCTTATGTTTATCCTTAACCGGACTAACTTTGGTGTAAGAACAACGTCGCAAAAAACATTAAAGGTAACCATCCCGGAGAGTCTGGGATATGAGGAAGCCTTCGCTGAAGTATTCAATAAATATAACGTTGGGTATGAGCTTAAAAAGATTAGAACGACTGAGCTTGGCAGTTTATATGAACTGGTCTACGCTGTAACGCTGGGTGAGGCTGTAAACCAGAAGGAATTTTTGGATGCGATTCGTACCCGGAACGGTAATTTAGACCTGTCTCTGACCATGACTCCAACTGCTAATGACTATTAAGATAACGAAAGGATGGATGAAAAATGGATAAATATATAACCGGAAGTAAAGTAGGAATCTTGCTATTGTGTGCATTACTTATGTCGGCTTGCAGTACCAATGCCACAACAACACAGTCTGAAGCGGCGGCGGGTACAGTAGCAGCCTCGGGAACAACGATAACTCAGAATGGGGCTGCTACGGGAGTACAACTGGCAAGCGCCAAATTGTCCGATCTGGTGACGTTCGATGAAGAGGATTCTAATACAACTTGGACGGCTGACCAATCGACGGAAATTGCTTTGGCTGGAACAAGTGCGCTTGTTGACGGCACCGGGGCTGAGTCCAAGGATGGCTCAGTGACAATTACTGCAGCAGGAACTTATGTGCTGTCTGGTAAGTTGAGTGATGGACAGATTGTAGTTAATAATCAGGATGAAGGTACTGTGCACTTGGTACTGAACGGTGTGAACATCACGAACAGCGATAGTGCAGCAATTGATATTAAAGAAGCGGGGAAAGTGATCATTACCTTGGAAGACGGGACGGAGAACTCCGTATCTGATGGAGCAACTTACGTGTATGCCGATGAAACTACAGATGAACCGAGTGCGGCTATCTTCAGTAAAGCGGATTTAACGATTAATGGGACCGGGAAGCTGTCTGTTTCCGCTAACTATAATGACGGAATTACGAGCAAGGACGATCTGAAAATTATGGGTGGCACTATTGAAATTAAGGCTGCCGATGACGGGATTGTAGGTAAAGATCTTGTCGCTGTAAAAGACGGAAATATCAGCATAACGGCAGAAGGCGATGGAATGAAATCAACCAACGATACTGAGACGGACAAAGGCTTCATAGCAATAGCAGCAGGAACATTTGATATTACGGCTGGTAATGATGGAATTCAAGCTGAGACTTCACTTGTAATAGATGGCGGAACATACACCTTAGTTACGGGTGGGGGCAACGAGAAGGGTGAAGTGAAAACAGGTGATCAAGGGCAAGGTATGGGCATGAGAGGTGGCCGAGGTCAGGGAACAGGGGATCAAGCACCAGGAACAACAGGAACAACAGGAACAACAGGAACCTCAACATCTGAAACCAAACCAGAGACGATGCCAGAAACAAAATCGAAGATACCAACAACGGAAGCATCAACAACGACAACAACGGCAACAACTACAGAATCGGAAATACCAAGTACTAAAGGTTTGAAGGCTGGAGGAGATATTAGCGTAAACAACGGAACCTTTACCATCGATTCTGCTGATGATGCAGTGCACAGCAACAGTAACATTGCTATAGCTGATGGAGAATTCAACATCAAAACTGGCGACGATGGAATCCATGCGGATGCTTTGGTGGCGATATCTGGTGGTAAAATTGATATTACGAAGAGCTACGAAGGGATTGAAGGAGCAAACATCGAGATTTCCGGTGGCGAAGCTCATGTGGTTGCTTCTGATGATGGAGTGAATGTAGCAGGAGGTAACGATGAGGCGACTGTAGGCGGCGGCCCTCAGGAGCAGGATCAATTCAGCGATTCTGCTAGCAATATGCTAACGATTAGTGGAGGAACACTAACGGTCGATGCTTCAGGTGACGGGCTGGATTCGAACGGCTCCATCACAATGTCGGGTGGCACGGTTATTGTTAATGGACCTACCAATAGCGGTAACGGTGCACTTGATTTCGACGGTAGCTTTGAACAGAGTGGAGGAACTTTGGTGGCTGCGGGAAGTTCGGGCATGGCACAAGCACCGTCTGACACCTCTAGCCAACATGCAGTCAGCATGACTTTCCCTCAGACCCAGGAGGCTGGAACATTGGTTCATCTAGAGGACAGCGAAGGTAACTCGATCCTGACCTTTGCTCCTTCGAAGAGCTATCAAACGGTGGTGATTAGTTCACCGGATCTGAAGGACGGCGGTTCTTACACCCTCTACTCGGGAGGTACCTCGACTGGTAGTGAAGCGAACGGACTGTATACGGATGGTGAATATACAGGAGGAACAAAAGTAGTAGCGTTCGAAATTACAAGCAGCGTAACTTGGCTAAATGAATCCGGAGTAACAACCGCAAACACTAATCAAGGTCCAGGTGGCGGTGGTGGTGGAAACAGAAGACCTTAGGTTATAAATTGCATTCAAAAGCCACTCCAGCATTTTGGAGTGGCTTTTTTTAGTTTGAGATAAATTAGTCGCCGTTAACAGGGATGGAATTCTGTTTAATCGGTTGATTTGAAGTGTTGATGATCACATTATGTGAATTAAAAGACAGAATTTCAATCAGCTGCTCTGCCATATGGTTAGCTGTATATTTAAATCCGCCTTTTACCCACTCTATGATTAATCCAAATAGAGCATAGGCGGTATAACTGGAAAACAATTCTATATTTACATTGGTATTAGTGTTATTAACTGCGACTAAGTCCCGCTTGGTGAGCTCCTTTAAGAGGTCGCAAATCCTATTTTGGAACCCTGGCAGAACATTGGAATTTATAATGATGGTATAAAAATTAGAGTAAGAGACCACATGTTCAAAAATCTTGATGCTCGAGGTGGTCAGCTCACTAACTATAAATTTATCGGTATGAAGATAGGGTTCTTTATAAGCCTTAATTAAATCCTCCAACACATCATCAATTAGCTCATTTAGAAGTTCTTCTTTGGTTTGATAATGTTTATAGAAGGTTCCGCGGTTTAAATCGGCAAGGGTAACGATATCGGTTATCGTAATGGTGCGGAAATTCTTTTTTTCCATGAGTAATATCAATGCGTTTTTAAGCTCTTTACGCGATTTGCTAGTTCTCCGATTATTTTTAAGCAACAGAAGACCACCTAACTGTCTATTTTCTAATCCTATTTGAACAGAATCCCACGTTATATATATTTATGAACATTTGGTGTCTCATTTGTATATTGATAGTTAAATTTTAGAGGATTAAACTTGAGTAGTATAAATTTTAAGCGTTAAAGAGATTTTATATATTGATATTTACATTATAGATAAACGTAAAGGAGACTTCCAACATGAAACTTCGAGACAGAGTTGCAGTGGTTACTGGGGCGGCATCGGGTATGGGGAAATCTATCGCAGAGTTGTACGCTAAAGAAGGGGCAAAAGTGATTGTAGCCGATCTGAACCTAGAAGGTGCTGAACAAGTAGCCGCAGGCATCAATAGTAACGGTGGAGTAGCTAAGGCACTGAAAGTAAATGTTGCCCTGGTTGGAGATATTGATAGCATGATTGATACCGCTGTAAAAGAATATGGCACGCTAGATATTTTAGTGAATAACGCAGGGATTATGGATGGCTTTGAGCCAGTTGGTGATATTACAGATGAACGATGGGATCTTATCTTTGATATCAATACCAAAAGTGTAATGCGGTCCACTCGTAAAGCACTGCCTATTTTTCTGGAAAAAGGAAAAGGGGTTATCGTTAATACCGCTTCTACAGGTGGGGTAAGTGGTGCCCATGCGGGAGCAACTTATACTGCCTCTAAACATGCTGTAGTAGGCTTGACGAAAAACACAGCTTTTATGTATGCCAACAAAGGGATTCGTTGTAATGCTATCGCACCAGGAGCTACTGCCACAAACATCAGTGCTTCAATGAAAAATATAAATGAATTCGGCGTGAGCCGTACGCAATTAACACAGGCTGTGATCCCTCGTGTAGGTACACCTGAAGAAATCGCACAAGTTGCGTTATTCCTGGCTTCGGATGATTCCAGTTTTGTAAACGGAGCTATCATCGCTGCTGATGCGGGTTGGACTTCTGCATTCTAAATGTTGGTTGTCTACCTCTGCCTCAACAGTTTATCCACGGAGTCTTACGGACCCAGATGATGTTATTCGCAAATTTTCAGCCTTTTGAGAAGGAATTCGGACTCCAGAGACGCTATTTCATATAAATCGGCCCATATTTTGTGCTTTCGCGCCAATAGCTGCAGTGGAGTCCGATAGCAATTCAAATGTGGAATAATGGCGCATTTAAGGTCTGCTCGGTCCGCTAACCAATTTTTTCGGACAAAATGTGATCGGATTAAACGCAGAGGTACCCCAGCACGCTACCATTTTGCCAAATGATGACCCAAACGGGAGGCTACATAAAACTCCGCTAGAGATTAATCTAGCGGAGTTTTTTCTACGCTTGATATTTCCAGGGGAACCCTGCAAAATAGAGAGAATGCTAACTATAGAGGAGTTATATGAAATGAACGATGTTATGGTGCGGAATCATGTAAAAGTCATTGGAGCAGGAGAAAAAACTATCCTTTTTGCGCATGGATTTGGGTGTGATCAAAGCATGTGGCAGTTTATCACGCCATCATTTGAGAAAAAGTATCGAATCGTTCTATTTGATTATGTAGGCTCAGGCCATTCAGATTTAAGCGCATATACATCGGATAAATATCATACTCTCCATGGTTATGTACAGGATGTACTAGATGTTATCGAAACATTTGAACTCAAGGATCTTATTTTTATAGGCCATTCTATTAGCTCTATGATCGGTTTGCTTGCTTCAATCGAGCGGCCGGATTATTTTAATAAAATGATTATGATCGGACCTTCCCCACGTTATTTAAATGAGGGAGATGCTTATTTCGGGGGCTTCGAAAAAAGTGATATTACTGAGCTTCTGGATATGATGGAGATGAATTTCGCGGGCTGGGCTAGCTTTATGGCTCCACTTGCGATGAATAATCCTGACCCAATGTTGACTAAACAGCTGGAACGAAGCTTTATTTCGGCCGACCCTATTATCGCTAGAGAATTTGCGGAAGTTACATTTTTTTCGGATCATCGAGAAGATCTGCCTAAAGCGACAGTGCCTACACTCATATTGCAATGCTCGGATGATAGTATCGTTCCTATAGAAGTAGGAGAATATTTACATAGACACATGAATAATAGTACGTTCCGGTTAATGGAGGCCAAGGGCCATTATCCACATATTAGCCATCCGCAGGAGACCATTACTTTGATTAATGAGTATCTTGGGTGAGATGGAGAAGATTATGGTGTTGAAAGGATATTTAGACAATGGATGACCGGTTAAAATATGCGCCATGCGGATATGTTTCCATTACCCATGAAGGAATGATCCTCGATGTGAATCAAACCTTTTTGGATGGGATGGGATATCAACAGGTTGATTTGGTGAATAAACATTTTGAATCTATCATGTCTACGGCCAACAAGCTTATTTTTCATTCATACTTCTATCCTTTTATCAATCTGAATGGACATGTAGAAGAGCTATTTATCAATTTGAAGGACAGCAAGGGGCAAGCCGTGCCTTACTTGTTAAATGGCAGACGCCTTGAGTGTGAAGGTGTAGAGGTCATTGATTGTATTCTCGTACAGATGGGCAAACGTATTGATTATGAGCTAGAGTTACGATCTGCGAAGAAGCAAATAGAAGAGGCGTATTGGGAAAAAGATCAGGCGCTGGCAAAGCTCAAACAAATCCACCTGGAAATCGAGCAAAAGCAAGCTGAATTACTGGAGATGAATGCCGTTTTAGTAGAGCTATCTACTACAGACAAGCTTACTGGATTAAAGAATAGAAGGTTCCTGCAAGAAAAGCTGGAAGAACAGATTGCAGCGTATCAACGTGATCAGGCGCCTTTTTCATTATGTATTCTAGATATTGATCACTTTAAAAATGTGAATGATAGCTACGGTCATCAGATGGGTGATTATGTCCTGGAGAAATTGGCGAGTGTCCTGAAGTCCCAATCTCGTAAAGAAGATATCGTAGCTAGGTATGGTGGTGAGGAGTTTATCCTTTTGCTGCCTAATACAGATTCAGCGGATGCCACGGCAATAGCGGACAATTTGCGGCAATTCATAGCCAGCTCCACTTGGGAGATTGGCAGCATTACGGTAAGCATTGGCATAGCTACCTTTGAAGCAACCGATACAGACATCACTCTTCTGGAAAAAGCTGATCAAGCGCTTTACGTTTCTAAAGAACAGGGGAGAAATCGCGTTACGCATATTATGGATTTGAGTGAAAAGCTTCTTTAATTGGAGGCTTTTTTTGTTATTTATAAACGATACATCCTCTTTGCTCTAATTGCTCTAAAATGTCTGTTCCCTTCAAGCTGTGATTCCATCTGAGATCCAGTTTCTCTAATCGTTCAAGCTGTAAAAGGGAATTCGGAATTTCATGAATGGATCTCCTTTGTAAATCGTATTGGCATCAAGCCTATGTGACAACGTTACGATAGAATATAACAGGATGATGATTTATTATCAGTATGTTGGCATACAAAACTATGGAATGTGGATCATGCCTACATTATCTATTCGGGGATTATGGCGATCTGGAAGTGATCCATCCCTCCAATATAAGAGTGCTGTCTGCGGTGGCTATGAATGATACTGTATTATTTGAGATTAAACATGAGCCTTTTAAGCAGATGCTTGCCGATTACCCGTTGATTAAGGAGCAATTGATGCTGCTGCAAATGGACCGTTTATTTTTATCGAATCGGTTATTATATGAAATGAAATTTCATGATGCGAGAGCGCGTGATATGATCGGAACGTTAAGGGAGACGGCTACCCTTGTGCTTAAAGATCTGCAAGAGCAAAAGATTATTGAGATTCAACATCAGCAGATCACCGTGTTAGACCCGGCGTATTTACTGGAGTATACGGATTTCGATTGAGAAGAGCCGTTCCGGGATCTTTTTCAGAGAATCGATTATTAAAGGGGTTATGAATGTGGCTTGTAATCATTGTGTAGTAAGAGAGCTGAATTTTCAAATCAAGGCTCATGGTGAGCTTAATCTTAGGGTTTTACCTGAGGTTATTCATCACTTGAGTAGAAGTAATACGATACATAAGGTGGAAGAAAATGTGATTACAATTAAGGAGGCTGGGGTGCGGGATTTTCTGGATTTCTGTAATGACCATATGGAGTCGGAGCAGCTTGAATTCCGTATAGATGACCAAACATGGAGACCTCTATCCGAATTACCCACTGTACTTGATATGGAGTGGATTGATGAGGTTATCACTAAGGGTCTTGTTACTTGCTACTTCCAACCGATTGTGAACGTAAGGGAAGAGATTTTTGCATACGAGCTCCTATCCAGATTTAAAAAAGAAGACGGATCTCTTATCTATCCTAATGAGATTTTTGCGGCGGCACGGAATCGTGGGCGTTTATATGCTTTAGACCGGTTATGTAGAATGACGGCTGTAAAATATGCTGCACCCTTAAATAAAAAAACGTTTATTAATTTTATCCCAACGTCGATCTACGCTCCAGAGTTCTGCTTAAGATCAACCGTTGAACTGGCCAATCAATTAGGCGTCGATCCTTCTCTTTTTGTCTTTGAAGTTGTTGAGACGGAGAAAGTGGATGATCTCGCTCATTTGAAAGCTATTTTGACATATTACAAGGATCGGGGATTTGAATACGCTTTAGATGATGTTGGTGAGGGCTTCAGCACGATCGAGATGTTATTGGAGCTTAAACCCCATTACATGAAGCTGGATATGAAATATGTTCAGGGTGTGTCCAGCGATCTGAACAAACAGAAAATAGCAAAGCAATTTTTAGAAAAAGCTTTAGAAATCCAATCCGTTCCTTTAGCAGAAGGTGTGGAGTTTAGAGAGGACTTTGAATGGCTTAAGCAGAGTGGTTATCAGTTGTTTCAGGGCTATTTATTTGGAAAGCCTGATCCTATTCCCAAACAGTAATCCTAATGAGTATATATCCGTCCAGAGGATGAGATGAATTTCAGGTCAGAGTCTGAGTACAACCAACCCCCGGGGTTGTATAATTTAGGTAATTGAAAAGGGGGACGGGATGGATATGAAATGGCATCAATTTGTAACGCGCTGGGCAGATTCTAGGGGCTTTGATGGACGAGAGATTGATTATCAATGGCCTTCTCCCTCATTTCCGGTCATCAGTATTCGCAGTAATCTAGGGCGATACTCAGGTCAGGCGTATGGTCGTGGAGGTAAACCCCGTGTGAAGACAGCCGTTGGATTAATCGCTATTGGAGATGTAGCTGTCGGATTGATTTCCATAGGTGCGATAAGCGTGGGCGTATTATCCTTAGGAGCAATATCACTGGGAATGTGGTTAGCGATCGGAGCAATAGCACTTAGCTGGCTTGGCTTCGCAGTGGGAGCGATTGCGATTGCAGGCGTGGCTGTAGGAGCGATCGCAATCGCGGAAAAAGCGTTGGGGGCCATCGCCATAGGGGATACGGCATTTGGTGCGATAGCGATAGGCAGGATCGCTGGGGGTGCCATAGCTATCGGACAATGGGCATATGGTGTAATCGCAGTTGGCGAACATGGTTTCGGATTAATTCCCGTCACGGGCGATGTGTGGAATTGGTTCCGGCGTTTGTTTGGATCGGGGAGTTAAGTAGACCTACAGTCCTAAAGGATGTCCTTCTCTTCCGGGATAGTCGATAAATAATATCTATCACATAAGAAAAACTAATTGCAATTACCTATACTCATTTCATACCAATTAATCATGCGATCAGATCTAGGCTTATGTTACTCTTTGAATGTATTCGAAACTTCATAGGCAAACCTATGGAAATGTAGGGACGCAAAGCTATAGGGACTAAGGTTATCATAACTATTGTCAGCCAGCTGCCAAAGAGTGCGTAACGCTTTTTGTTAAAATATAAGAAAGTATAAGTTATACACCTATACTTAATATCTTATATTTCTCGCTTAAACGCTTACCGTCCTTATAAGGACGCCGAAGGCGTTTATGCTTGTTAAGGTTTAATAAAAATTAAGTCTTAATTTTTAGGCGACTTTATACGCAATCAAGCTACTCTTTTGGGGTAGTTTTTTTTGTGCCCATTTTTGGGCACTGGAGAGATTCATATGACATCTGGGGGTAAGAAGAGATGAAGAAAATGATTGCGATCGCTACATCGGCGGCCATGTTGGCCAGTTTTTCGAGTGAGGCAGGTTATGCTTTAGCAAGTGAGGCAAGCAAGGTAAATGTAACAAAAACAGTGGCGCAAAGTAAGGTTAACTTATTAAGCAACGCCTCGGTTATTCCGTTTGAGCTGTACGGCAAGGATGCTCTAAATGCCTATAATGAGGTTTTTAGAATGAATCCAGCAAATATTAAATCCATCACAAATAACGGTGGCAACTACTCAGGCTCGCCTATAGCTAAGGCTATGGATGGGGATATGAGCACGCATTGGGAGACTGGCAAACCGAATAGTTCAACGTTTACGAATGAGGTTGTGTTTGTTTTCAATGAGTCCACTGAATTAAATAGAATGGTATACGCGGCTAGGCAATCCGGTGCGAAAGGTAAAGGTTTTGCTCAAGAATTTGATATCTACGGCTCCACTACCGATGCGGGTGATTTTACGCTCGTGTCTTCTGGAGAATATACAGGCTCAACCGGTGATGTAGTGGAGATTCAGTTCGCACCTACGGCTTTTAAGAGACTTAAATTTGTCTTCAAAAAAGCGAACCAAGATTGGGCGAGTGCGGCTGAGTTTTCTTTTTATAAAGAGGATAGTGTCTCTGCTAAAATGAAAAAATTATTTACAGATGATACCTTGAGCCAAGTTAGTGCTGCCTTTAATACGACAGAGAAATTAACAGCTTTAGAGAATGAAGTGCAGGCACATCCACTGTATGCGCAGTTTAAAGAAGAGATAGAGAATGCAAAGATCCTTTTGAAGAACCATCAGGTAGAGGCAACGGCAGCCAAGGTTTCGAAGCTAAAAGGGTATGGAACAGCCTATGAAAATGCCTATAGCCAAGCTTATAGAATGCCGAATGCAAACGTATCAAAAGTAACGGTGAACGGTGGAAGCTACCCAGGTACGAAGCCTGAATATATGCTGGATGACCAGCCCACTACGCATTGGGAAACGAACAAAAACAATGATGCAAGCTTCACGAATGAAGTCGTGTTTGAACTAGCGCAAGCGGAAGTGCTGGACAGAGTGGCTTTTTTGGCTAGAGATAACCGCAAAGGATTCCCAGAGGCTTTTGAAATCTATGCATCAGAGACGAGTAAAGGAGAGACCTTCCAACTTGTATCTAGCGGAACCGCGATTAGTACCAATGACTTTCTGGAATTTAAATTCGAACCGACGAAGTTTAAAAGATTAAAATTTAAGTTCACAAAAGCTAATATCAACAGACCTTTTGCGGCTGAATTTAGATTTTATACAGAAGATAAAGTAAGCGAAGCTGTAAATGGTATTTTCACAGATGGAACGATGAGTGCGGTTGTGCCTGCTTATAATAGCGTCGAAGCAATCAACGAATTAGAAGAAGCGGCAAAAGTACATCCGCTCTATCCAATCCTGAAAGATTCTTTGGATTTAGCTAAGAGGCTAGTGAATGGTGAAGTTCAAACCGAAGGCACCATCATTGAGGCGGAACAACGTGGAGATATGAAAAAGCATGCGCAGGAAAACCTGAGAATTGGTTTTGGTACGAACAACCAGCCTACAGGTCTCGTTGCAATGCCTGGAGATACGATCAACGTTTATGTGGATGCAGCTTCTAACGATAAGCTACCTTCTTTAGTCTTTTCTCAACAAGAGGCCGCTTGGAATGTTTGGGCTAGAGGTGTGCAATTGCGTCCAGGTAAGAACATTATAACCGTTCCTGAATTTGCTATGAATAGTTATTATGCACATGAAGTGACTAAGGGCGGCACCGTTTATATCGTAAATCCCTATACAGCAGAGGAACAAGGGAAAGCGCCATTGATCCGCTTCGAAGGTTTAGAAAAGATTCCTTTTATGACCAAGACCACGGATCCAGAACAATTCAAAACCTTCTTAATCACATACAAACAAAGACTAGACGAAGATAAAGCGGCTCATCCAAATGTTCAAGATCGTAAACTCATAGATGTGGTAGAACTGGCCAGCGATCATGTTATTTTCACAGGAACGGCGACGGAGGCGTACAACAAATATATTACGCAAGGAAATAACCCGCTGGACACCGTAACTGGGTATGACACCTGGATGAAGAGTATTTTTGCCTTCTATGGCCTGGATGGCAGTAGCGAGATTCATGATGCCAAGCTAATTCGTGAGAATATTCGCTTGATGCAGCCTTATGGTGCGATGTATGCAGCGGGAGATCATACAGGGATCCAACTTGGAACAGTAGGAACCATGGTAGGTGATTTTAACAAAGCTTATCCGGGCTGGGGACTGAATCACGAAATCGGGCATCGCTTGGCTATGGGTGAACGGGAATATGGCGAAGTAACTAATAATATGGTGTCTATGTTTATGTCTGTCGCGGCGAATTCGATAGATAATCGTATACCGTATGAATCAGATATCTATAAATATGTCCTCGAAGAAAACAAAGTGGTTATGAATCAGCAGGGCTTATTTGCACAACTCGGAGCCTATTGGCAGCTGGAGCTGGCACATCCGGGATACTGGACAGAGCTGACCAAGCTATATCGGGAGCGGAAGGTCATCCTTACCAACGGTGACAATTCTAAGCAGCAGTATTTGGTGGAGTTCTCCTCCGAAGTACTGGGATTAGATTTAAGCAGCTATTTTGCCAGACATGGCTTCACTGTGAATCCTGAGACAAAAGCGAAAGTAGCCAAGTATCCGGCACCGCAAAAGTTATGGTATTTAAATAACTCGGTGATTAATTATGAGGGAACTGGAATAGCGGATAAAAATCTGGCCATTAAGGTTAATATCACACCTAACACCACGGCTAGAACGAACACGTTAAGTTTCAGTATAGATAAAGAGCTTAAGCAAGACTTTTTAGGATATGAAGTGTATAGAAATGATGTGTTAGTTGGTTTTACAGGAACTGAGCAATTTGTGGATCAGAATGTAGATGCGAGTATCAACTATACGTACAAGATCGTCGGTTATGATAAAAAGCTGAACCCACTGAAGCCCGTACAGGTTAAAGCCTTTAAGCCAGCCTTGTCTGTTGAAGATCAGCTCACTTTAAAGCTTAATCAAACCTTTGATCCGATGAGCTATGTAAAAGCGGCTAACTATCTAGGAAACGATATTACTGCAGATGTCTCTCTGAAAGCCAATAACGTTGATGTAACGCAAAAAGGCAACTACGAAATTGTATATGAAGTGAAAAGCGAAGGGGTTACGGAAACGAAAACCACACAGGTTACGGTAACGAGCGACTACGCCTATATTTCCGATCTCAATGCCAAGTCAGTCGTTGTAGGCTGGGGTGAATTAAAGAAAGATAAAGCCGTTTCCGGGGGAATCATAACCCTTGTTCGCCAAGGGTTGGCTGCGACGTACGCGAAAGGGATTGGTGTTCATGCCAACTCTGAGGTAGTTTACGATATTGAAGGTAAGGGTTACGACTTCTTTGAAAGCTACATTGGGATTGATCAAGCCATGAAAGGGAAACCTTCCTCGGCTACTTTTGCAGTGTATGTGGATGGAGAACAGAAATTTGAGAGTGATGTTTTCCGGGCAGGAACAGAACATCAATTTGTGAAAATCCCTGTGACTGGCGCAAGAGAGGTGAAGCTGGTTACAACAGATGCTAAGGATGGCAATGCTTCAGACCATACGGTATGGGCGGATGCGAAGTTCTCGAATAATTCAAGCAAACCTACCATTACAGTACCGGAAGAGACAACCTTCGTTAAGCTGAACAGCGAATTTGATGTGTTGAGCGATGTAACAGCTTTTGATACGGAAGATGGTAACTTAATTGGAGCCGTTGAAGTGCATTCAAATGGATTCACATCAAGCAAAACAGGGACTTACAACGTCGAGTTTTCAGTTACAGACTCAGATGGGAACTCCGCTGTGCAGGCCAGAAAGATTGTTGTATACAGCGCTAGTAAATACCTGAGTGATATAGATTGGCAATCGGCAAAAACGGATTATAATGTGGTTCGAAAAGATAAGGCTAGCTCTAACAATCCGATTAAGCTGCTGGTAAATGGCGAGGTCAAAGAGTTCGCTAAGGGCTTAGGAACCCATGCCAGCTCTGAAATCGTGTATAATCTGGCAGGTGCAAACTATGAATATTTTGAAACGTATGTAGGGGTTGATAGAAATATCCCTGAGCAAAGCAACTCCAGTGTAATTTTCAAAATTTTTGCCGATGGGGCAGAGGTTTATAACAGCGGACTGATGAAATTTGGTACAGAAGCCAAGCTTGCGCGGATACCTGTTAAGGATGTAAGTGAATTGAAGCTGGTGTTAGATAATGCAGGTAACGGAAATGCTTCAGATCACGGTGATTTTGCTGATGCGAAGTTTATGATCTTGAACAATACACCAGAGCTTACCATACCTAAATCTGTCTCAACCAAAGTGGGCCAAGCGATTGATATCAGTGAAAGCTATTCGGCAATGGATTCGGAAGACGGTGACTTGACGGCTCAAGTGAAGGTCACAGGCCAAGAGCAAGTTAAATTCAACCGGGCCGGAAAGTATCCAATCACTTACACAGTAACAGATAGTGATGGAAATACGACCACGAAGATTAGAACTATAGCCGTAGTAGACATGACGGACTTTACGTACCTGACGGATTACGACTGGAATTCTACTCAGAACAGCTATACTGCACCTTTGAAGGATAAATCTATTAGTGCAAATACGCTGAGATTAACAGATGAGAACAATCAGGTAGTGTCCTATGAAAGAGGAATTGGAGCGCACTCTAATTCGACGATTGTATACAATCTAAGCGACAAAAACGCGGACTATTTCACTTCCTATGTAGGTGTAGATAGACAAATGTACGGTTCTGTTGGTTCGGTGAGCTTTGAGGTGTTTGTCGATGGAGAGAAGAAATTCGATAGTGGGGTCATGGGTTCGAGAGATCCGCAGAAATTCATCGAATTGGATATTAATGAAGCAAAAGAACTGAAATTAGTCGTCACAGACGGGGGAAATGGCAACGGATCTGACCATGCTGCATGGGGTGGAGCCAAACTACATTTCGCGAATGGAGATCACTTATTCACTAGAGATCTCGAACAGGCGATTGCAGCGGCTAAAGCAATTTCTCTAGAAGGCTTCACACCTGAGAGCATCGCGGCATTTACGTCCAGCCTCTCGATAGCAGAGACAGTGTTGGCTAACTCTTCTGTTACGCAAAGTGAAGTAGACGAAGCTGTAGCAGCGTTGCAACAAGCAACCGAAGGTTTGGTCCAAATAGATCTTACGCAAGTAATTACTGTGGCGGACCCGTATTTAAGTGCTTCGATCAAGACTACATTGGGCGTAACTGGAGAATTAACATTAGGTGATATGTATAACCTTACAACGTTAACTAGCGAAACCAGAAGAGCCGGATCCTTGGAAGGTTTGCAGTACGCGAAGAACCTAGAGACACTTGATATTACTGGAAATGAAATTACAGATTTCTCCCCATTACAAGGATTAACTAAACTAACGAGCTTATTGGCCGACCCACAAATGGTAGAGGTAGGAGAATTTAAGGGACCTGTAGTTGAAGTGGCCAATCTGGTGAAAGGGCTCGATGGCAGCAAAGTGATCCCTAATTCGGCTGGAGTAAGAAACACTAGAACATCTAAAGAAATTGTGTTTGATATGAAGGAATGGGCTGCTAATCCGGATGTGTTCACTATTGACCTATCAAACGAGGAGAAAGGAACTTACATGCTGGGGTTAACTTACCAAGTCGCAGGTAATCTCGTGCAAATCATTTCTTTTATTGATAATAATTAAATTCCCAAGAAAGCAGGCGGATTGTGGTCTCTATAACCATGGTTCGCCAGTTTTTAAATGAAGGCGTTTTATGTAAAAATATCCATTTTGTCATATGACAAAAGAAATGACAACGCTCACTATAAGCGGTGTAGTCTTTTAACTATACTTAATCAGAAATGCGCCAAATTTAAATGAATACTCCAATTGAAGCTTTTTATACAAAGAAGTAAATAATGTATGCGGTTTAGAGGGAGCTGTTTCTGTGAAAATCATCATTGTAGATGATCATCCTTTAGTTAGAAGAGGGCTGGCATCTGTCATTGCAATGCAATCGGATATGCAATTTGCCGGTGAAGCTACGAATGGTCCGGAAGCACTTGATGTGATTGAAGAGACAAAGCCAGACATTGTCCTCATTGATCTTAAACTTGCTGATGAATCAGGACTGGATGTCATTAAGATAGCACGTACCCGCGGCATTGTTAGTAAATTCATACTGTTGACTTCCTCTGCGAGCAGAGAGGATTTTTTGAGGGCTGAAGAAGTACTGGTAGACGGATATGTTCTGAAAGAGGCACTGCCGGAGGAATTACTGTTTGCTATCCAGTTGGTGTACAAAGGGAGAAAATACTATGATCCTGGTCTAATGGAAGAAAAGATGCGAATGAGCGCCAGCAGTCCAACAGATGAATTGACACCAAAAGAGAAGGAAGTCCTGATTCAGCTTGGACAAGGTGCTTGCAATAGAGTGATTGCCACACGTCTTTTTATCAGTGAATTTACGGTGAAGAAGCATGTCAGTCAGATTTTAGCGAAGCTGCAGGTTACTGACCGGACACAGGCGGCATTGTGCGCGAACGCGATAGGATTAACGAAATATGAAATGTCTTATGAGTAGAACGGCAAGATCAGATGTTATAATGGCTTTAACTACTTTGCGAGATTGAGTATTCTGTCTAATTGTAATTAGGGAGTGCTGTTGATGTTTGAATTGCCAGGATACCAAACCTTAGATCTGATAGATAATACCGCAGATATCAGGTTATACAGACTCCTACGTCAAGAGGACGGCCTAAGAGTTATCGCTAAGACAACAATAGGAGAATATCCGGGAGCTGCCATGGTCGATGCTTTTCGTCATGAGTATGACATGCTTAAGCGACTTTGCGGTCGTGGTGCAATAGAGCCGTACAGTTTGGAAATTATGGCGGACCGACCAGTCCTTCTCTTAAAAGATATAGAGGGGAGTACCCTTGGGCAGATCCTGCGTGTGCCTGTTAATTCACTGGGTCTTCCAGCGCTAATTCGAATCGCTACAGCTATTGCTGATTGTCTTATGCAAATTCATCGTGAAAAAATAACACTAAATGAACTAACCCCCGCTCATCTAATCGTCAATCCCATTACTTTTGAAGTGAAATTTATTGATATAAGAATGTGTTCTACCGAAAACACCACGAGTCCTTTGTCACCGTTAGGCGGCCGGCCCGATGTTCTGCTTCCTTATATCGCTCCAGAACAAACGGGACGAACCGGAGTCAAACCAGATTACCGTTCTGACTTTTATTCGCTGGGGATCATCCTGTATGAATGTCTCTCGGGCAGCCGCCCCTTTGAGCTGCATGATGTTGTTGATATTGTATATCGTCATCTTGCAGATACACCTGAGCCTCTGCACCGCAGGTTCCCCACTATCCCTCTATCGGTCTCTGATATTGTTGGTAAATGCATGGAGAAAATGCCTGAAGCGAGGTATGCCAGCGCGTTTGGCATTAAATCGGATCTTGAGGAATGTCTATCCTGTCTAGAAGAATCCGGGCATATTGAGCCTTTTCCACTAGGAAGCTGGGATATCCCAGAGCGCTGGATGGTATCAGGACGCTTCTATGGAAGACATCTTGAGCAACAAAGCTTAAGAGAAGCACTGCAACGAGCATCACAAGGTGCCGTAGAGACGGTTTGGATTAGCGGGGAGAGTGGTATCGGCAAAACAACCTTTCTGAAGGAGACCCTTAGCAATACAGTCTCTTTGGATGGTTTCTTCGCCAGAGGCAAGTTCGAATCCCGACATACCTCACTCCCTTATGGCATCTGGCATCAAGTCATAGAAGAGTTGGTTAGTCAGCTGCTGATGGAAACAAAGCTGCAGGTGGAGGTTTGGAGGCTGCGTATTCTACAAGCAGTGGACAATTACGGTCAGTTGCTGATCGATTTTGTTCCTAAGCTTGAACTCTTGATTGGCCCTCAACCCTCCGTGCCTCCACTGCCACCGCTGGAAGCTCAGCATCGCTTTCAATTAATCATGAGCCGATTTATTCAACTCTTTCCTCATGAGGATCATCCTTTGATCTTGGTATTGGATAATTTGCAATGGGCTGATGATACGTCGCTGCAATATCTCACTTCGCTTATAGAGGGTACAGCAACGACTCATCTGCTAATCGTGCTTTCCTATCGCAATCGGGAGATTACAAGGCTGCACCCGCTCAGTAGGCTGGAAAAACATCTGGTTGACCGCAACGTAGCGATGAGCAGAATTTCTTTACAAGCGCTTGAACTCACCGATTTAAAACAACTGCTACTTGATGTTATGCGTTACGAGGCAGCTGACTTGGACGAGCTGGCGCGCGTGCTGCTTCATAAGACAGATGGAAACCCGTTATTTATTAAGCAATTCCTTCAAGATTTGATAGATGACCAGCGAGTGGAATTTGATGAGAATATTCGAAGCTGGAAATGGGATCTCCAGCGTATTACTGAATTGAATGTACCCGATAACGTAGCTTCATACCTTTCAAGTAAATTGCAGCAATTTCCTGAACAGACGGTATATGCACTTAGCAGAGCCGCATTTATAGGCAGCCTATTTGATTTACGTACACTTGCTGATATTACGGAGACACCGATAGAGACATTGAACGATGCGTTGGCGGTTGCTGTACATGGGCGCTTGTTGCAGCCCGTTAACGGGGAGGAATATCCGCATTATAAGTTCCAGCACAACCGCATTCATCAGGCAGCATATACTTTTATTTCCGAAGAGGAGCGTTCCGAGCTGCATTGGAGGATTGGTCTGTTATTGCTAGGCCGAGGCCCGCTTAGTGAAGGAACGACTCTATTCGAAGCTGTCCATCATTTGAATCAGGCACTTACATGGTTAGACCGCCCTGAAGAGAGGCTTCAACTAGTAGAGCTGAACTTACAGGCAGGGATAAAAGCGAAGCAAACAACCGCACATGAGACAGCCTTGCAATATATGCTTCAGGCAACGTCATTATTAGAGGAGCAGAGCTGGGAGGCAAATTATGGGCTGACCTTCCGGGTATTTCGTGAGAGGGCGGAGCTCGAATATTTATGTTCCCATTTTGATACGGCTAATGAATTATTCCATCTGTTAATTGATAAAGCTACGACAAATATGGATAAGGCTTACGTCTACGTAATGAAGGTGCAGTTGGAAGCAAGTAATGATAACCATGAAGAGGTGATCTCCTTAGGCCAGCATACCTTATCGTTACTGAAAGTGAAGCATCAATTTGATCCTGGTTATGCTCAATTGACGCTTCAATGGTTACGATTGCGGCATAGACTCAAGAAGGTCTCACTCGAATCGCTTACTCTTTTACCTCCAATGACTGATGAAGCACGTAGAATCGCAATGTCTACTTTAGATCATTCAAGCAATGCTTGCTTTTACGTCAATCGAGAAGGGTGGCTTGCTTCTTCCTTCACCATGATTGAATTAACGCTTGATTATGGGATGACTCCGGAGGCTTCCATTGGATTTATAGGTTATGCAATGTTTCAATACTATTACTTCCGTAATGATGAAGAGACATTCAAATGGGCCATGCTGGCGTTCAGCTTATCCGAACCCTATCCGAAACAGCACATGACAACCTTAGCCGCGTTCGCCATGTGCTACGATAGCTGGCGGCATTATGATCCTGCTATGCTCCATACGTTTACCGAGAAAGCTGGTAAAGTAGGACTGGAATCAGGTGACTTATGGAAGGGCAACCAGAATGTGTTGATCAACTGTGCCTCCCTTTTGCAATTTGGTCATCCTCTCGGCGATATCTATGAGCGATTAATTACTCATTCCGGTGATTTGCTGCGCCATAACAACAGTCTTCATTGTAAGCAGGCTATTGTAGCAGCGGCCATTCTTGTTCGCTTGACAGGTTATCGCTCTATAGATGATCCCTTTCCCATCGCGGAGATTAGCGAGCCTGCTTTTGCACAGTCGGTTCATGGGGACACCTTTGATTTTATACAAGAAATGGTCTGGATCTATCAATATTTGACGGGCTATGTATTTGGGGAATACCGAGAAGCCAGTGAGGCATTAGCCAAATCAGCGGCCATTATAAAATCACGCGAAGATGGCCTAGACAGTCCCATGCAGATCATGTATGAATGTTTAGTCTGGGCTCAGTTGTATGAGGAATATAACGCTGAAGAGCAACGTACATATCGGGCAAAAATGCGTAAATGCTTGAAGAAAATGAAAAAGCTTGCCAGGCGTTGTCCGGGGAATTATCAGCATAAATATCTGTTAATGAAGGCTGAGTTAACTCGTCTATCGCGAGATCCCCGCCAAGCTGAAGCATTGTATGAGCAATCCATTGAGAACGCTCGGATCCACGGTCATATTCACGATTTAGCGATGGCAGCGGAATGTTATGGTAAATACGGGCTTCGTCATGGCAAAATGCATCTGGCAAGAATCTATATGACTGAGGCCTATGAGGCTTATCTGCAATGGGGCGCAAAGGCTAAAGCGGCTGACCTGGAGCAGCAGCATCGCCATTTGCTGCATATTAAACGAGAGCCCGGGCTCGATCGTGTGGATTCCCTTTCTGTGGTAATGTCTGCCCAAGCATTATCCGGCGAAATGGAGATGAGCCGATTATTGGCCACGCTGATGCGAATCATGCTCCACAATGCTGGGGCAGAATATGGGGCTGTTATTTTTGATCATGACGGCAAATGGATGGTGGAAGCTTATGGGACCTCAGAAGCCCAGCATATCGAATCTGTTCCACTTGGGGAAGAATCGGGGTTGGTCCCGGCAGCGATTATAGCTTACGCGGCAAGAACACAAGAACAGGTTGTATTACATGATGCACTCAGTGAAGGAATATTTACACGTAATACTTACGTTAGGAATAATAGACTGAAATCGGTTCTATGTCTCCCCATCATGAATCAGAATAAATTGGTTTGCCTGCTCTATTTGGAGAATAATCTATCGCCGGGTGTATTTACTCCAAGCAGACTCGATGTGCTCAAGCTGCTTGGTTCACAATGCGCAATCTCAATCGCTAATGCCAAGCTGTATTCGGGAATCCAATATCTCAAAAAAAATCTGGAGGATCAGGTGGTAGAAAGAACTCGTAGCCTGGAGCGTTCGATGCGTGAAACATCTGCGGCTTTGGCCGAAGCTACTGTTTTTGAGGAACGCAATCGTATTGCCCAAGAGATTCATGATATTGTCGGGCATACCCTTACATCGACGATTCTGCAGATTGAAGCTGGCAAGCGGCTGCTTCAGAAGAAGGAGATAGACAGCGGCTTTCAGCGTCTGGCTGAGGCCCAGGATCTTGTGCGGCATAGCTTGAATGAAATCCGCGGCTCTGTCCATATGCTGAAAGAGGACAGGTATTCTGATCTAACCGTGATGCTGAAGCAGTTGATTCGAGATACAGAACGCAATGCAGGCGTTGTTGTTCATGCAGTTATTTATGATCTGCCGGAAGCCATGTCAACAGCCTATAAAAAGGCAATCTATCATGCTTTGCAGGAGGGCTTAACTAATGGGATCAGACATGGGAAGAGTGTGGAGTTCCATTTTAGTCTGGAGTCTGTTGGAGCGAACTTGCAGTTTAGACTCAAGGATTGTGGGCTAGGGATGAGTCCAATCGTGATGGGATTTGGACTTAGGACGATGAAGGAACGGGTTGAGCAGCTGGGAGGCAGCTTATCCATCGATTCAGAAATGGATGAAGGCTGTTTACTGGAGATTGATCTGCCCATGCGAAGGGTTGTGGATAGAACATGAGTAAAATAAAAATTGTAATTGCCGATGATCAATTGTTGACGCGGGAAGGACTTCGCACCATTTTGGATCTGGAAGATGATATGGAAGTGGTTGGTGCTGCCAAGAATGGAGAAGAAGCTTGCGAGATGGTTGAGGCACTCCAGCCTGATCTGGTGCTGCTCGATATTCAAATGCCAGTTATGGATGGCCTTAGCGCCTTGAAACGAATAAAGCAGATTCGGCCGAACATCTTCATTCTGATTCTGACTACTTTTATAGAGACTGATTATATTGTAGAGGGAATGGCCTACGGAGCAAGCGGTTATATGCTGAAGGACATGGATGCAGATAAAATGATCGCTTCGATTCATGATACGTTATCCGGGCAATTTATTCTGCCAGCTCCGGTAGCAGCCAAACTGGCATCGAGGATGAACAGGTTAACAGAGGACTATGAACACTGGCAAAGATCGGGTCTGGATCGTATCAGTCTGACAGAACGGGAAGAGGAGCTGGCACAGCTCATTATCCGGGGACTGAACAACCGTGAAATCGCCGATACATTACATATTGCGGAAGGTACGGCGCGCAATTATATTAGCAATCTTTACAGCAAATTAGAAGTGGTTGATCGGGCCCAAGCAATTGTGCGACTGCAGGCTATTTTGTAATAATTGTTGCTGTTAACGAATTACTGTCGGGGCCAAATATTCAAACAGCGGGAGATTCCTCAGTATTCCAAATGTAACGGTCAGAATCAACATTATAGCCATAATTGCCTGGCTAAGAGGCCGGATTTGCTTCTTATTAGTAATCCAATACAACATATACAGAGGTGCTAAAATAAACAGCAACGGGTTAAATCTAAACGCTTGAATAACGTCGAACTTCAGCAAGGAAAGAATAACTCTTGTGACTCCACATCCGGGACAATACAATCCAGTCCATTCATGAAATGGACAAGGGATACTAATATTGGTTAAGGGTATCCATGCTTTGAGATATACTACGCCGACGAGACTTAAGGACACACCCCAAAATAGTTTAGGGTGTGTCCTTTTATAAATCGTAAACTTATACCAGTTTATTAACATCGGATTGTACCAAGGCATACGTGACAATACCCAGGCCAAAGAGTGTCAGGATCACATAAAGCACTGAATTATCTGACGGGTATTGGCCGCGCTGTCTTTGAGCTTCAGCAATATGTTTACCTACCTGATAGGCCCAAATGAAGCTCCAGATCCCGCACGTAACCAACGTTAGAAGGAAATGTTTTCCTCCTGTAAATGTATAGTCTCCACTCAGTTCGCCTACCTCATTGGTTAGAACAATAAACCAATAGATTGTATAGAGCCCACATGTAATTAATGACAAAATAATGGCGAATGCAACACTTCTGCGACTTATCATTACTCACTCTCCTATGTATTTACATAAAAATTCGACATTTCCATCTTATTGAATTAGGAAAAAATATACAAGACAATATTTGAGAATTACTGTCCGCTGTCGAAATCTAGACAAACTTACTGCTGATATCTAGTGGAAACCTTACCAAATATGAAATATACTTTTGAGGCTATGCACTGGAACCACAACTAGATTTACATTAACGAATGGAGGACACTTTGATGTCAACTTTGCCAAATTGCCCGAAATGTAATTCAGAATACACTTATGAAGATGGTAGTTTGCTCGTCTGCCCGGAATGTGCGCATGAGTGGAGCCTCGACACAGAGGCTGAAAGCAGTGAAGAGAACAAGGTTGTCAGAGATGCCAACGGAAATATTTTAAATGATGGAGATGCTATAACTATTATTAAAGACCTTAAAGTAAAAGGAAGCTCATCCGTTCTGAAGATAGGAACAAAGGTGAAAAACATTCGTTTAGTGGACGGAGATCATGATATTGATTGCAAAATCGATGGTTTTGGAGCTATGAAATTAAAGTCCGAGTTTGTTAAAAAGATCTAAAAAATAAAAATCAGCTTAACTTCAACAGAAGTAGGCTGATTCTTTATTTTAAACGTTATCTATTAATCTCAACAATCTGATTTCGTCCGGCATTTTTTGCTTGATATAAGGCTTTGTCCACTGATTCGAATAAATCATTTAGTTGATTGGTCAGGCTTTCTGTATATTGTGCTGCAAAATTACTAATGGACAGCAGTCCCATACTAACAGTAATCGAGAGGGAATGAGCAACATCCTCTACATGTACTTTATTAGCTTCTATTATAGATTTGATATGTTTTGCTAAGTGGTTTGCTTGTGTTTGATCTGTATTTGGTAAGTAAATGATAAATTCTTCTCCGCCATAACGCGCCAGAACATCCGTCTCCCTCAACGTTTTTTTAATTACCTCTACCGTGCTGCAAATGACGACATCACCGATTAAATGGCCGTAATTATCATTCACTGTTTTGAAAAAGTCGATATCCAGAAGGATGATAGCAAAAGGCTGCTTGAGTTTCATATTTTCTATGATCTCATGCTCTAAGTGCAACGTTAAGTAATGACGATTATAACAACCGGTTAGGCTGTCCGTTATGGCCATCTGCTTAAGTTTTTGGTTAGTCTGCGATAATTCATCCTGGATTTCAGTTAATGCAGCATTACGCTCTTGCAGGGTCTCGTTCTGGTGATTGGTCTCGGCTATGAGGCGATGCAGCTCGCTTCTGTCCTGAAAAGTGAGAATGCGTCCAACCCTGATTCCACCTACCACAATCGGCGCCGCAGTAATGTTAATGTATGCATCGAGTGAGGTGTAGAATAGTTCAACCTCAGTCCTCTCCATGGGCTGGTTCAAGTATGTATGAAGGAATAAATCGAAAGCTCCGGAAGTTTGCTCTATGGGTGCGATGGTCGACACGTCAAAGTGAGCACCGATTTGCAGATGGATTTTTGGAAAAAGCGAGCGATTGATTTCTACTACAGTCTCACTATCATCCAGTACAAGAATTCCTTCTGTAATGGTGTCAATGATATCCTGATGGGCGATGGTTACGAGATCAAATATTTTATCCCGATGGATAGCAATTACGAAAAAGATTGCCGAGATTAAGATCCCCAGAGAGGTCAGCCCTGGAATAACTGGATCAGATTTAAGCAATACCACATTAAGAAAAACATCCAATAAAATAAATACCGTTAGCACCAGCACCCCTTTGAGCACATGAGCAACTTGTTTTTTGATCCGCTGTGTAGTGTTTGAGACTAGCGCTGAATAGATGATATACAGAGAAATCATTACGCTGGTGGTTAAGAAGATAATAAGCAGCCAAAAAATCGGACCATAATATCTTTCGATATATCCGCCGTTCATAGGGAGAACAAAACTTCCGTTTGGATTGGCGATCACCCCTACTAAGATCAAAGCTGCGAGAATGTATAGGATCAATGTGTTCTTTTTTCGAAGAAGATGTGAATTCCCGGTGAGTAGTACCGTGAACAGAAGCCAGCCAATCGTTAACAGAACCGAGTCGATAAAAGCGAGCTTTACATAAAACAATTGAAACTTGGGATCGTCGGTCGTTTTGATAGCGAATTGGCAGAAGGGCCATAACATCATAGTAAAATGAAAAACTAAGTATGCTTTATGTAGGTTAGTGATAGTTACAGACGCAAATATGTAGATGAACAAAGCGAACAAAACAAAAAATAATAACAAATCAATCCATGTCATGATATTCATTTCAGTGACACCTTCTCCCACCCGGTTAACAGTTCTTTCATGTTACCTTGAATTTTATTCGTTTGCCATATGATTATTTGTTCTACGACAACCGCTATTTGTTTAAGAGTCTTTCAACATATTCCTTCAAAATCCTCTATTTATAAGCGTGGTTTTGCAAATTTTAAGGATGAGTTTCCCGGGAAACTAGGGTTGGACAGAATGACTAGCTTTTTTAACCTTAACTTGTGTTATAATCAAACAAACAATTTAAAGAGGAAATTATAGTTAAGGGGGATTTGTAAGTGGAAATAGGAATAAGCACGTTCGTAGAAACAACACCGGATGTTCAGACGGGTGAAGTGATAAGTCATGCGCAGCGATTGCGCGAGGTTGTAGAGGAGATTGTGCTTGCAGATCAGGTGGGTTTAGATATATTTGGCGTGGGCGAACATCATCGCAAAGATTATGCGGCGTCTTCTCCAGCAGTTTTACTGGCTGCGGCGGCCTCACAGACGACACGGATTCGGCTAACCAGTGCGGTTACAGTACTTTCCTCTGATGACCCCGTACGTGTGTTTCAGGATTTCGCTACCCTGGATGGAATCTCGAATGGACGCGCAGAGATCATGGCAGGCCGGGGTTCTTTTATTGAATCGTTCCCGCTGTTTGGGTATGATTTGAATCATTATGATGAGCTGTTCGATGAGAAGCTGGACTTGCTGCTCAAAATACGGGAATCCGAAAAAATAACCTGGAGCGGCGTGCACCGTCCTGCCATTAATAATCTGGGGATTTATCCGCGTCCCGTGCAGAATCCATTGCCAGTATGGATTGGCAGCGGAGGAAATACAGAATCCGTAATTCGTGCAGGTCTACTAGGGTTACCGCTTGTGCTGGCTATCATTGGCGGCAGTCCGCTACAGTTTGCTCCGCTCGTGAAGCTCTATAAGAAGGCTGCAGCGCAAGCGGGACATGATGTATCGAAGCTGCCCGTTGCTTCGCACTCGCACGGCTTCATTGCAGAGGACAATCAGCAGGCTGCCGATATGTTCTTCCCTTCTACACAAGCTAGTATGAATGTTATTGGCCGGGAACGCGGATGGGGTCAATACACCCGTGCAAGCTATGATGCGGCGCGTAGATTTGAAGGTGCCTTGTATGTAGGTGACCCAGAGACCGTTGCTGAGAAAATCATTCACCTGCGCAAGCAAGTAGGCATCACACGTTTTATGCTGCATGTGCCGCTTGGCACAATGCCTCATAAGGATGTAATGAGAGCCATTGAGCTATTGGGTACCCAAGTAGCACCCATTGTTCGCTCTGAGATATCGAGATGGGAAGCAGAGGTTGAAGCTAAGTAGTAACTATGATCTTACTTAATTATTGAAGCTGTTGATAATGGAGGGGGAGATGGATATGACAGAGCACACTATAGCGAGCAGACTCGAAGCATTAGGAGTTGTCCTGCCCGAGGCTAGTGAACCGGCGGCAAAATACGCTAACTACGTAATTGTTAATGGTTTATGTTTTGTGTCGGGAAAAGGACCAGCGGGCCATCCCAAAGGGAAGCTGGGACAAGATTACACTACCGAGGAAGGCTACCATTTTGCACGTTTAACGGGTACAGAAATCCTTGCCGTCCTGAAGACAGCTTTAGGTTCTTTGGACAAAGTGAAAAGAGTAGTCAAAATTCAAGGCTTCGTTAATGCAGATCCCCTTTTTGAAGAACATCATAAAGTGCTTAATGGTTGTTCAGATTTAATGCTTGAGGTGTTCGGAGACAAGGGTGTTCATGCTCGTTCTGTATTGGGTGCTGTTTCTGTAAGGGATAATCTTCCGATCATTATTGATTCCATTTTTGAAGTTGAGGAACCTGTCTAGCCGGCTCCATGAGGCATATTTAAAAAGAGGACTATGATACCGAAAGGTGATCGTAGTCCTCTTTTTTTTAGGTGCTTATGCCGTAGGTAGATGCTTACCCCAAAATTTGTAACAAAACTAATCACCCTTTTTTTAGTAACAATAGGTGTACATATCAATCAACGAGGTGATGACATCATGAAATTTCAAAAGAAAGCTATGTTACTTTTACTACTTACATCTATGCTCTATACTGCTCCGGCCTATGCGGCGACAACGCCTCAGACTCCGGTTACAGCCGTCTATCTGGATGATCAACAGCTACAATTGGGGGCTCAGCCCTTGTTAGTAAACGATACAGTACTAGTCCCTATGCGCAAGTTATTTGAAGCTCAGGGGGCAAAGATTACTTGGAATAATGATACCAAGACCGTTAAGGCAACCAAGGGAGACCTGGTGCTGACCTATCGTATTGGTGATCAGGCAGCGAATAAAAATGGCCAGTCCTTAAGTGTAACGGTTCCCGGCCAGATTGCCGGCGGTTATACGATGATGCCACTGCGTTTTGTCAGCGAAGCTTTGGGCAGCACTGTGAAGTGGGATACCACTACTCGTGCCGTTCGTATCTACTCGGCAGTGGATTACGATACGACAATTCTATATGGGGTTAACCTGCGAAGTTTGCCAGACTCGTCAGCCCAATCAACAGTGCAGCAAATGTTGTCAGCAGGAGATAAGGTACATGTGTTTAGAGAAGTAGATGCTTTATGGTTAGAAGTGCGAACACAAGATAACAAGAGTGGCTATATATCTGCTAAACCCAAATATAGCAATTATACTAGTACGGCTCTTGTAGAGCGGCAGGGAAGCGAGCTGCTTGCTTACGGAGAAAAATATCTGGGAACACCTTATGAATTTGGTGCTGCTACTGACCAGACATCTACCTTTGACTGTTCTTCTTTTGTAGGACATGTATTTAAGGATGTGTTGGCAATTGACCTGCCACGTGTCTCTTACAATCAGGCCAAAGAGGGCAAAGAGGTTGGAATTAACGAGCTGCGCAAAGGGGACCTGTTATTCTTCAGTGCACGAGGACTCGATATTGGGCATGTGGCGATTTACGCGGGAAATAATCAGATCCTACATACGTACTCCAAGGAGCTTGGCGTTCATTATGAAGCCTTAAGTGACAAGTGGAAGAAACGTTTGGTGACGGCTCGCAGATTGTTTTAGCTAGGTAATAATTAGGCTATAATTATCACGGTGAAGAAAAGTTGAAATCCCCTCTCCATTAAAGATTATTTGCAGGCATAAAGACGGTTTTTGAGTCTCTTTTCCGTCTATGTTATGAGCTTGATGTTAAGGAGGAAAATAGTGACTTGTACAGACGCAGAACTGGTAGATAAGGTGTGTAAAGGTGACATGGATGCATTCAGTGTACTTATCGGCAAATATTCCAATGCAGTATACGGGGTTGCTTATGGTAAATTGGGTGATTTTCATACCGCACAAGACATTGCCCAAGAGGTTTTTGTTAAAACCTATCGCAAATTACCTAACTTAAAGGAGCCTGAGAAACTCGCCAGTTGGTTATATGCGGTTACTGCACGGGAATGCATGGATTGGTTTAGGTCAAATAAAAAGAAAACTGCTTACGAATTCATGCAAAAAATGGAGGTTCCGCAGCCAGAATCTACCGAAGACCAGTTGCTCAGAAAAGAACTCCAGCAAGATGTGTGGAAAGCCTTAAACACCCTATCAGAAGCTAACCGTATAGTCACAATTCTCTACTATATCGACAATTACAAGGTTAGGGAAATCGCCGATTTCCTTGATTTATCCAGCGAAGCTGTTGAGAGTAGACTCCGCAGATCAAGAGCGATCTTAAAAAGGGAGATGTTGAGTACAGTGAATAATAATCTTAGTGAAAACAAATTACAGGACGAATTTAAGAAGAGAGTCTTTCAGGATGAAAGAATGACTGAAACGAATTTTCGTCGTGTGGCTATGGGCCAGAGTGAATTTGATGATATTGATATGCATAAAACAAACTTCTCCAATGTAAATATGGAGGGGACCGGATTCGATAATATTAATATGAGCAGTACTACCTTTAATGACATCAATATGCATTCTGTTAAGTTTAATGAAGTGGGGCTGTGGGAAATAGAGGTTAGTAATAGTGAACTAGGGGAGGCTTATTTCCACGATATTCATTTGTACGGTAAAGGCAATAAGTTTGAGCGATGCCAGCTGAACGGGACATCCTTTGTAGATTGTGATCTTTCGAATGTGGATATAAGAGACTGCAATCTTTCAGGCGTCACAGTAAATGGGATTTCATTAGAGCTATTGTTAGACAGCTATAATAAAAGGAAATAGACTATATAAATCATAGATTTAATCGGAAACCACTTCTTTCTAGGAGTGGTTTTTGAGTTTAGGGTATAATGGATGAAGAGTGTACAGCACAACCTATAGGAGTGAAAAATAGATGAAGCGCATCACCATTTTAATTGCGGATGATGAGGCGGAAATTGCCGACTTGGTGGCCTTGCATTTGCAAAAAGAGGGGTATCATATCCTCAAAGTGTCCGATGGAAGGGCAGCGGTACAAGCCATTGAGTCGCAAACGATAGATTTGGCGATTCTGGATATCATGATGCCGGGGCTGGATGGTTACGAGGTCACCCGCCATATTCGGGAGCATCATCATCTGCCGATTATTTTTCTGAGTGCTAAAACTTCCGATCTTGATAAAATCACCGGACTGGTTATGGGCGCAGATGATTATATGACCAAACCGTTTAACCCAATGGAGCTGGTCGCCCGGGTCAATTCCCAGTTGCGGCGCTCCATACAATTCAGTCAGCCCGCTGCCATACCTAAATCGGTGCTAGAGGTTCGGGGATTGATGATTTCACCGGATGAGCATACGGTTACTCTTTATGGTGAGGTTATTGAGCTAACTCCAAAAGAGTTTGATATTTTGCACTTATTGGTCAGCCATCCTAAGCAGGTGTTTAGTGCGGAGAACATTTTTCAACAGGTATGGGGCGATGCTTATTATGAGAGTGGGAACACGGTCATGGTGCATATCCGTACCTTGCGCAAAAAGCTCGGTGAAGACATCAATAAGAATAAATTCATTAAGACGATCTGGGGCGTTGGATATACTTTTAATGGGTAAAGCCCGTGAGATTTATTTATTTTAAGAAAAACTTTATATTTGTCCCGCCTTTTCTTTAAAGTGTCTTCGTTATTCTATTCCTATCAAGGAAATGGGAGGACATTGCTGATGAAGAAGTGGGGCTTTTTGGCGTTGGTTGTGTTGTTGCTTGGGTATGCAGCGGCTCGTTATTTACCGAATACGGGTAATTTAGGATACGATGATAAGATTCGCAAAGAATCTATTAGAAATAACAATAGCTTAGAGGTAGTAACACAAGATCAAGTGTATCAAGGGGATTTGTTGCTGGTGAACAAACAATACCCGGTACATGAGGATAGTGTGAAGTCTGATATCGTGACCTTATATGAGCAGGCGGATCTGGTGCAGGGTTATGGGCTGCTGGATACCTCGATTCGTTTGTCTGAAAGTGTAGCGCATAAATTCAATAAGATGGTCAAAGCTGCCGAAAAAGAGGGTGTGAATCATTTTTTAATTAGCAGCGGGTACAGGGACTTTGAAGAGCAAGAGAAATTATATCAGGAAAAAGGTTCGGACTATGCTTTACCGGCGCAATATAGTGAACATAATTTAGGATTATCTCTGGATATCGGGTCATCCCAATCAGAAATGAGTAAAGCGCCTGAAGGGAAATGGCTGCAAAAAAATGCCTGGAAATACGGCTTTATTCTCCGCTATCCGAAAGACAAAACCGAGATTACGGGGATAAAATATGAACCCTGGCATTTCCGTTATGTAGGGTTGCCGCACAGCGCCATTATTCATGAGAAGGGGCTTGTGCTAGAACAATATTTGGATTTCTTGAAAGAGAACAAAGAGATTTCAACAACAGTAGACGGCAAAGCTTATACAGTAAGTTATTTTCCGGTATCCAAATACACTACGATCAAAATTCCACAGGAAGGGCAATATATGACGTCAGGCGATAACATGGATGGCATAATTGTTACTACATATTAATGACTAAAGAGCCGAAAAAAAAGTCTGCTATAAACCTTTTGCTGGCAGCGATATTTATCGTCTATATGTATTTTTTAATCCGAATTATTTTATTTAAAGGTGCACCGGTGAACTTATTATCGCTTTGGGAGCAAGCGGGACGTATGTTTGAACATCCAGACCGGATTTTTAATCGGCGAGGCAACTATATCCCTTTTAAGGAGATCTCCCGGGGGATGGACGATCTGTCGCTTTCAGATCCTTTTTCATCGATTAATTTAGTAGGGAATTTGTTGGCCTTTATTCCGTTTGGGATCTTGGTGCCCATGCTGTTATCGCAAAAAGTAAGGCTGTTTCGAAGAGTTTTCTTCCTCTCGCTGGCGCTGAGCTTCTGTTTTGAATTCACACAATTAGTATTGTATATCGGCACCTTTGATGTGGATGATCTTATTTTGAACACTGGCGGCGGGGTGGCTGGTTACTGTATCTATAGACTGTTGACTTCTTTCGGATGGATTGCATCTATATCAAAGCGGTGTTAGTATTTGTGGATATAGATCTAGGGTAGAAGGGGCATGGTATGAAAAAGCGTATTTCGGATATTGTTTCCATCATTGTAGGAGCTTTGTTATTCTCCTTGGCCGTTAATTTGTTTGTGATTCCGAACGAGTTCGGTGAAGGCGGGGTCACGGGACTGACTATGATTACTTACTATTTGTATCAGTGGTCACCCGGTATTGTTAGTTTGATTCTTAACGCTTTATTATTAATTGTGGGGTACAAATTTCTAGACAAAACTACGACGGTATACACGATTATTGCGGTGTTTTTCAATTCGTTATTCCTGATTCTTACGAAAAATTGGAATATTGGCAGCGATGAGTTGATAATTAATGCAATATTCGGGGGTATCTTCTCAGGTGTGGGTATCGGGCTAATTATACGAGTGGGTGGAACGACTGCAGGGTCAACCATCATCGCCAGAATCCTACATAAATATTTGGACTGGAATGTTAGTTACGCGCTACTGCTCGTCGATTTAATTGTGGTGTTCGCTTCGTATTTCATCATTGGAGTACAAAGTCTGATGTTTACGATCGTGATGCTCTATGTAGCCACTAAGATAATGGACTTTATTATTGAGGGAGTGAACCCTAAGAAGGCTGTTACGATTGTATCCCAAGAGCAGGACAAAATTGCTGAACAGGTTAATGGAATTATGGATAGAGGCGTCACAGTAATATATGGCCGTGGGTACTATACCAAGACACCTAAAGAGCTGCTGTATATTGTGATTAGCAAGCAGGAAGTGACTATGCTTAAGAAAATCGTCAAATCCATTGATAAAGAGGCGTTTATTACCATCCACGATGTAAGAGATGTATTCGGAGAAGGTTTTGTGGAGCTGTCAAAATAATAAGATAAAAAGCTATCCCGGAAGCTATTATGGCTGCTTGGATAGTTTTTTTGATTTCGGGTGCATTATTGTGATGGATATCATTGCAATTGTTGAATCGTTCACATTTTTTCAATTTCCCGTGTGATTGAACGCACACTATGGGATGTTCAGCTTCTATATGCTTTTTATAGAGGAATTAATTTATTGCAGGAAAGAGGGTATTTAGATGTTAGATCAACAAACCATTGAAATCATAAAATCAACGGTGCCCGTATTGCAGGTTCATGGGAAGACCATCACAACTACTTTCTATGGCATGTTATTTGAAAATCATCCGGAGTTACTAAATATATTTAATCATGCCAACCAACGGGAAGGTAAACAGCAGACTGCACTTGCTAACGCCGTACTCGCGGCGGCAATGAATATTGATCAGCTGGGAAATATTTTGCCTGTGGTAAAACAGATTGCGGAGAAACATCGGGCATTGGGAGTATTACCTGAACATTATCCCATCGTAGGTGAGACTTTGTTAGCTGCTATTGGGCAAGTACTTGGCGATGCGGCGACGCCGGAAATTATTGATGCTTGGGCAAAGGCGTATGGCGTGATTGCAGATGCCTTTATTGGTGTCGAAGCAGAGAAGTATCGTGAAGCTGCCGAAATTCCCGGGGGTTGGAGTGGATTTAGAAACTTTGTGGTTACTAAGAAGGTTAAAGAAAGTGAACTTATTACTTCCTTCTACCTTTCTCCTGAGGATGGAGGGGCTATAGCTTCTTACTTGCCGGGTCAATACATCACGGTTCGTGTTCAGCCTGAGGGAGAGGAATACACCCATGTTCGCCACTATAGTTTGTCCAGTGCGCCGGGACAGTCGTATTACCGCATCACAGTTAAACGGGAAGGTGAAGGGCCGGATAAACCGGCTGGAGTCGTATCTACTTTCCTTCATGATGTCGTACAAGTGGGAGCTATATTGGAAGTAAGCTCGCCAGCAGGTGATTTCGTACTAAATAAAGATAGTGATCGTCCAGTGGTTCTTATCAGTGGCGGGGTTGGACTAACCCCTATGGTAAGTATGCTGGAGACATTAATTGCTACGCAGCCAGAACGAGAGGTAACGTACATTCATGCAGCCATCAATGGAAGCTTGCATGCTATGAAAGAAATGGTGGCGGATTTGGAGCAGTCCCATCCTACCCTACGATCCTATGTATGTTATGAAACTCCAAGTGAAGGAGATACGTTCCATAAAACAGGTTATATTGATCTAGCTTGGTTGCAAGAAGTAACAGACGTAAACTCTGAATTCTATTTCTGCGGACCGACTCCTTTTATGAAGGCGATATATAAGGCTCTTAAGGAATGGAAGGTGGCTGAAGACAGAATTCATTATGAATTCTTCGGCCCGGCGGGAAGTTTGGAAGCCTAAGCTGTAAAACCAAAAGAGCGTCCCAGTCCTAATGACTGTGACGCTCTTTTTTACAATAGAAGTTTATTTGAAGGCAGCGAATGGGTTAGTTCCCTTTGGTAATATTGAACTGAAATTAAAGGTGTACGTAGGAATTCCAGCCGCATAAGGGGCAATTTCATACTGTTGGTAGAAGATTGCAAGGCCACTCTCGGAAACGTAGAAGTTTGGTTTTTCTGTTAGTCCGCCAGGTGTATCTGGAAAAGCTAGCTCCTTGGTGCTTTCCTTCAACATTTTATCTAATTTTTGTTTGTAGTTTGGCTCTGCCTTCAGCAGGTCCTTAAGTTCAATTGGTTTGCCGTCTTTCAGCGAGAAGGTAAATCCTTCACGAAGGGCTCCACCATGAGCTCCACCAGTATAGCCATATTGATCAGTCACGATGCTCAGAACCCCTTCACGGTTAAAGGAGACGACAAAAGTTTGAGAGAAGTCATATTTATTCTCTATAGTACCATCTCTACGGCTAGCCTGTTCTTCACTCTCTGCGACGAATTGTTCAGCTTGTTTTTTGAAGATTGCATTAATCTTAGTTTGTACTTCATCCGTTAAGCCACTGATTTTGGGATATTGCACTTTGATACTAGCATTTTTATTGCTCTTATCTAAGGTTTCAGAGGTAATTTTGATGTCATTCATTACTTTTTTACTTAGATCAAGTGATTTCAATGAAGGATTATAAACGCCTTGCACTCCTAAATAGTCAGACAACAGTTTGAACGGAACATAAATCCGGTCGTTGATGACCTTCACATCATGACTGCCGGTCATGCTATAAATGTAATAGCCATTCAGGGTTGTAATAACACCGTAATCTGAGACCTCCATGTCCAGCTTCATGGAATCGCTGCCTACACTATAAGTTTTGGTGCTTGCATTATAGTTAATGGAGAGGCCAAAAGCATCCCGTAGTACAGTTAAAGGGATCATGGTGTTGCCGTTTACTATTTTCGCTTGCTGCGATAAGGTCTGGCCTTTATATTTAAGCACTACAGAGGGTTGCTGTGCGGCTTGTTTTACCGTATTTCCTCCGGTAGTTGCGGCTTGAACTGAAGTTCCTCCTACTAGTCCCGACCCTCCAAGCAATACTCCAGCAGCCAAGATGGCTGAGGTCCATTTCATACTTTTATTCATAACTTAATCTCTCCTTCCCAAGGATGGGCTTATGTAGTTGCAATATGATATTTTTTCCTCTATCACTCCTACAATTATACCTAGGTCCCAAATAGATTTGATTACAAAGACGGTTACAGTGTTGTTGCATAGATATGCAAAAGGTATATACTTTTTAACCATTTTGTACGATTAAGACACTAGCATTAAGAATGTAAAGTAATTACGGTGAGCTCGGGACGACAATTAAAACGAACAGGCATACGAGTTACTCCTATCCCGCGAGTGGTATAGACCTGAAGTTGGCTGTTGGGCAGTTGATATAACCCACTTGAATATTTACTTCCGTGAGGCGGGGTATATAAAGCTCCGACAAATGGAAACCGCACTTGGCCTCCGTGGCTATGGCCAGACAATTGCAGATCTATAGGCAGCTTACAAAAGTCATCGGCGAAATCAGGTTCATGGGCCAGGAGAATTGTGCAAGCCTCTTCCGGGATATGAAGCAGCGCTTGGGCGATGTCTGCTTTTCCGACCCAAGGATCATCTATTCCGGCAATATAGAGCTTGTCCGTACCTTGGGTTAGGACGATATGTTCATTATGGAGCACGTGGAAGCCCGATTGTGTTAGCCCTTTCGTTACAACCTTTCTGGTCCCAAAAGCATCATGATTGCCTAATACTGCAAATTGTCCAAAAGGAGCCCGCAACTGAGAGCACAAGGCTACGGCTTCTGCAATATAATCGGCTGAATGATCTAATAAATCGCCGGTGAAGCAGATCAGATCTGGCTTTACATGTTGAATTTGCTGCGCTAGCTCCGTTAAAGCTTGCGGCTTGGAATATACCCCCTGATGTAAATCACTAAAATGAACGATACGAAATTTATCGAAGGCTGGAGAAAGTCTAGGGAGTGTAATATCTACGTATTTGATTTCCAGCCAGTAGGGTTCGATCCAATGTGAATAGATACCGGATGCACCAGCTGTTCCAAGAAGGCCTAGAGTTACTTGAGCGCTTTTCTGTAGAAATTGTCGTCTGCTAATAGTATTCATAAACAAATCATACGTGGGGATTGTTACTCTACTATGACAATATTCATTTAATAACCCATTGTGACGATAAAACTACATATACATTTTTTTTATATGGGAGATGAAGAGATGAGTATTATCGATGCCTTAGTCCTCGCAGCACCTTATTTCAAAAAGATTCACTCGCAGGATATTATGATTGGAATCACGGACAGGGAGATCTTCCATTATTACGCACCAAGTAAAGTTATTGATCTCGGATTGGTTAAGGGTAACCCTATCCCGCCTGAAGATCTGTCGCTTTCAAATGGACTGAAAGGTATAGCAAGCTCTAACCGAATCCCAGCAGAAATTTATGGAGCTCCTGTAATCTCAACATGTGTACCTATCTACGGAACGGATGATGATGTAATCGGGGTTTTTGCCATTGCCTATACACTAGAGAACGAGAATAAGCTTGAAGGATTCACAGATGAGATTAATGAGATAAGCAGTCATCTAATGGAGATGGTGCAGAGCGTAGCTGCCCAATCTCAGGAGTTATCAGCTACTTCGCAGCAAATATTAGATAATACGCGTAGAGCCGTAACGGAATCACAAGAAGTGAATAAGGTTGCCGGCTTCATTCGTGAGATTTCTGAGCAGACGAACCTGCTTGGGCTGAATGCGGCAATTGAAGCCGCTCGTGTAGGAGAGCAAGGGGCTGGTTTTGGGGTGGTTGCTACGGAAGTACGCAAACTGTCCGTTAACACTAAAGAAGCAACCCATAATATTGAAAAATCACTGAGTGATGTTCAAAAGTCCATTAAGCAAATGGAGCAAGAAATTGAAGCGATCTCTGCTTCTTCACACTCACAAGCAGAATTGGTCACTGAATTCAGCGGAGTCATTGAGCGCCTGAATAAAGCGAGTAATGAAATGACGTCCTTTATGCAATCCATTATCCAGTAGATAGTGAATGCATAAGATGACTTCACCCAAACCATGCTAGAAGAGAACAGGCGCATTTCAGAAGGGAGCGTATTTCATTTATGAAACAACCCGATTCCAGTCTGCAAGCGAATGACAATGTAACTCAAGCCAAAAATTCTTTGGGCAAGCTTCATTTCTCTGTCTCTCAGGCACTTAGTCATCCAACAGAACAGACTTTGGCACAGGCTGAGAACCGCCTGGCACATACTGAGCAGGCGATTCAGCAAGCTCAGGACTGGCTAGGTCCTCAAGGTGTGGAGTTGGCTGAAGAACTGTTGACCGAGGATAAGAGCAGACTTGCCTCATTGAATAAGCAAGGGAAACGTTCAGAGCGCTAAATGTTCCTGCCACAACCTGTGAAGCTCCAAGCTTCACGGGTTGTTCTTATGCGCTTTTCCCTGAAAGATGTGGCATAGGAAGAGGGATGTTATACTGGATTGAGAGTTTAAGCAAGGGTTTAGATGGGGGATAAGGGATATGAATGGCAAGCACATCGAAGAATTAACCCGGCAGGCGGAAGCTTTCATTCGACAATGTTACGCTGAACTAGATAAGTCTGAAGCCGAGACGGATCATCGCATTCTAGCCGTACATGAGGAAATTAACCAATCAGGCAGTTACACACATACAACGGAAGAATTAGCGCATGGTGCAAGAATGGCCTGGCGCCACAATAGCCGCTGCATTGGGCGTCTTTTTTGGCAATCCATTGAGCTAATCGATGAACGCCAAGTAGAGACTGAGGAACAAGTTGCTGAAGCGTTGCTGCGACATCTGGAAAAGGCGAACAACGGAGGACGTATTCGTTCACTCATCACGGTCTTCCGCAGCGGAGAAGATCCGAATCAGCGGATTCGGATCTGGAACCACCAATTGATTCGTTATGCCGGGTATCCTGGCGATGAAGAACACGGACGTGCAGGCGATCCGGCATCGGATGAATTCACAAAAATGTGCCAGCAACTAGGTTGGCAAGGAACGGGTGGCGATTATGATGTGTTGCCGTTAGTGATCAGTATTGGCAACGGGCATCCTTACGTTTTCCCTATTCCTGATCACCTCATTCAGGAGGTACCGTTAACACATCCTGAAATTGAACGTTTTGCTGAGCTTCAGCTCCGTTGGTATTCTGTACCCATTATCACGGACATGCAGTTGGAAATTGGCGGTATTCTGTACACGGCTGCTCCTTTTAACGGTTGGTACATGGAGACTGAAATCGGCTCGCGTAACTTGGGGGATACTGGACGATACAACACTTTGCCGGTTATAGCTGATGTGATGGGACTGGATCGCTCCAGCAACACAACGCTTTGGAAGGATCGGGCGCTTCTTGAGCTGAATCGCGCAGTGCTGCATTCCTTCAAGCAAGCAGGTGTCAGCATCGTGGATCACCATACAGCAGCAGATCAATTTGTTCGATTCCAGCAACAGGAGAACGAGCAGGGGCGCCAAGTCTCAGGGCGCTGGTCCTGGCTGATTCCGCCTATGTCACCTTCGTCTACACCGATTTGGCATGATCGTACGTTAAAAGAATATGATTTCAGCCCTCGTTTTCTTTATCAACAATCACCCGTCGCAACCTGCCCGTTTCACTAGCTAACGAAGGCAGTATATAGGTCGCAACTTGAATCTGGATAGAGGCATTTTCCTCGGAAATGTCTCTTTTTGTTTGACTATAGAAAAAGCGCCAAGTTCCCCTTCTAAGGAAACTGGCGCTTTTTAGGCTTTTAAATGATCCAGAAAAATTTGTTTAAGCAGCTCAAGCTGATCGTCGGAGTCTAGATCCGATTCCAGCAGGAGAATGTTTTTTTTCATCGTTAGTTTTCTGGAAAAGAGGGCAAAGCTATTCATGAGCGTAATTAAGGTCTCTTTTACGGGGAGACCCGCACGAATAGAGCCGTCTTCTACCCCATTTTGAATGATCCTGGAGTATTCATGCCAAATTTTGCGGTTGAGTGCATTGAAGCTCAGAACATCCTCAACAGGTTCATTTGAATGTGAGGCGTAGCTTTCGAAATTGACCATAAAAATAATACTTAGATGATTTTGATCCTGAATAAAGAAATCAAATAATTTCTCGATTTGTTCAAGACAAGTAAGGGGCAAGTCAGCTACGTATTTAAAATGATCGAGCATAGGCTCCAGCATTCGGGTGGCTACAGCCACTACGAGTTTTTCTTTTCTGGGAAAATAGCGAAATAACGTCGCAATCCCGATATTGGCTTCGCTTGCGACATCTTGCATCGTCGACTTTTCGATTCCTTTTTGTGATAATACTCGTTCTGCGGATTCGAGGATCGTAATTAATCGTTGCTGCTTACCATCGGATCTTTCTTTTTCGTATCGTGTTTTAGGATTCATGAGGGCTAGACCCTTCCATTTTTTGATTGGGGTTTTCAATTATTAGTATTATATCCACCGTTTATTGGATTAAGCAAGGAGTGGTTGTAGTTCTTTTGTAAAAATGATATGATGTATATCACAGTGATAGTGTGACTATCATCACTCAAATATTATATCACAATATGATTATAGAGGAGACCTAATTATGAATCGTCTAACTAATAAAGTAGCAATTATTACAGGTGCAGGCAGCGGCATGGGCCGTGAAGAAGCCCTTTTATTGTCCAAAGAAGGTGCTACAGTTGTAGCCACTGATATTAACGAGGCTGCCGTACAAGCAGTTGTGAAGGAAATTGAAGCAAATGGTGGTCAAGCAGCAGCTTATGCACATAATGTGGCTTCCGAAGAAGACTGGATCAAGGTTGTAGAAGATGTGATTAGCAAGTTCGGGAAAATCGACATTTTGGTAAACAATGCAGGGATCTCATTCCCGGTTCAATTGCTCGAATCCACTGTTGATCAATGGAACAAAGTAATGAACATCAACGTGAGCAGCGTATTCCTTGGCATGAAGCATGTTGTTCCTCAAATGAAGAACAATAAAGGTGGTTCCATCGTTAATATTTCATCCATCGCAGGTTTGACTGGCAGCAGCGGTGCTGGTGCTTATACAGCTTCAAAAGGTGCAGTTCGTATGCTTAGTAAAGCAGCAGCTGTAGACTTTGGTAAAGATAACATTCGTGTGAACTCTGTTCACCCAGGATTTATCGAAACCCCAATGAGTGCTGAATTTGTAAATAACGAAAAAATGCATAGCTTCTTTATGTCTCAGACTGCGCTGCCACGTGTTGGACGTGCTTCTGAAGTAGCTGAAGCTGTATTGTTCTTGGCTTCTGATGAAGCTTCTTACATTACAGGTGTTGAGCTGCCGGTTGATGGCGGAGTTGTAGCTAAATAATAATCTCTAATTAAGAAACATTAAGAAGCCGTCCCATACGTAGATTTTCTCTACGCGCGGGACGGCTTCTTTTGCTGTTTTAGGCCCATTTCTACTGAACATTAGCCTACACCCCTGCATACCATATAGCACTCGGATAGTAGGAGAAGGGTGTGGTGCAGAGATGGGCATCCAGTTAACAGCGCTCCATTATGTATATCTGGCATTTATCGTATTTATAATGGCACTTCTGATCAAGAGACGGGACACAACGATGATCTGTATTGCGGGCATCTTTGTACTTGGGTGGTTAGCCACGGAAACCGTCAGTGGTTCAGTCACAGGTGTATTCAACTCTTTTGTATATGCAACCAAGGAGCTAATGGGTACAATCATGATTATTTCGATCATAGTAGCCATGAGCCGGGTATTAACACGCACGGGGATTAACGAGATCATGGTTGCTCCACTTACCCGCTTTTTGCGCACACCGTTCATAGCCTTTTGGGGAATCGGTCTGATTATGATGGTCACCTCATGGTTCTTCTGGCCTTCACCCGCAGTGGCCTTGATCGGGGTTGTGCTGCTGCCGGTTGCCATTCGAGTGGGACTGCCGGCTCTTGGAGCGGCGATGGCAATGAATTTATTTGGCCACGGGATTGCGCTCTCAGGTGATTACATTATCCAAGGTGCACCTAAACTAACAGCAGATGCGGCCGGACTTCCAGTGACCAGTGTCATGGAGGCGAGTGTTCCGCTTGTAATTGTTATGGGCGTGGTGACTACGATAACGGCGTATTGGATGATGCGCAGAGATCAGAAGAAGGGAACTTGGCGAGACGGGCTTATTGCCGGGAAAAGTGCCGTGAGTGCGTTATCTGCAGAGAATGATACGGCAGAAGATCCAGCGGTGATTCATCCAGCATTGAAAAAATTGCTGGCAATCGCCATTCCCATCCTGTTTTTAGCCGATGTAGCAGGCATGTTCCTGCTCGATTTGCAAGGTGGAGACGCAACTGCCTTAGTTGGTGGTACTGCGGTATTCATTCTGGTTGTAGTAACCTTGTTGGCACATCGTAATAAAGGATTGGAGCAAGTAACCTCTTATCTGATTGATGGACTTACGTTTGGCTTCAAAGTATTTGGTCCTGTGATACCGATTGCCGCTTTTTTTTATCTGGGGGATTCGGCGTTTGCCGAATTATTCGGCAAAGTGCTGCCTGCCGCATCTCAGGGGATTGTAAATGATCTAGGGGTCGCTCTAGCTCATAACGTTCCTCTGAACGGCGCAGTGGGTGCTGTGACCGCAACTATAACCGGAGCCATTACAGGCCTAGATGGTTCAGGGTTCTCGGGCATTTCACTTGCCGGGTCTATTGGGAAATTGTTTGCGGTGGCCACACATTCCGATGCGGCGACTTTAACTGCGCTGGGTCAGGTAGCTGCAATTTGGGTAGGTGGAGGCACGCTGATTCCGTGGGCATTGATTCCGGCGGCCGCTATTTGCGGAGTAAGCCCCTTTGAGCTGGCGAGACGGAATGTTAAGCCTGTACTCATTGGGCTGGTAGTCACGACGATTGTCGCCATGTTTCTGGTGTAGAGGCTGGATAACTATAGGAAACCAAAAAAAGGCTGCCGAGAAGATCTCGGGCAGCCTTTGGATGTGTTTAATGTATCCCTTTCATGAAATTCTGAATTTTGGAAGAGAATAGGAAGAGGATAAGCGCAAGGATAAGGGCCACTCCACCAATTACTCCAAAGTACATCATTTCGGTATCCGGGGTATAGAACTTCACAATCTGAGCATTAATTGCTTGGGCAGCGGCATTCGATAAGAACCACATACTCATCATTTGAGCGGTAAAAGCCGCCGGTGCCAGTTTGGTCGTTGCTGATAAGCCCACAGGGGACAAGCATAACTCCCCGATTACAATGATAAAATAGCTGAGTACCAGCCATAATGGATTCACAAGTGAATTAGCTCCACCGAAATAAGCAGGTACTAGAATCACCAGGAAGGATAAACCGGCAAACAATAAACCAAGCGAGAACTTTTGCGGAATCGAGGGTTGACGGTTACCAAGCTTTAACCACAACCAGGCAAATATAGGTGCAAGAGTGATAATAAACAGCGGGTTAAGCGATTGGAACCAAGCAGGAGAAATGTGTAAGCCTGCAAAATCCAGTTGGGTCCGTTTATCAGCAAAACTAGCTAGAACTGTGGAAGTCTGCTCTTGAATCGCCCAGAACATAATCGATGCGATAAATAAAGGAATGTATGCGAGAATTCTTGACCGTTCAACGGCTGTTGTTTTGGGACTGCGGTACATCATAATGAAATACATCGTAGGAATAAGTAAGCCTAATACCCCTACTATTTTTATTAATGTTTCAAAGGTAAGCACTCCGGTAAGAATGCCGATAGTAATCAAAATCGCAAGTACAACTAATCCTACACCAATCCAAGTAAAGATTTTTTTCTTCTGATCTGCAGGAATAGGGTTGTGTACAATCGTACCGGCCAAACCCAGATTTTTTGTGCGAGTCATAATATAAACGACTAGTCCAACAAACATTCCGACTGCGGCAATCGAGAAACCTAGATGGAAATTATTCATGCCTACTGCGCCAACAATTAGTGGGGAGAGAAATCCTCCCAGGTTGATGCCCATATAAAAAATGCTGAAGGCAGCGTCACGGCGGTTATCCTGCTCGCTATAAATTTCGCCGACAATACTTGAAACATTGGGTTTCAGTAGACCCGTTCCGAGTACGATTAAAACCATCGAAGCAAAAAACAATGTGGTATTGCCTGGAATAGCCAGTAGTATATGCCCGAACATGATTAAAACGCCGCCGTAGAAAACAGCCCTCGAAGTCCCGAGGAGCCGATCCGCAAGCCAGCCTCCGATGATCCCTGACATATATACAAGCGATCCATAGATAGACATAATAGAAAGTGCCATATCTTCAGGTAATCCGAGACCGCCTTGGCTCACTTCATAATACATGTAGTAGACAAGGATAGCTCGCATGCCATAATAAGAGAAACGCTCCCAAAATTCTGTGAAGAAAAGGGTGAAAAGTCCCTTAGGATGTCCGAAGAAACCCTTTTGCGGGACGCTATCTACTATTTTTTGCCGGTCTGTTACTGCCATGAATCAAATCCTCCTAGATGACAAATATCTATATATCATGATGCAAACGCCTCTATTTTATTTATAATCCTCTACTGTCTAAGACCGCAACCCTTGGGCAGGAAGGTTTTGAATAATGCCATAATTTTTAGTGATATTTCCATTAGATCAATCGAACTTGCTTTTATTGTATTTATTTGACTGCGCCAGATTGAATGGTCTTACTTAGCGATTTATGATACTATTTACTCCTATATAGAAAGAGGACGTGAGCTAATGATCAACATAACGATTCCAAAAGCGGATGTTAGTATTACTAAACAAATTAACCCGCAGTTAAGCAATATTTACGGATTTACGGACTTTCACCTGATTCCGAGAGATTACGGCGGTATCTTTATGTTCTACAATGATCAGGATGAGTTGTTGTTTGTAGGTAAAGCGAGAAAGCTAAGACCAAGAATTAAAAAACATTTTGAAGACACCGTATCTGACATCAAGCAACATCGGGACGAGGTCACCAGAATTGATGTGTGTTTGATCGAAAGTCCAGTTCATAGAGAGATCTATGAAACCTATATCATTAATGAACTGAAATCTAAATACAACGTAGATAAAGTGATGTTTAGATAAAAGTAAGACCCAGGCACCGTCCACGTGATGGTGCTTTTTTGTGTTCTGAGAATAGTTGCGAATGAAATGGAAGTAAAGGTGCACAATATACAAGATATTCAAATCCATCACTGTTCACAAGGAGATAGGTCATATTGAAAAATAAGTATTTGATGTTGAAGCTAACCTTATTGTGTATGTTTCTGGTTGTAAGTGTTACACCTACAATTGCCGATGCTGCAGCAGCTAAAGAGAAAAAGAGCTCCCACAAGCAATGCTTAACCCCCTCCGTAATTGAGCTTAAGGATAATCTTAGGAAGTTATGGATCGATCATGTGGTATGGACAAAGAACTACATTGTTAGCGCCTTTGCAGATTCTGAGGACAAGGATAAGGTACTGGCAAGGCTGTTACAGAATCAGCAGGACATAGGGGATGTCTTTAAACCGTATTACGGTGAGGCAGTTGGAGATAAGCTGGCTCAATTATTGCGGGAGCATATTCTTATTGCCGGAAAAGTTCTAGGTGCTGTAAAGGCTGGAAATCAGGCCGATGTGGAAAAATACAATAAAGAGTGGTATGCCAACGCTGATGACATTGCCAAGTTTCTTAGTAGCCAGAACCCCAAATATTCTTATGAACAATTAAAGGAAATGCTTCATGAACATCTGGAATTGATTACTGATGACGTGACAGCTAGAGTTAAAAAGGATTGGGATGCCGAAATTGCCGCATTTGATAAAGGGCTGGAGCATATGATCATGTTCGCAGATATCTTAACCGAGGGATTGATCAAACAATTTCCCGATAAATTCAATTGAAATCAAAGCACCCGAAGGGGTGCTTTATTTATTTTGCAGAAGAGAATAGGTCTTTAGGTGCATTTCAGAAAGTTAGATATAAAGGCTCACTTACATACAAGATAAGTAAACTATAATAGACTCGTGGGCACTCGACATTTTTTGACATTTTTTTATAATTGAGGTGATAAAATCGATGATTTCCCCCTTTTTTAAAAAGAAAGATTCAGTGGATAAGCAATCCAAGTCGGATATGGTTCAAAAGGTACAATTATTAGATGAACAGGTCGAAGAAATAGAAGAAAAGACCTCGGACGAGACTTTAGCTGGATTGGTTACTACAGGCAAAGCTCAGCTTGATAAAAAATCACTCGATTTGATCTTCTCCGTGGAGCAGATTATTCAGGCCAGACAACATGCGGAGACCAATATTAATGAGCTTCAGGATCGGTTAACCCATTCCAGCAGTCATGTGGAGCGCTTAAACCGGGATATGAAGAACCTCAATAAGGTTATTGAGGAAAGAGAAAAGAATGTCCGCGAGCTTGAGCATAAGTTGATTGAGAGAAATTTGAAGGTCGATCAAGTGCTGGAGGATTACCGGGAGCTTCAAACTACGCTCACAGCTGAGATTGAGGAATTGAAGAGTACCATTGAGCTGGAGCAGCAAAAATATGTAAATCTGATTCAAAAACATAACGAAGCCCATGCAGAGAAACTCAAAAAGATGAATGATCTGGAAGAGAAAATCGGACGGGTTGAGATTGAGAATGCACATCTAAAACAAAAGTACGATACGATTCGCCAAGAAAAGGCGTATCTCTCGGGTATGATCAGCGATTTTACCAATCGGATGACGGTTCCTTTTGGGAGTGGCAGTAGTCTGACGGATCGAAACGATGGAAACGGAGATACATAGGATTCATGGCATCTAAGGAACCGGACACCATTCTAATGATTGAGTTACTGTCGCTTGAGCATGAACAGGCCGGTTATCAGATTGAGGTAGGTCTAACCCGTAATGTTGGGTACACAAGAAGCAAGCTCACCATAGATGAATTTACATACGAACAATTGAAGGCGCTAGGTCCCTTTTCCGGAGGGAGAATGAGATTGTCGCTGTATCCGAAGTGGGATCCGTTTCGGAATAGTTACTACAGCACGCTGATTATAATGAACAGAGCTTACAGCGAAACATTGTATTTTGCCTGTTCTGAAAATTATGTAACCCAACTTCTTCAATTAAAGCAGCAGGACTATCCTCAAGCAGAAGAGGAGAGGGTAGTTCAGACCATGCTTCCCTCTACAGAACCAGGGCATAGGATAAGCAGAAAGAAGACCAAACGAATTGGACTGGTTGCACTGCTGTGTCTCATGTTCGCTTGTTTGATATTTGTGTTACCTCTGCGAATGGATGGACAACTCGTAGATAGTGCTGAAGCGCTGGAGGAACCCGTATTAGGGGCCGACTCTGAGCCATTACTTTCGGTACCGTTCGTTACCTTAGCGCAGACGATATCGGTTCATAACCAGCAAGCCGAGCCTACACCAGAACCTTCAGTCCCTCCTCAAGAACAGACATTACCGTACGAAAAGTATGAATTACCCGAGAATGAATTTTTGTATAGTTTGCCGAAGGGTTATGTTGCCTTGTCATTTGATGATGGGCCGTCAAAGTATACGAAAGAGATCGTAGATATTCTAGTAGAACATAAGGTGGCTGCCACCTTTTTATTCATTGGGAATAAGGTAGCTCATAATGCGGAAGCCGTTAGGTATGCTAATGAGCATAAGATGTCGGTTGGGAGTCATTCGTGGGATCATAGCAAAATGACTGCTAATGGCGTTGAGGAGAACCGGATTAACTTGGCGAAGACTAATCAGGCGCTGGAGCAAATTACACAATCACCGATTACTATTTTTCGGCCGCCATATGGGGCGATTGATGACAAGTTAACCGCCAAGGTGACGGAACAGCAGATGAAGGTATTATTGTGGAATCGTGATCCCGAGGATTGGAACGTCAAGAACCCAGAGGATATTCTTCAATATGTTCATCATGCCGATCCGTCCGGCGGAGTCTATCTATTTCACGAAAAGAAGATTACTGTAGAAGCTTTGCCCGCTATCATTAAGTATTTCCAAGAGAAAAACCTGAAATTTGTTGTTTTTAAATAGAATCAGAGAATCCATGTTATTGCAGAATAAAAGTGGCTGTTACAGGGTTGTGATCACTGTGTTCGAAGGATAACTCATGACCCTGTACGCCGCTTATGCTGACGTTTGGTGAGACTAGAAAGCCATCAATCACTGCGCGGAAATTCACACCTTCTGTATAGGCAACATCGAGCGTCCGGACGGAGGGTACCTTGGCATCTACAGCCCACTGAAAGCCCTGTTGAAAATGTTCAGGGAATTCTTGCAGCCATTGCGGCCAATCCTGCGTTGTCTCGAAAGCATCAGGAGCTGTACCCGGAAGGGAATGGTTCCAATCTCCCCCTAAGATGAGGTAGTTCCCTTTGTCATTCTCCTTCTTGATATAAGCCGATAAATACTCCAATTGCTGTTTGCGAATCGTTCCGCCTTGGTCAAAGGCTGATAAATGAAGATTGACTAGAATCAGTTCTTTTCCATTATCAACGGGGAATCTGCTCTCCACAAAAGCACGGTCGAGATCAAACTGTTGGCGAGGCCAGGTTTCTTTGCCCGGGAGATCATATCTAATATTACTTGTGCTGTTAAAACGGGATAAAGTTAATAAACCGCTGTTCACCGAGCCCATCGGATCAAGAACAGGAAGCGGTACCCAAGGTACCTTGTAGTTGGTCGCGAAAACATTGCTGTAATCAGCGAACTTATTCGACAAGTAAGAGACTTCATCTATACCGTTGCTACGGGAAGAATCGATGTCGACCTCCTGCAGCATGAACAGGTCCGAGTCTGTAACTGTCATAAGGGACGCTACGGCCTCAAGGTTTATCTTCGTTTGTTCCCTACTGCTTGAGCGTGACTTTGTTCCGCCATCCATAAAGAAATCTTGGCCTTTATCCAACCCGGCGTAGCCAATATTAAAGGTAGTTACAGAAAAGGACTCTCCCTGCTTCATTACTTGCTGCGGATTATTGTTTACAGTAAGTGTAGTAATCTCCTGTGGTTTATAGTCAGTGAGAGTAATATACACTAAAAAACCGCCAAGGATTAGAACGGCAGCTAGAAGGGTGAGGCTGATTGCTTTTATTCTTGTTGAACCCATATGATTCCATCGCTCCTTAGATACATGTTCATAGAACAGACTTTAATGGTGTAAACTTCGACACAACCCAATAACTCCCCTTGTTTTAATAAAAAAAATTTGAGACAATGAGTAGTGATGTTCTGAACTTTAACGTTTTGAAAAGAGGATAACGAATGAATATAGAATCCATTTATGGATTAACTTTTGATCAACTGGCGGCATGGCTGTTAGAACGTGGACATAAAAAGTTTCGGGCTACGCAGGTCTGGGATTGGCTTTATCGGAAGCGGATTACAGACTTTTCGGAAATGCTCGATGTAAATAAAGATTGTGTAGAATTATTAGAGCAGAATTTTGTCATTCATACCTTGGAAGAACATGTGAAGCAGGAATCTGCGGATGGGACGATTAAGTTCCTGTTCCGCCTAAAGGATGGCAACCTGATCGAGACCGTGCTTATGAGACAGAAATACGGCTTGTCTGTATGTGTAACCACGCAAGTGGGCTGCAATATCGGCTGCAGCTTCTGTGCAAGTGGGCTATTGGCGAAGAGCCGGGATCTCTCCAGCGGAGAGATTGTGGAGCAGATTATGAAGGTCCAGCAGCATCTGGATACGGCGAACCTGGATCAAAAGGTCAGTCACGTCGTAGTGATGGGCATTGGCGAGCCATTCGATAACTTCAAGAACCTGCTCGATTTCCTGGCGATTGTCAAAGATCACAAGGGACTAGCAATTGCGGGTAGAGGGATTACCGTATCAACGAGCGGATTGGCTAACAAAATCGTTGAATTTGCGGATGCGAATACGCAAGTGAACCTGGCGGTTTCTTTGCATGCCCCTAATAATGAACTGCGGACGCAGATCATGAAGATTAACAAGGCCATTCCAATAGAGAAGCTAATGGAGTCTATAGATTATTATTTGGAGAAAACCAAGCGGAGAATTACGCTGGAATACATTCTGATGAAGGATGTAAACGACGGCAGAGAGCATGCGCTTGAACTGGCCGAGCTGATTGGCGATCGACGCCCGCTCGTCAATGTGAATTTGATTCCTTATAACCCGGTGGATGAACACAGCCAATATCAAAGAAGCGAGCGGGAGACGGTGCGGGCCTTTTTTGATACCTTGAAGAAGCAGGGTGTCAGCGTAAGCACTCGTCTGGAGCATGGTGTGGATATTGATGCTGCCTGCGGACAGCTGCGAAGCAAACAAATCAAGAAATCCAAAGCCATGGCTTGACGGACTACCTCGACAACAATATGTTACTTTTTGTGATACAATGACGTGGCAGGTATTAGGAAAAGAGGTTGATTGAGTTATGTTGACATTTACGGGCTACAATGTGGAGAATGTAAAAGATCCTTTCGGTATACTAACCGGTAAACGGTATGAATTTGTCGTTCAACTGGACGTTCCAGAGGATGATGAGCTGTATGTAGAGAACGGAGTATCCGCTAGAGCGATTATTAAGGTGGATGAAGATCAAGTCAGCATCGTAAGTTATGATCTACAGGAGACAACTTCAGGTCAACTGCTCGATTTCGATATGGAAGAGGACGAGGAAGAAGCGTTACTCCTTTTTTGTAAAGAGCATTTGCCAGAATAATTAAGCAGCATTGACCTCCTTGCCCAATGTTCAATTGTGGCAGGGATTTTTTTAAAATATAAGCATTTATATGTTTTGTACTTTAAAGTATCTTTATATTTCTATGAGAAACGGTTGTCGTCCTTTAAGGACGACAATGTTGTTTCTTCTTGTAAGATCTTTCGCAAGTTTGGGATATATCGGTTAAAATATTATAAAGCATCCAAAATAGGAGTTGTATACATGTCTAATGAAGAAGTGTTCTTGACCAAAGAAGGGTTGGCTCAATTAGAGGAAGAGCTGAAGGAATTGAAAGGCGCAGGGCGTAAGGAATTGGCCGCACGGCTTAAATTGGCGATCAGCTATGGAGACTTGAAGGAAAATAGTGAGTACCATTCGGCCAAGGACGATCAATCGTTCATGGAGACTCGTATTATGATTCTGGAGAAAATGTTGACCAAAGCCAAGATCGTGGATGAGAGCCAAATGGATCTGTCAAAGGTTAGTATGGGTTGTATTGTTATTCTGAATGACATCGAATATTCGGAGAAGATCGAATATAGAATTGTTGGAGCTGCTGAGGCAGATGTTCTTAATAACAAGATTTCCTATGAAAGCCCGCTAGGCAAGGAATTGCTGGGTAAAAAGGTCGGCGATATTGTTAGTGTAAATGCACCGATGGGCATCATTAAATATGAGTTGCTTGAGATCAAAATGATGTAACAATATACCGAAAAGCTCCCAACCCTTTGTAAGGGTTGGGAGCTTTTTTGCTGGTATGATAGGTTTTGGCTATGAGATATATTGATTTCATATCTTAGACGTTCTGCGCTGTTACGCTTATAGTTTGAAGTAACCTACAGCAGAGGAGTTCTATTCATGATCCAAAGTGTGTTATCGACGTTATACCAAGTCATCGTGCCTTTGTCCATTCCTGTGATCGTGGGTGCGCTACTTGGGCGGTTTAAGAATCTGGATACGAAGCCGTTATTGACGCTTTATCTATACTTTTTAACGCCGGCAATTATTTTAAATACATTGGCTACTGCAGAGATATCCATGGATGATATTTATAAGACGCTCGCCTTTTCGCTTCTAAATCTAATCTTCTTATGGGCGATTGCGAATATAGTCGGCAAATTATTGAAGCTAGATCCATCCGAAGTATCCGGTCTGACCTTGATTTCAACGTTTACGAATAGCGTGAATTATGGACTTCCGCTGGTGTTGCTAGCTTTCGGACAGCTTGGTCTCGATAAGGCCTCTGTATATGTGATCGGACAGATGATTATCGTGAATACGATAGGCGTTTATTTTGCAGCAAGATCTCAGTTCTCGGTAAAAAATGCAGTGAAATCGGTCTTTTCACTTCCTGCCATTTACGCAGCTCTGTTGGCCCTTCTTCTCCGTATCTTTGGCCTGCATTTGCCTGCAGAGGTGGCTACAGGGGTTGCCTTGGTAGCTGGAGGATATTCACCGGTGGTACTGGCGATCCTTGGCGCACAGATGGTTAAAGTGAGAAACATGCCATCCGCACGCAAGGGTCAGTCTACTTTTTGGACTGGGCTTTCGATTCGATTAATCTTAGCGCCGCTAGTGGCTTACCTCGGATTATCGATCCTGCAAATTACCGGAACCTTGTTCTCTGTGCTGCTGATTTTGGCTTCTATGCCAGTTGCCGTCAACGCCGTCGTGCTAGCCGAGCGTTTTAATGCCTCACCGGAGCTGGTATCCAAATGTATTTTGTGGACGACGCTTGCTTCGTTTCTCGTGTTGCCGGTGCTTATAGTGTTAGTGCAAGGTGCGTAATCCCTTAGAAATCAAAATGATCTGGGTCTGGACCTACCCGCTGATCTTGGTTGAGAGAGTTAATTAGAGTCATATCCTCGTCAGATAATTTGAAATCAAACACGTCTACATTTTCGACGATCCGGTGTTCTTTAGTAGACTTAGGAATGGTGATAATCCCCCGTTGCAGGTCCCAACGGACAATAACCTGAGCGACGGATTTGTCATGTTTGACGGCAATTTGTTTCAGTACAGGCTGATCGAACAATTGACCTTGCATTAACGGAGACCAAGCTTCTAATTGGATTCCTTGCTCTTTGCAGAAGTCGAGCAGCTCTTGCTGATTCAAATAGGGATGTAATTCAACTTGATTGACCATCGGCTTAATCTCAGCATCCTTCAGTACATCTTCAAGATGGTGAATCTGGAAGTTGCTGACCCCAATGGCTTTTACCCGGCCCTCTTTATACAACGTTTCAAGCGCTCTCCAAGACTCTTTATATTTTCCTTTTACAGGCCAGTGAATAAGGTACAAATCCAGGTATTCAAGTCCGAGTTTAGCTAAGCTAGTCTCGTAGGCGGCAATGGTTTCTTCGTAGCCCATATCTGCGGTCCAGACCTTTGAGGTTACGAAAAGCTCTTCTCTGGACAAGTTGTTCTCTTGCAGAGCCTCTTGGATGGCTTGTCCCACGCCTGTTTCATTCTCATAAATTGCGGCAGTGTCAATGCTGCGGTAACCGTGTCTAATAGCCGATTTGATCGCTTGTATCAGTTCTGCGCCTTCTTCCACTTTAAATACGCCAAGCCCTAGCCAAGGCATATTTACACCGTTGTGTAATGTAGTTGTATCCTGTAGATGTTGAGCCATAATAAAGTAACCTCCTAAGATATTTAAAAGTTTGTTTGGGTTGTTAATGGACTGCTCTTTAAGCAGCTTTAGTCTGGAGAGGAGCCTCATCTTTCTTCTCCAGAGCACGGCTCCATGCCGTTAGTAATACAGCGGACAGAACCATGATGGCACCTACCCAAGTGGTATGAATTAGTCCCATATGATCTGTGACGATGCCGCCAAGGTACGCACCAATGGCAATACCAGCGTTAAAAGCAGCAATATTTAATGCAGAAGCTACATCTCGTGCACTTGGCGCATATCGATCTGCAAGCGTAACGACATGTACTTGCAAGCCGGGCACGTTCATGAAAGCTAACAGTCCCATAAAGAAGATCGTAATCAGTGCGGCAACCTTGTAAGGTGCGGTAAAAGCTAAGACAAATAAGACGACAGCTTGGACTGCAAACATATAGAATAGAGCATTCATCGGTTTGCGGTTGGCGGCTTTACCTCCAATCACGTTCCCGATGGCAATCGCAATGCCGTATACAAGCAAGATTACGGCGACTGTATTCTCTTTGAAGCCGCTGATCTCATGCAGAAGGGGTGATAAATAAGTAAAGACTACAAATGTGCCCCCATAGCCCAAAGCCGTAATTGCGAAGGCAAGCAGTAAACGCCCATTGGTGACCAGCTTAACTTGCTCACGAAGGGGTGTATAGGTGCCTTTGCGCAGCCCGGATGAAGGAACAAGGATCAGATTTCCGATTAGTGCTATAAGCCCGATAGCAATAATAGCAACAAATGCAGCACGCCAGCCGAGTTGTTGGCCAAGGAAAGTACCTAGCGGAACGCCAGTAACAGTAGCTACTGTAAGTCCAGTGAACATGATGGCAATGGCACTGGCCTTACGATCCTCAGGCACGAGGTCGGCGGCAATGGTCGAAGCAATCGACATGAACAAGCCATGGGCCAGGGCGGAAATTACTCTCGCGATTAACAGCAGTGTAATCCCGTCCGCAGCAGCCGCAAGACTATTGCCGATAATAAAGACGATCATAATGCTTAGCAGTAAGGTTTTGCGCGATATCGACGTGGTTAGCGACGTTAAGATGGGTGCGCCAAAAGTTACTCCTAAAGCGTATAAAGTAACGGTCAACCCGGCTGTGGTTACCGGTATATGCAGATCCGTGGCGATTAGAGGCAGCAGCCCCACACTTATAAACTCAGTGGTACCAATCGCAAAGGCACTAATGGCTAGAGCTAAGAGCGCCAAGGTGCTTCTTTTTTTATCTAAGGACATTTCTTTCACTCCTACGCTGTGTTAATCACCGGCCGGTAAGTGCTATTATGAAGAGATCTGTCCATTAAGTATAGTACGTACTTTAAAGTGCTATAGGTACTAAAAAGTACCTATGGCGCAACTCGCCAAACCGCAAAAAGCATGGGCACCCTGATCTCGTCAGGTTTGCCCATGCTTTTTTGCTATGCTTGTTATATAGTCCCAATAGGGTTAACGAGACCGTTGTTTAAGGTGGCGCCGTTTAGTTGTGCCTTTGTTAGTGGCGTGCCCACCCGATCCTCCACCAACCGCCTGCTGCTGTCTTGTTCCTGGGCTTTCAATAGCGGAGTTTGTTCCACCGGTGCTGAACGTTCCGCCTCCGCTTGCTACCTGAGTTGCGGAGGCATTCTGGCTCCGTTTAGGCAGTTTAACCGTCTGGGTATTGATAACGACCACAACTTCTTTGCGATACGGATATAATAAGAGGGGTTTAGCTTTGCCGCGTTTGTTGCCCCCACTGCCTAGGTTAGTCGCATCGCCGCCTGCGCCGACACTTTGTTGTTGGCGTGTATAGGGAGAAGCAATGGCGGCATTATTGCCGCTTGCGCTGCTGCGTCCTGCACCGCTTGCAATTTGTGTAGTGTTGGGGGCGTTCGTATATTGATTGTTGATGACAAAGACTAATCTGTCCACTCCGTGGAGTGGGGTCCTTGTAATTATGCGCCGTTTTCCTTTTTGAATAATGACAACGATCCGGTCTCTTTTATAGGCCACCCATATTCACTCTCCCATACTTTGACTTCATTAACATTAATGCAGATGGGGGGAATAAGTGATGAATACGGGCGATCTACCTCGAAAAACAATCATTTGCCAAAGTTAGCTGCCTACTAAACGGTTTATTTATTCAAAGCTATATTTGATCCCCCATTGCTCCCGGACATTGCTCATAATGTCCATGACATCCAAGGAGAGGTTGAGGGTCTCTTTATGGCTTTTATCTGCAATATACCGCTGCATATCTTCAATCTCGTATTGCAAAGCTTTGGCTGTATCTCCAGCTTCAATCGTCTCTACTGTGCCATCCAAATATTGAATGGTGGCTTTGCTGGCCCGCGGGAAATTGTCTACGGTAATAAATCCGAGCTCTCCTGCAACCACCCCCCGTTTAGGCATTTTGGAGCGCATTGTAAGGGAGATTACCGCCATTTCATCTGCCGCATTGTTAAGAACAATACCGGATTGCTCGTCCACTCCTGTCTCGAATTGTTTTACCGTAGTAAGAATCTCATGGGGCTGTTTGGACAGGAAGAATCTTGTGAAGGACAGCGCATATGTCCCAATATCCAGCAGTGCTCCGCCCGCCAGATCTTTGCTGAAGAAACGGTTGTTCACATCATATTCTTTATGGCTGCCAAAGGAGACCTGCACCATTTTGAGGCGCCCGATGATGCCGTCATCAATGAGCTGCCGCAGTTTCTTATACAGTGGCATATGGTAGATGGTCATAGCTTCGGCCACAACCAGATCCTTTTCAGCGGCAAGTCGGGTGACTTCTTGAAGTTGTTTGCTGTTCACCGTGATTGCTTTTTCGCAGAGAACATGTTTGTTATTCTGTAAGCTTTCAATGATGTATTCATAATGATTGCTATGTGGCGTAGAGATGTACACTACATCAATTGCAGGATCTTGCAGCATTTCACTGTAACTGCCATAAGCTTTCGTGGCTCCATATTGATTAGCGAATTGTTGTGCTTTCTCCAAGCTTCGCGACCCAACCGCATACAACGTTCCTCCCGTTTCATTCAGCGCAGCCGCAAATTCGGCAGCTATACTTCCTGGACCGACAATTGCCCACTTTAAAGGGTTCATTTCCAGCACCTCACTTGTTTGATTTTTTGTTTTTATTTAGAGATACCTTGATTCCATCTGATCCATTCATCTTCATAAAAGTTTTGATATTAAGCACATTTGTGCAATATAATAATAAATGTGCAAAACAATCGTCTACAGTATAGCGGGGGGGGCTAAATCCGTCAAACTGTTGAATACGCGGGGGCGTTGTAACATGGATCGAAAAGAAGATAAGAAGCTGCTTATTAAAATAGCACAAATGTATTATGAACAGAATTTAACGCAGAGTGAAATCTCCAGCCAACTTGGTATATATCGTACCACCATCAGCAGGATGCTAAAGAGGGTACGTGAAGAAGGGATCGTTACAATAACTATTAATTACGATACTGGCGATCATTTTACATTGGAGCAGGAGCTGAAGGAGCGGTTCGGGCTACGGGAAGCCATTGTTGTGGAGGTAGATCCTGCACAGTCCAGCACGATTAAACGCAAAGCTATAGGACAAGCCTGTGCGAGATGGCTCGAGCAAGTGCTTCTCCCGAAAGATACGATTGGGTTTTCTTGGGGAAGCAGCTTAGCTAGCGTTGTAGAAAGCCTAACACAAGCCCAGAGACCTTTTGTAACCTGTGTACCTACGGTCGGCGGCCCATCAGGAAAGATGGAGAGCGGGTACCATGTAAATAACATCTGTTATCAAGCTGCTCTAAAATGGGGTGCGCGCTCGTTAATGATTGATGTTCCAGCGATCACGGAGCAAAAGGAAACTAGAGATCAACTGATGAATTCCCAGTATTATCAGACCATTGCCAAGGCGTGGGACCATCTGGATATCGCTGTGTTCGGCATCGGATCGCCGGAAATGAAAGGGGAAGAGGCGTGGCGCGGTTTTTATGGTGATGCAGTGATTGCTGAGCTGGAGAATGGAAAGGTCGCTGGTGATATCTGTTCACGATTCTATGATGGCAACGGGATTCCCGTGCATACCGGAATATCGGATCGAACACTGACCATTGAGCTGGAGCAAATTAAGCAAGCACGGTATTCAATTGGTGTAGCGGAGTCACTCGAGAAGGTAACGGGGATCCTTGGGGCACTAAATGGGGGCTATATGAATGTAATTGTAACGACCCAAGAAACAGCGCAGAAGATATTGGAGTAGCAACTACTAAATGTAAACAATTGAATTTCGTGAAAATAACCTGAAAATGGCATGCAAATTGCTTAAAATTTTGCTTGTAAGCACCAGACAGAGCGTGTAAGATATACAAGGTATTCATATCGAACATTTATAAAAATATAAGTTTCACATTATACATTATCCTTATATTTGCTTGTTAACTCATATAATCTTGGGAATATGGCCCATAAGTTTCTACCGGATAACCAATGTAATTATCCGACTATGAGTGAAATAGCGCATCTAGGGTTCCGCTTCCTGACTATGGAAGGACTGGACCGAGCGATGCGGACACTATGCAGTGTTACACCACTAAGGGACAAAAACCCAGAAGGACAAATTCACTTGAGAGAAACGACTCAAGGGATTTGTCCTTTTTTTGTTTTTAATTCAGAAGGAGAGATCAAGTTTACTATGAAGGTACTTCAAGAGCGCATCAGACAAGAGGGTCTTATTTTATCAGATACGGTACTAAAGGTAGATTCATTTCTGAATCATCAGGTGGATACGGAGCTTGCCTTACAAATTGGACAGGAGTTCAAGCGGTTGTTCGGACATTTGCCTATCACTAAAATCATCACTATTGAAGCGAGTGGCATTCAATTTGCCATGGCTACGGCCATCGCCTTAGGCGTACCGTTTGTATATGCGAAGAAAAAGAAAGCAGTGACCTTATCTGAAGCGGTCTATTCCGCGCCGGTACATTCTTTTACACGCAAAGAGGATTATATGGTTAGTGTCTCGCAAAAATATATCGGACCAAACGATAAGGTACTTATTGTAGATGACTTTTTGGCTACTGGTGCTGCTCTTGTTGGACTGGTTGATATCGTGAAAGAGGCTGGCGCTGAGCTCCTTGGCGTTGGTTGTGTGATTGAAAAATGCTTCCAAGAAGGCCGGAGTCTACTCGAGGATAGAGGGATAGAAGTCCATGCCTTAGCCCGGATCACATCTATGTCACCAGGTGAAATTCACTTCATTGATAATGAAAGTTCAAAAGAGCCAATCAAGGAGAGTGCGAGATGTTAAGCAAGAAAAAAGTATTTGCGTTAGGATTTCAGCATGTACTGGCGATGTATGCCGGAGCAGTTGTTGTTCCGCTGATCGTAGGGAACGCGTTGAACCTGAATGCCACCCAAATGGCCTATCTTATCGCAGCTGATTTGTTTACTTGCGGGTTAGCTACTTTGCTGCAGATTATGGGCACTAAGTATTTTGGCAGCAGGCTGCCGGTTATTCTTGGATGTACCTTTACGGCAGTAGGGCCGATTATCGCTATCGGCAGTGCCAACAATTTGGCGACGGTGTACGGAGCAATTATTTTATCTGGTTTATTCGTGGTACTGGCGGCCCCCCTTTATGGGAAGCTACTGAGGTTTTTCCCAACGATAGTAACGGGCTCAGTCGTGACCATTATTGGGTTATCTCTTATTCCTGTAGCTATGAATAGCGTAGCTGGCGGAGAAGGCAGTGCTGATTTTGGGAATCCCCGCAATTTGTTGCTTGCACTGATCACGCTGCTGGTCATTTTAGCGGTTAACCGTTTTACTACAGGATTTCTTCGCTCGGTCTCTGTCTTGATAGGTCTTTTAGTGGGTACAATTATTGCTTATGGAATGGGCATTGTTAGTTTCTCTACAGTAGGTGAAGCCTCTTGGGTAAGTGTTGCACAGCCTTTCTACTTCGGATGGCCTCAGTTCAATCTTACGGCTATTTTCACTATGATCATTGTTAATATTGTTAGTATGGTGGAGTCCACAGGTGTTTACTTTGCGATTGGTAAAGTGACGGATCAGAAAGTGGAACAAAAGCAGATCGTAAACGGGCTGCGTTCAGAAGGTTTGGCGATTATGCTGGGCGGGATCTTTAATGCATTTCCGTACACAGCATTTTCGCAAAATGTAGGTCTGGTCTCGCTGACTCGGGTCAAAACTCGGAATGTTATTTTTGCAGCCGGCGGGATTATGGTTGTGCTTGGACTCCTGCCTAAATTGGCGGCTCTGACAACGGTTATTCCCAATGCCGTACTGGGCGGAGCGATGATCGTGATGTTCGGATCGGTTGCTGTTTCCGGGATGTCGATTCTGTCAGAGGTAGATCTTCGCAAGGATGGTAATCTGCTGATTGCCGCTTGTAGTATCGCTGTTGGATTGGGTTCGGCAACTGTACCTGCGATGTTCGATCAATTGCCTGAATTCGCTCGGATGCTGCTGCAAAACGGTATCGTCTCTGGTTCCCTTACAGCGATTGTGCTGAATATCTTCCTCTCCAAGACAAAGGATAATGTTCTGGCAGAAGATCCTGCTGCCCCTATTCTAACGAAAGAAACTCAAGTTTCTTAATACGTCTAATTCATGTTAAAAGACCAAGCTCTGGTGTGCTGAAACCTAAGCTTGGTCTTTTTCTCATGCTCAGAGCTTGTGCATATGCACAAAAAAATAGGTTGTCCCGTCAATATTATTGGGTTTGTAAGCGCAGTATACTCAGTTTAGAAAGCGTTATCAAATTACACACTGTATAGTGTCAAATTCTTATACTAGGGGGCAACTAGAGATGGAAGGCACAGTAATTAACTGGATGGGTGCGATTGCGGGATTGATTCTGGCCGTCGTATTGATTTTCAAAAAGGTTAACCCGGTCTACGCACTTTTTTTAGGCGCGATTGCCGGAGGAATATTAGGCGGGGCATCCATTGCAGAGACAGTACAATATGTCATCGACGGAACGAATAGTGTTATGGGTGCAGTTGTACGTGTTCTCGCAGCTGGTGTGCTGGCCGGGGTATTGATTGAATCAGGGGCAGCCGAACGAATGGCCGAGACCATAGTAGATAAGCTTGGCGAAAAGAAAGCGTTATTATCTATAGCGCTGGCAACTATGATTATTACAGCGGTAGGCGTATTCATCACAGTCGCTATCATTATTGTCGCTCCAATCGCTTTGTCCGTAGGTAAGAAGATCAGCATTTCCAAAACCGCTTTGCTGCTCGCACTGGTCGGTGGCGGTAAAGCCGGTAACATTATTTCACCGAACCCGAACACCATTGCCGTAGCTAAAGGCTTTGATGTAGATTTGGCTCAGGTCATGATTCATGGATTCATCCCAGCCATTGCGGGTCTGATTGTCACTGTTATTATTGCTAATCTGCTGGTCAACAAAGGTGTGAAAATTGCAGAGGGCGACGTTGTAACTAAAGAGGAAGACAGTACTAAGGTTAAACCTAGCTTTGGCCGTGCCATCGTCGCTCCAGTTGTCGCTATTTTACTTCTAGCCATTAACCCAATCGGAAATATTCTAAATATTGAATTGCTGAAATCATTTAAAGTCGATTCTATGATCATCTTGCCTCTTGCCGGCATTATTGGATTGATTGCTATGAAACAAACGAAGAACATCATTTCTTTTACAACCTCAGGGTTAAATAAAATGACAGGTACAGCCATTATCCTGATTGGTGCTGGTGCTATCGCTGGTATTATCTCGAAATCGGATTTGAGTGCTACTGTTGTAGATGCAATAACGGCTATGGGGATTTCCGGAACGTTCCTTGCGCCAATTGCAGGGATCCTGATGGCGGCTGCTACAGCATCAACCTCTACGGCTTCTATCGTGGCTGCCGGATCATTTGGTCCCGCTATTCTTTCGATGGGCACAGCGCCGCTAAATGCAGCAATTATGGTGCACACCGGGGCTACAGTCATTGACCATCTGCCACACGGTAACTTCTTCCACGTGACCGCTGATTCCGTTAAGATGAACATTAAGGACCGGATGTCACTGATTCCTTATGAAAGTCTCGTGGGTCTGACGATGGCTATCGTCGCCACTATATTATACGGCTTCATCCTATAATTTATATTTGCAACTAGAAGGGACGGATATTCTATGAATAAAGACTTTGTCATCGTATTGGCACCGGATTCTTTCAAGGAAAGCATGACAGCCAAAGAAGCTTGTGAAGCCATGGAAAAAGGCATTCATAAAGTAAATTCTAATATTACTTGTATTCATGTACCCATGGCAGATGGCGGCGAAGGAACGATGCAGTCCTTGGTCGATGCAACGGAAGGTACAGTATATATAACAAAAGTTAAAGGGCCACTGGGCAATGAAGTTAGCGCATCCTACGGAATCACAGGAGACGGGCTGACAGGGGTGCTGGAAATGGCTAGTGCGAGTGGTATTCAGCTGGTATCCCCTGAGACACGTAACCCGTTGATTACAACCACCTACGGGACAGGACAATTAATCAAAGCATGTCTGGATCGTGGGGTCAGCAAGCTGCTGATCGGTATCGGTGGCAGTGCCACCAATGACGGAGGCGCCGGGATGGTGCAGGCATTAGGCGGCAGGCTGCTGGATGCCGAAGGCAATGAGCTGTTGTTTGGTGGTGGTGAGCTCGGCAGATTAGCCCGTATTGATCTGAGTGGATTTGACCCTCGCCTTAAGGAAGTACAGGTTGAAGTGGCTTGCGACGTTACGAATCCATTATGTGGTCCGACCGGGGCTTCCAATGTATTTGGTCCGCAAAAAGGGGCTACTTCGGATATGATCAAACAGCTGGACAGCAATCTGCATCATTATGCGAGTGTCATCAAAGAGCAATTGGGTTTCGATATTATAGATATGCCTGGTGCTGGTGCAGCGGGTGGCCTTGGGGCAGGACTGGTGGTGTTCTTAAACGGAATATTAAAAAAAGGCATTGAGCTTGTGATCGACTATACTGGACTTGAAGAAAAAGTGCAGCAGGCGGACATGGTGTGGACCGGGGAAGGAAGCATCGATTTCCAGACCCAATATGGCAAGACTCCGCTTGGCGTTGCTGAGGTAGCTAAGAAATATAATAAACCTGTGCTGGCTTTTGCGGGACGGATCGGCGATCAGACGGAAGTGTTGTATGATAAAGGGATCGATGCTATTTTTGGGATCATGCCAGGTGCAGCTTCATTGGAGGATGCCTTGAATAAAGGCCAAGAGAATCTGGAAAGAACGGCTGAGAATGTGGCTAGGTTAGTCATGCTGAACCAAGGAAGCTGATTGAATTATACAAAGTGATAGAGGGGCTGACTGAACGGAGTCAGCCCCTTTTTTCTTTTTTAAGGTAGAAGCTTTCTGAGTAGAATATAAAGGAACAGGAGGTACAGACATGAAGATATCGAAATCACTCGCAGGACAAATAGCACAAGAAATGATGAGCGTAGTTCCGTATAACATTAATGTTATGGATGAGAGCGGCTTTATTGTAGGAAGCGGAGATCTCAAACGGGTCGGAACCTTACATGAGGGAGCGAGAATAGCCATTCAAAGTGGGCATGTCTTTGAAGTGTACGAGGATGGCAGCGGCATGAAGCCGGGGGTGAATGAACCCATTATTATAGATCATAAAGTTTTGGGTGTGGTAGGTATTACGGGACATCCAGATGAGGTTAGGCCGTTTAGTAAGCTGGTCAGAGTCACTACTATATTACTTATTGAGCAGGAAGCAAGGAACAAGCTGGAACAGGATGAGCGAGTAAAACGTGTGAAATTTTATCATGAATTGTCTTATCGTAAAGAAGCATATGATCTTGAGTTTCTGGAACGGGCGGGCAGCTATGGGCTTGATCTTAAGAAAAAATGCTGGGCGATCCTAGTGGAAGGCGATGTGAACGGAAAAGAATTCAAAAATGTATTTAGGTCCTATCCACATTACTGGAATTTGGAGAATGATAAGGCGGTTTTTTTTATAACGGATGTTTTTCTTTATAAAGAGCTCATAGGAAAACTAAATTCATGTGCGAATGTGGGGCGAATAGGTTCTGGCGAAGCAGAGGAGTTAGCTGCTTATTCACTTGAACAGGCCCAGGCGGCGATTAGTGTTGGTAGTAGAGTCGACCCGCTCAAGATACTGTACACTTATGAAGAACTAAGATTCTTAATTCATCTCTCCTATGACGGGGCAGAACGGCCCGGGACGATTTATGCTCTACTGGATCAGTCGGGCGATAAGACAGGCCTGATTGAAACACTGCAAGTATTTATTGCTGAGAATGGGGACCATAATCGTACTGTACAGAAGCTGAATATTCACCGAAATACACTGAACTACCGGCTTAATCGCATTCATACATTAACGGGCAAAAATCCACGCAACTACATGGAGTTGTTTGAATTGTTGTGCGGATTGATGTGGCGTAAGTAGTCTAAATCCCCCTATTCCAATTGCCATCCTGATTTTATAGGCATAAACTTAGATAAGCTTGTATAGATAAATTAGGACAGGGATGGATAGGAATGAATGAGAAAGTAGTAATGAATGATAAAGTAGTCATGCCATTATGGACCATGTGCCTTTTTATCGTAGTGATGAACACAACGATGTTTAATGTATCACTTCCAACCATTATTCAGGATCTCCAAATTTCTGCTGATCTAGGTTCATGGGTAATTTCGAGCTATTCGATTGGATATGCTTTATCGACGGTTATTTATAGCCGCTTATCAGACGTGGTGCCGATTCGGAGACTTTTGACCGTTGGCTTAATTACTCTCGGGTTGGCCTCAGTGTTTGGATTATTTGCGCATGACTTTAATACATTATTGATAACGAGAATAGTACAATCTGCTGGCGCGGGTGCGATGGCTGGATTGGGTCTCGTACTGGCTAGCCGTTATGTGCCTATTGAAAGACGTGGTGCGGCTATCGCCATGATCTCCGCAGGGAGTGCAATGGCCTTTGGTTTGGGCCCGATTTTTGGTGGTGTCATCAGTCAGTATTTTGGCTGGAACGGGTTATTCGGAATTACTTGCCTTGTGCTTGTTGTATTGCCAGTACTGCTGCGGTTATTACCTAAGGAACAGCCGCAGCCTGCAAGCTTTGACGTTATTGGGGCGGCGCTGACCGTTGTAAATGCAGCAAGTCTGCTGGTAGCAGTAACCACCCAATCTCTGGTATGGTTGGCAGTGGGCGTAGTGTCTATTATCGTGCACGCTTGGTATTTGAAGAAGGCGAAGGAATCCTTTATTAACCCGCAGCTGCTAAAAATGCCGGGATACTTGAAGCTAGTTACCATAGGCTTTTGTATTCTGGTGCTGAACTTGGGGAATTTGTTCCTGATGCCGCTTGTGCTCGCTAATCTGTTTGGTAAATCCGCGTTGATGATTGGTTTGTTTATCGCACCAGGTGCGTTATTATCCGCATTTCTTACCCGTTTTGTTGGACGTTTTATTGACCGGTATGGCAACTTGCGCTTCTTAATCATAGGGCATTGTATTCTTGCCGCTGTTATGGCTGCATTTGCGCTGAACCTTTCTGTATCTCCTGTAGTTCTTCTGCTTGGTTATCTTTGCTTCTCTCCGGCCTTCTCGGCGACAATGGCATCCTTAAATAATGAAGCTTCTCGGGTTCTTCCGCGAACTTGGATTGGTTCAGGTATGGGGCTTTTACAACTGATTCAGTTCTTTGGAGGTTCTGTATCTGTTGCGGTCTGTGGGCTGTTGCTGCATGCTCAGCGTGATCTTGCGCCGGCAAAAGCCTATGAGCATGTATACGGACTGTTGCTCCTTGTCAGCTTGTGTTCGTTAGGAGTTCTCCTTTTATATAGACGTTCTTATTCCAAAAGTAATGCTGGGCAATCTATACAAGCTTAGAACTGAAACGAAAAGGTGATAAAAACGTATCAGATGCTATAGCAGATATAAGGAAGGAATGGTAATAATGGATAACGGGATGAGTGTAGTTTTAATCGAAAAAATGCCAGAAGGTGATCTACGAGTGATTGAAGAGCGTACGTGGAGCATGAATATGATAACTGCACTTGAACATGTCAATTATATAGTGGTGGGCAGTAAGGAATATGAGGCGGTTGAAGGACGACTGAATGTGGATGAAGGCAAGCTGGAGCTTTTGCTTGTTCCGATGCACACTGAGGGATAGAAGATCATCAGGGAAGGAGAACCTTACGATGGCTAAAGAAGAAAGGGATAAGGAATTGCCTGCATCAAAATTATTTACCGCAGATGGCAAACCCATCCGTGTATTATCAACATCGCTAGGCATAGCCTTATTAGCGAATGCTATGTTTATTCCTGGCGGAGCGGGAGCTAGCGCGAATACTTCTGCGGGCGAACCACAGCTAGTCTCTTGGTCTAATGAAGAGGTTAAAGCTTATTTTGATAAAAATGTGGATTGGAATATTCCCTACCCCGAAGAAGGTACGAAAGAGGTAGAGGAGCAAGGCCAAGGCGTAGTAACTTCAAACGGAACAACGGTAGTGAATAACTATGGCGGTTATCATTCAGGTTTTGGCTGGACGGATTTGCTTCTGTATCACATGTTGTTTAACAGCGGTGCCAATTACTCCTCCAGAGGATGGGCTAAGGACCGTCCTACCTATTATGGAGGCACGAGAACCACTTATAAACCACCTACTTATAGCAGCGAAAAGTTCCAGAATAAAAAGGTGCCCGGTTCTGTAGTGAAACCTAAAACCTCAACCTCATCCACGGGTTCCATCACGAGAAGAGGTTCCTCTTCAAAGAACGGAATCGGTGGCACTTCCAGTGGCTTAAACTCTTCGAAGAACTCTAAATCAAGCTCAGGCTCGAAATCTTCATCGAGATCTGGTTCCAGTAAGAGTGGTTTCGGCGGATGAGTGATCAGCAGAGCGTGTTTGAGATTCTAGATTTGTCTGATCTGGAGCGGGGCCCACGGGTACAAGCGCTGCATGAGCTTGGGTTCACTTGGGCAGATCTAGAGGAAGAAGAGTACTGGATGGATGCAATAGCTGTGATGCGCAGCGACATTTATAAAGAGCTTGAGGAAGCCTCCGCAAAGCTGTGGGCTATCCTCGATAAAGCGGTTCGGTATATACATCTAAAACGCGATTTGTATGAGCTGCTGGGCATTCCTCCTGTTCTTTGGGAGATGCTTGACGGGTTTCCTATTCCAGAAGAAGGTCTAATCAGTCGGTATGCAAGGTTCGATTTTGCGATAGCTAATGATGGAACCATCAAGCTTCTGGAACTGAATGCCGATACACCTACAGGTTATGTGGAGGCTTCCATAGCAACACCTTGGATCTGTGAACAGGCGGGTGTGACTAGTCCAAATCATGCGATGAAGGAACAACTTGCCGCAGCCTGGCAGATAGAACGACCAGATACCGCAGCTTGTGTTGCTTATGGCTCTCATCTTGAAGATTCGGGTACGATTGAAGCCTTGGCCAGACATAGCGGGCTTACTATTCAGTGTGTGGACTGTCTCGATCTGTGGGTCGATGAGGGCATTCTGAAGGACGGGGAGGACCGGGTGATAAAGCGGATGTTCGCCCTATATCCTAAAGAGTGGATGGCCGTCGATGAGGGTGGAGATGCACTTGCCTATGCTGTTGAACAGGGAAATCTTCAGCTTTTTAATGGACCACACAGTATCCTGTTGCAGTCTAAGGGATTGATTGCAGCTGTGTGGGGAATGTATGAGCTTGGCTTATTATTTGACAATGAAGAGCGTGAGGCGATCTCACGTTATATTTTGCCTACTTATAATAAGCCTGTGTTCTCTGGCAGCTTTGTGTCCAAATCTGTATTTGGCCGCGAAGGCGGTTCTGTACGTCTCTTTGACGATAGTGGAACTCTAGAAATTGAGGACGAAGAGGGTTATGATAGCAGTCAGCTTTTTCCCTCTGTATATCAAAAAAGAGCTGAACTAGCCCGAATACACACCGCCGAAGGTGAATTCCACCTACTGACAGGCATGTTCGTCATTAATGGGAAGCCGTGTGGGCTGCTCGGCCGGGCTGGCGGACTGATTACGGGCAATGCCAGTCATTTTATCGCGTTGGGAGTGAGATAGTTGGATAAAAGTAAGGCTATAAACAAGTCGTCTACCAGATTAGTAAAGGCCCGGATCGGGGCTTTATGTATGATGCTTCTAACGGTATTGCTGCTTAGTGCATGTTCCAGTAATCAGGGGAGTGTGTTTGATTCAGGCACTGCTGAAACTTCTGACAGTGTTGCACGGGTACCTTGGGATTACCGGGTTGTGGAGAGTACTGTAGGTGATCTAATTGGTAGCGATATGACGGTGTTGCCGGATAATGAGCTGCTGCCGAATGATGAGAATTATGCTACTGGCGATAAAATATGGACACTGCAGTTCATGGACGCTGAGCTGATCACAGATGCCGACCAACGCAATGAAGTCCGCCTCTCTTCCTGGACGACCATTAAATCGTATCCCGATGAAAAAACAGCAGTCGAGGATCTTACCAACCTTAAGGTATCGGTAACTACAGATGTTGATCTTGTAGGAGTATACAAGACAAAATATAATGAGAAGACAAGAAACTTTGCCGTCCTCGAGCTGCCTTCCGGCAACCGGATCAAGCAGCCGATAGACGATGAGCGTTATGCAGCATTAGAGAAAGAAAAGACCGCTTCCGTAGTCCTTGAGGAAGTACATGATTTCGCCGATTATGACTCGGCATATGCGAAATTTCGGGGGTGGGCAAAGTGACGATTGTTGTTAATTTAATAGTCAGTATATTTGTGATTATTCTTCTGCAATTGTTGGGTATGGTTATCTTTGGCTTGATGACCCCGTTCAAGGATATGGAAGAGCTGAAAAAAGGGAATGTGGCTGTAGCTCTAGCGCTTGGCGGCAAATTTCTCGCTACAGCAATTATCATTGGAGTAGCGGCGTATACGAATACCTCTATTCTGCATATGATCATTTGGTTTGCTGTCGGTTATGTGTGCCTCATCGCTGCTTACTGGATTTTTGAATTGGCGACCCCAAGCTTTAAAATTTCAGAACATCTGGAAAAAGGCAATGTGGCAGTAGGCACTATGCTCTGCTTGGTGTTTATCGGCACAGCATTTGCAGTCAGCAGTTTGATTGTTTAGTTCAAAAATTGCAGATGGACATGGATAAGGCTGCCCTCAGTAATAACCTCGAGAGGCAGCTTTATTAATGTGAGGAAGGGATGGCAGATGCATTTTTTTCTGAGAATATCCACCAGGATGATGCGTTTACGCAAACGGTCGATCGGTCTGATTATTTTGATCTTTATAATTCTTAGCGCATCGATAGCTTACCTGCTTGAACCGAGTACTTTCCACAACTGGTTTAATGCCTTCTATTGGGTTATGACAACGATGGCCACCGTTGGGTATGGGGATTATTTTGCCGAGACGGTAGTTGGTAAGCTATTCACCATGTTTCTATATATTTTTGGGATTGGTCTTCTCAGCTTGGTTATTGGCAAGGTCATTGACTCTATTGCAGAGGTGCAGAGAAGGAGAGGAGCAGGAACATTGAGCTTCCGGGGAAAGGATCATGTGATATTAATCAATTGGAGTAAAAAAGCGCAAGCTGCGGTAGATGAGGTGTTATGCTATTCACCTAAATGTCATATCGTCATCATTGATGAGATAGGACGGCATCCGCTGGAGCATATGGAACAGGTCCACTTTGTAAGCGGTGATGCTTCCAGCGATGAGATTCTCCTTAAAGCTAACATACACGAAGCCAGGGCAGCCATTGTGTTCGGAGACACACGGATTGATGAAGCATCGCTAATTGACGGGAAATCTCTGCTTATCGCCTCCAGCATTGAGCGCATAGCGCCACAAGTACATACTACCGTAGAAATTATGCAGGAGAAGAATATACAGAATTTCAGGCATGTTCAGGTCAATGAATTCGTTCTGTCGCATGATGCCATTTCTAGATTGGCTGTCCGATCCGCTCTGCAAGAGGGGAATTCAGAGGTGATTACGCAGCTGCTGAGCCGCCAGTATGGGGATGATATTTATGAGATTCCAGTGAATAGTGCATGGAAGACCTATGGGCAGGCGTTTCAGGAATTGCTCCTTCAAGGTGCAACTTTACTCTCGGATCGTAGTGACCTTAGCATCAATCGCAAGCTGGACCAGCCTATTCCTAAAGAGGCTAGATTATATATTGTTTCGGATGAAGAGACGTATCGGAGAATTAAAGGTTAGGTCAGTGATAAGCGAGTAAAGCGGATTTTCGGGAGAATGGCTTCTCGGAATTCCGCTTCTTTTTGTTTGCCGTTCCTTCCTTAAGGGTAAGAGATGAATATTATCGTTACTCTACCTTTCGGAAGGAGCCATTGTTAATGAGTGAACAGCAAAAAGTGAACGGAAATAGCAAAAATGAGCAACTGGAACAGTTTCGCAGTAAGGACGAAGGTCACGCTTTAACAACCAATCAGGGATTGAAAGTGTCCGAGGATGAGTTCTCCCTAAAAGCCGGTGACCGGGGGCCAACCTTGCTGGAGGATTTTCATTTTCGGGAAAAAATGACCCATTTCGATCACGAGCGGATTCCTGAGCGGATCGTGCATGCACGCGGATTTGCCGCCCACGGGGAGTTTGAAGTATATAAATCGTTGAAAGAATATACGAAGGCGAAATTCCTTCAAGATCCGTCCGTGAAGACCCCGGTGTTTGTCCGGTTCTCAACGGTAGCAGGATCACGGGGTTCAGCCGAAACTGTGCGGGATGCCCGGGGCTTCTCGACCAAATTTTATACCGAAGAAGGCAATTATGATTTGGTAGGCAATAATATGCCGGTCTTTTTTATACAGGATGCGATTAAGTTCCCTGATTTAGTGCATGCGCTTAAGCCGGAGCCGCATAATGAAATGCCTCAGGCAGCATCAGCCCATGATACCTTCTGGGATTTCATCGCCAATAATCAGGAATCGGCCCATATGGCGATGTGGCTGATGTCTGACCGCGCCATTCCGCGAAGCTTCCGGATGATGGAAGGGTTTGGAGTTCACACCTTCCGTCTGATCAATGAACAGGGGAAAGCGCATTTTGTTAAATTCCATTGGAAACCAGTACTTGGTGTACATTCTTTGGTGTGGGACGAAGCACAGAAAATATCTGGAGCGGACCCTGACTTTCACCGCCGTGATCTATGGGAATCGATTGAAGCCGGCAACTTTCCGGAATACGAGCTGGGCATTCAGCTTCTTAGTGAAGAAGACGAATTCAAGTTTGATTTCGATGTGCTGGACCCTACAAAGCTATGGCCAGAGGAAGACGTGCCCGTGCAGATCGTTGGGAAAATGACCTTGAACCGCAACGTGGATAATGTTTTTGCCGAAACGGAGCAGGTGGCTTTCCACCCTGGACATGTAGTGCCAGGGATTGATTTCACCAATGACCCGCTACTTCAGGGCAGATTGTTCTCTTATACGGATACCCAGCTGATTCGGCTTGGGGGTCCTAACTTTCATGAACTGCCGATTAATAGACCGGTGTGTCCTTTCCACAACAACCAGCGTGACGGATATGGGCGGCAGACGATTAATCAGGGCACTGTGAGTTATCATAATAATTCTCTGGCCCAAAATACGCCGAGACCTGTCCCAGAGGCAGAAGGCGGTTATGTGCATTATCAAGAAAAGGTTGAGGGCCGTAAGGTACGGAGCCGGAGTAAAAGCTTTGAGGATCATTTTTCACAAGCCAAGTTATTCTGGAATAGTATGAGCCCTCCGGAACAATTGCATATTATCGAAGCTTATTCTTTTGAGCTTGGAAAGGTTAAGAGTAAGTCGGTCCGACAGCAGGTCGTAAATATGCTTGCTAACATTACCTCCGAGCTTGCTGTACCTGTGGCAGAAGCCATTGGAGTAGCGGCTCCAGAAGTTGGCGGTTCCGAGGTTACTCAAGCTTCCCCTGCCTTAAGTCAGGCTAATACGAAAAAACATCCCAACACGCGGAAAGTAGGCGTGATTATCGGAGATGGTTTTGATGAAGCTGCGGTAATGCCTGTGTTGGAAACGCTTATGGGAGCTGGGATACAACCGGAGCTAATCAGTGATAAGCTTGGATTTATTAAAGGCTCAAGCGGCACAGAGCTTGAAGTCATCCATACCTTGTCCACTACAGATTCGGTGCTCTTCGATGCGATTTATGCGGCTGGTGGAAATGCGGAACGCAAGAAATTCCATAAAGATGCAGCGTTATTCCTCAACCAAGCCTATGCACATTTTAAACCTATCGCGATGAAGACAATACTTGCTGAGCTGCTTGCAACAGATGAACATAGAAGCAGTCCGGGAGTCATAATAGGCGATGGTGGGGAAGTTTTTGCGGCTAGCTTCGTTGCAGCCATTACTGCCCATCGTTTTTGGGAACGTATGGAATAAAGTAAGTAGATGACAGAAAAAGGAGGATCTGCTCGTCAGAAGGCGTGTGGATGCCTCTTTTTTCATCTAATGGTTTCATAAATTTAACATTTGGATTAAGGATGTGATGTATATTACCGTTATAGATAATACTAGGCAATATAAGCAGATGCTTAGGGAGGTGGTTTTTTGAGGAAAGAGATAGCTGTTGCTGTAGTGGTACTTACAGGTTTTACAGCATTAACAGCATGTGAGCAAACAGCAATACCGGCATCAACACCCTCGCCCTCCGCAAATGTTCATACAACAGAGCCACCGAATCCTACGGGTTCGGCTAATAATGATATGGGGGACCCTTCACAGGAATTGGATGCTTTAGAGCAATTTATTGTTACGAAGCTTACCGGCTCGTCCGGTGTTTATACGAATTTAATTGAAACAGAGCAATCCGGGGAAGCAGCAAGCGGCCATGAGATTCTAAGTGAGTCTGCCTCTCTTAGAATGCTGGCAGCCGTACGGAGTGGTGAGAAAGAGCGATTTGCAGAAGAATGGGCGCTGGCTAAGCAAACCTTTGATATGAAGGGTGGTTTTAGCTACCGATATAGCCCTAAACAGCAGAAATTATATCCTGTGAATGCTGCCGTTGATGACTTACGTATCATTCGTGCGCTTTATGAAGCGGGGGATACGTTTAGAGATAAACAATATACAGAAGAAGCGGCTAAGTATGGTGAGAGGTTTTATAACTATAATGTAAAAAATGGATATATGTATGACTTCTATGATGAAAATTACAAAAAAACCAACACATTCGTTACTTTATGTTATATTGATTTAGGTACAATGCAAAAATTGTCGGTTTCTGGAGAATCTCGTGACTTTTTGTTGAATAATATGAGCGTTATTCTGAAAGATGGCTATTTATCAGATGAGTTTCCCTTCTATGAAACAAGGTTTAATTATGAGAGTGGAACCTATAGTTCGGAGAATATCAATACAGTAGAATCGCTACTGTCCATTCTGGCTTTGGCAGAGGTAGACCAGCAGAAATCCTCCAGCATTAATTTTATCAAGCAGCAGGTCGAAGCTGGCACATTATATGGACAATATTCGCGTGAGGGAAAGCCGCTTAACGATATTCGCTCCACAGCCATTTACGCCATTACGGCTATGATTGGTGCCGAGACCGGAGACGATGCACTCTATCGCAAAAGCATTGAAAGAATGAACGAGTTCAGAATAACCGATGCCGGCAGCTCACTGTATGGTGGCTTCGGCGATGTAGCTAGTGGCCAAGCCTATTCCTTTGACAATCTGATGGCAGCATTGGCCTATGTCTATTAATTTAAACCTATAGTAACGAAGGTGAATCTGCATGATAAACAACACGGTGAAATCACCTCTGAGGCAGGGGATGACACTCGCTAACCTACCGTTGCCATTGTCCCCGGCTTTTATCACTGCTTTTGGAGTGTTGCTTATAACCATCATCGCCTTATTTACCGCCCCGTATGTCGGAATGGCGGATAATGGTGATTTTTTTCGCAGCATCTATAGTAACGGAATTTATTTCAATCTGCCGGATTATGACGAGCAATACTTTGGTTATTTTGTAAAGCAATATGGAATCTTTCAATATTTTAATGAGAATGGCGCGACATTATTTTCTTCACAGTCCCTATTTATTCAGCTGGCCATTGGACTTAATAAGCTGTTTTTTAGCAGCGAGGTTTTCGATATCCGGTTTCAAGCAGTCATTTACACGATTTTATATGCTGCGGCGATCTACTTATTAATAGAGGCTATTACATGGGGGATGACCCGCAAGCAGGGATGGGTCACTGCAGGTATTGCTATTTTTATATTTGGAGATACCGGGTATACCGCTTATTTCAACTCCTTTTACGGCGAGAGCGTCGTGATGATCACGATGATTACTATGTTCGCAGCTTGGTTGTTGTTATATCAAAAAAGATACAATGACTATGTGCTGCTGGCCCTGTTCTTGATCAGTACGATCATCCTGACTACTTCCAAACAGCAAAATGCGCCAGTGGGTATAATCATTGCGGTTCTGGGGTGTTCAATCCTTTGGATTCGCAGGGATAAGATCTTTCGTATTCTGACCCTGGTTTCCCTTGCCTTGATCCTGTTCGCAGGTGTGTTCACTTATTTGAATATCTCGGATGAATTCGTGAATATTAACCAGTTCCATGCCATGACCCGAGGGGTGCTGAAGGATTCCTCCGATCCGGAGAAGGCATTGAAGTCATTCGATATTGATGAACAATATGCCATCTTGAAAAATAGCATTTACTACGAGAAATACGGAACTATTGATGTGAATTCACCAATCCTCCAAGAGAACTTTTACAGTCGTTACGGATTTGTTTCGATCCTTAAATACTATATATCGAATCCGGATCAGCTTAACTCGATTCTTAATGTAGCTGCTCAAAGTGCATTCTCGATTAAACCAGCGGCGATGGGCAATTACGAGCAATCCGTTGGGAAGGAATTTCGAGCACAGAGTCATTTTTTTACTGGATATAGTCAGCTGAAAAAAGCTTTAGCACCACGAACGATAGGTTTTATCTTCCTTTGGACAGTGCTTGTCATCGGTCTGTATATGCCTTCCTTTGTAACAGCCATTAAGGCACGCAATTTTAGAGGATTGCAGCGGATGGTATTGATTGTCGCTACGATAGGCATTGGTCTTTCAGGCATTTTTGTATCGATTATCGGTGCCGGTGATGCCGACATTTCCAAGCATGAATTCTTGTTCACTTTATCTTTTGATTTGGTGACCTTTTTGACAGTATCTAGTGTGATCGGACGCAGATTCTCCAAAAATCGCAAAAAGCCGGTTAACGAGAGCCCCACCATGTCTAGTCCATTTACAAAGCCTCAAAAGGATGTGAGTGTTTGAAGCGCAGAGGGATCTTATACTGTATATTGCTGCTGACGCTGAGTTTAACCATCCTATTGCTTCCCGCCACTCCTGTTCAATCTGCTGCATCGCCACAACAAGTCTTACTGCTCTATGACAGCCTTGCCAAGGGGACCTCTAAGGATGGAAATGTGACTGAACTTCAACGTCTGCTGGCAGCTTACTCGACAAAGGTTACACTTCGAAGCCTAGATCAATACGAGCAGGGGATGCTGAAAAATTACTCCAGAGTGATCATGGTCCGTAACGAAGCGGATATTTCGATCACGAATAAATCCTACATAGAGGATTGGGAGCATTATCAGGGGCAGTATTTGCATATCGGGTACAACCCACCCGCTAATCTAACGAAGGCGTTACAGCTAACCACTGATGTGATCTATGACGGGAGTGCTGAGCTCGAAATTGGACAGTTCTCCGGAATTCAAGCTAAGGTGCAGGATATGCCTTATATTGTAGCGAGTCAGGCGGTCAAATCCTTTGGGCAACTCTCTTTTGCGGAGGAGGGTCTGCAAGCACCGTACGCTGTGAGTAAGGGGAATGATACATATGCCCCATATTTTGAACAAGGGAATGCTAGTACGCTAGGGATGGCGTATGTTCTGAAGGATTGGCTCCATATCACTGCTGCTCCTAAAATGTACCTTGCGATCAAAGAAATCTATCCTTTCTCCGATCTGCGACTGCTGGCAGAAACGGGTGAGCGGCTGTATCAACTGGGGATTCCGTTTCTTGCAAGTGTGCGGCCTGTGTTCAGCAATACCGATTATCCGGCCATGCAGCGTTATTTAGTGGCCATGAAAAGCGTGCAATCCAACAATGGAAGCATTCTGGTCAATGCCCCAGTGGTGATGCCAACGATAAGCTCCAGTGACCATACGCTTAAAGGAAAGATGAATGATTTCATCAATCTGTTGGCCGAAAACGGGCTTGGGCCGCTTGGAGTCGGAGCGGAAATGCATTGGTCGTATGACAAAGAGTATTCAGAAGCGGGGATGAGCTTTTTTGATTCCGTGGTGTTATATCCGGATGAACAGATTGATTATATGGAGCAGAGCGACACCTCTAAATCCTTTCCATCCTCTTTATATAGCGTTCCGCTGGAATTTCTTCAGGCTTTGCCTACATCCAATAAAGTGATACCGCATTTGCCGATGGATACTGTAATCACCGTCGACATGCCCGAGGATGAGCGTCAGCTTGAAGAAATGCTGCAAAGTCTGGAACGGAATTGGGTTTCTTTTGCCGATTATAAGCAAGAAGAGCATCAGGTTGTTACTGATCAGAACACAATCTCCTCATTAGATGGAATGATTTCTATTAATGGACAACCTCTAAGCCTGGACTATACACCGGAAACAGTGGATAGCGATTATCGCTACACAGAGGAGCAGCAAAAGAGCTTCACCCGACTTTTTAATATTCAGAATCAATTTTTTATTGTTGTGATCATGATTTCTCTGCTGCTGTTTGGCGGATTGTTAATGATCGGATACCGGTTATATCGCAGAAAGTTTTTGAAATGAGACAACTAATCGTGATTTGGAGGGCCCTATGACGATTTCAGACGTGCTGATGGTGATTGCGGTGATCTGTATTTGGTCTCTGCTGCTGGTGAATGTGACCCTCATTATCGCGGGCTATCTATATTACATTAAATCCGAAAATGAGGATATACCAGAGATAGAGGGCGAATATCCTTTTGTTTCAATTATGGTTCCCGCTCACAATGAGGGGGTAGTGATTTGTAAGACGGTTGAATCTCTGCTGGCGCTGGATTATCCGCAAGATCGGTATGAGATTATTGTGATTAATGATAACTCCTCTGATAACAGTGCCGAGCTGCTTGCGGGCATACAATCCCGAAATCCGGGGCGTCAGCTGGTAGTCATTAATACGGATGCAGTTACAGGAGGCAAAGGCAAATCCAATGCCTTGAATATAGGCTTTACCAGCTGTAAAGGGGAGCTAATCGCCATTTATGATGCCGACAATACTCCGGAGAAAACAGCTTTGCGTTATCTGGTTGCTGAGATCATGCATGATTCCAGCCTCGGTGCGGTGATTGGGAAGTTCCGGACCCGTAATCGTGATGCAAGTTTACTGACCCGGTTCATTAATATTGAGACCTTATCCTTTCAATGGATGGCTCAAGCGGGACGCTGGAAGCTGTTCAAGCTTTGCACTATTCCGGGAACCAATTTCATTATGCGCAGGTCAATTGTGGAAAGCATCGGTGGTTGGGATGTTAAAGCGATAGCCGAGGATACAGAAATCAGCTTCCGGATTTATATGATGGGTTACCAAATCAAGTTCCAGCCGAAATCCGTCACGTGGGAGCAGGAACCACAGACCCTGAAGGTCTGGTTCAAGCAGCGAACCCGCTGGGCGAAGGGCAATATTTATGTCATTGTCAAAAATATTCCGCTGCTGTTCAATAAATCGGCCGCAAAGGTCCGGTTCGATATTCTTTATTTTCTATCCATTTACTTCTTACTGCTGCTGTCGTTAATCACCTCGGATGTGCTGCTGATCCTGCATGCTTTGGGTTATGTGCATACTACTATTGCAGGTCTTAGTAATTTCTTATGGCTGCTCGCTATTATTCTTTTCGTTGTGGGGACCTTCATCACGCTAACGACAGAAAAGGGCGAGATGAGCTTGTCCAATCTAGGGATTGTAATGTTGATGTATGTGTCTTATTGCCAGCTGTGGATGGTTGTCGCGGCTAACGGATTATATCTATATCTGAAAGACCTCATCTTCAAAAGAGAAGCCAAATGGTATAAGACGGAGCGCTACTAACGAGGCACCAAAAAGTCATATGAGAAAAATGTAATCACAGGAGAAACAGAACATGAAGATAAAAAAACAGCTGGTTATACTGTTAACCTGCCTCTCCCTTTTGTTAATTCCAATCCATCCTGCTGCCGCAGAGACGTTGCCGCAGGATCATAAGTCCACTTACACAACCTCATTTACGGGAACGGACTCGTCCTTAACAGGTTCGAGTGCCCAGCAGCAATATTTTGAGGTTCTGGATTATTGGAATGTGGATCAAGTAAAGATCAAACTGCATTTTCAAATTTCACAAATTACCGAAGAGCAGATTTCTAGTGTTACCTTAACGCTAAACGGCAGCCCGTTCTATACGTTTCGTCCGTCACTACAAGACAACGGCGAACAGCTGTTGACCCTTGTGGCGCCCAAGGGGTTTCTGAAAAAAGGGACGAATACGCTGGGCATTCAGGGCTATTTAAAGACAGATCGTCAAGATGACCTCTTTTGTTCGGTCGATGAAACGTCGGATAATTGGCTGCATCTGTTCAATACGTCCAGTATTAACGTGATTTATACCGCAAAGCCCTTGAGTGGAGGGATCAGTGACTTCAGCGAGCGATTCGCCGGGATAGATACCTTAACGAAGAATCAGAGTATTCTGACTGTACCGGACAAAAGCACAGCGGCAGAAATGGAAGCAGCCACTTATGCTCTCTCCGGGTTTGTTAAGGGGATTACGTTAAATGATAAGACTATTCCCTTGCTTCCCTACCGGGCAGACACTGTGCAGAATAAGGCCGCAGTTGTACTGGTAGCTATGTATGACAGAGTACCAAGCGGGCTGAAAGCTCAGCTAAGCTCCACTGAAGATTTGGGTACGCACGCGCTGCTCCAGCTAGTGAATAAGGATACCCAGCCCACCTTGGTTGTAACCTCGAAGGATGAGAACTTGCTGATTAAAGCAGGTCGCTTGATTGCTAATCCAGAGCTGATCGGGCAGATCACTAGTGATCTGAAAACAGTAACGGATGCTACAGAAGTATCAGCACCTGCGCTTTCGATTAGCTCTAACATCACGTTCACTGAGACAGGTGATAAACTGACCGGGGCACATCATCAGGAGCAGACGTATTTTATTTCATTACCAGCGAACCGCTCGATTGCCGATTCCGGTAAAATCAGCCTGGATTTCCGTTATGCACAGAATTTGGATTTTACTCGTTCATTGGTTACCGTGAGCATCAACAATACTCCGATTGGCAGTAAGAAGCTGACTAAGGAACTGGCGAATGGCGATATTCTTAATCTCTCGGTGCCTCAGAACTTGAATATCTCCGGAAATTTCTCGGTGACAGTGGCTTTTGATTTGGAGATCGAAGGAGCCAGATGTATTATCGATCGGGATCAAATGCCATGGGCTTATATCAGTAAAGATTCTGTAATGCAGCTGAATACGAAGGATCGCACGGATCTCTTATTTAATAACTATCCATATCCGTTCATCCGCGATGGGATCTATAATCATGTGGCGGTTGTACTGCCCGAACAAATGGATGATTACGCCTATTTAAGTGTATCGAATATCTTTAATCTGCTTGGTAAATATGCCAGCGGAAATATAGGGAATATCCAGTTCTATACCGATACCGTCAACGCTGATCATTTGAAAAATAATAATATCATCGCTATTGGTGCTTATAAGAATAATAAGGTGATCCGTGATCAGAATACTAAGCTTTATTTTCAATATAACGGAGATGGAACCACAATTCGCTCCAATGAGAAAATGAGTATTGAAGAGCAATACGGCGCACGAATCGGAACACTGCAGCTGATTGATTCGCCATTTGAGGCGGGACGTGCATTGCTCGCGGTTACAGGGGTCAGCTCGGAAGAGTATTACTTAGGATCTAAACTGCTCGCTACAGAACGGGACAAGTGGAAGGTGTTTGGCGATGGTGCAATCGTTGATAAAGACGGTAATGTCAGCGCACACCGCTTCAAAACAATCACTGGAGCAGCCGAGGACTCTGTGGCCCAGAAAATAATGGAACGGTCGGATGTACTCAGTTTTATCATCGTGATTTTACTGGTGCTGACGCTGGTGGTTCTATCGCTGATCCTGCTGCTTCGCAAACACATGAAGAAACGTGGTGATAAGCGTGAGACGTAATCGCAGCTTAGTGTCGGACATCGCTCTCTTATCATTCCTGGTGTTATCGTTCCTCTGTATCGTCTTTATTGCGGGTGCACCGGATGATTACCTCCAGAATATTATCATTTTAACGGTGGCTTTTATTCTGGCCATTGTTACGTATTTTACGACGGTCACTGCGGGTCTGGTCTTGAATCTGGTGTTTATCTTTGCTTACGGATTCTACACGATGTACCAGACGATAACGCTGGGGGAAACGATTAGCCTGAATACTTATTTCTGGCTAATTATGACTCCGCTATTAACGGTCGTTCTATGGGTATTCACTTTAAGCAGCCGTGATTTGCAGGTGGAGAATGAGCAGCTACGCAAAAAGACTGCCAATATGGCTATCGTAGATGAAAACACAAATTTGCGGAACAGTATTTCTTTTCAGACGGATGCTACATTATTTACAAGCATTTCGACCCGCTATCAGATTCCGCTCACCCTGCTAGTGGTGAAGGTGAAGTATTGGAAAGAGATCAGACGGATCATTCCTGAAGATCAGCTGGCAGAAGCTATCTATGACGTGTCTCAGCTTAGTCAGGCGAGTATTCGTACCAATGATGCACTCTATCTGCTAGATAAGGATGAAGCAACATGGGGCCTGCTGCTGTTCACGGACAGCGATGGGGCGAAGATTGTGATCGAGCGGATTAAGCTCAAGCTTCAGGAGTTGAATGACAATAATTTCTCCAGAAAATATAAGGTCAGCCTGGGTCTTAAGATTGGGGCGGTCGAATACCAAGCCGGCACGATTGAGAACCCGCTGGATTTCATTGTTCAGGCCAAAAAACAGCTGGAGTATGACGTGTAGGCCAGCTTAAAAATCAACAGTTTCACTATCAGCCTCTGTATGGATGGCGATGAGCACGCTTGCCGGCTCATCGCCTTTATTTATGACCAGATGTGGCACACAGGCATTCCAGCTAAAGGAATCCCCCGCTTGGAACATCCCGAAATCTTCACCTTGCTCCGCATAAACCTCACCTTTTATCACTAAATGGACCTCTTTGCCTTCGTGCGCCTGCGGAGTTTCACCCGTAGAAGTACCCGGAGGGAAATGGACAAGTACCATTCGTACACCACCTGCCGAGCTTAAATGCTCAACTTGCAGTCGATCACTTCCGCTACTGGTGATTTGCCGCTCCTCGGATCGTACCACCTGCATCCGCTCTTCCTTTTTTAACAGCAAATAAGCCAACGGAACGTTCAGCGCATCCGCAATCAGGCTAAGGGTTGCGATCGAGGGAGAGGTCTTATTAGTCTCAACCTGGCTCATAAAACCCTGTGACAGGCCAGTAGTTTCACAGATTTGGGCAATCGTTATATGTTTTCTTTTACGGATTGTACGAATGTTTGAACCTATATTCATTAGTAAAGCTCCTTTTAATATTAGTAATAACAAATATATTTTTATATTAACAAATTATTAATTGACATACTAGCTAGTGGTTTATAATATTAACTTTACAAATATTATTTTTGTATTACAAATATTTTGAAGGAGTGTTTAGTATGAAGGCACCTTATATATATGATGTCAGTCTACCTTCCGGTTACGATGAGAATCGGGTTTATCCGGTTATCTTCACCTTGCATGGCAAAGGTTCCAATGAGAAGAATATGTTCGGGCTTGTGGAGTCCTTGTCTGAAGAGTTTATTATTATCGGGATTCGGGGAAATATGATTTTAGGGGCAGGATTTCAATATTATGATCTCAAAAGTCTAGGTCATCCCATCCGCGAGCAGTTTGATCAGGCTGTATCGCAATTGCAGCAGTTTATCGAATACGCCACCGACAAATACCCTATAGATGCTAAACATCGTTATCTGCTTGGCTTCAGTCAAGGAGCCATTTTGTCCATGACACTCGCGCTTACAATGGGGAATTCGCTTCGGGGAATTGTGGCGCTGAACGGTTATGTTCCGGGGTTTGTGAAGACGGATTATGAGCTGAGGAGTGTGCAGGAGGTATCGGTCTTCATCTCGCATGGTGAATATGATTCTGTATTTCCAATTTCAGTGGGGACAGAAACAGCCGCTTATTTCGAAGGTCTAACCCCATTATTAACCTTTAAAACTTATCCTTCGGATCATGGTGTATTACCGCAGAATCAGCAGGACTTGATCGCTTGGTTACGGCAGAACTTAGGGAGTGATAAACTATGATACCTTCTTACTTTATTGCCCATGGTGCTCCTTCTCTGGTACTTGATAACAATGCATATACGAAATTTCTTGGGGAGCTCGCTGAGAGGAATGTCAAACCGAAAGCGATTGTTGTATTTTCTGCACATTTCGAAGAACACACACAATCGGTTGGAGTTATGGAGACTTTCGACACCATCTATGATTTCTATGGCTTCCCAGATGAGATGTATCGAATGACTTATCCTGCCAAAGGGGACAATGAGGTTGCACAGCAAATTATGTCTCTGTTCCACAAGAATGGGATTGCCAGCAAATTAAATACAGAGCGTGGACTAGATCACGGAGCTTGGGCTATTCTTAAATTAATCTATCCGAATGCAGATATTCCTGTCGTATCTTTGTCAGTTAATCGAGAGTTGTCCAATGAACAGCAATATTTAATGGGTAAGGCTTTATCTGAGCTGCGTGAGCAGGATATTATGATTATTGGCAGCGGTGGAACCGTCCATAATTTGCGTAGCGTGAAGTGGGGAATGGAGAACGTCGAGAAATGGGCGGAGACATTCGATGACTGGCTGCAGCACAGGGTGGAAGCTTGGGATACAGAGTCGCTATTTAACTATCAGGAGCTTGCTCCTTATGGCGTTGATGCAGTGCCGACTAGTGAGCACTTTATCCCCTTGATAATAGCTATGGGAGCTGGCGATAAAGGGAAGGAAGCGAAGCTGCTGCACCGAAGTTATCAGTATGGCAATTTAAGTCTTAGCTGTTGGGAGTTTAATTAAGAAGGAGGCATTAATGATGGACTTGGGACTTCGTGGGAAATCAGTTTTTGTAGCCGCAGCAAGTAAAGGATTAGGACTCGCAACTGCGCTGGAGTACGCCCGTGAGGGAGCGAAGGTAATGATCGCCAGCAGGAGTATGGAGCAGCTTGCAGACGCACAGAAAGAGATTCAGGCAGCCACAGGACAGCAGGTGAACATGGTTCAGATGGATGTGACTGTCCCAGAGGATATCGTACATGCTATTCAAACGGCTGTAGCCCTAAACGGTGGGCTTGATATTGTAGTGACCAATGCGGGGGGTCCTCATGGCGGAGGTTTCGCTGATATGGAAGACGCGGATTGGAACCAGGGGTTTGAGCTCACACTGATGAGTACCATTCGTTTGATCCGTGAATCACTGCCGCATCTGCGCTCTTCTGGGGCAGGGCGAATCGTTAATATAAGCTCGATTTCTATCAAGCAGCCTATTGAGGGGTTAATTCTTTCCAATGTTTTTCGCGCTGGCGTGTATGCCTTGACCAAGAGCTTGGCTACTGAGCTGGCTGCGGATCGCATTTTAATTAATACGATCGCACCAGGGCGTATTGCAACCGACCGGATTCTTCAACTAGACGGCAAACGTGCACAAGCAGAGGGGATCCCTATGGAGCAGATTCAAGAGGAAGCGCTGCTGCAAATCCCGTTAGGAAGATTGGGCACGCCCGAAGAATTCGGCAAGGCTGCTGTTTTTCTAGGCTCTTTTGCGAATACTTATGTAACGGGACAATCTCTTTTAGTCGATGGAGGAATGGTGAAGTCGCTCTAACCTCCGGCGTTATGGGTAGGCTTTGAAAGGTTATGGAAAAATTAGTAATTTGAATATTAGTTGCTTTGTGCTCTAAATAAGCGTATGATGGAGCGGTGGTCTAAATCGTAAGATTTACGAATTTTCCTACGTTTATTAGGTTATACTATATATAAACCTACAGATCATTTGGATAATTTACCATAAAGGCTCCACGAATTTATTCAGAAGGAGGACGATCAGAATGAGAGAAGGCATACATCCTAAGTACAACCAAGTGATTTTCTTGGATGCAAGCGTAGGCTTCAAATTCTTGAGTGCATCTACTAAATCATCCAATGAAACTATGGAATGGGAAGACGGCAACACTTACCCAGTGCTCCGTGTGGACGCAAGTTCCGCATCCCACCCATTTTACACTGGTAAACAAAGAGATACAGAACAAGGCGGCCGTGTTGATAAGTTCAAACAACGTCTTGCACAAAAGAAATAAGAATCCTTACGGATTGAAGAGGGACAACCCATGTAGAAGCAATCGCTTCGGGGATGTCCCTTTTTTGTGTTCAGGCATGTTAAAATGAGATGAATTTAAAAATATACATGGCGTCGAGGGAGCGATCAGTGATGGAAAATGTAATAAAAGTAGATACAGTCCTAAAGAGTGAAGACGTTCAGGAGTTTAACTTATGGTTCAGCTTGAATAGCCGGATTATACTCAACTCTTTTAGCGTAGTCGCTTACTTTATGATTTTGTTATTAATTACTAAGGATTACAGTACTCAAAGCATCTCAATCCTGGCTGTGACTGCTATAATTCTTGCCGCTGTCTTATGGTATATGACCAAGTCAAGCTTGATCAAAAAATCCAAAAAGGCGTTCAAAACAGATAGCCTAATTCAGCAACCGCAAAATTATACGATTTCAGATGAAGGCATATCTTATCTTTCCGAAGCGGGCACTGGGCAAGTGAAGTGGGAAGAGATACATAAGATAGGTGAAACTACGAACTTGTTTGTGTTTTTTGTGTCCACACAGAGAGCGCTGATTATCCCTAAACGTTTCTTTGAATCGGCACAAGATAAAATAACATTTAAGGATTTAGCCAGAAAATATATGTTCTCCAATCGGGTGAAATTTAAAGCATAAGATGTGCTGTTATTGTTGATTCATTTGTACCAAGGATTAGGCTATAATGATAGGAGCGACTTGAAAAATAGGAGAAATATGGCATGCCATGGATTCAGGGATATCCGTATTACTTATTAATGGGCAGTGTTCTAAGTCTGTACATGGGCGTCAGCTCCTATCGGCACCGTAAGTTAGCAGGGAGACGCTATTTGTGGATCTTAATGCTGTTAGTCAGCCTTATATTTGTTGCAACGGCGGGAGAGATTATGTCACCCTCTTTTCAGTCTAAGCTGTGGTGGAAGAATGTACAGCAGGCTCCGCTTTTTTTTAGTGCGCTCTTTACTTATGCTGTGGTAAAAGAATACGTATCTCCTTCCACAGGGCGCCTGCCCGTGAAGCTTGCCATCTTCTCTATCCCTATTGTTATGGATGTACTTCTTATTTTTACGGATAGCTATCATCATCTGATGCGCAGTGAAGTGTCCGTCCTGACGGTTGCGGGTGTTAGTGGAATTGCTGTAAAGCCTACGCTCCTTAGTATGGCTTTTATTGCGTATGATCAGCTTTTTGGGCTATATGCAGTCTGCTTGCTTGCAGTTTCCCTACTGAATACCCCGAGAGTTTATTTGCGGACTAATGTCCTGCTGTTGGCGGGTTTGCTGGTTCCGGTTATTTCCGTCTTTTTACTCCCCCTCTTGAAGATTACCATTACAGGTTTTACGGCGTTTACTTATTTGCCTGCGATTATAGCGGCTTATTTTGCACTTTTTGTTAGCTCCAAATTAACCATCTTCCCTCTAACCAAAAACAAAATTCTAGAGCACATGAAAGACGGCGTAGTTCTGACTGACCGTTATGATAATATCATTGGCATAAACGATGCGGCGACTGCTATTTTATACGACATTACCGGAATAGCGAACGATAATTGGATGGGAAAAAACATTGATCTTTTTACGAAGTCTCACAAAGACATTGCAGCTCATTACAGTCAGAGGACGGAAGGACAGTTTGAGGTAGTTTGTTCTGGCGCAGGGGAGCTCTGTTATGGGGTTTCTTTAATTGCTACGGAACATGCGACAACAGAGAATAAGGGTATGCTTATTGTGTTTAGTGATCATAGTGAGAAAAAGCGATATGAGCGTGAACTGGTCTATCAGGCAACGGTTGACGATCTGACAGGGCTTTATAATCGCAGGCATTTCATGCAAAGGGTTCAGAATCAAACGATCCCGGATGGATTAGGGTTGGCTCTGCTGTTATTTGACATCGATGATTTTAAATTAATTAATGATACTTATGGTCATTTAGCGGGCGATCAGGCGTTAGTTGATTTCTCGAATAAAATACTTCAGGTATACCAGAATAAAGGTATTGCTGGAAGAGTAGGTGGCGAGGAATTTGCTGTATGCTTTTTCGCTGAAGATAAACGTGCAGCCTTAAAAGAAGCAGAGGATTTTCGTACAATGATGAGTGATTACACGATAATCTTGAATGAACAGGATAGCATTCATCTTACCGCAAGTATCGGAATCTCTTTTACGGAGCGTAGAGAGGTGACTTTCGAAGATTTATATCGGGAAGCGGATGAAGCGTTATATCACTCTAAGAATACAGGGAAGAACAGAGTTACGTTAGGTCGTGAACCGATCATAAGAGAAGCGGTAAAGGGATAAGAACATCGAAGATAAGGGAGTGGCCTAATGAATCTGACTGTTGATGAAGTGATGAGTAAGCTTGAGGAGATGGGTACAGAGCAGACGAAACGTACTTTCTTACGACATGGCGCAGTGGAACCTTTATTTGGAGTAAAGGTAGGGGATATGAAGAAGCTGGTTAAGGATGTGAAAAAAGATCAGAGTCTGGCAAGGGCTTTGTATCAGACAGGCAATTACGATGCAATGTATTTGGCTGGACTAACGGTCAATCCTAAGAGTATGACGAAGGAAGAGCTTCAAAGCTGGGCTTCGGCGGCCAGTTGGCATGCGGTAGTGGAATATATAGTATCCCCTCTCGCCGCAGAGAGTCCATATGGATTGGAACTTGCGAGAGAGTGGATTCGTTCCTCGGATGAACTAATAGCCATTTGCGGCTGGAGCACTTATGCAAATTACATTTCAATTACACCGGATGATAAGCTGGACATCGCTGAAATTAGGGAGTTGTTACAACAAGTAGGCGCTACTATTCATCGGGAGCGGAATCGTGTCCGTTATACGATGAATACTTTCTTAATTATGGTGGGCAGCAGTATCACAGAACTGCATGAGGAGGCAGCAAAGATCGCAGCAGGTATAGGTAAGGTCCAGGTGAACATGGGACAAACCGCTTGTAAAGTTCCTATGGCTGTTGATTATATTGCTAAGGTTGAACAAGCTGGGAAGCTTGGTGTGAAGAAGAAAACTTGTATTTGCTAAGTTAGATATTTAGGTAACCCTTCAAGGTGAAAGGCACTTGTGGGGTTTTTTTTATTCCGGGAAAAACAAGTGTTTCAACCCTGCGGAAATTGTTTAAATTAGCAGCAGTCAAAATTTACATAGAAGAATTAATGAAGCCTTATTCAAGTAATCTTTTACAATGATGTAGAATAGAAAGGGGTTTATAGTTAGAAGACAGGACGGAGGCTAGTTGTGAACAAACGCCGATTCACTTTGCAGTATAAAATACTGTCAATTACAGTTTTAATCGTGATCTGTCTATTAGGATTCGTTTTTGTCATGCATGGAAGAATCAATGCTCTACAGCGGGAAACCAGCTTCATCTCTCATCAGGATCGAGAGATTACTAATTTAGCTAATCTAATTGAGAAGAATATTTTGGATATGGAAACCGGACAACGCGGATATGTCATCACCGGCGATAACAAGTATCTGGAGCCCTACAATTTGGGTAAGGCTGAATGGGAGGCTAATTATGATAAGCTCTACGTGCTGACTGCTAATGATTCTTTACAGCTACAGCGTCTGTTGGGTATTGAAAGTAAAATTAAGCAATGGATCGAACAGTCCGGAAATTATGTGATCCAGTTGAAAAAAGAGGGACAGGACGTTGAGCTCCTAAGATACTTTAATTCCGACGATGGCAAAGATCAAATGGATCGGATTCGTAATCAGATCAGCACTTACCGCGAGACGATGAAAGAGAACACCAACAGTCTGATAGCTAGACAAGCAGACAAGAATAAATTATTGCTAGAGCTTCTTTATATTGCTTGGGCAATTATAGCGGTTACCGCGATGGTCGCTTCGTGGATCAATTCACGCTCCATCGTTAGTACGGTTCGTAAAGTTACCCATACGATTGCAGAATTGAAATCTGACGAAGATATGAAGACAAGGATAGAGATCACCACGAATGATGAGATCAGGGATCTGAGCGTAGCTACGAATCATCTGATAGACACGCAACAAGAACGGATATGGATTCAGGCTAACGCAAACGAACTGTTGGCGAGGTATCAGGGCATCACACATATCTCGCAACTGGGCGATATTTTTCTTGGCAAAACCGCAGAAGTGATCAATTATCCATATGGATCCTTATATGTTCGAACACAGGATCATGATCGGGATTTCTTTAAGAGAGTCTCTATTTTTGGCGGAAGCAGTAACATTCCAGATCAGCGGGCATTCCAGACCGGAGAAGGTCTAGTTGGACAATGTGCTAAAGAGGCGCGTTTGATGCAAATACAGGATCTGCCGGAGGATTATATTAGCATACAGTCTGGGCTGGGTGTTTCTGCGCCGAAGGCGCTTCTGTTAATGCCGATTTCTTTTTCGGGTGAGGTAGTTGCTGTGGTGGAAATCGCCGCCTTTGCTCCACTTACGGAATTGCAGGTTAAGTTCCTAGGGTCTATTTCGAATGCCTTTGGCTCTGCAATTAACAGCACGATTAACAGTATGAAGATTGACCAACTTCTGGCACAATCTCAGCGTCTAAACGAAGAACTACAGGTATATACCGAGGAACTACAGACTCAGTCTGAGGAGCTGCAGATCCAAACGGAGTCACTGCATGCAACAAATAGAAAGCTGGAGGATAAGAATCTGCTGGCGGAACAAAAGTCATTGGAGGCGGAAAGAGCTCAAATGGAGCTTAGTGAATACACAGAGTTATTGCAGCAAAGCTCACAATATAAATCAGAGTTTCTGGCTAATATGTCTCATGAACTGCGAACTCCGCTGAACGGCATTCTGCTGCTCTCCGAATTTCTTATGGAGAACCAGTCGGGAGCTCTAAGCGAAGAGGATATTGAATTCTCAAAAGCCATTCATTCTTCGGGACAAGATCTGCTGGCGCTGATTAACGACATTCTGGATTTGTCCAAGGTTGAGGCAGGAAAGCTGAATATTGAAATTGAAGCGATAAATATATCGGAGATTCCGGAGGCAATGATCCAGAACTTCAGTCAGCTTTCCCGCAAAAAAGAGATTCCTTTGCAAATACAGCTCGGAGAGGACTTACCCCCGCTGTTTTATTCGGATGCTCAAAGAGTACGGCAAATTATTATAAATTTGCTGTCCAATGCGTTTAAGTTTACAGCGGAAGGCGCAGTCACTCTGGAAATCCGTTTAGCAACTAAGGACGAGTTGCTGGATTTGGCAGGTTCGTATACAGGGGAATTTATTGCCTTCGCCATCAAAGATACTGGAATTGGGATTTCAGAAGACAAACAGTCAATTATCTTCGAAGCATTTCAACAGGCGAATGGAAATACAGAACGTCAATATGGGGGAACTGGGCTAGGTTTATCCATATCCAGAGAGCTGGCAACATTACTTGGTGGTAGAATTACGCTGGAGAGCCAAGAGGGTGTGGGCAGTGTCTTTACAGTGTATTTGCCTTTGCAGCTTGAGGCTCCAAGCCTTGAGGAAGTGGCTGATCAAGCGACTGTTATTCAAGAGATCGGGAGTGGAGTGGTACTTGCCGCTACAACGGCTGAGGATACACGTACTGACTTCACTTCTCTGAATCAAAAGCATGTACTTATCGTGGATGATGATGAACGGAATTTGTTCGCTTTATCAAATACCCTAAGAAAGCGCGGGCTGCATGTAACTACAGCTACTAACGGAGAGAGCGGCCTGTATGAACTGGAGCAAGCGGCTTCTATAGATATCGTTCTTATGGATATTATGATGCCAGTGATGAACGGGTATGAGGCAATCAATCGGATCAGACAAATGCCCGCAAAGAAGGATATTCCCATCATTGCACTGACTGCAAAAGCGATGAAGGAAGATAAGGCTAAAATCCTACAGGCTGGGGCAACAGATTATCTCAGTAAGCCTGTTAACTTGGAGCGTTTATTAGCGTTGATGCAATTGATACTGGCTAGCGATTCATGAGCTAGACCTCCAACTTCGGACAACTCGAGTGAAGTTGCGCGAACGAAGTAACTATAATCTGCTCTGCTATCGGACACAGCTGACCGTTAACGCAGCTTTTTACCACATTTGTAATTCTAACGGACCCCACTGACGCTATTGGCATAAAAAACATCGAATATGCCCCTCTTTTTAATGAATAGTGGCGCTGGAGTCCGAAACGCTGCTCTAAAGGCGGAAAAATCGCAAATAACGTCAGCTGGGTCCGTAAGGCTCACGATTATGATCATCCAAAACTCTGCAGCAAGGTGAGCAAAAGTGTACCTAGGCATTCAGCCGGCCTTCGTTTACCTCAAATCGGCTGAAGCGAGTCAGCCAACCTATTGTCTAAAACGCAAAACAGCGATCCTCCCATAACGGAAGGATCGCTGTTTTAATGTCTCTTTGGAATCTTTTTAATAAGATTCCAGTGTCTCTCTTATTGCTGCGCAGAATCTACTACAACTTTGACAGCTGTGCCGATGGGTGGCAGGCTTCTGGTCAGCACTGGGCTGTAGAATCCGATAACTTTTGTGCCTTTAACAAGCTCGCTGCTTTTAACAGCTTCGCCGTCTTTGTTAATGAGCACTGTGTCTTCGCTAATGCGCAGTATTACTTCTTTTTGTGACAATTCGCTCAGGCCACTACCTTTAACAGTGATACTGATATTTCCCTTATCGTCTTTTTGAACTTCTTCAATAGTACCAGCAGTACCTAGAAGATCATCTTGTTTTTGCTTATCCAGAACGGTGATTTTGTAAGTTGGTGTTTGTGGCGGAAGACTCATAGTCATGACCATGGAGTGTTCTGCTTTTACTGTCATCCCGATATGGAGATCTTTGAGTGCAATTTTAGTGCCGTCAGCCATCTCAATAGCCGTATCTTCCCCTACATTTAATACGATTCCATCCGTACCTACACCTTGGATTTGAACGGATTGGTATTTACCACCATCATAGACTGCTGTAATCACACCAGTCTTAGTCATGTGCTGCTCGGCGGCATTTGTGTTGATCACAATGGAATCTCCCTTCACAGTCATGTTTTGATGAATTACTTCGCTTAAAAAGGAAGCTGGGACATACAAAGTGGAGTCAACCAATTGTGGTGCAGTTCCAAGTGTTGTATTCATTTTGTTGATACTATAACGATCTTCTCCAGCTTTCACTGTAGTGAATACAGCGCCATTGATAAGTTCAACGGATTTATTCTGTGCATTCCAGGTTAATTCAAATCCAAGGGCTTCAGTAATTGAACGTAGTGGTACCATCGGTTCTTTACCGCTTGTGCTTTGGAAGCCTGTTTCTTTAATAGTCGATCCGTTGATTTCAATCGCAAACGTCTTTTGATTAACGCTAGCGGAGGTTTGTGTAGCCTCATTTTTAGCAGAAGTTGTGGTGGGTGCAGCATAAGCTGCTCCTGTAGAAAGTGCTAGGGACAAAGTTAAAAGAACTGTACTTGTTTTTAAAATGTTGTTCATGGTTGTGAGCTCCTTTTAAAATCTTTTGTTAGTGTTGTTATTATTCTGACGGGACACCCCTCCAAAATGTTGCAGTTTTTTTGCATCCCGATCGTAATCTTCATTCATTGCAAATATAAAAAAAGCATAAGACCCCCCAGCTATATGTAGTAATATGTAAGTATTAACAATCGCTCACATAAGGAGGCGCTATGGAGTCATTCAAAGATCGACTGAGATTCATGAAGGTACAGCAGGACGGGCTTATTAAGGAATATGAGGCTCTGATTGCGGAATATGAAAGTCACGATCTGGTCAACGAGAATGAATACTTGAAGAAGCAATATGAGAAGCATAAGCTCGCTTTGGTCGAGCTAAAGACTCAGGTAGGTAAGCTTCAAGAAGAGAATACTGAGCTAAGAGTTGCGCTAACGGAACAAATTTTAGATGAAAAGCTGGGCATTCTTAAAGTGTCGAGGCAGAAGCTGCAGACTTATTTTGCCTCTAGAAGCCACGCTCATACGGATCGGCTGACGGCTTTTGAAGTGGAGACGAAACGCCATATTCAGCAGCTGTACCACACAGCCTCCAGGCAGCTGGGTGAGGAACAAGCAGAGATATCCAGTCGACTCGGGGCGTTGGCGGAAGAATTAAATGAGCGTGTGCTGGCACAGCGGCAGAGACTGAGGGAAGCGGAGCTTCGCCTCAACTCGGGCATGGATAATGGATTACATGATTTTGCTTCGGAAGAGATCAGTGAAGAGGTGCTTAAGCGCCGAAGAAAACAAAATCAGATCGAAATGAAGATTGGACTAAGCTGGATTAACAAGCTGGGCATTCTGCTGTTGATTTTGGCGGTGGGGGCAGGCTTCCGGTATACCTATTCCAACTGGTTCACAGGTTATATGAAGGGAAGCGCTTTTTTTCTACTGGGGTTATTGATGCTGGGAGGCGGGGAGTGGCTATACCGCAAAGGAAAAGGCACCTTCGCTTTAGGGCTGCTTGGCGGCGGGATTTCGGTGCTGTATGGCTCTATTTTTTATAGCTATTTTCTGCTTGATATTATTAGTATATATGTAGGTTTATCCTTGTCTGTACTCGTTACTTTAACTGCGGTACTCCTGTCTTTAAGGTATGAATCACGGAGTATTTGTGCGCTTGGCTTAATCGGAGGATATCTGCCCTTATACTCTTATCTGGGGGCGTTTGGCCTTTCGGGCAACGCGGTTTATGTGGCTATGGGTTACTTGTTTCTATTGAATTTATTCATCTTATTGATTTCTTTCCGCAAACGCTGGAACGTTGTCAATTATATCAGCTACTTATTTAATACACCCTCCATGCTCATATTAATAGCTTTGTCGGATAGCAACGGAATTAATATGTGTTATGCTGTTTTGACTTTTGCGATGTATCTGGGAATTACCCTGTGGTACCCCTTCAAATATCGTTCCAAGCTGTCCTGGTGGGATTTCTCTCTCTTAGGATGTAATACGTTTATTAGCTGTCTCACCTTGTATATTTTATTTATGGATGCAGGACTGAAGGATTACAATGGTGCACTGGCGTTGCTTTTCTGCCTGCTGTATCTCGGTCTGGGTCGAGGGCTTGAGAAGCTGATGCCACAGGAAAAAGAAAGCATGCTGCTGTTCTACGCCACTTCACTGACCTTCGGCATATTGATGATTCCTTTTCAATTTGGAGCGGCTTGGTGGTCCATCGGTTGGCTGATTGAGGGCGTCGTTCTTACGCTGTATGGCAATCTGAACCGCTTTAAGGGGATGGAAAGGGCGGGCTGGGGCATTATGATGCTCTGCCTTGTAGTATTCTTCTGTCTAAATGTACCGACGCAGTGGGTCGCAGACTATCAATGGACGAATTTTAGAGATGTCTACTTCCCGCTAAAATATGTCTTTATCACAGCAGGCATGCTGATTGTCGCGGTGTTGTATGCTGTTCAGCATAACCGTAAGGATGCTCTTCAGCGCAGCGAACCTTATGAAATCACCTTAGCGTTGTGGTTTAAATATGCGGCGTTATTAAATTTCTGGATTTACGGCTTGTATGAATCGGGAAGATTGTATCATCTGGTTGTACCGGAGGATTTTGCGCATAGAACCTTCTATAATTTGCTGCTGTCCGCTGTATGGACCTTGGTTCTGGCTTACGTGCTGCCAAAGGTGAAGGTGCTGTATGACACGATTGTTAAATATTTTGTGAGACTTCTGTTTGGGATTGGCTACGTCATTTGTATAGTGATTACAGTAGGTCTGCCAAGTCTGCAAAATAATTTCGCGCAAAATACAGCAGCTGATTATATCGCACTGGCTGTATTGATTATCTTTAATATCTTTGTTTGGTTTAGCGGACGTGATCTGCTGATTGCAGCGCTGAATCGCCATTTTAAGAGTATGGAGATCTATCCTGTTTTCATGGCGATTTATCTACTCGGCATTATCACCGCTTTCCTAGGAGTGCAATTGCAATTGAGTGATGCAGGATTAATTTTTAGTCTCATTTATCTACTATTAGCAGTTCTGTTTATCATGTATGGCTTCCGCAAAAGGTATATGTACATCCGGCGCTTCGGCCTTGGATTAACACTGCTGGCTACGGGCAAGCTGCTGCTCTATGATTTGGGTCTGCTGAATACTGGCAGCAAAATCATAGCCTATGCCAGCTTTGGTATCTGTTTGCTCGGCATCTCCTATCTCTATCAAAAGGTGTCAAACCGTATGGAGGAGGGCCAGACAACCACCGACAATGGCAATGGTACTAAGGGATAAAACACAGAGAGAATAATAGGAAGGAAGACGGTGGATGTACGAGACTTATATTTTCGACCTGTATGGCACATTAATCGATATTCAGACAGATGAGGAGAAGCAGGAGGTATGGGATCGATTATCGCTCCATTTCGGATATCAGGGGATGTCCATAACAGGAAGTGAGCTACAGGCACAATTTCTGCGGGAGAGGGATTTACAGCTCGCCAAAGCCGCACGGAATTGTCAGTATCCAGATTTCGTAATGGAGGATGTGTTTCGTTCTGTGGCCCGTCAATTGGGTGGGAACCGGATCAAGCGTGGTTACATGAAACGGTTAGATGGCTGCGGACATTATCGATGATCCATATCTCGCTTTATGAGGGTGTGGTTGAAATTCTGCAAACATTAAGAGAACGTGGCAAAAAGGTGTTTTTGCTCTCCAATGGCCAGAAAACCTTTATAGAAGCAGAATTAACGATGCTGGGTATTCTTCCTTTATTCGATGGCATTGCCATTTCCTCCGAAGCAGGAGTGAGTAAGCCAGATCCGCTATTTTATCGTTATCTAGTTGAACATTATGGAGCGGACTTGCGTTCGGCCATCATGATCGGGAATGATCCCCGTACGGATATTGCAGGGGCGCTAACGATAGGAATAGATTCCTGTTACATTCGTACGGCTTCTTCACCCCACGATACGACTGTGGAGAGTACTCAATCGATTTGGGACGGGGATTTGCGGAAGATCCCCGGATGGAACGCTTAGACACACAAAAAGTCCCCGTAACCGGATTCTTGCTGACCGGTTACGGGGACTTTTGTATGTCAGGCGTTCGTGACTAGAGCGCCGGTAATTTATTTAGATTACACCTTCAGCCAGCATAGCGTCGGCCACTTTTTTGAATCCAGCGATGTTCGCTCCTGCAACAAGGTTGCCGGACTGTCCATATTGCTCGGATGCATTTACGGATTGTTCGTAGATAGAAACCATGATTTCATGCAGCTTCGTATCTACTTCTTCAAAGCTCCAGGACAACCGCATGCTGTTTTGTGCCATTTCAAGCGCAGATACAGCTACGCCGCCAGCATTAGCAGCTTTAGCAGGTGCGAATAGTACGCCAGCTTGTTGGAACTGATGAATAGCTTCAAGGGTGGATGGCATATTGGCACCTTCGCCTACTGCTTTTACACCATTCTCAATCAGTTTCAATGCCATGGCTTCATCAATCTCATTCTGAGTAGCACTCGGAAGGGCGATATCACAAGGAATGGTCCAAATTTGCGTGGAATCTTCAGTATACACAGCGTTAGGATGTTCATTCACATATTCACTAATCCGTTTTCTTTCGACTTCTTTCAGGCGGCGGACGGTTTCGAGGTTAATCCCATTTTCGTCATAGATATATCCGGCGGAATCACTACAAGCTACGACTTTAGCGCCTAGCTGTACAGCTTTTTCGATCGCATAGATCGCTACGTTACCAGAACCGGAAACAACAACGCGGCTTCCTTCAAAGGAAAGGCCTTTTGCTTTCAGCATCTCGTTTACGAAATAAACTGTACCGTAACCAGTAGCCTCTGTCCGAGCCTGACTTCCGCCGTAACCAATACCTTTACCAGTCAATACGCCAGCCGGATATCCTCCGCGGATCCGCTTGTATTGTCCGTACATGTAGCCGATCTCACGACCACCTACACCGATATCTCCTGCAGGAACGTCTTGGTCAGGACCGATGTAATTTTGCAATTCAGTCATGAAGCTTTGTGCAAAACGCATGATTTCGCCTTCGGATTTACCTTTAGGATCAAAGTCGGATCCGCCTTTACCTCCGCCGATGTGTTGGCCGGTAAGAGCATTTTTGAAGATTTGCTCGAAACCAAGGAATTTGATAATACTAGCATTAACGGATGGGTGAAAACGAAGTCCACCTTTGTAAGGTCCAATTGCACTGCTGAACTGTACACGATATCCACGGTTAACTCTGACCTTACCTTGATCGTCTGTCCAAGGAACACGGAACATAATCAAACGTTCTGGCTCAACCAATCTTTCCAGAATGGCATTTTCCTGATACTTAGGTTCAGCAGCGAGGATTGGAAGCAAAGATTCAAGGATTTCCTTTACGGCCTGATGAAATTCGGGCTCAAAAGGATTACGCGCAACAACCTGTGCGTATACGTCTTCGATATAACGATGTGCCTTGTTGCTGTTTGTGTCTAATTGCTGGGTAGATACAGAGCTCATGAATTCAACCGCCTTTTCTAGTATTCATTTGGTCCAACACTTTTTTTATATTTTGGCACAAGTCAATGTTCCTCACAACTGTTTTTATTAAATAACTTACTTCAAGTGGAACGTTATAGACGCTGGGATGATAAGAAAAGTGTGAATAAACCGCGGTATACTTCGCGTAATGACGCGTTAAAGCGCGAAATATGCTACAATGATTGTGTAATAATTGTAAGGAGATGAAATTTAAAAAATGAGTGACAAAGTAAATGAGCAGGAGCTAGTAAATGTATTATCTGCCAAAACCAAAGTGGATCCGCAAATCATCCGCTTAGTATTGAAGCATGAACAGACCTTTATCAATAAGGCCAAGGCGAACGCCAAGGGTGAGGTAGACATCGATAGCGATGATCTGGTCGACTATGTCACTGCCCAACGTGATGTGAAGCTGGATGAAATCACAGTAGAGACCATTCTTGATGCAGAAATGGATTACTTGATGGATAAAGGATTGGCAGGTTATATCGACTAACATGGGTGTTCGTCCGGCTCGGCTGCTGCTGTTTACAGGCAATAAGAGCCGGAGTGAAAATTAAATAGGCATACGCATTGCTTTTAGTGATTTAGTGTGGTACAATGAAATCAATCATAAATTTAACCCTTAATTCACATATTGTAAAAGGTTATCATTTGTGCGTATGAGTCCTTTTCCAATGTGTGAATTTTTATTTGTTCGTACACTACGTAGGAATAAAAGGACATGTGTTAAATAAAATATTGGAGGTAATATCATGCAAACAGGTACAGTGAAATGGTTTAACGCAGACAAAGGATTCGGTTTTATCGAGGTTGAAGGTGGAAGCGACGTATTCGTACACTTCTCCGCAATCACAGGCGACGGATTTAAATCTTTGGACGAAGGCCAACGCGTTGAGTTCAACGTAACTCAAGGCGCTCGTGGACCACAAGCCGAAAACGTTGTAAAACTGTAGTTTAAAAATCAGGCTGCCCTTAACACAAGTTGAGGGCAGCTTTTTTTATTTTCATAGTATGAATCTGCCCCTAATAGGGTAGCGATATCGTCTCGATTCGATCCAAGGAGGGGTACTTATGTATTTTCGTAAAAAAGCACTGGAGGAACTTCCGCAAGAAGACACAGCTATTTGGTCCTGTACCAAGGAAGGTTGCACAGGTTGGATGCGCGATAATTTCGCCTTTCAATATGTACCTACCTGCTGGCAATGCAACTCTCCCATGACTAGAAGTATGAAGATACTGCCAACGCTTGTGAATACGAATGCAGACATGAAGGCCATGAAGAAGGGCATTTCGATTAAGTAATCGAAGAAGCTAATATACTCAAACAGCTGGACCCTTGGACGGGAGCAGCTGTTTTTTTGTTTGAGTATTTTATTTACTGTGCAGTAATTTCTCCCATTCCGTTAAGGTTATGTTCTCTGAAATAGGCTTCAGATGTTCAGGAACCTCTACGTGGCACATAAATTCCAAGCTGTTGCCGTCAGGGTCGTTGAAGTAGACAGAAGCATTTCCTTGATAAGCCCGGATAAAAGGCTCAACAGAAGTCCGGTTGCGGAACGGAACAGCCTCTACCCCAATCGATTCCAGCCATTGCAGTGATTGCTTCAAGTCCTCGTAAGTGATACGGAAGGCAATATGCCGCAAGGACGGATGGTATGGGGTTTGAACCTCCTGGCCTTCCCAAAGACCAATCCAGCTCCGACCTTCCTCGATCCAGAAGAATACAGTTTCTTCATCCCGCCAAGCCATTTTCAGACCTAATTTCTCATAAAATTCGATGGATACTTCAAGATTGCTTACTGGTAAATGTGCTTCATATAGTCCTTTGATCATTGGATAGCACCTGCCGGTCTGCCGATTTTGCGGGCTAAGTTCAGGAATGCTTCTAATACTAGGTGGATGCGATCTTCGATTTCTTGCCCACCCTCATATCCGTCGTACCCGACCTCGAACCGCTTGCGTTGCAGTCCACCGATGGAGATCCAGTCTGGTGTATTGATGCCGTGCAGGTTGCGTACGATGGCTTGCAATTGAAGTAATGAGCTTATCCCTACCGCTCCCCCGGCTGAACTGGCGGATAACACAACTTTACCATTGAAATGCGCCTGGCCTAGATGATCAATCGCATTTTTTAATACGCCACTTACCGAGCCGTGATATTCCGGAGTAACCAAGATTACTGCATCCGCTGCTAACATCTCTTGTTTAAGCTCGTTTAAATGTTCATGCTCTGTGTAAATCTCGTCTGGTGAATAAAAGGGAAGTGGGCGTTTGTAGAGATCAAACACGGTAACCTTTTCCCCATGCTGACTAATGAAATGGGCAGCATGTTCTGCCAGCTTCGTGCTGGTTGCTTCTTTTCGATTACTGCCTGTCAGGATCATCACTTTCATCTGTATCCACTCCTATGTGAGGTCAATTGCTATAAACCAATGATAGTTGAATCGGCCTCTGTTAACATCAGCACATGGAATGAACATACATAATAAAAACGCTCAGCCATTGTGCTGAGCGTCTAAGGCTAAAGTTGTAGAGGAGTTTTGATTCTAGGCGTTATAGCCGCCTTTCAATGCGAAAATGGCAGCCTGAGTCCGATCCGCTAAGTTTAGCTTTCCGAGAACGTGGCTGACATGGGTCTTAACGGTTTTTTCGGTGATGACCAGCTTGCTGGCAATCTCTTTGTTACTCATACCGAGCGCAATCAGGTCTAATACTTCTTGCTCGCGTGGGGTAAGAAGCTCTAATCCGTTGATCGCAGCAGGTGTTGTGTTTGGGTCATTCGGATCGGAAGTATTAAGTTCCAATTGCTCTAGTGTAGAAGTCGCCATTAGATTCATCAGTTGGCTGGCAGCCTCGGAATGTAGCTCCACTTGACCGTTATGTACCTTGCGGATCGCAACTACCAGCGCTTCTGGTTCTATATCTTTAAGCAAATAGCCTTTGATTCCTACGCGGATAGCCGGGAGTACATGATCCTGATCCGAAAAGGAGGTCAATACAATGACCTTGACCTGCGGGTGGGAGATCCTCAGCGCTTGAGCGGTCTCAATGCCGTCCATAATGGGCATATGCAAATCCATTAATATGACATCCGGGTTCAATTCAGCTGTTCTTTCCAGTGCCTCGCGGCCGTTGGAGGCCTCTCCAATAACCTTGATATCGGGTTGTGTGGAGAGAAATACTTGCAGCCCACGGCGTACCATTGCATGGTCGTCTACTAATAATAAGTTTATCGTCATTTATGATCACCCGACTTCATGTAGATTGGATGGGCAGAGGTATGGTTGCCTCAACCGTTGTGCCTTGATTTTCCACACTGTGGATATGAATACGACCGGTGAGAGCTTCTGCTCTTTCCTTCATAATATGCAGTCCAAGAGATTCATTAGTGTCTGTGTTAGAACGCCGTTTGGCCCCGCCTTTACCTTGGTCGGCAACGCTCAGTACCACCTCGGCTGCATTCAGATGCAGAGATACCTCCGCTTTAGAGGTTCCGGAATGCTTTCGTACATTATTGAGCGCTTCTTGGCCAATGCGCCACAGCCCTTCCTCCACGTTACGGGGAAGTTCGTGAACACCACTCCGTTGCGTCTGTATCAGCAGCCCTAGCTGCTGGCCATGAGCCTGCAGCGCAGTCAATAAACCGGCTTCCAGTCCGGCAGGCCGAAGCTGCATAATTAATGCACGCATTTCTTTGAGTGCAGACTGGGATAAAGCTTGAATATCGCGGACAGCCTCAGTAGCAGGATGGGAGATATGCTCCTGCTTCAGCATACTTTCCACGCCTTTGGCGGTCATTGAGAGGGAGAAGAGGATCTGGTTCACGGAGTCGTGCAGGTCACGGGCCAGACGATTCCGCTCATCAAGACGCGCAATTTCGCGGCGTTTCTCTCCAAGCTGAGCACTTTCCAATGTAGCGGAAATATGCTCAGCGACAGCCTCAAGCACCTCTCCATCCGCAGTTGCGGAAGCTAGTGCTTTGGGTGAGGTGATCAGTAGAATTCCTGCACCTTGTGCGGCAATCTGCCGAAAGGGCACAGCGAGCATCACGACACGCTCCGCGACAGGTTGTTCAGAACAGCAGGACTTCGTAATTTCCTGCTCTTCATCAGGGGTTAATGTCGCAAAGCGTTGTCCTTTTGTGATATCTCCTAGACGTACTTTAAAAGAATCCGAGAGCTCGAAGGGAGCTATTTCAGGCGTTATATTAGCCGCATAGGCAGCATGGACTTCGAATTGCCCTTCATATTGCCCGATAATCGCTGCAAAGGGCCAATCGAAATAGTCGCCAATCAGGGCGGCGCTTTTCTCGATCAGAATACTGGGCGAGATACATTGGTTGGCGGTTAGATTTAAAGCTGCGCTGAATTCGCCTAATTTGGCGTACAGATTCGCGCGGCGCTGCTCGGTGCTATATAACTGCATCCGTTCTATAGCACTGCCAATTTGCAAAGCCACGGATTGCAGCAAAGCCAGCTCGCTGTCGGCGTAATGTGCTTTGCCTGGTGCGGCCACATTCATAAGTCCCAAGTAACGCTCACCTGAATGCAGCGGGACGGTGGCGTGGTGGGTGATGCCCAGCGTGTCGCCCCAGTTATACTGCCTGGCGTTACTCAGCCGCTTGCAGCTTAGAATGTTAACGGCATGCTCGAGCCGACCGTCCCATAGGCGGCTTAGGCACCAGCAGCTTCCGCACTGCATTGGTTGTTTATTGTCGCGCTGTAGTGCAGGTGGCAGGCCTCGATCAGCGGCACACTCATATTCCATGTATTCTTCGCTCAGGAAGATCCAGCCTGCAGTGTTTCCGGTTAACTCAAGTAGCTTGCCCATGACTGTGTCGAGCATGGGTCTGAGCTCATTGGAACTGTTTAAAGTCTCCGCAATCGTTTTGAGCGTCAGTAACTCATGGATTCCGGTTTCCTCCGGCATGAAGTTCTCTCCTTTAGCCTTGTGAATTATGTTCTATCTATTGTAACGTAGAATGGTTCCTTCATTCTCAAATTTTATGTAATGTTGGCGTAAATAAATAGAAGGTTCCTTAAGATCTGATATGACCTTAAAGAACCCTCTGTATATACATATTAATTTACAGCTGCAGGAGTAGCGGAAGGTGTACAGTGTTCTGGAGCTTCGTGTTCGATAAGTCCATGTTTCTCCCAAGCTCGGCTCTTCCAGCGGAAATACATAATGACGGCTCTTACCCACTCATCGACCGCAGTAGCAATCCACACGCCGGCTAACCCGAGATCAAGTTGGAACACCAGGAAATAACCAAGAGGTAAGCTCATGCAGACCATGGAGATCAGTCCCATATATACAGGGAATTTGGCATCGCCCGAGGCGCGTAAAGAGTTAATGATAACCAGATTGGTTGTGCGCCCGGTTTCCAGGAAGAAGCTAAGCAATATGACCTGCGCCCCCATCCTAATGATGTTCTCATTGTCTGTGAAAAGCCCGAATAGCGGTACCCGGAAGAAAATCACCACAGCATCTATTATTACGGTAACCAGCAACGCCCACTTTACACTGGTGAATACACGCTTATAGGCTTCATCAGGTCGTCTAGCTCCCACGAGATGTCCTACAACGATGGAAGTTCCCATAGAGACAGCTACACTGAATAAATAAATATAATTGGAAATATTAAGCGCGTACTGGCGGGTAGCCATAGCTTCAGCGCCTAAATAAGTAATATACAGTGTGAATACAAGCTGGCACGACTGATAAGTGATGGATTCAAAAGCGGACGGGATGCCGATTTTGAGAATTTGCAGCACGTATTTTTTAGAAAGATGAATGTAATAGGTTACTTTCACCCGTACCTCCATCACTCTGTAGAGCAGCAGGAAGAATAGGATCAGGCAGATAAAGCGACTCATCACTGTTGAGATAGCCGCACCCTCCACACCTAACGCCGGAAGTCCGAAATGACCATAAATGAGCAGGTAGTTGCCCACCACGTGAATGATATTCATCAGCAAGGATACGACCATCGTCTGTTTGGTGAAACCGTGAGTACGGATAGTAGTCGCCAGAGCATTAATTAATGCTTGCAGAAAAATACCGCCCCCAACAATATTCATATAGGCTTTGGCGTAAATGAGGATATCCCCTTTTACATTCAGCGCAGTCAGTAGCGACCCTCCGAATATCAGCAAAAACGTACTTAGGAGAATGCCGACTAACAGGTTTAGGGTAATGGCATTGCCGGTCACTTGAGCGGCTTCCAGAGGTTTTTTGGAACCGAGATATTGGGAGACCACAATAGCTGCGCCGTTACCAATTACACTGAGGACTAAAATTGCTATCGCAATGATCTGATTCGCTGCGCCGACACCAGACACGGCATCGTCCGACACTGAACTGATCATAAAAGTATCCACACTGCCCATGAGCATAAAGAGGAATAGCTCGAGGAAAATCGGCCAGGTCAGTTTGACCAGGTTGAATTCCTGGTGATTATTTTGCTTCATTGTGCACCTTCTTATATTATGATGTACTTCCTAAAATTTCATAAACAAACTGTAATATTAGCACAGCTTTCATGGAAATGCAGTATTTTTACAGAAAAATGACAAAACGTTTTTAATTTAAGTCGAAAAGAGCCCTTTAACCGCACATTAGTATCCTCCAGGTAACTACATCACAATAAAGTGCCTACTTCCCTAAAGGGATGTAAGGAACTACAATTTGTACATGACTTACTAAAATATATTAATAAGGAGTGCAAATAAATATGAAATTACAATTAGCGTTAGATTTAGTGGACATTGCGGGAGCGAAAGAGGTTGTCTCAAAAGTTGCCGAATTTATAGATATCGTTGAAATTGGAACACCTATCGTTATAAATGAAGGGTTACATGCAGTGAAGGCAATCAAAGAGGCTTTTCCAGCTTTGACTGTGTTGGCGGATTTGAAAATCATGGACGCAGGTGGATATGAAGTGATGAAGGCTGTGGAAGCGGGCGCGGATATCGTTACTGTACTTGGTGTTTCTGATGATTCTACCATTAGAGGTGCAGTGGAGGAAGCGAAGAAAACCAATAAAGAGATTCTAGTTGATCTGATTAATGTGAAGGATATCCAAACAAGAGCGGCTGAAGTAGACGCACTTGGCGTAGACTATATCTGTGTACACTCTGGATATGACCATCAAGCGGAAGGTAAAAATTCTTTTGCAGATTTAAATGCGATTAAGAGTGTGGTTAAGCAGGCCAAAACAGCTATCGCTGGAGGGATCAAGCTAAGCACACTTCCAGAAGTGATCGCCGCGAACCCTGATCTTGTCATCGTTGGCGGAGGCATCACAGGTGAAGCGGATCAAAAGGCTGCCGCAGCAGAAATGAAACGTCTAGTTAGTCAGGCTTAAGATTACAATGAAATATGCGCAGCAAATTATAGAGGAGCTCCAGCGCTCCATATCTCAGCTTGATGAAGAAGAGACTGAGCGAATGGCTGAGCTGCTGCTTCAGTCCAACAAGATCTTCGTGGCTGGAGCGGGCAGATCTGGATTGATGGGACGGGCCTTTGCTATGCGGTTAATGCATGTTGGTAAAGAGGCTTACGTTGTAGGCGAAACGGTGACTCCGGGGATTGAACAGGGGGATGTGTTAGTCCTCGGTTCCGGTTCCGGTGAGACAAAAGGGTTGATCTCTATGGCTGAGAAAGCCAAAGGGGTAGGCGCAGAAGTTGTTGCCGTTACCATTGCGCCGGATTCGACGGTTGGACGTTTAGCGGGCTACACAGTGAAGCTGCCGGGATCTCCAAAAGATCCGGCCAGTGGAAGCTACAGCACGATCCAGCCGATGGCTTCTTTATTCGAACAGACGATGTTGGTCTTTTATGATGCTATTATTCTGCGAATGATGGAGAAGACGGGGCAGACGAATCAGCAAATGTTCGGCAAGCATGCTAATTTAGAGTGAACGTACAGAAACGAATGCCTTCCAATGAGGAGGTTATTCGTTTTTGTGTTAGTATGATAACAGGAGAGAGGAGGCGCTTTAGGTATGGCAACCGAGATTAAAGATCGCATAAACTTGAAGGAAATTAACTGTGAGAAGGAATTGACGCTTGCGGTGATCGGAGGGAAATGGAAGCTGATTATCCTCTGGCATCTAGGGCTTGAAGGGACAAAGCGATTCAGCGAGCTGAAGAAGCTAATTCCTCATATCACGCAAAAAATGTTGACCAATCAGCTTCGCGAGCTCGAAGAGGACCAGCTGGTTCTAAGAAAAGTGTACGCTGAGGTTCCGCCAAAAGTAGAGTATTCCCTGACATCATATGGCCAAAGTCTGCTTCCCGTCCTTCGATTGATGTATGATTGGGGTAAAAATTACGGAGAAAACGTGATCTGGAAGGACACGCCGCCGGAAGAAAGATGCTAATCGAATAGCCTATGAACATTAATGATCCCTGAGAGGTCTGGATCGGCCTCTACAGGGATTTTTTGGTGTTTTAAAGGAGTGATGCGGATAATGCTTTAGGCTTTCTGTTCGAATAGCTTAGCAATCTCCACGATAACATTTACCGCTTTTACCATATTGTCCGCAGACGCATATTCGAATTTGCCATGGAAATTCTCGCCTCCGGTGAAAATATTAGGTGTCGGCAAGCCCATGTAGGAAAGCTGCGAGCCATCTGTACCTCCGCGAATCGGGCGGATGATCGGTGTGATGTTAAGGTTCTCCATCGCCTCATGGGCAATATCGACGATATGACGCACTGGCTCGATTTTTTCACGCATATTGTAATATTGGTCCTTCATTTCAAGCACGATGTTCTCTTCACCATGGATGCTTTTGAATTCTTCTACGACAGCTGAGAGATATGCTTTACGTGCCTCGAATTTCTCACGGTCGAAGTCGCGGATGATATATTGCAGCTTGCTGAATTCAGGTGTGCCTTCTATAGAGCTTAGGTGATAAAAGCCTTCATAACCGTCTGTATATTCGGGCGCTTCCTCAGCAGGGAGTCTGAGATGAAGTGCCATGGCGATTTTGGCGGAATGAATCATCTTTCCTTTTGCAGTCCCAGGGTGAACATTAACGCCGTAGACTGAGATTTTGGCAGACGCAGCATTAAAGCTTTCATACTCTAATTCTCCGAGTGGACCTCCGTCTACAGTGTAAGCATAGGAAGCATTAAAAGCGGCTACGTCAAATTTATGAGGCCCGCGGCCGATTTCTTCGTCTGGTGTGAAGGCAACTCTAATCTTGCCGTGTTTGATTTCTGGATGTTGAATGAGGTAATGCATGGCGGTCATAATCTCAGCAATACCGGCTTTATTATCTGCGCCAAGCAGGGTCGTGCCATCGGTTGTAATTAAGGTGTGGCCTTTGTATTCCGCCAGCTCCGGAAAGCTCGCTGTGGATAATACAACATTCAGCTCTTTATTCAAAAGAATATCTTGACCATCATAGTTCTCGATAATCTGTGGCTTCACATTCGTTCCGGTAAAATCAGTCGCTGTATCCAAATGGGCTAAAAAACCAATGGTCGGAACATCCTTGTCCGTATTCGCAGGGAGTGTCGCCATAACATAGCCATGCTCGTCCACCTGGACTTCCTCCATGCCGATTTCCTTTAGCTCTTCAACCAGCTTGTGGGCCAGAACCATCTGTCCCGGAGTGGATGGGCAAGTCTCATTATCTTCATTCGACTGGGTATCCATTTGTGCATACGAAATAAACCGTTCTACAACCTCTTTCTTCACCTTGGGTCATCTCCTCTTTACTATTGTATATATATAGTATCACTTTCCATATAAGGTCTCATCCCTGAGGAAGAAGATTGAGGTAATATTTAAGTTTAATGCGGCAATATATCTTGTTTCACTAACTTCGCTGAAAGTAAATAACGGTCCGGTGCAGATCCCACATATGAAAAGGGATAACAGGTAATCAATGTAAGGATGGCCTTATCACTTGGCTTTATAGCGCCACGTTCGTCCCCGTCAACAATTGTGCTGCCTGTTACTTCATAGGTAAAAGTCCCATCGGTACTTTCCAGCTCGATAAGATCTCCAGCGACGAGTTCTCCCAGATTACGGAACACTGTATCGCGGTGGCCTGCGAGCACACTGTTGCCGGTGGCACCGATAGCTGCGCTGCCTTTATAATGTCCGGCTCCCTTTTTTAGCTCGGGGCTTTCCGTGCCTTCTAGCACTGCGATCTTTTTGTTTAATTTGGGGAAACGAATCTCTCCTATGATTTCACCTTCTGAATAGGAATGAGCGGGGTGCGGCTGTTCCCTGGCTGAACTGATCATTCCCATGGGAAGAGGGATTTCTTCGGCAGAAAGGGGGCGGGGAACAGCTTCCTCCCTCTTTTTTGTCCAATCATTTAAAGCCTGTTTAGCTTCGAGCGGTGCTTTGACCACTTGTACAACCGAGTAAATCAACACAACTAAAGAGAGTATGAAGATTAGCTTCACGGCTAGCAAGACACCATTACGCTTCTTCATACTCTCTCACCTCCAGACTTATGCTGCAAAATGTGGTTATTTCTTCGATTTCAATCTGCGCATGATAATCACGCTGAGTACCGCAATGGCTAAGCTGGCAAGAATCAAGTTATACCAAGGCTCAGCGGTATTTGGAAGCTTGTTGCCAACCTCTGGTGCTCCCAGTGGAAGCTCATCATCAGGCAGGGCGATTTCATTGCTTGGCTGCGGTGTTGCACTGGTAGTTTGGCTGCCGGCACTTGGTGATGCTGTCGGCTCATTATCGCCTCCACCCAGTGGGATCGGCGCTTCAGTGACACTAATTTCATCTACTACTGGTGAAGCTGTAGGTATTGGCGATGGTGTTGGCGTCGTTGATTGCCCTGGTGTGGCAGCTGCTGTTGCCGTTGGCGAAGTAGCCGTCGGTGTATTCGTAGGTGCCGCAGTTGGTGAAGCGGTAGTCGTCGGCGGATCTGTAGGTGTCGTGGTTGGTGAAGCTGTTGCGGTCGGCGAAGCTTCAGGTGTAGCTGTAGCTGTAGCCGTGGCAGTAGGTGTCGTAGTTGGCGCTACAGTAGGTGTAGCAGTCGCTGTAGGTGATGGCTCCGGTGTAGGCTGAGCTGTGGCCGTCGCTGTCGGTGAAGGACTAGGTTGAGCGGATGGCTCCGGTCCTCCAGAAGCGGAGAACTCAAAGGCTACAGTGGTGGTTTTCCCTTGATATTCGTTCCCTGCTTCCCACGGGAAAATTACATCCATTTGGATTACACTTTGTTCTCCCCCGGCAAGTGAACCGATGGCAACTCTTCCGGCAGCCTCACTCATCACCCCTGAATAGATGATTACTCCCTCTTTTTCGAGTGTCATTTGGAGAATATCGTATAATTCTGCGTCTCCAGAGATGAATTTGAAGTCCACATAGTAATTAAAGCCCTCACTACCTGCGTTAATAATTGTGTATTCTGAGTTCGTTTCATCACCAGGCTGCATATTGTTCATGGTGGCTGTGCTTGTCGTATGCGAATTCACCGTAAGCTTAATGGTATCTTGCGCACTAACTCCGCCAGCATGCCAGATGACTCCTGCTAGAATAGTCAGGATATAGGCAGCTATGAAAGCCGAGCGATATTTCTTCTTCACTTTACTCGCTCCTTTCTCCTGAACCCCATATTAAATTTTGTAGACATCATTTGCGGGCTTCCGGCAAATTCTTCTCTTCTAATCGGATTTTCCATCAAACATTGTCGAAATAAGTAGTATCTCACAGAACCACTTTCTTGTGCGTATATAGGAATCTCCGTGAAAGTGGAAGGAGAGGGTAGAGATATACCGCCAATTCGTTCGTTATAGCGAATAACTAAAGTATAATCAAAATAATATCTAAACAAAAATGGGATATTAGAAGGAAATCCATCATATTTGATCAAATATAAATTATATTAATGGTTTTACACCAGTTCTCTCTATTTAACTCTTTATTTTTATGTAATTCATTGTTTTTATTGTGTTTTATTGAGAACGATTATGAATGCAAAATAAAAAGGCAAGACATACATCTGGGATAGGGCTCAAACCCCGATACCAGACCTATCGTCTTGCCTTAATTATGATGATAAATTAGATTTCCTTCATAGCGTCGGCTACAATCTCATAAGAGCGTAGACGAGCGTTAGGATCATAAATTCCACCAGAAACAATCAATTCATCGGCCTGTGTCTCTTGCAGGATTTCTTGAAGCCGTTCTTTAATTGCTGCTTTATCACCAGCGAAAGAGTAACGCTGTTTCTCAAGCATGGCTGCTTTTTCTTGCATCGTCCATAGCCCCTCCATACTATCAACCGGTGGTTGTAACTTCCCCGTACGTCCGCGGATGATATTAAGGAATTGCTGCTGCTGCGAGGTAGCCAGTCGTCTTGCCTCATTCACGGTATCGGCTGCTGTAATGCCAACTCCGACCATTACATAAGGTTTGTCGAGTGCTGCTGAAGGACGGAAATTACTATGATAGATGTGTAAAGCTTGTAGTAAATATTCTGGTGCGAAATGGCTGGCGAAAGCAAAAGGTAAACCTAGCTTCCCTGCCAGCTGAGCACTAAAACCGCTGGAGCCTAGCAGCCAGATGGGGATATTCAAGCCTTCACCAGGAACAGCACGAACCCCAGCCGGTCGTGATCCTGCACCTGCAGGATCGAAGTAGGCTCTGAGCTCACTTAACTGCTCGGGGAAGTCACTGCCATCGCTTCCGAGACCACGGCGTAGCGCACGGGAAGCCGGTTGATCGGATCCTGGGGCTCTGCCCAGTCCTAAATCAATCCGTCCTGGATATAGGGATTCGAGGGTCCCGAATTGTTCCGCAATGACAAGTGGTGCGTGGTTGGACAACATGATGCCTCCAGAGCCTACGCGTATGCTTTTTGTGCCGCCAGCAATGTGGCCAATTAAGAGTGAGGTAGCAGAACTGGCAACACCAATCATGTTGTGATGCTCAGCAAACCAATACCGGTGATAGCCCCATGCCTCAGCATGTTGAGCTAAAGCTAAAGAGTTATGAAAAGAGTCTGCCGCTGTGCCACCCTCCACAATAGAGGCTAAGTCCAGTACGGAGAATCGAATATCGCGCTGTTGCTTCAATGTAATCCCTCCTATAATAAACGCTCAGATAGTCTAGAGCAGTATTTGTAGCTGCGAATATTGCTACTCGCCTAGTATACCATGTAATAAAACTATATACACACTTTAAGTAAGTTATACGCACTTTGTAATGATTAGATAAGGAATAAGTATGTCTTTAAAAGAAAATGTAAGCGCTTTAAAATATCTGTTGTTATTTCTTAACGGGCTTGCTATAATCACATCGAAAAGTTACCTGAAAAAAAGGAAGTTATCGTTATGAAGCCAACCATAAGAGATGTTGCCAGAATGGCGGAGGTGTCGATCAGCACCGTATCGCGGGTTATGAATGCACCGAATACGGTCGTAGAGAGCAAACGGAATCGAGTGATGGAGGCTGTAGAACGTTTGCAATATCAACCAAATGCGTTTGCACGCGGCCTGATCTACAAGAAGTCTTTTACACTGGGCCTGCTGATTCCGGATATTGAGAACCTGTATTTCGCAGGGGTTATTCGGGGAATGCAGGATGCATGCATCAAGCTCGGATACAGTTTAATGATCTGCAATACGGACCGCGACAAAGAACGGATGCTGTCTTACATCGATAACTTTCATGAGAAGCAGGTGGATGGGATCGTGTTCGCCAGTGATGTCCTTTATCCTGAGACACATGACAAATTAGTCGGTTGTAGAATTCCTTTTGTGTTGGTATCCTCGCATTCTGATGAGTACGACATTCCATCTGTGGAGGTGGATGATGAACAGGCGGCTTACGATGCGGTAAAGTTTCTGATTGATTTAGGGCATAAGGACATTGGCATGATTGGTTTTAACCATGATAACTCCGTATCTGGCCCGCCTCGTTATGAAGGTTTTGTAAGGGCATTAACAGAGTTTGGACTACAGCAGAATATTGTGAAGAGCAAATATGCCAATCACAGGTTCGAACACGCTTATCAAGCTGCGCATGAGTTGTTTACTGATTATCCCGAGCTGACCGCCGTTTTCTGTGTTGCTGACGAATTTGCAATGGGGACGATTTCTTATCTGAAGGATCGTAATATTCTAGTTCCGGGTCAGGTATCTGTGATTGGATTTGATAATTTGCGGATGTCGAGTATGTTCATTCCAAAGCTGACCACGATTGCGCAGCCGATTTATGAGTTAGGGTATCGTGCGGCGGAGATGCTGCATGAATTGCTCACAACAGGTGGTGTCCAGGTATTGAATGAAAAGATGGAGCATAAGCTGATTGTGCGGGAATCCACGCGGGAAAAATAAAGGCTCTTTATTTTTGTGACCTTCTTCTGAAAAGCTTTTCAGAGCCATGTATCGGTCTTAATTAAAATTTAAATGTTAGGATAGAAAATAGTATGAATTCTTATGAAAAACATCTCATTTTCCGATTGGAAACGGTTACTAATTATGATAATATAAAAAATGTAAGCGCTATTATTAAATTACATTTGTGATGGAGTTTGATTTTAGGATATTTACCTGTCTTCTGAAAAGCTTTGCAAGGAGGTGATCTGCTACAAGCTGCTAATACATGCCAGGGTGCCCGGATGATTGAATAAGATGTTATCTCTATAACCATTAAAGGGGATGTACAAAAGATGAAGAAGATCTCAGGACGTAAAAAGTCGTTGGCTTTAGTACTGTGTTTATCCTTCACAATGACGCTGAGCGCATGCGGCGGAGGCAACAATAATGCGGCGCCTACAGATCCACCGGCGGCAACAGTCAGCCCAACAGCAGATAACACCGAGAAAGCGACAAATACACCTAGTGCTGAACCTTCGGGTTCCCCGTTAGATTTAGCGATGAAAGGTGAATATAAAGGGACTAAAGTAACCATGTTTGGACCCTTCGTAGATGCTGACCAAGTGAAATTTGAGAGCAGCATTAAAGAATTTGAAGAGAAGACAGGGATCGATATTCAATACGAGGGCTCCAAGGAGTTCGAAGCAACAATAAATATTCGGGTGGACGGCGGAAATGCTCCTGATATCGCTGACTTCCCGCAGCCGGGATTGCTGGCATCGATTGCTAAGACGGGCAAGGTTATCGATTTGACCGGTGTGCTGGATCAAGACAAATTGACGGCTAATTACAACAAGAGCTGGCTCGATATGTCTACGATGGACGGAAAAGACGGGAAGATCATGGCGGGGATTTGGAACCGCAGTAATGTAAAGAGCTTGGTATGGTATCCAAAGAAACAATTTGATGATGCAGGTTACAAGGTTCCTGAAACTTGGGATGAGCTGATGGCACTCACTGAACAAATTGCCAAGGATGGCGATCCTGCCTGGGCTATTGGCATTGAGAGTGGTGCTGCAACGGGTTGGCCAGCAACAGACTGGGTCGAAAATATAATGCTTCGTACGACTACGCCTGAGAACTACGATAAGTGGGTAAAAGGTGAACTGCCATTTACTTCACCAGAAGTAAAAAATGCTGTTGAAATCATGTCTAAAATTTGGCTTAACAAGGATTATGTTTACGGTGGTGCTAAGTCTATCGTGACGACATCCTTCGGGGATGCCCCAGCGCCAATGTTCACTGATCCGCCTAAAGCCTGGTTTAATATGCTCGGTAACTTTATTACAAGCTTCTTCCCTGAAACGGCAAAGGTTGATCAGGATTATGATTGGTTCTACTTGCCGCCAATTGATGCGCAATATGGTAAACCAGTGCTGGTTGCAGGTGATATTTACGCTATGTTCAACGATCGTCCAGAGGTTCGTGCAGTCATGGAATTCTTCACCACGGGAGAGTCGATTAAGAGCTGGGTACAATCTGGCGGCGTAATTGCTCCTATGAATGATGCTTCCCTTGATTGGTATACCTCTGAATCTGATCGCCGGATGGCGAAGTTGGTTCAAGATGCTTCCACACTGCGTTTTGATGGCTCTGATTTGATGCCAGGTAAAGTGGGTGCAGGCACCTTCTGGAAAGGGATGACCGACTATGTGAGCGGTACAGCGACACTGGATCAAGCCTTGGAACAAATCCAGTCCGGCTGGAACAACTAACCTAATATTTAAAGCGCACAGTAAAAAGAGGGGCAGTGAGAAAAGAGGATTGTCTGCCCCTCTTTTTGTTTTCTAACTAGTGAGTTCGATGCTTATGATAAGAGTTTTGCTCCGCAAAACTTATAGGAGGAGCTGGAGCTAATATGGGTGCACAATCACAGCCACAGCCACAAATGCCAACACAACCACAAGCTAGACCAACCGTCAGCCTGAAGTCGGTAATGCTGTCCCTAGTTGTGTTGTTAGCGAATATTGTTGTTAACGGCGCAATCTTTTTATTCTTCCGGGATTCCACATTAAATCCGCTGCTAACAGCGGTTCTGGCTGTCCTCTGGGGAGTTCTAGGTGTTTATCTGATTTACTATACGCTGACGTGGGCGGTTGAGCAGTACCCGGATCATATCCGGCGTAAGGTGCTGCCTTATATCTTTATTGGTCCGGCAGTGATTATTCTGGGCTGGTTACTGGTCCTGCCTGCACTGCGAACATTATATTTGAGCTTTTTTAATGCTTCTTCAGAAAAATTTGTGGGTCTGAGCAATTATGCAGCGATCTTTAGCGATCATCTGATGGCAACGGCATTGCGTAACAATTTACTTTGGGTATTCGTTGGCACGCTTGCTTGTGTAGCATTCGGGCTCTTAATTGCTATTCTTGCCGATCGCAGCAGCTATGAGAAAATCGCCAAATCGATCATCTTTATGCCGATGGCTATTTCCTTTGTAGCGGCAGGAGTCATTTGGAAATTCGTATATTACTATCAACCGGGTGACGAACAAATCGGGCTGTTGAACGCAATTGTTACTTATTTTGGGGGAGAACCCCAAGCCTGGACGAGTATGCTTCAGCCATGGAATAACTTTTTCCTCATTATCATTTTGATCTGGATGCAGACGGGATTTGCAATGGTGATTTTCTCGGCAGCAATCAAAGGGGTTCCTGACGACATTTTGGAAGCTGCACGAGTGGATGGAGCAAATGAGGTGAAGATTTTCTTTGGAATCATGATTCCATATATTTCATCAACCATTCTGACAGTGACAACGACCATTATCGTCTTTACGTTGAAAATATTTGACGTCGTCATGGTGATGACAGGAGGTCAATACGATACAGAGGTTGTTGCTACACAGTTCTACCGGCAATTCTTTATGTACCGTAATTTCGGCTACGGCTCCACGCTGGCTATTGTTCTACTGATCGCGGTGCTGCCTGTAATCATAATCAATCTACGTCAGTTCCGTAAGCAGGGGGGATTCTAATGGCTGGCAAAAAGAAGAGAAAAGGCGGCAAAACGGTTGTAAATATCGTGTTGGGTGTGATCTGTTTTATTTGGCTGCTTCCGACTCTTGGGCTATTTATTTCCTCCTTCCGTCCGGCTGCTGACATTCTGCAGACTGGATGGTGGAAAGCTTTTCCTCATCAGGAGTGGAAGGCTGGAGAGACGATTCAGCTATCCAAGGATGTGGATCTTCGGGAGCCAATTGAGGTGAACGGTAAAACTTATACAGATGATGAGTTGAAGGCTGGCGTGAAGGCTGATGGCAGCCGGCTTATGTGGGAGAATCGAAGAGCACGTACCGTAAATGAACAGATACAAGGTTGGAAGATGACACCGGATCTCACGCTGGATAACTATAATAATGTGCTTTCCGGTAAGGAATACAAGCTGAAACAGGCTGATGGTAGTGAAACGGTGCAAAAAGGCTCCGGATTGTCACAGGCCTTCTGGAATACGCTAACGATTGCTGTTCCAGCAACAGTTATTCCGGTGCTGATCGCTTCTTTTGCTGCATATGCTTTTGCCTGGCTGCGGTTTCCTGGGCGCAGAATCCTTTTTGTGATCATTATTGCAATGCTCGTCATTCCGATACAGGTTGCGCTTATTCCAGTGCTTAAGGATTATACCGCACTTGGGCTAAACGGAAGTTATCTGGGAATTTGGCTGGCGCATACGGCTTTTGGATTACCGCTGGTTACGTACTTTATGTACAACTTTATCAGTCAATTGCCGAAGGATTTGTTCGAATCGGCTTTCATGGATGGGGCAAGTCATTTCACTATATTCAGCAGGCTAATTCTGCCTCTATCAGTGCCAGCACTGGCTTCTATCGGAATCTTCCAATTCCTGTGGGTGTGGAATGACTATTTAGTCTCATTGATTTTTATCGGCAATCAACCGTCTGTGCAAGTTATGTCGATGAAAATTGCCGATTTAGTTGGCTCACGAGGCAACGATTGGCATTTACTTACTTCGGCTGCATTTATCTCTATGCTGATGCCGCTCGCTATTTTTTTCCTGCTGCAAAAGTATTTCGTCAGAGGGCTTATGGGTGGGTCGGTGAAAGGTTAATGATTTAGAACCCGAATGAAACTGTGATCAGGGGGAGCTTAGAGAGATGAAGATGAAACCATACGTACATCCGGCGGCGGTATATCCTTACCGGGAGTGGAGTCTTGATGAGGAAGCTTATAGTGAAGAGAACAATCAAAGAAGCGAGAGTATTTTTGCTCTTGGCAATGGATATATTGGTATGCGCGGTAATTTCGAAGAAGGTTACCACGGCAGCTCAGGCTCGTCTGTAACAGGCAATTATTTGAATGGTTTTTTTGATTCGGAGCCCATTGTATATCCAGAAGGAGCGTACGGATATCCATCCCGCAATCAAGCGATGCTGAACGTAACAGATGCCAAGATTATTGAACTGAGTATTGAAGGGCAGACCTTTCAGTTAAACAGTGGGCAAGTGCATCATTATGAACGAAAGCTGGATATGCGAAGCGGGGTTCTGCATCGGCAGGTAGATTGGGAATCTCCAGCTGGTCACCGGGTACAGCTTCATATCCGGCGGATGGTGACTTTGCAGCACAAACATCTGGCGGCGATAGATTATGAGGTTAAAGCGCTGAATTTCAGCGGAGTGCTTACCTTCACTTCATCCATCGACGGCAAGATCCAAAGACCTAAGGTAACGGATGATCCCAGATTGGGCTCGGGAGGCAAGGAGCCCAGTCTGCTCCTGGAGGATACCGGTCATGAACCGGGACAGTCCTTCTTATGGATGAAGCAGCGGACGCGGCATACCCGGTTTGCCCTATTAACAGGGGTAAGTCATAAGCTCGATTCAAGATCTGAGGATAAAAGGACCGTGCAGCATGAGGGGCAGAAATTATCCATGCAGTTTGTCGTCCCGGTGGAGCGTGGGGAAAGCGTCTCACTAACCAAATATATCTCTTACCATACCTCTAAAGATTATCCAGAAGACGAACTACTTAGTAGAAGTACTGAAATATTACACTTAGCAGACCATAGCGGGTTTGAAACGCTTGCCCAGGAACAGCAGGCTTATCTGGAACGATACTGGGCACATACGGATGTGGAGATTCATGGTGATCTTGCGCTTCAGCAGGGCATTCGCTTTAATGCTTTTCAACTGCTTCAATCCGTAGGCCGTGATGGGGTTACGAATATTGGAGCCAAGGGATTAACGGGTGAAGGATACGAAGGGCACTATTTCTGGGATACCGAGATGTATATGCTGCCCTTCTTTACGTTCACACAGCCGGAGATTAGCCGAAAGCTGCTCGAATTTCGTTATGCCACGTTAGACAAAGCAAGGGAGCGTGCAGCGGTAATGTCGCAGAAGGGAGCCTTGTTCCCTTGGAGGACTATAGACGGGGCAGAGAACTCTGCGTATTTCCCGGCAGGCACGGCGCAAATGCATATTAATGCGGATATTGCGTATGCCATCAAGCAGTATGTACTGGCTACCGGAGATTATGATTTTTTGGTTACGAAGGGAGCGGAAATTTTATTCGAAACTTCCCGCTTTTGGTTGGACTTGGGGTACTTTAATCCGGCTAGGGGCGGTGTCTTTTGTATTGATGCAGTAACCGGTCCTGATGAATATACAGCTATCGTCAACAATAATGCATACACCAACTTTATGGTACAGGATCAGCTTTATTATGCACACGAGATGGCAGGGATATTGTCTAAGCAGTATCCTGAGCATTTTGAACGCCTGAAACAAAAAATCGGTCTGACTGAGCATGAGACATTAGTGTGGCTGGAAGCGGCGGACAAAATGTTTATCCCCTTTGATGAGGGACTTGGCATTTATGCTCAAGACGACACGTTTCTCTCCAAGAAAAAATGGGATTTCGAGCATACACCAGCTGACAAATATCCGCTGCTGCTTAACTACCATCCGCTGGTAATTTACCGGCATCAGGTGTTGAAACAGGCGGACTTGGTAATGGCGATGTTTCTGCTGGGTGACCAATTCAGCTTGGCGGATAAGATCCGGAATTATAATTATTATGAGCCGCTGACGACGCATGATTCTTCATTGTCACCGTGCATCCACAGTATAATCTCTGCTGAGATTGGTGATTTGACGGGAGCCTATTCCTATTTTGACCGCACGGTACGGATGGACTTGGATGATATCAACCGCAACGTAAAGGATGGACTGCACACTGCTGCTATGGCAGGCTCCTGGCTGTCGATTGTGAATGGTTTTGGTGGCATGCGCTTATGCGGCGGGATGTTATCATTTAATCCTAGTGTGCCAGCGCAGTGGGAGAGCTATCGGTTTAAAATAACATGCGCTGGACAGCTATTGGATATTTTTGTGAGTGATACAGAAGTGATCTATACGCTGCTGGAGGGCGAAGAGCTTGAGATTATGCATAAGGGAAACCTTATACAGTTGTCTGCACAGAAGCCGCTGAGGCTTTCGAATGTGAAGCAGCTTGAAGCTGTTATTTTCGAGCTGGACGGGATAATTACTGACACTGGAGAGTATCATTATGAGGCTTGGAAGGATCTGGCGGATGAACTTGCGCTTTCTTTTGATCGAGAGAAGCATAAGAGTCTTAAGGGCCTAAGTCGAATGGAATCTTTAGAAGTCATTCTGGAGAGTAGTGGACTGAATTTGCCGCAACCGGTAAAGGGAATGCTCTGCAACAAAAAGAACGAGAAGTATAGACAGCTGGTTCAGCAAATGACGCCTGCTGAGCTGTATCCGGGTATCCACAGCGTGTTGTCCGATTTGCAGCAAAGAGGGATTGCTATCGGACTGGCTTCAGTGAATGAGAATGCGCTGCTGATTCTCGAACGCTTGCAGATCGGGCATTGGTTTCAGGCGGTGGCTGACCCTGGCAACTTGCGTAGAAGCAAGCCAGATCCAGAGATTCACTTGCAGGTTGCGGAGATGCTGGGCATATCCCCAGACTGCTGTGTGGCGATTGAGGATACCGAGGAAGGAATAGCCGCAATTAATGCTGCTGGTATGAGGTCAGTGGGAGCTGGAGTGGCGCTCGTAACCGGGACCGCGGATCTATGTCTGGCTTCCACCGCAGAGATAAGTGTTGAGAAATTGTTAGAGCTGTTTGCGTAGTTACCCTGATAAGCAGCAAACCTCCCGATCATGGGAGGTTTGCTGCTTTGTTTATTTCATTATTTTTCGAACCAGCTTCACTTTATTGCCATAAGGAGGATATACGATTCCGAGGTCGATCCGTGTGCCTCGCTTGACGATGCTTTTACGATGGGAGAAGACCTCAAAGCTATACTTCCCGTGATAACCCCCGATTCCAGAGTTTCCTACTCCACCAAACGGAAGATAAGTGCTCGCCACATGTGAGATCGTATCATTGATACACCCTCCCCCGAATGAGACTCGGGACAGCACCTGTTGTTCTACACTCTTATCCTCCGTAAATAGGTATAGTGCCAGTGGCTTTGGATGTTCATTAATGCTCTGAATGGCCTCATCCAATTGATGATATTCCAATATTGGGAGGATCGGACCGAAGATCTCATCTTCCATAGCAGCATCCGTCCAAGTGGCAGGATAGATTAAAGTAGGCTCAATATAACGTTCTTCTGGCACGATGGTGCCGCCCATAATCACCTTGCTCTGATCACGCGCAATGAGGTCGGCAAGTCTTTGCAGCTGGCGATCATTCACGATCCGGCCGTAATCTGTATTAGGCTGTGCATCCTGACCGTAGAACTCAGTGATGTGATGTTTGATTTTGGTGATCAATTCTTTGGCAATATCCTTGTGGACCCATAGATAATCCGGTGCGATACAGGTTTGGCCCGCGTTCAGCAGCTTGCCCCAGACAATCCGTTTCGCTGCAACATCAAGATTAGCGGTCTTATCAACAATAACCGGACTTTTCCCGCCAAGCTCCAAGGTTACAGGCACTAAATTTTTCGCTGCCGCTTCCATTACGATTTTGCCGACAGGCACACTGCCCGTAAAGAAAATATAATCAAACTTGGCGTGGATCAGCAAATTAGTGGTCTCTTTTTCCCCTTGAATTACGCGGATATACTGCGGCTCGAAGGTCTCCTGAATAAGCTGCTCAACCACGGACGAGATGGCAGGTGTGCTCTCAGATGGCTTGAGGACAGCGCAGTTACCAGCGGCAATGGCGCCGATCAGGGGCTCAATTAGCAACTGAAATGGATAATTAAACGGGCCAATAATGAGCGTTGTGCCGTAAGGCTCACTTAAAATATAACTTTTTGCAGGAAATAAGTGCAGCGGCGATCGAACCTTTACAGGCTTCGCCCAACGCTTAAGATGTTTCATCATGTAGCCGATACTGTCCAGCGTAAAGCCGATTTCTGTGGCATAGGCTTCGAACTCACCTTTTCCTAAATCCTGTTGTAGTGCGGTGATGATACGTCCTTCGTATTGTTTAATAATATTCTTAAGCTTGAGCAGCTGCTGGAGACGAAAAGAAACCTCCTTAGTTACGCCGCTATTAAAAAAATTCTTATGCTCTTCAAGCATTCCTTGAATGCTGTCAGCTGTATAGGTTGTCATTAATCTTTCCTCCATCCTTGTAAGAAGTTAGAGCATACGACTCTATGGGAGCCGGTAAAAAGCGAACGGCTCGCGATAACGGAAGGAATCACTGGCTTCATCCAGCTTGGCCGAAGTTTCTTCATTAAGTACAAGTGAGGTACTAAGCAAATTTTGTTCCAGCTGTTCCACACGCGTAGCCCCGACAATAACCGTCGAGACGGCAGGCCGATTCATAAGCCAAGCTAAGGAGAGCGCGGTAGATGAGGTTTCCATTTCCTCAGCAATTTGACTCACTTGGCTTCCGAGCTTGATCCGGTCAGCATCAAGGAATCTTTTGAAATTAGGATCGGTATCTGCTCTGGACCCCGATGGCGCTGAGTCGCTTGTATTATATTTGCCTGTGAGAATCCCACCAGCTAGTGGAAAGTATGGAATGATCCCTACACCTTGATCCAGGCAGAGCGAAAGGAGCTCATTCTCCGGTGTCCGGTCTGCTAAGGAGTAGCTGCACTGAATTGAAGTGTACTTGGTGAAGTTGCGTGCTTCACTAATCCCAATCGCCTTCATTAATTGCCATGCTGTATAGTTGGAGGCCCCGATATAACGGACTTTCCCCGAGGATACCATATCGTCCAAGGTTCGTAAGGTTTCTTCAAGCGGCGTATAGGGATCAAAGGTATGAATCTGGTATAGATCGATATAGTCCGTCTTAAGGCGGCGAAGGCTATCTTCAAGCTCCTGCAGCAAATGGCGACGGGAGGAGCCGCTACCGTTAGGACCCTCATTTTTGACTAAACCTGCTTTAGTTGCGAGAACAGCCTCATGTCTCCTACCTTCCAAGGCCAGACCGATGATTCGCTCGGATTCTGAGCCAGCGTAAATATTAGCAGTGTCTATGAAATTAATTCCCTGATCAAGCGCAGCATGTACAATCTGAATGGAGGTCTCTTGATCCGCACGTTTGCCGAAAGCGTTCGTTCCCAGTCCTAATGCGGATACCTGTAATCCGCTATTTCCTAGTCTTTTAAAGTTCATCCTCAGCACTCCTTATCATCTATTAATTAATCCATTTATTTTTGAGTGAAAAGATCCAGCGCTGTCTCAATGAAGAGCTTTACAGCAATTGAAGTGTCGGCAAGCGAGCTGACCGCAATTTGGATATCTCTATAAGCATCCGGCTGCAGCTCACGGGTAACCACATTTGGAGGCAGAGATAACAAGGACAGTTCAGACATCACGCCGATCGCCAGTCCCTCCTGAACCATATTAAGAGCTGTTGCAAAGTTATTAACCACATATTTTACATTCAGATGGCTATTACTTCTGCGGAATAGCTCTACAACAGGCGGTTCATATCCTGCTTTGCAAATCAACATGGGCTCGTTCGCTAATTCCTGCACACATACAATGGATCGCTTTTGCAGGGGATGGTCATCTCTAAAAACGGCAAACAATTTCTCTCTATATAATGGAATGGTTTCGAATTCTGCACTGGGAGCGAGCAATAAGCCAACATCAATTTCTTTTGAATCCAGCCATTCTCTGACTTCAGCGATAGAACCCTCCTGTAAGCTAATTGTAATATTTGGATATCTTTTAGTAATAGAGCTAATAATCTTCGGTAGAAAATGAGCCGCTGCCACAGGGAAAGCTCCAATGCGGATACTTCCTTTTTCAAGACCTCTCTCCGCGTAAATCTCCTGATTGACCTTATCAAAGCCCATTAGAATTTCACGGAAAATAACAAGAATACGTTTGCCGATATCCGTAAGCATCAGGCCATTACGCCGGTCTCGAAGCAAGAGCTTCACGTCTAATTCGGCTTCGAGGGACGAGATCGCCCGGCTGACCGCAGGCTGTGTCATATTCAGTTCTACACCAGCTTTAGTAAAGCTGCCGCTTTCGGCGATTTTGACGAATAAACGAATTTGAGTATTGTTCATAACAAATATGATATGCCCCTTATGATTATTATTCATTTCATTTATGCTCTTGTTTATTGTATCATTTGTGATGAATCTACACCAAGGAAGTGAACAAATGAATCAGCAGAAGAAAAGTATAATCCTTCTTATTTTTTTGGTGATTGTATGGGGCATTAATTGGCCTATATCCAAAATCGCCTTAGACTATGCTCCACCTCTATTATTTGCAGGTATTCGAACCGTCGTAGGCGGTATTATTCTGATTCTAATTGCACTGCCCAAGGTGAAGGAGCTTCGCTTCAAGCAGCTCTGGCCGATCTATCTGATCTCGGCGGTACTTAGTATTGTGTTCTATTATGGATTTCAGACAATTGGCTTGCAGTATGTTCCGGCGGGATTGTTCTCATCGATTGTATTTTTGCAGCCTGTATTGTTAGGTATTTTTTCTTGGCTGTGGTTAGGTGAGAGCATGTACGGGCTTAAAATGGCTGGTTTGCTGCTTGGTTTTCTCGGGGTAGCCTCTCTTAGTATCAGCGGAATTAATGGGAGTATCTCCATATGGGGAATTGTGTTGGCTCTAGCCAGTGCCCTAAGCTGGGCATTAGGGACAATATATATGAAACGGAATGCTGTACGTGTGGATATGCTGTGGATGACGGCTATGCAAATCACGATCGGTGGCATCATTCTGCTACTTTCGGGATCAGCTACGGAGAAATGGTCGGATATCACCTGGAGTGGAACCTTTATTGTGGATACCTTGTTTATCGCAATCTTTGTTATTGCTCTGGGCTGGCTAATTTATTTCAAGCTGATTAACGAAGGAGAAGCAGGAAAAGTAGGTTCATTCACCTTCTTGATCCCCCTGATCTCGATAGCAACCAGCGTAGTTTTTTTGAAAGAGCAGATTACCATAAACCTTGTGATCGGATTATTGCTGATTGTCGGCAGTATTGTACTGGTAAATGTGAAGATAGGGCGTGCTGCCAAACAATCAGTCAGTTAAATTTGTTGGATGGTTGTAGTAACCAATCGTGCTAAAGGGCATTATGTCTAATAGGGATTGAACATAAAAAAAGGACACTCCCAAGCTTAGAGCTTCTGGGAGAGTCCTTTTTTAATTAAGCGTATAGCGCGTGTGATTTCAGCTGTTGAAGGCCGAGCTGCAACTACGTAAGTAGCAGAACTAGCACGTTCCACTTCCTCTAGTACCCGGTTTAAGTGACTGAAGAGCGCTCCTAGATCACGAACAGATGACAGTGAGCACCGTCCTTGCAGTTCAGAGAAGCTGGCCGCCTGCAAGTCGCGGGCACGATGCAGACAATCTGTAAGTGAACGTTGGCATTCAGCCTTGGATAAGGTCTTGGTACCATAAACAGCTATACAATCGGCTGTTGCCTCCAGCACTTCCAGCATCCAGTCAGAATTGGCATGATGTGCCGGCAGCAAGCAAATATCGTCGGCAATTTCTTTAACATAGGAATGAATGGTCTTTAGATGTGCCGTGGCTTGTATAAGTCCCTTTAGATCACCACGACACTGATAGTGAGCAATGGTATAGAACATTTCCTTCTGTTGCTGATTGCTGGCAGACAGCAGTTTACCTGCTTGCTCCAGCATATTATTATCCTTTGATGAATCTCTTCTTATGCCTACGAGACCTTTTAAAGCATCCGAAAGTAGAAGGCTTCCATCGAGTGCCAATGCTTTTACCTTGACGAACCTGTTCGGTGGAACGATAATCATATTGATGATTAAGGCAATGAGCACACCAATAAAGGTTTCGGCGACTCTCCACAGCACGTAATCATTGTGATAAAAGGTAAGGGCCAGAACCGAGGTTACCCCCACCTGCGAAACCGCTTGGATATTCATCCGACAGGCTGTGGCAATTCCAATCCCGATGAGCAGAATTAGCAGAATGGAAAATGCACCTACATCGAAGAATTGGCCTACAATCAGGCTGACGATTCCGCCGATAATAATGCCGATCAGGCGGTAGATTCCTTTTTCAAGTGAAGCCTTCACACTGGCTTGAGTAATTAGAATGGCTGCAAGCGGTGCAAAGTATAAATATTGGTCACCATATAAACTGTGTACGGCTACCCAGGATAGTGATGCGGCAAGCGTAATTCGTATCATGTAAAGCGAGAATCCATATTTTTCAAGGCGGTCTAATAACCCCTCGTTCATTATCATTCATCTTCTTTCGCAAAAATAAGAAAACCACACTGGCTTTTCAGTTCGTTTTCATTATAGCACCTCAAAAAGGGCAGGGAAGACTGGACTTTTTACAAACTTGTTAAGTTTATGCTTAGCATTTAACAATGTAAGCTATCGCATATAATGGTACAATCTAATATGCTATATCTATTGGAGCGTCGAAGGAGAGGGAAAATTGTCGCTTATTAGCGCTGAGCATACTCATTTCGATTGTTCTCCGCAAGATGCGGGTAAAATAGTATTGTATTACTAAGGTAAGGGAGGTTGTTAGCTATAGCTATTCAGGAAGGTACCATTATTTCATTTGAAGAAGTTACTAAGCAATATGACGACGAAGATCCGGTGTTAAAAGGAGTCAGCTTTGAGATAGAGCGCGGCAAATTCTATACACTACTTGGTCCATCTGGCTGTGGTAAAACGACTATTCTTCGATTGATCGCCGGGTTCGCTGAGCCAACGAGCGGTTCTATTTATTTAAATGGAAAAGTAATTAACCACATTCCCGCCAATGAGCGGCAGGTCAATACGGTATTTCAGGATTACGCATTGTTTCCACACCTGAACGTATTCGAGAATGTGGCTTTCGGACTGCGCATTAAGAAGCTTAAGAAGGATGTTATCACGAAGAAGGTGCAGGAAGCGCTAAGCTTCGTTAACCTTGTGGGTTATGAGCAGCGTGCGATTAACGAAATGTCCGGCGGTCAGCGCCAGCGGGTTGCCATTGCCCGGGCGATTGTGAATGAGCCACAGGTTCTACTGCTGGACGAGCCTCTATCGGCGCTAGATCTCAAGCTGCGCACGGAGATGCAGTACATACTGCGGGAAATGCAGCAGCGGTTAGGCATTACCTTCATTTTTGTAACTCATGACCAAGAAGAGGCACTCGCGATGTCCGACTGGATTTTTGTCATGAATAAAGGAAAAATCGAGCAAAGCGGCACCCCTAACGATATTTATGATGAGCCGATTAACCGTTTTGTGGCGGATTTTATTGGCGAATCGAACATTGTGCCGGGAGTTATGATCGAGGATTATCTGGTGGAGTTTAACGGCCGCCGCTTCGAATGTTTCGATGCCGGGCTGAAACCGAATGAATCCGTAGAGATTGTTATTCGTCCTGAGGATTTGGAAATTTCTACGCTGGAACAGGGTAAACTACGTGTGCGGGTTGATTCCCAGCTATTCCGGGGCGTGCATTATGAAATCAGCTGTTATGATGAATCCGGGCATGAATGGCTTGTACATTCTACACGTAAGGCGACTGTAGGCAGTGAAATTGGCCTTTATTTTGATCCGGAAGCGATTCATGTTATGCGTTTCGGTGAAACGGAGGAAGAATTCGACAGACGTCTGGAAGCTTATGGCGAGGTGGAGAGTCATGAAGAATAAGGGCAAATCGTACTATCTCATCCCTTATTACCTCTGGATCGCATTGTTTGTAATTGCACCGGTAGTGCTTGTCATCTATTATTCGTTATTTGATTTGGATGGCCATATTACTCTGGATAATTACGTCAGTTTCTTCACCCCTGTATATTTAAAAATGACGCTGACCTCGTTCTGGTACGCGTTTCTGATTACAGCATTCTCATTGCTGGTTGCCTATCCGGCGGCTTATCTGCTGACGAGAACCAAACATAAGCAGCTGTGGTTATTGCTGATTATTTTGCCGACATGGATTAATTTGCTGCTAAAAACCTACGCTTTTATAGGGATATTCGGTACATTTGGTCCGATCAATAATTTCTTTGATCTGCTTGGAATCGGAGAACAGCAAATTCTGTTTACGGGCTTCAGTTTTGTATTTGTATCTGTCTATATTTTTATTCCGTTTATGATCCTGCCGATATACAGCGCTTTGGAGGATTTGAATTTATCCTTGCTGGATGCGGCACGTGATTTAGGGGCTTCGGGCTGGACCACGTTTAGACGTGTTATTTTTCCGCTGACCATTTCGGGAGTACGCTCAGGCTGTATGGCAGTATTCATACCTGCGCTGTCCCTGTTTATGATCACCCGTCTGATTGCAGGCAACAGGGTCATTACGCTGGGCACCGCAATCGAGCAGCATTTCCTGGTCACTCAGGACTGGGGCATGGGTTCTACAGTTGCAGTGTTTCTGATTGCCATTATGGCGCTGTTTATGATTATCACAGGCGGATCGCGGAAAGGGGCGCGGAATGAGAAATAAAAATGGATTCTCTAACCTCTACCTAGTTCTGGTGTTCATTGTTCTGTATGCACCTATCTTCTATTTAATGTACTATTCGTTCAACAGTGGGGGGACGATGCATAAGTTCGAGGGCTTCACGCTGGATTACTACCGTGAGGTGGTCCAAGATAAGCGCCTGATCATCATCGTAATCAATACGCTTGTGATCGCGCTGCTATCCTCGGCTATTGCAACCCTTATCGCTATTATTGGTGCGCTGGCCATTAAAAGTGTGCAGAATCGCCGCGCCAAGAACACCTTGCTGTCTCTGAATAACGTGCTGATCGTCAGTCCAGATGTCATTATTGGTGCTTCGTTCCTTATCCTGTTCACCATTGCTGGCATCAAGCTGGGTTTCGCGTCTGTTCTGCTCTCACACGTTGCATTCAGCGTACCGATTGCCGTATTGATGATTTTGCCGCATCTACAGGAAATGAGCCCTACATTAACGGATGCAGCCCGTGATCTTGGGGCAAGCCGTAAGGATGTGCTGACTAAAGTAATTTTGCCGATTATTAAACCAGGGATATTCAGCGGATTTTTTATGGCGCTTACGTATTCACTGGATGACTTTGCGGTTACGTTCTTCGTAACAGGCAACGGTTATTCGACGTTATCGGTTGAGATATACTCTAGAGCCCGGCAAGGGGTGTCGCTATCGATTAATGCGCTGTCGACAATGATCTTCCTGTTCACCATTCTGCTTGTGGTTGGTTATTACTTCCTGACCCTTAAGAAAAATCGCCATAACACAGCAGAAGCTGTGGCGGAGCCTGTTGCAGAAGCGGGGGTGCCTAGATGAAACAGCTGATAAATGCTTTTCTGGCGATCCTTATCACGGCATTTGCGCTCATGTACTTGGGATCTTGGATGAATTCGAGAGAGGGATATTCGGGTGGAAACACACTGACTATCTATAACTGGGGCGACTATGTCGATCCGGATCTATTGAAGGAATTTGAAAAAGAGACCGGCTTAACAGTCATTTATCAAACCTTCGATTCCAATGAAGCTATGTTGACCAAGGTTGAGCAGGGCGGAACTACCTTTGATGTTGTAATCCCTTCGGATTATGCCATTGCTAAGATGAAAGAAGAAGATCTGCTCATCCCGCTGGATCATAGCAAGATTTCGAATCTAAAGAATATTGATTCACGCTTTATGGACCTCTCGTTTGATCCGGGTAACAAATATTCTGTACCTTATTTCTGGGGGACCGTCGGGATTATTTTCAATCCGGAAATGACCAAGGGCATGGACTTCACCAGCTGGGATTCTCTCTGGGACAGCAGACTGCATAATAACATCTTCCTGGTAGACGGAGCCCGTGAAGTGATGGGCATGGCCTTGAACAGCCTGCATTATTCCGTTAATGACAAGGATGAGGCACATCTGCAGGAAGCACTGACTAAGCTCAACAAGTTGTCTCCTAACGTGAAGGCGATTGTCGGTGATGAGATCAAGATGCTGCTGGCAAATGAAGAAGCTTCGGTTGGGATTGTCTGGTCCGGCGATGCTTCCGAGATCATGGACGAGAATGATAAGCTGGATTATGTAGTGCCGGAAGAAGGCTCGAACAAATGGTTTGATAACATGGTTATTCCTCGGACAGCGAAAAATGTGGATGGAGCGCATCAGTTCATCAACTTCATGCTCCGCCCAGACGTTGCTGCTAAGAATGCAGAATATGTAGGTTATTCCACGCCTAACATTCCTGCACTGGAGCTGCTTCCTGAGGAAACTTCTGAGGATACCCGTTTCTATCCACCAGCCGAAATTACGGACCGGCTTGAAGTATACGATAACCTTGGCAAACGGATGCTTGCTCATTATAATGAGCTGTTCCTAATGTTTAAGATGAATAAGAAGTAAGCTGACTAAAGCTAAAGCGAAACGACATTAAGAGCGTCTACATACGGGTAACCGTGTTAGACGCTCTTTTTCGGTTTGATCATCGTGTAGTCTCAAGACAACAGACAGTTTAGCCGAAAGTATAATATAGTATAATAGTAAGAATGGACAACAGGAAAAGAGGAAACGAATGCCTACTATACTGGTTGCTGACGACGATGCGAACATTCGCGAACTTGTCTGTTTATTTCTCCGCAACGACGGATTCGAAACAGTTGAAGCTGTGGATGGCAAGGAAGCGCTCGCCGTATATGCTGGAACACATGTCGATCTTGTCGTGCTGGATATTATGATGCCAAATATGGATGGTTGGATGCTTTGTAAGGAGCTCCGCAGAGCTAATCCTGATCTTCCATTACTTATATTGACTGCCAGAGGCGAAACCTGGGAGAAAGTGAAGGGCTTCGAATTAGGCACGGACGATTATTTAACTAAACCGTTCGATCCGTTAGAGCTGACGGTTCGTGTTAGGTCATTGCTGAAACGATATCGGATTGGCTCCACGCAGATGATCCAAATTGGCAATGTCATCCTTGATCGGCAGACCTATAAGGTGATGAAAGGTACGGAGTCATTTCCCTTACCCCTTAAGGAGTTCGAGTTGCTGTACAAGCTTGCTGGAACCCCTGGACAAGTATATACGCGCGAGCAGTTGATCGATCAAATTTGGGGAATTGATTATGCTGGAGATGATCGGACGATTGACGTGCATATCAAACGCCTGCGTGAACGGTTTGCGACTACTCCTGATTTTCGTATTGAGACGGTGCGTGGACTTGGCTACAGGCTTGAGGTGCATGAATGATCAGATCTATATATACACGCGTTGTTCTGACCTTCCTAGCCTCCGTAATCGGGGGCACAATCATTGCTTTGTTTGTGGCAACTTGGGTATTTGAAGACAAACTGAAAGAGAACATGCGAATTCCCTTATTGCATTTTGGACAGGATATAGTCAAAATTTACGAAACCTTTCCATTACGTGAAGCCAACTCTTTCGTAAGTGGGATGAAGCAGCTTGATTCCTACTATATCCGAATATTCGATGAAGCGGGTAAATTCCAATCTTACGGACTTAATGGGCACAAGCCGGTCCCTGTAACTATGGAAGAAATAAAAAAAGTTCTCGCAGGAGAAGTTTATCAACCTCATAACAGGAATACTTCTGCGCTTCTCCTAGGCTTGCAGTTGAGAACGGAAGACGGCACCAAAGCGATGTTTGTGGAGACGCTTAATCCCCCTTCCGTCACTGCCAGAAGGAATTTGATATTAAATTTCTTGCTCTATTCATTGATAGCTGGAAGCCTCTTGATTCTGGTAGCTGCGATGTTCTTAGTCAGACCGATCAAGAAGCTAACCAAAGCGACTAGACGAATAGCAGCTGGTGATTTCAACGTCGAGCTGAATATTAAGCAAACCGGTGAGCTAGGTACCTTGGCTCGCAGCTTTGAAGAAATGATGCACGATCTGCAGCAGCTTGAGCAGATGCGTAAGGAGTTTGTATCTAATGTGTCGCATGAGGTCCAGTCTCCGCTCACCTCAATATCTGGTTATGCGATTGCGCTCAAGCGAGTAGATCTTGCAGAACAAGAGAGAAATCGTTATCTTGATATTATTATCGCTGAAGCAGAGCGGATGTCTAAAATGAGCGACAGCCTGCTGAAGCTGAGTTTATTAGAATCGCAGTCACAGCAGCTACGGCTAATTACATTTAACCTGGACGAACAGATAAGAAGAGTAATCGTAGCGATTCAGCCGCAATGGTCGGCTCGTAATATCAGCTTTGACCTTGATCTGAAGCCTATTATCCTACTGGCTGACTACGACCTGTTAAGTCAGGTATGGACCAATCTCCTTGGCAACAGTATCAAGTTCTCTAAGGATAACAGTGTAATTAACGTCAGCCTCAAACAAGATATCAGCAATGTGACCGTTCGGATATCAGACACTGGCATCGGGATTTCACTTGAGGATCAGCAACGTATATTCGAACGGTTCTTTAAGGCTGATCGATCCCACAGTCGTAAATATGGTGGCAGCGGGATGGGACTTGCCATTGTTAAACAGATCGTATCGCTTCATAAAGGGGATATCCGCGTGGAAAGTGAACCCGGCCAAGGAACGACCATCATCGTCACCCTGCCAATTATATCGCCGACAGAATAATCAGTTTCCAAGCGGTACCTTGCGAGAGCTTGAACGCACCCGCATTCTTCATAAAACATAAAGTGCGTAACCTGTTGCTGAAAGTATTAGGAGCAATAGTGATCGTGGAGAACCTCAGGGTTCATGGAAGAAGTTAAATAAAAAAGAAGAAAACGCTCCGAACTCCTCATATGAGGGGGCGGGGCGTTTTTGGTTGCGATCGAAGATTATTTGATGCCGATTCTCATTCGGTAGCTGATTAGAACCTCTAATGTTCTGCCTTTAAAATGCTGTTCAACTGCGGCGGTGTAATCGGCGATGTCTTGCTCAAGCAAGGTAGCGTCTAGTTTCATTACGGTTTGCACTCCCCCTTGACTTAGGGTTAAACCAATATATCGCTGGGCATCGCAGGACTCTAGGTTGTGGAATACGATTTCTCTGGCAAAAGAGAAGGCCCCACTAGCTTTGATCCGTGACAAATGACCTTCTTTGTCCCATTTATGTGCTCTCTCCTCATTAGGTAAAAGCGAAGCCAGCAATTCTTCTGTTTTGGAGATCAGCTGGTTGTATCGTTCTTCTACATTTTGCTGAAGAGATAAAGGCCAATCGCAATCGTAGGCGGCAAAGACTCCGCCTTTTTTTAAGACCCGGGAGATTTCTTGCAGTGTACTTTCAGGATCCATCCAGTGGAATGATTGCGAGCAGGTAACTATGTCTACACTATCTGATGCAAGCGGAAGCTGGTTAGAGTAGCCTTGCACAAAAGTAATTGATTGGGGTTCTTCTAATCTGCTAAGTTTATCGATTGCTTTTCCCAACATATCTGGATTGGGTTCGATACCGATTACGCGTTCTGCGACATCGTTCCAGAGAAAAGTAGACAAACCCGTACCGCAGCCTATATCTGCGACGAGTGAAGGGGTGGTACCTAGGTAATCTGTTAGCAATTTGATAATCATCTCAGGGGCTTCGGGACGGTAGCGGTCATATTCATTTTGAAAGCCCAAAAAGCGGTCGATGTTTTGTTTGCTGTTTTTTTCAGGTATCATGTGATCCTCCCTCATAGATCATGTTTATAGGTCTATTGTATAATCACTGGTTCGATAAGCCAAATAATGTCTGGCTGGAAGGCTACGTAGAATAAATAAAATCCCCGGAGAACACCTTATAGGTGTGGCCGGGGATTGTTAAACTATCTGGTAAATGCTAAAGAAGCAGTGCTGGATCGATTGCAGGCACAAGTCCTTCTGCCGCAGCACGATTAAGCAGGGCAGAGATTGCGGCATAGCCGTCATCACCCAGATTCATCGAGAAGTCATTCACGTAGAGATCGATGTGGGATTTAGCCACTTCAGGAGCCAACTCTTGAGCATGGCTAAGCACATAGTCTCTGGAATCCGTTGGATGATCCCACGCATACTGAAGAGAGCTGCGAATCCAGCTGGTGATAGCATCGGCATCTAAATCACGGCGGGCAATGATAGCGCCGAGAGGAATGGGCAGTCCGGTATCGCTTTCCCACCAGCTGCCTAGATCAGTCAGCATATTAAGACCATAAGAGGCGTAAGTGAAGCGGGCTTCGTGAATTACCAGCCCTGCATCGATATGGCCATCCCGTACGGCAGGCATAATCTCATCGAAAGGCATTACGACTATTTCGCCGATGCCTCCAGTTACATTTTGTGCTGCCCATAATCGGAAAAGCAAATAAGCCGTAGAGCGTTCGCTAGGTACAGCAATCCGGCGTCCGGCTAGCTTTTCTGGGCGTTTGACCGCATGGGGTCCACTTGCTGTAAGCAGCAGCGGGCCGCAGCCGCGTCCTAAAGCGCCGCCGCATGGCAGCAGTTTGTACCGCTCTAGAACCCAAGGCAGAGCAGCGTAGGAGATTTTGAGGACTTCTGGTCCTTCTCCGTCAGCAGCCAGCGTATTGGTAATATCAATGTCGGCATAGGTTACATTCAGCTTAGGTGCATTCGGGACAAGCCCGTGCGCCCAGGCATGAAATACAAAGGTATCGTTAGGGCAAGGGGAAAAAGCGATATTAAGCTCAGTTGTCATTACAGCACCTCCAGTAATATAGCGGCTGCCGCCGTTAATGCTTCCATTGCATCACCGATCTTCCAAGCGGCCCGGTCGCGGGGACCGACCGGGTTCGAGATGGCGCGGAGCTCCAGTACCGGGAGCCCCAGCGCCTGAGCGGCCACGGCAACTCCGTGGCCTTCCATCGCTTCCGCGACGGCATGGGGATGCCGCGCGAGATGGGCGGCGGCCGTCTCCGCGGTGCCGGTCGCCGTCGAGACCGTAAGCACGGTGCCCGTGCTTACGGGTAACCCGGCCGCAGCCAGCGCGGCCGAAACCGCTTGCACCGTGCCGCGGTCAGCCGGCACGGACACGCTGCCGAAGCCGAGCTCGGCAGCGCTGCGGAAGCCCTCCGGCGTCTCGGCCCCGAGGTCGGCGGCAATCATCTCGCTGGCTACAACCAGCGAGCCTAAAGGCGCCAGCCCCGGGAATCCGCCGCCGATCCCGACGCTCAATACGCAGCCGTAAGAACCGGCTGCGAGTGCCGCGGCGGTTCCCGCCGCCGCCGCTGCCGGCCCTGCGCCGGCAGCGATAACATGGAACCTGTCGCTGCCTTGCAGGCCGCGCAGGACCGCGTCACGCTCCGCGTCTACGGCTGTCACGATCAGCACGCGTCGTGCTCCAGCCTGCCCCTCCATAGCTTCTTCGGTAGGGGTTGGATTGAACGAACTCATCAGGTCGCCTCCTTTAGGGTATTGAAATCGCTTACTAAAGAGTCATTCGTAAAGACAAGAATACGCCCTTTTATAGGTCAGGTCAAACTTGGGGTGATTTTTATCACTCCCTGTAAAGTGTCAAAGGAAAACTTACCGGTCTCTAGACGGAAGTGACTTTTTTAGCGATGAGGTTGACAAGGAGGATGGGAAGTCGTATAGTTATCTTAAATTAAAGATACTTAACATAAAGACAAATAAATGGATTGAATACAAGTTTGATTGAAGTGGAGGTGGAATTGATGAGTGATAATCAAATAAATCTGCGTAATACAGAGAGTGCACCTGACGAAGAACAAGCCGCCTCACTGAAATTGTTCGTAGTCTTATCTAAGGCTTATAAAAGCCTAATGGATCATGCGGTGAAGGATATGAAGAGTTATGGCTTGGCTTCGGCTGAATTCATGGTGCTTGAGGTACTTTACCATAGAACGCGGATTCCGCTGCAACAGATTGGGGAGAAAATTCTCGTTACGAGCGGAAGCATTACCTATAATATCGACAAGTTGGAGAAAAAGGGACTGCTGAAACGTGTACCCTGTAGCGAGGATCGCCGCGTTACTTATGCGGAGATTACGGATGCAGGCCGTGAACTGTTTGATGAGATTTTCCCTCGTCATGTAGCCTCAATTCATGATTTGATGGGTGGATTAGATAAGGAAGAGAAAGTCCAGGCTATCGAATTAATGAAAAAGCTTGGCAAAGGTGTATAGGCGCTGCGAACATGACGAATAACTAGGCGCTTCTATAAGGTTGGAAGTAGTTCGGCTCCATCCTCATTCTCCCAACTCCAGTAAGTATAAGTGAAACCCTGCTTTTTTGGGTATATCACTAATAAGATATTTAACTTAACGAAGCCAGGTAGCCATGTACTTAAGATTACCTGATATTTCGACTGGGGGCTTGGCCATGAAATGGCAGGGAAGAAGAGGGAGTTCGAACGTGGAGGACCGCAGAGGCATGAGCGGCGGCGGCAAGATGATTGGTGGCGGGATCGGAGGAATTATCCTTGTCCTGGTCATCACGTTACTCAGTGGAGGCAATGCCGGGGATATCCTGGGAAGTTTGACTTCCACAGGCTCCAGTTCAACGGCCCCTTATGAACAGACCGCAGAGGAGCAAGAGCTTGCGGAGTTTGTATCGGTAGTTCTTGCCGACACAGAGGAGGTTTGGGGTGAGATTTTTCAGCAGCAGGGAATGACCTATACGGACCCCACCTTAGTGCTATACAGTGGGAGTGTAGACTCTGCTTGCGGAACAGCCACCTCGGCAGTTGGTCCCTTCTACTGTCCGGGTGACGCCAAACTGTATATTGATCTGAGCTTTTATGATGAGTTGCAGCAACGCTTCCACGCGCCGGGCGACTTCGCCATGGCTTATGTCATTGCCCATGAGGTTGGACATCATGTACAGACATTACTAGGCACCTCGAAACAGCTCGATTCCCTTCGCCAGACGTTGAGTGAGAAGGAGTACAACAAATATCAGGTTCGTTTTGAGCTGCAGGCTGATTATTTCGCCGGTGTCTGGGCCAATCATGCTCAGGGTATGAATCTGCTGGAGGAAGGCGACTTAGAGGAAGCTCTGGCAGCTGCAAGCGCCGTCGGCGATGATACGATTCAGAAGCAAGCTCAGGGCTATGCAGTGCCGGATAGTTTCACTCACGGTACCTCAGAGCAGAGAAAGCGCTGGTTCTACAAAGGTTTTAACTCGGGTACGATTAAGGGCGGCGATACGTTTAACGCCTCCGAGTTGTAGATAGAAGAGGGAAGAGGAGAGCAGCCCATAGGTTATTCCGGTTCGCCGGGCGCTCTTTTTTACCCAATATCTTAACATTAAGATAATTAAATCAAAGGAATAGGGGAAGGTAAAAATGATAAGTGTAGGACTGTTATTAATGAGATTGGTGATTGGGCTTGCTTTTATAGGACATGGCGCACAAAAGCTATTTGGATGGTTCGGAGGATACGGTCCGAAGGGTACGGGAGGCTGGATGGAGTCCATCGGAATCAAACCGGGTGTGACTATGGCGATTTTAGCAGGGATTATGGAGCTGGTGGGCGGATTTATGTTCGCGGCAGGACTGTTAACGCCTGTTGCAGCGGTGTTAATCGCTGCCACGATGCTGGGGGCAATCGTTAAGGTTCATGCTCCAAATGGTTTCTGGTCCACTTCGAACGGAATTGAGTTTCCACTCACGGTTTTGGTATTTGCGGTAGGTGTGGCGCTTACGGGACCAGGTTCGATTTCTCTAGATGCATTGTTTTTTAACTAAGAAGGGAGTTTATAATAATGACACTTCAAACTGCAGGAATACATCATATTACAGCTTTTGTCGGAGACGCTCAGCGCAATGTTGATTTCTACGCCGGGATTCTGGGCCTACGGCTCGTGAAAAAAACGATTAATTTTGATGCTCCAGAGGTCTATCATTTATACTTTGGGAATGAGCAGGGTTCGCCGGGAACGATTATTACATTTTTCCCTTCACCTGTAGGGCGTAGAGGCAGAATAGGCAGTGGTCAAGTTGGCGTAACGATCTACGCAGTGCCGGTCGGTGCTCTGCAATTCTGGGAACAACGCCTTGCTGAATACGGAATTTCGGTTACAAAAGGAAGTCGGATCTCGGAACCCTATTTATCTTTTGCCGATTACGACGGTCTGCGGATTGAACTGGTGGAACGTGAGGAAGGCCCGCTCAGTAAGTGGTCCTTTGGTGGGATTCCTACTAAATACGCGATCAAAGGTTTTGGCGGGGCTGTGCTGTATAGCAGCAATCCGTTGCAAACAGCCGAGACACTTGTTCATACGCTGGGTATGGAACATATTGCTGACGGAGATGGATATACTCGCTATAGAACCAATGGGGAGCTAGGTAATATTATTGATTTGAAGACATCACCCGTTCCGCTCGGAGCGGGAGGTGCAGGGACAGTTCATCACATCGCGTGGCGGGCAAAGGATAATGCAGAGCAACTGGAATGGTCGCGCCATGTACAGAGTCATGGGCATAGACCTACACCCGTTCAAGACCGTCAGTATTTTAATGCGATCTATTTCCGTGAAAGAGGAGGAATCCTGTTCGAAATCGCTACAGATCCTCCAGGTTTTGCCCGTGATGAAGCCCCAGATGCGTTGGGTGAAAAGTTGATGCTGCCGTCCTGGTTTGAGCCGCATCGCGCGGCCATCGAAGAAAACTTAACGCCTATTCAAGTAAGAGAAATTGAGGTGAAGCAGGGATGATTCATGTATTCCGTAAAGGTAAAGATATAACTAAACCTACATTAGTGTTGTTTCATGGCACAGGTGGTAATGAGCAGGATTTGCTGCCGCTGGCTGAGATGTTATCCCCAGATTCATCGGTGCTAGGTATACGGGGCAATGTGCTGGAGAATGGCATGCCACGATTCTTCCGTCGGCTGGCAGAAGGAGTGTTCGATGAAGCGGACTTAGTTTTCCGTACCCATGAGATTAAGCAGTTTCTGGATGAGGCGGCAGAGAAATACGGGTTTGATGCCAATAATCTGGTAGCGGTTGGTTACTCTAACGGTGCAAACATTGCTGGTAGCCTTCTGTTTCATTATAAGGACATTTTCCGCGCGGCAGTGCTGTTGCATCCGATGGTGCCATTACGCAATGTGGAGCTTCCTTCTCTAGAAGGGGTGTCTATCTTTATTGGGGCAGGTACGAATGATCCGCTAATAACATCTACGGAAACTCAGGAGCTAGAGGGGATTCTGCAGAAAGCAGGCGCTGAGGTTACAACCCATTGGGGCAATCAAGGTCACCGCTTGAGTAGGGCGGAAGCCGAAGCCGCCAAAGATTGGCTACAGGGGTTTAGCACATCTCAAAATGCATAAAACAATTAGGATAACCGCCTTTTGGCGGTTATTTTTAAGTTATTAGCCCCGAATGAGGCCTTATAAAAGGATTGATCATTTGAGTTCCTTTACGTTAGTATGAAGAATACAAAAAAGGCCCCCGGGTTGCTTTAGAAAGGTTGACGTAAGGATCATGATTGGAATGCAAAATGCTAATAAACTTGCTGTAGATGGACCCTCAAGGAAGCAGAGATTGCAACTTGCTGTTATTCTGGGCTCCATTACAACCATTGGGCCGTTGTCGATTGACATGTATTTGCCAGCACTGCCTACACTTGTCGACGATTTCGGTACGACAGCTGCTTTGGTGCAGCTAAGTCTCACCTTCTTTTTATTGGGACTGGCCTCGGGTCAGTTAGTAGCTGGACCACTGAGTGATGTATATGGACGTCGCCGTCCACTGCTTATAGGGATGTTCATCTATGCCGTTTCCTCAGTGCTATGTGCTTTTAGTCCTTCGATTGGACTTTTAATTGTTTTGCGGTTTATTCAAGGTCTTGCTGGTTCAGTGGGTGTAGTTGTCTCTAGGGCGGCTGTGCGTGATCTGTACAGTGGCTCTGAACTAACGAAATTTTTCTCTTTATTGATGATTGTTAATGGTCTGGGTCCGATTTTGGCTCCAGTCATTGGAGGCCAGCTCTTAAGAGTGACTACATGGCAGGGGATATTCCTCGTATTATTTGCTGCCGGAATTATTTTTTGCTTGACGATTCTCCTGCGCTTGCCTGAGACATTGCCGAAGGAGCGGCGCTCCAAGAGTGGGTTGAAGGGTACTTTGCTTACCTTTAAGGTGTTACTTGGCAACCGCAAGTTTATGGGTTATGCCTTGTCCCAAGGTTTTGTTACAGCGTCTATGTTCGCTTATATCTCTGGGTCATCTTTTGTTTTGCAAAATATTTTTGCGGTTACTCCGCAGGTATATAGCTTGATCTTTGCTGTGAACGGGATTGGGATTATTATTACAGGTCAAATTGCCGGCAGACTTGCTGGTAAGGTGAGTGAGACGAAGCTACTGCTTAGCGGGTTGCTGCTCTGTACAATGGGGGGCGTCTTGCTGCTGCTTACGATCCTGATAGGGGGAGGGCTGATTCCTATTCTAATCTGTCTGTTCGCTGTTGTCTCCAGTGTGGGGATTGTCGGCGCAACCAGCTTCTCACTTGCAATGCAGGACCAAGGAGAAGCCGCAGGCAGCGCTTCGGCTTTGATAGGGCTGATCCCGTTGCTGCTTGGTAGCTGTGTAGCACCGCTTGTGGGTCTTGGAGGCGTAGATTCAGCCCTTCCAATGGCGATTGTGATTGCCTGTACGGGTGTTCTCTCTATTCTGTCTTATCTTCTATTGGTCAAACGGGGGAATTCCAATTGTTGACAGCTTATCCTTATAACCTTGAAAGAGAGCAATACTTTCAGCAAACTTTCAGCGGGTTTTAACGTTCCTTATCTGCAAAAGGATTATATTGGAGGTAAGGAAGGGAGGGATGATTATGAGTATATCCGCAGTCTCAGGTTCTACATCGTATACTGCCTCGACGTCTAGTACTACAGATACCAGCGCGCTCGAGAAACAAAAAGCGAAGCTGGAAGCCGAATTGGACAAGATTGATGCCAGCTCGGATGACGCGAAGACCAAAGAAACGAAAACGAAACAAATTGAGCAGCAGATCAAGCAAATCGAGGCACAAATTTCCCAGAAGTCGCAGAGCAGTGCTTCCGCTGCAAGCAGTAGTGCAGAAGCACCTGCCAAACCTGCAAACAACGCGCTTGCTGCGGCAAGCCCGCAAGAAATCGCTACCGCAACAACGAATAGCCAAGGCAGATTTGATATTCGTGTATAAACCATACTAAGTCGTGTTACATAACAAAAAGGGCATCCTTTGCCGTGAGGGATGTCCTTTTTGTTATGTATTTTTAAGTTTAGACTACAATTTAAATGTTCTTTTATCACATTGTTGGCCAATACTAGAAAGATACCCCTAAAATAAAGTTCCGTCATATTGATCTGTCCAGCTTCGTAATATATTAACTATGCTTATCCTCATTTCCCAAAAAATCTTTAACTGTTGCAGGGGTTAGGGATTTGCTGGCAGTCTAATAGAGTAGGTGTTGATTATCACGGGTCTTCTATTCCAAGAATTGCTATAATGGACTAGTTGTAAAAATTGTCTAGCACAACGTGTGTCAGCGGTAAAGGCAGGTGGGCTCATGCATTCAAAGCAACAGACATTAGAAAGATTCAAAATTGTAAGACTGATCTTATCTATCTATCGGATCCGGGCGGTCAGAGCTCTTTTTCCAGTGGCTATCATAGCGTTCGTATACTGGGAGGGGCAACATGAGCTGAAGCAGGTTCATTTAGGACTTATAATGCGTGAACTAAGGCGAGTACCTACGTCTGCTATTTTGCAAATGATTGGTTTTTCACTTCTTTCCGTAGCTGTGATGAGTGCTTATGATTATTTGATTCGGGCACATTTTCGTTTAAAAGTAGGGCTGTGGAGTACCTTTCGGTATGCATGGATTGCTAATACATTTAATAACTTGATTGGGTTTGCAGGTCTGGCTGGAGTTGGTTTAAGGACGCTGCTGTATAAAAAAAGCGGAGTGCCGACCTCCGTGCTAACACCCGCCATTGTATTTCTTTCGCCGCTTATGATTACCGGGTTATCACTACTTTCATGGGCGAATATCTTTGGTTTACTCCCGGCAACGGCTTTGCTGGAAGAACATCGCTGGCTGGTATTTGCAGTATGGGGTATGGCGCTTTATTTGCCGGTTTTTGTGTTTGTGCAGCGCTCATCGCTTTATGCGAAATGGATTAACCGGGGAAAAGGCAGAACATCATGGCTTACAGTCGTTAACTCCGTCGGTGCTTCCTTTCTGGAATGGAGCTTTGCTGGCGTGACGTTTTGGACCATCAGCAGCCATCTCTTGGATGAGGTCCATTTTATAGCTATCTTTGGTATATTTACGATTGCTGCTATTGCCGGAATCTTGAGTATGGCACCCGGCGGTATCGGTGCATTTGACCTTATCGCCTTGCTCGGGCTGACACAGCTTGGCTACCAGACCGATAAGGCGATGGCGGTGCTTGTCATCTTTCGATTGTTTTATTATGTCATTCCTTGGTTGATTGGATTGGTGCTGGCTGCACTGGAAATTGGTCTGCAAGGAAAAAAGGATCAAGATCGTTCAGTTCCAGGGTTCGAACCCTCTCTTAACAAATGGCAGAAGATCTGGGGCTGGCCGGGTCAGTATACCTTTCTGAGCGATCTTGGGATGTGGGCTCTTGGTAAGCTGGTACTAGCTAGCGGGCTTATTCTCTTACTATCTGCAGCAGTACCCGGATTGCTGTATAGGTTGAAGATTACGGAGGAAATATTGCCGTTTCCGGTAATGCAGCTTTCTCATCATCTGTCTGTACTTATTGGTTTTATGCTGATTTTATTGTCGCGGGGCATTACATTGCGGGTCCATAGTGCATATGTATGGACTAGCATACTTCTGTTTATTGGATCATTGTTTGCAGTCACTAAGGGTTTTGATTATGAAGAGGCGCTTTTGCTACTTATAGTAGCGCTTATTCTTTGGATATCCAGATCGCGGTTTTATCGGATTAGTGCGCCAATCAGCAGACAGAGCGCGATCCGGTGGTTTGCCCTCACTTCAGTAATTGCACTAAGCTACTATCTGATGGGCTGTTATGTACATCGTGGATTTCTGAAGCATCTGCCTCCGGGAGTACAGCCTGAATGGTTGCAGCGATATAGTCATGTTGCATTTACGGCAGTGGGAGGATTGGTCTTGTCTTGGGTACTGCTCATAATGTGGGTAAACCTCAGGCCCCATCATAAGGAGAACGAGCTGTTCGGGACCTTGGATGTAGCTAAGCTGAAACATTTTCTAGATGGAGTTCGAGGCAATACCTTAACTCATACGTTGTTTTTGGGTGATAAGGGCTTCTTCTGGGCTCAGAACGATAAAGTGCTGCTCGCTTTCGCCAGAGTTAGGGATAAACTCGTTGTGCTGGGTGATCCGCTGGGAGAGAGCAGCTTAATAAGTGAAGCCATCAGTGAATTTAGACAAGCTGCAGATCAGTATGGTCTGGTTGTAGTTTTCTATCAAGCTTCACCTGCTTTTTTATCGGTCTATCAGGAGCAGGGCTATCGCTTTTTTAAGCTGGGTGAAGAGGCAGTGATAAGCCTTGATAACTTTGCACTCAGTGATCTGAAGAATGGTGATCTGCAAAGGGTAAGCGATCGTTTTGAACGGGAAGGCATGATTGTTGAAATTACAGAAGCGCCGCATGCTGATAGTTTGCTGAGAGAACTGCGAACGATTTCGGACGAGTGGTTGAATGGCCGAGCGGAAAAGGGTTATTCGTTAGGGTGGTTTAAGGTCGAGTATCTGCAACGGGCTCCCATTGTGGTGCTGCGGAACACCAAAGGTACAATACTGGCATTTGCTTCTATTGCCCCAGGGTATGATCAAGGATTGACCCTGTCCGTAGATTTGTTGCGTCAGCGGAAGAATGTGCCAAACGGGACGGTAGATTATTTATTGGTTTGTATGCTGGAATGGGCGAAGTCCAAGGGGTATCGGCGATTTAATCTAGGCAACACTCCTCTATCATCCAGTGGGGGTCAGGACCCCGGAGCTCTGAAGGAGGAGAAGCTGGCTCATCAAGTGTTTAATAGAGGTGGGCATGGGCATGGTTACGGTTTTGCCAGATTGCGTCGTTACAAGGAAAAGTTCAATCCAGAGTGGGAGCCGCGTTACTTAGCTTATCCAGCGTCCCTAACATTACCCGTCTTAACGCTGGATCTGGTGAGGCTTGTATCCCGCCATCCGGAGCATAAAACGAATAACTAAAAAAAGGTGCCCAACGCCAAACGGCGTTGGGCACCTTTTTAATCAGGTTTACTTCTTGTCAGCTTCTGCATCTGGCAAAGCCCAGACGGAGACGCTGCCGCCATTGACCGGGAAGGTCGCCCAACCATCTTTTTCAATGGTTATGGTGGCTTTATGGTTATGGGTGAAATCCACCCATGCTTCATCGGCGCGATGTTCTCCTACGAACATTCTCTTCTGGCCATTCTCACCATTACTGATCACAACCGCACAACCGGAGTGTTCAATATCCTCCACGCCGAGCCGTGTCCAGCCAATCGTGTTAGGATGATCGAAATAATCCTTCTGTTCACCATAAGCTTTGTGATAGCGGGTATACAGCAGAGGGTCAATCGCATCTTTTTTACCTGCTACAGGTGTTGGTCCTTCGATCCCATAATAATCCCCGTAAAAGACCACAGGATATCCATCCCGTCGCAGCAGGATAAGCGCGTAAGCACTTTGCTTGAACCAATCATCTACCCAGGATTCCAGGGCTTCGTGAGGCTGAGAATCATGATTGTCAACGAAGGTTACAGCATTGGTGGGATGGGTCTGCACCAGTGTGTCATCAAGAATTTTGGTCAGATCATAGTTTCTGCCCTCCAAAGAAGCTGAATGCAGCTTGTAGTGAAGGGATACATCGAAGAGGTCAATTTTATAATCGACGGTATTCAGAAATTGTCGACAGGACTCTAAGTCGGAATTCCAGAATTCACCGACGATATAGAAATCCTTCTCGCATTTATTAAACATCTCTACCGCGAATTCTTTAACAAACTCATGGTTGATATGTTTGATGGCGTCCAAGCGGAAGCCGCTGCAGTGGAGGGTATCCACCAGCCATTTTCCCCATTGGATCATTTCTTTTTTGACTTCCGGATGGCTGTAATCAATATTAGCGAACATTAGATAATCATAGTTTCCGAACTCGTCGTCAACATTCTGATTCCACGCTTTATTCTCGCCTACTATACGGAATACGCCGGTTCGCTCTTCTTTGGCGTCAAAGTCAGTGCCGTTAAAATGATTGTGATTCCACTTAAAGGCAGAGTGTTCATTCCCGCGGCCAGGGAAGGTGAATTTTGTCCAGCCCTCAATCTCGAAAGGTTTCGAAATTTCTTTCATCCGATCATTGGGGTCGACCTCGATGACTTGGAATACTTCCTTTTCATCCGCGCCAGCCTTATGATTCATCACCAAATCAACGTAAACGGCGATGCCATTCTTTTGACATTCCGAAATTGCGTTGATCAGTGCTTGTTTGGTGCCATATTTGGTGCGTACCGTACCTTTTTGGTCATATTCGCCCAGATCGTATAGATCATACACGCCATAGCCTGTATCGTCAGCGGAGACGGCCTTTGTCACAGGAGGTACCCAAACAGAATCAATGCCTACGGCTTTTAGCGCGGGTGCAGTTTCTTTTAAGCGATCCCAGTGTTTCCCGTCCGCAGCAACATGCCATTCAAAAAACTGCATCATTGTATGGTTCCTCATTATTTCTTACGCCTCCATATCCCATCAAGCAAATTTTACTCTCAACACTCTGATTAGTTTTTCAGATAACTCTTATTAAACTTAAAAACAGACTATGAAAAATAAGGCCAGTTGTTGAATGCGCAGGAAGGGACATGATTATCATTAAACAGGCTTGAAAAGAATGATTTCTGACCTTTGGGAGAGATGCACAGCGTTGCGTCCATTCCGTTTGGAGCTATACAGAGCATGGTCGGCTTCAGATAGCAGTTCTTCTAGAGTGGCCTCTGGATTTAGGGCCTCCACAACTCCAAAGCTTGCGGTCACATTAATGGGCCCGATGACGGTATATAAGGTGCTTTGTTCAATATCCGCGCGGATAGTTTCGCAGAGCAATGCTGCTTGCTTCAGTGACGTCTCTGGCAGACAGATCACAAATTCCTCACCACCATAACGGCCAAAGAGATCTCCCTCCCGCAGATGTCTGCTGCACACCTGGACAATATGCTGTAGAGCTTGATCTCCATATTGATGCCCATAGCGGTCATTAATGCTCTTGAAGAAGTCCACATCCAGCAAAATCATAGATAATGAGCTTCGCAGGCTGGCAGCCCGGGCAAGCAATGCTTGACTCAGCTCCAAAAAATAGGAGCGGTTATAGATACCCGTTAGGCTGTCCATCGTAGCCAATTGACGCAGCTTCTCCTGAAGCAGTATTCGTTCAGTCACGTCAATCAGCATGATCATCTGTCCTGCTATGTGCCCTTCTTGTTTCTGTACCGGAGAGGAGCGGATTTGATAATAGCAGATCTCCTCTGCTTTGTTCCAAGCCACTTCCCGTTCTTCGCGCAACAGTGGCTCGGCATCCATCACATAGGACAAGGCGTCTTTGCCTGCGTTAAGAAACAATTGTGCTAGCGGTTTGCCAATCGATGAGGAGTTGAGCCCCTCTATCATATCCGCGGCTGCACGATTGTAATCGACGAGCATGTCCGAGCGGTCGGTGACAAGCACTCCCTCCCGCATGCTCTCGAACAGATTCTCACGAGCAATAGGTGCAGCCGTTAACATGCCCCGGGATAAAATAGCCCAAATATATAGGGAGGAGGTTAGGCTCATAATGATCGGGACGGGATCCATTCCGTAAGGAGTCAAGCCTATCAGATACAAAAAAGCGCCGAGGGTTGGAAGGCTTAACCCGATTATTATTGTGATGATCTGCCTGCGGTATACCCTTTTCATCCGGTTCCACTGCCATATCATGAGGCAAATGGCTGCCAGCAGACAGCCGAAAGTAAAGCTGCCGTGAACGATATACCAAGGTCCCATCACAACATCAACGAGTGGGGTGGGCGTATTTTCCCGTAAATAAATGGATTTATAGAAGAGATGATGGTAATCATTGGTCCAGACCAGCAGCGTTGTAATGAATGGAATGATAAATAACGCCGCCCGTATGCCTTTTTTAAACAGCGTTTCCAGCCCAACGAAATGGATCACCATGATTAGACTAGCCGGCGCAATAAAGGGCATCCCCAGATATTCTAACTTAATCCAGAAGCTGATTTCCTCCAGAGTTTTCCCCGATAATTCTAATGCGAAACCGAAGGTGTAAATAGCAGAGGTAAAGGAGCTTATAACAAAAGCCCTGATTCCTAAGAAATCAGTTTTTTTATAATAGGCGAAAAGGGCTAGTAAGACACTCAGCACACCTGATATAGCAACAATTACAATATAATTCGAGATTATAGATCCCATGGGTCTATTGTCACCTACCGAGGAAAGATATGGATAAATATTACCACATATCTGCGGATATAAAAAAAATACTTCGGGTTTGTGGTGAAAAAAATGTCTCCTAGACAAAATGACGCAATTTAACAGGAGCTATTTTACTAATTGTCTAGTGAGAGTCCAGTGAGCAGCGTGTAACATGTTAGTTAATACTACATGCAATAGAAGTTTTCTTTATTTTATCTAAATAGCGTCAGTTTATATAACATTATAAACATGGCTTATTTTGAAAAGGGGGGACTGAGGATGTCATCACTAGCGACAAATATTCCTGAGATTCAGCTGGAGAATGTTGAAATGCGTTATCGGACAGAAGCTGCGGAAGTGCTTGCCCTGCATCAGGTGAGTCTTGATATTGCAAAAGGGGAGTTCGTCTCCCTGCTCGGACCTTCCGGATGTGGCAAAACGACGCTGCTTAGACTGATGGCCGATCTCATAGCACCAACAGGCGGGAACATTGTGGTAGCTGGGAAAAGTGCCAGAGAAGCCAGGCTGGCGCAAAAATATGGCATTGTTTTTCAAAGTCCAGTGTTATACGACTGGCGAAAAGTGAAGCATAACATCACATTGCCACTGGAGCTGATGGGGGTAAAGAAGTCAATCCGTGAGGAAAAGGCGATGGAGCTTCTTGATCTGGTGGGGCTGCAGAGCTTTGCGGATAAATATCCGTGGCAGCTCAGCGGCGGGATGCAGCAGCGTGTAGCGATTGCCAGAGCGCTATCGATGGAGCCGGAAATTCTGCTCATGGATGAGCCGTTCTCTGCGCTGGATGAATTTACGCGTGAGCGATTGAATGAAGAGTTATTGTCTGTCTGGAGTAAAGTGCAGAACACAATTGTTTTTGTAACTCATAGTATTCCTGAATCTATATTCCTCTCTGACCGGGTGTTTGTCCTTTCCCCGCATCCAGGTCGCTTGTCCGCTGTGGTCGAAATTCCTCTGCCACGTCCGCGAACGGCGGAAATGAGAAATAGCCCAGAGTTTTTCGAACTGATCGCACGTATTCGCGACAGCTTCGAAGGGGTGTAGTGATGAAAGGGGGCAGTATCTTTGTGCGAGGCCGTCTGCTGCCGTTGTTCGTCTGGATTTTTGGCCTGCTGCTAGTCTGGGAAGGGACTTCCTGGATGCTGCTCCATGTGGTGGAGACGCCGTTGGCACAGTCCAAGCTGCCATATGTTCATGAGGTGTTAGCTACCTTATGGCAGTATGGAGACACGCTCTTGAAGGAGGGGGCTGCGACCTTCGGTAATGCTGGTGTTGGCTTCCTGATTGGAGCGGTAGCTGGTGCCTCATTGGCGGTGCTGATGAGCTTGTCGAAGACAATAGAGCAATTAACTTTTCCTTATGCTATTGCCTCGCAGATGATTCCGATTCTGGGGTTGGCGCCCATCATCTACGGGATTGTGCGCGATGAGCAGACCTCGCGGATTATTATTTCGGGATATATCACCTTTTTCCCCGTGGCTCTGAACATGCTGCGCGGCTTGCGGAGTGTAGATCCATCAGCGCTCGAATTGATGCATTCTTACGCGGCGAAACCTTGGGCGGTCTATTGGAAACTCAGATTCCCGGCGGCTTTGCCGGGTTTGTTCGGTGGGCTTAAGATAGCTGCCCCACTTGCTGTGACTGGAGCTATTCTGGTGGAGCTTATGGGTGCCCAGCATGGCATTGGTGTAATTATGCTGCGCAATCTCTATTATGGAAGCTCTCACACCTATATGTTCTGGTCTACGGTGATTGTGGGTGCCTTGCTGGGAATCGTAAGCTACTGGTTAATCAGTCTGATAGAACGCCTGGTAACGCCTTGGCAGCCTGAATATCGTCCGAAAGGAGGCAGCCGCTAATGGAAACTAACTCCGTTCGGGAGACCACGTTTATAGGCTCTACTGGTAAAGAAATGGCTCAGCCGGCGCTAACGGCTACACCAAAGAATGCTGTAGCCGTTCCGAAACCTGCGGAAGCTACGGCGAGTCGCGGCGGCTCACGAATGCTGAAGAGGATATTTAGCGCAGGGGTACTGCTGCCTGTACTGGCAGGTCTGTTATTTCTTGCACTATGGGAATTTCAATTTTTTCATAAGATCTTTGATCTGAAAAAATATCAACTCCCGCTGCCTACAGCCATCGCCGAAACCATGCGAGATAATTTCAGCTTGTTGCTGTCCTATACCGGATACACTCTTGCTGAAGCTGTGCTGGGAATGTTGGTTGGTTCTGCTATCGGCTTCCTGATCGCTTTAGTCGCGACAGCTTGGCCGCGCTGGGGGAGTGGAAGCTTGACGCTGGTTGCCGCCCTAAATGCTGTGCCTATCGTCGCCCTCGCGCCCATCATGAATCTGTGGTTTGGAGATGGGATAGGCTCACGAATTGCCATAGTAACAGCAACTACAATGGCAGCGATGGCGATCAACGCCTATAAAGGTATGGCGGCGATTGATCCATTGGCGCTGGATCTGATGCATTCTTATGCGGCGGGTAAACCGGCGGTATTCCGTTATCTGCGGATTCAGAGCAGTCTGCCCTATGTATTTACAGCACTGAAGATTAATGCTACTGCCAGTATGATTGGTGCCATTGTTGGGGAATTCTTTTTCTCCTCAAAAGGGCTTGGATATCTGCTCTCCAATTCCATTAAAGTTGCCAAAATGCCACTGGGTTGGTCCTGTATTGTGTTGGCTGCAATTGCAGGCGTGCTCTTCTATTTAGTGGTTGAGCGGCTGGAGAAAGTATTCATTAAGTGGCATCCTTCGCAGCGTACTTAATATTACCCTCATTACATCCGGCCATAGTGGGAATGGAAAAGAGAAACCGCCCACGGCTGTATGCATAAACGCACCACGATGATTGTCCATACTGTGCTTGTTACAAACTTAAATTACGATAGGGGGAGTTCGATTGATGAACGGGAAAAAACGCAAATTTCGTGGTGGTTTGTTGGCAATCGTGATGATGTTGAGTGTTTCTTTAATGGCGGGTTGCGGTGGCAACAATAATAACTCGGCAGCTGAAGCTACGACTGCCCCTGAAGCTTCAGCAGCTCCTGACGCAAGTGCTGCTACTGAACCGGCTGCTGATCCAGTTACAGTGAAGCTACAGCTGAAATGGGTGCCGCAGGCACAATTCGCTGGGTATTTTGTGGCGCAGGATAAAGGATATTACAAGGAAGAAGGCTTGGATGTAGAAATTCTGCCGGGTGGGCCTGATATCGTTCCGGAACAGCAAGTGGCAGGTGGCTCCGCAGATATCGGTGTGGGTTGGGTAGCCAGCTTGCTGCCGAGTCTTGAAGAGGGAATGCCGCTGGTGCAGATCGCGCAAATCTATCAAAAGAGCGGGTTGGTCCTGGTCTCCAAAAAAACTGCTGGCATTAACTCAGCCGCTGATCTTAAGGGTAAAAAAGTCGGCAACTGGATGGGTGGCAACGAATTTGAACTATTAGCGTTATTCGATAAATATAAGTTCGATCCGAATAAGGACCTAAGCTTTACGAAGCAAGGGTTCACGATGGATCAGTTCTTGGGCGATCAGATCGATGCGGCCTCAGCGATGACTTATAACGAGTACCAAGTGGTTTTGGAGTCAGGTATTAAGGCTGAGGATCTGAACGTCATCGACATGAATACAGAAGGCGTTGCGATGCTTGAGGATAACTTGTTCGCGAATAAGGAATGGCTTGCGGAGAATAAAGAGACTGCAGCAAAGTTTGTACGTGCCTCCCTGAAGGGCTGGAAAGATGCAATTGCTGATCCTGCAACTGCCGTGGACAGTGTGATGAAGCAAGCGGAAGACGGCAGTACGACGAAGGAACATCAGCTGACAATGATGACTGAGGTTGCCAAGCTGATTCTGCCTGAAGGCTTTGACAGTGCCAAGATGGGATATACCGATGCGGCGGCGTTCCAGCAAACCGCTGATATTTCGCTTAAATTTGGTGTCATTAAAGAACCGGTTAAGGTAGATGAGGCTTATACGAACGAAATCGTAGAAATGGCGGCAAAATAACTAACTGAGCTTAATGTTATAGTGGATGGCCGCCTGATCTGGCGGTCATCTATTATAATCAGCAGTCCATCAGTGCATCTGAAACAGAGAAAGGGGTGCGAACTATGTCTCTCCTAGTAACGCAGGCTGAAAGAGTTAAGAATTATGTGAATGGAGCTTGGGTAGAATCGTCGTCCGGGCGAGATGAAGAGGTTTATAATCCGGCGACAGGTGAAGTGATTGCTTATGTGCCCATTTCTAGTAAGGAAGAGCTGGGTGCGGCGGTAGAAGCGGCTGCGGCGGCATTTCAAGCGTGGAAAAGGGTCGCTGTGCCGCGTCGTGCCCGCTATTTTTTTCAATATCAACAGCTGCTGGTAAAGCATTGGCATGAGCTGGCCGAGCTGATTACGCTGGAGAATGGCAAAAGTCTGGAAGAGGCGCAAGGTGAGGTGCAGCGTGGAATTGAGTGTGTGGAATTTGCCGCAGGCATCCCCACGTTGATGATGGGCAGCCAGCTTCCGGACATTGCTACCGGAATTGAATCCGGGATGTACCGTTATCCATTGGGGGTTATCGGGGGGATTGCCCCGTTTAATTTTCCGATGATGGTTCCTTGTTGGATGTTTCCGCTTGCCATCGCTTGTGGAAATACCTTTGTGCTGAAGCCTTCTGAACGGACGCCGCTGCTGGTTAATCGACTGGCAGAGTTATTTGCCGAAGCGGGCTTTCCTCCAGGTGTACTGAATGTGATACATGGGGCGCACGAGGTTGTGAATGGGCTGCTGGAGCATGATGAAGTGAAGGCGATTTCGTTCGTGGGTTCGCAGCCAGTTGCGGAATATGTATATAAGACAGGGACAGCGCAGGGAAAACGGGTGCAGGCGCTAGCTGGAGCCAAGAATCACTCGATTGTGCTGCCTGATGCGGAGCTGGACAATGCGGTCAAAAATATCATTGCGGCTTCCTTTGGTTCGGCAGGTGAGCGGTGTATGGCTTGCTCGGTCGTAGTGGTTCATGAGGATATCGCTGACGAGCTAGTGAACCGTCTGGCTGCGGCTGCGGATGAGCTTAAAATTGGTAATGGCGCGGATGATGGGGTGTTTTTGGGTCCGGTAATTCGCCAGTCGAATAAGGAGCGGACGCTTTATTACATTGAGACTGGTGAAGCTGAGGCAGCCAAGCTTGTGAGAGATGGGCGGAAGGATGCGGCTACGGGTGGTGCGGGTTATTTTATCGGGCCGACGATATTTGATCATGTACAGCCGGGAATGACCCTCTGGAAGGATGAAATTTTTGCGCCGGTATTGTCTGTGATTCGTGTAAAAAGTCTGAGTGAAGCGATTGCGGTAACGAATCAATCCCCATTCGCGAATGGGGCGTGTATTTATACAGATAGCGCAAAGGCGATCCGTGAATTTCGGGAAGAAATTGATGCAGGGATGTTGGGTGTGAATCTGGGTGTGCCTGCCCCCATGGCATTTTTCCCCTTCTCGGGTTATAAGAAATCGTTCTATGGAGACCTGCATGCCAATGGGCGTGATGGGGTGGAGTTCTATACGCGTAAAAAGATGATCACTGCCCGTTATTAGAGAAAATAGCTGCTGAGAGGAGAAAATGTTATGCAGATTCTGGGGAACGATAGTGAGCTTGCGGTGAAGAAGGATCAGGAATATTTATGGCACAACATTACGCCTTATAGTGAAAAGAACCCGCCTATGATTGCCGCCTCGGCAAGTGGGTCGTGGATTACAGATATACAGGGCAATCGATTTTTGGACGGGATGTCTGGCCTGTGGTGTGTAAATGTGGGATACGGGCGCAAGGAGCTGGCGGAAGCTGCTTACAATCAATTGCTGACCCTGCCATATTTTCCTCTGACACAAAGTCATCTCCCGGCGATTGCGCTGGCGGAGAAGCTGAATGAGTGGCTCGGAGACGATTATGTGATCTTTTTTTCCAATAGTGGATCGGAAGCCAATGAGGCTGCTTTCAAAATGGCCCGCCAGTACCAGCAGCAAATCGGCCAGCATTATCGCCATAAATTCATTGCCCGTTATCGTGGGTACCATGGCAGTTCACTTGGGGCATTATCTGCAACGGGCCAGGCCCAGCGCAAATATAAATATGAACCGTTGGCGGGTGGTTTTCTGCATGTAGCTCCCCCGGACAGCTATCGCCGCCCGGTCGGGATGACTGTGGAAGAATTCAACCTCCAGTGTGCACAGTCCATAGAGGATATGATCATCTGGGAAGGCGTGGAGACGGTAGCTGCGGTGATTATGGAGCCTGTAATTACGGGTGGTGGCGTCATTGTACCGCATCAGGTTTATTTGGATCGGGTGCAGGAAATCTGCCGTAAGCACGGTGTGTTGCTCATTATGGATGAGGTGATTTGTGGATTCGGACGTTCTGGACGTAAGTTTGGTCATCACAACTTTAATGTGAAGCCTGACATCGTAACGATGGCTAAGGGACTGACTAGCGCTTATCTTCCTCTATCTGCCACTGCTGTTCGTAAGGATATCTATGAGGTATTTAAGGACAATAGCGATGACTATGGGCATTTTCGCCATGTGAATACTTTTGGTGGTAACCCTGCTTCCTGTGCGCTGGCGCTGCGTAATCTGGAAATTATCGAGCAGGAGAAGCTGGTGGAACGTGCGGATCTTTTAGGTAAAAGAATAAATACAGAATTTACTGAGCTGCTTGATCACAAGCTTGTAGGTGATGTCCGCAGCTTTGGTTTGGTGACAGGGATTGAGCTGGTTGAAGACAAGGTCAGTAAGAAACCGGTTGATCTGAATATTGTGAAGGGGATTATTGCCGAATGTAAGTCCAAGGGGCTTATCATCGGTAAAAATGGCGATACCGTAGCTGGGTTCAACAACGTGCTTACCTTCGCCCCGCCGTTATCCTCCACGGATGAAGATATAGAATTTATTATCGATACCTTTAAATCTGTGCTGAACGGGGGCTAGGTAAAGTGATTTTGTCTGGATATAGAAATTGGTAAGCGCGCAGGGCGACTTGAATGGAGATCCGATTCTCTGGCTGCATGAAGTCTTCACCCAGTAGCTCTGTTATTTTGTCCAGGCGATAATAAAGGGACTGTCTGACAATGAATAGGTTTCGAGCGGCAATTTGTTTGGAACCATCATGATCCAGATAAACACGAAGGGTAAGCAGCAGCTCGCTGCCTTTGGTTTGGTCGTGGTCGATTAGCGGGCCGAGATAACTGCGAATGAAGTTCTGCAACGTTTTTCCGTCATTTAAGCTCAACAGCAACTGGAATACACCCAGCTCTTCATAGAAGAGTAGTGACTTCTGGTAACAGGAGTATAACGACAATGCCTGTAGGGCTTCCTGATAACCGGAATAGGCTCGTTTTAGGCGCTTATGCGATTTGCTAACTCCAATGACGAGCTGCAAATCCTTGAGCTTCTCATCGGAGCGGATGTTCTGCAGGGCTTCAAGTGCTTGTTGAAGTCGCATTTTTCCAGGCATTTTCGATTGGATATCGAGGGCGATGACGGTGAGGCGATTGTTCTTAAGGGTGATCAGCGGACGTAAAGAATATTTCTCAAAGATGGAACGCAGGATGAGCGAAAGGTGGAAGGTGATGGACTCCCATTCGTTCTCTGAGCTGTTCCATTTTACATCTCTGGGGTTCTTGATCTCTATAAGGCATACACGGTAAGGGAGCTCGTTGACTACGTTGAAATTAGAGCCGATCAGGCCCTTTAAGCGGTTATCATCTTCGATGCGGCCATTGATCAGCTCGTCGACCCATAGATTTTCTGAAAAAAGCTTACGCTCCTCCATATACCGCGTCCGCAGCAGCTCTTGTGCAATGGACAAAGAGGCGGAATCCAGCAGCAGACAGTCGAACTCCTGTGGTTTGTGATTGCATACCATCAGAATGTAAGCCCAGGTCTGATCCAGCGCACCTACAGGCTTGAGCGCGATGGTCTTCTGTCCATATTCCCGGATATAGGGGGCGGCGTCAGGTTGAATTCCTTCCAGCTCGTCGCCGAAGGCGGTGAAAAAATTCAGCAATGGAGCCTGCTCTTCCGGCGGAAGTGCCGGAAAAAATAAGGGTTTGCCTTGCAGCTGCATATAGACAATTTGTGTGCGGGTACTTTTGCACAATAATTGCAGCACTTTCAGCGTTCCTTGTGAAGTTAAGGTCAGGCGGTGGAATTCACGTGAGATTTTTTCAAGTTCTTGGAGCATCCGGTGATGCCGGTTGATGATAATCGAGTGAAGATCCAACGTGATATCTACGAAACGAACCGTGCGGGTGAAGATGATTAGCGGAAAGTCATGCCTGTCGGCTAAGTCGATCATCTCTTGCGGGATGGTACTGAAATACGTACCTAACTCAATACATAGGCAAGCTGCATTTTTGTCGATCAGGTTCTGCATAAACTCCAAGGAGGAAGGGAGATCGACACTTGCACCAATCCCCGTAGTCAAAATCATTTCTTCGCCATGAATCAGAGTCTCGAAGTTGGCACTTTCCAGCACATGCACCCAGCGAATGGCACGGCTTAGGCCGCTTTTCCCGCCGATCACCTCGGCTTCTGCGAATAGTGGTCTTTTTAAAGCGTCACGAATGGTTAATACAAGCTCCCAATCCATAGGTACTCCCCCTCGATCTTCTGCGCTCTGGCCTTCGGCTAACGCCTTGTTATTCTCAGCCTATTCTCACACGTAAAAAATACAGTTTTGAAATTAGACAAAGTGTCTAATGCAACGAAAATTCGAAATGACTATAGTTTGATTAACGGATGTCAGTATATATAACCTAATCAGGAAGAACGTTGAGAGATAATTTCTGTTAATGCTTATATTACTACAATAAATTAAAGATGTAAGCAAAATATTCAGACAAAACTTGAAATAATGTTATATTATATAACACAAATATGAAAAATTACCCATAAGGAGGGACTAGTGATGGAGCATTCATCTCCGTTAACAGCATTTACACCTGATATGTTCATGCGCAATTTCGCCGAGGCTGAGCCGCCTCTGACCCATAAAGGTGCCCTGGATGAGTCTAATCGCTGTCTATATTGCTACGATGCCCCATGTATAAAAGCATGTCCGACCAGCATTAATATTCCCTCCTTTATCAAACGGATCGCTACTGACAATTTGAAAGGCTCGGCACAGACGATTATGGATTCCAATCCTGTGGGTGCCAGTTGTGCTCGTGTTTGTCCTACAGATGAGCTGTGTGAAGGAGCCTGTGTGTTAAATGATGCCTCGGCGCCGATCCAAATCGGACTGCTGCAGCGTTATGCGACAGATTGGGCGATGAACAGCGGAGTTCAATTATTTAAGGCTGGCACCCCTAATGGGAAAAAGGTAGCCGTAATTGGTGGTGGTCCTGCGGGATTGTCTGCGGCTAGGGAGCTCGCCCGTGAAGGTTTTGCTGTTGTGATCTACGAAGCAAAGGCGTTAGCGGGTGGGCTGGATACACATGGGATTGTATCGTTTCGGCTCCCGCAGTCTGTATCTCTTTGGGAAGTAGAGCAGGTAGAGAAGCTGGGTGTGGAAATACGTACAGGTGTAAAAGTCGGAGTGGATGTTTCTGTAGATGAGCTGAAGTCGAATTATGATGCTATCGTTTTGGCAGCGGGTATGGGATATGTGCCTCCAATAGGGATTGAAGGTGAAAAAATGGCTGGAGTTTATGACGCTATTGCGCTTGTAGAATCTACTAAGACGGGCATTCCTCTGCTAGAGCTGATGGGTCAGCGGGTCGCTGTCATTGGGGCAGGGAATACGGCTATTGATGCAGCGACTTGCTCAGTGCGGCTGGGAGCCACCAATGTGAAAATGGTCTACCGCCGGACCCGCGAAGAGATGACGGCATATGACTTTGAATATGAATTCGCGAAGCAGGAAGGTGTGGAGTTCAGCTGGCTTACCTTACCGAAACGTATCGTGGGTGATGAGCTTGGGAATGTAACCGCACTGGAATGTGTGCAGATGAAGCTGACGGAGGAGCTGGGCAAAGATGGGCGTCCAATACCTATGCCGATCGAGGGTTCTGAGTTCTTGATTCCTGTAGATGCGGTTGTAATAGCTATTGGTCAAAAGCGTCGTCTGGATCTAATAGATTCCTTAGGTCTTATGCATGACCGTGGGGTTGTTAAGGTGGATGAGGTCACCTGCCAAACCTCCGATCCGCAGATTTATGCCGCTGGGGACATTATTTTTGGTTCAGGTAAGGGTGAGGCCATGGTTGTGTCAGCGGCACAGCAGGGAAAAGATGCAGCCCATGCGATTGTTAAACAATTCTCAGGCCAGCAGGAGGTCGTTGTTAGATCAGCGGGCTGAGCGTAGAAATCAAATTGGATTTTACATGACAGGGAGGGAACATCATGGCAGATTTAAGTATTAATCTCGCAGGAATCAAATCACCGAATCCGTTCTGGCTGGCCTCCGCGCCGCCTACGAATACAGGTTATCAAGTGCAGCGGGCCTTTGAAGCAGGTTGGGGCGGTGCGGTGTGGAAGACGCTCGGCGATCCGATCATTAATACCTCATCGCGTTTTGCGGCAGTAAATTTCAATGGGCAACGGGTCGCGGGCTTTAACAATATTGAACTGATCACCGACCGTCCGCTTGAAGTTAATCTGAAGGAAATCTATGAAACGAAAAAAAGATTCCCTAATCATGCGATTATAGCCTCCCTGATGGTAGAACCAACGCAGCATAAATGGCATGAGATTGTTAAGCGGGTAGAGGATGTGGGTGTAGACGGCCTGGAACTTAATTTTGGCTGTCCGCACGGGATGGCTGAGCGTGGAATGGGCGCTGCTTCGGGGCAGCAGCCTGATCTGGTGCAGGCACAGACCACCTGGGTAAAAGAAGTTGCAACGACCCCGGTGATTGTGAAGCTGACGCCTAATATTACGGATATCACCGTCGTTGCCCGCCATGCGGTTAAGGGTGGAGCAGACGCAATTAGTATGATCAACACGATCAACAGTCTTGCTGGTGTAGATATTCATAGCTGGAACACAATTCCGAATGTTGGGGGTCAGGGTGCACATGGCGGTTACTGCGGGCCGGCTGTGAAACCAATTGCGCTTAGTATGGTGGCCGAGTGTGCCCGTGACCGGGGAGTAGGCATTCCTATCTCCGGTATTGGAGGGATTTCGACCTGGCAGGATGTTGTTGAATTCATGCTGATGGGTGCTACGGGCATTCAAGTATGTACAGCGGTCATGCATCATGGCTTCCGGATTGTAGAGGAAATGATCGATGGCCTGAACAACTATTTGGATGACAAAGGCTTGGCTTCTGTAACAGAGTTAATCGGTAAATCGGTATCCCGGTACTCCAACTGGGGTGATCTGGATCTCAACTATAAGGTTGTTGCCCGTATTAATGAGAACAACTGCATCAACTGTAATAAATGCCATATTGCCTGCGAAGATGCTTCACATCAGTGTATTGATATGTTAACTAATGCAGATGGGAAAGCTATTCTACAGGTCCGCGAGGAAGATTGTGTAGGTTGTAATCTTTGTTCTATTGTCTGTCCAGCAGACGGCGCGATCGATATGGTTCCAGTGGATACCGGGGCAGCTCCACTGACCTGGAATCAGCGGCAGAAAGTGATCGGCAGTTTGAATGGCACCTATTCGGAAGTGGAGGTGGTGTAAGGATGAAAAAGATTATTAAAAATGGCATCATCGTTACCGCAGCAGATACTTATACAGGCGATGTGGCGATTGAAAACGGGGTTATTACGGAGATTGGCCTTCATTTGGATGTCCCTGGTGCGGAAATTATAGATGCCTCGGGGTGTTATGTTTTTCCTGGAGGCATTGATCCTCATACCCATCTGGATATGCCTTTTGGCGGCACGGTTACAGCTGATAATTTTGAGACGGGAACTATTGCGGCTGCATATGGCGGAACGACCACAGTCATTGATTTTTGCTTAACCACCAAAGGACAACCGCTACAGCAAGCCGTAGATACATGGCATCATAAGTCGCAGGATAAAGCGGTGATTGATTACAGCTTCCACCTTATGGTCTCAGAATTAAACGATAAAGTACTGGGTGAGCTTCCGGAGATAATTGAGAATGAAGGCATTACCTCGCTCAAAGTATTTATGGCTTATAAGAATACTTTTCAGGCGGATGACGGCACACTTTTTAAGACCCTTCAAGCTGCGAAAAAAGAAGGTGCACTCGTTATGGTGCATGCGGAGAATGGAGATGTCATTGAATATCTTGTTGAGCAGGCCTTGGCCGCAGGCAACACTGATCCGATCTTTCATGCGCTGACCCGCCCGCCGGAGCTGGAGGGTGAAGCTACGGGACGCGCAGCTTATCTAACCGAACTGACAGATTCTCAGCTGTATGTTGTACACGTGACCTGTGCGGAAGCTGCTTGGAAGATTGCTGAAGCGCGTAAAAAGGGACTGCGCGTCTACGGCGAGACTTGTCCACAGTATTTAGTGCTGGATCAGACGGCACTGGAAAAGCCTAATTTCGAAGGTGCTAAATACGTGTGGTCTCCGCCCCTGCGTGAGCAGTGGAATCAGGATGTTTTGTGGGATGCGTTATGGAGCGGCAGCTTGCAGACGATTGGCTCTGACCAGTGCTCGTTTGATTTCAAAGGACAAAAGGATCTGGGGCTGGGCGATTTCTCCAAAATCCCGAACGGTGGGCCGACCATTGAGGACCGGTTTACAATTCTATATTCGGAAGGTGTGCAGAAAGGCCGGATCTCATTGAACAAATTCGTAGACATTATTGCTACCTCTAGCGCCAAGCTGTTTGGCTTGTATCCGCAAAAAGGCACGGTCGCAGTAGGTAGTGACGCTGACCTGGTCATTTTTGATCCTTCTGTAGAAAGAACCCTTTCTGCGGACACGCACCATATGAACGTAGATTATAATGCGTTTGAGGGCTTTGAAGTGAAGGGAGAGCCTGTTTCTGTTCTCAGTCGAGGCGAATTTGTTATTCGTGACAAACAATTTGTCGGCAAAGCAGGTTCGGGAAAATATTTGAAACGCAAACGTTTTGCAGCGGAGGCTCCTCTTCCTTCTAAGGCAGAAATCAGCGGAGGTGTAGTCTAATGTCTGCTTTTGCGGAATATGCCAAAGAACAGCAGGAGATTGATGGGCTGCTTTTTAAAGGATATACGATTGCCGGCATCCAAGAGGATTTGGACGGTGCCCGAATAAAGTTTGTCAGAGGGGAGCCGGCTAAAAGCTCGGTAGAGCTGTTACTGCTGACAGCGGATGCCCGTAAGTACGTGACAACCCTTGTGGTTGCGGGGCTGAGGGCGGAAGGTGAGCAGGCGGGTTGTTACAGTGGAGAGGTTTGAGGGAAATGGAATTGAAAGCTGAGTAGTGAGCCTGCGCAGGATAGGGGGCCTACTGCTCGGCTTTTTATTGTGTTCCTGAAAGGGTGCGTGGAGATAACTTCTCTGAAAATAGCCGATTATCATCGCGGCATACACTTTTTGGGGAAAACCTCCCTAAAAAGTGGCTGATTAGGGTCCCCGAATAGACGATTTAGGGAAAACCTCCCTAAAAATTACTGAAATACGCCGATTTTGCTCAAATTCGCTGAATATTAGGGAAGTTTTCCCTGATTTGCAGTTATAGGCACCTGAAAGACCAAAGATCAGGGAGGATTTCCCTAATCTATTTCTGTCGCTGCTGCTCACGCTCTATATACTCATACCGTAATATGGACATGATATGCAGAGATTCAAAATGTCCCTCAACCTTCATACAATCACGTAGAGTCCCTTCCAGTGTAAAGCCACAGCTTTCATAGACATGGCGAGCCCTGTGGTTGTGATCTCTAACATCCAACCATAGCCGATGCGTCTCGGTGTGCTGGAAGATCCAGTCGCTCACGAGACGAAGCGACAGTTTGCCATACCCAAAGCCCTTGGAATGGATGACGATTCGTTTAATACAAACGGTAAGATGAATATCTTGAAGTCCTGTTACGATGATATAGCCGACTCTTTTCCCGGACCTCTCCCAAATTGTAAGATGCAGGATATCTGGATCATGGATAGCCGTAATGTGCTCGTCTTTACTCCACTGTCCGATATAGGCACGATTAAGCTCACTTTGTTCAATGGCTAGAACGAACGCTAAATCCTGCTCAGTGGTAGTTTGCAGATCCAACGTTTCTGAATGAATGATCATAACCTTATGCCCCCGTCTAATATGTATTTTTGTCTATAGTAACGAAGAATTTTCTCCCTGTCATTTAATTAGTCCCGGTTGCTCACTCTATATTGGCGGCACTGTAGGAATAAACGTAACTTCGTGTATAATTGAGACCAAGTGTTAAGAATTCCAATCGGATGAGGAGATCAGCTGGTTATGTATTTTCTTGATATTATGTCTTGGCTGACAGAGGATAATCTGCGGCATCTGCTTGAACAATATCGTTCGTTTGGGCCCTTTCCGGGCATTGCGTTAACGTTTATGAAATCATTTATACCACCACTGCCAACTATTGCGATCGTAGGGTTAAATGGGGCCGTATATGGTTTATGGTTAGGTTTTTTGTATTCTTGGATCGGTCTGGTTGCAGGCTGTGTGACTACCTTTTGGATTATCCGCAAAGTAGCCTCCCATCGTTATTTACGAAAATGGGCAGCGCGGCCCAAAGTAGCCAAAAGCATGACGTGGGTGCGGCAAAGCGGATTTAGCTATGTTTTTCTGCTTAGTATATTTCCGGTAGGACCTTTTGTTGTGATTAATATGGCAGCGGGGCTTGCCGGGATGAGGTTCCGTTCGTATCTTCTTGCGCTCACGGTAGGCAAAGCGATTATGGTATTCGCAGTTTCATACATTGGCAACGATCTGGAACGTTTCATTCGCCAGCCGTGGGAGATTATCTATGTTCTGTTGTTTATCGGGCTGTCGTTATGGGGAGTCAAAGCCATCGAAGCGCGTTTTGCTAGAACAGCACAGGATGGGAACAAGATAGCTTAGCATAGAGTCAGAATTAACTTGAATCCCTAAATTTAAATAGAATAAAGGAGGAAATGATGATGAAATATCGTAAGCTTGGCAGTACAGGAATGAATGTCTCGGTGATTGGCCTAGGGACTTGGCAGTTTGGCGGAGAGTGGGGCAAGGATTTCACTCAGGTTGAAGTCGATGCCATGCTGGATAAGGCTGGAGAGCTGGGTATTAATCTGATTGATACGGCAGAATGTTACGGAGATCACTTGTCGGAGAAGTTCATCGGGGATTATCTGGCGCGCCGCAAACGCGAGGACTGGGTTGTAGCTACGAAATTTGGCCATCATTTTCAGGGGCATTTGCAGCGGGAACAGCTATGGCGTGCTGAGGATGTGCTTAAGCAGCTAGACGACTCCCTCCGCGCACTCCAAACAGAGTATATTGACCTCTATCAATTCCATTCCGGAACGGATGAGCAATTCGATAATGATAAGCTGTGGAGTATGCTCGACAGACAGAAGCAAGCCGGCAAAATCCGTCATTTGGGCGTGTCGATCAGTGCATCGGGCTCGGGGGTGCACCAGACCTCTGCGGCAGCGGATGTGCAAGCAGAGGCCATACAAGTAGTATATAATCGGCTGGATCGTCAACCTGAAGAAGAGATTCTTCCGCTGTGCATCGAGCATCAATTAGGTGTGTTAGCTCGCGTTCCGTTAGCCAGTGGTTATTTGAGCGGCAAGTATAAGCCAGATGCGGTTTTTGCTCAGGGTGATGTGCGAGCTAACCATAAAGAGGATGTAAGACAAAAGCAGCTGCGCGCAGTAGCAGAAATTGCTGCTACTGAAGTGCCGTCAGGTCTGGATATGGCGCAGTGGGCTTTGGCTTGGTGTCTCCAGCATTCCGCAGTAACCAGTGTAATTCCGGGCTGCAAAAATGTAGAACAGGTCATCTCCAATGCCAGTGCTGCCGATTTGGACATGGTGAAGGGCAACGTGTGATAAGTTAGATTGTTACATGGTGAAGAGTTCTTGGAGCTTCATCTCGGGTGAATGCTGCGCGTAGATATGATTCCAGCTGTTCGTGGAAGTATCGTAAAGGTAGTCCTGCTTCCATTGCTGGACATGGGTCGCAATACTCCTTACAGCGGATACAATTCTCTCTACTTCCTGATTAGTCATAATGGGATGTAGGGAGATGCGAATCCACCCTGGTCTGAAGGATTGGTCGCCGCTCATGATCGCTCCGGCAATCTGAGCGGATTGCGTCCACCCTAATCCAAGAAGGTAATGTCCGTATGGACCTGCACAAGAGCAGCCGCCTCGAGCTTGTATGCCGAAACGGTCATTCAACAGCTGAACAGCGAGGTTGTAATGGATATCACGAAGTGTAAAAGAGACGATTCCATGACGTTCTGTATGATCTCCGGCCAGCAGCGCGCACTCCGGGATGCTGCGGAGTCCTGCCATTAATTCCTGACACAGCTCGTGTTCTCTAATCACCATATATTGACCGTTTCCATTCATCTGCTCCTTCAGCTTCACGCAAAGTGCCGTGCGAAAAGCCTGTAAAAACCCCGGTGTTCCCCCGTCTTCCCGCATCTCAATCGCATTAGTGTAGCGGCGTCCTCCCCAAGGGTTGACCCAGGCTACTGTACCTCCACCCGGTTCGTCAGGAATACGTCCATTGCTCAGCGCTTCATCAAAGATTAGAACGCCATTTGTGCCCGGCCCACCCAGAAATTTATGCGGAGAAAAAAAGATCGCATCAAGCTTCTCCAGTGGGGAAGGTGGGTGCATATTGATAGGCTCGTAGGGAGCACTGGCGGCAAAATCCACAAAGCATACGCCCCCATGACGATGCATAGTAGCCGCTAGCTTTGCGTAAGGCGTCTGAATTCCAGTCACATTAGAACAAGCTGTAAATGAACCAATCTTGAAACGGCGATTGGGGTACAGTCGCAGCTGGTCTTCAAGCTGTTGAGGGTCAATATTTCCGTCCTTTCCGGCGGGAATGGTAACGACGTCACCAAGTCCCTCCTGCCAAGGAAGAATATTGGAATGATGCTCCATATGGCTGGTGAAGATAACGGGGCGGTCTTCCAGTGCACGGTTATTATGTTCCAGTAGCCATTCCGGGAGCCTTAATCCCATGATACGCTGCAGCTTGTTCACGGCTCCTGTTGTTCCATTGCCGCAGAAGAGCAGTACATCCTGAGGGCCAGCATTTACATGGTTCTTAATGATTTGGCGAGCTTCATTATAAGCCTGCGTCATGATTAGTCCGGTGGTGTTGGAATCTGTATGTGGATTGCTGACGTAGGGACCGAAGGCTTCCTGCAACTTGCGTTCGATCGGTTCATATAAGCGCCCGCTTGCGGTCCAATCGGCATACAGAAGCGGCTGTCTGCCATAAGGGGTGTTGATTTGATGCCGAATGCCGATGGTGTGACCACGAAAAGTATTAAAATGGTCTTGTAATGAAGCGGGCGTCTCTGCAGAAGAGGCGTGGATGATGTTTAGCACGGATATTCCCTCCAGCCCGTACGCCGTCAGTGTTAAGTTAATGGGGTGTATTTTCGGCGTGCCAGTAGTTTCTATGGCAACAGTATATGCCTGCATGGGGGATTGGGTTAAAGCCTAGTCAGACTTTAAATAAATAACTGTACATCACTTTCTAAAGCGTCCTTTAAATATGCCGCAGCATCAATGATTTCGACCTCTGGCAGCAGTTCCTCGGGCTTAAAGCCCATGATCTCCACAGAGAGCTTGCAGGCATAGAATTTGATGTTTTTTTTACGAGCCCCTTTTAGAAAATGAATCAGCTTCGGTGCGCCTTGTTCCTCCATCATTTCCTCCAGCATCATTCGTCCCAGCCCGCTAAAGTTCAGATGAGAGAGCGGCAGCTGCCCAGGGCCCTTCGGTGTAATAACATCCATCAGCTTCTCGTAGATACTCTTGTCCTCAAGAGTCATTTTCTCCGGATCACGCACCAAAAATAGACCCCAGAATGAAAAAAACATAGTAACCTCGACATCGATATCTCTTGCGGCATTTGCTAGGATCAGTCCAGCCATCGCTTTGTCGTATTCCCCACTGAACATTAGCAGATTGATTTTTTTGCTCACCCTGATAATCCTCCCGTTACTTTTATTAGAATGTCATTAGTATGGTTGTGGTGGGGAGAACTATGCGAAGAAGCTTTCTGAAATTATAAAAAAAAGCCCCCTTTCGGGAGCTTGAGATTTACTAATGTACTTCAGGATCTTTAGATTCTGGACCTGCATTGCGACTGATGTCGTAATAACGGGCGGACAGCCAAATAGCTCCGGTAAATAACACAATGAGTCCAAGGACGATAGAAAAGCGCCAATCGCCTGCTTTAAAATTCAACTGAAGCACCGTTAGTACTAGTGAAACTTGGGTCCAAACCAGTGTTCTTTTGCGAAAAGCCGCAATATCGCCAACCATCTTCGGGATATTCCGAATGATCAGATAGGCAATAACTGCGAGAATAAGGGCGAAAATAGCAGTTACCGCTAATTCAGAAGAGGACAGGACATGCATAGTCTCAGCATCCTTTCGGCTTGCAAAAGTATTAGTTTCAGATCAGAACAATTTCTATTTTTTGAAGATGCCCAGCGGAGCTCCAATCGGTAAGAAGCTGCGGCCGAAATGAGCGTTTAGCACGGATGCTCCACATCCGTAAAGGGACACGATACCAATACCAAGCTCAGCACAAGCAGCTAGCTTATGGAAGAATTCTGGAGCGATCCCAAAGGAATCAAAGGTTAGTCCGATAAAGAGAAAATCTATCAATACAAAAATGATAAGCAGAACTCTATTTGCCTCAACGGCACCAATCGTCATAAAGAGTGTGAAGATCAAGTAACCCAGAAATACAAATCCGAGCTGCTTAGGATCTACAGCCTCCGCAAGCGTTGGACCAAATACGCCAAGCTTGATTAGCCAGCTGCTAGCCATGCCGAACCAAAAGAAAGCGTAGGCGCCAAAGGCGGTCATACCAAAGGTATTGTTGTGCTTAGCATCCTGAATGGCGGCGAATAGCTGCGCGAATGCTCCCAGGAAGATAGCCCAAGGAATAACGTAGCTAAGTCCTGTTGTAAATTCAAGCTTCTGTGAAGAAGCGACCAATGTGACAATAGCCAGTCCGAATAGCCCGATGGCGCTAGGGTCGGCAGTGACGATTTTGACAGATTGGGTGTTAGGGGATTGCGCTGACATGACAGTAAAAGCCTCCATTATTATATATAGTTTTACGCTCTTAAAAACAGCCCGTAAGGGGTGCTGTTCATAGGCTTGCCTATCATATCATATCGGTATGTGCTTGCCTATAAAACAACACTCATTTTTTGTCGTAAAATAGGGGTCCTGCGTGAAATAAGGAATTGTTTACATTTTTATCTTCCATTATCAAGATACTTAACCAAACAAACGGAAGTATTATGTCAAGAATAGACATTATATGCAGTGATAATCTTCACAATCTATTGAAAATTGATGTATAATAGTCAGTGATAATTATTATCAAATCATATGAAAAAGGCGGTAAGCTTGAAGTGAACAAATGGACATTATTTACCAAGGCGACCCGGTTTTGGAGTTTTTCTGTTATGCTCATCCCGATTGTTTTGGGGACCGTTGGGGCATATGTATGGGAAGGGACATTCCATCCGGTTTTATTTATTCTTACCTTAATAGGGGCGATTTCGGCGCATTTGTTCTCCAATATGGTGAATGATCTGTGGGACTTCCGCAACGGAACCGATACAGAAGCAAAGAATTCCGCTGGTGAAATCAGCACAAACTCCGGGCTACTGACAGGTGGAATCCTCTCGGAGCCTTTTTATGCAAGGATGACCTGGAGTATGCTGGCGATTGCCCTTATCTGTGGTGGGATCCTTAGTATATATAGCGGTTGGAATATCCTTTGGTTTGTACTTGTTGGTGCTTTAATCGCTTATTTCTATGTGGCTCCGCCACTGCGTTATGGCTATCGCGGCAAAGGCTATAGTGAGATGGCCATTTTTATTGCTTTTGGGATTATGCCTGTATTAGGCTCCTATTTCGTACAAACCGGTCAGTTTAGCATGAAGCCTGTAATTCTCTCGCTGCCTGTCGGATTTTTAACTACATTATTGTTGTTTAATCACCATTTCCTACATTGGAAAGCGGATGAGCAGGCGGGTAAGCTTACGCTTGTTGTAGTATGGGGAGAACAAAAGGCACTTGTATTCTCACGTGTACTTCTTTTTACTGGTTACGCTTCGGTGATAGTCTGTGTGCTGTTGGGTGTACTTCCTGTTTACGCACTGCTGGCGCTGGTTACAGCTTTCTGGCCGCTGCGCATTTACAGTAGTCTCAAGCAACATAATGCTTCGCCGGCTTATATCCCGCTGATGGGTGCTTCACAAAAAGCCTCCGTACGCTGCGGAGTAGTAATGGCAATAACTTTATTAATTCAAGGCTTGATCTGATACTAATAGATGGACTACAGAAGGAGTGAGCTTTCATGGAAAAGAAGGACAAGGAATTGACGGCAGAAGAACAACAAGTTAAAGGCAATCGCATGGTTCTTGGGGATTTCCACTCCATTTTAGAAGAAGGAAAGGTCTGGAAGACGGGTGGATTTACACTGCCTGACGGATCATTTTGGGCTTACCGTGAGCCGGAGGCTGTAGTTATCGTTCGTAATGATACCTTGTATGTACGTGCGAAGTTATCTCGTGAGAACCATCAAGTGCAAATTCTGGACAATGCCAAGCACATGTATTATTCAGCCAAGCCAGTGGAGATTCCGGAAGCTGGAGAGATTAGCATTGAGCTGCAAATTCGTTGCCGTACACAAGGAACTGCACCTGGAGATCTGTATGATGGATATGTATCGCTGAACCTGCTGGATTTCACGACAGGCGCTGCGCTTGATTTCTTCGCGGGAAATGACAAATACGCTAGTGTATATGGTATATTGCCATTCCCGGGTGTACAAGTGCCAGAAAGCACTGGAACGAAATATTTCTGCATCTTTAAAGAAGATACGGATTTCAAACCACGGGAATTCAATACGTACCGTATTACCTATCACCGCGGCAATGATGAGGCTGTATTCTATTTGAACGGCAAGGAAGTACGCCGCGAGAAAAATATACCGCTTAAATTCAATAACTTCACTGTAGCGCTCGGAATTATGACAGAGAAGGATCTGAGTCCTGAAGGCAGTGTGTCTGTACATGGACAAACAGTTATTGCAGAATGGTCCCCGGTGACGGTTACAACAACTGAACAGTAATGCCTTGCAGGCTCATTTGACAGATAAGGGTGTATGGTGTGAATATTAAAAGCTTTCTAAGATTTGTGGAGCTGCCGACGAAGGTAGCCAGTATTATTCCGTTTCTAATGGGAACGTTGTATGCCCTGTACCGGTTTGAGGATTTTTACGTATTGCGTTTTGGATTGATGTTCGTGTCTTTGCTTAGCTTCGATATGGCGACGACGGCGATTAACAACTATTACGATTTCAAAAAAGCCTCCAAAACCCACGGCTACGGCTACGAAACGCATAATCCGATTGTTCATTTTAAGCTAAAAGAGCGCACCGTCGTGGCGACGATTGTTATTTTGCTGGCGCTGGCAGCAGGGGGCGGGATTGCGCTTGTCACTCAGACGGGTTTGCTGGTCTTTTTGCTGGGTGGACTGTCGTTCTTGATCGGTATACTTTATTCGTTCGGGCCGATTCCCATCTCGCGTATGCCGTTAGGTGAGCTGTTTTCGGGTTTGTTTATGGGCTTTGTTATTATTTTTATCTCTGCCTATATCCATACGGATGAGCATGTGGTTTCACTGCTGCTTCAGAACGGCTGGGTCAGCTTGAATATCAACATCGTGGAAGTGCTGTACCTTTTCTGGTTTTCCGTACCCGCTATCTTGGGGATCGCAGGGATTATGCTCGCTAATAATATTTGTGATATTGATGAGGATGTGGAGAATCGCAGGTACACGCTTCCGGTGTACATTGGCCGCCGCAATGCGCTTGTGCTTTTTAAATATCTCTACTATGTCTCTTATCTGGATCTTGTAGTGCTGCTGATCTTAGGGATTAACCCTATTCTGGTTCTGTTGATTCTACTTACGCTGATCCCGCTTCGCCGAAATATTGCCTTGTTCACAGAGAAACAGGAGAAGGCGAGTACCTTTATTCTTGCCGTCAAAAACTTCGTATTGATGAACCTTGCGCGTATAGTTGTGCTGGGTGCGGCTGTGCTGTTGAATGCACTAATATAAACATTCATATTTTATAAAAAAGCAGTGTCTATCGGGGTTGGAGCTCCTTTTGGCACTGTTTTTTTGCAATTTGCAGGCTTCTTTCTGTTAGAGAAACGTTTCATTCTATGATAAGGTGGCTTTAAGTATAGTAAGTAATCTATAAGGAAGAAGGTTAGCAACGATGGTGCAAAAACTTCGCTGGGGAATCATGGGCTGCGCGCAGATTGCGACAGGTTCAGTGATGCCGGCTATAATGGATTCGGAGACGGGAATGATTACAGCGGTAGCCAGTCGCGGTTTAGAAAAAAGCAGCGCTGTAGCCGCAGAGTTCGGAATAGATAAAGCTTACGGCAGCTATGAGGAATTACTGGCGGATAAGGATATTGATGCGGTGTATATTCCACTGCCAAATCACCTCCATCGGGAATGGGTAATCCGTGCGGCGGAAGCTGGCAAACATATCTTATGTGAGAAACCGATCGCGCTGAACAGTGAAGAAGCGGCTGAGATGGTAAAAGCTTGTAATGATGCTGGAGTCCATTTGGCAGAAGCTTATATGTATCGGCATCATCCTCGGATTGCGGAATTGCAAGAGATTATCGCTAGCGGAGAAATTGGCGAATTACGCTCCATTCGAGGCACTTTTACTTATAATGACGCTACAGACACCTCTAATATTCGCTTTAAATCCGCTTGGGGCGGTGGCTCGCTTTATGATATCGGCTGTTATCCGCTAAGTGCAGCACGACTGCTGTTCGGAGCTGAGCCAGAAGCCGTAACAGTACATGCTATGTTCTCTCCGGAGCATGACAACGTAGATATGATGGCTTCAGGACTGGTAGAGTTTCCGAAGGGGCTAAGCCTGATTTTTGATTGCGGGATGTGGGCATATAACCGCCAGCTGTTAGAGATTCTGGGGACCGATGGAATGATTGAAGTGCCTATGCCTTTTAATGCTAGAGATGAGGACGCTGAATTTTTTGTGCATACGGGAGAAGGGGTAAGACGGGTTGATGCCACCGGGGCGAATCCCTATACACGGGAGGTCGATGATTTTGCCGCCGCAGTATTTACAGGAAAAAAATTATTTGCACCTGAGGATGCAGTGCTGGGCATGCAATTGATCGAGACTTGTCTAGCTTCTGCTAAAAAGCGGGAAAGAATTAGTATGCTATAAGAAGATGAATCCAATAGGAATCTATGCAAAAAAAACCTCCGGGCGCTCTGCTTTACGCAGCTTCCGGAGGTTTTTACAGTTTCAGCTTTTAAACGGTGCTCAAGAGAATATCATCGTCATCATTGCTATTAAACGCTTCGCGGTCAAATTCACCTTCGGAATTAGCTACTAACAGAGCTGTTACAGCTGTTCCAGTTGCGTTTACAGCGGTACGGCCCATATCGATGAGCGCTTCAACACCTGCAACGATAGCGATTCCTTCAAGCGGCAGGCCGAGAGCAGTTAAGACTACTGTGGTGGAGATTACGGCTGGTCCAGGTACGCCAGCTACACCAATGGAAGAAATAATACTTACTAATACCAGTGTAATATAGTCGGTCCAGTTCAGATCAATACCGAATACTTGGGCGGTAAATACAGCCACAATAGCTGGCCAAATCCCACCGCACGCATTAAAGTTCACAGATGCCCCTAACGGTGCGATAAAGCTCGCGATCCGCGGGGAGACATGAAGCCGCTTCGTAATCACTTCTAGATTGACCGGTAGGGTTGCGTAGCTGCTTCTGGTTGTGAAGGCAACGGTAATGGTTGGATATACTTTGCGGAAGAAACGAATTGGATTCACCTTCGCTACTAATAGAACCAATCCGCCAAAGATAAGTACAAAATGTATAATCATTGCTACGTACGAGGTTATAATTACGCTGCCTAGCTCCTGCAACGTCTCCCAGCCATAACGTGCGGTGATTCCGGCAATCAGTGCGAATACGCCATAAGGCGTCAGGCGAATAATGAATTTCACAACCTGATGCAGTATCAGTGTCAGGGATTCAATAAGATCACGTACAGGCTTGACGGCTTCCGGTTTCTTGGAGCCAATCTTGATTATAGCCACTGCTAGGAAGATCGCGAAAATGAGTAGAGGCACAACCTTACCCGTAGCTGCTTCATTAACAGGGTTAGAGGGAACAAGATCCAGAATAACCTGGGAGAAGGTCGGGATTTCACGGGCTGCAAAATCTGCGGGTACATCTTGTTGTATACCTTGGCCGGGATTGAACAGCAGCGCAACGGATAGGCCGATAATAGAAGCGATGCCCGTTGTTCCGAGGAACCAGGCGAAGGTTTTGATCCCGATTTTGCGTAGATACTCCAGATTGGTTAAGGAAGAAATGCTGTTTAATACGAGTACGAATACTAAAGGAATGACGAGCATGCGGATCAAGCTGACATAAATGCTGCCGAATGTGCTAATAGCTTTGGTCTCTAAATCGAAGTACTGAAAGAATATACCGGCAATAAGTCCGATGCCAAGTCCGATGAGTACCCGGGTGCCAAATCCAATTCGTTTACGTGCCAGTAGAAACAAAATTGCAAACACAAATATGGAAGCGACAAATCCATACCAGTTCGTTTCGATGGCGGATAATAAGTTGTTATCTATGTTCACTACCAATACCCCCTTAAACCTAGTTTTTTAATGTGATTAATCCTATTGAGATCAATCTATATAGAATTTATAGTAAAGTCAATGTAATTATATGTTAAAAATAATTAATTCCGATAAAAACCATGTGAAAAATAAAAATTGATTGACAAGGCACTATGGCATGAATAATATGGAACTTAATCACAAGCCAATTGGAATCGACTGGACAGCCGGAGATTCAACGAAAGACGCGTAAATTGCGTCCCGTTGAGTCTCTTTTTTTTTACTTTAGAGAAGGGAGAGTTACGGATTTAAGGTACAAGAATGTAGTGAAGGGGTTTCTTATTTTATTTGAAAAGGATGGTACACATATGAAAAAGCTTTCGATCTCTTTGGTTGCCGCCGCTATCGTCTTCTCCGCATTGACGTATGCCGCAGTATCCGCTAACAAAAAAACAGCAGAGGCAGCACCCATTCAAGAGAGTAGTAATACAGCAGTAACCGCAGCAGCTTTACCAGCAGCTACTTCTGCGGCAGCAGTTGTTGTTCAGGCAGAAGCTACTGCAGCTCCTGTAACAGAAGCTGTCCAGCCGGAAGCTTCGGCTCCAGCAGCTGAGACAGTCACGGCAAAAGCGACTACGGCCCCAGCCGCAGCTGTTGATTCTGCGGCGAAGGTTGTGGCTTCAGCAGCTCCAGAAGCGGGTGCAGCTCAGCCTAAAGCAGCTGCCTCCCCGGCTGCGGACACCGCTAAGACAGCAACAGCTGCAACAACGGTATCTGCATCTGTTAAACCGCAAACCAGCGCAGCAACGCCTGCGCCAACTGCTGCGCCTACGACTGCTCCAAAAGCAAACGTAACCGCTAAAGCCGTTCAGCCGACTGCCGCTCCTGTTGTATCTGAACAGCCTAAGGAAACCGCAGCTCCCGTAGCAAAAGCAACGGAGACACCTTCCAAAAAGGCTATAACCTTCTCTACCACAGAGGTAGTTAAGGCGACCCCGGCTCCGGTAGTTGAGTCTTCTCAACCGAAAACATCGTCTTCTGCACCTGCATCCACAGTCAGCGCGCCAGCAGCTGCTCCAGTGGAAACGGTTCAGGCACCCGCACCGGCACCAGCCGCTGAGGAAGAGGTTTGTCCTTGATGAGCAGCAGGCTCATTCAGGATTCCTTTCAGCCCATTCATCCCATAAACCTATTTAAGGCGAGGTGCACATAATGATACGACCATTAACCTTCAAAAAAATTGTAACGCTGCTGCTGGCAGCCTCCCTGCTAATCCTGCCTACTCAGGCAGGAAGAGCTTATGCTAATCCGGATACCGCAGAGGCGATAACCTCTTCCCAAGGCGGCGTTAACCAGTTTGACTATTTCAGTCATGTCTATGACCGTCTAAATGATGCTAACCATGTATTTAAAACAGCGACATATGAAGATATCGTTCATCTTTTTGAGAGTGAAGGCACATACGCTGTTCTGGTTGGCGGCGCTTGGAGTGAGAATACACAGGCCGATATCGGCTTTATCAACGAGGCAGCCAAGGAATATGGCATCTCAACGATTTATAACTTTGATACTAAGCTGGACGGGGACACCCTTCAGATTGCAGACAGCAATAATAAATTTGCCTATAAATATGTTGATCTGGTCAACAAGTATTTGAAGAATTTAAATCTGTCTTCCAAAGATGATCCAGAACGCAATGTCAGCTATACCAATAAAAACGGGGAAGTTGTGACTGCTAACAAGCTCGAGTCTCCATTCTTATTGGTATACAACAAGGATCACAAGGATGCACAGGGAAATAGTGCTCCTGTCGTATCCTATCTGGATAAGAGCTATTCGTGGAATGAGTTCCTGACGAACGGAACACTTGATGCGGCGAAGGTTAATGCGTATAAAACATCAGTAAGTGAGGTGCTGGGTGCCGCTTCCCGATATGACACTATCGACGAGTCGGCTTATATCAAGGCTGCATTTAATAAGAACTATGAAGGGGAAAATGAGGGCAAACCTACGATCTTCAACGAAGCGGATGGCACGCTTGTTTATGAACATGTGACCTATCATCAGCTGAAGCAAATTTTAGCGAGTGAGGGAAACTATGCGATTTTGTTAGGCGGCTCGTGGTGCCCTAACACGCAAGCGGTGATTAAATATATCAACGAATATGCCAAAAAACATAATATCCATAAGATCTACTTCTTCGACACTAAGCTGGATGCTGGTGTGACCGTTGCTGAGCCTAATAACAACAGCGGCACTAAGGGCAGTGCGAATCCGCATAATAATAATGAGCTTCAGATTAGAACCACCAATCATCCGTATGCGCAGCTTTATGTTGATCTGGTTCGTACTTATCTGACCAATATCAAGACCGAAAACAATACAGCTGCTAAACCAACTGTAATTAGTTATGTAGACGGACTTGGAAACACTGTGAGCGGAGACAGACTTCAGGTTCCATATCTGTTCACTTATAACAAGGACAACAAGGATGCAGGAGGCAAAAACACACCGATTCTAGGGCATGTTGAACTTATGTACAGCTGGACGAATATCCAACCGGATTACGTGCAGGATAATTACCCAATCGGAGCCAGATACAATAACACTACAACAGCGCTGGATAAAATATTCTCCAGACTCGAAGCTGTGCCGGCAGGACTTACGGGTGTAGCACCAACTGCGGCCGACAATAAGGATGGGCAAATTGTGGGCACCAGTTCAGCATTGGAATTTAAGCTTGCTGGAGACGAGGCTTACACCCCAGTTTCGGGATCAGCCATCACAGGGCTTGCACCTGGTGTTTACAAGGTAAGATATGCCGCAACATCGGGCTATCAAGGGCCAACTTCCGCAGCTGGACCCACAATCATTCCTTATAATTCTGGCGAAGACGTAAGTGTGGAAGTTCCTGCTTACACCCATCAACAAGCAGCTCCGATAGGACTGGTAGGCGTAGCCCCTACTTCTGAAGCTAATGATGATGGGCAAATTACGGGTTCAGCGGAAGGACAGGAGTATAAAGGCGTTGGAGAAGCTGATTATAAGCCTGTAACAGGTGCGGCTATCACTGGTCTTACTCCGGGCTTCTATAATGTGCGATATGCGGCAAAAGAGGGATACAGCGTTGGTAAAGACGCTACAGTTGAAGTCCCGGCATATGGTGAGCAAGCGGCACCTACAGGATTAGTAGGTGTAGCACCAACCAGTGCAGCTAATGACGACGGTAAAATTATAGGAACTACGAAAGCGCTGGAGTATAAGCTGTCTACCGTTACCGATTATGTCTACGCATCAGATGTAGAGATCGTTGGATTGGTGCCGGGTATCTATCAGGTAAGATACGCAGCTAAAGAGGGATTTAACGCGGGTAGAGCAGCAGATGTAATCGTTCCAGCATTCACTGCGGAACAAGCAGCCCCAACTGGGTTACAGGGAGTTGCTCCTACCTCAGCAGCGAACAACGATGGAAGAATTACGGGAACCACGACAGCCTTAGAATATAAGCTGTCGAGTGTAACTAATTATGTGTATGCACCAGATAAAGAAATCACAGGATTAATACCGGGCACGTATCAAGTGAGATACGCAGCCAAAGAAGGTTATAAGGCAAGTCCAGCGACTGACATTGTGGTTCCGGCCTATGTGCCTATTTCAGATCCTGGAACAGGTGGAACAAGTGGATCGGGTGGCAATTCTACACCGAGCACGACTACACCAACACCATCGGCAAGCCCGCAACTGGTTGCTACGGCAACAGCAGGGAATACCGTGAACCTGTCAGCAACAGCAGCAACTAAAACGGATAAAACCACAGGAGTTACTACTGCAACGATCACAAAAGAAACGGCTGCTGAATTTGTGAGTCTCACTAAGAAGGCAGAAGCTGATGGGAAGAAGGCTATTCTTGAAATTAAAGTTGCAGCTACTTCGGATACTCAAACAGCTGATCTTATACTTCCAAGAAGCATAATTAATGAGTTAGCCGCCGGAACGAAGGCGGAGATTACCATTGATTATGAGAATGTGGGTACGATTACGTTTGATGCCAAATCATTGGCGAGCATTAGTGCAGCTTCAGATGCCGGAGACATCATTGTTAGAATCGCGAAGGTGTCATTAACGGCAGAAGGCAAGGCTGTTCTCGGAGACAGACCGGTTTATGACTTGTCGGTTATAGCGGGTGAAAGTACGATTTCCACCTTCGGTGGGGGGAGTGTTCGTATCAGCGTACCGTATGTGCTGCAAGCGGGAGAACGGTCAGATGCGGTTATTGTGTATCACATTAACAGCACTGGAAGTTTGGACAATGTACGTGGAAATTACAATGCCGCCAAGAGAACTGTAGATTTCGTAACCACACATTTCTCCCAATATATTATTGGATATAATCAGGTGAGCTTTGCAGATGTTCCAGAGGCATCATGGTATAGCCATGCAGTAGGTTTCTTAGCAGCACGCAGTATCACATCTGGTACGGATGCTGAACATTACAGTCCTAATGCTGCAATCACTAGAGGGCAGTTCATCGTCTTGTTGCTCAAGGCTTATGACATCACACCGGATGCCATTGCTGCTGATAATTTTGCAGATGCAGGTAATACGTATTATACGAATTATCTTGCTACAGCTAAGCGTCTTGGGGTAGCAACCGGTTCGGGAGATAATCAATTCCAGCCAGATATTCAGATCACTAGGCAGGAGCTATTTACACTCTTGTACCGCTCGCTTGTAGCGCTAGGTGAACTGCCATCTGAGAAGACAGCGGCCACGCTTGCCGGCTTTAGTGATGCTGGACAGATCGCTGGTTATGCACAAGAAGCCCTTCAAGCGCTGGTAGAGAGAGGCGTAGTGACCGGAGCGAACGGTAAACTCAATCCAAAAGAAGTCACTACAAGAGCAGAAGCAGCACAGGTTATTTACAATTTGCTATCCAAATAATCAGCCACTAAGACATAGCGGACGTCACGTAAGTAGCGTTCAACTATGAATGCGGCGACTTGGTTTGACTAAGACAGCAGAGCAGCGGTTCCTCTTTTATTGGAGTATCGCTGCTCTGTTTTTTTGTTTGTTAGCAGGCTGGCTGGTTGCCCTTGCCCTGTCCGCTTGCCCTCATGCCCTCTTGCCCGCTTGATTCAGCAGTTCATTCATTATCGGCGCGGCTTTCGGACCCAGATGACGTTATTTTCCGCTTTCCAGCCTTTGGGGCATAGTTTCGGACTCCAGCGACGCTATCGCTTTGAAAAAGGTGCGTTTATGGTGTTTTTCATGCTGATAGCGACTATGGGGTCCTTTAGCACTCCAAATGTGGTAAAAAGCCGCGTATAAGGTCAGCTGTGTCCGCTAGCGTGCTCGCTCTCTTACTTATAAATGCTACCCGACCAAACGTACGCTGATCTTAGGCCGGTTTGCTCAAATAAAGGGGGTGCCAACAGCCATTTCGTGGCATCGGTGGCGCTGCCTTTCGCTATAAATCTCTAGTGGGTGGCCTAATGGCCACTCTTTTTTTAACTAGACATAAGATTAGCAGACTAAATCATGGAAGAGGATTCTACTAAATGATACAATTATTGTAATTACATAAAGTAGTAATATTTCACATTATTGATTAGTTACTAGAAAGGGGACTGAGATATGGGTTTAGCTGACGATCCGGTCATAGCGATTTCAGGTTTATGGATGAACTATACAGACCGAATGGTGCTAAAGGGAATTGATCTTAAGGTATATAGAGGACAAATTATTGGTTATATCGGCCCTAACGGGGCAGGCAAGAGTACAACGGTGAAGATTATGCTCGGTCTGGTAGAAGGATATAACGGTAAAGTGGAGATTTTCGGTAAGGATATTGCCGATGGAGATGTTTCTTACAAGAAACGTATAGGTTATGTGCCGGAGGTAGCCGAATTATATGATAGCCTCACTGCAAGAGAGTATCTAACCTTTGTTGGCGAGCTGTATGGGTTAGGTCGTGCGGAGGCGGACTACAAGGCCAAAAAATTAACTACACTGTTAGGTTTGGAGAAGTCTTACGATATGCGGATTTCTTCGTTCTCAAAAGGGATGAAGCAAAAGGTGCTGCTTATCTCCAGCATGCTGCATGACCCTGATATTTTATTCCTGGATGAACCGCTGAGTGGTTTGGATGCTAATAGCGTGATGATAGTGAAGGAGATTTTTGCATCGCTGGCAGCAAGGGGGAAGACCATTTTTTACTCCTCACATATCATGGATGTGGTTGAGAAAATCAGCAGCCGGATCATTTTGATTGATGGCGGGGATATTGTGGCGGACGGAAGTTTTGCAGAGCTGAAGGAGAAAGGCCGCGAAGGGACGCTTGAAGATATTTTCAATCAATTAACCGGATTTGATAAATACCGTGATATCGCTGGTGAATTTGTTGCGGTCATGCAGGAGCAAGAGGTATCCTCTTATGACTGATTTCTTCGTGCTGAGGCTGTTGGATAAGCTGCGGGGTGCCTTTATAAGATTTGGAGTCGATTACGACACCATGCGGAGTATTTTACAGATCAAACTGACCATGGACGGAAGAAGAACGCCTACAGCGCTTGCAGGTATGCAGAAAAAGGAGAACGCTAAAGAAGGTTCACCCTTGCGATTACAGTGGATTTATTTACTATTTGGTTTAATATTAATTCCGCTAACGCTATCCAACGATCACTATATGCTGCAAATGAGCTTAACCTTTGGGATCATTATGTTTTTTGTCTCCACAACCCTGATCTCTGACTTTTCTTCAGTAATGCTTGATTTACGTGATAAAAATATTCTTTTTTCCAAACCCGTCAACCGTACCACCTTAAATATGGCCAAAACCATCCACGTACTTCTCTACTTAGGGACAGTTACATTGTCGATCACTGGTCCATCTTTGGTATTCAGCCTATTTAAGCAGGGGATCGCTTTTTTTCTGATGTATGCGGTGACAATTGTCTTGTTAGACTGTTTTATCCTCGTAATAACTGCACTGCTCTACCTGATGATCATGCGTTTTTTTGATGGGGAGAAGCTCAAGGATATTATAAATTATACGCAAATCCTTTTGACGATCGGAATAATGGTGGGCTATCAATTCATCTCCCGGTTGTTCAACCTCACTGAGCTTGGCGCTGCTTATCATCCTGCTTGGTGGCAGTACTTTATTTTTCCGGTTTGGTTCGCGGCTCCGTTTGAACTGTTGCTTGGTGGAGCGAGAGAACCCTATTACTTCATTCTTTCAATGCTGGCTTTGATAACCCCACTTGTACTGATCGCAGCCTATATTAAGCTGATGCCACAGTTTGAACGGAATTTGCAAAAGCTGGCGGAGCAAGGCTCCGGTGGAAAAGACAAGGGCCAGATCGCAGAGTGGCTCTCGCGCAGAGTATGCAAGGAACCGGCAGAGGGGATTTTCTTTCGGGTTACTTGGTCCATGATGAAGAATGAGCGCGATTTTAAGCTGAAGGTCTATCCTGCACTTGGCTTTTCTATCGCATTCCCGTTTATTTTTATATTTGGTATATTGCAGAATAGTTATGATGGTTCCCTTAAAGGTTCAAAAGTGTACTTGTTAATCTATTTCTGCACGATGTTAATGCAGACTGTAATACAGATGTTACGCTACTCTACAAGTTATAAAGGAGCTTGGATTTATAGGCTGATTCCTTTACCCGATAGCACGCCTATTTACCGTGGGATGCTTAAGGCGGCACTGCTACGGCTAGTCTTGCCTTTATTTGCTGTAGATGCGGTATTGTTCATTCTGTTGTTCGGTGTGCACATTGTACCTGATTTAGTAGTGGTATTATTCGCCATGCTGATTTTCTCAGTCATCTGCTTTCGTGTTTATCCCCGGAGCTTACCTTTTTCAGAGCGTTATGAGGCAGCCAAACAAAAGGATTACACTGGAGTCGCCTTCATGCTTATGTTTTTGCTGATGGGGATGGCGGGTGTTCATTATGTCTTCACTTTATTTACCGGAGGAATTTACATCTATCTGTTAGTTCTGGTAGTTTTGAATCAATGGTTATGGCGAAAGACCTTCCCCAAAACCCCATCAACCACAGGTCACATATCCAACTTTTCGGGGTGAGTGAATGCGTCAAATATGGACATTTTTTGCCGACATAAAAAAAGGGTATAAATTCCAGTATTTTCTTAGACAATCGGCTGAATACAAGGTAGAATACATCTAAAGTTGCTTTTCAGGGATAACCTATAATCTTTACGCACTCTTCCATTTATCTGATATTCGTGTACTGATTTTTTACTTGAGAAATACGCTGCAGCGATTACGGTATTCAAAACCGGTGAAGAGGTTAACTAATGGATAAAATGGGAATCCACTATAACGTTTGGATTGTTTTACTATCATTTGCGCTAGCGGCGACTGCAGCTTATTCCGCGCTGAATCTGATCTCGCAAGTCCCTCGTTCGTTTGGGAAAGTTCGTCGCTTATGGTTAATATCGGGGGCATGTGTACTCGGCAGTGGCATATGGTCGATACATTATGTAGGGATTATGGCGAGCCGTTTTCCTTTTAGCGTGAATTATTATCCAGGCAGGGCTGTATTATCGTTATTGGTTGGTGTGTTGTGCTGCTATTCGGCATTCCGGATTACGTTTGTGCCACGTTTAAGAAAAAGTTGTTTAATAGTTAGTGGTGTTCTTCTAGGCAGCGGAATTTCGGCTATGCATTATATCGGAATGTCCTCCATGAAGATCGCAGCGGAGATTCATTATGAGATATGGACTCAGACATGTGCTGTAATCCTCGTTATGCTCTCGTCTTTTATCGGATTATTTCTATTTCACAAGTTTAAAGACTATGTGGGTTTTAACCGCTGGAAGTTATACTCTGCTCTCTTTATCGGATTTTCGGTGACTGGATTGCATTATACGAGTGTAAGGGCGACTCATTTTGAATATAACGGTCTACTAGGCAATACAACTTTTTTTATGGAGACTGATGTTATTCTTTTAATGGGAGTGTCCTTGGTAACGCTATTTATGCTTGCGATTTCTGGTGGTGCTGTATTTCTGGACCGGCATGTGCTGGAACGGATGGCTTATTATGATCCACTAACTGATCTTCCGAACAGGCATGGCCTGGTACGTTATTTTAAAGATGAATTTTTCGGGAGTAGATCTGGCGCCGTATTTTTTGTGGATCTGGATCGGTTTAAGTCGATTAATGATACGCTTGGACATGATATAGGCGACTTGTTACTGCGAGAGGTCGCTATAAGATTAAGACGCTCTGTAGGAAGTAAGGGCAAGGTCTTTCGTTTGGGCGGAGATGAATTCCTGATCGCTCTTCCAGATTGTACTGTGGAGGATGCGCAAGAGGAAGCAGAGCACATTTTATATGAGCTTAAGAAATACTACAGCATTCAAGGTAATGAGCTATATGTTACTGCAAGCGTGGGGATCAGTATGACCCCTATGCATGGAACTGACCGCTCAGCGTTAATGAAGGCAGCCGATACAGCTCTTTATACCTCTAAGGATTCGGGTAAGAATAAATTCAGTGTGTTCGATCAGGAGATGAACCGCCATCAGCTGCGACGGATGTCGCTGGAGAAGGATCTTCGTAAAGCGCTGGCACGCTCCGAGTTTATGGTTGTGTACCAGCCAAAATGGGATTCGTATATGAACGTTACCGTGGGTCTTGAAGCACTGCTGCGTTGGCGGCACCCTGAACATGGGATAATCTCCCCGGCTGAATTCATTCCCATTGCAGAGGAAACGGGACTGATTGTCCCGATTACCTATTGGATGCTGCATGATGTATGCAGCCAGAACATGCTTTGGCATAAGGAAGAGATAGCAAATGTCGCAGTCTCTATTAATATGTCAGCACGGATGTTTGAGGGCGGGGGCTTATACGATGTTGTAGAAGAAGCACTCACACGTTCAGGTCTAGAGCCGCATTTCCTTGAACTGGAGATTACAGAGTCCATTGCGATGAATAACATGGAAGAGACGGTTGCGCAGCTCTCCAGACTTCGGGCACTTGGGGTAAGGGTATCACTGGATGACTTTGGGACAGGCTTTTCATCCCTTGGTAATTTAGATGAGATTCCAGTTAACACACTCAAGATTGATCAAGTGTTTATTCGTAAGAGCAAGATGCATTCCAAGAAAGCCATTATCAGTAATATCATTGCGATTGCCACCAATCTTAATATGGAGGTCGTGGCGGAAGGTGTGGAGACACCAGAGCAGATTGAGCTGCTGCAATCCTTAGGCTGCAGAGTGATGCAGGGTTATTATTATGGGCGGCCAATGCCGGTGCATGAGCTGGGCCAGTGGTTTATAGCGAATACAGCAGTATCGTAGCAGATGATCTCAATACATAGAATAAGGGGCTAGCGTCTAAGCAGAATATCTCTGCTTGAATGCTAGCCCCTTTGTTATTAAGAAACCTTAAATCGTTCAATCAGAATTTGCAGCTTCTCAGCTAGGGAGGACAGGAAAGCTGCTGCAGACTCAACTTCCTCCATTGCGGCAAGCTGTTCTTCTGAGGAAGCGGATAATGTCTCTGCACTGCTGGCCGTCTGATTAGCGACATTTACGATATTCTGAAGGGTTGTAACGAGACGGTCGGAGATCAGCGAAAGCTGGCGAACCGTTCCTGAGATCTGCTGGCTTTGTGAGGCCATTCCCGAGACAGACATTTCAATCTCCGAGAAGGACTGGCCTGCCGTGGCAATCATTTCTCTGCCGTGCTCCATCTCTTCTGTAGAGCGTTTCATAGTTTCTCCTGCCTGATCCATCTGGTTTACGATGATGTTGACCAGTTGGCCAATTTGCGCAGCGGAATGGGCTGAGCGCTCAGCAAGCTTACGTACGGAATGGGCAACGACCGCAAACCCTCTTCCCTCTTCTCCAGCTCTTGCGGCTTCAATCGCTGCATTCAGGGACAGGAGATTGGTTTCTTCTGCGATGCTGGCAATAGTACCCACGATATTTTCAATTTCTTTGGAATAACCACCCAAGGTTTCAATAATGAGTGCTAGGTCGGTAATACTGTCACTTACGACTCTCATCTGCTGTGTGGTGGAATCCATTGCCTCACGGCCTGTACGCGCTTTATTAGCGTTGCTGACCGCATTATTCATTGCGTTATCTGCATTGCCTGCAATCTCTGTGATGAAACGAGACAGGTCTTGTACAGACTTATATTCACCCTCCATATTCTGCAGCTGTGAATTCGCGGTATCGGCAAGTTCAATCGTAACATTGACGCTATATTCACCGGCCCGGTTGGTTTCCTGCGCACTGGCGGAGAGCTCTTCGGAAGAGGAGGCTACCTGCATGGAGGTCTCATTGACCTCGGTAATAAGTAAGCGCAGGCTTTGGGTCATGTCATTGAAATTACGGGCTAATGTACCAATCTCATCCTTGCTGTTGAATAAAATAGGATTATGAGTAAGGTCGCCCTGTGCAACAAGGTTGACCCCTTTGGACAGCTTCGTTAACGGACTAATCATTCGGCGGATTAACAGATAAGCTGCCACAATAGCTATAACCAGAATGGAAGCACCGATAATAAAAGGCTGAACAATGATATCTTGAGTTCGGTCTTGAATTATGGAGCCATCGAAATTAATAGCCATCAGCGCAACTATAGGTTTAGATGGATCATGATCCTGATAGATGGGGCCGTAACCTGTCTTAAGTGAGGTACCTTCGTATGTATAAACCTTGGAGTAGGAGGAATGCTTGGACTCAGTGATATGTTGCTTAACTTCAGCTGGGAAATAAAAAGTATCGCCTGCTTTATAACCTCTAGCCTGGAAGCTTGAATCTGCGGCAAGTACTTTTCCGTCTAAGGATAAGATGAATGCCTCTTTAAAAATAGCTTTATGTGCTACAATCCAACCGATTCGATCCTCTACAGCCTCCAGTTTACTTTGATCGCCTGCCAACAATGCGGAAATGTCTGCTGGGTCAATCAGGCCGGTTGTAATATTAGCGCATCCTACCAATTCGATACCTGCGGCTTCGTCTACTTGCTTATAAGCTGTACGGTATCCGAAAAACCCGATGGATGATCCTACAAGAAGTAAGACGACGAACATCATCCAAGTTAATTTAGTTGCTAATTTCATTCTTCGCACCAACCTTGACAAATTATGTTCTCAGTGATAATAGCTCTCACCTCTACGATTATATCGTATTGATATGCTTATAACCTTACATGGAATATAGTATTTCTGTGTCGGAAATTGGAGAATGGTGGAAGTTTGCGCTTTCCATCATGCTTTCAATGGTTTAGTAGACAAAACCATTGAATCATAACCAGTTCTAATGGTACGCTTGAGTTATTAAAAACGGATTGGGGTTGAACAAATATGCCACATCAAATAGATCCGTTAATAGATCGTCTAGGACTATCCATGTGGAGAGTACAGCGTAAGATTATGTCTCAAATGTCTTTGCACAAAGAACTCGGACTTACGGTGCCACAGATGGGTCTGTTAAATATGATAGCGAAAGAAAAGAAGTCGCGGGTGGTACAGCTGGCAGAATGTATGGAGGTCAAATCCAGTGCGGTGACGGTGATGCTGGACCGTTTGGAGGTGCTGGGTTATATCAAACGTGAGCCGGATGGGAAGGATCGGAGAGCGGTTGTAGTGACGATCACCGAAAAAGGTCAGCAGGTGCTCGAAGAAGGACATTTCCGGTCGAAAGAACTGCTGGCGGAGCATTTATCCATACTGAAGCCCGAAGAACTACGCAACTTTGCAGAGTATTACCGTATGATCGAGGACCAGGAGCGTTAGTCAGCTAAGCTTCGGAATGGATATCTTTATAAAAACAGCAGAGCAGCGGTTCTCCTTATTGGAGAATCGCTGCTCTGCTGTTTTTGTTCGTTGGCTGCCTACGCCCTGTAATTTATTGTTTAGGTTGTTTGTCAGGCAACTGAGTGATATAGCTGTGGGAAAGCTGTAAAAGCCTCAAGGCACGGTTATATTCGTCTTCAGTGGCACTCGGCGTTGTTCCATTGTTATAAATAGAGTACTGAGTGTTGTCTTCAAAGCTGTTACCAGGAATAAGCAATCCTGAGCTGGCAATGAATGAACCAGAAGGTAAATAATATCGTTCTGGCAGCAAATTATAAGTCTGACTGAGTAGATCTTGACCAAAATATACGTTATTCTCTAATGAAATCCCAAGCAGACTGGCTGCGGTTGGCATGATATCTACTTCCCCGCCTACTTCGTCAATGGTCTGCGATGCTACGCCAGCACCTGCATGAATAAGCAGAGGGATGTTCATCATATCCGCATAACTGTATTCATGACCATAGATTTCAGTCATCAATTCTTTATCATCATGATCGAGGGAATAAATCGGCAATCCCATATGATCTCCATAAATCATGATTACACTATTGTCCCAGACACCATTTGCTTTTAGCTCTTCTACAAAATGTCCAAAAGCATCATCCGCATAGTTCTGGGAACGGATATAGTCACCAACAAAAGTACCTTCATAACGCTCCGGCAGCTTCATGCGGTATTTTTCTTCCGGAATAGTAAAAGGGTGATGCGCTGACATTGAAATGACTTGAGCGTAAAAAGGCTGCTCCTGTTGGTCCATTTCTTTTAGTTTATCGGCTGTCTTACTGTAGAGCGTATCATCAGAAGCTCCAAAGAAGAAGACATCATCTTCACCAAAAAATTTGCGGTCATAATAATGATCGAAGCCGAGGGAGTCATACAGCTCGCCGCGGTTCCAGAATTCTACGACATTGGTGTGGAAGGTTGCTGTCTGATATCCATTTTCTTTAAGCACGCGTGGCAGACTTGGAAGTACCTTATCCACATAAGACATCGTTGCCGCTCCACGTGGAGGGATGTAGAAGGAAGTGTTAACTACGAACTCTGCATCCGACGTATTCCCTTGGCCAACCATTTGATAGAAATTAGGGAAGTAAAGACTGTCCTTCATTACCTTGTTCAGGTTCGGTGTAATTTCTTGACCGTCTAATTTAAGTCCCAGCAAGAAATTCTGGAAAGATTCCATTTGAAGAATAATAAGGTTCTTGCCTTTAGCGATGCCTTGAAGTGGAGAACTAGCCGCAGTATTAATCCCCTTCAATTTGTTGATGGCATCCTGTGTAATGTCACTTGAATCGACTAGCTCAGGCTCTTCTTTAGCGAAGATCGTATAAGCTTCATAATTAAGAATTCCCATTTCTTGAGCTTTCTTAATTTCGTTCATACTGGCCTTATTAGGCAAGATGTTGAACAAACATAAAGCAAGTGAGACTGCAAACAGAACACTATACTTAAGTTTTCCGCCACGGCGGTGGTTGATATTCTCTTTCTTATAGACCCGGCCTTTTTTATTAAAGAAGAAGTAGACGCCAAGAATAATGATGTCTGTAAAAATCAGCAGGTAGTATGGATCCATTAGTGAGAATACGCTGTTGCTGACGGCGGTGACTTGATTCACCTGCTCCGCTGCATGGTAAGTCACAATAACACCGTAATATTTAAAATACATAATGGCTGCGAAGAAAATGGCTGTCACTAATAAATTTACGGTCATGTAATATCCGAGCTTGCGCTTGGAACCAAAACGTTCAATGATACAGAAGAGCGCCCAAGCAAAGGGGATTTCAGTTAATAATGATTTCCAGGGCAATATATCGTCAAAGATTACGCCCCATGCCAAGAAAGCTTTTAGAATAAAAATTATTGTGAAAAACACAAAAGGTTTAACGATCCACTGTTTAAAGTTAAAGGATGACACAGCTTCGCCTTCTTTCTACATGATAAAACGCCATTTCCCGGCTAGGAAGAAACAGCGCCCAGACAAAATAATTCCATAGTAATTAAATTTATTATGCAGGGCTGGCTATAGAATGTCAAAAATCGAGAACCTAAGTATAAGCTTAGTGAAGCGCGTAAAGTTGAACACAAAGGGTTGAAGCTGACGCTCCTGCTCTCATGCAGGGTTATACAGCGAATTCAGGACTAAAATGGCAATTGGGAACAAAAAGGATATATGGATAATAAAAGGAGGTGATGCTGGATGAGCTCTACAGTAGCTTTATCAGTTAGAACTCTCGTTGAATATGTTTTTCGCAGCGGAAGCATTGAACCTGGCTTTCATGGAACGGGCGCTATGGTCGAAGGCACAAGAATTCATCAGAAGATCCAAAAGCAATATAAGGAAGGTGACCGCAAGGAGGTTTATTTGAAAACGGAGATTCCTTATAGAAGCCTGCTTTATGTTGTAGATGGGCGTTGTGATGGATTGCTTGTCTCGGAGGATGGGAGCTTTACGGTCGAAGAAATCAAATCAACCTCCGGACTGCTGGATTTACTGGATGAAGGACATGAGGTTCATTGGGCACAGGCGCTGATGTACGCATATATGGTGGCTCTGGAGCAAGAGCTTTCTTCTATTCAGGTTAAGCTTACCTATGTCCACCGGGCCACTGATGAGCAAAAAAGCTTGTACCGAACGTTGTCTTTTGAAGAACTGATTTCATTTGTGAATGACACAGTGGCTAGATATGCTCCATACGCTGAGATGATGGTTCGTCATGATGCTAAGAAGGAGCAGAGTCTTCGGGAGTTGAGCTTTCCGTTCTCCTCTTATCGAAAGGGACAACGTCATTTTGCAGGAGCTGTATACAAGTCCGTCGTGGAAAAGGTCAGTCTGTTCGCTCAAGCCCCCACAGGTATCGGGAAAACAATGTCGACGTTGTTCCCTGTCCTTAAAGCGATGGGCGAAGGACAAGCTAAAGGATTGTTCTATTTAACGGCAAAGACGGTTACCCGTTTTGCCGCGCAGGAAGCCATCTCGCTGTTGCTAACGCAGGGTCTTCAGCTGCATGTCATCACACTTACCGCTAAAGAGAAGGCCTGTTTTCGCGAAGAGGGGATATGTGGTAAGGATTCCTGTCCTTATACGGATGGTTATTATGACCGGATCAACGAGGCATTAATGGATCTGTTAGAGCATGAGACGCTGATGAGCAGAGACACCCTTGCACTGTATGCTCACAAACACAAAGTGTGCCCATTTGAGTTCTCGTTGGATGCAGCCTATGCCTGTGATGCTGTGATCTGCGATTACAATTATATATATGATCCTCGCATCAGTCTGAAACGGCTAACAGAGGAAAGAAAGAGAGAAACGGTACTTCTAGTAGATGAAGCACATAATCTGGTAGACCGGGGACGGGAGATGTTCTCCGCCTCTTTGCTGAAAGCCCCTTTCCTGGAAATCCAGCGCCAATATAAAGAAATGAACCGGAATTTGAGTACAGCCGCTAAATCGGTGAATGCTTTTTTCATCTCCCTTCGCAAAATTTGCAATGAAGAGGGGCAAGGGCAGTGGGACTCGTTCCCGGAGGAGCTGCCGGCTTTGCTTGAGATATTTTCTTTGGAGGCGGAACAGGAGCTTATTCACCCGAGCTCCAGTATTGTCTCACTGAATGGGGAAGGAGAAGGGGAAAATGTCCTCTTGGATACCTATTTTGCAGTTCAGGGCATGCTCCGCACCTTTAAGACCTATGATGAACGCTACATTACCTATGCGGAGGTTCGTAGAGGGGATGTCTATCTCAAGCTATTCAATTTGGATCCCTCGCATCTGCTACGGCAGATGTCCAAGAGCTTTCGCAGTCAGATCCTGTTCTCAGCTACACTTTCTCCATTATCTTACTACCGGGATATGATTGGTGCGGCGGAGGAAGATTACAGTTTAACCGTTTCTTCCCCTTTTCAGAAAGAGCAGTGGGAAGTAACCGTCTTACCTGTCTCCACACGTTATCATGACCGGGAAGCCTCCCTAGTTCCGTTGACTAAAGCACTGAGCCAAATGGTCTCTAAAAAGGGCAACTATCTGGTGTTTTTTCCTTCGTACCTCTATTTGCAAAACGTATATCAGGCCTTTACGGAGTATTACCCTGAAATCCGGACATTGATGCAGGATACTGGCATGAGCGAGCAAGCTAGAGAATGTTTTTTAGCCGCATTTAGTCCAGATAATGACGAGACGTTATTGGGATTTGCTGTACTTGGAGGGATTTTTTCAGAAGGTGTGGATCTGCCAGGGGATCGCCTCAATGGGGTTATGGTTGTTGGCGTTGGCCTGCCACAGCTTGGTCTTGAACGCAATCTGCTGCGTCAATATTTTAATGCCAGAGGAAAAAATGGCTTTGATTATGCCTATGTCTATCCGGGAATGTGTAAGGTACTCCAAGCCGGAGGCAGGTTGATTCGCAGCGAGACGGATACGGGCATTATCGTGTTGGCGGATGACCGTTTTTTGCAGAGTCCATATATGCATTTGCTTCCCGAAGAATGGAGAGATTATCTTATACGCTCATAAGAGGTTATAATCTACGAAAGGGTATTCATAATCAATCGGCAGGAGGAAATAATATGACAATAAAAGTGGGTATTGTGGGTACAGGTTGGTTCTCTAAGGTACATGCTGATTTGCTGGCAGGGATGGCTGATGTCCAGTTGCAGGCAGTCTGTGGAAGCAGTAAAGCCAAAGGCGAAGATATGGCACGTCCATATGGAGCTGCTGGATATGGTGATATTACAGAGATGTTGGATGCGGAGAAGCTTGATGCTGTTTATATCTGTGTGCCTCCACAATCTCATGGTGCGATTGAACGTTCATTAATCAAGAGGGATATTCCTTTTTTTATAGAGAAGCCGCTTAGTATGACTACTGAAATTCCTGCCAGCTTGCTGCAAGATATTAAAGAACATAATTTATTGACCTCGGTAGGCTACCATTTCCGCTATCAAGAGAATGTTAAAAGGCTCAAGGAAACATTACGTGGTGACAAGATCGGTATGGTCATGGGCCAGTGGATGGGCGGCATGCCGGGCGTAGCTTGGTGGCGTGATCAGGAGCAATCTGGAGGACAGTTCACCGAGCAGACCACTCATATCGTCGATTTGGTGCGTTATCTGGCAGGAGAGGTAAAAGAAGTATACGGCATGTTCGGAAATCGAATTATGCATGAGCAGCATGAAGGTGTGAGTGTAGCCGATGTAGGTACCGTATCTCTGAAGCTTGAGAATGGAATCATAGCTAATATTTCAAATACATGTGTCCTGCCTGATCCGGTAGGAAGTGTAGGTCTTAGTTTCTATAATGATCGGGGATTGCTGGACTGGAACCCGGATCGTCTCTTGGAAGTGCGAAGTGGCAATAGCACCGAATTTGAAAACACAGGAAATCCATATTTAGTGGAAAGTGAAGCTTTTCTGTATGCTGTACGGACAGGAGATCGTTCGCGTATTCTCAGTGACTATGAGGATGGATTCAAGACGCTTAAAGTAACTTGTGCGGCTTACGAGTCCGCACAAAGTGGACTTCCGGTTAAATTCTAAGTTCGGATTCTTAAAAAAAGGACATGCCGCCTTAGATGTGCTAAAGAGACATGTCCTTGGCTCAAGCTGGGTTAGCCTAGTGGAGGAATATTGCGAGTAAAGCTGGCGCCACACCTATGGATAACAGCGCGGACAGAATCATCGCAATACTGGAGATGGTTCCGGTCAGTGAACTAAGCTCGAAGGCCTTGGATGTTCCTGTACCATGCGCAGCGGTTCCCAGCGATACACCACGCGCGATTTCATTGTCAATGCGGAAGATGCGGAGTACTGTAGGGCCCATCATTGTACCGAGTATCCCGGTAATGATGACGAAGACTGCAGTAATACTCGGTACACCGCCGATACTTTGCGAGATGCTCATAGCGATCGGTGTAGTCACCGAACGTGGAACCAGACTGGCTGCCAGATCGCCGCTGACATGCAGCCATTTGGCGAGCAGAATGGAAGAGATCACCGCTGTTATCGTCCCTGACAGCACGCCTGCCGCAATTTCGGCGGCGTGCTTTTTGAGCACCTTGAAGTTTTTATGCAGAGGGATTGCAAAGGCCATAGTTGCCGGTTGCAGCAAATCCGTCAGCCATTTGCCTCCCGCATTGTAAGAATCATAAGTAATGCCTGTGATGAGTAAGAAGATAATCATAAGCACGGGTGTAATGATCAATGGAGAGGTGTACACTTTGCCACTAGAAGCATAAATGCGTTTCGCCAGTAGATATACAGCAACCGTAAGACCGAAGAATAATAGAGCGTTTAACATGATCCTTTCCGCTCCTTTGCTTTGTAAATTCTACTGGTAAGTAATCCGGAACTGGCCATTACAACAATCGTACCCAAAATGACCACCGCGAGGATTCGTAAACCATCAGTTTCCAGAATATTGGCGTATTTCATTACGCCGATAGCAGATGGAATAAAGAACAGCAAGAGCTCAGCCAGTAGCCAAGAAGCACCAACTTCAACCCAATTCAGATGAATGACACCAAACTCAAGCAGAAGAAACAATATAATCATTCCGAGTATGCTTCCGGGAATAGGGATATGCAAAAATGGGGTTACAGCATTGATTAGTAATGAGAATAGGGTGAGTCCCGCTACCTGCAGCAAGCCTATAATAATCTTTTTCATAAGGCTTCGCTCCTTTCATGATAATGAAAGTTTACATCAATTGTTTTCATAGGTAAAATGAATAGATTGAATAAATGACATTCCTTTTGTCTATGGATCGGAGGTTGGAAAATGGATATCCGACAATTAGAATATTTCGTCCAAGCAGCACGAATGAAAAGCTTTACTCGGGCTGCCGAATCCTTATATATTTCACAACCTACGATCAGTAAAATGATCCGGAATATGGAGATCGAGCTGGAGGCTGATTTGTTTTACCGTGAAGGGAAAAGTGTCCGGCTTACAGATGCGGGGGAAATTCTGTTCACCAAAGCGCAAAATATCGTGGAGTCGTTCGCCAGCTTGTCTTCTGAGCTGGATAGCTTACGAAATTTGGAGCAGGGCCACATCCGCATCGGTCTGCCTCCAATGGTAGGAGCGAGCTTTTTTCCTTCGGTGATTGGTCAATTTCATAAACGTTATCCGCAGGTTACTATTCGTCTGCATGAGGATGGCGCGAAAAAAGTGGAGGAAGATGTAGAAACGGGCTTGTTGGATATCGGAATGGTTGTGCTGCCTGTAAATACAGCCAAACTTCATTGCTTCACCTTTGTTGAAGAGAAGCTGAATCTTATTTTACCTGTTGGACATAGATTGGCCGAGGCAGACCTTGTTCCGTTAAGTGAACTAGCCGAAGAGGAGTTTGTGCTGTTCCGGGAGGATTTTACGCTGCATGATCGGATTATTACGGAATGTGTGAAGGCGGGATTTCAGCCTAAGGTTATCTATGAGAGCTCCCAATGGGACTTAATTAGCCGTATGGTGGCTGCCGGAATGGGAATCGCATTGCTGCCAGAAACCATTTGCCGGGATATGGATCGTTCACGATTGGTCGTTGTGCCTTTGACGGATCCGGTAATTCCGTGGCAGCTTGCTATGGCGTGGCGTAGAGACCGTTATTTATCTTTTGCGGCACGCGAATGGATTGCTTTTGCAAAGGGACTTTTGCGAGAACAGTATCCAAATGAGCTCCCTGACGAACTTGTGGAGGACTCTGAATAAGTAGTAATTCCGTTTTTGTTAGAAGCTCTACAATTTTTCTTTTTTTTGAAAATATGTTTTTTGGTATCATGACTTATGATAGGAGAAGATGTTGATAGAGAGAAGGAGAGAGATGTGACACAAAATCCAAATTCCTCCAAGAATAATCATAGAAAAGATTATAAAGAAGATGAGCTACTTGTAACTATAGAGAGTCTTAGATGTGAATTGCTGGAGGTTGCAGAGCAACGCAGTCTTAGTGACCGTGCTGTTCTAGAGCTCAGTGAGCGATTAGACAGCTATATTTTGCTGGCACAAAATAAGATGATGGAAAATTTGCGCAACCGGAAAGCCGGCATTACATCCTATAGTAGAAGTTCCAAAACCGCCATCACTGTTAGCTAAACTACCGACAACATAGAAATATAATACTATGAAGATGTTACTGATCTAGAGGAGCGTATTAGGCTCCTCTATTTGTCGTACAATCTATTTGTTGTACAATCCATAACTTTCACCTATAATGTCAATTAATAGAATCTTTTCAAGTCAAACTTTGGGGGTGCCGAGTGGAGGGAAAGTTAACAACTATACGCTCAGAAATTGAGAAAAATTTGTCCCGCTCCGGCCATAATCTCGCCTCATTTTCAAAAATTTGTGGCCTGAATCGAGGCAGCCTCAGTGCAATTCTGCATGGAAATCCGCCGAAGCCTATGTCCTTGGGACAAGTAGATGCAATTATAAAAGCCTTTGGTTTTCCAGAAGGTTGGTTATATCCTCTATATGTTGATGAATGCTTCAATGATGAGAAGGTCTCACGCCGTAGAGTGGAGCCCTTTTTGATTCGTTGTGCTGAATTGGGCAAACAGAATTGCATTGATGAAACTATAAGCAGATTATTAGAGTCTACCAAGCCGCTGGATATCATTTATTCTGTTGCTGATAAATTATTCAATAAAGGCAAAGTTCAGGAATCCATGTTTTTTTACAAGATTGTAGTAGAGAACGAGTCGGATAGTTATAGTGAACGTCTCGCGATCAGTCATTATCGTAATTTTAAATTTTTGCAAACACTTGATATGGAGGAGAAGCTACGCGCAGTCATTAGCTTTAGTCCTTTTAGGGGGCGCCTTCCGGAAAATTTGCAATTAGATGGTTTATTGATGCTGACACAGCTATGTTTCGCCCTTCGCAGATGGGAAGAAATGGAGATCTATGCTGATGAGTTGAGAGCTTTAGCCAATGCAGTTTACCGCCAAGAACTGCGGAGGAGCGGAGACAAACGAAGAGAAGAACTCTGTACGGAACGTCCGCTCGTTGTTTATTATGGACACGGATATTTGCTTAAAGCAATTTCGTTGACGAAGCAAGGTCAATATGAAGCGGCGAAGAAATATACCGCTGGTTATGCAGACTTAGGCTGGTTTGAGATGTTGGATGAAGTAGGCCAGCAAGCTGTAGAACAATTCCGATTATTTGCAGTTGGGAACAGTTTCACACTGGAAATGTTGGAGGGAAACGTAAAGGTTGTACCGGACTATGTAGCTTTTTTGGCTGAGCACCCCGGAGAAATATTGCCAGGACTCATTATTATTATGGAATCGGCTAATCATTACAGATTTTCTGTAGACGATGTGCTTAAACGTTTTGCACGGGAAATGTTACGATTTGAACAGTTTGAAGATCCCATTAATATTGACCGATTATATCGGTTGTACTATCAAATAGCCATGTATCTAATAAACAATGGACAATATATTACGGGTGTAGACTATATCATACAGTCTTTAGAGTTATCTATTAAGACTAATAATGGAATAGACTTCATTAAGTGCGTGACCTTGTTTGAGACCAATAGGGACTATGCAACTCTGAATCAACAGGAGAAATACAGAAAGCTGATAAGGGAGGTGAGAAAAGATGAAAAAATCACTATTGATGATGGCAGGCATTTTAGCATTGTTTAGCTTCATCATTATCGGCCCAGTTGGTTCCGGAAGTAACGGACCAATCACAACTTATGAGCACGGAGCAGGATTCTAAAGGTTATCCTTGGCAATATTCTATATACAGATACATATACGAATAACTACTCCCTTGCACTCGTGCTGGGGAGTTTTCTTTTTCGTAATAATTGATAGCGTATTCATAATTTGACAAAGCAATCTGGCGAAAATATAATTAGGTAGCCTAAATAATATAGAGTTTAATAATTAGTTGACCTAACTAAAATAGAGGTGAAGGAAATTGGGATAAACGGAGGAAATACAGAAAATACTGAAAATTCAGTCGCACACGGGCTTTTTGCGGCGATGAAACGCCTGCACAAAGCTCAATGGCAAAAGGGCGTTGAGGGCCACAAGCCAAGTGAGATGACTTTAATGATATGCATTGAAAAATGGAATCATTCTGATGAAGAGGGTCTCAAGGTGTCTGAAATCAGCCGACTACTTGGATTCACTCCTCCTACCATCACGCAGCTGATTAACAGTCTTGAAGCGAAACAGATGGTGGAAAGACGCGCGGATCCTTCGGATCGAAGAGTTGTACGCGTGAAATTAACGGAAAGTGGAAAAGAACTCACACGAAAAGCAGAACATTATCGTGATGTGATGCTAGATAAGCTTGTACAACACTTAGGCGAAAAAGACACTAAACAGCTCACAGAGCTATTGCTTAAGGTACATGAATACGTTGAGGATAATCCACCACCTGATTGGGATAGGCTACAAATGAACGGAGATGAGAAGCTTGATTAAATTATTTAAACAACTGAAGCCTTTTAGGGTAGCTATTGGTGCTGTATTAATCCTTGTATTTTTGCAGTCCATGGGCGATTTATACCTTCCTACTCTGATGTCCGACATCGTCGACAAAGGGATTGTTCAAGGAGATCGCGCTTATATTTGGAAAATAGGTAGTTTCATGCTCCTGGTTGCAGGTGGCGGTGCTTTATGTTCGGTAATTGCCAGTTACTTATCGGCAAAAGTGGCAGCCGGGTTTGGTAAACTCACCCGTGCACGAGTATTTAACCATGTAGAAAATTTTACGCTGCATGAATTCGATAAGCTGGGTACAGCTTCCTTGATTACACGTACAACAAATGATATTACACAAGTTCAAACGGTACTTACTATGATGTTGCGCATGATGATCGGAGCACCGATGATGATGATTGGTGGTATCATCATGGCAGTATCTGAAGATGCTAAATTATCATTGATTTTTGTAGTCGTTATTCCTGTACTTGTAGGGGCGATCTTCTTTATTGGGATGAAGGGTCTGCCACTGTTTAAAGCCATTCAGATTAAGCTTGATAAATTAAACCTGGTGCTGCGTGAGCATCTGACAGGTATTCGTGTTATTCGTTCTTTTAACCGGATTGATCATGAGAATAGACGTTTCACCGAAGCTAACCGTGATCTTACGGATACAGCTATCAAGGTCAATAAAATTATGGCCGGCCTGATGCCGCTGATGATGATTGTAATGAACTTTTCTATGATTGCTATTCTTTATTTTGGTGGAATACGAATTGGTGATGGCGACTTGCAAGTTGGGTCCCTGATGGCATTTATCCAATATGCAATGCAAATTATGTTCTCTCTGATTATGGTATCGATGATGTTCGTGTTAATTCCGCGTGCTTCAGCTTCAGCCGTGCGTATCAATGAGGTACTGGATATGCAGCCTGAATTTACAGATCCTACTGAGAGTGAACTGCATACAACAGCTCAAGCTACTAAAAAAGACGGACGCGATTCTTTGCGTGGTTTTGTTGAGTTTGAGAATGTATCTTTTTCCTATCCAGGGGCAGAACAGCCTGCACTTTCGAAAATTAGCTTTAGTGCTCGTCCGGGTGAAGTTACCGCAATTATCGGGGGTACCGGATCGGGTAAATCTACACTGCTTAGCCTGATTCCAAGATTCTATGATGTTAATGAAGGTGCTGTACGCGTAGACGGAGTGGATGTACGTGAGATGACACAGGAAGAGCTGCGGAGCAAAATCGGTTACATCCCACAAAAAGCAGTATTGTTCTCGGGTACGATTAATGAGAACATCCGCTACGGTAAAGAGGATGCTACGGATGAAGAAATCATTCATGCATCTAAGGTGGCTCAAGCCTACGATTTCGTATCCGCGATGAAGGATGGGTTTGACTCGGAAATTGCTCAGGGCGGGAATAACGTCTCAGGTGGTCAGAAACAGCGGTTGTCCATTGCTCGGGCGCTTGTGAGAAAACCTGAGGTTTATCTGTTTGACGATAGCTTCTCAGCTCTTGATTTCAAGACAGATGCCAAACTTCGCGCGGCTCTCAAATCTGAAACTACGGAATCCACCGTATTGATCGTAGCTCAACGGGTTAGCACCGTTATGGATGCGGACCGGATTATTGTAATTGATGAGGGTGAAATTGCTGGAATGGGCACTCACCGTGAACTGCTCGAGAGCAGTGATGTGTACCGCGAGATCGTATCCTCGCAGCTGTCAGAGGAGGAAATAGCATGAGTGAACAAAACAGAGAACATAAACCTGCAGCTCCCCGCGGCCATAAAGGCCCGGGTGGACCGGGTGGTCCTGGAATGAGGATGCCGGCAGAAAAAGCTAAAGATTTTAAAGGTACACTTCGTCGCCTAATCAAATACTTGCGCCCACGTATGGTTCAATTGATTATTGTATTAATTATGGCGATTGCCAGTACGGTGTTCAGTATCTTCAGTCCAAAAGTTATGGGTAAAGCTACAACCAAACTGTTCGAAGGTGCTTACGGCAAACTGATGGGTGTAGAAGGTGCCTCCATTGATTTTGGATATATTAATGATATTCTGATCCTGCTCGCGGGATTGTATCTGCTTAGTGCTTTGTTTAGTTACATTCAGCAATATGTAATGGCGGGTGTAGCGCAGAAGGTAGTTTATGACATGCGTGAGCAGATCAACAGCAAGCTGGAGCGTTTACCTTTAAAATATTTTGACTCCCGTACACACGGGGAAATTCTCAGCCGTGCTACGAATGACGTAGATAACATCAGTACTACGTTGCAGCAAAGTTTAACGCAGCTGATTACCTCAATCGTCACTATTATTGGTGTTATTGTGATGATGCTTACCATCAGCCCATGGCTGACGTTAATCACGATTACTACGTTGCCACTCAGCTTTATTGTGATTATGGCGATCTCTAAACGTTCGCAGACTTATTTTGTGAGACAGCAGAAATCGCTTGGCCAGTTGAATGGTCATGTAGAGGAAATGTATACGGGGCACCGGATTATTAAAGCTTTCGGCCGCGAACCGCAGTCGCTTAAAGATTTTGATGAAATAAATGATAAGCTTTATGATTCTGGCTGGCGGTCTCAATTTATGTCAGGTATGATTATGCCGCTTATGATGTTTATCGGTAACTTGGGTTATGTGCTTATCTGTGTTGTGGGTGGTATTTTTGTTACTAAAAAAATGATTGATGTCGGGGATATTCAAGCCTTCATTCAATATTCACGTCAGTTCACCCAGCCGATTGCACAAACGGCTAATATTGCTAACATTATTCAATCCACCATTGCTTCCGCAGAACGTGTATTTGAACTTCTGGATGAAGAAGAGGAAGTTAAGGAAGTTAATACTACACTTGTGAAGCTTGATGAAGGTGCTCCGGAAGGTTCCGTTGAGTTCCGTCATGTGAAATTCGGCTATAAAGAGGATGCTATTCTGATTGAGGACATGAATATTGAGGTTAGTCCAGGTCAGACTATAGCGATTGTCGGTCCTACTGGTGCTGGTAAAACCACTTTGATTAACCTGCTGATGCGCTTCTACGAGCTTAACGACGGGGAAATTATCATTGATGGCGTCAACATTACCGACATGAAACGGAGTGACCTACGTAGCAAGTTTGGTATGGTGCTTCAGGATACCTGGCTCTTTAACGGTACGATTCGTGACAACATTGCTTACGGTCGTGAAGGTGCATCTGAAGCTGATGTGGTGCGGGCTGCCAAAGCTGCGCATGCCGATCACTTTATCCGCACACTTCCGCTTGGCTACAATACGGTGTTAAATGAAGAAGCTTCTAATATTTCACAAGGACAGAAGCAGTTGATTACTATTGCTCGCGCTATTCTGGCCGATCCATCGATCCTTATTCTTGATGAAGCCACGAGCAGTGTCGATACACGGACTGAATTGTTGATTCAAAAAGCGATGAATGCGCTGATGCAAAACAGAACCAGCTTCGTTATTGCCCATCGTCTCTCGACGATTCGTGATGCGGATCTCATCCTTGTCATGAATCAAGGTAGTGTAATCGAGAAAGGCAACCACGAAGAACTGCTGGCCCAAGGCGGATTCTATGCGGATCTCTATAACAGTCAGTTCTCTGAAGGAGATTTGGACGTAGGCTAAATTGAAGTGAAGAAAAAAGTATAGATAACCCATAAACCCCTCTTTTCACATGTTGCTGATTTTTTATGTGAAGAGAGGGGTATTTTATATGTGATGATGTGTTTTAATTTTTCTGAAAAATAAAAAAAGTTTGATTAAAAATTAAAGCATATATATGATAGAATAAAAAATGACCCGCGGCTCATTTTTAAGGCTGCAAGGTAAAGGAGAGGATGAAGGAATGTCAGGCTACGGAAAATGGGTGGCAGGAAAAAAGACGAAGTGGATTACTCTTCTCGTATGGATAGTGCTTGTAGGTGCACTTACCCTGTTATGGCCTGCAGTGAATTCTCAGGTTGCTAATAATGCGCCTAACCTCCCAGATGATTCACAATCGGTACAGGCAGCAGCTATTGCAGAGCAAGAATTCCCTAGTGGAAGTGGAGTGCCGGCGCTGCTCGTATGGCATAGAGAAGGTGGGCTTTCACAAGATGATTTAGTACATATCACTGCTGTGTACAAGAAGTTGGAGCAGCAACCATTGCCCCATCAGAATTTTGTTCCCCCATTAGGACAACTGCCGCCACAGGCATTACAAGCCTCGTTATCTGAGGATCTTAGCACGCTGGTAACCCCGGTGCTTTTTGATAAAACGGCAGATAGTGATCAGCTCGGTGAAGCTGTGACAGAAATGAAGAAGATCATAAACACAGAGACGGGTGGAGACCCCTCCGCGGCTAAGGTGGATGGAAAAGACCTGAGTTTACGTGTTACGGGTCCAGTGGGCATCTCTATAGATGCTTCAGGCCTGTTTCAGAACGCAGACGTTTCCTTGTTAATTGCTACGGTTATGCTTGTGCTGGTGTTCTTATTGGTGATTTATCGTTCACCGATCTTGGCTTTTATTCCACTTATTGCGGTTGGATTCGCTTATGGTGTGACTAGTCCGATTCTTGGAAAAATGGCACAAGAAGGCTGGATCACAGTAGATTCACAGGCTGTCTCGATTATGACTGTTTTGCTATTCGGAGCTGGTACGGACTATTGCCTGTTCCTGATCTCACGGTTCCGGCAGTTGTTGAAGGTAGAAGAGAGTAAGAGTCGTGCGCTTCTTCGCTCCATTACCGAATCTTCAGGCGCCATTGCTATGAGTGGCTTCACCGTCGTGCTCGCGCTGTTTGCGCTATTGCTGGCTAAGTATGGAGCTTATCATCGATTTGCCGTTCCATTCAGCGTATCTATCTTCATCATGGGAATTGCCAGTCTAACTCTCGTACCAGCACTGCTGGCAATCTTCGGAAGGACCTCGTTCTTCCCATTCATTCCGCGCACACCGCAAATGGAGGTAGAACGGGCTAAGGCTAAAGGCAAACCTGTTCCTGAACTCAAGGTTTCCCGTAAAAAGGGTATTGGCGGCTTGGTAGTAACCCGGCCATGGGCTATCGTGGGTGTGACCGTTATCGGACTGGGGATTCTGGCTTCATTCTCCAGTGGCATCAAATTTACCTATGATATCCTATCCTCTTTTCCTAAAAATATGGAGTCCCGCGAAGGTTTCGACCTTATTGGCAAACAGTTCTCTCCCGGAGAATTGGCTCCAGCGAAGCTGATTATTGATACCCAAGGAAAAGCAAGCGGAGAGGATCTAAAGGTCATTCTTGGCGGACTCACCTATGTGGACACGGTTTCCGATCCGCAGCAGGGGGCAGTAAACAAAGATATTGTTGGTTTTGATATTGAATTTAAAAGCAATCCTTACTCACTAGAAGCGATGGGGCATATTCCCACCCTTCTTGATACCGCAGAGCAGGCATTAATCGATGTAGACGTTGCGAACCCTGCGGATCACGTGTGGGTAAGCGGACAGACGGCGACACAGCACGACACTAAAGAGATTGGGGATCGGGACACCGATCTGATTATCCCCGTAGTCATCGGAATGATCACCGTACTGTTGTTGATATATCTGCGTTCAATAGTGGCCACCATCTATCTGGTCGGCACTGTTATTCTCTCCTTCTTCTCAGCGCTTGGCTTAGGCTGGATTATCATTCACTATGTGATGGGAGCAGATGCTATTCAGGGAGCGATCCCACTGTATTCCTTTGTTTTCTTGGTGGCACTTGGAGAAGACTACAACATCTTCATGATCTCGAATATCTGGAAAAAGCGTAAAACCATGCCGCTTAAGCAGGCTATCGCGGAAGGAGTGAATGAGACCAGCTCGGTAATTACCTCTGCCGGCCTCATTCTGGCAGGTACATTTGCTGTATTGGCAAGCTTGCCGATTCAGGTGCTTGTGCAGTTCGGTATTATCACCGCTCTTGGTGTTCTGCTGGATACCTTCGTGGTTCGGCCGTTCCTTGTACCAGCTATTACAACGCTCTTTGGCCGTTGGTCGTTCTGGCCGGGTAAACATCAAGAGGTGGAGACCCCTCAGCCAGATGTAAGTAAATAATGAGTTTATAAATAAACAGGGATGTCTCAGAGCCATATTGGCTCCGGACATCCCTATTTGTTTTAGGCTTGGGCACAGGACATCGCTGGATAATAGCGCTGCTTGTACCAACTAACTTAATTGTATCTATTAGGCTAATCAATCAGTCTGCTTGACGATAGTTATTCTAAGTATTCACTGTGCTAATTAGTATCTAGAAGCGATAACTGTGTTAATTAGCCCGCTGATTCTCTTAGCCCAGTGGTAGAAGACAATTAGCGTGCTGCATTGGCTAGCCCAGTGGTAAAAGACAATTAGGTGGCTCCATTGGTTAACCCAGTGGTAAAAGACAATTAGGTGGCTGCATCAATAATAGTCAATTAGCTCGTAGCACCGGTTACCTAGCAGTAATAATCAATTAGTTAACTGTACTTATCGGGCTACCATTCCGTACACACTGCTGGTTCAATCTAGCTACTGCTCTGTTTGGGTGGTCCAAATCCTTAGTTACTGGGCGTGCGGCTGATCATTAGTTCATATTTATCGATGGAAGCACCCAGGATTGCGTCATTACCACCAGCACCACGGTGCGACTGACGGAAGGACTCGCTGGAGGTCCAGCCTTTGAATGCATCCTCATTCTCCCATACGGTGCAGATTTTTAATTCCTCGACACCTTCTTTGGCATTTCCACGCCAAACCTCCATACGTACAAACCCTGGCATATCCTGCACACCATTATTTCCTCCGAAACGTTGAGCAATAGCTTCGCCATGGCCTTCTTTTACTTTAATAGTATTAGTTACTACCAGCATGATAGATAAACCTCCGATCAGAAAGTTAGTATATTTTTCAGGACATTGTGAATCGAAATAATATGACATGGGAACCTCGAAAATTAGCCAATATCTCAAGGTAACATCGTGATTTTCAACTTACAAAATAAAAGACCATCCCACAAGACACAAGAGTGCGGGTGTTTAATTGCACTTTGTACACTTAAATTATCCGTCACACCAGAACCGATCGAATAAGTGTATTCTCTGCAACTAATTTGTGCGAATCTGGTGAATCGCCGAGATTAGCCTTCTTTTAACTGTATAGAGTGCAATTAAAGTATGATTTCTACTCTAATTGCGCTGAATAGATGTACAAAGTGCAACTATTATCTATTTAAACGTTAAGTATTGTGCAAACTCAGGTACCTGCGAAAAATCAAAGTGTCTACTGCAAGTAAAGTGGCTATCGCAAGTTAAAGCAACTGCTGCACGTTAAAGTAACTACTGCAAGTAAAGTGTCTACTGCAAGTACAGTGGCTACTGCACGTTAAAGTAACTACCGTAAGGAAAGTGCCACCTCAACCGTAATGTTACTCTAAGCCAAAGTGCCAACCCAACTCCAAAGTTTTTACTCAAAACCACCATTACAGCTAGCACCTAATTCCAGTCCCAGTTCCCTAATAAAGCCCCCAAATGAAGTTGCATTGCAGAATGTGCAACAGAATAGCCTGAATGTTATCTGAATAAGGCAGTCTGTTGCATTCTGTACAATAGAATCAAGCCCAAATCGCCTAAAAAGGAGGGGAGCCACTAAACTGATTGCACAACGTGCAATCACCCAAGGTTTCGCCCTCAGCTAGAGGGATTCAATTGCACAAAGTGCAATGAGAAAACGGAGCAGAGCAATCCTGAAGCGTTATCCCGCACAAAGTGCAATTACCGAAGGCCTCACCCTCGTCTAGAGCGATTCTATTGCACAAAGTGCAATCACCCCAGATCATCCGGCTCCCTCCGCGTCCAGCGCGATTTTATTGCGGATTGGTGGTCCATAGTCCTGCTGTTTTTAGGAAGACGCGATCCGGCAGCTTCAAAGCTGTCAGTGCTAATTCAGCAACATCTTCAGGTTGCATCATGCGGTCTTCGTCACCGATTTTAAGTCCAGCATTGGAAGCTAGACCAGTGTTGACGGTGCTTGGAGTCAAGGCTACGACGCGGATATTGTGTTTGCGCACTTCTTGTGCGAGGGCTTCGGTCATGCCCATGAGAGCGAACTTGGACGCGCAATATGCAGAGCCTGTCGCGAAACCGCGTTCTCCGGCTGTAGATGAAATATTGATGATATTTCCGCCATTTTTCTCAATCATCGCAGGAAGTGCTGCACGGGTTACGTAATAAGTACCGTAGAGATTAACTTGGATGTGGCGCTCCCAGTCAGCAGGGTCCATTTCTACTAAAGTGCCGAATTTTGCGATCCCGGCATTGTTGATTAATGCATCAAATGCTCCAAGCTCATTTTGCAGGGAAGCAACAGCACGTTCAGCTTCTTCGCGTACAGCGATATCGGCCACGGCAATGCTGACTTTAACGTCATATACTTCCGTTAAGGCTGATTTTAACGCTTCGAGATCACCTGAAGTTCTGGAGATTAGACCTAAATTAGCACCTTCCTTAGCCAGTGCCATAGCCAAGGCTTTTCCGATCCCTTTGCCTGCACCAGTAATTACAACACTCTTTCCTCTCAAATCCATCTCTATCGTCACTCTCCTTCAAACTTTTTTGAAGCAGCTGCTTCATTCAAGTCTTATTATACCTGAATGCTATAGGGCAATTACAATCGCCCCTTAGAAAAGGGACTGTAAATTTTCATGAAGCCGAACTGCCTTTTCATGAAAAGTATTATTCATGGAGTTTCGTCAGCGGTACCGACGCAGGGCCCTCTAAAACTTCGCCATCGTAGGAGAAGCGGGAACCATGACAAGGGCAATCCCAAGAGCGATCCCCGTTGTTCCATTCGCATTCACAGCCCATATGGGTGCAGGTTCTATCCACCAGATGAAGTTTACCTTCTGGATCCTTATAAGCTCCCACACGTTTGCCATCATGGAACACAACGGCTCCTTCGTCAGCTTCTAAATCAGTGGTCTTTTTATGGACGATTTCCACTTTGCCCGCCACGAGCTCTTTTGCTACATTGGCATTTTGCACGATGAAGTTTTTTAGGCTGGTGCCAGCTTTGAAGCGGGACGGATCGTACAATTCGGTATATGGATTATCTTTGCGCTGAATCTGATCCGAGATGATCTGTGCGGCCAGCGTACCGCTTGTCATGCCCCATTTTCCAAAACCTGTGGCGATATAAATTTCTTCGTTGTCTGAAATCTTGCCGATGTAGGGCACCCTGTCTAAGGTGATTAAATCCTGTGCTGCCCAGCGGTAAGGGATTGTTTTGATGCCGAGCAGATTTCCTGCGAAAAGCTCCAAATTCTCATAATGTCCTATCGTACAGATGCCTTGGCCTGTCTTATGATTGTCTCCCCCGACAATGACCAGATTCCTGCCTTCCCACTCTACTGCACGCAGAGAACGGGTGGGTTCGCTTGCGCTTAGATACATTCCACCCTCAAAATCCGTTTCAGGCTGGATCGCCAGACAGTAGGAACGTTCAGCATGCAGCCGCGAGAAATATAATGCTCCTCCATCGTAAAAGGGGAAATGAGAAGCTGAAACAGCGTAGCGGCAGGTAATCCGATACTCGTCCTTTTCAGTAAAAAGCGTAAGCTTATCGTTCTTCTCCACCTTATCCGCCATCATCGTATGCTCATAGATTACGCCACCTTTATCCTGAATGACCTTCAGTAGCCCCTTCAGATATTGCAGCGGGTGAAAGCGGGCTTGTCCTGGTAATTTAATGGCGCCACTGGCCATCAGAGGGATAGAGACGTTATCTAGCCACTCTCCGGGCAGCCCCAATTGTTCATAGGCTTTATACTCTTCCTCCAGCTGTTTAAGCGACTTATGATCTTCAGCATCTGCGTACAGAAAAGCTGCCTCCTGTTTCATGCCGCAGGATACTTCAAGCTCATCAGCCGTATTCTGGATCCAATTCATAGCCTCGCTGTTCGAGCGATAATAGAGCCGGGCTTGCTCCTGCCCAAAATGCTTTATCAAATGATGATAGATTAACCCGTGCTGTGCTGAGATTTTTGCACTGGTAAAACCCGTTGTGCCACTTAGAATTTCCCCGGCTTCCAAGAGCGTGACTTTGTAGCCTGCTTTGCTGAGGAGATAGGCTGTTGTAATGCCTGTAATTCCACCGCCTACCACTGCGACATCTGTAGAGATATCTCCAGCCAGCTTTGGAAAAGCCGGTAAATCCGTGGTATCTCTCCATAATGATTCCGGAAATTGTGGAAGACTTTGCGTTATCTTACGGTTTGGGTCCATCTATTATCCCTCCATCTTTACAATCTTCATCTCATTTATTACCACAGTCCTGTGAAAAGAAACTTCCCATTCCATCGTGCTGTGCATGAATTCAGAGAAACAGTGCCAAAATAAGGTGGGAACCGGGACGTAAAGGATAAAGAGGAGGGATGATGTTCCATGTCAGATCAACAGGATAAGGACAATATTTCTCTGGAATGGATCAAAGATCAGCTGAACGGGTTCGCGGATTTAATCGATAAGACGATCGTTACCTCATTTGGGCAGGTCGACCTACTTTATATCAAAAGCGTTGCGGATTCGCAGATCCTCAGCCGAAATGTAATTGCACCGTTCTATGAGATGGAGAATATCAACGCTTATCAAAATTACATTTTGACGTATCCAGGCAGTGAAGAGGCGACTACAAAGGATAAGGCGATTGAGCTTTTGCTTAGCGGATATATTCTTCTGGGCTTGAAGGATACGTTCTGTTTCTTTGATGCTATGAATACGGAGATCAGCGGGGTTAATGAAACATCTGCAGAAAGCATTTCTCAGGGGCCTTCAGATGCACTAACTGAGGATATTGCAGTGAATATGAACATGATTCGTCGGCGGTATCAATCCACCAATCTCAAAATGGAGACGATGGTCATCGGCGATGTCTCCAAAACAAAGATAGCTATTTTATACGATGACACTCGTGTTGACCATAACGTTTTAAAAGAATTAAGGGAGAAAATGGGGACGTTAAAGGTTGATATTTTGCAAGCTACCGGAGAACTTGAGAAGTTTATTAGCAGTGATAAATTAAGAATACTCCCCAAGTCCATTATCACCGAAAGACCGGACAGGGTTGTGTTTAATTTGTCTGAAGGAAAAGTAGCGATAATGCTGGATACTACGGGTTATGCGATAGTGTTGCCGTCTATTTTTAATGATTTTTTCACATCCATGGATGATAAAATACAATTTCCTATCGTGGGACGTTTTCTGAAGCTGTTGCGGATTATCGGTGTAGGCATGACACTTTGGCTGCCTGCATTCTATGTAACCCTCACCTCGTATAATCCAGAAATTATTCGGGTGCAGATTGCACTGCTTATTTCGGGTAGTCGTGCAACAGTACCTTATCCATCTTTTGTGGAAGTACTTTTAATGCTCATGATGATGGAGTTTCTGACTGAGGCGAGTTTACGGCTCCCCAAGGCGATTGGTCCAACGGCTACAACTGTAGGAGGTCTGATCTTGGGGCAAGCGGCGACGGCAGCAGGGCTAGTAGGGAATATCATGATTATATTGGTCTCTGCGGTTGCGATATCCAATTTTTTAATTCCGCTGAATATGATGAGCTTGTCGATACGCGTGCTGAAATATATTTTCCTTTTTGCCGCAGCTTTTTTAGGGTTGATTGGTGTAGTGGTCTGTGTAGTGGGCTTTGCCATGTATTTATGCAATCAGCGCAGCTTTGGACAACCCTATTTCCGATTGTTTTTTCTAGATAACCTGGGCAAGAAGAAGGGCGGGGGGCATTGATGGCCAAAAGCCGTTATTTCTACTGTCTTTTTCTGATGAACAGCTTGATCAACATCATTAATTTTGTTCCAAGGGAACTAATAGACAGACGTTTTGGTGGTGCTTTGATGTCCATACTAATCGGAACGATCTTGGGCACTTTGTTTGTCTATATATTTACTGTTCTGATTGCTAAATTCCCCGGCAAGGGGTTTCCGGAAATATTTCACTCTTTGCTTCCTAAGAAGTTAGCCAGAACCTTACTGGTCCTTTTTGCTGGCTTATGGTGTGTGGCCGGGGGAGTTACATTGCTTTCTTTTGTAGATATCACTCTGCGGTTTATCAGCCCGGATTCGAATCCTTATACGGTTGTGATCAGTTTTTTAGTCTTGGTCTGCATCTGCTGTCGCTTCGATTCTCTATCACTCTTGTATGGGCTTGAAATCATTCTCAGCGTAACTTTACCGTTAATTATTTATGGCCTCGTAAAAGCGTTGCTCAATCCGGACTTCAATTGGGATTCTGTTCTGCAGATTACTACATATTTCTGGCATAAGCCGGACCTAATGAGCCTTGCGGCGGCTACCTTTTCGTTCAGTGGTTACTTAAATCTGGCCATATTTAATCGGGTATTTCATGGGCTGAAGCTGAAACATGTCTGGATTTTAGGGGTGGAGGGTCTTTTCGTATTGCTCTTGACTTTTTTAGTTCCCATCGGCTATTTCGGAACCGTTGCTATTGATAGGCATGTATATACATGGTTCTCGACGGCTGACAGTATTCGGATGGAATCCTTTATTATTGAACGGATGCTGTTTATTTTTTATTTTGCCTATTTGAGTTTATCTCTGGTGAGTGTAATCGTTCATTGGCATGGAGGTTTAGAGCTTTTTAAAGGTGCCCTTTCATCTGCAAAAAAACAGTCCCAAAAAACAGAAAGCTGGAAAGAGTGGGGCATCCTAGGCTTGTTTAGCGTGATGGTTCTGTCCTTAATGGGGCTGGATCAATATCAACTTAATATGTTTGGTGCCTGGTTTCTGCAAATTCGCTGGTTTGGTGAGATGTTCATCATCGCTCTACTGTTTTATTGTTATCGCAAAGTTAGGAGGGGGAAGCTATGAGAAGAGTACTTGCTGGAATTGGGATTACCTTACTCCTGCTTCTCCCCGGTTGTGACTTCAAGGAAATTGATTTGCGGATTTTTGTGCTAGCGATCGGCGTTGATGAAGGTACAGAAGAAGGGAATTTTAAGATTAGCTTGAAGCTTGCTATCCCTCAGGGGGATGTCACCAAGATTGATGAGAAGATGCAGATCTTGACGGAGGAGTCTCCAAGCATTTCGGAAGCCCTCCGTAGAATGAAATCCAGAGTGGAAAAGGAGCTTGATTACTCCCATTGTAAATCAATTATTTTGGGGGAAGGGGTTGCCCATAAAGATATTCTCCATGTTATGGACTGGGCTGTGCGACGTAGAGATATCCAGCTTATTGTCAATTTTGCAATAGGGCGTCCGGAAGCACTTCAAGTGCTGAAGGTAAGACCCGAATCGGAGCGGATTCCATCGAATTCTCTTATTCTGGCTATGAGTGGACAAGGCACGGAGTCTCCATTTATTTCTAGTGTGTATTCCTTTCAGCTGATGAGAAATATCTTTGAGGAGGGGATTGATCCAATCCTGCCGATTATCGAGGCTAAAGGGGATAAGGAGTTTTTAATTGATAAAATTGCTCTGCTGAATAACGAGAAAATCAAAATGGTTCTTACGCCCAACGAAACCCGGCTATATAATCTGTTATCACGCCCGAATCTGCGAACCAACTTACCCGCCCATTCCGAAGGCATTATGTATCAATACTACACAGAGAGATCATCTTCAGACTACAAAATCCTGACTCCAGAGCATGGGAAAGCTACTATTCGTTATCGTATTAAGATAAAAGGTATTCTCGAAGAGAGCAGTAGCCCCGATTTGGTGACACATCACATGTTGAAGAAGATCCAGGAAGCCGGGGAAAAGGAATTGGAAGCGGATATCTTAGCATTGCTGACCAAAATTCAAGCCAGTGGCCTAGATCCCTTTGGTTGGGGGCTGCATTATGGAGCAAGGCATTTTAATAACGATACGGAAATGAAAGTGTGGAAGGGGCTCTATTCAGATCTTAAATTTGAGATTAAAGCAGACGTGAATATTAAATATTCAGGGATGATCAAGTAGCTGGGAAAGTAAGGTGTGGATAAAAATGGGATTGACGTTCCCATTCACAAGATTTATACTTGATCTAAAAATAAGTTAGAGGATGATAGTAATGAAAAGTCTAAATTTGACCTCCCAACGTCAAGCCGTTTACGATATCGTCCTTAATTCACATGACCATCCTACTGCTGCGGAAGTAATGAATCGGCTAGTAGAGCAGGGACATAGCTTAGCATACGGTACGGTATATAACTCTCTGCGTTATCTTTCAGATAAACAAATGATTCGTGAGCTTAAGCTTGGTGAAGCTGCTAGCAGATATGACGCACGTATGGATGATCACCAGCATATCATTTGTGAGGTTTGTGGAGCAGTGGATGAGGTTATGAATCAAGTTCCGCGTGAATGGATGAATACAGTGGCCAAGGATACCGGTTATACCATTGGTCATGCTCATGTAGTATTCGGGGGCGTCTGCCCAAACTGTAAGAACAAAAAGAATAATTAGGATAGAGGTGCCGGAGCCTGTGCTGCGGTAATAATATGTATATCCGGAGAGACCGCTTTCATTGAGGCGGCCTTTTTTGTTGCATTTATATGACAATTCTCAAAAAAAATGAGAAAAACAAAGAAAGATAGGAGGAAAATCGGTTCCTAAAACAGATTTTAAATTATATATTAAGTCTGGTAAATGTATCCTTGCCTAAGACTCAGATGAGAGAGAGATGATGACGTCTATGAAAAAAAATGCGGGTATGACTATCCGTACCAAGTTAATTCTTACATACCTAATAATACTGCTGCTGCCCAGTATTATAATAGGCTGGCGAACCTATCAAGCTGCCAGCCAGGAAGTGGAAGATCAACTGGTGAACAATGCTACCGAAAGTGTGTTGGCCGTAAATGAAATCATTAACTCTAATATTCAATCCAAAATAGATGCGATTTCTTATTTTGCCGCGGAGTTTTCATCTGAGGGGATCAACAGTGAGGGATCTGGGGGGACTTCCTCTGCTGTAAAAGCCAGACTGAAGGAATATGTGGCGCTGCATCCGGATGTACTGGACATTTATGTGGGTACAAGCAATGGCAAGGCTATTCATGCTTTAGATGCTAAGCTGCCAGAGGGTTATGATCCAAGGCAGGAAAGCGCCTATATTAATTCTCTGAAGCAAGGAAAAGGGGCAGTGATTTCTCCGGCTTTTCAAACCGTAAATAAAGAAACCGCGATTGCGATATCAACGGTTCTTAAGGGCGGTGATGGGGTGATCACAATGAATCTCAACCTGTCTACTTTAGGGGAGCTGACCTCAATTAAGGTAGGCAAGGAAGGTTATATCCTCATCGTTGATAACAGCAAGAAGTTTCTAGTTCATCCTACAGAGGCTATCGGGCAGGAATCGTCAGATGATTTTGTAAAGAAAATGTTCGAGAAAGAACAAGGGGTCTTCGATTATGTCTTCAAGGATACGTCCAAAAAGATGACCTTTATGGTCAATGAACTGACGGGTTGGAGAATCGGAGGTACGATCAGCATTGATGAGGTTAACTCAGCAACTAGTGGAATTCGCGATACAGCTCTGCTTGTTATTGTAGTTTCCGTTCTGCTTGCGCTGGTTGTGATCTATTTTAATATTCAATCGATTTTGAGACCGCTTTTCCGGCTGCGGAAAGCAACTGCGGTGATAGCCAAAGGTGATCTGTCGGAAGACATGGGTGTTTTCCGTAAAGATGAAATAGGGCTGCTGGCAGAGAATTTTCAATTAATGGTGATCAGCTTGCGCGAGATGATCATTGGCGTGCAGGAGATGACAAGCAATGTATCCTCCTCAGCGGAAGAACTGACGGCTAGTGCGGATCAGACTGCCCAAACGATTGAGCAGGTGACCATAGCGATTCAGGACGTAGCGGCAGGGACGGAGCGACAGGTGGTTAGTGTACGAAAAGGAATGGAGAGCACTGCCGCTACAGCTAGTGAGGTCGAGCAGATTTCCACATATATGGAGCAAGTATCCACAATGATGGACAAGACTTCACTCTCAGCATCAGAAGGTAATGATTCGGTTATCAGCGTGGTGGACAAAATCAATGGTATCCATGAAACGGTCGGAGAGCTGGGCAGTGTAATTGACAAGCTGAATGAAAGAACCAGTCAAATTGAGGGCATTGTTGGTGTCATCACCGGGATTGCCCGCCAGACCAACCTGCTGGCCCTCAATGCTTCCATTGAGGCAGCCAGAGCCGGGGAACAAGGGCGTGGATTTGCGGTGGTTGCTGCCGAGGTGCGTAAGCTGGCAGAGGAATCAGAGAGATCCGCACATTTGATTGCCGAACAGATTACCGCTATTAATAGTGAAATGCTGCTGGTAACTCATACGATGGAAGACACCAGACAGCGCGTATCCGAAGGTATTGAGGCTGTGGATACTTCCGGACGTTCTTTCTCTCGTATCCGAAGAGCAGTAAAGAGTGCCGCGGAGAAGATTGAAGCCATGGGTGGGGTTGTGCAGACTTTATTGGTGGAATCTAATGATATGGAGAAGGCTATTGGGGAAATTCGCGGCATATCGGAAGAGGCGGCTGTGAATACGGAAACTATCGCAACTGCCGCACAAGAGCAGCTTGCTTCTGTAGAGGAGATGGCATCCTCGTCTACCGACCTTAGCCGTCTTGCAGAAGAACTGCAGAAGCTGGCGAGCCGCTTTAAGATAAACGCTTCTGGTAATTAGATTGATTTCTGATAGGAGAACCGTGCTTTTTATCTTCCCTTTTGAACTCCTTTGCAAGTATACTGATAAACAATAATGTTGGGTTAGGCAATGGAGAGAGGAGAGATAATAGGAAATGGCAGAGCAATTAAAAGGGTTCACTGTCGCCTTGGCGGGTCCACGCAAATCGGAAGAAATGGCCAAGCTGGTTCAGAATATGGGGGGAACGGCAGTATGCCGACCTGCTCAAGGGACTGTATTTCTAGATGATGAGGCATTGCAGGAAGGTTTGAATGCATGGATCAATCAGCCTCCTTACTTGGCGATCCTGACTACAGGGATGGGACTTGATGCTCTCTTCGATATGGCTGAGCGAATGGGGATCGAAGAACGTTTCTTAGAAGTACTTTCTGGTTCTATTATTGCCGCACGGGGTTATAAGACAGTGAATGCTTTGAAAAAAAGAGGACTTACGCCGGAGGTTCGTGACGACGACGGAAGTACAATCGGATTGATTCGTGGGCTTCAATCCCTGAATTTGCAGGGGAAAGAAGTCGTTCTTCAGCTGCACGGCGATCCAGCTCCTCATATGCTTGCATGGCTGCAGGAGGCTGGGGCTACTACCCGCCAAGTGCTGCCGTATCGCCATACCCCACCTGAGCCGGGCGAACTGGAAAGATTGCTTCTAGAAATCATATCAGGCAAAATTGATGCCGTGGCTTTTACGAGTGCACCACAGTTTCGTTTCCTCTGTCAATTTGCCCGGGAACAGGGAAAGCTGGAAGAAATGCTGAAGTCTTTTGAGGATAAAGTGCTTGCTGTTTCTGTAGGGCGGATTACCTCTGAGGCGCTTAAAGAAGAGGGCGTACAGCGTATCATTATGCCTGAGCATGAACGGATGGGAAGCATGATTGTAGAGCTAGGCAAATATGTGGCGGCGAATCGCTAAGTCACAAGTTGCGTCAGCTTTACACGAATGACGTTATCACACAGAAGCATTCCCGCCTGTTATCATGGCCGGGGATGCTTTTTTACCCGGAAAAATAAGCCCAAAGAGCAATATACCTGCCATCTGCATGGACATTCGCGGCAGTTTTCCTTAGAATATAGGCAACATGTGACGAATAATAACAACGAATAAGGAGGAGGATCCCATGGACAAGAGAAAATGTCTATTACTTGGTGATTACACCCATCCCCGGTTTCATCCACTTCAAGGAGTGGACCAACAAATTAGTGAGATCTTAAATGATTTATTAACCGTGCAATGTTCAGAAAATAAAAAATTAATGCGCATTGAGCATTTAGCAAGTTATGACCTATGTATTGCTTACAATGAATTGTGGAACGAAACAGTCTCCCCTCAACAAACGGCTGGTTTGCTCAGCTATGTAAGTGGAGGAGGCGGACTCATTGTTCTTCATACGGGAGCTTCGCTGACGAAACGTAACGAGCTTGCACAGCTAATCGGGGGTCGATTTAACGGACACACAGCTTACGAACCCCTGAACTTCAAAGTGCTAGAGCATGACATCACCGAAGGTGTGGAAGATTTCCAATTGGATGAGGAGCCCTATCATTTTGAATTTGACCCGTTCACAGAACGGACTATTCTGCTTCAATATGAATCTGAGGGGCAATGGATTCCAGCTGCATGGTGCCATAGCTATGGTTTAGGACGAGTAGTATTCCTTATGCCTGGTCATCATGAACCCTCCTTCCGTCATCCGGCACTACGTAAACTAATTCTACAGGCGGCTACTTGGGCTGCCCGTATTCCGGTCACTAACTAAGCAATGTTGTGTTTTTTTTGAAATACGTACACAGTGGGGTATACTTTAATCATAAACTCCGTTATGTAATGAAACGGAATCTTTGGGAGGAAAGTGCCATGAGTGATTTGTTTAAAAAAGCGATCTCTTTAGGAGTGGGCCTCACCATTGTCAGTAAGGAAAAAGTAGAGAAGGTTGTTGAAGAACTAGTGAAACGTGGGGAGCTTGCTCCTTCAGAATCTAGGGCTCTCGTCGATCGGTTGATTGAACGTGGTGAGGAAGAACGAGGTATGTTCAAGTCTGCTGTACAAGAGCAAGTACAACGCGTGCTGAAGGAAATGAATGTGCCTGTACAAAACGATATTGCCGAGCTGGAAGGGCGAATTGCAGTATTGGAGCGCCGGTTGGCCGAGCTAGAGGGGATTTCCCATCTAGAGGGAACATCGGCGGAAACGCGTTCGGACTAAATGGCAGTACGCATTAGACATGCCGGACGTTACCGGGCAATCGCCATGGCGCTTATGCGCCATGGTTTTGGCTATATGGTGGAAGAGCTGGGGCTCTATCACTTACTATCCCTTCCACGTCGTCTTGTAACGCAGGAAGCACACACAAGCCTTACGCTTGGGGAGCGGATTCGGCTGGTGCTGGAGGATTTGGGTCCAACCTTTATTAAGCTGGGACAACTCGCCAGTACCCGTTCAGATCTGCTGCCTGATTCTATTATTCAGGAATTGGTAAAACTACAGGATAATGTGCCTCCTTTTCCTGTCGACCGCGTGCGCGCGATCATTGAGCAGGAACTTGATCAGCATATGGATGAAATCTTTAACTCTTTTGAGGATACGCCACTTGCTGCGGCATCCATTGGTCAGGTGCATAGGGCTGTGCTTCACAGTGGACAAGTCGTAGCTGTTAAAGTTCAACGTCCGGGTATTCTGCGAACGATGAGCAGGGATTTGGAAATTCTCAAAGATTTAAGCACGCTTGCTGAAAAGCGGCTCAGCTGGGCGAGGCAATATCAGCTGTGCCGTATGGTAGAGGAGTTCTCGAAATCGCTGCTTGGCGAGCTGGACTATAGCCAAGAGGGGCGTAATGCAGAGAAAATCGATCAGCAGATGGATTATGAGGGAGTGTACATCCCGGATATCTATTGGGACTATACGTCAGCACGAGTGCTGACGATGGAATATGTGGTAGGGACAACGCTGAGTCGTCGCGATGAGTTGCTGAGTAAAGGCGTTAAGCTTAAAGCCATTGCACAGCAACTTGTGGAGATGATGCTTAGACAAATCTTCATTCATGGTTTTTTCCATGCTGATCCTCATCCGGGCAATGTTATACGGATGGGTGATGGAAAGCTGGCTTTGATTGATTTTGGCATGATGGGTCGGCTGAATGAGGAGATGAAGGAGCAGCTGTCTGCACTTATTATCGCCCTAATGCGCAAAAATACGGATGCAATGGTCCGGGCAATTTTGCGTCTTGGAGTCATTCCTGAGGATGCTGATCGAAGTGCGCTGCATGATGATATGGATCGGCTGCGGGATGAATATTATGATGTTCCATTTAGCAAAATGAGTATAGGCAAAGCCCTGAATGATCTGTTCGGCATAGCGCGAAAACACCGTTTAGTGCTGCCGCCGGATTTGACGATGTTAGGGAAGACAATGCTCACGCTGGAGGGAGTCATCAGCAACTTAGATCCAACCATCAGTATTCTGGAGATGGCGGAACCCTTTGGGCGGGAACTTGTGAAGCAGCGCTTTAGCGGCAGTCGATTGCAGCGTAAATTCCTGGGAGGCGTAGCCGACTTAACAGAGAGTCTGCTGGAGCTTCCTGGGCAGGCTAAGCAGTTATCCGCGCTGATCAGTAAGGGGAAGATAAAGGTGGAGATTGTGGCACCTGAGATGCAGAATCTGGAGCGTAAGCTGGACCGGGTAGGTAACCGTTTAGCTTTCAGTATTGTGATGCTCGCGTTTAGCATCATCATGACAGGACTCATTATTGGTACTGCGATGCGTGGACAGCCTTCAGTGTTATGGAATTTCCCTACAGTGGAGGTTGGCAGCGTAGTGGCACTTCTGATGTTCTTGTGGCTGATCTATGCGATTTTTAAATCGGGAAGGTTCTAGCTTAAGGGATTTGAATAATTATTCTTCAGCAGTTTCACACAAATGCCTTTCTATCAAGTACAATATAAAAGATAACTTTCTAAGCTTAACTTTACTTCTATTGTATAAAGTGGAATGGAACGCAAATGGAGTGCCGTCTTAACGTCCGGTGGATCGCTGCTGCCCAGAAACCGAACTTTGACCGCACTCTTTTAACGGGTCAAGGGATACATGGGACGGAAGGATGCCGGTGACGGTGTTCTTCCGCTTTTGTTTGAATATAGCTGAATCTGAAGCATATGCCCCAGAACAGGATAGCCTATGCAGGCTGCCTCATACAGGGCTTTTGAAGACGGAAGTTAAGAAAGAGATGTAATCAAATTAAACCGAGAAAATAGTGAGGTGGAGAATTTGCCGGGATTTAAAGATTTAGGAGTTTCAGAATTACTGTGTACATTGCTTCAAAGTCAAGGCATTGTTAAGCCTACGCCAGTGCAACAGGAAGCAATTCCGCCATTGGTGCAGGGCTTGGACGTAATAGCTAGAGCGAAGACAGGTACAGGGAAGACTTTGGCCTTTTTGCTGCCAATTATGGACAAGATCCATACGGAGCGGGCTTACCCTCAGGCGCTGATTATGGCTCCAACACGTGAGCTGGCTTTGCAGATTACAGAAGAGGCACGCAAGCTGGCGCGTCACACGGATATCAAAATATTGGCGGTTTACGGTGGTCAGGATGTAGAGAAGCAACTGCGTAAGCTGGAAGGCGGCAGACATCTTATCATCGGTACACCGGGCAGACTTTTGGATCATATGCGACGGGAGACGCTGGATCTTAGCGGCGTAAAAATGCTCGTTCTGGACGAAGCCGATCAAATGCTGCACATGGGCTTCTTGGAGGATGTTGAGACAATTATTACGGCTGTCCCTTATCGCCGTCAGACTATGTTGTTCTCCGCGACAATGCCTGATCCGATTAAACGTCTCGCTGCTAATTACATGAAAGAGCCACTGGATATCATCATTAAGAGTGGTTCGCCGATTCCGCTGGATAATATCAAACAGCAAGTTGTGGAATGCTCGGACCGTAATAAAGAAGAAGCGCTCAAAGCCCTCATTGAACGGGATCGTCCTTACTTGGCTATTATTTTCTGCCGGACGAAACGACGGGTATCCAATTTGAACGAAGCGCTGCAAGCAGCCGGTTATGAATGTGACGAGCTGCACGGTGATTTGTCCCAAGGTAAACGTGAAGGCGTGATGAAAAGATTCCGTGATGCGAAGCTGCAGCTGCTTGTAGCGACAGACGTAGCAGCTCGGGGTCTGGATGTTGAAGGTATTACTCACATCTTTAACTATGATATGCCGCTTGATGTGGATAGCTATATTCACCGGATCGGCCGGACTGGCCGTGCTGGAGGCAAAGGGCTTGCAATTACTTTCGTATCTCCACGTGATCAAGAGGGTCTGGATTTGATCGAGCATGGCATCTCGCAGCGGTTGGATCGCCGCCGTTACGAGAAGGATGAATTCGGCGTTGGCGAATTCATCCCTGTGCAAGGCGGCGGACGCCACGGCGGTCGCCAAAGCGGCGGCGCTGAAGCAGCGCGCACGGGCCGCGGGCCGAAGACCGGCGGCTCTGGCCGCGGCGGAGCTCCGCGCGGCGAAGGCGGAGCGCGGCAAGGTGGCCGTGGCCGCGCTAAAGAAGCAGGCGGCTGGGGCGCGCCTGCAGAAGGTCGCCGCGGTCGTTCCGATGCGGCGGCGGGCAAGCGTGGCGGCAGCGGCTATGACGCTGCTGCTCCTAAGGGCGGCGGCAAGGCTGCCGGCGTAGTGCGAGTAGGCGGCGGCTATGGCGCCTTCGCCTCCGCCTCCCGAGGCGAAGCGTCTGCCAGCGGCAACGCGGCAACGCCTAGCGCCGGTTCGCGCGGTGCGAACCGGAAGGGCGGACCAAGCACTGGCTACAGTGAGAACGTAGCTAGAGGTGCGGACGGCGGTGCTTACACTGGAGGCACTCCACGTGGCGGCTTAGGCAGCGGCTACGGTGCAGGCCCGTCTAGAGGCGGCAAAGGTGGTAAAGGCAGCAAAGGTGGATACGCCGGTGCCAAGGGTGGCGCTGCTGGCAAAGGCGGCCGCAACAGCGGCGGCGGATCTTCACGCGGTGGCCGTAGCAATGGATCCGGTGGCTTTAAAAGCGGCGGTCGCGGCACTTCCAGATAAAGTTAGTAGAGTTTTATAGATGAAACTTGTTACCATAGGGTAGTTAGCGCTGAAGCTAATGACCTATGGTAACCTTTATTTTATAGCGTGGAACATATTGATTTTTATTTTTAAATTAGGTTCTTAGTGAAACATTTATGAAAGAAAGCCTGTCTAATAGATAAATAGAATGTTCGGCTTCGAGGAGGAAGAACTTACAGATGTCAAAAAAATTTAAAATTATAATCTTGTTAATTGTCGTTATTGCTGTCGGTTGGGGAATAGGAAAGTACACGTCTCCTTCTGCTTCGGAGAGTAACGGTTCAAATATAAATGTGGGGGATAATCTTCAAGGTGAGCCTGGGGATACGGGGGAAAGTGATGGAGGGGGGATTACAGACCCGGCAGTAGCTGATCCATCGGATACACCAGATCCATCTAACACATCTGAACCTACCCATACAACTGAACCCTCTGAATCAGGCGGTGATAATGCAGGTAGTGTTCCAGATCCTATATCTGCAGAGCCTGATAGTATTACAGTGATGGTAAATAAGCAGTACGGTTTGCCTGATAATTATAAGCCAACGGATCTTGTCTATCCTGATGTCCGATTTACATTCAAAGAGAAAATCGAAAAGCGTATGATGCGCAGCGAAGCCGCTAAAGCCTTGGAGAAGATGTTCGCAGGTGCAGAGGAAGACGGGATTTATTTAGCAGGCGTTTCTGCATACCGCTCACAGGCAACCCAGACGACTTTGTATAACCGTTATGTGGAGAGAGATGGGGAAGAAAAAGCCCGTACTTACAGTGCAGTCCCTGGCTATAGCGAGCATCAGACCGGGCTGGCTATTGATGTCTCGGGAAGTGATGGCAAGTGTGCCGCTGAAAGCTGTTTTGGTGGGACGAAGGAAGCCGAGTGGTTGGCCAAGCATGTAGGGGAATATGGTTTTATCATCAGATATCCTGAAGGTAAGCAAGACATTACCGGATATAAGTACGAGCCTTGGCATATTCGTTATGTAGGTAAGGACATTGCTGCCTATATCAATGAGAAGGATATTACGTTGGAAGAATATTATGACGCAATTCCGGTATCGAAATAACATAGACGCAGAGGGCAGTCCTATGAAATTTGTAGGGCTGCTTTTTCTATGGCAATAAAAAAAGTTCAGAAGTTGCATTCCCTTACAGTTCGGGTAAGATACGTAGTGTAGTCTAAGTACAAGGAAGGAAGGGGAATAAAGATGTCGATCTACAATTTTGCCGGCGTTACACCTTCGGGTAAAGAAGTGCCGTTTGCGGAGTATGAAGGTAAGGTGCTGCTGATTGCTAATACGGCTAGTAAGTGCGGGCTTACGCCACAGTATGGAGATCTTCAGAAACTATACGAACAGTATAGCGATCAAGGACTTGTAGTATTAGGATTCCCCTGCAACCAGTTTGCGGGCCAGGAGCCAGGTACGAGTGAAGAGGCTGAGGAATTCTGTCAGATTAATTATGGAGTTACCTTTCCGGTATTCGCCAAAGTTGATGTTAATGGACCGGATGCCAGCCCGCTTTTCAATTATTTGAAGGAGCAGCAGCCTGGTGCTGGAGACAGCAGCGACATTAGCTGGAATTTCACCAAATTTCTTATTGATCGCAGCGGCAATGTAGTAGCTCGTGTGGAGCCCAAAGAATCGCCGGAAACGATGAAACAACATATTGAGGCACTACTGTAGATCCATTATGGGGTCAGTTGCAGAGTGATCTTCCAAGTATCCCTTCGACTCGGTTTCGACCGATGCTCGCGGGGATTTTCTTTTTTTAAAGGATTAATGGAGATTGCCTTGAATTTTTATTGTGATAAATTATACTTGACGCTTTAAAAAGACGATGTATCCTTTGAAGAGAATATAGCAACTGTGCGAACATGCATAAAAAAGCGGAGTACAGCAGGATAATAACGGCAGGAGGTTTTTATACAAGCATGAAGTTAATTACAGAGGTAGCAGCACAAGCAGGAATCGACGAGCAGCATCTGGAACTATACGGCAAATATAAAAGCAAACTCTCACCTTCCTTATGGGAGGATATGAAAAACAAGCCAGATGGCAAGCTGGTTCTGGTCACTGCGGTGAATCCGACCCCTGCTGGCGAGGGTAAGACCTTAACAACCATCGGGTTGGCGCAGGCAATGAATGCAGCAGGAGTGAAGACCGTGGCTGCTTTACGTGAGCCCTCGCTTGGACCTTGCTTAGGGATGAAGGGCGGTGCAACAGGCGGCGGGAAGTCGCAGATTGTTCCGGCTGATGAGATTAATTTGCACTTTACCGGTGACATTCATGCGGTAACTTCTGCGCATAATTTATTGTCCGCAATGATTGACAATCATATCTTCCAAGGCAATGAGCTGGGACTGGATCCGCAGCGTATCGTTTGGAAACGTGTCATGGATATGAACGACCGCAGCCTGCGCAGTATTGTGACTGGGCTCGGGGACGGAAATGGAGCGGTACGGGAAAGTGGCTTTCAGATTACAACGGCTTCTGAGATTATGGCTGTGTTATGCTTATGCGATAACCTTATTGATCTCAAGAAGCGTTTAAACCGTATTCTGATTGGATATGACCAAGAGGGACAACCGGTAACAGCCGAGCAAATCGGGGCCGTTGAAGCGATGACAGCGCTGCTTAAGGAAGCAGTTAAGCCAAACTTGGTACAGACTCTGGAAGGTACGCCTGTTATTGTGCACGGGGGGCCGTTTGCGAATATCGCTCATGGCTGCAGCAGTGTTATTGGCACTCGTTATGCCCTTAAGCTGGGAGATGTTGTGGTCACCGAAGCAGGCTTCGGAGCGGATCTTGGTGCAGAGAAATTCATGGATATCAAATGCCAACAGGCCGGGTTAACCCCTTCTGCTGCTGTTCTTGTCGTAACTGTTAAGTCCTTAAAATATAACGGTGGTGTGCCTAAAGGCGAGCTTCTAACCGAGAATCGGACGGCGCTGCGCGCGGGATTGGTGAACTTAGAACGTCATGTAGAGAATCTCGGTAAATTTGGAGTCCCTGTTTTAGTTGCCATAAATCATTTTGAAGGGGACAGTGAGGGCGAGATTAATGATGTACTGGAGGCCTGCCGCAATTTAAACGTGCCGGCTGCGATCTCAAAAGTATGGGCGGAAGGTAGTGCAGGTGGACAGGAGCTGGCTTCTGAGCTGAACAAGCTCTTGGACAATAGTGGTCCGAGCCAGTTTGCTCCTCTGTATGAGAAGGATCTCGACATTTCATCCAAAATCAACAAAATTGTCCATGAGATCTACCGCGGGGCAGAAGTGAATTTTTCCCCGGCGGCTAAGCGGAGTCTGGCGGTTATCGAGCGGCTTGGGCTAAATGATCTTCAAGTATGTTTGGCGAAGACGCCTTATTCCTTCTCCGACCAGCCTAGACTCCTCGGAGCACCGGAAGGCTTTACGATTGGTGTCCGAGATATTACCCTTTCGCTTGGTGCAGGTTTTGCGGTAGTTATTACAGGCAATATCGTTACGATGCCAGGTCTGCCAGCTAAGCCAGCCGCTGAGGGACTATGGATGGATGAGGACGGAGAGATTCACGGTTTGGTGTAAAAGTGTTTTAATCAAAGGCTTCTCCTTGTTGGTATTAGAGGGGAGGCCTTTTTTTATGCTTCCTTTGGATTCCTGCAAATGCGGATCATAATGTACCTCCCACGTGGCAAAGCTAACGGAGTCGCATTCGGCAGCAGTGGCGGAAAAAAACTTAAAATTGTGAACAATATGAGGATATAGGTAAAAAAGACTTGTAATGTGATAAATATCACAATATAATCAGTTTATAAAGTGAAATAAATCACAACTAACCCATTGTTGATCAGATTCCATCATTGATCGGTCATGCAAGTCAAATATATAACCCGATTGTCCATTTGAAGGAGGAAGAAATAATGAAAGTAGCTGTCATTGGATGTACCCATGCCGGAACCGCCGCAATTTTGAATACTGCTCAACTTTACCCGGATGCCGAGATTACTGTATATGAGCGTAATGATAATATTTCCTTCTTATCCTGTGGGATTGCCTTGTATGTAGGTGGAGTGGTTAAAGACCCAGAGGGGCTATTCTATTCTTCACCAGAAAAGCTTGCAGAGCTTGGCGTAAAGACCAATATGCGTCATGAAGTAACTGCAGTGGATACGAAGTCCAAAACATTGCGTGTACGCAATCTGGAGACAGGCCACGAGTTCGCTGACACCTACGATAAGCTGATTATGACTACAGGTTCATGGCCGATTGTGCCGAAGCTTGAAGGATTTGAACTCGAGGGGATTTTACTTTCCAAGAACTATGATCATTCCAACACTATTATAGAAAAAGCTAAACAAGCGAATAAAATCACCGTCGTCGGCGCTGGATATATCGGCGTTGAACTGGTGGAAGCTTTTCAAATGAATGGCAAGCAAGTTACACTAATTGATGGTGAAGATCGCATTCTGAGTAAATATCTGGACCAGGAATTTACTGCACCGATCGAACAATCTTTTCAGGATCATGGGATTAAATTGGCACTGAATGAGAAGGTCAGCTCTTTTGCAGGCAAAGACGGTAAGGTAACAAAGGTTATTACAAGCAAAGGTGAGCATGAGACAGATCTGGTCATTCTCTGCATTGGTTTCCGTCCTAATACTGAACTCTTAAAAGGTCAAGTCGATATGCTGCCTAATGGTGCCATTGTAGTCAATAACTATATGCAGACTAGCTGCCCGGATGTATATGCCGCTGGCGACAGCTGTGCCATTCATTACAACCCTACAGGCAAACACGCCTATATCCCACTGGCAACCAATGCCGTGCGGATGGGAACCTTAGTTGCACGCAACTTGGTAACAGAGACCATTCCTTATATGGGTACACAAGGGACTTCGGGCATTAAGATTTATGAAGACAACATCGCTGCAACAGGGCTTACTGAAGAAGGAGCTAAGGCTGAAGGAATGGACGTAAAAACCGCCATGATTATTGATAACTACCGTCCGGAATTTATGCCCACCTTTGAGCAGGTTCAGTTAAAAGTAGTGTTTGATCGCGCCACACGCCGTATTCTCGGGGCTCAAATTATGTCCAAGATGGATCTGACGCAATCGATCAACACAGTGTCTGTATGTATTCAAAATCATATGACAATCGACCAACTAGCCTTTATCGATTTCTTCTTCCAACCGCATTACAACAAACCTTGGAACTTCCTGAATACAGTAGGTCTTCAAGCGCTGCCGACAACAGTACCAAGCAAAGAGGCTGTAACGGTTTAAAAAGGGACGTTGTTCCTGAGTGATTTATCGAAGAATAAGACAGCCTTGTAAAGCTAGAGAAGCAGTGATCCTCCTGTTACGGGAGGATCACTGCTTTTTTTTGTTAGGTGCTGAATAGCTGCTTGGGTAGATGCAATCCAATGGCTTCGGTGATGGTAGTAAGTCAAATGTGCTCGAAAGTTACGACTAGGGTCAACTGAGTCCGATCGTGCTGAGTCACCACCTTCTGCAGAAGCTTCCGGACTCAGGAGCTCTGTATAAGGTCAACTGAGTCCGATCGTGCTGAGTCATCGCCCTCCGCAGAAGCTTTCGGACTCAGAAGCCGCTAATTAGCAAATAATCGCCGTTTGAGCGTGGTTTCGGACTCCAATGCAGCTATTACATAGAATGAGTTACAACTAGTGTGTTTTTCGTGCTAATAGCGACCATGGGGTCCGATAGCGAGCTAAATTTGCTCAAAAGCTCTGTATAAGGTCATCTGAGTCCGATCGTGCGGAGTCACCGCCCACCTCAGAATTTTCCGGACTCAGAAGCCGCTATTTAGCAAATAATCGCCTTTTGAGTGTGATTTCGGACTCCAGTGCAGCTATTACATAGAATGAGGTACAACTAGTGTGTTTTTCGTGCCAATAGCGACTATGGGGTCCTATAGCGAGCCAAATGTGCTCAAAAGCTACATATAAGGTCAACTGAGTCCGATCGTGCTGAGTCACCGCCCTCCGCAGAATTTATCGGACTCATAAGCCGCTATATAGCAATTAATCACCTTTTGAGCGTGGTTTCGGACTCCAATGCAGCTATTACATAGAATGAGTTACAACTAGTGTGTTTTTCGTGCTAATAGCGACCATGGGGTCCGATAGCAAGCCAAATGTGCTCGAAAGTTACGACTAGGGTCAACTGTGTCCGATCGTGCTGAGTCATCGCCCTCCGCAGAATTTATCGGACTCAGAAGCCGCTATATAGCAAATAATCGCCGTTTGAGCGTGGTTTCGGACTCCAACGCAGCTATTACATAGAATGAGGTACAACTAGTGTGTTTTTCGTGCCAATAGTGACTATGGGGTCCGATAGCGAGCCAAATGTGCTCAAAAGCTACGTATAAGGTCAACTGAGTCCGATCGTGCTGAGTCACCGCCCTCCGCAGAATTTATCGGACTCAGAAGCCGCTATATAGCAAATAATCGCCGTTTGAGCGTGGTCTCGGACTCCAGTGCAGCTATTACATAGAATGAGGTGCAACTAGTGTGTTTTTGGTGCCAATAGAGACTATGGGGTCCGATAGCGAGCCAAATGTGCTCAAAAGCTACGTATAAGGTCATCTGAGTCCGATCGTGCTGAGTCACCGCCCTCCGCAGATGCTTTCGGACTCAGAAGCCGCTATTTAGCAAATAATCGCCTTTTGAGTGTGCTTTCGGACTCCAGTGCAGCTATTACATAGAACGAGGTAAAACTAGTGTGTTTTTGGTGCCAATAGCGACTATGGGGTCCGATAGCGAGCCAAATGTGCTCAAAAGCTACGTATAAGGTCAACTGAGTCCGATCGTGCTGAATCATCGCCCTCTGCAGAATTTTTCGGACTCAGAAGCCGCTATATAGCAAATAATCGCCGTTTGAGTGTGATTTCGGACTCCAGTGCAGCTATTACATAGAATGAGGTACAACTAGTGTGTTTTTGGTGCTAATAGCGACTATGGGGTCCGATAGCGAGCCAAATGTGCTCAAAAGCTACGAATAGGGTCAACTGAGTCCGATCGTGCCGAGTCATCGCCCCCCGCAGAAGCTTTCGGACTCAGAAGCCGGTATTTAGCAATTAATCGCCTTTTGAGTGTGATTTCGGACTCCAGTGCAGCTATTACATAGAACGAGGTAAAACTAGTGTGTTTTTCGTGCTAATAGCGACCATGGGGTCCGATGGCAAGCCAAATGTGCTCGAAAGTTGCGATTAGGGTCAACTGAGTCCGATCGTGCTGAATCATCGCCCTCTGCAGAATTTTTCGGACTCAGAAGCAGCTATTTAGCAAATAATCGCCTTTTGAGTGTGATTTCGGACTCCAGTGCAGCTATTACATAGAATGAGGTACAACTAGTGTGTTTTTGGTGCCAATAGCGACTATGGGGTCCGATAGCGAGCCAAATGTGCTTAAAAGCTACGTATAAGGTCAACTGAGTCCGATGTCCGGGTGTGGGCCAAATATGCTCAAAAGCTACGATTAGAGTCATCCGAGTCCGATAGAATGCCGATAGTGAAGTATGACTATAGTGAGGTATGACTACAGTGAGGTATAGCTACTGTGAGATCTAGCTGCATATAAGGACAACTGTGTCCGATAGCTGCTGCGTACGCTCAAATGTAATCCAACGAAACAAGATATGCTGGCTTAGCCGGTCATACACAAACTTCTATTTGTGCTCAGGTCGCAGTAAATTTGACATGTCAGTGAAAACTTTCACTTAGTTTTCTCAAAGTGATAATTATCACGTTAATGTATTTTACGACACGCTACAATGGTCATAAAGGAACAAATTTGAAGTAAATAGATGAAGGGGATAGGAACCATGGCTTATAGCAAACCGCAGCAAATTGCCGAAGTAACTGTAGAGAACGGCATAAAAAAAGCTCATAATCCGCTAAGTACCGTACTTATTCTGGGCTTTTTGGGAGGAGCGTTTATTGCGCTCGGGTTTTTATTAGATATTCGCGTCATTGCTGGCGCACCACAGGAATGGGGTTCCATTGCTAACTTTATCGGAGCCGCAGTCTTCCCCGTTGGGCTGATCATGGTACTCCTTGCAGGTGGAGAACTGCTGACAGGGAATATGATGGCCGTGCCGCTCGCTTTTATGGCTAAGAAGATTTCTTTCTGGGAAGTTGTGAAGAATCTTTTGCTCATTACGATTAGTAATCTGGCAGGGGCATTATTTGTAGCTTATTTCTTCGGTCATGTGGTGGGTTTAACTTCAGAGGGTGTGTATTTAGAAAAATTGGTGGATATGGCTGGTCATAAAATCGATGCAGAATTCTTTCCGGCATTTGTTTCGGGTATCGGCTGTAACTGGCTCGTTGCGCTGGCCGTATGGCTCTCCTATGGAGCAGATAACTTCAGCGGCAAAATCCTTGGTATTTGGTTCCCGACGATGGCCTTTGTTGCGATAGGATTCCAGCACGTTGTAGCTAACATGTTCCTAATTCCAGCAGCTATTTTTGAAGGTTATTATTCATGGGGGCAATACTTCACTAACTTTGTTCCCGTCTGGCTCGGCAATCTAACGGGTGGAGCAATATTTGTCGCAGCTGCCTATTGGATGGCATACTTGCGTAAAGCACCTACGGCTATTCAATCCGTAGATAGCATGTCCGGCAGCAGTGTCAAAAAACACGCTTAAGCTCGTCTTATAGAGCACTCCATAGAACATTCAAGGTCTGCCTTATTGGTGGCGTTAATGTTTTAGGGGTGCTTTTTGTTATGTAGACACAAAAAAATCCGCCGTGATATATCCGCGCTCGGGGGAACGAAATCGGATCACGGCGAATTTTGAAGGGGGAGTGTTTCTAGGCTCTATTACCCCGTCTTTCTAAAAGCGAATCAGTTTCTTCTTGTTTAGTTTGCTTTACGGACGACAGCCACGGCTTTAAAATAAGAATAGATATTAGAACTAGGGAGGACTGCGGACGTGAACCCCAAGGGAGACGGGATATTTCATGCGATATGTGCGTCTTATCCTCTAGATTTCATGCGTACTTTATCACGATAAAACGTCAATGTGTATGCTTGCTCATAGCCCTGTTTTGGGATGATACTGGATGAATTAATGACACATATATAACAGGGGATGTACACTACTTATGAAGTTTTTACAGGCATATCCAAAAGAAGTGAAAATATTTCTAATTGCCAGCCTAATTAACGCAACAGGTAGTGCGCTGATGTGGCCGCTCGTTACGATGTATGTATTTGATGAGCTTGGACGCAGCATGTCAGATGCTGGACTGGTGATTCTTATTCAATCGGTTGGTGGGATCGTGGGTCAACTACTCGGGGGCTCACTCTATCATAAGGTAGGCGTTAACCGGCTGATTGTCGGAGCGCTCGCCATGAATGCTTTGGCACTGTTCACCTTGCCGGCAGCTAGTAACAACTGGACGTTATTTATGGTAGCAATGGGACTGGTAGGATTATTTAATTCCTTATCATTACCTGCCATTCAGGCATTTATCGGCTTTCGTTTCACGAAGCAGCGTGGTGAGCTGTTTAATGTTATTTATGTCGCCAATAATATTGGTGTAGCACTGGGGACGGCATTAAGCGGGTTTTTGGCCGATATTTCCTATATGCTAAGCTTTGTAATGAATGGTGTAACTTCGGCGGTATTTGCGGGTTTCTTTTTTATATATCTGAAGAAAATCGGTGGAGAACCTGCGCATGAGGTAATGGGGCATCAGAAGAATGAACCAGAGAAACAATCCACGTGGAAGCTAATGGGGCATACTCGTATTTATCTTTATATGGGGATCGGTTCTTTGTTCCTGCTTCTCGGTAACTCTATCTGGAATACAGGGGTATCTCCGTTCATTATTTCAGAGGGCTGGCCTAAGAAAACTTATGGTTTTCTCTGGACACTGAACGGTATTTTGATTTTTGCAGCTCAGCCATTGGTAACAATGATTAAGCGCTGGTTCGCGTCTACCTCAACGGCGCAAATGACTGCAAGTGCCCTGTTTTATTTGGGTGGCTATGCGTTTCTTTTGTGGATGCCTAATTATCCTGGCTTAGTGCTCGGAATGGTGCTTGCTACACTGGGAGAAATGCTGATTTCTCCAGCGATGCCATCCTTTATCTCGGATCATGCGGGGCGCAGCGCACCATTTTATTTGGGACTAAGCGGAGGGATAGGTGCAGTCGGGAGAGTCATTGGCCCTTACTTCATGGGCAGACTGTATGATAGCGGTGGTTTGGCACCGACAGCCTGGCTGGCCTGTGCGATGGCGCTGCTGTCTGTAGGATTTTTCGTCATCCATTCTTTAGTCAATCGTAAAGGCCATTCGTTAGAGCGGTCCGTAAGATAACTATACACAGTGGATTCCAACATCTGCTGTGAATTCTATAGAGGTGCAAGGCAAGGGGTGTACATCTTATGAAACAAATCAACAAGGCAAGGTTAACTATTAGACCCTCAGAGATTAAAGACGTGCGAGAACTCATTGATCTGGACCATCTGATTTGGACAGAGGACACTAGCCCGGGACCTATGTTGTGGCGCTCACAAGAGGATTTCTTGCTGAATGCTCCCCCGGGCTCTCAGCTCGTAGCGCTGCAAGATGACAAGCTATGTGGATATGTCGGGTTTGGCTGCCCTAGTAGAATGGAGAGCAACCGGCATGTGTGCGAGGTTAATATTGCTGTTCATCCGAACTATCAACGTTTAGGCATCGGCCGGCAGCTCATGGAAGCCATTAAGGAACATGCTGCGGCGCATGCTATTCGTAAGCTTCGCCTGCGTGTATTATCCTGTAATGAATCAGCGATTTCTTTTTATCGGAAATGCGGTTTTGTGGAAGAGGGACGTCTGCGGGAGGAGTTTTATCTTGGCGGCCGTTATGTGGATGAGATATTTATGAGCTGCATGCTGACAGGAGGAAATGGATATGGAGATCGTCTCGCTTAATGTCGGTCGGCCGGTGACGGTGGATTATCGGGGAAAACCTTTGGAGACCGGAATTTATAAAACGCCTGTAGATGGATCAGTTCAGCTACATACCAATGGATTTGTTGGAGATGGCCAGGCAGATCTTAAACATCATGGAGGTCCTGACAAGGCGGTATGTGCCTATCCCATTGAGCACTATCCTTATTGGGAACAGCAGCTGGGAAAGAAACTGGAGTACTCGGCTTTTGGAGAAAATATCACCACAACGGGTCTACTGGAGACAGAGGTGTGTATTGGCGATGTATATGAAATAGGCACCACTTTGCTTCAGGTTAGCCAACCACGATACCCTTGCTTCAAAATCTCACAAAAGCATGGACCCGCAGATCTACCGGCTCAAGTTCTGGATACAAGGTATAGCGGATTTTACTTACGTGTACTTCGTGAAGGAATGATTTCAACCGGCGATGCAATTGTCAAAAAAGAAAACGGAGACAGCAATGCTTCCGTGGCGCATGTACTGCATTTAATGCAGGTTGGGCTGCAAGAGGAAGCTGCTCTGGCAGAGCTTGTGGAGCTGGAAGCTCTCTCAGCCGTAGTACGGAACAAGTTTCGAAAACAGCTGGGTATGCCAGAGATCTAATCTTGGTCTGCACAATAAAATAAACCTGGGGGCGTATGCCGGCCAGGTTTATTTCTGCTTGCGTGTTTGTATAACTTTCCTTAATCAACTTAGCCGAGCAGCTGCCACTCACTACGCAATAAACCATATACGGCGTGATTCACGTAGCCATCGGGCAGCTTTTCTGCCTGTCTGATCACACCTTCGAGCACAAAACCAAGCCGTTCAGGAATTGCCCGGCTAGTTACGTTGGCGGTTGCGCAGCGAATTTCTACCCGCTGCAGCTCCATTTCCAGCAGGGCGTAGTCTACTAGAACTCGGCAGGCACTGGTCATATAACCTTTGCCTTCATATCCATCACCAAGCCAATAACCAATCCCTACGGAACGGTTATGCCAGTCAATCTGGTGATACCCAATGACGCCAGCGAGCTCGCCGCGGACCCAAAGTCCAGCAGTGAAGGCGCCATTGTCGGTGCCTTGTTTTATAGCATTTTTAATGAAATTAAGGGTGTGATCCTGTTCCGTAACGGCATCAACCCAAGGAAGCCATTGCCTAAGTCGTTCCCGCGAGCGCTCCACTAACGCGAATATGTGCCTAGCATGCTCAGGCATGAGTGGCTTTAAGATAAGCTCTTCGTCGATGACATAATTAAACAAGCGGTTGCCTCCTTTTCGGCACAAGGCCTTATGTATGATTATGGATTTTTTCTTATGATTATCATGCTACTCTATCGCCCGCAGAGAAGTCAAAAGGTCTAAAGATGCTAAAAATTGATCCAGGCCATGTGCCCCCTTTTATTGAACAATCTACAGTTAACGGGTATATTAGTAGGAAACATGTTTATACAAGAAGTAGTGTAACACTACAGAACGAAAGGTTGATAGCTGTGGAGAACCGTACTACCCCCTCCAATTTTATTAAAAATGTTATTACCGAAGACCTCCGTACGGGTAAAGTAAAAGAAGTTGTCACACGCTTTCCGCCGGAGCCGAACGGTTACTTACATATCGGACATGCCAAGGCGATTTGGATTAACTTTACACTGGCGGACGAGTTCGGTGGCAAGACTAACCTAAGATTTGACGACACGAATCCTGCCAAAGAAGATACGGAATATGTGAACTCCATTCAGGAAGATGTAAAGTGGCTGGGCTATGAATGGGAAGAGCTGCGTTTTGCATCGGATTATTTTGAAGAAATGTACAAACGTGCCGAATTATTAATTACTAAAGGCAAAGCTTATGTAGATGACCTCAGCGCGGATGAAATTCGCCAATTGCGGGGAACGCTGACAGAGCCAGGACAGAACAGTCCACATCGTGAGCGCAGTATCGAAGAGAATTTGGATCTGTTCCGTCGTATGCGGGCAGGGGAATTCAAAGATGGTGAGAAGGTTCTTCGTGCCAAGATCGATATGGCTTCACCAAATATTAATCTGCGTGATCCTGTCATCTATCGGATTACTCATGCGCATCACCATAATACAGGGGATAAATGGTGCATCTACCCGATGTACACGTTCGCTCATCCACTTGAGGACGCCATTGAAGGTGTAACTCACTCCCTTTGTTCGCTTGAGTTTGAAGATCAACGCCCATTTTATGATTGGGTCGTAGCGGAATGTGAGATGCCTTCTGTTCCGCATCAATATGAATTCGGCCGTCTGAATCTCGCTCAAACCATGACTAGTAAACGTAAGCTGAAGCTGCTGGTAGACGAAAAACATGTGGATGGCTGGGACGATCCGCGGATGCCAACGATCTCCGGCCTGCGCCGCAGAGGATATACGCCGGAAGCGATTCGTAAATTCGTGTACGAAGCAGGGATCTCCAAGAGTCAGGGTCTAGTGGACCTGCAAATGCTGGAGCACTTTATCCGGGAAGACCTTAAGTTAACTGTGCCTCGCACCATGGCTATACTTCGTCCGCTTAAGGTTGTTATCACCAATTATCCGGAAGGCCAAACAGAATGGCTTGAAGCGGAAAATAATACAGAGAATGAAGAAATGGGTGTACGCCAAATTCCGTTCTCTCGTGAGATTTATGTTGAGCGCGACGACTTTATGGAGAATCCGCCCAATAAATATTTCCGCTTGTTCCCCGGCAATGAAGTACGCCTGAAGCATGCTTATTTCATCAAATGTAATGAAGTCATTAAAGATGAGAATGGCGAGGTTGTTGAACTGCATTGTACGTATGATCCGGAAACAAAGAGTGGCAGTGGATTTACAGGCCGTAAGGTAAAAGGTACTCTGCACTGGGTAGAAGCTAGTCAAGCTGTGCCTGCAGAATTCCGTTTATACGAGCCACTGATTTCTGCTGAAGAAGTAGATGAAGCTGCAGAAGTTGAAGGTCTGGATTCCACGGTAGAGAAAGCGGAGCCTAGCTTCTTGGATCAGCTTAATCCTAAATCCATTGAAATCTTACAAGGTTTTGTGGAACCCGCGCTTAAGGACAGTGTGGCTCAGGATAAATTCCAGTTCTTCCGTCATGGCTATTTTAATGTAGATAGCAAATATTCGGCGCCTGGGCATCTCGTATTCAATCTTATCGTTTCACTGAAGAGTTCATTTCAGCCTCCAAAACAAGGCTAACACTTGATTCGTTCAGGTTCTTTATAAATAAAACAGGCTCAAACGTCCCGTTTAGGTACGTTTGAGCCTGTTTTTTATATTTTCGCTTATAATATTTCGATGTGAGAGAGTTCTTCCTCATCCTCTGTAGGGGGCCGGTAGCCTCCACGGTTTACAAAGAGCCACATGAAAGTAAAGCCTAGCGTTCCAAACAGTGTCAAGAAGACACCCGCTTGATACATGCTCTGTGCCCCTAGATTTTGATACATCCACCCGCCGAGAACTCCTCCAACAATACCGGCTATACCGCTCCAAGTCAGTGTGTAGAGCGCTTGTCCTGAAGCACGGTAAGGTCTTGGAATAAGAAGCATGGTCAGTTGAGTGCCTACATAGAAGAAACCACCAAATGTTATGCAGTGTAAAATTTGAATGAGCACTACTTGGAGGGCTGTAGTCGCGTCCGCCATGAACCACCATCGTAGTACGAATAAAGCGCTAACCAGCGCAAGCCAGCCGAGCAGAACAGATATTTTACGTTTAAGGAATCGGTCGCAGAGAACAAATACACCCACTTCCAAAATAGAGGAGAGGAATACTGCGAGACCAATCATTCCCTTGGAGCCGCCTAGGTCCGTAATATACAAAGACATGAATGTAGTGTTCATGGTGTTCGGTATGGAAACTAGGATACCAAACAATATGAAACACAAGAAAAAGGGATTATAAATTAGTTTGCTGAAGCCTCTATACGGCATAGGAGCCATGCCAATGGTATGGTTAAGTTTCGGTAATGCAAGAATGGATAACATTGATGCACATAGTAAGCCTGCAAACAGATAGGACAAGATAGATACACCAGCCCAATCAAGGACCAATCCGGCGGCAATTGCAATTAGTGCCCACCCCAATGAACCCCAAAGCCGAAAAGAACGGAAGCGATAGTTAGTTCCGTCAATATAGCTGAGAATCATCGTATTGCTCTGAGCAAATAACGGTCCTTGGAAGAAATAGAACAAAAGAATGGAGATGTAGATCATCTCATATGTATTTGCCCGAAACATAAGCTGGGATAACACTAACGTTCCGATTAACATAAGCAAAACGATTCTCCGGATATTCTGGTATCGGTCAGTCCAGATTGCCCAGAATGGATTTGCAAAGATGGATACTAGCGCACCCATAGAAAATACGGCACCGATCTCTAATTTGTTCATCCCTACATCCAGCAGGTATAGTTGAAAGAAGCTGGAGAAGAGGACCATGGTTCCGTATACAAAAAAATTGAACCATTTTAAAGACGTGAAAGAAGATGGATAGTTAACGCCTTTCCGCAAATGCGTCACTCCTTTCCCACTAGATGTCTTGCATGGATATACTGACCAATATTAGGCCCTTCTATCACTGTAACACGTGTTGAAAAGGGATACAAACTTCCTTTTTTACTTTTTTACATTTTTTTAACGTTTATTTAAATTTGATCCGCTAAGTGACAAAAAACGCATATAACAAGTTTGCAGGTGGTAGAAATGTTAAGAGTTCGCTCCTCCTTATTAGGAATATGCCTGAGGATTATCCTATCTACGTTTGTATAAAAGAGAATCAATGGGTTTAACTTCAGTTTACAATTCAGGGCTAGGATGGGGTTAGGCGAAACAGAGAAGATACATTCTTCTCGCAGATTCACCAAGAAAAGGGGAGTTTTTGCATGAAAAAATCCGAAGCTAAGGGGAAAACGGCGCTGAAGCCATTCCTCACATTATTAAAAGAAACCAAGCCTTCATACGGCTTATTGGCAATAGCCATTGCACTAAGCATGATCTCGACATTGGTTAGTCTGGTGATCCCAATGTTCACCAAAAATCTGGTGGATGGCTTTTCTTTGGCTTCTGTCAGCAAGCTGCAAATTGCAGGCATAGCGGGTGCTTTTATCGCGCAGACGATCGCCGGGGGAATCTCTATCTATCTGCTGAATTACGTGGGCCAGAAGATGGTTGCAGGTCTTCGTGACCGGTTATGGCGTAAATTTTTAGTATTGCCAGTAGCTTATTACAATGATAATCGGACAGGAGAAAGCGTCAGCCGGATGACAAATGATACAGGGATCATCAAAACGCTGATCTCTGAACATCTGGCCAGCTTATTTACCGGAGTGATTTCCATTGTGGGCTCCATTGCTGTGCTTTTATTTTTGAACTGGAAGATGACGCTTGTTCTGTTCACCGTTCTTCCACTATCTGCGTTGATTTTGGTGCCGCTTGGACGGCAGATGTACAAAATCTCCAAAGGCATGCAGGACGAAACAGCTTCTTTTACCGCCACACTTAGTGGTGTATTGTCAGAGATCCGTCTGGTGAAATCCTCGGGTGCAGAGAAAAAAGAGTACGAAGCAGGCAAAACCGGAATTATGAACCTGCTCTCCTTTGGCATTCGTGAAGGCAAAATCAGCGCTATGATCAGCCCACTGGTCTCTTTTGTCTTTATGATGTTACTTGTGGTCATTATCGGTTATGGCGGAATGCAGGTATCTTCCGGGGCTTTGACAGCTGGAGAGCTGGTAGCCTTTATCCTGTATCTTATTCAGATTATTATGCCGCTTACTCAATTGACTACGTTCTTTACACAGATTCAGAAAGCTAAAGGGGCATCAGAGCGCATTATTGAAACCCTGGCAGCAGAAGAGGAGGTATATGAGGGCCAGGAAGAGGCGAACGGTGCAGAGGGTCCTATCTCTGTAGAAGATCTAAGCTTTGGATATAAAAATGGTGAGAATGTGCTAACCGATGTAAGCTTCCGGATGCTTCCGGGTCAGGTGACGGCTATTGTTGGACCGAGCGGGGGAGGCAAGACTACATTATTTTCACTGCTCGAACGATTCTATGAGCCTCAGAAAGGTATGGTTAAGCTAGGCGATAAACCAGTGTCAACCTTCTCATTACGCTCATGGCGGAAACTGATCGGGTACGTCTCACAGGAAAGCCCATTGTTGGCAGGTACGATTGCTGAGAATTTAACCTATGGATTGGATCGAGACGTTAGCATGGAGGAGATGCGCGCAGCAGCAGCAATGGCTTATGCAGATGGCTTTATCGATGAGCTTCCTGAAGGATATAATACGGATGTCGGTGAGAGAGGTGTGAAGCTCTCGGGTGGACAGCGGCAACGGATTGCTATTGCTAGAGCGCTGCTGCGGAATCCAAAGATTCTTATGCTTGATGAGGCGACCTCCAGTCTGGATAGCCAATCAGAGGCCGTAGTGCAGAAGGCACTGTCCAATTTGATGAAGGGCCGGACTACGATTGTAATTGCGCACCGTTTGGCTACTGTTGTAAATGCTGAGCAGATTATTTTTATGGAAAAGGGCCAGATTACCGGGATGGGAAGACATGAAGAACTGCTGGAAAACCATGAGCTATATCGTGAATTTGCCACCCAGCAGCTGCAGATGAATAACCTTGAGATTCAAGACAATAAAGAGGAGGCTCCAGTGATACATGACAAAAATACTAGTAGCGGACGACGATCCGCACATCCGCGAATTGGTAGAAGTATTTCTGAGAGCTGAGGGGATGGATGACATCTATGGAGCTTCTGATGGACTGGAGGCTCTTCAGATTCTGGAGAGCCATAACATAGACTTAGCCATTATTGATGTGATGATGCCCAATTTGGATGGCTGGGAGCTGTGCCGGAAGATGCGCCAAACCTATGATTTTCCGATATTGATGCTGACGGCTAAGGGAGAGACCTCACAAATTGTGAAGGGCTTTGAGCTGGGAAGTGATGACTATCTCGTCAAACCCTTTGAGCCAGTGGTGCTTATTGCGCGAGTAAAGGCGCTGCTCAAACGTTACCAAATCTCTGCTGCACAAAGTGTGGGGATTGGCCGGCTGCGAATGAATCGTAAAACCTACGAGGTATCCTCAGCGTATGGAGAAGTCACTTTGCCACTTAAGGAATTTGAGCTGTTATTTAAGCTGGGCAGCTATCCGGGGCAGACATTGACTAGAGACAGGCTGATCGAAGAGATATGGGGTTATGATTTTGAAGGGAATGAGCGGACGCTCGATGTGCATATCAACCGTTTGCGCGAACGGTTCGCTCCTGATAAATACGGGTTTGTTATTCGTACCATCCGCGGATTAGGCTATCGGCTGGAGGCAGAGGCATGAACCGGTTTAAGGAGCTTCTTAAGCGGATTGGGATGACTTTTATTTACTTCGGTGGTGTTGGGATTAGCTGGAGTGCAGCTTATTTCTTGATGAACTGGATATATGGCAGGGTTGGACGCCCCTCTTCGGAGTATTTGACCCAGTTAATCGGCGTGATGGTCGGAATTGTGATTTTGTTTTTGATGGCATTGGTAACCTCCAAGTTATTCCGGGGCTGGGAACGTGTTTTTTATAAATCAATTATCGAAGGTTTAGGGCGGATTGCTAAGGGTGATTTCAATGTGGTACTTGATAATACAAAGGACTACGGTGATTTCGGTGAGATTGTAGAGAGTATCAACGTAATGGCCAGCGAACTGAGCCAGATGGAGACCATGCGTCAGGATTTTATCTCTAATGTATCGCATGAAATTCAATCTCCGCTAACCTCTATTCGGGGGTTTGCTCTTGCGCTGCAGGATGAAACTCTGAGTGTGAAGAGCAGGAGGCACTACCTTAATATTATAGTGGCTGAGAGTACCCGCGTATCTGGGCTCAGTGATAATTTATTGAAGCTGTCCGCGCTTGAATCGGGCAATTTTCCGTTTGAAAATCAGATTTACCGCCTGGATAAGCAGCTTAGAGATACGATTCTGGCTTCTGAACCACAGTGGTTGGAGAAAAAGATAGAGGTAGAGGCTGAACTGGACGAAGTGAATGTATCTGCTGTAAAAGATTTAATGAGTCAGGTCTGGACTAATCTGCTGCATAACAGTATCAAGTTTACTCCGCAGAACGGCTGCATCCATATTAGCCTTCGCATGGTGGATGAGCAGGTAGAGGTGGAGATTCAAGATAGCGGGATTGGCATCTCGGAGGAAGATCTGCCTCGGATCTTTGAGCGTTTCTATAAGGCAGATAAAGCTAGAACCGCAAGTGGTGGCGGTAGTGGACTGGGTCTGTCACTGGTTAAAAAAATCGTTGAGCTGCATGAAGGTAAGGTAACTGTAAATAGTCGTCCGGGGGAAGGGACAGCGTTCAAGGTGAGCTTGTCAGTACGAATGAAATAAACTTGCTGTATTTGAAAAACAGCTGAAGCCGGTATTCTGGGTGGATTCGAAGATAACACTTTCCGTCCTGAGAAAAAGGCTACAAGAGCCGAGGCGGCGGCGACTATTTATAAGCTGCTCGAAGCTCTGTCTCTCTAATAGTGATTGAATAGCTTATCGCTAAGCTTTAAGCACAACGCCGCTTTCCCAGATCGTTCAGTGGGAAAGCTGCGTTTTTTGTATTTATGCAATTAAAAGAGGAACTATAATACCGGGATGGACGGTTTATCCACCAATTTGAGACATGCGCCGAGCTGTCGGCGTGTGGCTCTGTGCTTTTTTCTCCAGAGCTAAGGCCATTTCATGGTTATGGGGTTTGTTGCCCAGCGCTTTCCGGAATAAGGCCTGCACAGCAGCAGGATCGCTTATTAAAGGACGGACATTGTATTCATCTGCCCAATACAGGCAAGCTTTGATGTGCCCATCTGCGGTAAGTCTCAGGCGGTTGCAATTATCGCAGAAGTGCTCGCTCACCGGATGAATCAGGCCGAATGTACCAGGGGCTCCGACAACCCGCCGATTCTGGGAAGGGCCATTCCCGGAGGGCATTTCTGCCGCTTCCGTTTCCCAACCTGCCTCAGTACAAGCTTCTACAACCCTTTCCAGAGGCAGATAAGTCTGGCGCCAAGCATCAGTAGCACTGCCAATTGGCATGTATTCTATAAAACGTACATTTAGAGGACTCTCCAGCGTAAGGGAGATGAAGTCTTTGATCTCGTCGTCATTAATTCCTTTCATCAATACAACGTTAAGCTTTATCGGTTGAAGTCCGGCGGCTTGTGCGGCCTCGATCCCCTTTAATACCTTGGCGACTTCGCCGCCACGAGTAATCATAGAAAATCGATCCTGCCGTAAGGAGTCTAGGCTGATGTTTACCCGTGATAGACCGGCCTCTTTTAACAGCGCTGCTTTGGCTGGCAGCATTAACCCATTTGTAGTCAGTGAAATATCTTCTATACCTGGGATCGCAGATATCATAGCAACAAGCTTTTCCAGATCTTTGCGGACAAGAGGTTCTCCACCAGTTAGTCGTACTTTACGTAATCCAAGAGGGGCTAGCGACTTAACGACTGCGGTAATTTCCTCGTAACTCAGAATCTCGTCCTGCGGTTGGAATTGCATCCCTTCCGCTGGCATACAATAGATGCAACGCAGGTTGCAGCGGTCGGTAACCGAAATGCGGATGTAATCGTGTAAACGTCCAAAAGGGTCCGTCAGCGGCTCCATGGCGTTGCTCCCTTCCTTTAAATCTGGCTGATAAATTTCTTATACTTTCTCGTATACATGAATAACGTCCCTAATAGGACAGAACGCTAAGATGTTTATACTTGTTTAGAATTTTAAAGATCGCTTGGATTCACGTCAATGAGCAAAGTTCTGGACGACAGGGTTTCATTACATAAAACTGGACAAACTAGATGAGAAGATAACGCATATTGAACAACGGAAAGTGTGACAAAAGTACGACAAATAAAGTTTTTAGACATAGAATGCTCACGGAAAGCGCTTTTAATATCCGATATAATCTAGGTGCGGATTAGTTTTAACGTTCACTTTTGCGAAAACAGATAGGATACCGGAAACCGCACGTCGGTAATGTGACGGAGAGTGACCGGGAAACCATTGAGGAGGATTTGCAAAATGAGTACACATACTGTTCCATCGCTCACCGTTCCGGAGGCTTTTAGCCGTTGGTTGGAAAGTCGGGGATTAATATATCAGCTTTTAGTGGATTTTTTGGGTAGAAAACCATCACTCTCTCTAGTAGCTCAATGGAGCCGCAATCGCCAGATGAGTGTAGCGGCAGAGATGACGGAAGGCGGTCGGGAGCTGAAGCGCTATTTGAGTCAGGAACCGAACAAGCTGCCAATGATATGCGAGAAAGAGAGCAAAGAATATAAACGGCTTATGCAAGAACAGTCCGTTAGTTCTTTTAAACTGCGCGAAGCAGCGATTTTAGGTCGCTCGGAGGATTTCTGTAACGTGCTTGCGGATGTGTACACCTCTGCTGGAATTGTATTCAATAAGTGTAATGGTGAAGCCGATGATCATATTGCTATTGAGCTCGAATTTATGGCAGTCATGCATGAGCGTATGCTTTACAATAGCTTTTCAATAAGAAGTGCTATGGAGCTGCTTGATATTCAGGAGTCCTTTTTGGAAAAGCATCTACTGCAATGGACACCGCAGTTCTGTCAGAAACTGAATGCAGCAACGGATAGTCCGCTATATCTAGGTCTCTCACATATGCTTGAGGAGTTTCTGCCACTTGATCTGCAAATGCTTCGTTCCTGGAGAGCTTCATTGGAGAGCAGTGCAGCTACAAGTATTTAATATTAGAAAGCCCGGCCTATCCATTAGGTCGGGTTTTTGCGTGCTGTTCAAGTGGAAAAGAAGCGTTGTGTGAAGCACTAAATGATGATTAAATGAAGCACCAACTGAAGCATTAATTGAAGTACCAATCGAAGCGCAGTCTTGTTGCCCAACTGAAGCACCGATAGACTAATTGGGGAATTTCTCCCTAAAATATTAGAGTTTCTCGTCATCAGACTAAAAATGAGGGAAAACCTCCCTAAAGTATAGCTGTTTCGGTGGTAATTAAAGAAATCCCCCTTATTATCAGGGAGGAAATCCCTAATTTCGTTCATTTAGAGCGAATATTGGCTTTTTTCAGGGAGTTTTTCCCTAATTAGTTTAAGATCCACTCCGCACATCGCCCAAACACAGAACGCAGTAAACACAAATGTACGCCGTCCAAACGACCCACGCAGATCACCCGCTGTATACCGCACATCGCAAACGTTCACGGTACATTAGCCTCCACCACGCACAAACGCACATCATCCACCGTTCTCTAATCAGCACCCTAATGGCGTTCAACATTGGCACAGCACACAGTCTATTGGCTAAAGCAAGAATCCGCTGTGCAGCCTTTTACTAAAAAAAGAAGCTGCCTCATAAGTAGAATTCACTACTTTGGAGACAGCCACTCGTGTGAGCCTATTTACTTGTTCACATCATAGTTCTAATCAATTACCTTTTTGCTGCGGAATTTCATCAGGAATTCATACACGACTGGCACTACTACAAGTGTCAGAAGCGTGGAACTGACCAAACCACCGATTACGGTCACGCCGAGGCCCTTGGAGATAATTCCTGCACTGTTTTCAAGTCCAGTAACCAATGGCAGCAATGCACCGATCGTTGCAAGTGCAGTCATCAGGATTGGACGTAAACGTGTGCCACCTGCTTCAAGCAAGGCTTGACGCGTAGTGAGTCCTTCTTTTTCCTTATGAATAACGCGGTCGATAAGGACAATCGCATTCGTTACTACGATACCAATCAACATCAGCGCACCCATGAGCGAGGACACGTTTAAGGTTTCTCCAGCGATCAGAAGGGCAACGAGTACCCCGATCACTGTGAAAGGAAGTGAGAACAGGATAGCGAATGGTGCTAATCCACCGCCAAATGTAACCACAAGCACGAAGTATACGATGGCAATAGCAGCCGCCATAGCAATTCCTAATTGACCAAACGTATCATTGATCTGCTCGGTTACACCGCCGAAGGTAACAGTTACACCATCAGGCAATTCCATAGCGTCTATTTTTTCTTTCACGCTGTTCGAAGCGCTATTCACGTCACTCGAAATAATTTCGGCAGTAACATCTACCTTCATTTTACCGTCCATACGAGTAATCGAGTCAGGGGAGGAGCCATTTTCAATTTTAGCGACTTGCCCGATTGGCACGGAGATGCCTAGTGGGGAAGTCAAAGTAGCCTCTTCCATTTCTTTAATACTCTTGTACGTTTCTTTATCTGTTTCGATATAGACTTTGTAGTTCTTGCCGTCCAATTCTACTTCTGTGAGCACTGGACGTGTGCCTGCTGGACTCAGCTTCATCGCAATTTGTCCGGCTGTAAGTCCAAGGGAGCTAAGCTTCTGTTGATCCGCTACAATCGTATATTGATCGTAAGCTTCCTTGAGACTTGTTTCTGCGTCTTTGAAATTAGTGGTGTCAGCCTGTACGATTGAGGCAATCTCATCCGCGACTGGCTTCAGCTGATCCAGTTCATCTCCGAATACATTCACGGTCAGAGTGCTTCCACCCATGCCTCCACTCATCAGAGCGGACATGTCACCCCATACACCATCTGGCACTTCTGCGGTCAAACCTTCAATAAGCTTCTCTTTAACAGCTTCAAAATCAGGAGTGTCACTATCATAAACGATGAAAAATAGTCCTGAATTGCTGGATCCACCCATACCCATCGGGCTTCCGCCGCCAATGGAATATTGCATTTTGTCTATATGCTTCTGCGCTAAAATGTATTTTTCAGCTTTCAGACCTTGCTCTTGAACTTCCTCAATCCGTTGTCCAGCCTTTGGTGAATAAGTAAGCATTACGGTTTTATCCTCTTGGGATGGCATAAAGCTTACCCCAATAGGTTTGATTAAGAACAAGCTGCCTGCAAGGAGAAGAACGGCAACTCCAAAAGTAACGAGCTTATGAGAAAGACACCAGTTCAGAATCTTTTGATAACCAGCAGAAAGTTTGTCTGGTTTCTCGCTGTGAGTTTTTTTACCTTTCAATCCATTACGGAACAACGAGTGAGCCATTGCAGGAACTAGGGTAATCGCAACTACTAATGAAGCGAGCAGGGCGAAGACCATGGTCAGAGCGAAAGGCAAGAACAGCTCACCAACCATACCACTAACCAAAGCAAGTGGTAAGAACACCGCGATGGTTACAATTGTAGAGGACATGATAGGCACGAACATTTCACGTGTGGCCGCACTGATTAATTCTCTACCCTTCAGTTTCTCACCAGATAAGGAGAGCCGTCGATATATGTTCTCTATGACTACAATCGAGTCATCGACTACCCGCCCAATCGCGACCGTCATCGCTCCCAGTGTCATCATATTAAGCGTAATGTCCATCTGCCGCAGACACAGCACTGCGATCAGCAGGGATAATGGAATAGAGATGATAGAAATAATCGTCGAACGAATATTCCGCAGGAACACCAAAATGATAATTACTGCGAATAAGGCACCAAATACCGCTTTGGACAACATCGTATTTACGGAGTCCTCAATGGGCTTACCTTGGTCAAGTAGAACAGTAAGGTCAATGCCTTTATATTGTGCTTTTAATTCTTCAGTTTTGTCTTTAACGCCATTTACAACATCAACAGTGTTGGCATCATTGGCTTTGACAATCTGAATACCGATCGATTCTTTACCATTTGTACGGGAGATGGATTCGGAATTGCCCACAACCTCAATCGTGGCCAGCTCTCCGAGCTTCACGGTTGGAAGTCCCATACTTGCAGCTCCGCCAGGAGCAGCATTTCCAGCACCAGCACCAGCAGCTCCGTTAGCAGCACCAGCATCAACGCCGGCAGCTCCAGTAGCTCCAGCACCAGCAGCGTTAGCGCCAGTTGGCATTACCGGAATGGTCACATTTTTAAGATCCTCAACGGTAGTGATGTTGCCATCCACGACAACTGCCTTTTGAGCCTTGTCCATCTCGAATAGTCCGAGTGGAACACGGAGGGAAGAGCCTTGAATGATACCTTTAACGGTATCTTCGGTCAGTCCATATTGATTGAGCTTATCTTGATTGAATTTGAGTGATACTTCTTTGACGTATTGACCAGAGATTTGGATAGAAGCGACACCCTCAACATCCTCCAGGGCCGGGCGAATATCGTTCTCAGCAATACGGGTCAGTTCCTCAAGATCCTGGGTATCCCCGTTAGAAAGACTGAGGGAGACAACAGGCATTGAGCTAAGACTAAAGCGGGAAATGGAAGGCTTCTGCACATTGTCTGGCAATGAGACTTCATTTAGTGATTCGCGCACTGCTGCTGTAGCATTATCCAGATTTGTTCCATAATCGAATTCAATTTGGATACTGGAGGCATTCTCCAGAGAAGTGGAGGTGATCGTCTTTACACCATCCACATTGCGGAGCTTTTGCTCCAACGGTTTGCTGACATCATTAACGACGCCTTCTGGTGCGGCCCCCGGATAAATGGTTGTTACGCTAAGATAGGGTATACTAATATTAGGCAAGGTTTCTTGCTTCATCGTCAGTCCGCTATATAAACCGGCAAACACAATAATTATCGTCAGAAGCCAAATGGCAAATTTGTTCCTGAGCGAGAAATTAATTAAGCTTTTCATAAGTTTCGTTTCTGCTCCTCTCGGCCCTCTTCTTTACGAAATAGGGCGCCATTATAAAAAATCATAATACTCACTATCCATGACTTTCTCTCTACCGAACTCTTCTTAGAGTCAATTAACGAAATACACATGAATTGTGCGGAATTGAGGCAATTAGCTTCCTCAGCTCTTCCAATTCTGCTGTGAGCTCAGAGCAGGATTGGAGGTTGGACAGCATCCCCTGAATGATTGCTTTTCGCGGGTGAGGGATAAGCACTTCACCTTCCAGAATGTTGAGCGATTCCAGCAGATCGGCTGCTTCTTCGGATGCTATACTATCTAGTTTACTGATCGCAGTCTTCATTTCTTTAATGAGCTGTAATGGATTTTTTCGTTTGTTCTCCTCATTCTCCGCCATCCAGTTTGCTAAAGTAGCAGAGTTGATTAGTGGAGCCTGTTTACTAGTAAGCAAGCCAGACACGATCATATCCATTAAATTCATTAGATGATCTGCCATATCGGCAATAGGTACCTGCGTATCCTTACGAAAAATAACCGCAATATAAGATTTGATGAGACCATGTCCGATCATACATAAATCTCCGGTATAGGGAACGACGTCTTTTCCGTAGAGCAACTCCATTTTTACCTGGAACCATCTTAAGAAGGAAGCGTTGTTTCTACGCAGCCAGTCCGGGACTTCAGTATCAAATCCTTTGCCCGCAACCTCCTGAATTTGACGCTGCAAGAACTCGCGTAATTCGTACACATGACTTAGCAGAATTTCTATCTGATTCCTAAGCTTCTCACGTGGTGTTCGTCGGGTTTCTTGTTCTTCACGTAACAAGGGATCCCGAATCATCCGATAACAATAAAGGAAGATACTGCGCTCCAGTTCTTCTTTTGATTTAAATACCAGATATAAACTGCCCTTCGAAATCCCGCATAATTCAGCTATCTCTTGCATGGATGTGGACGAGGAGCCTTTTACAGCGAATAACTGCATAGCAATCTTAATAATCTGCTCCTGCTTATCAACAGTTTTATCATTCATTAAAGGATTAACCTCCTTTCTGACTACCCGGTTCTATAATTGACTAGTTGGTCAGAATAATTATATTCTATACAACCAGGCATTACAAATATCGGAACAGAAGGGTTACAGTTTTGTCGTAAATAGACTTTAAACAGTAATTTGCTAGGAAGAAATGTGTTCTTCATGTAATATATAAAATGTGTCAATTTCGTGTTGCTTGTATGAATAAGAAGGTAGGTAGAGTATGAGAAGAGGACTTCAATCTATAATTATCATTGGGGCATTCATAGCATTTTATTATTTTGGTTTCGGCATTTTTGGGAGTACTGCGGGAACGATTATTAGTATCTTCTCCACTCTGACAGTCATTTCGATTAGCTTGGCTATTTTTATGGAGAACCGTAATCCTTCTACAACAATGTCATGGATCTTATTGCTTGCGTTGATCCCGGTGCTGGGACTGGTCTTCTATTTTCTATTTGGGCAAAATGTGTTCAAACGCCGTAAATATGATAAAAAGGCACAAAGAGACCTTATGGCCTACGAAAGAATTGAGAATGACGCTTTACGTACGCACCAAGATTGGTCAGTCTTTGATCCCTCGCGCCAAAAACTGCTGCTGTTATCCAAAACTTTAGCACGTACTCCTATTTCCTTTGCATCAGAAACACGTATCCTCACTAATGGTGAAGAGACGTTTGGTACGTTATTGTTGGAGCTCCGTCAAGCTAAACATCACATTCATATGGAGTATTACATCTTCCGGGCGGACCACATTGGAACACGCATTAAACAAATTCTGATCGATAAAGCTCGCGCCGGTGTTGCAGTCAGATTTATGTATGATGCCGTTGGCAGTTTTCAGCTTTCCAAAACTTTTTTGAAGGAAATGAGTGATGCCGGGGTTCAGGTGGCTTCGTACGGAAATTCAACCTCCTTTTTTTCCAGCCGTGTGAATTACCGGAATCACCGTAAGATTGTTGTGATCGACGGCGATGTGGGATTCATGGGGGGGCTCAATGTAGGCGATGAATATTTAAGCCGCAGTAAGACTTATGGGTTTTGGCGTGACACACATATGTTGGTTAGAGGCGAAGCGGTACGGACGATGCAAATTATTTTCCTGCAAGATTGGATGCACACTACGGGCGAAAAAATACTGGAGCAAGACTATCTCACTCCGCAGCTTCGCTTTATGACAGGTGATGGTGCCGTACAGATTATTGCTAGTGGGCCGGATAACGAACGTCGTGCGCTCAAAAACATTTTCTTCTCCATGATCACTTCTGCCGAGAAATCGGTGTGGATTGCCAGTCCATATTTTATTCCTGATGAGGACATCTTAACTGCACTGCGTGTAGCTGCTGTTTCTGGTTTAGATGTGCGATTGTTATTCCCGGCTAAGCCGGATAAATGGATTCCGTTTCTGGCTTCACACTCTTATTTTCCGGCGTTGCTGGAAGCTGGTGTGAAGATTTATGAATATGAAAAGGGATTTATCCACTCGAAGCTGCTTATCGTTGATGGTGAAATAGCGACCATTGGCACGGCCAATATGGATATGCGCAGCTTCCACCTTAACTTTGAAGTGAATGCACTACTGATTCAGACGGAGAGCGTTGCTCGTATTGTTGCTGATTTTGAACGGGATTTATTATCTACCAGCTTAATTGAGCATGAGGAATTTATGAATAAGCGTATGGTGATCCGTATACTGGAATCTGCTGCTCGGCTTATGTCACCGTTACTATAACCCAAAAACCACCGCAGAGGGTGTTATCCCTCATCTGCGGTGGTTTTTGCTTTAAAAAGTGGTTAAACCCAAGGTGGTCTGCAACCGGAACAGAATGTACTTGAACCAAGTTACTTCCCCCTGATAAGCTTCAAGAGGCAGAGTATACTCATGGTCCTCGTTATTCCACAGTCGATTGAAGTAGGTTTCCATCTCGGTATAAAGAGGCTGATCTTGTTTTACAGATACCCACAGATTATTCTCCAGGTTGTAGTCATCCAGATTGCGTGTCGTAAAATTGGTGGAACCGCCAAGAATGATGGAACTTCCAGTCTGTTTGGCAATGAAGAGCAACTTTGGATGATATTGCTCTTTGGTCGTATTGTACCAGCGAATAGAGATCTCTCCGTTTGTACGCTTGTTCAAGTTCATGGCAACTGGACGGTTAGGAATGCCGATTTTATCACGGCCGAAGGCGTTCTGATTGGGGTCCAGTATCAATTTTACCGTAGCCCCTCGTTGGGTAGCCTCTACCAATTCATCGAGAATGGCATCATCGGCAAGGTAGAACATACCCATCCAAATGGTGTCACCCTTCTGCGCAGATTGGAGGGCTTGCCGTGCATATTTATATACCTTTCCTTCCGTTAAATAGCGGACCTCCATAGATTCTTCAGAGTGCTGATCCTTCTCCTTGGTGAAGTCTGGCTCATAAGTGAGTAGTGGCCCTGCATCCGAAAGATTGGCCGCGGCTTGTTCCGTCTGGAGAATATCAGCAATAATTGGGCCTTGTACTTCCAGAGCGATATTGGAATGATAGGCGCTGGCATCATGGATATTTCCTGAGGAGACTAGAGCGGTATTCTCACTAACAACTACCTTACGGTGGTTAGCCTTCACATTAAGTAGCTTCAAATAAGAACGTGCGGTAATATCCGGTCCTCCGCTGGCCATAAGATTGGGAATCCGGCCTTCGCCCGACTGTCCGAACCATTGAATAAAGGTACGCCAGACAGCGGAATAAGCAGGCGTAGAATCGCGTAGAGCATTTACATCGGTCAAAATCACTTTAATCCCCGCAGCCTTCAATTCTTCCAGAAGATGATTGGGTGCAGAGTTGTAATTGGTATTAACCTCATCTGTAATGAAGACGATCTCCATCTCAGGATAAGTTGTTTTTTGTAAAATAAGCTTGTCCGTCAACATTCGGCTGACCGGAGGAAATGACTGATCTTTATGGGTATAATCATTGAAAAGAAAGAGGTCAATCACCAAAAATTCTTTGGACTCCTCGATAATTTGTAGAATCCTCGAAAGAATCTGACTCTCTTGAGTGTCCGTGGCTGTACCGTCCGAATAGGTCAGGTCGTGCCAGAAGGATACATGATTCGTTTTGTATATAGGGCTTTCATAGGAAATGCCGCTGGGTAAAGGTTTGTGCGTCTGGTAAGTCATTACGCCGATTAGCCAGAGGATTAGAATGAAGACAGTCCATAACGCCATTCTGCGGCGGCGTGAACCGGAACGTTTCTTCGTAGTTAAACCGGGAGCGTAGTTTATTTCTTTAGGTTTATAGGGGTGAACGGGTTGCTGACGATCTGAATTCATGGAAGTTCCTCCTGAAATTATTGCAGAGCACTTCCTTGTGATTGTTATGCTCCGGTGTATTACCAACCTATTAACACCTAGTGGAGCGAAATGAAGCAGCCCAAATATCCTTAACAGTAATGAAATAACATTCGGCTAGCTATAATGAGTTTGAGCAATTAGTACGATGTTTATGAAATTAATGATTACGAAACCGGAGAATTGTAATCGCTAACCTCATATTGTAAATTCATCTGTAGGGATATGTTATAATAAATCGAGTTTGGAAATAGGAGGAACGCAGCATGAATCATACGCCAGAAGAGGCCGTGCCATATGATGCGACTAGGCAGTCTGGCGCAGATCATGGCAAGGACCTACCGGCTGCAGAGGCTTCTGACAAAAGATCTTTATTGCCTACATCGAAGACAGGCGAACGCAAAATTGAACATGTACGGCTTTGCCTAAATGAAGAAGTAGGTGGCGTCGGTGTGACTACAGGGTTTGAACATTACAGATTTCAGCATAATGCTCTGCCAGAGCTGAATTTCGACGATATATCATTGCAGACTACGTTTTTGGATCGTAAGCTGCGTACACCGCTGCTCATCAGCTCGATGACAGGTGGCAGTGCAGCTACAGGAGCGATTAATGCCCGGTTAGCCGCAGCTGCGCAGCGTCGTGGTTGGGCGCTGGGTGTAGGTTCGGTTCGGGCGGCAGTGGAGCGTTCTGAGCTTACGGCAACCTTTTATGTGCGGGATCAAGCGCCTGATATTCCGGTTATCGCCAATATTGGTGCTGTACAGCTGTCCTATGGTTTTGGGATTGAGGAATGTCGCCGGGCTGTGGACATCGCAGGTGCTGATTTTCTTGTACTGCATCTGAATGGCCTGCAAGAGGTCTTTCAACCGGAAGGGAACACTGGTTTTGCCTCTTTGCTATCGCAGATAGAGAAGGTATGCCGGGCACTTGAGGTCCCTGTAGGTGTGAAAGAAGTAGGCTGGGGCATTGATGGAGATGCAGCTGCACGTCTTTATGATGCAGGAGCGGCTTTTATTGATGTTGCGGGTGCAGGCGGGACATCTTGGAGTCAGGTGGAGAAGTTCCGCAGTGTAGATCCTATACGGCGGGCAGCGGCGGAGGCTTTCGCAGATTGGGGCACTCCAACAGCTGATTGTATCACAGAGGTGCGCGCAGTTTCTCCGCAGGGCGCTTTGATTGGCAGCGGCGGACTGAAACATGGCGTGGATGCAGCGAAAGCATTGGCACTTGGAGCTGATCTGGCAGGCTTTGGCCGCAATCTGTTAGGGCCGGCTGTCGATTCTGAAGAGGCGCTGGATGCTGCATTAGCACAGGTAGAACTGGAGCTAAAAATAGCAATGTTTGGTATTGGCGCTCCAGATTTAGCAACTTTACGTGGAACTTCCCGTTTAATACGTAAATAGGATGGTAAATATTGAAGCGAGGAAGTGAGTAAGATTATGATTAAACTGATCCATATGGATGAGTCGGCCTTTCAATTTTTCTTAGGTCAAGCTACCCGGGATTATGCGGAAGATAAGATCAGCGCCGGTGCTTGGGATCCAGAGATCGCGATGAAGCTGTCTGAGGAAGCTATAACGCGCTCTTTGCCAAAAGGGCTGCACACAGATGGTGCTTATCTATATTCTATAGTAGAAATAAGCAGTGATGAACAGGTGGGTTATATCTGGTTTAACGTAAGTGAAGGCCGTGGTGGCCGCGAGGCTTTCATTTATGATTTTTATGTTTTTGAACCGTTCCAGAGTAAGGGTTATGGCAAGCAGGCTATGATCGCACTCGATGAAGAAGCCCGGGAGATGAATGTTACCAAAATCGGGTTGCACGTCTTCGGCCAGAACAATCGCGCATTTGAGCTATACAAAAAAATGGGGTATATCGTAACTGACATCACGATGTCTAAAGATCTATAGTCCATAAGTGTGAGGACCTCGAAAGAGGTCTTTTTTTGTTTTTGTACTGAATTATTATGTAAATAATTGTGATAAATATATTTGATTTAGGATGATTAGGAAAATATGATTAAAAATAAATTCCTGAAAATAGATTGAGTCATAAAGAGAGAAAAGGGGGGATTAAGGTGAGGCCAAGGACTGTATCGTGGGTGGTTGTTTCCGCAGTAGTATTACTATTACTGGTTAGCTGCAACAGTGGCGATTTACCAGGAAAGAAGAAATCTGAGTCTGAGCAAGTCCAGGCAAGTCCGGTTGCACCGCTAGCCTCTCCAGCTGTAGTTGAAGAACAATCGAAAGTAACGTTGCCTTCATTGACAGTGGAAAAAAGGCTAGAGGATTTTGATTATATGTGGAAGATTATTGAGGAGAACTATCCTTTCCTAGAGGTGAATAAACGTCTCAATGGAGAGGATTGGCTTGCTAAAAAAGAGGAATACCGCAATAAAATAGCAGCCGTGAAATCGGATGATGAGTTTTTGAGACGAATGAGATTTGTCCTTAGCAGATTAAACAATGGGCATACGAATTTTATATCCAAGGAGGAATATCCTTGGTACCTACATACCTATGTTCAGGCAGGTTTTGGTTATGAACCTTGGATCGACGTGGTTCAACAGCCTAACGTATTGGCCCGTTACAACCAGAAACCTTTAACGGAGCAGCAAAACTCTAATGATATCAATAACGATATGCATAATGGTGGAGATGGAGTAGGAGATGTAACAAAAAAGACTTCTGGGAATGTAAAAAAAGTCATTATAGAGCCCGATCGAATCGCTTATCTCGGTATGCAAAGCTTTGACGGGAGTCTCATGGAGATGGACAGCTCCGAGATCCATGATTTTTTAATAGAGGTAAAGGACTATAAGACATTAATATTAGATATCCGCGGAAATGGGGGAGGAAACAGTAATTATTGGAGAATTCATATTGTTCCTCTGTTGATTAATAAACCTATCGAATATAATACATACTTCCTTTATACAAGAGGCAAATATGCGGAGACTTTTATGCAGGCACGTCAGATCACAGCCGGGCAACAACCTATTTCCGGCATCAAAGATGAGCAACTGCCTAATCTGCCATCTGAGGCTTTAAAGATGTTCAAGACATATAGAAAAATAAATGATGTAGTAACTCCTAATAAATCTGTTGGATTTGAAGGGAAAATCTATTTGCTGGTTGATAGCTCTGTGTATTCATCAGCGGAAGGTCTTGCAGCCTTTGCAAAAGGCACCGGGTTTGCAACGGTTGTAGGCGGCAGGACAGGTGGGGATGGACTAGGGATAGATCCGCTTGTTGTTGCATTGCCAAATAGCGGTTATGTATTCAGGTTTTCCTTTGAAATGGGTCTGAATTCTGATGGAAGTTGTAATGAAGAGGTAAAGACTGTGCCTGATGTGGAGGTTGATCCAGATAAATCTAAGCCATTACTGGACCAGCCGGCGATAAAAAAGGTATTAGAGCTTGCGCGTTCGGACACATCTGCTTGACATCCGGTGTTGCTGGCGAATATGTTCTAATATATAATGGTTTAGATCGTATAGCTTATTCGGATGATCAATTTAGCTGAAAATAGGAGTTGTCATATAAATGGCTTTGAAAGCTGGAATCGTCGGACTTCCTAACGTAGGAAAATCCACATTGTTTAATGCGATAACGCAAGCGGGAGCAGAATCCGCTAACTACCCTTTTTGTACCATTGACCCTAACGTTGGTGTTGTTGAAGTTCCAGATGAACGTCTTGATAAACTGACTGAGCTGGTACAGCCGAACAAGACCGTACCTACTGCTTTTGAATTTGTTGATATTGCTGGTCTCGTGCGTGGTGCGAGTAAAGGAGAAGGACTAGGCAACAAGTTCCTGGCCCATATCCGTGAAGTAGATGCTATCGTGCATGTGGTTCGTTGTTTTGAAGATGAGAACGTTACCCACGTTGATGGAAAAGTAAATCCGATCAGCGACATCCAGACCATTAATCTGGAGCTGATTCTTGCTGATATTGAGAGCATTGAGAAGCGGATTGAGCGTTCCCGTAAGAATATCAAAGGCGGCGACAAGAAATACGCTCAAGAAGTTGAACTGCTAGAACGCGTCAAAGAAGTGCTCTACGAAGATAAACCTGCACGCAGTATAGAATTGTCTGATGACGAGAAGCTTATTATCCGCGATCTTCATCTGTTAACATTGAAGCCAGTGCTGTATGCGGCGAATGTAAGTGAAGATGAAGTGGCAAGTGCTGAGGACAATCCTTATGTACAGCAAGTTCGTGATTTCGCAGCTACTGAAGGTGCAGAAGTGGTTCCGATCAGTGCTAAGGTGGAAGCAGAAATTGCTGAGCTTGAAGGCGAAGATAAAGCTATGTTCCTGGAAGAGCTGGGACTGGAAGAATCCGGCCTTAACCGGTTGATTAAAGCGGCTTATAAACTGCTTGGCTTGTATACGTATTTCACAGCAGGCGTTCAGGAAGTTCGGGCGTGGACGATTCGCCGCGGCACCAAGGCACCTGGAGCTGCCGGTGTGATTCATACAGATTTCGAACGCGGATTTATCCGTGCTGAAGTAGTGGCTTACGCGGATCTTGTGGCAGCTGGTTCCATGAACGGTGCGAAGGAACGTGGTCAACTACGTCTTGAAGGTAAAGAATATTTGGTGCAAGACGGCGACGTAATGCATTTCCGTTTTAACGTTTAAGAAGTTTTAAATGTACGAATGATAAAGGGGTCATCTCGAGCAGTGGGAGTTTCTATTGCTGGGATGATCCTTTTTAAAAATATAAGCTTTTTATTAAGGTATTGTGCGTACGGAACTGTAGCCATTTCACAATATCTTTGGTATAATATAAAGTCGTATATCTATTTTTATGACAGTACAAATTTGATGTTATATTTGCGAATTTGAAATTGAATCAGGAGAGGTGAATTCCCTTGTTGGACCGATTGCAATCCCTGGCGGACCGCTATGAGAAGCTCAGTGAACTGCTTTGTGATCCGGATGTTGCAAACGACAGTAAGAAACTGAGGGACTATTCCAAAGAACAATCAGACCTACAGCCCGCATTTGAGGCGTATACTGAATATAAGAGTGTAATGGAAGAGCTTGAAGCTGCTAAGCAGATGCAAGGCGAAAAGCTTGATGATGAGATGAAAGAAATGGTCAAGATGGAAATTGATGACCTTTCCAAACGTCAAGTGGAGCTGGAAGAGAGAATCCGCGTATTGCTGCTGCCTAAAGACCCGAATGATGATAAGAACGTAATCGTTGAAATTCGTGGTGCAGCGGGTGGAGATGAAGCAGCATTGTTCGCTTCAGACCTTTACCGGATGTACACTCGTTATGCTGATGCACAAGGATGGCGCGTTGAGTTAATGGATGTTAACGCGAGTGATCTTGGTGGATTCAAAGAGGTAATCTTCCTTATTAACGGCCGTGGTGCATACAGTAAGCTGAAATACGAAAGTGGTGCGCATCGCGTACAACGTATCCCAGCGACCGAATCCGGAGGTCGTATTCATACCTCTACTTCTACGGTGTCTGTGATGCCGGAAGCTGAGGCTTTTGAGATCGAGATCCATGATAAAGATATTCGTGTGGATACCTTCTGTTCAAGTGGTGCAGGCGGACAGTCTGTAAATACGACCAAGTCTGCAGTACGTGTAACCCATGTACCTACTGGCATCGTTGCTACCTGTCAGGACGGTAAGTCACAGAACTCCAATAAAGAAAAAGCGCTGCAAGTGCTTCGTGCCCGTATCTCTGATATGAAACGGCAGGAAGAAGAAGCGAAGTATGCTGGTGAACGGAAGAGCAAAGTAGGTACGGGTGACCGTAGTGAGCGCATTCGGACGTATAACTTCCCACAGAGCCGGGTTACAGACCATCGTATTGGCCTGACACTGCACCGTTTGGAGCAGGTTATGAACGGAGAAATCACTGAAATTATCTCAGCTCTTTCAATCGCTGAACAAGCTGACTTGATGGATAATATGGATAATGGAGAATAATGCTTTGAACGATGGCGTATATGTCATGTCGGAAGTCAAAAGCATCCGGGAAGCCTTTGCGGAGGCTTCTTCTTTTTTGAGCCGGAGCGGCTGCAATGAACCGCAGCGCAGTGCACAATTACTGCTGGAGCATGTGCTTGGAGTGTCTGGCGCAGCTTATTACATGGCGCTGGCAGATCCTTTTCCAGCTGCGGTTAAGGAAGCATTTGAGGCGGGAGTTACCCGCCGGGGCGCTGGTGAGCCGGTGCAGTATATCATCGGCGAGCAAGAATTCTACGGGCGGCCTTTTGAGGTGACGCCTGACGTGCTTATTCCACGGCCGGAGACGGAGCTGCTTGTCGAGGCGATTTTACGTTACGGCGCGGAGCTTTGGCCGGACGGCGTTGTAACGCCGGGCGAAGCGGCGCTGGATAGCGCGGGCGGCGCTGCGGCCCGCAACGGAGGCGGCGCGGGGGACGTGCGCGCCGCAAGACCGCTGGCCGCCGTCGATATCGGCGTCGGCAGCGGTGCGATCTCCGTCACGTTGGCGGCGGAAGCGCCGGCGTGGCGGGTCTGCGCCGGCGATATTTCGCCGGCGGCTCTGGCTGTGGCCGAGCGCAACGCTTTGCGCAATGGCACAGCTGTGGATTTTCGGCTCGGCGATCTGCTCGAGCCGTTCGCGGGGATGGAGACGGATATTCTCGTCTCCAACCCGCCATACATCCCCGGCGAGGATATCGCCGGGCTGCAGCGTGAGGTGCGCGACCATGAGCCGCGCACTGCGCTGGATGGCGGAGCGGACGGGCTGGACCCGTACCGCCGCATGATGGAGCAGCTGACGCTGCTCCCGGCACCGCCGCGCCTGATCGGCTTTGAGCTTGGCTTCGGTCAAGCTGAGCAAGTCGCTGCACTCCTTGCGGCAGCGGGCCATTGGACCGAGATTATCACCATTAATGATCTGGCTGGAATCCCGCGTCATGTGCTAGGCATAACGAGATAATATTGCCTGCTATGCAGAGGGTTCATTTTGTCCGGAGTAGAGAAATTGTATTTTCAATCCGACTTCCTTTACAATAGAATTTAGCAGGATTTCTTAGGGGATCATAAAGAAAGCCCGGATATAGAGTAGGGAGGCAGAGCGTGCTTCAGAAGATTAAAAAGATTGATGGTGCTATTGTAGTCGTTCTGTTATTACTCATGGTGGTCAGCATCTTCGCCATATATAGCGTTACTCATGGAAGAGAGAAGCTGGACGGACATCATATTCGTATGATGATGTATTATGCTATTGGTTTTGTAGCTTTTATTGGAATGACCTTTTTGGATTACAGAATATTAGTGAAATATGCGATATATATTTATTTGTTTGGGATAGGGATGCTGGTGCTCGTCAGCTTTTTGGGCGAGACCAAAAATAATGCGCAAGGCTGGTTGACCCTGCCGGGGGGCCTGAGTCTGCAGCCTGCAGAGCTGTTCAAGCTGATATTAATTCTTTTTCTGGCAGCCATGCTTGTCCGCAAGAATAAGAGTAAGCTTCTGTTCTGGCGGGATGTTGTGCCGCTCGGCCTTCTGACCTTGTTTCCGTTCCTTATTGTCCTTACCCAAAATGACCTTGGGAATGCCTTGTCTTACGTTGTGATTCTTGCGGGTCTGTTGTGGATTGGCAATATTAAATACACGCATGCATTAATCGGGCTGGTCATCGTGGCTAGTTCTGCGATTGCGGGAATTATGAGTTATATCCATTATCATGATGAAATTAAAACCTTTCTTACGGATATTGGACGATCTCACTGGATTGAACGTTTTGATCCTTGGCTTGTTCCAGACAAGGCGACAGCCAAAGCCCTTTATCATACTAAAAACGCCAAGCTGGCGATTGCATCAGGTGGAATGAGCGGCGAAGGCTACATGAACGGCAGCTCCGTTCAGACGGATCGGGTGCCATATACGTATTCAGATTCTATCTTTGTGCAGATTGCTGAAGAGTTTGGGTTTGTAGGTTCTGCGTTTGTGTTGCTGCTGTACTTTATTTTGATTCACCGGATGATTCTGATTGCGCTGGAGTCTAGGGATAGAGCTGGCCCTTTCCTGATTGTCGGCGTTGTCGCGATGATGTTGTATCAGATTTTTGAGAATATCGGCGCATTTATCGGCTTGATGCCATTGACTGGTATTACGTTACCTTTCATCAGCTTCGGGGGTACATCCCTGCTTATCAACATGGCCAGCATCGGGCTGGTAATGAGTGTGCGCCTGCACGGGCAAGAAGTGGAAGAGGATTTTCCTAAACCTACTCCTTATGCAGCTGCCAAACAGGTGTAACCACGAAATAAAGTAGAACCGTCAGGTCCTTATTGTTTAATAGGGGTGCTGGCGGTTCTTTTTGATGGAGGACGGCTTCGTCGGATTGGTGTAATACGTAATACGGACCGTTTCAGGTAAGCAAGCTGGAAGCAATTCGTATTCGTATTCGTATTTGTATTTATATTCGTATTTGTATTTGTATCGTATTCGTATTTGTATCCTGACTCGGACTCAGATGCCCTTATATTCGAATATTAACTACTTATTGGATAGTATCGGACCGCAAAGACGTTATTTGATCAAAAAGACTGGATTTACTGCAAAATGGCAAGTAATAACGACTCTGGAGTCCGCAAAAGTTCCCGTGGAGCAATAAATTCATAAATAAAGTCTACGGAGTCCGATAGGTTTGGATCATAGAATAAAATTACGTCAGAGTGTAATTTTAATAGAAAGATATTTTATAGATTGGCTACATAAATTTGGAATTATATTCACGAATGTTCTACAATAGAAAGGAACGACTTTCCCTGAGAGAGGAGAGTTGAAACCTTAACAGAGTAAGGGGCTTGCAGATGCTTCAAAAGTTCAAAAGGATTGATAAGGTAATCGTTACTGTTCTGATTATGCTGATGGTGATTAGTATTTTTTCAATATACAGTGTAACCAATGGAAGAATAACGCCTCCGATGAAATTGGATGGATTTCATTTACAAATGCTTAAATACTATATTTTAGGTTTTGTAGTTTTTATTGTGCTCGCTTTTGTGGACTTTAAGATATTTGTTAAACATGCACTTTATATTTATCTCTTGGGCTTAGTCTTGTTAGTGTCGGTTAGTTTTATTGGTAAAGTAGAGAACGGTGCTCAATTGGGACTTGAGATCGGTGGACTTAGGTTTCAGCCTGCCGAGCTGTTTAAATTGGTATTGATTCTTTTTTTATCATCGATCTTAATTCGAAAACAAGGGTCTACCTTAACCTTCTGGAAAGGGATTGTTCCTCTCACCATTCTTACGTTCATTCCATTTGGTATAGTGATTATGCAAAATGATTTGGGGAATGCCCTTAGCTACATCGTAATATTAATTGGACTTTTATGGATTGGGAATATCAAACTGTCGCATGCGCTCATCGGTTTGCTTATAGTGGGTGGGATCGGCCTTGCTGGGATTTTGAGCTACATAAACTATCATGATGAGGCAGTCAATTTTTTTGAAGGCATTGGTAAGGATCATTTAGTGGAGCGGTTTGACCCTTGGCTGGTACCTGATTTAGCGACAGATAAGGCAAGCTATCACACGAAAAATGCCAAATTAGCTATAGCCTCCGGGGGAATGAGTGGAGAGGGATATATGCAGGGCAGCTCTGTGCAGAATAATCGTGTCCCATATACCTATTCGGATGCGATATTCGTGCAGATTGCCGAGGAGTTTGGATTTGTGGGATCTGCGCTGCTTCTCTTGCTCTTTTTTATTTTGCTGCATCGGATGATATTGATTGCTCTCGAGAGTAAGGAGCGTAGCGGTCCATTTCTAATCATTGGAATTACGGCTATGCTGTTGTATCAAATTCTTGAGAATGTTGGAGCTTTTATCGGCCTGATGCCGTTGACAGGAATAACACTTCCGTTTATCAGTTATGGAGGCACGTCTCTTCTGATTAATATGGCCAGCATGGGGGTCGTGATGAGCGTGCATCTTTATGGGCAGGATGTAGAGGAAGATTTGCAGCTGCATAAGGAGCTGGCATTGAAGTTATAAATTTAATAGATTCATAGGTTTGCAGTCTCTTATCTCCGGGCATACTACTAGCATGAGAGTTAAGAGGAGAGGGGCTGCAACAAATGAACGATAATCTTATGGATAAAAGAGATTCCTTACGTGTAACTTTTAAGTATACTGCCATTTTAATTTGTTTTTTTATGGTCCTCATGATGGCTTGGGAAGGTCAAAAAACCGATGCTGCAGTAGCTGAAGTATCTATTCCCCAAGAATCTATCCGGTTACGTATTCTAGCTAATTCTGACGGAGCGCAAGATCAGCTGGTGAAACGGCAAATTCGCGATAAAATTGTGGAGCAAATGAACCAGTGGGTATCTGCTCTTGAGGATCCGCAGAGCTTGGAGCAGGCACGTGCTCTGATTAGAAATCATCTGCCGGAGCTTAACGCGTTGGTTGGATCAGAGCTGGAGAAACGGGGCATTGAATATTCCTATAAAGTGGAGCTGGGCGTAGTCCCTTTTCCAACCAAATTATACGGTGGTACCGTCTATCCTGCTGGGGAGTATGAAGCTGTACGGGTCACACTTGGTGCGGGCAAGGGACAAAATTGGTGGTGTGTACTGTTTCCTCCGCTTTGCTTTATCGACGCAGGCTCTGGAGATGCGGCAGCACCTGCTGCTGACAAAGGTACAAAAACAGTGTCCGCTGCTGGTGCGGATAACAGTGCTAAGGTGAAATCAGCAGCTGCAAAAACAGTGCAGGCTGATTCCTCGGCAGGAAGTGCTTCATCAGGAGAAACTGCTGCTGAGCCAGAGGTACGGTTCTTCGTCTGGGAGCTGCTGCAAAACCTTTGGAACTGGATCAGTGGATTATGGTCGTAAGACCCTAGATATGTTACTATTTTATAAGCAGATCTATCACGGCTCCCTACTGGGGCCGTTTTTTGCTAAGATAAATTATATCTTCTAGAAAGCCTGTGATGAGAATGAATGAACACAATAATCCTTTATTCGCCGTTCAGCGGCGGAGTGGAAATAGAGATGAGACTGTATACTGGAAGTTGAATTCTGTTGAGGGAACGAACTCTGAGGTAATTCAGCCGAATGAAGCTGACAAGCTGGCGATAGCGGAGGCAGCAACAATGCTTCGCGAAGGCGGAACCGTGGCTTTTACAACCGAAACCGTCTACGGGCTAGGAGCGGATGCCCGAAATACGTCGGCAGTTGAGGCTGTTTTTGCAGCAAAAGGACGGCCCTCTGACAATCCGTTAATTGTACATATTGCGGATACGGTAGCTTTGGACGAGCTTGTTGCAGAGGTGCATCCTAAGGCGGCCGCGCTGATGGCAGCTTATTGGCCTGGTCCGCTGACAGTTGTGCTTCCTGTTCGTGAAGGTGTACTGTCGCCTTGTGTGACGGCGGGTTTGGATACGGTTGGTGTGCGGATGCCGGATCATCCGGTAGCTCTGGCGCTGATAAGTGCCGCAGGTTGTCCGGTTGCGGCGCCCAGTGCTAATCGTTCGGGTCGCCCGAGCCCGACATTAGCTTCGCATGTGATGGAAGATTTGGCTGGATACATTGATGGCGTCCTTGATGGTGGTGCTGCTGGAGTTGGACTAGAGTCAACAGTCGTGCAGGTACAGCCTGACGGAAAAGTTGCTGTGCTGCGCCCCGGCGGGATTACTTCGGAGCAATTGGCTGCAGTGGTGGGAGCAGAAGCTGTAAGCTCAGAGTCCGGTAATGCTGAGACAACTGCTGCCGCAACCGCAACCGCTACTGTCTTGGCTGATTCGGGGACGACAAACTCTGTTATTGATTTCAGTACTGCTGAGCCAATCACAGCTAAAGCAACTACCGCGCAATCTTCAGCGGATTGCCTGAATGTTAACAATCGTGAGCCTTTCGAAAGGGCTACCGCATCTATTGAGCAGCATGGTGCGGATGCTGCTGGCGGCATTTCTGCGCCGCGCGCGCCGGGCATGAAGTACACGCACTACGCGCCGCGCGGCTGGCTTGCTGTAGTGCGCGGCTCTTCCCCGCAACGCGTGGCGGACGAAGCCGCTAGTCAACTTCAGGCGGCGCAGCTAAACGGCGAGGTCACGGGCTTGCTCATCTTTGAGGAGCATAAGGCCCTTTATCCCGCCGACCCTGCCGCCTGTGTTCTTTCCCTCGGCTCGTTATCCTCGCCGGAGGAAGGGGCTCGCTCCCTATATGCCGCCTTGCGGCGCTTCGATGAAGCGGGAGCGACTTACATCTTAGCCGAGGCTTGCCCGTATACCGGCCTCGGCGCTGCAATCATGAACCGGCTTATGAAAGCCGCCGGCGGATCTGTCATCGACGCCGGATAACCACGGCATTGCTTTTTCGTATATGACTCCCATATGAAGTCATGAATACCCCCTTGTCCGCATATCGTTGTTGTACAAGATATTTCGGACTTGGGGGGTTAAGCATGGGCTTAGGAGATGTATATACCGAATGGGGGCAGATTGTTACCATTACTATAATGGCGGTTGCATTAGGGATGGATGCTTTTTCGCTCGGTGTAGGGATCGGGATGAAAGGTATTCGTCTGCTGCATGTTCTGCAAATGAGTCTGCTCATTGCTGTTTTTCATATGCTGATGCCTCTCCTGGGTTTATTGACAGGAAGTTATGTCGGACACCTGTTAGGTCAAGTAACGACTTATGCTGCTGGAGGTCTTCTAGTTCTTTTGGGCGGGCATATGGTGTACAACTCCTTTCGTCCGGATACAGGAAGCTCACGAGCTATGGATCATCGAACCTTGTGGGGGATGATTCTTCTTTCGCTCAGTGTCAGTATTGACTCTTTCTCCGTGGGTGTATCACTGGGGATGTTTGTGAATGGAGTACTTTTGACCATCTTAGCCTTCGGTGCTTGCGGGGGACTAATGTCGATTCTAGGGTTGCTAATTGGACGGCATGTCAGTCGTGGTCTCGGGGATTATGGAGAAGCGCTAGGCGGTGCAATACTTCTTGGGTTTGGCTTGCTATTCATCTTTTGATACAATAACGGCATTAGAATATTTAATTTCATGGGGGTGCAAAACATGCTGCATATTTTATTCGTCTGCACCGGGAATACATGCCGAAGTCCTATGGCTGAGGGGCTTTTACGAAAGCTCGCGAAGGAACGTGGAATCGACCTGGAAGTGCGGTCTGCAGGTGTATCCGCCATTTCCGGTACTTCTATATCAAGACATGCTGCGGCTATACTGCAGGAAGAAGGAATTCATGATTCAATGGAGTCGTCACAATTGACAGGTCAAGCTGTCGCTTGGGCCGACCTTGTGCTGACCTTGACGGGTGGGCATAAGCAGCATTTATTGCAGTATTTTCCGGATGCTGTAACGAAAACCTATACATTGAAGGAATACGTGCATGATGAAGATGCGGTGACGGAAGATATCAAGGAATTGGACAGCCTCTACGCAGATGCGGAGTTGAGCTTAGCTCTTGGTGGTGAACCGAATGCAACGGATCTGCAGCGGATGATTGAGATTCGCCAGCGTATTCCGAGCTTCGATATTTCTGATCCATTTGGTGGCACGCGTGAGGACTATGAGCTAACTGCTGCTGAGATTCGCACTGCGCTATTCAGTTTGCTGGATAAGCTGGAAACCTTCCGCCATTTGTAAATGGTTGATTTTCAGTTCACTTTGCTTTAAGATGAAGTTACAAATAATCGGTTCCGATGTAACTGGCGACAAATGTGGATCAAACCACGATGGAGCATCGGAATAAACGGCCGGTCGCCTGGGCAAAAGAGCAAATCCGCAGCTACCTGCGGACTGCTCTTTTTTGTTTAAAATAAGCTTGTTTGAAGTTTGAGGAGGTAGAGTGATGGACGAAGTTGTGGAGCTATCATTAACTGAAGCCACCGTCACTGTGTTAAGGGAGTTGGCGGAGGCTGGTAACCTTGGGTCAGGCAAAATTGTTGTCGTCGGAGTGAGCACAAGTGAAGTTGCTGGTGTCCGGATTGGAACTGGTGGTGCACTTGAAGTTGCAGAACAACTGCTTGAAGGTGTTCATTTAGTAGCAGCGGAAAAAGGATTTCATCCGGTGTATCAGTGCTGCGAGCATTTAAATCGTGCACTTGTCATGGAACGCTCTCTGCTAGAGTCACTTGGTCTGAAGGAAGTATCAGCTGTACCTATACGAGGTGCTGGAGGTTCGATGGCTACGGCTGCTTATCACGCTATGAAAGATCCTGTTTTGGCGGAAACGATAGAAGCTCATGCTGGTTTAGATATTGGCGAGACACTGATAGGAATGCATTTACGGCGGGTAGCCGTTCCTTTCCGTCCGACTCTACGATACATTGGTGCAGCCAGAGTGAATGCGGCATGGACCAGACCCCCACTAATTGGCGGTGAACGTGCGGTATATCGTGCTCCAGAACAAAGTGGTTCACAGTTTTGTGATTAACGAACTTTAGTTTTTATATTTTTTGCAGAAACGTAGACCTAAGTCTCTTTATGGCGGGCAAATCGTTTCTACTTAAATACAACATATCTACACACACTAGGGAGGAAATAAGAACATGGAACAATTGCGTAAGAGTGACCCGGCAGTACTGGAAGCGATGGAACTGGAACTGAAACGTCAGCGTGCCAACATTGAGCTTATTGCCTCAGAGAATATCGTTAGCGAAGCCGTAATGGAAGCTATGGGCTCCGTGCTTACGAACAAATATGCAGAAGGTTATCCAGGCAAACGTTATTATGGTGGCTGTGAAGATGTAGATATCGTTGAGAACCTTGCTCGTGATCGTGCAAAAGAATTGTTTGGCGCAGATCATGTCAACGTACAACCACATTCCGGCGCTCAAGCAAATATGGCAGTTTATCTGGCTGCGCTTAAGCCTGGCGACACTGTTCTTGGAATGAATTTGGCTCACGGCGGTCATTTGACACACGGTAGCCCAGTTAATGCTTCAGGATTGCTTTATAACTTCGTTGCTTATGGAGTACAAGAAGATACTTTCCTAATTGATTATGATGAAGTACGTAAAGCAGCCTTCAAACACCGTCCAAAAATGATTGTAGCTGGTGCTAGTGCCTATCCGCGTATTATTGATTTCGAAAAACTTGGCGCTATCGCCAATGATGTGGGTGCGCTATTTATGGTAGATATGGCCCATATCGCAGGATTGGTTGCTGCTGGTCTTCATCCGAGCCCGGTTCCTCATGCTCATTTCGTTACAACTACTACGCATAAGACTTTGCGCGGTCCCCGCGGAGGTATGATTATGTGCAGACAGCCATGGGCAGCTGCTATTGATAAAGCGGTATTCCCTGGTTCCCAAGGTGGACCTCTGATGCATGTAATTGCTTCAAAAGCAGTCGCATTTGGTGAAGCATTGCAGCCATCCTTTAAGACTTATGCTCAAAATGTAGTGAAGAACGCTAATGTTCTTGCAGAAACGTTGATCAGCGAAGGGGTTAACATTGTATCTGGAGGTACAGATAACCACTTGATGCTGCTGGATACCCGTAATCTGAACATTACCGGAAAAGATGCGGAAAAAGTACTAGATTCCATCGGGATTACTGTGAATAAAAACGCAATTCCATTTGATCCTACAAGTCCTTTCGTAACAAGCGGTATTCGTATTGGTACACCTGCAGTCACATCTCGTGGTATGGACGAGCAGGCGATGGTCACTATTGGACGTATCATTGCTAATGTTCTAAAGAATCCGAAGGATGAGGCAAACTTGGCAGAATCTGCCCGTCAAGTGGCTGAGTTGACTGACCAATACCCTCTTTATCCAGAGTTGAAATACTAAATCTTTGCTTCTAATAAGAAATGATTCTGCCTCCATCCATACCCTCTTCCGGGTTTGATGGAGGCTTTTTTGTTGCATATTGTTCACAAATATTACAGTAGGTATTAGATGAAATTGAATGAAATTAATCATGAAAGTTCATGGAACTTTCAATAAAATTAGTGAAAATAATGTGAATAGTATGAAAAAGCCGAAGTTGCACAACATAATCTAGGTTTTATAAGTGATTGGTTTCCTAATTAAGCCAATCATTACCTTTAAAAACAAGGAAATACAAAGGAATATGTTCAATGTGAGTTCAAGTACCATTCTGAGGTGAAATGCAGCGGCGGGAGTGCTATAATAGACAGGATTTAGCCACTGAGAAGCAAAGCGCTTTCTATGGCTATAGACAAGACTTACAATTACCGGAGGGACAGTAAATGGGAAAATTGGTGATTTGCGATCATCCTTTAATTCAACACAAACTAACATTTATTCGCGACGTTAGAACAAACACGAAGGATTTCAGAGAACATGTTGACGAAGTTGCCACATTGATGGCTTATGAGATTACACGTGATATTCCACTAGAGACCATTACGGTACAAACACCCGTCACTGAGACGGAAAGCAAAGTGATTTCGGGAAGAATGCTGGGGCTTATTCCTATTCTTCGTGCGGGTTTAGGTATGCTTGAAGGTGTACTGAAGCTTCTACCTGCGGCTAAAGTAGGACATGTAGGGCTTTTCCGTGATCCAGACACTCTTCAACCAGTGGAATATTATATCAAGCTTCCAACGGATGTACAGGAACGTGAGTTGATAGTAATTGACCCGATGCTTGCTACAGGCGGATCCGCAATTGCTGCGATTACCTCACTGAAGAACCGTGGTTGTACACAAATCAAAATGATGAACTTGATTGCAGCGCCAGAAGGTGTTGCAGCAGTTCAGGAAGCTCATCCGGATGTTGATATTTATGTAGCAGCGCTTGATGATCATTTGAATGAACATGGTTACATCGTGCCAGGTCTTGGTGATGCTGGTGACCGTCTTTATGGAACCAAGTAATAAGTAATTAAGTATTAAGTATAGTAATGCGAGAATATTTGATGAGAGGGTAGGGGTTATGTCCAAAATCAAAGTAATGACTATTTTCGGAGTGCGCCCCGAGGCTATCAAGATGGCTCCTCTGGTTCTTGAACTGAAGAAGCATCCTGAGCATATCGAATCAATAGTATGTGTAACAGCACAGCATAGAGAACTGCTCGATCAAGTGTTGGAAGTGTTTAATATCACCCCTGATTACGATTTGGACGTGATGAAGGACCGTCAGACCTTGAATGAGATTACTATTCGTGTGCTTGAAGGTTTGGAACCTGTACTGAAAGAAGTTAAACCTGACCTCGTGCTGGTGCATGGGGACACCTTAACAACGTTTTTAGCTAGTTACGCTTCCTTCCTGCAGCAAATTCAGGTTGGGCACGTAGAAGCAGGACTTAGGACATGGAACAAGTTGTCTCCGTATCCTGAAGAAATGAACCGTCAACTCACAGGTGTGTTAGCTGATCTGCATTTCGCTCCAACCGATTTGTCAGCTAACAATCTGAGACACGAGAACAAAAAAGAATCAAGTATTTATATCACAGGCAACACCGTAACTGATGTGTTTCAATATACCGTACAGCCGGATTACCGGCATCCTGTTTTGGATTTTGCTTCAGGAAAAAGACTTATTTTGATGACCGCTCACCGCAGAGAATCTCAAGGTGAACCGCATCGTAATATCTTCCGAGCTATTAAAAGAATCGCTGATGAATTCGAAGATGTCGCCATTGTTTACCCTGTGCATCCGAGTCCTGCCGTTAAGGAACCTGCGCATGAGATACTGGGAGGACATCCGAGAATTAAGCTGATTGATCCGCTGGATGTCGTGGACCTGCATAATTTTTATCCGCATACCCACTTGATATTGACCGATTCCGGCGGTCTGCAAGAGGAAGCTCCTTCTTATGGAGTGCCTGTTCTTGTGCTTCGTGATACAACGGAGCGTCCCGAAGGGATAGAGGCTGGAACGCTGGAACTTGTGGGCACGGACGAGGAGAAGGTGTATCAACGGACACATGCTCTTTTGACTGATAATGAGCTCTATCAGTCGATGAGTCGGGCCGCCAACCCGTATGGAGATGGCAAGGCTTCCCAACGGATTGTCAATGCGATTTTGCACCATTTTGGTGTTAATAAGGAACGTCCTGAAGAGTTTCACAGAATGTTCACAAAAAATAAATAATTTCAATTAAACTAATATCTGATCTGATTAAAATCAACATACAGTGAAACTGTACGGTTTATATGGTTTTGGAACGTTTTGCTGTGATTATTTTCATGTTTTCAAGGGTTTTTAGGCAATGTTCAATGAATTGACAAAGACTCAGGAAATTCAGTAAAATTAGTTGGGATTGTAGCCCATGAAAGAACAAAATAGCAAGGACAGCTTGTTACAGACCGCGCTTGTCATTGGAAGTGCAGGCACTTTGCTTGCCGCTTACATTCTTATTGGTTTTTTTGCGGCAAGATGGCTGAAAGACCTGATGGAGGGGCCGAAATATTGGCTCGCCATTGGCACTATAACTGGAATGATTCTGGGAATTGTGAATGTCGCCTTGTTAATTAAAAAATTTTTGGGGGAGCAGAATGGATAATATGACTCCCATGATCAATACCGTCACTAGAGTTACGCTCGTCCTTATGGCAGGACTCTTAATGGGCTGGGTGCTTCATCATGAGACCCGGGCGATTACACTGGGCATGACTCTGGGTCTGGTGGCGGGATTGGTAAACTTTCGTTATCTGGCCGTCAAGGTTCGACGGGTTACGCAGTCGATTGCGAGCAACGAAGGGAATGCCTTCAGCCTCGGTTTTGTTACACGGATTAGCTTCGCAATTTTGGTCACCATGTTCTCGGTCAAGATTGAGCATTTCTCCCTGGTAGCAACTGTTTCGGGCGTATTCATTCCTCAGCTTCTCGCCATTCCTGCGGGGATATATCTGAGTGTGAAGAATAAGCTTTAACCAGATTAAAGAGAAAGGGGGATGATACTATGCATGACATGCCGAAAATATTTGTCGGGGGAATACCGATAGATTTATCCGCCGTGTTGATGCTTCTGATCAGTTGTACAGTGGTGTTTGTTCTGGTTATGCTTTCGGTTCGTAAGCTTTCCGTTGAAAATCCATCCAAGCTTCAGAACTTCATGGAATGGGTTGTGGAATTTGTAGAGGGTGTCATAAGCAGTGCCATGGATCTGAAGAAAGGAAAACCTTACATATCTTTAGGGTTGACATTGATTCTGTTTATCTTTGTTTCCAATCTACTTGGATTGCCTTTCTCCGTTGTAACTGAGGCGCATGGACCTGTAACAGTGTTTGGCCACGTGATTGAAGCAACTAAGAACTTGGCGAATGGTGAGCATGCAGAAATTTTATGGTACAAGTCGCCAACTGCTGACATTAACGTCACTGCAGGATTGGCAATCATAGTATTTGTACTGATGAACTTTCTGGGCATTAAGCTCAACGGCAAACATTATTTCAAACACTACATCGAGCCGTTTCCAATCTTTTTGCCACTGAACATTATCGAAAACCTGGCAAAACCTGTAGCGTTGGCTATTCGTCTATTCGCTAACATTTTCGCCGGAGAAGTACTGATTACAGTCATTTTGAAGCTGGGGATTCTCAGTATTCCGTTCCTGGCTGTATGGCAGGGCTTCAGTATTTTCGTCGGGGCACTACAAGCGTTTATCTTTACGATTCTGACGATGGTTTATATCTCACAGATGACGATTCACGAAGAAGAAGCACATTAATGAACTGCTGCGAAGAGAACGGCTATCGTCTGATTTTCCTTCGTGGGAGATATCTTATATCATTAAACACAAATATGAACCGAAATTAAAGGAGGATATTTACAAATGGAATTTTTAGCAGCAGCAATAGCGGTTGGATTGGGTGCACTTGGCGCAGGTCTTGGTAACGGTATGATCGTTAGTAGAACAGTTGAGTCCATCGCTCGTCAACCAGAAGCGAAAAATGCTTTGCAAACAACAATGTTTATTGGTGTAGGTATCGTCGAAGTTATTCCGTTGGCAGCAACAGTTATCGCATTCCTGATTATGTTTACTTAATAAACCGTAGTTACGGTTTGGCGGGGACGGCCGATGCCATCCGCGCCTTACTTTTGTATACGTCCGCATGACGCGGTAACGGAAGGGAGTGACCTCAGTGGATATTGTTTGGACAAACATAGTATTTTCAATTGTCGCCTTTGGGATTTTATATTTCTTGCTTAGCAAGTATGCGTTCAGCAAACTTTTTGCAGTTATGGAGAAACGCCGTGAGCTGGTAATGCAGCAAATGGACGAAGCTGCGAAGACTAGAGAACAAGCGGTCGCGTATGTGGAAGAGCAGAAGCAAGCGCTGAACAGTGCACGCCAGGAAGCTCAACAGATTATTCAACAATCGCAAATCACAAGCAATCTACAGGTAGAACAAACTTTGGCACAAGCCAAAGCAGATGCAGCACGTGTCAAAGAAGAGGCCGTGCGCGATATCGAGAACGAAAAGAACAAAGCAGTGGAAGAGTTGCGCAGCGAAATTGGAACGGCATCTGTTCGTATTGCTTCTAAACTTCTTAAGAAAGAAGTTAGTGCTAACGGCGAGCAGGAGCAACTTGTGAACCAATACCTCAAAGAGGTAGGAGGCCAATCATGAGCCGCGATACGGTAGTTGCCAAGCGCTACGCTAGAGCATTGTACAGTGCAGCGGTAGAGAAAGGGATTACCCTTGAAGTAGAAGAAGAGCTCAAGGCAGTGGTTGGATTATTACATTCCGACCAAGAGATAAAGCGGTTTATTCTTGCACCGCGCATCTCGGAGTCCGACAAGCTGAAAGTGCTGCGCACAGCGCTTCAAGATAAGCTCTCTCCCATCGTGATGAACATTGTAGAATTGTTAGTAGAGCGAGGCAGAACCGATATTTTTGCCGATCTGCTGGATACGTATATCAAGATTGAAGGAGACGCTCTTGGCATTGGTGATGCTAAGGTATACTCTGTTTATTCTTTAAGTGAAGAAGAAAAAGCAGCTGTAGCTGCAGAATTCGGCCAACTCGTAAACCGTAAAATCCGGATTACGAATGTGGTGGACCCAAGCCTGTTGGGAGGACTGAAAGTTTATATCGGCGATACGCTGTATGACGGCAGTCTGTCTAACAAATTGGAGCGTCTCGAGAAATCCTTTAATGATAAGCATAGAAGATAGGGGTGAGGATATTGGGCATCAGACCTGAAGAGATCAGCACTTTGATCAAAAGTCAAATTGAGGAATATAAAGCCGATATCGAAGTTGCCGAAGTCGGCACCGTCATTCAAGTCGGCGACGGTATCGCCCGTGTCTACGGTCTGGAAAACGCAATGGCTGGCGAATTGCTAGAGTTCTCCAACGGAGTAGTGGGCATGGCGCTCAATCTGGAAGAAAGCAACGTCGGTGTTGTTATTCTGGGTGAGTACAAGGAAATTCGTGAAGGCGATCAAGTAAAACGTACAGGACAAATTATGCAAGTTCCTGTTGGTGAAGCTCTGCTCGGTCGTGTAGTTAACGCACTTGGTATGCCGCTTGACGGCAAAGGCCCAATTGCTACAACTGAATTCCGTCCTGTAGAAAATAATGCACCAGGTGTTATCGATCGTAAATCGGTACATGAACCGATGCAAACAGGTCTTAAAGCCATTGATGCGATGGTACCAATCGGTCGTGGACAACGCGAACTTATCATTGGTGACCGTCAAACAGGTAAGACTGCAATCGCAATTGACGCGATTATCAACCAAAAAGGCAACGGTATGAAATGTATTTATGTTGCCATTGGTCAAAAGCAATCCACAGTAGCACAGGTTGTAGAAACTCTTCGCCGTCATGGCGCTTTGGAATATACAATCGTTGTAACTGCATCGGCTTCCGAGCCGTCCCCATTGTTGTACATTGCTCCATACGCAGGTTGCGCAATGGGCGAATACTTCATGTACAAGGGCGAGCACGTACTGATCATTTACGATGACCTTTCGAAACAAGCTTCGGCTTATCGCGAATTGTCCTTGCTGCTTCGTCGTCCACCGGGTCGTGAAGCATTCCCGGGTGACGTATTCTACTTGCACTCCCGTCTTTTGGAGCGTGCAGCTAAGCTTAGTGATGAGCTCGGTGGTGGTTCATTAACCGCACTTCCATTTATCGAAACACAGGCATCTGACGTATCAGCTTACATTCCTACGAACGTAATCTCGATTACAGATGGTCAAATCTTCCTTGAATCCGATCTGTTCTACTCTGGTCAACGTCCGGCGATCAACGTCGGTATCTCCGTTTCCCGTGTAGGGGGCTCCGCTCAAATCAAAGCGATGAAGAAGGTAGCCGGCTCGCTCCGTCTGGATCTTGCCCAATATCGCGAACTTCAAGCCTTCTCACAGTTCGGCTCAGATCTTGATAAATCTACACTTGCCCGTCTGAATCGCGGGGCACGTATGATGGAAGTTCTGAAACAAGGTGTGAATCAGCCGTTGTCTGTTGAGCATCAAGTGCTTAGCTTGTACACAGCTGTAAAAGGATATTTGGATGATATTCCAGTTAAAGACGTAAAACGTTTTGAAAAGGAATTCCTTGCTTACATGGATAGCAGTGCTGCTGATGTAGCTCAATCCATCAGGGATACAAAAGATTTGACAGCTGATAACGAAGCCGCTCTTAAAGCAGCGATTGATACCTTTAAAAGAGGTTTCGCTACTAGCTAATATAGATAGACTTTAACGGATTTTACTAAGTGAGCTTTGGCTCTGCCGAAGCTCAGGCTGTGCTTATGAAGTAGCTTTGACTTCGTCAAAGTTAAGAGAATGCTTACGAAGTTAGCTTTGACTCCGTTAAAGCTAAGATGATGCTTACGAAGTTAGCTTTGACTCCGTCAAAGCTCTAAGGTGGTGAAATCATGGCAAGAAGCATGCGTGATATTAAACGTCAAATTAAGAGTGTTCAAAACACAAGACAGATCACAAAAGCGATGGAAATGGTAGCCGCATCCAAGCTGAGAAAAGCTCAGGAGAAGGCAATTGCCGCCCGTCCTTATGCTGAGAAGCTAAAAGAGGTTGTATCGAGCATTGCTGCTGGCACAGAAGGTGTTCAACACCCTATGCTGGTTAGCCGCCCTGTGAAGAAGACTGGTTATCTAATCGTTACCTCTGATAGAGGGCTTGCAGGTGGTTACAACGCTAATATTTTGCGTAAGGTGACGATGCTCATCGCGGAGAAGCATAAGTCCAAAGATGAGTACGCATTGTTTGTTATTGGTCGTAAGGGCCGTGACTTTCTACGTCGCCGTGAATATCCGATTGTACAGGAAGTTACTGAGCTATCGGATGCGCCGAAGTTTGCTGACATCAAGTCTATCGCGAATTCGGCAGTACAGCAGTTTGTAGATGGTACGTATGATGAGTTGTATGTTTGTTACAATCAATTCGTCAATGCTATCACCCAGATCCCAACCGTTGAGCGACTGTTGCCTATGGATGGAGTAGGGAATCAAGAGCATCATGAAGCTTCTGCAAACTACGAATATGAACCTTCACCGGAAGGCGTGCTAGAAGTATTGCTTCCAAAGTACGCTGAAACTTTGATTTATAGCGCTATTCTGGATGGCAAGGCCAGTGAGCTGGGTGCGAAAATGACAGCTATGGGCAGTGCAACGAAGAACGCGTCGAAAATGATCGGAGAACTTACCCTTACGTACAACCGTGCCCGTCAGGCGGCAATTACGCAGGAAATTACCGAGATCGTGGCCGGAGCGAACGCGCAGTCTTAAAATACAAGAAAAGTTAAACTAAGTGCTTAACTTGTCTTGTGTTTTACGAGAAACAGTGTCGCTTGCTTAGGGTGCATAGCTCCTTAAGAACGGCACTGTAAGTTCTTCTTAAAATATAAGAAAGTATGGTTTTACACTATACAAAATGCTTATATTTCTACGAGAAACGGTTGTCATCTTTATATGACGACAACGTCGTTTCTTCTTGATGTAACAGCTTTCGAGGAGGGAAAAGAAGATGAACAAAGGACGCGTTGTAAGCATTATGGGTCCGGTTGTCGATATTGAATTTGAACGCGGCCAGTTGCCCGAGATTTTCAACGCTATCAAAATTGAAACCGTCTTGGACAATGGTCGTCAGCTTAACCTAACACTTGAGGTTTCCAATCACTTGGGAGACAATCTGGTACGTTGTATCGCGATGTCTTCTACTGATGGTCTGGTTCGTGGACTGGATGCGATCGATCAAGGAGGTCCAATTTCGGTTCCTGTAGGGGAAGCGACATTAGGCCGTGTATTTAACGTACTTGGCAATCCAATTGATAACGCTGGTGAAGTTCTTGCTGAGAAAAAGAACCCGATTCACCGTCTCGCACCAACATTTGACGAATTGTCAACACAAGCGGAAATCTTGGAAACAGGTATTAAAGTTATCGACTTGCTCGCACCTTATGCTAAGGGTGGTAAAGTCGGCCTCTTCGGCGGTGCCGGCGTTGGTAAAACAGTAACAATCCAAGAATTGATTAATAACATTGCCCAAGAGCACGGTGGTATTTCCGTATTCGCAGGTGTCGGTGAACGTACTCGTGAAGGTAATGACCTTTATCACGAAATGACGGATTCCGGCGTTATTAAGAAGACAGCAATGGTCTTCGGACAAATGAACGAGCCTCCAGGTGCACGTCTTCGTGTAGCTTTGACCGGTTTGACCATGGCGGAATATTTCCGTGATGTGGAAGGCCGCGATACGCTGCTCTTTATCGATAATATATTCCGCTTTACCCAAGCGGGTTCCGAAGTGTCCGCTCTTCTCGGCCGTATGCCATCTGCGGTTGGTTATCAGCCGACTCTGGCTACTGAAATGGGCCAGCTGCAAGAGCGTATCACATCGACTAAAAAAGGTTCAGTTACATCGATTCAAGCAATCTACGTACCGGCGGATGACTACACTGACCCTGCTCCGGCTACAGCGTTTGCTCACTTGGATGCAACAACTAACCTTGAGCGTAAAATTTCCGAGAAGGGGATTTTCCCAGCGGTTGACCCACTGGCTTCCAGCTCGCGTTTGCTCGCTCCAGAAATTGTTGGTGAAGAACATTACAACGTGGCACAAGGTGTTAAACAATTGCTGCAACGTTATACCGAGCTTCAAGACATCATTGCCATCTTGGGTATGGATGAATTGAGTGAGGATGATAAGGTTATCGTAGCTCGTGCTCGTAAAGTTGAACGCTTCCTGTCGCAGCCATTCCACGTGGCTGAACAGTTCACTGGCTTTAAGGGTAAATATGTACCAATCAAAGAAACTGTACGCAGCTTTAAGGAAATCCTGGATGGTAAGCATGATGATCTTCCAGAAGCAGCTTTCCTATTTGTAGGTACGATTGAAGAAGCAGTAGAAAAAGCGAAATCGATGTAACCTGAGCTTAGCTAATGCTTTCGATGCAAGCTTTACTTCGTAAAGCTTAGTGCATGCTTTCGAAGCGAGCTTTACAATGTAAAGCTTTAAGGAGGAATGGAAGTGAATACCTTTTTGTTGGAAATTGTCACGCCGGAGCATCTCGTTTACTCCAAGCAAGTGAATAGCTTGATTGTAAGAGGGGTCGAAGGCGAGTTGGGTATTTTGCCGGGACACATTCCGCTTGTGACTCCACTTCAGGTTGCTCCGTTATCCGTCAAATCGGACGGTGTTACGATCTCCATCGCTGTTCATGGCGGGTTCGTTGAAGTGCATAAGGACAAAGTAACCGTGCTGGCTGAAAGTGCCGAGCTGCCAACAGATATCGATGTTGAGCGCGCCGAAGCGGCTAGAGAACGGGCTCAACGCCGTCTCCAGACTCGGAGCAAACAAGATGATATCGATCACCGCCGTGCGGAATTGGCGCTGCAACGCGCTGTTACACGGATTAAAGTGTCCACTGGAAAAGGACAACAGTAGGATAAAAGCAGTCAAGCCTTAGGGTTTGACTGCTTTTTATTATAGTAATCTATTGAAAAAAGGTTAAAATTTCTTCATTATTTTGGATAATGGCGTTGAATTGTTTAAAAATTTGTAAAAGTACTGGATTCTTTTGCCCTTCACAAGTATGATATAAGAGTCGATTTCCGAGTAATACGAACACGGAGGGTTAGCATGGAGGATATATTGTCGGGTGGGTTGTCTAGCGCAGTTGGAACCAGCAGTATGGTCTCAATGATTGTATCTTTGCTCAGTGTTGTATTATCTTGGTGGGCATTGCAGAACCTTAAGCTCGATTTGGTCATAAGATATCCCAAGAGTCCTCAGGGAAGGCTGCTGCACTTGCTGTTGGCCATTGTACTTGGTCGTTTTGTAGCGGGGTTCTTCCTGGATTACCTGAGCTGGAGTGGGATGATCCGATATATGTTTTAAGGGGATGTAGTTTGGTTATAAGTGTCTTAGGTCGCAGTGGTCAAAAGGTGTCGAATAATAAGGTTTTATTATGTCAACACTGAACTTTAAGGAACATGCCCGAGTAAATGGGCGTATTGATGGAGTAGAGAACTTTTTTTGCAATTACTTTAATCTAAAAAAATAATTTAAGAAATAATGGACGCGGAGGGAAACCGAAAATGAGCAAATTTATCGTCCGCGGTGGCAACAGATTGACCGGGAGCGTGAAAGTTAGCGGCGCAAAAAATTCCGTATTACCGATCATAGCCGCCTCTCTATTGGCAGAAGAAGGAGTAAGCGTCATTGTAGACGCACCTCCGCTTGATGATGTGATGACGATATCAAAAATGCTGGAATCTCTGGGTGCAGGGGTTACATATCAGAACGATATTATCCAGGTGGATGCTACAAATATCACATCCTGTGAAGCACCTTATGAATGGGTTCGAAAAATGCGGGCGTCTTTTTTAGTCATGGGCCCACTGTTATCTAGACTTGGTCAGACAAGAATTTCCCTGCCAGGCGGCTGTGCCATTGGTACACGACCGATTGATCAGCATTTGAAAGGGTTTGAAGCACTGGGTGCGGAGATTAGTCTCGGCCAGGGCTACATTGAAGCGAAAAGCAACGGACGCCTGCGCGGTGCCAAAGTGTATTTGGATGTAGCAAGCGTAGGTGCGACCGAAAATATAATGATGGCAGCTACACTAGCCGAAGGCGTGACCGTTATCGAGAATGCAGCTAAGGAGCCTGAGATTGTCGACCTGGCCAATTACTTGAATGGTATGGGCGCAATCGTACGCGGTGCGGGAACAGGCGTTATCCGTATTGAAGGGGTAGAACGTCTGCATGGGGTCAAACATCATGTAATCCCTGACCGTATCGAAGCAGGTACGTACATGGCGGCTGCAGCAATTACCGGTGGCGATGTATATGTGGAAGGCGCAATTGCAGATCACTTAGGTCCTGTTATTGCTAAGATGGAAGAAATGGGTGTAACCATTATTCCTGACGAGAACGGTATTCGTGTAATCAGTGACAAGCCTCTCAAAGCTGTTGATTTGAAGACTTTGCCGTATCCAGGTTTTCCTACGGATATGCAGTCGCAAATGATGGCATTATTGTTGCGTTCTGAAGGTACCAGTGTCGTTACAGAAACTGTATTTGAGAACCGGTTTATGCATGTGGATGAATTCCACAACATGAATGCTGAGATTAAGATCGAAGGTCGCTCGGCGATCGTTACAGGTAATGCACAATTGGTCGGAGCTAAGGTTTGTGCTACGGATCTGCGTGCGGGAGCTGCGCTTATTTTGGCAGGTCTGGTTGCTGAGGGCACTACTGAAGTAAGCGGAACTCATCATATTGACCGCGGGTATGTTCATTTGGCTGAGAAACTATCCGGACTGGGTGCGGAAATTTGGCGCATCTCCATGGAAGATACTTCAGCGCAAACCGTGAAGGATGAAGTTCTTAAACCGGAAGTATCCAAGAGTGAATCGACTAAAAACGAAGAGGTTAAACCACGCTTTCAGGTTCAACCAACTTGGGTATAATATCAATCATTAGGAGAGACCAGGCTGCTGTTTGCAGCTTGGTCTTTTTTTATGGAATCCTCATCTGATGGGGATTTTTTTGTATGCAATTTAATAGCTTGTGGTCTAGTAATAGATTGAGGACAGGAACTCTCTTTCTCTCAAATTGTGTTCTAGCAGTTGCTGCAAATTCATATCTATAAGAATCACCAGTGATTCACGGAAGGGAGCCATAGAGATGAAAGATTTCCGCTACTTGCGAAAAAACAAGATAACGCGCTGGCACTCGCGTCCCCTTGCTCCCCGGCGCAGGCGACTCATCCCCGTCGCCTGGCTCGCAGCGCCTTTCCTGGCGGCGCTGCTGATTCCGGTGGCGGTTGTCCCGCTACACCGGGGACAACCGGCGCCTGTGGCCGTGCCGGCGGTCACGGCCCCTCCGGCGGCGCCGGAAACGGCTGCGCAGGAAGCGCCGCAGCCGGACGTCTCTGTCTATTTGTCGCACAGCGGACAAATAGAGACATTGCCGCTGGAGGACTACGTCCGCGGCGTGCTAGCGGCCGAGATGCCGGCCGACTTTGAGCTTGAAGCGCTCAAAGCGCAGGCCGTAGCGGCCCGCACCTTTATCATGCGCCGCCTGGTGGCTGGCGACAGAAGCGGCGTACCCGTTCCGGAGGCGGATGTAACCGATACGGTAAGCCATCAGGCTTACATATCTAAGGACACGCTGGAACGGCAATGGAAGCTCGGTGGAAGAAGCGCCGACCTTGCAAAGCTGCAGCGCGCGGTCCTTGAGACGCGCGGAGTGATCATGACTTATAAAGGGCAGCCGATAACGGCCTCCTTTTTCGCCTCCAGTGGAGGATATACTGAGAACTCAGAAGAGTATTGGAATGCAGCGATTCCCTATCTGCGCAGCGTGACGAGTCCTTGGGAGAAAGAGATTACCCCAAACTATGCAGTGACTAACACCTTTACTGTTGCTGAAATACTTACTAGATTGGGTCTGAACGATAAAGTCATTCCAGCCTCCAAAGAAACTACCAATTCAGGAACTACAACGAAGATTTCATCATCTTCGAGATTACCTATGGAAGTGTTGTCTCTTACCACTGGACATCGGATTAAAGAGGTCTCAATTGGAGGCTCTATATTTACTGGACGTGAAGTGAGAGAGAAGCTGGGCCTACGATCCAGCCAATTCAGTTGGAGTCGTAAGGGGAATAAGATCTTAATCACGACCTTCGGAAATGGGCATGGAGTAGGGATGAGCCAGTGGGGGGCAAATGGGATGGCTAAAGAGGGTGGAACTGCTACCCAAATTCTCAAACACTATTATAGTGGTATCTCATTTACACAAATCTCAACTCTTCTGAAAAAATAACTTGAAAGATACGTATAAAAGAGAAAACCCCGGTAACACTGGTTACTGAGGTGATAACCATATGAATGAACAAGACAAAAACAAAACAAACCAAGATGAATCTCTCAAAAAAACTCAGGGAGATTTACCTGGTGCAAAACCTTCTTCATGGAACAGACTGGTATCTAAACGTTGGGTATTCCCAGCAGTCTACACGGCGGCAGCGGCAATTATACTAACCTTGGTGTGGGTCTATCAGGATGCCGGCCAGAAGCCGCTCAACCAGGACACTGCCGCCACTTCGCAGCAAGTAGGAACTTCCGCTAACGAAGCTGGTACAACAACCGGAGGTCCAGATGCACTTGAAGTTGTTGCTTCAACGGAAAGTATGACTTGGCCAGTAGCTAATCCAGGTGAAGTAGAAGTAGTTAAGCCGTATTATGATGAGAATGGTACAGAGGACAATCACGTTGCCGCTATGGTGCAATATAACGACAAATTTATTCCTAATGTCGGAATCGATATTGCCCGTGAAGACAACAATACGTTCGATGTCAAAGCAGCGCTCAGCGGTGAAGTGACCAGAGTGGAAGATGTTGCGGTATTAGGTAAAGTGATTGAAATTACCCATCAAGGTAATTTGAAGACTGTATACCAAAGTCTTGGTGAAACAAAAGTTAAACAAGGCGATGTAGTGAAGCAAGGAGATACTCTTGCCACAGCTGGTCGCAGTGAGATCGAAAAGGACCTTGGAAATCATGTACACTTTGAAGTGTACGAAGATGGCAAAGTAGTCAATCCATCGGATTTACTGCCACAGCGATAAAAATTTCTATAGCAGGGGGCGAAAGCCCCCTATTTTTTTGTGTATATAAGGATTTTTAAGGTTGTGTTTGTGATGAGCCTTTTGTTTACGCGGGAAACGGTTGTTGACCTAAAGGGAGAACGACGGCTTTTCATCATGCTAATAACACGGGTTATTAGGTTGTCCATTAAATAAAATGAGCCCTCCATAGCTTGTCATGTCTTGAAAGCGCGAATATATAAGCCCGCCCCTCATATAATGTACCAAACTATCCACAGTTGGGAGGCGGGAGCGTGCACGATTACATCAAGGAACGTACGATCAAAATCGGACGCTGCATCGTGGAAACCAGGCATACGGTCCGGACCATAGCCAAGGAATTTGGCGTTTCAAAGAGCACGGTGCATAAAGATTTAACTGAGCGTCTGCCAGAGATCAACCCTGATCTGGCCGATCAGGTGAAGCACATTCTCGAATATCACAAGTCCATCCGACATCTTCGGGGGGGAGAAGCCACAAAAATCAAATATAAAAAATCGACGGGGAAAAAACGTGAGGTTGCTGTAGCATCAAAGCCATGAGATTTTCGGAAATTTAAGGAAATATTCAGCTTTAATACATTGTGTACTTCCCCTAAAGTATGGTATTTTTAAATTTAGTACTAACTGCTGTTTTTTCAATTAAAATAACACTTTGGGGGCTCTTTCATTATGTTTAGCAAGGATATCGGAATCGACCTCGGCACGGCCAATGTGCTCATACATGTTAAAGGAAGGGGAGTCGTTCTGGATGAACCTTCCGTGGTCACACTTGAAAGTGATACGAAGAGAGTCCTTGCGGTGGGAGAACAGGCACGTCGCATGGTTGGACGTACACCTGGAAATATTATAACAATCCGTCCTCTCCGGGATGGAGTCATTGCAGATTTTGAAATCACAGAAATGATGCTCAAGTATTTTATCGACCGCGTTGGCGGCCGGTCCTGGTACGCACGGCCCCGTATTCTGATTTGCGCCCCTACAAATATTACATCTGTGGAACAGAAGTCCATACGGGAAGCGGCAGAGCGGAGCGGGGCTAAGGAAGTTTTTATGGAGGAAGAGCCAAAAGCCGCTGCAATCGGAGCGGGAATGGATATTTATCAGCCTAGTGGGAATATGGTCGTCGATATCGGTGGCGGAACGACGGATGTAGCCGTACTTTCTATGGGCGACGTCGTTACCGCTTCTTCGATTAAAGTCGCAGGAGACAAGTTCGATGAGGCCATTTTAAGATATATTAAACAAAAGTATAAGCTGTTAATCGGTGAACGTACGGCAGAGGATATTAAGGTTACAATTGGCACCGTGCGTCCAGGCCTGATGCAGGCTGAAATGGATATTCGTGGTCGTGATATGGTAAGTGGACTCCCTCAGACGCTCACTATTACTTCAGGCGAGGTAAAAGAAGCACTATGGGATCCGGTTTCTTCTATTGTGGCAGCTGCTAAGTCCGTTCTGGAACGTACACCGCCTGAGCTATCAGCAGATATTATTGACCGGGGTGTTGTTCTAACTGGTGGTGGCGCTTTACTTAATGGATTGGACGAGCTCCTCTCAGAAGAATTACATGTTCCGGTGTGGATAGCGGAAGACCCGATGCATTGTGTAGTTAAGGGAACCGGAATAATGCTAGATAATTTGGACAAGGTCGTTAAGAAAAAGTTCTAAGCAGCCGATATAAAAGGTAGCAAAAGATTCGGAAGGGGACTACCTTCATGATAAGAGGATTATATACAGCCGCTGCAGGTATGGTTACACAGCAGCGTAGACATGATACGGCAACACAGAACATCGCTAACTTGAATACAACGGGGTACAAGCAGGTTGACAGTGTCAATCATGCTTTTCCGGATGTACTGATCTCTGCTATGAGTAATGGCAATACAAAGCCAGTGGGGCGCCTTAACACTGGGGTTTTTGCAGAACAATCGATATCCCAATATTTACAGGGTGATTTAAGGGAGAGCGGCAAGACCATGGATTTTGCTTTATCTACGGATTTGCAAGTAGCTGATCCAGTGACAGGTCAAAATATCTCCTTTGATGGTTCAGGCAAATATGTAAGCCCTGAGGGTGAGGTTGTTTATCGTCCACAGGCCTTCTTTACTGTACAGGATGCTGAAGGGAATAATCTGTATACGCGAAATGGGAGCTTCTCAATAAACGCGGCTACAGGAGAGGTACTGAGCAGTGGTGGCTTCAAGGTTCTTGATTCCACAGGCAAGCCCCTTGTCTTGACAGGAAATCAGGACACCCTTAAAGTGGACGGGCAGGGTAATTTGCTTAATCCAGTAACAGGACTTCCGACAGGGACCAAGCTTGGTGTGAGTGTAGTAACAAAGCCACAGGAGCTTGTACGTGATGGTAATGGTGTATTTCACGCTGATGATGTAGAGGCGGCAGATATCCGTTTCTCTAACGGAACAGATAACATGCAAGTACGCCAAGGTTACCTGGAAAGCTCCAATGTAGATCCTACTCAGGTTACTGTGGATTTGAATGCCGCCTATCGGGCTTATGAAGCGAACCAGAAGATTGTTCAATATTATGATGGCAGCTTGCAGAAGGCTGTAAGTGAAGTTGGCAGGGTATAGGCAGTGCTTAGGAATGAGCTTTACAGGTAGAGCTTATAGGAGGTTTGATCTATGAACAACTCAACGATTAGTGCAGCAGTCTCCATGTCGAGCCTTCAGCAGCGGCTTGATATTATAGCGGATAATCTAGCCAACATGGATACCAATGGTTATAAGAGCAAGCAGGGCTCTTTTGAGGACGTGCTGACTCGTGTACAACAGCAATCAGATGATTATGACCAACCGGGCCGTTCTACACCCCTAGGCTTTAATATGGGTTTTGGGACTTATGTGCCTTCGATCTCAACGAATTGGGAAGAGGGACCCCTTAAAGAAACAGGGAGTCCGACCGACTTAGCCATTCAGGGCAACGGGCTTTTTGGTGTTCAGGTCAATGGTACTACGGCGTATACACGTCAGGGTGATTTTCACTTTATTCCTGACACGACTGATGCCAAAAAGATGGTATTGGTTGATAACACAGGAAACTCCGTTTTAAATACAGAGGGCAAACCTCTAACGGTTCCTGTAGGTGTGAATGCTGCTATCGATGAATCTGGTCGTGTGTTAACAAAAAAGACAGAGAATGGACCTGTTCAGGTAGCGGGTACTATAATGATAGTAGAACCTAAGACACAGAATGCCTTAAAGGCTGTCGACGGGAATTTCTATATGCTTGCAGATGGGGTTACAGCACAGCAGGCTTTTGTACAAAGAGCGGCAGGCGAGGCATCTGGAATTGGAGTGCGCTCAGGATGGCTGGAGCAGTCGAATGTCGATATGACCTCAGAAATGACAGAAATGATGCAGATTCAACGCACGTATCAACTCGTAGCTCGGGCACTTTCGTCCAGTGATCAGATGTTTGGTCTAGCCAATAACATGCGCGCGTAGAGGTGAAGGAATGGATCGACAGGAAAAAGTTAAATCGGAAGAGAAGAAAGAACCCTCTTCACGAGGGATCTCCAAATGGACCATGATACAATGGGTTCTTATTCCCTTGCTTCTCGTAGCTGCACTTGGAGGCGGTCTGGCCGTCGGTTACGTTGTCCTGGGTAAGAAAGAGTTAAGCGATGCTCTGCAGTGGAGCACGTGGAGACATGTATATGATTTGGTTTTTGCTCCATAAATGAAGATGATTTAACCACTCCCTTGTTATATAAGGGAGTTTTCTTTTTTATGCTGAAAAATGTATAATGGTGGGGGGCCTCGGGCAGCAAAAAGGGCCCTCTCCGCCATGCTGCCGCATCCGGTGGAGAAAGCCCCTTATCTCAACCTCCACTTCTGCAGTTGGTGAAGGATAAATATAGTTTTTACCGAACCTGCCTAATTTTATGCATTTCGGCAAAGAATAAAAGAAAATGTGCAACATCCGAAAGGAGTTTTGTCATAATGCTGGATATCAACCAAATTCAAGAAATCATCCCCCATCGGCCTCCATTTCTGCTGGTGGACAAAATTATCGAGATTGAAATGGGCAAAAAAGCTGTAGGAATCAAAAATGTAACGATCAATGAACCGTTCTTTGTAGGTCACTTTCCGGGCTATCCGGTAATGCCGGGTGTACTGATTACAGAAGCCCTTGCACAAGTGGGTGCGGTTGCTATCCTGGGAGTAGAAGCTAATCGCGGCCGAATCGGTTTTTTAGCTGGGCTGGACGGATTCCGTTTCCGTGGTCAAGTGGTACCGGGCGATACACTTACTCTTGAAGTAGAGATCACCCGCCTTAAGGGCAGCATCGGAAAAGGACAAGCTACTGCTTCCGTTGAAGGTAAGGTTGTAGCCTCTGGAGAAATTATGTTTGCTCTGAGCTAAATATTTTATTTTTCTATAAATATATCTAAAGGAGAGATTCATATGACTCAATTAAGTGCGAAAGCGGCAGACACATTATCCCGCTGGTTGCAGGACCCTTCTGTTGACGAGGCTACAAAGGCAGAGCTTCGCGCTCTGGAGAATGAGCCACAGGAGCTTGAAGAGCGTTTTTACAGAGACTTAGAGTTTGGTACAGGCGGCTTGCGTGGGGTTATTGGTGCGGGCAGCAATCGTATCAATCGTTATACTGTTGGCAGAGCTACACAAGGCTTCGCTAATTATATTCTAGAAAAGCATACTGGAGAAGGCAGACCTTCGGTTGTTATCGCGCATGACTCTCGTCGCTTCTCGCCTGAATTCACACTTGAGGCTGCTCTTGTACTGGCTGCTAATGGCATCGAGGCGCATTTGTTTACCTCCCTTCGTTCAACACCACAGCTGTCATTCAGCGTGCGTTATTTGAAAGCAACGGGTGGTATTGTAATCACCGCGAGCCATAACCCTCCTGAATACAATGGTTATAAGGTCTATAATTCGGAAGGCGGACAGCTTGTACCACACGAAGCCGAAAAGGTCATTTCTTACATACTAGAGGTTGACACTTTTGATGGTGTAAAGCGGATTTCGCAAGAAGAAGCTGAAGCACAAGGGCTGTTGCACTGGCTAGGAGAGAAGGATGACGAAGCGTTTACCGATACTGTTGCTGCGGTCAGTCTTGCAAGTGAAGAGATTGCCTCTACGCTTGGAAAAGACTTTAAAATCGTATACACTCCGCTGCATGGTACAGGTAATTTGCCAGTCCGCCGTGTACTTGAGAAAATCGGCTTCACCCAGGTACATGTTGTACCTGAGCAAGAGCAGCCGGATTCTGAATTCTCTACAGTGAAATCGCCGAACCCGGAGGAACGTGAAGCTTTTACGCTGGCTATGAAGCTGGGCGAAGAGTTGAATGCTGACCTTTTGATTGGCACGGATCCCGATGCAGACCGTATGGGTGCTGTAGTTCGCGACAATGAAGGTAAATTTGTTGTTCTGTCCGGCAATCAATCCGGAGCACTGATGATTCATTACTATTTGAGTCGTTTGCAGGAACAAGGAAAGCTGCCTAGCAATGGTGCGGTTGTAAAGACTATCGTTACTAGTGAAATGGGGGCTGCTGTAGCTTCTCATTATGGTGCAACTGTATTTAATACGCTAACTGGCTTCAAATATATTGGAGAAAAGATGACCCAGTTCGAACAATCCGGAGAATACACATATCTTTTCGGATATGAAGAAAGCTATGGTTATCTTGCAGGCAATTATGCTCGTGATAAGGATGCTGTTCTTGCTGCTATGCTTATCGCTGAAGCAGGTGCTTATTATAAAGCTCAAGGCAAAACATTATATGATGTTCTTCAGGAATTGTACAAGCAGTTCGGATACTTCTTGGAAAGCTTGGAGTCCCGTACGTTGAAAGGCAAAGATGGCGTTGCGCAAATTCAAGGAATCATGAATGATTGGCGTTCTAATGCACCACAAGAAATTGCTGGATCTGCCGTAACAGAAATTCAGGATTATTCCCTGGGCTTAAATGGACTGCCGAAGGAAAATGTACTGAAGTATTTGCTGGCTGACGGATCTTGGTTCTGCCTGCGCCCTTCCGGCACAGAACCTAAGATTAAAGTTTATTTTGCAGTAGTGGGTGACTCCCTGCAGAATGCTAAGGACAAGGTTGCTGCACTGTCGAAACAGGTTATGGCTCGCGTTGACGGGGGACAATAATAAATATAGAGTGCCTTCTATATTGTGAATTATATTTTATGTAGAAACGGGTACCGTCTCTAAAAGGATGACGATCCGTTTCTACTTTTGTTAAAAGAGTTTTTAAAGCGAAAGAGGAGGTACTTTTGGTGCGGCAAAAATGGCAACGTTGGAATATTACTTCCCGAAAGTGGCTGTGGATCATAGTTGTGGTTGGCGTTATAGCAGCCTTGCCTGTGGTCTATGATCGACTGCAGACGGAGAAGTCTTCCAAGACAGTAGAATTTGTATTTGATTATCGTGATCTGGTTGATGTAGCCAGCTATCGTGCAAATCCACAAGATTATATTTCCGAACAGTTAGATCGCCTTAAAGACGCTGGTGTACAGAGCATGGCGATTTACGAAAGCACATTGGAAGATTACCGTAAGGCGCGTCGTCTAATGATATGGGGTGCGGCTGATATAGCTAATCTTACGGACACGATCATTCCTGAAAATGAGAACTATACCTATATTCTTTTTACCAGTGCTGATTACAGCGATACTTTAGCGCCTGTAATTAAAGAAGCATTTAGTAATCTTGGGATTAATTCAAGAGACTGGAGTTTCCGCGGACAGCAGGGGCTTATCATTGAGACTCCGCTAGAAGACGCTACATTGAAGCCGCTCCAGCCCGATCCATTTACACTGGACATGCTGCATAACAAGGGATTCAGTATTGTACCTCGTCTTGTGGATTCTCTGACTTATAATGAAGCCACGGTAAAGAAGCTGTTGGATCGTTATGAGGAATTGGGTGTTAAACGGATTCTATTTGAAGGTGAGTCTGTTAAAGGGTTTAATGATGATGCCGATACTGGCAGTATCACTGACTTTGCTAATCTCCTTAAGGAACGTGGAATGGGGATTGCAGCAATTGAGAATATTAAGAAACAGCAAAAGGGCTTTAACAGGCTCGCTTATTTGCTGGATTATAATGTGACACGTTTATATTCCCTTAGTGAGGGAGATTCTGCCTTAGATCCAAAAGTAATTTCGGACCGTTTCGCTCTGGCAACAAAGGATCGGAATATCCGCATGATCTACTTAAACACGATTCCTGCAAGAAATACTGCTAAGGCACAGGTTACAGATACATTAGATAACCTTATTACCAGCCTAAGCGAACCAGGCGGAGCAGTTGAGCAGATTAAAGACAATGGATTTAAACTGGGACAAGCTACGGCATTTGAGGTTGTAGATTCCTCTTATCAACGTTACTTTAAGCTAGTTGCGGTGGTTGGAGCAGTGTCTTTAGTGGCGCTGCTGGTCTCTTACTTCATTCCACAGCTCACGCTTGCTGCTTGGGTGTTAGGTCTGATTGGAAGTGCAGGCCTGATGCTAGTGAAGCCTGAAATGTTTGAACAAGCGCTCGCGCTTGCCGCTGCGATAAGTGCACCAACGCTTGCCGTTGTGCTTGCCATTCGTAAGGTTAATGAAATGGGGCCACCTCTACGGAGCAATCCCCTTACCTATAAGGCTATGAGCCCGCAACGCCGGTTTACACATAGCTTAGTGCTTTATTTTAAGACTTCACTGATCTCTTTGAGCGCTGTGCCGTTTATGATAGCACTGCTTAATAATGTAACTTATAGCCTTGTTCTCAACCAGTTCCGTGGTGTCAGTCTGCTTCATATGGCGCCTATCGGTCTTGTGGCACTTTACGTGCTTTTGTATCGCGGGGATTTTGTCTTTAACAAGACAGGTAAGCTGCTGCGGACACCAATCACATTTGCGATGATTATTATTGCCTTTGTTTTGGCGGTTGTTGGCTATTATTACATGACCCGTACAGGTAACGGTGGCAGTGTGAGTCCGTTGGAAATGGTTTTACGTACATTCTTGGAAAATACGGTTGGCGTTCGACCGCGTAATAAAGAGTTTTTGCTAGCGCATCCGTTATTAATTCTTGGCGCATTCTTGGCCTTTAGATATCGGAATGCAGCGTTTATCATGATTATTGCTGTAATCGGTCAGCTCTCGATGGTAGATACCTTTGCTCATATTCACTCGCCAGTTCTGATCTCGCTCATTCGTGGCTTGCTCGGTCTTGGATTAGGACTGATCATTGGTGTGATTGCCGTAATCGTATGGCAAATTGCAGAAGGGTGTTGGAAACGATGGTCGCCACTCCTAAAAAGATAGTTATTTCCGGTTATTACGGTTTCCATAACAGCGGGGATGAGGCGGTACTGCAATCTATATTGATTGCACTACAACAACATTCTCAAGCTGCAGGTATAGAGATCGAACCCATTGTCTTGTCCATCGATCCTGAGTGGACTAGCGCCACATATGGAGTGAAATCTGTGCACCGGATGAAGCTGGTTGAAGTCCGTCAAGCTATTTATGAGAGTTCTGGTCTGATTAGCGGTGGAGGCAGCTTGCTGCAAGATGTAACAGGAAGCAAGAGTATTCCTTACTATTTAGGTATTATTAAGCTTGCGCAGTGGATGGGTAAACCGACCTTTATTTATGCTCAAGGTATCGGACCTGTGCATCGTAAGCTTTTCCACCCATTAATCAAATCAGTGTTTCGCAAATGTACTTATATCTCTGTGCGGGATGAACAATCCCGCGAGCTTTTACTTTCTATGGGATTAGAACAGAAGAACATAGAGGTTGTTCCTGACCCGGTGATGGGCTTATCTTTACCTGAAGAGACTGATGCTGTTGAATTACCAGAGTCTTCAGATTCACTTCCGGTAGTAGGTATTTCGGTACGTTATTGGGAACAAGATCGCAAGGAGCTGGACGCTCTTGCTCAAGGCTTGATTAAGGCGAATCTTGAAAAACCATTGCATTTAAGATTCCTTCCGTTTCATCTTCCATCTGATATTGAAGCCTCACGTTATGTGATGGAGAAGCTGGAAGAAAATATAAGCCAGCATGGGGGGCAGGTCAGTATTTGTGAAGATGCCAGTCATCCGCAACACATGCTGCGGGAAGTAGGGCAATGTGAAGTGCTGATCGGAATGCGTCTTCATAGCCTGATTTATGCCGCAGGGCAGCGAGTTCCGCTGATTGGTATCTCTTATGATCCGAAAATTGATCATTTTCTAGACAGAGTTCGGTGTCAGCCTGTGGGCACGACCCAATCATTAGATGCTGGACAAGTTGCTGCTGAGATAGGCCATCTTTTGGAAACAGCAGAGGGATGGAGAAATGAGCGGGAGACGATCCTCTCCTCGTTGATTCAAGAAGCAGGGGCTCCAGCACGGCAAATCGTAGAATATTTTCACCATAAAGGATGATCTAAAGTGAAAGCAGAAAGCGCGGTACCTACAGTTCCTATTTTTGGGATTAGAGTCTCCAAGGTTGATATGGCAGCAACTGTTGCTTATTTGACAGAGGCGGTTCATACCCGTATCCCGCATCAAGTGATTACAGCTAATCCGATTATGGTTATGGCTGCTTTGGAAGATCCAGCTTATATGGAGATAATGAAGTCAGCTGAATTGGTTGTCCCAGATGGAACCGGTGTGGTATGGGCTGCTAATTATTGTAAGGAGCCTGTAACCGAACGGGTAGCTGGTTTTGACCTGTTACATGAATTGATGCAACAGGGTGAAAGATATGGTTGGAAGGTATATCTCCTTGGTTCTACACCTGAGGTGATTCAGGAAACCGCTGAAAGGTTACAATTGCAATATCCGCGTGTTATTATTGCAGGATATCATGACGGTTATTTTGGTCCGGAATCGGACGATGAAATTATTGCTGGAATTGTTAAAACCAATCCTGACTTATTATTTGTGGCCAGAGGCGCGGAGAGTCAGGAACCATGGATTGCAAAACACAAATCCAAGTTAGGTGTTCCGATCATGATGGGGGTCGGCGGCAGCTTTGATGTAATTTCTGGCAAGAGCAAGAGAGCACCAAAAGTTTTCCAAAAAATGAGAATTGAATGGTTGTACCGTTTATTAAAAGAGCCTACGCGGTACAAAAGAATGCTTGCGTTGCCGAAATTCGCATTAAAAGTGGTGCGTGAGAAAGATAAAGTAACAAAAGTCTAGTCAAATGCCGATATTCACCTAGAAAATCAGATGAATAGCCTAAAAAAGGGATTGGAATTTGTTTTTGTAACAGCGTATAATTCAATGCGGTAGAGAAATGGGGGTCGACTGATCAAATGTTAATCATATACATCGCTGGATTTATCGTATGCATGGGACTCGCACTTGGCCTCACACCTTTGGTGAAGAAATTCGCCATTAAGATTGGTGCGACAGATGTGCCGAATGCTCGTAAAGTGCACACGAAAATTATGCCCCGCCTTGGCGGATTAGCTATTTTTCTGGCGTTTGTGTTAGGCCTGCTTGCCGTATTGCCGATTATTCCATATGAGTTCACTCCGCGGGAGGCCAACTTCATCAAAGCGCTGCTGTGTGGCGGCGGACTGATTGTACTTATCGGAGGTTTGGATGACCGATTTGAATTATCAGCAAAGTTGAAGCTGCTGGGCCAAATTGTCGCAGCATGTATTGTAGTTTTCGGTTTTGGTATTACTGTAGATTTTGTGAATATTCCATTTAACAATACGTATTCTTCGTTGGAAAGCTGGATTGCTATCCCGCTTACGATTTTCTGGATTGTTGGTGTCACCAATGCTGTTAACCTGATTGACGGGTTGGACGGGCTTGCTGCTGGTGTATCAGGGATTGCGATTGCTACGATTGCGGTAATGGCTTTCTTGATGGGTAACACGATGGTTGCCATGTTATGCCTGTTGCTTCTGGGTAGCATAATCGGATTCTTGTTCTTCAACTTCCATCCCGCCAAGATTTTTATGGGGGATACGGGATCGCTGTTCTTAGGCTTCTGCTTAGCTTTACTTGCTTTGCTAGGGTTTAAACAGATTGCCGTGGTTTCGTTTATTACACCTTTGCTTATTATTGGTGTACCGTTGTCAGACACGTTCTTTGCGATCGTGCGCCGTAAGCTGCAGAAGAAACCAATCTTTGCACCAGACAAAGGTCACTTGCATCATTGCCTTCGCGAGCTAGGCTTTAGTCATCGTCAGACTGTGCTCATTATTTATGGTATTGCTGCATTTTTTGGAGTTTTAGCTGTTATTCAATCCTCTGCCGCTCTTTACGAGGCGAACTGGGTTACCTTCGTAGTCATCTGCATCATGCTCTTCTTCTTGCAGATCGGTGCGGAAGTTACAGGTTTGATCGGTAAGACTAAACGTCCGCTGATTGATTTCTTTTTAAGAATTCGTATGAAGGCTAATCCGGAAAGAGGTTCCAAATCTTAATTTATTAATGGTATTATTCTAATATTTTCTATAACTAACAAAACTCATCCCTTTTCGGATGAGTTTTTTGTTGTTTTCCCTAAAAATATCGCTTCCTATGACCGATAAAGAACAAAGTGAAGGTTTACGAGAATTTATACTCAAAGGAGAGATATAACACATGCAACGCTTTAAGAGACCGTTCGTTTGGCTGATGCTGGCGGCTTTGATCGTTTCTATGTTCCCAGGTAAATACACGCCCATAGCGGCAGCGGCTACCACGAGCTCCACGACTTTCTTCAGTCCGGATGATCTCACATTACGTAATACTGTTCTGTTGAAACAGGATGTTGTAGCAACAACAGCTAATCCTAATCCTGAGGGACTTATTGACCGTTCTAGTGTTTACAAAGTAAGTAGCCCTACCTTTTCAATTACAGGAACCTACTCTCAGGTAACATCTTCCACGATGAAGGTTACTGTAGAGCAGCTTACAAAAGATAGTCAATCTAATAAATGGGTAACAGATGCTACTCACCTGACTACGGGAGCGGTAACAACAGATACCAATAGCCCGGATAACCGTTTTGTAGCATCTGGTCTTGTTTTGTATACAGGATTTAATAAGGTGACCTTTTCTGGTATGCAAGGGAATCTCCAACGTTCAGAATCATTTTATGTTCTTTATGATAAAGTTCCCTATGTAACAGAATTAAAAGTTTTGGGTGGTCCTTCTGCGCTTAATTTAAATGAAGGAACACAAGTTGTCGTACCAGTATCTACAGTTACTCTTCAAGGTAAAGTAACGAATGCCACTAAAGTCAGTGTCTCCGTGAATGGAGGAACTGCATTACAAACTTCCCTATTGGAAGACGGAACATTTTTCACCCCCGCGCTGAACTTGAGTCCGGGATTAAGTACGCTTAAGATTGTTATTCAAAATGCTTCGGATTCAATAACAATAGACAGATCCGTATATTTCTTTGATAAGGATCAACCGTACGCTTCTTTGAACATCAACCACGACAATGCGGACTATAATATCTTAAATGATAATGTGCCTACGTTGACTGCTGATTTGACTCCAAGTGTTGCAGGTTTTACTGGACAGATCTTAGTTCCATATAACGTGGCTCCGTTTGCAACAAATGCTGTGCTAACTCTTAATAAAGGTAATAGTTCCGAAAAAGTTGTAACGATTAGTGCTGTGACAGAAGAATTAACAATTCCTGGTCCTGATGGCGTTACGCCAACGTATAAATTGGTTAAATTTAAGACTGCAGCTGATTTAGAAATCTTGGCGGGTGTAAATGACTTTAAATTGTCTGTAGATTATGGCAGCCACAGCAGTTCTCATCTTTATTCATATAAATTTTTGAAAAATGAGACTGTTATAACAGAAATGTACTACCTTCCTGGATATACAGGCTCAGGTGATCTTACCAATATCTCTAAATTGCCTTTGAATGGCCAACAGTTAGAGACGGATAGTTTCTATATAATGGCGAAGACAAATAGATCAACAACCCCAGCAGATATAACTGCAAACTATTTGCCTTTGAGTAATAAACCACTATCCATAGATTATGTAACTGCAGGCACAGGAACAAATGAATATATTTATAAAATATCAGGGTTCTCTAATGGTCAACAAAAGGTACAATTCCGTTATAAAGGATCCGAATCCTTCTATAATGCTGATATTTCATATGTATCGAAAAACTATATATATGTAAGTAATCTGCAAGATGGTCAGACCTACGAATTCGATTCCAGTGTAGAAAGAAAACTTAATGTCGCTGGGGAATATATCGGGTTCGAAAATATAGAAAATGCACAAGTGCAAATTAACGGCACAGACAGTAACTCATTATCTAGCAATCCTTTTAAGCTTGAAGTAGAAAAAAACTCAACAGTAAATAAAACAACTTTTAATTTCACTGTGACAATCAGTCAGACGGGACCACTGGTATACGGTGAGAATAAAATCGTGTTTACTGGAGTCTCAAGAGATAATGCTGGTAACCAACGTATTATCAAAAAAGAACTTAAAATTTACATCATTGATACCAACATTTCTGGGGTAAAACAATTCCATCCTACTTTAGGGGATAATCGTTTACCTTTTACAACTACAACCCTTTCTAATGAAGTCGAGCGTAATGCCATGCTGGCATTGCCGGCTGAGATTGTATATAAGGATGAAAAATATACAACAAGCAAAGATAAATTCGACTTGGTACTACAAGGTAGTGGTGCTACAACGCTGAATCTTTATCAGGGCTCTACTCTGGTGTTTACTTCGACGGGGCAGGATAAGCTGCTAATTGACGGTACGGAATCCGCTGGACCTATTGGTCCTAAACGTTATCCTGATGAAGTGGCTGCAAATGGTTTGTATTATGACTACATTGGCAGTGCTAAAAACTTTATTTTAAGATTACGTGACATTAAGTTTGATGCCCCAGGAAGTCAAGTTTATACCCTAGAGCTTATTAACAAAACAGGGGCAAGAACTACACAACGTCTTGAAGTAGTGCGGGAAGTTGCTCCATATCGTCTTCTGTCACCTGTAGCGACGGTAGGTGAGCAAATTGTTGTTAACAAAAACTTTGTTCGTTTTGATATTGAGGCTGAAGGTGCCACAAAAGTAATAATTGGCAAAGAAGAAGCAATTAAACGTACGGATTTGCCAAATCAAGATCGCTTCACCTATGATTATGTGGGTTTAAAAGCGGACAAATCGAATCCTATTAAGATACAAGTGGTTCGTGCTAACTCCACAATAAGCGATACTATAAATGTGTATTATGCTAGTGCAGTGCAGATTGATACACAATATATGGCGGAGAAGGTAGCTACGAAGTATAGTGTCTTTAATAAAACCTTGGAATTGAACTTCCCTAAAGGTACGATTATGAAGGGATATACTAGCTCTGGTGCTGCAAAATATTATCCTAATACAAAACTGTTGTTTGGTATCGCGGATCCCGCTGATGGCGTTGTTGAACGTAAGAATGATTACGGGAACATTATCAACGTAACGGGTAGTGACGACAGAACCGAAGGCGGGGGCGGGCAGCTTGTGATTCCACAGGATCTTGCTCTACGCTTTACATCAACCGTTTCTACTAATAACTTTTCGAGAGTATCGGATATCTATTGGCTTAGTGGTGGTCTAGGAAATGATGGCGTTAATCTTGAGACCAACGGGGTTACCCCGCATTTCGTGGATGCCAGTGGAAAGACTGGATACTTTACGCAGTATAGTCAAACAAGAAAAATCGTACCTTCCCAACGTGGTGAATTGACGCTTACTTTCAACTCCAGCATTGTGGATGAAGTGGGATCGACTATTACAGTATTCCGATATACAGATTCAGGTAAGTGGGAGAATTTGGGCGGCGTCGTAGATACGAAAAAACATACCATCACCGTTCCATTCGATGAATTTGGTTATTACACTGTTATGAAGCTGCGCCGTGGTTTTGTTGATATTACGAATCATCCTTGGGGCAGAAATATAATGAATGGATTGTATTCCAAAGGATTTATGACTAATCTTCGAGCAGATGCATTCGGGGCGGATGATTTGACCACTCGTGGTGAATTCGCTACATTGTTGGTGAAATCATTAAGTATTCCTTTGAACTATGATGCTAATAAACAAACCTTCTTTGATATTGTGCCAGAAGCCGTAGCGGCTACATGGGATTTCAAACACATTGAGACAGCTGCTAGGGCAGGTATTGTTACAGGCCTCAGTGATGGCTTCTTTGGGCCTGATCAAGCCTTAACACGTGAACAAGCCGCAGTAATGATAGCTAGGGCGTTGAAACTCAAGATGTCGTTGAATGACAGTAAACTGTTGGCAAGCTTAAGCAAATCATTTGTTGATACAAGCAACATGGATTTCTACTCACGTCCTGCAATTGAAGCTATATCTAAAGCTAAGATTATGGAAGGAAGTGCTGTGACCGTTACAGGCCAAAAGAAGCCCGTCTATAACTTTAACCCGAAGGGTAAGTTGACTAGAGCAGAGGCTGGTAAGATTACTGTGGCACTCTTACAGAAGAGTACAAGCATCTTCCCTAAGAACTTTAACTAAAGAATAAAAAAGTGCTCCGGCCTGCGAAAAGTATTCGTAGGTCGGAGTTTTGATGTAAAGATAACAATTACCAGCGACATAAATTTTGTAATCTGCACCGATTTACGATACAATAATGTAGAAAATATTATTTTCTGAAAGGTGAAAGCCATCGATGAAACCGATTTTATCAAAAGCACAGTTGGATTACATGAAAGCCAAGAATATGTTTGAGAATAGAGCAAAAGTGTTGGAGAAGGAAATTGCAGCTAAACGGGCACTACAGGAGATCACTCAAGAGGTCATGGAGGAACTGGTGCAAGCAACAGGATTCCACGATTCATACAACGAGCTTGTTGTTACTGAGAATGCTCTGATCGAATGGTCTCATACTACAATCAAGCATGAGAAGAGCTACCGCGAGAACCGCGCAGCTATTGATGCAATGTATGACAATGTGAACTCGAGTCCTGAGAAGCGTCAGGAATTGATCCAATTATCTATGAAGATTCGTTAGAAACAATGTAATAGAAGCAAGCGTCGGCAACGGCGCTTTTTTTGTTTTTTGTAGGAATGTTTAAATTAATAGTACAAGTGTTAATGATTCTTAGTAAATATTGCATAATGACGTTTAGAAAGCGACTATGATATACTGTTTTCCGTAGGCACCCATGATTAACAATAGTTAGTAGAACATACATATGTATCTTCTAATGGGATCACACCGGAAAATATAAAAAAGAAGATTTTTTTTGAGAAACCGCAACTTTTTCAAATCTTCTGCGTTTAAGGTGTAGAGTCATTTACACAGGGGCTGAAATTAACCGCTGGTAAAGCCAATTTAACAAAATGGAAAAATTAGCTTTACGTGACTTGAGGCACATTGTATAATACTTAGGTATAATTAGGAATCTAGTATTGTCATGTCCTAAATTCGTTTACCAGTTTCTGTGATACCCGTCACAGACATTATTTATACTTAATTTGCTCAACTCGGGAAAGGGGGTGCATCGGCTAATGAGTGACATGAGCTACTCAACTAAAGAAAAATCTCAGTTTATGAACGTCCAAGGAGGAGAAAAAAAGGTTATGAAGAAAATTTTATCCGTAGCATTATCTACAGCAATGGCATTCTCGATGTTTGCCTCTGTAGCGTTTGGTGACGCAGCAACAACTCCGCAACAAAAATTTGATGCTTTGGCAGCGAAAGGTATTCTCAACGGATACCCAGATGGTCAAGCTCACCTTGAAAAAGATCTTACTCGTGCTGAGTTCGCGAAGATCGTTACTAAATTGTTCGACCTTACTGAAGTAACTAACAAATTGTCTTACAAAGACAAAGGTTACAACGCATCGAACTGGGCTGTGCCTTACATCGAAGCTGTTACTGCAGTAAACTACATGCAAGGTAAAGATACTGTTAAAGGTATCTTCGATTACAACGGTAAAGTAACAGTTGAAGAAGTTGCGGCTGTATTGTTCCGCGCTTTGAAACTGGAACAACCAACTACAACTGACAACTCTGCATCCGCATGGGCTAAAGGTTACGCTCAAGCAGTAATCGACGCAGGTTTGGTTGCTAAAGACACTAACTTCAAAGCTAACGCTAGCCGTTCTTTGGTAGTTGAAACAGCATATGCTGTTGATCAATTGGGTCAAGCAGCTACAATCGCTTCTGCTGAAGCAGTAAGCCCAACTAAAGTAGTTGTAACTTTCTCTGACAAAACTACTACAACTGTTGAATTGACAACTGCTCTTGTAGCTGGAGTTGAAACTACAATCAACTTCAAACACAACGATCATGATTACACTACTAAAGTAACTTTGGCAGCTCCTAAGGTTGTTTCCGCAACTGCTCCAAATGCTAAACAAGTAGTAATCAAATTCAACCGTTCGATCGATGCAGATACACTGGCTGAATCCAGCAAAGTTATCGACGGTGTTGTAAAAGTAACTAAAGTTGGTAGCAAAGATGATGAAGTAGCTAACGCTTATGTAACTTTCAATGCTGACAACACAGAAGCTACTATTACTGTGCCAGGAACTAAAGGTCTTAAAGGTAACTACACAGTTGTTGTGAACGATGCTGTGAAGACAACTGCTGGTGAAGCTGTTCCAGCATTCACAACTTTGCTTCCTATCGCTGACACTGTAGCTCCAACTGTTGCTACTATTAGTTCTACAGCTAAAGCAACAACTAAAGACGTATACGTAACATTTAGCGAACCAGTTAAAACTACTGGCATCGTGGCTTACGTAAATGGTTCTTCTGCTTCCGCGACTGTACAAAATGACACTTACACTGAGTTCAAACTGAGTGGAGTATCGTTGGAAAGCGGTAAATCATATGATGTATCCCTGCTTAATGTAACTGACTATGCAGGTAATGTTGCTAATCCAAACCCAATCAAAACAACTGTAACTGTTGTTTCTGACGTTGCTGCTCCTGTAATCAAGAGCGTAACTCCAGTTAGCGACAAATTCGTTGAAGTTGAGTTTGACAAGAACGTTGACCGTGCATCTTTGGTTGGTAATGTTCGTCTCTTGAACTCTGTTGGAGAAAGCCAAGGTACATTTAGTGTTATTACTACTGGTAATGGCAAGAAATTCACCTTGCAAAGTCCTCTGAATAGCTTCCCATCCACTGGTACTTTCACTGGAACCGTTGTATTCGGAGCTACTGTTAAGGATACATTGGGTAACACATTGGGAACTGCTTCAAGTCAAGCGATCACTTTCACTAAGGACACTGTAGCTCCTACAGTTACTGGCATCACTTACTCAACTTCAACTTCTGTTAAAGGTCTAAAATTGACTTTCTCTGAAGATGTTGTAAACACTGGAGTAGGTTCTGTAGTACTGATCAATAACAAAACTGGTCAATCTACTGCGATTGCTAACACTACAAATGGTAGCGGAAAAACACATACATTAACTGCTGTTAATGTAGACACTGGTGAGTACACTGTTCGTCTGCCAGAAGGACTCTTTAAAGATAAATCTTTCTCTGGCAATAAGCTTGCTGCAACTGTATTGACTGTGAAAATCGGATCAGAATCTACTGATGGCGATGCTCCAGTACTGTTCAACAACGGCATTGTAATCAATGACAGCCAAAAAGTTGTAACTGCAACTGGAACTGTTTATGGTGATGCTACTGTCACTGTTGATCTGAAAGATGCAAGTGGTCTTAACGTTGCTTCTGTACTAGATGTTAATAGCTACACATTGGACGACAAGGCATTGCCTGCTGGTACTTATGTAAATATTAGTACTCTTGATGAGAAGGGTAATGTAACAACTAGCTCTTCCAGTCCGAAATATGCTCGTGCAACAATCAATATCCCTAGCTCTTCAATCACTGAAACTAAATCTGACTACAAATTTGTAGTTAACGGTGTTACTGATGTATCTGGTAACACTATCGAAGCAGTTTCCAAGACAGGTAAACTTACTAGCAGAACTAGCCCAGTGTTCGAATCTGCAGTGGTTTCCAGCGGCAACTCTTATGAATTGATTCTTGGATTCTCTAAAGAAATAACAAATCTAGACGAACAACATCTGGCAATCTACATCAACAATGATACCGTTGGAACTCGTCTTGATCAAAAGTATTACAAAGTAACTAAGATTGCTAATGGATCGGATAAAGGCAAATGGTCTGTTACTTTCTCGAAGCAAATCATTGATTCCAAAGCAAATATCAATGACGAATTGGATCTGAACTCCAATGAAGTTAACAGAATCATCGTTAAGATCGTTAAAGATGCAGACGCTCACGATGAAGTTGGTAACAAAATTACTGGCGAAACAGAAATCTCCGCTAAGTAATCTCCGATTACCGAAGCACAGAATAGCCTCTTCGGAGGCTATTCTTTTTTTATAGGTTTTTATCCCCAATAATGAGGAGGAACTTCTTTGAAATCGGTATGGAAAGTAACAACCGCAGCCGTATTGCTGGCTGGTGGTGTATGGGCTGGATCTCTGCTAAACATTACTGCTGAAGGTGCTGGTGTTGGCTCTCAGCCTGGCACAACGGATGATCCTGTAGTTACGAAAAGCTACGTAGATCAGCAAATTCAGAAAGCACTATCAGGTGGTACAGTGACGACTCCGGTAGCGAGTGCTACACCTGCGCCTAGTGCAACCACAGCGCCAGTAGCTACGCCTGGTCAAAATAGCAGTAATGAATCTGTGATTGTTGATGTGAAGCCCGGCCAAACTTTAATTGCTTCTGCAGGCGCTGAATTTATCGTTCGCGCGGGTAAAGCAGTAATCGTTTCACAAGATGCCAATGGTGTGGCCGATTTAACAGACGGTAAAGATCTTACAAACGGACTAGCTGCACCATCTAACCACTTATTGTCCTTCCCTCGTGATGGTCGTGGAATAGCTGTTCAAGAGGGTCAAACGCTTGGTCTTGTTGTGATGGTTCGTGGTGGATATACCTTGAAATAATGTGTAATGATATATATTCATAATGCCCGTAAACGGACTTAATCATACCTTCAAACTGTTTTCCAAAGTTACAAATCATTGGCGCGATTGAAGATTAAGTGATGGACGCACAATATTCCTGTAATCTTACAAATTCACAGGAGGTGCTGTAACATGGCACGTAATAATCGTACAGTCGTACCTGAAAGTCGGACAATGCTGAAACAAATGCAATATGAAATTGCAGCTGAATTTGGTTTATATGGGGCTCATTATGGAGGCGGGGCAGACACGGAGTTTGCTTCTGAGTTAGGAGCAGTCGGAGGTAGTGGTTCTGGCCGTAGTCAGTACCTTGGGCATCTGAGTTCAAGGGATAATGGGTCTGTTGGAGGAGAAATTACGAAGAGACTCATTAAGCAAGCTGAACAGTCTCTTTTTCAATAATATCAGGGGTTAGGATGGCCTTATTCCTTGTCTGATATTGCTTTTTTATAGCGTGAAATCAATATTCATACTCTCACGGGGGGTTCTGTGTTTAATTGACACCACCCCCTAAATAAGATAATATGACTTTTGAGGAAAGCCTTAAACCTTTTCCATATGGAAAAGGTTCATTTTTTTGAAGAGTTTAGTGAATGTAGGCATCAAATTTTGCAAAAATCCTTCATAAAAAGAAATCAGGCAAACCTGAATTATTTATATTATTTAGTTTTATTATTTGGCCTGTTATCATTAAGGAATCCCTTATACAGTGTCAGACTAACCATATGGGAGGTTGTTTTACTTGTCTATTAAAGGGCGTCATTTGTTTACTTCTGAGTCCGTTACGGAAGGGCATCCGGATAAAATCTGTGACCAGATTTCCGACGCGGTATTGGATGCATTTTTAGTTAATGATCCTAATGCACGTGTAGCCTGCGAAGTAGCAGTAGCAACAGGTCTTGTACTGGTGATCGGGGAAATCAGTACCAAATCAGAGTATGTTGATATTCCTGCCATCGTACGCAATACCATCAAAGAAATTGGATACACACGTGCGAAATATGGTTTCGACTATAATACTTGTGCTGTGTTGAGTTCTCTTAACGAGCAATCGGCTGATATTGCCCAAGGTGTTAACTCTGCTTTAGAACACCGTGATCCTGCTCAAGTAGCTGAAGAAACTGCTAATATTGGTGCAGGCGATCAAGGACTCATGTTTGGGTTTGCTACGAACGAGACACCTGAACTGATGCCACTGCCGATTGCTTTATCACATCGTATTGCACGTCGTTTATCTGAAGTTCGTAAGAACGGAACCTTGGACTATCTTCGTCCAGACGGTAAAACACAAGTTACGATTGAGTATCAAGATGAAAAACCTGTACGCGTAGACGCTATCGTAGTATCTACACAACATGCAGAGGAAATTTCTCTTGAACAAATTCAGGCGGATATTAAAGAACATGTTATTTTGCCTGTTGTTCCTGCGGAACTGCTTGATGCAGAAACCAAATACTTTATTAACCCAACCGGACGTTTTGTTATTGGGGGTCCTCAAGGGGATGCTGGTCTAACTGGCCGTAAAATTATCGTCGATACATACGGCGGATATGCTCGTCATGGCGGCGGAGCATTCTCAGGTAAGGATCCAACTAAAGTGGACCGTTCTGCGGCTTACGCGGCTCGTTATGTAGCTAAGAATCTTGTAGCTGCTGGTTTGGCCGACAAATGTGAGATCCAACTTGCCTATGCCATCGGTGTAGCTACTCCTGTCTCGATAAATGTGGATACATACGGAACAGGTAAAATCAGTGAAGAGAAAATGGTTCAACTGATCAGCAACAACTTTGATCTTCGCCCCGCGGGCATCATTTCTATGCTTGATTTGCGTAAACCGATTTACAGACAAACTGCAGCTTACGGTCATTTCGGACGTACTGATGTTGATCTTCCATGGGAACGCGTAGATAAAGCAGAATTGCTAAGAGATCAAGCAGGGTTGTAATTTATCATACGGTCTTATAATATGTTAGCCCGCAAGTTGGCCATGGTGTCAGCTCTGCGGGTTATTTTGCGTGCGAAAACGAGCAAGGCTAGTGAATCTAACCATAGAGAAGTAGACTACTAAACTTTGCCAGCCTTTTAGCCGAAATATAAGAATATACATAAAGACGATAGTATGGCTTGAGAGGAGTCTATCACGGAATGAAAAGAAAAATTTCAATATGGACGGCACTTATTCTAGCGGGAGAGTTAGTACTTGGTTCGGGTTATCCTGCTATTGGAATAGGGAATTCAGCAGTGTACGCTGCATCAGAGTTTGGTATAACAGTCTCACCAGCGCCTGGAGCAAGTTATGTAACTATCGGATCATCCCTTAGACTGAGCTTTGATCGTCAAGTAAACCCGCAGTCAGGTGAAATTACTATTACGGGTCAAGGTGATAGCTCACCTTTTTTAACGATTCCTATTGGTAGTTATGGTCTAATTGGTAGTTCAAAAGATTACGAGCTTAAGCTAAATCAACAGTTTACTTCAAACAAGACTTATACAGTGACAATCCCTAAGGGGTTGTTCAAGGATAATGATGGTAATGAGTCAGGTGTTACTTCATGGGCATTTACTACTGCGCCTGAGAGTAATACAGCGATTACGGCAGGCAACTTTTCACCTGCTAATAATACAAGAGTGGATGCAGGAGCCCTTAAGGAGCTAAGTCTAACCTTAAATAAAAACCTGATAAAAGGTGGAGGTTCCATTCGAATTTTGTCGTCTGCAGATAATGCAACCGTACAAGAGTTCAAAATTAAGGATGATGATACTAGAGTCAACGTTCAGACTGATGCTAACTCTACTACAGTTAAACTAACATTGGATAAAACATTGGCCTCCGGAAGTAACTATTATGTTCTTATAGATTCTTATGCTTTTAAGGATGTTGATAATCGAACGTATTCCGGGATTTCAAGCGGTGATGTGTGGAGCTTCTCTACTAAAGGTGTGGCAGAGATTCCAGTGACTCCTGCACCGGCAAACGGATCAGGTGGGGTATCTACCACTGGAGCCCTACAGCTTACATTTGATCGTCCTATGATGCCTGCAGCTGGAACCATAACAGTATCTCCAGGTGCAGCTAACGATGCTAGAACGAGATGGCTTAATGTAAACTCCCCAGCCGTTACAGGAGGAAGCAGCAGAACTATAACATTGCTTCCAGCATCAGCAGCATCACCCTTGCTAAACAGTACGCAGTATACGGTGACGATACCGCAGGGAGCTTTTTACGATCAAGACGGAAATGTATTTCCGGCTTCGGGTGCGTATACCTGGACATTTACAACGGCTTCTTTGACAGGACTTAACGTAAGTGCGCTAAATCCAGCTGATCGGAGTGAATCCATAGCTAACAACAGATCATTTTCTGTCACATTCAATCGTAATGTGAATTATAACAGTGCTGTGGAAAATGGCGTAGCACTTTATAAAAGTGGCGGCGCACAGGTTCCGGTTACTGTTAACCGGAGTACAACTGCTGCAAACGAATATGTAATTACACCTAAAACAGCTTTAGATAGCGACTCAACCTATTATATTGATATTGCTAAAGGAGCTTTTGTAGACGCTATTGATGCTAATGTTATCTATGATGGACTAAGCGGAAAAAATTCATGGAGCTTCCGGACCTTGTCTCAGGATAAAACAGCTCCACAGCTCACATCTGCATCACTCGAGAACAATCGGACCATTCGTTTAAAATACAATGAGAGCCTCAACTCTTCCATTGCACTGTTGATCTCCAGTTTTAGTGCTACGGTGAATGATGAGAGTCGTACAATTGAAAGTGTCTATATCCAGGGAGACAGCGCCTATGTGGTACTCAGTACAGGGGTAGCGGTTGGACAGAACGTGAAGGTTAGCTATACAGGGGGTCTGCGGACCATTCAAGATCCAAGCGGAAATGCAGCCAGCACCTTTAGCTCAAAGCAGGTTACTAACACTATCGAGTCCTCCATGCCTACACCCAAAGATGGACGGATCACGGGTAGAACGGTAGCGTTGAATTTCAATGACTCCTTAAAGGCAGTTTCCTCTTACGCACATAGTCAGTTTCTAGTGACTTCAGATGGGGGATCCCTAGGGGTCAACTCCATAAGCTCCAGCGGGAACACTGTATATTTAGGGTTAAATAGCGATGCTTCTAATGGCCAGACCGTTCGTGTCTCCTATTATGCAGGCTCTTATCCTTTGCAGAATTCTTTTGGACAAAATATTGCGGATTTCACAGATTTCTACATTCGCAACAGCAACGATACAATTCCACCCGTGTTCCAAAGTGCAACCGGAGGTGGCAATAAAATCCTTCTGAATTACAATGAAGGCTTGTCAACGACAAACCTCCCGATGAACAGCCAGTTCTCTGTGCTTGTTGGCAGCACTCCTAACTATGTTACGAATGTATCAGTCAGTGGCTCACAGGTCACGCTAACGCTCCAGAGTGCTTTGACGGTGAATCAGAATGTTACTGTATCCTATGTTCCGGGGACTACCGGAATAAGCGATTTAAATGGAAACCGTGCAGCTTATATTAACCTGCAGCCTGTGTCCATCTCGGAAAATAGCGGCACTAGCATACCTGAGATTAGTTCTGCCACCATCAATGGCGACGAGCTTACGGTTACATTCAGTAAAAACATGCAGGCATCTGGTTCCCTCTATGCTAATCAGTTCGGAGTTAGAGCAGATGGAAGCAGTATGGGTGTGCAAAACTACACTTTGTCAGGGGATATTTTGAAAATAACAACATCCTCAGTAGTAAAGACCGGGCAAACTATCGATTTGTCCTATATGTCAGGTTCAGGTACGATCAAGGATCTGAACGGTAATGTATTGTCCTCATTCTCTTCTCTCTCTGTTAAGAACCTAACCGGCGTGAGCACCGGAACGGGAAATCGTCCATCCTATCTAGGGACGCTTGCAACAAGTGAGTTTGGAAAAGAATACGCGCTGCTGAAGAGTGACTCTTCACAAATCGTGGATGACCGTTCGTTATACAATCAATCTGTAAAAAGATATACCTTAAACACAGATCGCCTGACGGCCAGTTATGAATATCTGTATAAGGCAAGTAGTGATACATTAGCTTTTGAGGTGCCTGCTACAGAACAATCGGCCTATGTGACTGTTCCTTTAAAGCCTTTGCTTGATGCTGTAAATCGCAGTAAAACCACAAAATTTATGATACGTTATGGCGATCACTTATATAGCGTAGGACTAGACGATATCGATATGAACGGATTAGCGACTAGCTTGATTGCAGACAGTAAAAATATCTCGCTGGTGTTCCGCTTAGAAAAGGTTCCGGCAGGTACGTTCTCCCCATTTGAGCAAAAGCTAAAAACTATGGGGATGCAGAGCGTTACTAGTCTTATGGATGTCCGGGTGACTGCGATAGTAAGCAGCAATTATTCTAATGCTAAGGCATTATCGGTACCTGGAGAATACACTGTGCGTACAACTTCTTCATTGAACAATGCGCAGACATCTGCTGCTAGACTGGATCTTTCCTATTACGATGCAGCCTATCTGCCAACAAAAGTAAGTACGGTAGGTAGCTATACGATTATTCGTGCTCGTACGGAGGGTAATCAGGTGTTAGGAACCTTTATATCAACCCGGGCCTTCTCAGATATGAGTAAGCATTGGAGTAATTCGATCGTAGCTGAGCTTAGTGCAAAGACTATCATCGATAGCAGTTACGGGACTACATTTAGTCCAGAAAAAAAGATTACCCGTGCAGAGTTTGCAGTAATGCTTAGCCGGGGACTTGGTTTGCTAGGCGATCGCGAGACCGCACAGCGCTTCCGGGATGTGCAGCCTTCCACACAAACTGGAGACTATATTGGTGCAGCAGCCAAGGCTGGTATTATTACAGGGAACACGGATGGCTCCTTCCGGCCTAATGATAATATCACTCGAGAGCAGATGGCAATCATGATGATTCGGGCAATGGAATACACCAAACATCCTATTACTTTAAGCGGCACTTCTGCCTCAACACTGGCTCGCTTTAAGGATAAGTCTAAAATTCAGAATCAAAGTGCAGAATTCGTAGCTAAAGCTGTGCAATCTGGGATTATTTTGGGAATGACCACAAGTGAGTTCCAACCTCAGGGTAATGCCACTCGTGCACAAGCTGCTGTGATGTTGCATCGGATGCTGAAGCAAACAGATTATTTGTAGAATAAATAGATTGGTAAAGCCTGGCATTCTGCTGGGCTTTTTTTTATGTTAATAGTTTGTGTTACGAGACTCTATAAAGCTTGAAATCTCTCAATTTCGCAACTTTTTCGCTTATTTTCAGTCTATTAAAAGAGTACTAGAAAAATAGGAACCAGTTTCCAGACTTTTGATAACGGACTTGAAGAGTAAAAAAGAGATGGGAGAGTTACGTCGAAATGAATGAAGTTTTCATGGAGAAGAAGAGTAGAGAAGTTGTTCGGGGAATAAAATTATCATCTACTAAAAAATGGGTTGCCGCTTCATTAGCAGGTGTGTTGTGGATTATGCCGGTAATTGGCAGTGAAGGCTTAGCTATGTTTGGTCATAGTTCCACACCAATTGCTGCCGCAGCCACATCTAATTTTAAAGTAAGCAAGCTGGGAGAAGAAGTAATTACTTCGGGCGCCATTATGATGAAATACAAATATACGGCTACACGTTCAGGAGCGAGCGCTTCTGGATTGGCGGATGTTATTCGCGTTGACCTCAACAATCCATATGTTTCTTTAGATGTTATGACAGGTAAGGGTGGAAACCTGACAACACGTCAAAGTACTGGCGGGATGGCTAAGGAAACTGGAGCCGTGGCTGCAGTAAACGGAGATTATTTTAATACAGGCGGGGAAGGCGCTCCGATTGGTGGACAAGTATCCAGTGGAGTCTTGGTTTCCACCCCTTCGCAATTGGATGGCATGTATGCCTTTGCAGTGACTAAGGATCGCAAGCCTCTTATTGATGAGTTCAGCTTTGAAGGAATGGTAACCGCACCTGACGGCGCACAGTTTGAGATATCCGGTATCAATAAAGGTGCTTATAGTCCTGAAGGTGGAAGCTCTACTTATAGCCATGCTAATGCAATGTATATCTATACGGATGTATGGACCGCACTCGATCGTCCCAAAAACAGCTCAACCACACCGACAGAGGTGCTCGTTGAGAACGGCGTAGTTACTCAAATATCTGAAAATGCTGCGCTTCCTACAGCGGTTCCAAAGGGAGCTTATATTTTGCGGGCCCATGGCTTAGCCGCACGGTATGTTACTGCCCATCTGACGGTAGGGCAACCGGTAACAAGTGTGTACTCCCTGAAATCCAAGACTACGCAGCAATCGCTAGATCCTGCTAATCTGCAAACAATGATTGGTGGACATACGATTCTTGTAAATAACGGAAAAGCTGCAACGTTCTCTCGCTCGACTAGCAGCATTGGCGGTTATCGTGCACGTACGGCTTTAGGATACTCTCAGGATGGACGTTATGTTTATATTATAGCTACTGAAAAAAATGGCAACAGCTCAGGAATGTCATTGACCGAGCTGCAATCTTTTATGACCAATATTGGAGTCTGGAAAGGGCTTAACTTAGACGGAGGCGGCTCTACAACGATGGTAGACCGGCCTCTTGGTGAAACCTCAGCCACACTAACCTTTAATACAGAGTATGGCACAGAGCAGCGCAGCATTGTTAACGCGCTTGGTGTTTATACTAACGCACCACAAGGTGAAGTAAAAGGAATTAAAATTAGCGGAAGCACTTCGCTATTAGTTGGACAAAAGGCTACTTATTCGTTAAAAGGTTATGACACTTACTATAACCCTATAGATGTAGCAGCAGGCAATCCTACTTGGACATCAAGCGGAGGAAGCGCAACTGTAAGTGCAGGAGAAGTAACGGCAGTGAAGCCAGGCACCGTTACCTTAACGGCTAAAAGCGGCGTAGCAAGCGCTTCTACAACCCTTACAGTCTTGGGTGGAGATGATCTATCCAGCATGAGTGTAGGCACTGCTACAGCGCCACTGACAGCTGGGACAACTGTATCTGTCCCTGTAAAGGCCTCTACGAAGAGTGGAGCAACCATAAGCGTTCCAGATTCAGCGCTGAAGTGGGAGTTTGTAGGCTTTAAGGGAGTCGTTCAAAATGGCAAGCTTACTGTAAACTCTGTGGATGCAGGGGTTACTACAGGTTACGCTATTGCTCGTTATGATGGATTTAGCACAGCGGTTGTATTATCGACAGCAGCAGCTACAACATGGGAAGATTTCGAGAAGGTAAGTTATCCAGTTAACTTTACTACCAATGTGCCAGCGGTACAGGGGACTGCAACAATAGTAGACGGATCGGCTGAAAGAGTAGGCTCCAAGGTGCTGTCACTCAGTTATGATATGACGGCTGGCAGCGGTAAAATGTACGCTTATGCTCAACTTAACGGCACAAGTGGAAAAGCCGTTCCAGCGCTTGCAACTTCGATGTCAGTTGATGTGATGGGCGATATGAGCTTAAATTGGCTGCGTGCTGAGTTTGTAGACAATAGTGGAGCTACAGCCTATGTAGATCTTGCGAAGATTATCGATTGGAACGGTTGGAAGAACATAAACATCGACTTGTCAGGATCAGGGATTAAATTCCCGGCTACGCTGAAGAGACTTTATGTAGTCAATGTAGAGGAAGGCCAAGATGAACGGGCGAAGACAGGTACGGTTGCTTTTGATAATATCACCTTCACAATGCCTTCACTTTCCAGTGATGCAGGGTTACCAAAGGGTACAGCTTCGATGAGCATCGGCTCCAAAGCAATGACCGTAAACGGAAATAAGAAGGCTATTGATGTAGCTCCAATTGTGAAAGACGGCAGTACTTATGTGCCGATCCGTTATGTGCTGGATGCTTTTGGAGGGAATGCTACCTGGGATCAGGTGAATAAGAAGATCATGGTGTTGCGGGGAGCCAAGGCACTGGATCTGACGGTAAATAAAAAGGAATACCTGTTAAATGGTAAGCGACAAAGTGCTGAAGTAGCACCTATTATTTTACAGGGTAGGACTTTAGTACCTCTGAGACTGGTTTCTGAACAGTTAGGATTAACTGTAAAATGGGAACAGAAAACGAAGACCGTAACTATCGAATCGTGATATGTTAATATATAAGGAAAACCTTAATACGATCCGATAGAAAAGGGGCAAGCATCCGTGGAATTTCAAGCCGATGCGATTGATCGCGTTATTAAAAATACCATCGACGTGATGGAGAGCAGCAAGTATCAGATTTTTGAAATATTGCAGGTTGCACGTGATGAACTTGCTGCACTCAACAAGGAACTGCAGCGGGTCATGGACGAAACGGATGAAACGTTGAAAAAGGTAGACAAGCTGGAGCTACAGTATCACCGCTCCAGAATCCGGCTGACAGAGGTCAGCCGGGACTTTGTCCGCTACTCAGAGAAGGATATCCGTATTGCTTATGAGAAGGCTACAGAGCTTCAGCTCGAACTCATGATGACGCGTGAGCGAGAGGTCTATCTTCGAAGCAGACGTGATGAATTACAAATGCGAGTGCGCAGTGTCGAAAATTCTGTAGAGCGTGCAGAGTCAATTGGTTCGCAAATGAGCGTAGTGCTCGAATATTTGTCGGGAGAACTAGGCCAAGTGACGAGAATTGTCGAATCTGCGAAGAACAGACAGATGATCGGACTCAAAATTATCCTGGCTCAAGAAGAAGAACGGAAGAGAATTGCCCGGGAAATTCATGATGGTCCCGCTCAAATGCTGGCAAATCTAGTCCTTAGGACGGAAATTGTAGAAAGAATGCTGGTAAAGCAGGAATTTGGGCTGGTGCAGGACGAAGTAGTAGATTTAAAAGGGCAGGTTCGTAACAGCCTGGAAGAAATGCGTAAGGTTATTTTTAATTTACGACCGATGGCTCTCGATGATTTGGGCTTGATTCCGACTTTGCGGAAATATGTGCATGATTTTGAAGAGAAGACGAAACTGCGGACGACTTTGGAAACCCGGGGACAGGAACACCGACTATCTTCAGCGATGGAGGCGGCGGTATACCGTCTGGTTCAGGAAGCATTGTCTAATGCAGCAAAACATGCCTACCCAAGCTTCGTATTGGTGGAGATTACATACCAAGCGCAGTTAATTAAGATTGTGATTAAAGATAACGGATTAGGCTTTAATGTACAAAAGTTAAAAAATCAGCAAGGTAATCGGGAAAGCTTCGGGCTAGTAGGTATGCGGGAACGTGTAGAACTGCTTGAAGGAAGAATGGAAATTGTATCAGCCGAGAATCAGGGGACAACAATCGTGATCCATATTCCGACGAATGTGGAGAAGGGGAAGGAGTAGTGTGATGGAGAACTTAAACTCTAGTAAAACGCCCATTAAGGTTCTTTTGGCGGATGATCATCAGCTTTTTCGTGAAGGGCTGAAACGCATTTTGAATATGGAGGAGGATATCGAGGTCATAGGGGAGTGCGGCGACGGTATTCAGGTATTAGAGTTTTGTAACGGTACTAAACCGGACATCGTATTGATGGACATCAATATGCCTGTTGAGAATGGCGTAGAAGCCACTCAAAAACTTCGGGAAATGTTCCCGGAGGTTAAGGTAATTATTTTATCCATTCATGATGATGAGAGTTATGTATTTGAGACCCTTCGTAAGGGCGCCAATGGTTATTTATTGAAGGATATGGAGGCCGAATCCCTTATTAATGCCATTCGTTCGGTCTGTGAAGGACATGCCTTTATCCATCCAAAGGTTACTGGAAAGCTTATCAATCAATTGCGGCGTATGACTTACCTTAACGAGACTGGTGTAACTACAGATACAGTGGTGAAGGAAGCTGGTGTTAAATTTATTGCTGGCGACAACAATCCTCTGACCCGTCGTGAAGCAGAAGTGCTGCGTCTAATGGCTGAAGGTAAGAGCAACAAAATGATTGGTGAATATTTATTCATTAGTGAAAAAACAGTTAAAAACCATGTTAGCAGTATTTTGCAAAAAATGGAAGTGGATGATCGGACTCAAGCCGTTATTAATTCGATTAAATATGGCTGGGTAACCTTGTAGAAGCTTCACGGTAATACGTTACATATAGGAAAGAAATTAAGTAGACACAGCTTGCTTCCCTGATGGGTGTTCTAGGCAGTCACCGACCTTTTAATGCCGGCATATAGTGTTGGTATACAGAGGAGGTGCATCTCCATGGTAGCCCAGTTGATATGGATTGCGGTTGTTTATGTATCCGCTGCAGTGATGATTCATATGTTGCATAACCGGCAGAAGGTGCGTAAAACACCGCAGTCCGGAAAATGGATTCATTATATTTTTATTACCCGCAATCATGAATCTGTTGTGGAATGGTACATTCGGGCACTGACATTTCAAGCTCTTCTAACCGGAAAACGATTGCGAGTAACGTTCATGGATGATGGTTCGAGCGATGGAACACTTGGGATAGTTTCCAAAATGGCCGCTAGCGGCTGCTCTATCGATCTTGCAACATCTATGTACTCTCTTCAGATGAGTGAAGAATTGCAGCATGAAGGAATTGTAGTAGACTTGCGGCTGTCAGGGCAGTCTGTATCGCTGCCTTTTATGGGGATGGCAGGAAGTAGGGGATGCGAATCAAAGCGCAACAGATCTTAAGTAAATATGTAAGTAACGGGTGAAGCACACTCTCCAAGAACTGGGGGAGTGTGCTTTTTGCATTTGGGGAGACGGAGTCGTGAATTTGGGATCAAATATGGAGTTGCTAAGTACAAGCGAAAGGTAGGAGGGATTTTATGCAAGTCGCTGTATATGCTGTGGAATGCAAGGGGAGCTGGAGGGTTGAAATTTCATTAGATCTTAGCGTGGATAGATGGTGGTGGTCTGTAGCTAGACCGGAGAAGAAAGCTGGGAGTTCCTTAGCGGCGAATAGTTTGGTTCTGCTTTCTTCTGCGTTGCCGCTAGGTTGGGCTGTGAAGCTCCGGGACAACTTTAAACAAAGAAGCGCAATGAGCACCTGGGGGATTAAGGAGTGGGGGCAATATATTAATAGTATGCTTGAGGCTGAGTTGAGAGAGGAGAAAGAGGCAGGGGGACAGTGGGAGGCTCAGTGGTTGAATGATGGAATATTCATATGGAAGCCTAATGAATCAAGTTTCGGAATAGATCAGGACAATAAGAAGAATGAAAGATACGATTGGTGTGAAAAAGAGGATTTTGAATCTGGATTACTAGAATCGGATTCAGAACAATTATTGCGGGCTGTGGCCGGGCGCTCTTTATTGGAGCCGGAAGTAGAAGCGCTGCTGGCAGAAGAATTGCCAGAGCTAGGGGGTTGCTGGCGCCAGGCGGCACAACTGGCGCATCTGCAGGGGCGGCTGATGCTTACAGCCGCCGTAGGCAGTGCGACCCCGGCTGCGCACGGGGCGCGAGCCCGCCAGCTCCCTGCGGGTGCTGGCGTTATGATGCGTGCGGCGGCTAGGCTGCCGCACTTATTGTGGCGCGGCGCTGTCGCTCGCCGCGCGGTTTCGCGCTGCCTGCGTTGCGGCAGCGTGCCCACCGGCCGCACGGCATGCGCCGCGTGCGGGCTAATGGGCTGCGCCTATTGCGAGGCCTGCCTCGCGCTTGGGCGCAGCCGGGCTTGTGCGCTGCTGCTGCGCAGCGCAGCACTTCCGGCCGTGCGGTGCACGGCCGCCCTTGACCCCGCCGCGGCCGCAGGCCGGTGGGGGCTGAGCCCAGCGCAGGCGGGAGCCGCTGGCGCTGCGCTGGGTTTTCTGGCGGAGGCGCGCAAGCGCTCCGCCAGTACATGCCCAGAGCGGTTTCTGCTCTGGGCGGTAACGGGAGCGGGGAAGACGGAGATGACCTTCCCGCTCCTAGAGGCCGTGCTCGCCGCCGGAGGGCGGGCGCTGGTAGCGACGCCGCGCCGCGACGTCGTACTTGAGCTCGCGCCGCGGCTCGCCCGGGCTTTTCCGGCGGAGGTTCTCGCCGTACTTTATGGCGGCAGCGCAGATCGCTGGGTGAGCGGTCGCTTAACGCTTTCGACCACCCATCAGCTCCTGCGCTTCCATCAAGGTTATGATCTCGTAATCATCGACGAGCTGGATGCGTATCCTTACCACAATGATCCTATGTTGGCCTATGCCGCTGAACAAGCCTGTAAAGTGGACGGCTCTTTCATCTATTTATCAGCTACGCCACCACAAGAAATGCAGCGTTTGGTCCGGTTAGGCAAGCTTCCACATGCCAGAGTGCCTGTCCGCTTCCATGGTCATCCCTTGCCTATCCCGCAGCATTTGAGTATACCCTCGGTTCTAACCTGTCTGAAGCGTGGGAGTTTGCCAAGATCGCTTATACAAAATCTTCAAAAGTCACTGGAGCGAAAAGCACAAATTTTTCTATTTGTGTCTCGAATAGCTCAAATCGAAGGATTGCTGATCCTACTTCGTCGTAGCTTTCCCGGCGTGGTTATTGAAGGCACCTCGTCCAAGGATTCATTTCGGGCAGAAAAGGTGACTGCTTTTCGCAACCGTATCATCTCTTTGTTAGTAACTACTACGATCCTGGAACGGGGAGTTACCGTGCCACGCAGTGACGTATTTATTTTGGATGCAGACAGTGGTCTTTTTGACGAAGCCTCTTTGGTACAGATGGCAGGCCGTGCTGGTCGTTCTAAAGATGATCCTGATGGCCATGTTGTATTTGCCTCCTCTCAGTGGAGCCGATCCCAGCGTGGAGCGATTGCTCAGATTCGTACTATGAATATCATCGCTCGCCGCCATGGATATTTCCGTAAAGGTGGGGCTAAATGAATACCATGCTTATAGGGGTACGAAAATCTTTGTCTCTCCTCCTCACCCCCTCGTTGTCTCAATGTCTAACCTGCGGGAAGCACAGCCCACAGTCCTCACAGCTGCCTGGTATCTGTAAGGATTGTGCGGAATCCATTCCTTGGATACGCGCTCCACGTTGCTTGGTTTGTGGGCGGCATGTAGGCTGTCCAGACTGCACTCGCAGCGCTGAGCCCTCACCCATTGTATGTAACCGGAGTGCGGTAGCCTACACTAATGAGATGAGAGAATGGCTCGGTCAATATAAATATCGCGGGAATGAACGATATGCCCCTCTACTTGGACTCATGCTGGATAGGGCATATTTAACCCTAAAGGAGGAAAAGCAACAGGGGGCTCTTTCATCCCAGAAGGCATCGTTTTTTCATCTTATTCAACATAAAAGGTACAAAAAAAACAGCCTTTGGTCAGCTGATTTATTAGTTCCGGTACCTGTCAGTGATTCAAGGCTTCTAGAACGGGGGTTCAATCAAGCGGAAAGATTGGCCGATGTTCTATCTCGGCATAGTAAGATTCCACAGCTACCGCTACTAATTCGTACGCATCATACAGGTAAGCAGAGCTTTAAAGGACGTGCGGAGAGACTGGCCGATATGAAGAATGCTTTTGGAGCGAATCCGGCAGTCTCCACACCATTTAAGGATTGGCTGAAAGATAACTCACCTGTAAGCCGTCCTATTCGAATTATTATTGTTGATGATATCTATACAACCGGAAGCACGATTCGTGCTTGTGCCGAAATTCTAAAACAAATGGTTTCTAACTATGATTATGCTGCAGAAATCTATAGCCTAACCTGGGCGCGTTCCTAAAGCGAAAATGCATGATTGTGAACAGCTATATCCATTCCATTAAGGATTAGTTGCGGTTGGGAGCGTTTCTTCTGTCCCATAGACGAATTCCTTGCAATCATGTAATCTAGGAGCATAAGAATATTATGCATTGCACAGAATGTACGGAGAGGAGCGGCTGCTTGTTATGAATCTAGACAATTGTCCAAGGTGCGGCCGGTTGTTTGTCAAGAATCTTATGGGGTTGTGCCAGGTCTGTATCAAAGAGCTGGAGCATGAATATGAGATCTGCGTGAATTATTTACGGGAAAACAAAGGAACCAACATTCAGGAGCTCTCCGATGCTACGGGGATTTCTATTAAAGAGATTACCCGCTTTATTCGAGAAGGCCGGATTTCTATAGCTAATGCACCCAATATGATGTACCCTTGCGAAGTGTGTGGTACACTGATTCGGGATGGCCATATGTGTGACAGCTGTCGTAGTCGGCTCAGGAAAGATCTCACGAATGCTGTCAAGGAAAATTCTGCTGAGGATACTACTAAAAAGACATCTGATGGTGCATATCGTGCCATAGATAAGCTACGTGACCTATAAAATCTGCAAAAAAACGTTTGCAGCTATAAAGAATGTTTCAGTCTACGCCGATAAACTTAGTAAAGATTATCGGCTTTTTTATATTAGAAGGAAGGTGGAAGTTATGAAAATTAACGAGACCGGACGAATTAACGCGATTAATCCGTATCAACGCAGCGCGGAAGCGCAAAGGCAGGAACAAATGAAGAAAAGCACACGCAAGGATGAGGTTTCGATCTCTGATGAAGCGATTCAACTCTTGCAAGCACAAAACACTGGCAAGAATGATCCAGAACGCGCACTTAAGATCGACAATCTAAAGCAGCAGGTCTCCGCAGGTACCTATCAAGTTGATGCATCTAAGCTAGCAGAGAAACTCGCCCCTTACTTTAAGCAATCCTCCGAGAATTAGGTGAAAACATCCATGGCATTGACGACATTAATAGAACTATTGGAGCGGCTAGATGGAGTGCATAATCAAATGCTGGATCTGGCCGCTGAGAAGAAACAGACGATTATGGATAACAAGGTGGATGCGTTAATAGACATCCTTAACCGTGAGTCCAAGCTAATGAAGGTAATTGGGCAGCTCGAGGAAGAGCGAATATTAGCCGCATATACCGTTTTGCAAGGCGTGGGTATTCGTTCCAACCTGAACCTGAACCTAACGGAGCTGTCCAGGCTTATATTTGACCCTGAAGACAAGGCACGACTGCTGCATATTCAGCAGAAGCTTTCGGGCACTTTACATCGCCTGAAAGAAGCCAATGACCTAAATCAGAAGCTGATAGAGCAGTCGCTTACATTTATAGATTATTCTTTGGATCTGTTGGTCGGAAGACCAAATCAGGATATCACTTATCATCGTCCGTCCGACAAAGGCAACAACGTAAATCGGTCGGGGATTTTTGATGCACGAGGTTAGAATTGTACTGATGAAGTGTTCTGCCGGAGCAGAACATAAGGAGGAGTAAGAAGCATGACATCCACATTTCACTCGATAGAGACGGCGAGACGCAGCCTTTTTACTCAGACCGCAGCTCTTAATACAACTGGACACAATATCGCTAATGCGAATACCGAAGGTTATACTCGTCAACGTGTTAATATGCAAGCCTCTTTACCTATAGAAGCGTACGGATTGTTAAAATCTACCGTTCCAGGTCAAATGGGTACAGGGGTGGAATTCTCATCTATCGATCGGATTCGAGAAATGTTTCTGGATGATCAGTACCGTGGTGAGAACGCTGCTTTCGGCAACTGGAGTCTTCAAGCAGATACGCTCTCTAAGCTGGAAGCTATCGTTAATGAGCCATCGGATACAGGCATTCGTACAGTTCTGGATAACTTCTGGAAATCGTGGTCGGATCTAAGTAAGAACCCTGAAGATCCAACGGCCCGTAAGATTGTAGTGCAAACTGCACAATCTTTGACGGATGCTATGAACTATATGAGCACGCAACTGAATAATCTGGAGCGGGATCTAACCACTAATATAGATGTTAAGGCAAAAGAAGCTCAGGGTTACCTGACCGCGATCGCAGATCTAAATAAATCGATCTATAAGATTGAGGGTATGGGGGATCATGCGAACGATCTACGTGATCAACGCGACTTGATGGCGGACAAGCTCTCCAAAATTGCTAATATTACTGTTGTAGAGACGGAAGCGGGTTATAACATTTCTTTGGGTGGACAACCTCTCGTAGAGGGTGGAGAAGTAACTGCAACCGTAGATGGCGCGTTTCTTAATAATGCTTATGCCTCCGGAACTTTGAAGGGCGGCGAGGCTTACGGAATGATTTTTTCCAATAATACCTATGTTGCCGATTACAAGAAACAGCTCAATGATTTGGCGAGCACTATTGCTACAGGTGACGTTGAAATTACAGTGCCAGCTGGCTCCAATCTTCCTGAGGGCACAGTGTTGACTAGTGATGCCAAGATTACACAAGCTGACGGTACCGTAGTTACTCTGACCGCTGGTCAGGCCATGCCTAAGGGCGCAACAATGTATGAGGACGCCAAGACCATTGTCAAAGGGTTAAACGGACTTCACAAGTTAGGTTACGCGATGGATGGAAGCGTCGGACGCGATTTCTTTGTAACATCAGGTGAGGCTGGAACGATCAAACTGAATCCGGAAATTGCAGCTGACGTAAACCTATTTGCAACTTCGTTACGTACAACTGTTGATGCGAATGGAAATACGCAAGTCGTTAAAGGAAATAACACCTTGGCGCTTCTATTGACGAACTTGAAGGATAGTAAATTTACTAAGCCAGACGGTAGTGTGAGCAACACTGTTGGTGGGCTTTTCAGCTCTATGGTTGGTCAGCTGGGTATTCAATCCCAAGAGGCTGCACGTCAGACGGATAACTCAGATTATCTCGTAGAGCAAGTTAACTCCCGTCGTCAATCAGTCAGCGGTGTATCCCTAGATGAAGAAATGTCGAATATGCTAGTATTCCAGCATGCTTATAGTGCCGCAGCGCGTTTTATGACTACTTTTGATGAACTGCTCGACAAATTGATCAATTCCACCGGCACAGTCGGCAGATAAAAGGAGATATAGCGTATGTTGAGAGTAACCTCTAACATGATGAATTCACAGCTTCTGCTTAACTTAAACCGTAATGCACGTACGATGAACGATACACAGTTACAGCTTTCTAGCGGACGCAAGATCAATAAGCCTTCCGATGATCCGGTAGGAATCACGTATTCCCTGCGCTATCGTGCGGAGCTTTCCTCTAATGAACAATATACTAAGAATGTAGATAGCGCTCTTTCGTGGCTAGATTATAATGATACAGTTCTAGGTCAAGCTGGAGATGTTGTTCAAAAAATCCGTGAATTGACAGTACAAGCAGGGACAGGAACTAATCCGCAGTCCGCACTTGATAGTATCAATTCAGAAGTGTTGCAATTGAAAGAACAGCTTGTGGATATTGCTAACAGCACACTAAATGGTAAATATATCTTTAATGGTGAACAATACAATACCAAACCTTATGATTTTGCTAAAGGTGCAGATGGTACCTATGATGTAACTAAGCCGATTACTACAGATACTGGGCAGATTCAGTTTATTGTAGGTGAGGGTGTACGTATGCCTATTAGTACTAGTGGCAATGACGTGTTTGGCAGAACAGGTGAAGCGGATAATTTATTTACCATTATTAATAATATTTCCGGTGCCTTACAATCGGGTGATATTACTGCAGTTTCTAATCAACTTGCAAATATTGATACGCGCATGGATAACCTATTAACGGTCCGTTCAGAAATAGGAGCTAAGACCAATCGGGTAGAACTAATGCAGGAGCGTTTGAGCGATTTAAATATCAATCTTACCGATTTGCAGGCCAAGACGGAAGATGCTGATTACGAAGGTTTGATTATGCAGTCGAAGATTCAAGAAAATATATATAACGCCTCATTATCTGTAGGTGCAAAGATTATATCTACAACTCTCGTGGACTTTATCAGATAACGGAGGTGGTTTTCATTGCTTCAGCCGATATTGCAAATCCGTCAGACGCCTGCTGTGATTGGGATTGATGCTGATCCGGGCACCTATTCGATTTCTCAGCCTAAAGCTGAAGTCAATGTAACAACGACACCGGGACAACTAACGGTTAAATCCACTCGGCCTGAGCTTACCATAGATCAATCTCGTGCATGGGCAGCCTATAATGGTGGCAATATGTTTGATATGAACAAACGTATCTATTCTGGCATCCAGCAGCTTTATCTTCAGGGTATCGCCAAAAAGGTTGAGCAGGGGAATCGAATGGCAGAGTTTTTTAAACCAGGTAATACGATTGCAGAAGTGTATGGCACAGATACGGAACCTAATTCATTTCCTGAGACTCGTGGGCCAGCATCATATGATAATGTCGATATTCACTTTGAGACTAGAGCTCCTCAAATTAATTTTCGGGCCGCCCATGTTGACGTACAGGTGGAAAAACGTAATCCTGAGATTGAATATACCCGAGGTAAGTTAAATATATATATGCAGCAATATGCAACCATAAAGTTTTTTTTACCTGAAGTTAACGTTCAATTGTAGGTCTTTAAAGCTATAGATGTGCTGGGAAGCGCCTCTATAGCTTTTGTGCTATAAATAGTTTGGTAGTAGTATTTTTATAATGCTAGTTATTTTGAGGAGTGAACAACTTTGATTATAGAAACATTATCTTGGGGCGAGATCGATGTAGATGAGGAACAGTTATATCATTTCCCTAAAGGATTACCCGGTTTTGATGAAGAAACAGACTTCGCTTTAATTGCTGTGGAAGAGACACCTTTTTGGTACTTACAGTCTATGAAGGAAAAGGGACTGTCCTTTTTGCTAAGTGACCCATTTGTATTTTATCCATCTTATGAGTTTGATCTTCCAGATGATGAAGCGGACGAGCTAGGGATCGACAAACAGATTGTCGTTCGTTGTATTATTACTCTGAAGGAACAAGCTGATCAGTCTACGATTAATCTCCTTGCACCCATTGTATTGAATCCAGTGAAGCATTCCGGGAAACAGATCGTTCTGCATACAGCTCCTTATCATACGAAGCATAGCCTTCTGCAGGAACAGTCGGTTATCGATGGAAAGGATGGTGTGTGATATGCTGGTACTTACTCGCAAAAAAGGCGAATCCATCGTTATTCAGGACCAGATAGAGTTGACGATCCTAAGTGTGGAAGGTGATACAGTAAAGGTAGGCATCTCGGCGCCTAAGCATGTCGATATTCTGCGTAAAGAAGTATACCTTTCTATTCAAGAGGCTAATCGTGAGTCTGTTGCTCCTTTACAGACTGATTTGAATGCCTTGATCCATCGATTTCTTGGAGAAAAAAAGAACGATTAACAGACATGTTTTTAATCGTAGAAACTGAAACCTAGAGCTGCTCAAATGCAGACTTAGGTTTTTTTATTTGGTTTGATTATGTTTTTTGAGAAAAATTTTAAAAAAACATCGAAATACTCTAAACTGTTGGGCGTACGCCGTCGATATATGTAGTAGACGCTGAACCTGCAGGGCGGCCGACCTTAAAGGTTTAGCGTTTACCACATGGATGTGGAACTAACTTAATTTCAGGGAGGAAATATCAAATGATTATCAACCACAATATCGCTGCAATGAACACACACCGTCAGTTGGGTGTAAACACTGCTGCAACTAGCAAAAACATTGAAAAATTGTCTTCAGGTCTTCGTATTAACCGTGCAGGTGATGATGCAGCTGGTCTAGCAATCTCCGAAAAAATGCGTGGACAAATTCGTGGCTTGGATCAAGCTACTCGTAACGCTCAAGATGGTATCTCGTTGATTCAAACAGCTGAGGGTGCATTGAATGAAACTCACTCCATCCTGCAACGTATGCGTGAGTTAGCAGTACAATCTTCGAATGATACGAATACTGATGCCGATCGTACAGAGCTTCAAAAAGAAGTTACAGCTCTTACAGCTGAAATTGATCGCATTTCTACTACTACAGAATTCAATACTCAAAACTTGCTTGACGGTAAGTTTACAGGTAAACAAATTCATATCGGTGCGAACGCTGGACAAACCTTGTCAGTAAAAATCTCAACTATGGGATCTAAAGCTCTCGGAATTAGTGGTTTGAGCTTGTCTAAACAAACTTCAGCGAATAAAGCAATTACTGCAATTGCTAAGGCAATTTCACGTGTATCAGCACAACGCTCATCTTTGGGTGCGATTCAAAACCGCTTGGAACACACAATTAACAACTTGGGTACATCTTCTGAAAACTTATCGGCTGCTGAATCCCGTATTCGTGACGTTGATATGGCTAAAGAAATGATGAACCAAACTAAGAACTCTATCTTAGCTCAAGCAGCACAAGCAATGTTGGCTCAAGCCAACCAACAACCTCAAGGGGTTCTTCAACTTCTTAGATAATAGTTTGAGTTAAGATTATAATGAGGTAGATGGCGTAACCGCTATCTACCTTGTTTGCTAATGAGGAGAATGAAAAATGATCTATTATATTAATGGAGAAAAGTTCAACCAGAAGGAAAACCTCCAAGAAACTTATCAAGATTTGGTTTTATATCTAAATCAAATTTCATCAATCATTGTGAATAATGCGGGAGAACCTCTCGATGAATTGGATATAAAGGATCTTTTAAAGGGAAATAACAATCTAATTTTTGAAACAAAGTTGATTATAGATCATGAACAAGAAGTACTTTTAAACGTCTACCAGTTTTCAAAAGAACTTTTATTAACAATTGAGAACTTGAATTTGAAAAGCAATGAAGATATATTGTCAGCGTTTTCTGAGTTGTCTTCCACATTATTAGAGTTATCGAATGTGGATAGTTATTTTAATCTCAATAAGATTAATAAGGCGAGTATAGAATTAACTGTGAGACAAGCAGAAGAAAAAATAGTGGAAAATGATTACTCATCTGTTGTTGAGATTATCGAACTAATCTACTCAGAATGGATTGAGGATTTTATAGAGGAATTAGAAACCAGAAAGGGAATCATTCATTGAGCATGTATGAAATAATAAATGGAACAGCCGATGATGGAAGTCAGATATATATTTATAAATCAGATTGTGTAAATATTCCATTAAATTCTAAAATCTCTCCTAAGAGAGAAATAGCTAAACTTTTAAAAAAAGAAATATCAGAGAAAAATAAAATTACATTTGTAATAGGCATTGGAAATGGTGAGATTGTTGAAACGCTTCATTCAGTCTATCAAGATATTCCGAAGGTAATTATAATTGAGCCCTTTCAAGAAGTTAAATTGAACAATGTCACATTAAATGAAATAAAAAAAAGTAAAAATATTGAATTTTATTATTTGAAAGATTTACTGCCAATAATGATAACTTCTATTTTAGAACAATTTAGAGGACTTTCTTCGCAAATAATTATTCATCCTAAGTATGACCAAACTGATTCGGTACTTATAAATGATACTCTAAAACTAATAGAAAAAAGCTTGAGCTTGTATGTAATCAATAATAATACAGTGAATTTTTTTAAAAAAAATTGGATCATAGAGCCTATACTAAACTTAGTATACACCTATGAAATGGATCCTATAGATAAGTTGTTGGGCGAGTTTCGAGGAAAAGGAGCTATATTAGTCGCTTCTGGCCCTTCTTTAACGGATAATATAGATTTTATCAAAAAAGCAAAAGATCATATGTATGTTTTTTGTGTAGGATCTGCTTTAAGGGCGTTGATGAAATATGATATTCATCCTGATTTTGTTGTTTCTATTGACGCTAGTTTAACAAATTATGAAGCTCACTTCAAAGGACTAGAGTATAAAGGTATTGCAATATTTGATACTATGACACATCATTTGATTGTGGAAAACCATCAGGGTCCTGCTCTGAAAATGTTAAGTGAGATGGATGGTATTACGGGAAGTTTATTTCCTGAAATGACTCGATTTATATCTGTTGCTTCGGTCGCTATCTCTACCTTAAACCTAACACATCAACTTGGATTTGAAGAAGTCTATTTAATTGGGCAGGATTTATCCTTTATTGATAAGAAATACTATGCCGAAGGTATAACAATACATGAAGGAGTTAGGATAGAAGAGGAATTATGGGTAGATAGTAATGATGGGCGAAAGGTTTTAACTTCTGAAACACTATACGCACAGATAGATTCATTCAATCAATTAACGAATCTTATAAAGGATCATATCAAAATTTATAATGTTTCGGCAAAAGGTGCAAAGATTAACCACGTTCCATATATCCCTTCTGAAAAAATTAATTACCAGAGGTTTGAAAAAAATGTTTCTTTTAATGTTAATGAAAACATAACGAAAGTCATTGGGAAAGAAAAAGCAATTGATGTAATAAAAAATCTATATCAAATTCTTGATGTGGTAAAAGTAGAAGAAAGAAAAATGAAAAAAATACGTGAAAATATAGTTAATATTTCCGATATAAGAACGTTGTTGAAAAGCGTGAAGAAGTTAAGAAAAGAGCCGCTCGTTGAAGGTTCTTTATTAAATCAGCTGATAGACGATGTTCAAAGAATAAGTAATCATTTTGAATACAATTATAATGAGACACAGACTACAAATGATCAAAGAAAAGAAATGAGAGATAGTATTCACGTGTTATTTATAAAACTAAAGAAATATTTAGAACTATTATTAAACGATGATGAGATTCAAAAGTTTTATTCTAAAGGGTGAATGTAAATGAAGAATAAGGTATTAATAACAGGAGCGGACGGATTCATCGGCTCACATTTAGTAGAAGAACTTATACGCCAGGGATATGATGTACGAGCTTTCGTCTATTATAACTCATTCAACTCGTGGGGATGGCTTGACTCGTTATCAGGTGATGTTAAGAGAGAGTTAGATGTATTTTCAGGTGATATTCGTGATCCACATGGAGTAAAAGAAGCTATGAAGGGGTGCAATATGGTTTTGCATCTGGCCTCGTTAATTGCAATTCCTTATTCCTACCATTCTCCAGATACGTATGTAGATACAAATATAAAAGGAACATTAAATATACTTCAAGCAGCACGAGAGCTTGGTGTTTCTAAAGTAATTCATACGTCAACTAGTGAAGTATATGGAACTGCTCAATATGTACCTATTAATGAAGAACATCCTTTACAGGGACAATCACCGTATTCTGCATCGAAAATTGGTGCAGATCAAATGGCATTATCTTTTTATCGTTCGTTTGAAACGCCAGTAGCAATTATCAGACCGTTTAATACGTATGGGCCACGTCAATCTGCACGTGCTGTTATTCCGACGATTATCACACAGATTGCATCGGGTAAGGAGAAGATCAAACTGGGTGCTTTAAGTCCGACGAGAGATTTTAATTATGTTAAAGATACTGTGAGTGGGTTTATTTCAATTATGAATAGTGAAAAAGCACTTGGTGAAGTGATTAATATAGGTAGTAATTATGAAATTTCAATAGGAGACACAGTTAAGACTATTGCTGATGTAATGGACAAAAAACTTGAAATTGAAACAGATGAAGTTCGCTTTCGTCCTGAAAAAAGTGAGGTGGAACGATTGTGGGCAGATAATCAAAAAGCGAAAGAATTGCTCGGCTGGGAACCATCATACGGTGGAATAGAAGGATTTAAACGTGGATTAAAAGAGACAGTTGATTGGTTTACAGATCCCGCGAATTTATCAAAATATAAGGCAGATGCATATAACATATGAACAAGCAGTGGCAGGAAATAATTCAGGGCATAAAAGAAATTTATGGTAATAAAGACTTTATTCCCTTACATGAGCCTACCTTCAGTGACAAAGAAGTTGAGTATGCAACGGACTGTATTCGAACGGGGTGGGTCTCATCTGTTGGTAAATATGTCGATGAGTTTGAGAAGAGGCTTGTAGAATATACAGGTGTGAAGCGAGCTATTGCTGTTGTTAATGGTACTGCTGCTTTGCATATTGCGTTAAAAATTGCTGGTGTGCAGGCGAATGATGAGGTTTTTATGCCGGCGCTTACATTTATAGCAACAGCAAACGCGGTTTCTTACTTACAGGCAGTTCCTCATTTTATTGATGTTTCTGAAGAAACATTAGGCATTGATCCCAAAAAACTTGAAGAATATATTCGAGAGATTGGTGAGATACACAATAATCAGCTCATTAATAAAATGACGGGCCGTGTAATACGGGCTATAGTTCCCATGCATACATTTGGTCATCCTGTAGATATTGATCCGTTAATTGATGTTTGTAAACGGTATAATCTTGTTCTTGTCGAAGATGCAGCGGAATCACTGGGTTCTTATTATAAGGGAAAGCACACTGGGGGATTTGGCCTTGTAGGCGCGCTCAGTTTTAATGGTAACAAAATCATGACCACTGGTGGCGGTGGGGCGATATTAACGAATGACGAACAACTTGCAGACTATGCAAAACATATTACTACAACTGCCAAAATACCGCATCGTTGGGAATACCGTCATGATGAGATAGGGTATAATTACCGAATGCCCAATATTAATGCGGCTCTAGGATGTGCCCAAATTGAAAAGATGGATGTATTTCTTGCAAAAAAAAGAGTGTTAACTCAAAGTTATAAAAAGTTGTTTGAGCAAATAGATGGAGTAGAATTATTTGTAGAACCTGCATTTGGTACGAGTAATTACTGGCTTCAAACCATTATCCTTGATTCGGAGCAACACAGTCGTGATGACGTGCTAGATTTATTGAATAAGGATGGAGCAATGGCAAGGCCAATTTGGACGCCAATGAATGAGTTAACTCCTTATATGCATTGTCCAAAAGGTGATTTGACAGTGACAAATGAGCTGAATAAAAGAGTTATTAACATTCCATCGACTCCTCTTTGAAAGGGGTAATCAATCATGAATAAACGTAAAATTTGTGTTGTCACTGGAACACGATCTGAATATGGGTTGTTGTATTGGTTGATGAAAGAAATCCATTCTAATGCTGAATTGGAACTACAATTAGTTGTTACTGGGATGCATTTATCTCCTGAATTTGGCCTAACTTATAAGCAAATTGAGGAAGATGGATTTACAATTGATAAAAAAGTAGAGATACTCTTGTCATCAGATACCTCTGTAGGTGTAGTTAAATCAATTGGAATTGCAACAATAGGATTTGCGGATGTACTTGATCAATTAAAGCCTGATTTAATTGTTATCTTAGGAGATCGATTTGAAATGCTGGCTGTGTCACAGGCTGCACTAATCATCGGTATCCCGATTGCACATTTACATGGTGGAGAGTTAACCTTTGGCGCATTTGATGACTCTATTCGTCACTCTATTACGAAGTTGGCCACGTGGCATTTCACTAGTACCGAAGAACATAAACAACGAGTAATTCAACTTGGTGAATCACCAGATCGAGTGTGGAATGTTGGTGCGTTAGGAATTGAAAATATTTTGAAAGTGCCACTTTTATCAAAAGATGAGCTATACAATCAGTTAAGTCTTGATAAAAACAAGTCACTTTTGCTTATTACATATCATCCTGAAACACATGGAGATAGGGATGGAATTCATCCGTTATTAAGGGCTTTAAGTGAATATACAAATGTGAACTTGCTCTTTACAAAAGCGAATGCCGATAATGGTGGACGTTATATTAACGAAGAGATCGAAAAATATACTAAACAAAATGAGACTGCCTTCTTGTTTGATTCGCTAGGGCAATTGCGGTACTTGAGTGCAGTTAAACATGCTGAATCTGTTATTGGTAATTCATCCAGTGGGCTTATTGAAGTCCCCTATCTACAAACGCCTACTGTAAATTGTGGTAATAGACAGGCGGGGAGACATAGACCGTCATCGGTTTTTGATGTTGAGTTAGACGAAGAATCTATTAAAAATGGCATTGAACAAGCTCTGCAATATGCTGGGCCGTATGAACAGCTCTTTGGTGATGGAAATGCTTCTCGCAAAATAGTGGAAATTCTTAAAGATATACCTTCCTATTTGATTCAGAAGGAGTTTTATGACTTATGAACAATCAAGTATATATAATCGCCGAAGCTGGTGTAAATCATAATGGTTCTCTTGATCTTGCTTTTAGACTAGTTGACGCAGCAGTGCTAGCTGGAGTAGATGCGGTAAAATTTCAAACCTATAAGACAGAAAATCTTGTCACCAAAAATGCAAAACAGGCAGAGTATCAAGTGGAGAACATTGGAGAAGAGACCTCACAATTTGCAATGTTAAAGAATCTAGAACTTTCGTATGAAGAGTTTTTCCAAATTAAGGCTTATTGCGATGAGAAAAAAATCGAATTTTTATCTACACCCTTTGATCGTGAAAGTATCGATTTTTTAGTAGATGAACTCGCGATTCGTACTGTGAAAATTTCGTCTGGTGAATTAACAAACACACCGTTCGTTCATTATATTGCTACAAAACGTAAACCAATAATTTTATCAACAGGTATGGCAACTATTGAGGATATACATGAATCTTTGTCCTTCATTGCCTACGGTCTGGCGTATCCAACAGATGAAGTGAAAATAGAAGCTGTGCAAAAGTTTTACCCCTCCTCTGAGGCAAAGAAGTGGTTGAAGGATTATGTAACGGTATTGCACTGTACAACTGAATATCCAACTCCATACGGAGATATTAATTTGCAGGCGATTGATCATTTAACAAGAGAGACCCAATTAGATGTGGGGTTATCTGATCATTCAGAGGGGATATACGTGCCTGTAGCTGCGGTTGCCCGTGGTGCTCAGGTTATTGAAAAACATTTTACAACAAGTAGGCTGTTGCCCGGTCCAGACCACCTCGCATCCTTAGAGCCAGATGAATTACAAGAGATGGTGAAGGCAATCCGCATTATTGAACTCTCATTAGGAGATGGAAATAAAAAGCCAACTATCAAAGAGCAGACAAATCAAATCGCTGCTCGTAAAAGCTTAGTAGCTGCGAAGTCAATTATGATTGGAGATACTATTACTAAAGAAAATTTAACTGTCAAAAGACCGGGAAGTGGTATGGCTCCTTCGCAATATTGGTCACTAATCGGTAAAAAGGCATCGAAAAGCTATAGTGAAGATGAGCTAATTGATGAGTAAGCCTGTCATCCTTATTGGAAACGGTGGCCACGCAGCGGTTATAACTGATATTCTGTTACAGCAAAAACGTTCAATTATGGGTTTCACAGCACCGGAAAAACAAGAGAATCGTTTTGGACTTTCATATCTTGGCACAGATAAAGTCATTGACTCATACAATATTTCTGATATTGAACTTGTACTTTGTTTAGGTTCTATTGGAGTACCTTATATTAGAGCGGATATATTTCAGCAATTTAAAACAAAGGGTTATACATTTTCCTCAGTCATTCATCGAAATGCAATTATTTCTCCTTACTCAAAATTAGGTGAGGGTGTGCAAATTATGGCGAGTGCTGTTATTGAATCTTTTGCAAGTGTTGCCGATAATACTATTATAAACACATCTTCAAGTATCAACCACGACTGCTCAGTTGGAAGTAGTTCTCACATTGCGCCGGGAGTTACACTTTCTGGAAACGTGATAGTCGGTGATTTAACACATATTGGAGCAGGATCGACAATTATTCAAAACGTTCAGATTGGAAGTCAAGTAATAATTGGAGCAGGATCGCTAGTTTTGCAGACGATAAGGGATAGAAGCAAGGCATACGGAACTCCCGCTAAGGAAGTGTAGAATAATGACAAAGTGGAGAAAAATTTTGATAAGCCCTCAAGTAACGATTTTGCAAACTATGAAATTAATTGATGATTCTGCATTACAATTCGCAATAGTCGTAGATGAAAACAGGTGTATACTTGGGACCGTTACAGATGGCGACATTCGCCGAGGACTCTTAAAGGGTTTATCTTTAGATACTTCAATTCAAAAAGTCATGAATGAAACTCCTATATACGAAAACGCTGGAAAGAAGCAGTTTTATTATAAAGAAGTAATGAAAAAGCTGAAATTAAAGCAACTGCCGATTGTAAATCAAGAAAAGCAGATTCTTGATGTTATTTTTGTGGATAATATAGTAGAAACGTCGCAAAAAGAAAATACCGTTATATTAATGGCTGGCGGTCTTGGGACGAGACTTCGTCCTTTGACGGATCATGTGCCGAAACCTATGTTGAAAGTTGGAGACAAACCTATTTTAGAAACAATTATTGAAAGTTTTAAAGGTTTTGGATTTACTAATTTCATTTTGTCGGTAAATTATAAGAAGGAAATAATTAAAGATTATTTTCAAGATGGATCTCATCTCGATGTAAATATATCATATATAGAAGAAACAAAGAGGCTCGGTACAGCAGGTGCATTGTCACTTATAGTGGAGAAGCCCGACCATCCTTTTTTTGTGATGAATGGAGATCTTTTGACTAAAGTTAACTATGAGCAACTACTCAATTTTCATAGTGAAACCAATTCTGTTGCGACAATGTGTGTAAGGGAGTATGAGTATCAGATACCATATGGTGTTTTAGAGATGGAGAATCACCGCTTGTTATCGATTGAAGAAAAACCGATTCATAAAAGTTTTGTTAATGCAGGTATTTATGTGTTAAGTCCTGAGGTTTTAAGTGAGATTCCTCAAAATGAATTTTATGATATGCCAGATCTTTTTAAGAAATTGATGAATGAACAAATAGACGCGTCAGCTTTTCCCTTGAGAGAGTATTGGCTTGATATAGGACGATTGGATGATTATGAAAAGGCTAACTATGAATTTTATGGAGGCTTAGTATGATAAAAAATAAAAAAATACTAGCCATTATCCCCGCACGCGGTGGCTCAAAAGGGCTTCCAAGAAAAAATATTCGTGAATTAGCAGGGAAACCTTTGATTGCATGGACGATAGAGGCTGGGCGAAAATCTAAATATATAGATAGGTTAATTGTATCATCAGAAGACTCCGAAATAATCGAAGTAGCAAAGGAATATGGAGCAGAGATCCCTTTTGTTCGCCCGAAGCATCTTGCAGAGGATGAATCCTTAGGATTGGATCCGGTGTTTCATGCATTGGGAGAGTTGCCTGGCTATGATATTGTAGTTCTACTACAACCGACATCACCATTGCGCTTAACTGAGGATATTGATGCTTGTATTGAACAACTAATAGTTTCAGGGGTACCTGCATGCGTCAGTATGACAGAGACAGAAATATTACCCTATTGGATGTATACTTTGCAAGATAGTGGATTAATGAAACCTATTATCACAAAAAAAGAAATCGGGATTAGGCGGCAAGATTTACCACCTGTTTATATTTTGAATGGTGCAGTTTATGTTGCAGAGATAGAATGGTTGTTTAGAGCAAAGTCATTTATAACAGAAGAAACTTCAGCATTTATTATGCCTAATAGCAGATCTTATGATATTGATACCGAAGAAGACTTCTTGTTGTGTGAGTGGAAGATGAACAAGGATTAGGTATATTGTTTTTTTTGAGAGCATTATGTTTAAGAATAATATATAACTAATCACCTTTTAAGGCTTCTCTACGGAGAGGCTTGTTTTGTTTTGCTTGTTTAGTTTGAAAAATAAGCTCGCGTAAAAAACTAATAACCTTAACAATGAAACTAATATTCAGACTAGGGTCTCGGAGGCTATAAGCATTTGAAGCATAATCGAGAGAAACTTATATTTCTATATTCTCAAGGATAAGTCCTAAAGTATCCCAGAAATCAACCGATATATAGAGTATAATATGAGCGCTGTTGGAGGTCGGGGTATATGAATGTACAGTTTTCTTTATCTGCCAGTTCTATGTCTTTCGGACAAAGCAGAAATGAGGTAACATCTGGAGCTTTACCGGAGAAGGTTCAAAGTAATACGGTTACTATTCGCGATGCTAAAGATATCAGTCTGAAAGAAAAGCAAGGGGAGAATATAACCGTTGCTGAGGAACAGCTTATTCGTACGATTGAGCGAGCAGTGAAATCTCTACAGGGTCCCCAAACCGCACTAGCAATCAGCATCCACGAGAAAACGCATGATATTATTGTAAAAGTGCTTAATAAGGAAACCGGAGAACTTATTCGTGAAGTACCACCAGAGAAGACTCTGGATTTAGTAGCTAAAATGATGGAAATTGCAGGTATTCTTGTAGACGAAAAAATATAATGTAGGGGGTACTAATTTGGTTACAAGAATTAATGGGTTTTCAGGGATGGACATAGATAGTATGGTCAAGAGTATGATGGCCGTCAAGCGTGTCCCACTGGACAAACTATACCAACAAAAAGAAATTTTGAATTGGACCAGAGATAGCTACCGTGAAATCAGTAGTAAACTATATGACTTTCGAATTAATAAGTTATCGGATAAATATAATTTATCATCTGCATTAAACTCAAATAAAGCTGTTGTTACTGGTAATACCAGTGCAGTCAAAGCCGAGTCGACATCCACCGCTAACGGAATAGATATGGATGTCACAGTAAAGCAGTTAGCAACCAGTACTACGTTAGAGACAAATGGAGTAGGGCTAAATAAAACTGGGAAAACAACACTGGCAGAACTTGTAACAGGTAAAGCTTTTAACGATCTTACTGATGCAGAAAAGGAAAAAGATTATACTCTAAATATTAACGGCGTTAGCTTCAGTAGCGTGAATGATGCAACGAAATCTTTATTTACTGGAGCTACGTCTATTTCTACTTTAGTATCAACAATTAATGCTGACAGTAAAGCCGGTGTTATCGCAAGTTTTGATGAGATCACAGGGAAATTGATTATTCGATCTAAGACAAGTGGTGCTCCGAGTAATGATCCGACAAGTATGGATGGGAAAATAGTATTAGGAGCAGATAACACCATACTTAGTAATGTTTTTAATGGTATAAAGCAATATACCAATCAAGATGGAAGTTTGACGGACACAAAACCTGGATTAGACGCTGTTATCAGCATAAATGGTTCTAGCGACATAAAACAAAAGAGTAATACGTTCACTATAAATGGAGTACAACTTACATTGCTTGCTGAAACTGGTGGGAACGGAACAACCAAGATCAGTAATCAATCTGATCCAGATAATGCTATCAAAAATATAAAAAGTTTTATTGAAGATTATAACAGTCTACTTGAATTGTTTAACAAGAAAGTGAATGAAGCTAAATATAGTGATTTCACTCCTCTTACTGATGAGCAAAAGAAGGAAATGAAAGAAAGTGAAATTCTAACTTGGACTCAGAAGGCTCAGAGCGGGCTTCTTAAAAATGATGACATCTTAAGATCAACCATATCGTCCATGCGTATGGTTATCTCTGAAAAAATGGGTAAACTAAGTGAGTTGGGCATTACAACGGGGAATTATTCTGAGGGCGGAAAATTAATAATTAATGAAGCGAAACTCAAATTAGCGATTAGTAATAATCCTCAAAGTGTAATAGATTTATTCCAAGGTTCTGCTAGTGAACCAAATGAGGGGCTTTTTGATAAATTGGGAGATACATTGGCTAAACCATTGGAAAGTATCTCTATACGTGCAGGTACTAACAAGTATACTGCTGACGTCACTAGTACATTTAAAGAAGAGAGTGTTATGGGTAAAAAGCTCAAAGATTACAATACTCGAATAAACAACATGCTGACAATATTAACAAATGCTGAGACTCGTTATTATAAACAGTTTTCAGCGATGGAGACAGCTATGAATAAGCTAACGACACAATCTTCCAGTCTGTTATCCAGTTAATATAATTATTATAAAGAGGGTGAGTTTTTTGATTAGATCTCCTTATGAGACATACCGCAAGTCTTCAGTCCAAACCTCAACCCCTGCACAGTTGGTGATCATGCTGTACGACGGAGCGATCCGTTTTGTGAGAACAGCAATTGATGGACTTACAAAAAAAGACTTTGAGAAAACAAATCTTAATTTTGGGAAGGCCCAGACAATTATGAGTGAACTAATGTCTACATTAGATCATTCTTATGAAGTTTCTAAGAATTTGTTCTCACTTTATGAATATACTAATCATCTTTTAATTGAAGCCAATATTCGCAAAAGCCCAGAAAAGGCAGAAGAGGCTATTGGCTACTTAACTGAGCTTCGGGAAACTTGGCTACAAGCATCCAAAATCGCTGCAGGTCAGGGACAGGCTGAAAGTGCTCATGGATGAATTAATCCGGAGTCTGGATCAACTCACCCGGGAGATCGAAGAGCGTCTTCAAGAGACCACCTATGAGGAGATGGAGGCTTTTGTGGACGAGCGCCAGAAACTTGTCGATTCAATTGCAGAAGAAGCCAAAATTTGTCGAGCAACGCCTGCACAAAAGCAAGAAATTAATCGAATTTTGGAACATGATAATGTGATCTTAGATAGAATGAACGCTCTTCGCTTCGAAGCTCAAGACTGGCTGCAGAAGCGGAATCAGGCCAAAACACAACGCAACGCCTATGAGGCCGCCTACACCCCAGACAGTTTCCTTATGGATCGCAAAAAATAATTTATCAGTGTTTCACTATAGGAGTAGACGGGTATTAAATACCGTCTGCTCCTTTTTTTGATCATTGTACCGAATCTATTTCTTGTTTATGGAAAATTTAATAGTTTATTTTACGTGGTAAATTATTGAATGTAAACATTTTCTTTTCCAATTGACAATAAAGAAGTTACGGTGGTATAGTCGAATTGTGAGCAAGACTCACGTTCATCTGATGACGAAGGGAATGTTTAATCAATGGAAGGTAAAGTAAAATGGTTTAACGCAGAAAAAGGTTATGGTTTTATCGAGACTGCAGACGGTGGCGACGTATTCGTACACTTTTCCGCGATTCAAACTGATGGTTTCAAGACATTGGATGAAGGTCAATCCGTAGAATTCGATATCGTTGAAGGTGCACGTGGACCACAAGCAGCTAACGTAATCAAATTATAATCATCCGGCGAAGCCGACTACATATAAGTAGATGGTTAGCAATTTAGACAGCGCTAGCAGGGATCTTGGAATCTTCCAAGATCCTTTTTTTGTGCGTTCATATGTGTCTAGTATAGCCAATCCTAGTAAAGAAAATAGCCTATTTTGTAAATTCATTTTATGGAAAATGTTAGAACTCTGCAAAAGGTGGGTAATAGATATACGTTGAGCTGTTTATCTTACCTCGACACACACTATGTTAGCCTAGGTTACTACATTCACGAAGAAATTCAATATAGCCTAAGCTATCAAAACAATTAGGAGGGTGATTAGCAGGATGAAGAAGATGTGGCGCGGTCTTATGACCGGAATATTAGGTACTAGTATGTTATTGGGGTCTCTCGGCAGCGTATCTGCTGCAACTGTACCTAAGGATATTCAAGGCCACTGGGCACAAGGTCAGCTGCAGGAATGGCTAGATAGAGGTTACCTTGGAGGCTACCCAGATGGAACGGTGAAACCAAACAAAGCAATTACGCGTGGTGAGTATGTGACTATGGTAAATCGCCTGTTAGGTTTTACAACTAAAGCAACAGTAACTTTCAAAGACATGAAGAGCACAAACTGGAATTACAGTGAAGTGGCTAAAGCTGTGGAAGCTGGATATATCGGAGGATACGAGGATAATACGTTCCGTCCTAATAATCCGCTTACAAGAGAAGAAGCAGCTGTAATTACTGCAAAATTACTTAAATTGAGCACCAATACAACTTCGAACAAATTTAAAGACAATGCACAAATTGCAGCATGGGCAAAAGGTGCTGTAGCAGCCGCAGTGGAAAAGAAGATTGTTAACGGTTATCCAGATGGAACCTTTGGTCCTAAGAGATCGTTAACACGTGCCGAGGCTGTAGGTATTATCAATACTTCAGCTATCTATTATCCTGGTAGTGGCACAAGTGGTGGTGTAACACCTACACCAACTCCAACGGCTACTCCGACACCAACAGCTACACCAACACCAACTGCTGCTCCAGGTGGTAGTACGGGCGGAGGTTCTGGCGGTGGTAACGGTGGTGGAAGTAGCACAGCGCCAACAGTAAGTGGGGCAACCTACGGTAATGTTGGTTCGGTCACAGCGGATGTATACCTGACACCTTCCGTAACTGGTGCAGTATACTATGTTGTAGCTCCTTATAATGCTGATGTAACTGCTCCAACTGCATTGCAGGTGGAAAAAGGACAAATTAGTAACGGGACTGCAAGTGGTATCCATGGTAGTGTTGCGACTGTAGCTAACACATCGGTTACGTTCTCTGTTTACGGATTGAATCCTGGTACAGAATATGCAACATATATCACGCTTGCGGATGCAGCTGGTAACTTGTCTACTGTAACGACAGTTCGGTTGACTACTGCTCAAGCTACTGCTAGCTCGATTTCGCTTTTTGAGCCAGGACAAGTTAGTACAGTTACAGCAGATGTATATGTTAAATATGGTGTGACAGGTGGCACTACAACCCCAGTTAGATATGTAGTATTACCAGCAAATGATAAGGCACCTACTGCAGCGCAGATTGCTTTAGGTCAAAATGGTAGCGGTACTGCATTGGCTGCTCCATGGACTAACACGCTTACGTTTGCTCCTGGTGTAAAGCATACACAGACTTTAACTGGTTTAGCAGCAAATACTGCCTATAAGGTATATGTTATTGCAGGATCGGGTTCTCAATGGTCTCCTGTAGAAATCATTCAAATTCATACCAAATAGCCTGACCTTATGTGATTTCATTCGGAGAATATAAGAGTGGAATCCGTACTATAATAACGACAGGTTTACTTTTGGTCCGGTAGGGCGATTGGTTGCTCTCACCGGACTTGTTTTATTTGTGAACGCTATGACAACATTTGTTATCTAAATGTAAGGGCTGTAAGGAATTGCTTTTTACTTAGCGCTTACAATTTGGTATAATGAAGGTGTAACTAAAGGAGGAGTGGCCATGCAATTCACCATTCGAGGTCAACAAATTGACGTGACCGACGCTTTGAGAGAGTATGTTGATAAGAAGCTCAGCAAACTTGAGAAGTATTTCGAAGCACCCCCTACCTCTGAAGGGTCTGTGACGCTTGGCGTAGTTCGCGGCCTTCATACGGTGGAAGTAACCATTCCGCTTGCTGGCGTGACGCTTCGTGCGGAAGATCGCAGCGATGACATGTATGCTTCCATAGACGCCGTTGTGGACAAGCTGGAACGCCAAATTCGCAAACACAAAACGAAGCTGAACCGTAAGTTCCGTCAAGAGGGACTCAAGACGCTGTTTGTGGATGGAGCTAGTGCCGCTGTTGCTGTAGAAGAACAAGATTATGATGATTTAGAAGTGGTTAGGAACAAACGCTTTACGATGAAGCCGATGGATGTGGAAGAAGCGATTCTTCAAATGAACATGGTAGGACATAATTTCTTTGTGTTTTCCAATATCGACACCTCGGAAGTTAGCGTAGTTTACAAACGTGATGATGGTAAATATGGACTGATTGAACAGGGCTAAGATACGATGATGCCAGTTATGCTCTAAGTATAAAGGGCCTCGAGAGTTAGTCAGGACTTAAGAAATTTAAACCGAGCCCCTATTCGCTTATAGCGAATAGGGCTCTTGTGCGTATATATGAAAAATGTGGCTGTTACACCTTGTATTGCGGCATCTCTTACAAACTGTTACAATTTATGAAGCAGCGGAATCGAATTTATAAATGGCCCTTTCAATTTTGTGAGGATGGGCTCGGTTCCACCATCTGTGTTGCATGAAAGGGGTTAACCATGCTAGGACTTGTAAAGAAAATATTCGGAGACACAAACGATCGTGACGTTAAACGTCTCATGAAGACAGTCGATGTAATTAATGGATTGGAGCCGGAATTTGTAGCACTATCCGATGAAGCTTTAAAAGCTAAGACGGAAGAGTTCCGCGCCCGTATTGAGAAAGGCGAAACCTTGGAAGAAATTCTTCCTGAGGCGTTTGCAACCGTACGTGAAGCTTCCAAACGGACGCTTGGCATGCGGCATTTTGATGTACAATTAATTGGTGGTATGGCTCTGCATGAAGGCCGAATCTCCGAGATGAAGACTGGTGAAGGTAAGACTCTAGTAGGAACATTGCCGGTTTACCTGAATGCTTTGCTTGGTAAAGGCGTACATGTAGTAACGGTCAATGACTATTTGGCTCAGCGCGACAGCGCACAAATGGCACAAATCTATAACTTCCTGGGCATGACGGTTGGGGTTAACCTAAGCGGTATGGACCATGCTGATAAACAAGATGCTTACGCCTGCGATATTACGTATGGCACGAACAACGAATTTGGTTTCGATTATTTGCGTGACAACATGGTGCTTTATAAAGAACAAATGGTTCAGCGCCCTCTTTATTTCTGTATTATTGATGAAGTGGACTCCATTCTTATTGATGAAGCCCGTACACCTCTTATCATTTCCGGACAAGCTGAGAAGTCTACTGAATTGTACTTTGCAGCAGACCGTTTTGTGAAAAAGCTTAAAGCTGAAGAAGACTACACAGTTGATATCAAAGTGAAGTCCGTAGCCTTGACTGAAAAAGGTGTAGCTACTGCTGAACGTGCTTTTGGTATTGAGAACTTGTATGATCACAGTCATGTAACCTTGAATCACCATATCGTCCAAGCCCTGAAAGCAAACGTAATTATGCGTCGTGACGTAGATTACGTTGTTAACGAGGGTGAGGTCGTTATTGTTGATGAATTTACGGGACGTTTAATGTCAGGCCGTCGTTATAGTGACGGTTTGCACCAAGCGATTGAAGCGAAGGAAGAAATCGAAGTACAGAATGAGAGCATGACGCTTGCTACGATTACTTTCCAGAACTATTTCCGTATGTATCGCAAATTGGGCGGTATGACAGGTACAGCTAAAACTGAGGAAGAAGAGTTCAAGAAGATTTATGGTCTTGAAGTTCTTCAAGTCCCTACGAATAAACCAAATCAGCGCATAGATATGCCGGATGTCGTCTACAAGAGTGAGAACGGTAAGTTCAACGCTGTAGTGGCAGAAATTGTAGAACGTCACAAAAAGAACCAACCTGTACTTGTGGGTACAGTGTCGATTGAGAATTCAGAGCTCGTATCTGAAATGCTGAAGCGCAAAGGCGTTAGACACCAAGTGCTTAACGCGAAGCATCACGCTGCGGAAGCTGAAATCATTACACATGCAGGTCAGCCTGGTACAGTTACGATTGCTACCAACATGGCAGGTCGTGGTACGGACATCGTTCTGGGCGAAGGTGTGACAGATCTTGGTGGTCTGCATATCATTGGTACAGAGCGTCATGAATCGCGCCGGATTGATAACCAGCTGCGTGGTCGTGCGGGTCGTCAAGGGGACCCGGGTTCTACACAATTCTACTTGTCCCTTGGGGATGAGTTGATGAAGCGTTTCGGCGCTGACAACGTTTTGAGTATGATGGATCGCCTTGGGTTTGAGGAAGATCAGCCGATTGAGAGCCGCATGATTACGCGTGCTGTGGAATCTGCTCAGAAACGTGTTGAAGGTAATAACTTTGATATTCGTAAAGTCGTATTGCAATATGATGACGTGATGAATCAACAGCGTGAAATTATTTATAAACAACGCCGTGAGATTCTGGAGTCTGAAAATATTAAAGATATCGTACTTGAGATGATCAAGCCAGTTATTGAACGTATTGTTCATGCACACTGCAGTGACGATATTCCTGAAAACTGGGAGCTGCAAGAAGTTGCTGATTACGTTAACAGCAAGCTGCTTGAAGAAGGTGCTTTGACTCGTGATATTCTGTGGGGCAAGGAAGCAGAAGAGATCATTGAGTACATCTTTGAACGTGTACTTGAGAAATATGCTGCTCGTGAAGAACGCCTAGGTTCAGAATTGGTACGTGAATTCGAGAAGGTAATCGTGCTGCGCTCCGTGGACAGCAAGTGGATGGATCATATCGATGCGATGGATCAATTGCGTCAAGGGATTCACCTACGTGCTTACGGTGGTACAGATCCACTTCGCGAGTATCAATTCGAAGGATTCGAAATGTTTAATACTATGACGGCTACGATTCAAGAAGAAGTAGCTACTTATATTATGAAGGCTCACATCGAGACAAATCAGGAGCGTCAATCCGTTGTAGAGGAAAATAAAATTTCCACTAACAGCGAACCTGCTGAGAAACGTCCGGTACATGTTGAGGCGGCAGCTGGTCGTAATGATCTTTGCCCTTGCGGAAGCGGCAAGAAGTACAAGAACTGCCACGGTCAAAACGCATAAGACAAACGTTTAGTAGCGCTCATATTCAGGTGTTGAAGATGTAAGTCTTTAACCCTGATCTCTATGGGTATACTAACCATAAAGAGCGGCTGGGCCCGGGGGTATCCCCCGTTTACGGCCCAGTCGCTTTTTTTGGATATTTAGCACTTTGAGTGAATGTGGAATGGAGAGAAGGTTTGGAACTGGAGAAACGGAGTGTTCGCCTTTGTTTCGGGATTCCAACCGCTATGCGGTTATCAATTCAAGGAATCTGGAAACAACAGCGATCGGAAGTCCAATCCTTCTCGGAATGGCTGAACATTCACTCATTACTAACTTTCCAATAACGACGACCGTAACAACCTATTTTGAAAGGTGAAGTGACCATATGATTGAAGCTAATGTAAAGCAGGATCTGCGTGAAATAGGCAAGAAACTAACTGACCTTAGGGGGTCTCTTTGACTTAGATCTTAAGCAAGAGATGATCTCGAACTTTGAAGAAAAAATGGCTGCTCCAGGCTTCTGGGATAATCCAGAGCAGGCACAGAGCGTGATCGGCGAGATGAATGCCGTGAAATCGTCCGTGGATCAATACGAGAAGCTGCAACAAGAATACGACGATGCTGCGATGATGGCAGAGCTTGCGGATGAAGAGGGCGATGAAGATCTTGCGGCAGAGATTGGGGAGACGATCAGCAGTTTAGGCAGCAAAGTGGATGAATTCGAGCTGCAATTGCTACTTAACCAGCCGTATGACAAGCTGAATGCTATTCTTGAGCTCCATCCGGGTGCGGGCGGTACGGAATCCCAAGACTGGGGCCAGATGCTACTGCGGATGTATACCCGTTGGGCTGAAAAACGTGGATTCAAGGTTGAGGTGCTGGACTACTTACCGGGTGATGAAGCGGGAATTAAGAGTGTTACACTACTTATTAAAGGCTTCAACGCCTACGGATATCTGAAAGCTGAAAAAGGTGTACATCGGCTAGTACGGATTTCTCCGTTTGACTCTTCGGGCAGACGGCATACCTCTTTTGTATCCTGTGATGTCGTTCCGGAAATTGCCGATGATGTAGAAGTTGAAATTCGTACTGAGGATTTGAAGATCGATACGTATCGGGCGAGCGGCGCCGGTGGACAGCATATCAATACCACAGACTCTGCGGTGCGGATTACTCACTTACCTACGGGTGTGGTGGTAACCTGTCAGAACGAACGTTCACAGATCAAAAACCGCGAACAAGCGATGAAAATGCTGCGTTCCAAGCTATATGAGCGCAAACTGCAAGAGCAGCAGCAGCATTTGGATGAGATTCGCGGTGAGCAATCCGATATTGCTTGGGGCAGTCAGATCCGTTCCTATGTATTCCATCCGTATAACATGGTTAAGGATCACCGTACTTCCGTGGAAACGGGGAATGTGGGTTCTGTTATGGACGGAGATATTGATGTATTCATTGATGGTTACCTGCGTAGCCAGATCAAGATTGAGGCAGAATAAAAGAGAGAGTTTCGGGGGAAACGGATACCATTCATGGATTAGGATGGGATGGCCGTTTCTTCTTTCGTAGAGCAAGATGACACTTTAAGGAGAGCCTTTGAAATGCAAAAAGTCAATTCACGTAATAAACCCCCACTGATTCCTCTGAATGGGCCACTCCGACATGTGGTGGATACGATGTTAATTTTGCTCGGATCGCTAGTTACAGCGCTGGGGTTTAATCTTTTTTTTCTGCCTAATCATATTGCTTCTGGTGGTGTATCCGGTCTGTCGGTATTGGCTGAAGCTTGGTTTGGGGCTGAGCCGGCATTTACGCAATGGGCGCTTAATATTCCGTTGTTTGTACTCGGGGTAATCTTCTTGGGTAAACAATACGGAGTTCGCTCGCTCCTTGGGAGCTTTGTGTTGCCGCTCTTTATCTTGTTGACAAAAGATTTGCCTGCACCTACCACCAATCCACTCTTAGCCTCCATTTATGGCGGTATCTGTGTGGGGGTGGGGTTAGGTCTTGTGTTCCGCGGACGGGGCTCGACAGGTGGACTTACTATTTTGGCGCAGATTATTCAAAAGATATCCGGTCTCAGCTTCTCGATTTCTGTAGTGCTGCTGGACGGGACGGTCATTGTGCTGGCTGCTTTTATACTCGGTATGGAACAAGCACTGTATGCACTGATCGGTCTGTTTGTTACAGGTAAGGCCATTAATGCGATAGAGGTAGGCTTCCGTTATACAAAGGTGGCTTACATAATCTCGGACAAGACGGAAGAAATATCTGAGGCGATTTTGAATGATCTGGATCGGGGTCTGACGAAGCTGGATGCACATGGCGGTTATACTGGTGATGAGCGTACGGTGCTAATGGTTGTAGTAGGTCAGAATGAGGTTTCCAGATTAAAAGCGATTGTTCAATCGGTAGATACTAGTGCTTTTGTGATTATAACTGAGGCGCATGAGGTGCTGGGTGAAGGCTTTAAAAGAGAAGTGTAATTTCTCCGAAAGGAGAAGCTACGCTTCTCTTTTTTTGTAAATAGAATTATATTTAGGAATAAAGAAAGTTAACACTATGTGTTGTATTTATATTAATTCAGTCGTATAATAATACATATTTCTAAGACGGTATGCATTATATTATTTATTATAATTCATGATAAGCAGGAAGTGGGGATGACAGTGGAAGGCAAGCTGAGAGCGGCGATTGTTGGATCAACGGGTTATGGGGGCGTAGAGCTGATTCGGCTGCTACAAAGTCATCCTAAGGTAGAGATTACTTCGGTAATTTCCTCATCAAGTGCAGGGGATGCTATAGAGGAAGGTTTTCCGCATTTGACGGGCATCATTGATCGAAGGCTGGATGGCGTTGACCCGGCTCAGATGGCTGAGCGGGCGGATGTGGTATTTACGGCAACGCCGTCGGGTGTGAGCGCAAAGCTGGTGCCGCAGCTGCTGGAAGCTGGACTTAAGGTCGTGGATCTGTCCGGTGATTTCCGATTGAAGGATGGTGCAGAGTATGAGCACTGGTATAAACATCCCGCTCCGGCTGATGAATATCTAGAGCAGGCTGTATACGGACTTTGCGAGGTGTTTGGAGAGCGTGCGGCTGGGGTTGATTTTATATCTAATCCAGGCTGTTATCCTACAGCTACACTTCTTGGACTAATTCCTGCAATTCAGGCAGGTTGGATTAAGCACGACAGTATTATTATTGATGCGAAATCAGGAGTTACTGGAGCAGGACGCGGAACAAGCCTGATGGTACATTATGCAGAGATTAATGAGAACTTTAAAGCTTATAAAATCAATAAGCATCAACATATACCAGAAATTGAGCAGACGCTCACAGAGATTGCGGGAGAAAAGGTAACGGTAACGTTCACCACACATCTCGTGCCGATGAGCCGGGGAATTATGAGTACGATGTATGCAGGGATGATGGACAATTATACGGAGCAGGATTTTGTGAATTTATACCGTGAATATTATGCGGGCCGGCCATATGTGCGGGTGCGTGATGTAGGTGTGATTCCGGCGACAAAAGAAGTTAGCGGCTCTAATTATTGTGATATTGGATTTGCAACAGATGCTCGTACAGGGCGGGTGACCATAGTCTCCGTCATTGATAATGTTGTAAAAGGTGCGGCAGGGCAGGCAATACAGAACCTTAATTTGATGATGGGATGGGAGGAAACCCTTGGCCTCGGCTACACACCTGTGTATCCATAAGGATCAGCGGTACAAATAATATGAGCGAGATTGAGTTATTTACCACCTTGGAGGGTGGAAGCATCACTTCACCTAAGGGTTTTAGGTCCGGAGGATTGCATTGTGGATTGAAAAAAACAGATCGCAACGATCTCGGAGTGATTCTGTGTGAAGTTCCGGCAACGGCTGCGGCCGTGTATACTACGAATGTTTTTCAGGCGGCCCCGCTGAAAGTGACTCGGGAAAGCCTTTCGAACGGAGTATTGCAGGCGGTTATCGTGAACAGCGGGAATGCCAATGCCTGCACAGGCGAACAAGGTGAAGCAGATGCTTATGAGATGCGCGCTGCTGCGGCTCAGCATTTAGGTGTGGCCGTTAATGATGTGGCTGTTGCTTCGACTGGAGTTATCGGTGAACTGTTGAAGATGGACTGCGTACGTACCGGAATTACTGCAATACCAGAGAAGCTGGATGGAGGAGCTATTGGCGCGGAGGAATTCTGCCAAGCTATACTTACCACTGATTTAGTTAAAAAAGAGATCGCCGTGAAGGTGCTCGTTGGCGGTGTAGAAGTTACAATTGCCGGAGCTGCAAAGGGCTCAGGGATGATCCATCCTAACATGGCTACCATGCTTGGCTTTATGACCACGGATGCTGATATTGCAGCGGAGGATTTACTTAGTCTTCTGCGTTCAGCTACGAATGTTACTTTTAATATGATTACAGTCGATGGAGATACTAGTACCAATGATATGTTAGTGTCGATGGCGAGTGGGCTTGCCGGTAATGAGAAGCTGACACGACTGCATCCGGATTGGGACGCTTTTGCTGCTGGATTCACGTATGTGTGCCAGACGCTTGCCAAAGCGATTGCTCGAGATGGCGAAGGTGCAACTCACCTGATTGAGGTTCAAGTGAATGGTGCTGTTCATGATGAGGCGGCGGCAGCGATTGCCAAAACAGTGGTTGGTTCTAGTCTAGTGAAATCTGCTATTTTTGGAGCGGATGCGAACTGGGGACGGATTATTGCTGCGGTTGGACGCGCGGGTGTTCCGGTATCTCCGGAGCGTGTGAACATTTCGTTAGGGGATATTGAGGTGCTTTTGCACTCGAAGCCAGTTGCTTTTGACGAGGAAAAGGCTTTGGCCTATTTGCAAAAAAGTGAAACTGTGCTGATCACTGTAGATCTGCATGATGGAAGCGGGAAAGCAACGGCTTGGGGCTGTGACCTAACTTACGATTATGTGCGTATTAACGCCGCATATCGCACTTAATTTATGGCGTGTTAAGCCCATAAGGGAAGGATACCGATTATATGACGCTAAATAGCGAGCTTGAACTTATAGATGCTTTAGATGGTAGTGGATTGTTTGTAATGAAATGCGGCGGCAGTACGCTTGCGGCTCTACCTGATTCTTTTTTTGAGGATTTGCGAGATTTGCAGGAGGAGGGCATTCAGCCAGTAATTGTTCATGGTGGAGGGCCAGCCATTTCCGAGAATCTAGCGAAACTGGGCATTGAAAGCAGCTTTGTGAATGGCCTGCGAGTAACCACCGAGGAAGTACTAGATGTTGTAGAGATGACGCTGGCAGGAAGTATAAACAAGGCGATTGTCCGGCGAATTCAAGGGAGCGGCGGTCTAGCTCTGGGGCTTTCGGGCATCGATGGAAATATGATTATTGCTAAACCAGTGGCGAACAGCGACGAAGTAGGTTTGGTAGGAGAAGTAACAGAAGTTAAGGCTGAGATCGTAACTGGTATTGTTGGGATGGGTTATATTCCTGTCATTGCACCTATCGGAGTAGATACAGCAGGTCAGCGCTACAATATTAACGCAGATACGGCAGCAGGGGCAGTTGCTTCCTATGTGGAGTCTCCCAAAATGATCGTCGTCACAGATGTTCCAGGCATCATGAGTACAGTGGAAGGTGAAAAGGTTGTGCTTCCCTCCGTTACTGTACAGGAAATCGAAGCCTTGATCGAAAGTGGGGAAATCTACGGTGGCATGATCCCTAAAGTGCGGGCAGCTATAGATTGCATTCAGGGCAGCGTATCAGAGGTTATCATTGTGGATGGAAAAGAACCACGGGTGCTTAGTCGAGTACTGCAAGGTGAAGCGATAGGTACACGTATTATTCGTTCGTAGGATCATAGATGAATACAAATTAGAGGCGCAGCCTGTTCACAGGAGCAGCCGATGGGAGAGTGACTTAGAATGAGCAAGCTTACACAAGCGGAGTTGGGTTCGCAAGCAGGGGCACAGCAGACCGATACAGTAGGATCAGGTACACCGGATGTTGCAACAAGCAAGCTGAGTGCAGTGTTCCCTTCTTACGCCAGATATGATCTCAGCTTAGTTAAAGGCAAGGGTACCTGGGTATGGGATGATAAAGGCAATAAGTATCTGGATTTCACCAGTGGATTGGCTGTGACCAGTCTAGGTCATGCTCCTGAAAAAGTCGGCGCTAAGCTGAAGGATCAGATTGATACGCTCTGGCATGTCTCGAATCTGTTCCATATTCCGGGACAAGATAAAGTTGCCAACCTTCTGACAGAGAATAGCTGCGCTGATCAAGTCTTTTTCTGCAATAGCGGGGCAGAAGCGAATGAGGCTGCTATTAAGCTGGCCCGCCGTTACCATCAGAAGATTAAGGGTGTCGACCGTTATGAGGTTATCACATTCGAACAATCCTTCCATGGACGTACACTGGCCACACTAACAGCTACAGGCCAGCAAAAGGTGAAAGAAGGGTTCCTGCCACTTCCAGCAGGTTTCAAGACCGTACCCTTGCATGATCTCCCAGCGTTAGAAGCTGCTATCGGAGATCATACAGCTGCTATCATGCTGGAGATGGTACTTGCAGAGGGTGGCGTGCTTGAGGTAGAACCTGAGTTCTTGAACGCTGTAGTGGCCTTGTGTAAGAACCACGGATTGCTTCTGATTGTAGATGAAGTACAGACAGGTATGGGACGTACAGGCAAGCTGTTCGCTCATCAGCATTATGGAATTGAACCGGATATTTTCACCTTGGCTAAGGGGATAGCTAGCGGGTTCCCGGCAGGTTTAATGCTTGGCAAAGGGTATTTGCGTGAAGCCTTCTCAGCGGGCAGCCATGCGTCCACCTTCGGGGGAACACCGCTAGCAACAGCTGTTATGGCAGCGACGATTGAGACGATGCTGGAAGATGAGCTTCCACAGCGCGCCGAAGATATGGGTAAGTACCTGACAGGTCTTTTGAAAGAGAAGCTGGCGGACTGTTCTTTTGTGAAGGATATCCGTGGTAAAGGGCTGTTGATCGGGATTGAATGTCAATCCCCAGTGGGCGATATTGTACTGGCTGGACAAAAGAAAGGCCTGTTGTTCGTGACAGCCGGTCCTAATGTCCTTCGTCTGCTGCCTAATCTATATGTAAGCAAAGAGGAGATCGACCAAGCGGTGGACATCCTATGCGAACTCATTCATACTTATGCTAAACAAGCAAACGGGGAGGTAAGCTCATGAGTCAGGGCGTACAGAGTAACAAGCACAACATTGCGCAGCAACTGAAAGGCCGTGATTTACTGGAGCTGAACGACTACAGCCCGGAGGAAATTACGTATCTGATTGATTCGGCGATTGAGCTGAAGAAGAAGCAGAAAAATGGCGAAGAATTTCAGCCGCTGAAGGGAAAGACGATTGGACTTATTTTTGAAAAATCCTCTACACGTACACGTGTGTCGTTTGAAGTTGGAATGTATCAGCTGGGAGGGCATGCCCTTTTCTTGAGCAAAAATGATATCCAGCTTGGACGCGGAGAAACTGTTGGAGATACAGCGCAAGTAATGTCGCGTTATCTCGATGGAATTATGATCCGTACCTTCGGTCATGACAAGGTTGAAGATCTCGCTCGTTATGCTTCTATTCCCGTAATCAACGGTCTTAGTGACCTGGCACATCCTTGCCAAGTGCTGGCCGATTATCAAACGATTTATGAGCACAAAGGAAAGCTCAAGGGCCTGAAGCTGGCTTACATCGGCGATGGCAACAATATGGCGCATTCCTTAATGATTGGCGGAGCTAAGCTGGGCGTGGACGTATCTATCGCCGGACCGGAAGGTTATGAGCCAGATGCAGCGGTTGTCGCAGAAGCTCGTGAGATCGCTAAAGAAACCGGAGCGAAGATTGTGGTCACTCGCAGCCCGCAAGAAGCTGTACAAGACGCTGACGTCATCTATACAGACGTATGGGCGAGTATGGGCTTCGAGGAGGAGCAAAAGGCACGTGAAGCGGCATTCAAGGACTATCAGGTTAATGAGGAGCTTGTAAAAGGCGCTAAGAGCGATTATCTCTTCCTGCACTGCCTGCCAGCCCACCGTGAGGAAGAAGTCAGCACAGGCGTGATTGACGGCCCTAACTCGGTGATCTTTGATCAGGCTGAGAACCGCCTGCATGCGCAAAAAGCTTTAATGGCTGCGTTGATGAGTTAAGGAATTTAAAAAATATAAAATATAAATCACTATATAAATTGAATTAATGTTGGGCGAAGTTAGACTTTGGACGATGGAGTAATGGAGCGGAATTTTTGGAACTGTAGGAGCGTAGCGTTCGCCTTTATCATCAGATTTTATCCGCACAATGCGGTTTGAATTAAAAGAAATCTGATGATAACAGCGACCGGAAGTCCAAATATTCAGTGTAATTGCGATTTATCGTCAGAGTGCTGGCAAAGGCACGTTTATTTTAATTTATATAGCCCACACGAAAGGAAGTTGCCACACCATGGCTAAAGAAAAAATTGTACTCGCCTATTCCGGCGGATTGGATACATCTGTTATTTTAAAATGGCTTAAAGAAACTTATGACGCGGAGATCATTGCCTTCACTGCTGATATCGGCCAAAAGGAAGAGCTCGACGGTTTGGAGGAAAAAGCACTCGCTACTGGCGCATCGAAAGTATACATCGACGACCTGCGCGATGAGTTCGCTAGCGATTTCATCTATCCAATGTTCCAATCTGGTGCCCTTTATGAAGGCCAATACTTGCTCGGAACTAGTATTGCTCGTCCATTGATCGCCAAGCGCATGGTAGATATCGCCATCGCTGAAGGCGCAACGGCTATCGCGCACGGCGCGACAGGAAAAGGGAACGACCAAGTCCGTTTCGAGCTTGGCGTAGCTGCATTGGCTCCGAACATCAAGGTGATTGCACCTTGGCGTCTGGAAGAGTTCCGCAATCAATTCCCAGGTCGTGCGGAAATGATCGCTTATGCGGAAGCTAATGATATTCCGGTACAAGCCTCTGCGGCGAAGCCGTATTCGATGGACCGTAACCTGCTGCACATCAGCTATGAGAGCGGCGTATTGGAAGATCCTTGGTTCGATCCAAGTGCACCAGAGAACAAAGGAATGTTCCTACTGAGCAATGCTCCTGAGGATGCTCCGGATGAAGCGGAATATTTGGAGCTCGAATTCGTTAAGGGAGACTGTGTAGCCCTGAATGGTGAGTCCTTAAACCCACTTCAAGTGATGGAGAAACTTAATGAGCTAGGCGGTAAACATGGTATCGGACGTGTGGATATGGTTGAGAACCGTTTTGTCGGCATGAAGAGCCGCGGCGTGTATGAGACTCCAGGTGGAACAATCCTGTTCGTCGCTCATCGCAAAATGGAATCCATCACGATGGACCGTGAAGTGATGAACCTGCGTGACAGCCTGATCACTCGTTACAGCACTTTGGTGTATAACGGTTTCTGGTTCGCTCCAGAGCGTATCGCACTGCAAGCTCTTGTAACACAGAGCCAACAAAATGTAACGGGTACTGTTCGTCTTAAACTGTACAAAGGCAACATCATCGGCGCTGGAGTGAAGAGCCCAGTCAGCCTGTACAATCCTGAGATTGCAACGATGGAAGCTGATCCTACACAAGCTTATGATCAAGGGGATGCCACTGGTTTTATCCACTTGAACGCTTTGCGCCTTAAAGTTTCTACAGGTGTAAATGGAGCTTCTAAATAGTACGATAACATAAACTTAAACGGGCAACCCCGAAGGCCGTTCCTCCCGTCAGGATAGGAGCGGCCCTCTGGCGTCCAAGAGGAGGAAACTACAGGTGAGCAAGCTTTGGGGCGGACGGTTTACTAAAGGAACAAACAAGCTGGTGGAGGAATATACGGCTTCCATTGGCTTTGATAAGGCTTTGGCCAAAGAGGATGTACAAGGCAGTCTGGCGCATGTCACAATGTTGGGCAAGTGCGGAATCCTTCCACAAGAAGACGTGGAAACAATCAAACAAGGTCTGAACAAAGTGCTGGACAAGGTCAATGCTGGAGAGGTTGTTTTCTCAGTATCGGATGAAGACATCCATATGAATATTGAAAAACATCTGATCGAGGAAATCGGTCCAGTTGGTGGTAAGCTGCACACAGGACGTAGCCGTAACGATCAAGTGGCGACGGACATGCACCTTTATTTACGTGGCCGTGTAGTTGAGCTAGTTAGTTTGCTGCATGAGCTGCAGGAAGCTTTGATCGAACAAGCAAAAGACAATGTGGAGACCATCATCCCTGGTTATACGCATTTGCAACGGGCACAGCCGATTCTGTTTGCTCATCACTTGCTGGCTTACGTATCGATGTTCCGCCGCGATGCAGAACGTCTGACGGACAGCTACAAACGGATCAACGTGCTGCCACTCGGAGCAGGAGCGCTTGCGGGAACGACCTTCCCGATTGACCGTCATTTTGTAGCGGAACAACTGGGTTTTGACAGTGTGTATGAGAACAGTCTGGATGCTGTCAGCGACCGCGATTTCATCGTGGAGTTCTTGGCGAATGCTTCCCTTATCATGACACATCTATCCAGACTCAGTGAGGAACTGGTCCTGTGGAGCAGCACAGAGTTCAGCTTTGTAGAACTGGATGATGCTTTCTGCACAGGCAGCAGCATTATGCCGCAGAAGAAGAACCCTGACGTACCAGAACTGGTACGGGGCAAAACAGGCCGCGTTTACGGCAACCTGATTGGCTTGCTGACGGTGCTGAAATCATTGCCACTGGCTTACAACAAGGATATGCAGGAAGACAAAGAAGGCATGTTCGATACGGTTACTACGCTGACTGGTGCACTGCAATTGTTCGCGCCGATGATCTCCACTATGAAGGTGAACAAAGGTCGTATGCGTGAAGCTGTGAACACGGATTTCTCGAATGCAACGGATATAGCCGACTTCTTGGTAGGTAAGGGGCTTCCTTTCCGCCAAGCGCATGAGGTAATTGGGAAAACGGTACTCTACTGCATCAACGAAGGCAAATTCTTGTTGGATTTGACGCTGGAAGAGTTCAAGCAATTCTCACCGCTGTTCGACGAGAATATCTATGCTGTTCTTCAACCGGAAGCTGTAGTTAACGCTCGTAACGTTTATGGCGGCACAGCCACTGTTCAGGTGAAGGCTGCAATTGAACGGGCAGAGCTGGCATTGCACGAAGCTAATGAATGGGTTGTACAACACGGAGACGCTATATTGTGAAAATATGATATAAATCCCGCCTCGCATTGTTAATAATGCGGGCGGGATTTTTTTGGGAAATATCTTTCAGTTATTAATTAGTATAGCCATATATGCCATTGAGGTGTATTCATTTCTCTTAAGCAATTCAATAACCCCACGTAAGTACAAGGAATCATGCTCAACCGATTTGGCAAAGGATTGAATTAATTTAATTACGTGATCAACCCCGAAATCCTCCTTGTGATGTCCAGCCATGCCAATCAAATGTAATTTGATTGATGAATAGTGTACTACAAGCATAATATAAGATTCGAAAATATCTGTATCATCTGAGCTTGGAAATAGATTTTTGTAAACATAATTCACTAAATAGTTCTCTAATATATATTCGTTAGCTCTCATAAATGGATCATAGTAATCTGTGTAAGCAAGTTGGTATCTTTCTGTAATTTCCTCAACTGTTGCATCTTTCGTATATTGAATGCCCTTAAGTACCTCTGCAAAACACTCCATATATCGTGTGCTCAGCACCCCCTGAGATACACGAATATCGGCCAGTGCTTTTAGAAGCTGCATTTGAATGGTTGTTGAGGTGGGGATAGCTGATAAACCTTCCCGGAAGCTACCGTCTTCTAACAAGGTATTATAGGAGGCGATTTGCTGAACAATTTCATCTAATTTTCCTTCTGAAAGGTATCCTTGTACTTTTTGATAGAACATTCCAAGCACAATTAATCTATGTGCTATGGTATAATTTCTATTTTGTAAGACTTGTATTGTGAAAATACGGAGATCCCAAAAATATTCATCAATTCTGTGCTTAGTCTTTTCACGATTAGTGTTTAATAGTCTACTCATGGGATATCTGATATTCATGGATTCTTCAATCTCATTAAATTGAATACCGTCTGGGTTTAACAAAGCTAGACGAGCCGCTTCAGGACAAGATAATGTGGCGGATTTCTCTAAATTTCCATTTACCTGATTGGTTATACGAGGGTAAGAACTACAAATCTCAGATAAGTAGTCTTCTCCTAGAGACTTTTGTATAGAACACAATTTTTCTTCATTTAGAAGAGGACAAGAGGCATCGGATTTCATCGCTATTTTTGCATAACTAGCTTCTGATGGGTTAGAACGTTTGCGTTTTATATGTTTATTTAGTGATGATTTCATTTCTCTATCGCCTACATTTTTATACTTTTTATAGGTTTGCCGATCAATATCAACATTCCAGCCTATACAACATGTATCTTCACAATCTGATCCAATACAAGAGAATTTCTCCAAATAAGCAGGAATAAGAACGATTCGTTTTTTTTCTGTCATGATCTATTTCTCCTTACGGTGTAGAATGCTATGTAGATTTATTATCGGCAGATATCATGAACAAATGAATGCTTATCTCCTTCTTAAAGGTAGTTCATGTCAGTACATCACGGAATCTCAATTTATCGGTGTATGGGGATCTTTTGTGCTACAGCATTGGTATAGTGCTAGTTTTGGTCCCGTGGAGAGCTTAGCCCTCTCGAGCATACGGAGACGCTATATTGTAAACCGTATCAATATCAAATCTCGCCTCAGACCTTTATAGGTATCAGGCGGGATTTTTTTTATTATCTAAATGAACTATGACTGGATTAGCAGTGTTCTTTACGGTTATCCTTAGGTTAGAGATAGGAGGGTTCGTAGGTATGAACAGAGAGCAAATCCTAGACGAGCTTAGATCGGAATTAAAAGTAGGCAATCATATTATTGGAGTAGCCACCGGTGCTGGTATAACGGCAAAGTATGCGAAGCAAGGTGGAGCTGATTTCATTCTGATGTTAAACTCGGGTAAATTTCGCCAGATGGGGAGGAGCTCTCTCGCTGGTATTTTACCATTTTGTAATAGCAATGATATGGTGATGGACTTTGCATCTAGAGAGATCATACCGTTGGTCAGAGATATCCCTATTATTTTTGGCCTCAATGCAACTGATCCGACCAAAGATATGGAATCCTATATAAGTGAAATAAAGAATAGAGGCTTTGCCGGCATTAACAATTACCCCACGGTGGGTTTAATAGATGGTCAATTTGGAGAAGCGCTCGAAGAAGAGGGGAATGGTTATCTACTTGAAGTAGAAGCCATAAGAATAGCCCATGAGAAGGATTTGTTTACCATTGCTTTTGTATTTGACGAAATCCAGGCAGCACAGATGATTGAGGCTGGAGCGGATATTATCTGTGCACATCTAGGTCTAACAGAAGGCGGGTTATTAGGCGCTAAAAAAGTATTCTCTCTGGAAGCTGCCAAGGTTAAAGCGGACAAGATATTTAATACATGCAATGAGCTAAAGCCTGATTTAATTAAGCTGGTTTACGGTGGTCCGGTGAAAACGCCAATTGATGTGCAATATATGTACAGCAATAATCAAAACTTGATGGGATATATCGGAGGCTCTGCTTTTGAAAGAATTCCCTCGGAGAAGTCCATTACGAATATAACCAAAGCTTTTAAAGTGTCGGGGACGCTGGATGAAGATGATTTTATGGTCAAAATGTTAGATGGCATCACAAAGCACTATGATTATGTTGAATTTGTAAAAGAATACGTAGCTCAAAATTATAGGAATGAGATCTTGTTTGCAGATTTAGCTAAGGTGGCACATGTATCCCGAAGTTACTTGAGTAGTTTGTTCACCAAAAAAGTAGGCTGCAGCTTCCAAACGTATCTCGTGCAATTTCGGATGGATAAGGCGGCGGAAATATTACATAGAGACCCTATCCAGTTATCTGAGCTAGCGCCATTAGTTGGATACCAGGATTATGCGCAGTTTAGCAAAATGTTCAAGAAGTATAAAGGGTTCTCTCCAAAACAATATAAATCTAACATAAACACAAAAACATAAGACATAAAAGCGTTTTCATCGATAAATCAAAGAAGTATGATTAACTCATAAGTTGATCATGCTTTTTTTTGAAATATAAGAAAGCATAAGTTTCACATTATACATTATCCTTATATTTCTTGTTGTAGATATCTGAAGAGGAGGTTGAAGAAATGAAGACGATTGCTATTGCCGGAACTTTTGACACCAAGGGTGAAGAATATCTCTACATTAAAAATTTACTGGAAAGCTTGGAGCTGGGTACATTTACAATTCATACAGGTGTGTTTGAGCCCACTTTTACACCGGATATCTCTAATAGAGAAGTAGCAGCAGCCGCGGGTATAAGTATAGATGAGCTCGTTGCCAAAAAAGATAGAGCACTAGCAACAGAATTATTAGCCAAAGGTATGGAAAAATTAGTACCTGAATTATATAAGCAAGGCAAATTTGATGGAATTATCTCCTTTGGGGGCACTGGAGGCACTTCACTTGTAACACCGGGTATGCGGGCATTACCTATTGGTGTACCTAAAGTGATGGTTTCGACCGTAGCTTCAGGGAATACTGCTCCATATGTAGGCACTAGTGATATTGTCATGATGCCATCCGTAGTGGATGTTGCCGGACTAAACTCTATTTCAACAAAGATTTTTACCAATGCAGCTTTCGCCATCGCCGGTATGCTTAAATTTGAGAATAAACAAGTGATAGAGAAAAAACCATTAATAGCTACAACGATGTTTGGGGTAACAACCCCCTGTGTGACGGCAGCCCGTAACTATCTTGAAGCTAGAGGCTATGAAGTGCTTGTATTCCATGCAACAGGTGTAGGCGGCCAGTCCATGGAAGCGCTAATCGAGGCTGGTTTTATTGAAGGTGTATTGGATCTGACCACAACAGAATGGGCGGACGAAATTATTGGTGGTGTGCTAAATGCTGGACCTCATCGGTTAGAAGCTGCTGGAAAACATCATATTCCACAGGTTGTATCGGTAGGCGCGGTTGATATGTGCAACTTTGGCCCTTATGATACGGTACCAGCGAAATTTGCTGGGCATAAGTTTTATAAACACAATCCAACAGTTACTCTGATGAGAACAACAGTAGAAGAAAATGAAGCTATCGGCAAAAAGCTTGTCGAGAAATTAAATATGGCCAAAGAGAAAACGGTGTTAATGCTGCCGCTTAAAGGGATATCCGGCATTGATGTTGCAGGGGAAGCTTTTTATGGGGTAGAGGAAGATCAAATGTTATTTGATACCTTAAGAAATGGTGTAAACAGAAATGTTGTCGAGGTTATCGAAATGGATTGTGCCATTAATGATGTGGAGTTTGCAGAAGCAGCAGCGCAGAAGCTAATAGATCTCATGAGCAAATAAGATTTTTATAAGATAAATAAATATTTAAATGGAGGCGTTACACATGAACAAAAATACAAGAACTGAAATCATGGCGAAGTTTAGAGAAGAAGTGGCAAATGGAAAGATTCTTTTAGGCGTGGGAGCCGGCACAGGGATTACTGCAAAAAGCAGTGAAGCTGGCGGAGCGGATATGCTGATTGTTTATAATTCAGGAAGATACAGAATGGCAGGCCGTGGATCACTGGCAGGGTTATTATCTTATGGGGATGCCAACCAAATTGTGGTCGAAATGGGCTCGGAGGTATTGCCTGTTGTAAAAAACACCCCTGTATTAGCAGGCGTATGCGGAACAGATCCATTTAGAGTAATGGAGGTTTATTTAAAACAACTTAAGGAACAAGGTTTTAGCGGCGTACAAAACTTCCCAACCGTAGGTTTGATCGATGGCGTATTCAGACAGAATCTAGAAGAGACCGGCATGGGATATGGTTTAGAAGTAGATATGATTAGAGCTGCGCATGAATTGGATATGCTCACCACTCCTTATGTATTTGATCCTGAGCAAGCAAAAGCCATGGCAGAAGCAGGCGCAGATATTTTGGTGGCACATATGGGCTTGACTACCAAAGGTACAATTGGAGCTAAGACCGCTCTTACTTTAGATGATTGTGTAGAAAGAATTGAAGCGATTATTAAAGCAGGGAAAGCTGTAAATCCAGATATTATGGTGATTTGTCACGGTGGACCGATTGCAGAGCCGGAAGATGCGGCGTACGTAATTGAACGGACAGAAGGCATAGACGGATTCTTTGGTGCATCTAGTATTGAAAGATTTGCTGCTGAAAAAGGAATCACAGAACAGACTGGATTATTTAAAAATATCACCAAACAAGCATAATTGCCTTCGGCGTCCTTATAATTAAAAAGAACCCTCCGAAGAGGGCAATCTGAGTAGAACAGATATTAAGATGCAGCTTATGGCTGCATCTTTTTGTTGTCTATTAAGTACAGCTAGTTACTTTTTAAAGGTAGCCATGCCAGCACATCGCGGATTTTGGCATCCCAGTATCCCCATTCATGTGTCCCCGGACCTTCTTCATAGGTTAAAGAAAGTGAGGTTGCCTGGCAAGCATCGCGGAATCTCAAGTTATCGGTGTATAGGAAATCTTCTGTGCCACAGCATTGATACAACGCTGGTTTTGGTCCCGTGGAGCGGTTCACTTCCTCAAGCAGCCAAAGAAGGTCTTCCGGCGTTCCGGCGGTATCTTCTTTTCCGAAGATCATTTCGTATTCTTTGCTTTTAGTGGTAGCACCTTCCCCGTTCAAGAAATTATGCGCCATATCAAGTGCTCCAGACAAACTCGCTGCCGCTGCAAAAGACTCGGGTCTACGCAGTCCCAGCTTAATTGCTCCATAACCACCCATAGACAACCCGGCTACAAAGTTCTCCTCGCGTTTATCGGATAGCGGGAAAAATGAGCGTGCCAACATTGGCAGCTCCTCACTAATGAAGGTCCAATAACGGCCTCCCATCGCCATATCTGTGTAGAAACTGCGGTGCACATTTGGCATTACCACAGCTATCCCCATCTCCGCTACATACCGTTCTATAGAAGTCCGGCGCAGCCAGATCGAATCATCGTCAGACAAGCCATGCAGTAAATACAAAGTAGGGTGAAGATCACCTCTTGTTACATTACTCATCCCGATTTGTGTAGTTGTTTTTTGCGGCAAAATTACAGTCATTGAGGTATTCAAACCTAGTACTTCAGAATAAAATTTGCACTCTATTAAAGCCATTTCATTCATCTCCTCTCTTTCCAAATCATAGCATAGACCTAAAGTGAGAGATATTGTAGAAATATCTGAATTATAAGGGTTTTGAGGATTGCTGTAGCTGGATATGAGAGAATATAATGGAAGTAGAAAATTTAGGAAAAACGTGCAAATACGAAAAGTATTTTCATAGGCGAGAGGCGGAAAGTAGGATGAAACCGGGCCTAAAGCAGGAAAAAGGATTTACGTTAATCGAAGTTCTGGCCGCTATTGTAATTTTATCGATAGTTTCTCTGGTGCTTACGTCTTACTTTACTAACGCCATGAGTTACTCTAAATCGAACCAGAACAAAACGATTATGGTCAATCTGGCGCGAAACGCGCTGTTTTATGTGGAGAAGCAGGATTTTGAGGCGATGAAGGAATTTTTTACGCAAGGGGAAGATGCGATAGAGGCTGAAAAATGCACCATAGTTAATTGCAGCTATAGTAATCTATTCTCAAACATGACAGCTTTGGCAAATGTTCTGAATCCAACAGTTAATGATATCCGTTATAAGATCAATATTATCTATCAACCGGAATTAGTCGATCATCCGTCCACTACTCCGATTGATAAATCAGCTGTAAAGTATTATTTAATACCCGTTAAAGTTGAGGTAAGACGAGTAGAAAATAATGAACAGCCCGCTTATAACGTAATGTTGGAGGGATACATAACTGATGAAAGAATTCGCTAAACGACTTAGGTCGGAACAAGGTTTTACTTTGGTGGAATTAATTGCGGCACTGACTGTATTTGCTATGATAGTCGGTCTAATCTCTGGAGTTACTATGTATGGATTTCGCAGCTATCATAAAATCTCAGTTCAGAACGCTTTACGGGACGAAGCGGATCTGATCATGTCCTCTATTATTACTGAACTCTATACATATAGTCCTGAACGGCTACAAAATATATCTGGAGGAATTGAACTAATAAAAGGCGGGAGTTCTCCGCGTGTGATTCGGGTATCAGGAAATGAAATTGTTATAAATGGTAAGGAAAGTGGAGCGGAATCTGGTTCTCCTATCGCGGTACAATCGAATATGGCAGGTTCTATCATAACTGCTTCCACATCAGATGGTAGATCATGTAATGTAGCCTCGCTATGCAATTCTGGTCTGATCCAGATTAAGTTGGTATTAAAGTATAAGGGAAATGAAACGGATAAGATGGAATTGGAAAGCCAATTTGGATTTTAGGAGGAAAACAGAGATGTTGAGGCGGGCAAGCCTTCGATCGGAACGAGGTTCGGCTTTGGTACTTGTGATGTTTATCGTCCTGTTGCTCACTATTTTAGGAGTTACGGTGCTTAGTGCTACGATTGGAGGAGCTAGGCGTACCGAAACTCGTGAGAATGATGTACAAAGCCTTCATTTAGCGCAGAAATCGATTGATGAGGCGATTGCCTATATTACAGCAGATTTAAATCAGAAAATACAAGTTAGTAGTAATACTACTCAGGCACAGTTTGATCAAGAAATAGAGACATTTTTAAGGGGCCTCAATTCTAATAAAGGAGCTTTTGTTACCGATACAAGCTTACAGGGAGCTAGCAATGAAATCACGGGAATTACTCTCGATGGCAGTTCTACAAGTAGTAAGCATGTAGTTACGATTAAGGCCAATGCAACAGTAAACGGCGTGTTAAGGACGTTGCAACAAAAGGTTGTGATTACGACATTCCCAGATTTTTTGAATTATTCATTAGGTTCTGAGGGAACGATCTATTTGAATGGTGCTCCTTATATTCAGGGGAATATTTATGCTGGAAATCAATTAAAAGTTAGCCAAGTGGCTAAGTATAGACATAACGCAGATTTGGAAAAACGCAGTCTATTTCCGTTAGTCGATGGAGAAGCTCATATTCAATCAATGAACGATCTGCTTTATTCCAGAACGGGTGATATTTTTGAAAAGGTGCCGACAATTGATGATGCCGACTATTCTTCACTAGATAATAGGGTGAAGACGATCGTTGAAAAAGCAAAGATCAAAAAGAAAACGACGTTTGTCCAAGTGAATGTGGAGGATTCCTTCCTAGATAAAGTTGCTGAGGCTTCAGGGTCGGCTGGAAATAAGAAGGTATTCAGCGATAGATATTATGGAGAGACTGGATCAAATAGTAGTGAAGAACCCATTGCTAGAGGAACAAGATTAATTAACACGCTTCAGCAACCCGGAGGCATTTCCACCTTATGGATGCCTATGTTAGAAGATTTTGAGGACATTGCAACTGGTGATACAGATGAAGAGAAGGAGCAGGAGAAACATAGACTTTTCGAAGAAGCGAAGCTATCACTGAAGCAAAACCTTGAGAGATTGGAGAGAAGCACGATCTTTATAGGGAATCTAAAGTTGGATGGAGTAATGTTAAATCAGATAAGGGATACTTCTAAGCTTAATCTAAGCACAGGGGCTCATTGGCTTATTGTAAACGGTGATTTAACAATAGATAGTTATTCAACGGCCATTGTCCAAAGCAACATTCTGGTGACAGGGAATTTATATATCAGAGGAAAAGCTGAATTTGATTCTACTATGTTTGTGCTTGGAAAAACTGATATTGTGGATGCCACGATATCAGGAATACCAACTGCAGGTAGCGGAAGTAAAGAACTTGTATTGATCTCAAAGGGAGCTATACTTATTAATCGGGTTGAAGAGTTTAAAAATGAGGCTACAAGATTAAGAGCCTTTTTTTATACGGATAGTACGGCAGAGTTGTACGGTGTGGGCTCTATATTTTCACTGGATGGTGGCTTTTTTGCTAAAGGAGATTTGATTATCAATGCGGTTGTTGGCAAAGTCAAGAAGGAGACAGGATCCGCAAACTTTAATTTTGATATCCAGACGGAGGTTGAGTCTCCTCGTTTTATTGTTAATTATAATGAACAAGTATTCGAAGATCAAAATGTGGGACTTCCACGTGTGAATCAAATAAACATTAATGTAGGCCCCATCGAATTGTTGATCTCTGGAAATTAAAGGATAATATGAATTATAAAAGCAGCCGATCAACTTCTGATCGGCTGCTTTTACATAATATAGATTTTGATGTGATTTAGTAGCGATTTTCTATAGTATCTTGTGTTCCAATAACCGTTATCGTATAATACGCTTCAATTGTCTTCTTACTTTGGGTAAAATAATAAGCTCTAATAACAGCTTCTCCTTTACTGAGCCCACGATAGACTCCATTCTGTTCTTGCAGAACAACTGGCTTAGAAGCATCCTCACTTGATTTATTACTTACTATCTCCCATTGTAGTTTGTGTAAAATGCTATCAGGTAGATTTCCATAAGGAGTTATCCATAAGCAGGGTAGCAAATTAAGGGATTCTCCGACTGTGATTTTTCCTGATTCCGGGTGGAATAATAGTCCAGGATCAAGAGGCACACTTATTGTATGAATATTACTGATAGTACCAGCGGCTTTGACCTGGATCTGGATATTTTCATGTGAACTTAAGCCCTTTAATATAACGTTCTTCGTGGAAGTTGTTATAGTTGAGACAGGAGTAGGATTATCCGCTGCGACAAATCCAGCATATTCAAGATCATTCTGGTTAACCAAACTCCATTCATACTGCTCTTTACTTGCGCTGTCAGGATCAGTAATTACCTCTAAATTAATTGTTTCTTCCTGGAAAACACTCTTAGATCCTTTGATTGTTAAGGACTTAAGTCCAACAGTTATTGTTTTGAAGGTATTAACGCCACCTGTATTCAAATCAGTAGTTACAGTAAGTTTTACAGTATATACCCCTGATTTTGTTGCTGTAAGATGAGCCTGGTCGTTATCACTATTAAGAGCTACATCATTAGTTGGTAATCCATTTGCATCCACGACGCTCCATGAAAATTGGGTTCCCGTTTCTTTTGTTAAGTAAGTAGCGTTGAAATCTATTTTCTCATTTACAAGAGCACTGTTAGGTCCAACAATATTTAATTGTGGATCGAGAACAGTAACAGTAGCCTTACTAATAAGATTACTTCCATCGTTAGCAGCTACTGTAATTTCAGCAGAGCCAACCTTTTTACCAGACACGACGCCTAATGGACTAACACTAACAATATTATCGTTGCTTGATGTCCAGATCAGTTGATTGAATTTCTCCAAGGGCTTAATAATCAGAGAAAGCATTTGGCTATCTCCTAATAAAAGTTGTGCTCCACTTAACTCTAAAGTAGTTATTCTGTCGATGGCAGTAATCGTCATCTCAGAAAATTTAATGATCGTACGCACTAGCGGATTAGAAGACGGCGACGGTGTCGGCGTTGATGATGGTGTCGGTGTTGGTGTTGGTACAGGAACTGGTCCTGTATAGGGAAGGATAGCAATATAGCATGATGCAGTACTCAGAGAAGCGGCAATTACATTGCCATATACATTCCCATTGCTGATGTTTAGTGCTGCTTTAGGAGCCAGGATCGAACCTTTTATTTCTACCCCCGAGATATTGACCGTTGTTGCATCTGGAAAGTTATATAGGATGTTGTTACCTGTTGTATTCTGTGGCAGATCAAAGGCTTTGTGAACATTAACAGTTGAACCAGTAATAGTATAAATCATAGTAGAGCCTGAAGAAGCAGTAACATTAGTCCATCCTGCCTGATTAAAATAATCTGATGTAAGGTTAAATATGTTGACTGAATGATCTCCTTTAATATATAAACCGTTATATTTTAGCTCTGTTGTTCCATTTTGCGGAACCGTGGCTAGTTGATTCGATAGATTCACATAATATTGTTGAGCTGACGCAAAATCGATAAGTGTATCGGTAACCTTCCTGTATGTTCCTGAGATGATGCTGCCACTATCAACTTTATTGAATTCTCCCTGGTGAATGATATTTCCATATACAGTACCATTGGTGAAATCTAGGTTACCACCAGTAACTATAGCATAAGGTACTTTGTTGCCGTTGGACATGTTAATGTCCACGCTACTGGTAGTAGTATCACCCCCAGCTGCCAGGTTACCCCTCAAAGAAGCAGTCACTGTGGCTTTTCCAAATATAAAAGCATTATAATCACCAGCAATTCCAAGCCCGGAGCCAGTTGCAGAAACCGATGGGTTGAAATTAGAAGTAGCGCTAGATGATGGACTAGCCGTGACAACTGCTGTCGCCGTTGGAGTAGGAGATGCAGAAGGAACAGCATGAATATCTACGAAGTCAACTAAGGCATTATTGAATATATATCTTGCTGCTACATTTGCTGATACATTAATAGTGAATTTGATGGGTTCATTAGAATCGGGTTGGAACGTCTTAATCCCATTCATGTTCTTCAATGTATAAGTAATGTTATTAAGCGGCTTCTCTAATGTTAGTCCTGTTTCTACACTACCAGAAGGATTAGTCATCCCATCAGGTAAACCTGATGCTTCAAGTTTAATGTTCGCTGGTAGAGTATCACGGAAAATAATATTAGAAATTACTTGATGATCGTAGGCTTGATCGATAGTACTTACTTGATCAAAAGGAATAGGCTTGGCTTGAATGATATAAGTGATAGTAAAAGGTTCGTTTTTTGCTACTTCGCCGCTAGTGCTAACATTGGTTGACAATTCCCGTGATAATTCAAGATTCGATCTTGCCTCCGAAATGGTAATATCAATATTTTTGGGAGATGCATAAGCGCCTTGCTTATCACGCGCTGTAATTTCTATTGTGAGTTTACCACCGCTCGGCAGAGGGTTTGGAAATACCTGATGAATAGTTTCTCCTGAAAAAATTGCCTTCTCTGCCATCCCTGTATTAGGTAGATAAGTATCTCCGGACTTAAAACGAATAGTTGTAAATAAATCACGATCTTTTAAATCGGGATCTTCGACAACATAATCTATTAATAGTTCATTCTGGTAAGAAGGCTTTATTTCACCTTGCTGAGGTGTTGATACAGTGATCTCTGGCGCATGATTTGCACCAATATACGCGCGATACATTGTATTGACGAAGAGCTTTTGCTCCCATTCCGGAAATTTAATGCTGGATGTTCCGAATACATGACCGGTACCTGAGTAAGTGACATTTCCTTTTGAGTATGTGTAATAGTGGTTCCAGCTATCATCGATATCGCGCGAACTCCCGGTTATGTTATACCATGGGATGACCGAAGCATCCTCCAGATCCAAAGTGAAGTATTGATTATGTGTAGTTGCTACTTGTGGTGGAATAATATTTGTCTGCTCATTATTTGCATTGATAGTACTTAAGTAGAAAGGGTACTGGGTCAGCAAGCCATCATTGATTGGTTTGACTGTAGTTGAGGGACTAGGAGCGTTTAAACCTAAGTTTGTTTCCGGGTCGATCTGACCCGTGATTTTTTTGAATTTTTTAACCCAATTACTTTTATTTTGATATACCGTATCATGTGTGAACATAACGCTTTGTTTAGTAACCTCGGTAAAATCAATAACAGCCTGGGTTGCAAGGTCACTTAACGGGGCTTTGTCATTATAAACATCGCGAAATCCAAAAATGAGCATATCATATACGCCGTTTAATCCATATTTATTATCTTTGGCATACTGAGTCGCAATATCGGTGTTGAATTCGGAAATGGTCTTGGTTGTAATTTTTAACTCGTAGCTGCTATTACTTAGGAAGCTTTGCGTCATATTTTCAGGATTGCGTAAACTACTGCTTCTTTCATTAGCAGCGATAGTAGGCAACACCTGAAGAATATTAACGATTGTTTTCTTGCCAAGGAATTGAATCGTACCGCTATCAAAGTCTTTTAATTTGTTCGGATTTAAGTTATCTACGATTTCTAGCTTCCAATATAGAAGCCCGGAGTATGTATTAGGAAGCTTGTATACAATTTCACCATTAGGATCTTGATTTAAAGTCTGTACAGCTACGACGTCATTTTCAGTCATTTTAATCGACTTATCTACACTGACATACAATTTGGCTAGAATGGGACGATCGCTGAGATTATTTACATTTGATACGTTGAATTTAAAACTAAGATTATTTCCGGGTTTATAAACATGTTCCTGGTTCTGGCTGTAATCAATAATGTTAGCTTTATTAGTAATTTGAATACGAGGACGTTGCTTTAAAAGATCCTTCTGAGCAGAAGGATCTTTTTTCAAATTTTCGATCCATGTATTTAACTCATTGTTATCGACGAACTTAACATTTGATTTTGGTGTTAATGTCCGGTAGGTATTGAAGGTGTTGTACAATATTCCGCGTTGGTTAGTTGTTTGCGTATCAAACGGCTCTTTGTTGAGTAATACGTAAAGTCCTTTATTAATAAAATAGTCGGTAATTTCTTTGGCTTTCAGGGCAGTTATGTCATTCATAACTGCTTTGGTATTATGATCTTTTCCGGAGACCCCACTTGTACTGTAAGTCCCCTTCCCGATATATACCGCATCATATCTTCCGTCCAGATCATCCCGCAGCGCCACAAAGCGCTTCATACTCATCGTGTCGATGGTAAGGTTAGATATTCCCGTTTTTAGAGACGCAAGCTCACTAACCCCACTCTCTGTAACCTCCAGCATACGAATTTGGTATTCATTAGAACTGGCATCGACATTCATAAAGTGATTTTTGATTGGCAGAACAAGCAGAAGGAGAAGCAGGGTAGTTACTGTAAAAATAAAAACTTTTTTGTTACTGGCAAGTTTCATTGTCATCTCTCCCTGATTGTTAACTATTGGCAGATATGGTCATATTACGTCTCGTATATGCTAGATTCCGACAGCCTTTTTCATTCCGTGTCGTTGTAAAATTATCCAATCTATGTTATATACATTCTAGGACATTCAGCATTGATAGACAACATAAATCTATTGAAATATACCTATTAAATTATAACTAAAGTCCTAGTTAGATTGAAAAATACTCAAAATTGACAAATTTATGGAAGGTGTATTTATGGTAATTATATCTTTCGTTTTTGAGCGAATCTTGCTGGGAATTTGATTTCTATTTCTATAAAAAATATCCATTATTTCAGCCGGCATAAATAACGGCATACGGAGATGAATAGACTTGGCTATCGCGAAAAAGAGACTGGGAGACTTGCTGGTAGAAAATAATATTATTTCGCAGGACCAGTTGCTTGAGGCTCTCGCGGAACAGCGTAAGAGTAAACGTAAGCTCGGCGATCTGCTAATCTCTCAAGGTTATATCACGGAGCAGCAGCTGATTGAAGTGCTTGAATTTCAACTCGGCATCCCGCATGTCAGTTTATTTAAATACCAGATAGATCCCGCAATCACGCAGATTATCCCTGAAAGTATGGCTAAGCGATATCAGGTGCTTCCATTCTTAAAAGAGGGTGGCAAGCTGATGGTTGCGATGGCGGACCCGCTGGATTATTTTGCGATAGAAGATTTACGAATGAGTACTGGTTTTCGGATCGAACCCGCTATTTCTACGAGAGATGAGCTGCAGCGGGCGATTGCGCGTCACTATGGCATGCGCGATTCTATGAATCAGATGCTGGTAGAACTTCCGACACAGGAAGAAATAGAAGAGACCGAGATTACAGATGAGGACTCTCCAATCGTACGTTTGGTCAATCAGATGATTCAGCAGGCAGTTGCCCTGCGGGCGTCTGATATACATATGGATCCAGGTGAAAATAATTTAACCATCCGCTACCGCATTGACGGAACCTTACGGACAGAGCGGATTATTCCTAAGCAGATGCAGGGCTTTATCACCGCCCGTCTGAAAATAATGGCCCGCCTGAATATCGCAGAACGGCGTTTGCCGCAGGACGGGCGGATCAAAATGCAGTTCGATTACAAAATGGTAGATATTCGTGTGTCTTCATTACCAACGATGCACGGAGAGAAGATTGTGCTGCGGCTGCTAGATTTAAGCACAGGGGTCAAATCCGTAGATGCTTTGGGATTCAGTGAGGGGAATGCAGAAGCTTTTAAGGAGATGATAGCTCGTCCTTATGGGATTTTGCTAATCACGGGCCCTACAGGTAGCGGAAAAACAACAACTTTATATTCAGCGTTAAATCAACTTAATGTAGAAAGCGCAAATATTATCACAGTCGAAGATCCAGTGGAATACCAGCTTGAAGGAGTAAATCAGGTGCACGTAAACTCGGCTATTGGACTAACCTTTGCAGCTGGGCTGCGTTCGATTCTTCGACAAGATCCGAATATCGTAATGGTCGGTGAGATACGGGATGCTGAAACTGCTGAAATTGCTGTTCGCGCCTCATTAACGGGTCATCTAGTGTTGTCTACTTTACATACAAACGATGCGATTAGCTCCGTCTCCCGATTGCGGGATATGGGGGTAGAACCTTATTTGATCGCTTCTTCGCTGATTGGTGTGGTAGCACAGCGGCTGGTGCGCAAAATTTGCACTGACTGCAAAGAAACCTACAAACCATCTGAACAGGAAGCAATTATGCTACGTAGCCTAGGACTACCTGCGGAAGAGTTACAGCGTGGACGCGGCTGTGGTAGCTGTAACAATTCTGGCTATCGTGGACGAATAGCGATTCATGAAGTACTCAGTATTGATGATCACTTACGGCAGCTCATTACAAACACTGCCTCAGTAGAGGAACTGCGTGCAGCAGGTAAAGCGCGAGGGCTTGTTCAACTGATGGATGACGGACTACTCAAGGTCAGTCAAGGAATTACAACGCTTCAAGAAGTCATGCGCGAGACGGTCTCACATTAGAGGTTAACAGCGATTTAGCATTCTAACTTAGGGGGAGCGGCTAATGCCAACGTATACGCGGGATATTAGACAACTATTACAAACGGCTTACTCCTCCAAAGCTTCTGACTTACATATTTCCGTAGGATCACCGCCGGTTATTCGGATGGATGGAAAGCTGCACTCGCTTGAGGGTGAGTCCGTGGTTGCTGAAGAAGCGGCAGATATGGCCAAAATGCTACTTGGTAGTGAACGAATTGAAGCATTTCGGAATGCGGGCGAGTTGGATTTTTCATATCCGCTTGATGGTGGGGTAAGATTCCGGGTGAACGTTTATCGTCAGCGGGGCGAGGTTAGTATCGCCGCCCGGGCCATTCCTGCAGAGATTCCGAGTCTGGAACAGCTGTCGATGCCTTCGATTTTAACTACTTTGTCGCTTAAGCCACAAGGTCTAATTTTGGTTACAGGACCCACAGGCAGCGGCAAATCTTCTACGCTTGCAGCTATGCTGAATTATATTAACCAGACGGAGAGCAAGCATATAGTGACGTTGGAAGATCCGATAGAATTTCTACATAACCATGGAACCTGTCTAGTAGATCAACGTGAAGTGGGAAGTGATACGGCTAGTTTTGCTAATGGATTACGTGCTGCCTTACGTCAGGACCCGGATGTTATTCTCGTTGGTGAGATGCGGGATTTGGAGACCATTTCAGCAGCGGTTACGGCCGCAGAGACAGGTCATCTTGTGATGGCAACTTTACACACAACAGACGCACCACAGACGATTGACCGAATTATCGACGCTTTTCCGGGCCATCAGCAGGGACAGATTCGTTCACAACTAGCATCAGTGCTGCTGGCAGTAGTCAGTCAGCGGTTGTTCCCAAGGGCTGGAGGTCGGGGGCGATTATGCGCAACGGAAATTTTGGTCAATACACCAGCCGTAGCCAATCTTATTCGTACCGAAAAAACACATCAGATCAAAAATGTGATGCAAACCGGACGCTCACAAGGCATGCACACCTTGGACATGAGCATCCGTGACTATTTATCGCAGGGGCTTATTGATCCAGCAGCAGCTAAGGCGTTTATGGCGGAGGTGAGCAGCTGATGCCTCTTTTTGAATATCAGGTGAAGACATCCGCGGGCAAATCTATCAAAGGGAAACTAACGGCAACCGATAAACCTACGGCGATGGAGGAGCTACGCAAGCGGGGACTTACGGTATTTTCACTGATTGAACGCAAAACCACAATTTTATCGATGGACATTTATATTGGTAATCCCGTTAAGCCGATTCATTTCATCATTTATTGCAGGCAGTTTGCCACGCTTATGCGGGCGGGGGTATCGATTGTGGATGCAACGCGTATTTTGGCAGAGCAGACCGAGAGTAAGCCACTGCGCAAAGCGTTAGTAGATGTTAATTCCAGCCTGATGCGCGGGATATCGTTCTCACAAGCCGTTCAGGATCATAAAAAAATCTTCCCGCAGCTATTTGTCAGCATGATCCGTGCCGGTGAGGAATCCGGTGATATTGAGGGGACGTTGGACAGGTTGGCTATGTTTTTTGAGAAACAGCACACCACGACAGAGAAGATAAAATCAGCGCTTACGTACCCGATTACCGTAGGGGTTATGGCGATTGCCGCGGTTATCTATCTACTTTGGGCGATTGTGCCGCAGTTTGTAACGATGTTTGAATCGATGGATGCCGAGCTTCCGGCAATTACACAGATGGTCTTGGCACTTAGCAAAAGCATTCAAGGTCAATGGTATTTCTGGATACTCGGAGTACTCCTCCTAGTGATAGCTTTTCAGATTACAAAACGTACGGAAAAGGGTGCTTACGCTCTGGATTATGCCAAGCTTAAGATACCTGTGTTTGGTAAGCTGAATCAAAAAGGCTCGATTGCTCAGTTTACGCGCACATTTTCTTCTCTTTATGCCAGCTCTGTACCGATCCTACAGTCCTTGGTGATTGTTGAGGAGGTAGCAGGAAATAAGGTCATCGGGAAATTCATCCGTAGTGCAGGCGATTCGCTAAGACAAGGAAATCCACTATCTGAGCCGCTAAAAAAAGCTTGGGTCTTTCCGCCACTAGTTACGCAGATGATAGCGATTGGCGAAGAGACAGGGGCGCTCGACACGATGTTGTCCAAGGTAGCTGATTTTTATGAGATGGACGTGGAGAATACCGTCGACCGTCTGAAATCGCTGCTTGAACCATTATTGATCGCTTTTCTAGCCGCTGTTGTAGGTGTGATTGTGGCCGCCATTATGCTGCCGATGTTCAGTCTGTACGGTAATATGTGAACCACTTGGTTCCTTGTATATATTGAGAGGGGTGACGCCGGGGAGGCGGGGCAAGATCCACGAAACTTACGCTGGCGATTAGACGACGATGGACGAGCTGTTTCCGTAAGCACAAGAAAGATGATGCTGGATTCACTGAAATGAAGGATATAGGCTTTATCACTCACACACCACTTAGAGGGGGAAATTAAATGTTAGCACAAGCGATTAAGAAAAGATTGAGCAAAGAGGAAAATCAAAAGGGGTTTACGCTGATTGAGTTGCTGGCAGTTATCGTTATTTTGGGGATTATTGCGGTTATTGCAATTCCGATGATTGGTGGAATAATTAATAATTCTAAGAAGGATGCAGACCTAGCGACAGCCCGACAACTTTATGATGCATCTCGTATGTATATTATGGGTGAGAAAAATGGCAATTTCACATCTGTTTCCAAGGTAACCCTTGCTGAACTAAAATCAGGTAAATATATTGATCAAACTCTTGTTTTACCAAGTTCAAAAGAATCACTTAATGGTACTACAACATTTGTAGAATATAACACAGAGGGAGAGCTGGTTTCGGTTACTATGGATCCTAAACCAGCGGGAAGTGATGGTGGGGTCTATGTTGCCAAAAAGGTGCTAGGTGAGAAAACAGCAGCGTCACCAACGCCAACACCAGCGTCTGGTAGCTAACAGGAATATCTAATTAATATCTATAAATTCAAACTTACAATCTATCCTAAGGAATCGGACTTCCCGATTCCTTTTTTAAAATCCAGAAGCTAACAGAGGACAGCCATGACGATATTTATCGCAAGTTACATCACATTACTGGGTCTGATTCTAGGCTCCTTCTATAACGTAGTGGCGCTGCGGGTGCCAGCCAAGGAATCCTTGCTTAATCCGCCGTCACATTGCCCGAACTGCAATACGCGGCTGAAAGCGCGGGATTTGTTTCCGGTGGTAAGCTACCTGCTGTCAGAAGGCAAATGCCGATACTGCGGCACAAGGGTATCGCCATTATACCCGCTTGGAGAAGCGGCAACGGGTTTGCTTTTTTTATGGGTGTATATGCAATTTGGCCTGACGGGTAAGGGAATCATCGGGTTCATTCTTGTGAGTTTAGTGGTTATCGTGACGGTTGCGGATTTGAAGTACATGCTGATTCCCAACAAGGTATTGTTGTTTTTTTTACCGCTGCTGCTGATTCTTGTACTGCTATTTCCAGAAGGACCGATATGGCATCATCTGCTAGGAGCAGTGCTTGGGGGAGGGGGCCTTATCCCTTTTGTTCTATTAGGTGGCATGGGGGCTGGAGATGTGAAGTTATTTGCGCTGCTGGGCTTGGTGATTGGCTTTCCAAATGTGATTTTAGCCTTTTTTGTGGCTTGTCTGCTTGGGAGCGTGGTGGGCGGACTGCTGATGCTGCTCGGTGTAATCAAACGTAAACAGCCGGTACCCTTCGGCCCATGGTTAGCTATAGGAGCTTTAATTAGTTTTGGATATGGTTCACACATCATCGGCGCGTATCTCTCGCTCATCGGATAGGAGGACATCGATCACATGCTTGGATTAGGCCCCAAAGTGGCCGGACTTTCAATTGAAGCTGCCGGAATCCGTTATATTAGTTTTAAGAATAAACAGTCATGGGAAGTCCGTAAAAAACGGTTTCTCCCGCTCCTTCCAGGCATGATCATTGAGAATCAGGTGGCGGATAGCGAGGCGCTTTATGATCGGGTAAGGCAGTGGGTGAAGAAGGAAGGGTTAAGGGGAAGTAAGGTTTCTTTGTCCATTCCACCTTCGCAGATCATTATCCGCAAAATGAGTATTCCTAGTACCAACGACAAACAGGTAGAACAACTGGTGAAGCTGGAAGTGGAGACGGGACTGCATCTACCTTTTGAAAATCCTGTCTACGACTATGTAACGCTCGAAGTGGATGAGGAGCAAAGCCACCTGCTCGTATTTGCTGCTCCGCGAAAATCGATTCAGGATTACGTAGAAATTCTGGAGCGGGCGGGTCTTCGGATAAGCAGTGTCGAAATTTCGGCAACCGCTTTGGCGCGTGCTATAACCACTGGGCACGGGGAGAGTTTTGCGGAGACGATGCTGATTAATATGGAGCCATCGGTAATGGACATTTATATGTTCAGAAACGGGAATCCGGTCTTCATTCGTACGATAAACTTACTTGATCTACATAAAGGAAGAAATTTAGCGGGAATGGATCTTTTGACAGACAGTGAAACCTTGGCAGAAACAGCTGTCGCTGTAGAAGAACATTTATCACCCGAGCAAATGGTTGAAATCACTGCGGAAATCTCCCGTATGCTCAGCTTTTATCAATACAGCTTGCATGACGGTTCCACTCGTATCAACAATTTAGTGATTACGGGCACTCCCTCGATTCGTAAACAACTGGACCTGGAGCTCCAGCAGTCCCTAGCTGAACTTGAAATAACTCCAATAAGTCTGGAACAGATGGCTAGTGCTGCTGTTTCTGACCCTGATCTAAATGATTACCGTGTAGCTGCCGGGACCGCTCTAAAAAATAGCATCAACACGGATACGATTGATCTATTGCCGAGAGAAGATCGGGAGACATTGCTATTTCCTTATGTCACGATGGGGCTTGTAGCGATTTGGCTGCTGGGGATGATCGGAACGGGGATTTATTTTTCGGCCAATAAGGGTCAAATCTCTAACGGTAAAGAACAGCTGCAAGGCCTGCAGGATCGCAGTTTAATGCTCCAAGTAGAGCTCGCGAAGCTTAAGAACAGCGGACCTAGACAGCTAGATCGGAAAGCAGCCATCATAGTGCTTCAGGACAATAAGGTGATTGCAGTCCCTATCTTGGACGAATTAGTGGGAGGATTGCCTAAGGAGGCACTAATCCGTGATATTAACTATACCTACCGGACATCTATAGATCTGACTGTAAATGTATCCACTATGGAGGATGCTTCCAACTATTTAAGACAACTTCGCCAAATGTCTTTTACGGCCGATGCCTCTATTCAAAAGCTTACTGAAGGAGCCGCAGATGCCATTTCATACAATACGTATACGGCTATTTATAAAGTGAACTTAGCAGCGGCTAAGCAGCAAAACAGTGATACGGATGCCAGCCAAGGGGAGGTGAGCAGCGATGGAACAGATCAATAAATATCGCTCTCCCATCGTACTAGGGGTGTTAATTCTATTCCTGATATTGTTTGCATTCTATATGCTGGGTGTTCAGCCGACTAATAAGGAAATTTCCGCACAGAGCAGCGAGATCAGTCAGTTGGAAAAGGAAGCAGAAGTCCTCCAAAACAAAATCAATGAGCTGAAGGGCAGCGGCAATGAGGGAGATCTAGAACAGAAGGAATTACTGGGGGAACTCCCAAAGGGCGATGACAGCGAAGGTCTGATTGTTGATTTACGGGAGGTTAGCACGTCCTCAAAAGCGCGGCTAAAGGATCTTAGTTTTGTTTTGGATGAGGCTAATCCGATTCAGCAAATGACAGGTTCAGCTGAGGTGTCATTCCCGACGGTCAAACAGATCAAAATGACTGCAGTGGTGGAGGGGACATATTCGGGGATACGGCAATGGATGGATGAACTACAAGCCTTACCTCGTATTGTGAATGTAGACTCTTTCAATTTTCAGCAATCCTACGAGGATCGTACTAAGAACAATACGGAGAGTATTTTGACTGCTAACGTAGCTTTTACAGCGTATTATGAGGCCACCGCAGCAGCATCCAATTAGGGTTCTAGTACTACTTTATTTAACTATATTACTCCGCTTTTCCTGTGAATCAGGAGGGTGGAGTTTTTTTATATTTTCAAAAGAGTTGTAATACGTTTTCATTCCTCTGTTTATTGGGTATTTTAGCTTGCGGGGTGCATAAGCTGAAACAGTGGCGATCGCCTGTATTTTTTAGATGAAAGAGGAGGAACTTCAGATGAACAAAAAATGGATGCTTGGTTCGTTGGCCCTATCCTTAGGCCTTTTATCAGCAGGTAGCGGAGTTATGGCAGCTTCATCATCAGTGGGAAGCTCGGCAATAAAAAATGTGGCTGTGATTGGTACAGGAAAAGAAGGTCCAGCTACCATAAACAATTTGACGGTAAAAAGTGTTGTACCGCTTGTTGTACATGCCAGAGCAATCTATTTCTATACTAGCCGCGGGGGCAACTTTTTCCCGATGGAAACCTTCATGTATAAAGCGCAAGAGTACCGTTACCTTTCCAATGATATTGGGACAAAGGCGAAGCTGATGAATTACATAAAAAAAGCCTACACGCATAATGCAGCAGCTTATTATGTGCAGACTCAATTTTTGGAGCATGAAGGTAGAATGTCACAGGTGAATGCGGATCTTGGAAACTCATTAATGTTTGAAAAAGCCACCGCCCGAATGCTCTCCAAAACTGCAACAACCGCTGAATTTGACTTAACAGTTCCTTATTCGAGCGGGCAGGAAGGCAGTGAGTCGGTGTATGTGAAGCTGAAAAAGGTGAATGGATACTGGAGAATTGATACGTCACCGGATATTCTTTTTTGAGGAAGGTTTAGGGTAGAAGAGGAAAGGTAAAGAGGTTCTACGCTTGGGCGCGGATAAGGTCAGAGGTATATGCAACACCAGCGAATTTACCTTTGCGAGTGATAATGACACAATCATTTTTCATAGGATCCGGGCGGTTCATAGCGAGGCTCAATACCATATCGAGTGGAGTGGAAATATCAAGAATGAGCGGGGTTTTGTTCATAAGCTTCATGGCAGGTTCTCTGTAGAATAGATCTACTCCGGATCTTCCGGTAGCTTTCAAAAAGAAACGTTCGCTCATCAACATTCCTAGGGGTTCATTCATAGCATTGCAGACGACGATACATTTGGATTCTGGATGCTGAAACATGACGCGAAGGGCTTCTCTGCAAGTGCGTGAGGCAAAAATAGCAGGAGCACTGCGGACAATACCAGTAAGATCATTTACAAGAGCTGTTGTCATAGGATGTTCATCCTTTCTGATTATGGGTCTACTTCTAATGTACCCCTGAATCGTAAATTTCAAAGCCGGGTAACGTAAGCTACAGGTAAAATAGATTGCTGGAAAAAATAACCGATCAGACCTTAGGGGCTCTGACCGGTTATTTGTTGTTAGCTATTCACTGCGGACGCCGTCCTCCACCAGCTGCTTTCGGGGGACATCCGGGATTATGGATTTGCTCACGCCTCCACGATTAATGGCGATTAATCGTTTTTGTGCGTAATATACGTCGCGGGACAGTTTATTCACCTCAGTGGATTTACCGTCAACATACTTTGTAATGTAGGTTTCAACAATATATCCGGTTTTCCCATTTTGAATAACGCGTGAGCTGCCACGAGGCAGTGAAGAATCGTTTACGTATTTATCGACTGGTGGGAGTACCTCTACTGTTTTTGAATGAACTTTGTAAGTGACATTTTGCGGAAACGTGCCGAACAGCTTTATGGTCAGTGATTTACCCTGCACAGCTGCTTTAATTATGAGATATTTGCCAGTCGTATTGCGAAAACGAAAGTTGATATAACCTTCAGCGAATGTTGCGTCCTGACCTTTGGGCAAGTAGTTGACGGGCAAGGAATGATTACGGCGTTCCACAATTTCTAGCCCTATACGCAGTGCGGCATTGTAAAGAGTGCTCGACACTTGGCAGATCCCTCCACCAACACCTGCTTGCAGCTTGCCGTTCACAATCACCGGCGCTTCACGGAAGCCGTAATTTACCTTTGCTTTTTCTATAGCTTTTCCATAATCAAAGACGGCTCCAGGCGGGAGAATGGTTCCATCCACAGCTTTGGCAGCAGCTTCCACGTTGTAGCTTCGTCCAGGTCCACTTGCACCTAGAGAGGTGCTGAACTGCATTACTTTTCGCTCGATACCTTGTTCCTTTAATTTCTTTAAAGTTATGTCAGGCTGCAGAATTAACAAAGGGACCTCCATCGTGATTCCCTTCTCCAGCAGGGCATTCAGATGATTAAAGCTGGTGGGGGCAGCTGCTCCTAAGGAAGTCTCCAGAGCTGTCCAATCAACCTCCAGGGAAGTTTTCTCAGAAGTATATACGATTCGGTCATCGCCTGTAATTCGTCGTGTAGCGTCCACTGGTTCACCAAAGGACTCCTTCTCCCAAGTGGGACTTAGAATCTTTTGAAATTGTGCGATTTCAAGATGGGTTTCAAGCCTCCACAGCTGAGGAAAGTTATAGCGTGCCTTTACCCGCTCCCAAAGCGTTCCTTCGGCAAGCTCTTTTAAGCCCTGCTGAAAAGCAGAGGCTTCATAGCTCAATCCAGTCTTACTAAGAGTTAGGGGTAAATCTGCATTGCCTTCCACTTTTAGTACTAGAGGGACGGATTCGAGGGCATGTAGCCGTTTATCCAGCTGGGAGCGGACCTCGGTGAGGGTCATGCCTCCGACCTGCCAGCCGGCAAGGGTTGTACCCTTTGGAAGCGTGGTTTTGCTGCCATATAGATGAAGCCCTCCGTAAATACAGGAGCCGATAAGGACGAGTGCGATGACCACTATGAGGGCAGCATGGATTTTTTTCATGATAAATCTCCTTTTGGGGATTTGGATTGCGCTAAGCAGGCGCGGCCCTGTAACAGAACTTAAAGAACACTTCGTGGGATACCGATAATAAATTAGTAAGAAATAAGTAGTCTCTAATAAAGGGAGTTACGACATCTGATAACAGGCACCGCTAGGTGCTTTTTTATATGTATATGTCCAGTCACTACAAAACTTTCGAATAGTCGTGCAGTTACGGGGTACTCAATCAGTTACAGATTTGTTACAATAGATACATTGCGGAAATATTGAAGTTTATGGAAACTTGAGGTGGACAATGTCGATTCGCACAAGTGGAAAATGTCATAATTGGGAAGTGAGAAAATGATTGAAATGCAAGATGTATGGAAAACGTACCCTAACGGAACTCACGCACTGCAAGGAGTTTCAGTGAAAATCGACCGCAATGAATTCGTGTACGTTGTCGGCCCTTCCGGCGCGGGTAAATCTACTTTTATGAAATTGATTTATAGAGAAGAAGTGCCTACCAAAGGACAGATTTCGGTGGGAGGTTTCAATATAGGAAAGCTAAAACCACGCAAAATCCCTTATGTCCGCCGTAATATCGGCGTTGTATTTCAAGATTTTCGGCTTTTGCCCAGAATGACGGCATACGAGAATGTAGCTTTTGCTATGGAAGTTATTGAAGCACCGAAAAAAGTCATCAAGAAACGTGTGAATGAGGTTCTTGATTTGGTTGGGCTGAGAAGTAAAGCGAATCGTGAGCCCTCACAGCTTTCTGGTGGTGAGCAGCAACGGATCGCTATTGCACGGGCTATCGTCAACAATCCTTCTGTTATTATTGCGGACGAGCCTACAGGTAACTTAGACCCCGAGACTTCATGGGGCATTATGCAGCTGCTTGACGAGATTAATTTTCGTGGAACAACGATTGTAATGGCTACCCATAACAGAGATATTGTGAACAAAATGCGCAAACGGGTGCTTGCGATTGAGAATGGAAACATTGTCAGAGACCAAGCGAGAGGGGAATATGGTTATGAGTTTTAAAACCTTCTTGCGACATGTGCGGGAAGGCTTCAAAAGCGTATTCCGTAATGGCTGGATGTCGATCGCCTCAATCACTTCGATTGTTGTTTCTCTTTTTGTTCTAGGTGTATTTATTCTTCTTGTTCTTAACGTAAATTCTGTAGCTGATGAGGCAGACAGTCAGGTACAGATCAAAGTGCATCTAGCTTTGAATACAGATCAGAAGATGCGCGAGACCCTGCAGACTGAAATTGGCAATATGCCGGAGATCAGCAAGATTACGTTCATCTCCAAGGAACAGGGACTTAAAGATCTCCGCGCAGATATGGGCGAGGAGGCAGCAGAGCTTCTGGAAGGGTTCGATGAAGACAATAACCCGCTTCCAGATACCCTTCAGGTAGAAGTTATTGAACCTACTACCGTTGCTTTTGTGGCTGAGAAGATTCAAGCCCTTAACAAGACACATACCGAACAGCCTATCTACAAAGTGAAATATGGCAAAGGCTCGATAGAAACATTGTTTAAAATCACGCGTGCCGTACGCAACATTGGCTTTATTTTTGTAGCGGGGCTGGCACTTATGTCTATGTTCCTCATCTCCAATACTATTCGGGTAACGATTCTTGCCCGGCGTAAAGAGATTGGGATTATGAAGCTGGTAGGCGCGACAAATTATTTTATTCGTTGGCCTTTCTTTATAGAAGGGGCATTAATTGGACTCATTGGATCATTGATTACTTCGGGTGTTTTATATGCCGGCTACAAGGGTTTGGAATCTTCGATACAGGGAGATCCAATGCTCGGATTGCAGCTGATCCCTTTCAGTGATATTTGGCTGCTGCTCGTAGGTCTGTTAGTTGGACTAGGTGTGTTGATCGGCGTCTGGGGAAGTACGGTTTCTATTCGTAAGTTTTTGAAAGTTTAATTTAAGAGTGAAGGATGGGGAGTGCGAGTTGAAGAAGATTGCCGCCGGACTAGCCGTAATGTTACTAGCTGTCACTATATTCCAACCCTCTGATGGATATGCCAAAAAAACAAGTGTTGCCGAAATCGATAAGCAATTAAAGCAGCTGCAACAAGAGGTGCAGGAAGCTAAAGCGCAGCAAGAGAAAGCGGAGTCCCAAACGCAGGAAGCGCAGCACTATAAGAATAAGACAAATATCAATTTACAATATGTATTGCAGCAAGTGGATCAAGTTAAAGGCAAAATGACCGAAATCTCTAACAAAATTTCCGACACAGAAGAATCTCTTAATGTTACAGCAACGGAATTGGATGAAGCAGAGGCACGAGTGGCCTCAAGAGAAGAACTCTTAGGATCCCGTGTCCGGTTGATGTACACCGATGGAGCGGTGTCTTACCTAGATGTTTTGCTCTCATCGACAAGCTTCTCTGATTTTCTGGGCCGCACCGATTCGCTTAAGATGATTGTGGATCAGGATCAGGAGCTGTTAGTCCAACACAAGCTGGACAAGCAGACAGTTGTAGAGAAGAAGCAGGAGCTTGAGGGGCAATATGCTCAAGCCAAGCAGTTATACACCTCCTTGGAAAATCAGAGAAGCCTGCTGAAAGAGAAGGAAGCGGAGAAGCAGGAGCTTATCGCATTTTATGATAAGCAGATTCAAGAAAGCGATGATCTAAGTGAAGAGCAGAATGAGAAGCTGGTTAAGCTGGCAAGCGAACGTTCTGCTTTGGAAACCCAAAAGGATAAGATTAAAGCTGAGGAAGCAGCGCGCAAAGCAGCAGCCGCCAAAGCAGAAGCGGCACGCCGGGCAGCAGCAGCTGCCAAGAAAGCCGCAGCCAGCAAGGCAAGCAGCAGTTCAAGCTCCAGCTCCTCAACCGCGTATGCTGGTGGAGATGGACCCTTCCTGCTCCCTGTAGGCTCGGCAAGAATATCTTCCTCCTACGGACCACGGACACACCCTATTACGGGGGAGAAGGGGAAAGTACACACCGGGGTAGACTTTGCAGTTCCACAAGGAACCAATATTCATGCGGCTGATTCGGGAACGGTAATCGTAGCTGAATGGTATAGCGGCTATGGATATTGTGTAATTATTGATCATGGCGGCGGAGTTTGGACCCTCTACGGCCATATCCGTAAAGGTGGTATCAAGGTTAGTCCTGGGGATAGAGTCAATCGTGGGGATGTGATTGCTGAATCCGGTTCTACAGGTAATTCGACGGGCCCCCATCTCCATTTTGAAGTTCGGATCGACGGCAAGACAGTAAATCCGATGCCTTATCTCTAATTTTTAAGAACTTATAACTCATATTATTTGAGCGTACGGCATATACTGGAAGAGATACCGTACCTTTCAGGACGGACTTATGGAGTTGTTTGCGAGATGGACAAGAAGGGACGGTGGGAACATCATGTTAAAAAAAAGCACAGCGGCGTTTATGATTATCGCCGCCCTGCTATGCGGTAGTCTGGTGACCTTGGGCGTGACGGGTTATAGTCATGTTATCGGACAAGCTGCAGGAGAAGGACTGGCCTCAGCATTGCAGGTTACTGGCCTTCAGCAGAAGGAATCCCAGAAGCTTGGAACGGCTCTCAATCTGATTGAGAGCAATTACTACGAGACAGTAGATCGGGAGAAGCTGATAGACGGTGCTGTCAACGGTATGATGGAAGCGCTGGGCGATCCTTATTCCAACTATATGGGCAAAGAAACAGCTGAGAAATTCGAAGAAAGCATTGAGGGTTCCTTTTCAGGTATCGGTGCGGAGGTCTCTTCGGATAATGGCAAGGTAGTCGTGGTCTCTCCGATCAAGGGCTCACCTGCTGAGAAAGCTGGGATTCAGGCCAAAGATGTTATTCTGTCCGTTAACGGTGAATCGCTGGAAGGCATGGAGCTGAATGCAGCTGTTGCCAAGATTCGCGGTCCTAAGGGCAGTGAGGCCACTTTGAAAATACAACGTTCCGGCTCTGTAGAGCCACTCGAATTTGTTCTTACCCGGGATGATGTGAAGCTCGAAACAGTCTACGCTACTATGGAAAAAGACAATGTGGGTGTAATCGAGGTTACGCAGTTCTCCCTGAATACCGCAGAACGATTCAAGGAAGAGCTGGAGAAGCTGGAGAAGCAAGGCATGAAGGGACTTGTTATTGACGTCCGTAATGATCCAGGTGGTGTTCTTCCGATTGTTATTGAAATGGCAGAGCAATTCGTTCCAGCTGGAAAATCTATAGTGCAAATAGAATATAAAGACAAAAAACGCGAAGTTAGTACCTCAAAAGGATCGAGTAAAGCTTATCCAGTGGTCGTGCTGATGAATAAAGGTAGCGCAAGTGCTTCGGAAATATTGGCGGGTGCTTTGCAGCAGTCGGCAGGAGCTAAGCTAATCGGTGACAATTCTTTCGGTAAAGGTACCGTGCAGACGAGCTTTGATAAACAGCTTGGAGACGGCAGCTTGCTGAAAGTTACCATTGCCAAATGGCTTACGCCAGACGGCACATGGATCCACGGTAAGGGCATTAAACCGGATATCGCGGTAGCGCAGCCGGATTACTTCTCGGTGGCTCCGATTAACAAGAGCGTGGCGCTGCAATATAATATGAACAACGCTGATGTGAAGAGTGCACAGACGATGCTGGACGGTTTGGGTTATAAGCCTGGACGTAAAGATGGCTATTTCGATGCTGGCACTAAGGACGCAGTGAAGAAGTTCCAAAGTACAGCAAAGCTTCAAGTCACAGGCATAATTGACGCCAAGACAGCCGAGGCGCTGGAAGCGGCGCTGATCAAGGTCATTCAAGACCCTGTTCACGACAACCAACGGAATAAAGGGATTGCTGAGATTCAGAAGGAAATTAAGGCGGCAGCGTCGAAAAAGTAAGAAGGCTGAATTCAGCCTTCTTTTTTTCTTTTAGATAAGAAAATGCCAACCGACGTAGAGGAATTAGAATATATACAAATCAGTCATCGGACGAAAAGGAGTGTGACGAACAGTTTGAATGTGATTCAGGAACTGTTAGGAAGCTTGGGCACTGCGTTCTTACACTTATTGATCCAGCCGTATTACTACATTGCTATTATATTTATTGCGTTATATTACCGTAGGCAGGTGGCATTAGAACGAAAGCTGATACATGTGAAATTACATAGCTGGGGTCAGGAAACGTGGCGGACGGTATGGAGTGGTCTAGTCATGGGTTTGGTCGTCTCTATAGCAGCCGTTCTGCTAGGAATATCATTATCAGGTACGGCTGTAGCCTGCATTTGGGTAGTTAGTCTCGTGTTGTCGCTATTGCGTGTACGGTATTTGTGCTTTGCGTATTCTATAGGCTTGTTAGGTATCATACAATTTGTAATTTCTTTCTTTCCAGATGCTTTAGATAGTGGAACGGTAGGGAATATTACCACCGCCATACGGGAGATGGATATTCCTGCTTTGCTAGTTTTAGCTGCGCTGCTGCACATGGCGGAGGCACTGCTGGCCCGCAGACAAGGGGCCAAGCTTGCAACGCCGCTCTTCCTGAAGGGAAAGCGCGGCATGGTCGTCGGCGGCTATCAGCTGCAGGCCTTCTGGCCGCTGCCGCTGTTCCTGCTGCTCCCATCGGGAGCAGGAACGGATTTGCCATGGCACTCGCTGCTCGGCGGCAGCCTTGGCATCGTCTCTTTGCCCGTCATCATCGGCTTCAGCGAGATGACACAGGGCATGCTGCCCGGGCGCAAGGCGGCCCGCACTGCAGGACGGCTGCTGATCTACAGCATCGTCCTGCTCGGCTTAAGCCTGCTTGCCGCTTGGTGGAGCCCGCTGACTCTGGTCGCGGCGCTCGCAGCCATTGTGCTGCACGAAGGGTTAAGCTGGTACAGCGCTCTGGAAGAGCGCAGCATCAGCCCCATCTTCGTGCATCCACCGCGCGGCCGCAAAGTGCTGGCCGTGCTGCCGGGCAGTCCCGGCCAGGAGCTGGGCATCCTGCCCGGCGAGATCTTACTGAAGGTCAACGGGGTCCTGTTGACCGATGCGGCGCAGCTACATGAGGCGCTGCGCATGAATCCAGCGTTCTGCAAGCTGGAGGTGCTGAACCGTGAAGGGGAGAGCAAATACCTTCAAAGCCCGATCTATGATGGGGATCACCATCAGCTCGGTATTATTTTGGTCCCGGAGACAGATGGGATGATTACCGCTGAGGCGAAGCCTTCCAGCATCTACAGCATCATCGGGATGAAGACAGGCATACGCAGTCGGAACCTTCCGGACGGCCAACTTAAACGAAAAAAAACCACTGAAGCCAAGCAGGAATCAGCGGAAGGATAACTAGAAGATGCCCCATAAGCCATGAAATGGTGAATGGGGTATCTTTGTTTTTGATTAGATGGTAATTTCGCGTGCGAGAAGTTGCTATCGGACCCAGTTGCCCCTAATCGCAGCATTTTCGCTTTTTTAGAATGGTAACGGACCCAAAAGGCGCTATTGGCATCAAAAACACCCCAAATGAGCCTCTTTCTGAGGAATAACGTCGCTGGGGTCCGAAACTCTGCTCAAACGCCGATAAAATTGTAAATAGCGTCGCTGGAGTCCGAACCCGCGTCCAAGGAGTAATGTCACTGGAGTCCGAACCGGCGCCCAAGGAGTAACGTCACTGGAGTCCGAACCCGAGCCCGTGCCCAAGGAGTAACGGTACTGGAGTCCGAACTCGCGCCCAAGGAGCAGCATCACTGGAGTCCGAACCCGCGCCAAGGAGCAGCGCGTCACTGGAGTCCGTAAGAAAAACTAACTTTGGCAGTGGACTATTCATATGCTATATGTTACTAGTTCAACCTTGCCTATTCTTCAAATAAAAAATTGCAATTTGCGTACGATCGCGGAGCTCTAATTTGCTTAATATATCCGTTATGTAATTTTTGACGGTGCCCTCGCTTAAAAAAAGCTGTCCGGCGATTTCTTTGTTACTATGCCCCTCAGCGATAGAAGCCACTACAGCCAGCTCTGTTTTGGTCAATCCGAAGGATTCCAGTGGCTGTACCTGTGGCAATTCTTGCCGTGCCGTAGGCTGCAGAAAGGTTGCAAGCTTGCGGGCGATATCAGGGTGGATAAGCATGTTCCCTTCAAAAACCGTTTTAATGCCCTGGATGATCCGGTCTGGCGGTATGTTTTTGAGCAAATATCCACTAGCTCCGTTACGTAGTGCCTCAATGATATATTCATCGTCGTCGAAGGTGGTCAGCATCAATATCGCAATTTGCGGAAAAGCCTGCTTAATCTTCTCCGTTCCTTCAACGCCACCGCAGCCGGGCATGCGGATATCCATCAGAGCCACATCGGCCATTAATCCTTCTTGAAGTAATTCCAAGGCTTCGTTACCTTCACAAGCTGCTCCAACAACTTCAATATCTGGGTCCATCCCTAGCAATACTTGCAGACTTTGGCGAATAAAGGGGTCGTCATCAACAATTAACACTTTAATCATTAGCATGGCTCCTTTCGTTATACAATCTCATCTTGCTTATAAATGGGCAGCCGCGTAATGACTGTAAAATGTGGCTCCTGCCTTAGTTCGAGTGTTCCGCCGATCAGATGAGTGCGCTCGTACATGCCTTTCATCCCGTCCCCACCACTCCCCAATAATTTGCGGAGCTTCTCTTCTTCTGGAAGTGATCCATTGTTGCTAACCTCCATAGTGATTCCTGCTTGCGCGTAGTCAATTTTGATCCGGATGGACGTTGCTTTTCCATGCCGCAAGGCGTTGGTTATAGCCTCACGGGCGTTTTTGTACAGGATCACTTGGATACTAGGATAGAGCGGATAAGGTATGCCCTGAACTTGGTATGAGGTCTCGATCCCCGTCTCACGCCCAATCTCTTCGAGCAGCCGGTCTAACGCATAAGCTCCCTCAAGCTTCGGAGTGTAGTTGATACGTTTAACTGCGGACCGCATATCGTCCATGCTGGCCGACAGCTGGTCACGAATCAGTTCCATCATTTGCATTCCGCTCTCGGGAGAGGTAGGTAAGGTCTGGAGGGCGGCCTCCATCATCATTTTAATCCGGATTAGCCGGTGGCCGATATCGTCATGGAGCTGGCGTGAGATTCGGACGCGCTCTTTGGACTGGGCAGACTCTTCTACTTGCGCGCTGAACTCCAGCAGGCGGTTGCGAGCTTCATCGAGTTCGAAATGCTTTTTGCGCAACTCATCATATAGAAGAAGAGTGTCTTCGCGCCGCTGGCCAGCTTTCAATAATAGCTTATTTAGGTAGGCAGTGAGCAGAAATGAAAGGTTAATGTAAGTCACTACGAGCGATGGAGAATTCTGGAGTGCAACGTTCAAAGCTATCAGATGTACACCTGTGAACACATAAGGCACTGCTTTAGGCTGGAGTCTGGAATAATAAAGCAGTGCTGATATAGCGGGGAAAATCATCATGCTGCCATATTGATAACATAACCAGGCCGTGAACAAGATTTCAATGATACTAATCAAAGCATGAATGGATCGAGGGAGCTTTGGCACCATGACCACAAGGAATAGAAGCATCAGGATATGCAGCGTGAAGATTCCATAATCGTTATATTGATAGACATAAATGGTAATAAACGCAGGGATTAAGATGAGTCCGTAACGCAATAAGTTTAGCTCTCTGGGCACGCCTTAGTCATCCTTTATGTTTTTTAATAATCTTAGCATATTATCCCACTACTTCAGGAGATGACTTTAGTCACCTTCAAAAAATGACCTTTCGTACATCCGCAAAAATTCAACCTAGAATAAAATTGAAAATATAGAAGCACACACGACAGGGGAGATAAGAGATGGCAATCGCGGTGTTGACCGATGTGGTGAAACGGTATGAGAACAAATTAACGGTAGATCATGTGAATGTTACGATTCAAGCAGGAGAGATCTTTGGCCTGCTAGGCCCGAACGGGGCAGGTAAAAGTACAACTATAAGTATGATTTGCGGACTGCTAAAAATTGATAGTGGAGACATTGTTATTGATGGGTTATCAGTCTCTTCGTATGCACTGGAGGTTAAGAAAAAGATCGGCTTAGTTCCGCAGGATTTGGCTTTGTACAATACAATGACAGCAGCAGAAAATGTAACTTTTTTCGGAAGATTGTATGGTTTGCGGGGGAAATTGCTGAAAGAGCGGGTGGCGGAAGCTCTCGCTTTCACAGGACTTAGTGACCGGGCCAAAGAAAAACCAGCTACCTTTTCCGGAGGGATGAAGAGACGTTTGAATATCGCTTGTGCCATCATGCATCATCCAAAGCTGATTATTATGGATGAGCCGACCGTAGGGATTGATCCGCAGTCTCGTAATCATATCCTTGAGTCGGTCAAAGAGCTGAATCGGCTTGGCTCAACCGTCATCTACACTAGTCATTATATGGAAGAGGTTGCAGCCATTTGTGATCGGGTAGCGATTATGGATAAGGGACATATCATTGCTTGTGGCACGGAAAAGGAGCTGCGGGAACGGGTTTCTCAAGAAGAAAAAATAGTGGTCAAAGCAACGAACATCACCCCGGAGCTAATCAATGAGCTTAGTCTACACCCGCGGATCACGAGAGTGGAAAGTAAAGAGGGAACGGTAGAAATGTATCTCCCCTCCTCACAGGATGAGCTGCAGGATATCTTATTTATTTTTGCTAAACATGAAGGCGTTATTGGTTCTTTAAATATTGAGGAGCCGGATCTGGAGACTTTATTCCTTAGTTTGACAGGACGGACATTGCGCGATTAAAGGAGGGAGAGAACGCTTTGAGAAATATTTGGACAATTATGATTTATGAGCTTCGCAGGCTGTTTATTTCACGCTCAATCATCATTAATATGTTTCTGCTACCGCTGCTTTTGATCTTTCTGCTGGGTGCTTCCCTCTCCAGTGTAATCGGTGATAAGGCAGCGTCTAAGATTGACCCTGTACGTGTTGGTGTAGTTAATCTTTCTGGAGAAGGGTATGAAAGCTCGGCGATGATAGACAGCTTTTTGAAGACGCCGGAGCTTAAGGATATCATTATTCCGGTCAAAGTAGGGAGCCGAGAGACAGCGGAAAGTGGCCTGCGCGCCGGGAAATATGGTTATGCGGTTATTGTTCCCCTAGGCTTCGATAAGAAAGTACAAAGCGGCGAAACTGCAAAGCTAGAGTTTGTTCTGGGCAAAGATCGGACAGATAACATGGTTGCGGGGACGGTATTCGATAACTTTTTGAACAATATTAACTATAAGCAATCCGTAGCTATGACGTTGGGTCCAGAAGCTTTGACTGCTACTGCACCAAGTTTGGGAGAGCAGCCTTCTGTTAAGGTTGGGGCGCTCAGTGAAGGTGGCCGATCCTATACAGCCTCCCAATTCTATGCGGTATCCATGATGCTGATGTTTCTGCTATATAGCGGTTTGACCGTCAGCAGCTCTCTTTTTAATGAAAAAGAAAATCACACCCTCTTCCGAATAACCTCAATGCCGGTAAAAGGTTCTGAGCTGTTTATTGGTAAAATGCTAGGCGTAGGGGTTGTAAGTGTAGTGCAGTGCGCAGCGATTATTATCCTGACTCATTTGTTGTTTGGCGTAAATTGGGGCAATCGTCCGGGCTTGCTGCTGCTCTTCTGTCTCTTAATGATCATAGCTTCCATGACATTATCGATTGTTATTTCAATGTTTTGCAAAACTAAAGCAAGTGCAGGAAGTATTGTTAATGTTATCACTGTGGTCATGACCTTCATTAGTGGAGGGATGGCTCCACTTCCGGAATCATGGGTGAACTCGGTCGGGGCATTTACCCTGAATCACTGGGTACTACAAGCTGTTCTAAAAATGATGCTGCATGCAGAGGTCTCAGAGATTTTGCCGAATCTGCTGGTCTTGTCGATCATCTGTCTGGTTCTATTCAGTGCAGCGGTTATCTCGTACCGGAAGGTAGGTTACCATGGATAAGATCTTAACGATTGCTTGGAATATGGTGAAAAGAACGATTGGTTCTCGGAATGGGCTGCTTTCGTATATTCTTCTGCCATGTCTTGTCGTGGCCGGGGTAGTAGCAATTAGTGGAAGTATGGGTGAGAGACCGGCTACTATTTTATATTCGAATATGGACGATGGTGCAGCGGGCAAACATTTGCTTACCGAGCTGGAGAATACCGGTGATTATAAGCTGGTAGAGAAGACAGATGAGGCTGATTTGAGGGAGAGTATTATCGATCAGAACGGAGAAGCCGGTATTTTGATACCGCAAAACTTCACCTCCGCACTGCTTGCTGGAGAAGAGCCACAAATTAGTGTGTATGAGCTTAAGGCTACTGAAACATCCATTATGGTAAAAATGAAAATCAGTGTAATTGCTGATGAAATGCGAAACACTGCTGGACTAATTGGAGCAGCTCGGACTGAGGCTACGGACTCGGACTCACAGTTTGCTGCCGTAATGCAAAGAGCTGAGCAACATAGTGTAGGCAGTATAAGAACAGATTATGATTTATATCCCAAAGAGGGCTTAAGCATCGTCACAGGATTTACTTTGATGTTCTTAATGGGGCTGGTTACAAGTTCAGTGTCGCTTATTATGGATGATCGAAGAGAACGAACAATGAAACGTATGTTCAGTGCCCCGGTTCGTTCGTATGAGATTGCCCTCGGTAATTTTCTGGGAAGCTTCATTGTTGGGTTAATTCAAATTGTTGTAGTACTTGCTTTGGGCCGTTATGTACTGCAGTTTGACTTTGGATTACCGCTCTACTTGTATTTTTTGGTTCTTGCAGCATTTATGCTCGTTTCCATGGGCTTAGCCAGTACGGTAGCAGGTCTGATTCGCAATCCCAATAATACTGGCATGCTTAATTCGCTGATCCTGACCCCGACCTGTATGCTTGGAGGCTGTTTCTGGCCGTTATCCATTATGCCGGATTATATGCAGAAGGCAGCTAATTTTGTACCGCAAAAATGGGCGATCCAAGCGATCGATATCGCTGCTACAGGTGGAGGCTGGAATGAATTATGGCTGCCTTTTGCCATCTTGGGTCTTATGGCCGCGGTGCTGCTGGCGATTGGTTCTGCTATTCTACGTCCGAGTGAAGCCGGAATTAACGCTTAAAAAATTTACAGATCATATAGATATGCATAGCTTGGACTACTCTATTCAGGTACAATAATAGGTATCAAATGTCCCTAGTTCTTAATATGTGTAAAAGAGGGGATTTCTAGGAGGATGAGCAGATGAGCAGCAATAAATTGGCTTGGACATGGCGGGTGAAGGAAGAATGTTTAGAGGAGTATGTAGCTATGCATTTAAATCCTTGGCCAGAAATTTTGGAGGAGCACAGTAAGGCTGGTATTTCTAACTATTCCATCTTTCAGAATGGCAATCAATTTTTTTACTGTTATGAGTGTGAGGATAGTAAGGCGGCTTTTGATTACATTGCCAAAAGTGATGCCTGCAACCGCTGGAATGCGATTACCTCTAAGATGGTTGAAGGGTCATTTGATTTCAATGATGAGGTGCCTATGCAGCCCTTACGTGAAGTGTTCTATCTGAAATAAGCAATTCAATTCTAGAACAAATCAAATGTGCATAATTTATATTATCGGCGCATCTGGTTTACAGTTATTTTAAATATAGGTATAATATAATTTATAAAGTTAAATTGAATAATTATTTGTTTTTTGGAGGAGCCTGTCAACAAGGGCTCCTCTTTGTCTTTTTTTGGCTTGGAGAAGCTCCTGGTTGGCAGTTCTTATATACAACAAGGGAGTGGATTGAAAGATGGAGTTTGTTTTATATCTTATGCTGATCATATTGTTCACCAAAGTAGCTGGTGATCTATCTGTGCGGCTTGGGCAACCAGCTGTGCTAGGCAAGCTTATTGTGGGAATCATACTGGGGCCTGCGGTACTGGGCTGGGTTCAGGATGGAGAGTTTATTCATTATATCTCTGAGATCGGTGTTCTACTGTTAATGTTCATAGCGGGGCTTGAGACGGATCTGGATCAATTGCGCAAGAACTGGAAATCAGCTTTTGCAGTAGCCGTCGGTGGAATTATATTACCCTTTTTGGGTGGGTTCGCCTTAGGAGAAATGTTTGGTTTTGCTTATCATAATGCATTGTTTATGGGCGTTATTCTTAGTGCAACATCGGTCAGCATATCGGTGCAGGTGTTAAAAGATATGAATAAGCTGAACACACGTGAAGGCTCTACAATTCTGGGGGCTGCCGTAGTAGATGATATTCTAGTTGTTATTTTGCTCGCTGTTCTGATGAGCTTTTTCGGTACAGGGGCAGACGTTTCTATTGGTCTTTTAATTGGGAAAAAGGTGTTGTTCTTTGCCGTAGCGATTATTGCCGGCTGGTTCATTGTTCCTCGGGTCATGAAATGGATGGCTCCGTTGAAGGTGACAGAGGCGATTATTTCAGCAGCGTTAATGATTTGTTTCGCATTCGCCTATTTTGCTGAAATCATGGGGATGGCAGGAATCATTGGTGCCTTTGCGGCTGGGATTGCTATCTCGCAAACTTCCTTTAAGCATACGGTAGAATCCAAGCTCGAACCGATTGCTTATTCGATTTTTGTGCCGGTCTTTTTTGTAAGTATCGGACTTAGTGTTTCCTTTGAAGGGGTAGGCAGTCAAATCGGCTTCGTGCTCTTACTTACGGTGGTTGCCATTCTGACCAAGCTGTTTGGTGGCGGTCTGGGTGCGCGTCTTACAGGCTTTGATAACCACTCGTCTGCCATTATAGGGTCTGGGATGATTTCACGGGGGGAAGTTGCGTTGATCATTGCCGCCACAGGGCTGCAAAGCGGCTTGTTACAGCAACAGTATTTTACTTCGGTCATAATTGTTGTCATTGTAACTACACTTGTAACGCCGCCACTATTGAAATTTATGTTCCGTGATCCAGTACGTGCGGAAGGGAAATAAACCATAACAAAAGGGAGTCCTGTTGGTCATTTATATGGCTAACGGGGCTCTTTTTTTATGCTCACGTTCCAGTTGCCATCATCAAGAAAAAGGACGGGGATCTGTCTACAGAAGGGGAAAGTTCCCCGTCTTAAGACTGAGTACGAAACCAGCCGTAGGGCTGTTTTGAGTTCAGCCAAAAATGACTAAACTAAATCTCGGGATGGAAATTAATACATAATCAAACAGACATAAGGGGAGTGCCAGAAATCATGTGGAGTGGAAGGGGAAAAAGAAAATGAAATGGTTAACAAAATGGTCGTTCGGTAACAAGGCTGCGGTGGGGCTTTTAGTAGTCATGGCTCTTGTGGTGGGAGGGATGAGCTACACTTCGCTACCGATGGAATTTATGCCAGAGGCGGATAATCCTCAAGTGACTGTAACTGTGCTGGGTCCTGGCCAGGATACACATGCTATGGAGACTAATGTAACGAAGCCGATAGAAGCTGGAGCAGCTTTTGTGAAAGGGAAGAAGGAAATACTGTCCACTTCCGGAGACGGATATGCGCAGGTAAATATTTTTTATGATTCGAAAACGAATATGAAGGATGCTGCGCAGGAGGTTCAGAAGGTCGTCGATTCATTGAAGTTCCCGGAAGGGGTAATGGCTCCTTTTGTACTTCAGTTGAATACCTCCATGATTCCTGTATCACAGGTTACTCTTGCTTTTGACGAAGGCCTGACTAAAGAGAATCTTAAGCTTGCGGAAGAAACTATCATTCCAGAGATGCAAAAAGCTGAAGGGGTAGCGAACGTTGCTTTATATGGTAAGGTAACTCCGCAGGTCAGCGTTAAGCTGGACCCGAAATTAATGGCTGAGAAGGGAGTCACGACTCCACAAGTATTAGGTTTACTTCAAGGACGTAATGTATCGGCATCCCTTGGGGAGCAAACGATTGGTGGGCAGACCGGCAATGTTAACGTAGTTTCTACGATAGATAGTATGGATACTTTGAAAAAGCTTCCTGTATCTGCGGGCGTTAAGCTACAGGATATCGCTGCTGTCGAATTGAAGCAGGATCAGGAAAGTGTCAGCCGTTCGAACGGGAAAGACGTTCTATTCGCCATAGTGACCAAAGAGGCTAATGCGAATGCAGTCAGTGTCGGAGATAACATTCAGGCTGCCGTAAATCATATTAATACAACCATTCCTAATGCAGAAGCAGCAGTGGTATTCAGTACATCGGATATGGTAGTTAGCTCGGTGAACAGTATGATGCGTGAGGTATTGCTAGGTGCATTATTTGCGACGATTGTGATTCTGTTGTTCCTGCGTAACCTGCGGGCTACTCTGATTACGGCAGTATCCATCCCACTTTCGTTAGCAGTCACCTTATATCTGCTGAATATTTCCGGCATAAGCTTGAATATCATTACACTCGGGGGAGTCGCGGTTGCGGTAGGCCGTTTGGTCGATGATAGTATCGTGGTGATTGAGAACATTTACCGTAGGCTGCAAAAAGAACCCTTTTCCCGTGAAATGATTATTAGTGCAACTGGGGAAGTGGCTAGAGCGATTACCTCATCAACCATTGCTACCGTAGCAGTATTTCTGCCGATGGGTCTCTTGCGTGGTAGTTTGCAAGCTTTCTTACTGCCGTTTGCTTTAACAGTGACCTATTCATTGCTTACTTCACTCGTAGTAGCTTTGACGGTTGTTCCTCTTTTAAGCTCATGGCTGCTGAGAAGAACATCAATGAAAGAACACGAACCTTCTAAATGGTTTATCCGCTTTCTGGACTGGAATCTTCGCCGTAAATGGGTTAGCTTATCGTTGGGTCTCCTGCTTCTGATTGGCTCCATTGCTGCTTATGTGACTATGCCCAAAGGGGCGCTCGATGCTTCGGATGCCAGCTATGTTTCTGTTCAGATGAATTATCCGAAGGATGTTCCTGTCAAAGATATTTTGGAAAAGGGAAAGCAGTTAGAACAAGATTTGATGAAGCAGCCACAAGCAGAAACGGTAATCATGCAATCAGGGAATAGTGCGGACGCCGCTAAGTGGGGGAGTGTTACCTCTGAAACCTTAGTGGACTATACCGTTGTTATGAAAAAAGGTGCAGATGCTCAGGCTTTTATTGATCATGTTCGTGAGGTAAAAGATTCATACACTGGAGCAACACTTGTTGCTAACCAAATGAGTATGATGGGATCCAGCTCTACCAGTGAATATATTGATATTGTCGGAGATAATCTTACAGATATTACTACTGTAGCAACAGAAGTTACTGCTAAGCTGAAGACCGTAGAGGGGATTCAAAAAGTCAGCAGCAATATGGAGGATACGAAACCTGTATTTTCCTTTAAGGTAGATCCGGCGCAAAGTAATGCGCAAGAGATTTCAATGCAGCTGTCAGCGATGCTTAATCCGATTCCAATGGGGCAAATTGAGCTCGATGGTGATGCAGCAGGTGTAGTGTTAGATCCTATGGTTCAGCCGCAAACGGAGCAGGATTTAAAAGCGCTGACGCTCATGACGGCTGAGGGGCTGAAGCCACTGTCTCAGCTCGCAACTTACGAGGTTCGGAATGAACCGGCAATGTTGTTCCATAAAGATGGGAAGCCGTATGTACGAATTACAGCAGAGGTTGATCCGAAGAAGGTATCTGAGATCGGTGCGAATATTAAAAAAGAAACCGATAGTCTTACACTTCCGAAAGGCGTGACCTTATTTGCAGGCGGAGCGTCAGTTGATCAGTCAGAGGATTTCAACGACCTGGGTATGACGGCATTGATCTCCATCGGGTTGGTGTATCTGATTATGGTACTCACCTTTAAAACCCTTCGGGCTCCACTGGCGATTATGTTCTCCTTGCCGCTCGCGGCGATTGGTGCGATTGTTGGACTTATCGTGTCCGGTGTAACGCCTGACTTCACTGCTCTGTTCGGGGCGTTGATGTTAATAGGTATTGTTGTTACGAATGCCATTGTGCTCATTGACCGGATTAAGCAAAATGAAGCCAATATGAGTATCCACGAGGCTATTCTAGAAGCTGCCGGAACACGGATGCGTCCGATTCTCATGACGGCGATTGCCACCATCTGCGCCATGACACCGCTGCTGTTCGGCCATGCCGAGATGGGCAGCATCGTCTCGCAAAGCTTGGCGATTGTAGTCATTGGCGGTTTAACCGCAGCAACACTGCTTACGCTGATTGTAGTGCCGGCGATTTACGAGTTGTTCTACTTCCGTAAATCGGCAAAAGAGCGTAAAGGAGCAGAAAAGACTAATGCTCCGGCGCTTTAAATAAGCAAACGGCAAGCCTCCGGGTTAATGGGGCTTGCCGTTTTTTTTTGTTTTGTTACAAATTCTTATAATTATGGAGTTAACTTGTCTAAACTAATAGCCAAAACTTTGTTTAGGAAAGGCTGAAAGGCGCTTTGCCAGATTGCAATATCCCCCCCTGAAATAAATATTTATTTTTTAATTTTAAATATTGCTATTTTCACAACAATGTACAGAGCATTTAACATAATTATTAAGAAAGATATTATTGGAAATATTCTATTTACCGCAGAAAATGCCAATATAAATAATGAAAACAAAAGTAAAAATGGAATAGACTTTGTATACTTTCTACTGAAAATCCCTACTAAACTCTTGATGGAATTCATTCCTTTCAGGGTAGCAGATATAAATATGTTGAGCATGATTTCTCGCTAGTCTCAGACTCCATTGTGAAATTTTTTTCTAATCAACGAATATCCCTATTTTCATAGAAAAAATGGATTTCGTATATATTCTAGGTAGGATATAGACAAGTGGTAATTGTTATGCTCTATTCTTTTTTGACGAAATTCCAAGAATACAGGACAGGTGAAAATTTCTTATCAAATAATCGGCCATAGAAAAATAACCCAAACAATGTTATTTCAATTCTTACTAATCTCCCATAACCCTAACTAATTATGTCATTGTTTTCCTTTGGATGGAGTGCTATGCTCTGTTTAATAAATACCATTAGTTAGGAGAATCGACTGTTTGAATATTCTTGAATGCGAACGAGCTTGGTTTACAGTAGATGATGTAGATAAAAAATCTAATAATTCCTTGTGTGAATTTTACCAACCCTGGAGTAACCTCAAAACAGAAAAATCCTTTTCTATAGAAGAGCTGGTTCCCTACGAGATTTTAGTTGAAGTATTACATTCAGAATTGGCGAAAGTAATGGAATTTCTCTTATTGCCCTTTGTCTTTTTCTTAACAGATCAAGCCGGCAATATTATTAATATTGTCAGTCCATTCGAAACGTTTCAGGAGAAAGTAGATCATTATGGAATTAGGAGTGGAACTAATCTTTCGAAGCAAATCTCTGGAGTGAATGCAGTTTCTTTAGCGATGGAGGTTGAGTCAATTGCAGTAGTGCGTGGAGAAGAGCATAGTATGCCAATGTTTAAAGAGTGGAATTGTGTATGCGCTCCTATAATGATAAATGATTGTATATGTGGATATATAGACATCTCATTTGAAGCCGAGAGGCAACTTGGTTTTTCGATTCTCTTTATTAAACAATTATCCGAAAAGATTGTGTTGAAGTTGAAGGAACGAAGCCCGAAGTTAATTGAGTACATATTTCAGGAGAAGTGTGATTTGTATCGATTATCCCCTAGAGAGAGAGAGGTAGCGTATCACTGGGCACTAAGAAAAGGGGCGCTGCAAATTTCCAACGACCTTAATGTGAAAGAGGGAACTGTGCGGAATATCGTTAAGAGTATTTACAGTAAGATGAATATCAGCGAGAGATGGGAATTGATTGAAAGATTGGCCATTGTGGTCCCAACTATTTAGGAACTGTTCTATATCCGTATCAGCCAGAGAACGTAGGGGAAGCGGGTAAGATTGAGCTCCGGCGCTTTAGATAAGCAAACGGCAAGCCTCCGGGTTAATGGGGCTTGCCGTTTTTTTGTTTTGTTACAAATCCTTATAATTATGGAGTTAACTTGTCTACACTAATCGGATAGGTCTGATCCAGCATCCATTTGCCTGCTTTGGATTTCTTCAGCGTTGTGACAGAGGTGGAGCGGTTATCCTGAAACTCAGGACCCTTAAGCTTGATGCTCGTCTGAACCATATATACGGCTGCGGTATCCTGGGTATAATGAATGATTTTGGCAGATTCCAGAGTGAACTTTAGATCATAGACTGTGAAAATTTGGCTGAAGAGCTGTTTGGTTTGTTCGAGAGCAGGGGACTCAGGATCAATAGTAGATAGCACACCTTGAATATTTTCTGCATTGGTATAGTCCAAGTTGCTCTTAAGCACAGCTAATATATCCGTTTCATCCGACTTCGTCACAGCTGGCTTAGCGTTCAGCAGTTTATCTGGGAGGATATATTGTACGCCTTTAATCTGCAGGTTGTTGATTTTCCAGTCTTCAGTGCTGGCAGTACGCGTTAAGCTATAAATATATTCAGTGGTATTGTCTAAGGTGAATGGACCGCTGAGGTGTGTAGTCGTTTCAACGGTGTGAACCGTAGCCTCTGTGGGTTGAAGGCTGATAACCTCTAATTGATCAAGTGAAATGGTCAGATCGTATTGCTCCATTTGGCTCTTAATCTGTGGCCCGATGACCACAAGAGGAGACTTGCTATCGATTAGGCTCATGAACCCTTCATAATTCTCAATGTTGGTATAGGTTACGTATTTTTCAAAAAAAGCATTAATTTCCTGCGGGTTTACCTGGTTAGTCTTGCCTGTAATGGTTACTGTCTTCGAGTGTGCATTCCAGGAGACTTCATTACCTGTAGCCTCCCCAACGAAGCGCAGCGGAATGTAAGTGGAATTATTGATGAGCTTAGGGGCAACAGAGAGTTGGGTTATTACACCATTGACGCTGGCCTGCTTGCTGCCTGGTCGCAGTGTAATCGTAAGCCCTTCCTTAGTACCTGTTATGGTACCTGTGGTTTGATTCCAATCGATTGAAAGTCCTAGTTTTTCAAAAACCGGGCGAAAAGGAACGACAATTGTACCATTATCATTGAAGGGAGCCTGTCCCTTCAGTGCGAGCTGTTGCTGATTGATCTGAATGGAGATTGGCTTCTCTGCGGCATGGACAGGCCAGGCGATAGCAGTAGAAAGAAGAGTTGCTGCGATTAGGCTAGATATGGTTTTCATCTTGTGATATCTCCTTTGGGTTATGAATGATAAATTAATGGTTATTAGAGGATAACTCCACTAAGAGCCAAAGTAACTTTTGCTTGGAATAAACCGTACTTTACTTTTTGCTTATCGAATTGCCGATTTAAGTTTAGTAAATCCAGCTTGTCCTGATCTGCCTGAGCCGCTGAGATTAACCCGCTATTTAGGAGAGTATCATTATCCTGGGAGACGCGTACGAGTTCCAATTGCTGCTCTTTTAGTTCTGAATATTCAAAATCAATTTCATTTGCTTCCGGCTTATAACTAGCCAGTTTTTCTTCGAGTTGTTGTTGTACTATATTTTTGTGTGCAATCTGGCTAGACCATAGGACTGAATAATAAGTGATGAGTTCAGCATCGGAAGCTTTAGCTGCGTCAAGATTATCTTTGGCGAGTGTGATACGTGCATCTTCTTCGCGTAAATCATAATTACTAGAGAGGCTAATTACTGTATTACAATTCACAGGCTCTGGTGTACTGGAAATGACATCATCTAGAAGGACTTCTGAATAGGATGATAATCCTAACTCAAGCTTAAATTGTTCTAACTGAGCTTCATAACTTCGAAGGTTACGTTCAAAAATAGATTTTTGTACTATGTTTTTACGATTAAAATCGTCCAAACTTCTCTTAGACAGAAGACCATGCTCATAGGACCGCAAGGTATCCTCAGACTGTTGAAACCAATATTGGCTTTCTTGTTTGTCATATTCAATCGTTTTTTTTAGAGAAGAGAGTTGATAATATTTCTGCACAGCATAGTAGCGGATGAGGGCTTCTGTTTTTTGAAGTCGTAACTGATTAATTACTTTATCTGTTTCTAATGTGCGTAACTGGTCATGAAATTCCTTAAGCTGCACTGTTTTAGTCTCTTGATTGTAACTGTTTTGGCTTTCATTCTGAGCGCTAACCCATTGATTCAGAGATGTGTTAATCATAATTTGAATGAGAATGGATTGATTGACCCCTGCCTGTTCTTCTTCACTTAAATCACCGTAACCAGGAATACTATTGATAAAAATATCAGGATTTACTGGCAGCAGCCCGCTGGTTGTGACTACATTTTTTTGCTCCAACTTTTTCTCTTCAGATGATACATATGAAAATTTGGAATCCGTTTCTGCAATATTCCATTGTGAGAGCTTGATATCTACATAGTTAGTTAATGCTAGCTGGATTGCTTCTTCCATGGAAAGCGATTTTATTGCGCTAGATACCTGCGTATTAGCATAAACTGTAATGGAATGCGGCAATAGGAGTAATAAGAAGGAGAGTATCAAGAGAGCTGATTTCTTTAACATTTAGCTGGCAACCTCACTATTCCTTTAAGTTGATTTTTTCAAGAACAAAATCAATGATCTTCTTGGAGTCGGTAATAACAGAGGCTTGCGCTATCATCCCTACACGAAGCTCTCCACGTTCACCTCTGCGATTAACAAGTGGGTCATTGGATATCGTTGCCTCCACCAGATAGTAGCTTAGACCGTCTTGCTGAACAATTGAATCTGTGCTGATAGATGTAATCGTACCTTTTTGGGAACCAAAATTTTGTTTAGGAAAGGCTGAAAAGCTGAAATCAACTTTATTGCCAATCGCTATTTTTCCTGCTTCAGCATTAGGTACAGCGATGCTCATTTTATATTTTGACTCGTTGCTAGGTATAATGGAGATCAAGGCTTCGCCGGATTGTACCATGTCCCCGATGCTGGTTTCTTTTAAAATATTAATGGTCCCGGAAATTGGTGCTATGAGCAGTCTTTTGTCTCGTTCAAGCTCAAGTCCCTTAACAGCCTCTTGCAGCGTAATTAAGGTTCTTTTATTTTCTTCTACTGCTGAATGAATCTGTACAATACGGTCAAGTTTCAGTTTTTTCAATGAGGTTGCTTCAGATGAACGGTTAAGCTTCTCTTGATTCAGTAGATCATTTTGCTGCTCAGTCAGCTGTTTCTTTTGCATTTCTAAAGTTTTTCGTTCTGAAACTGATGGATCGTGCCCATTTTTTAGCAAATCGAGGCTGACCTCTATTTCAACCAATTGCTGATTGTAATTGGTGATATTGCTTTCTGAGCTGAGCACGGCTTCGGTTTGGAATTGGTTGATTTGCAAATATGAACTTTCATATTGATGCTGTTCATCTGTAATCTGGGATTGAGGCACAAGGCGGTCCCCCAAGCTGAGCGAACGATTGTAGATTTCTTTTTTCTCAGCAGATTGTTTAGACAGTTGGACATATTTAATTTGGTATGTATTATATTGTTCCGTCCGTTTGGTATCTTCAATTGGAAGAAGATTTTGATTCTCTTTGATGGATTGCACAAGCAATTTCTCGTTTGCAATTTCAACATTTAGCAGTTTCTTTTTTCGTTCCAATTCAATTTTATTCTGAAGAGATTTATCCGAACTAGATTCGGCACTAAAGGTAGCAGAATCTTGCAAGCCTATATTCTCGTGAATGGCAGCTGTAAGCTGATCCTGGGTTCCTTGAAAGGTCTGCTGCTGCTGGCTGTATTCAAGGAGAAATTGTTCTACCATGTCATAATAGTAACCCTCATCTGCACGTTCAGAAGAAAACTGATTATCTAAATTGCTAATGCTTTGTTTATACAGCCCGAGATAGTGCAGTTTCTTAGTGAGCTTATTGATTTCTGAATTACGATTTGATAATTCTATATCAAGTTCTTTATGCTCAAAGGAAATTAACTGCTCGCCCTGCTTAATTTGCATCCCTTCATGGACATATACCTGTTCCACTTTTCCCATAGATGAAGTCTGAATGGTACTGACTTTTTCATTGGGTCTAACTACAGCAGAGGCTTTGGCAACTTCATCGATCTGGCCAAAATAGGACCAGACTAACGCAGCCCCCAATAGAATGAATAAGATAAGTATGAAAATGGAAATCACAGGACTGGTCTTGGATTCCATGATTTCTCTGCTATCTGTCATTTCTGATAAGTTATGTATTTGTGCGCTCATACAAGAGACACCTCGCCTACTCCTGCGGCATATTGATGGTTATGTTCTTGTTTTTGTTCAACTCCAGGGAGTTGATCTTTCCACAATTCATAGTACTTTTCACGGTAATCCAGAAGCTCCTGATGAGTTCCATGCTCAATAATCCGTCCTTGATCCATGACATAAATCCGATCACAACGCATGATTGTACTCAACCGGTGAGCGATAATAATCGTAGTCATGTCTTCAAAAGCATTAATCGTCTCCGATACAGCCTTCTCCGTTGTAGAATCCAGATTACTAGTGGCTTCATCCATTATAAGAATATCGGGCTGTTTAAGAACTGCCCTGGCGATAGCTAGTCGCTGCTTCTGTCCCCCGGAAAGGTTAGTAGCATTTTCTTCTAACAAAGTGTTGTAGCGGAGTGGAAGCTGATTAATGAATTCGTGTGCCTGTGCGGTCTGGCAGGCCGAAACAATTTGTTCCAGATCCGTATCCTGATTGACACCCAGACATAAATTTTCCCGGATTGTTCCGCTAAAAAAGAAAGTATCCTGTGATATATATGCGATTCGCTGTCTCAAGCTATCTAAATGAATATCTTTAATATTGTAGTTGTTAATTAAGATATCGCCTTTTTCATGTTGGTAAAATTGCATGATCAATTTGATCAGGGTGGTTTTACCCGAGCCGCTCTCACCGACAAAGGCGACTTTCTCGCCCTGTCTAAGTCTCAAATCAATATCATGAAGTACAAGGGAACGTGTACCATATCTGAAGCTGACACGATCAAATCTAATATCACCTTTTAATGAAGCAGGTTGAATCTTCTTGTCCTCATCCTCAAGCTTCTCCGCTTCTAAGTCGAGTATTTCCCCCAATCGGTCCGCCGCTACAACAGCTGTTTGCAGGGTAGGCTGGAGATTGATGAGATTTTGAATAGGTTCAAGGAAGTAAGCAAGTAATGAGTTATAAGTGATAAGTTGACCCATGGTCATATTTCCTTTTATTACTTGATTACCACCTACCCAGAGGATTGCTACACCTCCAAGCAACTGAACCACACCTTTTAGCGAGCCTTGTATATTATTGAAAATACCAAAGCTGAACACGGATTTCAGAAACGTGATGAATTTCTGTTCCGTCTCAAAGCCAACTTTAGACTCCGCATGGTAGGCTTTGACCGTCTCGATACCGTCTATGGATTCAACGATGTAGGAGGTAAGTTGGGCGTTTTTCTCCATTTGTTCACGGTTTAACCGGTCGAATGGCTTGTGGAATCCCCACACTAATGCTAGATATAAAGGAACCAGCAGCACAGTTACACCAAATAAAAGGGCACTTTGCGAATAAAGAATGATCCCCCCAGCAATAACCATGATAATATCGATCATGATGGTTAGGGTTGCGCTGGAGATGGCATCCCGTACCTTAGAGGCATCCATAAGTCTTGAGATGATTTCCCCCGTCTTGCGAGTACCAAAAAAGTTCATGGGTAGCTTCAACACATGATGGTAATAGCCGAGAATTAGCGAAATATCAAGCTTTTGGCTCAATGTTAGTAGAATGTGACTACGAAAAGCGTTCAATAAAACTTTGAATAGATATAGAATGATTACTCCAATGGATACTATATTCAGAGTCTTCTTTAAGCCAAACGGAAGAATCTCATCTAGCAGAAATTGAAAATAAAAGGCTGATAATATACCTAATATTGTATAGAGCATGGATGTCAAAAAAATTCCTAGTAGCATTCTTCTCTGAGGAATAAGTAAACCAAAAAAACGAGTGAATAAACCCTTGGACTCACCGCCCTTTTTGAACTGAGGGGTAGGAACCATTAATATGAGAACACCGGTCCAGATTTTAAAGAAGTCTTCTGGTGTATATTTAACAATGCCCTTCGCAGGATCCGAAACGACAACTGTTTTTTTTGTGATTTTATGAATAACAACGTAATGCAATAAAGTTTGGTCTATGACCACATGAGCAATAGCCGGAAGGGGGAAATCTTCGAAGAATGCCTCGTGAGTCCCTTTTACAGCCTTGGCAGTGAATCCTAATTTTTCAGCAGCTTTAACAAGGCCATAGGCGCTGGTACCCATTTTATCGGTTCCCGACATCTCGCGAATTTTAGTTATAGGATAGTTGAGACCATAGTTTTTACTTATAGTGGCGAGACAGGCAGCTCCGCAGTCTTTAATATCTTGTTGTTTGACACATTGGTATTTAGTGAATGCCATATAATCCTCCGAAAAGCAATTATTAAATGATGATTTTATATTGTGACCTGTGCTATACAATGAATCATTTATCTTTGTTGCTCATGTAAAATGCAATGAAAAATCCGATCAGGCCTAACGCCACTAATCCTACGCTTAATAAAATATCTCCAGATCTATTGTCACTTCGAATAATACCTTTTGAAGTTAACATATCTAATATGACTAAAGAAAAATAGATGAAAGCATAAATAAAAACTGCTATAAATGTCTTGTTTTTATTTTTCTTATATATATATATACCTGTTAGAAAAATTAAGAAATTCATTATAAACCATTGGGATGGGAGGATTATATTAGGTCTTACAATTAATAAGAATGATATTACTAGCCCTAAAGTAATGTCTATTCTAATTAGATACGATATTAATTTATCTATTTTCAAAAAAATCACTCGCAATCTATTTATGATTATTCTCTTCTTTTATAGAAGAAAAGATGGAGACATATCCATCTGAAGATGAATGTCTCCATCAAAATTTAGAATGAAGTACCCACTAAATATCCGGCAGCCACTGTACCACTTATGTAGACAACTGCGGCTGTGGCTGTTACTGGTGCGGCAGCAACAGCAGACATGATTGTAACCATACCTAACACTCCTGCACCTACCTTGGCCCAATCAACGCCACCATCAATATTGATACTATCTTCAAGTGTAAGTTCTGAAAAACTAGGGGCATATGAAAGCATTTAATTCCTCACTCCTTATAACAGATATTTAATGTTTTAGTCCGCTACCAGTAAGATATCCAGATACTATTGATCCACCCACTGCCATAATCGCAGTAGGAATCGTTACTGGTGCTGTGGTAACAGCGGCTACCACGGTTACCATTCCCAAGACTCCATAAGCAACATTATCCCAATTTATACCTCCGGAAATCTCCATCGTTTCAATGTTGGACAATGTTGAAAATTGACTATTAAGACTCAGTTCCATTCTATTCACCTCCTTTCGAGATAGACGAGTTTTGACTAGTTAAAGAAGACTAGGATTGATGCCAATACAAATATCTATTTTTATATTTTCACTAGTACCTTCAGATAAGTTTATATTATATGCGGATGTTATTTGATGTAGATTGTTTTGAGAGATATATTTGACTAAAAATTCATAAGCAGAATTGATGCCATTCATTTTACCTTCATACATCAAGCAAATTGCATTTATTAACTTGAATTCTTTCTTATATATAAAAGGGGGATTTTTTTTAATTTCTCCTTTTACTGGTACCATAATCTCAAAATCCACCATCTCTATGCCATTATTTCGGGATACAGAATGAGTAGAAGTGATTAAAGGACCGTTCTTTTGGAGGTTATAGTTGTTTAGTGAAAGGATAAATTCGTTTAGTTTATGATGTAAACAACTGGAAGGAATAGTGTTGCGATATGAGACTAAATTAAAATACTGGAATGTTTGTTTTTCATTAATTTTATACAATTCCACTGTGTTATCTCCTTAGAGGTTTCTTTTTTCTATGACTTAAGGCACATTGAATAGAAGAGAGTGTAAGGATAATTATTAATAATAAATGGGGCATCTAGCGGTTATTTAAGTTCTACAAATGTAATTATGGTCTTTATAACAAAGTTTGAAAATATCCCCCATTGGATATTTACTAATATGAATAAATATGTTAATAGTTGGTTGAATCTTCAATATTTAAATATATAATGGTATCATTTTACATTATAAATGATGGAAATCAGGAGGAGTTGGAATTGACAGTAACATACGATCAGACAAAACTTTGGTGTTCAGCTGAAGATCTAAAAAAGGAACAAATGGATTCTATCTCTTCATTGGGTAAAGTCAAAAGTTCAAAGGCCCCACAAAGAACGAGTGCGCACTCTTTTGAGGAGATTGGCCAGGAATCTATTTATCACGAGGCAATGATTCTTTCCCTACATAACGAGATGATTAAAATTAGTAAGTATATATCGGTAGATTTTGCGGCTTTTCTAACAGATGATATGGGGGGAATTCTCGATCTGTATTTCTCTTCAGTACATATAAAAGAAGAATTTGATAAGGCAGGAATAAGAGTTGGGAAGAGTTTTGCCAAACAGGATTTCGGGCTAAATGGTGTTTCACTTTCTATGGAAATGAATTCTATTGGAGTAGTTAAAGGGAGCGAACATACGAATTCTATATTTTCTAATTGGAACTGTGTATGTTCTCCTCTCTACTCAGATGGTGTTATAAGAGGCTATGTAGATATTTCTTTCTACAAAGGACTGCAAATCGAATTTGCTATTCCATTTATGCAACAGATAGCTGAAAACGTTACCGAGAAATGGATGTGGAGTAACCCTGAGATGCAGTTACTTAAACTAGAGTTTAGTTTTGAACAATTCAACTTGACTGCCCGAGAAAAAGAGGTGGCTCAAATGTGGTTATGTGAAAAAAGTGCATTGCGTATTTCTAACGAGTTGGGAATTAGTGAAGGTACAGTTAGAAATGTAGTGAAGAGCATATATAACAAAATGAATGTAACTGACCGTTGGCAGTTCACTAAGAAACTTTCATTTAATCCCGTACATAATCCAGAACTTCTGTATGTAAAATAGCATTTTTTAATATGAGAAAAGGAGACCACGTGTTAAGTGGTCTCCTTTATTTAGTGCGCCCAGCCGATAGTTATGGATTTCGTCCGAAAAGACAAGGGCATGATGCGGTAAGGAAAGCCAGAGCATTCATGAAAGAGGGATATCGATTCGTAGTCGATCTAGACTTGGAGAAATTCTTTGATCGCGTCAACCATGACCGACTGATGATGAAGATTTCGGCTAAAGTGAAGGACAAGAAAGTTCTCCTGCTGATTCGTAAATATCCTCAGTCAGGTGTGATGGAGAACGGGCTAGTAAATACGACAACAGAAGGGACACCGCAAGGTGGTCCACTCAGTCCGTTGTTATCTAACATCGTTTTGGACGAGCTCGACAAGGAACTCGAGAAAAGTGGACACCGCTTCGTCCGTTATGCGGACGACTGTAACATCTATGTGAAAACACTAAGAGCAGGAGAGCGAGTGAAGGCATCCGTCACCAGATTCATTGAGACAAGACTAAAACTAAAGGTGAACCAAGCGAAGAGTGCGGTGGACCGCCCATGGAGACGGAAATTTCTTGGGTTTTGCTTTAGTAGCGATAAAGAGCCCAAGGTGAGGATAGCAAAACAGTCCTTGCAGAAAGCGAAGGCTCGAATTCGGGAGATAACGTCCCGGAAGAAAGCGATGCGAACGGAAGAGCGAATCCAGGAGCTCAATCGATACTTGATGGGATGGCACGGATATTTCTCGCTGGCGGATACGCCAAGTGCCTTTAAAGCGATGGATATGTGGATTCGAAGGAGATTGCGAATGTGTCTCTGGAAGCAATGGAAGAGCCCGAGAACCAAAGTCAAAAGGCTTATATCCTTAGGCGTGCCTAAGGATATAAGCCTTTTGAGTGGGGAAATACTCGGAAAGGGTATTGGCGAATTGCAGGGAGTCCAATTCTGCAACGTGCATTGAATAACCAATATTGGGAATCCAATGGATTAAAGAGTGTATTGGACAGATACAACTCCTTACGGAATACCGCCGTATACCGAACGGTACGTACGGTGGTGTGAGAGGCCGGGGGCTCGCCGCCCCCTCCTACTCGATTTATTATTGAAATATTAACCGCAAGAACAATTCAAAACCGGCTTACGCGCAGCCTGTGTCTCATCCAAACGGCTAATCTCTGTGGTATGCGGTGCGTTGATTACGATTTCCGGTGTCTCCTGCGCTTCTTTAACGATCTGAATCATCGTATCGATGAAGCCGTCTAGCGTTTCTTTACTTTCGGTTTCCGTCGGCTCGATCATCATGCATTCCTCAACGGTCAGAGGGAAGTACACGGTTGGCGGGTGGTAGCCGAAGTCGAGCAATCGTTTAGCAACGTCTAAGGTGCGCACGCCATATTGCTTGAGGTTTTTGCCGGACATAACGAATTCATGCTTACATACACCCGGATATGGGATTTCAAAATACGGCGCCAGACGGTGCATCATATAGTTCGCATTCAGCACGGCATTTTCGGATACCTCACGTAGTCCGTCTGGACCATAGGTGCGAATGTAGGCATAGGCACGAACCAGAATACCAAAGTTTCCGTAAAAAGCTTTCACGCGTCCAATGGATTCGGGTCCGCCGAAGTCGAGTGAGAAGCTGCTATCTTCACTCTTCACCACAGTAGGTTGTGGTAGGAATGGAATCAAGATGGATTTTACGCCGACTGGTCCGGCCCCAGGGCCGCCACCGCCATGTGGGGTGCTCATTGTCTTATGCAAGTTCAGATGCACAACGTCAAAGCCCATGTCGCCAGGGCGGGTAATGCCCATAATGGCATTGGAGTTGGCTCCATCGTAATAGAGTAAGCCCCCTGCTTCATGCACGATCTCAGCAATCTCGACAATTTGGGTCTCGAACAAGCCGAGTGTGCTTGGGTTAGTCAGCATCAGTGCGGCTGTGTCGCTACCGACGGCTGCCTTCAGTGCTTCAAGATCGACCATTCCTTTATCTGTGGAAGGGATCGTGATCGTTTCAAGTCCTGCTGCTGAGGCACTAGCAGGATTGGTTCCGTGCGAGGAATCCGGCACGATAACCTTAGTACGCGTCTCGCCGCGACTTTCATGGTAGGCGCGGATCATCATGAGGCCGGTCCATTCACCATGAGCACCTGCGGCAGGCTGTAAGGATACAGCATCCATGCCCGTCAGCGCGGACAGATCATTTTGCAGGGTATACATTAATTCCAGTGCGCCTTGAATACTTTCTTCCGGTTGGTAGGGATGAATTTTGGCGAAGCCGGAGAAGCGGGCAACATCTTCGTTAATCTTCGGATTGTATTTCATCGTGCATGAACCGAGTGGATAGAAGCCATTGTCTACACCAAAGTTACGACGTGAAAGAGAAGTGTAGTGGCGAATGACATCCACTTCCGATACTTCTGGAAGTACGACGGGTTCGCTACGGAGTAAACCTGATGGAATCAGGGACTCCAAGGTTTCTTCCTGTGGTACATCGCATAGTGGCAAGGAGTAGGCCGAGCGGCCCGGACGGCTTAATTCAAAAATTAGACTTTGCTCCGGTTTCATAAACAGCCCTCCAGTGCGCTAGCGAATTGGTCGATTTCGGTTTTGCTTCTTTTTTCCGTTACGGCAACCAGCATATGTCCAGCAAGTTCAGGATAATCACGACCCAGATCATAACCGCCGAGATAACCGTCCTTCAGCAGCTTAGAATTAATAGCGGTCACGCTGCTGCCTTCAGGAAGCTTCACAACAAATTCGTTAAAGAATGGGGAGGAGAAGGCAAGTTCAGCACCTGTTAGTCCGCTAAGTTTATTAGCAGCGTAATGGCTTTTGCGAATGTTTAGCTCGCCTACTTCACGCATGCCTTCTTTGCCCATAACGGACAAGTAGACGGATGCGCAGAGAGCCAGCAGTGCCTGATTGGAGCAGATATTCGATGTCGCTTTTTCACGACGAATATGCTGTTCACGCGCTTGAAGTGTAAGAACGAAGCCACGTTTACCGTTACGGTCTACCGTTTGGCCAACGATCCGGCCTGGCATGCGGCGCATCAGGTGATCAGCTACGGCAAAGAATCCGCAAGTTGGACCCCCGAGAGAAGCTGGAATACCGAGTGGCTGAGCATCACCGACTACGATGTCGGCTCCAAGTTTGCCCGGAGTTTCAAGTACACCAAGAGCTATTGGGTTGGCGCTGACTACAAGAAGACCTTTAACCGCGTGAATCAGCGGCTCAACCGAGCGAAGATCCTCAATGCTACCGAAGAAGTTAGGCGATTGCACCAGTACTGCGGCAGTATCACCATCGATAGCTTCAGCAAGTTTAGCTTGATCGGTAACACCGTCTTTATAGTCAATCTCCACCACCTCCAGACCCCAAGCATTAGCCGAAGTACGTAGCACTTGGCGAGCCTCAGGATGAACGGTACGGGAGACGATTAATTTTTTGCGTTTGGTAGCACCAGCCGCGAGAACCGCTGCTTCGGATAAAGCTGTAGCGCCATCATACATACTGGCATTGGCAACTTTCATACCGGTTAGTTCGCAAATGTAGGATTGGAATTCGAAGATCGCTTGCAGCTCACCTTGGCTGATCTCCGGTTGATAAGGAGTGTAGGCAGTGTAGAATTCAGAACGGGAAATGACATGGTTGATGACCACAGGGATGTGATGATCGTATAATCCGGCGCCGAGGAAGCTGGCGTGAGAATCAAAGTCGGCATTTTGGTCAGCCAACCCTTTCATGTGGCGCAGCAGGGCGTATTCATCGAGTGGTTCAGACATCGGCATAGTGCCTTGGTAACGTACCGCTTCAGGAATATCGGAGAACAGCTCATCTATAGACTGAATCCCGACGGCCTCCATCATCTCTACGCGGTCCTGTTCTGTCATGGGCAGATAACGGTGCTTCATTAAGGTTTCACTCCTTGGCTTTTTTAAAATATAAGAAAGTACAATTTTCACGCTATACTTTATTCTTCTATTTCTCGCTTAAAAGCTCACCGTCCTTATATGGACGCTAAAGGCGTTTATACTTGTAAAAAGGGGCCTTAATCACTACAGCCTTAAGCTGCTTACCGCGTATCTCTACGTAAACCTCTGTGCCTATTTCACTGTAAGCAGCATCAATCAAAGCCAACCCCAGGTTACGTTTCAGCGTAGGGGACTGTGTTCCGGTTGTGACCTCACCAATCTTAACCCCATCTGCCCAAACAGGATAATGGGAGCGTGGAATGCCTCGATCAATCATTTCTAGGCCGACAAGGCGACGGGGAATCCCAGTTTCTTTTTGCTGTATTAGTGCATCGCGTCCGATAAAGTCTATTTTGTCCAGCTTCACGAAGAACTGTACTCCTGCTTCAAGCGGGGTGATGTCAGCGGATAGCTCCTGACCGTACAGTGGTAATTTTGCCTCAAAACGTAGGGTATCCCGTGCACCCAGTCCAGCAGGTGTTAATCCGTGGGGCGCGCCTGCTGCAAGCAGTCCGTTCCATAACGTTTCTGCACCTTCCAGCGGAGCGTAGATCTCGAAGCCATCTTCACCGGTATAACCCGTACGGGAGATAAGTACCTCTACACCGCAAACGGTAGCGCGTTCGATGAAATGGAAAGGCTTGAGTGCTGAAATAGGAGCATCAGTAACTTCCGCGAGAATGGTCTCTGCCAGAGGACCCTGCAAGGCGAGCAAAAGCGTCTCGTCAGAGACATTAGTGAGCGTGACTTCGCCGAATTCAGAGGTCAAATGCTCTTGCAGCCATTGGAAGTCTTTGTCGATGTTGGAGACATTAACGACGAGCATATAATGCCCTTCGCTTAGGCGATACACGAGTAGGTCGTCGACAACTCCGCCATTTGGATAACAGAGCAGCGTATATTGCGCCGCACCATCTGTAAGGCGGCTGACATCATTGGTTGTCATTTTTTGCAAAAAGTCTTCTGCACCGCTCCCAATCACCATGAATTCACCCATATGCGAGACATCGAACAGCCCAGCCTGCTGGCGAACGGCTTCGTGCTCTTTCACGATACCTGTAAACTGTACTGGCAGCTCCCAGCCACCGAAGTCAATGCACCTGTACTCCGTATAAGCGGAATAGAGATCATAAAAAGGTGTTCTTCTCAAAGCATCCATGTCGTCACTCCCCTTGATCTGATTACATACGAAAAAAAGGACAGGCAGAAGCAATCATGCATAAATGCACAAATCGCTTTCTGCTCTGTCCTTTGTACCTGAGAGTTACCCTGCCGTAACTAGCTTGCAGGTTTCCCCGTTGGTGATCTGACGCATCTAGCCTTGCGTCTGATGCTCTCCAGAGATACGTCCGACAAAGGTCCTTTTGCCTGAGAGATTCACCCCTGTTAGGGCTTACTCCTTCGGCGCCGTCTTCAAGTGAGACAGTCTCTCCCTATGCCATCATCCGCAATTATATTTCTTCGAGAAACGGTTATTGTCTATAAAAAGACGACAACGTCATTTCTTCTTGTATGTCTCCATTAAACGGGTATAGTCGGGCGCTGTCAACAAGAAAACGTCGAAAAAATGACAAATTTAAATTTCCTGTTAGTAATATTGACATTGTGAGCCGGGATAACTTAGGCTATAACTAAATTTAGAACTCCAAATTGGAAATGAGGCGGCTTGAAATGAGTGAAGTATTAGACAACCTTCTTTACAGCGAAGAGCATGAATGGGCACAGCAAGTAGAAGGGCGAGTAGTACGTGTTGGGATTACGGACCATGCTCAGCATTTATTAGGCGACATCGTATTTGTTGAGGTTCCTGAGGTAGGATCGACCATTTCGGCCGGTGACAGCGTAGGCAGTATCGAATCCGTTAAGACGGTATCGGAGTTGTATTCGCCCGTCTCTGGGACGGTTACCAAGGTGAATGATGGATTAGAAGCTAGTCCGGAGCTTATCAATGATCAGCCGTATGGCGGGGGTTGGATTTTTGAGATTGAAGTTGATGGAGAGTATGCTGATGCTGTAAAAGGTCTGTTAGATGCAGCTGGTTATAGCGCGTTAGTTGCTGAATAATTGGAAATCGGGGACGGAAAATAGTCTGATCAAGTGTGATATTCTTAGCAGCAAGTTTCTGTGATTCGGGGACTTGCTGTTTGTGTTTCTTATGTGGATTGTGCGAGTATTCGTAAACCCAATCGAGTGGTTTGAGGGTCTAGTGGAGTATGGAATTAGGGAAAACCTCCCTCATTTTAGACGATTATAGCGTGAGAGTTAGGGTTTTAGGGAATTCCTCCCTATCATCTGGGTAAAACCACTATTTCAGACTAAAAAGAGTAATAATCAGGGAGAAATTCCCTCATTCCGCGATTGGATACGATAATAGGTGAATAATCAGGGAGGTTTTCCCTAATTAAATTGGATGAAGCCCCTTGTAAGCTCAATGTGGTAATTGCAAAGGCCCCTGCCGCCGAACTTAGCTCTGAGCGCAAGCAACTATATTTTATTCCACCTCTTGAAGCTGTCGAAGTACAATGATCTCTACGCGTCGATTTTTCTGTTTGCCTGCTACCGTAGTATTATCTGCTGTTGGTCGGGTATCGGCATAACCTGCATATTGAAAAGTGTCCGGGTTCAGTCCTTCATTATCTAAGAAAAAGCGCAGCACAGAAAGCGCACGAGCACCCGATAGCTCCCAATTGTCGTTATAACGTGAAGCTGATGACACTGGTGTATTATCCGTATGTCCTTCAATGCTGATCGTTGCCCCGATATCTTTAAATAAGCCAGACAACTGCTGAAGAGCAGGAAGGGCTGGGGACTTCACATCTGCTTTACCCACATCAAAAAGAAAACGGTCGCTGAGCGTGATTTCTATGCCCTGCGGTTTGTCGGCTACAAATATTTGTTCACCGAGATTATTCTCCTCCACATAGTGGGTGATCACACCCATTAACTCAGCAAGCTTCGCCTCTTGTTCTCGAAAAGCCAACTCCCGTGCTGAAGGTGTTTCATTCTCCGTTTGTTCATCAGAACCGTCATTTGGTTTTGCAGTTGCGTTCGCATTCCCATCTGTACTCTCTGGTTTGTTGTCAGGGGTCTTTCCAGCATCTAAAATACCATCCCCGCCTTCAAGAACAGTGCTGCTCGACTTGAAAGTCTGGGATAAAGAGCCGGTCACGATATTATATTTGTCAGTGTCCAGGCTGCTCATCGCATACAATATAACGAAAAATATAAGTAAAAGTGTAATTAGATCAGCGTAAGTAATCATCCAACGATCACGGCTTTCTCGATTCTCTTCCCGCCGTTTGCGCCGGTCTCTTTGTCTCATATAAAACCTCTTGCTTCTGCACGGTCATCTGTGGTGGTGTCTGAAATGAAGGAGTTCAGTTTTTTACGCACCAGCAGCGGATGATCCCCGTTCTGTAGAGAAAGAATGCCTACTAGCAGCATCTCCATGCTATGCAGCTCACTTTGGCTGCGGGATTTGATTTTGGAAGCAATGGGTAAAAATATTAGATTAGCGATGGCTACTCCGTACAGTGTTGCAGTGAACGCTACTGCGATAGAGGTACCTAGATTTGATGGGTCCGTAAGGTTGCCCAGTACCCTAATGAGTCCCATAACTGTACCGATGATCCCCATCGTTGGAGCATATCCGCCAGCGGCTTCAAAAATCTTGGCGTAGCTTTCATGCTTCAATTCTTTCGCATCCATTTCCAATTCCAAAATCTGTCTTACCTGCTCAGGGTCAGTGCCATCGACGATAAGCAACAGTCCTTCGCGTGTAAAAGGATCAGGATGCAGTTCCGCTTGTTTTTCGAGCATTAAAACGCCGCCGCGGCGGGCCACTGTGGCCATTGCGATAAGCTCTTCTGCTTTCTCTTCATCACGTTCAGGATTGCGGCCAAAAGCCATGCGCAGAGCGGCGGGAATGGAGCGTAGCTTAGCTGCCGGGAAGCTGATCATTACGGCAGCAATCGTACCTCCAAATACAATCAAAGCTGCATTAAGCTGCAGCAGTCCGGAAAGGCTTCCGCCTTCCCAGAGGTAGCCGCCGATTAGCGCAGCCAGTCCGGCCACTAGGCCGATTATTGCGGTAATATCCATGCTTCAAGCTCCTAACATTTCTGTGTATTATGGTTTGCATCGATCTAAGCAACACTGTATAATGAACGGGAACACATATTCTTATCTTCCATATTTTTTACTGTCGTATGGAGAGAGAAGATTCAGACAACAATTATAATATATTAATCTAGTTTAGACGATAGAGGGGAGACGGGCAAATGAGTGATATTGTCGTCAGTACGAAGACTTTTGAATTGGAGTCCGAGTATACACCCCAGGGCGATCAGCCTCATGCCATAGATGAATTACTACAAGGCATCCGGCAGGGTAAGAAGCACCAGACGCTGCTGGGAGCGACAGGTACAGGGAAGACCTTTACTGTCGCGCAAGTTATTTCCAAATTAAATCGCCCCACGCTGGTTATTGCGCATAACAAGACACTGGCTGCCCAGCTGGCAAGTGAGTTTAAGGAGTTTTTCCCGAATAATTCGGTAGACTATTTCGTCAGCTACTACGACTATTACCAACCAGAGGCGTATATTCCCTCCTCCGATACTTATATTGAGAAAGATTCCAGTATTAACGAAGAGATTGATAAACTTCGCCACTCCGCGACAAGCTCCTTGTTCGAACGGCGTGACGTTATTATTGTAGCGAGTGTGTCTTGTATTTACGGTCTCGGTTCACCAATGGAATACGGAAGCTTGCTGTTGTCCTTGCGGGTTGGGATGGAGAAACCGCGCAATGAGATTCTGAGCAGACTGGTGGATATTCAATACCAGCGCAATGATATCAATTTTGTACGCGGAACATTCCGTGTACGTGGTGATGTGGTTGAGATCTTCCCAGCCTCTCAGGGTGAACATGCGATTCGTGTTGAATTGTTTGGGGATGAGATTGAGCGGATCACTGAAATAGATGTTTTAACGGGCGAATTGATCGGTGAACGCGATCATGTCGCCATTTTTCCGGCTTCTCACTTTGTTACCAAGGAAGAAACGATGCGTGTAGCAATAGTCAATATTGAACGGGAGCTAGAAGAGCGGCTGACCGTGCTTCGTGACGCAGGCAAGCTTCTGGAAGCGCAACGTTTGGAACAACGGACACGTTACGACATTGAAATGATGAAGGAAGTGGGTTTCTGTTCGGGGATCGAGAACTATTCCGGGCCACTAACCTTCAGGGAACCGGGAGCAACTCCATATACGTTAATGGATTATTTTCCTGATGATATGTTAATCGTCGTAGATGAATCCCATGTTACCCTTCCGCAAATTCGGGCGATGTATAACGGTGACCGGGCGCGTAAAACAGTGTTGGTAGAGCATGGTTTCCGTCTGCCTTCTGCACTGGATAACCGTCCGCTTCAGTTCGAAGAGTTCGAAGATAAAGTAAACCAGATCATTTACGTTTCCGCGACACCTGGACCTTATGAAATGGAACACTGCGAAACTATGGTGCAGCAGATTATCCGTCCGACTGGTCTATTGGATCCAATCATCGAGGTCCGTCCTACAGAAGGTCAGATTGATGATCTGATTAGCGAAATCCGTGACCGGGTTGAACGCGATGAACGTGTACTCGTTACCACTTTGACGAAGAAGATGTCGGAGGATCTGACAGACTACTTTAAGGAAATCGGGATTAAGGTTCGTTACATGCACTCTGACATCAAGACACTGGAACGGATGGCGATCTTGCGGGATCTTCGTCTCGGTACGTTCCATGTACTGGTAGGGATTAACCTCCTGAGAGAAGGTCTCGACTTACCGGAGGTATCTTTAGTTGCAATTCTCGATGCCGATAAAGAAGGGTTCCTTCGTTCCGAACGTTCACTAATTCAGACGATTGGCCGTGCGGCTCGTAACTCTGAGGGTCGTGTAATCATGTATGGTGATCGGATCACTGATTCGATGGAAAAAGCGATGAGCGAAACATCGCGCCGTCGCGCCATTCAGATTGCCCATAATGAGAAACATGGCATCACCCCAACCACTATTAATAAAAAAGTGCGTGACATCATCGAGGCAACGAAGGTTGCTGAGTCTAAAGCTGATTATCTCACAGGTGTTGGTGGCAAGATGAATAAGAAAGAAAAACAAAGTCTGATCCAGCGTCTGGAAGCTGAAATGAAGGACGCTGCCAAGAACCTGCAATTTGAACGCGCGGCAGAGCTACGCGACGCATTGCTGGAGCTTCGGGCTGAGTAATAAACTATTAATGTATCACCGATATTTAAAATAGGTATTGAACGGTGCTGTCCTAGACCGTTCTTTTTGAATCAATAGAGGGTCGCGTATCCCGCGATGTTTATGACACTTATGCGTATTCGCAGGGACAGCACCATGCAATGAACTTGGCACTTATGCGTATTCGCAGGGACAGCACCATGCAATGAACTTGGCACTTATGCGTATCCCGCAGGGACAGCACCATGCAACGTTTATGACAGTTGCATGTACCTGTCTTTAGTTAGTGCGCTAACGTCCAAGCGGTCCCGTAGGGATAAGCGCTCTGAGCATTGTAGTCACTAAGTTACGTCCCACCATACTCCTTCTCCAGAAAATGCGGGTGTCCAGAGGGTGCAACCCTTGGGGCCCTCCCTTGGAAGGGAGGGTTTGGGAGGGATCGAAAGGCTTTGAAAAGGCTTTGAGAATATTTTGAAATAAAGTTGAAATAGTTTTTTTAAAAGGAGAGGTTCCGTTGGCGAACGAAAATATTGTAATTAAAGGCGCGAGGGCGCACAATCTCAAAAACATCGATGTGACGATTCCACGTGACCGTTTCGTCGTGCTGACGGGACTTAGCGGCTCAGGTAAATCATCGCTTGCATTTGATACGATTTATGCTGAAGGACAACGGCGTTATGTTGAATCTTTGTCGGCTTATGCACGTCAGTTTTTGGGACAAATGGAGAAACCAGATGTGGATTCGATTGATGGTTTGTCCCCGGCGATATCTATAGATCAGAAGACAACAAGCCGGAACCCACGCTCCACGGTAGGTACAGTTACGGAGATTTATGACTATTTGCGGCTGCTCTTTGCACGTATTGGTCATCCCCATTGCCCAGAGCATGGCATTGAGATTACCTCCCAGACCGTTGAACAGATGGTAGACCGGATTATGCAGTATCCAGAGAAAACTCGGTTACAGATCCTGGCGCCAATCATTTCAGGACGTAAAGGTGAGCATAAAGGACTTTTCACAGATATCTCTAAGCAAGGCTTCGTACGTGTGCGTGTGGACGGGGAGCTAAGAGATCTGTCAGAGGATATTGAACTAGAAAAGAATAAAAAACATACAATAGAAGTTGTGGTAGACCGGATCGTTGTTAAAGACGATGTGGAGACCCGGCTGACGGATTCACTGGAGACGGCGCTTAAGCTTTCGGGCGGTAAAATCCTTGTTGATATCATCGGCCAGGAAGAGCTGCTTTTCAGCTCTAACTTTGCTTGTCCAATTTGTGGTTTTAGTATTGAAGAGTTGGCACCACGGATGTTCTCTTTCAACAGTCCGTTTGGAGCTTGTACAGAGTGCGATGGACTTGGCATGAAGATGGTGGTCGATCCAGACCTGCTTATTCCTGATGCTGAGAAATCCATTGAAGAAGGTGCTTTTTTAGCTTGGACTGGAAGTACTTCTAATTACTATCCGCAATTTCTGAAGTCGGTTTGTGAACACTTTAAAATTCCTCAGAACGTTCCGGTAAGCAGTCTGACACCTGATCATATGAATAAATTACTGAATGGTACAGGCAGTGAGAAGGTTCGCTTCCGTTATGAAAATGATTTCGGTCAAAAGAAAGATGCGATGGTTGCTTTTGAAGGGATTATACCTAACCTCGAGCGGCGTTACCGTGAAACTGCTTCGGATGGTATTCGTGAATTTATCGAAGGATTTATGAGTGCTAAGCCATGTCATGTATGTAAAGGTAAACGTCTGAAAAAAGAAATATTAGCTGTGACTATCAATGATCATAATATTTCTGATGTTACGGACCTTTCAATAGGAGACTGTCAGCATTGGTTTGAAGAGATAAAATTGAGCGAAAAAGAAACAGCCATCGCCAATCTCATTTTAAAAGAGATCTGCAATCGGCTTGGATTCCTTGTGAATGTAGGCTTGGATTATTTGACGCTTAGCCGTGCAGCGGGTTCGCTTTCCGGTGGTGAGGCGCAGCGTATTCGGTTGGCTACTCAGATCGGTTCAAGTCTCATGGGTGTATTGTACATTCTGGATGAGCCAAGTATTGGTTTGCATCAACGAGATAATGATCGCCTGATCTCTACGCTTGCGCATATGCGTGATTTAGGCAATACGCTGATTGTTGTAGAGCATGACGAAGACACGATGATGGCAGCGGATTACATTATTGATATTGGTCCGGGCGCAGGTATTCATGGTGGACAAGTTATGGCTCAAGGGACGCCAGAAGAGATTATGAAAGATCCGAATTCATTAACGGGTGAATATTTAAGCGGACGTAAATTTATTCCGGTTACCGCTAAACGCCGTCCTACCGATGATCGCTGGGTAGAAATACGTGGTGCTAAAGAGAATAACCTGAAAAATGTGAATGTGAAGATTCCATTAGGTGTATTTACAGCGGTGACAGGTGTATCGGGTTCTGGTAAATCCTCGCTTATCAACGAGATTCTTTACAAGAGTCTGGCACGGCAGTTGAATAAGGCTGTGAAGGTGCGTCCTGGTCAGCATAAAGAAATTCGTGGACTAGAAAATCTCGATAAAGTTATTGAAATCGATCAGTCGCCAATCGGGCGGACGCCGCGTTCCAACCCAGCAACCTATACAGGTGTATTCGATGACATCCGGGACCTGTTCTCCAAGACAAATGAGGCTAAGGTACGTGGTTTCCAAAAGGGACGCTTCAGCTTTAACGTAAAAGGCGGACGTTGTGAAGCTTGCCGTGGAGACGGGATCATTAAGATTGAGATGCACTTCTTGCCGGATGTGTATGTCCCTTGCGAAGTATGTAAGGGCAAACGGTATAACCGGGAAACACTAGAAGTGAAATATAAAGGCAAAAACATTTCAGATGTGTTAGAGATGACGGTAGAGGACGCAACAGAGTTTTTTGTAAATATCCCGCGTATCCATCGTAAAATGCAAACATTGATGGATGTAGGACTTGGGTATATTAAGATTGGTCAACCGGGAACCACTTTATCCGGTGGTGAAGCACAGCGGGTAAAGTTGGCTTCTGAGCTCTACCGTCGCAGCACGGGTAAAACACTTTATATTTTGGATGAGCCTACAACAGGCCTGCATGTAGATGACATTGGTCGTCTGCTTGAGGTATTGCATCGTTTGGTGGATTCCGGAGAATCGGTTCTTGTTATTGAACATAATCTGGATGTAATCAAGACAGCGGATTATATCATCGATATGGGACCGGAAGGTGGTAGCGGCGGGGGTACCGTCCTGGCAACAGGGACACCGGAGAAGATCATTACAGTCACAGAGTCTTACACAGGTAAGTATCTGAAGCCGGTTCTGATTCGTGATACAGAGCGGACCGAAGCGCTTATGCTTGAGACGGCGGAAACCCTCTAAATAAACAGTAAGTAATATAACCTATGTATATAAGGCCTCGGTATCTTGCCGGGGCTTTTGTTGTAGGATTATCCGGTAATTATACGAAAGACGGCTCATAGATATATGATGTGATCTTTCTAGCAAAAGTTATACGGATTCTATAGAAAAAATGGATTTAATAATAGGTAAGGTAGGCATATGTAGGACATGTTCGTAGTAAGATTCAATGAGGAGTATTCTGTTGATAGGGTTAACGGGTAAGTGATTAACATTAGGGTCAAAAGTTCCTTGAAAACCGAATAATTAATCATTCATATCACTCTATCAAATAACTGTTTATTAGATTAGGGAAAACCTCCCTGATAATCACAAAATGAGCTGATAATCGGTCAATATTAGGGACAATTTCCCTAATTCATTAAAGCCTAAATTTCGAGCCCAGAGTTCTAAGTTCTAAGTTCTAAGTTCTGAATTTTAATTCCAATTCACTGCTCAATTTATCTCATCTCTAAAGCAGTTAACGGACTTTCTATTGTAACCTTTATGACGATAGAGTTGATTGGACTCACAGTACTTTCACTAATCCACCCCAATTGTCAGTGATCAATCTCATCGTTATTACGGATTTTGCAGGGATAAAATATATTTTTTACGACAAATACATAATTTTTCTACAAAACCTATTGCATCGCCCAAATGGTAGCGATAACATAGAAGGTGATATGGGGATTACTGGATCTTGCTTGACAACATTTTTGAGGAGGTAAGGTTATGCTGCTTGCAGAAGTTGCCGCGCAAGGACCGTCTAAATTTCATACCTTTGATGTGTTTATGATTTTATTTACCATCTTGATTTTGGTCGGGGTTGTTCGACTATTGAAAGCTCCCCAGAAGAACAAATTTGCCATTGGTTTTGGAGCCGTTAGCTTGCTGGTTTTTGTGATCTCTGACTATGCCATGGTGATGCATTGGTTAAGTTAATGAAAGAACTAAATTGAACAGCTTTGCACCAAAAGACTCCTTTAACGCCATGGGCGCATTGAAGGCGTCTTTTTTCAAATAATATAATGTAAAATTTATCCATGAGCAAAGAGAGGGTCTGGTGAGGAATGAGGAGTGTTGGGGAGAAGCTGGTGAAGAAAGGATTAGGTCTATTACTGTGCGGCGTAGTGCTATCGGGAGTATGGAGTCAGTCGGTGTTTGCTTTTGATAGTACTAGTAAGGTAGTTAGTAAAGCAGGGGCAGAAGATCCGATACCTGGAATTATTAAAAGTATCACTCCTTCTGTTGTGGGCATTATCGGTAAAGACGAGAGTGGCGGTAATAGTGGCCCGGATGATCGGTACAATCTGACGCATGGCTCCGGCATCATTGTGAAATCGAACGGATGGATTGTAACCAATGCTCATGTAATCAAGGATCTGCAAAATGCCATAGTGGTCACTTCGGACTCCAAAACCTACAGCGTTAAAGAAACCTATCTGGATGAAGTTAGTGATCTGGCGCTGATCAAAATCAATGCCACCCATTTAAAGCCCGCCAAGTTTATTCCAGCGAGTGGCAAAACAGTGGTTGGGGAGAAGGTTATTGCTATCGGAACACCGATTAGCTTTTCTCTACGAAACTCAGCGACAGTAGGCGTTATAAGTGGTCTTAACCGTGAGGTAGATGCGGCGTATCGTCTTATCCAGAGTGACACTGCGATTAATCCCGGAAACAGCGGAGGGCCGCTTGTAAATATGAAGGGTGAGGTGCTGGGAATCAACAGCCTGAAATACTCAGCGGTGGGTGTGGAAAATATGGGGTTTTCGATTCCAACGAATACTGTGCAGTATATTATGAACCAGCTTTTAAAATATGGTGAGGTACAGCATCCGAGTCTTGGGCTAGAGCTGGAGGCAAGCTGGTCTACGATTGTGGGATTGCCAACGCTGGACCCGCTGTCCGTCACTAAGGTGGTGTCTTCAGAAGCGCTCAAGTCAGGGGTTGCTGAAGGGGACGTCTTGTATAGCATCGATGGGCATCGTGTGGTCTCACTAGTTGATATTAATGAATTGTTCAAAAGCTACCTGCCGGGAGCAACTGTGCGGCTGGTTATGCAAAGCGATGGGGATATCGTCGTCCGTAAACTCGTGCTCACTCAAGGTGATCCGTTGTTAAGCGGAGATGATTATGAAACGGATGGGGACGAGCACGCGGAAGAGTGATCAGCAAACTGGAGAGGGGGACGGTAAATGGGCTTGAAAATTTTAAAACAAGGATTTTGTGCGATGCTGGCCTTATTATTGCTATTTTCTATATTACCCATACAAACAGCATTAGCTTCACAAGGAGATAAGCTACAGCTGAGTCTAAAAGTTGGCAGTACTTCAGCTACGGTGAATGGTAAGAAGGTGGTTATCGAGCGGCCTTATACGGAGAACGGAACGGTTATGGTCCCGCTTGGGGTTTTTAAAAAGACGTTTGGCAGCACTGTTTCCTTAGAGCAGAACAATGTTGTAAAAGTAACCTATGGTGCTCATTCAGGGGTGATGACGATTGGGAGTGATATCGCTTGGAAGAATGGGATCAAAGTTAAACTGGGCTCAGCGCCCCGGATGGTTTCAGATGTGCTGATGGTACCGCTACGCTTTGTAGCTGATGTGTTAGGTGCGACCCTCTCTCAAGGGAGTGGGGGTGAGCTAATGGTTACCCTAGTTCCTATAGACAACGAAGAAGATACGCCAGAGGATACTGGGATTGACAGCGATGTTGGTAAGACTCAAATTGGAAACAGTTATTTTCAATGGACACTGAATTATCCCTCTGGGCTGATTGCTGGAAATAGCGGTGGAGATGAAAGTGTGGCTACCTTTTCAAGTGCGGACAATCTATATTATGTGGAGATTCATGTAAGTGACCAGGCGGTTGCGGTGGATACGGATGGGCTGTTGGAACAGCTGGTTCGGGAGGTCGAGGCAGGTGGGGAGCTGATTTTGGATCGGGAGTCGTTCCCCAAAGCCGCGGTACCTTATGCTAGATTGATCAGTAAAGATTCCAGTGGAGCGCTCTGGGAAAGCAGACTGTTATATGCTGAAGGTCGACTCTACGAGATTTATTTGACGGATAACAAAGCAGTTAATTATAAAGATTTTGCTAAATATACAGGATTACTTAACTCTTTCCAGCCTTCTTTTGATACTAAAAGCAAAAAAATCCGTGATCTTTCTACGGTGAAAAGTGGATTGCGTGACGCGTACAATGAGGACTATGGGATTTCACTACAGGTTCCCGCAGATTGGAGTAAGGACGACCAGCATCTCTATTACGAGAGTAAGCAGGGAAGTCATCTGAGTGTGGCAGTTACCTCGGCACCTGCTGGTTCTACACTAGAGAGCTGGGCTGAAGATCTGAAAATGAAAACTAAAGAAAATTTTGTAGCGGATGCTTATATTCTGAAAGACAGCAACAAGTCGGAGATCTCGGGCGTATCCGCACAAATTAATGAGCTACAGCTAAATTACGGCAACGGTGTTACTACAGAATATCAAGCTCTCATACTCAAAAATGGGTATCGTTATTATTTTGAATATGTAACAGCTGCTGGGCAAGATGACGATAAGGCAAAATTCAAAGCCATCATATCCTCTATTGATATTGATTTTGCTCTGCTGAAGGAGAACTTCGGGCGACTCGCTAGTGATGATTATAAGACGCTCAAAAATAAGACACTAACCAAAGTATCCAAAACCTACGGTTATGCCATTGATATTCCAAGTTTATGGACACCTTATCAGGATATTTTTGAGACGCAGTCGATTGAATATCGGTTCAGCGGAGGACGTCTACAGATCTACTCAAAACCCGAGGGTTCAGTGGATTATACAGTTAATGTGCTCAAAGATGCTTATCAAAATAAAAATAATGATCCCAAAGGCCCTCGTATAGAAAGTGTAGTGGAGTCTACCATTGCGGATGTCCCTGCTACGATCATAACTGCACATCAAATCAAAAATGGCATCCCTCTTCGCAGTAAGCAGGTTGTGTTTGGTAAAAATGATGTGGTCTACACGATTACCGTTACGCTGAATGATGCCAATGCCACTGCAGAACAGCAGGCTCTGTTAGACAAGACACTACAATCGTTTCGGTTTACAAACAGTAAGTAGTTAAAAAAGTACGAAAATCGTAGCTGACACAGGAATAGAGGCGTATAATTTAATCAGACGAAGAACGTCCCAGTTGCCGATTTGGCTTGGGGCGTTCTTTTTTTGGATAAAGGGGGAAAAGGGATATGAGGTGTACGATTGGAATCGTTTGTCACAATTTATGATATCGCTAGGTTCGGAGCCAATGTTATCCAAGTTGGGCATAATGTGAATAGCTAAAGGGTGGATTGATGTATTTGATACAACATTCTATCGTATGTCCCGTATGTCACGGAATTCCTAGTGAATTGTTGTAAATGTTGCAACTTTTTGTGCCGGTTGTCGATACTAGAGTGTGAGAATGATGATTTATGTACAACATTTAGTTGTCGAAGCACTGAATTGGGCAATAAAGTTGCATGTTCTACAACATTCATGGAGTAAAGAGCAATAAGCAAGAAGTCGGCTTTCTGACAGCATTATGACTTTTATTCTATATAAATGTTGGTAAACGCATAGCGCTCAAGTGTGATATTTGATACAATTATCAAGTTAATCAACTAGAAATGACCCGTCAAATGGCGGTTTGGGAGGATATAAATGAAAGAGCAACAAATACGCAGAGAAGACGTGGAGCTATTGGCACCGGCAGGTGATTGGGACTGCATGCGTGCAGCGGTAGCAAACGGAGCGGATGCTATCTTTTTTGGCGTAGAGAAGTTTAATGCACGGGCCAGAGCGAACAACTTTCGCATGGACGAGCTGTCGGAAATTATGGCGTTTTTGCATAGCTATGGTGTGAAGGGATTTTTGACCTTTAATATACTGGTTTTTGAAAATGAATTGTCTGATGCAAAAGAACTGATTGATGCATGCGTGGATGCTGGCGTAGACGCAGTAATTGTACAAGATTTAGGTTTGGTCAAAATGATCCGCGAAATCTCACCGGATTTCCCGATTCACGGATCGACACAGATGACCATTACTTCGCCGGAAGCGGTCGAGTTTACTAAACCTTTCAGTTTGGAACGTGTGGTATTAGGTCGTGAGAACAATTTGAAACAAATTCGTACGATCGGAGAGCAAGCCCGCTTACCGATGGAAGTATTCGTACACGGTGCTTTGTGTGTTTCCTACTCAGGTCAATGTCTGACCTCTGAAATGTGGGGCGGACGTTCAGCCAACCGCGGTGAATGTGCTCAGGCTTGCCGCTTGCCTTATGATCTGATGGTGGATGGTGAGGTAAAACCTATGGGAGACGTAACTTATTTGCTTTCTCCTAAGGACCTGGCAGCAATTGATCTAATGCCTGAACTGATCGAGGCGGGTGTGACTTCTTTTAAAATCGAAGGCCGCCTCAAAAGCCCGGAATATGTAGCGAATGTAGTTAGTAAGTATCGTAAAGCGATTGATCGGTATTTTGAAGGCGATCTGTCTAAACCTTCGAAGGAGGAGGTGCGCGAGCTGCAACAAAGCTTCTCCCGCGGGTTTACACATGGTTTCCTGGATGGAACGAACAATAAGAAACTGGTAGACGGGACTTTCCCAAAAAGCCGTGGTGTATATTTAGGGACGGTTGAGCAAATTCTGCGTGACGGAGTGGTCTGCCGTATTCATGCACCGCTTAAGCGTGGGGACGGAATTGTTTTTGACGCTGGGGATCCAACGAAAAAAGAAGAAGGCGGTCGTGTCTACGACCTCCGTCGTAAAGGTGTGAAGCTGGAAGGCGAAGCCGGAGAAGGCTGGATCATCGACATCGTAGCCGGTCGTAATGATGTGGATCTTCGTCGTCTAAATGTCGGTGACCGCATCTGGAAAACAAATGACCCTGCATTAGATAAGGCGCTGCGCCAGACTTATGAAACTGAAAAGCCGTACCGGGTATTTCCGGTACATGTTAGAGTGCAAGGCTGCGTCGGCGAGAAGCTGACGACTTGGTGGACGGACGTTCAGAAGAACGTTACCGTCCGTGTGGACTCGGAGCTCGCGCTGGAAGCCGCGCAAAAGCGTCCGATGGATACCGCGCTGCTGGAAGAACAATTCGGCCGCCTGGGCGGGACCGTGTTCCAGCTTGACGCGTTGGAGTCGCATCTGCAAGGCGACGTCATCGTCCCTATGCGCGAGCTGAACAGCATCCGCCGCCAAGCGGTGGAGCTGCTTGCGGGCGAGCGCCCGAAACCGCCCGTCTACGTGAAACGGGCGATCGAGGTTTACGGCGACGCCACCCACAAGGGCGTCGCTCCGCAGCGCGCTGGTGAAGCGGAGCTCACCGCGCTGTGCCGCAGCCTGCCGCAGGTGCAGGCTGCGCTCGAGGCCGGCGTGAGAAACATCTACGCCGACTTCGAGTTTATCAAGCAGTTCCCGGCAGCGGTAGATGCGGTACGGGCTGCAGGGGCCAGCATAGCGCTGGCCACGCCGCGCATTCATATGCCGGGCGAGAACGGCTACCACGCGAATATTCTTCGCTTGCAGCCGGATGCTGTGCTCGTGCGTAATACAGGCGCGTTATATTATTATCTGCGCCGCCGCCAGGAGCAGCCGGATGCTGTGCATCCACGCCTGATCGGTGATTTCTCACTGAATATCGCCAATCATAAAGCAGTGGATTTGTTCCTTGAGGCTGGCTGTGACATAGTAACGCCATCCTATGACTTGAACATTCAACAGATGGTTGATCTGCTTGAACACAGTGATACGTCCCGGATGGAGGTTGTTATTCATCAGCATTTGCCGATGTTCCATACTGAACACTGCGTGTACTGTACCTTTATGAGTGAAGGCACAGACTATACGAACTGTGGTCGTCCTTGTGAAGAGCACCGTGCTTCTTTGCAAGACCGTATTGGAATGTCACATCCAGTTCGTGTGGATGAAGGCTGCCGTAATACCGTCTATAACGCTGTTGAGCAGTCTGGTGCGGAGTATCTGAATAATTTCCGTGACCTAGGAGTATCTTCATACCGTGTGGAGTTCTTGGAAGAGACACCAGAGCAAGTGGCTGAGGTAATTAGCCTCTACAGCCGCGCTCTGCGTGGTGAAATCTCTGGTACACAGGTATGGAAGAGCTTAAAGGCTACTAACCAACTTGGTGTAACGCGTGGGCAATTGGTGAACGCGAAGTAATAAGAGTTAAGAGTTGAAGAAAAAGGGCTAAGTAACTACCAGGTAGATGCTGGTATTGCTTAGCCCTTTTTTTAGAATTGATCTCGTCCTCATCCTAATTTGCATATACTAAATAGTAGTATATTATAGGGTCAGCAAAGTATTTAAAATAGCAATAATTGATTATAATTCCTGCCCTCTTATTTCATTGGAATAGATATACAAATATAACAAACACTCTGACATAAATGTGCTGTAACTGCTATAATTGAAAGAAATATGCCATTTTAGGGTACTTACAGATATGTAATTGAAAAGAGTATACGATAGAAGGAGTTAATGTGATGAAGATCCGTAAAGCGATTATTCCCGCCGCAGGTCTCGGCACTCGTTTTTTACCTGCAACTAAAGCAATGCCTAAAGAAATGCTACCGATTGTAGATAAACCAACGATCCAATATATTGTTGAAGAAGCAGTCGCTTCCGGGATCGAGGATATTATTATTGTAACGGGGAAAGGCAAACGTGCGATTGAGGACCACTTTGATAACTCATTTGAACTGGAATTTAACTTGGCTGAGAAGCAGAAGTGGGAGCTGCTTGAATCCGTTCGCAAATCTTCTGAAATGGCTGATATCCATTATATCCGCCAAAAAGAGCCAAGAGGTCTCGGACATGCGATTTGGTGTGCACGTAAATTCATAGGAAACGAACCGTTTGCTGTACTACTCGGCGATGATATTGTTGAAGCGGACAAACCGTGCCTCAAACAGATGATTGACATATATGATGAGTATAAATCTTCTATCGTAGGTGTTCAGCCTGTTCCGTGGGAGGAAGTATCACGGTATGGTGTGGTAGATGGTTCGCCTTTGGCGGAACGTGTCTACAAGGCAAATCGTCTAGTAGAGAAGCCGAAGAGAGAAGAGGCTCCTTCGAACTTAGCTATACTGGGACGATATATTTTAACTCCACGTATCTTCGATATGCTTGGAGAACAGCAGGTGGGTGTAGGTGGAGAGATCCAACTTACAGATGCGATAGCACGTCTAAGCGAGGTTGAACGAATTATTGCCTATGACTTTGAAGGTAAACGTCATGATGTGGGTGAGAAAATGGGCTTTATCCAGACTACCATTCATTATGCACTTCAACACGAGGAGCTTAAAGATGACTTGCTTCGTTATATGAAAGAGCTTGTCGAGAGCGAAGCAGCTAAGGTTGGGCTATAAGAAAATCTCATAAAATAAAAAAAGTGCGCCACTGTAATTACAGTGGCGCGCTTTTATGGTTTCATTCTTTTTTAAAATTGTGAATTTGTAATGGCCTCAACTTGTGCTGCTTCCGCAGGATCAGCTGCGATCAGCGAATCGTATAGTGCCTGATCCTCGCCACCAGTTTTCGCCAGTGCAGCAAGGTACCAACGAGCAATCTCACGATTGGTTGCATCAGCGAAATCTTGGCTTAAGGCTGTTTTTAAGATGGAGGCTGCAATTTGTATCTTTCCAGACATATATTGCATTTTCCCTACCTTCAGTGTCACATCCGGAGTAAATATCTTCGAAGGATCATTATCCGCAAGTACATGATCGTAGGCCAAAAGCCCAATAACAAAGCCAGCTTTCATGTTGTCTATTCTATCTGGATTATCTTGTTGTGCATAAGCTGCCTGCCCCAAATCAAATGAACGGCTGATGAGTGAACTGTACCAATTTATATCCCATGGAGTTTCACTGTTCATGATATCCGTGTAATTAGCATCTGAATTAAGCTTGAGGGTGGACTTCGCTGCATCCTCTTGTCCGGATAAAAGTTGCATTTTGCCAACGTTCAAAGCGATAGTTGGCGTTACTGAGAAAGGACGCCCTTGCAGTTGTTCTGGTGGAAGAGTCTTCAGATGTTCTATTCCAGCAAGAACATGATTATATGCTTCTTGCGCTTCATTGAAATACTCTTGTTTCTTTGTCTCATCTTTTTGATTAAGTGCCTGCTGACCTAAGGCAAAGGAACGGCTGATTATTGCATCATACCAATCGATATCCCAGTTGAACTTATCTGCGTTGTCACGGTAAATACCCAAGGCGACGTCGCTTTGACCTTTCAGATCGTAGTAGCTCACTAATTGGAGCAGAAGATTTTTGTTGTATGGCTCATCTTTGAGTGCGCGAGTTAATACACTGTATGCCTCGTCAAGGAACTGTTCCTGTTGTGTTTGACTAAATACCTGCTGATCCAAGGCCGATAGATAAATTGTCGATTCTGGATGACTTGGACGTTTGTTCAAAGTCTCAATCAATGGGGCTCTAAGCTCTTCGTAGGAAGTGCTATAACTTCTCAATTGCTTAGCTTTCAAAGCAGAGTTACTGGAGCCAATATAGCTGATTGACAAGAACACTAGGAACAAGGTTCCTAAAGAAAGCACAGCGAGGTATCCGAAACGGATGCCCGCTTTATTCCAATTTTTCCGCAGTGGCTTGCTCTCCATAACGGAGGCCATTCCGGCAAGGCCAATAAAAACTAGTATGCCCATAAAGGCATAACTCATGTTGAAATCAAGTAGACTGTGCACAAGAATAGATAGAGCAATAATTAGATAGAAGAAACCATTCTCAAATTCGTTTTTATCCCGTTTTACATATCCACGAATATATTTATAGAAGATATACAGAATGAAACTCATAAATATGAGAAATCCAACAATACCTACTTCAATGAGAAATTGTAAGAAGAAGTTATGCACCTGCCGGCTTGTATAAGGGTTGTTTTGATAATGCTCATACAGTGAGGCCCAGCCTCCTCCACCAGCACCGAGGACCGGATAATCCTTAACCACCTTCACGGCATCCTTATAAAAAGTAATCCGCTCGAGTACGCTATGTTGCTGGAAATTGATGTTCTCGAGGCGAGTCTCCATGTTGTCAGGTAAGATGCTTTTTGCACTCGTACCGATAAGCAAGAAAGCTACAATAGCAACTAGAGCGACAGATCCGAGCGGAATCCAAAGACCTGTCCGTTTACGTGACGACCAATTCTCTAGTTTTGCATACAACCATGGTGCGACAAAACGCTGAATGACCCAAGAAAGGCCAGCCACAACTATTGAGGCTCCTAATAGATACGCCCAACCTTTTAAAGCTGAAGAAGAAGTGAAATTAGCATTTAACTCTATTCCTAGGTTAGTAACGGGTGTCGTAATGAGCAAAGCTACAATACCAGCAATTCCTAGATGCAGAATCCAAAGGATTTGCTGTGCAGGTTTTAGGAATAGAAGTAGGAGTATGAATACTACAGGTAGCAGGACTAAGCCGCCACGAGATAAGGTTAACAAGATCGACACAATGATGGGAACTAACATAAAGCCATGCGTCAACGTTCCATACCATTTTTTAGAGCGAATAAGCGCGAATATTGCTACAAATAGAAAGGCCATCAAGAAGGCTGCGTACGTATTTGCGTACTGAAAGATCGAAGTCAGACGAAGTCCGTTAGAGTCAGTCATAACTGCATCTAAGTAGACATCATTTCGGACGGTGTTTGAGAACCAGCCCACAAGAGCTCCTGCTAATTTACTGCTGCCTAACCAATTTAAAAGTCCAAAACCCACTATAAAATATGCAATCGCTAATATAGCATTTTGAATGACAACATTTACTTGCTTTTGCTTCATGAGATAAAAGGCTATAATGAAAACTGCGGCATATGTACACTGAATAAATAGCATATTCATCGCCGTGTAATGCGAAACTGCGACAAACAGTGACAGAGCATAGGTCACAGGGAGCAATAATGCTGCCCAAGCTACTAAATCACTCTGCCCTTCAAGCTTGAACTTTTTGTAATACAAGCCAACACAGGCCAGCAGCATCAGTGCGCTTAATAGTGCTGATACATATATTGGCTTCTCGTAATCAACTAGTGATCCATTAAACAATCCCACTTGAAATGGGGTCCAACACAAAAATAAAATAAAACCAACAACTAATGCCCATATCGGACTTGCTATCTTTTCAACATTTCTCGACTGAGCGGCGTTTTTACCGTATACTGGTTTCGACACGTTATAATCTCCTTTTCCTGTAGGTACGACAATATTTTAGCATATTGCTAACTTCTATTACTACTACTATGAATTGCACAATAAAGACCAAGTAAACTAGTACCACTTATTGTATCATCTCTGGACCGTTCTACTAGCGATCTTGATTTAGTTAGACAGAATGGCGTGATTTTAAATATATATTTTTTTGAAACAGAGGTTATTTCTAAATTTTCGTGATAATTGAAGGGGTATACGAATGAAATTTAAAAAATTGATACTTGCTGTAATGGGACTTATCTTAGTGGTCTTATTCTTTAATATGTTTGCTACATATCAAAAAAATGGAACCAAATTAACTTTTGAGGTTCAATTGAATTCTAACCAGTCCGATGATTACCAACTATTTTATATTATGAATAAGGATCAGGAATGGACAGAAGAACAATCACTTCATCAAAAATATGAGCAAAAGGGAGACTGGGTAAATCTAAAGTATGATTTACCTAAAAATGTATACTCCCTTAGATTAGATGTGGGGAATCAAAAGGCTATAGTTAAGATTAAAGATGTTAAGTTAAAAGGCAACTCAAGTGTAATCATTCCACTTGATGAAATAATAACTCAAGAGCATGAAGTGAAAATAACAAGTCAGAAAGATAAACAAATAGAACTTCAAGTATTAGATTCTGATCCGTATGTGATTTTAGATATTAAAGACCATCGTGATACGGCGATAGAAGGAACTAGCCTTCTGAATATTTCGATAATTTCATTAAGTAGTGTCGTTGCAACGTTAATTAGTCTTTACATTATAAACTCCATTAAAGAAGTTTATAGATTCTTGAGAGAGATATTTAAGGGTAGAAGGCTGATTTTCAGCCTAGCTAAAAATGATTTTAAAACTAAATATGCGTCTTCCTACTTGGGAATAGTCTGGGGGTTCATTCAACCACTACTAACCATTGTGACCTACTGGTTTGTATTTCAGGTAGGGTTACGAAGTGGTAGTGTATCGGATGTTCCATTTATTTTGTGGTTTATAGTTGCCATAATTCCATGGTTTTTCTTCTCAGAAGCTTTGTCTAGTGCTACAAATGTGTACTCAGAGTATAGTTATCTTGTCAAGAAGGTTGTATTTAAGATTGAACTTCTTCCTATAGTAAAGATTATTTCGGCTTTATTCGTACATTTGTTTTTCATTTTATTTATATTCGTGATGTATACTGGATATGGATATTACCCTAATTTATACAGTTTCCAGATGTTATATTATTTAATTTGTACAATCATGCTTGTTTTTTCGGTGTCTCTAGTCACATCTGCAATTGTGTTGTTTTTTAAAGATTTAAATCAAATCATAATAATAATTTTGCAAATAGGATTTTGGTTCACTCCTATTGGATGGTCATACACCATGTTACCGGATTTTTGGAGTAATGTTTTTAAATTAAATCCAATGTTCTATATTGTAGAAGGCTATAGAGATACTTTCATTTATAGCGTTTTATTTATCCAACATCCCTACTATACTCTTTATTTCTGGATGTTCTGCTTAACAGCACTTGTAGTTGGGATAAAGAGCTTGAAAAAATTGAAGCCTCATTTTGCAGATGTAATATAAAGTTGTAAAGGTGGAGTAAAGTTTTGAATGAGATAATCGAAATTCAAGATGTTGTAAAATCTTATAAATTATACGAAAAACCCATAGACCGCTTGAAAGAGGCTCTTTCCATATCTCATAGAACGTATCACAAAGAATTCAAAGCTCTTAACGGTATCTCATTTAAAGTTGAGAAGGGAGACGCTCTTGGGATTCTAGGTAAAAATGGATCGGGTAAATCAACGCTGTTGAAGTTGATAACAGGAGTCTTATCACCTTCAAGTGGGTCTATACAAGTAAAGGGTAAGATATCTGCAATTTTGGAGCTAGGAGCTGGATTTAATCCAGAGTACAGTGGCAAAGAGAATGTGTACTTAAATGGTCTGATGATGGGCTTTAGCCGTGAAGAAATTGACATCAAAATGAATGATATAATCGAATTTGCAGATATTGGAGAATTTATTGAGCAACCTGTAAAAATTTACTCTAGCGGTATGTTTGCAAGGTTGGCTTTTGCTGTTTCTATTAATGTAGAGCCAGATATACTTATTGTTGATGAAGCTCTTGCTGTTGGGGATGTGCGTTTTCAAACGAAGTGCATTGATAAAATGAAAGAGTTGAAGAGTAAGGGGACAACAATATTGTTTGTATCCCATGCAACTGAGCAAGTGAAGAGGTTCTGCAACAAAGCAGTTTGGCTTAAGGATGGTATAGTGCAAGCATCAGGAGAATCATCTGAAATTGCTGATCTATATGAAGACTTCATGAAATACAATACTGAGCATATTATGGAAACTGCGATTACCAATGATAATGAGCCAATTCCAGTCGTGCCACAAGATGATTTTATTAGACCGACGAATCCCGATGTATTAGCGTCAATTACAAAAGTGGAACTAAACAAGAATAACTTTAAAACTTTTGATGAGCTAGTAGTGGAAGTTGAATATGAAGTTTATGAAGATGTCATAGAAGATTTATTATTGGGTGTAGCGATTTATACTCCAGATCGAGAGTATATATTTGGCCCAAATACACACTTAGAGAAAATTGATATTCCGAATAAATTAGGAAGACATAGAGTGAAATATATTATATCTAGTTTGCCGTTACTTGGTGGGACTTTCTGTATAGATGTAGGGATATTCAATAATGAAGGAATAGTATGTCTACACTATAAAGAGAATATTGTGGACTTTATTATAACAAATAAATATATTTCTGAAGGGCTAATATATATGAACCATAGATGGGAAGTGTCAAAATGAAAAACACACTCTTTGATCAATATCAAAGATATAATAATATTCGGAAAATTATTAATGAAATGCGATGTGGTGATGAAAGCTTCCGTATTCTTGAAGTTGGGGCTAATGAACATCGTAATTTAGAAAATTTCTTGCCTTTAGACAAGATAACCTATTTAGATATTCAACTACCGGAAGAATTACAACATGATCCAAGTTATATTCTCGGCGATGCTACAAATATGGATTTCCCAGATGATGAGTATGATGTAATTGTTGCATTGGATGTATTTGAACATATTCCAGTGGAAAAGAGAAATCAATTTATTGATGAGTTATACCGCGTTAGTTCGCAAGTGTGTATTATAACTGCACCATTTCATTCACAACAATCGATAGATGCAGAATCTAGAGTGAACTCGGTCTATAAGAGTCTATTTAAAAAAAATTTCATATGGTTAGAAGAACATATGGACAATGGACTCCCTAATAAGGATTCTCTTAAAGAGTATCTCGAATTAAAAAATATAAGATATATGATGATTGGACATGGAAGAATAAATATTTGGGAAAAGTTAATGGGAATTCACTTTTTTGCCGCAAAGAATCCGGAATTGGCTGTCTATCGCCAAGAAATTGATAGATTTTATAATTCTTATATATTTGACCATGATTATACGGAAGATTCCTATAGGAAAATTGTTATTTTAGAAAAAGCAAGAAATCTAAACTTATCATTTGAAACATCTTCAGAAATTCCTGTAGAAACATTGAAAACGTTAGAAATGATGGAACGCACATTTTATAACCTATGCTCAATGACAGGTGAAAATGAGGAAGAAAATGCTTTTGTGGATAAAGTTCAGATTTTTATAGATTGTGGTGATGGGTTTACAGAGTCAAATAGTGAGTATTTTCAATTTAATGATGTAGAATTAATGAAATTTGTTAAAGTTGATCTTCGTGATTTTGATGTTATCAAAGGTATTAGAATTGATCCTTCAGATTACTGTGGCTTTTATAAAATCGATAATCTCAGACTTATTGGGGCTAATAATGATACTGAGATAAAATATCAAATGTCAGGTAGTTTTGATTTTAAAACTTCTAATGTTTATTTGTTTGAAAAGGATGATCCAAATATAATATTGAATTTTGAATCTGAAGTGGGCATAGCGCACATTGAATTCTATATATCGAAATTATCTACAACTGAGATTGTCAATCAATATGTGAGTATGTCAGTTAGTAAAGAAAATGAAATTATGTCTATAAATAGTGAATATAAGCAGCAAATAGAGATGAAAGAAACGCATATAAATAATTTAACTAATGACAAATATATCTTGGAAGAAGAAAATGAAAATCATTTAAAGACGAAGGAAATTTTTATAAGTAATTTATCAGATAATGGCAGGGTAATTGAAAATTTGAATGCTGAAATTGAGCACTTAAGAGCAGGGAGTATTGTAAAAGAAACCGAAAAACAAGAGTTGATCCAACAATTAGTAGAAAAGGAGCAAGAGTTAAGTAGTATTTATAACTCTAAAGCATGGAAGTTAGTGGTTAAAACGAGAAGAATATTGGGGAAATAACTAACAAAAGAAGCGCACTTAGGAGGATTGTATTGAAGATTACAGACATAGTTATTCGAATTTTGACAGTAATAGCGGGTGTGTTTGGTTTTAGATCAACCTTGAACCCCCTTCCAGTATCTGATTTAAAAAAAGTAAATGGAACATGGATTTCATTGGGGACAGATCCAGCATTTATTTTGGAAGGGAAGTTTTATTGCGGCTGGAACATCATATCTTGGAATTCAGTGAGCAGCGATAGTATTCCAGTTAAACTATATTGGGATGATGGTGCGGGGTTTTCGGAAGAAAAAAGTATGAATTTGGCCTCCATTTCTGCGGGTGAAAGTAAGTATAAGAGTATTTTTCACATCCCCATTGGCGTTAAAAAATTGAGACTAGATCCAGGTGATAGGGAATTTGAGTTTAAAATGGAAAAGGTATTGATTAAAAAAACAATTAAATACTATCTGATTTTAAAATCAATTCTGAATATTTTAAAACAACGTGGACTTAATACAAAAACAATCAAAATATTATTGCACAAAGCTTTAACTGTTTATAAAGCCCAAGGGTTAGCGGGTTTAAAACAAAAAATTAAGAATGTACAAGAAAATAAATTAGATACTAATAATAGTTATCAAGTGTGGCTTACTCGAAATGCGGTTACACCAAGTGCTTATCAAGAAGCTAATGAAAGCATGAAGAATTTTAATTATAATCCTTTAATATCAGTTATTCTTCCAGTCTATAATGTGGATGAAGTATGGCTAAGAAAATGTATTGACTCAGTAGTAGGTCAAATTTATACAAATTGGGAATTGTGTATTTCAGATGATGCCTCACCTAAAATGCATATTAAAAATGTGTTAAAAGAATATGAAGAGCAAGATGCAAGGATAAAAGTGGTGTTTAGGAAAACGAATGGTCATATCTCGGAAAACTCGAACTCAGCTCTTCAAATAGCATCTGGAGAATTTATCGCATTATTAGATCATGATGATGAACTAGCTTCAACGGCATTATTTGAGGTAGTGAAATTATTAAATACATATCCTGACGCTGATATGATTTATACAGATGAAGATAAAATAGGAGTTAATGGGGAGAGACATTCTCCATATTTTAAACCAGACTGGTCACCTGACCTGATTCTTTCTCATATGTATACATGTCATTTAGGTATATATCGGAAAGAAATCGTAGATCAAATAGGTGGATTTAGAAAAGGTTATGAGGGCAGTCAAGATTACGACCTTGTATTAAGGTTCACTGAATTATCTGAGCGTATACATCACTTGCCGAAAATTCTCTATCATTGGAGATCGATTCCTGAATCTACAGCTTCTGGATCAGGTGCTAAGAATTATACACACTACGCAGGAGTAAGGGCTTTAGAAGATACAATTAAAAGAAGAGGTATAGATGGTAAAGTACAAGAAATCGATGGTTATCCTAATATGTATCGCATTCATTACAATTTAAGCGAAGAACCTCTTGTTTCAATAATTATCCCTACAAAGGATGGAAGTGGAATACTAGATCTTTGTTTAGAGTCTATTGTTAATAAAACGAATTATAGCAACTACGAAATAATAATTGTAGATAATGGGAGTAAAGATGAAGAGACATTTTCTGTATTTGAAAAATGGAAACAACGTTTAAACGATAATCTTAAAATAATTCCTTTAGACATTCCATTTAATTACTCAAAGATTAATAATGTCGCTGTTCAAGCATCTAATGGTTCTTTAATATTGCTGCTTAATAATGATATTGAAATTATAAGTCCAAATTGGTTAGAAGAAATGGTGGGGTACACCCTTCGACCTAATACTGGAGCAGTTGGAGCCAAACTATATTACCCAGATCGAACTATACAGCATTCAGGTGTAATTATGGGGTTAGGTGGAGTCGCTGGGCACGCTTTTAGAACTTGTAATGAATTCGACCCTGGGTATTTTGGTATGTTATTAACAAATCGTAATAGTTCAGTGGTAACAGCGGCGTGTTTAATGGTAAGAAAAGAAGTGTTTAATGAAGTTGGTGGACTCGAAGAGGATCTTTCTGTAGCATTTAACGATGTGGACTTTTGTCTGAAATTAATTGATAAAGGGTATTATAATGTTTGCCTAAATAATGTGAGTTTATATCATCATGAATCAAAAACTAGAGGCGCTGAAGATACAGCTGAGAAAAAGGCGAGATTTATGCAAGAAATCGAGTATATGTTAGAAAAATGGCCTGGCTATATTAAGGCTGATCCCTACTATAATATAAATCTCTCATTAGAGAGTGATAAGGCTTATTCGTTGAAGATCTAGCTTTCAATAAATTACTATTATTTTGACTGAGAGAATTGGAGATATTGTATAATGTTGAAAAAGATACGTCTGGAAAAAGGATACTTGGTCTTAACTTTATGTATTTTAATTATTGGTTTTTTTATATTTAAAGACTTTTTTTTATTGAAAAATGTTTATATTTATAATGATATAGGAAGCGATACTAATAATTCATATTGGCCATATCTAACGTATTTATCAAATATGATTTATTCGGGAGATTTTTCTCTATGGTCATTTAATATAGGTATTGGAACAAGTATGTTTTCAACAAATCCAATTCTCACAGATCCATTTAATATTCTTGCAGCTCTTTGGGGTCCACATCTATTGGTATATATATTACCTTATATTGCTTTGTTGAAAATTTTGACTGCGGCCATAGGGTTTTATACTTACTTGAAATACATAGGAATGAGCAGATACTCTTCATTGATATCCTCATTATTATATGGTTTTAATGGATTTGTTATATTATGGGGACAACATTATCATATGGGGACTATCATAGTATTTATTCCTTTTGTACTATTAGGGTTCGAAAGATGGATGAAGGAAAAGAAAATTTGCCTATACGTTATTTCTTTGTTTTTAATAGCTTTTAGCAGTTATTATTTTTTGTATATGTTTGCCATATTCTTTATTATGTACGTGTTAGTTAGATACTTTGAAGAATACACCTTTCAGTTAAAGCATTTTGTTGTTTTTTTATTGAAAAATGCTTTGTATTCAATTTTGGCAATAGGGTTAAGTTGTTTCATATTACTTCCGTCAGTGTATGTAGCTTTGAATAATCCGAGAATTAGCGGGCAATTTATAGGTAATAATATTTTTAGTTTTGCTACTGTAATGGACTATTTAACTATTATATTTAGGCTTTTCTCAAATGATATCCTTGGAACAGGTACTCAATTTTATGGTTTGTGGAACTATTATGAAGCGCCAATATTGTATACTGGAACGATATCTCTGCTTTTAGTACCTTTGTTTTTTGTTTATGCTAATAGAAAAAACAGAATTATATATGGAACCTTATTCTTTTTCTTATTTCTGTTCCTAGTGTTTCCTTTCTTTTCACAATTTCTTAATGCTTTTAGTGCGAACTCGTATCGATGGACATTTATCATTATCGTCTTTGTTTGCATATTGAATGCCAAGACTCTCAACTATATTAGTGAGATTAAATTAAAATCCAATAATCTACTTTTATTTCTTTTATTTCTAACCATCATGTTTATATCAATAATTTCTTTATTGGTTGGAGATGATCTGTTAAATTGGAGCCAATTTTTCACACATTCTTTTAAGTATTTATTTATTTCATTGCTTTTGCTATTGATGTATTGTTTCGTTATAAAAATGATGAATAATCGCATCTATAAAAAAGTGATTCTTATTCTAATATGTATAGAATTGGCTGTTTTCTCATCGATTACTGTAAATAGAGTTATGCTTAGCAAAGAATCTATAAACTCCAAAACAGGATATAATGACTATACTAAAGAAGCTTTGAATTATATCAATGAAAAGGATAATGGTTTTTTTAGAATAGACAAAAGCTATAATTCGGTTTTTCTTGCTGATGCAATGAGTCAGGGTTATAAAGGATTGAAATCATATAATTCATTAAATCAACCCTCATATGTAGAATTTCTTAGGAACATGGGAGTTCCGTTTAAAATATTAAATCATCCAAATTACTTAACTGGTTTAGACTCAAATACGGATTTAAGTAGATTGTTAGGTGTTAGATATCTCTTAATTAATAATGAAGCGTTCGCACCGAATGGGTATGAATTGGTCAATGAAATAGAAAATGTAAAAATATATGAAGATAAGTATGCCTTACCATTAGGTTTTGCTTATGAAAGAGTGATTTCATATGAGGAATTTATGAAATATAATGCTGAAATACGAAGTAATATCTTACTAAAATCTTTCGTCTCTAAAGAAAATATGACAGAGATTAATAAGTACGACAATCTCGATTTAAGTGGAATCGATAACTCTATTGTGCTCTTAACAATGCCAATAGATAAGCAGAATATTGGATTATTGAATATAGATTCTGTAAATGGTGAGCTTGCTAATTCTTTAACTTTCAATGCTATAAATAATGACCCGCAGATTATTCTGCCACTGATCAAGGGCGAATCTCCAAGCCAGGAAATAAAAGTGTCCATGCATATTACTAGTAGTATTGCTTCGGAAGGACAAGTGTTTTTTGGAGGAGATAATGGCTTTAGTGAAGAAAACTCTAAAACATTTAATTATGGCGTTGGAGAAACTTTTTACGAGTTCACATTCGATTATTCAAATGTTAGTCAGTTAAGATTGGATATTTCAAACGCTCCAGGGCTGTTCACCATTTCTGATTTTAAAATTCAGTTTGTTGATAATAAATCATTAAATGATATCGAAAGCTTAAAGAAAAATAGTTTGAGTATTTCTAAATATTCGAATGATTATATTCGAGGAAGCATAGAGACCGATAGTCCTAAAAAGCTCTTCATGTCAATTCCCTTTGATAAAGGTTGGAGCGCTAAGGTTAATGGGGAAAAAGTCGGGATATCTAACATTAATCTAGGATTCATTGGTATTGACTTATTTGCTGGAAAAAACATGGTTGAACTGAGTTATACACCTCCTCTATTAATTACAGGGAGCGTAATTTCGTTTATTTCGCTATTATTTCTTCTTGCTATAATATTCTTGAAGAAGCGTAAGTCAAAAAGAAGCAATTAATTGGAGGAACTTATGAAAACAGAAAATAGTAAGATTATTTACGTGAACGAATTGGGTGACGAAAGAGGTAAGCTGGCCGTTATTGAAGCGAATTCAGCTGTTCCTTTTGAGATAAATCGAGTATTTTATATCTATGGTACTAAAGGCGGTGTTAGGAGAGGTTTTCATGCACATCATAAAACTCGTCAGGCATTAATATGTGTTTCAGGCAGTTGCAAAGTACATTTGAATAATTTAAAGAGGATAGAAGAAATTACATTAGACGAACCTAAAAAAGTTTTAATTCTTGAACCAAATGATTGGCATGAAATGTATGATTTTTCTCCAGATTGCGTATTACTCGTTCTCGCTTCCCACTTATATGATTCGGCAGATTATATTCGTGATTATGACAAATTTATAGAGGTGTATGGGGGATGAAACATTACTTTACTCATCCACAGGCTATTGTCGAATCGGAAAAAATTGGACATAACACCCGAGTTTGGGCGTTTGCACATATCTTACCGAATGCGGTGATTGGTTCAAACTGTAATATTAACGATCATACTTTCATCGAAAATGATGTAATCTTAGGGGATAATGTTACTGTTAAATCAGGAGTGTATATTTGGGATGGTGTTACAATAGAAGATAATGTTTTTATTGGTCCCAATGTTACTTTTACTAATGATTTGAGACCTCGTTCCAAACAGTACCCAACTGAATTTTTGAAGACTGTGCTTGAGGAATGGGTTTCAATAGGTGCAAACGCAACAATTATAGCAGGGAATACAATTGGTAGGTACGCTATGATTGGAGCAGGGTCTTTAGTGACTAAAAACATTCCAAACAATACGTTATGGTATGGTAATCCAGCCAAATTCAAAGGATATATTTGTAATTGTGGAGAAAAACTTAATAATGAATTGTTATGTTCTGCTTGTAGTAAACAATACTTACTGGAAGATGAAGTTATAGTTGAGCAACACTAAATTAATGAAATAGGTGAACAAAACATGATCCCTTTCCTCGATCTGAAGAAAATCAATCTGCGTCATGAAGAAGCTATATTAAATAGTGTTCGCAAAGTTCTACACTCTGGATGGTATATAATGGGTGAAGAAGTTAAATCTTTTGAATCGGAATTTGCTGATTATTGTGGCACCAAATATGCTCTGGGAGTAGCTAATGGATTAGATGCTCTTGAATTAATAATCAGAGCTTATGATATTGGTCCTGGAGACGAAATTATTGTGCCTTCGAATACCTATATTGCATCTATATTATCCATATCCGCTAATGGCGCAATACCTGTGTTAGTCGAACCTAACTTACTAACTTATAACCTAGACCCTGACAAACTTGAAGATAGTATTACTCCTAATACAAAGGCAATTCTAGTTGTTCACCTCTATGGTCAAGCATGTAATATGACGCCAATTAAGAGTATTGCAGAAAAATACAACCTGAAGATAATTGAAGATTGTGCGCAGGCTCATGGTGCTGTTTATGCTGATAAAATGGTGGGCAACTTAGGAGATGCCGCAGCATTCAGTTTCTATCCTGGCAAAAATCTCGGAGCCTTAGGAGATGCAGGTGCCATCACTACCAATGATGAAGAACTATATACAAATCTTCAGGCTTTAAGAAATTATGGATCACATAAGAAATATGAAAATATTTTCAAAGGATATAATAGTAGATTAGATGAACTTCAAGCACCAATTTTGAGTGAAAAGTTAAAGTATTTAGATGAAGATAACAACTACAGAAGAACTATCGCAACATATTACTTGAATAATATAAATAACGAAAATCTTGTATTGCCGTATGTTGAAGAAAAACCAGAATCACATGTCTGGCATGTGTTTGTTGTTAGAACGTCCTTGAGAACTGATTTTATTAACTTCATGAACCAAAAAGGTATTCAAACTATGATTCACTACCCTATTCCGCCTCATAAACAGGAAGCTTATAAAGAATGGAATGAATTATCCTTCCCTATCTCTGAAAAAATTCATTCAGAAATTGTTAGTCTTCCAATAAGTCCTGTGATGGATATGGAAGACGTGATAAGAATTGTGGAGGTTGTAAATGAGTACAAACCGTATTAAATTATCGATTGTTGTACCTATATATTATAATGATTTGAATATTCCACATACTATCCCACGATTACAGAACTTAGAGAAAATCATTCCGAATTGTGATTTTGAGTTTGTATTTGTAGATGATGGTTCAAAAGATAATTCATTTTCTTTACTAATGGATGCTAAAGAAAAAGATCCCCGTATTAAAGTCATTAAACTAAGTCGTAACTTTGGTTCGATGGCGGCTATACAGGCGGGCTTAAAATACACCACTGGTGATTGTGTTGGTATTATAGCTGCTGATTTACAAGACCCTCCTGAAATGTTTGAAGAGATGTTAGAACATTGGCGGACTGGAAAAAAGGTTGTACTTGGAACAAGAGCAGATAGAGAAGAGTCTCTTTCTCAGAAAATGTTCTCCAATACCTATTATTTTTTATTAGAGAAATTTGCATTAAAGGGTTACCCAAAAGGCGGATTTGATTTTTTGCTAATTGATAAACAGGTTGTACAAGAAGTGTTGGAGATACAAGAGAAAAATACGAATATCATGAGTCTCATTTATTGGCTCGGACATGATCAAGTACAAATACCTTATGTCAGACAAGAAAGAAAACTAGGGAAATCTAGGTGGACACTCTCGAAGAAAATAAAACTATTTGTTGATTCATTTGTAAGTTTCTCATACACACCTATTCGTTTTATGTCATTTATTGGTTTTGCTACAGCTCTTTTGAGTTTTCTATATGGTGTTTTTGTTATATTTAGCACTGTTTTTGGTATTATTGAGTTACAAGGATGGACTACAATTATAGCGCTAATTACTTTTTTATTAGGGATTATAATGATTATGTTAGGGATTATAGGTGAATATCTCTGGAGGATATTAGATGAAAGTAGAGAAAGACCATCCTACGTTGTTGACCAAACTTTTGAATAAACAATTTTTGAAATTTGTCATTAGTGGAGGAATAAATACATTATTTACATATTTGGTTTATTTGCTCCTTCTTCAAGTCCTGAGCTATTCCATGTCTTATACAATCTCATATATCTCGGGTATATTTCTTTCATATTACTTAAATACAATTTTTGTATTTAAAGAAAAAGTTACATTCAGGAAGTTTCTTAAATTTCCGGTCGTATATCTCGTGCAGTATTTAATTAATTTATTAATGTTGTTTGTTTTAGTAGAGTATTTAAATTTATCGAAACAAATCGTACCCTTAATAGTTATTGTAGTGACAATTCCAATTACCTACACACTTTCCAAGCTTATTATTAAAAGTAAATGAATGGAGGGAATATAATGAAAGGCATAATCCTAGCAGGTGGTACAGGCTCACGCTTATATCCATTAACAAAGGTAACAAATAAACATCTTCTTCCTGTAGGAAAATACCCTATGATTTTTCATTCTGTTTATAAATTAAAGCAAGCGGATGTAACAGACATACTGATTGTTACGGGGAAAGAACATATGGGCGACGTAGTTAATCTATTAGGTAGTGGCCGTGAAATGGGCGTTTGCTTTACTTACAAAGTACAAGATGAAGCAGGTGGAATTGCGCAGGCGTTGGACTTGGCAGAGCAATTTGTCGGAGATGATCAAATGATTGTTATCCTTGGCGATAATGTTTTTGCTGATGATATTGCTCCGTATGTGCGCAATTTCCGTGAGCAAAAGACAGGTGCGAAGATTTTAATACAAGAAGTTTCTGATCCTAAGCGTTTTGGTGTACCTGAACTAAATGGAAATCAAATTGTTTCTATTGAAGAGAAACCAGCTATGCCTAAATCAACCTATGCAGTAACAGGAATTTATATGTTCGATAGTGAAGTGTTTAATATTATCAAAACGATTACTCCTTCTGCACGTGGAGAATTAGAGATTACAGACGTTAACAATGCATATATCAACCGTGGAGAATTGACATTTGATGTTCTACAGGGATGGTGGACGGATGCAGGTACACATGCCTCATTAGCTAAAGCACATAACTTGGCTCAAGACCTTCTCTTTGGTGAAGAATTCGGAAAACTGAAACTTTAGATGTGAAGGAGTTTTGCAATATGAAAGTTACACCTCTACAACTACAAGGCGCTAGTATACTAGAACCTGTGGTCCACGGCGACAACCGGGGTTTTTTTATGGAAAGCTATAATGAAGAGATAGTGCATAAACTCGGTATAACTTACAATTTCATTCAAGACAATCAATCCCTCTCCGCAGAGGTTGGGGTGTTGCGTGGCTTACATTACCAGTTAAACCCTAAAGCTCAAACTAAATTAATTCGCGTCTTATCCGGTGCTATTTATGATGTTATCGTCGATATACGTTGTAATTCCCCTACATTTGGTCAATGGGTCGGAGTAATTCTTAGCGAATATAATAAACGTCAGCTACTGGTGCCTAAAGGCTTCGCGCATGGTTTTTGTACGTTAGTGCCTAACACCCAAGTATTATATAAGGTGGACGAATATTATTCCCCTGAAAATGATCGTGGCATATTATGGAATGATCCAGCCTTAGATATTGATTGGCCGACTTCTAGTCCGATATTGTCGGATAAGGATCAACGTCATCCATTACTGAAAGATGCGGAAATAAACTTTGATTAACAGTGGTAAGCAAAAATTTAAATATAATCTCAAAGAACAAAAGGTGGGCTATAAATGAAACTGCTAGTTACCGGCGGGGCTGGGTTTATCGGCAGCAACTTTGTGCTGTACATGTTACAACAACACCCTGATTACGAAATTGTTAATGTAGATGCATTGACGTATGCAGGCAATCTAGAGAATCTGAAAGCAATTGAGAATAATCCTAATTACACTTTTGTGAAGGCCGACATTACAGATGTTACTGCGATGGATGAACTGATTAGCCAGGGTGTGGATGTCGTTGTCAATTTCGCGGCGGAGTCGCATGTGGATCGGAGTATTTTAGAGCCGGAAGTGTTTGTGAAGACGAATGTACTTGGAACACAAGTGCTTTTGGATGCGGCGAAAAAATACAGTATCACTAAGTTTGTTCAAGTATCTACGGATGAGGTATATGGATCACTGGGAGCGACAGGATTATTCACCGAAGAAACTCCTCTGGCTCCTAACAGTCCATATTCAGCAAGTAAAGCAGGCGGAGACTTGCTAGTACGTGCGTATCACGAAACGTTTGGACTGCCAGTGAATATTACCCGCTGCTCAAACAATTATGGCCCGTACCAATTCCCGGAAAAGCTTATTCCGCTGATGATTTCCCGTGCACTTGCTGATCAAGCGTTGCCTGTTTATGGCGATGGAATGAATATCCGCGATTGGTTGTATGTTGAGGATCATTGCAGCGCGATTGATTTGGTTATTCATGAGGGTGTGAACGGCGAAGTCTACAACATTGGTGGCAATAATGAACGTACGAATGTGCATATTGTAAACACGGTATTGCAGGAACTAGGCAAGCCTGATTCTTTGATTACTTATGTTCAAGACCGTCCTGGTCATGATCGCCGTTATGGGATTGATCCAACTAAGATTATGAATGAACTGGGATGGAAGCCGAAACATACGTTTGAAACAGGTATTAAAGAAACTATCCAATGGTATCTCAATAACCGCGAGTGGTGGACCCGTATTCAATCTGGGGAATACCAAAAATATGCTGAACAGCAATATGGTGATCGTTTAGGTGACTCATTGTAATTTTGATACGGGGGTAAAATAGCTATGAAGGTACTTGTTACAGGTGCGGCCGGACAACTAGGTCAGGACGTAGTTTTACTGCTCCAGCATCAAGGTCACGAAGTGTTGGCTTGCGATCGTCAGGAGATGGATATTACTGATCTGGATCAGTGCATCCAAGTTATTGGCGGGTTTGGACCGGATGCGGTTATTCATTGTGCTGCTCATACGGCAGTAGATGCGGCAGAAAGTGATATTGATGCAGCTTATTTAATTAATGCTACTGGCAGCCGAAATGTAGCGCTTGCTTCTGAAAAAGCTGGAGCCAAGCTGGTGTATATTAGCACGGATTATGTATTTGATGGTATGGGTGCACAGCCTTACCATGAATATGATAATACAGACCCTAAGAGTATATACGGCAAATCGAAACGTGCGGGTGAGGTACTCGTTCAATCCCTCTCCTCTAAGTATTTCATCGTACGAACGTCATGGGTGTACGGCAAATACGGAAATAACTTTGTCAAAACAATGCTAAAGCTTGGTCAAGAAAAGCCAATGCTTCAAGTTGTCGATGACCAAAAAGGTTCGCCTACTTACACAGTCGATTTAGCTCGATTCTTGCTTGAGCTTGTTCAAACTGAGAAGTATGGTGTATACCATGCGTCAAATAGCGACTCTTGTACCTGGTTTGAATTTACACAGGCAATCTTTGTAGAGGCCGAGGATATTTTGGGTTTCAAATTCACTGCTACGCTTGAACCGTGTGCCACGGAACAGTTTCCGAGACCTGCACCACGTCCTCGGAATTCGGTGATGGAGCATCTGTCGATACGTACGAATGGTTTTGAGGACCTTCGACCTTGGCGTGAAGGCTTGAGAGATTTCCTCTTAGAGCTAAAAGAATAGAATAACACCAATTGAAACTCCCAAATCGTTTATAACGATGCGGGAGTTTTTTGTGTTCTTTCGTTATAATAAGAAGGAAGCAGGTAGTTAATTAGAAATTACAAAGTCGAGGATACTCATGAATAACAAAACAGTTAGTGTACATATCGTCACCTACAACAGTGCGGATGACATTATAGATTGCTTAGAGGCAGTAATGGCACAGGATTATCCTATTGAGAAAATTGTTGTTGTGGACAATGCGTCTTCGGACGATTGTGCAGAGAAAGTGAATATATTCTTTAACGCGGTCGATAAAGGGGCTTTTTCTAGTAATTCACTAGAGGAATTAGATCTGTTCAATTTACAAGCTAACAAGGAAGCGCCCACGAGCCTGCTACTTATCCAAAATCAAAAAAACACAGGCTTCGCCCCAGCTCATAACCAAGCTATAGCTGCTACAGAAACAGATTATGTGCTTGTCCTCAATCCGGATTTGACGCTGGCTCCAGACTATATCTCTAGACTAATCGCACAAATGGAAGCCAACCCGCAGATCGGCAGCGCCACAGGTAAGCTTTTGCTAAAGGCTGATCACGGATTAGTGGATAGCACTGGTCTTCGGATGAACAAAGCACGTCGTGCGTTTGACCGTGGTGCGGGGGAGCCAGCAGAACTATGGACACAGTCGGGGACAGTATTTGGTGTATCTGGGGCAGCGGCGATGTATCCTCGGCGGATGATTGAAGACGTTAGTGTTGATGGGGAGTTTTTTGATGCAGATTTTTTTGCATATAAGGAAGATGTGGATGTGGCTTGGAGAGCCCAGCTATTTGGCTGGCAGGGGTATTATGATGCTGAGGCAATTGGGTATCATGAACGTGGGTGGAAAACGTCTGGCCGTAGTACCAAACCAATGTTCATCCGGCGAATATCTTACATTAATCGCTACAAAATGATCTACAAGAATGAATCGGCTCGAACTATGCTGATGACAATCTTGATTTCCCTTCCCTATGAAATTGCCGCTCATGGTTATATGCTTCTGAGAGAGCCGAAGTTAATCGTAGCGTGGAAATCCTTTTTCACTCAGCTCCCAGCGTTAAAAAAGAAACGAAAATATATACAGACCATCGTAAAAGAGCGAAAGAACACGTAAATCAAACAGAATCTGGAAAAACCTCCCTGAAAGGTCATCTCCTCTCAGGGAGGTTTTATGTTATAATAATTGTCGGTAGATTACTATATTTGTCAGGAGCGTTACGCAGTGAATGTAGATGTAAGCATACTTATTGTCAATTACAACACGTGTCGCCTGACGATGGACTGTATCAGGTCGGTATATGACTCAGAAACGAACTATTCCTATGAGATTATTTTGATAGACAACAATTCCCATGATGATTCGGTAGAGATGATTGGTAGAGAGTTTCCAAGTGTCATGTTGATCGCAAATAACGACAATGTCGGTTTTGCCCGTGCAAATAATCAGGGGATGGAAGCTTCATCCGGACGGTATGTACTATTGCTCAATTCAGATACGGTGGTAAGCAGGGATACGCTGGAGACGATGATCTCCTTTATGGATGGTCGGCCCGATGTTGGGGCGTCAGGATGTAAGATTATTTTGCCAGATGGGTCGCTGGATAAAGCGTGTAAGCGAGGATTTCCTACACCGTCAGCTTCCTTCTATTATGCTTTTGGTTTCAGTAAGTTGTTTCCGGATCGACCGAAGTTTAACGGTTATCAGTTAGGTTATCTGGACCCTGATCTTGATTACCCGATAGATTGTCTGGTGGGTGCGTTTATGCTGCTGCGGCGGGAGACGATTGATCAGGTCGGCGGATTAGATGAAGAGTTTTTTATGTACGGTGAGGATTTAGACTGGTGCTATCGTATTAAAGAGGCTGGTTGGGAGATTTATTATTATCCGAAGACCTCCATCGTCCATCTCAAAGGCGGCAGTGCCAGACGTAGACCGTTCAAGATCGTCTATGAATTTCACAGGGCAATGATTTTATTTCATCGTAAGCATTATAGTAGGAAGTACAACAGTATTATAAATGGAACAGTATATGCTGGTGTTGGTATGAAGTTTGCTCTGTCCCTTTTGCGGAATGCCCTAATCTTTCCTAAAGCAGTTCTATCACCTGCACAGAGTCTTAGCTCTTCTACGGAAACAGGCGCTCGTAACGATAAGAATACTGAGGTGAGATTATGATTCGGCGGAATCAGAAATTTTTGACACAGCTCTATATGGTTGCTGACTTTCTTGTCATCCAACTGTCCTTTTTAGCGGCTTGGTGGATCAAGTTCAAGAGCGGATGGATGGAATCCTATAACACGCTGCCTGTAGAGTCTTACGCTTATTGGAGTATGATTTATGGCGTAGTAGCTGTCTTAATTGGTATCCTTTTATCGCTTTATTTGCCTAAGCGTAAGAAACGTTTTGTCGATGAATTTATTAAGATTTTCCAAGTGCATATCATGAGCATCTTCATCCTGCTTGGTTTAATGTTTTTCGTGAAAGAAATTGATATCTCCCGTACATATCTGGCTATTTATATGGGATTTAATGTTCTTTCCATTATGCTTTACCGTTATGTGTTGAAGAAGATGCTTAAATCTTTGCGCGAAAAAGGATTGAATCGCCAGTTCGTACTTATCATCGGCGCAGGTACTCTTGGTAAAAGATTCTACAACAATTTGGAACAATATCCTGAGCTTGGATATGAAGCCATTGGTTTCTTAGACGACTATCATACTTGGGATGGAATTGAAGAACAGCGCTATAAACCGATTCTAGGTACGGTTGATCAGTTATCCGGAATGCTGGAGATGCTGCCTGTGGACGAGGTTATTCTTGCTTTGCCGCTCGATGCGCATTCTAAATATCCTTCGATTATTGCAGCCTGTGAAAAAGCAGGGGTACGCACATTGATTATTCCGGATTTCTTTGATTATTTACCAGCTCGTCCTTACTTTGATAACTTTGCAGGTATGCCAATGATTAATGTTCGTGATATTCCACTGGATATGACGGGGAATAAGATGGCAAAACGTTTGTTTGATATCGTGTTCTCTCTATTCGCTATTATTATGATATCTCCTGTGATGCTGATCGTAGCTCTCGGCGTACGTCTTACCTCACCGGGACCGATCATATTCCGGCAGGAACGGGTGGGACTTAATCGGCGTAATTTTATGATGTATAAGTTTCGTTCAATGAAGCTGCAGCAGGACGGGGAAGAGGATACAGGTTGGAGTACGCGGGAAGATCCTCGTAGAACTCGATTTGGAACCTTTATCCGTAAGACAAGTCTGGATGAGCTTCCGCAATTTTTTAATGTATTACTCGGTCATATGAGTGTAGTTGGCCCACGGCCAGAACGACCATTTTATGTAGAACAATTCCGTGATGAAATTCCGAAGTATATGGTGAAGCACCATGTGCGTCCAGGAATTACGGGCTGGGCACAGAGCAATGGGCTGCGCGGGGACACTTCAATTGAGGAACGGATTAAGCACGATATTTTCTATATCGAGAACTGGTCCTTACTGTTCGATATTCGAATTATTTTCAAAACGATTCGCAACGGCTTCGTTAACAAAAACGCATATTGAGACCTGCACTTATTTAGATTTGTGAAATTTTAATAATACCCCGTTTTGCCACTGGCAGAGCGGGGTATTAATTTTCTAATCTAAACTTTGCAAAGGAAACTCACAACTATGAATAAGAAAAAGATTATTGCAACCGTAGTAATGATTGTCGCACTAATAATGATTCTTGTAATAACGTTGAACAAAGAGGAAGAGCAACCCGCGAGCGGTTTTGAAGCGCACAGAATCGTTGCACATGCCATGGGGGGAATTAACGGATATACGTATACCAATGCTTGGGAGGCCTTTGTCGCTAACTATGAACGGGGAACTCGCGTATTTGAAGTTGATTTTTTGTTATCGAAGGATGATCAGTTGGTTGCTCGGCATGAATGGACAGGCAATATGAGCAAGCTTTTAGGTCAGTTGGAGGTTCTCCCTGCTAATAAACAGGGTGTGGCACTAGATTACGAGGAATTTATGGACAGCCCCATCCTGAATATATACTCTCCGCTTGATATTGAGAAGGTGCTTGATCTAATGCAGAATTATCCAGATGCTTATATCGTTACGGATACCAAAGAAATCCAACCGGAACTTATAGAGAAGCAATTTACATTGCTGACCGAAGCGGCGCAGCGTCGGGATCCAGCGTTGTTGGAGCGGATAGTTCCACAGATCTACAATCAGCCGATGCTTGATGAGATCAATAAGGTGTATTCTTTTCCAGAAGTGCTTTACACCCTGTACCAATCTAAGGATACGGATGAACAAGTTATTGAGTTTGTTAAAAAAACAGGTGTGGATATTACGATGCCAGTTAGCCGGGCCACCAAGAGTTTTGTCAAACAGTTAAAAAATATCGGAGCTCGTGTATACGTTCATACAGTGGATGAAGAGGATGAGATTAGAGCGTTATCTCGTATGGGTGTAGACGGATTTTATAGTGATTTTGTGCCTGAAAATGATTTGAATAACCTCAGAGGTATACGTTGAAATCTATCTCCACTCATTACAACTAATATATCCCTGCAAAGTGCTGCTTTCCTCAGATGCGTATTCAGGTACTTTGCGGGGACCTCAAATTTACATACGAAAAAATGTTCGTATTTTTGTTCGCTTTAAATTGACACACCTCCTGTGCTGGCATAGACTAGATCTATATCTTTTGCGGCGGCAGGAGTGTTTTGTCTTGCCCAAATGACAATTAAGGATGATTCCCATGAAATCAGTACAGCAAATGATCAAACCTTGGCGGCATGTGTTTAAGTTGGACCCAGATCGTATGATTTCAGATGAGGATTTGGAGGCCGTTTGCTTGTCCGGCACGGATGCCATATTGATAGGAGGCTCTACAGGAGTTACTTATGAGAATACAGTAGATCTCTTATCAAGAGTAAGACGTTTTGAGCTGCCCTGTGCACTCGAGGTATCCGAACTTGAAGCTGCTGTACCCGGATTTGATCTTTATATGATTCCTATGGTGCTAAATACACCTGATCCAGCTTGGATTGTAGGCCATCATCGTCGAGCTATAGAGCGTTATGGATTTATGATCCCATGGGATCAGCTGCTAACGGAAGGTTACGTCGTTTTGAACAGTGATTCTTCAGTTGCGCGGATTACAGGGGCCGAGACAACCATTAATGCTGAAGAGGCGGCTGCGTATGCCCAGGTTGCGGACAAGCTGATGTCCCTGCCAATAGTCTATCTTGAATATAGCGGTAGATTTGGGGATATGGAGACAGTACGTATAGTGCGTGAGATGGTGGAGCAAGCCCAACTATTTTATGGAGGCGGCATTACTTGTGAGGCAGAGGCCGAGCAGGCAGCAGCTCTATGTGATACAGTAGTTGTCGGCAATATTATTTATCGGGATGTAGAGCAGGCAATTCGTACGGTATTTGCTGTTAAAAAGACGGTGCAAGAGCAGTTCGACTAGCGGTTAGCTTATGGACTACTTATGATTTGTAATTTCATTTTTAGAAAGGAGCATGTTACACATGCAACTTATTAACATACAAGACGCGGTCAGCCGATTGAATCCTCCACAAAGGCAGGCTGTCGAAACTACTGAAGGACCCCTTTTGATTATGGCTGGTGCGGGCAGTGGGAAGACGAGAGTGCTGACTCACAGAATTGCCTGGCTGATTGCTAATCGAAAGGCGCCGCCTTGGGCGATTTTGGCGATTACATTTACGAATAAAGCTGCGAGGGAAATGCAGGAACGTGTATCTAAGCTCGTTGGACCTGAGGGAAGAGATATTTGGGTATCCACCTTTCACTCCATGTGTGTTCGGATCTTGCGGAAGGATATTGAGCGCATTGGATTTACTTCCAACTTCTCGATTCTGGACTCTACAGACCAGTTATCAGTCATTCGTAATTGCATGAAGGAACTGAATATTGATACGAAAAAATTCGAACCGAAAGCTGTACAAGCCATAATTAGCGCATCTAAGAATGAACTGATTACTCCGGCGCAGTATGAGCAAAAAGTCGGTGATTATTTCGAAGGTTTAGTTGCCAAGGTTTATAAAATGTACCAACGGCGTTTGAGAAGCAATAACTCGCTTGATTTTGATGATTTGATTATGAAGACTATCGAATTATTTAAGGAAGTTCCCGAGGTTCTGGATTTTTACCAAAAGAAGTTCAAATACATCCATGTGGATGAGTATCAGGATACGAACAGAGCACAATACATGTTGTGCCGCATGCTGGCAGACAGCCACCACCGCATTTGTGTGGTAGGGGATAGTGACCAGTCGATCTATCGCTGGCGTGGTGCGGATATTACGAATATTCTTAATTTTGAAGAGGATTATCCGGAAGCGAAGACGATTCTGCTAGAACAGAATTACCGTTCAACCGCTAATATCCTGAATGCAGCCAATGGGGTAATCGCGCTTAATAGTGGCCGTAAACCGAAAAAGCTGTGGACCGATTCCGAGGAAGGCGCCAAGATTAAGGTGTACCGGGCGGATTCCGAGCATGACGAAGGGTATTTTGTAACCGGAGAAATCAGCAAAAATGTGAAGCAAGGTCAAGCTTACCAGAATCACGCGATTCTGTATCGGACGAATGCTCAGTCACGGGTAATAGAAGAAATTTTGATCAAATCAGATATTCCATATCAAATCGTTGGCGGGATCAAGTTCTATGATCGTAAAGAAATCAAGGATCTGCTGGCGTATCTACGTTTACTGTCTAACCCTGATGATGATATCAGCCTGACACGTATTATTAATGTTCCTAAGCGTGGATTAGGGGATACAACGGTTGGCAAGCTGGCAGCTGCTGCTGGTGAACGTGGTGTTTCTATTTTCCGAGTGCTGCAAACGGTCGATGATTTGGGCTTTGCCGGACGGACGCGGAATATGCTAGTAGAGTTCTACGATATGATTGAAGCTCTACACCGTATGGTGGAGTTCTTGTCTGTAACCGAATTGACGGAAAAAATACTGGAAATGTCGCAGTACCGTTTGGAGCTGCAAAATGAAAACACACTCGAATCACGCTCGCGGCTAGAGAATATCGATGAGTTCTTATCGGTGACGATGGAGTTTGAAAAGAACAACGAAGACAAGTCGCTGGTCTCCTTCCTCACGGATCTTGCACTTATCGCAGATATCGATAGTGTGAACGATGATGAAGAGGATCGTAGTGATGCGGTTGTGTTAATGACGATGCACAGCGCCAAAGGTCTGGAGTTCCCGACGGTATTTATCGTCGGAATGGAAGAAGGCGTGTTCCCACACAGCCGTGCCTTCCAGGACAACGACGAGCTGGAAGAGGAACGCCGGCTTGCGTATGTGGGGATCACCCGCGCGGAGAAACAACTGTTTCTCTCTTGTGCGCGGATGCGTACGCTCTTTGGCCGGACGACGGCGAACCAACCGTCCCGCTTCTTAGAGGAGATTCCGGAGGAACTGAAGGAAGATACCGTTAAGACTCAAGACCGCTTCCAGCGCGGAGGCGCGGAGGCAGGCGGTGCTTACGGCGGACGCGGCTTCGGCAGCGGTGGCCGTGGGAACTTTGGCGGCCGGGGCGGAGCCGCCGGAGCTACGCCGGCAGGCGGCGGAAGCACGGCGTCAGCGGCGGCAAGCAAGAGCAGCGTGACCGTGACCTCCGGAGGCGCACAGCGTGCTACCGGAGCAGGGGCTGCTGCAGCTGGCGATTACAAAGCGGGTGACAAGGTCTCCCACGGCAAATGGGGCACGGGCACCGTTGTATCTGTTAAAGGCAGCGGGAATGACACGGAGCTACAGATTGCTTTTCCGGCTCCCGTGGGTGTGAAACGCCTGCTTGCGGGGTTTGCGCCGATTACTAAAGTGGAATAATAGCAGACAACGATTAACGAACGGATATTTAGACCACGCTAACTTTAGGAAACTTATTGACGGAGGGATGTACCTGCATGGATGCTATGCATGTGATGGAAGAGCTTGTTGCGGAATTAAATAACTATAATTACCACTACTACACGCTGGATGCACCGCTAGTCAGCGATAAGGAATACGATGTTTTATACGACAAGCTTGTAGCACTGGAGGCTGAGAGTGGCTTCGTACTACCGGATTCGCCTACACAACGTGTAGGTGGAGAGCTGCTTAAGGGCTTCACGCCGCATCGGCATCTGGCACCGCTTTGGAGTCTGGATAAAGCACAGAATATTGAACAGCTGCGCAGCTGGAATACCCGGGTGCTCCGGTTAGTGAATGAATACAATCTTAAGAATCCAGATACCCCTCTTCCTGATCCTTGTTATGCAGTAGAACTGAAGTTCGATGGCTTAACGCTGAATTTAACCTATCGTAATGGTGTTCTCGAACAGGCATCAACGCGTGGCAATGGTGTAGTTGGCGAAGGAATACTTGCACAGGTGAAGACCATCAAATCCGTTCCATTGACGATTCCCTTCAAGGATGGGGTCATTGAGGTTCAGGGTGAAGGGATTATGAATCTGTCTGTGCTGGCTGATTATAATACAAGGGCTGCAGAGCCGCTGAAGAATGCGCGTAATGCAGCAGCAGGTGCACTGCGTAATCTTAATCCGAAGACTACTGCGGACCGCCGTTTGAACGCTTTTTTCTATAATGTAGGCTTTGCAGAAGGCGCGGAGTTCGCTGACCATCAGGAAATGATGGATTTTCTGCGGAATAACAAATTTAAAGTGAACCCATACCTGACCTACTGCAATGATTTTGATGATGTAACTGAGCAGCTCGCTGGAATCGAGGAGAGTCGTTCGAGTCTTGATTACCTCATTGATGGGGCTGTAATTAAGGTCACGGATTTCCGGATCCGTGAGGTGCTTGGCTACACTGACAAGTTCCCGCGTTGGGCAGTTGCTTATAAATTTGAAGCCGAAGAAACGACGACCGTGCTGGAGTCTGTTAGCTGGAATGTAGGTCGTACAGGTAAAGTGACTCCGCTGGCTCGGGTTGAGGCTGTAGAGCTTGCCGGAGTTACCGTTCAGAACTGCACCCTGAATAATGTGGGTGATATTGAGCGCAAAAACTTGAAATTCGCCTTAGGTTCGCGGGTCTTTATTCGCCGTTCCAATGATGTTATCCCAGAAATTCTTGGCAAGGTAACAGAGGAGAATGACGGTGGAGAGATTATTTTCCCTGAGGACTGTCCAGCTTGTGGATATCCGTTAGAAATGCGCGGAGCACATCTTTTCTGTAACAATAAACTGAATTGTAGGCCGCAGATTATCAGTCGGATCACCCACTTTGCTTCGCGTGATGCGATGGATATCGAGACGTTCAGTGAGAAGACGGCGGGTCAGCTCTATGATGAGCTTAATGTACATGACTCTGCGGATCTGTATGAACTGAACTTTGAGCAGCTTGTACAGCTGAACCGTTTTGGTGAGAAAAAAGCACAGAATTTGCTGCAAGCTTTAGAAGATAGCAAAGGTAGAGATCTTGCTTCATTTCTCTTTGCGTTAGGGATCCCTAACACAGGTAAAGCAACGACGAAGATGTTGGCTGATCATTTCCGCGATCTGGATGCTGTGATGCAGGCCAAAGCCGAGGAGCTCGCTGAGTTACCAGACATTGGTGGGATTGTCGCCGAGAGCATTGTCAGCTTCTTCGCAGACCCAGTTGTAGTAGCTAATGTTTCCCGCTTGCGGACGTTGGGTGTGGAAGCAAAGGCTCCTGAGGCGCCACGTCCTGTTAGTACCGATTCCTTCTTTAGTGGCAAAACGGTCGTATTGACCGGTTCCTTGCAAAAGCTTACCCGAGATGAAGCAGCTGAACGTCTGGAAGCACTCGGAGCAAAGGTGTCGGGAAGTGTGTCCAAGAAGACGGATTTAGTTATCGCTGGTGAAAAAGCTGGCAGTAAGCTGGCCAAAGCCCAGCAGTTAGGCATTCAAGTCATTGAGGATGAAGATGAGCTAATTCGCTTGTTGGATATGTAAGTAACAAACTATATTCGATTCCAAAAGGTTCCCGGTTCCATTTCGTTTAAGTACGAGAGGAGCAGGGGCCTTTTTTGCGTGGATTACAACTAAACGTTTCATTTTTAGAAAAAAATTCGGATGATCTGCTAATATATAGCTATAGATATTTATTACTATATTTGAAAGGAAACCCTTCCTGTGAAGAGAGAAACGATATTGTTAGTAGACGATGAGAAGGAAATTGTAGAACTGTTAACGATTTATCTCTGTAATGAAGGCTATAGACTGCTAAAGGCTTATGATGGAATGGAAGCGCTGGAATGTCTGCAGAAAGAGGAAGTTGATCTAATTATTCTTGATGTCATGATGCCTAAAATGGACGGGCTAGCTGCATGTATGAAGATCCGTGAAGAGCGGAAAATGCCAATTATCATACTATCAGCCAAAAATACAGATATGGACAAGATCTCCGGCCTGAGCCTCGGGGCAGATGACTACGTGGGCAAGCCGTTTAATCCTTTGGAGATTGTGGCACGAGTAAAATCACAGTTGCGCCGTTATCACGGATTCAATAAGGATAGTAATACCTTGGGAAACGACAGCAAACTAAGCTTTGAGGATCTGACTATAGATACGTCTAAGCATGAGGTGTATGTAGACCAGCAGAAGATTAAACTGACTCCGCGGGAATTCTCTATTCTAGAGCTTTTGGCGAGACACCAAGGTCAAGTGCTTAGCTTGGAGCAAATTTACAATAAGGTATGGAATGAACCTTTTCTAGATGGCGGTAACACAGTGATGGTACATATTCGTAATCTCCGAGACAAAATCGAAATCGATTCGAAACGCCCACGTTACATACAAACCGTCTGGGGAGTTGGCTATAAATTGGACGGACCTTCCTGAAAGGATTAGGTGAGGCTTCTTGAATTCTAAATATATAACGACGATTCGCTGGAAGTTTATGTTTGCTTTTTTGCTGAGTGTGCTTTCGGGCGCTTTGCTGCTCATGGCAGGGTACCAACTCGTCAACTTTATGATCTATCTAAATCCGGCTTCAGAGTCGGCTCCCTATTCACGCATACTGCGCTGGATTATTAATCATATTGGCTCTATGCCACTAATGACAGCAGCGGGTATTATCAGCTTTTTATTATTCTTTTTTATCTACACTCGTAAAGTTGTGCTGTATCTGGAAGAGATCACAAAAGGGATTCGAGAAATTACAAGCTCCGGGATGTCCCATAGAATTGAAGTCAGAACCACGGATGAGCTGGGTGTGCTGGCTGAGAATATTAATGAAATGGCTGAGCGTTTGCAGTACTCCATAGAGGAGGAACGTAAAGCTGTAAATGCGAAAAATGACTTGATCACAGGTGTTTCCCATGATTTACGCACCCCGCTTACCTCTGTCTTGGGCTTTCTGGAATACATCGAACAAGATCGATGTCAGGAAGAAGCGGAAATCCGGTATTACGTGGATATAGCCTACAACAAATCCCTGGTGCTGCGTAAACTGATCGATGATCTTTTTGAATACACACGTGTAAATAGTGGAGAGTACCCTTTGGTTATGCAGAGATTGGATTTGAAGGCCTTCATACGGCAGCTGGCGGAGGAGTCAGTTCCTGAACTAACAAAGGCGGATATGATCTATGAAATCGAGGACGTTGCTGATGAGTTATGGATAGAGGCTTCGCCTAAAGAATTAGTACGTGCTTATGAAAATTTGATTACTAACGCGATCCGTTACGGCAGAAGCGGCGGGAAATTGGAGATAGGTTTCAGTAAAAAGGAAAATGATGCTGTGGTCCGTATTAGCAACTTCGGAGAGAGGATTGCGGAAAGTGATATCCCTTTTATTTTTGAACGATTCTATCGGGCAGAAAAGTCGCGTTCACAGCATACAGGCGGCTCAGGGCTTGGACTTGCGATTGCCAAAAGTATCATCGAACGCCACAATGGCGTTATTTATGTAGAAAGTACATCTCTTCGCACGGATTTTATTACCCGTTTCCCATTCTTCATAGAATCTTAAGAAAACTATGGCGGGTTCTTAAGATTTGGAAGTTATCCTTGTGGCACAAGGAGGGAACTACCATGCCAAAACTTCGGACGGTTCGTATCAGCTATTTATATATTTTTATGGGTTGCGCTCTTTTGAGTGCTGCCTTTCTTTTTGTTGTCCAGCGGGCTGTCGATTTGCTGTATTCTCATTATTCGGGTCAACCAGGAGCCTTTTTTGTCCGGCTTATTCATTGGGTTATTAATCATATGGGTCAAACCCCTAGTGCCATCCTTCTATTTATTCTAGTCTTCGGTGGGCTGTATGTTCTTCGTTCACAGAAAATGGCTGATGATTTGCGCTCGCTAGTGGTGGGAACCTCGGAGCTGGCAGATAAAGGAGTCGCCCAGAACATCAAGGTTCTCTCTGGAGGAGAAATAGGTGAAATTGCTGCTAACCTCAATCGAATGCAAAGAATAGAAGTTCCAGATAGAGGTGCAAGCTCAAAGCGGATAGAGGACACACCAGCAGTAGCTTTATTAATAAGGACTAGGGCGATACTTCGCACTCTCCGTGAGGTTGAAGAGGATGGGGCGGAAGTACATACACTTCTTGCAGCAGCGAATGATGAAGTACGCAGTATGGAGCGGTTCCTGGAGAACCTGATTATCGAATCATGAGCAGATGGAATGCACGCACCCGGATATTGCGAGTAGGGTACCTATTATTTGATGTGAGTGTTATTAGTACGGTATTGGTGCTTTTGATTTTGTTCTTTGTATACCAGTATGGGGGGATTGTACTTAACCGGCATGAGGATAGGCTGCAATTGCCAGAATCAAGCCGCATCACAGCTTCAGATGGAACAGTTATACGAATGACTCCGCTACCGAGCTCGGGTTATAGGCTTACAGCAGAGCTTGAGGAGATGCCGGCTTTATTAATAGATACCTTTTTAACAGTAGAAGACCGCCGTTTTTATAGCCATCAAGGGGTCGATTATAAAGGGATATCACGCGCGTTCTTAAAAAATATCTTGGACATGAGTTTATCAGAAGGTGGCAGTAGTATTACTCAACAGCTTGCTCGCAATCTTTATTTGAACAGAGATAAGAATATGCTGCGTAAGTTAAATGAAACCTCTATTGCTTTTGCCTTGGAGCAGCGACTGACGAAACGTGAGATTTTGCAGCTGTACCTCAATCAGATTTATATGGGGCGGGGACAATATGGAGTAAAAGCAGCAGCGAAGCGTTACTTCGGCGTGTCTGATCTGAAAAAATTGGAGATCTGGCAAATAGCCACTCTGGCGGGAATCCCTAAAGGACCCTCTATTTATAACCCAGTAGACAATAGTGCATTATCCAAAACGAGAAGAAATCTAGTGCTAAAGATGATGTTCAATCAGCGACTAATCACGTATGGGCAAATGCAGGAAGCTATGAATAAACAATATCAGCCTCCAGCTGCGGTCGAAAATGGGGTTGCCGGAGTGTATTATGTGGATGCAGCCCTTAAGGAAGCGGCTCAGATCACAGGGGAATCCGTAGAGGAGCTTCGTACAGGCGGCTACACTATAGTTACAGGTTTGAACATCAAAGCACAGCAGGCACTTGAGCAGGCCGTTCTCAAAGAGGCTTCATTTCCACCTGACGGAAAAGATCAGCAGGTAGAAGCAGCTATGACCATAATGGATCATCGTACAGGAGAAGTAGTGGCATTGATTGGTGGGCGAGATCAAAACGAGGGCAATTTGAACAGAGCTATTATTGATGCACGTCAGCCGGGTTCCAGCTTTAAGCCGATCATTGATTATGGACCTGCACTCGAGAGCGGGAAATTCAACCCGAATAGTATGCTGTCCGACCGTAAAGTTGCTTATGGCAGCTATAAGCCTGAGAACTTGAACGGTATATACCAAGGTCAGGTCACAATGAACACAGCTTTGCAAAAATCCATCAATGCACCAGCCGTATGGGTATTGAAGCAGGTTGGAATCTCTTCTGCGCGGCAATTTGCCGCCAAATTAGGAATTGTACTGACGGAGGAGGACAATCATTTATCAATAGCTTTGGGGGGGCTTCATAATGGGGTTTCTCCACTAAAAATGGCCCAGGCCTACAGTGTCTTTGCTAGTGGAGGAAAATTTAATGCGGCTCATATGGTGCGCTCCATAACGGATTCAAAAGGGAAGGTCTTGTATACTCATCCCTCTGAATCACGTCAGGTAATCTCGCCGCGTACCGCAGAAGCGATGACGGCTATGTTACGCAATGTTGTTAATGAAGGAACAGGGAAAAAAGCGCAGATGAACAGACCAGTAGCGGGAAAGACCGGTACGACCCAATTGGACTTGGCTGGCGTGAGCAAGAAAGCTAATCGGGATCTTTGGTTTGTAGGCTATACTTCGGAGTGGACAGCTGCGGTATGGATGGGTTTTGATCGTACGAATCAGGATAATTACATGACTGAAGGCAGCGGGAAGGCTGCCGCTCTATTTTCTACAGTAATGAGTAAAGCCTTAAGTGATCATTGAGAAGTTATTGCGCCGCCCATTCTTCTAATTTCTCATCTCTAGGAAGCAGCAAGGCAAGAAACCCAAGCAGCGGGAGGAAGCCGCAAGCGATGAACACTTTAGCAATCCCGATACTATCAATGAGGTTGCCGAGGACTAATGAGCCGATCCCGCCGAGTCCAAAAGCAAGTCCCGTGATCAGACCTGAAACTGTGCCAATGTTGCCCGGATATAGCATTTGAGCATAAATGACGGTAACAGAGAAGCTGGACAGAAGGATGAAACCGCCAATCAGCAGCAATACAGCCGCCCATAATGGACCTACAAAGGGTAGAGCAAGTGCAAAGGGAACGGTTCCTACCATTGATAGTAAGATGAGATTACGCCGTCCAAAACGGTCAGCCAGCGGACCTCCAAAAAATGTACCCACTGCGCCAGCAGCCAAATACATAAAAATATAGATTTGGGCTTTATCCAGCGTCATTTGATATTTGTCCATTAGATAGAAGGCGTAGTAACTGCCGATAGAAGCGCCATACCAAGACCTAACAAAGACTAGGAATACAAGAATAATCGTTGCTGTTCGTATACTTTTTCGGCGGGCGGGGTCGATTGCCCGTGCTGTTGATTTTTTATGAAAGGTATAACCGGCATCTAGCATTTCTCTATACCAGCGAGCTACATAGGTCTGAACAGCGATTCCGGCAGCCGCGACGATCGTGAAGCCTAGGGCACCAATCTGGCCAAAGGGGATGAATACCCATTTCGTAAGCATTGGACCAAGGGACTGGCCAGCATTGCCGCCCACTTGAAAAATAGATTGCGACAATCCCTTTCGCTGACCTGCCGCCATATGAGCAACACGCATACCCTCTGGGTGGAAGGTGGCTGAACCGAATCCGATCAGGATAACCGAGAATAAGACCAGAAAATAGCTATTGGCATAAGCCAATAGAAGTACACCTAGAAATGTGCTGCACATACCCAGTGGTAATAATATAGGACGGGGTTTACGGTCTGCAGCATATCCAATGACGGGTTGGATTACTGATGACGTCATATTTAAAGCGAATGAGATCCATCCAATCTGGGCGAAAGAGAGCAGTAGATTATCTTTGAGAATAGGGAAGATTGCTGGAATGACTGCCTGTATAGAATCATTAAATAAATGAACAAAACTGACAGCTAACAAAATTTTATAAATCGTTGCCTGCTGCAGATTACGCTGCTCCTTGTCCTTGCTGTCTACCGTGGACGCAGCGTCTGTAGGTTTGGTCTTCATTTTGACTCCTCTCTGTACTGATAGTTAAAAGGTAAGATTGGCGAATACGATAAATTCTATTTAGCCACAAATAATGGATGAATGGTATCAATTTGTGTTGTATCGAAGTTATTTATACGAATGATTTTTTTATTTCAAAAAAAGCTTGCAAACTCAATGACAGCATGGTATATTATCTCTTGTGCTTACGACGCATCGCACATACGAAACACAAGCGATGAAGAAATAAGTTGACAAGATAGAAACAAACATGATATACTCTAATTCCTGTGCAAGAGACATTGAATGTCGAAATGCTAGGAGCAAGTTCTTTGAAAACTGAACAAATGGAACACGTTAATTTTTAAAAAGATTCAATTAATGAATCGTCAGTTTCAAAATGAGCATATCGCTCTTTTCAATACTAATTGGAGAGTTTGATCCTGGCTCAGGACGAACGCTGGCGGCGTGCCTAATACATGCAAGTCGAGCGGAGTTATTTTGAAAGCTTGCTTTCAAAATAACTTAGCGGCGGACGGGTGAGTAACACGTAGGCAACCTGCCCTTCAGACTGGGATAACTACCGGAAACGGTAGCTAATACCGGATAATTTCTTTTTTCTCCTGAGAGAAGAATGAAAGACGGAGCAATCTGTCACTGAGGGATGGGCCTGCGGCGCATTAGCTAGTTGGTGGGGTAACGGCCCACCAAGGCGACGATGCGTAGCCGACCTGAGAGGGTGAACGGCCACACTGGGACTGAGACACGGCCCAGACTCCTACGGGAGGCAGCAGTAGGGAATCTTCCGCAATGGGCGAAAGCCTGACGGAGCAACGCCGCGTGAGTGATGAAGGTTTTCGGATCGTAAAGCTCTGTTGCCAGGGAAGAACGTCCGGTAGAGTAACTGCTACCGGAGTGACGGTACCTGAGAAGAAAGCCCCGGCTAACTACGTGCCAGCAGCCGCGGTAATACGTAGGGGGCAAGCGTTGTCCGGAATTATTGGGCGTAAAGCGCGCGCAGGCGGCTATTTAAGTCTGGTGTTTAAACCTTGGGCTCAACCTGAGGTCGCACTGGAAACTGGGTGGCTTGAGTACAGAAGAGGAAAGTGGAATTCCACGTGTAGCGGTGAAATGCGTAGATATGTGGAGGAACACCAGTGGCGAAGGCGACTTTCTGGGCTGTAACTGACGCTGAGGCGCGAAAGCGTGGGGAGCAAACAGGATTAGATACCCTGGTAGTCCACGCCGTAAACGATGAGTGCTAGGTGTTAGGGGTTTCGATACCCTTGGTGCCGAAGTTAACACAGTAAGCACTCCGCCTGGGGAGTACGGTCGCAAGACTGAAACTCAAAGGAATTGACGGGGACCCGCACAAGCAGTGGAGTATGTGGTTTAATTCGAAGCAACGCGAAGAACCTTACCAGGTCTTGACATCCCTCTGAATCTGCTAGAGATAGCAGCGGCCTTCGGGACAGAGGAGACAGGTGGTGCATGGTTGTCGTCAGCTCGTGTCGTGAGATGTTGGGTTAAGTCCCGCAACGAGCGCAACCCTTAACTTTAGTTGCCAGCAGGTAATGCTGGGCACTCTAGAGTGACTGCCGGTGACAAACCGGAGGAAGGTGGGGATGACGTCAAATCATCATGCCCCTTATGACCTGGGCTACACACGTACTACAATGGCCGGTACAACGGGAAGCGAAGCCGCGAGGTGGAGCCAATCCCATCAAAGCCGGTCTCAGTTCGGATTGCAGGCTGCAACTCGCCTGCATGAAGTCGGAATTGCTAGTAATCGCGGATCAGCATGCCGCGGTGAATACGTTCCCGGGTCTTGTACACACCGCCCGTCACACCACGAGAGTTTACAACACCCGAAGTCGGTGGGGTAACCCGCAAGGGAGCCAGCCGCCGAAGGTGGGGTAGATGATTGGGGTGAAGTCGTAACAAGGTAGCCGTATCGGAAGGTGCGGCTGGATCACCTCCTTTCTATGGAGAATCGTTCTCTGCAATGAGAACATTCAAATCGGAAGTTTAACTTCCACAACCAATTAACGTGTATCCATTTGTTCGGTTTTGATGGAATTTGCGGGGCCATAGCTCAGCTGGGAGAGCGCCTGCCTTGCAAGCAGGAGGTCAGCGGTTCGATCCCGCTTGGCTCCACCAACAAACTTCATCTATTTGTTATGTCTATACACTTGATCCTTGAAAACTGGATACCGAAACGAATTTGCGTTTTAGAACATCTTTTAGCAACTTGTGCAAACAAGTAAATGTTATTAGTGAGATGATTCCAAAGAGAATGTCATCGTATGATATTTTCCTGCGGAAAAATCAAGGTTAAGCTAATAAGAGCACACGGAGGATGCCTAGGCGCCAGGAGCCGACGAAGGACGTGGCGAACAACGAAACTGCCTCGGGGAGCTGTAAGCAAGCTTTGATCCGGGGGTGTCCGAATGGGGAAACCCAGCTGTGGTAATTCGCAGTTACTCATTTCTGAATACATAGGAAATGTAGAGGCAGACCAGGGGAACTGAAACATCTAAGTACCCTGAGGAAGAGAAAACAATAGTGATTCCGTCAGTAGCGGCGAGCGAACGCGGAACAGCCTAAACCTAAGAGCTTGCTCTTAGGGGTTGTGGGACGTCTCACATGGAGTTACAAAGGAATATGGTAGGTGAAGAGGTCTGGAAAGGCCCGCGATAGAGGTAAAAGCCCTGTAACCTAAACTGTATTCTCTCCGAGACGGATCCCGAGTAGTGCGGGGCACGTGAAACCCCGTATGAATCCAGCAGGACCATCTGCTAAGGCTAAATACTACCTGGCGACCGATAGTGAAACAGTACCGTGAGGGAAAGGTGAAAAGCACCCCGGAAGGGGAGTGAAATAGAACCTGAAACCGTGTGCTTACAAAAAGTCAGAGCCCTATTAATGGGTGATGGCGTGCCTTTTGTAGAATGAACCGGCGAGTTACGTTTAACATGCAAGGTTAAGCCGAGAAGGTGGAGCCGCAGCGAAAGCGAGTCTGAATAGGGCGAATTAGTATGTGGACGTAGACCCGAAACCGTGTGATCTACCCCTGTCCAGGGTGAAGGTGCGGTAACACGCACTGGAGGCCCGAACCCACGTACGTTGAAAAGTGCGGGGATGAGGTGGGGGTAGCGGAGAAATTCCAATCGAACTCGGAGATAGCTGGTTCTCCCCGAAATAGCTTTAGGGCTAGCCTCGGTATAAGAGTAGTGGAGGTAGAGCACTGATTGGGTGCGGGGTCCGCAAGGATTACCAAGCTCAGTCAAACTCCGAATGCCATATACTTATTGCCGGGAGTCAGACAGTGAGTGCTAAGATCCATTGTCAAAAGGGAAACAGCCCAGACCATCAGCTAAGGTCCCCAAGTGTGTGTTAAGTGGGAAAGGATGTGGAGTTGCACAGACAACCAGGATGTTGGCTTAGAAGCAGCCACCATTGAAAGAGTGCGTAATAGCTCACTGGTCGAGTGACTCTGCGCCGAAAATGTAACGGGGCTAAACACACCACCGAAGCTATGGCTAGATACGTATGTATCTGGGGTAGGGGAGCGTTGTGTAGGGGTTGAAGGTGTACTGAAAAGAGCGCTGGACACTACACAAGTGAGAATGCCGGTATGAGTAACGAAAAGATCAGTGAGAATCTGATCCGCCGAAAGCCCAAGGTTTCCTGAGGAAGGCTCGTCCGCTCAGGGTAAGTCGGGACCTAAGGCGAGGCCGAAAGGCGTAGTCGAAGGACAACAGTTTGAAATTACTGTACCACCGTAATCCGCTATGAGCGATGGGGTGACGCAGGAGGGTAGTGACGCGGACTGATGGATGTCCGTCTAAGCAGTGAGGCTGATGTGTAGGCAAATCCGCACATCGTTAAGGCTGGGCTGTGATGGGGAGCGAAAATTGTAGTAGCGAAGGTCATGATCTCACACTGCCAAGAAAAGCCTCTAGCCAGGAGAAGGTGCCCGTACCGCAAACCGACACAGGTAGGCGAGAAGAGAATTCTAAGGCGCGCGGAAGAACTCTCGTTAAGGAACTCGGCAAAATGACCCCGTAACTTCGGGAGAAGGGGTGCCCCGGTAGTGTGAATAGCACGAGGGGGCCGCAGTGAAAAGGCCCAAGCGACTGTTTAGCAAAAACACAGGTCTGTGCGAAGCCGCAAGGCGAAGTATACGGGCTGACGCCTGCCCGGTGCTGGAAGGTTAAGGGGAGTGGTTAGGGGTAACCCGAAGCTATGAACCGAAGCCCCAGTAAACGGCGGCCGTAACTATAACGGTCCTAAGGTAGCGAAATTCCTTGTCAGGTAAATTCTGACCCGCACGAATGGCGTAACGACTTGGGCGCTGTCTCAACGAGAGATCCGGTGAAATTTTAATACCTGTGAAGATGCAGGTTACCCGCGACAAGACGGAAAGACCCCATGGAGCTTTACTGCAGCTTGATATTGAATTTGGGTACGATCTGTACAGGATAGGTGGGAGCCGTAGAAATCGGAGCGCAAGCTTCGGTGGAGGCGCCGTTGGGATACCACCCTGATCGTATCTAGGTTCTAACCTAGTGCCCTTATCGGGTACGGGGACCGTGTCAGGCGGGCAGTTTGACTGGGGCGGTCGCCTCCTAAAGAGTAACGGAGGCGTTCCAAGGTTCCCTCAGAATGGTTGGAAATCATTCGCAGAGTGCAAAGGCATAAGGGAGCTTGACTGCGAGACCTACAAGTCGAGCAGGGACGAAAGTCGGACTTAGTGATCCGGTGGTACCGCATGGAAGGGCCATCGCTCAACGGATAAAAGCTACCCTGGGGATAACAGGCTTATCTCCCCCAAGAGTCCACATCGACGGGGAGGTTTGGCACCTCGATGTCGGCTCATCGCATCCTGGGGCTGAAGTAGGTCCCAAGGGTTGGGCTGTTCGCCCATTAAAGCGGTACGCGAGCTGGGTTCAGAACGTCGTGAGACAGTTCGGTCCCTATCTGTCGTGGGCGCAGGAAATTTGAGAGGAGCTGTCCTTAGTACGAGAGGACCGGGATGGACGTACCGCTGGTGCACCAGTTGTTCCGCCAGGAGCATGGCTGGGTAGCTACGTACGGACGGGATAAGCGCTGAAAGCATCTAAGCGTGAAGCCCCCCTCAAGATGAGATTTCCCAATTAGTAAGACCCCTTGAAGACGACGAGGTAGATAGGTTGGAGGTGGAAGTGCAGTAATGCATGGAGCTGACCAATACTAATCGGTCGAGGGCTTATCCTATACGTAGAATGCAGATTCGTTTCGGATTCAGTTTTCAGGCATCAAGCCTGTAACACGCTTAGAAATTCATTCTCACTTCTGTGATGAACCGAATTTCACGCGGCAGCGTCTGTTTCACAGACGCATGTTTGGTGGCGATAGCGGAGGGGTTCCACGCGTACCCATCCCGAACACGACCGTTAAGCCCTCCAGCGCCGATGGTACTTGGACCGAAGGGTCCTGGGAGAGTAGGACGTTGCCAAGCACAAATAGACCACTGTTGATAACTCGACAGTGGCTTTTTTGCGTCTATTATAGATTGTGGAAAACTTGTGGATAATTCATTGGAATTTGCAGAAAACTTACGCACATGTGGATAGATGATTAAAAGGCAAAAAATCACCAAATGGTGTGGATTAAGTACATATTTATGTAGATCTGTCAACAGAAAACCTAAGTAATACACGGGTTGCTGTGGATATAGTCATATTTATGTGGATAGAGGGATTAATAAGTGGATAATTATTTTAACTTGAATAGAACAAGATTACAAGACTATTTTTAAAACTGCCTAAGGCTGTGGATAACTGAAAAAAGTTCGAAAAATATCCTTATAATTCGCACACAATACACTCTCTTGTTATACTAACCATAAAAGTAAATTCATAAATGATGAGGTGAGTTTTGTGGATATCAGACAGTTGCACTCAGAAGAGTTTGATCTAAGCATGGATTTATCTGAATATGCTTTTCAATACAAGCTGCCTAGTGAGAAAAGGGCGAATGCTAAGGAAAGATTTAAAGCAGAACGCGTATGGGGTGCTTTTGAAGAAGGTACTTTGGAAGCTAAACTTACTCTTCTTCCGTTCGAAGTGTACATACAAGGTAGATTAGTACCTATGGGAGGGCTCGCAGGGGTAGCGACATGGCCAGAGAATCGCAGACAGGGACATGTGGCAAAGCTCCTAGCGCATACGCTGCAAACGATGAATGAGGCGGGGCAGATATTATCTTTTCTGCATCCGTTCTTGATCCCCTTTTATCGCAAATTTGGTTGGGAAGTTTATTGTGAATATAAGAAATACTCCATTCCTGTTGCCAAGTTTCCCAAGAAGGTTGAAGTTGAGGGCAAGGTAAGACGTGGTGTTATAGATATCGAAGTATTGGACAACTTATACAATCGTTTTGCAGTTAGATATAACGGAACACTTAAGCGTGATTTGGACTGGTGGGAAAACTCTGTTCTGGATGATGAAGGTCAGACTGCGGTATTTTATTCACAGCTTGGGGAACCTGAAGGATACGTACTATATAAGATAGAAAATAGAGAGCTGGTCATTGATGAATTTGTGTTTTTGAACGAACAGGCCTGGCAGGGGCTGTGGACATTTCTTGCGAATCACGATTCGATGGTGACCGGTGCATCGCTAAAACTGGTGCCATCCGATGATATGTTACCCTTTTTGCTGCCTGATCCGCGTATAGAGCAGGAGAATTATCCTTATTTTATGGCGCGTATTGTTAATGCTAAAGCATTCGTGGAGAGTTATTCTTTTAAGCGTCACAACAGTCAGAAGAAACAGGTTATCTATATTGAAGATAAATATGCCCCATGGAATGACGGGTTGTGGGAATGGACTGTCTCCGAAAAGGGAGCAGCAGCTTTCTTGCGTATAGAGGGTGAACGGGATGCAGCTGACTTAAGCTGTGAGATTGGTACGCTGACGATTCTAATGTTTGGATATAAACGCCCGACAGAGCTGGCTCGTTATGGACGTGTGACTGGTAATCCGACGGCTCTGGAATGGCTCGAAGAAATCATACCGCAAGCTGAAACAGCACTTTTTGATCATTTTTAGAAAATAATTAGGCTCTCCCCTTCGAAAGAAGCTGGGAGAGTTCTTTATTTCCGAATACATTCGCTGAAAAAAGTGAAAAATAAGAGAATCCTCTTGGAATTAGCACAGAATATGTTATAATATTAAAAAGTCAAAGAAAGTCAAAGTCAACGCACCTGATGACATACAGTGCGATCCTCTGAATTCGTGAAGTTTTCTTCAGACTTATATGAATGAAGTTCACTAATGAATGTCATTAAGGATGCGGGCCGTAAGCGATATTATGAAGCTTTAAAGAGCACTGGAGGATGAGTGATGCGCAATATCTCTGATATTATTGAACAATATCTGAAGAATATTTTGCATGAAAGTCCCGAAGGTACGGTGGAAATCCAGCGAAATGACCTGGCGGACCAGTTCTCATGCGTACCGTCACAGATCAATTATGTTATTAGTACACGCTTTACACTGGAAAAAGGCTATGTGGTGGAAAGTAAGCGTGGTGGCGGGGGATATATTCGTATTCAACGTTTTGAATTGCCGCCCAACGTGGCACTGCATGCCCATTTAAACCATACTATAGGTGGCGGGATAGATCAGAACGCTGCCGAAGGGTTGATTTATCAACTGGAGGAAGCTGGTTTTCTAAGCAAGCGTGAGGCGTGTCTTATGCGCGCTGCTGTTTCTCGGGATTGCCTAACGGTTAAGATTCCATATCGGGATGAGATTCGGGCCAAGATTATGAAGGCGATGTTAATCTCTTTGTTAGGCAAATAATTGTCAATCATAAGGGAGGGGCTTTCGCTTATGCAATGTCAGGAATGTGGCGTCAAGCCAGCAACACTCCATTTCACCAAGATCGTGAATGGAGAGAAGACAGAATTTCATATCTGCGAGAGCTGTGCGCGGGAGAAGGGTGAACTGATCCCGGGAACTGCTGGAGGATTCTCCATTCACAGCTTGCTGTCCGGTCTGCTTGATCTTGAAGGGGCCGGTAAGGAAAAGACGGCTGCTACGAAGACTACGCAGAGTCTGCAATGTGAGAATTGTGGGATGACGTACTCGCAGTTTAGCAAATTGGGTCGTTTTGGCTGCAGCTCCTGTTATAAATATTTTAACAGTGCACTGGACCCGCTCTTTAAACGGGTGCATGGCAGCACTTCGCATGTAGGCAAGATTCCTAAACGTGCTGGAGCACAAATTGTGTTCAAGCGGCAAATTGATGAATTGAAGCTGGAATTACAGCAAAGTATCGCACAGGAGGAATTCGAAACTGCGGCAGAGCTGCGGGATCAAATTCGCCAACTTGAAAAAGAAATGGCACAAGAGTAAAGTCTTTGATATATAGGGGGGATATGACATGTCAAGTCTCCGATTTACTGAACAAGCGCTTAGTGATTGGATGCGCTCGGGAGGCAGTCACTCCGAGATTGTAATTAGCAGCCGTATGCGTATTGCACGTAATTTAGAGCATCTTCCATTCCCTATGCTTGCTTCCTTAGAGCAATCGGAAGAAGTATTAGAGCTGCTGGCCCCTGTGTTTCATGGGGAAACTGCTGCCGAATTCGGATCTTTTCAACTAATAAAGCTTGCTGAAGTGAATGAACTGGATAAAAAGGTATTGGTCGAGAAACATCTCATCAGTCCTAATCTGGCTAATGATTCACGTGGCGCAGCTGTGATATTAAATGAAGATGAGTCGGTTAGCATCATGATTAACGAAGAAGACCATCTGCGGATCCAATGTCTGTTCCCGGGTCTTCAGGTAAGAGAAGCATGGGAACGTGCGACAGCCATCGATGATATCTTCGAATCGGCTGTGAATTACGCTTTTGATGATAAAAGAGGATACTTGACCAGTTGTCCCACCAATGTGGGTACAGGGCTGCGTGCCTCAGTAATGCTGCATTTGCCAGCACTAGTAATGACCCAACAGATCAATCGCATATTGTCAGCAGTGAACCAAGTGGGATTGACTGTAAGAGGAATTTATGGTGAGGGCAGCGAAGCAGTAGGGAACATCTTTCAAATTTCCAATCAGATTACTCTCGGTCAAACGGAAAGTGAAATCATCGAGAACCTTCACAGTGTAGTCACCCAGATTATAGAGCATGAACGAAATGCCCGTGAAAGGCTGCTTGTAGATTCCGCTTTGAGAATTACAGACCGAGTCAAAAGATCTTATGGGATTTTGTGTTACGCTGCTCTAATGGAGCTTAAAGAATCCGCACAACGGCTGTCTGATGTGAGACTTGGGGTTGACCTTGGCATACTGGAAGGCCCTTCGATTTCCGTGCTTAATGAGCTTAACGTTAAGACACAGCCAGGATTTCTGCAAAAAATGTTCGGTGACGAGATGAACGCCACTGAACGGGATATGTATCGGGCGAAACTGCTCCGAGAAACACTGGGAACACAACATTAATATAGATATTTATTATTCATGGAGGTGCAGGAGATATGATGTTTGGAAGATTTACGGAACGCGCACAAAAAGTGCTAGCGCTAGCGCAGGAAGAAGCTGTTCGTTTAGGACACAACAATATTGGCACAGAACATATTTTGCTAGGACTTATTCGTGAAGGAGACGGCATTGCTGCTAAAGCATTAATCGCTTTGGGTCTGGGTCTTGAAAAAATCCAGGACGAAGTGGAGACACTGATTGGCAGAGGCCAAGAACAACCTACGAACATTGCTTATACTCCTCGCGCCAAAAAAGTAATCGAGTTGTCGATGGACGAAGCCCGCAAGCTGGGACATACGTATGTCGGCACTGAGCATATTCTGCTAGGACTTATTCGTGAAGGAGAAGGTGTCGCGGCTCGTGTGCTTAATAACCTAGGCATCAGCTTGAACAAAGCTCGTCAGCAAGTGCTTCAGCTTCTGGGAAGCAGCGAGGCTGCATCCAGTCATAGCGGAACACCTGCTAATGTCAGCACACCGACTCTAGACGGTCTAGCACGCGATTTGACGGCTTATGCCAAGGATGGCAACCTGGATCCAGTTATCGGTCGCAGCAAGGAAATTGAACGTGTTATTCAGGTACTGAGCCGCCGGACGAAGAACAACCCGGTGTTGATAGGTGAACCTGGGGTTGGTAAAACAGCTATTGCTGAAGGCTTGGCCCAAAAGATCATTAATAATGAAATTCCAGAAACACTGCGCGACAAACGCGTAATGACGCTCGATATGGGCTCTGTAGTGGCTGGTACTAAATATCGCGGTGAGTTTGAAGACCGCCTCAAGAAAATCATGGATGAGATTCGCCAAGCGGGGAATATCGTACTCTTTATCGATGAGCTTCATACGCTGATCGGTGCTGGTGGCGCAGAAGGTGCTATTGATGCTTCCAACATTCTTAAGCCGGCTTTAGCCCGCGGAGAACTTCAGTGCATCGGTGCGACTACGCTGGATGAATATCGTAAATATATTGAAAAAGATGCAGCTTTGGAGCGCCGTTTCCAACCCATTACGGTGGATCAGCCATCTCCAGAAGAAGCGGTACAAATTCTATTTGGACTTCGCGATCGTTATGAAGCACATCACCGTGTGAAAATTACGGATGAAGCTATCGTGGAAGCTGTAAAGCTGTCTGATCGTTACATTCCGGATCGTTTCCTGCCGGATAAAGCCATTGACCTTATCGATGAAGCAGGGTCTAAAGTAAGGCTTCACTCTTACACTATCCCGCCAAATCTGAAGGAACTAGAAATGCGCTTGGATGATATCCGCAAGGAGAAGGATTCTGCTGTTCAGAGCCAAGAGTTTGAGAAAGCGGCTGCCCTGCGTGATACGGAGCAAAAAATCCGTGAAGAGCTTGATACGACTAAGAACCAGTGGAAAGAAAAACAAGGACGCACCGATTCTGAAGTTACACCTGAAGATATCGCACAGGTTGTTGCAAGCTGGACGGGAATCCCTGTAAGCAAGCTGAAGGAAGAAGAGACCGACCGTCTGCTTAACATGGAAGCTCTGCTGCATGAACGAGTGATTGGTCAGGACGAAGCTGTTAAGGCTGTCAGCCGGGCATTGCGCCGGGCGCGTGCGGGTCTTAAAGATCCGAAACGTCCAATGGGCTCCTTTATCTTCCTCGGTCCTACGGGTGTAGGTAAAACTGAGTTGGCACGTGCGCTTGCTGAAGCTATGTTCGGCGATGAAAATGCGGTCATCCGTATTGATATGTCGGAATACATGGAGAAGCACTCCACGTCCCGTTTAGTTGGTGCCCCTCCTGGATATGTCGGCTATGAAGAAGGCGGCCAATTAACAGAGAAGGTACGTCGTAAACCATACTCTGTAGTACTGCTTGATGAAATTGAAAAAGCACATCCGGAAGTATTCAACATTTTGCTGCAAGTGCTTGAAGATGGTCGCCTTACCGACTCCAAAGGCCGGGTAGTTGACTTCCGCAATACACTTATCATTCTGACCTCTAACGTAGGCGCACAGGCAATCAAGAAGAATTCAACGCTTGGATTCACGGCTGTGCAAGATGCAGGAGCAGAATACGGCAATATGAAGGGCAAGGTTATGGAAGAGCTCAAAAAGAGCTTCCGTCCAGAGTTCTTGAACCGGATCGACGAAATCATCGTCTTCCACTCACTCGATGAGAAACATATCGCTGAGATCGTTACGTTGATGTCTGATGAGCTGCGCAAGCGCCTGCGTGAATATGATGTTGATTTCGTACTCACGGATGCAGCGAAGGCCTTCTTGGCTAAAGAAGGTTATGACCCAGCCTTTGGTGCACGTCCATTGCGCCGGGCAATTCAGAAGCATATTGAAGACCGTCTTTCTGAGGAATTGTTGAGAGGAAATATCCAAAAGGGTGATTCCCTCAATATTGATGAGGTCGGCGGAGAACTTGTGGTGACTAAAGTGGACGCTCCAGTAGCGCCAGCGCTTGAAAAAGAAGTAGAATCCGAATAAAATAAACAAGGCTTTCGCTCCTTATTTATAGAGGAGCGGAAGCCTTTTTTATTGGAAATAGATCAATTTAAAATATACATTTAATGCAAATACCGAATGACCTTTCGTTAAAGGGGTAGAAATGGTAAACTTTCATTAGAAGAAAATGATCCGAATTGTAAACAGTTCGGACCGTAAGGAGAACAAATGGCTAAAGCAAAAACAAAATTTTTTTGCACCGACTGTGGATATGAATCGCCAAAATGGTTCGGGAAATGCCCAGGGTGCCAGGCTTGGAACTCCATGGTGGAGGAAACGGAAAGCGTAGTCAAAACACAGGGAATGAATGCCCCTATTTTTCATAGTAAAGAAAAGGCACAGTCGATCATAAGTATAGAAAGTGACAAGGAACCGCGCATACTGACAGGTATAGGTGAGCTTAACCGTGTTCTCGGTGGGGGGATCGTACCAGGATCGCTGGTACTAGTAGGGGGAGACCCAGGAATCGGTAAATCTACGCTCTTATTACAGACCTCGCACGCCCTTACAACACAGGGATTGCGAGTACTGTATATCTCGGGCGAAGAATCGGTAAGGCAAACTAAGCTGCGCGCGGATCGCCTCGATGCGTTGTCAACGGAGCTTTATGTACTATGTGAGACAAATATGGAAAGCATAGAAGAAGCGATCGAACAAATCCAGCCACAATTTCTTGTCATCGATTCTATTCAGACCGTATTTATGCCAGAAGTAACGAGTGCGCCAGGCAGCGTGACCCAGGTTCGGGAGTGTACGACAAGATTTATGCGTATCGCTAAGATTCGTGGAATTGCAACAGTTCTCGTTGGTCATGTTACCAAGGAAGGGGCTATTGCTGGACCACGGATGCTTGAACATATGGTGGACTGTGTGCTGTATTTTGAGGGTGAGCGGCATCATACGTATAGACTTTTGCGGGCTGTAAAAAACCGCTTTGGCTCTACGAATGAAATCGGCATTTTCGAAATGGGTGAAGCGGGGCTTACCGAAGTAGAGAATCCATCGGAGCTCTTTTTATCGGAACGTCCGCTTGGCGTGGCTGGTTCTACTGTGGTGGCAAGTATGGAGGGAACTAGACCTGTGCTTGTAGAACTTCAGGCACTTGTTGCTGCCACCCACTTCCCTTCCCCACGGCGAATGTGCACAGGCATGGATCACCAGCGTATGGCACTTATTATCGCTGTACTCGAGAAACGGATGGGCATGTTCCTGCAGAATCAGGATGCATACCTGAATGTTGCCGGGGGAGTAAAGCTGGATGAACCGGCGATTGATCTAGCTGTAGCTATTAGTATCGCCTCCAGTTTTCGTGATATTTCAACAAAACCTTACGACGTTTTCTTCGGAGAAGTAGGACTTACCGGTGAGGTAAGAGGCGTTTCGCGCGCGGAAATGCGCGTTAAGGAGGCCGCAAAACTTGGCTTCCGGCGGGTGATTATGCCTGAAAAGAGCATGAAGGGATGGAAGCACCCGCAAGATATCCAGATTATTGGCGTCAGTACCGTAGCAGATGCACTATCGGTCGCGTTAGATTAGGGGGCACAGGGATATGAAAGAATATAACCAATTAGAGAATATGAATGATCTGCTCAGACTGGCGGCACCGGGTACACCTTTTCGGGAAGGTTTGGAGAATGTGCTGCGCGCTAAGACAGGGGCACTTATTGTCGTAGGGTACAGTCCTGAGGTGATGGACGTAGTGGATGGCGGATTCTCCATTAACTGCGATTTTTCGCCCAATTATTTATATGAGCTAGCTAAAATGGACGGAGCTATTATTCTAAGTGAGGATTTAAAGCGTATATTGTATGCTAATACACAACTTATACCGGATTCCTCTATCTCATCCATCGAGACGGGGATCCGTCACCGGACCGCGGAGCGGGTAGCGAAGCAAACGGGTAAGCTGGTGGTTTCCATTTCACAACGCCGCAATATCATCACGCTTTATCAAGGCTCGATTCGTTATGCACTCAAAGAGATTGGCGCAATTTTGGCAAAGGCTAACCAAGCGATTCAGACACTCGAGAAGTATAAAGCAGTGCTCACGCAAGGACTGACGAATTTGTCAGCTTCAGAATATGAGGGCATTGTTACCGTTGCTGAAGTAGTGGGCGTTATCCAGCGTGTAGAGATGGTTTTGCGCATAAAAATGGAGATCAAACGCTATATCAACGAATTGGGCAACGAAGGACGCCTGATCAGCATGCAGATGGAAGAACTGGTTGGAAATACAGAGGAAGAAGCATGGCTTCTATACAGAGACTATGCTAAGGAAGAGCAGGAAGATAAAATCCGTGAAATTATCGCTGGTCTCAAACGGATAAGCGATGATGATCTGATGGATGACAACCATATTGCCCGTATATTGGGTTATTCTTCTACGGCAATTACCTCTGAAGAAGTGGTGACTCCACGTGGTTATCGCCTGCTTAACAAAATTCCGCGGCTTCCGAATGTGATCATTCACAATCTGGTGGAGCGGTTTGAAATGCTGCCTAATTTGATGTCCGCAAGCATAGCTGAATTGGATGAAGTGGACGGAATTGGGGAGGTGCGGGCCCGTAATATTCAGGATGGGCTCAAACGTTTACAGAAGCAAGTTCTTATTGACAGGCAAATGTAAATAACATACAATCACGTAATATTGGGGACGTTAAAGGCCAAAGTTAGAAAATTGAGGTGAAGAAATGATACAAAAATCAATTCCGAGTCTTTTTACGATAGGTAATTTGATGCTCGGAATGTTTGGTATCATGATGGCGTTTGACGGTAAGATTAGCATGGCCGCTATCATGGTTATTATTGCTATGCTGTTAGACGGCTTAGATGGTCGAGTAGCTCGCGCTCTAAAATGCGAAAGCGAATTTGGCAAGGAGTTGGACTCCTTATCTGATGTCGTTTCTTTCGGAGTCGCACCGGCCGTTATTTTGTACGTCTCAAGCCTGCAGGATTTAAACTCTGCATTAGGCTGGACAGTAACTGCGATTTTTCCGGTGTTTGGTGCTTTGCGCTTAGCCCGTTTTAATGTTCGTCCGGGGGTTCCGGGTTATTTTATCGGTTTGCCAATTCCTGCTGCAGGTGGTGTACTGGCCACATTAGCTCTTTTTAATAAAGATGTTTCGGCTCCGTTTATGATCGTTGCTACACTGCTCTTATCCTATTTGATGGTCAGCACTGTTAAATATCCTAATTTCAAAAAGATTGGATTGCCGAAAAAAGCGGTGGTTGGAGCGCCAGTGGTTATTGTTGTTGCAGTGGCTGTAGCTGTTGTGTTCCCAGAGCAAATCGCTAAGCTGATCTTTGTCTTACTTGGAATTTATGCATTATACGGCTTTAAGCAAAATATTGATCGGTTGACAGCCAGACGCCGTCATCGTCGTCGTAGCCGTTCAGAGGATAAAGTGTATCACTCCAAGAACGGTTAATCGGTCCATAAGGTAAGGTAACTGAATAAATTATGACCAAAGGTTTTGTCTTCCCTAGGGGATGGCAAAGCCTTTTTGCATTTCCAGCGCTACCCCAAGTTTATCGTCTTGAAAATTGGAACATACTGGTGAGGAATAGATCCATTTAGGATGAATAAAAAGGAGGTGCGTTAGGTTATGTGGAAAAAAGTGATTTTGTCTTTTGCCTTAATATGTGGTGCTTGGTCAGGTTTTTCGCTATACCATGCGCTCGAAAGAGGATTCCCCAAGGGGATGGAAAAGCTGGGTGAAAGCTTACCTGTAGAAGGAAGCATTTTATTTACGGTGCTGGGTGCCATTATTTTTTTGTTTGCGGGGTCTTTATGCGCGGAATGGGGAGGTTCAAAACTGCGGGAGGCGGTTCACTACTGTTCGCGTATTCCAATGAATGAATTAGCTGCAAGTGCAGCTGGGCTTACAGGGGGGCTTCTGTTATCTCTCCTGTTATACCCTGCAATGATCTGGCTTGGGAAAGCTGGGCAGCTGCTGCAAGTGCCAGCTACGTTGGCTTTTGGATATCTGGGGCTGCGGATCGGTTTGGAGAAAAAAGAGGAGCTTGCTGCGCTGTGGACATCTGGACGCTGGGGCCAAGCGGCTGAGCCGGAAGGCCGCGGGCTTGAGGAACATAAAATTCTCGACACAAGTGTTATTATCGATGGAAGAATCGCTGACATTTGTAAGACGGGATTTATTGAGGGAACCATTGTCATACCTGAATTCGTGCTTGAAGAGCTCCAGCATATTGCTGATTCTTCGGATCTGTTGAAGCGGAACCGGGGACGGCGTGGGCTTGATATTCTCAATAAAATTCAAAAAGAGCTTGATGTGAAGGTATTGATCTATGAGGGAGATTTTGAAGAAATCTCTGAGGTTGACAGTAAGTTAGTGAAGTTAGCGAAGGTACTCCAAGGTAAAGTAGTCACTAATGATTTCAACTTAAATAAGGTTTGCGAATTGCAGGGTGTTTCCGTTCTGAATATTAACGATCTGGCGAATGCTGTGAAGCCTGTAGTGCTGCCTGGTGAGGAAATCGTAGTTCAGGTCATTAAGGATGGCAAAGAACATGGGCAAGGGGTAGCCTACTTAGACGATGGAACGATGATTGTTGTAGAAGGCGGACGTGAATATATCGGGACTACGATGGAGGTTCTGGTCACTAGCGTGCTGCAAACTTCGGCTGGCCGAATGATATTTGCTAAGCCAAAACTTTTGGAAAAAGCGCAATAAGTGAAGATAAAGTGTATGGGGACTGTCCTATGGGTTGGAAATGCCCGCCAAACACGTTATGATGGGATTATACGTGAAAGACAGGAGCCAGATTAATGTCAAACAGTGTGGGCGTCGTCATTGTGGCGGCAGGCAGAGGAACGCGAATGGGAACTGCGGAGAGCAAGCAATATTTGTTACTGCAGGGGAAGCCGATTATCGTTCATACGCTGGAGGTATTCCAGCAGCACGAATTGATCTCTGAAATCGTGCTCGTAACCGGTGAAGAGGATATTGAACGCTGCCGGGAATGGATACAGCTCTATAAGCTGGACAAGGTTAAGGCTATAGTAACTGGTGGATCTGAGCGTCAGCATTCCGTACATAAAGGGTTGTTGAAACTTACGACACAGTGGGTAATGGTACATGATGGTGTTCGTCCGTTTGTACAGCCGAATGAAATTGAGGCTTGCTACGAACGAGCGAAGCAGATGGGTGCTTCGGTTCTTGCTGTACCCGTCAAGGATACGATCAAACAGGTGGATAATGAAGGACAAGTACTGTCTACGCCGGATCGGCGAAGTCTGTGGGCGATTCAAACCCCGCAGACTTTTCGTCTTTCTGATTTGCTGGAGGCTTATGCAGCGGCAGAGCGGGATGGCTTTCTGGGCACCGATGACTCCAGCTTGGCGGAGCGTGCGGGGATTCCGGTTTCTGTGGTAGAGGGAAGCTACAGAAATATTAAGATTACGACACCTGATGATTTGGATTATGCAGAATTCACAGAAAGAAACAGGGGAGAGGGACAATCATGATCGCTGTAGGACAAGGATTTGATGTGCATCAGCTGGTAGAGGGCAGGCCTTGTATTATTGGGGGAGTTACGATTCCTTACGAAAAAGGATTGCTTGGGCATTCCGATGCAGATGTGCTGCTGCATGCAGTTAGTGACGCGATTCTAGGCGCAATTGGACTTGGTGATATTGGCAGACATTTTCCGGATACAGATCCAGCCTTTAAGGACGCAGATAGCTTGAAGTTATTAGAAGAGGTATGGGCACTTGCTCGTGAGCGAGGATATAAGCTGGGAAATATCGATTCAACGATTATCGCCCAAAAGCCTAAGATGGCTCCGTACATTCCACAAATGACCGAGATTATTGCACGTGCGCTTAATGCCGACCCGTCCAAGGTGAATGTTAAAGCTACTACAACTGAGCAGCTTGGTTTTGCCGGACGCGGCGAAGGAATTGCCGCACAATCTATTGTCTGTCTACTCCAAGATGTGATATCATCTTGAGATGGTCTAAGTAGTAAATTAAGTTCAACCATATGAAGCGGAGGGAATACAATGACGGATGAAGTCCGGGTGCGTTACGCACCGAGCCCTACGGGACATTTACATATAGGTAACGCCAGAACGGCGCTGTTTAACTATCTGTTCGCCCGTAATAAAGGCGGTAAATTCATTATCAGAATTGAAGATACAGACGTAAAGCGCAATGTCGCTGGTGGTGAAGAGAGCCAGCTTAAGTATTTGAAATGGTTGGGTATGGATTGGGATGAGAGCGTTGATGTTGGCGGAGAGTACGGACCCTACCGTCAGACAGAACGTCTTGACTTATATCGTGTACATTGGCAGGATTTGCTGGACAGAGGTTTGGCTTACCGCTGCTATTGCACAGAGGAAGAGCTGGAAGCGGAACGTGAAGAACAGACTGCTCGCGGAGAAACGCCTCGTTATTCTGGCAAACACCGTGATCTGACTGAAGAGCAACGTTTAGCTTTTGAAGCTGAGGGACGAGTGGCTAGCATTCGCTTCCGTGTGCCAGAAGATCGTACGTATGCGTTTGATGATCTCGTAAAAGGCAGTATTTCTTTTGACACAAAAGAAATGGGTGACTTTGTTATTGTGAAGAAGGACGGAATTCCGACCTATAACTTCGCGGTAGCTGTTGACGATCATCTGATGGCTATTACCCACGTATTGCGTGGAGAAGACCATATTTCCAACACACCCCGCCAGCTTATGATCTATGAAGCGCTTGGCTGGGAGCCACCTTTATTTGGTCACATGACGCTTATTGTTGGCGACAACCACAAGAAGCTCAGCAAACGGGATGAATCCGTTATTCAGTTTATCGAGCAATATGATGAATTGGGTTACTTGCCTGAGGCTCTGGTTAACTTCATTTCTCTGCTTGGCTGGTCTCCAGAGGGAGAAGAAGAGATCTTCAGTAAAGAAGAACTTATTTCTATTTTTGATGCGGACCGTTTGTCCAAAAGCCCGGCTGTGTTCGATAAAAACAAGCTGGCGCATCTGAATAATCATTATATTAAACATGCTGATCCTAAACGGATCTCTGCACTAGCTATTCCGCATTTGCAAAAAGCGGGTAAAATACCTGCTGAGCTGAATGAAGAGCAACAAGCATGGGCGGAAAGCCTTGTCGCGTTGTATCAAGAGCAGATGACTGCAGCTTCTGACATCGTGGCGCTATCGGAACTGTTCTTCCGCAGTCACCTAGAGTTAGAGACGGAAGCAGCGCAGGTTCTGGCTGAAAGCCAAGTTCCTGAGGTATTGTCTGCTTTTCTGGCTAAGGTTGAGGCCTGTCAGGATTTCAGTGCAAGCAACATGGCTGTTCTGATTAAGGAAGTACAGAAAGAAACAGGTCATAAGGGCAAAGCACTCTTTATGCCAATTCGTGTGGCTCTGACCGGACAAACGCACGGACGTGATCTTAATATAACCATTGCTTTGCTCGGCAAAAACCGGGTCATCGAACGTTTGAAATCACAAATTAAGGGCGCTTAAGGTCGTATTTCATACGACTAAACCCCCTTGTCAGTATCTTGTCTTTTGCGCTAAGATAGAATTATATGATAATAGCTGTGATCAGGAGAAGTACGTCCATTGAAGACAATTGCCAGAGAGAATAACCGAGAAAGGGACACCCTTTCGGGCTGGGAGTTATTCATTTGTCCGGGGCAGAACATGCGCCTGTGAGCTGCACGGTTGAATGACCTTTTTAAGGCTCATTAGATCGCGCCGGGAACGTCGCCGTTAATGATGCCAAGTGGAACGAAGAAATTCTGCCGTTTGTTACAATAGCGGCTCATTTGATTCGTTCAAGCAGAGTGGAACCGCGGTTAAACGTCTCTGCAGCATTATGCTGCAGAGACGTTTTTTGTCTAAATATAAGCAAAAATAATTTTCATACAATACTCTTTGTCTTATATTTCTAAGAGATAACAAACCAAGCGAACACTCACAGCATATGTATGATAAGGATGATGGGCCTGGAGACAATACCTTTCTTGTGTACCTGTAAACAGGAGATAAGGAAGTTAAGAAGAGAGGAACCGTGATGTTTAAGCATATTAAGTCGGACATTCGGGCGGTATTTGATAACGATCCTGCTGCCCGCAGCTGGTTCGAGGTTGTCTTCACATATGCCGGCTTGCACGCCATTTGGGGTCACCGGATCGCCCACTCTTTTTTCAAACGCCGCTGGTATACAATGGCTCGTATGGTTTCGCAGTTTAGCAGATTTATGACTGGTGTTGAGATCCATCCTGGAGCTGTCATCGGAAATAGGCTGTTTATCGACCATGGTATGGGGATTGTTATTGGAGAAACCTGCGAAATCGGTGATGATGTTATAATCTATCAAGGGGTTACGCTTGGAGGAACAGGAAAAGAAAAAGGTAAGCGACATCCCACGGTCGGCAACAATGTAGTTATTGGTTCCGGTGCGAAGGTTTTAGGATCTTTTCGTATTGGTGACAATTCAAATATAGGTTCGAATGCAGTTGTGTTGCGTGAAGTGCCTAACAACAGTACAGTAGTAGGGAATCCAGGTCGTGTGGTAAAACGTAATGGAGAACGGGTATCCGATCGGCTCGATCATACGAAGATGCCTGACCCGCTTGTCGATTCACTGCGGTTTTTGCAGAAAGAAATCGAAGAAATTAGGGAAAAGCTTGGCGCAGAAGATAAACAAAAAACCGCACAGCGGATAGCAGAAGCTCAGCAGTATATTGGTGACTACGAAATTTAAGCATCCCGGTATGAAGGAATCCGGAAGAACAGAAAGGGCTGGAATAAGGATGGCTTTACAAATATATAACACAATGACACGCAGCAAGGAACAGTTTGTGCCCCAGGAGCCGGGCAAAGTTAAGATGTATGTGTGTGGTCCAACCGTTTATGGATATATGCATATCGGAAATGCTAGACCTATAATTGTTTTTGATATGGTCCGGAATTACTTGGAGCAGTTAGGTAATGAGGTGCGGTATGTTACGAATTTCACGGATGTCGATGATAAACTGATTCGCAAAGCCGAAGAAATGAACACTACTGTAGCAGAGGTAGCGGAAACTTTCATTGCTGCTTACCGTGACGACCTGGAAGGGCTTGGTGTTAAACCGGCAACCTTGAATCCCCGTGTAACGGAAAGCATGGAGCTGATCATTGGATTTATTAAAGAGCTTGAGGAAAAAGGATACGCATACGAAAGCGGCGGCGATGTATATTACCGCACTTCAAAATTTGAAGACTACGGTAAATTATCTCGTCAGAATCTGGATGAGCTGCAGTTTGGTATCCGTGTTGAGGTGGACTCACGTAAGGAAAAACCGGAGGATTTTGTGCTTTGGAAAGCAGCCAAACCTGGTGAAGTGCACTGGAGTAGCCCTTGGGGAGACGGACGTCCCGGCTGGCATATTGAATGCTCGGCTATGGCGCGAGAGTTCTTGGGAGATACGATTGATATCCATGGTGGTGGACAAGATTTGCAGTTCCCGCATCATGAATGTGAATGCGCTCAGACCGAAGCTCTGACTGGTAAACCACTCTCTAATTACTGGATGCATAATGGATTCATCAACATCGGGGACGAGAAAATGTCGAAATCGCTCGGTAATGGCTGGCTTGTAAAAGACATCCGTGAGCGTTTTAAAGCAGGAGCTATCCGCTATTTCATGCTATCGACCCATTACCGTAACCCGCTGAATTTCTCAGAGGAATCTATGACTTCCGCCGAAAAGAGCGTTGAACGGATCACGCTTGCAGAGAGTAACGTTAAACATCGGCTTGAACTCGCTGCTGATGGTGCTCAAGGTGAGGTCAACTCAGAGATTAATGATAAGCTGTCGGCTATAGTGGCCAATTTCCATGCTAGAATGCAGGATGACTTTAATACGCCTGATGCGATCACGGCTATGTTCGATTGGGTGAGCCTGGCAAACCATACGCTTGCGAATAACGAGGCTGCTCCTGCTGATTTTGCTGCATTACTGCAAGCTTTTGGCGAAATGAATGCTGTGCTGCGTTTGACGCCTGAACTGGAAGAGGAAATTGCAAGTGAAGAAGTTGAACGGTTGATCGCCGAGCGGGTTGAAGCTCGTAAGAATAAGAATTGGAGCCGGTCTGACGAGATCCGTGATGAATTAGGCCGCTTGGGCATATTGCTTGAGGATACTCCACAAGGAATGCGGTGGCGTCGTAAATGAGTGAGGAACGCAAGTTTGATAACGGATGGTTTCCTTATGAGCCTTCCAAACCTGCGCGACTACTTTCGCCTATTGTTCTAGCTTATGTAGGAGATGCTATCTATGAGGTGGCTGTTCGCCAGTATTTAGTATCTCTTCCGAATTTGCGTCCGAACCATTTGCATCGTTCTGCTACAGGGCTGGTATCCGCTAAAGCACAGTGTGCAATTCTGAACTTTTTGGAGCCTAGTCTCACGGAAGAGGAGAAGGATGTCGCCCGTCAGGGAAGAAATGCGAAATCGGGAAGTGTTCCTAAGAATGCGGATGTGCTTGAATACCGTCATGCTACAGCTTTTGAGTGCTTGATTGGTCACTTGTACTACACAGGACAACAGGAGAGAATAGAAGAAATTGTGCACAAGGGTATACAGTTTATGTTGAAACAGCCGTGATAGGCTTTGGCGAAATAGAAAATAGGAGAAGTGAACATGGAAGAAGAATTGAAGACTGAAGAGGAAATATTGGCAGGGAAGCATTCTGTGCTTGAAGCGCTTCGTGCTGGTCGTACATTAAATAAAATTTGGATTGCAGAGACAGCCCAGAAGCATCTGACAGCACCCATCGTTGCCGAAGCCCGGAAAGCGGGAATTGTCATTCAGCATGTGGACAAGCGTAAGCTGGATCAACTGGCACCAGGCGTGCAGCATCAAGGGGTGGTTGCACAAGCAGCACCATTTGCCTATGTTGAAGTGGATGATCTGTTAGCTATAGCAGAAGCCAAAGGAGAACCGGCATTCCTTATTTTGCTTGATGAAATTGAAGATCCTCATAACCTGGGCTCGATTCTGCGGACGGCGGATTGTACTGGAGTACATGGGGTAATCGTACCTAAACGCCGTTCGGCTCAGATAACTGCGACCGTGTCCAAAACATCCGCGGGTGCTGTGGAGTATGTTCCGGTTGCCCGGGTTACAAACCTGGGTCAGACCATTGACCGTCTAAAAGAGCAGGGAGTCTGGGTAGTAGGAACAGACGTGGATACCGATCAGAATCTATACCAATCTGATATTTTCACGGGTCCGGTAGCTGTTGTAATTGGCAATGAGAATAAAGGAATGGGACGCCTGATTCGTGAAAAATGTGATGTACTTCTTAAGCTGCCGATGGCCGGAAAGATCAATTCATTAAATGCCTCTGTCGCCGCAGGAGTCATTATGTATGAAGTGATACGCCGCCGGCAACAGCAGGGATAGCTATGGCCGACTGGCGCGATGTGCTGCTTGTGGATGGATATAACATGATCGGTGGCTGGCCGGAACTTGTGGCACTGTCCCAGATTGGTATGCAGGAAGCACGCGACCGCTTGATGGATTTGCTGGCAGATTACCAGGCTTTCTCTGGACGAAGAGTTATTGCTGTTTTTGATGCATACCGTGTTCCGGGGTTGGGAAGGTCTTTTGTCCAGGGTAAGGTCCAGGTGTACTTCACCAAGGAAAAAGAAACCGCAGATGAATGCATTGAGCGACTGGTTGGGGAATATAGCAATCGGCGCCGGCAGATCTATGTGGCTACGAGTGATTTTATAGAGCAGCATATTATTTTTGCACAAGGTGCATTGCGAATTTCGGCAAGGGAATTGCATCTGGAAATTGAAGAGAATCAGAAACAAGTGAAAAAAGCTATTGAACCTGGCGGTGTCAGTTCTACTCGTCATTCTTTGGAAGACAAACTGCCTCCCGATGTGCGCAGTAAGTTGGAAAAATGGCGCAGACAGTGAGATCGAGGAAGAATCAGGAAATATTTTATTCCAATTTATGCTATTCTAGATTGATTTTGGACAAACTCCGGTTGACGGTGGAAGGTAACATAATATATACTGATCCTATATTTCGCGAAGTAACGATGTGTCTTGCGTTGCAGCCGGGGGGATTCTTGGTGAGTGTCGACCTCAAGGAAATAATGCTGTCTGAGTATGATTTCATAAGTGATGAAGATATTGTCGAGGCTTTCCGTGGTGGCGACAGTGGCGCATTAGAACACTTGATTAATAAATACCGTAACTTTGTACGTGCTAAAGCCCGCTCTTATTTCTTGATCGGGGCAGACCGTGAAGATATTGTACAAGAAGGAATGATTGGTCTATACAAGGCTATTCGTGACTTTAAAGGTGACAAGCTCTCTTCATTCAAGGCTTTTGCTGAGCTCTGCATTACACGACAGATTATAACGGCTATTAAGACGGCCACTCGTCAGAAACATATTCCGCTGAACTCTTATGTTTCCTTGGACAAGCCCATTTATGACGAAGATTCTGATAGAACACTTATGGATGTCATTTGTGGAACACAGGTTCTAGATCCAGAAGAGCTAATTATTAATCAAGAAGAATTCATTGGTCTTGAAGATAAGATGGCGGAGATTCTAAGTGATTTGGAGCGCAAGGTTCTGATGTTGTATTTAGACGGAAGATCCTATCAAGAGATTGCTGAAGATCTTAAACGGCATGTAAAGTCTATTGATAACGCTCTACAACGAGTAAAAAGGAAATTAGAAAGATATCTAGAAGTACGTGACAATTGATGATATAATGAACAAGAGAGGGCTCGGACATCGAGTTCTTTTTTTTAGTCTTTTTGAAATCACTCGGATAGAATTAGGTGCTTGCACCATAAATTACTATTTGAGCCGATTTTAGTCGTTGCCGTTGAAGGTAGGTTTATACACAGACGGAATACCCCATAATGGTAAGGAAGACAGCGAAGTGTGAGGAAGAGATAGACCCAAAGACAGGGTACGGCCATATGACTACTAAACCCGGAATTACCCAGTGCAGAACGGAATTCTTTCGTTGACACAGACCTTGACATTATGCTAAAGTGTTTTAGGTAGGCCTAAATTCGCGGCTTTTTTTTAGGATCAATATTTGCGTCTTCTAATGTGAATTAGAAGGACGTCTCGGGAGGTGCACATCATGCGGGTAATTATCACTTTGGCTTGTACAAGTTGCAAACAAAGAAACTATGCGACTACCAAAAACAAGCGAAATCACCCCGACCGCATGGAGATGAAGAAATTTTGCAAGTATTGTAACTCGCAAACTCCTCATCGCGAAACCAGATAGTCTGTGGAGGTGTAATCGGCATGAAACGTAGTTTCAAGTCTATGTTTTCCTTTTTCACTGAGAGCTGGAGTGAACTCAAAAAGGTTCGCTGGCCAAGTCGTAAAGAATTGACCAACTATACATTGATCGTTCTCGGTACGATTGTAGTTGTCGCTATTTACTTCTGGGTTCTGGACATCGGTATTTCCGCTGTGATTGAAGCGATTATTTAGAGAGGTCCCAGGTGGCTTGATATGGAAAAAAGATGGTATGTCGTTCATACCTATTCTGGGTATGAGAATAAGGTCAAAGCCAATTTGGAAAAGCGCGTTGAGTCCATGGGCATGGAAGACAAAATATTCCGCGTTCTTGTTCCTATGGAAGAAGAAATCGTAAACAAAGACGGTAAGAAAAAAACCGTTATGCGTAAAGTTTACCCCGGATATGTTTTGGTGGAAATGGTTCAGACTGATGATTCCTGGTATGTTGTCCGCAATACTCCGGGCGTTACTGGATTTGTTGGTTCGACAGGCTCAGGGTCTAAACCAACAGCTTTGCTTCCGGAAGAGGTAGAACAAATTCTGAAGCATATGGGCATGGTTGAACCTAAAGCGAAGATTGATTTCGAAATCAAGGAATCCGTACGTATTATGGTTGGTCCGTTTGCGAATTTTGTGGGCTCCGTGGAAGAAATTTTGGCTGACAAGAGCAAGATCAAAGTGCATGTTAACATGTTTGGACGGGAAACCCCGCTAGAGTTGGATTTCACTCAAGTGGAGAAAATATAACATAAGCTAGGGTTTCTTGTGGGAGAGCGCTATTGGCGTTCGAAGACCACTATTTTTGCAAGGAGGTGTCACTCATGGCTAAAAAAGTTATTAAAATGGTGAAACTGCAGATTCCTGCAGGGAAAGCGAATCCAGCGCCTCCAGTAGGTCCGGCGTTAGGTCAAGCAGGTGTCAACATCATGGCATTCTGTAAGGAATTTAATGCTCGTACTGCCGACCAGGCTGGCTTGATCATTCCGGTTGAAATTACAGTATTTGAAGACCGTTCCTTTACTTTCATCACTAAAACTCCTCCGGCTGCTGTTCTGCTTCGCATCGCTGCTAAAGTAGAAAAAGGATCCGGCGAACCAAACAAGAAAAAAGTAGCAAAAATCGGCCGCGCTGCGGTACGTGAAATTGCTGAAACAAAAATGCCTGACCTTAACGCTGCAACTGTTGAAGCTGCAATGCGTATGGTTGAAGGTACTGCCCGCAGTATGGGTATCACAATCGAAGACTAGTAGTTTTCGAAGAATCGGTCATTCGTGACCCGCAAGTATGTGGGAGGAATTTCCGCTAACACCACAAAGGAGGAACATTTTCATGGCTAAACATGGTAAGAAATACCAAGAAGCTGCTAAGCTGATCAACAGCGAAGCAACTTACGAGCCTTCAGAAGCTGTAGAGCTTGTGAAAAAGGCAGCGACTGCTAAGTTCGACGAAACCGTTGAAGCAGCAGTTCGTCTGGGTGTAGACCCACGTAAACAAGACCAAGCAGTTCGTGGTGTTGTTGTCCTGCCTCACGGCACTGGTAAAACACAACGCGTGCTTGTATTTGCAAAAGGTGAAAAAGCGAAAGAGGCTGAAGCTGCTGGCGCTGATTTTGTTGGTGATCAAGACATGATCAACAAAATTCAACAAGGCTGGTTTGAATTTGATGTCTGCGTAGCTACACCTGATATGATGAGTGAAGTCGGTAAACTGGGTCGTCTGCTTGGTGGTAAAGGTCTTATGCCTAACCCTAAAGCTGGCACAGTTACATTCGATGTTTCCAAGGCTGTGCAAGAAATCAAAGCCGGTAAAATCGAATACCGTCTCGACAAAGCAGGTCAAATTCACGCGCCAATCGGCAAAGTGTCCTTTGATGCTGCACAATTGAACGATAACCTTAAAGCTCTTATCGACGCTTTGAACCGTGCGAAACCAGCTGCTGCTAAAGGTGTATACCTTAAAGGCATCTCGATTTCTTCCACAATGGGACCTAGCGCTCGTGTGAACACAACCGTCTTCAGATAATTAAGGGTTGACTCTTTGAGTCAATTTTGATAATCTATAACAGTTGTGAAACTTAAGGTATCAATCTTAACCTTGAATATGCTTACCGTAGACAGTAGGTGCCTTAGTGCTTAATTTCCTACCGAGGTGTTGTGATAGAAACAAGAAGTAACGAGCTCGCTCGTATAACTTTCGTTTTATCAAGCCTTCGTGATTCTGCGGAGGCTTTTCTACTGCCTGCGTAGGAGCGGTGAAGCTTTCCTTGGAAAGAACGCCGACACATAAATTTTCAGGAGGTGTATACATTGGCAAATGCAAAAGTAATTCAAGCAAAACAAGACGCGGTTGACGTCGTTACTGCAAAACTGCAAAACAGTCTTTCGACTGTTGTAGCTGACTACCGTGGATTGAACGTTTCCCAAGTGACTGAACTGCGTAAGCAACTTCGTGAAGCTGGCGTTGAGTTTCAAGTCCTGAAGAACACATTGCTGCGTCGCGCAACTGCTGCGGCTGAGTTGAGTGAATTGGATGAAGTTTTGACTGGTCCAACAGCTATCGCATTCAGCACAACTGATGCAGTAGCACCAGCTAAAATTTTGAACGATTTCGCCAAGAAAAACGACGCTTTGAAATTGAAAGGCGGCGTAGTTGAAGGTCGTGTCATTGATGCGGAACAACTGAAAGCACTGGCTGAGCTTCCATCCCGCGATGGTTTGCTGTCCATGCTGCTTAGCGTACTTCAAGCTCCAATGCGCAACTTCGCGCTTGCAGTTAAAGCTGTTGCTGAAAAAGAAGAACAAAGCGCGTAAGCCTTTGACTCTTGCAGCATAATCAATACCACAAATAAATTTAAATATAAAATGGAGGTTCAATCATGAGTAAAGAAGCAATCTTGGAAGCAATTAAAGGCATGAGCGTATTGGAACTGAACGACCTGGTTAAAGCAATTGAAGAAGAATTCGGCGTAACTGCAGCAGCTCCAGTAGCAGCTGGCGGTGCAGTAGCAGCAGTAGCTGAAGAGCAATCCGAATTTGACGTAATTTTGACAGGCGCTGGCGCTTCCAAAATCAACGTTATCAAAATCGTTCGCGAAATCACTGGTCTTGGCTTGAAAGAAGCTAAAGATCTTGTAGACAACGCACCAAAAGCAATCAAAGAAAAAGTAAGCAAAGACGAAGCCGAAGCTACTAAAGCAAAATTGGAAGAAGCAGGCGCAGCTGTAGAAGTGAAGTAATTCCTTCTATTACTGAAAACCCCTTGAACTTGTTCAAGGGGTTTGTTTTATAAATAGAGTTAGTAGGGCGTATATACCAACTGCTAACATAATAGGAAAGGGAGGAAAGAGATGTCGCAACATTATTATTCGCAGCAGCCGGAAGTACGTCATGACAGACGTAGCATTGATACCGTACTAAGAGGCAAAAGCTTTCGTTTTACGAGCGATGCCGGTGTATTCTCTAAAGGGGACATCGATTACGGTAGCCGAGTTCTTATTGAAGCTATGATAATTCCGGACGGTTCAGCGGTGCTTGATGTAGGTTGTGGTTATGGGCCGATTGGATTAAGTGCAGCATACCTAGCTCCCAAAGGACATGTAACCATGATTGATATTAACAGTCGTGCGGTAGAACTGGCGCGTGAGAATGCTCAGCACAATGGAATCCGGAATGTTACGATAATGGAAAGCGATGTGCTCGGCGCATTGAATGAGCAGCAGAAGTTCGATGTGATTCTAACTAATCCTCCGATTCGTGCAGGAAAAGCTGTAGTGCATAAGATTTTTGAAGATGCGTATGAACATTTAAATGAGGGTGGCTATCTGTGGATTGTGATTCAGAAGAAGCAGGGCGCTCCATCCGCAGTGGCAAAACTAGAAAGCTTGTTCTCAATGGTGGAAGAAGTGGGGAAAGACAAAGGCTATCGTATTATTAAAGCGCAAAAATAAAATACAATAGGTTATTGACATGTGATAGTGATAATGGTATTATTATAAAATGTCAGTATTAAGATAGGCTCCATGTCTTTAGTTTGCTGAAATGTCAAGCAATATATTGTCGCCCGGCTAGCGCATGCCGCACGGCAAGTTTTTGCGAGTTGGTTGTCTATGCTCTAACGCAGCGAATGCTACGTGGTAATAGATAATAGCGCATAAACTATTGCTTGGTGACGTATAATATGTACGTTTTGGGCAAATCTACTTGATAAGGAGTATTTTGGTCATGGATAAATGCGCTCTTTTTTCGAAGATTTCGATAAGGGCTTTTCTTTTATTTATGACTGAATCCTTGTAGTATGGTTCCATTATACGGTTCCAAACAAGGGTTCGCAATCAATTTTTAAGTGAGTAGACATGAGGGGTGAGTAAAGTTGGCAGGACATCTTGTTCAGTATGGTCGACGCACTCGGCGGAGCTATGCGAGAATTAACGAGGTACTCGAGGTCCCGAACCTGATCGAGATCCAACAAAAATCTTATGATTGGTTTTTGGAGGAAGGATTGCGGGAAATGTTTCAGGACATCTCGCCGATCCAGGATTTCACAGGTAATTTGGTACTAGAGTTCATTGATTACAGCCTGGGTGAACCGAAATATACGGTTGACGACGCTAAAGAGCGGGACGTAACGTATGCGGCTCCTCTGCGTGTAAAGGTGCGGCTCATTAATAAAGAGACCGGTGAGGTTAAAGAGCAGGAAGTGTTCATGGGAGATTTCCCGCTGATGACGGAGACCGGCACTTTTATTATTAATGGTGCGGAACGGGTTATTGTCAGCCAGTTGGTTCGCTCTCCAAGCGTCTATTTCAGCACAAAAGTGGATAAGAACGGCAAAAAAACCTACACCGCCACAGTAATCCCGAACCGCGGAGCCTGGTTGGAACTTGAAACCGATGCTAAGGACATTATGTATGTTCGTATCGATCGGACTCGTAAAATTCCTGTTACCGTACTTTTGCGTGCTCTCGGTTTCGGTAGTGATGCCGAAATTCTGGAATTGCTTGGCAATGATGAATATATTCGCAATACGCTGGATAAAGACAACACGGACTCCACGGAGAAGGCGCTTATTGAAATTTATGAGCGTTTGCGTCCGGGCGAACCGCCGACACTAGACAATGCCAAAAGTTTGCTGGTTGCGCGTTTCTTTGATCCAAAACGCTACGACCTAGCTAATGTAGGCCGTTACAAAATTAATAAAAAGCTACACATTAAGAACCGTCTTTTCAATCAACGTCTTGCTCAGCCTTTGGTTGACGACTCTACTGGAGAAATCCTGGCAGAATCCGGCCAAATGGTCGATCGTAGACTGCTTGATGAATTGATTCCATATTTCGAAAAGAATGTTGCCTTTAAAAACTACCGTGTTACTGGTGGAGTTATGGACAGCGAAGATATTCCTCTTCAAACAATTGACGTATTCTCGCCAATTGAAGAAGGCCGGGTTATTAAGCTGATCGCTAACGGCAATATCGACAAATCTGTTAAGCATATTACTCAAGCTGATATTATATCCTCAATCAGCTACTTTATTAATTTGCTTCACGGAATTGGCAATACCGATGATATTGACCACTTGGGTAACCGTCGTCTGCGTTCTGTAGGTGAACTCTTGCAGAATCAGTTCCGTATCGGTTTGTCCCGGATGGAACGTGTTGTACGTGAAAGAATGTCGATTCAGGATGCTAATGCGATTACGCCTCAGGCTCTGATCAATATTCGTCCGGTCATCGCGTCTATTAAAGAGTTCTTCGGTAGCTCCCAGCTGTCTCAATTTATGGATCAGACGAACCCGCTTGCGGAACTTACGCATAAACGTCGTCTGTCCGCCCTCGGACCTGGTGGTTTGACACGTGAACGCGCGGGCTTTGAAGTTCGTGACGTCCATCACAGTCACTACGGTCGGATGTGTCCAATTGAAACGCCGGAAGGTCCAAACATCGGGTTGATCAACTCCTTGTCTACCTTTGCCCGCATCAATGAATACGGCTTTATTGAAGCTCCGTATCGTTGGGTGGATCCGAAGACTGGCAAGGTGACTGAGCAAATTGACTATCTGACTGCTGATGAGGAAGATAATTATGTAGTTGCTCAGGCTAACGTGTTGATCGAAGAAGATGGCACCTTTAAAGAAGACATGGTAATCGTTCGTTACAACAAAGACTCAGACAACATTACAACGATGCCAAGTAATCGTGTCGATTACATGGACGTTTCGCCTAAACAGGTTGTATCTGTCGCTACGGCGCTCATTCCGTTCCTTGAGAACGATGACTCCAACCGCGCACTGATGGGATCTAACATGCAACGTCAAGCTGTTCCGCTTCTAATTCCAAAAGCTCCGCTGGTCGGAACAGGGATGGAACATAAATCCGCTAAGGATTCTGGCGTATGTATCGTTTCCAAGTATGACGGTATTATCGAACGTTCTTCAGCTAATGAAATTTGGCTGCGTCGCGTTGAGACTGTCGAAGGCAAGGAAGTTAAAGGCGATATCGTTAAATATAAATTACACAAATTTATGCGTTCTAACCAAGGTACCTGTATTAACCAACGTCCTCTAGCTAAAAGAGGGGACATTGTTAAGAAGGGTGATATCCTGGCAGACGGTCCTTCCACAGAAATGGGCGAACTTGCTCTTGGCCGTAACGTAGTCGTTGCGTTCATGACTTGGGAAGGTTACAACTACGAGGATGCGATTCTGTTAAGTGAAAAGCTGGTTAAGGAAGATGTATATACTTCGATTCATATCGAAGAATACGAATCTGAAGCTCGCGACACTAAATTGGGACCTGAAGAAATTACGCGCGATATTCCGAACGTCGGCGAAGAAGCTTTGCGCAATCTTGATGAGCGCGGAATCATCCGCATCGGTGCGGAAATCAGCGCTGGTGACATTCTGGTGGGTAAGGTTACTCCTAAGGGTGTAACTGAACTGACAGCAGAAGAACGTCTCCTGCACGCTATCTTTGGTGAGAAAGCTCGTGAAGTACGGGATACCTCTTTACGCGTTCCTCATGGTAGTGATGGTATTATCGTGGACGTTAAAGTCTTTACACGTGAGAACGGCGATGAGCTGCCTCCTGGTGTAAATCAATTGGTTCGTGTCTACATCGCTCAGAAACGTAAGATCTCTGAGGGAGACAAGATGGCCGGACGTCACGGTAACAAGGGTGTCGTTGCCCGTATCCTGCCAGAAGAAGATATGCCGTTCCTTCCGGACGGTACGCCAGTACAGGTTGTTCTTAACCCTCTGGGCGTTCCTTCTCGTATGAACATCGGACAGGTGCTTGAGGTCCATATTGGTATGGCCGCATTGCGTCTGGGAATTCACATTGCAACGCCGGTATTTGACGGAGCGCGTGAGTACGACGTGTTTGATACGATGGAAGAAGCAGGTATGCAGCGTAATGGTAAAACCGTGCTGTATGATGGCCGTACAGGTGAACGCTTCGAACGTGAAGTTACTGTTGGTGTCATGCACATGATCAAACTGGCGCACATGGTTGATGATAAGATTCACGCCCGTTCAACAGGACCTTACTCGCTAGTTACGCAACAACCATTGGGTGGTAAAGCTCAATTTGGTGGACAGCGTTTCGGGGAGATGGAAGTGTGGGCGCTTGAAGCTTACGGTGCTGCATATACATTGCAAGAAATTTTGACCGTGAAATCCGATGACGTGGTTGGTCGCGTGAAGACGTACGAATCCATTGTCAAAGGTGAAAATGTACCGGAACCAGGTGTTCCTGAGTCGTTCAAGGTATTGATCAAAGAACTGCAGTCCCTGGGTATGGATGTTAAGATTCTTAGCGGTGACGAGCAGGAAATTGAAATGAGAGAATTGGACGATGAGGACGAGACGTCAGGTGACAAACTAAGCCTCAATTTAGAAGGTTCAGAAGTCGGAGTAGAATAATCAAGCTGGAGCTTAAAAGTTCCATTTTATAAAGGACCGCACGCCCTCTTTTGATGTAACAGTCAGAAGAGGGCAAAGCGGTACTAAATCAGGATTAGGTTAAGGAGGGTTGCTCCTTGTTGGACGTTAACAATTTTGAATTTATGAAAATCGGACTCGCTTCTCCGGAGAAGATTCGTTCATGGTCCCGCGGAGAAGTTAAGAAACCGGAAACCATTAACTATCGTACATTGAAACCGGAAAAAGAGGGTCTTTTCTGTGAGCGTATCTTTGGACCACAAAAAGACTGGGAATGTCATTGCGGTAAATACAAACGTGTCCGTTATAAGGGCGTAGTCTGCGACCGTTGTGGCGTTGAGGTTACCCGTGCTAAAGTTCGTCGTGAACGTATGGGTCACATTGAATTGGCTGCTCCGGTATCTCATATCTGGTATTTCAAAGGTATCCCAAGCCGCATGGGGCTTGCACTAGATATGTCTCCAAGATCACTTGAAGAAATTATCTATTTCGCATCTTATGTTGTAACGGATCCAGGTGAAACTCCACTGGAAAAGAAACAACTTCTGTCCGAGAAAGAATATCGTAGCTACCGTGAAAAATACGGTTATGGTTTCCAAGCCGGCATGGGTGCTGAAGCTGTTAAAAAGCTTCTTCAAGATATCGACATTGATAAAGAGCTGGAATTCCTCAAAGAAGAACTGCGTACGGCCCAAGGCCAACGCCGTAACCGGGCGATCAAACGTCTGGAAGTCATTGAAGCATTCCGTAACTCCGGCAACAAGCCTGATTGGATGATCATGGATGTTCTTCCGGTTATTCCTCCGGAGCTTCGTCCGATGGTTCAGTTGGATGGTGGCCGTTTTGCTACGTCTGATTTGAATGATCTCTATCGCCGTGTTATTAACCGGAACAACCGTCTGAAAAGACTGCTTGATCTCGGTGCTCCTGACATTATCGTGCAGAACGAAAAACGGATGCTCCAGGAAGCTGTCGATGCTCTCATCGATAACGGCCGTCGGGGACGTCCGGTAACCGGTCCTGGTAACCGTCCGCTTAAATCGCTCAGCCATATGCTGAAAGGTAAACAAGGACGTTTCCGCCAGAACTTGCTCGGTAAACGGGTTGACTACTCTGGACGTTCCGTTATCGTAGTAGGACCGTACCTCAAGATGTATCAGTGCGGACTTCCTAAGAAAATGGCGTTAGAATTGTTCAAGCCTTTTGTTATGAAAGAATTGGTTAATAAGGGCCTTGCCCACAACATAAAGAGCGCGAAACGTAAAGTTGAACGCGTAAGTCCTGAAGTTTGGGATGTACTCGAAGAAGTAATTAGAGAACACCCAGTACTTCTAAACCGCGCACCAACACTTCACCGTCTCGGTATTCAAGCATTTGAACCGATTTTGGTGGAAGGTCACGCTATTCGTCTTCACCCACTCGTATGTACGGCGTACAATGCCGACTTTGACGGTGACCAAATGGCGGTGCACGTTCCTCTGTCTGCAGAAGCTCAAGCGGAAGCACGCATTCTTATGCTTGCATCTGGTAATATCTTGAACCCTAAAGACGGTAAGCCAGTTGTAACACCTTCCCAGGATATGGTCCTTGGTACTTTCTACTTGACCATGGATAACAAGGAAGAAAAGGGTAGTGGTATGATTCTGCGTACCGTTAACGAAGCTGTATCAGCTTACCAACGCGGAACTGCAGGACTTCATGCTCGTGTTGCTATTCCGGCTAAAGCACTTGGCAAAACATGCTTTACGGAAGAACAACAAAATGCAATGTTGATTACTACGGTCGGTAAGATCATTTTTAATGAAATCTACCCAAGTAGTTTCCCTTATATCAACGAAGCAACCAAAACTAACTTGCTGCACGGCACACCAGAGAAATACTTTATCTACGAAAAAGGCGCGAACATTCGCGAGCTGATTGAATCCGCTCCAGAAGCCAGTGCTGTAGGTAAAGAATATCTGGGTCTGATTATTGCTCGTTGTTTTGAAACTTATCACACAACCAAAACTTCTATGATTTTGGATAAAATCAAACAACTCGGATTCACTTACTCCACACGTTCTGGTGTTACAGTTGCCGTGTCGGACGTTATTGTTCCTGAGGAGAAAGTTACCATCCTGAAAGAATCTGAAGCTAAGGTTGATGTGGTTGCTAACCAATATCGCCGTGGTTTGATCACCAATGACGAACGGTATGACCGTGTTATTGAGATCTGGTCGAAGACTAAGGATGATCTTACGAACATCCTGCTTAAGTCGATGGACCGTTTCAACTCTATCATGCTCATGGTTGACTCTAAAGCGCGTGGTAACAAATCGCAGATCACTCAGCTGGGTGGTATGCGTGGTCTGATGGCAACACCTTCAGGTCGGATTTTCGAATTGCCAATCAAGGCGAACTTCCGTGAAGGTCTTACCGTCTTGGAGTACTTTATCTCCACTCACGGAGCGCGTAAAGGTCTTGCCGATACCGCACTTCGTACCGCTGACTCAGGGTATCTGACTCGTCGTCTTGTTGACGTTGCCCAGGACGTTATTGTCCGTGAAGAAGATTGTGGAACCGATAAAGGCTTCACAGTTAGTCGTATTCAGGATGGTAAAGAAGTTATCGAAGATCTGTATGACCGTATTGAAGGTCGTTACTGCTTCGAAACTGTTCGTCACCCAGAAACAGGCGAAATCATTGTTCACCGCAATGATTTGATTGACTCCGATAAAGCGGAGGCAATTGTAAACGCAGGTGTAACTAAGCTGCAAATTCGTTCTGTACTGAGCTGCCGTGCCCGTCATGGTGTTTGTAAGAAATGTTACGGACGTAACTTGGCAACTGGTAAACACGTTGAGATTGGTGAAGCAGTTGGTATTATTGCCGCACAATCTATCGGTGAACCAGGAACCCAGCTTACAATGCGTACGTTCCATACCGGCGGTGTTGCCGGTGATGACATCACTCAAGGTTTGCCGCGTATTCAGGAGTTGTTTGAAGCTCGTAACCCTAAAGGTCAAGCTACAATCAGTGAGATCGATGGCGTAATCAAGGAAATCCGTGAAACCAAAGACCGTCGCGAAATCGAGGTTCAAGGTGAAGCAGAATCCAAGACTTATTCCATTACTTATGGTTCACGTCTACGTGTTAGCGAAGGCCAAGAAATCGAAGCCGGCGATGAGCTGACAGACGGTTCGATTGACCCTAAAGAAATGCTGCGTATCAAAGGGATCCGTGGGGTACAAAACTACATTCTGCAAGAAGTACAGCGTGTATACCGTAACCAAGGCGTTGAGATCAATGATAAGCACATTGAAGTTATGATCAAGCAAATGCTTCGGAAGATCCGTATCATTGACGCAGGTGACACAAGTCTGTTGCCAGGTGCATTTGCGGATATTCATGAGTACGAAGGTGCTAACAAGGAAGCTATCTTGTCTGGTAAAGAGCCTGCTGTTGCTAAACCAGTCTTGCTCGGTATTACCAAGGCGTCTCTTGAAACGGATTCCTTCTTGTCAGCTGCATCATTCCAAGAAACTACTCGTGTCCTAACAGACGCTGCTATCAAAGGTAAAGTAGATAAGTTGCTTGGACTTAAAGAAAATGTTATTATCGGTAAGTTGATTCCTGCAGGTACTGGGATGAACCGTTACCGTAACGTTAAGCTAAGTGATCCAAATGCAGAAAGCGAACTTGAATCTTTAGAGACGGTTCCTGCTGAATAAATTAGCAATCATGGTAGTGTGCTCATGTCATACCTACTCATAGGTGTGGCATGAGTGTTCTGCTGTGTATAATTTCTATAAAAATTGTTGCTGAATTTCTTGACACCATCTATTGATAATGCTAAAATGTCTAAGGTGCGTGAGTAGCCATGTTATCCTTGTTCATTGGAGGTAAAGAGAATGACTGATGATAGAGGACTACAGGATGCTCAGGTCAAGATCGGTACCAAACAAACCGTCAAGGCGGTAGAGTTGGGCCTAGCCGCAGAAGTCTATGTGGCAGAGGACGGAGATCAAAGGCTTACTTCCAGGATAGTTTTGCTTTGTAACAAACAAGGTGTTAAGATCACATATGTGGATACGATGCTGAATTTGGGCAAGGCCTGCGGAATAGAAGTTGGCGCTGCGATGGCAGCCGTCTTAAAACAATAGCTACAGAAATGTTTTTGTACTGGGGTGAACACCAGCGGCAAGAACTTTTCATTTGTCTTTTTATGAACCGCCTGGGTCTGTGGGCTTAGAGTTCTTAAATCGACTATCATTTCAGGAAGGGGGTGGCAACAACATGCCAACAATTAACCAATTGGTTCGTAAAGGCCGTCAAGCCAAAATCGAAAAATCTAAATCTCCCGCTCTTCAAAAAGGGTATAACGCCCTCAAGCGTGAGGCTACAAATTTGAGCGCTCCGCAAAAACGCGGTGTGTGCACTCGTGTAGGCACAATGACTCCACGTAAACCAAACTCAGCGCTTCGTAAATATGCCCGTGTTCGTTTGACGAACCGTCTCGAGGTAACAGCTTATATCCCGGGTATCGGACATAACTTACAAGAGCACAGTGTTGTATTACTTCGCGGAGGTAAAGTAAAGGACCTTGCAGGGGTTCGTTACCATATCGTTCGTGGTGCTTTGGATACAGCAGGTGTAGCTAACCGGATGCAAGCTCGTTCTAAATACGGTGCAAAACGTCCTAAAGCTAAGAAGTAAGATAACAATATCTGAATAATAAACATTTAAGAAAGGGGGATATCCATGCCACGCAAAGGTCCAGTTACAAAGAGAGACGTATTGCCAGATCCGTTGTATAATAGCAAGTTGGTTACTCGTTTGATTAACCGCATTATGCTGGGTGGTAAAAGAGGTGTCGCTCAAAGCATTCTGTACAATTCATTCAAATTGATTGAAGAACGTACGGGTAAAGATCCGATGGAAGTTTTCGAAGCTGCCATCAAGAATATCATGCCGGTTTTGGAAGTCAAAGCTCGTCGTGTCGGTGGTGCTAACTATCAAGTACCTATCGAGGTTAAACCAGAGAGACGTACTGCTCTGGGATTACGTTGGCTCGTAAACTACTCTCGCAACCGCGGTGAGAAGACTATGGAAGAGCGTTTGGCGGCTGAGATCATCGACGCTTCCAACAACACAGGCGCTTCTGTTAAGAAACGTGAAGATACACACAAAATGGCTGAAGCAAACAAAGCGTTCGCTCACTACCGTTGGTAGGATAAAGGTCATTCAAATAACTTATATTTTGAAGGGAGATCCATTTCATGGCTAGAGAGTTCTCCTTAAAAAATACACGTAACATCGGGATCATGGCGCATATTGATGCTGGTAAAACAACTACCACAGAGCGGATTCTTTTCTATACAGGCCGTACGCACAAAATCGGTGAAGTTCACGAGGGTGCTGCTACAATGGACTGGATGGAGCAAGAACAAGAGCGCGGAATCACGATTACGTCCGCTGCTACGACTGCTGCGTGGAAAGGTCACCGCATCAATATCATTGATACCCCAGGACACGTTGACTTCACTGTTGAAGTTGAACGTTCCCTGCGTGTATTGGATGGGGCAGTTGGTGTATTTAGTGCAAAAGAGGGCGTTGAGCCTCAGTCTGAAACCGTATGGAGACAGGCTGACCGTTATAACGTTCCCCGGATTGCATATGTAAACAAAATGGACATTATCGGTGCGGATTTCCTTAACGTAATCGAAACTATGCGTGATCGCCTTCAAGCCAATGCAGTTGCTATTCAATTGCCAATTGGTGCAGAAAGTGATTTCACTGGTATTATCGACTTAGTTGAGCAAAAAGCACACATGTTCAGAGATGATCTGGGCCAAAACATCGAAGTAACGGATATTCCGGAAGAATATTTGGCCAAAGTTGAGGAGCTGCGTCTCGAGTTGATCGAGAAAGTTGCTGAACTTGATGAGGATCTGACTATGAAGTATTTGGAAGGCGAAGAAATTACAATTCCGGAAATTAAAGCTGCAATTCGCAAAGGCGTAGTTGAAGTTAAATTGTTCCCTGTAATTGCTGGATCTTCCTACCGAAACAAAGGGATTCAGCTTATGCTGGATGCTGTTGTTGATTACTTGCCATCTCCTCTTGACGTTCCAGCTATCACTGGACATCTTGATGACGGTACAGAAGCTGTTCGTCACTCTTCGGATGAAGAGCCGTTTGCAGCTTTGGCATTTAAAATCATGACAGACCCTTATGTTGGTAAACTTACGTTCTTCCGTGTTTACTCAGGCGTACTTGAGTCCGGATCATACGTAGTTAATGCAACTAAGAACAAGCGTGAACGTATTGGTCGTATCCTTCAAATGCATGCGAACAGCCGTCAAGAAATTTCCATCGTGTATTCTGGCGACATCGCAGCTGCTGTTGGTTTGAAAGATACCAGTACAGGTGATACACTGTGTGATGAGAAGAATCCAGTAATTCTGGAATCAATGAACTTCCCTGATCCAGTTATCGAGATCGCTGTTGAACCAAAAACTAAAGCTGACCAAGATAAAATGGGCGTTGCTCTCGGAAAGTTGACTGAAGAGGATCCAACTCTTCGTGCTCACACTGATGAAGAAACAGGCCAAACAATCCTGGCTGGTATGGGTGAACTTCACTTGGACATCATCATCGACCGTATGCGTCGTGAGTTCAAAGTAGAAACCAATGTGGGTAAACCACAGGTTGCTTACCGCGAAACGTTCAAGGCACCTGCTCGCGTCGAAGGTAAATTTGTACGCCAATCTGGTGGTCGTGGTCAATACGGTCACGTATGGGTTGAGTTTGAACCCCTCGAACCAGGTACTGGTAGCAAATTCGAAAGTAAAGTTGTTGGTGGCTCGGTTCCTAGAGAGTACATCGCTCCTGCACTTGCGGGTATTGAAGAACAAATGAAAAACGGCGTACTTGCTGGCTTCCCGCTAGTAGACGTTAAAGCTACCATCGTAGATGGTTCTTATCATGATGTCGATTCCAACGAAATGGCATTTAAAATTGCCGGTTCGATGGCACTCAAAGCAGCTAAAGACAAGTGTAAGCCTGTCCTGCTTGAGCCAATCATGAAAGTAGAAGTAACTGTTCCTGAGGAATATATGGGTGATGTAATGGGTATGCTGAACTCCCGCCGTGGCCGTATCGAAGGTATGGATTCCCGTGGTGGAGCGCAAATTATCCGTGCTAAGGTGCCTCTTTCCGAAATGTTCGGATACTCTACAACACTTCGTTCTGGTACCCAAGGACGTGGCGTATTCTCAATGGAGCTTTCTCACTATGAAGAAGTTCCTAAATCCATTGCGGAAGAGATCGCTGCAAAGAACAAAGGCGCTGAATAATTACCAGTTTTAACTTGCCGTCCCGGGTATAAACACTCAGTCATCTAAGATTACACGTATGCGGGCGGCTCAAATATAAGGAACCCCACATTAAGGAGGAACTGTTCAAATGGCAAAGGCAAAGTTTGAACGTAACAAACCGCACGTTAACATCGGTACTATTGGTCACGTCGACCATGGTAAAACGACTCTGACTGCTGCAATCACTACTGTATTGTCCAAAACTTACGGTGGCGCAGCTATCGCATTCGATCAAATCGACAAAGCTCCTGAAGAGCGCGAACGTGGTATCACAATCTCCACTTCCCACGTTGAATATGAAACTCCTAACCGTCACTACGCTCACGTAGACTGCCCTGGTCACGCCGACTATGTTAAAAACATGATCACCGGCGCAGCGCAAATGGACGGAGCTATCCTGGTTGTATCCGCAGCTGATGGCCCAATGCCACAAACTCGCGAGCACATCCTGTTGTCCCGTCAAGTAGGCGTTCCTTACATCGTTGTCTTCTTGAACAAATGCGACATGGTTGAAGACGAAGAGTTGTTGGAATTGGTTGAAATGGAAGTTCGCGACTTGCTTAGCGAGTATGACTTCCCAGGCGACGATACTCCAATCATCCGTGGTTCTGCTCGTGAAGCTCTGCAAAACCCAGATGGCGATTACGCTAAAAAAATCATCGAAATGTTTGAAACAATCGATGAGTACATTCCACTTCCTGAGCGTCAAACTGACAAGCCTTTCTTGATGCCTGTCGAAGACGTATTCTCCATCACTGGCCGCGGTACTGTGGCAACTGGTCGCGTAGAACGCGGAACAGTTAAAGTCGGAGAAGAAATCGAAATCGTTGGTATTCACGAAGATACTAAGAAATCCGTAGTTACGGGCGTAGAAATGTTCCGTAAATTGCTGGATTCCGCTCAAGCTGGGGACAACATCGGAGCATTGCTTCGTGGTGTTGACCGTAACATGATCGAGCGTGGTCAAGTATTGGCTAAGCCGAACTCCGTTAAACCACACACTGAGTTCACTGCTCAAATTTACGTTCTGACAAAAGAAGAAGGTGGCCGTCACAAGCCTTTCTTCACTGGATACCGTCCACAGTTCTACTTCCGTACAACTGACGTAACTGGTATCATCAACTTGCCAGAAGGTACTGAAATGGTTATGCCTGGTGATAACATCTCCGTAACCGTACAACTGATCTCCCCAATCGCTATTGAAGAAGGTACTAAATTCTCCATTCGCGAAGGTGGCCGTACAGTTGGTGCTGGTAGCGTAGCTTCTATCCAAAAATAATAATTCGACTTCTATCTGCGGGTAGATTCCGAATTACAAACACCCCTGATTCTTCTTGCGGAGAATCAGGGGCTTTTTTGTTTTTTCTGAGAATAATGTATTATTCGACACCAATTGATAATAAAGCATAACAATATGATCTTTTTCTACATAATTCGTCAAATTACAACAATCAATTGTTTACAATTATACTAATGATAGAGTAAAATGAAGGAGGAATAATAATGTAAAATAATAGGAATTGTGGGAGAGTGGTAATATGGGGAAATGTCCTTTTTCCTTCATGCATGCGTTAACTGCACGTAATAATAATGTGGATTCTCCTGCCTCTCATTCCTTAGACTTCAAGGATCAGAATCATTCTGTGGCAGAGTCTTTTCATAAGCTGGATGGACATGGTGAGCTTAACGAGCAGATGAGAATGATTGATCTAACTGAAGCAGATTTGAACTTACTACGCAGGGTGAAACCTGTTGTTGAGCAAAATATAGACTATATCATTGATCAATTTTACAATTCGGTATTAGGCGTAAATAAACTTGAAGCTATTATTTTAGAGCATAGCAGTATAGACAGGTTAAAAACTACTCTTCGTGGGCATATTCTAGAGATTTTTAATGGAAAGGTTGATGATGAGTACATAGCAAAGCGTCTATTGATCGCTAATATTCATAAAAAAGTAGGGCTTGAGCCCAAATGGTACTTATCTGCTTTTCAGAATCTTCAGAACGTATTTATACGCGTTATATATAATGAAACAAACGATGATAATACACGCCTTCGAGTGGTTCAGACCGTGACCAAACTCCTTAACCTTGAGCAGCAGCTGGTTCTAGAAGAATATGAGAAGGAGAACATAAAAGAGAAGGAAGAGCAATATCTATTGGTGAAAAATGAATTAAAACAAAAAATTTCAGAGTTTAGCGTTGAATTGATAGATTATAGCATCGATACTAATGCTGCTGTAAAGCAGCTAGTGGCAAGCAGCAATGAAGTAAGTAGAACATTCCAACGTACGGCTGCATCCGCCCTGGAGTCACAGGGATTAGCTACAGATGGGCATGAACACTTGGGTGATTTGACTGAGCAAATTAATCTTATATATCAGACCACCAGTGAGATGGAAGACTCGATCATTGAGTTAAGCGATTCCTCTAAGCAAATTCAAAAAATTGTGAACTCAGTAAGGGAAATTGCCGATCAGACTAAAATCCTCTCACTTAATGCAACGATTGAAGCCGCTAGAGCCGGTGAGCATGGTAGAGGTTTTAGTGTGGTTGCTCAAGAAGTTAGCCGACTTGCAGAGGATACTAAGAGTACTGTAATTCAGATCGTAGAGCTAACAAATAAATCAGGTCTACTCACTCAGCAGGTTGTAGAAGAGATTCGTAAGGTGCAGGAGTTAACTAAGAATGGGAAGCACCAATCGGTCGAGACTAGTCTTTTGTTCTCTGATATTGTAGACGCTATGCGTAGCAGTACACAGGAGATTGTAATAGTGGAAGAAGAAATAAGAACCTTAATCCAAACCATTGAGGGGATCGGAACAGCAACGGCTCAGACTGCTTCCTCCGCAGAGTTTTTTAAGTCTGCCACAGAGAATCTTTAACATATATATAGTAGAAGAACAGCGCATGAAAAAAATATGCGTTGTTTTTCTATTTTCGCTTGCAATACTGCTGCCTATTATATATAATAATAAATGTTGTTCTGAGACGTTGCGATGATGTGAGAGGTTACTGACACACCCGGCCCCTTTGCCATGGGGACGAGGTCAGAAAATTTTCACGGAGTATGTCCGATACCAAATTGGGCGATAGAAGGAGGGACTAAAATGGCAAAGCAAAAAATTCGTATTCGCTTGAAAGCATACGACCACAGAATTCTTGATCAATCCGCTGAGAAGATTGTTGAAACAGCAAAACGTTCGGGTGCAGGTGTGTCCGGGCCGATTCCGTTACCAACTGAGAAGCAAATCATTACTATTCTCCGTGCGGTACACAAGTACAAGGATTCCCGTGAACAGTTTGAACAACGGACTCACAAACGTTTGATCGATATTGTGAACCCAACACCACAAACTGTGGATGCCTTGATGCGCTTGGATCTACCGTCCGGTGTAGATATCGAAATCAAATTGTAATTCTATTTTAAGTAACTTAGGAAAAGAAAAGAGGTGTCAACATTGAAAGGTATCTTAGGAAAAAAACTCGGTATGACTCAAGTGTTTACTCCAGAAGGTAACGTAATTCCTGTTACTGTTATCGAAGCAGGACCTTGTGTAGTACTGCAAAAGAAAGACCTGAATATCGACGGATATGAAGCAGTGCAATTGGGCTTTTCTGATAAAAAAGAAAAACGCTCCAATAAGCCTGAACAGGGTCACGCCAAAAAGGCAAATGCAACACCTAAGCGCTACGTTCGTGAAATTCGCGGTGTTGATCTCGGGTCTCTCGAGGTTGGACAAGAGCTGAAGGCTGATATCTTTGCTGAGGGCGAATTTGTTGACGTAACTGGTACATCTAAAGGTAAAGGTTTCCAAGGTAACATCAAACGTTGGGGACAAAGCCGCGGACCAATGGCACACGGATCGCGTTACCACAGAAGACCGGGTTCCATGGGTTCTATCCAAGCTAACCGTGTTCCTAAGGGCAAACGCCTTCCAGGACATATGGGTCACACGACTATTACGGTTCAAAAGCTTGAAATTATCAAGGTTGATGTTGAACGTAACGTATTGCTGGTTAAAGGCGCTATCCCAGGTCCTAAAAACAGCTTCGTGAAAGTTAAACAAACCGTTAAGAAATAATTATTGAAGAAAGGAGGAACATGAAATGCCAAAAGTAACACTTTTTAATATTAGTGGCAACGAAGTTGGTGAAGTGGAACTGAGCGATACAGTATTCGGTATTGAACCGAATGAGCACGTTCTACATGAAGCTGCGCTTATGCAAAGAGCTTCCCTACGTCGTGGTACACACAAAGTAAAAGGACGTTCTGAAGTTCGTGGCGGTGGACGTAAACCTTGGAAACAAAAAGGTACAGGTCGCGCTCGTCAAGGCTCCATTCGTTCTCCACAATGGAAAGGCGGCGGCGTTGTCTTCGGACCAACACCACGTAGCTATTCCTGGAAACTGCCTAAGAAGGTTCGTCGTTTGGCGATCAAATCGGCTTTGTCCTCGAAAGTACTCGAGAATGACATTATCGTATTGGATAGCTTGACAATGAATGCTCCGAAGACGAAAGAATTCGCAGCAATCTTGAACAACCTGAAAGTAGATCGTAAAGCGTTGATCGTAGCTACTAGCTATGATGATAACGTAGCACTTTCCGCTCGTAACATCCCTGGGGTGAAATTCGTAGCGGCTGACGGCATTAATGTTCTTGACGTACTGACGTACGACAAACTGATCATCACTAAAGAAGCAGTTCTGAAGGTAGAGGAGGTGTTCGCGTAATGAAAGATCCTCGTGATATTATCAAACGTCCGGTGATTACGGAACGTACTTCCGACTACATGAGCGAAATGAAATACGCTTTTGAAGTGGATATCCGTGCTAACAAAACCGAAATCAAAAAAGCTGTCGAGGCTATTTTCAAAGTAAAAGTAACTAATGTGAACACAATGCGCGTACCTGGCAAACTGAAACGTTATGGTAAATATTCTGGTTACACTCCAGAGTGGAAAAAAGCCATCGTTAAGCTTAGCCCGGACAGCAAACCGCTTGAATTTTTTGAAGCGGTAGAATAATACTCTGTTGAAGTAAGGAGGGAACTACAGTGCCAATCAAAAAGTACAAACCGACCTCTCCGGCAAGACGCGCTATGTCCGTGTCTACGTTTGAAGAAATTACAACAAACCAGCCAGAGAAATCGTTGCTTTCTCCGCTGTTCAAACATGCGGGACGCAACAACCAAGGTAAAATTACGGTTCGTCACCATGGCGGCGGACATAAACGTAAATACCGTATTATCGACTTCAAGCGGACTAAAGACGGCATACCAGGTAGCGTTGCTACAATCGAGTATGACCCGAACCGCACATCTAATATTGCTTTGATCCACTATGCTGATGGAGAGAAACGTTATATCATCGCTCCTAAAGGTCTAAGAGTTGGGGATAAAGTAGAGTCCGGTCCTGCGGCTGACATCAAAATTGGTAACAGTCTTCCACTGGAGAACATTCCAGTAGGTACAGTTATCCACAACATTGAGTTGAAACCAGGTAAAGGCGGACAATTGGTTCGTGCAGCTGGTACAGAAGCTCAATTGCTTGGTAAAGAAGAAAAATACTGTTCCGTTCGTTTGTCATCCGGTGAGGTTCGTAAGATCCTTAGCGTATGCCGTGCAACTATCGGTTCCGTAGGTAACGAAGATCACGAATTGATCAAAATCGGTAAAGCTGGACGTAGTCGCTGGCTCGGCCGTCGTCCTGAAGTTCGCGGGGTAGTAATGAACCCTAACGATCACCCACACGGTGGTGGTGAAGGTCGCGCTCCAATCGGACGTAAATCGCCAATGTCTCCATGGGGCAAACCAACCCTTGGTTACAAAACGCGTAAGAAAAACAAGGCATCTGATAAATATATCGTTCGCCGCCGCACTAAATAAGACGCTTCTGGCAAGTTAATAAAGCGCGAAGCGTCGATTCGCGGTTTGAAGAACCGGATGAAGGGAGGATTCACACATGGGTCGCAGTTTAAAGAAGGGGCCGTTTATCGATGGCTACCTGCTTAAAAAAGTTGAGGAACTGAACGAGGCTGAGAAAAAGGTTGTAGTTAAAACTTGGTCCCGTCGCTCAACCATTTTCCCTCAGTTTATCGGACATACGTTTGGTGTATATGACGGCCGTAAACACGTGCCTGTATACGTAACAGAAGATATGGTAGGTCACAAGTTGGGCGAGTTCGCGCCAACACGTACTTACAAAGGCCACGCGGGTGACGATAAGAAAACAAGAAGATAATAATAAGGTCTCTGTTTGAAAGGAGGTTAAACAATGGAAGCAAAAGCACATGCAAGATCGGTGCGAATTTCCGCTCGTAAAGCGAAACTGGTTGTTGACTTGATTCGCGGTAAGCAAGTGGGGGAAGCAATTGCTATTCTTCGCCACACTCCGAAATCCGCTTCTCCGGTCGTTGAAAAGTTGCTTAATTCGGCAATTGCGAATGCTGAGCATAACTATTCTTTGGACGTGAACAGTTTGTTCGTTAGCGAGGTTTTCGTTAACCAAGGACCTACTATGAAACGTTTCCGTCCGCGCGCCATGGGCCGCGCAAGTCGGATCAATAAACGCACGAGCCACATTACACTGGTGGTATCTGAGAAATAAGGAGGGATAACACGTGGGTCAAAAGGTAAATCCAATCGGACTCCGAATCGGTATTATTCGCGATTGGGAATCTAAATGGTATGCAGGAAAAGATTTCGGTACTCTTCTGATGGAAGACGTCAAAATCCGGGAATACCTTAAAGGCAAATTGAAGGATTCCGCTGTTTCCCATATCGAGATCGAAAGAGCGGCTAGCCGCGTGAACGTTACAATTCATACAGCTAAACCAGGTATGGTTATTGGTAAAGGCGGAGCAGAAGTAGAAGTACTTCGCAGCGCAGTTACAGCAATCGCTGGTGGCAAAAAAGTACACATCAACATCAATGAAATCAAGCACCCTGAATTGGATGCAATTCTTGTAGCTGAGAGCATTGCTCAACAATTGGAACGTCGTGTATCGTTCCGTCGTGCCCTCAAACAAGCGATTCAAAGAACTATGCGTTCTGGCGCAAAAGGGATTAAAACTCAAGTGGGCGGACGTCTTGGCGGAGCTGAGATTGCTCGTTCAGAAGGTTATAGCGAAGGAACAGTTCCACTTCATACGCTTCGTGCCGATATCGATTACGGAACGGCTGAAGCACATACAACTTACGGTCTTATCGGCGTAAAAGTATGGATCTACCGTGGAGAAGTTCTTCCCCCAGCTAAGAAACAAGCTGCTCAGGAAGGAGGCAACTAATCATGTTGGTACCAAAACGCGTAAAACACCGCAAGCAACAACGCGGACACATGAAGGGTATGGCAAAAGGCGGTACTGAATTGAACTTCGGCGAATTCGGCCTGGTTGCACTTGAACCGTCTTGGATCACTAACCGTCAGATCGAAGCTGCTCGTATCGCGATGACACGTTATATCAAACGTGGCGGTCAAGTTTGGATCAAGATTTTCCCAGATAAACCTATTACTCAAAAGCCTCTCGAGGTTCGTATGGGTAGTGGTAAAGGTAACGTTGAGAAATGGGTAGCCGTAGTTAAACCGGGCAAGATTATGTTCGAACTCGGAGGCGTGTCGGAAGAAATCGCTCGTGAAGCGATGCGTCTTGCCGCTCACAAGCTGCCTGTAAAGACTAAGTTTGTGAAACGTGAAGAATTGGGTGGTGAAGCAAATGAAAGCTAATGAACTTCGCAACTTAACCACTGCTGAGATTGAACAAAAGATCGCTGGATTCAAAGAGGAACTTTTTAATCTCCGTTTTCAATTGGCAACTGGCCAATTGGACAACCCAACTCGGATTCGTGACGTGCGTAAGGAAATAGCTCGTGCTAAAACCGTGATCCATCAAAGAGTGCTTGGGATTAGTTAAGTGAGACGGATCGCAGATCCGTATTCAGGAAGGAGGCTAACTAATGAGTGAAGAACGTAATGCACGTAAAGTGCTAATCGGTAAAGTGGTCAGTGATAAAATGGATAAAACCATCGTAGTTGCTGTTGAAACCTATAAGAAACACAATTTGTACCACAAACGCATCAAGTCTACGAAGAAATTCAAAGCACATGATGAGGGAAATGTTGCAAAGATTGGCGATACCGTAAAACTCATGGAAACTCGTCCGTTGTCTAAGGACAAACGTTGGAGACTAGTTGAAGTGGTAGAAGCAGCGGTTATCATCTAAGATAATCAAGAGAGTTTTTCCGGAAGGAGGAAATTATAATGATTCAACCATTTACACGTTTGCATGTGGCTGACAACTCTGGTGCGAAGGAACTGATGTGTATCCGCGTACTGGGTGGTACTGGACGCCGTACAGCAGCAATCGGTGATTTGATCGTTTGTTCCGTTAAACAAGCAACACCAGGCGGCGTTGTCAAAAAAGGTGATGTTGTTAGAGCGGTAGTTGTTCGTACGAAACGTTCCGTTCGTCGTAAAGATGGATCTTACATCGCATTCGACGAAAATGCAGCTGTTGTTGTTAAAGACGACAGAAGCCCTCGTGGAACACGTATCTTTGGACCAGTTGCTCGCGAACTTCGCGATAAAGACTACATGAAGATCGTTTCCTTGGCACCGGAAGTTATCTAATAAACACGGCACCAATAAGTTGAAGGTTAGTTATAGGAGGTGTAATAAATGCCTAGAGTGAAAAAAGTTCTGGAATCCCATAACAATAAACTGCACGTGAAGAAAGATGACGTGGTGCTTGTGATCAGTGGTAAAGACAAAGGCAAAAAAGGCCGTGTCATCGCTGCTTATCCTCGTGAAAACCGCGTTCTGGTAGAAGGCGTCAATATGGTGAAAAAACACCAAAAGCCGAACCAGCTGAATCCACAGGGTGGAATTATTGAGCAGGAAGCTTCGATTCATGTGTCCAACGTAATGCACATCGATCCGAAGACCGGCAAAGTAACCCGTATCGGTTACAAAGTTTTGGACAATGGTAAAAAAGTTCGGATTGCTAAAAGATCCGGAGAGATTATCGACTAATCTAGCCCTTAAGAAAGGAGGTTAAATCTTCATGGCAGCAAGAATGAAAGAACGTTTTCTTAACGAAATTACACCTGCTTTGATGCAGAAGTTTAACTATACAACTGTTATGCAAGTGCCTAAGATCGAGAAGGTTGTCATCAACATGGGTGTGGGTGACGCTGTTCAAAACTCCAAAGTACTTGATGCTGCAGTTAATGACATGCAGTTGATCGCTGGTCAAAAACCAGTAATCACTAAAGCTAAAAAATCCATCGCTGGTTTCAAACTACGCGAAAATATGCCGATTGGGGTTAAAGTAACACTGCGCGGAGAGCGTATGTATTACTTCTTGGACAAATTGTTCAACGTAACACTTCCACGTGTACGTGACTTCCGTGGTGTTTCCACTAAAGCCTTTGACGGCCGTGGTAACTACACACTTGGTCTTAAAGAACAATTGATCTTCCCCGAGATCGAATATGACAAAGTGGATAAAGTCCGCGGTATGGACATCGTTATTGTAACGACTGCTAAGACGGACGAGGAATCCCGCGAGCTGCTGGGTCAGCTGGGAATGCCTTTCGCAAAATAAAGTCGGTTAATCCATTTTCTCCGAAAATGTTTAGGAGGTGTCAGGCTAAGTGGCAAAAACTTCGATGAAAGTTAAACAACAACGTACGCCTAAGTTTAAAGTACGTGCATATACACGTTGCGAACGTTGTGGTCGTCCACATTCGGTACTGCAAAAGTTCAAAATTTGCAGAATTTGTTTCCGTGAATTAGCTTATAAAGGCCAGATCCCTGGCGTGAAAAAAGCAAGTTGGTAAGAAGTTTATAAACGGGAAGGAGGTTTACACACATGACTATGTCTGATCCTATTGCAGATATGCTTACTCGTATTCGTAACGCTAACATTGTGCGTCACGAGACGGTAGAAATGCCTGCTTCTACTATGAAGAAACAAATCGCTGACATTTTGAAGCGTGAAGGTTTCATCCGCGATGCGGAATTCGTTGAAGATAGCAAACAAGGGATTATCCGTATCTTCTTGAAATACGGCCCTAACCAAGAGCGTGTTATTTCTGGTTTGAAAAGAATCAGTAAACCAGGCCTTCGCGTATACACGAAGAGCAATGAAGTGCCTCGTGTACTCGGTGGTCTAGGAATCGCGATTATCTCCACATCTAAGGGAGTTATGACCGACAAAGAAGCTCGTCAATCAAAATCTGGCGGAGAAGTTGTCTGCTACATTTGGTAATAAACGTCACAAGATAAGGAGGTGCAACACATGTCTCGTATTGGTCGCAAACCAATCGCAGTACCTAGCGGTGTAGATGTCACTTTGGACAACGCCGTTATTACAGTAAAAGGTCCAAAAGGTTCTTTGACTCGTGAGCTTCATAAAGACATGAAGGTTACAGTTGAAAATAACGAAATTACCGTTGTTCGCCCGTCGGATAACAAATTGCATCGTTCACTTCACGGCACAACCCGCTCCGTTGTCAACAACATGGTAGCAGGTGTGACTGAAGGTTTCTCGAAATCTCTGGAACTGGTTGGGGTCGGATATCGTGCAAGCAAATCCGGAGATAAAATCGTTCTGAACGTTGGTTATTCCCACCCGGTTGAAATTACACCGGAAGCTGGTATCGAGTTCGAAGTTCCTGCGAACACGAAGATCATCGTTAAAGGTATCGATAAAGAACGCGTTGGCGCATACGCTGCTAAAATCCGTTCCGTTCGTGAACCAGAACCGTATAAAGGTAAAGGTATCAAATATGAAGGCGAGCGTATCATCCGCAAAGAAGGTAAAGCTGGTAAGAAGAAATAACCAGTTTAAACTTAATTGTAAGATACCCCGTGCATCTTAAAGTGAAGCTGTTTACGGCAAACTGAAGGGAGTGAAAGGGAAGTCATGATTACAAAAGAAGATAAAAACAAGGCTCGTCTCAAAAGACACCTGCGTGTTCGTAAGAAGATCCAGGGAACTACTGAGCGTCCACGTTTGAACGTATTCCGTTCTTCGAAACACATCTACGCTCAACTGATCGATGATGTTAAAGGGGTTACTATCGTATCCGCTTCTACACTTGATAAAGATCTGAGCGCTAACATCGGTAATGGCGGTAGCGTTGAAGCTGCAGCGAAAGTTGGCCAATTGGTCGCTGAGCGTGCCAAAGAAAAAGGATATGCAGTGGTCGTATTCGACCGCGGAGGTTACTTGTACCATGGACGGATTCAAGCATTGGCTGATGCAGCTCGTGAAGCTGGTCTTGAATTCTAGAATAATTCTTAAAAGGAGGTTAACGACTTGCGTGTAGATCCGAACAGTTTAGAACTGACAGAAAGAGTTGTACACATTAACCGTGTTGCAAAAGTTGTAAAAGGCGGACGCCGTTTCAGCTTTAGTGCACTTGTTGTTGTGGGCGACGGCAACGGCTACGTCGGTGCTGGTATCGGTAAAGCCGGCGAAGTTCCGGATGCCATCCGTAAAGGCATTGAAGACGCCAAGAAAAACCTGATTCACATCCCAATCGTAGGAACTTCGATTCCCCATCTCGTTACTGGACACTTCGGCGCAGGACGCGTGTTGTTGAAACCAGCATCAGAGGGTACTGGCGTTATCGCTGGCGGTCCAGTTCGTGCGGTATTGGAATTGGCAGGCGTTGGCGACATTTTGACAAAATCACTGGGTTCTTCGAATTCCATGAACATGGTCAATGCAACTTTGGAGGGACTTTCCCGTCTGAAACGCATTGAAGAGGTCGCGAAACTTCGCGGCAAATCTGTCGAAGAATTGCGCGGTTAAGGAGGGGAACGTCAATGGCAAAATTGCAAATTACCCTCGTACGTAGTGTAATCGGACGTCCAGAAACACAACGTGTTACTGTTAAGACGCTCGGCCTGCGTAAACTCAACACGACAGTGGTTCACAATGACAGTCCTGCAATTCGCGGAATGATCAATAAAGTGAGTCACTTGCTATCTGTAACTGAAATTGAAGGCTAATCGCCTCGCATAAATTAACAAACATAAGGAGGTGCAAACGATGAAGTTACATGAACTTGCTCCAGCTCCTGGTTCCCGCAAAGAACGCAATCGCGTTGGTCGTGGTCCTAGTAGCGGAAATGGTAAAACTTCCGGTCGCGGTCACAAAGGTCAAAACTCACGTTCTGGCGGTGGTGTTCGTCCGGGCTTCGAGGGTGGACAAAATCCGCTCTATCGTCGTCTGCCTAAACGTGGTTTCGTCAATCCTACCCGTAAAGAGTATGCGATTGTGAACCTGGAAGATCTGAATAGCTTTGCAGAAGGAACTGAAGTGACTCCGCAGTTGTTGCTTGAAACTGGTGTTGTCAAGAATTCCAAAAGCGGCATCAAGATTCTCGGCAACGGTGAGTTGACCGTAAAATTGACTGTACAAGCAAATAAGTTCTCTCAATCTGCGGTAGAGAAAATCGAGGCTGCCGGCGGTAAAACCGAGGTGATCTAATGTTCAAGACGCTTAAGAATATCTGGCATGTTGAAGATTTGCGCAAAAAGATCCTGTTTACCTTGTTCATTCTGATTATCTACCGTATCGGTTCGTTTGTTCCGGTTCCTGGTGTGAACAAAGATGTACTGCAAACAGCAAATCAGAGCGGTGACGCTTTGATGGGACTCTTGAACACCTTTTCGGGCGGAGCGCTCAAAAACTTCTCGATATTTGCGATCAGTATTTACCCGTACATTACAGCATCCATCATCGTGCAATTGCTGTCGATGGATGTTGTTCCCAAGTTTGCTGAATGGGCTAAACAAGGGGAGCACGGGAAAAAACAATTGGCGCAAATCACTCGTTACGGTACAGTGATATTAGCCCTGATCCAAGGTTTTGCTACGTCGATAGGGTTTAACCGGATTTATGGAACTCAAATGATGCCGAATGCGACATTTGCTGATTACTTGCTGGTTGCCATTATCTTGACGGCGGGTACTTCTTTCTTGATGTGGCTTGGTGAACAGATTACCGAAAAGGGAATCGGGAACGGGATTTCGATCCTGATTTTTGCGGGAATCGTCGCCGCCATTCCGGGATATATCACAAGTACGGCTAACTCAAGTTTTATTCAGCCGGATCAGGTGTTCCTGAATATTCTTAAAGTCGTTATCGTGCTGATTGTGATTGTAGCGATTATTACAGCAGTTATCTTCGTACAGCAAGGTATTCGGAAGATTCCTGTTCAATACGCTAAACGCGTAGTCGGCAATAAAATGTACGGTGGACAGAATACACATATCCCATTGAAAATTAATGCGGCAGGTGTAATTCCGGTAATCTTCGCCGTATCATTGCTTCAGTTCCCAGTTGTTCTCTCCAGTTTCTGGTCAACACATGCCTGGGCTCAATGGATTGCTAAGTATTTAGCAACCGATGCTCCACTTGGTATGCTTCTGTATGTAGTGATGATCATTGGGTTCACGTTCTTCTATACGTTCGTGCAGATGAATCCTCAGCAGATGGCTGATAACATGAAGAAGAATGGTGGGTACATTCCAGGTATCCGTCCTGGTAAAGCTACAGAGAAATATCTGACTAGAGTAATGTCTCGTCTGACTATGTCTGGCGCGCTATTCCTAGCTCTGATCTCTGTTTTGCCGATGTTCTTCGGTGCTATATCTGGATTGCCTAAAGAAGTTCGAATTGGCGGTACTGCACTGCTAATCGTAATCGGTGTGGCATTGGATACTATGAAGCAGATCGAGAGCCAATTGATCAAACGCCATTACAAAGGCTTCATCAATAAATAGGTGATAGGTTCCGGTGAAGCTTAAGTTTTTATTCTTCCCGGCACCTATTATGCTGTTTCTTGCTTGGTGGCGAACTTTTGGGGGGAGAGAGAAATCGTGAACATTTTATTCATGGGCCCTCCTGGGGCAGGCAAGGGAACACAAGCGGCAGAAATCGTTAAAGAATTTGGTATTCCTCATATTTCGACAGGAGATGCTTTCCGTTTGGCAATCAAACAGGAAACTCCGGTAGGATTGAAGGCCAAATCATTTATAGATCAAGGTTTGCTTGTACCAGATGATGTGACCATTGGGATAGTCGAAGAACGGTTGCAGCAGTCCGATTGCGAAAAAGGATTTCTATTGGATGGTTTTCCAAGAACTCTTTCGCAAGCGGAAGCGCTGGATGATATTCTTAGCCGTTTGAACACTTCTTTGGATCATGTCATCAACTTGAATGTTGACCGTGGATTGCTAATGGCGCGTCTTACTGGACGTCGTATCTGCAGCGTTTGCGGAGCATCCTACCATTTAATCTTCAACCCGCCGAAGCAAGATGGCATTTGCGACATTGATGGCGGTGAATTATATCAACGTCCGGATGACAACGAAGAAAGTGTAGGCAAGCGCCTGGATGAGTATGATAATAAAACAGCGCCGCTGCTTGCGTTTTATGATAATAAAGGTCTTTTGCGTCAGGTAAACGGGGAAAACGAAATTAATGTCGTTACTTCTGAAATCGTGTCTTTAATGCGGGGTTAATGTAATGATCATTTGTAAATCCGAACAGGAACTTGCCTTTATGAGGGAAGCTGGTCGAATTGTTGCCGAGAGTCACCGTCTTATTGCTCAGGCCATTGAGCCTGGCATTACAACGGGTGAGCTCGACAGAATCGCCGATCAATACATTCGCAGTCAAGATGCTGTGCCGTCTTTCAAAGGCTACAACGGTTTTCCTGCCAGCATTTGCGCTTCAGTCAACGAACAATTAGTGCATGGATTTCCTGGTAAACGTAAACTGATCGAAGGCGATATTGTTACGCTGGATATCGGTGCAGAGTACCGCGGTTATCACGGTGATTCCGCCTGGACCTACGGTGTGGGCAGCATTTCCGAAGAGGCTCAGCGTTTGCTGGACGTTACGGAAGGCTCCTTGTACGCGGGACTGGCGTTAGTTAAGCCGGATGTGCGCTTGTTTACAATCTCCCATGCTATTCAGCAATACATCGAAGAGGCTGGTTTCTCAGTCGTACGTGAGTATGTTGGTCATGGTATTGGGGCAAAACTGCATGAAGAACCGCAAATTCCGAATTATGGCATAGCGGACCGCGGACCACGTCTGAAACCGGGTATGGTGCTCGCGATTGAGCCGATGGTAAACGCAGGAAAGAGACATGTCAGAACACTGGAAGATAACTGGACTGTCGTTACGGTTGATGGCTCACTATGTGCTCACTTCGAGCATACAGTAGCAGTTACTCCGGACGGCATGGAAATTTTCACAAAACTGAATGCGTAGGTGATCTCCACTTGAATACTGTGAGCAGCCCGCAGGTTGGTCAATTAGTGAGAATTCTCAAAGGCAAAGATGCCGGAGAGGCAGCCGTTGTTATCGCAGTTGTTGATAGCAGATTTGTATACATTGCAGATGGAGACAAACGTAAGTTTGATGGGCCAAAGAAGAAGAATATTCTTCATCTTGAGCTCATACCCTTCATCAGCAGTGAGGTTGTGGACAGTTTGAAGGAAACTGGGCGGGTAACAAACGGAAAGCTGCGATTCGCAGTCATGAAGTATGCTGGACCCACCGGAATAAGTGCTGATGAGAAAGGAGACTAACTGTGGCTAAGGAAGATGTCATTGAAGTAGAAGGTACTGTCCTTGAACCGTTGCCAAACGCAACGTTTAAGGTTGAGCTTGAGAACGGTCATCAAATACTTGCCCATGTATCCGGTAAATTGCGGATGCACTTTATCCGTATTTTGACCGGAGACAAAGTGGTCGTGCAGTTATCGCCTTATGATTTATCAAAAGGTCGTATAACTTACCGTAAATAGATGGGAACTACGAAAAAAGTTTTGCTTCGCAAAACTTTGAGGAGGTAATTAACATGAAGGTAAGACCTTCTGTAAAGCCCATTTGCGAGAAATGTAAAGTAATCCGCCGCAAAGGGACTGTTATGGTGATTTGCGAAAATCCGAAACACAAACAAAAACAAGGTTAAGAAGGGGGTGTAGCGTAAAATGGCTCGTATAGCTGGAGTGGATTTGCCACGTGACAAACGCGTTGAGATCGCCTTGACTTATATTTTCGGAATCGGTAAAACGACTTCTCAGAAAATTCTTAATGAAACAGGCATTAGCGCTAATACACGTGTCCGTGATTTGACGGAAGATGAAGTCAGCAAACTGCGTGAAACGATCGACAAAACGGTTAAGGTTGAAGGTGACCTGCGTCGTGAAATTTCCTTAAATATTAAACGTCTTACTGAGATCGGCTGTTACCGCGGTGTTCGCCACCGTCGTGGATTGCCTGTTCGCGGTCAACGTACTAAAACGAATGCCCGTACCCGGAAAGGCCCGCGTCGTACGGTAGCAAACAAAAAGAAATAATAAGGGGGGATAAGAGACAATGGCTAAACCGAAAAAAGTCGTACGTACCAAACGTCGCGACCGTAAAAATATCGAATCCGGCGTGGCACATATTCGTTCCACGTTCAACAACACCATCGTTACCATCACGGATCCTCACGGAAATGCAATTTCCTGGGCAAGCTCCGGCGGCCAAGGATTTAAAGGTTCCCGTAAGTCCACTCCATTCGCAGCGCAAATGGCAGCTGAATCAGCAGCTAAAGCAGCTATGGAGCACGGCATGAAGTCGGTTGAGGTTATGGTTAAAGGACCGGGCGCGGGCCGCGAAGCAGCCATCCGTTCCCTTCAAGCTGCAGGGCTTGAAGTTAACCTTATTAAAGACGTAACTCCGGTTCCTCACAATGGATGCCGTCCGCCTAAGCGTCGTCGCGTATAGTGAAATCAGTATTGTGAATGTGGTATAATTCTGACGCATCTGCTAATAATAGGTGTTTAGGCATACTACATGATGCACCTGATGGGGTGACAGTTTCATATAGGAGCGACGTTGAAGGAGGGGTAAACTCGTGATAGAAATCGAAAAGCCGAAGATTGAGACCGTAGAAGCTAATGATGAAGGTACCTATGGGAAATTCGTAGTTGAACCGCTGGAACGTGGGTATGGCACGACTCTGGGGAACTCGCTTCGCCGGATATTGCTTTCTTCGCTTCCAGGAGCCGCAGTGACTTCGGTCCAAATTGACGGCGTTCTGCATGAGTTCTCGACCGTTCCAGGCGTAATGGAAGATGTGACGGAAATCATTCTGAACCTTAAAGCCTTGTCTCTGAAGATTCATTCAGACGAGGAAAAAGTGTTCGAGATTGATGCTGAAGGGGAAGGCATCGTTACCGCAGGTGATATCCGTGCGGACAGCGATGTTGAGATCCTCAATCCGGATCTTCACATTGCAACGCTGGGACCTGGTGCGAGACTTCATATGCGTATTTTTGCAGGCCGTGGTCGCGGCTATGTCCAAGCGGACCGGAACAAACGTGACGATCAGCCAATTGGTGTTATTCCAGTTGACTCCATCTACACTCCAATTTCACGCGTTAACTACGGCATAGACAATACACGTGTTGGTCAAGTGACTAACTACGACAAATTGACGCTTGAAATTTGGACGGATGGAAGTATCAGACCGGAAGAGGCTGTAAGCCTCGGAGCCAAAATTTTGAACGAGCACCTCGTTCTGTTCGTAGGTCTTACGGACGAAGCGAAAGACGCCGAAATTATGGTTGAAAAAGAAGAAGACAAAAAAGAAAAAGTACTTGAGATGACAATCGAAGAGCTTGATCTTTCTGTTCGTTCCTACAACTGCCTCAAACGTGCTGGTATTAATACCGTACAAGAGCTTACCACGAAGACTGAAGAAGATATGATGAAGGTGCGTAACCTTGGTCGCAAATCTTTGGAAGAAGTTCAGGAAAAGCTTGAGGAACTTGGTTTGGGTCTCCGCACAGAAGAATAGCTGCAGATTGCTTTAGTAAAGGAGGGAAAACACAATGGCATACCAAAAATTGGGCCGTGATTCCAGTGCGCGTAAAGCGTTATTTCGCGACATGGTAACGGATCTGTTTTTATACGAGCGCATCCAAACAACGGAAGCTAAAGCGAAAGAAGTTCGTTCTATCGCTGAAAAGCTGATCACTAAAGCTAAAAAAGGTGATCTTCATGCTCGTCGTCAAGTAGCTGCATTTGTTCGCCGCGAGACTGTTGATGGTGAACAAGATGCAATTCAAAAATTGTTCTCTGACATTGCTCCTCGTTACACTGAGCGTCCAGGTGGATACACTCGTATCCTTAAACTAGGACCTCGTCGTGGCGACGCTGCGCCTATGGTTTATCTTGAATTGGTAGACCGCGCGTAGTATCACAAGTATTGATTTCCGATGCTTCCCTTTCATCCAGCCCTCTTTGGAGTAAAGATGGGGGAAATATCAGCGTTATTGTGCTGCAGAGGCGCAAGACTCTGCTGTACTAATAACCGTGGGAATCACCTTGGTTCAATTGAAGGAGCTCCCGCAGGGGCTCTTTTTTTTGAAATTAAGGATCCTATAGGACTTGTAGTTCTATATATGAAAAATGGATGCCGTCCTACTAAGGACGGCGAAGCCATTTCTTCAAATAGAAGATCAGACAGTGCTTCGATCGACGTTCTGCTGACCGGTTTAAAAAGGAGAACGGAATGCGTAATCTATTGATGAAGGTCAATTATGACGGAACGAATTATGATGGCTTTCAGACCCAGCCTCAGGGCAATACGATTCAGGATCGGCTGGAGCAAGCCATACTCCATCTGACAGGTGAGAAGCTTAAGATTACTGCTTCAGGCCGCACGGATGCCGGAGTACATGCCTATGGCCAGCCTTTTAACTTTACAACCTCCTCTCGAATCCCAACTGAACGTTGGTGTCTAGCGCTTAATGCCCGGCTGCCACAAGACATCGTGGTTACAGAGGCTAGGGAAGTTCCGCTAACGTTTCACTCTCGTAGAGGGGCTAAGCGTAAAACTTACCGATACACGATTAATGGCAACAGGTTTCCAGATCCGTTTCAACGGCGCTGGCAGCTTCACCATCCAGTGAAGTTGGATATTCCTGCGATGCAGCAAGGCTTAACGCAAATTATAGGGACACATGACTTCACTTCGTTTGCATCACGACGGTCTACGAAGACTTCTCATGTACGAACGATCTTTGAAGCTCATATGGAAGTAGACCGCAGTATGTGCCGACCCTCTTCATCAGATCAAGGAGTTATCCATACTTATATAACAGGTAGTGGATTTCTTCAGCACATGGTTCGCATTATTATGGGGACTTTGATCCATGTGGGGGAAGGTAAAATACCTGCTGATAAGGTTGCTGAAATATTGGCAGCATGTGATCGATCACATGCTGGTCCAACAGCTGTGGCCATGGGGTTAGCTTTGTGGAGTGTTGAATATGACGAGATTGAAAGTGAATAGTTTTTTCTATAAATTTCTTCCTGATTAATAGGCTAAATGTTTAAAAATCACTTGCACTTGTTATGTTTATACTGTAATATAAAAGTTGTGTTTTCTTGATGGCTATCCCACAGCCCCGATCGAGAAAATGCCAAGAAAATGCTTTGCTTAACTCACATAATCGTAATTCAATGAGAAACAAGATATACGAAACAGAAGATTTTCGTACGAGAACAAGGAGGAAACATTCATGCGTACCACCTATATGGCGAAGCCGAACGAAGTTGAACGCAATTGGCACATTATTGATGCCGAAGGCAAAACACTCGGTCGTTTGGCCAGCGAAGCCGCTGCTTTGATCCGTGGCAAACACAAACCGCAATTCACTCCACACGTTGATACAGGAGATTTCGTTATCGTAATCAACGCTGAGAAAATTCACTTGACCGGTAAGAAATTGCAAAACAAAAAATACTACCGTCACTCGATGCACCCAGGTGGTTTGAAAGTTACTAATGCTGAAACTCTGCTGAATACTAAACCAGAACGCGTAATTGAATTCGCGGTTCATGGTATGATTCCTAAGACTCGTCAAGGGGACCACATGAAGCTGAGATTGAAAGTATATGCAGGCGCCGAGCATCCACATGCAGCACAAAAACCTGAAGTTTACGAACTTCGCGGATAAGAATAGAGGAGGACAGTTTCATGGCACAAGTACAATACTATGGGACAGGTCGTCGTAAACATTCGGTAGCACGTGTTCGCCTTGTACCGGGTGAAGGACGCATTGTCATTAACAAACGTGAGATGGACGAATATTTCGGTGTGGAAACACTGAAAATGATCGTAAAACAACCTTTGAACCTGACTGAAACACTGGGCAACTACGATGTAATCGTTCTTGCACATGGTGGCGGCATTTCCGGTCAAGCTGGAGCAATTCGTCACGGTATCTCCCGTGCATTGCTTAAAGTTGACCCTGAATATCGCGGTGCATTGAAGAAAGCCGGTTTCCTGACTCGTGACCCACGTATGAAGGAACGTAAGAAATACGGCTTGAAGGCTGCACGTCGTGCGCCTCAGTTCTCGAAACGTTAATATTTACAGAATTCAACCCTTGGCCATAAGGCCAAGGGTTTTATTTTTTATTGCCTCTTTCCACAAGAAATGGGCTTTTTTTGCATCTATTTACTAATTCTAACGGATGAAACGCATTGACTTCCTCAGTAAAAGTTATATACTATTTCATATAGAATTAGTTGGTTTTATTACTTCTTTTACCTCATTTATTCATACGATTAATATTTTGGATGGAGGAATACCTTAATGAACTTGCTCGAGAAAGAGGATTTAATCAAAGTTAAGGCCGAAGAATTAGAAACTGCTTCACCCGAGGAAATTATCCGCTGGGCTGTAGAAACATTTCCTAACATTACTTTTGCCTGCAGCTTTGGTGCCGAAGATGTAGTGCTAGTTGATATGCTTCACAAAGTTAGTCCGTCTACAGACGTCTTTTATCTCGATACAGATTATCATTTTAAGGAAACCTATGAGACCCGAGATTTGATGGCAGATAAATACGGGCTGGAGTTCGTACGAGTGTCTCCACAAATCACTCCGCAGGAGCAAGCACTTCAACACGGTGATGCGTTATGGACAGTAGACCCTAACCAATGCTGTGGGATTCGTAAAGTAGAGCCGCTGACTCGTATCCTATCTCAATATGAAGCTTGGATTACAGGCATTCGTCGTGACCAAGCGCCTACCCGTGCTAATGCCAAAAAGGTTGAGTATGATTATAAATTTGGTTTGGTTAAGTTTAATCCAATTGCGGATTGGACAACCGAGGATGTATGGAACTATATTCGTGAAAATGATGTAATTTATAACCCTCTACATGACCGTAACTATCCAAGTATCGGCTGTGAGCAATGTACACGTCAGGTTATGCCTGGTGAAGATCCGCGTGCTGGACGTTGGGCTGGATCAGAGAAGACTGAGTGTGGATTACACAAGTAAGACCTATCCCCGTGAGAACACAGAAGGAGAGACGATAATGACTTCAATACGTCCGCATGGCGGAACATTAGTTAACCGTGTAGTAGAGGGTACAGAAAGAGAAGAATTACTGCAGCTTGCACGTGATTATAAGGCGATTGCCGTGAACACCTGGACTTTATCTGATTTGGATCTAATTGCGGTAGGTGCATTTTCTCCACTGACTGGATTTTTGAATGAACAAGATTATCACTCCGTAGTCAAAAACATGCGTTTAGCAGATGGCACAGTGTGGAGCATTCCAATAACACTTGCTGTAGAAGAGGATGTGGCCTCTGGTTTAGCTATTGGAGACAAGGTATCTCTAATCAGTGAAGAGGATGGCGAGATCTACGGTTTATTGGATATTGAGAGTATTTATACGGTTGATCAAAACCTTGAAGCGCAAAATGTATTCAAAACAACAGACCCTGAACATCCAGGAGTAAGTAAGCTGTTGGCCCGCCCGGCTACCTATGTAGGAGGACCAATTACAGTGCTGAATAGACCACAGCCAGAAAAGTTCGGAGAATTTTATTTTGACCCTTCAGCTACACGTAAGATATTTGCAGACAAGGGCTGGAGAACAGTTGTAGGCTTCCAGACGCGTAACCCAGTTCATCGTGCACATGAATATATTCAAAAATGCGCTATGGAGGTTGTAGACGCTCTGTTCTTAAACCCGCTAGTGGGTGAGACGAAGTCTGATGATGTACCGGCAAATGTACGAATGAAGAGCTACCTGGCGCTTTTGGAGAATTATTATCCTGAGGATCGTACCTTTCTAGGTGTTTTCCCGGCGGCCATGCGTTATGCTGGTCCGAGAGAAGCGATTTTTCATGCTATGGTTCGCAAAAATTACGGCTGCACCCATTTTATTGTCGGACGTGACCATGCGGGCGTAGGTGATTACTACGGAACTTATGAAGCGCAAGAAATTTTCGCGAATTTCACCGCTGAGGAACTTGATATTACTCCATTATTTTTTGAACACAGCTTCTTCTGTAAAAAATGCGGAAATATGGCTTCCAGTAAAACCTGCCCACATCCTGGTGATGATCATATGACTTTGTCGGGTACAAAGGTACGGGCTTTGCTTCGGGAGGGTCAATGTCCGCCTCCTGAATTTACGCGACCTGAGGTTGCGCAGATTCTAATTGAAGGCATGACTCAAGAAGTAACAGCTTAATCATCGTTAGCTAGTACTATTTGGCCTTCTTGTCCCATATAGATGAGTATTATCTATCGGGACGAGGGGGTCTTTGTTATGTCTGGCCGAAAACACAGTAAAGTCTCGGTCTGGATCTCATGGAGCAGTATCAAAAAATGTATGCTGGGCGCGACACTGCTGGCTATAATGATCGGCATTATAGCGTATGACATGCCTACTGCCAAAACGTTAAATTATTGGAGTCTGCCTTTGTCTGGTAAAGTGATCGCTATCGACGCTGGACATGGGGGAGCAGATGGAGGGGCAGTTAGCCGGGAAGGGCTAATTGAGAAAGACATTAATCTTGCAGTCTCTCTTTATTTACGTGATTACCTGCAACAGGCAGGGGCTATTGTTGTGATGACCCGTGAGGGGGATTATGATTTGGCTCAGGAGGGCACTAAGGGCTATTCTAAGCGCAAGACTGAAGATCTTAAGCAAAGAGTAAGAAGCATTGAAGAGAAGGGCGCAGATCTTTTTATAAGCGTTCACATGAACAGTGTGCCTTCGAACCGATGGAGCGGGGCGCAGACCTTTTACTATCCCAATCACAAGGATAATAAAGCTATCGCAGAGTTTGTACAGAGTGAGCTGAAGACTACACTGGAGAATACTGATCGTGTAGCTAAGACTGTAAATACTGTTTATCTACTAAAAGCATTAAAAATACCTGCGATCCTTGTAGAGGTCGGTTTTTTGTCGCACCCTCAGGAATCAGTTCTACTCGGAGATGATGTTTATCAACGCAAGGTAGCGACTAGCATATATCGTGGCATTCTTCGTTATGCTTCCGAGTAGCCGGGACTACTCATCAGGAGATGGGTAATGCTATAATAGACAAAAACTCCGGAAGAATTCTCCTCCGGAAAGGAAACAGAGGTGCTTTCCATGCTGACTAGGGAACATATCCAGGAAATACTGCAGTCAATAACAGACCCGGAAACCGGAAAAAGCCTTGTGGAACTACAGCTGATCCGTGACATTATGATTAAAGAAGATCGTATATCTTTATCAATCGTATGTCTGGATCCTGAAGAGCAAAGTCGCATGGATCTAGAACAACGGGTTCGTGAGTTGCTTGAAGCGGGTGGAGTCACTAATGTGCATATCCGGCTGCGTGATGCAACCGATTATGAACGTGCTCTGCTTCGCGGAGAGAGTGCCGGGGAAGAGCCGTTGACTGATGAACCTGGGAAACTTAAGGGACATGCAGCAGGTCTTGACGATCATGAATTAATCAATGAGAACTCTGGTGTTAACTTTATCGCCATTGCCAGTGGTAAAGGCGGTGTTGGAAAGTCTACAGTTACTGTGAATTTGGCAGTAGCTTTGGCTAGAAAAGGTAAAAAGGTTGGATTGATTGATGCGGACATTTATGGGTTTAGCATCCCTGATATGATGGGAATCGAAGAGGGACCCGTTGTAGAAGAGGGAATCATTATTCCTGTGGAACGTTTCGGAGTGAAGGTCATGTCTATGGGCTTCTTTATCCGTGAGAATAGTCCGGTAATTTGGCGGGGACCTATGCTTGGCAAAATGCTGCGCCAATTCTTCGGTGATGTGGGCTGGGGAGAACTTGATTATATGCTGCTTGATCTTCCTCCAGGTACAGGTGATGTGGCGCTTGACGTACATCAGATGCTTCCTCACAGCAAAGAGATTATTGTTACTACCCCTCATGCTACCGCAGCGTTTGTGGCGGCTAGAGCGGGCTCTATGGCTCTGCAGACAGAACATGAGATTATTGGGGTCATTGAGAACATGGCTTATTATGAGTGTAAAGACTGCGGTAAAAAAGATTATATTTTTGGCAGAGGCGGAGGCGCTCGGCTTGCGGAGACACTCCATACCGAGCTGCTTGCACAAGTTCCATTGGGCGCACCGGACAACCATATTTCTGAACCGGATTTCTCACCTTCCGTATACAAGGAAGACACAGCTACTGCGTTGTTGTTTGCTGATATCGCCGATAAGCTGATTGCGAAATATGAGCACTAATTATTGTGCATAAAAAGAGGCCGTCCCACTTTGTTAGGTGGGATAAGGCCTCTTTTTTGTTATGTGCTTGAATCATCGCCGCTACCGCTGCCACTTTCACCACCGCTGCCGCTGCCTTCCTGTTTATCGCCGCTTTCGCCGCCCTTTTTCTGTTCCTTCGGTTCGAGCTCGTCCTGAACGACCTTTTTAAGTAAATTCAATACCTCCATCCGGAATAATGGAGTCTGCATAGATTCCTGGATGGTCTTCATGGATTGCTTTCGGTAGTCAGGTGTTTTGGTGAGATTAAGAAACATGGTCATCATTTCTGGAGACTTCATGATTTCCTCGACGGATTTTTGATAGGTGGGATCTTTAATTAGTTGCAGGTGCAATTCTTTGCTTTGTGATTGAATGGCTTTAGCAAAATCGCCTGCGAACTTGGGATCAGTCATAATTTTCTCGATTTCCTTTTGATATTCCGGTGCAGTGAGGGTATCTTTAACAGCGGTTTTTATATCCTCTGTTGTTTGAAGTGGCATCATTTTCATACTCATTCCGCTGGTGCCTCCAGAACTGGAATTTGATAATGATTCCTCAACTGCTTTTTTTCCATCTTCACTTTTTAATATATCAATAACCATGGTCTTCATTTCTTTATAACTGCCCTGACCAGAAGAAGAACTGCTCTGCTCACTTCCGCAAGCCGTTAAGGCCATAACAAAGCTTAAAGCCAAACCCACAGATCCGATAAATCTCCATTTCATTGGCGCTGCCCTCCTTTATTAGGATTCTCCAGTTGTATTATGCCGCATTAACACACATTTATGTTGCTGATGTAATGGTGTTTTGTCGGTATCCTTGGTAAAATAAATCTGACATAGGGGAGGTGAAGTGGCTGAGTATAAAAAAATGGTTTTATTTATTTTGGACAACCCTTCTAATAGGAGCGGGCGGAGCAGTAATCGCAGGTCTGGCACTGCAATTCGTGAACGGTCGAATTGATTTCAAAAGTGTCGCTGATTTCTTTTTATACCCGCTGATACTATTCGGCTACGGTATGCTTGTCAGTGTTTATGCGCAACTTGGTTTTTTTGCTTATCTAATTTTAAATTACATGGGCAATGGTGTTTTCCCGCCAAAAATTTGGAAATACATACAACTGGTGCTTTCTGTGCTCGCATTGCTTGAACTGATTTTTTTGCGTACCGTCGTTGGCGGGGAAAGAAGTGTCTTGTCTGATCTAATATTAGGAATCTTTATTTTGTTAGCTGCCATTATTGTGTCTTATTTCAAAGTGAAAAGTACAAACATCTCAGCTTGGATTCCAACCCTCTTTTTTATGACAGCTATTTCAATTGTGGAAATTATCGGCGTGCTCCGTATAGGTGTTGATAGTGCGACAGTGTTTATTGTTGTTCCGCTCATCGCCTGTAATGCATTCCAAATTTTGATGCTTCACCGTATTCTCAAGCCGGCAGCCGGATAAAGGCTGGGGCGAATTCAGCAAATCATGAACCCCGTGCTCTGGCCTTCAGAAAACGGGGTTTTTTGCTCTAGAATGTATCCTAACGATTAAAATCCGCTGGAGGAGGTTAATCTTAAAGAACAATAGAGCGGATTCTTTGTGTGTAGCAACGCTCACAAAACTAAGCAGATGCTTCCGAAGTGAGTTTTGTACGAAGTTTTTCAATGATGCACATGCTTTACAAAACTTTTAGGAGGGGAATATATGGACATCAAGCGTTATATGATAAAAGACACAAATGAAATCCAGCTTAACAAGCTGGACCCGGACGATACAGGTAACTTTAAATCAAAAAAAGAAGCAGAAGCCAAAACAGAGCAGTTAAAGGAACGGTTGGCAGAGCTTCAAGATATTCTTTTTGCACAGAAAAAGCATTCACTGCTCGTAATTCTGCAAGGGATGGATTCCAGCGGTAAGGATGGAACGGTTAAACATATTTTTTCAGGGATTAATCCACAAGGCTTTATAGTGACCAGCTTCAAGAAACCTTCTCTGGAGGAAGAAGCTCACGATTTCTTATGGAGAGTGCATCAAAAGACACCCCCTAAAGGCTACATCTCTGCATTTAACCGCTCACACTATGAAGATGTATTGGTACCGCGGGTACATGGGGGATTGAAAAAGGATGATTTGAAGCGCCGCTTTCGTTACATACGGCAGTTTGAGGAGATGCTGGTGGAAGAGGGAACGACAGTTATCAAGCTTTTTCTGCATATTTCAAAAGAGAAGCAGCTTAAGAAAATCAAAGAACGGCTTGAAGATCCCAAAAAACACTGGAAATTTGACGCAAGTGATCTACAGGAGCGGGAGTTTTGGGATGATTACCAAGAGGCATATGTAGATGTTTTTAAGGAGTCAAGTATTGATAAAGCACCCTGGTACTGGATACCAGCCAATCATCAATGGTACCGCAACTATTTGGCCTTATCCATCGTTGTAAAGACACTGGAGAGTCTGGATCTGAGCTATCCGAAGCTGAATACCCCCACACCCGACATATCGGAGCTCATTTCCCCGCGTCATTAATATTTGGATAAGACCAACATCTATTGCGGTACCTAAGATTGGGAGGAGCGTTACAGCCCGGCAGCATCCTCTAAGGCACTATTTAGTGAGGCCGAGTCGCGAACCTCTTTACCCTCCGCATTGCTTTGGCTGATCAGCTCAGAGACGGTAACGAATTCATAACCTTGTCTGCGGAGCTCATCGATAATTTGCGGAAGAGCTTCGTGAGTTTGTTTGCAGGAATCACTGGCATGTAGTAGAACGATATCACCAGGATGTGCTTTAGTCGTTACACGCTTCACGATATTGTCTACACCTATGTTCTTCCAGTCCAGAGAGTCTGTGTCCCACTGGATGACTTTGTAACCAAGATCATTGGCCACTTGCAGAACTCTTTTGTCAAAATCACCATTAGGCATACGAATTAAATTTGGTTCTTTACCGGTTAATTCTGTAAGCACAGTGTGAGCCGTTGTGATCTGAGTGCGAATCTCTTCGTTACTTAGAGTGCTGTAATTGACGTGTTTATGGCCATGACTGCCAATTTCGAATCCTGCGTTTTTAATGCTTGTTACAATATCCGGGTGAGTCTTACTCCATGGTGACGATAGGAAGAAGGTGGCTTTGTCCACTTTCTTGTCTTCAAGTACCTTCAAAATTGGTTCGGGTCTCTTTTCTCCCCAGCTAATATCGAAGGTTAGGGCAATCAGCTTCTTCTCTGTTGGCACACTGTAAATGGCAGAAGGTCCAGCCTCAGAAAAAACGGTGATATTACCCCTCTCGACATAGACAACTCCAGCAGCAAGAAGCACAGCGGCGAAGATATAGATGAACCTTTTGATCTTTTTGCCGCTGAATACATAAAAAGAATTCATTAATGACAGCGCTCCTCTCCCATGCGAAATGCTTGTTTGTTCTAAATGTATGCTCGTACCGCACGGTTATGACCTAAGAAACAGAGATCACAATTTCAGGAGGTATTTATGTTGTCGTTCTTCACGTTTGTTAAAGATATTAAATCGATCCGCAAGGCTTTGCTGCTATCCTGTCTGCTCTTCGTAATAGGAGCGGTTGTTGGCTGGGTAGCGACAAGTAGTCTGGAAAAACTATTGGTTCAGCAATTGGAAGGGCTTAGTGAGATCAGCGGAAACTTAAGAGACACCGCTAATCCGCAATGGAACTTCTTTGTATTTATATTTCTGAATAACGCCATCAAGGGCGTGGTTATTATTTTCCTGGGAGCGTTGTTCGGCATATTGCCAGCTATATTCTTATTTATAAACGGAGCGGTAATTGGCTACTTGATACATTTATCCGCACTGCAAGGACAGGATTTGTTCGATTTAATCGTAAAAGGATTGCTGCCACACGGGATTATAGAGATTCCGGCAATCATTATCGCGTGTGCCTTTGGGCTGCACTTTGGCGGAAAAGTGATTTCAAGTCTATTTCGATCTACAGATAGAAAAGAGGAGAGAAGCGCAGACTGGTCTGCTTTCATGCGTCAAACACTTACGGCTTCCATATGGACTGTAATCCTGTTATTTGTTGCAGCCATTATTGAAAGTACAATTACTTTTTCACTTTTATCATAAAACTTCCGGGAATAGAGCATAACATTAAGGGCGTTCATCCAAGGATTGCCTAAAGGTAAGGAGTATATAATCTAGACGAAACCATAAAGGGAATTTTTAATAATTATGGTTATAAAAAGAGGACTCCGGTTAATCTAGTGTAAGAGGATCTTAAGGCAGCTTTCTCCATGAGATGTACTTACTGATTATGCAAAAAAGGTTTTGGGGGTTTAGAGAAGGTGTTAATTGCAACTTCATGAAGGAGGCCAAGCATATGTTGGGAATGTTGTTTAACGAAAAGGAATGCAAGGAACTGGATTATGTTTTGAGAAAAGAACTAGATGAGATGCTGTTAGATTTGAGTGATCAGCGCTTGGACCAAAATATCAGGCACGCCATCGCTAATAGATATAAGACTGTATTCCGGATGTATGCTCGCTTCGCTCCTCAGAAAGAGCTTTCCAAGTATGCATGGGGTGGGCGTTCTTCTCAGTATAAACACTGAAGATATACGAGAATTGCTACAGTTTTATAAAGTTTTCAGATTATTTAATAAAATAGCTTGACTAAAAAGGAGTGCTCATGATAAATTATATCTCGCGCTCCTTTTGCTTGTGTAAAAGGAAAGCGGAAGGCAAGAAAAATTGAAAAAAAGATTTTTCAAAAAAAAGACTTGCCAAACAGCTTAACACTGTGATATATTATAAAGGTCGCCGCTGATAAACAACGACGACGAAATGAGAGATATTGATCTTTGAAAACTGAACAACGAGTGAGTGGGAAATCACGCAAGTGAAATCCAAAATTAGAGAATTAATTTTCTCGTCAGATGTTTCAAAATGAGCATATCGCTCTTTTCAATACTAATTGGAGAGTTTGATCCTGGCTCAGGACGAACGCTGGCGGCGTGCCTAATACATGCAAGTCGAGCGGAGTTACTTTGAAAGCTTGCTTTCAAAGTAACTTAGCGGCGGACGGGTGAGTAACACGTAGGCAACCTGCCCTTCAGACTGGGATAACTACCGGAAACGGTAGCTAATACCGGATAATTTCTTTTTTCTCCTGAGAGAAGAATGAAAGACGGAGCAATCTGTCACTGAGGGATGGGCCTGCGGCGCATTAGCTAGTTGGTGGGGTAACGGCCCACCAAGGCGACGATGCGTAGCCGACCTGAGAGGGTGAACGGCCACACTGGGACTGAGACACGGCCCAGACTCCTACGGGAGGCAGCAGTAGGGAATCTTCCGCAATGGGCGAAAGCCTGACGGAGCAACGCCGCGTGAGTGATGAAGGTTTTCGGATCGTAAAGCTCTGTTGCCAGGGAAGAACGTCCGGTAGAGTAACTGCTACCGGAGTGACGGTACCTGAGAAGAAAGCCCCGGCTAACTACGTGCCAGCAGCCGCGGTAATACGTAGGGGGCAAGCGTTGTCCGGAATTATTGGGCGTAAAGCGCGCGCAGGCGGCTATTTAAGTCTGGTGTTTAAACCTTGGGCTCAACCTGAGGTCGCACTGGAAACTGGGTGGCTTGAGTACAGAAGAGGAAAGTGGAATTCCACGTGTAGCGGTGAAATGCGTAGATATGTGGAGGAACACCAGTGGCGAAGGCGACTTTCTGGGCTGTAACTGACGCTGAGGCGCGAAAGCGTGGGGAGCAAACAGGATTAGATACCCTGGTAGTCCACGCCGTAAACGATGAGTGCTAGGTGTTAGGGGTTTCGATACCCTTGGTGCCGAAGTTAACACAGTAAGCACTCCGCCTGGGGAGTACGGTCGCAAGACTGAAACTCAAAGGAATTGACGGGGACCCGCACAAGCAGTGGAGTATGTGGTTTAATTCGAAGCAACGCGAAGAACCTTACCAGGTCTTGACATCCCTCTGAATCCACTAGAGATAGTGGCGGCCTTCGGGACAGAGGAGACAGGTGGTGCATGGTTGTCGTCAGCTCGTGTCGTGAGATGTTGGGTTAAGTCCCGCAACGAGCGCAACCCTTAACTTTAGTTGCCAGCAGGTAATGCTGGGCACTCTAGAGTGACTGCCGGTGACAAACCGGAGGAAGGTGGGGATGACGTCAAATCATCATGCCCCTTATGACCTGGGCTACACACGTACTACAATGGCCGGTACAACGGGAAGCGAAGCCGCGAGGTGGAGCCAATCCCATCAAAGCCGGTCTCAGTTCGGATTGCAGGCTGCAACTCGCCTGCATGAAGTCGGAATTGCTAGTAATCGCGGATCAGCATGCCGCGGTGAATACGTTCCCGGGTCTTGTACACACCGCCCGTCACACCACGAGAGTTTACAACACCCGAAGTCGGTGGGGTAACCCGCAAGGGAGCCAGCCGCCGAAGGTGGGGTAGATGATTGGGGTGAAGTCGTAACAAGGTAGCCGTATCGGAAGGTGCGGCTGGATCACCTCCTTTCTATGGAGAATCGTTCTCTGCAATGAGAACATTCAAATCGGAAGCTTAGCTTCCGCAATAGAACCTTCGGGTTCGAACACTCACTCGTGTTCAGTTTTGAAAGAGCAAGTCTCTTTCGTATGCGTTTGGTGGCGATAGCGGAGGGGTTCCACACGTACCCATCCCGAACACGACCGTTAAGCCCTCCAGCGCCGATGGTACTTGGACCGAAGGGTCCTGGGAGAGTAGGACGTTGCCAAGCGGACAACCAATTGATTGGTTGATTCACAATGTTATACATGTTATATGGGCTTTTAGCTCAGTTGGTTAGAGCGCACCTCTGATAAGGGTGAGGTCGGTGGTTCGAGTCCACCAAGGCCCACCATATAACATTATAGAGTAATTTTATGGGGCCATAGCTCAGCTGGGAGAGCGCCTGCCTTGCAAGCAGGAGGTCAGCGGTTCGATCCCGCTTGGCTCCACCATAAATTTTTGAATGAATAACTTTTTCAACTTGATCCTTGAAAACTGGATACCGAAACGAATTTGCGTTTTAGAACATCTTTTAGCAACTTGTGCAAACAAGTAAATGTTATTAGTGAGATTTTTCTTCGGAAGAATCAAGGTTAAGCTAATAAGAGCACACGGAGGATGCCTAGGCGCCAGGAGCCGACGAAGGACGTGGCGAACAACGAAACTGCCTCGGGGAGCTGTAAGCAAGCTTTGATCCGGGGGTGTCCGAATGGGGAAACCCAGCTGTGGTAATTCGCAGTTACTCATTTCTGAATACATAGGAAATGTAGAGGCAGACCAGGGGAACTGAAACATCTAAGTACCCTGAGGAAGAGAAAACAATAGTGATTCCGTCAGTAGCGGCGAGCGAACGCGGAACAGCCTAAACCTAAGAGCTTGCTCTTAGGGGTTGTGGGACGTCTCACATGGAGTTACAAAGGAATATGGTAGGTGAAGAGGTCTGGAAAGGCCCGCGATAGAGGTAAAAGCCCTGTAACCTAAACTGTATTCTCTCCGAGACGGATCCCGAGTAGTGCGGGGCACGTGAAACCCCGTATGAATCCAGCAGGACCATCTGCTAAGGCTAAATACTACCTGGCGACCGATAGTGAAACAGTACCGTGAGGGAAAGGTGAAAAGCACCCCGGAAGGGGAGTGAAATAGAACCTGAAACCGTGTGCTTACAAAAAGTCAGAGCCCTATTAATGGGTGATGGCGTGCCTTTTGTAGAATGAACCGGCGAGTTACGTTTAACATGCAAGGTTAAGCCGAGAAGGTGGAGCCGCAGCGAAAGCGAGTCTGAATAGGGCGAATTAGTATGTGGACGTAGACCCGAAACCGTGTGATCTACCCCTGTCCAGGGTGAAGGTGCGGTAACACGCACTGGAGGCCCGAACCCACGTACGTTGAAAAGTGCGGGGATGAGGTGGGGGTAGCGGAGAAATTCCAATCGAACTCGGAGATAGCTGGTTCTCCCCGAAATAGCTTTAGGGCTAGCCTCGGTATAAGAGTAGTGGAGGTAGAGCACTGATTGGGTGCGGGGTCCGCAAGGATTACCAAGCTCAGTCAAACTCCGAATGCCATATACTTATTGCCGGGAGTCAGACAGTGAGTGCTAAGATCCATTGTCAAAAGGGAAACAGCCCAGACCATCAGCTAAGGTCCCCAAGTGTGTGTTAAGTGGGAAAGGATGTGGAGTTGCACAGACAACCAGGATGTTGGCTTAGAAGCAGCCACCATTGAAAGAGTGCGTAATAGCTCACTGGTCGAGTGACTCTGCGCCGAAAATGTAACGGGGCTAAACACACCACCGAAGCTATGGCTAGATACGTATGTATCTGGGGTAGGGGAGCGTTGTGTAGGGGTTGAAGGTGTACTGAAAAGAGCGCTGGACACTACACAAGTGAGAATGCCGGTATGAGTAACGAAAAGATCAGTGAGAATCTGATCCGCCGAAAGCCCAAGGTTTCCTGAGGAAGGCTCGTCCGCTCAGGGTAAGTCGGGACCTAAGGCGAGGCCGAAAGGCGTAGTCGAAGGACAACAGTTTGAAATTACTGTACCACCGTAATCCGCTATGAGCGATGGGGTGACGCAGGAGGGTAGTGACGCGGACTGATGGATGTCCGTCTAAGCAGTGAGGCTGATGTGTAGGCAAATCCGCACATCGTTAAGGCTGGGCTGTGATGGGGAGCGAAAATTGTAGTAGCGAAGGTCATGATCTCACACTGCCAAGAAAAGCCTCTAGCCAGGAGAAGGTGCCCGTACCGCAAACCGACACAGGTAGGCGAGAAGAGAATTCTAAGGCGCGCGGAAGAACTCTCGTTAAGGAACTCGGCAAAATGACCCCGTAACTTCGGGAGAAGGGGTGCCCCGGTAGTGTGAATAGCACGAGGGGGCCGCAGTGAAAAGGCCCAAGCGACTGTTTAGCAAAAACACAGGTCTGTGCGAAGCCGCAAGGCGAAGTATACGGGCTGACGCCTGCCCGGTGCTGGAAGGTTAAGGGGAGTGGTTAGGGGTAACCCGAAGCTATGAACCGAAGCCCCAGTAAACGGCGGCCGTAACTATAACGGTCCTAAGGTAGCGAAATTCCTTGTCAGGTAAATTCTGACCCGCACGAATGGCGTAACGACTTGGGCGCTGTCTCAACGAGAGATCCGGTGAAATTTTAATACCTGTGAAGATGCAGGTTACCCGCGACAAGACGGAAAGACCCCATGGAGCTTTACTGCAGCTTGATATTGAATTTGGGTACGATCTGTACAGGATAGGTGGGAGCCGTAGAAATCGGAGCGCAAGCTTCGGTGGAGGCGCCGTTGGGATACCACCCTGATCGTATCTAGGTTCTAACCTAGTACCCTTACCGGGTACGGGGACCGTGTCAGGCGGGCAGTTTGACTGGGGCGGTCGCCTCCTAAAGAGTAACGGAGGCGTTCCAAGGTTCCCTCAGAATGGTTGGAAATCATTCGCAGAGTGCAAAGGCATAAGGGAGCTTGACTGCGAGACCTACAAGTCGAGCAGGGACGAAAGTCGGACTTAGTGATCCGGTGGTACCGCATGGAAGGGCCATCGCTCAACGGATAAAAGCTACCCTGGGGATAACAGGCTTATCTCCCCCAAGAGTCCACATCGACGGGGAGGTTTGGCACCTCGATGTCGGCTCATCGCATCCTGGGGCTGAAGTAGGTCCCAAGGGTTGGGCTGTTCGCCCATTAAAGCGGTACGCGAGCTGGGTTCAGAACGTCGTGAGACAGTTCGGTCCCTATCTGTCGTGGGCGCAGGAAATTTGAGAGGAGCTGTCCTTAGTACGAGAGGACCGGGATGGACGTACCGCTGGTGCACCAGTTGTTCCGCCAGGAGCATGGCTGGGTAGCTACGTACGGACGGGATAAGCGCTGAAAGCATCTAAGCGTGAAGCCCCCCTCAAGATGAGATTTCCCAATTAGTAAGACCCCTTGAAGACGACGAGGTAGATAGGTTGGAGGTGGAAGTGCAGTAATGCATGGAGCTGACCAATACTAATCGGTCGAGGGCTTATCCTATACGTAGAATGCAGATTTGTTTCGGATTCAGTTTTCAGGCGATTAAGCCTGAGCATTTACGCTGTAAATGCCCGTTTGGTGGCGATAGCGGAGGGGTTCCACACGTACCCATCCCGAACACGACCGTTAAGCCCTCCAGCGCCGATGGTACTTGGACCGAAGGGTCCTGGGAGAGTAGGACGTTGCCAAGCGGATATTCCCTGATAGCTCAGTTGGTAGAGCACTCGACTGTTAATCGAGTTGTCACAGGTTCGAGTCCTGTTCGGGGAGCCATGCTCTCATAGCTCAGCAGGTAGAGTGCTTCCATGGTAAGGAAGAGGTCACCGGTTCGAATCCGGTTGAGAGCTCCACAGATTTGCAAGGCCCGTTGGTCAAGGGGTTAAGACACCTCCCTTTCACGGAGGTAACATGGGTTCGAATCCCATACGGGTCACCAACTTTTACTTGTACTTACCCTTAGAGGGTCCCATAGATATGGAGGCTTAGCTCAGCTGGGAGAGCATCTGCCTTACAAGCAGAGGGTCGGGGGTTCGATCCCCTCAGCCTCCACCATAATCTTCCTAAGAGATTATGGGCAACATAGAGGTACCATCAATGGGGATTAGCCAAGCGGTAAGGCAACGGACTTTGACTCCGTCACTCATAGGTTCGAATCCTATATCCCCAGCCAAGTGCGAGCCATTAGCTCAGTTGGTAGAGCACCTGACTTTTAATCAGGGTGTCGAAGGTTCGAGTCCTTCATGGCTCACTTTTATTATTATCATGCGCGTGTGGCGGAATGGCAGACGCACCAGACTTAGGATCTGGCGTTTCACGACGTGGGGGTTCAAGTCCCTTCACGCGCACCACTTATTGCGGACGTGGCTCAGCGGTAGAGCATCGCCTTGCCAAGGCGAGGGTCGCGGGTTCGATTCCCGTCGTCCGCTCCATAATTTTGCGCCCTTAGCTCAGCTGGATAGAGCGTTTGACTACGAATCAAAAGGCCGGGAGTTCGAATCTCTCAGGGCGCGCCATTTTATTATTAAGCAATTATAGTATTTATAACGGGATGTAGCTCAGCTTGGTAGAGCACCTGGTTTGGGACCAGGGGGTCGCATGTTCAAATCGTGTCATCCCGATTTTCACCTTTGCGGGTGTAGTTCAATGGTAGAACTTCAGCCTTCCAAGCTGATAGCGTGGGTTCGATTCCCATCACCCGCTCCATAATTTTATAGTAACGGGATGTAGCTCAGCTTGGTAGAGCACCTGGTTTGGGACCAGGGGGTCGCATGTTCAAATCGTGTCATCCCGATACTCAGCTTAATCGCTGCTCAAAAGCTCTTACTTCGGTAAGGGCTTTTTTTGTTATGTATTGAATATACATATAAATACAGCCAAAGAACATATGTTCTATTATTCCTCCAAAAAAAATCGGACTTCCGGTGGAATTCCAATCCGTAGATAATAGTTTCTCCATGATTCCTCTTGTTCGGGGCTTCTGCCTGAAGATAATAATTTTACAGCAAAGACATTAGCTTGACGTTCAAGCTTCCCAGGAGAGAAATAGGAGCTTTCCTCCAGAAAAAAGCGATTGATCCCCTTGTGAAGCCGATCATGTCCTAATTCATGCGCACAAACGAAGCGCTGCCATTCTACAGGCAACTCATTATGAATGACGATAAACCTTCTTCTTAGTTTTCGATAATATAATCCCTTTGTGCCAGTCCCCAGATTCATGAAACGAATTTGAATGCCTAGTGCTGCGGCAAGCTCGAACGGGCAGTTGGTTTTATATTTTTTAATCAGACTATTGATCAGTTCATCCATGTTCTTCACCTGCAGCATGTTAGTATAGTTATTTAGTGTCTTTGGATTTTTTTCTCTTATTCATCTGTTTGGCTTCCCAGAACAATCCGGTTAGTACATCTTTTATCCTCTGTTTATCTTCTTTGTCTAATGGAATTCCGTCAAACATCAGCTCTCCATCATCCTCTAGCATTTTTCGAAAGTCTCTTTTATCTTTGCTTGTAGCCCAATCTGGGACAGCCTCATCGCTTGAAAGAGTCTGGTCCTGCAAATACCCTGCCTGATCCATTAGCTCCCCGTAGGGGACGCCAGTGGCCTCAGCAATTTTGCGTAACGTGGTTGGTTTAGGAACCCCTCTTAATCCATTCTCAATCCGGGAAATTTGCGAACCGCTAATTCCGGCTGATGCTGCTAATTGATTAATGGTGAGTCCTTTTGTTTCCCGAAGATGCTTCATATAATCTCCGAATTCCTGTTTCATCTCAACTCACTCCTTATTGGCTGTAACCTTATGATAATAATATAAGCCATTTTTGCCAATAGGTAAACAACAAAGCGTATATAATTGCCAAAAGGCAAGATAATGGAGGGATATATGCTCTTTTTCGATAAAAACAGCCTAAAACGGGGTTTTACGAGATTGGTAAAGAAGTGGTATATTATAGAAAAATACGAACAGAATACGAACAAGATTTATTTTATCACATTGGGCTGGAAAATTCCGCAAATTAAATCTCATTCAGTTAAACCCAAAAGGAGTGCATAAATGATGAACATATCAACTTTACCAGAGTTGGACCGTCGCCGAACCCAGGTCGCTATAGAGAGCATGTTGGAGAAATACCGTATTTTTAAGACCGTTACATTTGAAGCTAAGGAAGCAAGCACAACTTATTCATACACAGAAAGATTTCATGGTCCTACTAACACTGTAACTGATCAGACTGCTGCGATAGCTTCTTATAATGTGGACATCCCCGCCGCAAGGAGAGCTTATTGTTCCGCAATAGACTCTGTGGTAGAGAGACTCGATACGAGAGAACAGCAGCTGGTACGGGAAAGGTATATGAGAAGAGACGAGATGTACGATTATACGATTTACAATCATGTGTTTGATCCACCGGTAAGTAAGGACACTTACGTGAAGATACGCTCGAAGGCTTTTTACAAGATGGCATTAGCGTTAACGGATCTCGGCTTACTGTCTCTGCAAACTTTAGTAACAACAGCGCCTAGGGTAAAGAAAGAGAAAATGAGTATTACTTAATAGAAGTAGAATAGTTTGATTAGTAAAGAAGACTGTATCGTCCGAGCGGATGATGCGGTCTTTTTTTGAATTATAAGAAACTATAAGTTTCAGAATGTACTTTATCCTTATAATCCTCGCACAAAAACTTGCCGTCCATAAAAGGAGGGACCAAGGCTCTTTAGCTTGTCTTCAATTGTCTACCTCCAAAAAACCGCTCTATACCATCCCAAAGCTAGCCAAAACCTCGTCCGTTTACCCTCTCCGCAAGGATAATATGGGGGTATGATTATAACATGGCAAATGAAGCAAAAGAACACCGCAAGAGCATGAATGCTCTGCTAATAGTTCCGCCCTAAGGGTGATGAGAACAACCTAGCGGTGAAAGATTCTTCTCGCATTTGCCTAATGAAGAAGGGATATTATCCAACCTCGGATAGTATCCTTTTTTCTTAAATCTAGTTGAGGGGGTGTCTGCTTAATGTTCATGCAGTTGAAGGTTAACACCATCAAGGATCGACGAACGGTCGCAGATCAGAAAGGGATGGAGTGATGTCGGTACAACAATTGCGAGAACACATTACAAGTACACTTGAACGGTATTTTCCTGATGTGCCTGTATATGTAGAAGGAGAAAAACCTCAAACCGCTTATTTTCATCCCGGATTGATCTCAGCAACACTGGATCGGCAGCGGGAGGGCCGGTATTTAGCGGTCTACCGTTTTGGCATCCGTTATGAGCAAGGCAATTTGCTGGAAGCTGAGAGAATGGCAGATAAGCTGAGTGAGGCGATGGCAGGAATGGAGCAGGATGGTGGAGCTTTTCGTGTAGTTAGGCAAGCTTGGGAAGCTGGAACTGAAGGGCATGGGCCGCTGTTTACAGTTGACTATATGTTGTATTTGCAAAACGACAAGCCTGACAGCATTAAGATGGGACAAATGATTGGAGGAGAACGATTGAAATGAGTACTAAAGGAAGTAACGGGAATGGGTTCAGTAAGGAACAGATTGTGAATTCCCCACTTTTTACGCCGAGGGAAAAGGATATATTGAACGTTATTTTGCAGGATGGCAAGAACTATACGCTAGAAGAAGCAAAGCAATCTATGGGATTGTTCAAAAATAAGGAGGTAATGAACTAATGGCAGGCGGAACATGGACAACGCAAAATAAGGTGCGCCCCGGGGTGTACGTAAATGTAGCATCAAATCAAGGTGCCATCGGCAAAATGGGAGAACGCGGGATTACGGCATTGGCGCTTGCCCTATCTTGGGGAGAGCCGGGAGTAATCATGAGGATTACCCCGCAGGATGATGTGAATAAGCTGCTAGGAGTGGATTTGGAACATCCAACTCTACTGCCAGTGCGTGAAGCGCTGAAACGGGCGGGAACCTTGCTGCTCTATCGATTGAATGAAGGTGTTAAAGCGGCAGTCACAAATAACGGCCTTCAGGTAACAGCTAAATATGGCGGTGTACGCGGAAATGATCTTTTGATTGTGATTGAGAAAAATATAGAGAATGCTGCTCTTTTTGATGTAAAGACGTTGCTTAATGGAACCGAACTGAACAAGCAAACGGTCGGAACGGCTGAAGAGTTGGTCGCGAACGATTATGTTCAATTCCAGAAAAATGGTGCAGAAGGCTTGAAGCTAATTGCAGGCATGCCGCTTACAGGGGGGGCTAACGGAACCGTGACGAATGGAGCACATAGTGACTTCCTGTCTGCTCTTGAGGTGCAGGAATTCCAAACAGTGGGTCTAGTATCGCAGGATAGTGCTCTGAAGGCACTCTACAGTTCTTTTGTGAGACGGCTTCGGGATACAGAAGGGAAAAAGGTACAGGCTGTACTATCCGATTATGTGGCTGCAGGTCATGAAGGTGTGATTAGCGTGAATAATGGGGTAGTACTGAGCGACGGAACTACGATTGATAACGTCAATGCCGTTGCTTGGGTAGCTGGTGCTACAGCAGCAGCTGCTGTTAATGAATCGCTGACTTATCAGGGTTATGATGATTCGGTGGATGCTGATGTAAGACTTAGCCATTCTGAGACTACAGCTGCGTTGCTAAAAGGAGAGCTTATCTTTACTTACAGTGGCGGACGGGCTGTGGTGGAACAGGATATCAATACATTTACAGCGTTTTCACCGGACAAAGGCAAAGCATTCTCCAAAAATCGTGTACTGCGCGTGCTGGATGGAATTGCAAATGATATGAAGCGTATTTTTGAGAACTACTATATCGGTAAGGTCACGAATAATGAAGATGGCCGTGCTCTTTTCTGGTCACAGTGTGCGACTTATATGAATGATTTGCAGGATATGGGTGCGATTGAGGGCTTTAACGCGCAGACAGATGTTGTAGTTGTGGCTGGTGCAGATAGTGATAGTATCGTGCTGGATGTGGCTGTGAAACCGGTAGATTCGGTAGAAAAAGTATATATGAAAGTGAAGGTGGTTTAAGATGGCATTTTTAAAAGCTAGTGATACGATTTCCGGCCAGGAGGGCCGTGCTTATGCTGTGATTGGTACACAAACCGAAGAGATGTTCTATGTGAAAACTCTTGAAGCTACAGTAGAAAAAACAAAGGCAGAGGTGAAAACACTGGGCCGCCGGGGTGTTCAGCATAAAGCGACTGGATGGTCGGGCAGCGGTTCGATGACGATTTTTTATATGACTAGTCGTTTCCGCCAGATGATGCTCGATTATATGAATACGGGTGTTGATCAGTACTTCGATATTGAGGTTACGAACGAAGATCCATCGTCCAGCGTGGGAGCACAGCGTATTATTTTAAAAGGCGTGAACCTTGATAGTGTCATCATGGCCTCTCTCGATACAGAGTCAGACGCTCTAGAAGAAGAAGTTAGCTTTACCTTTGAAGATGTGCAGATTGTGCAAGCTTTTGGTGCTCCGGCAGGTTCCGGGCTTTAATTAAGACAACTAGATAGATTGGAGCAAGCAAGACCCGAACGTAGAATGAGGGGCGGGTCTCTTCTCTGTCTATTGGCAGCTAGTAGCAGGAGAAGTATCTAAATAAAAAATTCTAGGAGGAAGACAATGAGCGAATTAAGTTTGTTTTTTGCCCAAAATGTAGCATGTGACACGACCGAGGAGTTTGTAGTATCCCAGCGTTTTAAGGATAAGGAAGGAAATGCGGTAGCTTGGAAGCTGCGCAGTATGACTGAGGATGAGAATCAGGAATGCCGCAAGGCCGCAACCCGCAAAGTCAAAGGTAAAAACGGAGTGTATACCTCCGAAATTGAGCCTAACGATTATATGGCGAAGCTGATGACCTCAAGTGTAGTGCATCCGGATCTAAAAAATGCTGAATTACAGCGTTCTTATGGTGTTCTTGGTGCTGAGACACTGCTGCGTAAAATGCTGCTACCAGGTGAATTCGCGGCGTTGGGTGAGCGGGTGCAGGCCTTAAATGGTTTTGGCACGGACATGAACGAGCTGGTGGATGAAGTAAAAAACTAATCAACGAGGGCGATAGTGAAGCCAATTTTGCTTATTACGCCCTCCATGAGCTGCACATTTTACCCCATGAGCTGATGAAGCTGTCTTCCCGCGAACGCGCCGCAATATATGCGATGATTGCTGTTCGTGTGGAGAAGGAGAAGCGGGATCAGGCACGGAGTAAGGCGAGGAAGAGATAGTTAGGGGGTGAGAGAATGGCAGGTGTACAAAATAATATAGCTGGAATACAGCAAGTCTCTAATCAATGGATCAATGATATAACCAATCAGATTACAACACAGGTTTCGGCAAATATTTCAAATTCCTTCTCAGCAACCTTAAACCGTATCAGTATGAAAATAGTCAATAAACCCGTGTACAACATCACTAATAATTACAGTGCAGCTTATACCAGAATTCAAGCATCTATTGGAGGTGCGGTTCAGGCTCAGGAGAGACTGAATGATGCGGCTGATAGAGGGGCTGGAGGAGCTGAAAAGCAAGCAGGAACCTGGGAGAAGCTTACTGGAGCCTTTGAAAAGGCTAAGAGTATGGTGGAAAAAGTTAAAGGTGTCATGGAGAAGGTGCTTGTGCCCGCTGCTGAGCAGCAAAAGTGGGAAGATCTTTTTAAAGCAAAAACCGGAAATGCTGATGTTGGTGTAGCTATGTTTGATAAATTCAAGAAGAGAGCGCTAGAAACCGGACAGGACGTCAGCAAGTCTATGGAAAGTGTCTTGTCGTTTTATCCTAAAACACAAAATACGGACCAGCTAGATAAGCTAATGGATTATTCCACAAGGCTTAGTATGATGTCTCCAGAAGGTAAGGATATTGGCGATACTTCATCAGCGATTAATTCTGCATTTGATGGAGACTCTAGTGACTTAGCATCGATGCTTCAGGTAGATGAAGAGGAGCTTGGTGGACTCGACCTAGTAGCCAGTACGGGGAACATGGGCGCTTTTTTAAGTACTTTGGGAGATATCATGACAACGGCAGGTATGACGAGTACTTCGCTGCAAACCATGATGGATTCACCCGTAAATCAGTGGCAGACGCTTCTTGGAAACTATAACAATTCCTTAGCTGGCATGGGGCAAGGGGCTCTTGCAGCATTTTCCCCGTTGTTAAGCATTCTTAACGATGCGTTCTCAGAGGGTACCTTTCAGCCTATTATCGATGGGATGGCCATTGGATTGGCTATTATAGCACAAGGTTTTTCACAAGTAGTACAGGGAGCTTTGTTTCTTTGGAGTGTTCTTAGCAGTACGTTGCCTTATGTAGTACCAATTCTTTTGGGAATTGTTGCTGGGATTATAGCTTATAAAGTTGCCATGGGTGCAGCTGCAATCGCAACTAATATGTCAGCAATTGCGACTGGGATCGCTACCGCTGCGCAAGGGATTTACAACGCTGTGTTAAATGCTAATCCTATTGCTCTTGTAATTGGACTTGTTATTGCACTTATTGTGGCTTTTCTAGGAATTGTCGCAGCTCTTCAGCCAGTAAGAGATTTTCTTGCCAATATGTTCAGGGCTTTGGGACAGATCGTTGCAGATTTTGTAGGTTATGTGATTGATCTTTGGACCGGGTTTATTAATGGCATCATTGATGCTGCCAATTTTTTATTAGGTGGTATTAATAAAGTAATTGGCGCTGTTGGTAAATTTATTGGTATAGAATCAGAGATTAATCTTCATCTTGAACAGGTTGACAGCAGTCAATTTAAACAGAACGTGGAGATGAGCATTGAAAATACTTTTGATACAGCTGCGAATTTCACGCAAGATTTTGATGTTAATAAATTTAAAGAAAGCCTAAACGTTGGTGGAAACACGAATAACGAGACTACAATCAATCAATGGAATACTACTCATCAAGATGAATCAACGAAACCTCCGAAATCGCCTACCATTCCTGAGGTTCCAGTAGTTCCTGTGACGACGACTCCTGCGTTAAATACGCCTTCCGCTGTAGGTTCTTTTCAAAATGCAGGAGTACCGGGTAATCTGAACACCGTAAACCGTGTGAACGAGCTCGGCTCCATCAACGACACCGTAGACATCTCCAGTGATGATCTGAAAATGCTGCGCGAGCTGGCCGAGATTCAGGCGATCCAGAATTTTGTGGAGCTTACGCCGACGGTGCAGGTGACGACCGGGAATATTAACAATGCCGGAGACATTGATACGATTATCAACAAGATCGGGCAAAAGCTGAACGAGGAGTTTGTCTCTACGGCGCAGGGGGTGTATACGTAACGTGGAAGAGTACGGAATTTTTTTGGGCTTTAATAATCAGGAGGATGCAATCCGGCTGCCAGTCAATCCAGAGACCTTGGAAATCAAGGAGAGTGGAGATGGAAAAAGCTATACCATTATCGATCTGGGTGAGATCAATACGATTGCTTATCCGAAGCTTACGGAGATCACAATTGAAAGCATTTTCCCGGAACAAAGGTATCCGTTCGTATTGGTGCAAGAGGATGGATTGAAAAGGCCTTTTGAATATGTGGAGCTTATTAAGAAATGGATGACGAGTCGTCGGCCCATTCGGTTTGTGTTCTCCGGTGTGAGGTATCCCGATGATACGAAAAAGGATGAAAAGAAGTTAAACAAACCGCAGAAATGGCTAGAGGAATCTTCAATTAGTGAGGATAGATCTTTAGAAATTGATTTTGCTGTGAATATGGCTATGAGCATTGAAGGTTTCACTTGGAAGCTTAGTGCGGGTACGTCAGGGGATATTGAATATTCGTTATCTCTCAAAAAATACGTATTCTATCAGGCGGTAGCTGTGAAGGTTGTCAAAGGTGAAGTGAAGGCGGAACAGAAGCGGGCCAATGAAAAAGCAAAGCCTACTACCTATACCTTAAAAGCTGGAGACAGTCTATGGAGTATCGCTCAAAAAAACCTAGGAGATGGCTCGAAGTACAAAGCCATTCAAAAGCTTAATGGCATTCCGGATAGTGAGCTGAAAAAGCTGCCCATCGGTAAAGTCATCAAGCTGCCGTAGGAGGATGTTATGGAACTGCTAGTGAAGAATAAAGAAGGGAATCTATGGGATATTTCTGGCATCGTCTCAGATATTTCTTGGAAAACCGCACGGTCAGGTAAACCGTCAACGCTAGAGTTAACGCTTGTGGATAGCGGAATCTATCAGCTCCCCAAGTTCGGGATCAGCAACGGTGATATTATTCAGTTCAGTAAAGATAATGTAGATGTATTTTACGGATTTGTGTTCAGCATTGATACGGGCTCGGATCAGGAGATTAAGCTGACTGCCTATGATCAGATTCGTTATTTGCTGGGCAATGGTAGTTATGTTTTGCAGGATGTTACGGCTAGTGATGTTATCAAGAAAATAACAACGGACTACGGATTAAAGACAGGTGTGCTGGAGGAGACAGAGTACCGGATTCCTTCTTTAATTGAAGATGACAAAAAGCTGTTGGACATCATTATGGGAGCCATCGGCAGTGAGCTTCAGTATAAGGGGCGGTTGATGGCTTTTTACGATGATTTTGGGAAGCTGACGCTGCGTAAACCGGATTCTATGTTGCTTAACCTGGTGCTCGGAGCGGGTCATTATCTGTACGATTATTCGCTCAAAAAAAGTATTGATGACGATACGTACAACACGATTTTTCTGTACAAGGATAACGAGGCATCGGGCAAACGCGATTTCTATCCGGTTAGTGACAAGGACAATGTGAAACGCTGGGGTATCCTGCACTTGTATCAGAAGGCTGATGACAAAGCGAATGCTGCCCAAATTCAGGAGAAGGCAAACAATTTACTGAAAATGCACAACCGTGAAAAGCTCAGTCTCTCCGTACAGGCGATTGGTGATATGCGTGTAAGAGCAGGCAATTTCATTTATGTCCTATTGGATGAATTCGAGACTCAATTGTTTCTGGTGGACCAATGCAGCCATAAGATTTCTGGAGGGGAGCATACCATGTCCCTCGATATTAAGGTGGTGTAGAAATGATGTTAGATATTATTAAAAAAGCAAGTCTAGGAGCCGTGGGAAGTACAAATCCCGTGGCTTTTTCTTATGGAACGGTAACGGAGGCAGCTCCTTTGCAGATCCAGGTGGATCAGCGGTTTATTTTATCGGGGAATGCGTTAGTGCTGCCTGAATCGGTAATGGAAAGCAAGATCGACATCGAGGGCAAAGAAGTAATACTTCGGCGAGGACTAGCGAGTGGGGACCACGTATTAATGGTTCGAATGCAGGGCGGACAAAGCTACATTGTTCTGGATCGGCTGGTGAGCCCGATATGATCCCTGCGATTGGAAAAGCTGGACCGATAACGGCCCTGCTTGAGGGGGAGGTCAACCTTGAGCGTGGGGAAAGTCCTAGTCTTACGTACCGGATGGATTGGGAGAGAAAAAGGATTACAGGCCAAACGGATGGACTAGAAGCTGTTCAACAGGCGGCGGCTAAAATATTGCGAACCGATCGGTTTGAACATCTGATTTACAGTTCTGATTACGGAACAGAGTGGCGGTTGGTGCTTGGCAAGGATCGGCTGCTGGTTAGAGCTGAAATCAGACGTATCGTAAGTGAGGCACTACTTCAGGATGAACGAATCCTTAGCTTAGAGAATATTGTTGTTTCGTTTACCGGAGATAATCTAACTTTTGACTGCAAGGTCGTCACACGTTACGGAAATTTTCAGCTGAGAAAGGAGTGGAATGAGGATGTATGAGGATCAGACGTATGAGGCTCTTTTGGAGCGGATGCTGGACCGGATTCCATCAGGATTGGATAAACGCGAGGGCAGCATCATTTATGACGCGTTGGCTCCAGCAGCCGCTGAGTTGGCACAGATGTATATTGAGCTGGATGTGAATAATAATCTGTATTTTGCAGATACGGCTACCGGAGAGTACTTAGAGCGAAGTATCTCCTGGTCAGGCATTGTAAGGCGTGAAGCTAGCAAGGCGCAGCTGAAAGGAATTTTTTATAAGGCGGATGGAGGATTGTTAGATGTTCCACTCGGCAGCCGCTTCTCACTCGAAATGCTGAATTATACGGCTGTAGAGAAGTTATCTCCTGGAGTGTATCGCTTGGAAAGTGAAACCGCTGGAGAAGAAGGAAATCGATATTTTGGCTCTTTACTGCCAGTGGATTATATTTTAGACCTAGCGCGCGGAGAAATAGCTTCTCTTCTGATCCCTGGGGAGGACATTGAAACGGATGATGCACTACGCCAGCGTTATTTGGACTCAGCCAGATGCCCAGCTACTAGCGGAAATAAATATCACTATATGGAGTGGGCACTACAAGTTCCGGGTGTGGGAGGCGCACGTGTTTTTCCATTATGGAAAGGTCCTAAAACTGTGAAGGTGATTATTGTGGACGCCGAAAAAAAACCAGCATCCGAGCTGTTGGCGGCTCAGGTGCAGCAATACATTGATCCGGTCTCAGGAGCGGGTGAGGGACAAGCACCGGTAGGGGCTGTTGTGACCGTGGCGCCGGCTGCGGGCAAAAACATCAGTATAAGCGCCAAGGTAACCCTTGCTTCTGGCTATGCACTGCAAGCTGTAAACCAAGGCTTTCAGGTGATGCTTGAGAAATATCGCAAGGAGAAGGCTTTTTCAGCAACCTATATCAGTCAGTCTGTCATCGGGGCATTATTGCTTGCTACTGAAGGAGTTGCGGATTACACAGAGCTGAAGTTGAACAGTGGAGCGGGCAATGTGATGTTGAACGAAGAAGAAGTACCGTTGTTCGGCAACATTCTACTGGAGGTGTAGCATGGGTTATCCAGAGCAAATTGATATTTTTCAAGAAAAACTTAATAAAAAAGTAAACGGTAGCAGCTATGTTATCGAAGAGAGATTACCGCTTGTAAATGGCGTTTACAGTGGTCTTCTAGCGCATGACAATATTAATAATCAGACCATTGCGGTGTACACAGGGTCACAGTATTCCGGGATCGAGCTACGCAATTTCACTGTGTCTTTTCCGGATGAGGCGCCCTGGCGGCGGTTGATTAAGATTTTTGCCGATGTGCCTGAGGTATATGTGACTTACGAAACTCCCGGCGATACGGTTGAAGCAGAGGATATTAACGGTTTGCAGGTGAGTCTTATTGCTGTCCAGACTGAAGTAGAGCGTTATAAGAACAAGGGCCAGATTGACGGAGGATCATTTAGAAGAGAGGTGTAAAATGGCACAGACCATACAAATAAAGCGGGGTACAAAGGCTGAGCTAACGAGTTATGGCGTGTTGAAGGCAGGCGAGCTTGGTTTTTGCAGTGATACTAAGGAAGTTTATATTGGTGACGGCACGTCCAATTCCATGGTCGGCAGGGCGCTGTCAGGGGGAGAAGCTTCGCGTCCGGTTGCAGGATCCGTTGGTCGTTTGTATTACGTGACTACGGGTTCGAATAGCGGATATTTATATTTTGATGATGGGGCAGCTTGGCGGCGAGTGAACGCGCAGAAGCTTAGCGATCTGACAGGTACAATTGACGATATCGCTGATGGAGCAACCTATGCGAAGGTGCTTAAAGCGGATATTAGTGCGGGACATATCAATAAAGTATCGGATGGCACAAACGTAAAGACTGCCGCTGAGATCAAGACTCACATTGATGATGTGGCCAAGCACCGGACAATCAATGATACAGGGACTACGATTACAGACTTGTGGTCTGCACAAAAGATTAAAAATGAAATTGAGCTGGCTAAGCATAACATCGAACCGCAAGCGTCGGTAAAAGACCAGAACCTGCTGGCTCCACCTGCCAGTCCGGTTGAGGGGGATCGATATATTATTCCAGCAGGGGCAAACGGGGCATGGGCGGGCAAAACGAATCAAATTGTTGAATACCAATCTGCCGCTTGGGTATTTTATGTTCCTGCCGTCGGTTGGACCGCTTACGTCGATGATGAGCAGAAGATTTATAGCTGGAACGGCAGCGCATGGGTACGTACCGGTGGTGCACTACAGACCATTACAGCCGGGAGCGGGCTGATTGGTGGTGGTCAAGCCGATGCTGTGACGCTGAACATTGGTGCAGGTAATGGTATCACGGTCACTGCAGACGCGATTGCGGTTACCGCTGGAAAAGGAATCACCGTAGATGCAGCCGGTGTAGCTGTAAGTGTGGATGGAAGCAGTATCGTTTATGATGCAGCGAATGGCAATAGACTTACCGTAGCCAGTATTGATGGCGGAACATTCTAGGGGGCGGGACAATGGCTCTAAAAACATTGATTCAAATACGCCGCGGCTTGGAAAGCGCCATTGGAGCGCTGGCTATTGGTGAGCTTGGGTATTGTACAGACAGTGGCAAGCTGTACATTGGTTCTGCCGCTGGTAATGTCTTGCTGGTAGCCGCGCAGAGTACCGGGGATATGCTGAAAAGCATTTACGATACGAATAACAATGGCAAGGTGGATTTTGCGCAACAAGCGGATAGTGTAGCTTGGGCGGGGGTAGCAGGTAAACCAGTGGTATTTCCTCCGGCGGCGCATACACATGATTATTTGCCCAAAGGCCCCCTAACCTGGAATCAACTGAAGGGGGTGTAGAGGATGAGTTACGGCAGCTCTTTATACAGCGAATTGCAATATTCCGCAGATAAAGATTCGAGCCATCCGGGTGAAGTCGAGGCGCCTGATCTAATGCAGTATTTGCCGGACTATTATAAGGATGTCCGCGAAATGGAGAAGCTTCAGGAGACCATCGGGCTAGAAATTGGTGGACTGAAGCTGGGCACTATAGACGTACTGGATCAGGCTTTTGTTGAAACGGCAACGGTGAGCCTTGGACGATGGGAAGCTGAGCTTGGACTAAATATCGATTCATCCAAGTCATATGCCACACGCCGAGAGATGATTAAGGCAAAGCTGCGTGGAAATGGGACGACCACACCGGAGATGATTCAGCGGACGGCGTCAGCTTTTTCAGGTGGAGTGGTTGAAGTAAAGGAAGTGCCTGAGGAGTACCGTTTTGAGATTCATTTTGTGAGTACGCTGGGCATTCCCCCGAATATGGCGGGGTTGATTCAAATCATCGAAGAGATTAAACCTGCGCATTTAGCTTATGAATTTGTGTTCAGCTATACCTGGTGGGAATCTGTTAAGGCTTTGACTTGGGAGAGTGCTCACAGTAAAACATGGAACGAATTAAGAACTTATAGATAGGAGAGTGACATATGCAAACCACAGGAAATTTGGGCTTAAAGAAGCCAGAGGGAACAGATATCGTTGATATTGCCGATTTGAACGGGAATATGGACATTTTGGACAATGCAGTGAATGGCAAGGTCGATAAAGTAACAGGCAAACAGCTATCTTCGAATGACTACACCGCAGCTGAGAAAACAAAGCTGGCGGGGATTGCGACGGGAGCGAATAATTATGTGCATCCTAATCACACGGGGGATGTTATAAGTACTGGTGACGGGGGGACCGCAATTGCGGCTGGGGTGATTGTAAACGCCGATGTTAATGCTTCAGCCGGAATTGAGGCTTCGAAGATTGGAACGGGAGTGGTCTCTAATGCAGAGTTTGGGTACTTGGATGGGGTGACTAGTGGGATTCAGGGGCAGCTGAATGGTAGGGCGCCGTTGGTTACTACGCCTCAGCAGACGACAGCGGATATTACTTACTATGTGCGGACGGATGGGAATGACACAAACAACGGTTTAGCCAATACGGCAGCAGGGGCATTTAAAACAATCAATAGGGCTATCGGCATGATTCCTCAAGTTGTTAATCATACTGCATCTATAAATGTTACATCTGGAACCTATGCCGAAGATGTGAGGATTAGCGGCAAAGTAGGCGGTGGTCATGTTCAATTTATGGGTACTTCTGTAACTATCCGCTCCTTCGTGGCTGAACGGTGCAATCGTATTGTTATAGACGGTTTTTCTGCTAATACCACAACCTCAATGGGTTTTAATGCATATGACGGTGGAAACATCGACATTAAAAATTGCTCCTGTGGAACTACCGCTAATTATCCGGGCATTAATATTGCAGGTCAAAACGCAGACATTAGAAATTCTTCGGTATCTGGACGAAACTTTGGAATAATAGTCGGAAGTGCTTCGATTGTTACATCACTCGAAAACACGGGGCAAGCGAATGGCGTAGGTCTTTACACTAGTCATGGCGGTTCAATCTATAAATATGGCTCACAGCCATCAGGAATAACTCCCGAAGGCTCATTAAATGGTATCATCACAAGTGGGGTTCTTAACCCATGGGGAGATAATACAACGAATTCTAGAAGTAATATTGCATGCGGCGGTAGCGCTACACAAACAATCGTACCGCTCACATTCACTAAACTTTTATTCCCATCGGTTTACTATGATCGTTTAGGTGAATGGAATGCGACCACCGGGATTTTCACTGCAAAAGCTGCTGGTATATACGCTATTGATGTTATGGCTACATGCACATCCGTACCCTTGCCATTTGTGGTTCAGATTCAAATTTATAAAAACGGAGCGCGGGATCAGTGCATTGGAAGAACCGTTGCGTCAGCTAGTGGGCAAGACGTTTCCGTCCTTGGGGTTTCTAATACAGATCTTAGCGCTGGGCATACGCTTGAATTTTACATTTATCATTACGGAACATCTAACGTTGGGGTAACTGGTGACGGTCTTTTCAGTCATTTGAGAATAGTTAAAGTTGCATAGAAAAGGAGATGAGGAACAATGAATATAGCACAAGCAATTATGTATCTATACCCAAACGCCGACCCAATAAAAGATTTCATAGTGCAAGATAACGGAGCTGAACCCGTATTACACGAAGGCGTACACGGACGCACACGCTACGAAATCCGACTATTAGATCAAGACGAAACCGAGTATATAGAAGATGTACACTATCGTTATGTAGTGGATTTTAACCGATTGAAAAAGGGCGTAGACTACGACATTATTGAACGTGGCCCATACATCGCAGCTTGGAACCTAGATGTCCCACAACCAACGGAAGAAGAACTCGAAGCCGCGTGGGAAGCATATCTAGAAGCAGAAGCTAACAAACCACCAGAATTAAGCGAATTCGAGCAACTCCGTGCTGAAAATACTACTTTGCAAGACAGGCTTCAAGATGTCGAAGTCATTATGGCTGAATTACTCAGCATATAAACCCAAAAGGAGGTGAGTTGTAATCATGACAATGGATTCATTGACAGCCGCCAAACTCCGCTTGATGGCCAATGCCTGCATCACTCGTTTTGAGCGTGAGGAGGGTCCGATAGAGAATATCATTTCTTCCTATAACATGCAGCCGGATAATGAGATTTTGGTTAAGGATCAGATTATCGAGAAACGATCAGATATTCATTTTGCTGAAAACGATTCGACTGAGCAAGCTTCATCAGCCAAATAATTAGCACGCATCCACACAGGAGCGTGTTTTTTTGTGCCCTCGGTGGTGCCGGGGGCTATTACGCATCAACATCATTACAGAAAGGAGCAGACGAATGGGCGAAGGGGATATTGCGCAATTGGAGAAGCTGCTGCCGCTGGCAGATAAGTATGGGCTGGCTTATATTGTTGCTTTCATTTTGATGATCGTACTGATGGTGTTATTGCGTGCGATTGTCAAAGGGAACCTTGTACCGCGAGAAATGCTGGACCGGGCAGAGGAGGATCGGGATCGTCTGCAAGCGATTTTGGATAAGGAGCGCTCGGAGTTTATGCAGCCCACACTGGACGTCTTAAAGAAACTGAAGATTGACCATACGGAAGACAGGGGGAGTTAGGAATGCTGTCACAATGGATTCGGCGGCTGCTTCTCCCCCGGCATGTCGATAAAGAGATGGAGCTCCGCAGAGCCTCTACCAGCGTTACACTGACCATAAGTCATTATAAAAATGTCTCGCAGGAAATTCAGGAGGAGATTGATCGTAACCGGTTCGCCAAATATTTAGTTTATGATCGAGGGGATCATGATGCACATGATTGAATTTTTATTATTGGTGCTATATGGCACTACTACGGCCTGCGGAATATACATTATTCATCGCCACAGGCAATATTTTTACGAAAGATTCCAAAAAGGTGTGGTCAGCGTTTTTATGCTGGCTATGCTTTTTTTCTTATTGGCTTATACATTCAATATGCTTATCGTTCTACTATTCCGTTTGGCAGAATTACTAGGAGTGGACATGGCAACATGGCTGACTTGGCTTCATTATAGCTGGGCTATTGCCCAATTCGGTACAACTGGTGGAATTATCATATTAGCGATACTGACACGTTCCGGGAAATACGACCAATTTATTTATCTGAAAAAGATAGACAGAAAAGAGGAACATCATGCTGACATTAACTCAGGTGAAAAATAAATCAGCCCAACGCCTAACAGGCCTACATCCCGTAGTTCGTTCCGCTGCTACTGCGCTTATCGAGCGGTGTTACAAACTCAATATCTCCATTCTCATTACGCAGGGACTGCGCACGATAGCTGAACAGGATGCTTTATATGCACAAGGCCGCACCAAGCCCGGAGCAATTGTTACCAATGCACGTGGCGGATATAGCTATCACAATTTTGGATTGGCTGTAGATTTTGCTCTTTTGCTGCCGAATGGATCTAGTGTGTCTTGGGATATGTGCCGGGATGGTAATAACAACCAAATCGCAGATTGGCAGGAGGTTGTGAAGGAGGCAAAAGGGCTGGGCTTCGAGTGGGGAGGCGACTGGACAAGCTTCAAGGATTACCCCCATTTTCAAATGGCGTTTGGGTTAACACTCACACAGTTACGAGCAGGGACAAAGCCCTCAACATCTGCGGTGGAGTCAGCGTATAAGGTCATCAATCGGAAGGAGGAGGAAGAATTGAAGAGTGATGTTATTGCTGTCGTAAAGGTTAACGGGGTTAAGGTTGCAGATGGAGTGCTTGAAAAAGGCATCACCTACGTCCCTGTACGTGTTATTGCAGAAGCGCTGGGTGCTCAGGTAGGTTATGATTCTGCGACTCGAACGGTTGAGATTATAAGTAGCCACTAAGGAGGGAAAAGGATGGAAAATGGAACAATTTTAGATGATGTTATGGCATTCGCCTCTATATTAGCAGTATTCGTACTGGCACTGGTTCAGTTGGTCAAAAATAGTATCAACATCCCGCGTAATGCAGTCCCGATTATCGGACTATTGATAGGTTTGTTCATCGGCGTAGTAGCGTATCCTTTTACCGAACTAGATTTAGTGCTTCGCCTTTGGGCTGGGGGCCTTGCAGGTTTATCTGCGACGGGGTTGTTTGAGCTAGCTTTTAAGGATCGCCCGGGCACGACGAAAGGGTAAGTGGATAATAGGTACGAATTATAAAAAGGGCTGTTCCAAAAAGTCTGAAAAAGACCTAAGGAAGAGCCCCATTGTTTTTCTCATGATATTACATAAATAAGTTTCAGAACGAAAGCGTGCTGCCGGGTTGTAAAGAGTATAGTCCTGTGAAACCTTCTCCTTTTAATATAGAAGCTACTTGGTCGATATGTGGTTTGGGAGCATGGACGAGCACTGTCCGGTGGCTGGGAATCGTTTGGAGCATTTTGCGAATGTCCGGCAAGCCTTGATGGACTTTATAGCGGATAAGTGAGATTGTACAGCGTATGCTGCTAGATTCTCCGATCATAGCTTGCTTAAGAAGACGATGTCCAAAGCTTCCCGCAGCTAAATGTCCCGTAAAAATCACATGGTTGTCAGGAGAAACAGAGAGTTGATGGAAGTATTCTTGTGCTTTTGCCGACTGCATCATCCCGTCATCGGTGAATACGATAGCTCCCTTAAGATTCAACAGTGCCTTCGCACGTTCGTCCGAATTAGATACAACACACAAGTTTTTTCTGTTAAAAAGCGCATTTACGCGCTGAATAGCGTCCTCTTTCAGCCATTCCACCTTGTCGCTTAATGCTCGTAAAGGAGCGACGAGTGCTTCTTCAACGATCAATTGATGATCTGGAAAACATTCATTTGCCCATACGACCAATTCCTGGCTTCTGCCATGGATAGGCACAGGAAGGAGGACGGAGCCCCCTTTTTGCAAGGTATTGTGGATGGCTAGTTCTAATTGCTGTAATTTCACAAGCTGCTCATCAGGATCTGCCCCATAAGCGGCATCGATAATGGACAGATCAGCCACATTTTTAGCTTTGGCTTCCATAATTGCTGGGGTGTCTGCCGTGAGCAGCTGCGACTCCTCCGTATAATCCCCTGAGAAAAATACAGTTTTGTCCTCCCATTCTAGGCCCAGCCAAACCGAACCTGCTAAATGCCCGCTACGTCCCCATTGAACTCGAAGGTTAGGCGCAATCCTCAGCCAAGTTTGAGGGGAGACATGCTCCTCTAAATACTCGAATTGAATAGCTTCTTTATCCGTTTCCTCATAGGGGAGCGGGGCGGATTGAGCCGCCAAATATTTATCCCAGGCCTCGAAATAATCAGGAAGCTGTAATGAGGTGGATCTAGTAGTCCATACCTTCCCTCTGTATCCGTGTTTATAAAGTAAGGGCAGCGCTATGGAATGATCCTCATGAGCATGAGACAGAAATACTGCCTGCAAATGTGGAATAATATCCTTATCAAGTAGGGGGTATTCCCCTGGGCCTTCTTTTTTTACGCCACAATCGAGCAGGATGCCATTTCGTGAATCCTTGCCCTGCAAAAGATAGGAGGAACGGCCATGCTCTCCGGCCCCTCCCCAAATCGTTAGTCTGCTCATTGTTGTCTCCGCTTTCTATCTGGGCTTAAATATTCTAAGACTAATAGTAATAGGGTAGTGATGCCTACAGAGATTACAGCCATGGCCATCCCCATGGCTACCGCACCTTGTTCAAACTGGGCAAAAATATAGGTTGCCGAGGTCTGCATTGAAGGTGGCAGAATGAGTAATGAGGCTACCAGTTCCCGATTAGAAATGGTGAAAGTCATCATCCAGCCAGCCACCATCCCCGGAAGGATGAGGGGAAGCAGGATACGGCGGAACACATACAGCTTACTACCTCCGAATACTTGTCCCGCTTGCATCAGAGAGGAATCGATTTGCCCATAGCTTGCTTTTACATACTGAACAGTATAAGGAAGGAAAAGTACGACATAAGTCAGTACAACCATCCAGTAGGTATTATAGAGCGGGATAGGCATCCAGCGGGCATTCCACAGCAGAATTAGCCCTACTACAATTACAATTCCAGGGACTGTATTTGGAAGCAAGCTGAATAAATCTGTAATTTTCTGCTTGAATGTAGCCCCTTTTCCTACCGTTAAGGCAAACCAAGTCCCCAGAATAACAGCGATACTGGAAGCAACGATAGCTAATGTGAAGCTATTTAATAAGGCCTCAAGTCCTTGTGAGCCCGGGGATAACAGCTCTGCATAATGTTTTAAGGTTAAATTGCTCCAGGATACACCTTCTCCCCGAAGCTTCAATAATGAGGCTGTTATGATAGAGAAATAAGGAATGCCGATGGATGCCAGAAGCAACAGAAGAACATAACCCCAGCTAAGAAACCCTACGATGCCTGTACTCTTATAACGTTTAGTACGAGTTCCTTTTCCACCGATCAGACGGTAAGAGTAGCGGCTGCTAATTATAGACTGGATGTACCACATGACAAGACAAACTCCGAGTAGCAAGGAGGCTAGTGAAGTAGCCTTACCAAAATCAATCGGCCAACTGGAGATATATTTATGGATCTCAGAGGTCAGCACGTAAAAGCCGATCCTGCGGCCAAAGGTCGCAGGGGTACCGAATTCAGCAATGGTTTTGACGAAGATGAGCAGTGCTCCAAGCCCATAGCTAGAGAGCAGTAAAGGAATAATCACTCTTTTAAATCTGTAAAAGAAGGGGGCGCCGTGAACCGAGGCTGCTTCCTCCAGATTGCCCCCGATCTGCAAAAGCGCATTGCGCAGCAGCAAATACAAGAAAGGGAACAGATGAAGGCTCATGATCAGCACCATACCCCCATAACTAAAGAAATACGGTGTCAACACGGAGGAGGAGGGCAGAAACTGCTCCATATACCCACCCGTCTGCATAAACAACATCCAGCCCATAGAACCAATGTAAGGCGGCGTCATAAATGGAATTAACAGCACGACATCCAGCCAGTTGTGGCGCCCTAAGTCGGTTTTTGCCATAATCCAGGCTAGAGGCAGCGCAAACAACGTAGTTAGCAGAATAACGCTTACCCCAAGCCCGATAGAATTCAGCAGCACCTCTACTAGATCATTGCTCGCCATAATGGTTCGTAGTGGTGCGGCTATGTCGAGATGCCTCTCTGGATAAATACTGGTCCAGAAAATGAGCAGGAGTGGCAGCAGCACGAGCACGGTTAGTATAAATAAAGCCAGTCCACCGCTCACCCATTTAAATGAGCGCAAAGAGTTAGTATTCATTACGCTTATTTAAAAATTTGTGTGAAGGTCGAGGAAACTTCATCGCTGTGCTCATTCATCCATTCCCAATTCACATCAAATGTTTTGATTTCTTCAAGATTGGCACGATTTTCTGCCTTCACGTCAGTTCTGCCTGGCAGCAAATAGGCTTTGGCAACAAGGGCTTGCGCTTCATCGGAGAGCAGGTAGTCGATAAAAGCCTTAGCGTTATCTACATTTGGGCTTGTCTTAATGATCGCAGCCGGACGAGGGCTGATTACAGTTCCTTCAGCAGGATAGACGATATCCACAGGTTCTCCGTCAGCTTTTGCTTTATAAGCCATGTAATCTACGCCAGCAGCAACGACGGATTTAGCACCGGTAATCACCGGATCAAGTGCCTCTTGATTGGCGCCTGCCATAGCTACTTCATTGCTTTTATATTGTTTAAAAAGTTCCCAGCCACTGTCCCCCTTAGCACTTAAATACCCAGTCATGAAATCAAGAGCCGAGCCGGAAAGTGAAGGATCAGGGATATTGACTGCACCCTTCCATTCCGCTTTGCTGAGGTCATCCCAGGAGGTCGGCGGTGAGCTTACTTTTTTTGTATTGTAGACAATACCGAGTGCGGATGCACTGTAACTGAAATAGTTACCTTCATCTATATCTGACCAATCGCTAACCAGCTTGTCTGCATTAATCGCTTCTTTATATGGAAGTAATAATCCGTCGTTTTTCATTCCTTGCATGGACGGAAGAGAGGCGAGGACAACAACATCAACGACCGGGTTGGATTTTTCTGCTTCCATGCGGGCAAGTATTTTTCCTGTAGTGCCTTGGAACATTTCAACCTTAACGCCAGTTTTGGCTTCAAAGCCGTCTTTGATTTTATTGGCTAAACCTTCAGGGCCTGCACTGTAAACGACAAGATTGCCGCTTAGTGTCTTTTCTGTTGGTTGTGGGGCTTCAGTTTGCGTCGCCGCCGCAGTATCGGTTTGGTTGTTGCTTGCGTTAGCCGCAGGGGTGTTCGAGGAGCCGCAGCCCACTAAAGTAATACCAAGTGCAGTTGTTAGAAGAAGTGAACTTAACCCTTTTGTCTTTTTCATTTGATTCAATGTTATTGCCTCCCTAATATTGTTGTGTGCATCTTGCTGCATGGAACAGCATCATATAGAGCCATTCCATGCAGTGGACGCTTAATTCAGATGATGGATTTGGTGCTCTGAAGCGTACAGCTGAATCTTTTCCCCTACAGGTAGGCGCCGCTCATGATAAGCGGTCCAAGTCCCATTGTGCTCCATGTCCAGAATGATCTCATAGCGATCCCCCATATAACTCACATGCTGAATAGTCCCTGTAAAAGGAAGAGAGGAAGCATTCTCCTGAGACCAGCGTAAATGTTCTGGACGCAGCATCTGTTTATCCGGAACGATCCAGTTGGATTTACCAATAAAGTGGGCTACAAAAGGATGACTCGGTTTACGATAAATGTCCTCAGGAGATCCACTTTGTAAAATAGTACCACCTTGCATTACAACTACTTCATCTGACATAGACATCGCTTCGGTTTGATCATGCGTCACATACAGGGCTGTAATGCCCATGTTTTTTACCAAGGAGATTAACTCCAGCCTCATTTCATCTCGCAAGACCGCATCCAGCGCACTTAAGGGCTCATCGAATAATACAAGCTGAGGGCGCATGACTACGGCTCTGGCAAAAGCAACCCGCTGCTGTTGTCCACCAGACAACTGATGTGGAAAACGCAGCTCCAGCCCCTCCAGCTTGACCGATCGAAGCGCCTCCTGCACCCGAACCCGTAAATTCTTTTTTTGTTTGGAAGCTCGAAGGCCGAAGGCTACATTCTCGAACACAGTCAGATGCGGCCAGAGGGCGAAATCTTGAAAAACCATGCCAAAGTTACGGCGATGAATGGGGTGGCTAATTCTTTTGCTGCCTGAAAAAATAAACTCATCATCGATCAGAATTTCTCCTGCATCCGGTGTTTCCAGCCCAGCAATCAGACGGAGTAGTGTCGTCTTTCCACAACCTGAAGGACCGAGTAATGTCGTAAAGCTTCCAGCGGGAATCTTCAGATCTGCAGCTTTCAAGGCATGCACATCTCCGAATTTCTTTTCCAATCTGTGGATTGTAATTTCCTTCATTCTATCTACCTGCCTGTTCTTAAGCTTGTTCTTAGTGTAAAGGTAAAGAATTCCCGCTATATTTGCTGAATGTAACTGTGATATTAACTTTTTTGCCGATTTATTTTAACATTCATAGAATTCTTCTATGTTACCGTTTAGGAAAAGGCGAGGGAGTGGAAGAGAATGAACCTTAATCTAATGAAGCTGGAAATTGTAGAACTGCTGAATAAACATAAGAAAATTACCACGGTCGCAGATAAACTCGGACTAAAGCAGCCCACCGTTACGTATCATTTGAAGAATTTAGAGCAGCAATTGGGGGAGAAGTTATTTGAATCCAGAATGGATAAAATGATTCTTACGGAGAGTGGCAAAGCTTTTCTTCATTATGCGATCAAAATCAATGCGCTTGCTGCGGAAGCGGAGCGGGTGGTAAAAGAGTTCAGTCAGGCAGGTCGGGGGACGCTGAAAATTGGCGCCAGTTATGTTCCAGCTACTTATATTCTTCCACAAATATTGGGGCAGTTTGGCGAACAGCATCCGGGGATTACCATTTCTTTATCGGTTAAGCCTTCACCGGTGATCAAAGAAATGCTTGCCAGCCATGAGATTGATCTTGGTATTTTGTCTACGGAATCTTTTTATCTGCCTGATCTGCATACTCAAGCCTTATGTGAGGATGAGCTTGTCCTTGTTTTTGCACCTACACATGATTTTGCCGGATTTTCTAATTTAAACTCGGCGATGATTGCTTCAGCCAGCTTTATTTTACATGACAAGGAATCAAGCACACGCCAGTTGACGGATAAATGGTTTGAACGAGAGGGAAAAGAATCAAAACCGCATATTTTACTCGATTCACTGGAGGCAATTAAGCAATCGCTCATGAGTGGACAACATGTTTCATTTATTTCACGCCTTGCTGTGGAGGACGAGGTAGCCAGAGGAAGATTGCTAATGCGAGCCATTCCGGATTATAATTTTGAAAGACATATTTATTATTCATATAACCGTGATCGCCATTATTCTCCTTTAATTGGGCTGTTCATTGACCAGCTCCGCACAATCCGAATATAAGCATACATAGAGAATATACGATAGAGCCATTATATATATGAAAGAATACATAAAATATAAGGACTGTATAAATTCAGAAATTGGTGTATAATCTTAGGTGCTGTGTCGCTTTACAGCACAAAAAAGTTGCAGATTTTCAAACGGTTTTATTGTATGATATGAGGAAGCTTTAATAGACGATATTTAGACAGACAAACTTAACACATTGATCCGGAAGAGAATGGGGGGAGCAGCATGACCGAACTTACGACTACCGTCAGCAAAAGCAACTCTAACAATCTGCTGCGACGGGACGTACGGTTCTTGGGGAACATTTTAGGAGAGGTCTTGGTTCACCAAGGCGGTAACGAACTGCTGGAGATCGTGGAGAAGATCCGCGAGACCAGTAAATCGCTACGCTCACTATTTTTACCTGAACTGCATAGTGAATTTAAGGAGTTAATCAATTCTTTGGATCCGGAGAACCGTCATCAGGTAATAAGAGCGTTCGCCATTTATTTTCAATTGGTGAATATTGCCGAACAGAACCACCGGATTCGCCGTAAACGTGACTATGAACGTTCAGCTGGGGAGACAGTACAACCCGGTTCTATAGAAAGCGCTATTCAAGAGCTTCGTGAACGTGATTTCTCTCATGAGGAAGTCAACGAGATTATTGAAGGATTGTCTCTGGAACTTGTAATGACGGCACATCCAACGGAAGCTATGCGCCGTGCGATTCTCGATATTCATAAACGGATATCCGATGATGTTATGGGTCTTGATAACCCTACCTTAACTTTCCGTGAACGTGAACAGCTTCGCGAGAAGTTATTGAATGAAGTGATTACGCTTTGGCAAACGGATGAGCTGCGTGACCGCAAGCCTACAGTACTCGATGAAGTGCGTAATGGAATGTATTATTTCCATGAGACGATTTTCCATGTATTGCCCGACGTGTATCAAGAGCTTGAACGCTGTCTGAGCAAATATTATCCAGGACAGAATTGGCATGTGCCAACCTACTTGCGTTTTGGATCATGGATTGGCGGAGACCGTGATGGTAACCCATCGGTAACCTCAACAGTCACTGCGCAGACTTTACGCATGCAGCGTAAGCTGGCCATTCGTGAATATCAGCGTATTATGCGTGAACTCATGAAATATCTAAGCTTTAGCACAAGTATTGTTAAAGTGACGCCTGAGCTCGTAGAATCCATCGAAGCTGATCGTCAGATCATTAACCTAGGCAAGATGGAAGAATGGCGCAATGACAATGAACCTTACCGTATTAAACTTAGCTACATGATCTCTAAGACACAAAATGTTTTGGATGATGAGAAAAAAGATACTCCTGAGCGTTATGCTACACCTGAGGAGTTCATAGATGATTTAAATGTCATTGACCGCAGTCTACGGCATCACTACGCCGACTATGTGGCCGATACTTATATTAAAAAGCTAATCCGCCAAGTGGAGCTGTTCGGATTCCATACGGCAACTCTTGACGTGCGTCAACACAGTCAAGAACATGAGAATGCCATGACAGAAATTTTGGCGAAGATGAACATTTCGCCGGATTACTCTAAGTTGACGGAGATCGAGAAGATTGATCTGCTGGAGAAATTGCTGAATGATCCGCGTCCGTTGACCTCTTCTTACCAGACGTATACTGAAAGTACAGAGGAGTGTCTGGCTGTTTACCGGACGATCTTCGCATCGCAGGAAGAGTACGGCAAACAATGTATCACCAGTTATCTGATCAGTATGGCTGAAGCTGCGAGTGACATTCTGGAGGTTATGGTCTTCGCCAAAGAGGTAGGACTATTCCGCAAGGATAACGACGGTACAGTTGTATGTACCCTGCAAGCTGTGCCACTTTTTGAAACGATTGATGACTTGCATGAAGCACCGCAAATTATGAACACACTGCTCAATATGCCGATCTACCGTGATGCGGTAAGAGCAATGAATGATTTGCAGGAAATCATGCTTGGATATTCAGATAGTAATAAAGATGGCGGCGTGGTTACTGCTAACTGGGAACTGCGTGTTGCCCTAAAAGAAATTACAGCGACAGCGGATAAGTTCGGAATCAAGCTGAAGTTCTTCCATGGTCGTGGTGGAGCGCTCGGCCGCGGGGGTATGCCACTTAACCGCAGTATTCTTGCTCAGCCTGCTTCGACAATTGGCGGCGGGATTAAGATTACCGAGCAGGGAGAAGTAATCTCCTCCCGTTACTCCATGCAAGGGATTGCTTACCGCAGTCTGGAGCAAGCGACATCTGCGCTTGTAACAGCAGCAATTAGTGCGAGAGTGCCACAAGCGGATCTTTATGAAGAGAAATGGGAAGAGATTGTTGCCCGTATTTCTGAGGTCTCGCTGAACAAGTATCAGGATTTGATCTTCCGTGATCCGGATTTCCTGACTTATTTCAAAGAATCAACACCTCTGCCTGAGGTTGGAGAGCTTAATATCGGTTCCCGTCCTTCCAAACGGAAGAATAGCGATCGTTTTGAAGATCTGCGTGCAATTCCTTGGGTATTTGCATGGACACAAAGCCGTTATTTGCTCCCAGCCTGGTACGCTGCTGGAACCGGACTGCAGAGTTTCTATGAGGGTAAGGAAGAGAATCTGAAGATAATGCAACATATGTATGAGAACTTCTCATTCTTTACTACACTGATAGATACGCTGCAAATGGCTATTTCAAAAGCGGACTTGATCATTGCTAAGGAATATGCCAGCATGGGCAAGAACGAGGAAGCACGTCAACGGATCTTTGGCCAGATTGAAGATGAATTTAATCTGACTTCTGAGCTAATCCTGAAGATTACAGGCCAGCAGGATATTCTGGATAACGTTCCTGTGATTCAAGAGTCGATCAGACTCCGCAATCCATACGTTGATCCGCTTAGCTATCTGCAGGTTCAATTGCTATCTGAGCTTAGAGCGCTCCGTGAAATTGATGGAGATGATAGCGAGCTGCTTCGCGAAGTATTGCTTACCATCAACGGCATTGCCGCCGGTCTTCGGAATACCGGCTGATATAGTCTTAACAACAAAAAGTCCGCCCTATTTGGGGCGGACTTTTTTTGCCTAATACAAGTTGTTGTGATCATAAACTGTATATTGCTGCTGTGAACTTTACTTGTTCCTAAATATTGGAGAGTCATACCCGATATTTCTCTATTACCCTACCCAAGTAACCGAGATGTAATCGGAGGTAATTAACGTGGCACTTATTACTTCGGTGATGGAGCAGCGTAGAGGATATTTGGAACTGTAGGAGCGCCAGCGTTCGCCTTTATCCTCAGATTTCGACCGCTATATGCGGTTTATAATCAGGAAATGTGAGGATAACAGCGACCGGAAGTCCAAATATTTCTCGGAGCTGCACTTAATCGCCTATACCAAGTTGTCCAGTTTTTAACTCAGTTTACATAGAAGGTTACAATACAATCCTTGATTTTTACACAAACTTGAATTACGATTTAATTGCTTGTACCGTGGATATTTGCGAAGAAATACCAAGGGCGGCAAGTCTGGGGGAGTTAACAGGTGGAGAATTTGGAAGGCAGATTGACAAAGCTCGCCTTGAAGGGCGACCAAAGGGCATTTGCCGAGCTTGTGGAACTATATAAAGACAAAATATATCATTTAGCTTACAGGATGTTGAACAATCGCCATGAGGCGGAGGATATTGTTCAGGAGACCTTTTTGCGTGTGTATAGGAATTTGGATCGTTATGATGATAAACAGAAGTTCTCCACATGGATTTACCGGATTGGAACGAACCTCTGTATTGATAGATTGCGTAAACGAAAACCAACCTATTCGCTGGATGCTGAAATGAACGATCAGGAGGGCCTTGATGGCTATTCGTTGATTCCGAGCGACAATGTGACACCTGAGACCGAACTATTGCTCTCTGAGACGCAGGGGCTAATCTATGAAGCGATTGACAGTCTGCCTGTGAAATACAGGTCGGTGATGATTCTGAGATACCTGCAGGATCTGTCCCTTCAGGAGATTAGTGATGTCCTGGATATGCCCGTGACCACGATTAAGACGCGTGTACATCGAGGCCGTGAATTTTTGCGTAAAAAATTAGGCCCAAAAATGTAAAAATAGATTTTATTTATGAAACATCTTTTCGAGAGCGACGTATGTAAGTTAAGCAAGTCTTATGTGTCCTGACCCTTTGTCTTAGGATAATTAAATAGCACTCATGAAAGGATTGGCTCCTATGGAATGCAAACTGGCCGTCTCTATGATGCATGACTACTTGGATGACGACTTGCCCGAACAGCAGCAGAGGGAATTGAAGGAGCATCTTCTATCCTGTCCAGATTGCCGTGCAAAGTTTAAAGAATTGGAACAGACAGATATGTTGATGTTCTCCCTAATGCATCAGAATCCTGTAGCTTCAGATGATCTTGTGAGCCGGATAATGAGTTCATTGCCAAAGACTAAGAAAGAAAAAGCCTTTATTACCTGGATCAAGAGGCACCCTGCACTTACAGCGGCATCTCTATTCCTTGTCGTTATGCTGATGAGCACCGTAACTTTTTGGAGTCCAGACAGACAACTTGTAGTTAGAGGTGTTGATTTGGATCAAGTGGTCATCAAAGGGGATACTGTAATTGTACCTTCCGGCAAAATAATTACCGGAGACCTTACCATAGAGAACGGTAAAGCACAGGTATATGGAGAAGTGAACGGCAACGTGACAGTCATTGACGGATCTCTATATCAGGCTTCAACAGCTCATATTTCTGGGCAAGTCAAAAGCATAGACCAGGCAGTAAGCTGGTTCTGGTATAAAGTGACGAACATGTTCTCTGAAGTTGCCTACCGTTAATGCGGGCAGTGGTTACCTTGAGCAGGAATATTAATTAGCGCCTCTTTTTCCGGAAAGATGGCGCTTTTTTGTTTCCTTAAATTGGGTGGTTTCGGAAAGGATTGAGGGACTAAACTTGCAACTGAAGCCCGAACGTTATAACCTAGATATGATACAGAGCTAACAGACATTTTACATAAACCCAGCTAATTTGAAATGACGGGGGTTTTAGGCAATGAGTTATTTTACTGAGCTAACATGGAAAGATTCCATTAAAGATATAATTGATATCCTAATCGTCAGTTACATTATTTATAAAGTGCTTAATATGGTACGCGGGACGCGGGCGATTCAGCTTTTAAAAGGGATACTGGTTCTGGTCTTGATTTGGGCGGTAAGCACAATCTTGGACTTGTATACACTTAAATGGCTAATGAATCAAATGTTTACTTTCGGGGTCTTAGCTGTCTTTATTATTTTTCAGCCGGAACTACGAAGGGGACTGGAGCAGCTTGGACGGGGCAGATTTTTCGGACGGGCTGGAGAAAGTGACGAAGAGATCAGTAAGTTAATCGGCGAAGTGATTAAAGCCGTGAATTATTTATCTCGCAGAAAAATAGGGGCGTTAATCGTTTTTGAGCGGGAGACGGGGCTAAACGAATATACAGAGTCAGGTATACCCATGCGTTCCCTGGTCAGCTCCGAATTGCTTATTAACATCTTCATTCCCAATACACCTTTGCATGACGGAGCCCTTATTATGCAGGGAAATCAGATTGCTGCGGCTGCTTGTTACTTGCCTTTGTCCGAGAATCCTTTTATCAGCAAAGAACTGGGAACCCGGCATCGGGCTGCTATAGGAATAAGTGAGGTTGCGGACTCGGTGTCTGTCATTGTCTCGGAGGAGACAGGGCAGATTTCCCTTGCCATCAATGGCCAGATCGTTAGAGACATTAAGGAAGAATCCATGATATCGAAGCTCCATCAAGAGCTTAGTGTAAGTTCATCGCTGAAGGAGAAGGGTTCAACTTTCTGGAAACGGAAGGGGGACAAGAATCATGGATAAGTGGATGAATAATAACAATTTCAATAAGATTCTGGCCCTTGTGTTTGGGATCATTTTGTTTACGATGGTTCATGTCGATACTGCGCCTTCTGGACAGACAACAGTGGATATTAAAACAAAAACTATTGAGAATGTGAAGATTGAAGTGACCGGCCTTGACGAGGACAAATATGTCCTTGAACCCTTGGCTGTCGATAGTGTCAGTCTGGAGGTAGCGGGTAAAAATTCCGATATCTCCTTTCAGTTCTCGGATGACTATAAAGTGATGCTTGATCTGAGTAAGGTTGAACCTGGGGACACCACGTTGCCACTTTACTATAAACTACCCAAAGGTGTATCTCTAGTAAGAATGAATCCTAAAGAGGTTACTGTACATGTAGAACCGCGAAACACGAAGTCTTTTCCCATAACATTGGTTACAAAGGGAAAACCTGCAGCGGGCTATCAAATAGGCACGCCTGTCTTGCAGCCTACAGATACTGTAAAAGTGACACTTGCGGATAATGAACTAAGCAAGGTAGCCAAGATACAAGGGACTATTGAGCTTAACGGTGAGAACGAAACCTTTGTAGAAAAAAAACTGAAGCTACACGCTTATGATAATAATGGAAATGAAATTAAAAATGCTGTAATTGAGCCTTCTACTGTATCTGTGGAATTGCCGATTACCTTACCTTTTAAGAGTGTGCCGCTGGAGATTGGCTTTACTGGGCAACTTCCAGATTCACTCGTATTATCCAAAGTGACTCCTGAGCAGGAAACGGTCGTAGTGTATGGACAAGCAGAGGCTTTAAAAGCTTTATCTGCTTATGAAGCTACAGTCGACCTTAGTGCAATAGATTCTGCGGGGACGAAACAAGTAAAGGTGGATCTGAAGGCACCGGCTGGAACGGAGAAAGTTATGCCAGAAGCTGTGAATGTTTCATTAACCATCTCAGAAATTGCTGAGCGGACGATTGAGGCGGTACCCATCAAGCTCCAAGGCGTGGGGGATGATTTGGAAGGAAGTATTGTTAATCCTTCAAGCAAGGAAATTGCGCTTACCTTAAAGGGTGCACCTGCTTTACTTGATCAACTTGATAAGAAAAATATAGGGGTTGTGGCTGATGTTAGCGGACTTTCAGCTGGAACTCACGAGGTTTCTTTGCGGGTATCATTACCCAAGTTCATCGCATTAGCCAATGCAGGGGTGCCACTTACTGTGACCGTGCAGCTGCTATCGCCTGCAGCACCAGTCCCTACGCCTCATCCGGATACGGGGGGTGTAACTACTCCTGAACCGAGTTCTGAACCTGTTATAGGCGATGTGGAACCTACGGAGAAGCCCACGCATAGTGGAGAGGCTGGTGGAGCAACACCAACGCCTGTCCCGACGGATAGCAATCCGGAGAATAACGGCACAGCTAACACAAGTACGAATTCCGAGAATCCTGTAGGTACAGGCGGGACGTAATCTTTTGAGCCCAGAGGTACACCAAAATAGTATGCAATTCATATGATAGTACATTAAGCTAACGTAGCGTATTCAAAGGAGAAAAATAATGGGGAAGTATTTTGGAACTGACGGTGTGCGGGGAGTAGCAAACCGTGAATTGACTGCAGAAATGGCTTATAGTATTGGCCGTTGTGGAGGATATGTACTAGCGGGTAACTTGGATAAACCGAAGGTTGTTATCGGAATGGATACACGTATTTCCGGTCCTTTATTGGAATCCGCGCTGATAGCGGGCTTATTGTCTATTGGAGCTGATGTAATCCGTATAGGCGTAGTGAGTACCCCTGCTGTTGCTTATATTACGAGATTGTTAAAAGCAGACGCAGGCGTCATGATTTCAGCTTCTCACAATCCTGTAGAGGATAACGGCATTAAGTTCTTTGGTGGGGATGGCTTCAAGCTTACAGATGAAACTGAACTGCGCATTGAAGAGCTTATGGATGCTGAGGTAGATGAATTGCCACGTCCTATCGGTTCGGGTTTAGGTATGGTTACCGTAGATAATGATGCTAAGTATCTTTATCTGGAGTATTTGAAAACTACCATTTCTCAGGACTTTAAGGGAATCAAGGTTGTACTGGACTGTGCGCATGGCGCAGCGTATGAGCTTGCTCCAAGACTGTTCAGAGAGCTTGGCGCTGAGGTTATTTCTATCGGGGCTGAGCCAGATGGATTGAATATTAATGATGGATTTGGTTCGACACATCCAGAGACTTTGCGTGAAGAAGTCTTGCGTCATGGAGCCGATTTGGGACTTGCTTTTGACGGAGATGCTGACCGCCTGATCGCTATTGATAATAACGGTGATGAAGTCGATGGCGACTTTATCCTTTGTATTTGTGGTGATGCCATGAACCGTGCAGGTAAGCTGAAGGATAGCACGATTGTATCAACCGTTATGAGTAACATCGGATTCTATAAAGCTACCGAGAAATTATCCCTGAATACTGCTAAGACAGCTGTAGGGGATCGTTATGTTATGGAAGAAATGCGTCGTGGGGGCTTTAATCTAGGCGGAGAACAGTCTGGACATGTTATTTTCCTGGATTACAATACAACTGGTGATGGTATTCTTACAGCTATTCAGCTGGTAGATACGCTTAAGGCTACAGGCAAACAGCTTAGCGAAGTTAAGAGTATGATGATTAAATACCCGCAGGTGCTGGTTAATGTTCGTGTACAGGATAAGACTAACTACCCTAATAACCCGGCTATAGAAGCGGCTATCGCTGAAGTTGAAGGTAAGCTAGGTGACAATGGCCGTGTGCTTGTACGTCCGTCAGGTACGGAATCTCTAATCCGCGTTATGGCAGAGGGACCAGATAAGTCAGACCTAGATCTTTATGTGAATCAAATTGTGGAAGTAGTTCAACGCGAATTGGTATAATCCATTACCTTAACTATAAGGCTGGTGCAGTGAGCGAGAGCGATTCGGACTCGTTGCACCAGTGTTATTTTATTTTAGGATTGGATCGTTTGAACTGCTTTTGTAAAATTTAGGTTGATGCGCCATTGCCAAAGTACAACAAGGTGCATATAATAGATTAAGTGTCATTCTAGAAGGAAAGCGGGGATTGTGAGGTTAGCAATAGCAAGCGCCAGAGCTTGGTCTAGCGCGGGGGAGAAGGGAAAGCTGCTTACTTGTTATGTAGGCTATGGCTTGAACGGATCACGGCAGACGTAAGCTGACGAGGTGGAGGTGTTCGAAATGTTCGGCGGGGACCTCCCGGTGATGCACCAGAGCCGTAAATGGATACGGAAAATGAAAGGGCGACCTTTCACACAACGTTTTCATGGGTGCAACAAATTATATTATTCATGTGTGCGCGCATCAGAAGGAAACACGTTATTTCTGCCACGGCAGAGGAGAAGGCTGTGCATTTCATGAACATTAGAATGTAAGTGACAGTTTATTTTGTTGATCCTAAAATACAACAGAATATTTGCTTTTTCTCAAAAACATGCCGCACGGCACGTTTCTTTCCTTATGCCGCCACATTACGATAACTCGGACGGGGGAAATTATAATGTGTGGTATTGTAGGATATATTGGTAATCAGAATTCGCAGGGGATCTTGGTTGAGGGTTTGAAGAAATTGGAATATCGTGGATATGATTCCGCTGGTATTGCTGTATTTACCCAAGAAGGACTGCAAGTAGTGAAAGCTCAAGGCCGTTTGGCGAATCTGCAGTCGAAGCTCGAAGACAGCCCGCTGGCAGGTAGCGCAGGTATCGGACACACACGCTGGGCGACTCACGGTAAACCATCCGATGAGAATTCACATCCACATACGGATAACAGCATGAAGTTCTCGGTAGTTCATAACGGTATTGTCGAAAACTATCTGGATCTGAAAGAAGAGCTGATCGCTGGCGGATGCCACTTTGTCTCTGAAACCGATACAGAAGTTATTTCACATCTGATTGCTCGCGAATATGACGGAGATATCGTGAAGGCTGTACAAAAAGCGATTACGTTCATGCGCGGTGCGTTTGCATTAGGCGTCCTGACTGAATATGAACCAGATAAACTGGTGGCTGTGCGTCAAGCTAGCCCGCTCATTATCGGTCTTGGCGAAGGAGAAAACTTTATCGGGTCAGATATTCCGGCACTGCTTGAATATACCCGTAACGTATATATTTTGAACGACGGTGAAATGGCTGTGCTGACAAGAGATGCTGTCGAATTGATGACGATTGAAGGCAATTTTATTTCTCGGGAAATGATTACTGTCGATTGGGATGCAGTTACCGCAGAAAAAGGCGGCTACGAGCATTTCATGCTGAAAGAAATACACGAGCAACCTAAGGCTTACCGCGACACCATGCGTGGTCGTATCAATGCCGAAGGCAACAAGGTTGTATTGCCTGAACTGAACATGACTGAAGAACAAATCAAGAACATCCGTAACATTCAAGTCGTTGCTTGCGGAACGGCATACAACGCAGGTGTGGTAGGACGTACTATGATCGAATCTTTGGTTCGTATTCCAGTTGAAAATGATATCGCTTCGGAATATCGTTACCGTTCACCAATCGTGACTCCAGAAACTTTGGTTATCGTAGTCAGCCAATCCGGTGAGACTGCAGATACTTTGGCAGCTCTGCGTGAAGCGCAAGCTAACGGGGCACACGTATTGGCGATCACTAACGTAGTGGGCAGCTCTATTGCTCGGGAAGCAAACGATGTGTTGGTAACCTTGGCGGGTCCGGAAATTGCAGTGGCTTCGACCAAAGCTTACACTTCACAATTGCTCGCATTTGGATTGTTTGCTCTTTACTTGGCTGAAGTTCGTGGTACACAAACCGAAGCACAAGTTACTAAGATTCTTGCAGCTATGCAATCTCTACCAGAGCAAGTAGAAGAGATCCTAGCTCAAAAAGAAGCGATCAAAGGTTATGCTGAACAAATTTCTGAGCACAAAAACTTGTTCTTCATCGGTCGCGGCGTAGACTACGCTGTTGCTCAAGAAGGATCCTTGAAGCTGAAAGAAATTTCTTATATTCACTCCGAAGCTTATGCTGCAGGTGAATTGAAACACGGTACATTGGCTCTGATCGAAGAAGGCGTTCCAGTTATTGCCCTGGCAACTCAGGAAGCTGTACTTGAGAAGACCGTCAGCAACATCAAAGAAGTGAAAGCTCGCGGCGCAGATGTGCTGGCAATCACGCACCAAGAGCATTTAACTGACCTGCTTAGATCAGTTGATCAAGTGTTCGTGATTCCTAAAACACTTCCAATGCTGACAGCAGCTTTGTCCGTAGTGCCTCTGCAATTATTGTCCTATTATGCTTCTCTTGCGCTGGGTCATGATGTGGATAAACCACGTAACTTGGCGAAGAGTGTTACTGTGGAGTAGAATTGGTGATGTAAAAGTACAGTTGTTTGACTAATTACATTAATGTGTTGTTCTAAACATTAAAGTATTGTTTTGAGTAACAAAATTGCAATAAAGTTGTGTTTTGAAAAGCTTAAGACAAAAATGAGCGTGGAACAGCAACACTGACATCTAGAGCCGTCCTGAAAATACAGGGCGGCTTTATCTTTTTTTTATATGGGGGAAGATGATCTCACAAGGCCGACTTAGTGAAATTGAGCAGGGAAAGACTAAACCCTCTGCCGAAACTCTAAAAGAATTAAGGAAAGAAATTAATGTTGATTTAAACTGGTTATTCGACGAGGATATTTAATTTTGTTAATATGTTGATGGAGTGCTACCCGCGTACGTTCTTTAATAGGTAATTGGAAATGGAATATAATGAGGAGGACGCAGCCCAAGCGAAGGCGCGGGAGCGTTCTTTTTATTAAACTAACGGGAGGATATCCCTCAATTCAATGTTTTAAGTACGGCAGCATAACGAAACAGTAGTTCATTAGCGTTCGAACCAAAACAGTGAGATACAGACAACTGAAGCACGGATGAGTCGGAACGAAACTATCATACGGACGAAGATCCTGTCAGGCAGCATATCTGACCTCCACCTCATGGACAGGTTGAATGAAGGAATGTGGGAGCTAGGCTGTGAGACTTGGGAGGGTTGACCTCCATGAGGAATGTGGAGATCCATAAGTGCAACCATACTTTTCCTAGATAACCACTTTCTTCAGGGTGTGGTTAAGGAAATGTTCTTTTGCGCTTTTCCTCATCCCAACATTTTCTTCGATTTCAACTTGATTCCACCATGAAGTCGTCTGCACTGAACGAATAAAATCAGAAACCTAAGATATTACGAGCATTCAAGAGAAAAGTGATTCCTCATAGAGGGAGAATAGTTTAACAAAGGACAGGATACCGAAGCACCTGTTCTTCAATAATTTCACCATACTTCGGCTACTCTTTGTAAGTGGATTGATCTGTGTCCATGTAGACTACACATTAAAAGACTTATTAGAACATAATATTACATAGAGGAGAATTGGAGATTATTGCGTAAGGAAATTAATATTATAGTAAACTGATGTTCACATGCACTTTAAAAGGTAGTATAATAAAATAAGGAAAATAATACATTTTTTAGTTTGATCTTTTCCTTTACGGACCTTATCCATTCGTTCAACATTTAAGTGAATATAATATTTTAAAGTAGGAAATAATTTATTGGTATAGAAAGGGCGGGATAATATGTTTAAAAAAATATATTTAATAGCCTTTGCAGTGACTATTATTTCAGGAGTGGCATTAATATCAAATTCAAAAGCAGACACCTATCCAGAAATGGAAACCGTAAATAAGACAGTTGAAAATCCTGTTAACACTAATTTTTCAACAAATAACGTAAAATCCGTAAAATCCGTAGAATCCGTAGAATCAGTAAAAAACGTAGAATCCGTAGAATCAAAAATCGCAAAAGGGTATTATAGTCAACTATATACACCTCATGGCATGTTCTTGCGAGCAGATAAACAAAGTATCTTTAAGGAATCGGAGATAGCAAGAAATTTAGATCAAATCGGGCCTAATACGAATCAACTAATTTTTGAAGGCGAGTTTTTTTTAAAAGTAGATGAATCAACATTTCTTAAATCGTATCCCAATTCGTTGATCTTAAATGAAACCTTAAATGAAACAGATGAAAACCCGATTAGACTGACGAGGCTTCATTAAGCTAACTGGCAGGATAGTTTGAATATCCAATATACGGTATTAGATTAATTATATCGATAGTAGTACTTTTTATATGCATCGGATACATTGAGTTCCAAAGGATGGTTCAAAACAGTCAAACAAAATCATGAAGGTATAAGCCGCTGTAATGCGGCTTATACCTTATTTTGATGGAATTCACTATCAAGCTTATATATTTTGGCCTTCGGGTACATCATAAGATAATCGATTTACGGGTCGGATCAACAACTTTATCAAGGTGATTTTCCATTACAAGACGGAGGGATATTTTATCGGTCATAGGCCGGTGGAAAGTCGAAGAGGTAGGACCAGAAGTTTCAAAAGTGAAACAGGGGTTATCCCTTTCAATATTGTATCTGACTTCATACGAGCTAATATTTAACTACTGGCTACTCAGAAAATTGTAAGGTAATATCGCCGTTATTTGTATAAGCAGATAATTTTTTTGAACCATTCTCTTTATTGGCAGGCAAATTGCTATCTCCTTTCTTTACCTTGCTTAAGATCGCGAAATCATCATATGACCCTAGAATAGAACCGCTAATATTTCCGTTTTTTGTTTCAAGGGTTATAGCCGTCCCTACATTCAATTTGTCCAGTTGGATATTTCCGTTATTTATGTTTACTTCCACTGTCCCTAAAAACACGATTGTTGGTAATACAATACTTTCATTTGATGTTTTTAAAGTCAAATTTTTTAAAGTTGCATCAGGTATCGATACCTGAATAGTTCTGGTTACTTGCGAACCTTTTCCTCCGATATAGTCGTTCCATTCCTTATTACTGTCACTTACCATTGACAGTTCTTTATCGTCAGATAGATCAATCTTGTAAAAATCTTTCTCACTTTCATAGTAAACAATATGAATTTGTTCATCTTTAGATTGGAGAATAGTTATTTTTTTGTCCTTTACATCAATTGTTAAGGTATCAATCTTTTGGGCAGGGATGATGTAATTTTTTTCCTCCATGGAAGTGGAGTGGGAGGAGCATCCTGCCAATGATATCAATAGTGTCACCAATATGCCTATAGTAGTTAGTAATTTTTTTGCAGTACTTTTCATTATAAAATGCTCCTTTGTTAAATCATTTTTCTTTTTAATATAGCCAGTCCTACGAATGCCAATCCTAAGCTTCTATGCAGAAAAATTGCGATATGCAACAAAGTATTAGAGTTGAACATAATGATCTTGAAAAGTCTACCCAAATATGTTGCAAGAGTTGGATCGGATCATTTTTGTATTTCGTTGCGTTTATCAGTCGCATATGTTTTAATCATCATAAACTTTTGTGTTACAAAAAGGTCAAGAGGGTAGATATGAACAACTATTTTACAATTAAGCAAGCAGCAGAAATCGTAGAGATGACCAGTGAGACCTTGCGGCACTATGATCGTATTGGATTAGTCAAGCCATGTCATAAAGATGAATTGTCGGGATATCGATACTATTCCGAGCAGGAGCTCGTAAAGCTGCAAACCATTGAACTGCTCAAAGCAATGGATCTTACTTTAATGGATATTAAAGATATATTGCAGCAGAATGATCTCTCTAAAGTAATTGAATTTCTAAAACAGGCAGAAAAAAGAGCAGACGATAAAATTGCTCGTCTGCAGTATGCAAAATCGAAAATTAAACGTGCCTATCTACATTATGAAAATAAGTTCCACAACGGTTATAGTCAAAGTGAAAATTACTTTATCAGAAACATAGAGGCAAGGGTAATTATGCTTTCGAATAAAATGGAAAGCCCCACACTAAAGAATTTATGGGACTATCACAGACATTTCTATCAACAAATTGAGACTTCTCTGCATTCACAATTTCTATTTGAAGATATGGCGGGAATGTTCACGAATGAAGGAATAACACGGTTATTTGCTGTTTGCTTAAAATATCCGTCTTTAGAGGGGTTGACTGTGCTACCAGAAGGGGACTATCTGTGTGCAAACTGTACCGAAGAGAATAAGAATGCTGTATTACAAAATTTACTTGAAAGGGCAAAGACGGAATACGATGTGTGTCCAGATTTTGTTCTTCATAACATTACTGTGACTGGAATATTGCAGTGGGATTATCAGATACAACTGTTCATTAAGAAACGCACATGTTAGATTAAATACAAAGGAAAAGGTTTAGGAAGAGAAAATCGTTTGATTAAAAGTCGCTAATTTAGCGGCTTTTTTTTTGATTAAGCAATCACGGTTCTTGCCCCAGGCTGAGGACAAGAACGTTATACTTCGCCGATTAGCTAAATAGATAACATTTAACTATAGTTCAATGTTATCTATTTAGCTAACTGGTAGATTAACGCTATAAGCCTCTTAGGAATAGTATGATTAAGTGAAAAAAGTATTCTAATGAATTCTCTAATGTGAATAAATACAAATTCCACTTCAGTTAATCCATTTTCTATACATATTTTTAATAGTATATTGAGGTAAATAAAGTGATTTTTTACTTTGATAAATCCGAAATTGCTTTGTCGGTATTATTTTATGGCTTCGTAAGGATTGCAAAACCAGCGAAATATGGGAGTTTAAAACAGATGTGTGCCGTAGTTAGTTTTATGAAAGGAAGGTATAGGGGTGAGTATTTATTACGCTTCAAGCAAAGAGGATATCACTAAGGATGCACTCCAAGAGTTATTTCTTTCGGTAGAATGGGAGTCTGGCAAGTATCCAAACGAGCTTTTACAAGCAATCGGAGGGTCTCATTCAATTGTTACCGCTTGGGAAGGAGGAAAGCTTGTCGGTTTAATAAATGCTTTGTCAGATGGTGTTTTAACGGTATATTTTCATTATATGCTTATTAATCCGAGTTATCAGAGTATAGGTATAGGTAAGGAAATGATGAATATAATGCTTGATAGATATAAAGGGTGTAAAACAAAGGTATTAATTTCTTATCCGCATGCAGTGGATTTTTATAATAAGTTTGGCTTTAATACAGAGGATGGAGCTACACCAATGTTTATCTCAGAGTTGATATGATTAAAATAACGGATCACGATAGTTTAATCGCAACAAGAAGGCAGCCGATCAGAGGATCAGCTGCCGTTTTTATTGAAGTAAAGGGGCAGGATAACTCAGTAATTTCGCGAATACTCAAAAGATGGAATTATCACAAAGCTCCCGAATAAGACGTTATAAGAAATCGGCGAGAAACTATAAGGAGCAGAAAACATGAAATGCCCTCACTGTAACAACGAATTAAGTGAACTTCCTTTATGTTACGGAAGTGAAGCACCATATTATTTTTACACTGTACCAGAAGAGAAAAGAACAGAATTAATTAGAGATTTTTGTGTAATTGATGAACAGCATTTCTTTATTAGAGGCCATATTGAAATACCAATAATCGATAGCAAAGAGAAATTTATATGGAGTGTGTGGGTTTCTCTTAGTGAAGAAAACTTTCTGAAGTCTAATGAATTATTGCACGTAGAAGGAAGGGAGACGGAAGAACCTTATTTTGGTTGGTTATCGACTGAACTTTCAATATATCCAATAACTACATTATCGTTAAAGACAATGGTGCATACACAAGAGGTTGGTGCTGTTCCGTTAATAGAATTAGAACAAACGAATCATCCACTTGCAGTTGAACAAAGAGAAGGAATTACAATGGAGAGAGTTAAAGAAATTGCTCATTTAATAAACCATAGTCAGTAAGAGAAAAATTTGAATCTATAGTCGAAGAAGCTGCCGACAGCTTATTAAATCATATCTACGCCAACAGACACCCCTGCAAGGCTAAACTCGGTGCGTAATGTCGTTTAAGCTAACAGGAGACTTTTGTTCAATGAAACAGAGACAGTCTTAATATTTTATTTTCTGCTGACAATGACACTTTTTTATCCAAAAGGCAAACTTTCGGAGGGTATATTCTTGAGGCAGACTAAGCTAACTGAAGTGTTTTTTTATAAGTTGTCGCCCGTGAAACACTCAACGTCACCCGTACTCCTATTAGGGAGTTAACGAGTGGCGTTTTTTCATGCCCGATTCTACAGATGTAGTATCAACAAGGCGTGCCCTAAATCATTACACCTATAAAGATCACGGGTTAAATTGCAATCAACTTCAGCTGATGGAAAGTTAGCTTTACATGTATAATCCAATGTGTTATTCTTACGGAAAGTTAACTTTCCATAATTGCTTCAGGAGGTAAGATATTGAAAAACAGGCTTGAAGAGATTAGAAAAGAAAAAGGTATTAAACAAGAAGAACTAGCGGATAAATTGGAAGTATCCAGGCAAACGATTGGTTCACTTGAAAATGGCCGGTATAACCCATCCATCATTCTTGCATTTAAGATTGCGCGATTTTTTGAAATGAGTATTGAAGATATTTTCATTTACGAGGAGGAGCTGGGTAATGAAAACGGCAAGTAAATGGGTGCTCTTAACAATTGCAGGTGCTATTATGGTTTATATGGGTGGATTTATTTTAACTGACGAGAAGCTAAAAGGAATTTCCGGTTTGCTCATTGGTGTGGGTTCAGTCCTTGCAGTGCTTGGAGTAGGAAATATGGTGTATTCGTTATGGCTTAATAAGCCCCAGAACAAAATAAAAAATGATGAGAAAGTTAGAATGAGTAAAATTGAGGCTAATGATGAACGGAAAATAAGAATAAGAGAAAAAGCAGGTTGGAAAACTAATATTGTTAACTTTTACATCCTAATGGCTCTAACTGTTGTATTTAGTTTAATGGGAGTAGATCAAACTGTAGTCACTGTGTTATGTGGTGTTTTTGTTTTTCAAATCTCCTTAGGAATCTTCCTGTTTAATTATTATGCTAAGAGAATGTAATTGGAATGACGTAACATCAATTAGACCATTCGAAAATATTTTATTAGGAGAGAATGACATGGAAGTATTTGCAGAATATTTAGCGCAAATTGATAACCCGCAACATCGGGAAAGAATGGAAGAGGTTTTAGCTTGGGTAGCTGGTAAATTTACTGATTTAAAGCCAAAAGTTGCGTGGAATCAGCCTATGTTTACCGATCACGAGACTTTTATTATTGGCTTTAGTGTATCCAAACATCATTTGGCGGTTGCCCCTGAAATTGCAGGAATTAATCGTTTTTCTGATGAAATATTGCAGGCAGGTTATGATCACACCAAGCAGTTGTTACGCATCCGGTGGGAAAGTCCCGTTGATTTCTCATTACTTGAAAAAATGATCGAGTTTAATATTTTGGATAAGGCAGACTGTTCAACTTTTTGGCGGAAATAAAACATATTATTTAGCGTTCAATTCATTTTAAGCAAATTTATAAGTGGAAGCACCAGAGGACAAGTCACTTTTAATATGTGATTTGTCTTTTTTATTTGAATTCTCAGCACGAAATATTCAATATTTTGGAAGGTGGATGGAATGTTGGAAGCGAATTTATACACGTTAGTTCAACCTGCTGAATGATGAAAAATGGAAGTGAGACAAATGGCTGCTGTAAGCGAGAGCCAATTCAGATTGGAGGATGAAAATGCCACTAAACGATGATCAACTATTAGAGCTATTAAGAGGTCAGGGTATTCCTGAGATTCTTGAGATTAAAAGAACAAAACAAGAAATACGCAATCGAGCAGCACTCAATAAAATAGAAGTGTATACGAAAGACAATAAGGTTTTGTCGTTATTAGAGAAAATTACGAAGTCAGATCATATCCCATTTGAAAATACTATTTACAATCATTACTCTACCAAGGATGTATCTATTCCGAGAGTCTTTTTTAATAAATATGATACAGTTGGACAAGAAGGTATATTGTTGATGGAAGATCTGACCCCGACACATAACAATTTAGCAGACTGGGAAGTGCCTATTGATTCTGATAAATTAGCAAACATTATTGATGTGATCGCACAGTTTCATTCTGCTTCTTGGGAGACAAGCGAGTTAGCTCATCCCGAGCATTTGAAAAGTATAGAGCATTATTTAAAGCATATTTCGTATTTGGAGAGAGATTATCTGGATTTTAGAAAGCACCAGACTTATAACCTTGGGGAAGAACAGTTTAGTATTTACGAGAAGTGTTTACTTAGCTTGCGTGAAAATGCCCAGAAACATATTAGTCGTATCTCCAGATATCAAAATACAACATGCATCCATGGTGATCTAAATGTTGGCAATTTATTATATCCGATGTTCAGCAGTTCAAGGCCGTGCATCATTGATCTTGAAGCAGTGAAGGTTGGGCTTTGTACCGAGGATCTCGTTATGTTATTTATCCACGATTTGTTTCATGGCAGTGAGGAGACTACACGTATTTTTGATCTGTATTTTCATTCAATTAACAATAAAATCAGGAGCGCATACACGTACACACAATTTGTGGAGGACGTTAGATTATCGATTATGGAAGGAATCTTTTTTCCAATAAAGTTATTTGTCCATGAAGGAATTAAGGATGGGGAGCTTATATGGAAATCGATATATGCTTATAAGAATCTATTCTGAAAGGAAGTGGCCCTCGTTGTTTTTTCTTCAGATGTCTGGATACCCCGGATCAGGGAAGTCTTCATTAGCCAGAGTAATAGCGCAGCATACTTCTGCTGTTATTCTTGATCACGACATTGTAAAGTCTTCTCTTATGGAATCACTTGGAGCAAACATTGGGTTCAAGGAAGTTGGAAAAATTTCGTATGACATTGAATGGGCTTTGATAGATTTCCACTTATCTCAAGGTCATAATGTTATACTCGATAGCCCTTGTTTATACTCTGAAATGATAGAGAGAGGATTGAATCTGACCCGGAAATATAATGTGGAATATAAATATGTAGAATGTCTATTAAATGACTATGATGAGCTCAATAATAGACTGCGAAATAGAAAAAGAATGATTAGCCAGATTGAAAGAGTGCCTTCTGAAGAGACATTGCTAAAAACTATTGAAAATGCTAAAAAGCCATCTAATGTCAGAATACATATTGTTAATACAAAGGAACCGATTGAATCCTATATTAAAAGTGTCATTGAATACTTAAATACTTAGCCTAAATTTTGAGGAGGGGAACAGATGGATTTTGAGAAAGCAGCCCATTTCATTTGGACACATGGCAGATTATTAGAAAGAAGGGTTTTTGAATATATTTTCCACGGTGGATCAATGAGCAATGTTATGACTTCACTAACAGCCTACCAAAACGAAGATGGTGGGTTTGGAAATGCAATAGAGCCGGATTTACGGGTACCCGGTAGTCAGCCACTTTTCATGGAATTTGCACTACGTTTTTTATATGACTGTAACATAAAAGACGAAGAACTTTCTCAAAAAGCATGTGATTATATTTCAAAGCATGCTGATTTAAAAAAAGGGATTCCAACAATATTTCCTTCATCAGCAAACTATCCAAGAGCAGAACATTGGAGTAACCCTCTTTCTACAGAGCCATCATTTAGCAGACTTACTGGTCTTGTCGGGCTTCTTAAGTGGCAAGGGATAGAACATTCCTGGCTTGATAAGGCGACAGAAATTTGTTTGGAAGATATTCACGCACAAGCATATGACGATGCGCATACAATTTTGACTGCATTTTATTTATTGGAAAGCTTACCTCAATCGGATTATATCAAAGGATTATTTCAAAAATTATCTAAGGAGCTTATTACTGCCAACTTCTTTTGTATGGATGCCGCATCCCACAGTTATGGACTCTCTCCTCTAGAATTTTCGCCATCACCCAATTCTTACTGTAGCAGCATATTTTCTGATGAAACCATTCTTGATCACTTAAAAGTATTAGAACACCAACAGGAGGATGATGGAGGATGGCAGATAAAATGGGAGCCTCCCGGTGAAACAGCGAGGTTGGAATGGAGAGCCTATAAGACGCTAAAGAGTTTGATGATACTAAATTCATACAATAAGATTAATCTATGAGACTATTAAGGAGATAATAAACACTCCAAGGAGAGGAACCTATGAACAAATTAAGGGCAATCATAGTTCCGTTATTCTTAATCTTTTTATTGGGATGTAGTAAGGAGCAAATTAGCGATAATTCAAAAAAAGAATATAGCAAAGCTGAACAATTTATTACCGATATGGGCTATCTGATCATTAGTAATGAAGGAATTGTTTCTGAATATTTATTAGATAAAAAACTGCTGACGGAAATGCCATACATACAATATTGGAGTGTTCAAAGTGTTGATCCAATCGATTATATAGGCAAGGAAATAACTACAAGTAAGTTCATCGTTAAAAACCACCCCTTAGATAATGAGAAGGATAATACAAAAAAACAAACCCTGATTTTTCTGCTAGAAGCAGACGATGAAGTGATAGGAGGTTATAGTTTTCCTGATTTCGCTGAATTACATATGGGCTGGGTTTATACCATTGATGGGAATACACTCGAAGAATTGACCGGAGAAGCTTTCCCGAAATGGTCTAAGGAGTGGAATTTAAGATATAAATAATGGCTGGGGAGTATTTATAAAGGAGCAGATATGAAAAAACTAATCCTAGTGCTTGTAGCTGTGGTTATTATTTCGAATGCGATATGGAGTTATTTATATTTCAATAAAGAGGTCGAAACAAATTTAAACACTGGTGTTCAAGTATATACACTTAAGGGTACAGGGGATACATGGGATGTTTTAGATTACAAAATAATAATAAGGATGAAACAGTTCTTGTAAATGAAGCTAGGTCAACGGATGGACCCGTTTCAATATTAAGTAACACTGATATCGCGTCTATAACAGGTCCGTATTCGTATGACGAATTAAATAAAAATAGACAAAATTATGAAAATACCACTTTATCTATTACATGGAATGATAATGAAGGGGAGCTTCATTCCGAAACAATAAGTCTAGATATTGAGAGTGAAATTTCTCTTAAGGATGATCTTTAAGGGTGATAAATCCAAGAGACTATGATTGAATCTCTACGGACTGAAGGAAGATCCTCTACGCCCCAAAAGCCTGCCGGTACTTCACAGGAGACATGCCTTCAAACCTTCTGAACACTTTAATGAAATAGCTGGACTGGGCAAAACCGGACTGAGTAGCAACCTGAGCAATGGAGAGTCCTGTGGAAACTAGTAAAAGCTTGGCTTTAGCCAGCCGACAATCGGTTAAATAACGGTTAGGTGTTTTACCCATAACCACCCGGAACAGCCTTAGAAAATGATAGCTGCTGTACCCGGTCAATCTTGCCATCGATTCCAGAGACCAAGGGCTGGCACATTCGACATGGATGATATCTGCAGCACTGCGGATGGACTGCCTAACCTCGTGCGGTACTGAGCCGTGAAGCGGCTCGGAGTTCTGCAGCAATTTTACTAGAAGCTCATACAGCAGAGCAGATAGTCTTGGCTCGCTACGGGTCACGTAGGAAGCGCTTAGTAGGTACATTTCCTCGAATAGCTCGTCCAGCTTAGCATCCAAATCAAAAGTGAACAGGTATGCACGAGACTGGTCCACTTCTTCTAATAAGGGAAGGACAATTTCAGTGTTAAAATGAACCCAGCGGACATCCCAAGGCTCGCCTGGGTCAGAGCCGTATTGCTGATAAGCCCCTTTAGGGTACAGAAAACCTCGTCCTCTACTCATCGGAATACGTTCGCCCTCATGGAATACATAACCCTCCCCACCAAAGATCAAATGCAGGTTATAGCTCCCCAGAAAACCTTCGCTTCTTCTCTCTGTATGTTGTGGAAAGTGAGTGTAATGTCCCAAAAATTCAGGATAACAGACATATTTCGAAAAAGCCGGTGTCGGCAAATACCATTGTTTCTTCATGTTTGGCAGCACCCATTTCTGTAGCGCAACAGAGCGCAAGTTGGATTAAGGCAATGAACGCAAGATTATTATATGATAGCAATATTTTGTTATATAAGACCTCTTATTATTGATACTACAATAGAATTATAAAATATTGAAAGCATATTTTTAATACTTTGGAGGTAATGATGAAGAAACCTGTCGCAACTGAAAAATTCGAGCTTGGCGTTTGTTATTATCCGGAGCACTGGCCAGAAAACATGTGGGAGGACGATTATCGCCGGATGCGTGAACTCGGCTTTACAATCATTCGGATGGGGGAGTTTGCTTGGTCTATTTTTGAACCGGCAGAAGGGCAGTTTCAGTTCGGGCTCTTTGATCGGGCGATTGATCTAGCACATAAATATGGTCTTCAGGTTGTACTTGGTACTCCGACGGCGACGCCTCCAGCTTGGTTGACTGATAAGTATCCCGAAGTTTTAAATGTAACCTACGAAGGTGTTACACTTCAGCATGGCATGCGCCGTCATTATAATTACAGCAGTCCTAAATACCGGGAACTGTGTGCACGTATTGCAGAACAAATGGCTGAACATTACGGCAATCATCCGGGTGTAGTTGGCTGGCAAATTGATAATGAACTCAACTGTGAGATCAGTGAATTTTATTCGGAGAGTGACCATAAGGCTTTCCGGGAATGGCTACAGCAGAAATATGTTACACTTGAGCATTTGAACGAGGCTTGGGGAGCTGTTTTTTGGAATCAAAGCTATAGTGACTGGTCTCAGGTCTATCTTCCACGTCCGACTCCAGTACCGAAGCAACCCAATCCTCATCAGGCATTGGATGAAAAACGGTTTATTTCGGACAATACAATTTCTTTTGCCAAAAACCAAGCGGATATCATCCGTAAACTAGCCCCTAAGCAGTGGGTAACCACGAACGGTCTGTTCGGGCATCTCGATAGCCATGAAATGACGGATGAACTGTTGGATTTCTTCAGCTATGATTCCTATCCTCAGTTCTCTACTATTTTTTATGACCCGAATGAGCGGAATCCGCTGAATGATAGAGGCTGGGGACTGTCGTTATCTGTTGTTCGTTCGATATCCCCGAATTTCTGCATTATGGAGCAGCAGTCGGGCCCGGGTGGCTGGGTGAACCGGATGGATATGCCTTCTCCAAAGCCCGGGCAGATGCGGTTATGGACTTATCAGTCGATCGCTCATGGAGCAGATATGGTGTTATATTTCCGCTGGCGGACAGCTACGATGGGCAATGAAATTTATTGGCATGGAATCAATGACTATCATAATCAGCCTAACCGGAGAGTGCGGGAAGCAGGGCAGATCGGTCAGGAGCTGGCAGCAGCAGGTCATGCGTTTGTCGGTACTCGTAATCAGGCTAACATTGCTATTGTTCGTGATTATGACAATGAGTGGGATGGAGAATACGATGTTTGGCATGGCCCGTTTATGTGGAAGAGCAATAAGGAGTGGTACAAGGCGCTTCAGCGGAAGCATATCCCGAATGACGTACTCTATTTACGCAAAAAAACAACGCTGGAGGAGCTTGCAAGGTACGACGTGCTTATCTATCCTCACCCAGCGATTATGACAGATGAGACAGCAGCACTGCTGGATGAATATGTTCAGCAAGGCGGCAAACTGATCTTCGGCTGTAGAACCGGCTATAAGGATGGGCGCGGTCAATGTTATATGCGTCCTTTCCCAGGTGCTGCTAAGGATCTATGCGGGATCACAGTTGAAGAATTCACAATGGTTAAGGGCAGTCGTCAGCCAACAACAATTAGCTGGTCGGGCGTGACCGAAGTCGTTACAGGAGCAGATGACTTTAATGATATTCTCAAAATAGAGGAAGCTTCGGTTGAAGTGATGGCGGTTTACGCCTCTGATTATTATGCGGGAAAACCGGCGGTAACTAGAAATCGTCGCGGCAAGGGTGAGGTTTGGTATTACGGAGCCGTATTTAATGAACAGGCAGCGGCTGAGATCATAAATTTAATTGATCTACAATCGCCAGCAGATTGGCTGGAGCTCCCAGAAGAGGTAGAGCTGCAAGTCCGTACCGGAGCTTCTTCCAGTTATGCTTTTTTGCTTAATTATAATGAGACTCCTGTCACGATCCATCTTCATGAGACCAAAACAGATTTACTGAGCGGCACAACATTGTCGGGCGAGGTGCTTCTGGAAGGATTTGGGGTATTGGTGTTAAACTAACGTATACATTGATCTCACATTTGAGTAGATTTGGATAATTCTCTCTTTTCGGTTATACTTTGAAGTAGCAATTATATAGTCACGGGAGCTTGGTGGGACCAGGCTGAGAGGATAGTTATAACTATCGACCGTCAAACCTGATCTGGATAATGCCAGCGGAGGAAATGGAGCTCTATTTCTATTTGTCTACTCTAAGGCCGCATCTTAATACAGATGTGGCCTTTTCTATGTGTGGGGAGTAGACCGTCTCCGCTTGATCAAATCACCTTATAGGAGGAATTGAGATGACAAGCGAATTGAACAACGATCCAATCAATCTATCAGCTTTTCCAGCAAGTCAAAAAGTGTATGTAAAGGGTTCACGGTCTGATATTCAGGTGCCTATGCGGGAGATCTCACTTAGTCCAACTGCGGGCATAGACGGCGAAGAGGAGAATGCTCCAATTCATGTCTATGACACAAGCGGGGCTTATACGGATGCTAATATTCATACTGATATTCGTCAGGGGTTAGAGCCCAATCGTCTAAGCTGGATTGAGGAACGAGGGGATGCGGAAGCGTACGAAGGAAGAACCGTGAAGCCTGAAGATAACGGGAATGCAACGGGAAAAGCTGTGGCGGAAGTGTTTCCAGCGCTCCATAGAAAACCTTTGCGAGCGAAAAAGGGGCGTAATGTCTCTCAAATGCATTATGCACGCAAAGGGATTATTACTTCTGAAATGGAATACGTTGCGATTCGTGAGAATGTGACACCGGAATTTGTAAGAGATGAAGTAGCCCGCGGCCGCGCCATCATTCCAGCGAATATCAATCATCCAGAGAGTGAACCAATGATTATTGGACGCAATTTTTTAGTGAAGATCAATGCCAATATAGGAAATTCCGCAGTATCCTCATCCATAGAAGAAGAGGTAGAGAAGATGAGATGGGCCACCCGCTGGGGTGCAGATAATATAATGGATCTCTCCACAGGTAAAAACATCCATACGACACGCGAGTGGATCATCCGTAATTCTCCTGTTCCTATTGGAACGGTGCCTATCTATCAAGCGTTGGAAAAAGTGAATGGGAAAGCGGAAGATTTAACATGGGAAGTGTACCGTGATACGCTCATTGAGCAAGCGGAGCAAGGGGTTGATTATTTTACCATTCATGCGGGGGTTCTGCTTCGTTATATCCCGTTGACGGTACAACGTATGACAGGCATTGTTTCAAGAGGTGGCTCCATCATGGCGGCATGGTGTCTTGCGCATCATCAAGAGAACTTTTTATATACACATTTTGAAGAGATATGTGAAATCATGAAGCTGTACGATGTTTCTTTTTCCCTAGGCGATGGATTACGTCCGGGTTCGATTGCTGATGCGAATGATGAAGCACAATTTGCCGAGTTAGAGACGTTAGGTGAATTAACAGCTATAGCTTGGAGTCATGATGTACAGGTGATGGTAGAGGGTCCAGGACATGTGCCGATGCACTTGATTAAAGAGAATATGGATAAGCAACTTGAAACTTGTAACGAAGCCCCTTTTTATACATTAGGTCCACTGACTACAGATATTGCGCCTGGTTATGATCATATTACCTCTGCTATAGGTGCAGCGATGATTGGTTGGTTCGGTACAGCTATGTTATGTTACGTAACTCCGAAGGAACATCTTGGCCTGCCTAATAAGGAAGATGTACGTATAGGGGTCATTACTTATAAAATAGCGGCTCATGCCGCAGATTTGGCGAAAGGGCATAAAGGAGCACAAGACCGGGATAATGCTCTTTCGAAAGCCCGTTTTGAATTTCGTTGGCGTGATCAATTTCATTTATCGTTAGATCCTGAGCGAGCGCTCGAATATCATGATGAGACATTGCCTGCGGAAGGCGCTAAAACAGCTCATTTCTGTTCCATGTGCGGGCCGAAATTTTGCAGTATGAAGATCTCTCATAATATCCGGAATACGACGAGAATTGAATCAGGAATGCAAGAGAAGGCGCAAGAGTTTCTCCAAGGCGGGAGCCTCATTTATAGATAACTTTTTCTGCTAAAAAGAAATATCTAAAAGAAGTCGTCATTGGCGGCTTCTTCTTTTATACTTTGAATAGATAGGAGTTGATGAATTGGAAGCGATTCGTTCAGAGGAAGCCATTTTAGAGGATTTAAGTAATAGTTTCTATCATTTTTTTGGATTGAAAGTCCTTCATGCTACCCCAATAAAACGTGGCTGGTTAAATCTTAAATGGAAAATTATAACGGATTCAGGACCATTTCTACTTAAACAATACAACAAAAAAAGATATAAATTGTATAACCCAGAAGAGCTGAACTTTGCTTTTTCTCAACAGAAAAGACTGTATCTACAGGGGCTCCCATGTCCCGAATTGTTGGCTTATAACCATAAAGTTTTATTGGAATCAGATATGGGAGAGACGTTTATGGTTATGGAATATTGTGAAGGGCGTGTCATAGAGCCGGGCAAAATTAACATCCTTCAAATGTTTGATTTGGGTCGTGCCACAGGTAAAATGCATCGTTTATTAAATGATGGGACCCTTAGTTTGAAAAGAACCCCACAATTTATTCCCCAAAGCCCTGAGGAACGTTTAGAACATTGGAATGTACTCCTACAACAATCAAAGGAAATGGGCAAAACTTCACTCATCACTGACCTAGAGATACAACTGAGAGCGACTGAAGAAATAGATCCGGAAATATTCGAAGGACTTGTAGCTGGATGGGCACATCGTGATTTATGGGTTGATAATCTTTTATTTCAAGATAGCCAATTGTCTGCAATTCTAGATTTTGATCGGTTCAAATATGATTATCCGCAGCTTGATGTAGCGCGAGCAGTGATGTCATCTGCTTTAGATGAAGATTTAGATGGAGCACTAGCTTCAGCATTTATTGACGGATATCGTGAGGAACGAACGGTGGAGCAGGGGTATTTAACAAAATCATTGCAGTTGTTGTGGTATATGGAAAGCCCGTGGTGGATTAATGCCGCGATGGACAAACATAGTGTACCTCCAAAACGTTTTGCAAAAGAAATGAATTGGCTGGCTAAGAACCTGAACAATTTACCTGCTATCTTAGGGTACTTATAGTGAAAACGATTGAATTATAGCCTAAAAGATGCATTGACCAGCAAAAGTTTGGCGCCTATAATCTTAACAAGGAAAATTCATCAGATATTGAACCGTTTGTAAACGCATACAATGAGTTTTTTCCTTATTAATCATTGAAGGAGGAGATTAAAACTATTAAGTATTTCTTTTTTTCTCATTTTTGCAAACGTTTGCACATCACGATGGGCTTAAAATCGTAAGCTGCACTTAAAATTATGAGGAGGTTATTTACTTGGTATCCAAACAATCCAGGCGTTATATTTCGTGGTTAATTATTTTTTCACTCATTTTTAGTTTATTTGGTTTATCGGGTGGAGCATCGGCCAGCAATACGGATCATACAGTCACCTATACCAATCCTACAGCGGCAGCTGTGACCTTACATTGGACTACGAATAACTGGGCTAATACTACGGACACGGTGATGACCAAAAATGGAACCACGTTCATCGCCAACCTCAACGTTCAGGAAGGTGCCACCCTAGTTTATTGTTATCACATCACGGCTCCAACGGATAGTTGGGACAATAACGGCGGGAAGAACTGGACGGTTGTTATTCCGGTCGCCGGAAAATACGAAGCAGAGAGTGCATCCCTATCTGGTGGTGCAAAAGTAAATACGAATCACACTGGATATTCGGGCACTGGTTTTGTTGATGGATATACAACTACAGGAGCAGCCACCACTTTTAACGTCCAGGCTTCCGCAGCAGGGTCCTATAATGCCACGCTTCACTATGCTAATGCATCCGGCAGTGCTAAAAAAGTGTCCATTTATGTCAATGGAATAAAGGTTACACAGACAACATTAGCCAACCTGACCAACTGGGATACATGGGCAGACCAAACAGAAACACTCTCTTTACAGGCAGGAAATAACACGCTTGCTTATAAATATGACTCGGATGATAGCGGGAATATTAATATCGACTATGTGACCCTTTCGGCCGGAGCTACACCAACACCAACGATAACTCCTACCCCAACAGTGACACCAACACCTACGGTAACTCCTACCCCAACAGTGACGCCAACACCTACGGTAACTCCTACACCTACGGTAACTCCTACACCAACAGTGACGCCAACACCTACGGTAACTCCTACACCAACAGTGACGCCAACACCTACCATAACACCCACACCAACGCCAACAGTGACGCCAACACCTACACCTACTTCAGCGGGGCTAACCGTTCACTTTAAGAAACCAGCAAGCTGGAATGCAGCGATCCGCATCCATTACTGGAATCTGAATCCGGCAACCGTTCCGACTAGTGGAGCATGGCCGGGAATACTGATGAAATCGGACGGGAACGATTGGTATAGCTATACTGTTCCAAATGCTACAGGGGCAAGCCTGATCTTTAATGACGGCAATGGCAAACAGACGGCTGACTTATCTCGCAGCGTAAAAGAGGGCTGGTATAACTCAGATAACGTATGGTATGATGCCAATCCAGACGTTCCTAAGGTTCCGGTGATATCCGTCTCGCCTGTGCCCAAAACCTATGATTCTGCCCAAACGGTGACCCTATCCAGTACAAATAGCGGCGATAAAATTTATTATACGACCGACGGATCAACACCTACGACAACCTCAACGTTGTATACGACTCCAATCCAAGTACCTTCTTCTTTGACTATCAAAGCATTCGGCGTTAACTCTATAGGGCAAGCGGGTAATGTAGGCTCTTTTGCTTATGTGATTGATCTGAATGCCGATTTGCAAGCTCCGATTATCACTGCGAATCTGCCTGTTGGGAATTCGAGCTCAGCGGTTTCCGTATCTTTTAATATAAAAGACAACAAGGCGGCAACAACCACAGCATATTACACAGATAATGGTACGGAACCAACAATGAGTTCAAAAGTCTATATTTCAGGCAATGCACTGACATCTCTTACCGGACCGTCTATCTTGATTAATAAGACGACAACCTTAAAATTCCTTGTGATCGATGGTGCCGGAAATGAAACTAAACAGAGTTTTGTTTATAACATTGGTAATAAGGGCGATTTTCGTGAAGATACGATTTATTTTGTAATCACTTCCCGGTTTTATGATGGTGATTCGAGTAACAATGAGCATGCATGGGAGGATGCCAAGGCAGGAAATCCGGACTCTGATCCAGCTTGGCGAGGGGATTTCAAAGGACTGATTCAAAAGCTCGATTACATTAAAGCCTTAGGATTCAGTGCCATCTGGATTACACCTGTGGTGCAGAATGCCAGCGGTTATGATTATCATGGGTACCATGCAATAAATTTTGCAAAAGTAGATCCAAGATATGAATCCGCAGGGGCATCTTATCAGGATTTGATCAATGCAGCACACGCTAGAGGGATAAAGGTTATTCAAGATATTGTCGTCAATCATACCGGTAATTTTGGAGAAGAAAATCTGTTCCCGATGTTCAAAAAAGATCCAACGGCGGCGGACACCGTGAGTAACATGCTCAAAATTACGGATAAGCTGCCAGCTAACTATGATTCCATGACCCCGGATCAGCAATATCAGGCAAGACTTGCCTTAATGAAGACTGCGGAGACTAACAATAATATTTACCATACGGAAAAAAGTCTTTCTTGGGAGTCTTACACCGTCCAGACAGGACAGATTGCGGGAGACTGTGTGGACTTAAACACAGAGAATCCTCTAGTGAATCAGTATCTAATCGACAGCTATAATCAATATATTGATATGGGTGTGGATGCTTTCCGGGTCGATACTGTAAAGCATGTAAGCCGGTATATTTTTAACAAATATTTTGTGCCGGCATGGAAAACAAGAGGGGGCTCAGACTTCTTTGTCTTTGGGGAAGTGGCTACTCGGTACAGAGATGTGTGGAACAGTGGAATTCCGGCGATATCAACACCATTTTATACTTGGAAAAGCTCAAAACCCTATCCAGGTGACGGTCAAAATGACTACGCTTCCAATAAGCTATCGGTGGAACAAGAGTGGGCAGATAACTCTACTACAGCAGGACAACCTACCTCGAACAATGCTTTTTTAACAGGAAATACTTATCATACGCCTGATTATTCGAAGAAATCGGGTATGGATGTTATTGATTTTCCAATGCACTGGGCCTTCAAGACTGCTCAGGAAGCATTTAGTATGAGAAGCGGTGATCAATTCTATAATGATGCTACCTGGAATGTAACTTATATTGACTCTCATGACTATGCACCTGACCAAGCACCAGAAAATCAAAGATTTGCCGGCACACAGGACACTTGGGCTGAGAATCTCGCGCTGATGTTCACCTTCCGAGGAATACCTGCGATCTATTATGGTTCTGAAATTGAGTTCAAAAAAGGATCAGTCATTGATGTAGGTCCAAATGCGCCGTTAAGTACAACAGGCCGTGCTTACTTTGGCGATCATATTGAGGGTAGTGTTACTGTTCAAGATTACGGTAAATATACCAATGCTACTGGCACACTTGCAGACTCGTTAAATTATCCTCTGGCGAAACATATCAGACAACTTAATTTAATTAGAAGAGCTGTTCCTGCTTTGCAAAAAGGCCAATATTCTACAGAAAATGTATCAGGTGATTTGGCATTTAAAAGAAGATACACTGATAGTAGCCAAGGAATCGATAGCTTTGCTTTGGTTACAATCTCAGGAAATGCAACATTCACTGGAATTCCTAACGGAACTTATGTGGATGCAGTGACTGGTGATACCAAAACCGTTACCAACGGTGTGATCACAATCAACTGCTCCGGTAAAGGAAATGCACGGGTGTATGTATTGAACGGTAGTGGTGGAATCGGAGAGTCAGGAACCTATTTGAAGTAGGACCTATATAAGTTAACAGAAATAGCCTCAGTTCGGGATGAACCCGTACTGAGGTTGTTTTTATATAGTACAGATTGAAACGTCAGTATTTTTACCCGTGTTTAATGCAAAGTTCTTGCCATTTCATAAGCCAACTATATTGTTCATCGCAGAATTCTTTGGATATACTTTGCAATCCTTGACACTGCACTATTCTTGAGATGATTTGAAAATGTCTGATCGCAATAAAATCGAAAAGAGCCTTAAACTCATTACTACTTATTGTACGTGTTGTACTATAACCCGAATAGAAACGTTCGTACAAACGCATGGTTTGATCATACATCGATTCATTTGAGTGATTAAAATCGGTAGCATCACACATGTATGCAACATCCATACTCGGATAATCACCCGAAGCATCATCGAAGTCCAAAAGAATATATTCACCGCACTCATTTCTGAGCATATTTCCTGTGTGAAGGTCACCGTGACAAAAGCTTTTGGGAAGCCTTGTGATACGTTCCCATAATTCATTGCCGTAATGATTTAGTTCAAGGATTTTTCCTGGGTCAAATTGGAGATCTTGCATATTGGAGATATAACCATCGATGTAATCGAATTTTGTTCTACGGATAAGCTTCTCGGGGTATCGCTCCATTAAGTTATGGAGTTTCCCGATCTGTGTCCCGATGCTCTTCGCCTCGATTTTACCATCGGGTGTTGCTCCCTCGACATAATCGTATAGTATTCCAACGCAGCTGCTAGCCTGACTACTGAGTATAATGTGGCTATCATTCTGTACAGTTCTAATCACAGAAACTGCTGGATATGAGTTAGCTTTTAAATAATCGAGGATGCGAACCGTCTGCAGAGCATCATCCGTTTTAAAGCTACGAAATATTTTGAACATATACTTTTTCTCTTGGTTCTGCAAAAAATACACCCTACCGATCATCTCACGATGAAGGCTGATATTCTCTATATTTATTTGATAGGAGTGTTTAATTTCATTGATAAGGCTATCATATTCCATATACAAAGATCTCCTTCTGATATATATCGAGCTATAAAAAAAGTATATTCTCTTTGTACTTTATAACTAATATATAAAGCTTACACATACCATATGTCACTAGAAAATATTTAAGACAACCAAATAATGCTTGTAAATCATGATTGGAGATATTTATGAATACTATAGACGTCGATTTAGTAGCAAGATTAATAAATGAACAATTTCCTGAATGGTCCGATTTAGAGATCAGACCTGTGAAATTCAGTGGGCATGATAATCGGACTTTTCATTTAGGTGAACAGATGAGTGTGCGATTACCAAGTGCAGTCGCTTATGTTCCTCAAGTGGAGAAAGAACAACAATGGTTACCTTTTTTAAAGAAAGGACTGACGTTACCTATTTCAACACCATTAGCGAAAGGGACACCTACCAAAGAATATCCCTGGCCTTGGTCTATTAATAATTGGCTAAAGGGAGAGACTTTATCCCATGAGAACATTAATGATCTCAATCAATTTGCGAGAGACTTGGGAAGCTTTTTAATTGAATTACAGTCTATTGATGCTAGTGGGGGACCTTTAGCCGGAGAGCATAATTTTTATAGAGGTGGGTCCTTAGCTGTATATGATGAGGAATCTAGAAATGCGATTGAGCATAATAAAGATATTTTTAATGAAGGTCTATTGAAAAAGATCTGGGAACTGGCATTAGACTCTGAATGGGAGTCAGAACCAGTTTGGGTTCATGGTGATGTCGCACCTGGAAATATATTAGTCAAAGACGGACAGCTTTGTGCAGTCATTGATTTTGGCATATTAGGGGTGGGTGATCCTGCTTGTGATGCTGCAATGGCGTGGACTTTTTTTGATCAGGCTAGTAGAAGGATCTTTAAAAAGGTATTAAACATGGATGCACAAACGTGGAATAGAGCAAGAGGGTGGGCTTTATGGAAAGCACTGATCACCTATAATGGAAATCGATATTATTCTAACCCAACAGTAGCGGAAGAATCCTTGAATATTATCAATGTAATAGTAGAAGACATCGAATTGTAGAAATTGAACTACATAAAACATGTAAACTAAACCATAATAGTCAATAAGCACGAATGAGCATCAGTCAGATGATAAAGTGTTGTATTTAAATCCGAAAGAAAGGAATTTGTATGAACATTTAGCGACTGACAACGATTATCATATTAGAATTATTATAAATAACTTGACAGGCCTTAATTTGGTTAATTATAATAATTATAAATAGTATCCACTCTATTCATAAATTAAACCCAAAGGAGATTAAACAATATGTCATTAATCGGAACAGAAGTACTACCATTCAAAGCAAGCGCATTTCAAGATGGGAAATTTATCGATGTTACAGAAGAAAACTTCAAAGGTAAATGGAGTGTAGTTTGCTTTTACCCAGCTGACTTCACATTCGTATGCCCAACTGAACTAGAAGATTTGCAGAACCAATATGAAACCCTCAAACAACTAGGTGTTGAAGTATATTCCGTTTCTACTGACACACACTTTACACATAAAGCATGGCATGAAAGCTCCGCAGCAATTGGCAAGGTGAAATACATTATGATCGGCGATCCTTCCCATGTGGTTTCCCGCAACTTTGATGTATTGATCGAAGCTGACGGTCTTGCTGATCGTGGTACATTCATCATTGATCCAGACGGTGTTATTCAAACTGTTGAGATTAATGCTGGTGGTATCGGCCGTGATGCTAGCGCTCTTGTTAACAAAATTAAAGCAGCGCAATATGTACGCAATCATCCAGGTGAAGTTTGCCCAGCGAAATGGTCGGAAGGTGCAGAAACTCTTAAACCAAGTCTCGATCTTGTAGGTAAGATTTAAGGAGCGAAAGCTAAATGAAACTAGATCAAGAAATAAAAGCTCAACTAGCGCAATACCTAGAACTCTTGGAAGGCGATGTAGTACTGAAACTCAGTGCAGGCGCTGACGAGGCATCACAAGAGATGACCGAACTAGTTGATGAAATTGCCAAAATGTCACCTAGGATTACGGTGGAAAGAACCGAACTGTCTAGAACCCCAAGCTTTAGTGTAAATCGTGTGGGTGAAGATACAGGCGTAACCTTTGCCGGAACTCCGCTTGGACACGAATTTACTTCATTAGTATTGGCTCTGTTGCAGGTTAGCGGAAGAGCTCCTAAGGTTGAGCAAAGTGTAATTGATCAGATCAAAGGCATTAGTGGTGAATATAAGTTTGAAACTTATGTTAGCCTGAGCTGTCATAATTGCCCTGATGTTGTACAAGCACTGAATCTTATGAGTATCTTTAATCCGGGCATTACCCATACGATGATTGACGGTGGAGTATTCAAAGAAGAGGTAGAAAGCAAAGAAATTATGTCTGTTCCAAGCGTCTACCTTAATGGTGAATTTTTCGAAAGTGGTCGTATGACGGTTGAAGAAATTTTAGCTAAAATGGGCAGCAGTGTGGACGCATCTGAGTTTGACAATAAAGCTCCATATGATGTGCTTGTTGTCGGCAGCGGCCCAGCTGGTGCAAGTGCAGCCATTTATGCGGCACGTAAAGGTATTCGTACAGGTATTGTTGCTGAACGCTTTGGCGGACAGGTTAACGACACGCTTGGTATCGAGAACTTTATTAGTGTGAAGTACACTGAAGGTCCTCAACTCGTAGCTAAACTTGAAGAGCAAGTAAAAGAGTATGGCATTGATGTGATGAAATTGCAGCGTGTCAGACGTCTAGACAAAAATGACTTAATTGAAGTTGAACTTGAGAACGGTGCTGTTCTAAAGAGTAAGACGGTCATTCTGTCTACAGGTGCTCGTTGGCGGAATATGGGCGTGCCTGGTGAAGCTGAATTCAAGAACAAAGGTGTAGCCTACTGCCCACACTGTGATGGTCCTTTGTTTGCAGGCAAAGATGTTGCAGTTGTTGGCGGCGGTAACTCAGGTATTGAGGCAGCTATTGACCTTGCAGGTATAGTGAAGCATGTAACGGTTCTGGAATTTGCTCCAGAGCTCAAAGCTGATGCTGTACTGCAAGATCGTCTCTATAGCCTTCCTAACGTTACTGTTCTTAAAAACGTGCAAACTAAAGAGATTACCGGAACTGATAAGGTAAATGGTATTTCTTATGTTGATCGTGCGACAGAAGAGACTCACCATGTTGAATTGCAGGGTGTATTTGTACAGATTGGTCTGGTTCCAAATACAGAATGGCTAGGTGACACAGTTGAACGTACTCGCGTAGGTGAGATTGTTGTAGATAGCCATGGTGCTACTAGCTTACCAGGAGTATTTGCTGCTGGTGACTGCACTAATAGTGCTTATAAACAAATCATTATCTCGATGGGATCCGGTGCAACTGCAGCGCTAGGAGCATTTGATTATCTGATCCGTAACTAATCGATATTGTTAGTAACAGCAAGAGAACGAAAGCCCTCACTTTTCACAAAGTGGGGGCTTTTTTTATCTTTTGTGAGAGAGAAATGGGTGTTTGTAAACTTTTTTGGAGGATTTTATGAAGATTTTCGCGAATACATATCTAAAATATGAATTAAGCAAAATTAAGGGTTTAGATTAAATGCATGTATGTAAGGCATGATCTGGTTAGACTTGGTGCGCTATAAATAACGTTTTGCTGGAATGGAGACTATATTTCTGTGATTAACAACATTGAATCGTTAGACAAATTTATCTCACTTATACCAATTATAAAATTATCTATCCCCGCTGATTTATCAATAGCGATATGTGATTTGGAACGGTTCGTTGCTTATTTTCCTGGCGACACCATAAATTTAAACATTAACGAAGGACAACCTTTACACAAAGAAGAACCACTTTACTTAGCGATACAAGAGAATCGTACCTTGAAGTCCGATGTTCCAGCCCACTTTTATGGATTTGAGTTTACAGGTACAGCAACACCTCTTCACGATCAAACGGGACAAGTCATTGGCGGGATTGCAGTTCAGATTCGAAGACAAAGTGAATTAAAAGCCATTGTAGAACAAATCTCGGAATCATTATCCCAAGCCAATGAGCAAATTAATAATATTTCCTATGGCGTAAGTTCACTTTCCGATCACTCTCAGGAACTACTCATTCAATCTCAGCAGGCTGGAAAAGATGTGGAGAATACAACAGAAGTCCTATCCATTATAAACAGGGTTGCTGATCAAACGAATTTACTTGGGCTGAATGCTGCAATAGAAGCAGCGCATGCAGGTGAGAAAGGTAGAAGTTTTGAAGTCGTAGCCAAGGAAATCCGGAAATTTTCAAGGGAAACCGTCGCCTCGACGCAAAACATAAATAAAACCATGTTACAGATTAAGGGAATTACGAATCAAATGGCTAATTCGATAGAGAAGATAGCAGCTATCGGCCAAGAACAGGCGGCATCTGTTCAGCATACTTCTACATTTATTGAGGAAATAAAGATAATGTCCCAAAAACTTAACGAGTTTGCTAATAAATTATAAAAAGAGATTCAGTAGCAGTATTTTTGTCGCAATAAAAGAAAATTTTAAACGTATATTTAAAATCATGAATGGTATAGTAAGATAGTAATGAGTAATCAACATAGGAGGAATAAATTATGTCAACGCCGCACAATGCAGCACAAAATGGTGAAATCGCCAAAACAGTATTAATGCCAGGAGATCCTTTGAGAGCGAAGTATATTGCAGAAACCTATTTGGAGAACCCAACCCAATTTAATACGGTACGTAATATGTTTGGATATACAGGAACTTATAAAGGCAAAGAGGTTTCGGTAATGGGTTCGGGAATGGGAATGCCAAGTATCGGTATTTATTCTTATGAACTATACAAAAACTATGGTGTGGAAAACATCATTCGTATCGGTAGTGCTGGAGCATATACTGATAAATTGAATTTATTTGACGTGGTGTTGGCGGATAGCGCGTGGAGTGAATCTACATATGCCTATGTGCAAAGCGGTGTAGAAGGAGATATCCAGCTGCCAAGTAAAGAATTGAACGAAGTCATTGAAGCAGCGGCTACACGTATTAACAAGCCAGTTCTGACGGCGAGAATTCATTCCAGCGATGTATTCTATCATGAAGACAATGTGCCTGGAGTTAATGAATTTTACAATGAACATGGCTGTGTTTGTGTAGAAATGGAGAGTTATGCGTTGTTCCATAATGCGAAAGTGTTAGGTAAACAAGCTGCATGTATTCTTACCATTTCCGATTCGTTAGTTACTCATGCTGTAACCACGGCAGAAGAAAGACAAAATTCTTTCAACGGCATGATGGAAGTAGCTTTAGAAGCAGCGATTTCTATTTAATAAAAAAGATTAAGCAGCTTAAAAAGTTCTACGAGAAAAAGCTTGAAAGCCTATTAAATTCAGGATTAAGTCCTGATATTTAATAGGTTTTTTTCTCATTTGTAAGGTTGTGGAAATGGATAGGTGAAGCGTGTAAATTATTGTTGTTTTTAATCAAAATTTAATGTTAAATTCGTAATAATTCTCTCGGATTATACCGATATAAAAATCAAACCAAATGGCTACAAATCTTAGAAAAGACATCTAATCTCCATATGGTGGAAGTATTTATATTTTGGTGTAATGCCAAAGGGGGAAAATTGTGATTAAGCGGAGTGGCAATCTTTTATTAGCAATAAGTTTAGTATTCTCTATCGTCAGTTCTCTGTTTATGCCTGCAGTAATTTATGCAGCACCCAGCAATAGCAATAGCAATATCATAGATCAAAGCTCCACATCAGCTGGAAATTTGAGCAGTGTTGCTTTTGGTAACAATGTTTTTGTAGCGGTGGGCCAAGGAGGGATATCTACATCATCAAATGGCGTAGATTGGTCTATCTCAAAAAAGGCGGGGAACCCCAAACTAACTTCTATTGTGTTCGCTAATGGGCTGTTCTTAGCTATTGATGGTAGCGAAAAGGCAGTTTACAATTCACTCGATGGTGAAAATTGGACAAAAAAAACGTTAGCTATCACACCGGAAAGGTTGAAAGCGGTCAATGAAAAGTTCTTTGTATGGCAGTCAGTATATAAACCTGGCACCAATCCACCTTCTTATGATGTAACTCTACTACAATCCTCGGATGGCATTAACTGGACAGACACAGGAATCACTTCTACCAATGCAATATTCGGAATGCAAAGCTTAACGGATATTGCTTATGGCAACAACAAATATGTGGTCTCTGCTAACAATGCTGTCTATTATACCTCAACGAATCTGATCAATTGGACAACGGTCACCTTAACCGATCTTGTGATCAACCACTATAACTCTAGTTGGCCTTATGTTACGAATGTAATCTATTTAAATAATCGTTTCTTTAGTTATATCGTGACTCCGTATGCTAAAAAAGTATTCACCTCTACAGACGGTGCTAATTGGACCGTTGATGCCTCATGGGATAACAAGCAATTTTATGGGGGAGGTTCTTTAAATGGGAGCTATTTGTTGTTTGGGCAGGGTGTAATTTATAAATCTTCTGCGGCTCCGCTGGACAGCACCCAGTGGACATCTTCGGATACCCATACAACAATGATGATGAACAATATGGTTTACGGAAATGGAAAATATGTTGCTTCAGGGGGCAACGGCTTACTGGTTTCTTCTGACCTATCGGCGTGGAGTAATGTCAGCGGTAATCTGAAAAGTATTGCTAAGGATGGTAATGGCAATTATGTTGCCGTCTCATCCGGGGAATATGGCTCTATTTACAAATCTAATAGCTCCGCAGTATGGAACGATGTCACACCCTCCAAGCTGCCGGGAATGAATGCGGTCACTTATGGAGCAGGGAAGTTTATTGCGGTTACAGATAAAGAAAACTACAATCTTAACGCCAAAGTGGTGACCTCGACCAACGGTGATACTTGGACTATGACAGATACCGGAGTGCAGGACAATCTGACTGGCGTTGCTTTTGGCACAAATCAGTACGTTGCTGTTTCCGATTATGGCGGAATTTATTCTTCAGTTAACGGAACCTCATGGACAGAGAGATTTAAAAATGGGGATTTTGCATTTAATACAGTAGCTTACTTGAATAATCAATTTGTAGCTCTTGGGATGAAATACAATAGTACTACTTATGAGCAAGAGAGCGTTGTTATCGCAAAATCATCAGATGGAATACAGTGGAATGTGCCCTTAGAGATTGGGTTCCCCAATACTTCTTTAAAGGGAATTGCCTATGATGGTAGAGCTTATATTCTGGTTGGAGAAGATACACTTAGCCAGCAGGCAGTAATTCTAACCACAGAAGATTTGGTAACTTTTACGAAGGTTACAATATCAGCTAGCGCACTAAATAATATCAGCTTTGGTAATGGGAGTTTTCTGGCTGTTGGATTGAAGGGGGAGTTATTCTCTTCGGCAGACGGATCCACGTGGACTCAGGAAACATCTGATCTTACCTCTAATCTTAATGGCATTATTTACGATGGTACTAACTTTAAGGTCGTGGGGGATTATTTCACTAAAATGACCCTGAACCTAGGACCTACTCTTGCATATAGCATCACCGCTTCAGCGGCGACGTTGACACCTGTCGTAGGTGTAGATAATGGCATTACGCTGACTGTGAAGAACTCGCTGGGCAATATGGATACAACGTTTACCGGAACAAAAGAAGTGACGGTAACGGGTTATGGTGTTGCGCCGGACGGAACGTACGGAAGCTTAGGAAGCACCGCTTTAGCGGCTTCACCGAGCAAGATCAACGTTAATTTCGTTGAGGGTGTAGCACAGGTGAACCTGAAGCTGAACAAAGCTGGCGCGCAAGCGGTTGTGTTTAGCCAAGCAGGCGTAACCTCGCCAGCGGCAACAGCGCTGAACATTACACCTGTCGCAGGTAGCACAGCGACAATGAAGCTGACCACAGGCGTAAGTGCTCCGCAAGCCAATGGCGGCAGCTTCGCGCAGCAGCCAGTAATTACTTTGCTGGATCAGTTTGGGAATGTAAACCTTGGCGACAACAGTACGGTTGTTACTGTGTCGAAGAAGGACACTGGAAGCTGGACGTTGACGGGGAATACGACATTGACGGCAGTAGCGGGTGTCATTTCCTTTACGGATCTGGGAGCTACGAATGCAGCTGGAATCACCGGAGCGCAACTGGCATTTGATGCGACAGGACTTCCACAGATCACTAGTGTAGCGTTGAATCTTCCACAGCCACAGGGAGCACAAAGCATCACCGCCTCAGCAGCGACCTTGACGCCTGTCGTAGGTGTAGATAATGGCATTACGCTGACTGTGAAGAACTCGCTGGGCAATATGGATACAACGTTTACCGGAACAAAAGAAGTGACGGTAGCGGGTTATGATGTTGCGCCGGACGGAACGTACGGAAGCTTAGGAATCACCGCTTTGGCAGCTTCAGCGAGCAAGATCAACGTTGATTTCGTTGCGGGTGTAGCACAGGTGAACCTTAAGCTGAATAAAGCGGGAGCTCAGGCTGTTGTGTTTAGCCAAGCAGGCGTAACCTCGCCAGCGGCAACAGCGCTGAACATTGCACCTGTCGCAGGTAGCACAGCGATAATGAAGCTGACCACGGGCGTAAGTGCCCCGCAAGCCAATGGCGGTAGCTTCGCGCAGCAGCCAGTGATAACGCTGCTGGATCAGTTTGGGAATGTAAACATTGGCGACAACAGTACGATTGTTACTGTTTCGAAGAAGGATGCAGGAAGCTGGATGTTGACGGGGAATACGACGTTGACGGCAGTAGCGGGTGTCATTTCCTTTACGGATCTGGGAGCTACGAATGCAGCTGGAATCACCGGAGCCCAACTGGCATTTGATGCGACAGGACTTCCACAGATCACTAGTGTAGCGTTGAATCTTCCAGAGCCACAGGGAGCGCAAAGCATCACCGCCTCAGCGGCGACGTTGACACCTGTCGTAGGTGTAGATAATGGCATTACGCTGACCGTGAAAAATTCGCTGGGCGATACGGATGCAACGTTCACCGGAACGAAAGAAGTGACGGTAGCGGGTTATGATGTTGCGCCGGACGGAACGTACGGAAGCTTAGGAAGTACCGCTTTGGTAGCTTCACCGAGCAAGATCAACGTTGATTTCGTTGCGGGTGTAGCACAGGTGGATCTGAAGCTGAACAAAGCTGGCGCGCAAGCGGTTGTGTTCAGCCAAGCAGGCGTAGCCACGCCAGCAGCAACAGCGCTGAACATTACACCTGTCGCAGGTAGCACAGCGACAATGAAGCTGACCACAGGCGTAAGTGCGCCGCAAGCCAATGGCGGTAGCTTCGCGCAGCAGCCAGTGATAACGCTGCTGGATCAGTTTGGGAATGTAAACCTTGGCGACAACAGTACGGTTGTTACTGTGTCGAAGAAGGACACAGGAAGCTGGACGTTGACGGGGAATACGACGTTGACGGCAGTAGCAGGTGTCATTTCCTTTACGGATCTAGGAGCTACGAATGCAGCTGGAATCACCGGAGCGCAACTGGCATTTGATGCGACAGGACTTCCACAGATCACTAGTGTAGCGTTGAATCTTCCAGAGCCACAGGGAGCGCAAAGCATCACTGCCTCAGCGGCGACGTTAACGCCTGTCGTAGGTGTAGATAATGGCATTACGCTGACTGTGAAGAACTCGCTGGGCAATACGGATACAACGTTTACCGGAACAAAAGAAGTGACGGTAACGGGTTATGATGTTGCGCCGGACGGAACGTACGGAAGCTTAGGAAGTACCGCTTTGGCAGCTTCACCGAGCAAGATCAACGTTGATTTCGTTGAGGGTGTAGCTCAGGTGAACCTGAAGCTGAATAAAGCGGGAGCACAGGCTGTTGTGTTCAGCCAAGCAGGCGTAGCCACGCCAGCGGCAACAGCGCTGAACATTACACCTGTCGCAGGTAGCACGGCGACAATGAAGCTGACCACAGGCGTAAGTGCCCCGCAGACCAATGGCGGTAGCTTCGCGCAGCAGCCAGTGATAACGCTGCTGGATCAGTTTGGGAATGTAAACCTTGGCGACAACAGTACGGTTGTTACTGTGTCGAAGAAGGACACAGGAAGCTGGACGTTGACGGGGAATACGACGTTGACAGCAGTAGCGGGCCTCATTTCCTTTACGGATCTGGGAGCTACGAATGCAGCTGGAGTTACCGGAGCGCAACTGGCATTTGATGCGACAGGACTTACAGAGATCACTAGTGCAGTTATTGACCTTACCTGGCCTGAACTTGCTGCGCCAAGTATTGAGTCTGTAACAGCAGGAAACGGACATATTCGTATTACTTGGAGTCCCGTATATGGTACCGATAGTTACGCTGTATATCAGTCTACAGCTTCAGGTGTTTATGGAGCTGAGGTAGCTACTATAAGTGGCTCTGAGAACAGTTACGATGCTGTAGGATTAATTAATGGAACTGCTTATTATTTTATTGTTAAAGCTGTTAATCCTGATGGTATCAGTGCGGCTTCCAATGAAGTAACTAGAACGCCTCAGGTTCCAGCGCCGGGCGCGCCAATACTTCATTCACCTGTGGCAAGTAATGGCCTCATCGGCTTAACATGGGATCCGGTGAAGGGTGCGATTGGATACACTATATATCAAGGTATCACTTCTGGAATCTATGAGACCCAAGTGGCTACAGTAAGCGAATCTGTCTACAACTATGATGTGACAGGGTTAACTAATGGCCAATCTTATTATTTCGTAGTTAAGGCATCTAATCCGGGCGGGGAGAGTGCAGCTTCTAACGAAGTCAGCACGAAACCAAGAACATCACCATCTGCACCTACGGACTTAATAGCGGTAGCGGGAGATGGCGAGGCGACTGTGACATTTGCAGTTCCTGATTCGAACGGGGGAACTCCAATTACGAATTATGAGGTTACTGCTTCTCCGGGTAATATCGTAACGGTTGGGGCAACAAGTCCAATAACGGTAACAGGTCTAGCGAATGGAACCACTTATTCGTTTACAGTTAAAGCGATTAATAGCGCTGGTAGTAGTGTAGCTTCTGAAGTTTCGAACTCCGTGACACCGAAGTCATCAACGGAGGTTGAGGTTACACCTACACCGCCAACACCAACGCCAACGCCAACAGAATCACCGCCAACACCAACGCCAACGCCAACAGAATCACCGACATCAACACCGACTGCACCACCTTCAACAACTGCACCAACTGCAACAGCAGGATCCACTGCTACAGCTACAGCTACACCATCTAGCAGCATGGTTGAGGTATTGGTGAACGGTAAGGTTGAAAATGCCGGAACAGCAACGATATCTGAGCATAACGGGCAGACGGTTACCACGATTGTTGTAGATCAGGCAAAAATAGAGCAACGTATCGAAAAGGAAGACCAGAATGCAATTATAACTATCCCTGTGACTGCGACTTCACATGTGATTATTGGCGAGCTTAATGGCCAAATCATCAAAGATATGGAGCAGAAGCAGGCGCTGCTAATCATTCGTACTCCAAAAGGCACTTATACAATATCAGCAGCACAGATTGATATCAGTGCAATTTCAAAACAGTTTGGCACAGACATTGCTCTACAAGATGTGAAGGTGCAAATTTCAATTTCTGTTCCGACTGCGGATGCACTGAAAAGAATAGAAATGTTGGCAGCCAATGAAAAGCTAACGTTGGTAGCTCAGCCATTAGATTTCACGGTGAAGGTTACTTACGCTGGGAAAACTGTTGAACTCACTAAGTTTAATACCTATGTGGAAAGAACTATTCCTCTAGCGGATGGTGTAGACCTTAAGAAGATCACGACTGGGCTAGTGCTTGAAGCGGGGGGGACGTTCCGCCATGTACCCACACAGATTGTTGCCATTGATGGCAAACACTTTGCGAAAATACACAGTTTAACGAACAGTACGTATTTTGTAGTTCAAGATCCACAGAACTTCAAGGATGTCGCCACCCACTGGGCTAAGGACATTGTCAATGAGATGGCTTCCCGTAAGGTTATTAATGGAGTCGGCGACGATTTGTTTAACCCTAATCTGGAGATTACACGTGCAGAATTTGCGGCGATTATCGTACGTGGATTGGGATTGAAGTTGGAAAGCGGGACAACATCCTTTGCGGATGTAAAGGTCTCAGATTGGTATAATGATGCGGTGCAGACAGCTTACTCCTATAAGCTAATCAACGGTTTTGAAGATGGAGCGTTCCATCCAACAGACAAGATTACTCGGGAACAGGCGATGAGTATTATTGCTAAAGCTATGGTGATTACCGATTTGAAGACAAATCTTCCGGCCAAAGAAGCAAGCGAGCTGCTGAGCATTTACACGGATGCGAATGAAGCATCAGACTGGGCGAAGAGTGGCATCGCAGACAGCCTGCAAGCAGGAATCATCACGGGCAGAAGCGGAAATGTACTTGCCCCACAAGCCTTCATTACGAGAGCAGAAGTTGCGGCTATCATCCAAAGATTGCTGCAACAATCAGATTTGATTTAATACACGGTTCTGATTCGAGAGGATCCTTCATGCAGGAAGAGCTGCGGAGGGTCCTCTTTATTTTATTAGGTCAGAGACAATCATTTGTTGTTGCTTTTTTATTGACAAGAAGAAAAATCCAGTTAATAATAACATATGAATACATGCTCATATGTTATTATTAACTGGAGCTTTTGAATGTAACTGCGCAGGGCTACGAATACTATCTAGCTGAAGGTAATAGGAGGTTAAGCATGATGAACAAGAAGAACAAACGCAATCATCAGGTCGAGAATGTACACGGGCAACAGTCCAATCACGATCACAGTAACCACGACCACGCTCATGAAGGACACAGTCACGCGCATGAAGGACACAGTCACGCGCATGAAGGACACAGTCACTCCCATGACTCTCACGGGCATCAACATTTTGATCCTAGTGGAAATAAAAAAGGGCTTTTGATTGCGTTGATCATTACGGTTGGAATTATGTTTTTGGAGTTTTTTGGTGGGTTGATTACTAACAGCTTAGCCCTGTTATCGGACAGTGGGCATATGCTAAACGATGCAAGCTCTCTAGCATTAAGCCTAGTAGCGGTCTGGTTTGCAACTAAACCTGCTTCTCCGAACAAAACGTATGGTTTTCATCGATTTGAAATTTTGGCGGCACTCTTAAACGGAGTTACTTTATTTGTAGTTGCTGGATTTATCATTGTAGAAGCTTATGGGCGGTTTTTTGAGCCGCCGACAGTTGCCAGCGGATCTATGATGCTGATCGCAAGTATTGGTCTTTTAGCCAATGTGGCTAGTGCATGGTCGCTTATGAGAAAAGGGGATGTGAAAAATAACATTAATCTCCGTAGTGCTTATCTCCATGTGCTTGGTGATGCTTTAGGTTCAGTAGGGGCAATTATTGCCGGTTTAATCATGATGATTTTTGGCTGGTATGTTGCTGATCCAATCATAAGCGTACTGGTTGCTCTATTGATTCTTAGAGGGGCATGGGGAATTATCAAACATACCGTTCACGTCCTTATGGAAGGCACCCCGATTACAATTAATCCAGCTGAAGTAAAGGAAATCCTCGAAAGCATTGAGGGGGTTAGAAATGTTCATGACCTGCATATCTGGACCATAACTTCGGGATTAGATTCACTCAGCTGTCATATCTTAATTGAAGAGGAAGCAGATGACCAACGCATTTTGCAGCAAGCGATTCGGTTAATTGCCGATCATTTCAAAATTCAACATACAACCATTCAGGTTGAAACTTCAGCTATAGTTCATGAAGAATTGAAAATCTAATCAATGATTTATTTTTTGAATAGAATAGGGGGGCTATAGTATAATAAAAATACGAGGAAAGGGGTGATCGGTGCATGGATAATCTGACTCACGAGCATGAATCATGCAGTACGGATGAGCGGAAAAGTCATCACTCAGATAAAACTAAAAAGAATTTGATTAGCCGGCTCAATAGAATTGAAGGTCAGGTTAGAGGGCTAAAAGGGTTAATTGAAAAAGACACCTATTGTGATGATGTGCTGCATCAAATCTCCTCGGTCCAATCTGCATTGAACGGCGTGGGCAAGCTTTTGCTGGAGCATCATATGAAAAGTTGTGTAGTGGAACGTATCCAGGAAGGTGAGAACGAGGTACTGGATGAACTATTAGTTACCATCAATAAATTAATTAGATAATTGATCAATCGGAAGGATTCCCCGGAATCCTTTTTTATTTGCTCAAATTGGGTATATATAGAGTAGGGGACTATCCTAATTAATGAATTGAGAGGAGAATGTGTTATGGCACATCAAAACTACAAAGAGTGTATCGATGAGTGTTTAAAATGTATGATAGCTTGCAATCACTGTTACTCAGCTTGTTTGGATGAGGATCATGTGGGGATGATGAAGGTGTGCATTCGCCTGGATCGTGAATGTGCGGATATATGCGAGTTTGCAGCTCATGCCATGTCGATGAACAGTAAATATGCAAAAGAGATTTGTTTAGCTTGTGCAGAAGCTTGTGAAGCCTGCGGCAACGAATGCCAAAAGCATGATCATGAACATTGCCAGCAATGTGCAGAAGCTTGCTTAGCTTGTGCAAAAGTTTGCCGTGAAATGGCGGCGTAATTTAAAGCTTGAAACTGAAAGGGCTGCTGCGGCAGCCCTTTATTCATGAATAGGAAGCCAAATCTAAGGGCAACTAGTGAGGTTTTGTAAAATTATTAAGCAATATAGGTAAATATAGTGTTAAAATTTATTGAAATAATACCTTTATAATCAAGAGATATAGATGCCATAGGGGATGGCTGAGAAAAATAAACAGTTATGAGAGGGATGTTAACGACGGTATGATCAATCTTAGTCCAGAACGACTCCAGCAAGTTAGCTATATAGGGATTACTGAGGCTGATTTAGAATTATTAAAAAGCAAGGAGAAAGAATTCAACTTAATCGTTAGCTCATTGGTTGAGGAGCTGTATAAACAGATGACGATGGAGCCAGAGCTGCTCCACATCATTGAGCAGCACAGTACACTGGATCGATTGAAAGAAACACAGCAGTGGTATTTTTTATCTATGGCCGCTGGTGTGATCGATGAAGCATTTATTGAAAGACGTTTGCTTATCGGGAAAATCCATTCCCGTATTGGATTAACAACGAATTGGTATTTGGGGACGTACATATTATATCTGGATTTGGCTACTGCTTATTTTGAACGGATATTACCAAACGAATGGAAGCCTGTTATTCATGCCTTAACCAAGATGTTTAATCTCGATTCACAGCTCGTTCTTGAAGCCTATGAAGTGGATGAAAAAGCAAAAATAGAAAACTTGCTGGAGAAGCAAAATCACCTGCTTACAGGAGTGAGTTCAGCCGTTCAGGAGCTGGTATCTTTGATGGTTCAATTAAAGGATAGCAGTGAATCGATAGAAAGTTTAGCTAGTAAAAATGCTGATTATCAAGAGAAAACGCATCAAACGGTATTATATTTGGACAAAGAGGTGGAGTCTATTCATCAAGTGGGTACGATGATTAGAGAAGTGGCTGATCATACGCATCTTTTAGGCCTGAATGCGGCTATTGAAGCAGCCAGAGCTGGGGAGTTTGGAAGAGGTTTTGAAGTTGTGGCTAATGAAGTTCGTAAGCTAGCCCGTCGCTCAAAGGATTCACTGGTAACCATTGACCAGAAACTCGACAATATCAATGCCACCCTTTCCAAGGTGAAAAAAGAATCGGAACACAACTCCATGTATTCCAAGGATCAGGTCAAAAGCTCTCAAGAGCTGGCTTCCTTCGTGAACTTAATTGAAAAAGTGACTGCTGAGTTAGAGAACTTGAAATGAAGCTGCCACGGATTGAAACACTCCTTCAGAAAATTCTGAGGAGTGTTTTTTGTTTGAAGAAGTTATTAGCGGTATAGCTTAAACATCAGTTTTGGAGACACCGTTTAAGCTGGGCACATAATCAGCAGCCTTATCGATGTTCACCATCTGAGCGGCTTCATTGAAATTGTTGTTATTCTCCGCATTGTTTTTCTTACTTGGTTGATGTTTTCCTGGAGCTTCTTTGGGATTGGCACTATTTTTGGGCATGACATTCACCTCCATATTCTTCACCTAGTATGAGAAGGTAGTTTGAATTTTATGCCAGCAGTTGACAAGTGTATCATTAAAAGATATAGTTCATTTAATGATATATCTTTTAATGATACATATGAGGAGGTGATTAAGTGTCAAGAACGGACTCATTGGAAATGGGAGAGCTCACAGACACTGCATTTTATATTCTCTTGTCTTTAGTCGAAGCCAAACACGGATATCTGATTATGAAATCAATCGAAACGATGACGAACAATCAATTTTCAATTGGGCCTGCTTCCATGTATACAACCATTAAGAAGCTGCTAGCGGCTGAATTTATTGAGCTGTATAAAGAAGAAGAGGACGACAAACGAAAAACGTATATTGCAACGGAAAAAGGGATTGGATTGCTAAGAAAAGAAGTAGAGCGCCGAAAAGAAATGATTAGACATGCAGAACAAATTCTCAAATAAAAGGTGGGGAATAGGCATGAAGAATACAAAATATGTGACCAGCGGGGGCTTAGCTTTTACTGAAAAAGGAGATATGCAGAAATTGAGTAAGTATGCCAAAGGGGGCTGGCTCCTGGAGAGCTTTGCACCTTTGGGTTATAAGTTAAGAAAGGGAGATCCCCAGAATCTTGAGTACAGTGTAGATTATCACACAAATGTCGATGAGGAGTATTATTTGATTTTTGAAGATGCCGGATGGACTTATGTCTGTTCTGCCGGAAATGGGTTTCATATCTTTCGGGCAGCTGCAGGTACGGCGCCTATCTACTCGGACACAGGGACCCTCATTGACAAATATGAACGTGAAAAGAAAACGATGGGCAAAGTAGCCTTGCCATTGCTTATAGCTTTGATTGCTTTTATCTTCCTAGCGATCTTGGGCGTTAATGGATGGTTACCTGAGATCGTGAGGAATATCAGCCTGGTGTTAGTAGTGGTCACACTTTGTATGTTGGTCTTTCCGGGTCTTCCATACATTGCGTATCGATTCAAATTGAATAAATTACGAGAATAGCGAATGGATTTTTATCTAAAGGATGTTTGCACAGCCATGAATGAAGTTGGTTGTGGAACCATCCTTTTTTTAGTTGAGGAGTGAGAACAAATCTAAGTCTCAGATATATAGTACTAATGATCTATTAATGGAATTGCTTATATATTAATTCCATATTCTGTATTACAATGATAGCGAATACGAATTAGCTTGCTGTTTTCTTTCAAATTTATTACCACAATTGAAGAGGAGGCAATGAATGATGAAGAAGGATGCAAAGCTTAGGTTGAGTTGGAAAAGCCTTATTGTCGTATGCTTGGTAATTAGTATTCTTCCTGCCGGTTCCGCGTTTGCAGCAGTGAACAAACCTTTTCCGCAACATTCCACCTACACGAGTGGATCTATCAAGCCAAACAATGTAACCCAGACCAGTATGGATAATTCAGTGAAGACCAAATGGGATGCGTGGAAAACGGCCTATCTCAAACCAGCTGGCACTGGCAAATATTACGTTAAGTATAATTCAGATGGAGAAACGGTATCTGAAGCACATGGTTACGGGATGTTGTTCACAGTTTTGATGGCTGGTTATGACAGCAATGCTCAGACTTATTTTGACGGCTTATATAATTATTACAAGGCTCACCCAAGTGCAATTAACCCTTATTTGATGTCCTGGAAGCAAAACAGCAGCTTTCAAAATATTGAAGGCGAGGACTCTGCTACAGATGGAGATATGGATATAGCGTTCTCATTGCTGCTTGCGGACAAGCAGTGGGGAAGTAGTGGTACGATCAATTATTTACAAGCTGCAAAAGATATCATTAATGCGATTATGGACAATGAGATTAACCAGACACAGTGGACGATCCGTCTAGGTGACTGGGCGAATAGCGGCTCGTATAATACGGCAACTAGACCTTCTGATTTCATGCTAAATCATTTAAAAGCATTCCAACAGGCTACAGGAGATACCCGCTGGACGAATGTTATCGATAAAACGTACACGATTATAAATAGCCTTTATACGGGTTATAGCTCTAGCACTGGGCTGTTGCCTGATTTCGTAGTTTACTCTGGGGGTGTGTATAAACCTGCTGCGGCGAATTTCCTTGAGGATGCCAATGACGGGAATTACAATTACAATTCTTGTCGTACCCCATGGCGGATCGCAACAGATTATTTGATTACTGGAGACAGCAGGGCGCTTACGCAGCTCAATAAGATGAATAGCTGGATTAAGACTAAAGTAAGCAGTACACCTGGTAGTATAAAAGATGGGTACAAGCTAAACGGAACCGTATTTGGAAGTTACAATAGCGGTGCCTTCTATGCTCCATTTGGAGTCAGTGCGATGACCTCATCAACTTACCAAAGCTGGTTGAATTCTCTCTGGAGCCACACAGCAAGCAGTGCTGCAGAAGATTACTATGAAGACAGCATCAAGCTGTTTTCGATGATCGTTATGTCTGGTAACTGGTGGACCTATTAAGATAACGTATAGTTAGAAAAAGGCTGTCCCCAAAACGTTCATGCCCAAAACCATAAAAGTCAAACAGAACAGCGATTCTCCTAATATTGGAGAATCGCTGTTTTGCATTTTTGGTCAACTACTGTTTGTTTCAGTAGATTAGGGGCAAAAGTAAAGCCACCTGATCTCTAATGTTACGGTGGAGCATCCTTTATTTGATAACCAATTGAATCAAGGGGCGTACCTATTGATGCTCCAAAGGATGCAATAAGTGAAGCACTTATACAGCAATTGGGGAATTTCTCCCTAAAATTCAGAGATTTCTGTTCATCAGACTTATAATTAGGGAAAACTTCCCTTAATTTTGGCCGATTCAGTAACTAATAAAGAAATCCCCCTGATTATTAGGGAGGAATTCCCTGATTCCGTCCTTTTAGAGCCAAAATCGGCTATTTTCAGGGAGTATTTCCCTAATTAGTTTACACTTACGCTGCACATCGCACATCGCACATCGCACATCGCACATCGCACATCGCTCACCATTTCACTATTTTTAGGACAACCTTACTGAAGACTTTGCGGCATACAGATAAGTAGTACCGCAAAAGAATTGTGGTTTTAACGAACGTTGTTTTCGGTGAAACGTCCTGCCTGGTTATATACAATTGGATTAAATAGGAAGATATAGTTCCTTATATCTAAAAAGGGTAGGTGATAATATTGCTCTCAGACAAGAAACAATCTCTTCTATTTATTATTATCGTATGGGCAATGGCGTTAGGGATGTTGCTGCTTCCGGAATCGGCGCAAGGTCTGTATGGATTTACTCCTTTTTTCACAGTATGTATCATGATGTTTCTGATTGTGAGAGATGGATACAGTGCTGAGGGATGGAGAAGGTTGGGCTTCAAATTTAGGGGAGGCAAAGAATACATATTGGCTTTAGTTATTCCCTTAGGTTCACTGGGAGCGGGATATGCTGTCTATTGGATGGGATGGAACTCAAGCTTAATTTCTCCAGATTCATGGATCAAGACTGCTATATATTTGCTCGTTTACATTGTTCTTGGTTCATTATCTGCTTTGGGGGAAGAGATCGGTTGGAGGGGTTGGCTGCTCCCGCGTTTTCAATGGATGGGAAGAGTAAGTTCTAGTGTAACAATGGGCTTAATCTGGGCTATATGGCATTATCCGGCGATTCTTGGGCCGCGTGCTTATCATTCCTCTGGAAGCCGCTGGCTCGTGGTGGTGCTCTTTACCTTATCTGTTATGTTTGCGGGCATCATTATAAATGAACTGCGTCTGACCTCCGGTAGTATTTGGCCGGCAGTGCTTTTACACGGAACTAATAATGCTGTAGATAGTGTTTTGCACAATATTACTGTCAGTTCTTCACCTATGTTGGAGTATGTAGCCGGGGAGAGTGGTTGGGTTCCAGTGATTTTATATGGCTGCGCAGCGATATGGATTCTGGATCGAAACCACAGAGTGAAGCAGCAAAAAGCCAGGATAGAGCTATAATTCAATGCGGATATTTAGAGGAGAAGGAATATCATGCATAAAAGTATATAATTTCCTTTGTGATTCATATAAAATGGTAGGGGAATACCAAATAAGAATAGAGATATGTATAATTTTGTTCGTTCGGGGGATTTGAAATGACAGTAAAACTCCGCCAGTTATTCATATCAGGGTTACTTTGCATTTTTGTTTTTCTTATTATTCATTTTGTGTGGGTCATTCACTCTAACATCTTGCTTGGCGTTGGTCTGGAGCAGAATGAAGAAGGGCAATATTATATTGCTGAGGCAGACGTTTCAAGCGAAGGGTATAAACAGAATCTAAGGGAAGGGGATATCTTATTACGGGTTAATGGGAAACCGATTGATAAAGTGGATGAAGCTGTGAGATATGGAAGCTTAACTCAGGTTCAATCCGTTGACCTTCTTCGTAACTCCAAAGGGGGGGCTCCACTTGCTTTGCATTATGATATTGAGAATAAGTCCTCCATCTATCATACGTTTACCCAGCTTGTAGTCCCTGGAGCGACATTTGTTTTTTTGGCAGTGTTAAGCCTTCTATTATACCGCAGGAAAAGCGGGGATCGCTCAGCAGAGCTGCTGATTTTATTCTTTTTATTAGTCGGAATAACTTACTTTGCGGGATATGCCTCAAGTAGATCTGATCTTATTGGTAGAATCGCGATGGGTAGCGTGTTGCCTTTAATTCCACTGGTTTTTATTCACTTTCTCCAAGTATATCTGAAACGATTTGATGTATTAGTTCTATCTACTACTGTAATCAAAATATACTATGGCCTGGTCATTTTACTAAGCCTATTTTCCACCTCCAGTCTAATGGTTTACTCCTGGGATAGATCCTTGTATTCCTTTGTAAGGTTAATTATTATTGGGTTCTTTGTTTTTGGGATTTTTTACAGCATATTTAAGCTGCTATATTTATACCTTGCTTATCGAAGCACAGCGCTTAAATCGATGTTTAAAATTATGCTTACCGGACAAATCCTTGCGTTTACACCGTTTGTTCTCTTCTCAGCTGCACCCATTGCTGTTGGGGTCAACCTGATTCCTTACGAAATTACTACGATCTTTTTGTTTTTGATGCCAGTTACTTATTTTTATCTGCTGACGGCTAGGCAACTATTTGATATTGATTTCGCTTTTAATCGGTTTAAATATTATTTATTAATTGCTTTTTTTCCGGCGCTAATGATTGTAGCCGTACTTGCGATCATTCAGAGCAGGCAAGAGTATGATTGGATCAAATGGATTCAGATGTTTTTGGTTGTATATTTATCTATTACAATCTTTTTATTCTTTAAGGAGAAAATAGATTATTATTTCCGGCCTAAACTGTTCCGTGAGCTTTATCATTATCAAGGTAGTCTGGAGCGATTCTCGAAGCAAATCTCCAAGGTTATGATGCGGTCTGATTTGGAGGCTGCAATTTACAAGGAAATCAATGAGATTTTACCGGTTAGTCGGTCTGCTTTTTTTGAGAGAGATGAGGATATGAGTAACCTCGAACAAATAGTCGACAATTCGGGCCAAGAGATCAACATAGAATTTGTATCGAAATCTCCAGTTTTTAAGGTAGGAGAAGTAGTTCAACTCAAACAGGGGATCTTACTCGTAATCGGACGTCACCAAAAAAAATTTCATCTCCTCTGGATTGATCATAAGAAGAACCATACAAAGCTTAATTCGGATGAGCTTAACTGGTTAAATACCCTCGCAAATTATGCGAGTATTGTCTATGAGAATTTATATCTTATTGAAGGCTTGATTGAAGACCTTGAAGCAGAGATGAAAAAAGAGCTACATGCAGCACCATGGGTTCTACGCCTGATCTTTAACTTATCAGAGAAAGAACGCAGAAAGCTGGCGGCGGATTTACATGATTCTGCTCTTCAGGATCAGCTCATTTGGCTTCGCAGGCTGGAAACACTGATCTCCGATCATGATATTGAGGCGGATATTTTGCCAGAGCTGCTTCAGATTAAAGAGGGACTTCTGGATGTGATATATCAGATTAGGGAGACCTGCAATGAACTGCGTCCACCGCTGCTAAGAGAGACCGGAATTGTGAAGGCACTGGAACTATTGTTTGAGTATGCCCAGCTGCAGTCCAACTACATTATCACCTTTACATCCAGTCCGATTGGTGAGCTAAGTGAAGACCTGGTGATTGCGTTGTATCGAATAGTACAGGAGCTCCTGCGGAATGCCGGGAAACATGCCAAGGCGAATCAGATTGAAATTGAGCTGGACCAGCAAGAGCACCTCTATTTTCGATATAAGGATGATGGGATTGGCATGAATATAGTTGATATCAGGGAATCTTTTCAGCATATGGGCCTGTCTGGAATCAAAGAACGTGTTGCTAGCTTAGAGGGGGAGTGCACTTTTACCTCGGAGAAAGGGAAGGGACTGGAGGTTATTATTTATTTACCGACAATGGCTTTTGTAGAAGAAAAGCACAGAGGAGGCGATGACGATGATACGTATCTTGTTGGTTGATGATCATCCTTCAGTCGGAGAAGGAACCAAAACTATGATTGAGCAGGACGCGGATATGGAGGTTACTTTTGTTTTGTCAGCGATGGAAGCTTTGGATAGGCTGGAGCAACAAGAATTTGATGTGATCTTATGCGACCTCAACATGCCTACGATCAGCGGACTTGAATTCGCCAAAAGAGCCGTTCAACGTGATCCTGAATCTAAAGTGGTGATTTATACCGGATATGAGATCAGTGCTCATTATAATCTTTTGATGGAGTCAGGGGTCACAGGATTTATCTCTAAAACAGCTTCCCGAGAACAGTTGTTAAATACCATTCGTTGTGCACTAAGGAATGAGGCGGTCATTCCGGTGTCTTTACTTAAACAGCTACGAAGAAATGATATCAAGATTTCTAATCACCGGGATAATCGGCTGCTTGAAGAAGTGTCCATTAATCAAAGAGAACAGGAAATACTCCAAGAAGTAGCTAGTGGAAAAAGCAATAAAGACATAGCCAGCAAGCTTTTAATGTCACAAAGGACTGTAGAGTATAACCTGACGAGAATCTTTGAGAAGCTTAGTGTACATTCCAGATCCGAAGCTATAGTGGAAGGGAAGCGACTAGGTCTTGTTAGGATGGAGACTTTCTAAGTTGAAGCCCATACAACCCAATACATAGTTTTGTTAGTTTTATTCATGGTGTTAAGCACCTCACTTTTGCATCTTGATCGTCATTACCTGTAATTCATAATTCTGAACCATTCAGGTATTTAGAGTATTATTCTGAAGAAATCAAGGAGGAACATCCATATGATTGACATGAACCAAATATTTTTGATTACAGATATCCCAGGTTACTCCCCGCAAATCAGCCGACTTTTATCCATGATGAACTATGCAAGATATACAACATTAGAAGCCGTTAAGGGTCTAACTATGGAACAACTGGATTATTTATTGGATGCTCAGAGTAACTCTATTGGAGCGTTATTATTGCACTACGCTGCTGTAGAATATGCATATCAAGTAGCAACGTTTGAGCAAAGAGATTTGTCTGAAGAAGAGCTAACGAGATGGGGGCCAGCATTAAATTTAGGAGACGAAGGACGAGCCAATATTAAGGGGTATGACCTGAGCTATTATTTAGATCGCCTAAATGAAGTTAGACAAAAGACTTATGAATTATTCGCAACCGTCGATGATAATTGGTTATATACTGAAGAGGAATTCTGGCATAACAAACCTGCGAACTACTATTTTATGTGGTTTCACGTTTTTGAGGATGAAATCAATCATAGAGGCCAGATTAGGCTGATCCGAAAAAGAGCACTAGCTTAAGAAAGGAGGCGCGCGAATGGAGTACATAGAGAAAAATATAAAGCCTTTATTTAAGAAATATCCGCTGCTCTCGAAATTTATATTAACAGTGGTGATTATAGACATCGTTTATTACGCCGGAAAACAAGTTGGAGGATTAGCTTATCACCTCATGCACTAATTTCTTTTGAAAATAAGCCGAATAGAAAAGGCGAGTTCCACTCATTTTGAGTGTGAATTCGCCTTTTTATATTGCTTAACCTAAATATCTGCTGTAGCTCTGACTCTTCCATGTGGCTATCCAGTTCATTATCAGTTCACACAAATTTGTTAGGATATGAAACATCAAAAGAGATATAGAGCATGACCAGGAGAGGAAGAGAAATAAATGAAAATATTAGAAGTTAAACATGTAAAGAAATCATATACTTTGTACGGTAAAGAAAAGGTGCCAGTACTCCATGATGTGAATCTAAGCTTTGAGACAGGTGAATTCGTCTCTATTCTAGGTGAGTCTGGCTGCGGAAAGTCCACACTGATGAACATCATTGGGGGAATGGACTCCGATTATGAGGGCGAGGTCCTTGTCCGCGGAAAGAATTTAAGCACGATGACCGAAAAGGAAATGGATGATTATCGTAAGAACAATATTGGTTTCGTTTTTCAAAATTTCAATCTGATCCCGCATCTATCAGTTTTGGAGAATGTTACAGTGGCGATGCAGATGACGGATACCAGTGAGAAGGACCGTAATAAACGTGCTATAGATATTTTGACTGAGGTAGGCTTGAAAGAGCACCTGAAAAAACGTCCCAATCAGCTGTCCGGTGGACAGAAGCAAAGAGTATCCATCGCCCGCGCGCTAGCGAATAATCCTGATATTATTTTGGCAGATGAACCTACAGGGGCCTTGGACAAGGATACCGGCGATCAAATTTTAGCCTTATTGGACAGCATAGCCAAAAGAGGGATATTGGTCATTACCGTGACCCACTCACAGAAAGTAGCCGACTCTGGTACCCGTATCGTAAAGGTGGAAGAAGGACGGATTAAAGATGATATTCAGTTAAAGGACCGCTCTTTGATTAGTTACGATGGAGGAGAGGGGTCATCCCGGAATCTCAGTTTATTTGCATCTTTTAAAATGGCTCTGCAGAACATGAAGCTCAACGCCAAACGTAATGTATTGGTAGCTTTGGGTGGGTCTATTGGTATTTTAAGCGTACTGTTGATGCTTTCCTTAGGGAATGGAATTACGAACTATATGAATGACGAAATTAATTCAAGTATGGATCCTTTACTCGTGGATATAACTAAACCCAGTGAAGAAGCTAAAGGTATGCAAGGTCCAGAGGCAATGATGTTGCCCGGCGAAACGTTTACGGCTGCCGATATTGAAACCATCCGAAATATTCCGAATGTTGATTATGTAGAAACCATCACTTCCATTTCGGGCAAATCTACTATGGTTTATGCAGATCAGACGGTTAGTCTTACACAATTAACAACCTTAACGGATGCTTTTGCTAAAGAGACGATTACCGCAGGGGCTTTTCCAGAGGGCAAAGAGATATTATTACCCGTGAAAACGGCTAGTAAATTAAGCGGAAACGACAGTCCAGAGTCTTTGGTAGGGAAATCGATTCATCTATATATTAATGAAATGGATGCTAAGCATAAACCGATCACATTGGAACAAGAAGTCACTATCTCTGGTATTTATGAAAGCACTGATCCAAGAGCGCAAATGCAACCCACGGGTTATCTTCCAGCGCAGACTTTGGAGCAAATGTATGCTGACAAGGGGATTACAATAGGTCCAATTCAAGTTAATGCTTTTGCAACCGATATGAAATATGTGAATGATATTAATGCAGCCGCTGTTGATGCTGGGTTCTCAGGTTCTCAATCGGCAAAAATCATGGAGCGAATCACAACTTATGTGAATATGGCTACTATAGTTCTCTCTGGTATTGCCGGGATTTCACTTCTTGTATCAGGGATCATGATATTGGTTGTGCTATATATCAGTGTAGTGGAACGGACTAAGGAAATTGGGATTCTTCGGGCAATTGGCGCAAGGAAAAAAGATATCAAACGTATATTCTTTTCTGAATCAGCTTTATTAGGTGTATTCAGCGGTATCTTTGCGGTACTCTTTGCCATTGTCATTAGTTATGTGTTAAATATTCTCTTGGACAATGCTTTTGGAGTGAAACTTATTAATCTATCCGGTTATTATGTGTTATTCGGGATCGTTGTGAGTACTCTGATTAGTATTATCGCAGGTTTGATGCCATCCTCTAAGGCTGCCAAACTGGATCCAATGGAATCTCTACGATATGAATAAATAGGTTAGCGGAGAGGAAAATTGAGAGATGAACACGATTCTAGTGGCGGATGATGATTCTCATATCCGTAGATTAATACGATTATATCTTGAAAAAAACCAATTTTCCGTAGTGGAAGCAGCAGACGGTCAAGAGGCATTAGACATTCTAGCGCATACAAAGATCGATTTGGTGATTGTAGATGTGATGATGCCAAATGTAGATGGTATTGAATTGACCGAAGATATCCGATCTTATATCGATATTCCAATTCTGATGGTTACAGCTAGAGGAGAATCTAAGGACAAAGTCAGAGGATTTAATGCCGGATCAGATGATTATTTAGTCAAACCGTTTGATCCCATTGAATTGGTCCTGAGGGTAAAATCACTATTAAAAAGATATCATTTAACCTCCTCGAGTGTGATTCAACTAGGCGCAGTGATGATTGATCTGGGGAATTTGAACGTTGTTACGGCTCAGAGAACGGTGGAGTTGAAGAAAAAGGAATGTGAGTTGTTATTTGCTCTGGCGGGTTCGCCAGGGCAAATATTCACGCGTTCTCAGCTCATAGAAAATATTTGGGGTGTCGATTATGAAGGCGACGAGCGTACGGTAGATGTGCATATCAAACGTCTGAGAGAAAGACTTGAATCGATTCCCGAGCTAATTATTTCTACGGTAAGAGGACTTGGATACCGTCTGGAGTTGGCCTAAATGTTGAAAAAAAGCCTGCGTCTGCGTATTGTCATTACGTTCATTGGGATTGTGATCGTCAGCTTAATGATCTCTTTTTTGCTAAATGTACGGTTTTCCGAAAATAATGTGACCCCAAACCATATCTTCATTAGAGTAGCTGGAGACGTAGCCAAAGTGCTTACCCTAATCGATGATCCGGAAAAAGCACAGGCATTTACTAAACTGCTCAATAAATATGGGGTCGATATTGCGAAAGTGAGAGTGAATGAGTGGAGTGATGCTGTTTTTTCAGTGGATAAGGAGAAGGTTGCCGCTCTATTTAAGCCAGATTCCACAGACGCAGTGATGCTTAATGATAAGTCTGGTGTTGCTATTGTTGGCATTCCCATCGTAGATAAGGAGAAAGCTGCGCTCATCATTAAAATTGATTTTTCGTCGAGCTTGATCACATTCAGACGCAACGTGTTTTTTACACTTCTAACGGTTTTAGTCATTGGAAGTTTACTGATTCTCTTGATGTCCGGATTCATTGTTAAGCCTATCAAACGTCTGACGGAAGCAGCTAAAAAAATGGCATCAGGCGATTTATCTGTGCGCTTGACGCATAAAAATCAAGATGAGTTTGGGGAACTGATGGAAAGCTTTAATCATATGGCTAGTGAGCTGCAAAAGATAGACTCTGTTCGTGATGATTTTGTCAGCAATGTCTCTCATGAAATGCAGTCTCCGCTTACGTCCATTAGAGGGTTTACTAGAGCGCTGCAAGATGGTGTCGTTCCAGTAGAAGAGCAAAAAGAACATCTGGATATTATTTATCAGGAAACGCTGCGCTTATCCCGCCTAAGTGACAATCTGCTTAGATTAGCCTCGCTTGATTCAGAACATCATCCGGTTAATCTCACCACTTTTCAGCTGGATGAACAGTTAAGAAGAGCGATCGTTCTGGCGGAGCCACAATGGGCACAGAAAAACATTCAGATAGAATTAGATTTATTGCCCTGCGAAATTACGGTGGATAAAGATTTGTTTGATCAAGTCTGGCAAAACCTTATCAATAATGCTATAAAATATACAAGCCAAGAGGGTATCATTCATGTCGAAATCGAGCGTTCTATAGCGTTTGTGAAGGTTTCTATTAAAGATTCTGGTCAAGGCATACCAGAGGCAGCATTGCCCCGCATTTTTGATCGTTTTTATATGGTGGATAAAGCGCGGAGCAGCGTTCATAAAGGGAATGGACTTGGATTATCCATTGTTTTAAAAATTCTAAAAATGCATGATTGTAAAATAGAAGTGGAGAGCAAGGTTGGGGAAGGAACCCAGTTTATCGTCTGGATCCCTGTCTCTCAACCCTATGAATAGTTAACGGGCTGAAGCTTAAGGCAACCGCAGACCCTTTCATTTGTGAACCAAGCAATAGAAGACTCTCAAAAAGTTCCCAGAACTCGGTTCGCGCAAGCCATAGTTGCAGTAGGAACTGAACATTTGATCGGCATGATTGAATTAAATATTAGAAGCCATACGGACAGAAGCGGCGAAATCGGCTATATTGTCCATCCTGATGCCTGGGGACAGGGAGTCGCTACAGCAGCGGCCAGACGAATGTTGAAATTTGGCTTTGAAGAACTGCAACTACATCGAATATATGCGACCTGTGACCCTAGAAATAGCGGATCATCCAAGGTACTCACCAAGATAGGTATGACTTATGAGGGAAGATTAAGAGATGCTTTGCTTATTAAAGATGGATGGCGGGATTCTTTGATGTTCAGTATGTTGGAGCATGAGTGGACGGTAGCCCGCTAAAAATTAACTCTTGCTTCCGATTGGTAAGTTCACTAGAATATAAGTATTAGCTTATATACTTTCGAGAGGAGGAGAGAAGGAAATGCAGACACTAATGGAAATTGCTGAAGACTTGAAGCTGTTCGGAGATAAGACACGATTGGCAATGCTTTCTCTTCTGAAAGAGCGGGAATGGTGCGTGTGTGAATTCGTTGATATCTTTGACATTTCCCAGCCGGCGATTAGCCAGCATTTACGGAAATTGAAAAGTAGAGGAATCGTTCGGGAAAGCAAGCGGGGACAGTGGGTACATTATTCGTTAAATGTCGAGGATAAACCACATCTTAAAGCTGTTCTTCAACAGATGCCTAGTTCCAAATCGATATTGGCTGAACTGAATAAAGAGGCTAAAGAGCCATGCTGCGACTAAATTTCAGGTAAGGATTTTTTTGATTTATATATAATCATATAGTTATATAATGATATTGGATTGAAGTCACATGCTTATATAGGAGTGTTGAAAAAGATGTGGATTTGCAGTAAAAGGAGGATGGCACTTTGGCTATTGTAGCTATCCTTATATTTTTAGTAACTTTAATCCTTGTAATCTGGCAGCCCCGTAATTTATCGATTGGATGGTCAGCCTGCGGTGGCGCGAGCATAGCTTTGCTAGCTGGGGTAGTCAGCTTTAATGATGTTCTGGATGTAACGCAGATCGTGTGGAATGCTACTTTAGCGTTTGTGGCTATTATTCTGATTTCTTTAATTCTGGATCGAATCGGATTTTTTGAATGGGCTGCTTTACATATGGCGCGGGCTGCCCGCGGGAATGGCAGACGAATGTTTGTGTATGTCATCGTTCTTGGTGCGTTAGTGTCTGCATTTTTTGCGAATGATGGAGCGGCTCTGATTCTTACGCCTATTGTGCTTGCGATGGTAAGGGCGCTGCATTTTGATGAGAAAAAAGTATTTCCGTTTATTATCGCCAGCGGTTTTATTGCCGATACCACCTCACTGCCGCTCGTGGTCAGCAATCTGGTCAATATCGTATCAGCGGATTTTTTCGGGATTACGTTTATGGAGTATGCAGGCAAGATGATTATACCTACGCTGTTCTCACTTGTGGCGAGCATCGTAGTGCTCTATTTCTTTTTTCGCAAAAGTATTCCCAAGCACTTTAACGATTCACAGCTAAAAGACCCGCATGAGGCGATTAAAGACAAAAAAATGTTCCAGCTGTCATGGATTGTATTGGCTGTTCTTTTGGTAGGGTATTTTGTCAGCGAATTTTTGGGTATTCCGGTATCTGTGGTTGCGGGGATCATAGCTATTTTGTTCCTGCTTCTCGCGAGAAGCAGCCCTTACGTCAAGGTGAAAGAAGTGATTACAGGAGCGCCTTGGGCGATTGTGTTCTTTTCTATCGGAATGTATGTCGTAGTATATGGACTTCGAAATGTTGGGCTGACGGATTTACTTGCTAAGATGATTGGGTCTATTGCTGATCAGGGCTTATTTGCCGCAACGATGGGTATGGGCTTCATAGCTGCATTGATCTCATCGCTGATGAATAATCTGCCTACCGTTCTGATTGACGCGCTTGCCATTGATGCGACGCATACCACTGGAATCATTAGAGAGGCTTTAATATATGCGAATGTTATAGGTTCGGACTTAGGACCGAAGATCACTCCAATTGGCTCACTCGCCACACTGCTGTGGCTACATGTACTTTCGGCTAAAGGCGTGAAGATTTCTTGGGGAACGTATTTTAAGACAGGTATTATTTTAACCATTCCAACGTTATTTATTACGCTTTTAGGTCTTTATATGTGGTTGTTGATTAACTAATTTGGACAGGGGAAGATCAAGATGAACAAGAGAACGATTTATTTTTTATGTACAGGGAATTCCTGCAGAAGTCAGATGGCTGAAGGCTGGGCTAAGCAATATCTAGGAAAAGAATGGAGCGTGTACAGTGCAGGTATTGAAGCTCACGGTCTAAATCCAAAAGCTGTACAAGCGATGAGCGAAGTAGGCATAGATATTTCCGGCCAGACTTCGGATATTATTGATGCTAATCTGCTGAATAATGCGAATCTGGTCATTACCTTATGCGGAGATGCTGCGGATAAATGTCCAATGACCCCTCCGCAGGTCAAACGGGAACACTGGGGCTTCGATGATCCGGCAAAAGCGCAAGGGAGTGATGAAGAGAAGTGGGCAGTGTTCCAGCATGTGCGTGACCAGATTGGTGAAAGAATCAAACAATTTGCGGAGACGGGTGAATAAGCAAAAGGGAGGAAGTAACCTATTCTTTTAACTTAGGGTATTTCACCACTGGCCATTTAACTTTCCGTAAGGCATTGATCACTTCGGGCCCAACGTTCAAATTACTTTGAACCAATTCATGGGGAGTGAGAGCCATCCATTGGTTCAGAGAGACGTCGGCAAAACGGTCACTTTTGAACATTTCGAGGAACCACAACGATTCTTCTCCTGTATTCTGAATATAATGTCCAAATGCAAAAGGAACATACCCAACATCGCCAGCCCTGTAATTAAAGGTACGTGCTGCACCGTTTCCGGCAAACACAGTCATCCGTCCTTTTCCGGTAAGATAATATTGCCACTCATCGTTGTTGGGGTGCCAGTGGAGTTCTCTCATTCCTCCAGGTTCAATCTCTACCAGTGCAGCAGCCACGGTCTTGGAGACCGGAAAGTTGCTGGAGTCAACGATTCTGACGCTCCCGCCAGGAGTCTTTAATGGAGGCTGTGCCAACAGCGAATGTTTGAAGCTCTGTGGAATTTCTCCATATGGCGATTGCACCTTTTGGCTTTGTAATGAGCCGGGAACTTGATCCTGATAAATGTAGACTTGTTCAGTGGGGATGGAGTCAAAGGCCTCGGCAGGTATTCCAAAGTTAGCTGAAAGTACCTCTTTAGGCGTATGGGCGAACCAATCGGAAATAGACAAGGTATTCAGATCAGAGAAGCTTCCGTCGTCGAAGACAAGGAGAAATTCACAGCCTTCTTCAAGACCTTGTATAGAGTGAGGAATACCCGGCGGAAAATACCATAGATCACCAGGTCCTACATCTGCTATAAAGTTCCGTCCATTCTGATCCACAGCAGTAATCCGAGCGCGGCCTAACAGCATATAAGACCATTCCGCTTGCTGATGCCAGTGAAGCTCTCGTACTCCACCGGGGGTCAGGCTCATATTCACACCTGCCAGTGTAGTTGCGATAGGGAGTTCTCTGACGGTTACTTCTCTGGACCAGCCACCATGATTAAGCTGCATATGCGCATCAGAGAAAGAAAATTTCAAATTGGGAACCAGGCCCGCATCAGTCACCGGAGGAACGAACATATCCGGATTCTCAAGATCCCGCATAACATCTCGGGGTCCTTTATCTAATCCCCCTGTGCCATCGCTTCGGATGGGCTGGGGGATGTTTGTTTTGTTTGCCGAATCCTGTCCAGCAGAAGTCATAAGAGGTTCTCCTTTCTTGTTCCTTAAGAGTTCAATGAAAATATATGCGGAATGCTGTCTTTTATGATGGATAGCAGAAGTGGTACAAGTTGACATGTGTAGGGTCATCATTGATTATTACTAATAGAGGCTAAGGTTCTAGATGAACTGGAGAGGGGTTTGTGATGATTCACATCAAGGAGTCCTTACAACGATTAGGGAAAATAAAAGCTTACGTAATAGGTCTATTAGTGATTATGTTCGCCGCGGGATCTGCGGTTACACCTACATCGGTGTCGGCAGCTGTCCAGTTAGGGACACAGGTAATGCCACTGTCATACGGGGGATATTACGTGCTTTTTCCAGGTAAACTCGCCCCTTATTTCAAAGCAGGTAAATTAATGGTGCCGATTCGAGCCTTCTCCAATGCGATTGGCGCAGATTTGCTCTATGACGCTCTGAGCAAGAGTATTACTGTTTCACTGCTGGACCGATCGGTAGGAAATATTAAAGCAGGGCAGCTAGAGGCAGATTTTAATGGGGAGACCGTAGATTCATTAGGCGTTGCTCCAGAGATAAAGGATGGCACTCTGTTTGTTCCGGCGTCCCCCATTTTAGAAGGGCTTAAGTCTTTTCGCTGGGAAGTGCAATTTAATAATGTGAATAAATTAACCCTTGGTATTGGAGCCAGAAAAGGGGAGGAATGGGTGAAGCCTGAGGCAGATCGTGCGCTTGCTCCTTATCCACTCGAAACGACAGCACATCCGTATCCGTTATATCCTACTATGCTAACGCAGGCTCAATCCGGGAAAGAATATAGATTGACCTTAGGCGTGCAAAATACCTCCGGATTCATCATCCCTAAAGGAAACGCGGAATTAGAGCTGGTGAGTGTGGACAGTAAAGGGAATTCTTTTTATCAAACGTTGAAAGGACCTGATTCCTCAACCGCCAAGACGGCATTATTATCATTTTCCGTTAACATACCAACAGAGGCTGAATACGTCATTTTCAGGTCACGCACCTTGAGAGCGCAATAAGGCAATTGCTATAGATTATTCCAACAAGCTAGACAGAGAGCGGGTAAAGAAACAGATGACAGGGAACAAAGAGCAGCAATATCGCTTCAGCGAAGCACCGATTTGGGAATTGCAACGAACATATTATGAAGAGCAGGGATTAAAGGCTTGGAATAATGATCAGGTCCCGCAGTACATCACGAGTAACCCTATGATTGCGACAGCATACGCAGAGATGATCTTTGGATTTCTGCAAGACCGGGCTGGACAAGGGCATCTCTCAGAGACCGTTACGATTCTAGAACTTGGAGCGGGAGCAGGCCGGTTAGCCTTCCATGTGCTTAAAAAGTTATGTGAAATCGTAGACTACGCAGATATTCCTCTTCCTCCTTTTCGTTATGTGATGAGTGATTTGCCTTCCAAAAATATATCCAGCTGGCAGCAGCACCCGAGCCTACTTCCTTACGTAGAGCAGGGTATTTTGGACTTCGCTCGTTTTGATGCTGTGCAGGATGTAGAACTACATTTAGTACACGCTAAGCTCAGCATTCGGCCGGGTGATTTACAGCAGCCATTGGTGATTGTGGCAAATTACTTTTTTGACAGCATTCCGCAAGAATTAATTTATGTGGATGAAGGAAAAATATATGAATGTGAGGTTTCGATCCAGTATTCGGCGGAAGTTGATCCGGATAACCCCTCCGATGCGCTCGGCAAAATCATCCCGCAGTACCATTATCGGCGTGCGGCTAGTTATGAAGAGGAGACTTATCCCTATCATGACGTTATAACGCTTTATCAGCAGAAGCTGGAGGATTCACATATACTCTTTCCGGTGGTGGGGCTTACTTGTCTGGAGCGGCTTGCGCGGCTCTCTACAGAGGGATTCGTGCTGCTTACAGCGGATAAGGGTGACCATCGCTTAGAGAACTGGGAATTTGCAGAACCTCCATTGCTGATTCATCACGGAAGCTTCTCTTTGACCGCGAATTATCATGCGATAGAGCATGTGCTGAAACAAAAAGGGGCGCATTCAATATTCACCAGTCATCATTATAAAAACCTGAACATCGGCTGTATTCTTATGCTACCAACACCGCTGAGCTATACAAACACTCGGCTGGGTTACAAGCGGTTTATAGAACGTTTTGGCCCGGATGATTTCTTTAGTATGAAGGAATGGATGGATCAGCAATTAGATACGATGGGGCTGCAGCAAATTTTGGCCTTTTGGCGTTTGGGTGGGTATGATGCTGAATGGTTTATCCATAGCGCTGAACAGATTTCGGAGCTGCTGCCGGGTGCCAGTGATGAAGAAATGCTGGATCTACAGCGAGGTATACAGTTGATGTGGACGGGCTATTATCCGATGGAACAGAGTTATGATCTGTCGCTAGATGCGGGGTTGCTGCTGTATGAAATGGATAAATTCGCGGAAGCATTGGGTTACTTAGAACGCTCCATGCATGCGAGTACGGAAGAACCATTGGCATCAGTGCTGTATAGCATGGCAATCTGTAACTATGAGCTAGGAGCTGAAGCTGCTGCATTGGAATACGCGCGTAGAGCTTTGGCTGCAGAGCCTGACAATGAAGTAGTATTGGAGCTCCTAACGGCGCTTAGCGGGGAATAAGCACATTTACATAGGGTTATCTTTTTGGTATCCTATACAAAATAATCAAACGCGATGACGAGAAGAGTACATGAAATCATTCCTTCACAGAGAGCCCTGGATGATGAGAACAGGGTAAGGGAGATTTTATCGAAACAAGCCTCTGAGCGGCATATCGGAACCGGACTAAGGGGATGGTATGACGGGAGCTCCTGTTATAGAGCTAGAGTATAAGCACTGCGCAAGATGTTTTGCCGTACTTGATGAGATTAATATGGCGACATATTAATGAACCTGGGGTGGTACCGCGAGAATTTCGTCCCCAAGACCATAAGTCTTGGAGGTGAGGTTCTTTTTATTTTGCAGATTAAGCAGGCGGATATCACTTATAAACAGGAGGTAACACCAATGAACGAGGAACCGGAAGTATTAGCAGAGAGTTACATCGACAGATGGATTCAAGAAGAGCTGGAAGCAGGGACTTACAGTAGAGATATTTGCACGAGATTTCCACCGGAGCCTAACGGGTATCTGCACATTGGCAGTGCGTATGCTATTCATACGAACTATACGACTGCGAAAAAGTATGGCGGGAAGTTCCATTTGCGCTTTGATGACACCAATCCTTTAAAAGAGGATCTGGAGTATGTAAATGCCATCATCGAAGATATTCAATGGATGGGCTATCCACCGGACTATATTTTTTATGGATCAGACTATTCTGAGAAAATATACAATAGCGCAGTTACGTTAATCCGAAAAGGAAAGGCGTATGTCTGTGATTTATCACCTGAAGAGGTGACAGCCTATAGAGGGACGCTTACGGAGCCGGGAAAAAACAGCCCGTTCCGGGAGCGTTCTGTGGAAGAGAATTTGCGGTTATTTACGGAGATGAAAGCTGGAGATTATCCAACGGGAGCCAGAGTGTTGCGAGCTAAAATAGATATGAGCTCACCTAATATCAACTTACGTGATCCGGTGATTTACAGAATCATTCATGCGGAGCATTATAGAACGGGTAACGAATGGTGTATCTATCCGATGTATGATTTTGCCCATCCTATACAAGATGCTATCGAAGGGATTACGTATTCCTTATGCTCGATTGAATTTAAGGATCATCGGCCGCTCTATGAGTGGGTATTGAAGGAGCTGGATATCCCTGAGGCTCCTAAGCAAAGAGAGTTTGGACGGGTGAACATCACCGGAGTTGTGACGAGTAAACGGTATATCAGACAGCTGGTTACAGGCCATTATGTGGATGGCTGGGATGACCCGAGACTTCCTACGCTTCGCGGTTTACGCAGAAGAGGTTTTACGCCGGAGAGTATCCGGAATTTTGTGAAGGAAATTGGCTTTGTCAGAAATAGCACCATTGTGGATATTGCCATGTTAGAGCATGCGCTTAGACAAGATTTGAAGGCAAAGGTTCCAAGTGTGATGGCTGTTCTTAAGCCTTTAAAAGTGGTCATTACTAATTATCCTGAAGATCATAATGAATGGCTGACGATTGAGAATAACAGTGAAGATAAGTCACTTGGAGAAAGAGAGGTTCCTTTTTCACGAACCCTTTATATTGAACAAGAAGATTTCATGGAGGAGCCGCCAAAAGGGTATCACAGGCTGACTATGGGGAACGAAGTAAGGCTGAAGGGTGCTTATTTCATAAAGTGCAATGAAGTAATCAAGGATGAAGTTACCGGAGAAATCCTAGAGCTTCGCTGCACCTATGATCCGAGAACGAAGAGCGGAAGCGGGTTTAATGAACGGAAGGTTAAGGCAACCATTCACTGGGTATCGGCAGACCAGGCTATCAAGGCTGATGTTCATCTATATGAGCGGCTGCTGAAAGATAACGACGGTCCTAAAGAAGACGGTGAGCGCTGGGACGCGTATCTTAATCCAGATTCCTTAACGATCCTGAAGGATTGTTTGCTGGAGCCATCAATGGGCAACGCAAGGCCAGAAGATAAATTTCAATTGATCCGGCACGGATTTTTCTGCGTGGATAAGAAGTATACCACGGCAGATAAGCTGGTGCTGAACCGGATAGTACCGCTGAAGGACACATGGAAGAAAAATTCATAAGCAGCTTAAGCTGGGCGAAGATCGGGTAATTCCTGATCATCGTCCAGCTTTTTTTGTGCCTAGTCGTTGGTGAACAAGCAAATGAAAATTCCATATGAAACATGTTTACATTTTTCAGAAATAAGCATATACTTTAAATATAAGTTGCACAGGGGAAACTTTCGTGTATATAGACAACTTTTTCAGGGCAAGAGGAGGAATTGAAATGCTCGAACAAACTTTAGTAGAACAACCACATATAAAACAACATAAGAACTCGATTTCAGCACAAGCCGTACTTAACGGGGAGATCAAAGGGATTAAACGATTACTTCCTTTTCTAGGCCCAGCTTTTATCGCTGCTGTTGCTTATCTGGATCCAGGTAATTTTGCCACCAATATTACGGCGGGCTCCAAATATGGATATCTCTTATTGTGGGTGATCGTGGCCTCTAATCTAATGGCTGTGCTAATCCAAGCGTTATCCGCCAAGCTGGGGATTGCGACAGGCAAGAACTTGCCTGAGATCGCCCATGATCGTTTTCCGAAGAGTGTATCGATCTTCTTATGGATTCAAAGTGAGCTAGTGATTATAGCTACGGATCTGGCAGAGTTTATCGGGGCGGCATTAGGACTATATCTCTTATTTGATATTCCGATGCTGCCAGCAGCACTGATTACTGCGGTGGGCTCATTTGCTATCTTAGAGCTGCAACGCCGGGGATATCGCTCCTTAGAGGCAGGGATTGCCGCGATGATCCTTATAGTCGTATTAGCCTTCGCTTTTCAAGTTATTGTAGCTAAACCGGATATGGGAGCAGTTGCCGTAGGCATGTTTACACCTAAGTTTGAAGGGGTGGACAGCATCCTATTGGCCGCAGGAATTCTAGGCGCAACCGTGATGCCACATGCGATTTACCTGCATTCATCACTTACACAGAACCGTATCGTCGGGGTGAATGAATCGGAGAAAAAACAGATTTTCAAATTGGAATTTATAGATATTATTATTGCGATGATTATCGCAGGTGCAGTAAATCTGGCTATGGTTATTGTCTCCGCGGCATTGTTTTTCAAAAATGGTCTCGTGGTTGAGGATCTGGATGTCGCGTTTCAACAATTTGGTCACTTAGCTGGGCCAGTAACGGCGATCTCGTTTGGGTTGGGACTACTCATTGCGGGACTGTCGAGTTCCTCCGTAGGGACTATGGCTGGCGATGTGGTTATGCAAGGCTTCATCAACAAAAGAATTAACCTGTACTTGCGCCGTGCGATTACCATCATTCCGCCACTAGCGATCATTGGTTTTGGTGTGAATCCAACCAAAGCACTCGTGATCAGTCAGGTGATCCTGTCCTTTGGGATTGCGTTCGCGTTGATTCCGCTGGTTGTGTTTACAAGCAATCGCCAGATTATGGGCGGGTTAGTGAATCGCAAAATGACAGCCACTCTGGGCTGGATTATCTCCGGTCTGGTTGTATCGTTGAACTTGTTCTTGGTCTATCAAATGCTCGTATAAGGAAGCAGTCAAAAGAGCCCGACCCACAGATCTCCTCAGATCATACCTGAGAGATACATGGGTCGGGCTTTTTTTGGAGTGTTGTTCCAGCCAGTTATTTAAAATAATCCGCAACGCCTTCAGCGATGGCTTTAGCCGCTTTTTTCTGATAGGAGGCCTTGCGGACAATGGACTCGTCTGTAGGATTGGTAAGGAATCCAAGCTCAACCAAGGTAGCTGGAATCCGATTCTCCCTTAGGATGTGATAATCGCCAAAGGACAACCCGTTGCTTTTCAGACCGATGCCTTGCCCCAGCCGGGTTTCAATCGCCCGCGCCAGCTTCAAATCATCCGCTTCTGAATAAAAGAAGGTCAACGTTCCGGACACATTTTTAGGTGAAGAATTATAATGAACGCTTACAAAAGCATCAGCACGCAGGGCTTGGCTCATCTGAACACGACGAGCTAACGTCGGCTTCTGATCGTCTCGGGTGCGCGTCATCTCTACCCGTGCTCCTTTAGCAACAAGAGCATCGCGGACATAAAGTGCAGTATGCAGATTCAAATCTTTTTCCATGGTGTTATATGTAGTGCCAAGCATGCCCGGATCACTGCCGCCATGACCAGGATCGATGACGATCAGCTTTCCTCGTAGTCCGCCTTTATGCTGGACGGTGCTTATGCTGCTTGTACTGCTTGATGTGCTTCCACTTCGGATATACTGCTCTGCCACCCAACCGGTTTCACCGCTGACTGTGCGAATTCGAGCCCAGCCGTTCTGATGAAGAAGGAGAGTGACTGTATCCTTGGCTTTTAAAGAACCGAGCACCTTATAGTGAGTTCCTGGGCCACTTCGGATGCGCAGAGAATCAGCCGTGACTGTAGCCTTTGAAGTTCTACTAGAAGTATTGGCTGATGTTGACGAGGCAGTATTGGTTCTAGTAGCAATAGACGTTCCAGAAGCGCTGGATTGCAGGGAGTTGCTGTTCACCTTTTTTAGGTAATAACCCGCTACCCAGCCAGAGGTGCTCCCCGCCTTAACCATTAACCATCCGTGCTGCTCATCAGTCACAGTAACCCGAGCCCCATTCTTAATTGATCCTACAACAGTTGCATTCTTAGCCGGTTCATCGCGTACATTTAAAGAACTCGCATATACCTGTGCGGTATAACTTCCCGCTGCTGTCTTTGCTTCAGCAGACTGTGGCGCTGCTATACCCAAAAGGCAAGCTGTGAGCAGGGTGACACCTATCATTTTGTTCATAGTATCCTCGCTTTTTGAGAGTAGTCGTAATTCCTTACCCAATTTACGAGGTTTAGAATAATATTTTTTGAGAATATGGCCTCTTTTCTGGTGGTCTAAAGACTTGTATAATTATTACATATCGGGAAAGAGGATGAAGGAGCATTGCCGTGACTAAACCAAAGCTATTCATTGGATCTTCCAGGGAGTCTATACGTTATGCAAGAGCGATTCATGAGCAGCTGAAGAGGGATGCTGAAGTGCATCCTTGGTATGCCAACGCTTTTCGGGCGAATGAATACACTATGGAGGCGTTGGAGCGAAATTTGGATGAGAGCGATTTTGCCGTATTTGTGTTCTCGCCAGATGATGTCGCCAAAATCCGTGGTAAATATTATTATGTGACCCGCGATAATACGGGGTTTGAAATGGGTTTGTTTTGGGCTAGATTACGGCGCAGCCGTGTTTTTTGTCTAGTGCCTGATCAGGTAACTGCGCGTGATGATCTCATCCCTGGAGAAAATGTAGAAGAATATCATCTGCTATCTGATTTAGCGGGAATTACATCTTTAGAGTATGAAGTGCATCACGATAATCCTACGGCTGCTGTGGATGTGAGCTGTGGTAAGATTATTGATAGTATTCAAGAACGTGGAAGATTCCGTGACCCGCTTAAAGATTTAGAGCAGCTAAAGATGGATTTAAGGCGCAAAGAAAGTATCCTTCATTTTTTTTGGCAATATAATAGTAATGTGACCATCTCCGAGAATGGAGATAAATATCACGCACTTAGTGAGGCGATACGCAATTCCTTTTTACCTCCGAAGCATTGTCGTGTAATCGGTGCAGCCATCTGGCAGGCACAAGAGAAGGAACAACTTGTTCAGGTGGGGGGGAATGTCGGACGTGGTCACTCCTATCCCTTGTCTGTAACGAAAGGGAATGAGAAGCAGCCTAGTGTGGTAGATGCATTTTTATCGAGTAAATGGACTTTTTTTCAACGCACGGAAGTTGCAGAGGTATATATCCTATGCTATCCTCTAGGTAAGAAGTATGTTCTTTCCGTTCATTTCTCAGGAAGTGATGGATTATCTGCAGATGATCTTAAGGCGGTAGTTGGGAATAATCAGGATTTATTCCGTACCATCAATCATTTAGTAGGAGAGGATTCAGCATGAAGAGAATAAAAGGTATTAACAGCTTATCCGATGCTGTTCTCCGATCTGCGAGTGGTGGGAGCAGGAGTGCAGGCGGCGATGACAAAAGCACCAAAAGAAAAGCAGGCTCGAGTCATTCTGCTCAGCAGCCAGCTTCAGCTCAGATTTATACTGCACCTTCTTTGGACGGCGGAGACGACGAATATAAGAAGCTTATCAGCGGGAAAGTAGATAATAATAAACCATCCTTTGCGTGATTTTATTTATAAAAAGGGGGCCTCAGCCGTTGGCTTGAGGGCCCCTTTTTGGTATTCCATTCTAACGGCTGTTCTTCTTGGCGATCTCACGCCGTACGACAGGTGCAACCTCTGTTGCCAAAAGTTCAATGGCTTTGGCTACCTTAGCGTAAGGAAGGCCGCCGATATCGAGCTGAGTCATAAAGCGGCTATGACCGAACAGCTCATGCTGATAGAGAATTTTTTCGATAATTTGCTGCGGGCTGCCTACAGCCATCGTGTTATCAGCAGATACATATTGCCCAAAGTCATCACGAGACACCTTGTACTCTTGACCCGGTTTTGGACTGATAGAGTTACGGTAACTATAGTAGTAAGGGTAATATTCATCCAACGCCTGCTGTGAGGTTTCAGCAATGTAGCCGTGGCTAGTGATCGCAATCTTTAGATCTTCAGGTGGATGTCCTGCTTGAATTCCGGCACGCCGATAGGTTGCGGCAAGCTCTTGAAAAGGCTCTGGACTGCCGCTTAGGATGGCGATAGCCATTCCGGTCCCGAGCATCCCGGCCTTCTCCGCACTTTCTGGAGAACCGCCTACACCAATCCAGAGCGGAAGATTCTCTTGCAATGGACGTGGAGCAATCTCCGAATCCTTCAGCGATGAACGGAAGGAGCCCTCCCAGTTCATAACTTCATGTTTGTTAAGCTCCAAGAGTAAATTGATGTTCTCGGAGAATAGACGGTGATAATCTTCAAGCTCATACCCGAAGAGCGGAAAAGACTCCACAAAAGCACCACGCCCCGCAATAATCTCTGCACGTCCATTCGACAGCAAATCAAGTGTGGCGAAATCCTCGAACACCCGTACAGGATCAATGGTGCTTAATACGGTTGTTGCGCTCGTTAGTTTAATTCTGTTAGTAACCTGAGAAATGGCAGCCAGCACCACTGGCACCGAAGAAATTACAAAATCAAGACGATGATGCTCACCTACACCAAATACATCAAGTCCCGCCTCATCTGCCAGCTTAGCTGCAGCTACAACGTCGTCGAGACGTTGTTTTGGACTGATCTTCTTCCCTGTATGACAATCCGCTACGATGTCTCCTAAGGTATAGATACCAAATTCAAAATCGGATGCTGGTGCTGCGGTTGCTTCGTTACTCATGCTCACAAACCCCTTGTTATTCATATATTTGCTAAAGCCTGTCCGTGTATGGAGGAATGTGATTATTATAACACAATGACTTACAAAATGTAAGTTTGTGAGTAAATGTTTTGATTTCTTCTGTTGGTTTTGACAAAATGGAATAATAATCCATAAGTATTATGTCCTGCTCGTCCAATATTATTATATTTGATTTTAAGAAGCTATCCAAATGAGGCAGTTACTTATATGAGGAGGAGTTTGGTGGTGAGAGGAACAATATTGAAATCTTATTTTCGTACTGCAGTTATTGGTTTAGGGGTATTGCTTATGGTAAATCCGGTACAAGCAGCTGCGGTTGATCCACACACCTCTTTTATAGGCTCGAATGGTGATGATTACTATGCAAACCTGCCTGCTGCGAAGGTTGAATGGTCAACAACAATGGATTTGCCAGCTTTGAAAGATGTGCCGTCGGATTATATCATGGGTAAGGGTGTTGTTGCAGTCGGAGCGGGCAAAGCTTTTATCCTTCAAAAGGGTCAGCTTTTAGCGATTAACGTCCAGACTGGAAAAGTAATGTGGAAATACGGCTCCAAATTAACAACGCCGCTGCTCTATCAGGATGGCGTGGCTTACGTCACTTCGGAGGCAGGTACGATCTATGCAGTTAACGCGGCTACGGGCAAAAATAAATGGAGCTCATCGGCAACCAGTAAAGGTGTCAGTAAATTGTTAATTGATAAAGAGCAGCTATTCGCTGCTAATGGCGATATTCAAGCCTACAATCTGAAAGATGGCAAGTTGCAGTGGCGCGATAATTTCAGCGAAATGCTGTTTGAACCATTTATGGTTGAGGGGAATCTGGTGCTAGCTCAAAACTCAGAATCCGGAGCGTATACGTATGACATTTTACATGCGTTTGATCGAACAACAGGTAAAGAGCTTTGGAATAGTGGTAATCATAGTCTTCCGATTGCAGCAGATGGGACTACGCTTATCTCACAACGGGAAGCTACATTGGTAGACCCTCTTCCTTTGACGACACTCGATCATTTGGATGTGAAGACAGGTAAGCTTGTAAAGGCTGTAGAGTATAACCCCACTCATATAGATCCTAATCATCCGAAACCAGAAGAAGAATATATGACTAGCGGAGGCAGAGCCTGGATCATTGGGGACAGGATATATATTGGGGGACAAAAAGGAGTCTATGGCTACCCAGTAAATGTTGATCCAGCTGCCGTAACACGAGATAATTATTCGTATGAATCCATCGGAGCTAAGTTATCCTACGCGGCGGGTCCTTATGATGGAAGAATTCTTTTTAGTAACGAACAGAGCATCTATGGTGTTAAAATGTCTAATAAATCTGTGTTCCAGTACGGAGGAATCAGCAATCCGATTGCCCGCTTCGATCTGCTCGGACATGGCATGTATGTTGCCCAGACCGATGGGAAATTGGTTGCTATTGATCTAATTACCGCCAAACCTATCGTGCAGCTCAAAACATCAGGTAGAGTATTCGGCCCAACCTTGCTGGAGGATGGGATGATTATTGTGCAGAGTAAAGGGAAGTTAACTGCTTTCAAGGAGCCTCAGGCTCTGAAAATGAAATAATCGAATCCACAACGGCTCTCCGATAAACATCCGGCAGAGTCGTTTTTTAGTGGAATGATTCCACAATCCCAGTGCGAAAAATACAAATCTATTTTATGATAATAAGGTTATAGGATGAGTAGACTGTAAGTTAACGAAATTACATAGAAGGACCGAGGGATATTATGGAACAGCAAGCGGTTTGGGCGATAGGTATTTTTCTGCTGATTTATGGACTTATTATTTCCGAAAAGATTCACCGTACCATTCTGGCGATGTTAGGAGCTATCGTCATGATAGCGATGGGCATTGTGGATCAGGAGACGGCACTACAGCACATCGATTTTAATACTATAGGATTGCTTGTAGGGATGATGATGATTGTAGGGATTACCGCAGAGACGGGGCTCTTTAAATACGCAGCTGTGAAATCAGCTAAGTTGGCGAAGGGGAAGCCGAAGAGAATACTGATTGCTTTGTTTGTGATTACCGCAGTGGCTTCAGCCTTTTTGGATAATGTGACGACAGTGCTGCTTATGGTGCCAGTCACCTTCAGTATTACAAGACAACTGCGCATACATCCGCTGCCTTTTTTGATGTCACAAATTATCGCATCTAATGTAGGGGGAACGGCAACCTTGATCGGAGACCCGCCTAATATCATGATTGGCAGTGCGGTTAAGGAGCTGACCTTCATGGCTTTTATTAGCAATCTGACACCCGTGATTATCATCATCGTTTTGGCGTATATCCCGCTGCTGTTATTGATGTTCGGTAAACAAATTAAAACTACACCTGAATTGCAGCAGAGCATCATGGACATGGATGAGAAGGTTATGATTACAGATCATAAGTTGCTGCGAAAATGTTTGATCGTACTGGCAATTACGATTGCCGGGTTCTTTTTACATCAGGCGTTACATTTGGAGTCCGCTACGGTTGCACTGGCTGGTGCATTTTTACTGCTGCTGCTGACCGGAGGGGAACATATGCTGGAAAAAGCTTTTCACAGCGTGGAATGGATTACGATCTTCTTTTTTATCGGACTGTTCGTGTTGGTGTCAGGGCTTGTAGAGACAGGTGTGATTGCAGAGCTGGCAGCAAAAGCGATTGAAATAACGAATGGTGATGTGCTGATGAGCGCAATGATGATTTTATGGGTCAGCGCCATTACCTCGGCATTTCTGGATAACATCCCTTTTGTAGCAACTATGATCCCGCTGATTCAGGAGATGGGCAATATGGGGATCAGCAATTTGGAGCCGTTATGGTGGAGTTTGGCCTTAGGCGCTTGTCTGGGTGGCAATGGCACATTGATTGGTGCGAGTGCTAATTTGATCGTGGCGGGTTTGGCAGGAAAAGAGGGGTACCCGATTACATTCATGAAGTATTTGAAGGTCGGATTTCCTTTAATGCTGTTGTCCATTGTGATCTCCAGCGTGTATTTATATTTAAGATATCTGATGTAAGCAGCGTTGCTAAGAGCCGGGGGAGCGATATGCTTGAAGTGATATTTTGAAACGGTAGAAGTTGTGGAGGAAGTAGAAGGAGTAGGAGTAGTGGAAGTAGTGGAAGTAGTGGAAGTAGTGGAAGTAGTGGAAGTAGTGGAAGTGGTGGAAGTAGAGGAAGTAGAGGAAGTAGTGGGAGTAGAGGGAGTAGATGCAGAAGTATAAGTAACAAGTGGAGGCAAAATGCAGATTTTGAAGCGGTAGACATAGGTTGGAGTGACGGTGGGAGCATATAAGTGTATTTTGTACAGTTATAACTCATCGAATAAATTGTCCCCAAAAAATAGCTGTATTCAGTACACTTATTTTCATGATTTCCTCAGCTAAAGGTGGTTTTTCTGGATTTTAATTGTATAGAATACAGTTATATTCAGGACAACCCCTTTTTTATACGAAATAAGTGTACAGAATGCAACTAAATCAAAGATTTGATCTAGATTCGGCGATTAAAATATACGGGGAATCCGGAGGAGTTATTCCGAGGTTTACCCAAAGTCGACTTAACCCTACGCAATGCAGATAAACAAGCAGGCAGTGTTTCTCCAATATCTGGAGGCTCACTGCCTGCTTGTTTTTTACATTAGAAAGGGCTGTTTAAGGAGTATGGCTTCCAAAATACTGGTAAGTTCCTTTGGGATATTGATTCCACTCGCCCTCAAGTGAATACTGCTGTGATCCAGTGTATATACCAGATTTACGGACAATAGTTCCACCTGTGGAGAGGAATTGCTGAGTAGAGGTAGGGTCACCGAGAACATCCACGATTTGGCCGTTTTTCTTCAGTACTAATGCTGTAATATTATATGTTTTTGGATTATATAGACTCAGTTCATCATTGTAATAGGAGATATTCATTAAATCAAATGCGTCCCCAAAAGTAGAATCTATAAACATATACGGCATTGCTACAGGTACAGGGAATAATGGCCGGGAATAAACCTGTTTGGTTTGGGTGGCTTTCATAAATTGGTGGACTTCAAGGGTGTAACCTTCTGCTTTTCCTGCGGGATTACCATTTCCTTTATAGTACAGCTCAACTGCGATTCTGCCGTCACCGCCGTCCAGATACTCTGAGAAGAATAGCTCGGAGGTACCCTGTGAAGCCACGCTTATAGATAATACAACCGCTTTGCCATCAAAACCTACTATCCATACCGTTCCTGGACTTGTAGGACCATTCCATATAGCTCCATTCAGAGTTGCAGGTCCGCTCAATGAACCTGTGCTGCTTTCTGTATACACTTTAAATTGACTCTGATTAGGAATCAGCTTGGAAATATCGAAGGAAATATTGGATACACCTTGCTTGGTGGTTATTGGCACAAAGCCGTTGTTTACAAGCTGGGCTGTAATCAAGGTGAAAGTTGAGGTAGCTGAACCTCCTTTATCATCCGTTGCTGTGAGGGTCACTAAACCACTAGCTGAACTATTAGCTGCCGGAGTTATCGTCAGAGTGTTGCCATTAAGGCTAAGTGTACCAGCATTTACGTTATCTATAGAAGCTGAATAAGTAAGCATGTCATTGTCGGGATCTTGAAAAAGCTGGGCCAGATCAAATGTACGTGGTGCAGTGATACCTGGTGTTAAGAGTTGAGTAGTGATTCCAGATATCGCAATTGGTGGCTGATTAGACGTTACAGTGAATGCAAAAGTAGCAGTGTTAACGCCACCTTGGCCGTCCATTGCTGTTATTGTAATCATGGCTGTGCCTGAATCGACCGGCACAAGGTTGAGATGATTCCCATTTACAGATACAGTGGCAACGCTAGCGTCAGAGGATGCAGCTGCGAATGTAAGCGGGTCGCCGTCCGGATCAATGAACACATTACTGATGTCGACGTTTTGGACACCACTTGTGATCAGAGCAGATATTGGATCAATATTATTTTGCACGACTGGTGCATGGTTCACCGGAGTAGGCGCCGGAGTAGGGCTAGGAGTCGCCACCGGAGTAGGCTCAGGAGTCGTCACCGGAGTAGGACTAGGAGTCGCGACCGGAGTAGGACTAGGAGTCGCCACGGGAGTAGGCTCAGGAGTCGGCGCCGGAGTAGGCTCAGGAGTCGTCACCGGAGTAGGGCTAGGAGTCGTCACCGGAGTAGGGCTCGGAGTCGCGACCGGAGTAGGACTAGGAGTCGTCACCGGAGTAGGACTAGGAGTCGTCACCGGAGTAGGCTCAGGAGTCGCTACGGGAGTAGGGCTCGGAGTCGTCACCGGAGTAGGGCTCGGAGTCGCGACCGGAGTAGGACTAGGAGTCACTACCGGAGTAGGCTCAGGAGTCGGATCGCTCACGGCGTTAGCAGACGTGGACGAAGTATATGCAGGAGCAACGGCTCCAGATGCATTTTGAACCTTTTGGATATTATCTTGAATGGCTGTGTAATTTGTTATGAAATGTGAAGGCAGACTGTTGCCAGGCAACTGCAGATTTTGAATAGACAAGGAGGGATCGATGGTGATCCTAGCGCCGCCTTCAACTATTTTTAAGGTTTGCAGGGGACCGCTGCCATGAATAGTAACTGGAGTTATAGAATCCACAATGATCTGCCCAATTTGGCCCTGAAAAGTTATACTCGAAACGCCATTTTTAATCTTCAAATCACCGGTAACATTGCCTTTAATAACAACATCATTTCCAGAAATATTGAGCAAAGAACCGGAGGGTAAGCCGGAGGTATTTAGTTGAACCCCTTTTTGTACAATTTCAAGCTCTTGCAAACCATCTACATGACGATTCAAGGAATTGAACTTAAGGACAGCTCCTCTTAAAGCATCATGGTTGCTATCACCCATTAATTCTTTGAGTGTACCTTCAATGAGGTAAGGCGTGCCATTGATCGTTACGAAATCTCCATCTATATTGTCGATCGTTGCAGTTTGTTGTTCTTCTTTAAAAATATTCAGCAGAAAAGAAGCCATATCCTGCCGCTGAACAGTACCTTTGGGGCTGAACATATCTTCGGGAGAGTCTATAAGTTTAAGACGTAGTGCGACATCAGTATACTCTTTTGCCCAATTGCTGATTGTGGATTCGTCATTAACCTTGTTGGCTTGTCCGCCTTGTGCTCCAGTTCCGCGGATGGCACGTACAAATATAACTGCAAGCTCTTCCCTAGTTACAGGTCTGGATGGATTAAAATTACCTGTAAGATCACCCTCCATAAATCCTGCCTTTTTAACAGCCTCAATAGCGGAGACACTCCAACTGGAATCAGATACGTCTCTAAAGGAAGAAGCGGAATTCACTGAGGAATCTAGCTTTAAGGTCTTCGCTAAAATGGCTGCCAGCTCTTGGCGGGTCATAGTCGCAGTGGGTCTGAATTGTCCATTGGGATCGCCTTTAAGCAATCCTAGACGAGCAGCCTCGAGGATTGCGGCACTTTTCGTCTGTTGTATTTCGGTTAAATCGGAGAACGGTGGAGTGATTTCAGCTGCAGATGCATAGAGAGTACCACCGAACAAGGTGTTAAGGGCAACAAGTGTTGCTCCCCATTTTAATGATATGCTTTTCAAGCAAAAGCCCCTTCCTTAGAACCAATTTGTCATAAGCTTACTTCATTATATCGACGCAAAAGCAAAGTTTTTTAATACTTTCATCCTACTAAAAGTGATTAAATTCATTGCTTTTCTAACTTATGAACTAGAAATAACTCCACTTCTGTTCCATAAAAGGGCTTGTTTTTTGTTGACAGCTTATAAAATCGATGATATTTTAAATATTATAATTCCAATTGATTTACTTTGAATAATGATTGCCGACTGTTCCTACAGAGGTATTGCGAATGTAAAAACGCAATGCCTCTGTTTTTTTGTCCATACAGATTAAAGGAGGGGTCAAGGTGGGAGAAGCGTTGCTGTCTATTTCGAACCTAAATAAACGTTTTGAGTCTGCCGGTGGTCATGTTCAAGCACTCCATAATGTAGATCTCCATGTACAGGAGGGCGAATTTATTACAGTCATCGGCCCCAGCGGCTGTGGAAAAAGTACACTATTACGCATCGTAGCCGGTCTGGATAGCGGGTACACTGGCAGTGTCACCCTGGAAGGGGCGGAGATTGGGGGTCCTGGGATCGATAAGGGTTTTATTTTTCAGGAGCATCGCCTCTTTCCCTGGCTTACCGTTGAGAAGAATATTGCCTCTGATTTACCGCTAGGGAACAAGGAGGTTAGGCGGAAGGTCGATGAATTGATTGATCTGGTGAAGTTAAATGGATTTGAGAAATCTTATCCCCGCGAGTTGTCGGGAGGGATGGCCCAGCGGGTGGCAATAGCTCGTGCACTTCTGCGCAATCCGAAAATACTGCTGCTGGACGAACCGTTTGGTGCACTGGATGCATTCACTCGGGCTCATATGCAGACGGTATTGCTGGACATTTGGCGGGCTAACCAAACAACCATGATTTTTGTGACACATGATATTGATGAGGCTGTGTTCTTGGGGAATCGGGTAGTGATTCTAGAGCCGCGTCCCGGGAAAATACGTAAAATTGTACCGATAGATTTACCGTATCCACGGAAAAAAACAACGACATCCTTTCAAGAGCTGCGTTTGAAGGTGTTGAATTATTTTGAAAAGGTAGATGAGTTAGAGCTTACAGACGGAGCCGGAATATAAAATAGGTCGACCATACCCATGGAGACTTTCGAAGGCATTAACATTCGAGGGTCTCTTTCTGTTTATTTAAAGTGATTGTAAAGCTGAAAAAAGGTGGGTTCAAAGTATGACAAATCGGGCTGTAGTCATAAGAACTTCCGGAAGACCCGGAAAGGTGGCAACACTAGGACTTGGTCTTTTGCTGCCGGGCAGTGTGCTAATTCTGTGGCAGACGCTCGGGCATTATGGAATGATCTCGGAGATGCTGTTCCCTACGCCGTATACGATTGCGGAATCTTTTGTAACTTTAGCGGCTTCAGGCGATCTGTGGCCGAACTTTAGAATCAGCTTGGTCAGAGCCTTTTCTGGATTCCTGCTAGGTGGTGGACTGGGTCTGCTGTTAGGACTTCTCGTAGGCCTGTTCCGCAGATCGGAGAAGCTGTTAGATCCTTCCCTGCAAATGATCCGCATGATTCCCAGTCTGGCGGTAGTACCGCTGTTCATTTTATGGTTCGGGATCGGTGAGGAGTCGAAGGTGCTATTGATTGCTAAGGGAGCTTTTTTCCCACTTTATATCAATACGTTCATGGGAATTCGCGGCGTGGATAACAAGCTGTTCGAAGTTTCCCGGGTACTTGGCTTCAGCCGATTGAAGCAGATTGGCAGGTTAGTACTTCCAGCAGCGCTGCCGAACATTATTCTTGGAGTGCGTCTCTCTCTAGGGCTTTCTTGGCTGGGGTTAGTAGTGGCAGAGCTTATTGCATCTACCTCAGGCATTGGATACATGATGTCCGACGCGCGTCAATTCGCGGACACACCAGTGGTGTTCGTGGGAATTATTATTTTTGCCGTAGCTGGATTGTTGAGTGATTCCATTGTTCGTTACATTGAACGACGGTTGTTGAGATGGCAAGACAGTTATCGCGGATAACCTTGAACGCTCATTAAACAAAAGGGGGATGCACCATGAGCGATGGAGTAGAAGCTATTATCAAAAATACTAAAAGAGCCAGAGAAACGCTGGATAGCAGCGGCACAGCTCCTTTATCCAAGAAGACACCGAAGAAACCTGCAATACAAGTTGCATGGAAACCCCTGCTCTCTGATTGGGGAATGGGTGCAATTATCCCGGTGGTGACGTTAGTCCTTTGGCAGCTGGCAGGGAGTACGGGGCTGGTCTCCGCAACCTTTTTGCCGACCCCGCTTTCGATTGCAAGAGCTTTTACCGACTTGTTGGTTACTGGAGAGTTAACTCATCATCTGGGTGTCAGCATGGGTAGGGCGGGCATCGGATTTCTTATTGGAGGTGTGTTGGGTCTTCTATTCGGCGTACTGACTGGCTTGTTTCGCAGTGTAGAATATGTGCTCGATCCTAGCGTACAAGTGCTTAGGCTTGTTCCCCATTTAGCTATAGCGCCGCTCATTATTCTCTGGTTCGGGTTTGGAGAGATGTCAAAAGTTGTGATCATTATGACAGGCTCATTTTTTCCGCTCTATATTAATACGTTTATGGGCATCCGCAATGTGGACAATAAATTGTTCGAAGTAGCTCGTGTATTGGGATTCAGTCCATATCAGAAGCTGCGCAGGCTTATACTCCCGGCGGCGCTGCCTGGAATTTTGTTAGGGCTAAGGTTGTCGCTGGCTGTAGCTTGGATTGGTTTGGTTGTAGCAGAGCTTATTGGATCACAGTCAGGTATTGGGTTTCTTATCAATGAAGCGAAGCAGAACTCTAATACAGAGGTTGTATTCGTAGGCATTATTATTTTCGCAATTGTCGGTAAGCTGATCGATTCCTTGTTCCGGATTATTGAACGAAAGTTCCTGTTCTGGCGAGATAGTTACGAAGGCTAAACAAACTGAGGAGGTCTTAAACATATGAGTGGATCGGTGAAAAAAGGATCGGTGAATTTGGTGGCAGACGTGCTCGTTATCGGAGGAGGTCCGGCAGGAACGTGGGCAGCCCTTACTGCATCAGCGAAGGGAGCCAAAGTAATCCTTGCAGATAAAGGGTACTGCGGTTCAAGTGGGGCAACGGCACCGTCGGGAACGGGAGTCTGGTATGTGAAGCCGGATGAGAAGCTCCGGAAAGAGGCAAAAGCAAGTCGTTATGCGCTTGGCGGGCAGCTGGCTGAATCTCGCTGGATGGACCGGGTGCTGGATCAAACCTATGCCAATATGAACAAGCTGGGTGTTTCCGGTTATCCATTCCCTGTAGATGAGCAGGGCAATCAATTCCGAAGAAGTCTGCAAGGACCGGAATATATGAAATTAATGCGTAGGCTGGTGAAAAAGGCAGGCGTTAAAATTCTAGATCACAGCCCAGCCTTGGAACTCCTGGCAGATGAGCATGGCGTAGCTGGAGCGGCTGGAGTTCATACCCAGAGTGGAGAAACCTGGACTGTTCAGGCAGGAGCAGTCGTCATTGCTACCGGAGGCTGCGCCTTCCTAAGCAAGGCACTTGGCTGCAACGTGTTGACCGGAGATGGCTATCTCTTCGCTGCTGAGGCTGGGGCGAATCTGTCCGGCATGGAATTCTCCAATGCCTATGCGATCTGCCCTACGTTCTCTTCGGTGACCAAGACGGCGTATTACAGCTATGCCAGCTTTTATTATGAGGATGGAAGCGTTGTGGAGGGAGCCGGTTCCAAGAAGGGCCGTTCTGTAATTGCCCGGAATCTGTTGGCAGGTAATCAGGTGTACGCCAAGCTGGATGGGGCACCAGAGGATTTGAGACCGCTGCTGCGGGTGGCGCAGACGAACTTTTTCCTTCCTTTTGACCGCCAGGGAATTGATCCGTTCAAGGATGCGTTTCCGGTTACTTTGCGGCTCGAAGGCACGGTTCGGGGGACGGGTGGCATCCATATTACAGATGAAAGCTGCGGCACAGGTGTTCCCGGACTTTACGCGGCAGGAGATGCGGCTACCCGCGAGCTGATTTGCGGAGGTTTTACTGGCGGTGGCAGCCATAATGCGGCGTGGGCGATGTCTTCAGGTTCTTTTGCTGGTGAAGGAGCTGCTGTCTATGCACAGAGTCTGGGGTCGCACGCTGCGCAGCGTAGTCCAGTCGGCTTATCGTCATCACCACTGGTGCATCAGGAAGTGAAGCCGGGAGTGGCAGCCCAAACAGCAGAGTATGTGTCTGCTGTACAGGCTGAGGTGAAGCCGTATGACATCAATTTGTTCCGGACAGAACAAGGGCTGACGTCTGCACTAGATCGTCTGGATGGATTGTGGAAAGAGCAACGAAGCCGCGAAATTCAGCGTACGCCAGAAGGGGTCAAGGCACGGGAAGCCGAAGCCATGACCGCAACAGCCCGCTGGATGTACAATTCTGCACTTGCTCGTACAGAGACGAGAGGCATGCATAAGCGTGAGGATTTCAAGGCTACAGATCATGGCCAGCATCACCGCTTGATCAGTGGCGGATTAGATCAGGTATGGGTGAAGACGGAAGCCGTGGCTAAGGAGGGTGTTCTATCGTGATTGAGGTGATCAGCGCTGCCAGATGTGTAGAGTGCAACCAATGTGTATCTGTCTGCCCGACTAATGTTTTCGAACGGGTAGAGGATGGCATTCCTGTTATTGCCCGGCAGAGTGATTGCCAGACTTGCTTTATGTGTGAGCTGTATTGTCCTGTCGATGCTCTCTACGTTGCACCAGACTCTGAGAATATTATCGGTGTGACAGAAGCGGAACTTCAGGAGCAGGGACTACTTGGCGGTTATCGTGAAAAAGTAGGCTGGGGTAAGGGCAGGCAGCCTGTAGCAAGCCATGACTTTATGTATAAATTGGCGTCGAGGGCAGGGTTCTGAGCTGGATCAAGATTTAAATAAATAGCATAAACCTAGGGGGAGAAACAATGAAACAAGCGTACAGAGAGATTCAAGGGAAACGTTCTAGGAAGATTCGGTTTGCACTTTTAACTACAATTATGATGGCCATGCTGGTGCTTCAGGCTTGCGGAAATAATACGGGCGGCAATGGAGCATCTGCCTCCGGGGGATCAAATACGGAGAAGGCGGGAGAAGGGGCCACGAGCACGAGCAATGTTCCAGCGGTATTGAACTTTGGGTTTATCGGTTCCAACAAATTGAATGTGCCCGGCGGTGCAGAGGGTTGGGGCTTTTATAAAGGGATTATTCAAGAAGAGTTGAAGAAATACGGCATTACTGAAGTGAAGCTTACTGGCTTTCCAAACGGTCCGGATCAGACAGAATCCTTGATTAGTGGTCGGCTGGATATCGGCAGCCTTGGAGATACACCTGCTATTATTGCCTACGCTTCTGGAGCCAAGACCCGTCTGATTTCACAATCTTCCGCGAACACGATTGGTTATTTGATCGGCAAGAAGGATGGGCCCAAGACGGTGAAAGATCTGCAAGGTAAAACTATCGCGATTCAAAAAGGCTCCTTCATGCACCGATATGTAGTTGGATTACTACAGGAAGAAGGCGTGACCGACTACAAACTCGTGCATATGCTCATTCCTGATGCTACTGCAGCTTTAGCCCGTGGAGATGTAGATGCTACAACAAATCTAGGTGTTCCTGCGCTGAAGCTGATTGACCAAGGTTACACTCACTTGGATGATGCCTCGAAGCACCCGAACCTGCTTGGTTCTAGCGCAACAGTTGTGTCTGAGGATTATCTGGCGAAATTCCCTGATTTTCCGAAGGTATGGAACGAAGCTAGAGAGAAGGCCTTGGCAGACTTGAAGCAGCATGAAGATGAGTATTATCAATTTCTGGCTGAAATCGGAGATACAACGCCTGAGCTGGCGAAGCAAGTGAATCCGATTAGTGATATCAAGGATACTGCGTTCACTGATGAAGGAACAAAGCTGCTGGAAGGTACCAAAAACTTCCTCGTCGAAGAGAAGTTAGCGAAAAAAGACTTCAATATTAGCGATTGGCAGCTGAAATAAGTTGCTTAAAGGTTGCTTTAATTGAACTTAAGATTCTTCTGTAAAGGTAATTGAGTGACTGCGGTGAATGTTTGGACTTTCGGCCGCCTCTCCGCCACTCCTCCCTTTAGTGATTTTTAAGTTCAACTAACTCAGCTAATGGTGTAGGAGGAAAAAATATGTCGCAGCTTAAGAAGGAAATGACAGTGGATGTCCTCGTGCTTGGCGGAGGTCCTGCTGGGGCGTGGTCGGCATGGAGTGCAGCCTCGCAAGGTGCAAAGGTAGTCCTGGCGGATAAGGGCTACTTGGGCACTAGTGGCGCAACTGCACCGGGAGGAACAACGTTGCTCGTTATTCCTCCCATTGCCGAGCTGCGGGAGCAGGCAGTGCAGGCCAGACTTAAGGCCGGCGGATATTTGTCGGAGAATGCTTGGATCCACCGGGTGCTGGATCAGGTAGAGCAGAACCTGGCTCAAGTGGAGCAGTGGGGGTATCCGTTTCCGAAGGATGAAGAAGGAAACTCACTGCGTACCCATCTCCATGGACCAGAATATATGCGGATTATGCGAAAAGTTGTGCGCAAAGCAGGGGTCACAATTCTTGATCAGTCACCAGCGCTGGAACTTCTTCACGATGAACACGGTGTTGGTGGAGCGCGTGGGATCAACCGCCTGACAGGAGAGTCCTGGGAAGTGAAGGCAAATGCCGTTGTGATGGCTACCGGCGGCTGTGCTTTTCTCAGTAAAGGTCTTGGTTGCAATGTGCTGACAGGGGAAGGATTGTTGATGTCCGCAGAGGTGGGAGCTGATCTTTCGGGTATGGAATTCAGCCGCCAATATGCGCCAAGCTTTGCGGACGGAACCGTAACACGTGGACGCATGCTGGCTTGGGCCACTCTCTATGACGCGGACGGTCATCCGTTGCATAGAGGGGATCGGACCTTTGGCAGCATTCCTGAGCTGATGCTGAAGGGTCCGGTTTACGCTTCGCTGGATCTGGCAGACACCGCGGAGAAACAGGATTTCCTGCGCAAAGCGCATCCGATTTTCTTTATGCCGCTGGAGCGGGCGGGAATTGATGCGTTTAAGCAGAAATTCCCGCTCACCCTGCGCTATGAGGGCACGATGCGCGGGACTGGGGGTCTGCGCTTGAGCGGCACGGATTGCCAGACGACCGTGCCCGGACTCTATGCGGCGGGAGATGCCGCATCTCGCGAGAAAGTGACCGGCGCCATCTCCGGCGGCGGGGCTTATAACGCTTCCTGGGCCATGTGCAGCGGAAGCTGGGCTGGACAGGGAGCCGCGCAGCATGCGCTGTCCTGCCGAGGACAGGCGAACAGCCGCAAGCTGACCGCAGCGGGACGCTACGGGCTGGCGGCTGGCGCCGATGCCTCGGAAACGCTGGAGGTGAAGCCGCTAATCGCGGCAATCCAGCGTGAAATCTTGCCGCTGCAGATCAATTATTTCCGCAGCGAGCCGGGCATTTCTTCAGCCTTGAAGCGGCTGAATGCCTTGATGCCCTATTTGAACGGGCAGGCTCCTGCCAGCGTTCAGGGCATCGTGCAATCGCGTGAAGCCGCGGCTATGCTCGCGGTCGGCAGGTGGATGTACACCGCGGCACTCGCCCGGAAAGAGACCCGCGGACTGCAAAAGCTAGCGGAATATCCGGAGCTTGATCCGCGCCAGACTCACCGGCTGAGCTTATCCGGTATTCAACATATAAGCGTCAGTACAGAGGCTGTGCCCCATGCTCATGAACTGAATGCGCTGAAGGAGGGGCAAACGATATGATCGAATTAATCAGCTTGGAGCGTTGTGTTGGTTGTAAGCTGTGTACGAAAGTATGTCCGACGAACGTATTCGAAATGCAGGGGAAGATTCCGGTCATTGCCCGTCAGGAAGATTGCCAGACCTGTTTCATGTGTGAAGCTTATTGTCCTGTAGATGCTTTATACGTGGCACCACAGGCGGATCAGCTGATCGGTGTAAATGAGGAGGTGCTGATTCAGTCAGGTGTGTTGGGAAGCTGGCGTGCTGAAATCGGCTGGGGACCTGGTGCGAATGGTTCGATGGCGGAGAGGGACACGACTCCTTATTTTGAAGTGTTTACCGAGCAGTACCGAACATGATTAAGCAGATGCTTAAACCCAAAAAATCCGCCCGAAAGCTGGGCGGATATTTCATATATTAGAAACTTATAGCAGGGCTTCGATAGCTGGTTCAATATCCAGCGGGTCCACCGTAGATTCGAATCTAGTGACCACAGTGCCTTCGCGATCAATCAGGAATTTAGTGAAGTTCCACTTGATTTCGTCATTGTTCAGAGCCTCTGGATCTTTGTCTTCAAGCATGCTTTGCAACAGCTTTCCTGAAGAATGGTTGATATCGAACCCTTCAAATCCAGCCTGTTCTGTCAGGTAGGTGAAAAGAGGGTGTTTAGCTTCGCCTTTTACGTCAACCTTTTCAAAGAGTGGGAAGGTTACCCCGTAATTGATTTGGCAAAATACATTAACCTCTTCATTGCTGCCGGGTTCTTGCTCTCCAAATTGATTGGAAGGAAAGCCGAGAATTTGGAGGCCGCGTTCCTCGTACCGCTCATAAAGCTTTTGCAGATCTGAATATTGGTGGGTAAATCCGCACTTACTTGCTGTATTCACTATCAGTAGCACTTTACCTTTGTATTGCTCTAGCTCGATATCTTTTCCCCGAATACTGCGTGCTGAATATTGATAAATGCTCATGGCTGCTACATCCCTTCAGTTATCTATGCTTTTTGAAAAAGAACAGGAAATATTTATAATAATTAAATTGTAAACAATTCAATTATCGCTGTCAAACAATACAGCTTGAAGGAATTGGAACCGTAATTGCCAGGTTGGAATAGGATAGATAATGGGTATGGATCACTCAAAAAAATTTATTGCGTTAAAGCTACTCTGCGTTCCATTATTATCTTGCATCGGGGACGTTTTTTGATTAAGATAGCAGAAACCAGCGCAAAAGCCGCGCTGACATAGATAAGGACTATGACGAAGAGAGTAAGCATTATAGCGGATCTTAACAGGGAAGGCGTGCCGGAGACTGAGAGCACCCTCATGAGACGATTAATGCCGAAGTTCACTTCCGAGTCGGCCCCTGAAGTAGTTTGTCACAGGTTGTGGCAGGTATGAGTAGGGAGGCCCGCGCCCCGCGTTACCGGGTGAAAGACAGAATTAATTCTTAGTCAGGGGAACATGAGATTCTATTCCTTTGTGCTAGTATTCGGGTTAATTCTAAATAAGGGTGGTACCACGGCTCCTCGTCCCTTGCGACGGGGGGCCTTTTTGTGTTCCAAATTATAACAAAAAGAGGGAGTGGAAGGGTAATGAGTAACGTGGAATTGGATGTTCTTAGAGGTCGTCTGGATGAAATTAATGGGCAATTGCTGGAGCTGATCTCCGAGCGGGCTAAGATTGTTCAGGAGATTGGAGGAGTTAAAGAAAAACAAGGTGTCCCTAAATTTGATCCAGAACGGGAAAAACAGATGCTGGATAAGCTCGTAGCGAGCAACAAGGGCCCTTTCACTAACGGGACGATCCGTAGCCTCTTCAAACAAATTTTCTCAGCTTCTCTGGACTTACAAACAGATGATCATAAAAAAACTTTACTGGTAGCCCGCAAGAGCCACAAAGAGGATACAGTGATTGTTCTGCCGGGAGATGTAACGGTTGGCGGTCCTTCTTCACTGATGGTAGCCGGACCTTGCTCTGTGGAAAGTGAACTGCAGACTCGCACCGTAGCTGCCGCCCTGCAAAAAGCCGGAGTACGTGTAATGCGTGGAGGTGCCTTCAAGCCTCGGACTTCACCTTATGATTTCCAAGGGCTGGGAATGGACGGTTTAAGAATATTACGAGAAGCAGCAAATGAATATGGACTGCTGACCATCAGCGAAATTGTAGATCCAAGACATATTGAAGAGTCACTTGATTATGTGGATATCATCCAGATCGGTGCACGTAATATGCATAATTTCGAGCTGCTAAAAGCGGTCGGAGAAGTCGACAAGCCGGTACTGCTGAAACGTGGATTGGCTGCCACACTCGATGAATTCATCCATGCAGCGGAATATATCATGTCTCGTGGAAACACACAGATCATGCTGATTGAACGTGGAATTCGTACCTATGAAAAAGCGACCCGCAATACGCTTGATATCTCAGCAGTGCCAATTCTCAAACAGGAATGTCATTTGCCAGTATTGGTTGATGTAACTCACTCGACAGGCCGCAAAGACATCCTTATTCCATGTGCGAAAGCCGCACTCGCAGCTGGAGCTGACGGTATTATGGTGGAAGTGCATCCTGATCCTGCAACGGCATTGTCTGATGCCGCTCAGCAGCTGAACATTGATGAATTCAACACCTTCTTTAATGAAGTGAAGGCTTCCGGATTGTACCGGTAATCTAGAAATATAGAATTTGCATGATATTTTAAGGATTCGCTAGAAAATGAGGTGTATAAGCGCTTACAAGTCTAACTAATCTTTTTGTGAAGGTGAAGGTGGGTCGAGTACAATAAGCAACATTAGCGTTGCACCGGCCCCGGGTCTTTTCTGACAAAAGATCCACACATTTTAATAGTCACAGGAGGAAAATAGATTTTGAAGCAGCTTACCTTAAATAATGGGTGGTTTTCTAACACTCGAACCGATATTTTATCGGGGATGACCGTAGCCGTTGCGCTGATTCCTGAAGCGATCGCTTTTTCGATCCTGGCGGGAGTAAGTCCGATGGTTGGTTTATATGCCTCTTTTTGCATTGCGATTGTAACGGCACTTGCCGGAGGCAGACCCGGAATGATCTCGGCGGCTACGGGAGCTATGGCTCTGTTAGTCGGAAGTCTCGTACTAGAACACGGAATAGAGTATCTGTTCGCGGCAACTGTATTGGCTGGCGTGTTTCAGATATTGATGGGGATGCTAAAGCTGGGGCGGTTTATCACGTTTTTGCCACAGCCGGTCATGACGGGTTTTGTCAACGCGCTGGCGATACTGATTTTTATGGCACAGCTTACCCATTTTAAAGGACAAGGCTGGGTGATGTACGGACTGGTAGCTCTGACCTTGCTTATTATCTACACGGTTCCTCGGTTTACCAAAGCCGTACCTTCAGCACTTGTAGCGATTGTTATTGTTTCTGTTCTTAGTATCGCTCTTCATCTGGACGTAAGAACCGTAGGCGATATGGGGAATATTACAGCAACTTTGCCACTATTCCATCTCCCGCAAATCCCGTTCACGCTGGATACGCTGCTTATTATTTTGCCATATTCACTTTCGTTGGCCGTAGTTGGGCTATTGGAATCCCTGATGACTGCCACCTTAATAGATGATATTACGGGCACAGGTAGTGATAAGAACAGAGAGGCGAAGGGACAGGGGCTTGCGAATGTAGTCACTGGTTTTTTCGGAGGGATGGCAGGCTGTGCGATGATTGGCCAATCGATGGTTAACATGAAGTCAGGAGGACGCACGCGTCTGTCCACGTTTGTATCAGGGATCTTTTTATTATTCTTAATTATCGTACTTGGCGATGTGGTGAAGCAGATCCCGATGGGTGCGCTCGTCGGCGTAATGATAATGGTCTGTATCAGCACCTTTGAATGGGGCTCACTCAAAACTTTAACCCGTGTTCCGCTAAGCGATGCGCTGGTTATGATTGTGACGGTGGTCACTGTGGTGGTTACGGACAACCTTTCTATTGGGGTTTTGTTTGGAGTTCTGCTAAGTGCTTTAACGTTTGCTTGGAAAATAGCTTCGATCCGCCTAACTGTTCAGGAAGCAACCTCTTCCAAAACATATGCGGTATCCGGCCAGTTGTTCTTCGGCACGACAAGCCACTTCATTCATGAATTCGCCTACGATAGCGATCCGGATCATATTATTATCGATTTTTCACACTCCCATGTGTGGGACCAATCCGCTGTCCATGCCATAGCGAAGACGATGAGCAAATACGCCGAGCATGGTAAAAAAGTCACCATTACCGGACTTAATGACCAGAGCTCACAGCTGGTTCAGCGGGTGGGATTATCCATATGAAAAAAGATTGCGCTATATGCGCGATCTTTTTTTTATAGCAGATATTAACTGAAAGAAAGGCCAGCAAGGTTTTACTTTGGGTTTAAAATAATATAAAATATAAAGTGGATAATGTTTATCCGCTTTATACGCGGATGGTATTATCTACAGTTTGAATCAAGCTATTTACGTAAATCGAGGTGCTGTACATGCATATGAAAACAGGGGTAGAACAGTCGGTATATGCACTGGTTCTACTCAACATGCTGCCGGATAAGGCGGTGTTGTCTGGGGAAGCGATTAGCCAGCAGCTCGGAGCATCGGCGACCTATTTTCAGAAACTGTTAAGAAAGCTGGTAACCGCAGACATTATCACGTCTGTTCCCGGCATTAAAGGCGGTTTTAAATTAAAGAAAAGCCCTGAAGATATTCGTGTATATGACGTTTACCTCGCGGTGGAAGGCCAGCAGTCGCTGTATTCATCGAATGGTATTCTGGTAGATATGTTGGATTTAGAAAAAGAAGACAGCTGCTGCCTGTTATCGAATCTGATGGAAGAAGCTGAATCCTCTTGGAAAGCCGTATTAAAGCGGGAGACTATTGCTTCGTTGTCAGAGGAAATGCATGGTGAACGCTTTAAAGATAAGATTGCAGTCTTAGAGGAATGGGTCAGTAATAAAATGGTCATCTAACCAAAGAAGGGATGTATTCGCATGAGATTAAGCGTATTGGATCAGGCACCCGTGACAAGCGGCAACACTGCGGAAGGTGCCCTGAATAAAGCAGAAGAACTCGCTATTTTAGCAGATGAGCTGGGATATAGCAGAATGTGGATGGCAGAGCACCATGGCGGAAATACATTTGCTAGCTCAGCTCCGGAAGTAACGGCTGCCCGTTTAGCCGCCAAGACCAACCGTATTCGAATCGGCACCGGCGGTGTAATGATGATGCATTATTCTCCGCTTAAGCTGGCTGAAGTATTTAAAACGTTAAGTGCTTTTTCCCCGGGGAGAATTGATTTTGGTGTGGGACGAGCTCCTGGTGGCGATACAAGCGCCATGTACGCTTTATCTGAAGGCCGTGAGTTAATGCTGCATAATATGTATGACAAGCTTGGCATTACCATGCAGCTGCTTAGTGATCAGATTCCGGAAGATGAGCTATATGCCAAAAATCTCGCTGCTCCAACGAAGGTGGCGCTCCCTGAAGTATGGTTGTTAGGCTCGAGCGGCAATAGTGCGCGAAAAGCTGCACAAATGGGAGTCGGATACTCCTTCGCACAATTTTTTAATGGTGCGATGAATAATGAGATCTTGGACCATTACCGGAATAACTACCAGCCTTCTATCTTTATGGACAAACCAGAGATCAGTGTATCCTATATGGTGACCACAGCAGAAACGAAGGAAGAAGCTGAGTATGAAGCATTACCGCAGGATATTTTTCGGTTGATGATGAGTAAGGGCCGGATTACTCAGGTGCTGACACCAGAAGAAGCTCAGAACATTTCGCTATCGGAAATTGACCGGATGTCAATCAAGGAAGGGCGCAAGATTCATTTAGTTGGTGCGGTTAAAGACATCGCCGTACGTTTGCAAGAAGAACAAGCACAATATGGATTCCAAGAAGCAATGATATGCAGCATCCCACATTCGCAGGAGAAACGGCTAGAGGTTTACCGGCTACTGGCGCGTGAACTGCTAGGCTCTTGATTCTGGATAGCTAACCTTAACCCGCATTTGATGCGGGTTTTTTGTATGCCAATTTAGCTTTTTGATCGGCGCATACCCTCAAAAGACAATAAATTAACCCTCCCGCCTCCTAAAAGTAACATTTGAATGCCTAACTTCATCTATGATTAATGAAAGATTTATTTTTAAAAAGAGGTTAGGAAGTGATCAAGGATGTTTCCTTTACATAAATCCGTTACGCTGACAGCCTTGCTTCTAATGAATCTACTGGCAGGTTGCCAACATCAGGTGGACCCATCCCCCGCTCAATCGGCTAACGACTACCACACCTCAAGACCGAAGCCAACAAACACCGCTGCTAACCTCATTAAGCTGGAGTGGAACCTGGTGGATACAATGCCCATAGTCTCTCAACTAAGTGCTCCACCCACAGGCGCTACTTTGATTACAGAGAAGAAGCTGGAGGATTTTGGAGGAGTCAAAGTGAGTGTGTATACGATGGCTAGTGACGAAGACTATGTGTATGCCAGAACTTCTACTTCCAAAGGACAATACAGTCTAGGGGCGATAGGAACTTATAATTATCGTCAACCGGAGGATATCAAGGTAGAAGTAGTGCGGCTATTTAGCGAAAAGGTGTTGAAAATCACCGGGGGACTAGGAGCAAATAACTCGCTCAGTAACTATTATTTAATCGACGAGAGCGGTAACCCCTCGGGTTTGCTGCAAATTGATACCGGACATTCCAAAGAGCTGGATGTTGATCAGGATGGATCTTTTGAGGGTGTAGCCGCACATGGAAATCCGATGAGTGCCTATATTTACCGCTGGAATGTTGATCACGCTGAGATAACTTTTGTTAATGATGCTTTAAAGGCGGACTCCGTGGTGCTAACGGATGAAGGAATATATGAAGCTTCTAACATCGGGGACAAGCAGAGCAAGAAATTCCGGTTGACCGTAGAAGGACTGATCCCAGAGCGGTAACGCCATGACCACTGCTGTTGAAATATTTCCTGCGACCATTTACCCTAAACCTCCGTATAGACGGTTAAGCTTGAATGATTATCCATAATCTAGGAGGGGTATTGGATGAATATGCAAATGAATCCGAAATTGAAACAGCTGCGTCCGGGAAAAATAGTCACCGGTATTGCAGCGGTGCTTATTGTATTGTTGATCGGCGCGAACTCTTTTGTATCAGTGGAATATGGGCATGTAGGTTTATACAAAACCTTTGGTAAATTAAATGACAATACATTGTCACCCGGCATTCATTTTAAAATTCCATTTATTCAGACGGTGATTCAGGTCAATACACAGGTAACGAAGGCGGAGACCGATACTTCAGCCTCTTCAAAAGATCTTCAGCCCGTGTCCACACATGTGGCGGTGAACTATTCCGTAAATAAGGCTTCCGCCTTTAATCTGATGAACAATATCGGAGGTAATTTTGATAGTGTAATTATCAATCCGGCCATTCAAGAAATCGTTAAAGAAGTGACAGCCAAATATCCAGCAGAAGATTTGATTACGCGTCGTGATGTAGTGTCGAGTGAGATTAGTGAGCACTTAACCGCTAGGCTGGCAAAATATGACCTGATCGTCAACGATATTAACATCGTTAACTTTAAATTCTCGGAGGCATTTAACCAGTCGATTGAAGCAAAGCAGGTCGCCCAGCAGCAGGCATTGAAGGCCGAAAATGATCTCCGGCGGATTGAAATTGAAGCGAAGCAAAAAATCGCCCAGGCGCAAGCAGAGGCTGAATCTTTAAGACTTAAGAAGCAAGAGGTTACACCTGAGCTGGTGCAGCTGAAGCAAATTGAGGTTCAGGAGAAAGCGCTGGAAAAATGGAACGGCGTGTTGCCATCTGTAACAGGGGGAGCCACACCTTTTGTGGATGTTCAATCCCTGACTAAATAATTCATTATTGGGTTTCTGATTTATTTCCTCTGATGAAAGCCCTACTTCTATAGAAGTAGGGCTTTTTATGCTATTAATATTGATAAAGCATCGTAGGAATTTGCCAGCCAGCGCCAACTGACCAAAAGAAGACATAATCGCCACGTTTAATTCGTCCGTCCTCGACTCCGCGTTGAAAGGCGATAAAAGGACTGCTTGTGGCTGTGTAGCCGAACTCGTCGCCTACATAAATGAACTTTTCTGCGGTTAGCCCAAGTCCGATTTGGATGAGCTCGATATTTTTCAGTGAGAATTGTGAAAGGCAGAATGCAGAGATATCATCCGTAGTCAGACCGTTGCGTGAGAGAAGCTCCTTCATATCCGCTATAGCCGCATCCACACACACTGTACCGTCAAAAGGGGTCCACCGTATCCGAATCTGCTCTGGGGTCATACCCTCTTGATAAATATTCGACAGGCCGCAGGCCGGGAACATAATATTTTCGGAGCCTTCAGAATCGGTGTAATAAAGGGAATCTATGAAGCCTGCATACTCACTGCTGCGCTCTAGAATCACTGCTGCTGCGGCGTCCCCAAAGTTAGGGTAAGTAATTTCATCATCTGTATTGCAGTTTACTGAGCTGTAGTCGCTTCCTACAACGAGTGCGTACCTGATGCTGGGATTGGCTTGCATATAACGACTTGTCTGCTCCACGGCGGAGACCATTCCTGCGCAGTTAGCATTGGAATCCTGCGTAATGGTCCGGTGTTTACCTTGAAGCATACGGTGTAGGAGAAGTGCATTGGTAGGATAGGTGTACTCTGGCGTCTGTGAAGCGAACATGATCATGTCCATATCCTCACCTTGCAAATTCGCTTCGCTAAGCACTTTTTGGGCAGCCTTTAATCCCATCGTCAGAGCATTTTCACCCTGTTCTTTTACGATGTATCTCCGGTCGCGACCCATGACTTCTAGGAATCGTTTGATGTCCTTGCCCATACTCTGAAAATGCTTCAGATAATATTCGTTATCTACGATATGCTCTGGGTGGTAATAAGCAGCTTGGCGAATCGCTATATGTCCCAAGTGGCGCCTCCTATGCTTCAATAATTTCGTAATTTTCTAATTTCGTTGCCCGTGCCACTCGGCTTAACTGCATTTTTAGGACAGGGCTTTTGGCAATAATAAAGGTTACTTTTTTAAATCCGGATTGTTTGTACAGTATGTAGCATTGCTCAAGCATGGGAAGTGTGTCCTTTGAGGATACATTCAATGTCTTGCAATCTAGGATGATCTCATATTGTTTCGGGTCGAATGCACTTATGATTTGGTTGTACTCATTAATGAAACGTCCTGCATCTTCTGGCGACATAGTTCCTTCCACTTGTACATTCAGTTTTTGATCGGCAGCATTTGTGGCGAAATTGAAGTTTCCCATTTTTGATTAATCTCCTCCTAAGTTTTATCTAAGAAAAATTTTAATGAATAGGATAAAAAAACCTATTTATCTAAGACTATTATCGTATTTTTAATTGGGAAAGTTTAGGGGATTAAACCTTTATTTTTTTAAAAAGATAATTTAGGGAATGATAAACTACTTAAAATCCATAAAATCTGCACAAATTAAGGTTTGAGGTAGGCATGCCCACCCTGTTTGCTTTGCAAAGCACAGTTCTATTGGTATGATTACAGAGATGAAAAAAACTACTATCCAAATCATGGAGGAATAATAAAAATGAGCGAAATTACACTATCGGGGATCATTGATCATACACTGCTTAAAGCAGATGCACGGAAAGAAGACATTATTAAATTGGCGGAGGAAGCTAAAACTTATAAGTTTGCTTCTGTTTGCGTAAACCCTGCTTGGGTAGCTACTGCCCATGAAGTGCTGAAAGATACGCCTGAGGTTAAAGTATGTACAGTAATCGGCTTTCCGCTGGGGTCATCGACAACAGAGAGCAAAGCATTCGAGACTACCGATGCTATCGCTAAAGGTGCAGGCGAGGTGGATATGGTCATCAATATCGGAGCATTAAAAGATGGCAACGATGAGCTGGTTAAACGTGATATTGCAGCTGTTGTAGATGCAGCGCGCGGCAAAGCCCTGACAAAAGTCATCATTGAGGCTTGTCTGTTAACGGAAGAAGAAAAAGTTCGTGCCTGCAAGCTATCTGTTGAGGCCGGAGCAGATTACGTAAAAACATCCACTGGATTCTCTACAGGCGGGGCAACGAAAGAAGATATCGCGCTTATGCGTGCTACAGTTGGACCTAATATCGGTGTAAAAGCTTCCGGTGGTGTACGTAGTGCAGAAGATGCACATGTAATGGTACAAGCAGGTGCAAGCCGTATTGGAACTAGTGGTGGTGTAGCGATTGCTAAAGGCGAAACAAGCCAAAGCAATTACTAAGCCGAAGGGCTGAATCGAAAGCGGCGAGTGAGGAGGACAAGCTCATTCGCCGCTGTCCTGATTCAAACTATTAACCGATCAGCTTGATTAGCGATTGTGTTTTATACATAAGGTTGAGGTTTTTATTAATTTATATTGAAAGCGTTATCCAGTAGGTAGAGGACACTAGCAGAAGCATTTGACCAAAGTACAATAATTCACACCGGAATAATGAGATTTTTTTCTTTTCAAATGACGTGGTTTGTGAGAGAATGGGTACAATTCAAAATTGTTAATCATTTCTATACTTAATTATAGGGGAGGAAATACCTATGTCAGAAGATCGCAAGCTGTCGTTTGAAACTTTGGCTGTCCATGCAGGCCAGGAAATTGATCCAACTACTTTCTCACGTGCTGTACCGCTTTATCAGACCACTTCTTACGGGTTCCGTGATGCTGATCATGCAGCGGATCTGTTCGCGCTTAAAGAATTCGGTAATATTTATACTCGGCTGATGAACCCAACCACGGATGTATTTGAACAGCGTGTGGCAGCACTTGAGGGCGGGGCAGGTGCGCTTGCTACAGCTTCCGGGGCAGCGGCTATTTCCTTTTCCATTCTAAATATTGCGGGCGCTGGGGATGAAATTGTATCTGCAGCAAGCCTATATGGCGGGACTTATAATCTATTTTCGACAACACTGCCTAAGCTTGGTATTAAGGTACATTTCGTAGATTCGGATAATCCTGAGAACTTCCGTGCTGCGATTACAGATAAGACCAAAGCCTTGTATGCAGAAACAATCGGCAACCCACAGGGGAATGTTCTGGATATTGCGGCAGTTGCAGCGATCGCCCATGAACATGGGATTCCTCTCATCGTAGACAATACGTTCCCAAGTCCATATTTATTGCGTCCGATTGAGCATGGCGCGGACATTGTTGTCCATTCGGCAACCAAATTCATCGGTGGACATGGTACATCCATTGGCGGGATTATTGTTGACGGCGGTAAATTTGATTGGAAGGCAAGCGGTAAATTCCCAGGTCTTACGGAGCCAGATCCAAGCTATCATGGAGTGGTTTATACGGAAGCGGTGGGCCCGATTGCTTATATTATTAAAGCCCGCGTTCAATTGCTTCGCGATTTAGGGGCGGCGATTTCACCGTTCAATTCTTGGATGCTGCTGCAAGGTCTGGAGACTCTTCATTTGCGGATGGAACGTCATAGCCAGAATGCGCTGAAGGTAGCGCAATATTTGGAGGCACATTCAGATGTGGAATGGGTAAGTTATTCGGGACTTCCTACGCATCCATCTCATGAATTAGCGCAAAAGTATTTGCCTAAAGGCCAAGGTGCGATCCTTACTTTTGGTATTAAAGGTGGAAGTGCTGCGGGACGTAAGCTGATTGAGAATGTGAAGCTGTTCTCTCATTTAGCGAATGTTGGGGATTCCAAGTCATTGATCATCCACCCAGCGAGCACAACTCATGCACAGCTGTCGGATGAAGAGCAAATCACAGCCGGAGTAACGCCGGAATTGCTGCGTTTGTCGATCGGGACGGAGTCCATTGATGATATTATCTATGATCTGGAGCAAGCAATTGCTGCCAGTCAACAATAGAAGTTTATATTTCGAAAAGCATTACTGCTCTGCGGTAATGCTTTTTTTGTTGCCTAAAAAAGTTGGAATATTCATCGGATTTGGCAACGCTTGCATATTTCAGGTGTGGCTCCCGTATTTATAAGTGAGGTAGGTAAATGAAATGTCGGTCGCTTATGTTATATAGCTTGGCATACCGGCAGCAATCCAAAGATAAAGGGTGGGTGCGAGGATGAAGGGTGAACGTCAGCAGGATGGTTTGCGGAGTAGTGAAGAGCGCCCGTTCAAGTTCATGTATAAGGCTGGTGATCGGACTGTGGGAATGGAAATGAGCCAAGCTGGATCCGTAGCCTCCGCTGCCGCAGAATTTATCGCTGGAGTAGAGCAGAGGGATGTCATTGAGCCTTTGAAGCGGTCTTATTTTAAGCGGCCGGGGGAACCATCGACATTCCTAGTGCTGCGTGAAGGAAGAGAAGAACGTCTTGCTGGACGGGAAGGAACAAGGACTGTTCAAGCGGGCCCGTGTTTGATACGGAGTGAGGAATGGCTGCTGGAACCAGAGCTGTTCTGTCTTTATGAGAACTGGTTATCTAGCGAGGATGAACTCCAAACAGCGCGTATTCTGCAGCGAATCTCTTATCGTCTGCGCGCAGCTGTTGTCGAGCTGCTCGAATCTCCGGATGGCGAATGGGCAGCGGTCACCCTGCTGCATCCAGAGTCGCTTGCGGTGGCGCAGCCCGCCAAGCTTGCCGCGCTTCAGGACGCGCAGCTCGAAGCGCTGTTCGCTGCGGTGGCGGAGAGCCAGCGGCAAGGCGGCGATTGCCGCCTTGACCTGCTGGTCGCCTACACCGCAAGCGCAGCCGAATTCGCTGCAAAGCGCGAATTCATCGAAGACGTGGCCGATCAGACACTCGGCCACGCTTATGCGGCGGCATGCCGCATCGGGGCGCTGATCGCGCCCGATGTGGAGCCTGCCGCCGCTGCGGAAATCGCGCGTATCTCCGATTTCCTAGTGCTGGACGGCGCGGCGGGCGAACACGCGCCGGAAGAGACCGCCGCGGAGGAATTCGCCCTGGCGGCAGGGAAGATTTTTGCCGCCGTGACGAGCGTGAAGCCGGCGGCGGTGGTGCTCGCCGCGGGGACACCGGCGGCGTCGGCTTTGGCCGATCTGTATCAGATCGGGCTCAGCGGGATCTTTTGCAGCGCCGGTCAGCGGACCGAAGCGCTGCTGAGAGCGGCCTGCCTGATCTGGATCGCCAGGCAGCGAGAAACGCTGGATACTGCCGCCGGGGGAAGGCAGTAAGCTTTTTCTGCTGAACGATACGGTGCAGTTCATATAAGAATCGAAAAAAGACTTCAGAGCAGCGATTATCCGGTTATCGGAGAATCGTTGCTTTGTTTTTTTGGTCGTTAGCTACCTGCTTCAACAGCGTATATATAACCCAGTCCTCAACTCCGTGCTCCTACCTGTGCTCAACCTCAGCACTTAAACTAATCAACACTCAAACTAGGCACTAACCTCTGCACTCCTCACCCCCCGATGCTTAAGGACCCAGATGACGCTATTTGCCTGATTTTAGCTTTTTAAGCATGGTTTCGGACACCAGAGACACTATTCGTTAGGAAGAGGTACATATTTGGTGCTTTTCAGGTCAATAGCTGCAATGGAGTCCGTTAGAATACCAAATGTGTTTAAAATCAGCGATTAGGGTCAGCTGAGTCCGATAGTAGCTACATTCGCGAGCAACTTGCATCATACGTTCATCACTCGTGTCGTACTCATACTTTGCGCTCTACCTCCGCACTCAAACTAATCGTGCACCTCTGCACTTAAACTAATCAACACTCAAAGTCTGCACTTAACCTCCGCCCCCCTGATGCTTAAGGACCCAGATGACGCTATTTGCCTGATTTTAGCTTTTTAAGCATGGTTTCGGACACGAGAGACACTATTCGTTAGGAAGAGGTACATATTTGGTTCTTTTCAGGTCAATAGCTGCAATGGAGTCCGTTAGAATACCAAATGTGTTTAAAATCAGCGATTAGGGTCAGCTGAGTCCGATAGTAGCAACATACGCGAGCAACTTGCATCATACGTTCATCAATCGTGTCGTACTCATACTTTGCGCTCAACCTCCGTACTCAACCTCCGTACTTAAACTAATCAGCACTCAAAGTCTGCACTTAACCTCCGCCCCCTGATGCTTAAGGACCCAGATGACGCTATTTGCCTGATTTTAGCTTATTAAGCATGGTTTCGGACACGAGAGACGCTATTCGTTAGGAAGAGGTACATATTTGGTTCTTTTCAGGTCAATAGCTGCAATGGAGTCCGTTAGAATACCAAATGTGTTTAAAATCAGCGATTAGGGTCAGCTGAGTCCGATAGTAGCAACATACGCGAGCAACTTGCATCATACGTTCATCACTCGTGTCGTATTCATACTTTGCGCTCTACCTCCGCACTCAACCCCCTGTACTCCTACCCTGTTCCCAACCTCCGCACTTAAACTAATCTGCACTCATGCTTTGGATGCAACCTCCGCACTCCCACCCTGTGCCCAACCACCGCACTTAAACTAATTTGCACTCATGCTTTGCATTTAAACTCTGCACTTAACCTCTGCACTCCTCAACCCCCGATGCTTAAGGACCCAGATGACGCTATTTGCCTGATTTTAGCTTTTTAAGCGTAGTTTCGGACACCAGAGACGCTATTCGTTAGGAAGAGGTACATAATCCTCTGTACTATCACCAATAGCTACATGCAACATTAGTTTTAGGACATCCAGATACGTTTCCAGCTTCTCCTTACATTTTACATAAACAGGATAATGGCCGCAGCCGCTCGAATTTTATTAGCATCTTGCTGAATAGGGGTGCTGTAGATGTCTACAAATTTTAGAGTTGGCCTGCAAAAGGTCGTAGATCATTCTTACGATATTGAGATTGGGGAAGGTCTTTTTGGCGCTCTGATCGAGGATTTGAAACATGGAATTGTCGAGAATGTAAGCAAATTCGCGATTGTTACAGATTCAAAAGTTGAAGCCCTGTATGGACAAGCCTTGCTGGAACAACTGCATCAGAATGATTTTCAAGCGGAGTTATTTTCTTTCCCTGCTGGAGAGAAGTCTAAAACCCGAGAAACGAAGGCACAGCTGGAGGACCGGCTATTAAGCCGGTCTTATGGACGGGATTGCTGTATCCTTGCCATTGGAGGTGGAGCGGTAACGGATTTGGCAGGTTTTTTGGCTGGAACATTTGGTCGGGGAGTGCCAAGTTTGAACTATGCAACTACCCTTTTAGCAGCAGCGGATGCTTCTATTGGTGGTAAAACGGGCGTGAATACACCGGTTGCAACCAATCTAATTGGTGTTTTTCATCAGCCTAAAAAGGTCTACATTGACCTAGCCACTTGGAGAACGCTTCCGGTACGTGAGCTTCGTAGTGGGTTGGCTGAAACAATCAAACATGCCTGCATCGCGGATGCTGATTTTTTTGAGTTTCTTGAACAGAATATGGAGCGAGTGGTTTCCTCAGAAGGCGATCTTGTATTAGATCGAGAGGTTTGCGAACGGATTGCTTTTCATAATTGTGAGATCAAGTATAGCGTGGTGGAAAAGGATGAACTGGAGAGCAACCTGCGCCAAATTCTAAATCTGGGGCATACTGCTGGCCGGGCGTTAGAGGCATTAAGTGGTTATGAATTATTACATGGTGAGGCTATTGCGATTGGACTCGCGGTTCAGGTGCAGCTGGCAGAGCAGTTGGGGTATGTAACGGCTGACCAAACTCAGCGTGTGATTGCTTTGTTGAAGAAGGCGGGACTTCCGACTGAAATACCAGCAACTATTACAAATAGAATGCTGATTGATAAGATGTATACGGATAAAAAGGTTCGCAAAGGGCGTATACGGTTTGTGTTCCAAGCTGGAATTGGAGCGATGAAGTCTTTTGAAGGTGGAGCTTATTCGACGCCAGTTGAAGAGCAAGTCCTATCCGAGCTTTTAAATAAAATACGCAGCTAAGATAGGAAAAAGTTATTCTAAATTTATGACGAATAGCCCGGAAGGTAGGGTTTACTTTTTCGTTCAAGGTGGTATTATTAAAATATAAGTTGCACTAAGGAAATATAGTTGTACTATTGCAACAATGATTATCATTCTCACTACTCATAGTTATCATTCATGCTGTCCCGGCTAAGCCGGGGCAGCATGTGTCATTTTAGGGGTCTTAAGAATGGCTCTCATTATCATTTAGACAAAACAAAACGTATGCTCCCGATGCAAGTTTTGTTGCGAAGAGAAGTCAATGAAGTAATCCTACACAAAACTTTCAGGATGGTGATTATTATGCAAGCAACATCAAAACATTTACCCCAGCAAACCTCAATCTCCGGCAGCATGAAGAAACCAGGCGCTCCAAAACGCCGGTTCGATCTGAGAGCCATGCTCAGCAACTCCGAGATGCAGGCTGCGCTTGGCAGCGGAGTACTTATGCTTTTTGCTTGGGCTATGGGCAGCTGGTCAGAAGTTTTCTCTATAGTACTTTATGTTATTTCGTATACCATTGGTGGCTGGAACAAAGCCAAAGAAGGCGTTGAGACGCTCGTCAAAGAACGTGATCTCGATGTGAACCTGCTGATGATTGCGGCCGCACTAGGCGCAGCTACCATTGGGTACTGGAATGAAGGTGCTATGCTCATCTTTATTTTTGCGCTTAGTGGAGCTTTAGAGAGCTATACGATGGAACGGAGTAAGAAGGATATTTCCTCACTTATGGCCTTGAAACCTGCCACAGCCATGCGGATTGAGAAAGGAAGCATGAACGAGGTAGCTATCGATCAGTTAGTAATTGGAGATCTGTTGCTTGTACGTCCAGGGGATCTTATTCCTGCAGATGGTAAGGTGTACAGAGGAGAATCGGCAGTAGATCAGGCTTCCATTACAGGAGAGTCAGTGCCTGTTGAAAAATGTGCCGGCAGCGAAGTATTCGCAGGTACGGTCAATGGAGAAGGTCCACTTTATATTGAAGTAACGAAATCAGCAGAGAACACACTTTTTTCCAAGATCATTAAGATGGTAGAAGAAGCAGAGACGGATGTTCCAAACTCACAGCGATTCATTAAAAGACTGGAAGCCATCTATGCACGGGTTGTCGTTGCCTCGACTGTGGCTCTTATTTTTCTTCCACCCTTTTTGCTGGACTGGAGCTGGAGCGCAACCTTTTATAAAGCGATGGTTTTTCTTGTAGTAGCCTCGCCTTGTGCGTTGGTCTCATCGATTATGCCTGCGATGCTGTCGGCCATTTCCAAAAGTGCACGAAAAGGGATTTTATTTAAAGGTGGGGTCCACCTCGAAAATATGGCCCGGACCTCTGTTGTAGCTTTTGATAAGACAGGAACCCTTACAGAGGGAACTCCGCAGGTGACAGACTTTATTGCAGCTGAAGGCTACAACCGGGAAGAATTACTGGCGATTAGCGCATCCATTGAGCATATGTCCCGCCATCCATTGGCGGAAGCCATTGTGCGTAAAGCTGAGGAAGAATATCTGGAGCTGCGGGGTGTGCAGGAAAGTAAAACCATCACTGGCTGGGGAATTGAAGGTCAAGTTGACGGGCATCTCTGGAAAATTGGAAAGTCCAATTTACTGGATGAGCTGACTTCGTCTGCGATAAGTTCTGAGCTTGCATTCTGGAGAACTAAACGGCAGCAGTTGGCGGAAGAGGGGAAGACTGTCTCCATTATTTTGGACGGTGAGCATATCGCAGGTATGATTGCATTGCAGGATACAGTTCGCCCACAAGCAGAAGCCGCAGTGCGGAAGCTGCAGGAGCTGGGGATTAAAGTGGCTATGCTTACGGGTGACCGGGAAGCTACAGCAAAAGTTATTGCGGCTTCAACCGGAGTAGATTTAGTATTTGCCGACCTTTTACCAGAGGATAAAGTAAAGCATATTAAGGCGCTTCGTGAAGAGCACGGTAATGTTGTGATGGTGGGTGACGGTGTGAATGATGCGCCTGCTCTGGCTACAGCGACTGTTGGCATGGGTATGGGCATGAAAGGCAGTGGTGCAGCGCTTGAGATCGCCGATGTAGTACTTATGAATGATAATATTGAAGAGATCGCCTCGACCATTTCATTGGCACGGCGCTCACAGCGTATTGTGAAGCAAAATATGATTTTTGCTGTAACAGTAATCGCGGTTCTGATGATCAGTAACTTTGTGCAGGGCATCGCCCTTCCTTTTGGCGTGATCGGTCATGAAGGCAGTACGATATTGGTTATTCTTAATGGGCTGCGATTGTTGCGGTAAGTGGTCAGTGAAGTTACTGTGTATTATTTATTGCCAAAAATTAAATTGTTCACAAATGATTTTTCCCTGAGGGAGTCTGGCTTATTGACATTTTTGCTTTCAGTTAGCATAATTAAGACTACATTATAATTATTTTAAATAAGAAGCGACGTCACTGCCGTCTAACTCAAGGAGGATATAGATATGTATAAATCAATAATTGTTGGAACCGGACCGGCGGGGTTGACTGCTGCTATCTACTTGGCTCGTGCCAATTTGAACCCACTAGTAATCGAAGGACCTCAACCTGGCGGACAATTGACCACCACTACAGAAGTGGAGAATTTCCCGGGATTTCCTGATGGAATTATGGGTCCAGACTTAATGGATAATATGCGTAAACAAGCTGAACGTTTTGGTGCGGAATTCCGTACGGGTTGGGTGAACAGTGTAGAACTTGGAGAGCGTCCTTTTAAGCTTAATGTTGAAGGATTGGGTGTTCTTACGACGGATACCCTGATCATTTCCACTGGCGCTACGGCAAAATACCTCGGTATCCCAGGCGAGCAGGATAATGTGGGACGCGGTGTGAGCACCTGTGCTACCTGTGATGGATTCTTCTTCCGTAATAAAGAGATCGTGGTTGTTGGCGGTGGAGATTCTGCGCTTGAGGAAGCGGGTTTCTTGACTCGTTTTGCCTCCAAAGTAACGCTGGTACACCGTCGTGAAGAGCTACGTGCTTCCAAGATCATGCAGGATCGCGTTCGCGATAATGTTAAAGTAGCTTGGAGCCTGAATCGTACTCCTCTGGAAGTAACTTCTGGAGACAAAGGCGTGAGTGGACTAAAAGTGCTGAACAATGAGACCGGACAAGAAGAAATCATTGAAGCAAGCGGAGTGTTTGTGGCGATTGGCCACCATCCTAACACTGCATTTTTGGGTGGACAAATCACAACTAATACTGAAGGTTATATCATGACTAACCCAGGTACTTCTGAAACTAATATCCCAGGCGTATTCGCTTGTGGTGATGTGCAGGATACCCGTTATAGACAAGCAATTACGGCAGCAGGCAGTGGATGTATGGCAGCTATGGATGCTGAGAAATACATTGAAAGTCTGGAACATAGCGCGGTTATTCTGTAACATAACTGTAATCTTCCATAGGAGGTCTAATGATGGAAAATGTAATTGTATATACATCAACAAATTGTCCACATTGCCGTCAGGTGAAGAGCTTTTTGAGTGAAAAAGGCGTAGCCTATGAAGAGCGTAATATTGAGCAGAATGATGATTACGCGCAGCAGGTTTGGGATATGGGAATGAGAGCTGTTCCTGTAACTGTAATTGGTGAGCACAAAATCGTGGGGATGAATAAAACTCAGTTCGACAAAGCATTGGCGACTGTTTAATTAAATATATTTCTGTGAGGAAATTGCAAAAGGTCGCTTCCATTTTGGAGGTGATCTTTTTGTGGTCTAAGTATACAAAAATAGCCTGACGCTAATATGCGCAGGCTATTTTTTATGATGTAAATCGCAAAGTTCAATTTAAGCTTGAGTGAAAGAGGTAATGATCTGAAATAGGACGTATACAGCAACACCGCTGCCGATCAGAATGAATCCTGATTTCTTTTTGGCTTGAAAAAAACGGAGCACACCGAGACTGATCAAAGGGGCAATAATGAGCAGAAAAAGCAACACAGTGATGAACATCTGTGCCGAGATATCAGACGTATCAACATAGGTCATGGACTCGCTCTCCATTTCAAAAAAGGGGTTGTAGTGATAAATGTCACACTAACTTATCCTTTATTATATAGGATTTAAGTTGCTTTTACTGCACTTTTGATCCACCTAAATGCGGCAATTTTACGTCAATTCTATCCGCTCTTGAATTTCACCCGTGAAACTGTCCCGCAAAACGTTGTCCATTAGACTACATTAAACGGTCACCCGAATATCGCCTAGAAAATGCATAACTGCAGAGAACCCCGCGCCTATCATCGTGCCTCGGCTGCCCAGCTTGGAGAAGGTAATCTCGAGCTGCTGCTTATGATAAGGAAGTGTACGCTCGGCTACAACCCGGCGAAGGGGCTCCCCTAACCAGGCTTCTGCTTCGGATAAGGCTCCACCGATGACAATCAGCTCTGGATTAAAGCTATTGATTAGATTCGTTACTCCGATGCCGAGATATTCACCCATAGATGAGAAGTGGCGCAAGGCGTCTTCTTGTCCAGCGGCTGCATAACGGACCAGTTCTTGTGTGGTATGAGCAGGGAGGGAGAACTCGGAATGGTCATAGGTTTTCTCCGAGGCATATAGCTCCCAACAGCCACGGCTCCCACAACTGCACGGCTTGCCTTGTGCTTCAATCGTCATATGTCCGGTCTCGCCGGCATATCCTCTTGCACCTTTGTACAGCTCTCCGCCAATAATAATACCGGATCCGATCCCTGAACCCGCACTGATATAGAGCAGATGTCTAACATCTTTTGCCGCCCCAAAGTTCAGTTCACCTTGTGCACCTGCGTTAGCTTCGTTATCAATAGTGACTGGAACCGCGAATTCCGCCTCCAAAATACCCCGCAGGTCGACCATTTCCCAGCCAAGGTTGGGAGCAAAAAGAACAACCCCGTTCTCATCCACCATCCCGGGGACACCTACTCCGATGCCGACGATACCGTACGGGGATTCAGGTGCTTTATCAATCAAGTCTGAAATTGTTTTTTTCATCCGTTCCAGTACATAAGGCAGAGCATGATTGTCCAGGGAGAAATCGCTTTCGAAAAGAATGCCACCACTTAAATCACATAAGACGGCTGTCAGTTGCTTCACCCGTAGCTCTATACCGATTACACTGCCGGCCATGCTGTTAAAATGCAGCATTAGCGGCTTACGTCCGCCACTGGATTGACCTGGTCCAACTTCAGTCACTAATTCTTGAGCGCATAGCTCAGCCACCAGATTGGATACGGTAGCTTTATTCAGTCCGGTCATCTCTGAAACCTTGGCGCGCGAGAGCGGAGAGTTCCTTCGAATAGTATGTAGTACGATCGATTTATTGATTTTTTTGACCAGCGCCTGATCTCCGGTAACCTTCACGAATCACACATCCTTTTTAGCATAGTTCCCTTTTGTTGTATGCCACTTAGTCTAGAGTGATGTGCTGGAAATTGCAATACATCGGCAGAAAAGAGGAAATCTATGTTTGTTGGATTTTTTGAATATTAAACGGATAGGCAAGGGAGACTTAAAGAGGCGGAAATTTTATAAAAAAACTTTGTTTAACCAATATACAAAGTCAAAAAGATGTGTTAAGATGATGCTGTAAACGCTTGCTAGCGTAGCACAATATGAGGAGGATTACACAATGGCTTATTTTGAGACAGTGAACAAAATCTCTTACGAGGGAAGCCGTTCCACCAACCCTTATGCATTTAAATTCTACAATCCTAAAGAAGTCGTAGCCGGCAAAACTATGGAGGAACATCTGAAATTTGCAATGGCTTATTGGCATACATTAACTGCTGGCGGTTCTGATCCGTTTGGCGCTGAAACTGCAATTCGCAGCTGGGACAAATTGAGTGGTCTTGATAAAGCTAAAGCTCGCGCTGAAGCAGCATTCGAATTTATGGACAAGATGGATCTGCCTTACTTCTGCTTCCATGATGTAGATATCGCACCAGAAGGCGCATCTTTGCGTGAGTTCTACAGCAACATCGACACTATTGTTGATATCCTTGAACAAGGCATGAAGACTTCCGGCAAGAAATTGCTGTGGAATACAGCTAATATGTTCACTAACCCGCGTTATATGCACGGTGCAGGTTCTACACCTAACGCTGATGTTTTCGCACATGCAGCAGCACAAGTGAAGAAAGGTCTGGAAGTTGGTAAACGTCTGGGCGCAAGCAACTATGTATTCTGGGGCGGCCGTGAAGGTTACGAAGAATTGCTGAATACAGATATGGGTCTTGAACAAGATAACATTGCACGTCTGTTCAGCATGGCTGTAGATTACGCTAAGGAAATTGGTTTTGATGGTCAATTCCTGATCGAACCTAAACCAAAAGAGCCTACTAAACATCAATATGATTTCGATGCAGCAACAACAATTTCGTTCTTGCAAAAATACAACCTCGACAAGCACTTCAAGCTGAACCTTGAAGCTAACCACGCTACGCTTGCAGGTCATACTTTTGAACATGAACTTCGTGTAGCTCGTATTAATGGCATGCTTGGATCACTTGACGCTAACCAAGGGGATACACTGCTTGGTTGGGATACTGATGAATTCCCAGTAAACATCTACGATGCAACACTTACTCTTTATGAAGTATTGAAGAATGACGGTCTTGGCAAAGGCGGAATTAACTTCGACGCTAAAGTACGTCGTCCTTCCTTCGAGCCACAAGATCTGTTCTTGGCACACATCGCTGGTATGGATACTTACGCAAAAGGCTTGAAAGTTGCTGCTAAATTGATCGAAGATCGCGTATTCGAAGATTTCATTGACAAACGCTACAGCAGCTTCACAGAAGGCGTTGGTGCAGACATCGTTTCCGGTAAAGCAACATTGGCTTCTTTGGCTGAATATGCTTTGAACAATGAGAACCCACGTCCTAACCAATCCGGACGTCAAGAATACCTGAGAGCTACCCTTAACCAATACATCTTGGCTGAGTAGTCCTTATAGGGAGCTTGAAGCTTAGGCTTTGAGTCGAGTTTGAACAAATGCAACGGGGGTTGCTGAAGAGAGCATTCTTCGGCAGCCCCCTTTTTGTAGTAAAAACTAAGCAAGATGCTTACGAAGTAAGTTTTGCTCGAAGTAATTCAATGAAGTCTATGCTAACAAAACTTTTAGGAGGTCAAAAATGAAATACGTTATAGGTGTTGATTTGGGGACTAGTGCAGTGAAGACTGTTCTAGTGGACCCGCAGGGGAAGGTGGCTTTTGAGCATTCCGAGTCCTACCCGCTAAGCAGACCCCAACCGAACTGGAGTGAGCAAAATCCTGAAGATTGGGTAAAGGGCACGCTGGTCAGCCTGCGCCGTCTGATTGAAGTATCAGGCATAGACCCGTCTCAAGTAGACGGTCTAAGTTTCTCCGGACAAATGCACGGATTGGTACTGGTAGATAAAGAAGGGCAAGTGCTGCGTCCAGCTATTCTTTGGAATGATACCCGTACTACTGCACAATGTCGTAAGATTGAGAAGACGCTTGGAACGAAGTTGATCGATATCGCCAGAAACAAAGCATTGGAAGGTTTTACACTGCCTAAGATTCTGTGGGTTCAAGAGAATGAACCAGAAGTATTATCACAGGCGCATCAGTTCCTGCTGCCAAAAGATTATGTTCGTTATCGGTTGACGGGTGATTATGCAATGGATTACTCCGATGCTGCCGGAACGTTGCTATTGGATGTAGGTTCTAAAGAATGGAGTGCAGAAATCGCAGAGGCTTTTGAACTTCCGCTTTCTCTTTGTCCTAGATTGGTAGAATCCTTTGAACAGACTGGAACTTTATTGCCGGACATTGCTGAAGCGTCAGGTCTTTTATCTTCAACGAAGGTATTTGCTGGTGGTGCAGATAATGCTTGTGGCGCGCTCGGAGCGGGTGTATTGGGAGAAGGCCGGACCATGTGCAGTATTGGTACATCTGGTGTAGTTCTTTCTTATGAGAGCAATAAAGATTTGAATCTCGAAGGCAAAGTCCATTTCTTTAACCATGGTGAAAAAGATGCCTACTATATTATGGGGGTTACACTAGCTGCTGGTCATAGCCTTACGTGGTTCAAAGAAACCTTTGCGGCGGACAAAAGCTTTGATGAGCTGTTAAGCGGAGTTTCCTCTATTCCAGCTGGCAGCGGCGGCCTGTTATTCACACCTTATATTGTAGGAGAACGTACACCACATCCAGATGCGAATATTCGCGGAAGCTTTATTGGTATGGATTCAGGGCATACGTTGACGCATTTTACACGTGCAGTATTAGAAGGCATTACCTTCTCACTGCGTGAATCCATTGAGATTGTACGTGAGTCAGGCAAAGAGATTACAGAGATCATTGCAATTGGTGGTGGAGCTAAAAATGAGGCTTGGCTGCAAATGCAGGCTGATATTTTCAATGCATCCATCGTGAAGCTGGAAAGTGAACAGGGTCCGGCAATGGGAGCAGCTATGCTGGCGGCTTATGGAAGCGGATGGTTCACATCCCTTGCGGAATGTGCAGAAGCGTTTATCCGTCCTGCTGATGTTTATAAACCAGATCCGAAACAAACGGCAATCTATGATGGTCTATTCAACCTCTATCAGGAAGTTTACGGCCAGACCCGCGAATTGAATAACAAGCTGGCTGCATATCGCCAATAAAACGCCATTTATCAATCTGTCTGATATAAAAAAGGTCTTTCGCATCTGGCGGAAGGCCTTTTTAAAGACCATCTTCTTTATAGAGGTGATGAACGGCAATATTCAAAAATGTTGCCGTTTTCATTTTTCTTCTGTAAAGTATGGAATATCTCCAAGGTAGTGGCAGCCTGTACATGAGATAGTGAAGGTTTCGGGGGGCGAAAGGCCATGTTTCAATGGTTTGTTAAGGTGCTGAATGACATCAAAATCCGCAATAAGCTGCTACTTGCTTTTTTACTGACTACACTTTTACCGGTATTACTGGTAGGTGGTTATCTTACGATTGAGATGAGGACCATGGCGTTTGAGAACGCACTGGAGCAAGCTTCAATTAACGTAGATCGGGTAAAAAAAAGAACAGAAGAAGTCATCGGTGTATCGCAAGATATAGCGTATCGATTGTCCAATGATGCCCGGCTGAAAAAACTCGCCATACGCCAGTATGTAAGCACTTATGATGTGGTTGAGGCTTATCGGGATTACACTGATATGCGTGAATACCTAAGATTATATAAAGACATATCCAACATACGTTTATACACTGATAATGCTACGCTGCTTAACAACTGGGAGCTGATCAATCCTTCGTCTGCCATTAAGGAGAGCCAGTGGTATCAGAGAGCACAGCGGTACGATAGCCTCGTCGGTTGGGAATATATAGAGGATGAGCGTGATCAGCGGAATTATTTAAGCCTAGTCCGCAAAATCGAGCTGGAGGGCTCCAGTAAAATTGGCGTGCTCGTTATTAATGTAAACAGTCACCAGCTAACCTCAATTCTGAGCCAGGAATCATTTGATACCATGATCGTGGATGATCAGGATAATATCATTGCTGCGAACCGGAGCGATCGGACAGGAAAGAAACTGGCAGATGTTTCTTTTGATACAAAGCTTTTGGGGCAAGGAAGCGGGAGCTATGAGGCAGAAGTAGATGGTGAAGCCTCCAAAATAGTGATAGAAGAACTTAAACCACAAGCCAGCCGTAACGCCCTGCGAATTATTTCTGTTTTTTCTATTGATAGTATAGTCAAAGAACCTAATCGGGTGATTAAGCTTTCGATTACCGTGATTGCCGTAAGCGTTTTATTGGCCTTTTTAATCATATATAGTTTCTCTTCATTATTTTCACGTCGATTATTGCAGTTAAGCAGACATATTAACCGCGTTAGTACGGGTGATTTTGACACTTCATTAAAAATTGATGGCAAAGATGAAATTGCCCTGTTAGCTCGTCAGTTCAATTCTATGGTACGGAGTATTAACGATTTGATGTACGAGGTACAGGAATCTAATGACCAGAACAGTCTGCTGGAACAGAAACAGAATGATATCCGTTTTAAAATGCTGGCAAGCCAGATCAATCCTCATTTCTTGTTCAATGCGCTGGAATCTATTCGTATGGAGGCCCATATGAAAGGGCAAGTGGAGATTGCACGGGTAGTGCGTCTTCTTGGCAAAATGATGCGCAGTAATCTGGAGGTAGGCCGAAGTAAAATTTTGCTTAGCCAGGAGCTTGAAGTGGTTCGTTGTTATTTGGATATTCAGCAATTCCGTTATGAGGATCGTTTGAAATATCAATTTATTGTAGACCCTGCCGTCGAATCACTCTACATCCCGCCGCTGATTGTGCAGCCGCTTGTGGAAAATGCGGTGATTCATGGGCTGGACAACACGATGGATGGAGCAATGGTTACGGTGAATATTAAGCGTGAGCAGAATCATGCGGTCTTTACCATTACCGATAATGGAGCCGGGATCACTCCGGACAAGCTGGAGCAGATCCGTTATACCCTTGAGGTTCGTGATGAGCAGGAAGAGGCACGGATCGGGCTGCGCAATGTACACGACCGTTTGAAGTTATCCTACGGTGTTGAATATGGACTGAATATCGAAAGCCGGATGAATGAAGGAACATCTATTACGTTTCGTATTCCAATGGAGGACATAAATCTATGATCAAAGTATTGATTGTTGATGATGAACCAAAGCTGCGGGAAGGCCTTCGGGCTCTGATCCCTTGGGAAGAGCTAGGGTATACGGTGGTGGCTACGGCCGCCAACGGCTTGCAAGCACAGGAGAAATATCATATTTTTTATCCGGAACTGATTGTTGTGGATATCCGTATGCCTGGTATGGACGGGCTGGAGTTAATCGGTGAGCTGCGCGAGGAAGGCTCGACCAGCCATGTGCTGATTTTAAGTGGTCATGCGGACTTTGAGTATGCCAAACGAGCCATTTCATACCGCATTGACGGCTATTTACTGAAGCCGGTGGATGAGGAAGAGCTGATCAACTATTTGGAGGAACTCAGAGTCACGATCGCTCAGGAAGATCGCTTTAGCCGCTGGAATGAAGAGGAGCCTGCCCGTAATCGCGAAAGCCTGCTGCGTGCATTGCTGCAGCCTTCAACTGCGGAGGAGGGGGAGAATGATCCTGCTAAGCATGCGGCAGCACTGGGTCTTAAATCAGACCGTGTCGAAGTGATCCTACTCGAATTACTCGCGCCTGCGGGCGGCAGTGAGGAAGGGGAGCGGGCCGTTAAGGCCGCGGTAGAACAGTATTTTGGCAGCAGTGAAGAGCGGATGTTTTTCACGATGCCGCCATATATTGGATTCCTGCTGCAAGAGCCGCTGCCAGGAAAGCAGGAACAGGAGCGGCTGATGGAAGAGCTTGCTTCCTTAATTTGCCGCGAGGGATACGACTTCAGCGCAGCAACGGGAGGCCCTGTAGCTGGACCAGAAGAGGCGGCACAGTCTTTTCAAGTGGCGCGTGAATTGCTGCGCCGGGCATTCTTTTACCGCAAAGGGATTCTGATCAGCGCCGATCTCTCCGGTATGTTGTTTCCTGGAGTGGCGGAGGCGTACGCCGAAGAAGGGCAGGATGCGGAGAGCCGCCTAATGCTGGCTGTTGAAACCGGAAGCCGTGCGGCCATTGAACCGCTGGTGGATACGATCTGTGCGGAGCTACTGGCTGCGGGCAGTGAGGAGCAGCAGATTAAAGATACATTTGTGCGGATTCTCAGCACGGTGTTGGCCCGTCTCGAACCGGTCTATCCAGAGATTCGCAGCAATGCCGCTAAGCATTCCCCGCCGATCGGTGAGCTCTACCATAGTCATTACCTGGCAGACCTGCAAGAGCAGGCCGTCAATTTCATGGCGGAGATCGCCGATCAAATGTCCAGTGGCAGCAAAGGGAATGAGATCAAAAAAATTACGGAGCTAATCAACCGCCGTTACAATGAGAACCTTAAGCTTGAGACCTTATCCGAGTTATTTAATTACAACAGCGCATATCTAGGTAAAATGTTCAAGAACACTACCGGGGAATACTTCAATACGTATGTGGACAAAGTGCGGATTGAGAAGGCGAAGCAATTCCTAGCGCAAGGCATGAAAGTATATGAGGTGGCCGAGAAAGTAGGGTACATGAACCCCGATTACTTCAACGCCAAGTTCCGTAAATATGTAGGGCTCTCCCCGAGTTCTTTTCGCAAAAACATCTAAAATAGAAGCCCAAAAAGCCACAGTTGCAGTTCAGGTATAACCTGAGCTTTAGCTGTGGATTTTTTTTCTTACATTAAAGTTACTTCACTAATAATAAATCTAATCGTTGCTGCAATTCTAGATTTGCAGGGTCCTTTAGAAGGGCCAGAAGTAACGCTTGAATTTGATCCATCTCTTTAAAAGGTTCATTTTGTACATATTTGTCATGTATTCTGGTTTCCAAGGTATATCCATAATCGAACCCTAATGTTGAATACGTCGAAAGGGCGGCAACTTTACTCGCTTGCTCTACAGCAAGAATGCTTGGTGTTGAGGATCGTTCTAATTCCACTCTTAGACCGTCGAGTTCTGATGTCAGATTCAGGTCCAGCCTATTCATTAATCTGTTATGGCTTACGTTGTTATTGAATTGAAATAAATTTAGTGTCAATAATACTGCGGCGATAATCAATAATAATGTCTTGATGTTTTTGTTTTTCATTGCTCTCCTATTACCCTCCTTTAGGAAAAGAAATTGCAGGTACAACAGATAATGTCGACTCGGCATGTGCGTATAAGGAATATGTATCTGAAATAGTTGAAGTACTGATGTATCAGGTGATATTTTCTAGATAAGATGATATTAAAGTAATTAATTTTAATTGAACCATACGGAGGTTTTCGTTGAGGAGCAGGGCAGGGGTTACGGGTATACTTGTTACGCCTCATCTGAGAGCATATTATAGTTTTCATTCGCGGGTATGACGGACTCCAGAGTCGTTATTTGGGCTATTTCGAGTCCAATTTCGATTTATCGGACTCCATGTACGTTATTAGCTGCAAATGTTCTCCAAAAGGTGGTTTTTTAAGTGAATAAGGTCTTTATAGTCCGCCTAACCCAATAAGATGTGCAATTTGCTTAAATAAGGTCATTTCAGTCCGCGCCTTCGCTTCCGGCCACGTTCACTTATAGAACGTTAGCTCGGGGCGTTTTTTAATTATGGGATGAAGTATTAATTGTGTGAAATAGACAGGGGATTAAGTATCGTATTGATTTATGAAATCAAATAATTTCACTTAATTTTATTTTCAGTAAATTCATGTTTGTTTTCAGTGTTTTCAACGATGTATCCGCTTTATTTAGGCTCTAAATCTCTAATTTTCACCTGATTTTAGGTCGAATTTATAGGGTACTGCAATCGCTTACAGAGATTTAGAATATAGACATAGAGAGGAGGGGCTTTATGAAAGCGGACACAGTAACTTCTCAAATCCCGCCGGATACCCGAACACGCAACAAAAAGCCTGCTTCAGGAGGACGGTTTTGGAGAAGCTTTAAGAATCAAAAGTACTTATGGATGATGTCGATACCTTTTGTGATCTGGGCATTCGTCTTCAGTTATCTCCCGTTATGGGGCTGGACGATGGCTTTTCAAAAGTACAAGCCCGCACGTGGCTTTTTTGAACAAGAATGGGTAGGTTTTGAACACTTTAAGACACTGTTCAGTGACTCGCAATTCCTTCTGGCGCTGCGTAATACGCTGGCGATGAGTGGAATGGGCTTAGTCGCAGGATTTATCTTTCCAATAACGTTTGCAATATTGCTCAATGAAGTGCGTCTTGGCTTCTTTAAAAGATTTGCTCAAACAGTCTCGTATTTGCCCCACTTTGTATCATGGGTGGTTGCAGCGGGGATTGTAACTAAAATGTTATCTGGTGAAAATGGTCTTGTAAACGATATCTTGTTAGGAATAGGATTCATAGACGCACCTATCCAGTTTATGGCCCAGGGCCATCTCTTCTGGGGAATCGTTACCTTATCGGATGTCTGGAAAGAGACCGGATGGAACGCCATCATCTACCTTGCAGCTATCGCAGGTATTGGGCCTGAATTGTACGAAGCGGCCCGGGTAGACGGTGCCAGCAGGTTGCGTCAGGTATGGCATATTACACTTCCGGGTATTCGCCCAACAATTACTGTACTACTCATTATGTCGGTGGGTAATTTGCTCAATATCGGCTTTGAGAAGCAATTCTTGCTCGGAAACAACCTCGTTACCGACTATTCTCAAGTGCTAGACTTGTATTCACTGAAATACGGACTGGGCATGGCGAGATATTCCTACGGTACTGCGATCAATATATTCAACTCAGTGATCAGTGTAATTCTACTGTTTACGATTAATGGAATCTTCAAACGTACAACAAAAGAGAGCCTTCTGTAGCACAGAAGGCCCTTCTACCCAATCGTGGCAGTAAATTGCCCTTTTCATGAAAGGAGAGCGTTACAGTGGGAAATTCAGCTATCACCGGAAAGTCATGGTCAGACCGGATCTTTGATTTCTTTGTATATTTTGTAGTACTGTTCGTGGTTGTAATCACGATTTATCCGTTTTTGAACGTGCTTGCCATCTCACTGAATGATTCAGTGGACAGTGTGCGCGGTGGAGTGACCATCTATCCCCGGGATTTTACCTGGGACAATTACCTAAAGATCTTCACTTTCTCCGGATTAATCACCGGGTTTAAAATATCCGCTTTGCGGACAATTATCGGTACTTTGTTCGGACTGATCAGTGCCTCGATGCTGGCGTTTACGATCAGCCGCCCTGACTTTGCAGGTCGCAAGTTTGTCTCCACATTCTTGGCAATGACCATGTATATCTCAGGAGGAATGATTCCAATCTATATGCTGATCAAGGATCTGCATATGATGAACAGCTTTGCAGTCTATGTATTGCCTGGACTGGTTAGTGCCTTTAACGTCTTCGTTATCCGCTCCTTCATCGACGGCCTGCCGTATGCGCTGCAGGAATCGGCGAAGCTGGATGGAGCCAATGACTTTACTATCTACTTCCGCGTTATTCTGCCATTGATGAAGCCAGCGCTAGCAACGATCGCGCTATTCCTAGCAGTAGGTCAATGGAATGCATGGTTTGATACTTATCTGTACAATGGTTCAAGCCCTAACTTGACCACATTGCAATATGAATTGATGAAGGTTCTACAGACCACAACCAGTGGTAACGGAGGCGACTACCGCTCCAACATTGCTTCGCTGGCTTCCAATCAGGTCTCGCCGGAGTCGCTCAAAATGGCGATTACGATTGTCGTAACCGTACCGATCCTGTTGGTTTATCCGTTCATTCAGAAGTATTTTGTTAAAGGTATGACACTTGGTGCTGTGAAGAGCTAATCACAGTTTAACGGGGGAGCTTAGTCTCCCCTATGCTTAAAACCTATTGTGTATCCGTTTTCTTTTGGCAAGCTGGGTAAAGTATTAACAGGTCTTCACCTGTGATACGATAGATAAACAATTTTAAGGAGGGTTTATTTAATGGGAAGTAATAGAAAGATAAAAGCCAAAGCTACGGCATTAACGCTCACTTCTATTATGCTGCTCGGTGTGCTTGCAGGCTGCGGCGGTAACAATGGCAACAATGGTAATGCTGCAGCTGGAAATACAGGCGGCAACGCAACTAATGCTGGAAATGCGACCAATGCGGCTGAGGATATTTCCCCGCTCACGATGACCTTCTTCAGTGCAGACCCTAACCCGAACTGGACAGGTATGCAAGATGAAGTTGGTAAAGTGATTACGGAAAAAACGGGAGTAACCCTAAATGCTGAATATGCAGTTGGTGATCCTCAACAAAAAGTAGCCTTGATCGCAGCGAGCGGCGAATATCCGGATTTGATCAGTGCTAAGACTGATGTCAGTAAGCTGGTGGATGCAGGCGCAATGCTTGATCTAACAGACCTGATTGAAAAATATGCTCCGAATATCAAAAAAGTATTGGGCGAAGAAGGCATGAAACGTTCACGTTACAGTGACGATGATCATGCGATTTATGCCATCCCTACTTATGCAGGTGTGGACAACAAATATTTTGATGCTGGTGGCGGATTTGAACTACAGCACCGTGCTGTTAAAGAAGCTGGATATCCTGCAATCAAAACTGTTCAAGATTATGAGAACGTAATCAAGGCTTACCTGGAAAAACATCCTACGGATGAAAATGGTAACAAAAACATCGGCCTGACTCTGAATGCAGATGATTGGTACATGTACATTACAGTAACTAACCCAGCATTTATTACTACTGGTTCTCCTGACGATGGTGAATATGCGATTGATATCGACACCCAAGAAGTAACTTATCACTTCCGTCGTCCGGCTGAAAAAGAATATTTCCGCTGGCTCAACCACATGAACGATATCGGATTGCTTGATCCAGAAAGTTTCGTTCAAAAGTATGATCAGTACAAAGCTAAAATCGCTACCGGCCGCGTTATTGGTTTGATTGACCAAGACTGGGGTTATGGCGATGGAGAAAGAGCATTGAAAGCTGAAGGCAAGCTGGATCAAGGCTATGGACACTATCCTGTAACCTTGTCTGAGGAGTACAAAGAAACCTCCTTCTGGCCTACAGGCTTCATGGGTGGTAACGGAATTGGGATCAGCGTAGATGCTAAAGATCCAGTTCGTGCGATTAAATTCCTGGACTACCTGGCTTCCGACGAAGGTCAAGTATTGGTTAACTGGGGTATTGAAGGCAAACACTACAATGTTGTTGATGGCAAACGTGTCATTCCTGAAGATGTGAACGACCGTAAATATAATGACACTACCAACTTCCAAAAAGAAACTGGTTTGGGTAATGTCGGATCAAACTATGCATTGCTGAGCGCTCACTATGGCGACGGTGTATTGGATCCATCTGGTAACTACTACACAACTCGTTTCCCTGAGCAAGTAACCGTAGGTTACAATGCGGTTGAAAAAGAAACACTTGCTGCTTACAAAGCAACAACTTGGAAAGACCTTTTCCCAAGTGAAGATGAGTTCAAAGTTAAACCTTGGGGCGCAGCATGGAACATCACGATTCCTGGGGATAGCGAAATTGTCGTTCTTGACAACAAGCTGAAGGATATCAGTTGGAAACGGATCCCAGAAGCAATCTTGTCTAAACCAGCTGATTTCGATAAAGTTTGGGATGCTTACATGGCTGAGCTTGATAAAGCTGGTGTAACGAAAGCTGAAGATTTGCGTGAAGAGCTGGTTAAACAACGCGTGAAACTTTGGAATGATTAATTATTAATTTTCGTCTAATCCAATAAAAGCATGAAGATGGCGGGAAGTCCGAACGAAAGTCCGGGCCTCCCGCTGATTGCTTTTCACCGGTAATAACAGGACAGGAGGAATATACATGGGAGAGAGCAAGAACTCCGGACGGCATGAGTTATGGTACAAGCAGCCGGCGGCTGTATGGGAAGAGGCGCTGCCCGTAGGTAACGGGAGGCTGGGCGGCATGGTCTTTGGTGGAATCGAAGAAGAACGGATTCAATTAAATGAAGACACTCTATGGTCAGGTTTCCCGCGGGATAAAGCCAACTATGAGGCACTGCGGCATTTGGCTCCAGCTAAACAGCTAGTTGCAGAGGGGAAATACAAGGAAGCAGAAGCACTGGTGGACGCCAAAATGTTAGGCAGCCGGACGGAATCCTATCAACCGCTTGGAGATTTGCGATTGAAGTTTAATTTTGCAGGTCCTGTAGAGGATTACCGGAGAGAGCTTGATCTGGATCAGGCGTTGGCTACGGTATCCTATACTGCCGGTGGTGTAAGGATCGTACGTGAAGTATTGGCCAGCAGACCGGATGAAATTATAGCTCTTCATATCCGTGCTGAGGGGGGGGAGGGCCAAGCTACTCTGCCAGATTTCTGGGCGGATCTGGCATCACCACATCCTTTCAACTCGGAGATTACTCCGGATGGCATGCTGATTATGACTGGCCGTGCCCCGTCGCATGTGGCTGATAACTACGTAGGGGATCACCCGCGTGCAGTATTATATGAAGAGGGGCTTGGCATAAGTTTTGCTGCGGTTATGGAGATCCAGACGGAAGGTGGGACTTGTGTAGCGGAGAACGGCTCGCTGTTGATTTCTGGCGCGCACTCCATTACCCTTCGTCTGGCTGCGGCAACCGATTATGCCGGGTATGACCGGATGCCGGGAAGCGGTGGCAAGCTGCCAGCGGAGTTGTGCCTAGTGCAGTTAGCTTCAGCCTCTAAAGCATACGCAGAGCTTAAGCAGCGCCACTTAGAGGATCATCAATCCTTGTTCCACCGTGTGGAGTTGACGCTTGCATCTGCTGCTTCCCGAGGAGAGCTTCCGACTGATGAGCGCCTGGTACAATACCGCGAAGGACAGGCAGATCCTGAACTGGAAGCGTTGCTGTTCCAGTATGGCCGCTACCTGATGATTGCTGGCTCACGGCCGGGGACGCAAGCTCTGAATCTGCAGGGCATTTGGAATCCCTATATTCAGCCACCATGGAACAGCAATTATACGACAAATATAAACACCGAAATGAATTATTGGCCAGCCGAGTTATGCGGATTGGGTGAATGCCATGAACCTTTAATAGATTTTATCACGGAGCTTAGCGTGGCTGGCAGCCGTACAGCGAGTATTCATTATGCCGCACGTGGCTGGACAGTACACCATAATACCGATTTGTGGCGGATGACTTCTCCATCAGACGGTAAGGCGATGTGGGCTTTTTGGCCGATGGGCGGGGTATGGCTCTCTCGCCATCTATGGGAGCGTTACGCTTTTCGTCCAGATGAGGACTATTTGCGCACAGCTTATCCCATATTAAAGGGAGCCGCATTGTTTTGTCTGGATTGGCTAGTAGAGCTGCCTGATGGAAGATGGACCACAGGTCTGTCTACCTCGCCAGAGAATGTATTTCTGACTGCTGACGGCACACCATGCAGTGTCTCGGCTGGCTCAGCTATGGATTTATCGCTTATCGCTGAGTTGTTCAAGCACTGCATTCAGGCTGCTGATATTTTAAATACCGATGTAGAGCTGCGTCAGGAGCTTATGCAGAAACAGAAACAGCTTGCCCACCAAGGGATCGCACCGGACGGAACTGTCCGCGAATGGAATGAGGATTTTGCTGAACAAGAGCCTGGGCATCGTCATGTTTCTCATTTGTATGACCTGTACCCTGGGAACGTAATTAGCCCTTCCTCCACACCAGAGCTAGCGGAGGCGGCAGCCTTAACACTGAAGAAACGCATAGAACACGGAGGTGGCCATACAGGCTGGAGCGCAGCATGGTTGCTTAATCTTTATGCGCGTCTGAAGGATGGCGAGAGTGCGGTTAGCTGTCTACGTCGCATTTTGCAAGATTCCAGTTTGCCGAACCTGTTCGGAAATCATCCTCCGTTTCAGATTGATGGAAACTTCGGCACTACAGCCGGAATAGCAGAAATGCTTTTGCAGAGTCATCAGGAGGGTCTGGAACTATTACCTGCTCTTCCAGAGGAATGGTCTGAAGGCAGCGTGAAAGGGTTGGTGGCACGTGGTGGCTTTGTCATGACTATAGAATGGAGCGGGGGCTGTTTAACTAGGGCAGAGGTTACCTCGACTCATGGCCGATCCTGCAGAATTGTTCAACACCAGCCTTTGCTCATTCAAAAACCGGATGGTACACAGATTGAAGGAGCGGGGCTGGAATTTGAAACAGTAATAGGAGAGACCTATATCATTACACCCCTAAAGAAATAATTCATATTGATCTGGCTTAGAGGCTGTTCTCAGAGTAGAATTATTCTACAGAGAACAGTCTTTTTTTGCCCAAGTCTTCATTATCTATTAAATGGAGGGTTTTGAATAAGTCTGTAGGAGCCGGAGGATCAGAATAATTATGTGGAAAAAACGCTTCACGTTGGCAAAAGTCATTCTTGGAGGAGTGATTATTTGCGCAGCCATTCCCCCGACATTGTATTGGACCTGGGGGCATGCTTATGCGGCCACGACTTCACCGACCGTTCGTTCTGTGAGTGAAATTGCCCAGAAGCTAACCGGTGCGATGAATAATCGTAGAGAGACTATCACTTTTACTTATGAGGGGAAAACCTCGAATTTAAAAACACAGATACAAACGGGTCTAGATCAAGCGATGAATAGCGATCCCTATTTGTATTACATCATAGATAGCTACGGATACACTTATCGAGGGAGCAAAAGTTCTGTAAAGGTTACGGTAGAAGTGAAATACTTGGAAACGCTGGAGCAGACCGCTTTTGTGAACAAAGAAGTAAAGGCAACGCTCAAGAAGATCATTACACCGGGCATGAATAATCATCAGAAGGTTAAGGCTATCCACGACTGGGTGGTGCTGCGTCTGAAGTATGATACCTCTTATCGTAAATATACGGCTTATGAAGGCCTGAAGAGTGGCAGTGCCGTTTGCCAAGGGTATTCGCTGTTGACCTATAAGCTGCTCAAGGAAGCGGGATTCAGTAATAAAATCGTCGAGGGCACTGCAAAACAGCCGGGAGGACGCAGCCAGTCTCATGCTTGGAATCTAGTGCTGCTCGAAGGGAGATGGTATCATCTCGACACAACTTGGGATGACCCGACACCTGATAAAGCCGGCGTGGTAAGCACCGCGTATTACTTGAAGACGGATGCACAAATGCGTCAGGACCATAGCTGGACGAAGTCTTATCCGGCAGCCTCGGTTGCCTATTATAAGACCTTGTCAGCACTTGTAGAGCGTGGAGGACAGAGCGCCGGGGTGTATAAGCAGCTTCAGAAGGACCTTAATTATGAGCTGTATGCCGAGGAACGGATTGTACGTTCAGCAGCAGATTTAATTCAGCTGGCGAATAAGGCTGTCGCTTCAGGAGAGGGATCTTTATTATTCCGCTATGACGGTAGTGGAACCCAGCTGAAGAATGATCTACAGGAGTTATATAAACTTGGACTAGAGGAAGTGTCTTATTCTAGCACTTCTTTTGATAATACGGGTGATCTAAAAGTGTATGTGACTTGGGAATAGGCAAAGGGCTAAGTAAAATCAGGAGTTGAATATACTAGATTGATTTATATAAAAAGGGATATCCCGCAGCCTTTCAGGCTTCTGGATATCCCTTTTTTGCGGAGTCTATTTATTCTGGGTGAGTACTAAGATCGCATTTTTCCAAAGGAATAATATTACTCTTGCGGAAGAAGCGATAGCCGGCCCAAATCAAGACGAATAATGGCAGGCTGATATAGGAAACGGCAATACCGTACCAGTCGATGTTTCCACCTGAGAAGGCACCCATATTCTGGCCAAGGATGGCTACCGTACAAAGTACTAAGGCAAATATAGGCCCAAACGGGAACCATCTAGCCCGGTAAGGCAGCTCATCAAGGGAATGACCTTGAGCTATAAAGGCGCGTCTGAAACGATAATGGCAGACAGCGATGCCGAGCCAGTTAATAAATCCACACATACCGGAAGCATTAAGCAACCAGTTGTATACAGCACCATCACCAAAGAATGATGCTAAAAAGGCTAACATACCAACGGCTGTGGTCACGAGCAAAGCGCCAACAGGAACACCGCGGCGATTAAGCTTGCCTAGAGCACGTGGAGCCATTCCATCCTTAGCCATAGCGTACAGGACGCGGGTGGAGGCGTACATTCCCGAGTTCCCGGCTGACAATACGGAGCTGAGAATGACAGCATTCATGACGGATGCGGCAATAGCAAGTCCTGCTTTATTAAATACGATCGTAAACGGACTGACTCCGATATCATCAATACCACCGCGCAGCAGATCTGGATTCGTGTAAGGAATCAGCATTCCGATTACTAGTATAGCGAGGATATAAAAGATTAATATACGCCAGAAGACTTGGCGAATAGCAATAGGTACGTTACGGCGAGGGTTCTCACTCTCACCTGCTGCAACACCGATTAGCTCGGTGCCTTGGAAGGAGAATCCCGCAGCCATAAAGACACCGACGAAAGCGAAGAAGCCACCGTGGAACGAGCTGCCCCCGATCTGGAAATTGCTGAAGCCTACGGCTTTTCCGCCCATGATTCCGAAAATCATCAAAACTCCGACAATAAGGAAGGCGATAACAGTAATAATTTTGATAATGGCAAACCAATATTCTGATTCTCCGTATCCACGAGCAGATAGGAAATTAAGACCGAACATCAGCAGCAGGAACACGAGACTCCAGAGAAAGGAGGGACTGTCCGGGAACCAATATTTAATAATGACGGTGGCGGCAGACAATTCTGCTGCAATCGTAACCGCCCAGTTATACCAGAAGTTCCAGCCGATGGCGAACCCAAAAGCGGGGCTGACGAAACGCGTGCCGTAAGTGCTGAATGAGCCCGAATCCGGCAAATAGGTAGCGAGCTCTCCCAGACTGGTCATGAGGAAATAAACCATAACACCAACAGCCGTATAGGCTAGAAGTGCTCCACCGGGTCCGGCTGAAGCGATAGCGCCACCACTGGCCAGGAAGAGTCCAGTACCAATAGATCCTCCAAGCGCAATCATGGTCAAATGCCTTGCTTTAAATGATTTTTTTAGCTCAGGCGGGTTACTTACGTTGCCTTGTGCTAGATTTTGCTGCTTGCCCTGCATGATTTGACACTCCTTATGATCTAATCTTTCAATTCATGAACGGGGAGTGCTGAGCTGCTTCCTCCCGCAGAGCGGGAGAGTGTATTTGGTGATCTCCATAAGGTTATGGACAAACACTAAATATACAAATTCTGTAAACGCAAAGAAACCGCAGACTATATCTGCGGTTTCCATCTATACAGCTCCGCATCATACTCCCTGTGAAGATAGCGCAACACATTATGACCTGCTGCTATGCAGGTTATACAATGTGACAGTTCCGTGCCTTTCGGCAACGGCCCCAGCCTGCACCGCTGTAAGAGCGACAGTGCAGACTTCGGCAGATATTCCTTTCGACGCGATTCATAGACGGCTCTAACGTCTCCACGCGCGTACTCTTTATATCCGCGACCTCTACCTCATCTTAGTATGACGAGGCTATCTTTACTTCATTCATTTATAAACAACAGGAATTAGTATAAAGCAAGTTCGCAAGTCAAGCAATGACAAAATCCGGTAGGGAATGTTAGCTGCGACGACGCTCTGACATTTGCTGCCAAACGGTACCCGCCGCTGCTTCACCGGAAGCGATACGTTCCAAAGCCATTTTGGCCTGAAGTCCAACCTCGAATTCCGGATCTTCCGCCGCAACTGACAGCGCTTCTTGGGCATCGGATGTGCCCACCTCATAGAGGAAACGAGCTGCGCGCCAGCGGACAAGCTTGCTCTTATCTGTCAGTGCTGCCGTCATCACTGGCGTGGCGGCAGGATCGCCGATGTCGGACAGCGTATCGCCTGCCGTACGTCTCACGGCTGGCGCGCTGTCTGCCATCGCCTCATAGAGCAGCTCCATCGCTTCAGGCGTGCGAAGGTCGCCTAGATACACGACCGCAAGCCTGCGAATATGCAGCTTGGGATCGTGCAGCGCCGCCTTAAGCTCCGGCAGGAGCTCCGCCGTCGGCGTAAGATCCTCCAGCGCGGCGTAACGCACGCGCCAATCCTCATGCTTCAGGTCTCGCAGCAGCTCATCCTGACTGCGGGTTCGTCTCTGCTCGACGAACTCACCTTCGGCGCCGTGCGCAATGGCTTGCTGCACGAGAGAGTCGAGGCGTTCCTGCGGATACGCCGCTTCGACCTCTTGCTCCACCTCGCGTGCAATCTCCGCGGGCTCGCCATAACGCACGCCGTAATCAGTGAGCTTACGCTCTTTAATCATCACGGCGCTAGCCACATCCATAACCGCCTTCGTGAAGCGGTTTGCTAAGGAGATGCGCTCTTCATTCGCGCCGGTCTTAACGCGGATCTGCAGCGGAATTCCGCGGAACATCTGGACGAAGACTTGAGCTTCGCCGAAATGAGCGCCAGCGTTCTCATCGGCATTCCAATCGTCATTTAAGCCTTCGCTGTTGCCGAAGCGGTTCTGGACTTCTCTTAGAATCGCTGCCCAATCCGCATTGCCCTTGCGTTCGAGCGCTGCAAAGTCAGCAGCGTGATAGATGCTAATAACGCCCGGTATCGTTAACATTTCGCGTGCCCAGGCCGGTGCGGAACGTTCACTTTCTGGTGTATAGGTTCTGCGAATTCCAGGTTCCAGACTTTCGTCCAAATGAAGCTTCATCGTATTTGGACTTGGAGTCGGTTCAATAAAAGTAATCTTCATACGTAGCTCCCCCTTGAACGGTATATGCACCGCCATACTTTATACACATATTATCTCATTTCTGGCCTGAAACACAAAAGGGTACTTAGATATTTTGCGGAAAAAGGGCGCACCATTACCAAGTAACTTGTATATTTTGCAAAATACTCTGCCGTTCAATATAGTTGTATTATATTCGCTAAAGTAAAGCATGCTCGGCAAACTTCTAAAGATGAGGTGCTCTATGGCTAAATTTCGCTACAATAACCTCGACAATGTGAGTACCGATAAAACACTTAAAGAGTTTCGTAAGTGGCGGGAGGAACGTCGACGGAAGAAAAAAGATTATTCATATGTAGTGCCAAGTACGCCGCCGAGGTTAGCTTATCTGGCGGAGAATCGCCTGGAGACCACCATTACGTGGATTGGGCATTCAACGTTTTTCCTTCAATATGAAGGGATGAATATCATTACTGATCCAATCTGGGCGAGAAGACTAGGCTTTGAGAAAAGATTGGGGCAACCCGGGATTCCGCTCAGCGAAGTGCCTCCCATTGACCTGATTCTGATCTCGCACTCTCATTATGACCACTTGCATATGGCTTCTATCCGTAAATTATATAGAGCAGGGACAACCCTTGTTGTTCCTATAGGCTTGAAACGAAAGATGCTCCGCAAAGGATTTCGCAACTGCATAGAAATGGAATGGTGGCAGGAAAATACGCTGGGTAAAATTAAGCTTACCTTCGTGCCGACTCAGCACTGGACGCGGAGAACGCCTTGGGACACGAATACTTCTCATTGGGGAGGATACATTCTGCAGCCGATCGAATCGGATAGCGACAAGCTGCCCCCTAACCTGTATTTCGCAGGAGATAGCGGTTATTTTCCGGGTTTTAAGGAGATTGGGAGCCGCTATAAGCTTCATGTTGCACTCATGCCGATTGGAGCTTATGAACCGGAGTGGTTCATGACCTCGCAGCATGTAACCCCTGAAGAGGCTATACAAGCATTTGTAGATGTTGGAGCGGAGACCATGATTCCGATGCATTACGGCACCTATAGACTTGCTGATGATACGGCCCGGGAAGCGCTGGATCGGATGGAAAGTGCCCGGCTTAAACAGGGTATTTCTGAAGAACGAATCCGTACGCTCAGCTATGGCGAAACGCTTATTATACAACCCGAGAATCGCATAACTGGACAATAATTGAAAAAATTCCTCCTAACTGGCGACCTCTGTACAGCAGCTGGAATAACTTTAGTATTGGAGAGAACAGCTGAAAAGGCTATTTTACGGGCTTTTTGCTCTCTATTTATGCTATAATGAGCCGAAACCCTAAGTGAAAAGGATGGTAATGCGTAATGATTAGCACAAGCGGCGTAACACTCCGCTACGGAAAACGCGCTCTCTTTGAAGATGTAAACATAAAATTCACCCCTGGTAACTGCTACGGTTTGATTGGTGCCAATGGTGCCGGTAAATCAACCTTTCTGAAAATTCTGTCTGGTGAGATCGAAGCAAATACCGGTGAGGTACATGTTACACCGGGCGAACGTCTCGCAGTACTCAAACAGAACCATTTTGAGTATGATGAATTCCCAGTACTTGAGACCGTAATTATGGGTCATACACGTCTTTATGAAATTATGAAAGAAAAGGATGCGCTTTATGCGAAGTCCGATTTCACAGAAGCGGATGGCCTGCGTGCAGGAGAGCTTGAAGGTGAGTTCGCTGAGCTTAACGGCTGGGATGCTGAGCCAGATGCAGCTGCCATGCTGATTGGTCTCGGAATTATGCGTGAACTGCATGACAAAAAAATGGCCGAACTGAGCGGCAATGAAAAGGTACGGGTACTCTTGGCGCAAGCCTTGTTTGGCCGTCCAAATAACCTGCTGCTAGATGAGCCTACCAACCACTTGGATCTCGAATCTATTGGCTGGTTAGAGAACTTCCTCATGGACTATGAAGGTACTGTTATCGTCGTATCCCATGACCGTCACTTCCTGAATAAAGTATGTACGCATATTGCGGATATTGATTTTGGCAAAATCCAGATGTACGTCGGCAACTACGACTTCTGGTATGAGTCCAGTCAGCTTGCGCAAGCTTTGCAGCGTGATTCGAACAAGAAGAAGGAAGATAAAATCAAGGAATTGCAGGCATTTATCCAGCGTTTCTCGGCCAATGCTTCCAAGTCTAAACAAGCGACATCACGTAAGAAGCAACTTGAGAAAATTACACTGGACGACATTCGTCCGTCCAACCGTAAATATCCGTTCCTTAACTTCAAACCAGAACGTGAAGCGGGTAAACAATTGCTGACAGTCAGCGGATTGTCCAAAGCGGTTGAAGGTGAAAAGCTTCTTGATGAAATTAGCTTTGTAGTAAATAAAGGGGATAAGATTGCTTTTGTAGGCCCTTACTCCCAGCCTAAATCACTGCTATTTGATGTGATCATGGGTGAGCAAGAAGCGGATGCGGGCGAATATACATGGGGAGTAACTACAACTCAAGCGTATTTCCCGAAAGACAACTCCAGCTATTTCGATGGTGTGGAAATGAATCTTGTAGAATGGCTACGTCAGTATTCTAAAGATCAGGACGAAACTTTCCTGCGTGGATTCTTGGGCCGTATGTTGTTCGCCGGAGAAGAAGCACTGAAGAAAGCAAGTGTGCTGTCCGGGGGCGAGAAGGTTCGCTGTATGCTGGCCAAAATGATGCTCAACGGCGCGAACGTGCTTGTGTTCGATGAACCAACCAATCACTTGGATCTGGAATCCATCACGGCACTGAATAACGGGCTGATCGATTTCGATGGCACGATTCTATTCACTTCCCATGACCATCAGTTCATCCAAACCATTGCTAACCGCATCATCGAGATTACACCTACAGGTGTAATTGATCGCTCCATGAGCTACGATGAATATTTGGAGAATCCAGAAATTAAGGAAATGCGCCAGCGCATGTATCCTGTAGAAGTATAATATTTAATTTCCGCTATGCGGAAGGAATCCATGAAGCAGCTACACTAATCCTTTTAGGATCAGGGTAGCTGTCTTTATAATTTCAATTTTGAAAAGTTATTAACAAGTAGAATGCTACGGGGTGTATGCGGGGTTTCCAAGACAGGAGTCTTTAGCCCTTGAGGTTTCCCAAAGCGCATGTTTTCAGCTGGCTAATCGTACATTAAAGAGAAGCAATTATGAATTTGAAGAGTTCTAATCCATCCTATCAGGCAGGACGAACGTATAAACGGCTGCGTTTCCCCGAGGGATTCGCAGCCGTTTATGTTTAAGTATAAGTAAATACTAAGATCCGCCAGTACGACGGCGTTGGTTGTTAGGCTTTTTGTTATTTTGGCTTTTTAGCGGTTTGGCGGAACCGGCCTGAAATGTGGATCCAGGCTTGGAGGAAGATTGTTGCTTCTTCTGTTCCAGTTTTTTACGGATAGCTTCCGCTAAGTTGATTTTTCCTTTATCGTTGCTTTCGCTCATTATGATAACCTCCTTCGAAGCAAGTCCTTACACTTTATTCTAATTGTTTTTAAATGCTGCCACAAGGGCAAGAATAATTGAAAGAATTCTTTTCCGTATTTTAAATAATCGGGGGAAAAGAGGGGGAGCCAAGAATGACTGATATTTACGAAGATATACGTAAAGGTGAACGAGGAGCTTGGGTGAGCATAGCGGCTTACCTCATCCTATCATCATTCAAGCTGGTTTGTGGTTATTTATTTGCATCTAGCGCACTCGTAGCGGACGGGGTCAACAATTTAACAGATATCGTAGCATCCATAGCTGTACTGGTGGGGTTACGGATTTCGCGGAAGCCACCTGACTCTGACCACGCTTATGGGCACTTCCGGGCAGAGACCGTAGCGGCGTTGTTGGCTTCTTTTATCATGGCGGTAGTGGGCCTTCAAGTGATTGTGGAGGCGGTGCGTTCCTTTTTCGATCGTACAAAAGAAACGCCGCAGCTCTGGTCGGCAGCGGTGGCTATTGTATGTGCAGTAGCTATGATGGGGGTATACATATATAACAAAAGACTGGCCAAACAAATTAACAGTGGAGCACTTATGGCAGCGGCTAAGGATAATTTTTCTGATGCAATGGTCAGTGTTGGAGCCGCAGTTGGGATTGTGGGTGCACAGTTTGGTTTGCCATGGATTGATTCCGCAGCAGCTGTTCTTGTCGGACTCATTATCTCCAAGACCGCTTGGGATATTTTTCGTGATTCGACCTATCGGCTTACCGATGGCTTTGATCAAGATAAATTGATGGATCTACGCAGTACGATTGCTCGAACGCCGGGAGTAGAAGAGATTAAAGATGTGAAGGCACGGGTTCATGGTAATCATGTGCATGTGGATGTTGTAGTGGAAGTGGATGCGAATATTTCTGTGACGGAAGGTCATGAAATAAGTGATTCCATCGAAGAAAGAATGAGCAAAATGCATAATATTATGAATGTGCAGGTGCACGTGGAACCTAAAAAATAAATCACGAAATGCTATATTAAGGAAAAATAACACATATTCAAGGAGAAATCGAGACTTTAGACCTGTGTGTTACCATAAAGTGGCATGATTATATGTGAAATTTGGAGCATGTTCCAAATCCCGGGCAAGCCTATAATGAGGGCATAAAGGAATAATGTAGTACAATCCTTTATTGAAATCTCATCATGGAATTTGGGGGAACGTATGATCAAATCACATAAGCAAATTACAGCATCTTTGTTAGTATCTGCTGCAATTGTTGCAGGTTTAGGAGTATCTGCTCCTGGACAAGCAGCGGCAGCCTCAAGTTCATCTAATTCAGTTACAGCAGCTTCAGCCGTTCAAACAGGTGTGATCGAGGCTAGTGTTCGCCTTCGCAGCACCCCTTCTACTGACGGAGAAATAGTGAAGTACTTGCAAAAGGGAGATCAAGTGCAGATCCTTTCGCAGCCTAACAGCTATTGGTATCAAGTAAAAACGGCTGATGGTTCAGTGGGTTATACAAGTGCAGGAGATAAGTATATCAGCGTATCCTCTGCTTCAATAACGACACCATCGGCACAAACTGGCACCATTAAGTATGGTGTGAATCTTCGAGTTTCACCTTCAACAAGCGGGAAAATAATGAAGCTTTTGAATAAGGGAGAAAAAGTAGAAGTTCTGGCGCAGCCTAACAGTTACTGGTATCAAGTTAAAGCGGCGGATGGTAGCATCGGATATATAAGTTCAAGTGAACAATATAGTACACTTTCAGGAAACGGTGGGGGATCTGGAACGGTAACACCAACGCCTACACCTACACCTACACCCAATCCACCTGTAACAACACCGGGGGCTTCAGCCCAAATCGAACGGGTGATTGCTGCAGGCATGGGATATCTAGGAACGCCTTATGAGTATGGCTCCAGCAGAAATGATACAAGCACCTTTGATTGCTCGGACTTCATCCGGCAAATTTTTATGGATGCAGCCAATCTCAAACTGCCGGCGGATTCCCGTCAACAGGGAGATTGGGTGAAGTCGAATAGTACGGTGGTTACGTCTATTTCCAATTTGAAGCGCGGCGACTTAATGTTCTTTATGGATTATAAGGGGAATTCTGCTTCTGCTTATGAGGGAATCGACAAATCTACGGCTAGAATATCGCATGTTGCAATGTATCTAGGAGATGGACAAGTTCTACAAACTTATTCCGTAGCTTCAGGCGGGGTAAGGGTAGATAAATTAAGCGCTTCTTGGATGAATCGTTTTCTCTACGGAGGTTCGGTCATTCGCTAAATATATGAAAATGCAGGAAGCGACAGCATCGCATGTTTGTGACGGGTGAACGATGGCGGGCGTACGCGCAAGAGGGCTATCCTTTTAGTAGAATTCTCTACTGAAGGGGTAGCTCTTCCTGTTTATCTGTTCAGAATATGTACTCTCCACATAAAAAAAGGGCAGTACCATCGGCCATTTTCTTGGCTCTTGGGACACCCCTTCTTCGCTTATTGATTAATTATGGCAAAATCACATTGGCTGATACAGGAACCTTAACCCATGCTTTTCCCAGCCAAGTGTAAATTTCTCTCCATTCATTACCCCAAGTATCCGAAATGACTTCACCTGTTGTATCAAGAGTCTGAACGCCAAGCCAGCCTGCTGGAATTATACCTCCGACTGAAAAGTAGAAAGGTGTTTTCTCAGTCAGCACTATTTGCGGTGTAGCTGGACTCATATCCGCTGGAGTAATAATGGTTTCAAAAGAATTGCTGTAAGTGCTTCCAGTTACGGTTGCAGGAGCCGTAGTAGTTCCTGTTACTTCAGCTGCTGAAGCTGTAGCTGCAATGGAAGCCATAAGTCCTAAGGCTACTGTAAGGCTGGCGATTTTTTTCATGTTTGGTTCCTCCTGTGGGGGTTGGATGTATTTTTTTCCAAAAGTACTGTTTGTTAATAAGCTAGTAAACGTAAATGATGCGTGATGAACCACCCATTCAACATTTCTTATTTTCTCAAGTGACATCCGTGCAGGAATGACCTATACTTTCTGCATGATGAATAAGATATATGGATAGATATGGGAGGGATACAACAGTCACACCATTAATAAGAGGGGCTACATAGATCTGCCTCTGCGTCCCGTGAAGAGAGAAATTACAAACAGAACCAGGAAGACGAAGAACAGGATCTTAGCAAGACCAGCAGCGGCAGCTACTAGGTTGAAGAAACCAAAGATTCCGGCGATTACTGCGACTACAAGTAGTATTGCGGACCATTTTAACATTACATATCACCTATCCTTTTTTGATTAATGTAGTCATTGTATAAACGGGGACTTTGATTTTGAAACAAAAGGGAAGAGGGACTCTTGACAACGCTCGACAAGATGTTTCGGCTTATGGGACCAGGGGTAACTATGCAGTATACAAGGCTGATTAGCCGATATTTATGAGATATGGAAGGGGTTATGAATATGATCATTGAACTTAGTGTAGCACTCGTCGCAATTGCATTCGCAGTACTTGTTTTCTTTTTAATTAAAACTTTAAAGTCGGCAAAGGATTCACTCGACAAAGTCAGCCAAACCTTGGTGGAAGTACAGAAGACGATGGATGAGCTTACTTATGAAGTGAAAACGACGGTCAGACACGCAAATGAAATCACTGCCGATGTACAGCATAAGATTCAGAAGATTGACCCAGTCATCGATTCTGTCAAGAATCTGGGTGATGTTATGAATGAGCTAACCTTAACAGTCAAACAAGTGTCAGTCACAGTGATCGAGAAATATCGTAAATCGCGTGAGCTGAAGGAGAAAAGTAAGGAAGTCTCTATAAAAGAAGCTCCGCTAACTCCTGCTGAAGAACGTACTGTTAACTCCTATGATGCCATTTATGCTGAGAAGTCACCGGGAAAAATAGCTACAGTGCTAAAAGGTGTAGACGTAGCTGCAACTCTTTGGAAGAAATTTCGTCATTAAGCATAAGATAGTAAGGCTTCTGTAATCGGTGGCTGCAGATAAGAAAGGTGGGACACAACATGAACATGATGATCCTTTTATTTGGTCTTCTTTTCCCATACTTTGATGCGTCTCCACAGTTGGTGCCTATCTCTACTTTTATTGAACAACCTAAGTCGGTTCTCGCATTTGAACATGCTTCAGAATCCAGCCCATATATAAATCGCTTTGATTCTCTGCAAGGTGTCGCTTTATACACCACAAAGGAAGAACTGCTTCTGACCAAAGGCAATCCGCTTGCGGTGACAAATGATCCATTGCTAGAGACAGTGGAGTACCATTACGCAGATGTGACAGTGGGTGTGGGCGAGGGTGTTGTACTTTATGTACATGTTGCACCTCCGCAAGCACAGCAGTTCGGTTTACATGTAGATGGCGTAGAAATCGATCCTTTAACAGATAATCTGCAAGATACTCTGGGCAAACCGTATTTTATAGCCGAAGATGGGGATGTATACCTGAGAGGGAATAACGCACTCAAAATATATCGAAATTTGGCGGGTGAATTTGAAGGAATTGATTTATTTGATAGTATTTCTTCCTAATCTGTTTCATATTTGAGCAAATTGGTTAATAAACATAGGCTGTCTTTAGAATAAAGTAACCTCCAGCCCCACTAGGTATAGTGGGGCTGGAGGTTACTTTGCTGAATACGTAAATTGATCCTATGACTATATTTACATATTATGAAAATAGAAATAACACTGTGAAATAGCGTATGATATAGTTAGTAGGTTTGCAGAATTTTACGGTCGTAATACTAATCGTGTGAGGTGAAGATGATGAGAATCTTAATCGTGGATGACAATCCGACTAATGTTATCATTATCCGTGAAATCCTGAAAAAAGAAGATTACCGAAATTTCGTAACCGCATCCTCTGCCAAAGAGATGCTGGAACGGCTTGGAATCGGTTCGGTGAGTGAAGATGGACGTCCCCGGATGTCAGATATTGATCTGATTTTACTGGATATGATGATGCCAGAAATGGATGGGATCGAAGCATGTCGTGTTGTGCAGCAATACGAACATCTTAAGGATATTCCAATAATAATGGTTACAGCTGTAGGTGATTCAAAGAAATTGGCCGAAGCGCTGGATGCAGGTGCAGTAGATTATGTTACGAAACCTATTAATAAAGTGGAGCTAATGGCCCGGATTCGGCTTGCTCTGCGGTTAAAACGTGAGAAAGATTGGCATAAGGAACGGGATCAGCGGATTCAGGAGGAATTGAGACTGGCTGCACTCGTGCAGAATGCTGTACTCAGCCTCCCCCTGCAGGAAGAGAATTTCGAGGTGCATGCTATCTATCAGCCTTCCTCTGAATTGGCGGGTGATTTATATGCCTGGTATCCCCTTGGGGATGGCCGATATGGCGTAATACTCCTGGACATTATGGGACACGGTATATCGTCCTCTCTTTTTTGCATGTTCCTTGCGTCAGTATTAAAGGATACGGTAACTACCTATGTAGAGCCGGAAAAGGTAATTCAGGAACTCAATCGAAGGTTTAACCAACTTTATATTGAGAAAAAGCTGATTCAATATTATTTTACGACGATTTATCTTGTGATCGACACTCGTATAAAGCGTATTGACTACGTTAACGCCGGGCATCCACCTGCGCTATTTTTTGAGGGCGCAGCTAAGACTCCGGTCTTGCTGGAAAGTAATTGTCACCCTGTAGGCCTGTTTGAACGGATTGATATTCAGCCTCAGAGCTTGACCTACGAAGATGAAGGGCATTTGGTTCTCTATACAGATGGTCTGCTGGAGCTGGTTGAGGGTGAACAGGAAGAGCAGCTGAAGTTTATGATTAAGCATTTAAATGTTGAGCATGAATGGAAGGAAGAAACTATACGGGCTGCTTTTTTCAATGCTGATGTTCCTAAAGAGCGTGACGATGACAAATGTATAGTGTGGATCTCACTGAAGAAGGGAACAGAATGAGGATGAAAATAAAGGCTAAACTCTTAATTGGTTTTAGTGCGATGCTGGCGATTATGCTGGCACTTACTATGATTGGATACGATCGTTTGGATTATATGAATGGTCAGCTTGAGGGTTACCAGGATAGATATATGAAGGGGCGCTCTTCTTCAGGTATGCGTGGAGAAGTGAATGATATGGCGCGCATATTAACGACGACCATGTTAAGCGCGGATACATCAACGGTAGAATCACAAAAAAAAGAGATTGATAAAAAAATAGCTAAGGCGAATGAGCACTACGACAAAATAAAAGAATCAATGACTAGCGCTGAAGAGATGCAGATCGTTAATCAAATTGATGATTCTTATACGGTCTATCTAAATTATCAGGAAAAAATATTGAAGCTGCTATCAGCTGGTTATTTCCAGAATGCCAGCACGTATTCTAACACAGAGGGACAAGCGATTCAGAATGCCGTGTTAAATGCTCTGAACAGTCTCTCTGATTATAATGCCTTTATTATGAATGAAGAGAGCGCAAAAGCTAAAGATGCCTATCAAAGCTCTACTCAGATGGTCATCTTGATGATGATTGTGGGCCTGCTACTTGGACTTGGAGTTGTTCTATGGATCATTCCAAGCATTACGCGGGGGCTTAATGTCGTTTCGATGATGATTACCAGCTTTGGCAACGGCAGAATCCGGGCCATAAGGCGCATAAAGGTTACTTCGAAAGATGAGATTGGTGAGGTTGCCCTTGTCTTTAAGAAAATGGCGTTAGATCTTGAAGAGAAACAGCAAATGGAACAGGCTTATGCACAGGCACAGAATGATCAATCCTGGCTGAATGCAAATGTTGCTCAGGTGACAGAACTTCTCCGGGGGGTTAGCTCATTGGATCAGGTCTCACAGACCTTTATCAACGAGTTCACCCCTGTGCTCGGAGCCCAGTTTGGAGCTGTGTATTTGAAGGATGCTAATCGTCCCGATTTTTTACGAAGCAGTGGTTATTATGCAGTAGATAACGATAAGAAACCAAAGGAAGGTTTTTTGATTGGAGAAGGGCTTGTAGGACAAAGTGCGCTTGATATGCACCCAATCAGATTGGAGCGGGCTCCTGAAGATTATATCTCCGTGAAATCCGGCTTTGTGGATTCACAGCCAGGATATATTTCCATTCATCCGCTTATTTTTGAAGACGAGCTGCTCGGTGTAGTAGAATTTGCTTCATTCCAGCCATTTAGCAGTCTGAAAAATGATTTGCTGCAACAACTTGCGAATAATTTAAGCATTATTTTCAATAATATTAGTCGTCGTCTGATTGTAGAGAAATTACTGCGTGAGTCACAAGCACTTACGGAAGAACTGCAATGTCAGTCAGAGGAGCTGCAGACTCAGCAAGAAGAACTGCGTCGTTCTAATGAGAACTTGGAAGAGCAGACGGACGCGCTTAAGCGTTCAGAAGAACTGCTGCAACGCCAGCAGGAGGAACTGGAGCATTACAATACGGAACTCGTCGCCAAGACTCGTGCACTAGAGGAACAAGTGCAGGAGGTCGAGGAGAAAAAAGATGAAATTGAGCATGCTAAGGTTCAGCTAGAGAAACAGGCTATGCAATTATCCGTGACTAGTAAGTATAAATCGGAATTTATGGCGAACATGTCCCATGAATTGCGGACGCCGCTCAACAGTCTGCTGATCTTGTCCCAGCTGCTTACCGAGAACAAAGATGGTAATTTAACGGAGAAGCAGGTTGAATTTGCCCATACGATTTATATGTCAGGTGCTGACCTGCTTAAGATGATTGATGAAATTTTAGACCTGTCCAAGGTTGATGCAGGAAAAATGGAACTGAATCATGAAGAAATTAAACTGACTGAGCTGAAAAGCTTTGTGAAGCAGAATTTTGCTCCGCAGGCGATCAAAAAAGGACTCTCCTTACGGATAGCCTTTAACGAGCCGCTGCCAGATAGCGTTATTGCCGATAGTCACCGGTTGAAGCAGGTCTTAAGAAATCTGCTCTCCAATGCCTTTAAATTTACAACCGAAGGTTTTATCGAGTTTTCAGTTAGCCCGGCAGATAATAATCTCTTGCCACTAAATCTGCCGAGTGATAATGAATATATTGCTATTGCTGTGAAGGACAGTGGCATTGGTATTCCGGCTGACAAAACAGATATTGTATTTGAAGCCTTCCAGCAAGTAGACGGAACAACCAGCCGTAAATATGGAGGCACGGGGTTGGGATTGTCGATCAGCCGTGAATTGGTTCGTATAATGGGTGGAGCTATTGTGCTCGAATCCCGTGAGGGACAAGGCAGTACCTTCACTTTATATTTGCCGGTGAAGGCAAATTACAGTAAACAACGTGCAGAAATAGAAGCTGCGGTGTCCAAAGAGGATTCCACATATGATGAATATATTGGAGACATGCTTCCAACCTTAGTGCCAGCAGCAGTTAACGTACCCCTTCCACAACTGACAATTGAGGATGACCGTGACAATTTGACGGCGAATGACAAAGTCCTGCTTATTATTGAAGATGATGAAAGCTTTGCGAAAATCTTGTTAGACATGGCTCGTGGGCGCAGATTTAAAGGTTTAGTAGCGCTTCAAGGCGATATAGGACTGCAGATGGCAAAAACTTATTTGCCAGATGCGATCATTCTCGATATACAGCTGCCTGTAATGGACGGCTGGACCATCCTTAGAGAGCTGAAAAGTGCATCTCAGACCCGTCACATTCCTGTTCATGTTATCTCAGTGAACGATGAAGTGAAGCAAGGATTAATGATGGGAGCTATGGCGTATCTTAGAAAACCATCTTCAAGAGAAGCATTGGAGCGGGCTTTCTCACAAATTGAGAACTATACGTCCAGCACAGTGAAGTACCTTCTGATTGTTGAAGATGATGAGATTCAACGTCGTTCCATTATGGAATTGATCGGTCACGATGATGTAGCTATCACCGCGGTATCAACCGGCAATGAGGCACTGATGGAGCTGCGCAAGCAGAGATATGATTGTATGGTTCTGGATCTTATGCTTGGGGATATGAACGGCTTTGAATTGCTGGATCAGATTCGTGATGATGAAGAATTAAATGATCTTCCTATTATTATTTATACAGGTAAGGATTTAGATAGCAAAGAGGAGACACAGCTCCGCAAGTATGCTGAATCCATAATTATTAAGGATGTTCGTTCTCCGGAACGACTACTGGATGAGACAACGTTGTTCTTGCACCGGGTAGAAGCCAATCTTCCGGAAGATAAACGTAAAATTTTGCAGAAGCTGCATAACAAAGAAGAGTTATTCGAAGGGAAGAAAATACTGCTCGTCGATGATGATATTCGTAATGTTTTTGCACTCTCTAGTGTACTGGAAGAATACCACATGGAAGTGAAGTTTGCGGAGAATGGACGTGAAGCGCTGGAAATGCTGGTAGAGCAAGAAGATTTTGATCTCGTGCTTATGGATATGATGATGCCGGAAATGGACGGATATGAAGCTATGCGCCGAATCCGTGAAATGCCGCAATATCAGAAACTGCCTATTATTGCGCTTACCGCCAAAGCAATGAAAGAGGATCGCGCCAAATGTATTGAAGCGGGAGCTTCTGATTATATGAAGAAACCGATCGCAACAGGTCAACTTCTTTCGTTAATGCGTGTCTGGTTGTATTCGTAAACTCAAATTTGGGGTAATACCTTTTTAAGAACTAACATGACTAGAATTACGGTGTGTTAATAAGGGAGTCGGGATAACAATGAAAGCGATAGAACACGGATATGAGGAGCAGCCCGTTATGGTAGGAAGTGACGAGTTGGAGCAAATTGAGATCGAGCTGCTCCTTGATGGAGTACACCGTTTATATGGATATGATTTCCGGAATTATGCGTTGCCTTCTTTGAAGCGTCGTATCTGGCATCATGTGCATGCGGAGAATGTACACAGCATATCCGCGCTGCAAGAAAAGGTGCTGCATGATCGTGCCTGTTTTGAACGATTTGTCTATAGTCTCTCCATTCCGGTTACCGAAATGTTTAGGGACCCGGGGTTATTTTTAACGTTTCGCCAGAAGGTAGTTCCGTTGTTGAGGACTTATCCCTATATTCGTATCTGGCATGCTGGATGCTCCACTGGTGAAGAAGTATACTCTATGGCCATCCTGCTTCATGAAGAAGGGCTTTACGATAAGGCTCGGATTTATGCCACAGATATGAATGAGCGTTCTTTACAGCAGGCTAAGGAAGGCGTCTATGATATTAGCAGAATGAAGCAATACACTAAGAATTATTTGGAGGCGGGAGGTACCCGGGCATTCTCTGAATACTATACAGCGAAGTATAACTCGGTTATTTTACAGCCATATTTACGCAAAAACATTATATTCGCTGAGCATAACTTGGCTACAGATACTTCTTTTAATGAGTTTAATGTTATTTTCTGCCGCAATGTGATGATCTATTTCAATGATGAGCTGCGGGATCATGTTCACGGCTTGTTTCATGAAAGTTTAAGTCGTTTTGGAATACTTGTTCTAGGCTCTAAAGAATCCATTCACTTTACGAAGTACAGCGATTGTTATGAGTCTTTGGACAGAGTAGAAAAAATATACCGTAACATAAAATAACGCATGAAGGAGGGTGGTCCTATGGGGTTTCAAGAACCAATTCATATACTACTAGTAGATGACCGTCCTGAAAATCTGCTGGCGCTGGAGGCGGTACTTGAAAGCCAGCATTATGAGCTAGTCAAAGCCACCTCCGGCGAAGAAGCGCTGCGGTGTTTGTTAAGGTATGATTTTGCTGTCATCGTACTGGACGTGCAGATGCCAGGTATGGATGGGATCGAGACCGCAAAGTTGATTAAAGCCAGAGAAAAAACAAAGGAAATTCCGATTATCTTTATCTCTGCGAATAGTAAGGAAGCGGAGCATTTATTCGCGGGCTATTCTGCAGGGGCTATTGATTATATGGTCAAGCCCTTCATTCCACAAATTCTGAAGTCTAAGATACAAGGTTTTGTCGAGATGTATATTACGAGCAAGAAGCATCAGACTCAGACCATGCTGCTGCAGCAAAAGACGAAAGAACTGGAAATCATAAATAGTGAGCTCGTAAAGGCTAAGGAAGAGGCGGAGATCGCCTCCAAAGCGAAGTCGGAATTTCTGGCTATGATGAGTCATGAGATTCGTACACCAATGAATGGCGTAGTGGGTATGATTGATTTATTAATGGAGACTGACCTTGCTCCTGAGCAGAAGGAGTATTCCGAGATCATTCGGAAAAGTGCAGACACGTTGATTACGGTGATAAACGATATTCTTGATTTCACCAAAATGGAATCCGGCAAAATGGAAATCGAAGAGCAGCTGTTCGAACTTCGCACATGTATTCAAGAGGTGTTCAGCCTCTTTTCGGTGGAAGCGGGAAAAAAGAACCTGGAGCTTGCTTATTTTATCGATCAGAAGTTGCCTAGACTTTTATATGGAGATATGGCCCGTTTACGCCAAGTATTAATTAATCTGATTGCTAACGCAGTTAAATTTACGAATCAAGGCGGTGTCTATTTAGTCGCTTCCATCAAAGAAACATCTGGGAACAAGGTAGAAGTCGAGTTCACGATCATGGATACAGGGATTGGTATTTCTCCAGAGAAATGCGACCGATTGTTCCAACCGTTCTCACAGCTGGATTCTTCAATGACACGGAAATACGGGGGAACAGGGCTTGGTTTAGCCATATGTAAATCCCTTGTAGGCATGATGGGCGGAGAAATACGGGTAGAATCCATGGAGCAAAAAGGAGCTACCTTTATTTTTACGATACAAGCATCCGTACCTGGAGAAGATTTGACAGGAGGTTATCAAGAAGAGGAATCGCCTCATCTTCTTCTTAATCAGGAGAGCAGAAGCCGAATCCTTGTTGTAGATGACCATCCTATCAATCAGCGTCTGATGGTTAGCATGCTAGATAAGCTCGGCTATGAAGCTGATATGGCTGAGGACGGGAAACAGGCTGTGCAAATGGCGCTTAAGCAGCCCTATGATTTTATCTTTATGGATCTCCAAATGCCAGTAATGGATGGCCTGGAGGCAACCGCTCAAATCCGTCGAGAAGGCGGTCCGGCGGCTGAGAAGACTATTATTATTGCAATGACTGCGAATGTCATGGATGGCATCCAGAATCGCTGTAAAGCCTCAGGAATGGATGACTATATCAGCAAGCCACTTAAGATGAGTAGTATTAAGCAGATTATCTCTCGGTATTCTAGCAGCGATAATCGGATGGTTGAAACAGATACCTCTATTTTTCAGGCGTAACCCAAGATTTACTAGTTTATATTTTAATGTTATTTGTTTCAAAGGTAGGACTATGAGGTTATTAATATAGAAAATATTTATCAGGAGAGATCGTCTATGAACACGCATAAAAGTAATAAGTTTCACGCTAAGACAGAGACAAAAGAAAGTGTATGTACGGTTTTCCTGAATGGTGAACTTGATCTATCCGTGGCTTCCGATTTCCGTTTGGTAATGGAGCCGCTTGTAGGTGATACGAAGCATGATTTAGTAATAAATCTTAAAGAATTAAAATACATCGATAGCACGGGTATTGGTATTCTACTTTCGATCCTGAAATCAAGACAAGGTATGGACGTTAAGTTTATGGTTGAGGATGTTCCTCCCCAAATTCAGAAGCTGTTTGACATGACTGGTATTACCAAGTTTTTTGCCTCCCAAGAGAATTCCCACTAGGAAAGGATAGAACAAAGAATGAGTGATGATGTGCAAAAAGTAATTCTTCAGCTGCCGGCTAGCGCAGAGTATGTGGATATTGTTAGGTTGAATTTATATGGTATTGCTTCAAAAATGGGCTTCACCTACGAAGATATTGAAGATATGAAGGTAGCTGTATCAGAGGCGTGTAACAACTCAGTATTGTACGCCTATGGACAACAAGACGGAATGGTTGATGTAATCTTTGAGGTGGGTGAAAGTGCCCTATCCATTACAGTCAAAGACGAGGGGGAGAGCTTTGACGGTTTGGAAGACTCGTCCAGTGAGCGTATGACACTGCATGATAAAGAGTTAAGTGACGTTCAGGTCGGCGGTTTAGGGTTCTACTTAATGCAAGCGTTGATGGATGACGTGAGCGTCGTAAGTGAGGCCGGAAGAGGGACGGTAGTAACTTTGAAGAAGCACCTTAACTTTAGCGAGGAAAAGGTATGAGTGATAAGGTGACTCCCCCCGAGTCCATGAATGAAGCAGTCACCCAAATTTGGGAATATCAGCAGACTAAGGATAATGAACGCGCAACAGTGCTGATTAAGAAATATGAGCCTATGGTAAAAATGGCTGCTGGAAAAATTTCTCGCAACCGCCCCGACTTGTATGAGGATTTATATCAGGTCGGGCAAATGGCGCTCATCCGGTTATTACAGCAATATGATATTAGCCTTGGAATCCCTTTTGAGCCCTATGCGATGAAAAGCATGATTGGACATATGAAGAATTTCCTACGTGATAAATCTTGGTACATACAGGTACCTAGACGGATTAAAGAAAAGGGAGCACTTGTTCAACACGCGATTGACGAACTAACAGTGAAGCTGGAACGTTCGCCTGCGGTGGATGAGATTGCTCATTATCTTGATTTGTCTGTTGAAGAAACTGTAGAAGTACTGGCGGGCAGAGAATGTTATCATTACGTCTCCCTAGACTCGCCCCTTTCTCAAGAGGAGACAGGAGCCACACTAGGCGAGCTGATCAGCTCTGACGCAAATGATTACGAGACCGTAGAGAAACGTATGGATTTGCAACAAGCACTAGGTCAATTGAAGGAACAGGAGCAGCAGGTGCTGCTGTTAGCGTTCCAAGATGGACAATCCCAGCGGGCGATCGCCCAGAAGCTGGGGGTATCACAGATGAGCGTTTCACGCATACAGAAGCGGGCCACTGAGAAGTTAAAGCAGATTATGGCCAACTCTTCCTATTGAGTTCCTGTATGGGTAATATACATTTTCGACGATAAGGACATGCCTCTCTCCGCTGACTGGAGACCCGCATGTCCTTTATTTGTATACTGTTGTAGACTTATTCCCCCGCTTGTCCGTCCAACCTAGAGGATTAGACGGACAAGCGGGGGAAGCGGTCGATAGTTGGGGAATAGATTGATAGTCTTGCGGTTAGCTATTAGCATCAATGTATTTTTTAATTTCCCCAAGATACTCTCCGATTACTGGAACATTAAGAAAAAGACTAAGAATGTAGCCTAATAAACCAAGGACTACAAATGTTCCGAGAGATAGTCCAAGTCCCCGAGATATACCGGCCATCAGGTTTGTGATGATTCTTTTTTTCGGATCTGAATAGTTGTCGAGAATGTCTTTGAATTCTGATTTTTCCAGTGAGTGAGCGATCTTATCAAGACGACTGTTTAAGCGTTTCACTTCATGTCGCAACTCGAAAGGATGTTCATCAATTTCATAAGGTTTTGTTTGGTTATTTGAATCTGCCATGCGCCATCCCTGCTTTCTATAGCCCGAACGGGCATTAATTAAATGTCTAGTTGTATCTGCTGATGTGAATAAAGGTGTAACTAAACAACAGCCAGCTGCGGTCAGCTGGCTGTTGTTTGTTAAAGTGATAGCTGTATGATGCCGCAGATTAGTAATTGGATTTATAGGAGGATTTTACATCCTCTTTCGCATCCTTAGCCTGATTGGCAACCTCTTTAGAGGATGCTTTAGCTTCATCAGCTACGTCTTTAGAGGCGTCTTTAACATCCGAGCTTACATTGCTTGAGGCTTCACTTACAGTGTCACCAATTTTACTTCCAGCCTCTTGAAGAGTGGCGGCAATTTGTTGTTTGCTGTCACTGACAGTGGTATAGATATCAGAAGCTTTATCTGACACCGTACTAGCCAAATCGGTTGCTTTTTCGCCAACGGTTGTCGCAATAGCTTTGGTTTTGTCAGTTACGGCACCAGCAACTTCTTTGGTCTTGTCTGTAGCTTGAGAAAGTTTATCTGACAGATCACTGCGCATTTCACGACCAGGCTTTGGTGCAAATAGCAGGGCTGCTGCGGCACCAATTAAGCTACCAATAAAGATACCTTTTAATAAGCTGCTTCCGTTCTCTACTTCATGTTCTACGTTACTCATCACCAATCACTCCTTATAATTTATCTTACTTCGTATATAAACTTTGGCGTATGGGCTGAAACAGTTGAAGAGCAAGGGGGAGATTACGGGAGTTTAAGGGAGGATACGGTAACCTAGAGGGCTTTAGGTCATATAAACCGCCTTTTTAAGGCTTTATCAAGATTTGTTTATGCGCAAAAAGAAGGGCGAAGACAGGCTGTGATATGCAGCATATGTCTCCATCCTTCCACGATTGAATTTATAATGTTACGGATTAATCATTAACGGCTTGGAGTACCGCATAGCCGAATTCAGGCAGATTCAGATGCAGCTGGGATGTGGAGGTTTCAGTCCGTTTCTGCGTCTTTAGATTTACCCATATCGTGTCTGCTCCGGTTACAGGAATGATGACTTCGGCCATAACATCTTCATTGTTCAATACGATTATGAACCGGCTTTGTTTGTCCCACCGCTCATATACAAGCAGCTTTGGATAACCCGGAATCTCCAGCGCTTTAAATCCACTGCTCCGGAATGCGGGATGAGATTTACGAAGGCTGATCGTCCAGCGATAGTATTCGAACAATTCTTGATTCTGTTTCTGGGAGTCCCACTCCATACATTTTCGGTTGTCCGGATCGTATCCGCCATCCATGCCGATTTCATCGCCATAATAAACACAGGGTGCTCCTTGAAAGGTCATCTGGAACAAAACGGCCAGCTTTAACTTCCTGATGTCACCGCCACAAAGTGTCAGGAAACGAACTGTATCATGGCTGTCTAGCAGATTAAAGGCGGCTTCCGTAATTTGCTGCGGATAATTCGCTAGCATAGTAGCAACCGACTGAGAGAATTGTGCAGCATTGATCTGTCCGTGAGCGAAAAAATTAATTTGAATATTCGTTAGCGGGTAATTCATAACGGCGTCAAATTGATCGCCAAGCAGCCACGGCAAGGAATCATGCATGATTTCTCCTACGAGATAGGCTTCTGGATTAATGCTTTTGATCGTACTGCAGAATTGCCGCCAGAACGAATGGGAGACTTCATTTGCGACATCAAGCCGCCAGCCGTCTATACCGATTTCCTCGATCCAATAGCGGCCTGCATTCAGTAGATATTCTATGACTTCAGGATTCTCAGTGTTGAACTTAGGCATGATAGGCTCAAATGCAAAGGTGTCATAGGTGGGAATTCCGTCGATGACCTGTGGCGGCCACTCGCGTACATGGAACCAATCCGCATAACGTGAAGATTGCCCGTTCGCGAGCAGATCAACAAATGGCGGGAAGGTATGACCGCAATGATTAAAGACACCGTCCAGGATGACACGGATGCCTTTGGAGTGACAGGAGTCCACAAGCTCTTTCAGCAATGTATTGGTGCCAAAATGAGGATCGACCAAATAATAATCTTTTGTATCGTATTTATGATTGGTGGTTGCCGCAAATAAAGGATTAAAATATATAGCATTGATGCCCAATTCACAGAGATAATCCAAATGATCTAGTACACCCTGTAAGTCCCCTCCGAAGAAATTCCGAGGACTCGGCGTGCCGCCCCATTCCAATACATCTGTCGGATCGTTGGTGGGATCCCCATTCGCGAAACGCTCCGGGAATATTTGATAAAATACTGCATCTTTCACCCACGATGGAGGGGAGTGCACATCTTCACGATTCAAAAATGGAAAGTCGAACAAGCCTTCATATACAACAGCAGGTGGCTCTGGATAAAAACCTTTTTCTAAAAAATAAAGAACTTCGTCTTTGTCATAAAGCGCAAAGTAATACGCGAGTCTGCGGTAAACAGGACGGACGGAGGCTTGCCAGTAATCGAACAAGCCGTCAGAAGCGAGGCGCTGCATTGGAATGACCTCATGCGTTTTGTCCCAGCCAAATTTATCTCCACAGAAAAGATCGATCTGTGATACGTTGTCCCGCTTAGTTCTTATGCGAATATGAAGTGTAGACTCATCGTAGGCATATGACCAATTTTGTCCCATACGGTGATAAACGGCTTCCGGTTGAATCATACTCATTTTCCATCCCTTCGGGCATGTAAACGCAAAAAAGGGCCAACCTCATGATTTTCAGAGGTTGAACCCTTGGCGGTTTCATTGCCTTTAAATTTGTCTGCATCTTACCATAACCCTCAAGAGCAAAGCAAGAGGTTATTTCACAAGAAATTACAATATGGAATATTTAGTATGTGGTAGGGATAAAGAGAAAATAAAAGAAAAGAAAAGATAAACTTTGTTAAACCGTCTTTTTTGGACTTATACTCTGATTGCAATCAAAATTATGGATATTATAGAATGAGGGCGAACGAACTTGATTTTTCATAACACGCATTCAAATTAAAGGCACTGTTACCTGGAAAGGTACAACCTCGGCACTTTGTGCAAATGAGGTTGTATCTTTTTTATATGCTTTTTTTCAATGCGGGTTAGGTTTAATCACTCATGAACGAAGGGGAGATGAGCAAATGAAGAAGAGTAAACGTTCCAAAATGCAAGCGGTAACATTTAGTTTAGTCCTATGCCTGCTGTTAACTTTGACGGTCACCGCATGCGGTTCAGGCAATGGGAACTCCGCATCAAAGCCGAATTCGAGTCCGAATTCCGCAGTGAACGAGCCGGGGGGAACCACAAATGAGACAAATACTTCCGGAGAGAATACCACCGATGAGGAAATGAAACCAGAAGCAGGGGCCAAACTGATGGTCTGGGAAGCCAAGGAGCAGCTTGAGTACATGAAGCAGATTGCTGCTGATTTCGAAAAAGAATATGGTGTTCCCGTCACAGTTGAGGAAATGGCAGGTGGTGATCAAGGCGCAAGACTGGCGACGGATGGTCCGTCTAAACTTGCTGCAGATGTGTTGACTCTGCCCCATGACCAGATCGGGCAAGCCGTAAAAGCAGGGCTGCTTTTGCCAAATGATGTTTTTGAGGAAGAAACCAAATCAACGATGGTGGCAACAGCCGTTCAGGCATCGTCTTATGATGGCATTCTTTACGGTTATCCTAAATCGGTAGAAACCTATGCGCTGTTCTACAACAAGGACCTGATTCCTGACGCTCCTAAAACGTGGGATGATGTGATTGCTTTTGCAGATACGTACAACAATCCGAAGGAAAACAAATTCGCAATCATGTGGGAATTCGTCGGATATTACAGCTATCCGTTTATTGGCAGCTTCGGCGGATATATTTACGGAGACAACAATACGAATTTCAAGGATATTGGATTGAACAATGAAGGCACTATCAAAGGGTTTACGTTTCTGCAGAGCCTCAAAAAAATTCTGCCTTTGAATGCAGGAGATATCACTTATGACGTGAAAACACAGTTGTTCCAAGAAGGTAAGCTGGCGATGAATATCGACGGGCCGTGGTCCATAGCGGCGTTTAAGGAAAATGTTAACCTGGGTGTGGCGCCTCTTCCAAAGGGACCTGACGGTCAAGACAGTCTTTCTTTCTCCGGGGTCAAATCGTATTATGTCAACTCATATACGGAATATCCGGTCGCAGGCCGTTTGTTCGCACATTTTGCAAGCAATAAGGAGAATCAGCTTAAGAATTTTGAGATGACGGGAGCGATTCCTGCGAGTATAGAGGCTGGAGAAGCGCCGGAAATCAAAGATGACCCTATTATTGGCGGATTCTTCGAGCAATTCCAAAATTCCGTTCCAATGCCTTCCGTTTCAGAAATTAAATCGGTCTGGGAACCCCTAAAAGCAGCGTTTGTGTCCCTGTGGAACGACTCAAATCTTGATGTTAAACAGACGCTGGATCAGACTGTAACCACGATTCAGGCCGATCTGGAGTCGAAGTAAAGGGCAGGTGATTTAACCATGAGGAAGAAAACAGGCGCAGCGCTACTCTCGGCTATTATTCCGGGACTGGGCCAGTTCTACAACCGGCAGTGGCTGAAAGGATTGGTATTCCTGCTGGTGGGGTCTGCTGGAATCTACTATATTGCTCATGATCTGATGGGACATTTGCATGGCTTAATTACGCTTGGTGAATTTCCAAGCCGTATGGTCAAGGTAGGCAAATTAACCCGGATGGTGGAAGGCGACCACTCCATTTTTATGATGATCAATGGTCTAATGGCATTGCTGGCGCTGCTCTTTTATACAGCTTTTCATTTACTGAACATCAGAGATGCATTCCTAGTTGGAGCTGCACGGGACCGGAAAGAGCCCATTCATTCATTCGCTGAATCGCTCAGAGCTATGGGGCGGAGGAATTTTGCCTATCTTGTCCTCGCGATTCCCTTTGTGGCCGTGGTTTTTCTGACGATATTACCACTTGTTTTTTCGGTGCTACTGGCGTTTACGAACTATGCCGACCCGATTTTACCGCCAGCACATCTAGTAGACTGGGTGGGCTTCGGTAATTTTAATAAAATGCTTAGTCTGGATGTCTGGAGTTCCACCTTTGGTGGAGTGCTGACTTGGACCTTGATCTGGGCGGTTATTGCTACTGCGACGACTTACATTGGAGGTGTGCTTATTGCAGTACTTATTCACCAGCCCCGTGTCCGCTGCAAAAAGCTTTGGCGCACACTTCTGATCGTTCCTTTCGCTATTCCCAATATGATTTCTCTGCTCGTCATGCGCAATATGTTCAATAATCAATTCGGACCGATCAATAGTTATTTAAGAGCCTTGGGACTGGAGGGTGTGGCCTGGCTAACCAATCCTTTCTGGGCTAAGGTCACTGTAATTCTGGCTAATATGTGGATCGGCATTCCGGTGACCATGATTCTGGCCTTCGGGGTGCTGACAACAATTCCGAAGGATATGTATGAAGCGGCAGAAGTAGACGGTGCTGGGTCATTTTATAAATTCCGCATGATTACGCTGCCCATGGTATTGTTCGCAACCGCACCTATCCTGATTATGCAGTTTGCCGGCAACATTAACAGCTTTAATGTCATTTATCTAATGACTAACGGAGAACCGGTTAATCCTAACTACCAGTACGCGGGCCACACTGACCTGCTGGTGACTTGGCTTTATAAACTGGCGCTGAACCAGTCACAGTACAGCTTTGCTTCTGTCATCGGGATTGTCATCTTCCTGATGGTCGCGACATTCTCCATCTGGAGCTACCGGCGGACGCGATCCTTTAAAGAGGAGGATATGATTGCATGAAGCTAAGACTGACGGAAGCGTTAAAAACGTTTGGTAGCCATTTATTGCTGATTGTGCTCAGTTTTATTAGTCTTTTCCCAGCTTTCTGGATTATTATGTCTTCTTTCAAAACAGGAAACAGTTTGTTCAGTGACTCATTGATTCCTAAGAATTTCACCTTTGTTCATTACAAGGAACTGTTTGAGCAAACTAAATATTTGTTATGGTTCATGAATACGCTAAAGATTGCGGCGTTGTCTACGCTGCTCGGCACCTTTTTGCTGCTGCTGACTTCGTACGCCATTTCTCGTTATCGATTTACGGGCAGAAAAACTACACTAACCACGCTCCTAGTTCTGCAGATGTTTCCGGGATTTATGGCTATGATTGCAGTTTACGTGCTGCTGAACACACTTGGGCTACTGAATTCTCATTGGGCACTTGTGCTCGTGTACAGCAGCGGTGCTATTATCACGAATGTTTTTGTGGCTAAAGGTTTTTTTGATACGATTCCTAAAAGCTTGGAAGATGCTGCGCGAATGGATGGGGCGAGTCATATGAAAGTATTTCTTTCTATCATGATCCCGTTATCTAAGCCGATGCTCACCTATGCCAGCCTTATGATTTTCAACGGCTGCTTTGTGGATTTTATATTCGCCGACCTTGTATTGCGCACGGAGGATACAAGAACGCTCGCCGTTGGGCTTTACCGGATGGTGAACCAAAGTAACTCAACCGAGTTTACGTTGTTCGCTGCCGGAGCGGTATTGGTCGCTCTCCCAGTCACGCTGCTGTTCATTTTCCTACAGCGTTTCTTGGTGGATGGCCTGACCGCAGGTGCAAGCAAAGGATAAGACGAACTGCGCTACCCTTGTGAGGCTACGCTGAATTCCATAAAAACCGCTTTCTACTCAGAGATCAAGATTCTGAGAAGGAAGCGGTTTTTTATATTTTATCCGGTTTCTAAAATCTTCTTGGTGGGGACAGGATTGAAGAATAATGAAAATAGGAGTAGAATTCCTCATGGAACCAACACTTAAGGGAGTTTGTAGAGTACTCAAAAATCCCGGAGCACGGGGTTATTTTCTAGCATTTATTAAATGTGAATACTAATAAGTCCTTGTGAGTTATAGAGCATCTAGTTAAAAGAGGAGAGAAATCATGGAAACCGTATTAGTACGAGAGTATCGGGCGGATTTGCTGGAATGTGTCCATAGTGGGCATATTGCCATCGTAGGAGAGAACGGAAATTTAAAGGGGTATGCAGGTGATCCGGAATTTGTATCGTTCACCCGTTCAGCTGCTAAACCCCTTCAGGCTATTCCAGGCGTACGTGGGGGGATTGTGGAGCATTACGGCTTTACACCCGCAGAGGTTGCCCTGATGACCGCCTCTCATCGGGGAGAGAGCTACCATGTAGCTGCGCTAGAGAGCATATCCTCCAAGATTGGCATCGATGAGCAACAAATGATCTGTGCAACGAGTTACCCGCTGGATTATTCCAGCAGGGAGAATGCCATTCGTGGTGCGGGCAAAAGAAAGTTCTATCATAACTGTGCGGGCAAGCACATGGGTATCTTATCTTACAGTAAGCTCAAAGGTTTGCCGCTTGAAGAATACTCACAGCCGGAGCAAACGGTGCAGCGTGAGATTATCGACACCATTGCTTATATGGCTGGTGTGGCCCCAGACAGTATCGGTTTAGGTACGGACGGATGCGGGCTGCCGGTATTTGCTCTGCCTCTGACCGCCTTGGCGACGGCCTATTTGAAATTAGCCAATCCGGATTTGATTGCAGATGAAGCTACTCGCAAAGCGGTTACTACTATTACAACGGCAATGAATGCTTATCCGGAGATGGTTTCTGGATCTGGTCGCCTTGATTCTATTCTTTTGGAAGATGATAATATTATTGCTAAGGGTGGATTTAAGGGTGTGTATTGCTTCGGCTTACGCCGTGAGCGACTGGGGATTGCCTTCAAGATTCTGGACGGATCGGAAGAAGAGTGGGGACTTATTGTACAGGGAATTTTAAATCAAATTGGTTATAGTCAGAAAAATACCTTGGAAAAGCTGCGCAATGCATTTTCAGGCGTGATTTACAATGACGGGGGTACACGAGTAGGCCATGCGGATACTGAGTTCAAGCTTAATTTCATAAAGTAGGATCATATAAAAAGAGCCCTTCGACTACGAATCCATCTTCTGGATACACAGCGAAGGGCTTTTTTCTACGAGAAGCGGTGGTCATCTTTAAAGGACGGCAACATCGGTTCTTCTTGTAATAGGGAGAACTATTATTTATGACGTAGACGGCCGAGTTCGGAGACGAGTGCTTCCACCTGAGAAATACTCAGTCTGTCGCTGCCCATGGCTACCTCATAAACATCATAGATATCTTCATAATGATCTACTGAAAAAGCGGAGGCTTGCATCGCCGCGGCACTGGCCATTTTTAATTTGTTTTTGATAGCCTCGATCATATACTCAACATTTTCCTGACTAGGCTTTGTTAAATCCATTAGGTTAAAACATCCTCTCTGTATACTGATTCATGTATTTTACCATGTTTGGCAGCTTGACCACCATTTTTTTGTCGGGTTCACTGAAATCATGTTAAATTAAAGGCATGAGATCAAAAATATCATCGAAGGGAGGAAATGTATTGGCAATCAGAGAACAGGGAAGCGGAAAACGCATTAAAATGGACGATGCTGGATTAGTGTCCTTTTTCATGGAAATAGCTGCTCTGCATTCCGCCGAGGAAGTCACGTTCCTGTGCATTGGAACAGATCGGTCTACAGGAGATGCACTCGGTCCGCTTACGGGCAGCAAACTTGTGGAACATGGCTTCCGACATGTAATCGGTACGTTGCCGTCTCCTTGCGATGCAGATAACTTGGTGGCCAGAGTGGCTGAGATTCCCTCCGGGCATATTGTAGTTGCGGTAGATGCTTGTCTGGGTCCTCCGATCGCGCTTGGATATTACTTCGTTTCGAGTGAGCCACTACAGCCTGCACAATCGGTGGGGGCAAATCTTCCAGCCGTAGGTCACTATAGTTTGGCGGCCGTTGTAGATATGAATGGCCCGAAACCCTATAGAACGTTGCAGACCACTCCACTGCATAGAGTGATGGTTATGGCAGAACATATCGCTATAGCGGCAGCAAAAGGATTCGGACTCCAGTAGTACCCATTGGGCACTTAAAAATAAGTTGTCCGTTTCAAGGCGGGCTGTTTTGCTTAATAATAGATATTAGACACATTACCTTAGTATTCTAGAAAGAGGGAAGCAGCCATGGAAAGAGTTCGTTGTGACGGAAGCAATATATGCTACAGTGATCAGGGGAAAGGCGAAGTTATTGTATTGCTGCATGGCTTTTGTGGAAGCGCTGAATATTGGGAACAAGTCATTCCTGTCTTAAGCAGCGGCTACCGAGTGATTGCTCCCGATTTACGTGGTCACGGAGCTTCGGAAGCTCCATTAGGACCTTATAGTATTGAACAAATGGCAGATGATGTTCTGGGTCTGTTAGATTCGCTGGAGATTGCTGAATGCATCATGCTTGGTCATTCGCTTGGCGGATATATTACGCTATCGTTTGCTCAGCGTTATGCTTCTCGATTGAAAGGCTTTGGATTAATTCATTCTACTGCTTATCCAGATAGTGAAGAAGCTAAGGAAAAACGACTGAAGAGTGTCAGCGCGATTCAAAATGAAGGGATTACTCCTTTCGTAGACAGCTTCGTACCAGGATTGTTTGCTGAAGCAACCGCTTCTGCATCTCCACAGCTGCTGGAGCGCGCTAAAGAAATCGGCTACAAAACGCCTCCACAAGGAGCGGCAGGAGCTGCACTGGCGATGCGTGAGCGTCCAGATCGACGGGATGTAATTACGGCCACTACGTTGCCGGTATTGCTTGTTGCTGGCGAGCAGGATGGATTGATTCCTGCTGAACGAACCTTTACTGCGGATAAACCGAATATAACGCAAGCAACGATATCGGGTACAGGCCACATGAGTCTTTTTGAAGCTCCTGAACGATTAGCCGAGATCATAAAGGATTTTGTTCAGGCTTCCGTTTTAGACAATAGCCGCGTATAAAAAAAATATCTACAAAGAGGCAGCACGGCGCCATTATGGCGTGTGCTGCCTCTTTTTTTAAGGGCTATCTAATGATCTGGTATTCTCCTTAACTGGCATAGAATTCGGCAATGGTTTAAGATAAATCAATAGAATAACTTAAGTGGTCTGAGTCCTGAATTTTTTGCTACCACAGTACGGAAAAGGAGGAATTGCATGTTTCGAAGAGACTATATTGTCCGGATGATCGAAGATATGACGGCGATGGTTGCCAAGGTATTTTCTCTGAAGCAGGAACGGAAGACGACAGAAGCTTTATGGGAAATCGATGAGCTGTTGAACCGGCATTTTCCGCTGAATTCACGTCTTTTAAATTCACTATCTGTAGAAGATATCATAGATATGTTTCGTTTTGGCGGTGTGGTTGAGTCCGATAAGCTTCAAGGTCTGGCCAAACTGCTGAAGGAAGAAGGCAGCATTTATGCGGCAAATGGCGATAAGGATGCAGCATTATTTAGAAGTATGAGAGCTTTACATTTATATTTGTACGCGGATCTTCATGGAGCAGACAGGGAGCTGCTGCATATGACTCAGGAAATTGATGAACTCTTGCAGGATGTGCAGGCCTATCGTCTCCCGTCTAAAACGGAGCGGCTACTGTTGGAGTATATGGAGTCGGTAGGACGATATAGTAAAGCGGAGGACAGCCTCTACCGGCTGTGGGAGCAAGGAGAAGATGTTGTAATAGAAGGGGATAAGCTGTACAATCGGCTGCTGCTCAAATCATCTGCAGAATTGGAACAAGGTGCCCTTCCTCTGGAGGAAGTAGAGCAGGGGTTAAAAGAGTGGGGCAGGGTAACAGCGATACGAAAGGAAGCAGGAACCTGATGAATACGATGAATATCCCTTTATATATTATCGATTCTTTTGCAGAACAGGCTTATTCAGGCAATCCTGCGGCGGTATGTTTACTGGAGCATCCCGTCGATGAAGGTTATATGCAGAAGACAGCAGCGGAAATGAACTTGTCAGAGACAGCTTTTCTCTGGCCAGAGGAAGATGGATATCGCCTGCGATGGTTTACACCTAAAGTTGAGGTCAAGCTATGTGGGCATGGGACTCTAGCAAGTGCGCATGTACTATGGGAGAGCGGATTGCTAGCGCCTGACATGGAAGCAAGGTTCTATACACGCAGTGGGTTGCTCAGAGCTTCTCGTTCAGGAGATTTGATCTCACTGTACTTCCCGCCTTATCAGCTTCAACCCTCTCCTGTAATTTCAGGTCTCGCAGCAGCACTTGGTATTGCAGAAGCCAATGTGGTGGAAACTATGCGATATGCTGACAATGTACTTGTACGACTGGATCAGGAAGCCCGGGTTCGCGAACTCAGCCCTGACTTCGGAGCTTTATCCGGGCTTGAAGGGAGAGGTTTCGCGGTTACCGCAGAAAGCTCTATCGAAGGTATTGATTGTATATCACGTTTTTTTGCGCCGAAGGTAGGAGTGAATGAGGATCCGGTAACAGGCTCAGCGCATACTGCATTGGCACCTTTTTGGGCGGATAGACTCAATCGTACGCAGTTGACCGCTTATCAAGCTTCGAAACGTGGAGGTTTGCTTCAGTTAGAGGTAAGTAAAGACGAGATTAAGTTGTCTGGGCGAGCATTAACTATAGTTAGTGGAGAGCTGCATGTTAAGCCCTGCTAGAACAAGGAACGCCCCTTGTTAACACGTGATATAATGAACGATGATGGTTAGGAGACATAGATTCTCCATTTTTAATCCCGAAAGTGAGATGTGCGTTGTGGAATCTTTAACAGCTCTAATTGAACAACTAATTAATGACCGTACTTTGATTACGGCTACCCTAAGTCAAGTACGTTATAAAGGCGAAAATTGTACCAAAGTGCAGGTTAAACCTGTTGAACTAAAGGGGAAGCTGCATTATCAGTTTGCGTCCTATATTGGTACAAAGGTAGAACATCGCAACGTACCCGCAGAGTTAGCGGCGGAAGAAATATCTCTTTTATTTAGAGAAACGTATCGGCAAGGTTTGTTGTGTACAGTAGAAGCCGATTATCAGGTGCTTATTAGTAAGAAATTCAAAGTATCAATCCTAACCAAGTCTCCAAGTAAAAAGGAAGAGCCGGATCTAGCTCACAACCGTCGCAAACGTTATGTGCTGGAGGATGGAGAGCCTGTGCCATTTCTGGTGGAGCTTGGAATCATGAATAAAGAAGGTAAAGTGCTGGCCAAAAGATATGATAAGTTTCGGCAGATCAATCGTTTTCTGGAGATGGTAGAGGACGTGCTTGCCGATCTGCCAACAGGCCGACCGTTGACGATTGTGGATTTTGGCTGTGGAAAATCATATTTGACCTTTGCGCTGTATCACTATCTGACCGTTCGCAAGAAGCGGGAGCTTAATATCATTGGGTTAGATTTAAAAGCAGATGTGATTGAGCATTGTAACGAACTTGCTGCCAAAATCGGTTATGATCACTTGAAGTTCTTCGTGGGTGACATTGCCGAGTATAATGAGCTGGAGCAAGTGGACATGGTGATCACACTTCATGCTTGCGACACAGCTACCGATGCTGCCCTTGAAAAAGCAGTACGTTGGGGAGCGTCTGTTATTTTGTCCGTGCCTTGCTGCCAGCATGAATTATTCGCACAAATCGAAAATGAAGTAATGAGCCCTATGCTTTCGCATGGCATATTGAAAGAGCGTTTTTCCGCCTTGGCTACAGACGCCATTCGCGCCAAATTGCTCGACATGATGGGCTATAGCAGCCAGCTGCTGGAATTCATCGATCTGGAGAATACACCGAAGAACATTTTGATTCGTGCCGTTAAGAGCTCAGCCGGGGACAACTCCGTCAAATGGCGCGAATACACCGCATTCCGCGATTTTCTGGGAGCAAAACCCTACCTCGAACGCGTATGCGCGGATCTGCTTCCTACTGAGAGTTCGGTAGAAGGGTAGAGGCTATAAAGGTAGAAAGCGTAGGACGGTGCAGCTCACGCGATCTAATGGTGAGTTGATTTAGTTGTACTTTGTGCAACTAAATATGCTCTGAAGCTGCGTTTTAGTGATTTAGTTGCACTTTGTACACTTAAAAACGAACAATACTCCGCATATGGCGGGATTCTTGAAAAACAGTTGCACAAAGTACAATTAAAGTGAAAGTAAGCAGCGAGAGCACGGGATTAGCTGCACTTTTTACAACTATATAGCTTTTTTGATGAGAATTCGGATAGTGCAGCTAGTGTGATCCAATGATGAGGACGGTACGGCTAGTGCGATCTAATGGTGAGTTGGTTTAGTTGTACTTTGTGCAACTAAATATGCTCTGAAGCTGCGTTTTAGTAATTTAGTTGCACTTTGTACACTTAAAAACGAACAATACCCCGCATATGGCGGGATTCTTGAAAAACAGTTGCAGAAAGTACAATTAAAGTGGAAGTAAGCAGCGAGAGCACGGGAATAGCTGCACTTTTTACAACTATATAGTTTTTTTGGATGGGAATTCGGATTTTACAGCTAGTGTGATCCAATGATGAGGACGGTACGGCTAGTGCGATCTAATGGTGAGTTGGTTTAGTTGTACTTTGTGCAACTAAATATGCTCTGAAGCTGCGTTTTAGTAATTTAGTTGCACTTTGTACACTTAAAAACGAACAATACCCCGCATATGGCGGGATTCTTGAAAAACAGTTGCAGAAAGTACAATTAAAGTGGAAGTAAGCAGCGAGAGCACGGGAATAGCTGCACTTTTTACAACTATATAGTTTTTTTGGATGGGAATTCGGATTTTACAGCTAGTGCGATCAAATGGTTAGGGCGGTACGGCTCCTTTGTGGAGAGGTATCGTCTTTTTGCGTTCTAGTCTTGTATTAGTGAAATGTGGAAAGGATAGAGATAAATTAACGAATACAGGGGTATCTAAATGTGGCGTTTTAAAAAAGACCGGAGTCTGGAATCATTAACCGCATATATTTGTGGAGCCTTAGTGATAGCGGCTGGGGTGGGTGCTTGTTTGTTGCGGGGATTGTTTTTTACTGAGGAGATGTATCCCTTTCTAACTTTATGGTTTGTGTTGTGTTGTACGTGCTCGCTTTATTATCTTGTTGGGGTTGGCGCATGGAGAAAAAGTGGGGGAGGTGCAGTAAGTGGTATTACGGGAGTCAATGGAGTTAGTGAAGGTAGTGAAGGTAGTGAAGTTAGCGGAGAAAATAAAGCGTTAAGAATATTATTAAGCGTCCCTTTAATTATTCTATCGCTTTATGTGATTCATTGGTTGCGCGAGCCGCTTTCCTCCCAGGGAACTATGAATGAAATGCTGCGGTGGGGCTTGTATGCTAGCTTTGCATTATTGGTTTGTTTTTGTGCGGTGAACCGGGTGGGGCGGCGGATTGTAAATGTAACTTGGTCTATGGCGGGTATGTTTTTGAGCATGAGCGCTTTGTTGGCTGTTTGCGGAGTGGTAAAGTTGCCTTTCGCTGTCGCCTACAGCAATTCATCGGAAGTGAGCGCCACAGGGGTTAGGTTAGCAGGATTGATGGAATATCCGAATGCTTTTGGTGCTGTGATGGCTGTTTTTCTGCTGGAACGGCTATTTGTTGTTGCTGTTTATTACGGGGAGCCAAAAAAGAGCGTGAATATGTTGGGAGCAAGAAGTGTTGGGCTGGGGATGGAGTGCGCAGAAGCAGAACGGAGGAGCAAAGGGGCAGGAGGCGTGGAAGCGGAGCAGGGAAAAGCAGGAAGCACGACCGCCGCGCTGCTGCGCTTGCTGCCGCTGTTCCCGTACACCGCCGCGCTACTCCTCAGCGAGTCGCGCGGCGCATGGCTGACGGCGGCTTGCGCCTGCGCCGCCGTCTTGCTCTGGAAGCGGCAGCTAATCGCGCCGCTTCTTGCTGCTGGCGCCGCGCCCGTGGCCGCCGCGGTGCTACTCTACCGCCAACTGGCCCGTGCCGGGTTGGCGGTAGAGCCTGTGCCCGGCCTGCTGTTGCTGGCCGGGCTTTGGGCCGGCGCGCTGCTAGCCGGCCTGTGGCTGTGCCGCCGCCAGCGCAGCGCGGCGGGCACTGCCCGAGCCGCCATGCTGGCATTGGCGGCGGCAGGTTGGACGGCGGCGGGGATCGCCGTCCTCCTGCACGTGCGCGAGCGGATCACCGGACCGTCATCGACGGTATCCGCGCGCGGGCTGTTCTACCGCGACGCCTGGCGGCTAGCGGCAGAGGCACCTTGGCTGGGACGTGGGGGTGAGACTTGGCGGCATGCCTACCTTGCCGCCCAATCTCGCCCTTATGTAGGCAGCCAGGTGCATAATGGATACCTCGACATCCTGTTGAACTTAGGATTCGTTGGTCTTGCAGCCATACTCCTTATGCTGTTGGCAGCAGGCTGGCTGCTGGCTACTAAATCGCCGCGGTTGCTGCCGCCGTTTCTGGTCATCGTCTTACACAGCGTCGTCGATTTTGACTGGAGCTACGGATTATTTTGGCTGCTGCTATTCTGGCTGCCAGCGCTTGCTCTGGCTGAGGATAAGCAGAAACATCAATCTGCGCCAACCCACCCTCAGTCTGAGACCAAGCTGCCAATTCAATCCACATCTACGAACCCGCTCACCAATGTCACTACACCAGCGAATCCGCTAATCGCTCAATCCACATCTACGAACCCGCTCACCAATGTCACTACACCAGCGAATCCGCTAATCGCTCACTCCACATCTACGAACCCACTCACCAATGTCTCTACACCAGCGAATCCGCTAATCGCTCACTCCACATCTACGAACCCACTCACCAATGTCTCTACACCAGCGAATCCGCTAATCGCTCAATCCACATCTACGAATCCGCTCACCGGTGTCTCTACACCAGCGAATCCGCTAATCGCTCAATCCGCATCTACGAACCCGCTGACCAATGTTTCTACACTAGCGAATCCGCTAATCGCTCACTCCACATCTACGAACGCGCACATTGATGTTTCTACATCTACGAATCCGCTAATCGCTAACTCTACACCCAAGAAACAGCCCCAAATCCGCCTTCGCCGACTAATCGGAACTGCGGCATGTTGTTTTTCGCTTCTGCTGGGGGTGCTATCTTTTCACGCCGCTCAAGGAGAGAAGTTCTATCGACAAGCGATTATGTCGGTGGATCCTTCGGTGAAGGTAGAGTTGCTACAGCAATCGCTGGGTTGGAATCCCCGGTCACCTCGAACGGTTATAGCATTATCTAGGTTGCTCTCGGGTGAACAGAGCGTGAGTCTGCTTCGGCAGAGTTTGTTGTATTCTCCCGAGAATGCCAGCTTAAGCTGGGAGCTGGCTGAACGATGGATAAGCAGTGGCCGTCCGGGGGCGTCGTTATATTGGATGCGCCAGAGCCTTAGGCTGGATAAGTACAACAATGCCAAGTGGATGAAGGCGATTGAAGGGATGTTTCTTATGGGGCAAAAAAAGCTTGCAGAAGGAAATCGAAAGGAAGGCTTAGTCTGCGTCGCCTCTGGGAATGAACTTCTTCTGGAATATAGAAGGTTGGCAGAAGAGGAGGCTAATAAAGGAGGGCAACATAATGACCGTGAGTTCCAAATGACAGAACAAGCCGACGACTTGAGTCGACGGCTTAGTATGTTGGCTTTACGATTTTAGCGGACGTGAAATCATCCAGGAGTAGAGAATGGGCACGATAATTGCAAGTACGAGTGCCGTAATAATAAGAAGCTGAGACAAGGCTCCGCTCAAAAAGGCTCCTGCAAAAATAAGTAGGCCACCGATCATCCACATTATCCCGGATAGGCGATGTGTTTTTCGCCATACCTCGGGGTTGGCGAGCGTCCAGGCTGTACGAACCCCAAACAAGTAATTATCTTTTATCTGTGGCATGTAGTTGCCAAGAGCAATAAACATAATTCCAACAGCGCCTATGGCGATCTTCCCAACGTTTATATCTTTACCTAGACCGTAAGCAATCGACAGCACCAGCATTAGATTAAAAAGCACCCCAATAGCAAGTCTGCTCATGGCATAGGCATTTTCGAATTTTTTGTAATTGTCCCGCTTAGGGTCGATGCTGCGTGTGAACTGCATGATCAGCGGGAGCACAATGCCTAAGATTCCGAACACAAAAATAGCTATATTTTTGTCCCAGTATCTGTTGACCTTACCCGTAATTCCAAATTGTGCCGGTAACTCCTGCGGAAGCTTGCTGTAATTGATCAGAGCGTAGGCTAATGTAGCTAAACCTAATATTACGATGAGGGTATCCTGCCATCTCCATTTGAAATCTTTCATCATTAATCCGCCTCCTTTTTGGAATCGATATCCTGATGTTGCTGCTTTCCGTCCAGTGATTTACTCTCCGTCTCCGTTTGCTTACCTGTCCCAGTGAGCTCCAATAACCAACCGAGAACCTCTTCGAGGACTGTTGTGTTTAGCGAGTACATAATAAATTGTCCTTTTCGCTCATCCTGTACAAGATCGGCATGCTTCAGCGCATTCAGATGGTGAGAAATGCTTGGCTTAGACATGTTGAAAAAATCTGCGATTTCACCTGCGGTTCGATCTTTCTCCCTTAGTAACCGAATGATTTGGCGACGGGTAGGGTCAGCTAGTGCTTTGAAGGATTCATTCATATTCCACCCTGCCTTTCGATATTTAAATAATTATCTAAATGTATAATAACTCTTTGTTTTAATAGCTGTCAATGCAGTATTCACTTAGCAATAGCGTGTGTAAAAGTGTCACCGAATCTTTAAAATTAAGGACCGTTCAAAGCCTCCTCCTGTTCATACTAACGAAGGGCATGCATTCCTTGATGCACCGAACATACGACGCAGAGGAGCGGATATATGATACTAACCAATAAAGTCGCAGTTGTTACGGGTGCAGGATCGGGGATTGGAGAAGCGATTGCTCTGCTTTTTGCCCGACAGGGTGCTAAAGTGATTGCTGCGGACATCCATCTGGCGAATGTAGAAGCGGTAGCCAAAAAGGCGGAAAAGGGTGAGGGACACGGAGTCGTCTACCCCGTAAAGGCTGATGTCTCGAAGGAAGAGGACACACAGCGAATGATTGATGCCGCAACCACACAGTTCGGAGGCCTTCATATCCTTGTTAATAATGCCGGAATTATGGATAAAATGACGCCAGCGCACGAGATCACTGATGACTTGTGGGAACAGGTGCTTGCGGTCAACGTAACCGGTCCGATGAGAGCCATTCGTAAGGTTTTGCCGATTTTTATGGCGCAGGAAAGCGGATGTATCATCAATGTAGCCTCTATTGGCGGCTTAGCGGGCTCGCGGGCGGGAGTGGCTTATACTTCCTCTAAGCATGCTGTAATCGGGATGACCAAAAATATAGGATTTCAATACGCTAAGCTTGGAATTCGCTGTAATGCCATAGCGCCGGGCGGGGTAAAGACAAATATTGATCTGTCTGATCCAAGTCCTTTTGGGAGTCAAAAAGCGGGCGAAGGTATGGCGTCGATGCCACGGACAGGGGAGAGCAGTGAGATTGCTTCGGTAGCTTTATTTTTAGCTTCAGATGCTGCAAGCTTTTTGAATGGATCGGTGATAACGGCGGATGCCGGCTGGATGGCTTATTGATTGAGCGCAGATAAAAAGGTGTTCATTTTCCCTTTATTGGTGGAATTTGTTCACCTTTTTTGTTTATGCCTATTACTCAAACTCTTTTTAAGTATGGATTGGAAGATGGAAGCTGCTTGCCGCGTAAGTAGAAGTGATAAGGTTGCTTGTGCTAGAATAGGCTAAGAGAAACTGGAAAATATAGCAGAGCGGCAAAGCTTTTAAAAATATAAGAAAGTATAAGATTAGTATCTATGCTTTTATGTTCTTATATTTCACTCGCTTAAACGCTTAGTGTCTTATAAAGATGCCAAAGGCGATTAGCTTGATACATGTAGCCATATTCTGCGGAAAAGGGAGGAGGAGCACGTTTGCATTTTATTTCTGATCTGATCTCGACATTATTTGAATGGATTCAGAGTCTTGGTTATTTTGGGATTATGATCGGACTGATGATTGAAGTTATTCCTAGTGAAATTGTATTGGCTTTCGGTGGTTTCTTGGTATGGAGTGGAGATATTAATTTTTTCGGCGCAGTATTGTTTGGTACGATAGGCGGAGTGATTGCCCAGATCTTTGTATATTGGATTGGCCGTTATGGGGGCAGGCCTGTACTGGAGAAATACGGGAAATATATTCTTATCCAAAAAAAGCATATTGACCATTCGGAAGAGTGGTTCAATAAATATGGGACAGGTGTAATCTTTACGGCACGCTTTATTCCCGTTGTTCGCCATGCCATTTCCGTTCCAGCGGGGATTTCTCGTATGCCTTTAGGTAAGTTCACTTTATTGACTACACTTGCTGTTATTCCATGGAGTGCTTTGTTCGTATATCTCGGTATGACATTGGGGAATAAGTGGGAAGATATTGACGAGGTAGCAGCTAAGTATACCAACGAAATTATTCTCGTAGCGTTAGCACTAATCATCATTTATTTTGTGTATAAGTGGTTTAAATCCAAGAAGAGGGGGACTGCAAAATGAAACCGAATGTAGCTCATAAATTTGGAAAAGGTCTTACACCGCGCCAATTTGTAGAAAGCATGACGAAGAACCAGCAGGCTTTTGAATCCTGGTATGAGAAGTTTTCTTGGGAAGATGAGAGTGACAAGGAATTTTTTGAAAGCCTGAACCATCGTGATGATTTGCGAGTACTTATCCTTGCCGCTGATTGGTGTGGAGATGTAGTTCGTAATGTCCCTGCGGTATTCCGTATTTTGGAGACTGCCGGAATGAAGACAGAGGTATTCATTTTGGAGGAGAACCAGGAGCTTATGGATGAATTCTTGACCATGGGCGGAAGATCTGTTCCGATTGTGATCTTTGCAGATACCGGCGGATATGTGCTTGGACATTGGGGTCCTCGTCCAGAGCATGTGCAGAGCCTAATGAGAGAGTTCAAACGTGAGGATCCTGATCGCGAGGCCGCTGATTACGACAGCAAAATCGCAGAAGTACGTAAGGCTATGGGGCAAGCTTATGGGGAAGGAACGGAATCACAAGCAGTTATCGCAAAAGAGCTGCGTAGTCTGATTTCCGGATTCTAGACCAATGCTAAATATACGTTCGTTTAATTTAGGTCCGCTTCAGACCAATGCCTACTTGCTGACAGGTGCAGATCCAACGAAGGGTATCATTATTGATCCCGGTATGAATCCTGCGGCATTAGTGCGGAGTATTGAAGGGATGGAGATCGAGGCTATTTTGCTGACGCATGCGCACTTTGACCATATGGGCGGCGTAGACGAAATTCGTAAAGCTAAGAAATGCCCTGTTTATTTACATCCACTAGAGAGTGAATGGCTCAGCAGCCCTAAGCTAAATGGTTCATTGATGTGGCCTGATGTTTCATCTCCTTTAACTACAGATCCTGCAGAATATGATCTGGCAGAAGGACAAGTTCTGCAATTCATCGGACATACCTTCCGCGTGTACCATACACCTGGGCACTCTCCGGGCAGTGTCAGCTTCCTATGCGGGAATGATTTATTCTCTGGAGATGTGCTGTTTAAGATGGGAGTTGGGCGCACCGATTTGCCTGGTGGCAGGGAACGTGATTTGTTCGATTCTATTCGTGGCAAGCTGTACAAAATGGATGATGAAGTGAAGGTTTATCCAGGTCATGGCTCCCGAACAACCATCGGTTTTGAAAAAGTTCGTAACCCTTATATCCCTCAATAAACAATCATTCTAGTAGAACTGACAAGAATCGAGGAATTTTTGATAGACAAAGGGATACAAAAGGACTACAATATTGTTAATTAAATGTAACATTAACCTCGCGAAGCACGCAGACTGCGGAATTAATCCCGGTTTGCGTTCTTTTTTTGTCTACATATAGGTTTAAAAGCATGGGGGGAAATAGATTGGAGAAGAATATATATTACCCGTTGGATTACGGATGGTATGACTCCAAGGAGAAATGGACTAGTTTTTGCAGCAGTAAATGCCGATGTTTTTCAGAATGTTCTGGAAAGGGCGGTTTTTGTACTTCCATAGAACGCAGGGACATACAATCGGAGAATAAGGATGGGAGAATACCAGTGAATTCAGGAGGCGAGCCTAGAATAACGCCTCTTTTTTGGCATTTCCCTGCTGAAGCGGGATTGCTTCAGCCATGGCGGCGTAAGCTCTGGGAGCTCAAAAAATAAAGTTAAAGCGCATTGAACGAATCACTATACATAATCGTATTACAAATAAGAACGAAATCCTGAATGGAGGGGCAGATGAGCGATCAGGCGCTGGAGAAAATCAGACGGGCACAGCAGGGAGATACTTCAGCACTGTCTTCACTGCTGCGAGAACATTATACTTTTCTGTTCAAATATCTACTCAAAGTGACTATGGATCCGTTGCTGGCAGAGGATCTTGTACAGGACACGATGGTCAGATGTATGGAAAAAATCAATACCTATAACGGTTCTTCTTCGTTCTCCTCTTGGTTAATTACGATAGCCACCAGAATATTTATCGATCGAAAGCGGCGCTGGAAACGTGAGGCAGAATGGAAGAAACGGGAACAGCAGGCGCAGGGCACCCGTTCGATTCGTTGGCGGTTTGAGAGCAGGGGGGAAGAATGGAGTGAAGTACTTGATTCCATTTCCAAGCTACCCTCTGCTCAGAGGGTAGCTGTGCTGCTGAAGCATTATTATGGCTATAGCTATGAAGAAATCGGTGTGATCATGCAAATTCCTTCTGGCACGGTCAAATCGCGTGTGTCCCTTGGTCTTAACCAATTGCGAAAGGAGCTGAATGAGGATGGAGAAGGATAAGGAGCCAGAACTGTATTTGCACAAGCTTACTGAAGAGCTTGAACGTTTGGATGCGCAATATGATGACCTCACCCCACCTTCGTTACAGGAACTGGAGTGGTTAATGGCTGATGCAGCTGTGCAGAGAAAGAGAAGGGAACGCAAAGAACTACTGTTATTCTGGGGGGTCTCATTGATCCTGATCTGCGCATTTTTATCCATTCTCACTTCTGCACCAATGATCTATTGGATTATTCAGGCGATCATTCCTATTGTAGGACTGGGTGGCTTAGGGATCGCCAGGATCAGAAGAAATAGAGAAGGTGTACAAGAATGAATGAGCTGCAGGATGTGCCTCTTTGGTTGTGGTTTGGCATAGCAGTAGCGTTAATGCTGCAGGGGACCTTACTGTTCCGGGACGCAAGACGGCGCGGGAAAAAAGCTTGGTTCTGGGGGTTGTGGGCGATTACTACAGTTCCGTCACCCGCATTAGTCTACTTACTTGTTGTTATTCTTCCTGACCGACGTAGACGGAAGAAGCAGTTGTGAAGCTTTAGTAAGAAGCTCGTTCCTTTCATCCTATTACAAGGAGTGGTACTTCATGGAAGAGGTAAAATGGGGTTTAATCATGCCGTTAATTATTCTGCAGGCTTTGCTTGCTATTATTGGTCTGATATCTCTGGCCAAAGCGGATAACGTTCGTGGTCCAAAATGGATGTGGATTATTATCATTATTTGCGGAAATATATTAGGCAGCGTAGCTTATTTCACAATAGGAAGGAAAGATGTCTGATGTCACTCCTTCAAGTTAAGAATTTGCGCAAAAGCTATGGGGCGCATATTTCCGTAAATGATATAAGCTTTGAAATTGAGAAAGAACGGTGCGTCGCTTTACTGGGGCCTAACGGTGCTGGGAAAACGACCACACTTCGTATGCTGGCAGGGCTGCTAGAACCCACCTCTGGAATGATTTCATTTGAGGGGAGCCGTCCTGGAGCCGAATATCGCAGAGGATTAGGATATGTGCCACAGTCTCCAGCTTTTTATGGGTGGATGACTGGACATGAATATGTTGTTTTCGCTGCAAAGCTTAGTGGAATGGGAACTAAAGACGCATCCAGCAGGGCATTGGAATCGCTTGAGCGTGTAGGGCTTAAAGGTGATGCTCGTCGCCGGATTGGTGGATACTCCGGTGGGATGAAGCAGCGGCTGGGTCTGGCTCAGGCGCTTGTGCACCGGCCTCGTCTGCTGTTGCTTGATGAGCCTGTATCTGCACTTGATCCGATTGGCCGCAGAGAAGTAATGGGACTGCTGCGGGAGATACGTGAAGAGACAACTGTAGTTTTTTCTACACATGTGCTGCATGATGCAGAAGAAATTTGCGATGATATTATTTTAATGAATCAGGGCTTGATTGCTGAGAAGGGGTCTTTATCACAGCTGCGTACACAATACAGCCTTCCTGTTATTCGTTTACGTACAGAGAAGCAAGAAAAAGCTATTCAGTGGCTGGAGTCTCTTGCTGCCAAACCGTTTGTACTAGAGACTCAGTTGTTCGGAGATCAGGCAATTTTTAATGTGAACGATGTAGACATGGCCCGATGGACGATTCTGCAAGAAGCGGCGCAGCTCGAAATTCCATTACTGCAATTTGAAGCGGGTTCTTCCACGTTAGAGGATTTATTTATGAAGGTGGTGGGAGTATGAGAAGCGCCTGGGTCCTTTATCGCAGAGAAATGCTCGAAATGGCTCGCAGTTATAAGTTAATCTGGATACCTGTCGTTTTTATCCTATTAGGTATTATGCAGCCGTTAACTACTTATTATTTGCCGGAAATATTAAAAGCTTCAGGTGATGTTCCCCCAGGTCTGCTAGAGGGGTATGAAATACCGAGTGCCGCAGCTGTGATGGCACAATCTCTGGGACAGTACGGAACGATCGGAATGTTAGTATTGGCGCTTGGCGCGATGAATGTTTTAGCCGGTGAGCGCTATAGCGGAACTATGGAATTAATTCTGGTAAGGCCGGTTTCTCCAGCCGCAATAGTGTTCGCTAAATGGGCAGCGCAGCTGACCCTGTTGATCGTTGCTCTAGGATTAGGTGCAGCGGGCGCAGCTTACTACACGGAGCAGTTGATTGGTTCACTATCTTGGGGAGATGTCATCGCAGCTTCTGGAGTGTATGGATTGTGGCTGTTATGTGCTGTCTCAGCTACGTTGTTGTTTAGTGGATTTTTAAAATCTCCAGTTGCCGCCTTTTTAGCATTGGCGCTAATGGCAGGATTATCATTAGGCCAAAGCTTATTGCCTTCATGGTTTGAATGGGCACCTGCGGGGCTTTCCGGGTTATCGGCTGGAATTCTTATGGCTGGAGAAGGCTTCAGGGTTGGACCCTATCTTTCAGCAGCTATTTTGATCTTGATTTGTTTAGTGGGTGCTGCACTTTTGACAAGGAAGAATAACTTACCCGCTTGAACCATAAGTTATATTTTTATTAAATATAGTATATTTTCATAGAATTTGTAGGATCGGCCAGCCTTCAACTAGACAGTTCTATCTTTTTTTAGTAGACTGTTGAAACAAGCAAAATCTTGAAAGATTTTGGGGTTAGGAGGTAGGGCGATGCTGCGTTTAGGAGAGAAGATTGTCATTGTTGCGGACGCTTTCGAGCAGAGTCTTCCTATCGGGGAATACGGCTACCTAATTGCTTACGACCGCAATCCCGATAATGCGTTTGACTATGTTATTCGTGTACCAGAGGCTAATAGGAACTTTTATGTTCCGGCTGAGGACATTGAGGCGGAAGAACATTTATTAGTAGCTGAGGCTGAGAGAGCAACGCATGAAGCGTTGATTGATTATGCTTTGTCCACGTACAATGAGAAGCTGTTCCATCATTTGATGAACGGTGAAGATATGGATATAGAAGAGACGGAATCAACGTCAAGCGAAAGCATGTCCCAAGCGGATTTCATCAAACAAGTGAATCTTCGAGCTTGGATTTAAGGAAGGCCGGCGCAAGCCGGCTTTTTTGTTTTGTCATACCGCTGCTAGATGCTGTGAAATCACTGACTGTCAAAACCCTTCTCTATGAATATACTAACGATACGCTCCTTTAAAATGTGTAGGAATCCCCTTCACTTTGATAAAGGAGCGTTTGTTTTACAGCCCATCATTGAATTGTCCAAGCTTCTACAATATAATTAAAAACGTTATCCGGGCGCTTTAGCCCTTTAAACAGGAGGGATTTTTCTTATGAGCATTACCGTTAAAGATGTGCAGCATGTGGCCAAGCTGGCTCGTCTGCAGCTGAGCCCGGAAGAAGAGGCAACCTTTACAGAACAAATGAATGCTATTTTACAATATGCCGAGAAATTAAATGAGCTAGATACGGAGAATGTAAAGCCGACCACGCATGTGCTGCAAGTCAGCAATGTAATGCGGGAGGATGTTGTGAAGGATAGCCTTACGCAAGAGGAAGCACTTCTTAACGCTCCAGATGATGAAGACGGACATTTCAAGGTTCCAGCTGTTTTGGAATAACTACATAATTAGAAAGGGGGAAGAATCTTGAGCCTGTTTCAAAATCGATTGCCTGAAGTACACCGCATGTTAACTGCTAAAGAGGTATCGGTCAGTGAACTGACTGAAGAATCGCTGGCGATTATCGCTGAGCGGGATAAGAACGTAAATGCATTTTTGACCTTGAATGAGGAGGGCGCTCGTAGCACTGCACGCGCTTTGGACGACAAACTGGCATCCGGAGCAGCACGTGGGTTGCTGTTTGGTCTTCCTGCTGGAATCAAGGATAATATTGTAACTAAAGGCCTGCGCACAACTTGTGCCAGCCAATTTTTGAGCGACTTCCAGCCGATTTATAACGCTACTGTAGCTTCTAAACTGAAGCAAGCAGATGCCGTAACGATCGGTAAATTAAATATGGATGAATTCGCAATGGGCGGATCTAATGAGAACTCAAGCTTTGGTCCTGTACGCAATCCTTGGGATTTAGAGCGTGTGCCCGGCGGTTCCAGTGGCGGATCTGCAGCAGCAGTAGCTGCGGGCGAAGTGTTCTTCTCACTAGGTTCGGATACTGGGGGTTCCATCCGCCAGCCAGCTTCCTATTGTGGTGTTGTAGGTCTCAAACCTACTTATGGTCTTGTATCACGTTACGGGCTGGTAGCCTTTGCCTCCTCACTAGATCAGATTGGACCATTAACACGTAATGTAGAGGATTCTGCCTATGTGCTTCAAGCAATTGCTGGTTATGATGCCCAAGACTCTACTTCGGCTAAAGTAGAAATTCCTGATTATTTGAGTTCACTTACTGGTGATGTTTCCGGACTTCGCATTGCTGTTCCTAAGGAATACCTGGGAGCAGGTGTCGATGCTTCTGTGCGTGAGACAGTTTTGTCTGCACTTAAAGTGCTGGAAGGAATGGGTGCTGTCTGGGAGGAAGTTTCATTACCACATACGGAATACGCAGTAGCAGCTTATTATTTGCTGTCCTCTTCGGAAGCTTCATCTAACCTCGCGCGTTTTGACGGTGTGCGTTATGGCGCACGTGTAGATGAAGGCGGAGGATTGCTTGATCTATATCTTAATTCCCGCAGCCGCGGCTTTGGCCCTGAGGTTAAACGTCGTATTATGTTGGGTACTTATGCACTCAGCTCCGGGTATTACGATGCTTACTATTTAAAAGCACAAAAGGTGCGTACTTTGATTAAACAGGACTTTGATGACATCTTTAAAAAATATGATGTGGTCATCGGCCCAACAGCACCAACGACAGCATTCAAATTGGGTTCACAGACTGAAGATCCGCTGACCATGTATCTGAACGATATTCTCACGATTCCTGTAAGCTTGGCGGGTATTCCGGCCGTGAGTGTTCCTTGTGGTTTTGCGGAAGGCATGCCTGTAGGTCTGCAAATTATCGGTAAGGAATTTGACGAGAACACGATTTTGCGTGTCGCTCATGCTTTTGAACAAAATACAGATCATCACAAGCAGCGTCCACAGCTGTAGTAAAGGAGGGAATGGGATTACTTATGTCTAAATACGAAACGGTCATCGGCTTGGAAGTTCACGTAGAGCTTCATACCAACTCCAAAATCTTTTGCGGATGCTCCACTGAATTTGGAGCCCCACCTAACACTCATACCTGTCCTGTCTGCTTGGGTCACCCCGGCGTATTGCCAGTGCTCAACAAACAAGCGGTAGAATACGCTATGAAAGCAGCGATGGCGCTGAATTGCACCATTGGTGATGTTAGCAAATTCGACCGCAAGAACTATTTTTACCCGGATTCACCAAAAGCTTATCAGATTTCACAATTTGATCAGCCTATCGGCCTGAACGGTTGGATCGACATTGAAGTTAACGGAGAGACCAAACGGATCGGCATTACTCGTCTTCATTTGGAAGAGGATGCAGGTAAGCTTACGCACGTAGATGGCGGTTTTGCCTCGCTTGTCGATTTTAACCGGGTGGGAACACCGCTTATCGAAATCGTATCCGAACCTGATCTGCGCTCCCCTGAGGAAGCTCGTGCTTATCTGGAGAAAATCCGTGCGATTATGCAGTATTGTGACGTATCCGATGTCAAGATGGAAGAAGGATCGATGCGCTGTGACGCGAACATCAGTCTACGCCCAGAAGGACAAGAGGAATTCGGCATTAGAGCAGAGCTTAAGAACATGAACTCCTTCCGCGGTGTATTGCGTGGACTGGAGTATGAACAATATCGTCAGGCTGAGATCCTGGATGATGGTGGAGTTGTTGTGCAGGAGACTCGCCGCTGGGATGAAGCACAAGGGAAAACATTATCGATGCGCGGGAAAGAAGAAGCGCATGATTATCGTTACTTCCCGGACCCGGACTTGATCGTTCTGCATATTGATGATGCTTGGAAAGAATCCATTCGTTCAACGATTCCAGAACTTCCGGATGCTCGGAAAGCACGTTATAGCGGGGAACTGGGCTTGACAGCTTATGATGCAGGCGTCATTACATCCTCTAAACTGTTAGCGGACTTTTTCGAAGGATGTCTTGCCTATACGCAGGATGCCAAGGCTGTAGCTAACTGGATTATGGGTGACTTGCTTGCCTATTTGAATGGTAATAATCTGGAGTTGTCGCAGGTACAAATTACACCACAAGGGCTAGGCGAGATGATCGGGCTGATTGCAGCCGGAACCATCAGCAGCAAAATCGCTAAAACAGTATTTAAAGAAATGCTAGAGAGCGGTAAACTGCCAGCCGTTATCGTTGAGGAAAAAGGTCTAGTGCAGATCAGCGATGAAGGTGCCATTAAAGGAATTGTGGAAGCAGTCGTAGCCGCCAATCCGCAATCAGTGGAAGATTATAAAGCAGGTAAACAGAAAGCAATCGGCTTCCTGGTCGGACAAGTCATGAAAGAAAGTAAAGGTAAGGCGAATCCGGGTCTTGCTAATAAACTTCTCATCGAGGTATTGAGCAGCTAAACGCTTGTCGTCCATTAAAGGACGCCGAAGGCGTTTATAATTGGGGTAATATACTTATGTAATAAGCTAAGGGCTTGTCGGCAACGGCAGGCCCTTAGCGGCATATAAGGGGACTGGTTAGGATGAATACAATTAACAAGCTAAATCTGCAGGATGAAAGCACCGTTAATGAATTATGGAGTCTTCAGCATAAGGCCTATAGACTGGAAGCTGAACTAATAGGCTTTCGTGAAATTCCACCTCTGATGGAGACGAGAGAAATGCTCAGCAGCTCTAAAGAGGATTTTTATGGCTGCTTCGATATTGATGAAGAACTAATGGGTGCTGTTGCTGTAGAGGAAGAATCTCCTGGCAAATTGACGATTACACGAATGATGGTGGGGCCGGACTTTTTTCGTAGAGGTATCGCTAGCCATCTTTTGGAATATGTATTTGAGCATTTTGCAGGGATGGAGCAATTCGTTGTGTCGACAGGCAAAAAGAATACACCTGCCGTTTCGTTGTACAGTAAACATGGTTTTCTGCCTACCGGTGTGGAGGAAGTCGCTCCAGGAGTTGAATTGATTGAATTTCATCGGAGTGGTTCTCTTTGAAAAAAGATATTCATAGACAACTATTTACGAAAGGAGGAGTCCAAAATGAAACATGACTCTGCAATGCTCCCAGAGCAGGAAGAACTGCAAGGTTCTGTTGATATAGAGACTAAGGAAAATGAGATACAGAAGAGGATTATTCCTCCGCGTCCGAAGCGGCGCCACCGCAAACGTAAATTTATTGCTGGACTGCTGGCAGCACTCATCCCTGGGACGGGGCATTTGTATTTTGGGCTTCTCCGAAAAGGGATCACCTTCATCTTTCTAATTCTTTTGGATATCTCAGCTTTATTGTATTTCTCATCCATCGGGATGCAGATCAATGTTCCACTGCTTATTTTACTTGCGCTCATTATTCCAGTGATCTATTTTTATAACGTGTATGACGTATTGCAATTAGCGGACAGGCTTCTTCGCTTCCCAGAGGATCATGATCTTGCTATTCCTGTGACCAAAGCAAACGAGGCTCCTAAACGTCGTAGTATCGTCAGCGAGCCTGGGATATCCTTTGGACTCTTATTGCTCTTAGGGGGCGCCCTGCTTATTCTGTTCCGGCAGAAACCAACATGGCTCCAGTTCTTTATTGAACATTATGCCGAAATGGCCGTGTCTGTCATTTTAGTATGCGGTGGCTTATTTATAGGAGCTAGAGAAATTGCCAGAGCAGTTGTGCAGCGTAAAGACAATGAACCTCGCAAGCGGCGCGTGGGAAGATATACGGCTTCTATATTACTGATAGCTATTTCTGTTCCTTTGTTTTTGGATTGGAGAGAGGGAACTGACTATATGCTCCTGCTCTTGAAGTGGTGGCCAGTCATCCCGGTGATATGGGGGATTGAGTTCCTGCTGATGTTTATCTTCTCTAACCGTTCAGCCAAGGGAACCAGAATCAGATTGGATTTACGTGGACTTTTATCTGCTATATTGCTAGCTGCGAGTGTATTTATTGTTGCAGAGCAAGAACATTATTTATATCTATGGAAAAATGTCAGTCTAAACCTGACGGCAGCTGCAGTGGACTATGGTGAGGCTAAAGGCAGCAAATATCAGAAAGCCCCGCTAATTGTTCCGGTGGAATTAAATACAGCCAAAATATCTATTGATAGTATTAATGGTGATATTTTATTACACCGTGCTCCAGTGGATGATATTCAAATTACGACGACAGTTTGGGTAGATCAGTTGGATGGGCCGATGGCTGAAGCTATATCAGAACAGTCCTTTGTGGACGTTGTTGAAGGGCCCAACATAAAAATCACCTCGAATAGCAAGGCCTATGGAGAATCCGGTAAACGCCAGCCACGCATGGATTTAGATATTTACTTGCCGGAGGATCGCCGCTTTAACCTCGATGTTCGCACTATGAATGGCGGGATCACGTTGCAGAATGTAGAAGCCATTGAAGACATTTCTCTGGAAACGGGGAATGGAGAGCTGATCCTTCATCGTATCTTTGGTAATGTTAAGGGAAAAACACTGAATGGAGCTGTCCGTGCCAGATCTGTTCAAGGCAGCGTTGATTTAACAACGAGCGGAGGCAATATGAATGCTTGGGATGTTACCGGTGCTTTGAAATTATCGACGGCTGTCGGCAATATTAGTGCGATCGGAAATAGCAATGATATCGATATTACTACCAAAAACGGTAATTTAGAGGTTGATGGAGCCAGATCCAAGCTACATGCCGAATCTCTAAATGGTACCATTGATGTTCGCTCTTCTGATGTCGCTGGAGATTGGGACATTTATAGCGCAGTTGGTGACATTCAATTGTATTTACCGATGTTAAGCAACTATACAGTGAATGGATCCAGTGGATATGGAGATATTACTTCAGATTTGCCTGAACTTACAATTGATAAGAAAAAAGTATCAGGTGAAGTGGGGACCGGCGAGTTCAAGCTTCATGTTGAAGGAAATAGCAATCTAAATGTTAGGAAATATTGAAAAAAGTAATTTTTCTTATATAATAATAAATATAATGTATAGACTTCGTTGACAATATTGAAAAATCGGTCTTACAATCTTAAAAAGTATTTCTTTTATTTTTAAATTCAAAAGGCGGTGACAGTAATGGGGAGTGGAGTACAACATGCACTGGAACAATTAAAGACAACAGGTGTCCGTATAACGCCCCAGCGTCATGCGATTCTTACGTATTTGATGGAAGCAATGAATCATCCTACAGCTGACGATATATACCGGGCGCTAGAGCCGAAATTTCCGAGCATGAGCGTAGCAACTGTATATAATAATCTCAAGATGTTTATGGAAGCCGGCATGGTTCGCGAGTTGACCTACGGGGATAGTTCCAGTCGTTTTGATGCCAATGTATCTGATCATTATCATGTCATCTGTCAGCTATGCGGTAAGATTGAAGATTTTAGTTATCCTTCGCTTCATGATGTAGAGATACATGCAGAGCAGGAAACGGGCTTCAAAATTACGGGTTTGCGTATGGAATTGCATGGAGTTTGCAAATGTTGCAGAGAGAAGCAACAATAAGACAGAATACTACTGACTTAAGGGCGTATAGCCAAGCTACACAATAAACGTGTGAAATCCGAAAGCGGAGGACTCACGTTTTTATTTTTTTCAAAATAACAAAATATAGTGAAAATGACTAACTTATACTGGTTATCCGGAACCAAGTGGATGTTATAATCGTATTGTTAGACTTAACTTAAAATCATCTAATATTTGGAGGATATATTTTGGACAGAAGATATAGACAGAAACGCGTCAAAAAGCGCGGAGGTCTTTTCCGACGCTTTTTTGGACTTTTGCTCATTGCGGCAGCAGCTTATTGGGTTGTGTTTTTTGTATTGCCAAATCGCCAGCACATCGATCCAGACTGGAAAGGCCTAGAACATCCTATCTTCGTAAAAGGAGAGCTAACAGGATATTCCGCCTCAGGGACCGGTGATAGCATGCTTTTACCTCTACCATTACTGCAGGAACATGTGGACTCATCTATTCGTTATGAAGAAAAGACTAAATCGGTCATCTTATCAACGGAAAGTGAACTTCTATATATGCAAGAGGATAAAACCAATGCTAGTCTGAACAATCGTCCGCTGCAGCTACGGCTGGCACCTGAAGTTAAGGAAAAGATAACTTATCTTCCTGCGGATGTTTTAGAAGACCTGTATGGGTTTGAGATTCAAGAGGATACGACTACCGGGGCTGTGCTGTTAATGACAGCAGGGGAGAGTGTACCGCTGGGGAAAGTGAAAGGTGAAGCAGGTGATAAGACAGTCGCTCTTCGCAGCGAAGCGTCGATTCACGCACCCATCGTGGCCGATATGTCCCCAGGTGCCATCGTGAGTATTTGGAATAAGGAAAATGAGGACTGGCTGTATGTGCAGTTAAGCAGCGGTTATGCGGGTTATGCCAAGGTCAGTGATATTATCTCAGACGGTCAAAAGACAGTGGAACCCAAAAGCACCACTCCCTCACGGGCAGAACGAAGCTGGAAAGGGAAGTCAGTGAATTTATATTGGGAAGCTGTTTATCAACGCAAACCTGACCCAAGTACATTCGGTGAGCTTCCGGGCGTTAACGTGGCTAGCCCGACTTGGTTCAGTATCATAGATGGTGATGGGAATGTGCGCAGTCAGGCTGATAGTGCGTATGTGCAGTGGGCCCATGAGCGCGGTTTGGAAGTATGGGGGCTGCTCAGCAATAGCTTTGAACCAGACATAACCACTGAGGCATTGTCGAGCTATGAGAAGCGGATGAACGCGATCGTACAGATCCTCGAGTATTCAGATTTATACAAGCTGGATGGAATTAATATTGACTTTGAGAATGTATATACGAAAGACGGGGAGAATGTTACACAATTTATGCGAGAGCTAAAACCTATGGCTCAAGCCAAAAACTTAATCGTCTCCATAGACGTAACCCCTAAATCTAACAGTGAGATGTGGTCAGCATTCCTTGATCGTAGAGCTCTTAATTCAGTAGTTGATTATCTTATTGTTATGGCTTATGACGAGCATTGGGCTGCTAGTCCTGTAGCAGGCTCTGTTGCGTCTCTGCCGTGGGTAGAAAGCTCGTTAAGCCGGATCATAGAGGAAGACGATGTGCCGCCTGAGAAGCTGATTCTAGGGATTCCACTGTACACTAGAATCTGGACTGAGGCCCAGGTGGATGGCAAGACCAAAGTAAGCTCTAAATCGGTTAGTATGAATGCCGTTGAAAAAATTATTAAAGAGAAGAAGCTGACCCCAACCTTTGATAAGGCAGCAGGGCAGAATTACGTTGAGTATAAGGAGGATGGCGCTCTTAAAAAAATATGGATCGAAGACAAAGTTTCTTTAGAAGCTAGAGTTGAGCTTGCTAAGTCTTTAGGGCTTGGTGGCATTGGTTCATGGAATCGCAGCTTTAGTAATCCGTCTGCGTGGGAGGCATTACAAGGGATTCATAAGTAATTATTATTTCATTTATAATGAACAAAGGGGCTCCCAATACGGGGGCCCCTTTGTTGTATTAAGCAAATGTTTGATCGCATTATAAATCGCTAGTAATAAGCTTCTGTAAGATGTGTTTTATTGATTAAGCTGCTGACTCTTAAGTTGTTCCGCAGTAATATTGGCCTCAGCTGGATCCATAGTAAGGATGGTATGGCAGAACATACAGCGGTCTGTTTTGCCCAGCATTTTGGTCAGCTTGTGACATTCAGGGCATTCCAGTTGGACTGCGCTAGTTGACAGCATCCCAGCCCAGAAATAGATTGCAAGACTTGCCATCATTGAGATTAAACCGATTACAAGACCGATTCCAGCGAATACTTTTCCAGTTGAGCCCCAAAACACGATGCCCGCTGTACCCAAAACCATAAGTCCCATTCCGAGCATTGTGAGCAGTAATCCCCATGTGCGAAAAGCGTTGATCTTAGCCGTTTTAAACTTCATGAGTGTTTGCTCCTAACTAAATATAGTTGGGTTGTCCAGAAGGAACTGTCTTTCATATGTAGAATAATAATTATAACTGAATTATAACTGACTGGACGCAAAATCGCCAAATTTAATGGAGGGAAGCATGGAACTGTCCAATGTAACTTTGTTGAGTGGAGAAACGTTTGATGAGAATGTTTTAGGAGCGGTCGTTTTGCGGCAGAATGGGGATATTCCGTTTCAAAGCGCACTTCTTCAAGATTTTGATATGGTAGTGTTAGTTTTGCATGAAGAACAGGATAGAGAGCATATTGTTCGCCATACCATTGCCGGTGACCAACGGACCCAGTCAGTCCATATTGGCCTTTTTGCTTTGGAGCAGGCTGTTATGGCAGGGGATAATAACGAACTTCTTATCAGTTTGATGAGGGGGGAAGTGATCTGGGACCCCAAGGGAATACTAGAGGAAATGCGACGTGAGATACTGCAATTTGAAGGACCGATCAAGGAACGGGTCGCATTTATGGAGTTTGCTCGCTTTTTGCATATGTATGTGAAATCCAAGCGCTATATAGAGGCTGGCTTTATTATGGATGCTTACAACTGTGTATTGATAGCCTTATACCATTGGGCAAGAATAGAAGTGAGTGAAGTGGGTGCTTTCCCCGAGCCAGCTATTTGGGAGCAGGTTAAAAGCATGAATACCTCTGTTCATAAACTTTATGAGGAGTTAACGATCAGTACTGAGACCTTAGAGCAACGTGTGGAGCTTGTGCTTCTTGCATGTGAATTTGGGATTATGTCCAAAATGACGGACTGTTGTCTATTGCTCTTTAATATTTTGAATAGCCGTAAGGAAGCATGGAGCATTAAAGAATTACTGCAGCATTCAGGTCTGAGTCAATTAGAGTCTGAACTACCCCTTGTTTTACGAAAGCTGGTTTCTCGTTCGCTAATCCGAGAGATTACATCTTGGGCTGATGTTCACGAGGGAGAAGGGCATGCGATCCGCTATACATTATAGAGATGAATTAGATACAGCAGAAGATGTTTAATTATAGAGAGATGAGCAAGGATAGGGAGAGGCTGAGCACTCTCTTTTTGTTTGTTTACTAATATGAAACGCTCATATTTATCCAGAAAAATTAATGGTTGACTCTTTCCTTGTTCATGTGTTAAATTATAACTCGTCCCTCTGACACAGAGATGTGCTTTCGAAAACTTTCGAAAGACAACCAAAAAAAGAAATTAAAAAAAAGGTTGACTAAAACGAGGACGCTGTGATATATTATAAAGGTCGCTGCTGAACAACACATCGACGAAATAAACAGCTTGATCTTTGAAAACTGAACAACGAGTGAGTAGGAAATCACGTAAGTGAAATCCAAAATTAGAGAATTAATTTTCTCGTCAGATGTTTCAAAATGAGCATATCGCTCTTTTCAATACTAATTGGAGAGTTTGATCCTGGCTCAGGACGAACGCTGGCGGCGTGCCTAATACATGCAAGTCGAGCGGAGTTACTTTGAAAGCTTGCTTTCAAAATAACTTAGCGGCGGACGGGTGAGTAACACGTAGGCAACCTGCCCTTCAGACTGGGATAACTACCGGAAACGGTAGCTAATACCGGATAATTTCTTTTTTCTCCTGAGAGAAGAATGAAAGACGGAGCAATCTGTCACTGAGGGATGGGCCTGCGGCGCATTAGCTAGTTGGTGGGGTAACGGCCCACCAAGGCGACGATGCGTAGCCGACCTGAGAGGGTGAACGGCCACACTGGGACTGAGACACGGCCCAGACTCCTACGGGAGGCAGCAGTAGGGAATCTTCCGCAATGGGCGAAAGCCTGACGGAGCAACGCCGCGTGAGTGATGAAGGTTTTCGGATCGTAAAGCTCTGTTGCCAGGGAAGAACGTCCGGTAGAGTAACTGCTACCGGAGTGACGGTACCTGAGAAGAAAGCCCCGGCTAACTACGTGCCAGCAGCCGCGGTAATACGTAGGGGGCAAGCGTTGTCCGGAATTATTGGGCGTAAAGCGCGCGCAGGCGGCTATTTAAGTCTGGTGTTTAAACCTTGGGCTCAACCTGAGGTCGCACTGGAAACTGGGTGGCTTGAGTACAGAAGAGGAAAGTGGAATTCCACGTGTAGCGGTGAAATGCGTAGATATGTGGAGGAACACCAGTGGCGAAGGCGACTTTCTGGGCTGTAACTGACGCTGAGGCGCGAAAGCGTGGGGAGCAAACAGGATTAGATACCCTGGTAGTCCACGCCGTAAACGATGAGTGCTAGGTGTTAGGGGTTTCGATACCCTTGGTGCCGAAGTTAACACAGTAAGCACTCCGCCTGGGGAGTACGGTCGCAAGACTGAAACTCAAAGGAATTGACGGGGACCCGCACAAGCAGTGGAGTATGTGGTTTAATTCGAAGCAACGCGAAGAACCTTACCAGGTCTTGACATCCCTCTGAATCTGCTAGAGATAGCAGCGGCCTTCGGGACAGAGGAGACAGGTGGTGCATGGTTGTCGTCAGCTCGTGTCGTGAGATGTTGGGTTAAGTCCCGCAACGAGCGCAACCCTTAACTTTAGTTGCCAGCAGGTAATGCTGGGCACTCTAGAGTGACTGCCGGTGACAAACCGGAGGAAGGTGGGGATGACGTCAAATCATCATGCCCCTTATGACCTGGGCTACACACGTACTACAATGGCCGGTACAACGGGAAGCGAAGCCGCGAGGTGGAGCCAATCCCATCAAAGCCGGTCTCAGTTCGGATTGCAGGCTGCAACTCGCCTGCATGAAGTCGGAATTGCTAGTAATCGCGGATCAGCATGCCGCGGTGAATACGTTCCCGGGTCTTGTACACACCGCCCGTCACACCACGAGAGTTTACAACACCCGAAGTCGGTGGGGTAACCCGCAAGGGAGCCAGCCGCCGAAGGTGGGGTAGATGATTGGGGTGAAGTCGTAACAAGGTAGCCGTATCGGAAGGTGCGGCTGGATCACCTCCTTTCTATGGAGAATCGTTCTCTGCAATGAGAACATTCAAATCGGAAGCTAAGCTTCCAAAACTCAGGTTTAGGCCTGTTACTCACTCGTTGCTCAGTTTTGAGAGTTTAAGCTCTCAAGTAAGACTTGATCCTTGAAAACTGGATACCGAAACGAATTTGCGTTTTAGAACATCTTTTAGCAACTTGTGTAAACAAGTAAATGTTATTAGTGAGATTTTTCTTCGGAAGAATCAAGGTTAAGCTAATAAGAGCACACGGAGGATGCCTAGGCGCCAGGAGCCGACGAAGGACGTGGCGAACAACGAAACTGCCTCGGGGAGCTGTAAGCAAGCTTTGATCCGGGGGTGTCCGAATGGGGAAACCCAGCTGTGGTAATTCGCAGTTACTCATTTCTGAATACATAGGAAATGTAGAGGCAGACCAGGGGAACTGAAACATCTAAGTACCCTGAGGAAGAGAAAACAATAGTGATTCCGTCAGTAGCGGCGAGCGAACGCGGAACAGCCTAAACCTAAGAGCTTGCTCTTAGGGGTTGTGGGACGTCTCACATGGAGTTACAAAGGAATATGGTAGGTGAAGAGGTCTGGAAAGGCCCGCGATAGAGGTAAAAGCCCTGTAGCCTAAACTGTATTCTCTCCGAGACGGATCCCGAGTAGTGCGGGGCACGTGAAACCCCGTATGAATCCAGCAGGACCATCTGCTAAGGCTAAATACTACCTGGCGACCGATAGTGAAACAGTACCGTGAGGGAAAGGTGAAAAGCACCCCGGAAGGGGAGTGAAATAGAACCTGAAACCGTGTGCTTACAAAAAGTCAGAGCCCTATTAATGGGTGATGGCGTGCCTTTTGTAGAATGAACCGGCGAGTTACGTTTAACATGCAAGGTTAAGCCGAGAAGGTGGAGCCGCAGCGAAAGCGAGTCTGAATAGGGCGAATTAGTATGTGGACGTAGACCCGAAACCGTGTGATCTACCCCTGTCCAGGGTGAAGGTGCGGTAACACGCACTGGAGGCCCGAACCCACGTACGTTGAAAAGTGCGGGGATGAGGTGGGGGTAGCGGAGAAATTCCAATCGAACTCGGAGATAGCTGGTTCTCCCCGAAATAGCTTTAGGGCTAGCCTCGGTATAAGAGTAGTGGAGGTAGAGCACTGATTGGGTGCGGGGTCCGCAAGGATTACCAAGCTCAGTCAAACTCCGAATGCCATATACTTATTGCCGGGAGTCAGACAGTGAGTGCTAAGATCCATTGTCAAAAGGGAAACAGCCCAGACCATCAGCTAAGGTCCCCAAGTGTGTGTTAAGTGGGAAAGGATGTGGAGTTGCACAGACAACCAGGATGTTGGCTTAGAAGCAGCCACCATTGAAAGAGTGCGTAATAGCTCACTGGTCGAGTGACTCTGCGCCGAAAATGTAACGGGGCTAAACACACCACCGAAGCTATGGCTAGATACGTATGTATCTGGGGTAGGGGAGCGTTGTGTAGGGGTTGAAGGTGTACTGAAAAGAGCGCTGGACACTACACAAGTGAGAATGCCGGTATGAGTAACGAAAAGATCAGTGAGAATCTGATCCGCCGAAAGCCCAAGGTTTCCTGAGGAAGGCTCGTCCGCTCAGGGTAAGTCGGGACCTAAGGCGAGGCCGAAAGGCGTAGTCGAAGGACAACAGTTTGAAATTACTGTACCACCGTAATCCGCTATGAGCGATGGGGTGACGCAGGAGGGTAGTGACGCGGACTGATGGATGTCCGTCTAAGCAGTGAGGCTGATGTGTAGGCAAATCCGCACATCGATAAGGCTGGGCTGTGATGGGGAGCGAAAATTATAGTAGCGAAGGTCATGATCTCACACTGCCAAGAAAAGCCTCTAGCCAGGAGAAGGTGCCCGTACCGCAAACCGACACAGGTAGGCGAGAAGAGAATTCTAAGGCGCGCGGAAGAACTCTCGTTAAGGAACTCGGCAAAATGACCCCGTAACTTCGGGAGAAGGGGTGCCCCGGTAGTGTGAATAGCACGAGGGGGCCGCAGTGAAAAGGCCCAAGCGACTGTTTAGCAAAAACACAGGTCTGTGCGAAGCCGCAAGGCGAAGTATACGGGCTGACGCCTGCCCGGTGCTGGAAGGTTAAGGGGAGTGGTTAGGGGTAACCCGAAGCTATGAACCGAAGCCCCAGTAAACGGCGGCCGTAACTATAACGGTCCTAAGGTAGCGAAATTCCTTGTCAGGTAAATTCTGACCCGCACGAATGGCGTAACGACTTGGGCGCTGTCTCAACGAGAGATCCGGTGAAATTTTAATACCTGTGAAGATGCAGGTTACCCGCGACAAGACGGAAAGACCCCATGGAGCTTTACTGCAGCTTGATATTGAATTTGGGTACGATCTGTACAGGATAGGTGGGAGCCGTAGAAATCGGAGCGCAAGCTTCGGTGGAGGCGCCGTTGGGATACCACCCTGATCGTATCTAGGTTCTAACCTAGTACCCTTACCGGGTACGGGGACCGTGTCAGGCGGGCAGTTTGACTGGGGCGGTCGCCTCCTAAAGAGTAACGGAGGCGTTCCAAGGTTCCCTCAGAATGGTTGGAAATCATTCGCAGAGTGCAAAGGCATAAGGGAGCTTGACTGCGAGACCTACAAGTCGAGCAGGGACGAAAGTCGGACTTAGTGATCCGGTGGTACCGCATGGAAGGGCCATCGCTCAACGGATAAAAGCTACCCTGGGGATAACAGGCTTATCTCCCCCAAGAGTCCACATCGACGGGGAGGTTTGGCACCTCGATGTCGGCTCATCGCATCCTGGGGCTGAAGTAGGTCCCAAGGGTTGGGCTGTTCGCCCATTAAAGCGGTACGCGAGCTGGGTTCAGAACGTCGTGAGACAGTTCGGTCCCTATCTGTCGTGGGCGCAGGAAATTTGAGAGGAGCTGTCCTTAGTACGAGAGGACCGGGATGGACGTACCGCTGGTGCACCAGTTGTTCCGCCAGGAGCATGGCTGGGTAGCTACGTACGGACGGGATAAGCGCTGAAAGCATCTAAGCGTGAAGCCCCCCTCAAGATGAGATTTCCCAATTAGTAAGACCCCTTGAAGACGACGAGGTAGATAGGTTGGAGGTGGAAGTGCAGCAATGCATGGAGCTGACCAATACTAATCGGTCGAGGGCTTATCCTATACTTAGAATGCAAATTCGTTTCGGATTCAGTTTTCAGGCATCAAGCCTGGTATGAATATTCCCTGATAGCTCAGTTGGTAGAGCACTCGACTGTTAATCGAGTTGTCACAGGTTCGAGTCCTGTTCGGGGAGCCATATGGAGAGGTGTCCGAGTTTGGCCGAAGGAGCACGATTGGAAATCGTGTAGGCGCCACAAGCGTCTCGAGGGTTCGAATCCCTCTCTCTCCGCCACAAATTTTTAATTAGTATGGCCCGTTGGTCAAGGGGTTAAGACACCTCCCTTTCACGGAGGTAACATGGGTTCGAATCCCATACGGGTCACCAAATCTTCACTTGATTTATCCTAGTGGACTTTGGTACAATAACAATTGTTGTTTATGGAGGCTTAGCTCAGCTGGGAGAGCATCTGCCTTACAAGCAGAGGGTCGGGGGTTCGATCCCCTCAGCCTCCACCATAACACTTTCTTACTGACGCGGGGTGGAGCAGCCCGGTAGCTCGTCGGGCTCATAACCCGAAGGCCGCAGGTTCAAATCCTGCCCCCGCAACCAATTAACTTAAGCAATTATATCTTTTGGAACCGTGGTGTAGTTGGCCTAACATGCCTGCCTGTCACGCAGGAGATCGCGGGTTCGAATCCCGTCGGTTCCGCCATTTTCATCATGGCTCGGTAGCTCAGTCGGTAGAGCAGAGGACTGAAAATCCTCGTGTCGGCGGTTCGATTCCGTCCCGAGCCACCATTTATCATCACAAAAGAATGAGTGCCATGCCGGTGTAGCTCAATTGGTAGAGCAACTGACTTGTAATCAGTAGGTTGGGGGTTCAAGTCCTCTCGCCGGCACCATCCTTGGAGGATTAGCGAAGTGGCCAAACGCATCAGACTGTAAATCTGCTCACGTGAGTGTTCGGTGGTTCGAATCCATCATCCTCCACCAGTTTTTAGGGGCATAGTTTAAAGGTAGAACAACGGTCTCCAAAACCGTTGGTGTGGGTTCAATTCCTGCTGCCCCTGCCAAGTTCTTTCTAAAGTTTAATATGGCGGCCGTGGCGAAGGGGTTAACGCACCGGATTGTGGTTCCGGCATTCGTGGGTTCGAGACCCATCGGCCGCCCCATTTACTTTAAAATGAATAATGGCAACAATATCAACTTAATATGGCGACTGTGGCGAAGGGGTTAACGCACCGGATTGTGGTTCCGGCATTCGTGGGTTCGAGACCCATCAGTCGCCCCATTTTACTTTAAAATGTTATTGGGGATTAGCCAAGCGGTAAGGCAACGGACTTTGACTCCGTCACTCATAGGTTCGAATCCTATATCCCCAGCCATTTTATGCGGACGTGGCTCAGCGGTAGAGCATCGCCTTGCCAAGGCGAGGGTCGCGGGTTCGATTCCCGTCGTCCGCTCCAAGTTTTCATGGCGCCATAGCCAAGTGGTAAGGCAAAGCTCTGCAAAAGCTTTATCCCCAGTTCAAATCTGGGTGGCGCCTCCATTTAGTTCATATGTGCCGGCGTGGCGGAATGGCAGACGCGCTCGACTCAAAATCGAGTGGGAAACCGTGGAGGTTCGAGTCCTCTCGCCGGTATCTTAAAAAGGTTTGTAAGAATGCTTTTATAAGCAATCTTACAAACCTTTTTCTTTATGTCCTTGGGTTTACAGCAGTAAGCCGTTGAATAGAGAGTTTCTCTATTTCAACGGCTTTTTTTAATCTGATTAGTGATTAACCTGATTGATTATTAATGCGGAATGCTCGCGGGGTAAGACCTATTTCTCGTTTGAACATATTGCAGAATTGGGCATCGTTCACAAAACCTGCAGCAGCAGATACTTCAGAGATTTGCATCTGAGTATGACGTAATAGAGATTTTGCATAATCCAGGCGTTTTAACAGCAAATACCGCAGGGGTGAAGACCCGAAACGTTCTTTAAATAGATGGCGAAAACGATCGTAACTATATCCGGACATTTCTGATAGTGTTTCGACGGACAATTTATGGCGATAATGCTCATTCATATAATTAAGGACATATTGTACTCGATCTTCTGTTGGGGATTGATATCCAGAGGCACTAAGAAGCCTCATAAGATGGACGGTAATCTCGCTCATTTGTAGGTTTAGAAGCTCAGAGAATCCGTCTTGCTTGCGTGTAAACTCTGCTTTCATTCGCAGCAGGATTTGAAGAACGGTCTGATCTTTATCATCTTCATATACGCCGAGCAGATTACTCATATTAGGGTGTTCTGAGTGGAAGCCTACAAATAATACATTTGCATCCTCACGGTGGTGCTCGTCATGTTTATGATTGGGTGGCACAAGCGCGAAAGAAGAGGAGCGAAAATGGTAACTTCGTGGGCCAACATTGGTTGTCCCTACCCCCTGTAAATAATAGACTAGTTCGTAGCATTCATGCTGGTGTGGAGGGATATAAGTATTTAGCTCATGTGTGGCACTTACAATATATAGAACACGATCCATGATGATCCTCCAATACTTATGTTTTAGCCGAATCGTACAAAACAATGACCGAAATCATATAATTATTTTTAATAATATTTGTTATGATCGTATCAATAAATCCGAAAGTTCGCAACCTGACTGGCCATCTCGTTCGGAAATAAAGCGGATTATTAATAATAATGGTATTTTTATTGCTATTTTTGAGCCTAAACGTTAAGTTTATTACTTTTAATGATACTTTATTTGGAAAAAAGAGAATTTCCATTTGAACCGTGAATTATACAATGGGTGAAGATGGGATTCTGCGGATTACTAACCAACTAAAATTAGGGGTGGAATAGAGTAATGAATAAAAAAGTTCTTTCTTTGTTGTTATTAATGGTGATGGTTCTGGTCACAGCATGTGGGAATAACACGTCCAATAACGGTTCTTCTGCGAATACTGGATCAAACGCTGCTGAGGGTGGAGAAACAGGTGCAGGGGATAAACTCAAGGTTGTATTGCTGATTCCGGGGACACTTGGGGATAAATCATTTTTTGATTCCGCTAATAACGGCTTGCAAAAGGTTAAGGATGAACTTGGTGCAGTAACAAAGGTTGTTGAAATGGGCGTTGATAAAACGAAATGGGAGCCTACATTTAACGATATCGCTTCCGAGGATTGGGATGTAATTATTTCTGGCGGTTCTGAAATTACAGAGATGTTTAATGCAACGGCAGAATTGTATCCAGACAAAAAATTCATTAATTATGATACCGACATCGATGAAGCACCAGATAACATGTACAACATGTCTTATGCGACAAATGAAGTATCTTTCTTGGCAGGTGCAGTAGCAGCATTAGCTACACAATCGGATATGCCGAATGCTACCCCTGAGAATGTGATTGGGTTTGTGGGCGGTATGGATATTCCGGGGATTAATGCTTTCTTGGTCGGTTACATTCAAGGTGCTCAGTACGTTGATCCTGATGTAAAAGTGGCTGTGTCGTACGCTGGTGATTTTGTTAACCCGGCAAAAGGTAAGGAGCTGTCTCTAATTCAATATAACTCCGGTGTGGATGTTATTTTTAACGTGGCTGGGGGTACAGGTCTTGGGATCTTTGACGCAGCTAAAGAGAAGAAAAAATATGCAATCGGTGTAGACTCCGATCAGGCAATGTTGATTAACGATACAGATAGTGAAAAAGCAAATCTAATCGTTACTTCATCTATTAAAAAGATTGATACGGCTATTCTAGGTGCAGTGAAGAGATTGCAAGAGGGTACGCTAGAAATGGGCAAACGTGATGTATTGAGCTTTGTAGATGATGGTGTAGGTATTGCTGAGAATGATATTTATAAAAATGTATTCCCGGCTGATCTTCAGGCCAAGGTTGAAGAAGTGAAGCAAAAGCTGATCAATAAAGAAATTAAAGTGGATAATGCGATGGGGATGGAAACCGCAGAGGTAGAAGCTATTCGTAACGCAGTTAAGCCTTAAGCCTTAAGCTTTAAACCTTAAGATCAGCTCTATAGAGATAAACCTACAGTTGGAGATTCTTCTAGTCAGGGGAATTCCAGCTGTATATTTTTGCAGACCTCCAAGTTGAAAGGCGTTGAGACCTATGTACACAGCTCTGCTGGAAATGCGGGGAATTACCAAGGTATATCCCAATGGCGTCGTTGCAAATAAAGACGTGCATTTTTCTTTACGTGAGGGAGAAATACATGCGATTGCAGGTGAGAACGGTGCAGGTAAATCGACTTTAATGAAGATTATGTTCGGCATGGAAGAGCCAAGTGAAGGCGAGATCTATATCAAGGGTGAAAAAGTAAAGCTGCAATCCGCTCAGGACGCCATTGATAGAGGCATCGGCATGGTCCACCAGCATTTCATGTTGGTACCTTCTTTTACGGTGGCAGAGAATATGGTGCTGGGTATGGAGCCGCGCAGAGGAGTTGGCATCAATTATGCCGAGGCTGTGCGCATGACGGAAGAGACCGCAAGGAAATACAATCTGGCCGTGGATCCAAAGGCAAAAGTAGAGGATCTTACAGTTGGGATGAAGCAAAAGGTTGAGATTCTTAAGGCGCTGCTGCGTGGTGCGAAAATTCTGGTGCTTGATGAGCCAACTGCGGTGTTGACTCCACAGGAAACAGAGGAATTGTTCCGCGAGCTTAAGCAATTAAGGGAACAGGGCCATACGATAGTTTTTATTTCGCACAAATTAAAGGAAGTCAAAGCGATTTGCGACAGAATTACGATTATGCGCAGCGGCCGTAGTGAAGGTGTTTTTCAAACACAGGATGTGACAGAACAGGAAATCTCGCGGTTAATGGTCGGCAGAGATGTCGTGCTGAAATATGACAAAGAGATTCTGGCTGTTAGTGAGCCAGTACTAACGGTGCAGGGACTCGGTGTGAATGATGCAGATGGCAAAGCATTATTGTCGGATATCAATTTTGCGGTACGTGGTGGGCAGATCGTTGGGATTGCTGGTGTAGAAGGCAACGGGCAGACACAGCTCATTGAAGCTCTTACAGGTAGCTTGAGAGGTGTCTCAAGTCAGGGTTCTGTACTAGTGAAGGGAAAGGATATCCGTGAATCGGATATTTTGGATATTCGTAAGCTAGGCGTTTCCTATATACCGGAGGATCGGATGCGGCAAGGGATCGCTAGTGAGGCTAGCATAGCTGATAATCTGCTATCTACTCAGTATCGTACAAAAGCAATGAATAAAGGTCTTTTTTTGAATGGCTCACGAATTGCCAAGCTAGCAGTATCCCTTGTAGAGGAATTTAAAGTCCGCTGTTCAGGACCTTCTCAGCCCATAGGAATGTTGTCAGGTGGTAACATGCAGAAGGTAGTCGTAGCTAGAGAGTGTTCGACTGAACCGCAGCTGCTTATTGCAGAACAGCCGACACGGGGTGTGGATATAGGCGCAGCCCAGTTCATACATCAAAAGTTGTTGGAATTACGTTCAGACGATTGCGCGATTTTGCTAGTGTCGGCAGATTTGAATGAGATCTTGGAGATCAGCGATAGTCTGTTAGTAATGTACGAGGGTAAGATTGTTGCCTTTTTCGAGGAGCCATCTAAGGTTAGTGAGGAAGAATTAGGTCTTTATATGCTGGGGATTCATCGACAGGACGAGGAGCACATCGGGAGGGCCGTAAATCATGTTTAAAGTTAAATATTTTGAGTACATTCGGACATCGGCGGTAATCGTTATTGCACTCGCTATTGCCTTTCTGATCATCTCTTTGGTCAGTAATCAGCCTGTGAAGACGATTGGTATATTCCTATTAGAGCCGTTATCCAGTAAAGGTCATATTGGTAATGTGATTGAGATGGCGATTCCGCTCATGTTCACTGGGTTGGCAGTATCCTTGTTGTTTCGAGCCAATATGTTCAACCTGGGAGCTGAAGGGATTTTCTATTTCTCCGGTGTTGTAACTTCCGTATTGGCTATTCATTTAACGCTGGACGGCTGGCTGCATCCGATGGTAGCTATTGCTGCAGGTTCAATTGTAGGAGCGTTGCTCTCGGCAATACCTGGTATTCTGAAGGCAAAATGGAATGCTAATGAGTTGGTTACATCCTTAATGTTCAATAATATTTTGTTCGGAGTAGGGCTATACCTACTGAACTATCATCTGCGTGATGCTAAAGCTTTTGCCAATGTATCCTACAAATTCGAGAAAACGGCACTGCTGAGTAAAATGGTCTCGGGCACCCGTATTCATACCGGTCTTATTATCGTTATCGTGCTTATTATTGCAGCTCATCTATTCCTATACAAAACGAAATGGGGATATGAGCTGCGCATGACAGGCATCAACCGGGACTTTGCCCGTTATTCCGGTATGAAGACAGCCAAGGTTATTATTCTCGTCCACTTGATTGCAGGTTTTATCGCAGGTATGGGGGGCTCCGTAGAAGTGCTGGGGATGTATAACCGTTTCCAATGGACGTCACTGCCTGGTTATGGTTTGGATGGTGCCCTTGTAGCGATGTTAGCCAAAAATAATCCGCTGTCCGTAATCGGCTCTGCATTATTCCTAGCGTACATTCGAATTGGGGCTGACATGATGGCGCGTTTGTCTGATGTACCTTCAGAGATGATCTCAATTATACAGGCAATTATCATTCTTCTGATTTCGGCTGAGCAATTTCTGAAGTTCTGGAAAAATCGGATGCTCTTGAAGGAGGCGAAGGAAGCGTGAACAGTTTGTTTGATGTGATTTTTACAACTGACTTTGCGTTCTCTGTCCTTCGCGTGACGACTCCGATTCTGTTCGCTGCGCTCGGCGCACTCATCTCCAATCGTGCAGGGATCATTAACATTGGGATGGAGGGCATCATGCTTGTTGCCGCTTTAGCGGGTGTCATCATAAGCAGCTATACGCATAGCGCGTGGGTAGGTCTGCTTGGGGCGGTGTTGTCTGGAACATTGATCGCTGGAATATTAGCTTTTTTCACCCTGAAATTCAAAACACATATCATTCTCGGGGGTGTGGCCATTAATATGTTCGCTTCGGGAGGCACTGTGTTTATTCTCTATCTGCTTAGTGGCGACAAGGGTTCTTCCACTTCTCTGGCGAGTAAAGTTCTGCCTAGTGTCCAGATTCCTTTGTTGAAGGATATCCCGGTGCTTGGACCTATTTTATCGGGGCATCACATTCTGACGTATGTTTCTATATTGGCTGTGTTTGTTGTCTACTATCTATTAAACCGTACACCGCTTGGACTGCGCATTCGTTCAGTGGGTGAAAATCCACATGCGGCTCAATCCGTGGGTGTAAGTGTTGTAAAAATACAGTATATGGCTTTGCTGCTTAGCGGATTTTTTGCCGGTTTAGGCGGTGCTTATATGTCGATGGGGTATTTGTCACTGTTTACCCGCGATATGATCGCTGGCCGGGGCTGGATTGCCATTGCCGCTGAGTCGATGGGAAGAAGTACGACCGTAGGCACGGCGCTGACCTCTTTATTATTTGGTACTGCAGATGCATTGTCGAATGCGCTACAGGTGTTGAAGATTCCTGCGGAGCTAATCGCCACTCTTCCTTATGTAGCCACAGTAATTGGACTTGTGATCTACGCAGTATCTGAGACACGAAAAAAGAATAAAAAACTTAAAAGCCCGCTAGTTAAATAGCGATTGAAATGATTGATACACAGACAAGGAGTGAGTAACTATGCCAACACCTATTATTATTGACTGCGATCCAGGGCATGATGACGCAATAGCGATACTGCTTGCCATAGCAAATTCGGAGAAGTTAGATCTGCGCGGGATTACAACGGTTGGTGGAAACCAAATTTTAGATAAAATCACGGAAAACGCCCTGAAGGTGATCAGCTTCGTGAATGCTGACATTCCTGTAGCTAAAGGGGCTGCTGGCCCACTGTTCGGCAAGCTTGTTACAGGTGAGGAAGCGCATGGTGAATCGGGCATGGATGGGCCGCTTTTGCCTCCAAGTAAATTCCGCCCTGTAGAGCAGGGTGCTGTGGAGTTTATGCTGAATATCATCCGTTCTTCAGAGGAGAAGATTACGCTCGTGCCGATGGCTCCTTTAACAAATATCGCACTGCTAATCACGGCTTATCCAGAGATTAAAGACAGAATTGAAAAAATCTCACTGATGGGGGGAGGTATCTTTTATGGGAATGTCACCTCTACTGCGGAGTTTAATATCTATGTAGATCCTGAAGCAGCCCGTATTGTGTTTGAGTCGGGGATTCCGATCACAATGAGTGGTCTGGATGTGACCGATAAGGCTGCTATTTTTGAAGATGAGATCCTAGCATTGAAAGAGCGGGGACCAGTGTCTACAATGGTCGGAGAATTGCTGGATTTCTATTCGATTTACGGTAAAAAAATGGGCTATGTCGGCAGTGCGCTGCATGATCCATGTGCGGTTGCCTGGCTGCTGCATCCGGAACTATTTGAATCTGAGCATCTATATGTAACGGTGGAGACCGAAGGCAAGCTGACGCGGGGAATGACAGTTGCAGACAGACGGAAAAAGACGGATCGTCCAGCGAATGTACAAGTATTGGTGGGCGTTGACCGGGAAGCATTTATGAAGCTGATCTTTGATTCACTGGAAAAGCTTGATCAAGAGCTGCTGCTAGCGGCTGAAGGGAAGTAGCCTATGGCAGGATGGGAGAGACTTCAAGAGACCGTGCAGTTTGAAATTGCTCAGCGTGGAGAAGAAGGTTGCGAGATTGATGGGTTCGCGGATAAGCTAGCGGCTGCTGGTGCCGATGAGCTCAAGCTGATGCAGGTATACAATGAGCTAATGGAGCTTACGATTAGTGAGGATTTTCCGTATCAAGAGCCATCCTCTCTGGAGGAGATTCGTCAACTACGTCCAGAAGGTCCACGTAAGCTTGAGGCGGACTGGAGCGAGGCAGAATGGAGAGATAAGTTCTATGGAGCCTGGCTCGGTAGAAGTGTCGGCTGCGCACTTGGGAAACCGCTGGAGTATTGGGACTATCTCTATGGGAAAGATGGCCGTTCGGGCTGGGAGAATATTGAGCTATGGTTTCAGGGTGCGGACGCCTGGCCAATTACTGGCTATACGCCTGGGCATTCACGGGCAGAGGCTGAATATGGTCTTGGCTTAAGTGAATGGACATATGCGAGTACCCGCGAGACGATCAAGTATATGGAAAGCGATGACGATATTCGCTACACTGTCCTGGGTCTTATGCTGCTGGAGCAGAAGGGTCTGAACTGGGATTCTTGGGATATCGGAAAGCTGTGGCATACACATTTAACATATAGTCAGGTGTGCACGGCGGAGACACAGTCATATATGAATTTTGCGCAGGAGACCTCTCATCTGCATGGCGAGAAGCCTGCGGATTGGCTGGTGCGGCAGGAAAGAGTGCGGATGCACTTAAACCCTTACCGCGAGTGGATTGGTGCCGCTATACGCGCAGATGGACTGGCTTATGGCGCAGCAGGTTATCCTGAGCTTGCGGCAGAACTAGGCTGGCGCGACGCTTCATTTTCACATGTGAAAAATGGTATCTACGGTGAGATGTTGAATGCGGCGATGATATCGGCAGCTTTTGCAGAGAAGGATAATGAACGGATCCTAGAGATAGGCCTTAGTGAGATTCCGCGTACCAGTCGTTTGGCCAGTGATGTTTTGCGGGGGATAGATATTGCGCAGAAGGCCAAAAGTGAGCGGGAGTTGGTTCGTAACATTTGGGATACTTTTAGCCACTATGATGCAGTCCATACAAATAATAATGCTGCTCTTGTAGCTGCGTCGCTTGTTTATGGCGGGAATGACTTTGAAAAAACAGTTGTCACTTCCGTATATGGTGGAATGGATACAGACTGTAACGGGGCTACTGTGGGCTCAATTATGGGAGCGAAGCTTGGAGCAAGTAAGTTGCCGGCTTCATGGATCGAACCGCTTCACGATACGTTATATGCCGATCTGCCCGGATTCCATCCGATAGCGATTTCGGAATGTGCGGAACGCAGCTACCAAGTGTTCTTGAAGATTCGCAGAGAGCTTGGCGAAAAGGCATAAAAGATTTAGCGAGTATGGGACTCGATAGATCAGGGATTCAGGGATTACTATATGAATTATGGGATGTCTTAAGCTATTGGCTTAGACATCTTTTTTTGTGTAACAGCAGGTCTTTAATCACACTCCAACGAACCAAATGTAGCTTTAACTGCATTTCATACACTTAAAAAAACCAAATATGGCTATATTAACAGTGGAGCGTTTAGTGGTGGGGCAATAGGAGAATCATGATTTCAAGAGGGAAGGATTATCTTTGCTAACCCTTTTTATTTTATTAATAAATGTGTAAAAAGAGCCCGGTATAAAGGGGTTTTAGGTTTTCATCAACCTTCCTGGTATATCATTTAAAGAAAAATGATGACACAGCAGAAGAAATGTCTTATTATTTAAGGAGATTTTTAATAAAACAGATTTGAGAAAATTGTAATACAATGTCTCACTTGATGGAGGTTCATTATATAAGGGAAAGGAAGGGGGAGCTTCTAATACTGTCGCTGAGTCGGGTAAGTAAAGGGTACAAGCTGAAGGAAGGCATCTATCAGGCTGTAGATGAGGTATCGCTGGAGGTAAAGCAGGGATCCATTCATGGGATCATTGGTGAGAGTGGTGCGGGGAAATCTACGCTGCTGCGACTGATGAATCTTCTGGAACAGCCGGATGAGGGAACGGTTACCGTAGATGGCCACAACCTGACCGAAATGCCTAGTAAAGCACTGCGTAAAGCAAGGCAAAAGATTGGAATGATCTTTCAACAATTTAATCTTGTTTATAACGTCACTGTAGAGCGGAATGTTTCGATCCCGCTGGAGCTGGCAGATGTCCCAAAGCATGAACGAATGAAGCGTGTGAAGGAGTGTCTGGATTTTGTTGGACTGGCAGATAAGGCAAAACAATATCCGGCACAGCTCAGCGGAGGACAACGTCAGCGTGTTGCGATTGCCCGCGCGCTAGCGAACAGTCCGGGAATATTACTGTGTGACGAGCCAACGTCCTCCCTGGACCCTGGAACCACTACAGATATCTTGAACGTGCTGAAGCATGTGAATTCAAGTCTTGGAGTAACGGTTGTCATTGTTACGCATGAGATGGATGTTGTTAAAAGCATATGTACTCATGTATCGGTGATGGAAAAAGGGCGCATTGTAGATTCGTTCTCTCGTGAAGACGGTGAATTCCGTCCAGCGGCAGCCAGTACCGGGACATACCGCGATCAGATTCTTGGTAAAGCGGGGGAAGATCATGTTTGATAGTGTACTTCAATATCAGGCACAGATGTGGGATTCGATTGGTGAAACCTTTGTGATGGTTGGTATTTCTGTTGGAGCGGCCGTGCTGCTGGGGCTTCCACTGGGTACCTTGTTGTTTTTTTTCCGAAAAGGGCAGCTTTATGAGAATACAACGTTGTCTCTGGTGCTCAACAGTATCGTTAATATTATCCGCTCTTTTCCGTTCCTGCTGCTGGTCGTTGCGCTAATTCCAGTCACTCGTTTCCTGGTCGGGACCGCCATTGGTACGATTGCAGCAGCGGTTCCATTATCTATAATCGCTATTGCCTATTATGCTCGGTTAGTGGAGCAGTCGTTGCTGGAGGTTCCTAAAGGGGTCATTGAAGCAGCATTATCGATGGGAGCCTCGAAGCTGGGCTTGATCTTTAAATTTCTGTATGTGGAAGCTCGTTCGGGTCTAGTCCTTGGACTTACTACTTCTACAATTAGCTTTATCTCCTTCTCGACCGTGATGGGAGTTGTTGGTGGGGGAGGGGTTGGTGATTTCGCTATCCGTTATGGTTATCAGCGTTTTGAGACGGAAGTGATGATCTATGCCATTCTAGTGATGATTGTATTAGTCCAATTGGTTCAGTTCACCGGGGGGACTATCGCAAGGCTGTTGGATAAGCGGTAATACAAAATAGTTCAATATATAAACTGGGGGTTAGTAGTACTAATGAAAAAATCAATGATACTTGTGCTTACATTAATGGTATTGGTCGTAGCGGGTTGTGGCTCTAATAAAGCAGCCGAGAACAATACTGCAAAAGGTAGTAATGATGAGTTAACCAAATTAAAGATCGCTACACTGATCCCACCTATGACAGAAATTCTGGATATTGTGAAGCCGCTCCTGAAGGAAGATGGCATTGATCTGGAGATCGTTGTTCTCTCTGATAATGTGCAGCCTAATGAGGCGTTGGCTAATAAAGAAGTAGACGCTAACTTTTTCCAACACGTTCCTTATATGAAGCAATATAATGAAAGCAAAGGCTCTAATCTGGTAGAGGTACAGCCTGTTTATGACGCTATTTATGGCGGATACTCCAAACGTTATAAGACTATAGCTGATCTTCCTGAAGGGGCTACGCTTGTAATGGCTAATGATCCATCTAACATCGGCCGTTCATTGCAAATGTTCGCTGCAGCTGATCTTATTAAGCTAAAAGAAGGCGTAGGCATTCAAGCCACACAAGCAGACATTACTGAAAATCCAAAAAAATTCAAGTTTGAAGAAGTCGATCTCTTAATGCTGGCCCGTATGCTTGATGATGGCGATCTGGTAGCCATGACTCCGGCTTATGCGAGCCCACTAGGATTGACACCGAAGAAAGATGCACTGATTACGGAAGGCGAAGATTCCGAATTCACAATTACTTTGGTGGCACGTGAAGATAACAAGGACTCTGACGCCATTCAAAAGCTGGCTAAACGGATCAGCGGTCCTGAAGTGAAAAAGTTCCTTGAGGATAATTACGCGGATATTGCGTTGCCTGCGTTTAAATAAGCTGAATATGGATCTATAAAAAAGGGCAGCCCGGCGATATTTACCGGGCTGCCCTTTTTGTAATAGGAGTATTTAGGTGTGTCTTACATTACTCGGCTTCTCTCAGCCGTTCCACAATGGATGCTTGGGATAACGTTTTATAGGCTCTCAGTGTCACTGTGTAAGCGAGAATTAACAAAATAGGAACGGTGAGGATAAACGGCAGCCAACTCATCTGAAATACCATAAAGGCCATATTATCCGTGATGTTTTTGGAAAGGTTATAGGTCAGCAATACACCTAATGTTGAGGTTATGAGGACGGTTAGCAAAACGGTGTAGAATCCTTCAAGGATCAGCATACGTTTTAGCTGCTTTTTGGTCATGCCAATACTCTCCAGCATGGCAAATTCATTCCGGCGGGAGACTACCCCGGTGAGTACAGTGTTGATATAATTCAGCACCCCGATTAGAGCAATGACCAGGCTAAGCCCATACCCGACGGTTTGAAAAATGCGAATGAATCCACCGAGCTCATCCTTGTAATCCTCTCTTGATTTTAAAGTTAATTCATCAGTTGAATCTGTTAAAGCTTTGACCACTTGTTCTACCTGGTCCAGCTTAGTCGGATCGACATGTAGTGTGGCTGAAACGATATTGGCTGGATCTGTACCCTTCGGCATTTCCTTCTGCAGCTCCGAAGCAGGGAGGAAGATGTTGTAACCTAACATAGAGTAAGATTTTGTTGTGGCAGCATATACTGCATCATGTTTTACTACTGCCATCACTTCATAAGATTTACCCGACTTCTCGAAAGTGACTGTTTCTCCAGGATGATAATAGGTGCGGTAGCTATCTTCTTCTATAAACATGGCCTCAGATATGACCGCATATTTTCCTGAAGCAAACTTCTGCCTGTTAAACTCCCCTTCAATAATATCCTTGTCCACAAGATCATACCAGCCCGGATCTAATCCATATAAATGATTGTAGACCATCCCCCCCTTATCTAAAGTGGAGAGAAGATAAGGATGTGGGTCAGCAGCTGCCATTGGCTCCAAAATAGCCCGGACAGCATCATCGACAGGAGATGGAACATATCTGTGGTAAACCTTATCAACAGTTTCTACACCGTCAATTTTACTTAGATTGTTGGCAAATTCCTCTGAAAGCTTATATGGATCACCGTCTCGAGGCCCTGTAATACTGACTAGCACTTCATTCTGAACTAAAAAATCACCGGAGATAAAGGCACGCAGATATTTATTCACATCCAGTGAGGAGATTACTGTGAAAATGGTACTGAACAAGATGATACTCAAGGAGAGTGAAGAGAGCATCAGGATCAGCTTCTTTTTGCTTCTGAACAGGTTGGAGAACGCCATGTTGTGAAGTTTTGCGCCATGTTTTGATTTTTTGGCATTCCGTTTTCCACCGCTGCTGACTCCGGCAAATTTCACAGCCTCTACCGGCGAGGTTCGCGAAGCCATCCGGCCCGGTTTGCTTGCGGCGATCCATACTGTCATAAACGAGAATGCTGCTGCACCAATAAATATCCAGGGGCTAGCAGAATAGACATTATCAGTAGAACCGTTTAAAAATGAGGAGGCCATAGGGAGAATCAGCAGACCTAGCAGATACCCGAACCCCAATCCAAAAGGCAATGCGACGAGATAAAGTGAGCGGGCCTGAATGGAGATGATCTTTTTCAGTTGTCGGGGTGTGGTACCGATGGTCTTTAGCAGCCCGTAAAATTTGACATCCCGCACGACGGAAATAAAAAAGATATTGTAGATTAGTAAATAGCCGCTCAGCATGGTGATAAGAATGACAACTGCATAAGGAATGATATTCATTAGATTATCGGAGAGAGAAACACTCGTATAAGCCGGATTGACACCATAAGGTACATCCAGGCCGGTGTCCGTCAAAATCTTTTGTACCTTCTGTTCAATATTATAAGAATTATTAAACATCACCCCTAGACCTGCGGTGTTCACATAAGAACCCGTTGCCTCAGAGATGTCCGGGTCAATATGGGAAATGTTCTTCTGTGTAAATGCTTCGGATACAAAAGCCAATCCTGACATCGCCAAATTTTGATCGGTTTCGTAATATCCGGAGAGCTTAAAGTCTTGGCTTATGACTTTTTCACCAATGTCTATATCCAGCTTCACAGTCTGGCTTAACTCATGTTTTGCTCCTAGCAAGTCAAGCGCCCAAGTATTTAGGACGATTTCATTCTCTTGGGAGGGCAGTCCGCCGGCTATAAAGTTGATAAAACCGTGTTTGGCATAATTCTCGTCAATTCGAAGGACCTCTACCCGGTGATTCTTGAACAGACTGGTGCTTATATCGCCAACCTTAAGGAAGACGCCATACTCTTTGATGGATGGTTGATTCTTCAGCTTCTCCAACTCGGCAGGATTCAGATATTTGAAGCTTCCATGATAATCGCTGCCGGTAGTCTGCATTTGTGCGCGTTGCATCGATTTGTTAATACTGAGCGCCAAGGTAAACACGCTGGTGATCAAAAGCGTAGTCAGTACGATGGCACAGATGATAGTGAAATTGCGAGCACGGTTGGCTTTGAGGCTTTTTTTGGCTAAAGTAGCAATGGTCTTATGGTTATTCGTGCTGATCATGGCTGGCTCACTCCGGAGCTACGGAGTTGTCCAGTGAAAATGACGCCATCTTCAATACGGATAATACGGTCAGCAGTTTGAGCAATTTGTTCATTGTGTGTGATCATCACAATGGTTTGGTTGAATTTTTCACTCATCTGTTTAAGTAAAATCAGCACTTCTTGGCTTGTTTTGCTGTCCAGATTACCTGTAGGTTCATCTGCTAAGATGATTGAAGGTTTGGTCGCCAATGCTCTGGCTATTGCCACCCGTTGCTGCTGTCCGCCAGACAGATTAGAAGGTAGAGTATTCATCTTTTCCTGCAAGCCTAAAGTGCGGATGATTAGATCAAGATAAGTTTCGTCAATTTTGCCACCGTCCAGTTCAATGGGCAGCACAATATTCTCCCGCACATTTAGTATGGGTACCAAATTGTAGTTCTGAAAAACAAACCCCACCGATCTGCGCCGAAAAATGGTCAGCTTCTCATCACTCATCGCAAAAATATCATTCCCGTCCACGTAAACCTTGCCCTCTGTTGCCCGATCTAATCCGCCAAGCATATGAAGAAGAGTGCTTTTGCCGCTGCCGCTAGTGCCGACAATGGCGACAAACTCCCCTTTATCCACTGACAGTGATATACCGTCCAAAGCCTTAACGCTTGAGCCAACCTTTCCATAGTGTTTTTTTAAATTTTCAGTCTGTAGAATCGGCATAACTCTTCCCCTCCAATGAGATCTGTTTGTCCATGATTTAAGGGTAGCAAATCAATCTGACAGGAGAGTGTCTGAATTCTGACCATAATGACACATTCTATTTCAGCGCTGGGGCAGGTAAACAGAGAAAGTTGTACCTTTTCCAGTTTCAGAAATGACGTTGATATGGCCGCCTTGCGCCGTGATAATCTCTCTGGACAAAAACAACCCGATGCCGACCCCCTCGAATTCACGCGCTTGCTTTCCTCGGTAAAACCGCTTAAAGATGTGAGGGATTTCTTCGCTGGGGATTCCAAGTCCAGTATCGGTAAGGTGGAGACAGGTGAACATCTCGTTGCTTTCAGCAAGAACGGAAATTTGTCCGTTATGCGGTGTGTACTTCACAGCATTCTCGAGCAGGTTGAATAGTGCTTCACTTGTCCATTTGACATCGTGGCAGGCTAAGATGTGTGTCCCGCAGTCAATATTGATCGTAATTTGTTTGTTTTCCGCTTGTGCATAAATCTGGGATAAAGCCTGCGTCAGAGTTTGTATGAGCGGTTTCGCCTCAATCTGCTGTAGGGAGATCATTCCTGTTTCCAAACGTGATAATTTGATTAGAGACTGAATCAGCCAATCCAACTTATCTGACTGCGCTTTAATATGCTGTATGTAGTGCCGGACATTCTCATTTAGTCCGGGCATCTCTTCGAGCAACTGACTGAATACCATGATATTAGAGAGGGGGGTCTTGGTTTGATGGGAGATATCCGAGATCAGCTCTTTTATTTTGTTTTTCTCTGTTTGGATATTTCGTTCATTCGCCTTAGCCATCCCTATATACCGCTTTAGTTTATGTTCCATCGAAGACAGAGCGGTTTCTTCATAGTTAGTGAGTGGCGGCAGGTCATGTATAGCCCGTTCAATCGCAGTGTCCAAGGTCTGTATATAGATTGCGATCTGGTGGTTCCATAACCAGACCCATACGGCTCCTGTCGCTAATATACAGATGATAAATAGAGAAGTCAGTTGGAGCAGAGTGGGGTCGAACCCGTACAGAAACATTATACTGCCGATAAAACAGGCCACTAGTATAAGGATGATCAGTAAAAAGAGCCTATGAATTTGCTTGAAATTAGCAGGTGGGCTATTGGTTTTCATGGTTTTTGCCCTTCAGTCCACATGTATCCAAGTCCGTAAATGGTCTTGATATATTTGGGTGCTGCCGGGTCATCCTCAAGTTTAGCACGCAGCCGTTTGATGGCTACTGTCAATGCGTTTTCATCCACAAATTCGGCATCCTTGCTCCAGATCTTGTCTATCAGCTGTTCTCGGGTCAAAATATTGCCCGTATTCGTCACCAGCAGCCGCAGCAGTTTTTGCTCAGTTTTGCTCAGCTGGAGCGATTGTTTATTTTTGCTGTACTCCAGTTTCTCAAAATCGAGTTCTAAGGGACCCAATGTTATTTTTCCAGTCCCTAGTGATTCCGTTCTTCTGAGCACTGCCATTACTCTGGCGCGAAGCACCATTAGGCTGAATGGTTTAGTGATATAGTCATCGCCCCCCAATGCAAAACCGGTGATAATGTCGGACTCCATATCATTGGCGGTTAGGAAAATAATGGGTACGCGTGAGGTCTTGCGAAGTTGCTCGCAATAATCCAGTCCACTGCCGTCTGGCAGATTGATGTCCAGAATGATGAGATCAATAGGGTTAACTGCGAAAATATGCTCCGCCGCGGCAATATCGTAGGCTTGATGGATCATGACATTGTTTTGAGAAAGAGTGAGAGCGATCCCTTTATTTAAACTACGGTCGTCCTCAACGATCAGTATGTTCATAGTAATTCTCCTTTGTTTCTTATTTGATCATTATACATTCTCGGGATTTATTCGAAAGCGAGATTTTTATTTAGTAGACAGTTGAAAGTGGACTTTTCTTTATAATCTTTAAAAATGTTTTATTGTATATTAAATGTAATTTTCTAGAACAAATAGTTAGTATAGTCCTCAAAAAAAACATTGTAAACGAATTTTTTTATATAAAATAGTAAATTTTTGGAATAAAGTGGATCTTGGAAAAAAATGTCGAAGCACACACTATTTATTCTAGTTATTGGTATTGCAAGAAATTTCACGACGGTATGACACATGAAGAATCAGATATTCTAAAGAAATAGAGGGGTTGTGCATGAGTATATTAAAAGCTAACGACTTGAGAAAGTATTACGGTAGTGAACCAAACCCTGTCAAAGCGTTGGATGGCATAACAATGAGTGTGGAGCAAGGTGAATTTGTGGCTATCGTTGGGACTTCCGGCAGCGGTAAGTCTACGCTACTGCATATGCTCGGGGGCCTTGATAATCCTACCTCTGGCACCGTAGAAGTGAATGGGAAAGAACTGTCAAAGATGAACAGTGATCAGCTTACGATTTTTAGACGTAAAAATATCGGGTTCATTTTTCAAAATTATAATCTAATGCCGATACTTAATGTCTACGAGAATATCGTTCTGCCGATTGAACTTGATGGAAACAAGGTGGATAAGGAGTATGTGAACATCATTGTAAGGATGTTAGGACTGAAGGAGAAGCTGAATAATTTACCCAACAATTTGTCTGGGGGCCAACAACAGCGTGTAGCAATTGCAAGGGCTTTAGCGATGAAGCCCGCTATTATCCTTGCCGATGAGCCCACTGGAAATTTGGATAGTCAAACAAGTGAAGAGGTAATCAAGCTGCTGGAAATGACTAGTCACCAACTAAATCAAACAATCATTATGATTACACATAACAACGAAATTTCCTTGCGTGCTGATCGGATTCTCCGTATGGAGGATGGGAAAATCGTGGATTAGAGAGGGGAAAAATGTATAGAAATCATTCTTCATCCGTCATCCGAAAATTATTTCAGAGATACTATAAGGCAAACAAAACCAGAAATATTATATTGGCATGCGCCATCATTCTTACGACCATTCTGATTACAGCAGCTTGCAGCACATTTTACAGTTACTTGAAATTATCTAAACATCAAGAAATGAAAGAAACCGGGACAAGTGCTAATGTTATTTTGAGTCGTCCAACACAGAATCAATTAGATTTATTAAGTAAATTTGATATTTTAAAGCCTGAAATGAATATTCAAACCAAAATGGGATCACTTGTCAATAATAAGGGACAGGCTGGGATTGATATACAGATGATCAGTTCTACAAATTGGGAGGAATATAGCGGATCACTTGTAGATAATATGCAGGGTACCTATCCTGCTAAAGGCAATGAAATCATGATGTCAACATGGCTGTTGAATAGGTTGGGATACTCAAAGCCGCGGAATGGAATGGAGGTTTCATTGTCTGTTGCTATCAGTGATATTTCAAAAAACGGCGACGCAGAGGTTCAGAGCCTTCCCTTTACTCTGTCTGGATTCTATGAGGACACGGCAAATATCAATTCTGAAAACAATCGAATTGTCTTTTTTTCAGAAACATTTTTAAGAGAACATCCGCAGGAAGTGCCGAATCTTGTAGGGTTATTATTTAAAGATACCAGACATTATCACGATAAAATCGAGCAGATTCGAGCCTCCATTGATTTGGATGGAAATCAGCAGTTGATTCCTTCATATGACGGTAAATTGAATATGAATGTCAAGGATTCACTGGTTGCAGTAATAATGGTTTTGTTTTTTATGTTTGATGGATACCTTATTATTTTCAATGTTGCGTATATCTCTATTACTCGAGACGTACGATTTTATGGGCTGCTGAAAATGCTGGGAATGACTAATGCGCAAATCAAGCAAATTGTCTATTACAGTGTTGCTAAAGTAGCCTTTTTTGCCCTGCCTGTGGGGATGCTGTTGGGATGGGGGCTTTCATTTTACGTAGTGCCGCTTGCCTTATCTTCGTATGAGGGTTTCTCATCCATAGATAGGCAAGTCAACTTATGGGTGTTGCTCTTGGCCCTATTTTTCTCAGCGTTAACTCTATTTTTAAGCTATAGAGCACCTGCAAAGAAGGCAGGGAGAATTTCTCCGATTGAAGCGTCGAAACATACTGATACACAATCCGGAAAACAAAAATCAAGAGGTAGACATGGCGCGAAAATACCGTATATGTCGTTAAAAAATATACTCCATAGTAAAAAAAGATTGCTTTTTGTTGTGTTAACGCTCTTCTTAGGCAGCACTGCACTTGTGGTGCTTTCCACATTTCTAAAATCCTTCAGTGCGGAGGAATACATCAATGCAGAGGTTAAATACGACATTGCTATGTATAACCAAATGACCAGAGCCAGTTTTAATCCAACAGAGGAGCAGCACTTTACTCCTGAGTTGTTGTCGCAAATTTCCGCAGTAAACGGGATCCGTGAACTCGAACGAACGACGGTAGTATCTATTTTCCAGCATTATTCAGATAGTACTCATGGTGAGTGGCTGCGAAATTACAATGAATTTCGTGCAGGTGTGAATGAGGAACTCAGAGATAAAAAACATTATGAGGAAGATCCTAAAACTAACTTTTGGGGTTTATTGATCGGCATTGATGATAAAAAACTGGAGGAGTATAACCGTACTGCTAAGAACCCGATTAATTTAAGCGACTTTTCCAAAGGGAAGATAGCATTGGTAACTGATATTAATGGGAATGGCATTCCAATAGGTGTACAGATACCCTTTACGGTAATTGACAACAACAAGAGCTATAAGGTGAAAATTGGCGGTCAAATGACGTTTGAACGTGATGCTATGAATAGTGGTGCTGCTCCATGGCTAATTGTGTCAAATAATGTTATCAACAAATATCATTCTGATGCTGTGATTTACTCTATTAAGATTAATGCGCAAAAAGGAAAAGAACAGGATGTGTTGAATGAGGTCAAACTCCTTACAAGCGGAGACAGCAGCATTTCACGCACCTCAAAAATTGAACAGGCAAAAGCGTTTGCTGACTTAAAGCAGTCTTTTTCCAATCTTTCTATTGTTATCATTATCATTTTAAGCAGCATCGGTGTTTTGAATTTTATTAACACTATATTAGTAAGCATTGTATCCAGAAAACAGGAGTTTGCTGTTCTAGCATCTATTGGCGCGACGAAGAAGCAGATTAAATGGCTGATCACCTTTGAAGGAATCTGGTTTGCTCTAATTGCTTTTGTTCTTACATTAATAGTGGGTAGTGGCATTAGTTATCTGGTCTTTAATATATTGCATGAATATATAGGCTATGGAGTGTTTAGATATCCGGTTACCTCTTTAATCATATATTCGGGGGTTGTCTTGTTGATCTGTTCTATAATTCCTGGTTTGTTGTACAAATCTATTTCCCGTTCAAGTGTTATTGAACAGCTAAGACAAGCGGAATAATAATGCAAGGGAGGTGGGAACTTTGAAACACAATAGTGGAAAAACTATGAAAAAATTGGCAAAGCGCTCTCTTAAATCTAGCAAAAATTATTTTGCTATTCTGGCAATAGCCTTGGCTGCGATTATGTTCACCAGTGTATTTACTATTGCAGGGAGTTTGTTAGAGTCAATGAAAGACAACAAGATGAGAATCGCGGGGAGCAATGCTCATGGTGGATTTCATCAAATGTCTATGCCTGAGTATAAAAGAGTCTCTTCAGATTTAATGATTAAGGACATCTCCTATTCGGTTCTTATCGGTGATGCACAGGGGGCTGCCTTTTCTAAGTTACCTACAGAAGTGAGGTATGGTGAGGAAAAGTATGCAAAATGGGCGTATAGCTTACCACAGCTTGGAAACATGCCACAGCAAAAGAAAGACATAAGTGTAAGCACCTTGGTATTGGATGCGCTGGGTCTTCCCCATACATTAGGTCAATCTATTTCGTTAACCTTCAAAACAGATGAAAAAACAATAACAGATACCTTTACCGTTTGTGGAATTTGGGATGGAAATCCGCTCTCTTGGCGTCAAAATATTTGGCTTTCTCGTGAATATGCAGATTTAATAGCTCCTGTGGCAACTGAACCATGGAACAACCGTCCCAATGTGTACTCAGGCTATATCAACAGTCAATTTTGGTTTTCGAATACGTGGGATATTGAAACGAAATCTGAACAACTTGCCAGCAGAAGTGATTTTGATGGTCAAATAACTGTTAACGCTTCTTATGATATTCTAGGATCTGAACCTCAAAATATACTTCTAGGTTTCCTTGTAATCACAGTGATTTTCTTAGCTGGATATTTGTTAATCTACAATATATTCTATATTTCAATTGCACAAGAAATTAAATCTTATGGTTTATTAAAAGTCATTGGGACAACCTCAAAACAAATCAAAAGAATGGTTCGTTATAAGGCAATATATCTTGCTTGTATCGGTATTCCTTTTGGACTAGTGATAGGTTGGACGATCGGTCGTTTTCTTGTTCCGGCTATTATCGATATTTTTGGTGAAGATATGCGCGTCGTAACAAGTGTACACCCGCTTATTTTTGCTATTGCCGCTATATTCAGCCTCTGCACAGTGTTATTAAGTTGCTTAGGGCCAGCAAAGGTTGCATCAAGGGTTTCTCCAATAGAAGCTCTAAGTTATGTTGAAGGAAAACAGGCGGGAGAACTAAGAAGAAAAAAGAAAAAAGCTCAACCAATAACATCCGTTCGTCTAGCAATGGCTAATTTAAAGAGGAACCCCCGAAAAGTGATCATCGTCACGCTTTCTTTTACACTTAGTTTGGTTATTCTTAATAGTACTTATGGTCTTGTGCATTCTTTTGATTTTAATAAGTTCATTGAGTTTCAGTCTGTTTCGGACTTTACGGTTGCTGATACTTCTATCATAAATAATTCGCCTCCATTTGATACTTCCGGTGTAAGCAATGAGTTCATAAAACAAGTAGAGTCATTGGACGGGCTTGAAAATAGCGGTAATGTTTATGTACTCCCTTTAACACAAAATTTAAGTGATCAGGCAATGTCTGCGCTGAAAAGAGAAGTCGGATTGATGAATGAAAAGGACCAAGAGGAATTTCTGAGTTCTCAGGAAATGGTGAAACGGAGATCAATAGTGAATACATTTGGTTTCAGTGAGTGGCCGGCACAGATGATTCAAGTAAAGGAAGGAGCTTTGGATCAAAAACGCTGGGAGAACGGAGAGGGAATCTATGTTACTAACTGTAAGAAATTCCTAGATGGTACAAGCAGCATTTATCATCCGGGAGATAAAGTTAAAGTGAGTTTTGGAAACGGAAAGGAAAAGGAATATGAAGTGCTTGCCATTGTTGATTTTCCGGGAGCTATTCACTCAGTGGCATATTATGATATAGGATTAGAGTATTTGTTGCCTTCGGATGAACTGCTTGCCCATGCAGATTCTATGCTGCCAATGTATACAATCTTTAACGTAGATGATGAACATTTAACTCAGACAGAAAAATGGCTGGAGGACTATTGCTTACATACGGATACCGGATTGGATTTCTATTCGAAGAATACTTCTAGAGAAACCTTTCGTAGTTTAATCTTTATGTATGAGGTGGTAGGAGGTGCATTTTGTATTCTGCTAGGTGTTATTGGGATTCTGAATTTCATAAATTCCATGCAAACTTCTATTTTAACCAGAAAACGAGAAATTGCCATGCTGCAATCAATAGCCATGACGGAGAAGCAGGTAAAAGAAATGCTTATCTTTGAGGGGGGCGGGTATGCCTTCCTAGGGCTGATGTTTTCGATTGTGCTAGGAAGCTTGGCAAATACTACCCTAGTACCCGCAATGGGAGCAGAACTTGATTATTTTACTTGGACTTTTACATTAACCCCTATTTTACTTAGTATAATCCCCTTTATGCTGATCTCTATTGTAGTACCCGTTTTGTGTTACCACAGCATATCTAAGAAGACTATTATTGAAAGATTACGGAGCGAGGTTTTTTGATAAAGAGCCGCATAGTTAACCCTAAAGGAAAGTTCAAAAGGGCATCACCTATATAGGGTGGTGTCCTTTTAATTTTTGATGGGTAGCATTCCCATTTATATGTGCAAAGGTTGGTTATGACCTACAACTAGCCCAACAGTGGTCTGTAGTCGTACAGCTACCTCGACTAAGGTCCAGTACGAAAAACCGTCGTTGGTCTGTTTTGAAAGTCTGCGATTTACCCTAGAATAAGGCTATAAGGTTAAGGACAACGAAAGGCGGTGAGAAAAAATGCAAAGAAGACAAGGAAACGGATTAGCGGTTGTACTGATTGTGATTGGTGCGGTTATGCTGCTCGGCATTGCGCTTCCTCTGATCCACGGAATGTTCAGATTACTTTTCCCGGTATTGCTGGTTGTTCTCGGGTACTACGGGATTAAGAGCGGACGCAAGATTATTGGTTGGGTACTGATGTTCATTGGTGTGATGTCCCTGATCGCGAAGCTTTCCTGGATCATTGGACCACTTCTAGGAGTGGCGTTGATCGTCTGGGGCGTATCAGCATTAAAGGGCAGAAGTAACAAGGGTACTTATTAAGAAGCAATGTACTTAAACAAGAAGCAGGGAGGGAGCAGGAGATCATGAGTGTTTTTCGTCGCATGAGGGATATTACTGTAGCTAATCTAAACGAACGTCTGGAGCAAAGCCAAGATCCCGTGAAACTAATTGATCAATTTCTACATTCAACCCGTGAGGAAATCAGTGAAGCTGAAAGGCTGTACCAGCAATATGCTTCCCACACGAAGCAATTGCAGCAGCAAGTGAACCAAGCAACTGCCATGAGAAACAAACGTGAAGAGCAGGCGTTGTTGGCACTGAAAGCAGGCGAGGATCATCTCGCGAAGCTGGCTTTACAAGAAAAGATCATCCACGAGGAAAAACTGGAGCAATATAGCGGGCTGCTAGAACAGAGCAAGCAATCCTTGTTTGAACTTGAAGCACAGCTGAATGAGCTGAAAATAGAGTATCAAACGGTGTACAGCAAACGTCAGTATTATTCGGCACGAATGGAGTCGCTGCGATTGCAGCAACGGATGAATCAAAGAGCCAGTGCTTATGGCAATGGTGGTGATGTTCCCAAAATGTTCGGACGTCTGGAAGATCAGATGTCGGATTGGGAATTAGAAGCAAAGAGCTTGCGTGATTTGCGGCGCATGGGACAGGAATATGCGGTGCAAGCGGGTGAGACCGTAGCGACCGTACTCGAAAGAGAAATGGCTCGCCTAAAGGAGAAACTGAACAATGGTGGAAAGGAGTAGCGCTATGAGTCGATTGTATCGTTCAACAAGAGATAAAGTGATGACGGGTCTTGCAGGTGGATTATCTGAGACACTCGGTATTGATTCCACGTTATTCCGGATTCTATTACTGGTCAGCATTCCGTTTACAGGTGGTGCGGTGATTCCGGTATACTTCATTGCAGCAATGGTCATTCCTAAGGAACCGACGCATTATAATCCATTTGGACCAGGGCCTGGGGCACCGGGTGGCCCATTCGGCGGACCCTACTCAGGCAGACCGGAACATGGACACGGACCACAAGCTACTGGCGGATATGGACCTTATGGACGCCAGCCAAATTACAATCCTAATTTTGAGAAGAACAACGCTTATTCCGCACCGGACTCCGGTTTGGATGCGATGATGAAGGATATTGAGAAGAAGGCTTTGCAAAAAGAAGTAGAAGAACTCAAACAAAAACTGTCTAAATATGAGAAAGGGGAATTGTAAATCATGGGAGTATTTCAAAGAATTAAAGATATGACAAAAGCGTCGGTAAATGACTTGTTGGATAAGGTAGAGGACCCAATCGTAATGCTTAACCAATATCTGCGCGATATGGAGGCTGAAATTCACGAAGCAGAAGTAACAGTTGCTAAACAAATGGCTAACGAACGCCGTATGAAGCAACGTGTGGAAGAAGCAGCGAAAATGTCTGCACAACGTGGATCACAAGCTGAACTGGCACTGAAAAATGGCCAAGAAGAAGTAACTCGCAAGCTGTTGGAAGAAAAAATCTACTTTGACCAAAAGCAAGTGGAGTACAGTGATCTTCACGCACAAGCTGAAGTACACGCTAAGGAATTAGTGCAACAACTGCATGACATGAAGGATGAGTTCTACAAGCTGCGCAACAAACGTAACGAGCTTGTATCCCGTGCTCAAATGGCTAAAGCTAAAAAACAAATGTCGCAAATCAGCAGCGTACATTCCATTGAAAGTGGCAGTGCATCACTCGGATTCCACCGGATGGAAGAGAAAATTATGCAGCTTGAGGCTGAAGCAGATGTAATGCGTGCACCTTACAGCCCATCCGCTGCTTATAGCAAACCCGTTGATGTTGAGAAGCAACTGAAAGTGGATGAGCAATTGGCGCTACTGAAAAACAAGCTGAATGATACACCCGCGGCTCCTTCTCTAAACAAAAAAGAACAATAAATCCTGTTCCTAAAACTTGGACGGATATGATATGCTGGACAAGAAGAAGCCATACGGTATGGATCTCCATACCGATATGGCTTTTATAGCGGCTAGCTATAATATTTAACGGTGATAATATTCCTCATCATAGTGACGGATATCTAACCGATAGTATAAAATGAGTTTTGCTTCGCAAAACTTTTAGGAGGTGCGAAATGGATAAACGAAACCGTTTGATTGCCATCGGACTGATTGCTGTTGGCTGCATGATGATTTTTGGTAGATGGCTCGGCTTTTTCTCCATTGTCGCGCTTCTGTTCCTGCTGCTGGGAGTCTACCGTACGACATCAGGCAAAGTAAAGCAGGGCTATAAACTGCTCGGGATAGGTGCTGTATTGCTTTTGCTGGACCATTTGGTGCTCGTGCTGGGGATTTGTTTAATCTCACTTGGGATGTTTTTTACCAAATCCAAAAGAGTACAGCGTAAGGAAGGGTTTATGCAGAAGCAGAACTTTTCATCCAGATTTGACTGGGACCGCTCACCTTGGGTGATGCACAGCCTTAGCTCTTGGCATGTACTGGGTGAGGCCGATGTGGATCTTTCATTAGCTATGGCGGATCATAAGGAAACGGTCATGCTGTTTCAAGGGATTTTTGGCGATATGGACATTAACCTGTCCGATGATTACGGCGTGGAAATTGAAGCTTTTGTGCTCTTTGGGTCCATTGAATTCGGCAACCAGCGAGATACAGGGATGTTGAACCGTCTGAATTGGAAATCAGCTAATTATGACAGCAGTGAATACAAAGTGAAATTTAGTGTTTCTTATTTAATGGGAGATCTAGATGTACGATTATCCTGAAAAGCTTGATAGAGAAGGGAGAGTCCCCCGCATGGAAAAAAAGAACAAAAACATGATATCACGCAGCATGGGTGAGGGGGCTCTGTTCTCTTTGGTCATGCTGCTTGTGATAATGTATGTCATGTATACATATGGCTATTTGAAGCCTTTTGAAAGCTGGAAATTTGGCGTGCGGACAGCCGTCACTCTAATTCTTCTGCCTATGGGCTTTGGGATTGGTTATGGCTTTTATCAGAGCTTTCGTGTGAAGCGGCAGTTGGAACGTCTTAGGCAGACCCTCGTATTATGGGAAAAGGGGAATTTGACGCTGTCCATGCCGGATCTAGGTGATGATGAGCTGGGAAGGCTCGGAGAACAGCTTGGCCGGATTAGCGGCAAATGGGAGAATCAAGTGACGACGCTGCAGCGGTTGTCCACGAATAACGCGAAGCTTGCGGAGCAGGCGCGGGTATCTGCTATTATGGAGGAACGGCAGCGGCTTGCGCGTGAACTGCACGACGCTGTTTCCCAGCAGCTATTTGCAATCTCCATGACTGCCACGGCGGTGGGCCGGACCTTGGAGAAAGATTTCGATAAAGCCCAGCGGCAAATTGCGCTTATAGAAGAAATGTCTGCCGTAGCCCAATCGGAGATGAGGGCATTGCTGCTGCATTTGAGACCTGTTTATTTGGAAGGAAAGGGACTCGAACAAGGTCTGCAGGAATTGATCAAGGAGCTTAAGGTCAAGGTACCGATCGAAATTGTATTTGAGATGGACCCTGATGTGCAGCTGTTAAAAGGGGTAGAGAATCACTTGTTCCGTATCGTCCAAGAGGCGATTTCTAATACACTTCGTCATGCGAAAGCAGAAAAAATAGAAATCCGGCTGCATAGACGGGGAGATACAGTTCGCTTGACGTTGCGTGATGATGGGATCGGCTTTGAGATGGACGACACCAAACAAGCTTCCTATGGTTTGTCGAACATGCAGGAGCGGATTAATGAAATCGGAGGCTCCATTCAGTTCATTACCGCTCCGGGTAAAGGAATGCGTATTGAAATTACCGTTCCGTTAGTCAATGAATAATAGGAGGAAAGAGTAACCATGGAGATGGAGGAAGCAATTAAAGTACTACTCGTAGATGATCATGAAATGGTACGGATCGGGCTAGCAGCAGTTTTAGGTACCGAGGATGGAATTGAGGTCGTAGGTGAAGCTGGAAGTGGAGAAGAAGGTATTCGGCTGGCTCAAGAGTACAATCCCGATGTGGTCTTAATGGATCTCGTAATGGATGGGATGGATGGCATAGAAACGACTAAACAGCTGATGAAGCAGTACCCAGAGATCAAAGTTATTGTTCTAACAAGCTATTTGGACGATGAAAAGATGTATCCCGTTATTGAAGCGGGCGCCTTTAGTTATCTGCTGAAGACTTCGCGGGCTAGTGAAGTGGCGGATGCGATCCGCGCTGCGGCAAGAGGACAGTCCGTGCTTGAGTCACAGGTGGCCTCTAAAATGATGAACCGTTTTCGAAACAATGCAAAAGGAGAATCACCTGCTTATAAAGAGCTTACGGAGCGCGAGATGGAAGTATTACGTCTGTTGGCGCAAGGTAAATCCAATCAGGATATTGCCGATCAACTAATTATTGGAATCAAAACTGTGAAATTTCATGTGACGAATATTCTCGCGAAGCTGGGCGTGGAAGACCGGACCCAAGCTGCAATTTATGCATATAAAAATGGACTAGCTGAATAATAATAAAGGACTGAAGCCTCTGCTTCAGTCCTTTTTATTGTACAAGAAAGTGTGTTTTGGGGCTCCCGCAAAGTACTTGAGTACGCCTCGAAGTATAAACCCTCACTTGGTGGGGATATTTCAGGTATAGAATCTCCTAATTCGAACATACTGTCTAGTAGATTGCTAGAGAGGTTCGAAGGGAGAATGACATATGCGGAAGATGAAGCTGAACAACGGAACAAAAAAAGGGACTTTTTTTATAATGATAATCGTGTGCTGCGCTGCGGCTCTGCTAGTTAATCTGCAAAGTGTTAAAGCGAATTCAACCGTTCTTGATGAGGACGTTAACCAAGCTTCAACAGGAGCCGAACTGAATCATGCTCTTGTGAGCTTAATTGATCTCGGAAAAGAAACAACCGTTTCTGATTCACCGCTGCGTTTAGTGTTAAAGTGGCAGGGAGAAAGCAGCAATTACGCGGATCTGTCTGCCGAAGTTGCTAAGCTAAGCACAAGTCTCGGATTGAATGTACCGTCAGGTACTGAGGAAGATGGACATATGACGTATCGTACAGAAGCTGTAAAACCATATGAAACGCGGCTCTCCTTATTTTGGAGTGAACTTAGCGAAGGCAACAGTTATGTGATTGTAACGTTAGAAGCGGCTGATCTGCAAAATGAAGCCAGCTTTCAAGCGGCTGCTCGTGAAGTAAGTATGATTCTTGAACAGAATAAAATTAAGGTGGAATGGAATATATCCCTTCAAGGAAGCGCGCAAGAACAGGGAGCACCTGAAAAAGTTCTAGCACAGACGGAGTCATTGATGCATGACCGGTTTGAAGCTGTGACCGGAGGAGAAAGCTACAAGGATATCTCAACGGTTAGCCGTACGTATTCGATTCCTAATTTGAATCGTTCTGTGATGAGTGGAAATCAGTCAGTTTCTGCCCAAATCGCAGTGCATCATGAAGATCAGAAGGGGACAAACCGCGTAACTATAGGCTTTCCTTTAATAACCATCGAATATTGACATTTTTCTCTTATATAAGCGCAGATATAGTTAATAATAAGAAATATTAATTGAAATTTGCGAAATCCCGAGAGTATTTGTCAGGAATGTGATAGCATCCTTTTTAGGAATATGCTAAAATGACATAACGTCGTTATTCACCTTATGTTAGTACCGACGCTGAGCATGTCAATAAACTATATTACATACAGAAAGATGAGGAGCCATGGCTGAAAATCAAACCCTTGATGCACTGCACACACCCGGTGCTGTCTTTTTTATCTTTGGGGCAACCGGAGACTTAGCCCGGCGTAAGCTTTTCCCGGCGATTTACAGCTTGTACCGTGAAGGTAAGCTGGCACAAGATTTTGCGGTAATTGGCGTGGCGCGGCGCCCGCGTACTCAGGAAGAATTTAGAAGTGATGTGAAGGAATCCATCCTTGAATTCTGCCGTTACAAAGCGGGAGAAGAAAGCGAATGGAATGAGTTTGTTCAGCATTTCGAATACAAATCTCTGGACATTAACAATATTGATGGTTTCCGCGAGCTAAGAGCACAAACTGAAGTTCTTGAAGAGAAATTCAGTATTCCGGGCAATCGGATGTTCTATCTTGCGCTGGCGCCTGAATTGTTCGGCAGTGTCTCCTTCAATCTTAAAGCTGGCGGGATGCTGGATAGTACGGGTTGGAATCGCCTCGTAATTGAGAAGCCTTTTGGTTATAATCTGGAGTCGGCTGAACAGCTGAACGAACAGATTCGTCAGGTCTTCAAAGAAGAGGAAATTTACCGGATTGACCACTATCTTGGTAAAGAAATGGTACAGAATATCGAAGTGATTCGATTTGCTAATGCTTTTTTCGAACCGCTCTGGAATAATAAACATATTGCCAATATTCAAATTACACTTGGCGAAACCGTAGGTGTAGAAGAACGCGGTGGTTACTATGACCATGCGGGAGCCTTACGGGACATGGGCCAGAATCATATACTGCAACTGCTGACTATGATTGCTATGGAACCACCAAGCCGTCTGCTCGCAGAAGATATTCGTGATGAGAAAGTGAAGGTACTTCGTTCCCTTCGTCCTTATGCGACATCTGATGAGGTGCGTGAGAATGTCGTAAGAGCACAATATATTCAAGGCTTACACCAAGGCAAAACCCTTCCTGCTTACCGTCAGGAAGATAAGGTTGACCCTGAGTCGAATACAGAGACGTATTTTGCTGCCCGTGTATTTGTAGATAACTTCCGCTGGGCTGGAGTTCCTTTCTACATCCGTACAGGTAAACGTCTCCCAGTGAAGACGACGGAAGTGGTAGTTGAGTTCAAAGGTATGCCAACCAACGTTTATTTGGGACAAAAGCATAAACTTGAGCCTAACCTCCTTGTAATCCGTGTGAACCCAATGGAAGGCATTTATGTAAAGATTAATGCCAAGAAACCAGGTTCAGAGTCTGAGATTCAACCGCTGGCTATGGACTTCTGTCAGAGCTGCCTGGTTGGAATCAATTCTCCTGAAGCATATGAGCGCTTGCTACATGATGCCGCACGCGGCGATTCCACTTATTTCACTCGTTGGGATGAGGTATCCTCGGCATGGTCATTCGTGGATCGTATTGCGAAAGCATGGAGCGAAGAGTCTAGCGACTTATCTTCTTATCCTGCTGGCTCTTGGGGTCCAGTGGAAGCAGATGAACTGCTTGCTAAAGAAGGTTTCCATTGGTGGCCTGTAAACGGCCAAGATGAAGATAATGTGGTTTGGCTGAAGAATAACTAAACCTTGAGTTAATGCTATCTCCCTGCAGAGGATGCAGGGAGATTTTTTGTAATGCTAAGATCTAAAAGATTGGACTTCAGACGGTGTTCGGGGGATCTGGGCACTGTTCTAATAACTGCACTTTGTACAATTAAAATCGCTTATCTCGTTGTGATTAGTCTTTTAGATGTATTTTCTGCAACTATAATCACCGCATAAGGCGGAAAAACGTGCACAACTTATTTTTAATTGCATCAAATGCAACTAAAGGCTAATGAAAATGCTAATACTTCAAGTAAGTGTAGGAAATACATCTATTTTCTTGAGCGATGATATGTGGGGATCATAATCCAGACCATTTGGGAGATATTTTGCGGCACGCGCTTTTTAGTAGATAATGTCTGCCGGATTTTGATATACTTTAGAGGATGCTTTCACTTGAAGCGGACTGGAGCTAGACCTAAGAGCTATTCATTCAGAAATGAAGGGGTATGAACAATGAGCAGAGCACCGATTTGATGAACCCCAGTGTAATTGAAGCAGAAGCAGGAATTTTATATATGAAGGGATATGTGTAATGAACAAAGCAATAGATCAGAAGCTGCAAAAGGAAGTGGATAGACGCAGAACCTTTGCGATCATTTCCCACCCGGATGCGGGTAAAACAACTTTAACGGAGAAACTGCTGTTATTCGGTGGCGCGATCCGTCTGGCGGGAACGGTTAAGGCCCGTAAAGCGAATAAGCATGCGACGAGTGACTGGATGGAAATTGAGAAGCAGCGGGGGATTTCTGTAACGTCTTCCGTGATGCAGTTTGATTATTTGAATCATCGCGTGAACATTTTGGATACACCGGGTCACCAAGACTTCAGTGAGGACACCTACCGTACCCTAACTGCAGCGGATAGTGCGGTCATGCTTATTGACGTGGCAAAAGGTGTGGAAGCCCAAACCACCAAACTGTTTCAGGTATGTGCTAAACGGGGTATTCCGATCTTTACCTTTATTAACAAGCTGGACCGTGAAGGACGTAGCCCGTTTGATCTGATGGAAGAGCTGGAGCAGGTTCTTGGTATTCGTTCTGTGCCAATGAACTGGCCGATCGGTAGTGGACGTGAGCTATGCGGCGTATATGACCGGATGAAAAATCAGGTAGAGCTATTCCAAGGTGACGATCACTCCGTAATCAAGGTTCAAAAGGTTGACGGATACCGTGATCCAATCATTCGTGAAATGGCTGGAGAGTATCTGCATGATCAACTGTGTCAGGATCTGGAGCTGCTGGATGTAGCAGGCGATGCTTTTGACTATGAAAAAGTATTAAGTGGTGAACTCACACCTGTGTTCTTTGGCAGTGCGATCAACAATTTTGGCGTACAGACTTTCCTCGATAATTTCTTGGATCTGGCACCGAAGCCTGAACCACGCCGCAGTACTATAGGGGTAGTAGAACCAACGAATGAGAAATTCACTGGTTATGTGTTCAAAATTCAAGCGAACATGAACCCGGCTCACCGTGACCGGATTGCTTTCCTGCGTATTGTGTCCGGGAAATTCGAACGGGGTATGAGCGTGAAGCATGTACGTGCCGGTAAAGATATCAAGCTGGCGCAACCACAGCAATTTTTGGCGCAGGACCGCGATATCGTAGAGGAAGCTTATCCGGGAGATATCATCGGTCTGTTTGATCCAGGTATTTTTAGAATTGGTGATACCTTGAGCCAAGCAGGAGATATGGAATTCGATGAGCTGCCAACGTTCTCACCAGAGATTTTTGCTAAAGTGAGTATTAAAAATGCATTGAAATCGAAGCAGTTCCAGAAGGGTGTCGATCAGCTGACTGAAGAGGGCATGATCCAGGTGTTCCGCACGGTCAACTTTGACGATATTTTGCTTGGCGTAGTTGGACAACTGCAGTTTGAAGTGTTTGAGTACCGCATGAAGGGTGAATATGGTGTGGATGTTCAGTTGCAGAGAATGCCGTACCAGTTTGCACGTTGGATCGTAGATGAAACTAAGCCGGATGCGAGCAAATTCAGAATCAACTCAACGTTGGTGACGGATAAGAAGGGCAATTTTGTCGTGTTGTTCGAGAACGAATATGCTATGCGGACAGCGATGGATAAGAACCCGACAGCTAAATTCCTGGAAATGGCTCCAAAAGCATTACTATAATTAGGACGCTATAACTTTCTGAATGTAATAATAAAACCTCCGCCTCCATAGGTGAAGTTACACCATGGTGAGCGGAGGTTTTTGACTAGTTGCGGTCAGTTTACGATGTGATATCCCCAGGGGTAATAGTCTCCAGGTGATCATGCAGCATGGTAACCAACCTATCTTGCTTAGCGGGATCTAAATCCTTCCAGATCATTTCGAACACGGCGCCAAGTCCCGGGAGTGCTGCCTCCGGACCGTCCACAGAGCCTTCAATCATATGACGTAAATCCTCTTCAGATTGACCGTGCACTTTATGAATAATCGCCTGGCGCAAGTCAATGGTAACGGGCATAATGTACCTCCTTTTTTGAAAATATAGTGATATTGACCTCGTTATAATGTGCCCTGCAAAGGTGCTGGAAATTCAAGTTTTTGTCCAAATATAAGATAGTATAAGTTTGACACATATATATCATCCTTATATTCCTACGAGAAACGGTTGTCATCCATAAGGACGGCAATGACGTTTCTTCTTGGCTTATGCTATACTGTTTGAGATATAGAATGCTACGGGAGGTACATAGACATGGCCAAAAAACAATATGCCGTCATCGGTATGGGGCGTTTCGGATCTAGTGTTGCTAAGGCGCTCAGCGGCATGGGGTTTGATGTACTTGCGATTGATGCTGACGAGCAGCGAACACAGGAAATTTCAAGTATTGTAACTCATGCCGTATCTGCAGATTCCACGGATGAGGAGGCGCTGCGTGCCCTTGGTATTCGCAATTTTGATGTGGTGGTTGTAGCCATTGGCGAGGACATACAAGCTAGCATCCTGACAACACTTATCCTAAAAGACCTGGGTGTGCCTGCAATTCTGGCAAAAGCCAAAGGTGAACTGCACGGCAAAGTATTAAGCAAAATTGGTGCGGACAAGGTGATTTATCCTGAACGGGATATGGGAATGCGGGTTGCGCATCATCTTGCTTCGCCTAATATATTGGATTATATTGAGCTGTCGCCGGACTACAGTATTCTGGATATGAAGGTATCCGGACCGATGCTCGGAAAAAATCTACAGGAGCTCGACATCCGCGCAAGATTTGGCTGCAACGTAATGGCCATCCGCCAAGGTGAAGAAATGAACATCTCTCCCCGTGCAGAGGATCGCCTGATCGATGGCGATATCCTTGTTATTGTTGGGCATAAGGATAATTTGACGAAGCTGGAGATGGCGTATCAGTAGGAACAAAGAATAAATGGCAAGGCAGAAGAAAGGAAGACTTTATGGAAATCATGTCTCCGCAAAATACGCGGGTTAAAGAGTGGGCCGGGTTACAGGAGAAAAAGCATCGTGACAAGGCTCGTAAATATATCGTAGAGGGCGTTCATCTGGTTCAAGAAGCACTGCTGGCTGAAGCAGATGTGGAATGCCTTGCTTATGACCTCGACAAAGGAATGCCTGCTGAACTTAAGGGGCTGCTTCAGGCCGTTCAGGGAATGGAAGTGATTGGCGTTTCGGCGGCGATCATCTCAAAATGCAGCAGCACCAATACGCCGCAGCCGGTGTTCGCCATCGTGCGGAAGGAACAGCAGGCTGTAGAAGCTATCCTAGCGAAGAAGGATAGCCTTGTGGTTGTGCTGGACGGCGTGCAAGATCCCGGCAATGTCGGCACCATCATTCGCAGTGCGGATGCAGCGGGAGCAGACGGAGTGATCCTCGGACAAGGCTGTGCCGACCTCTATAATCCGAAGACCATCCGGTCCACGATGGGCTCGATGTTCCATCTTCCGGTGGTGGAGGGAGATTTAAGTGAGATTTTGCCACAGGCCCGGGAAAATGGGGCGCTGCTGGTGAGCACTTCGCTGCAGGGCGAAGAATCGTGCTATGAGCACGATTTTCAGGGCAGCCAGTGGCTGCTGATTGGCAGCGAAGGAAAAGGCATCTCGCCGGAAACGGCGCGACTCGTGGACAAGAGTATCATCATCCCGATGGCAGGCCGCGCGGAATCGCTGAACGCCGCAATGGCGGCGACGATTTTGCTGTTTGAGGGCATGAGACAGCGGGGATAAATTGTCACCGTTTGTAACGTGGTGTGAGTTGTAAGTCATCTTGTCACCGTTTGGAACGTAGTTTTCTCACAGTAAATCCAGTCCTGATGATCAAGATAATCTTGATCATCAGGACTTTTTTATAATCCTGCAACAGTATTGGCTGCACATAAGCCTGGCCATTTCCATTCTCAATACTTATACATTCTTTAGAAATTACTGTTTTCCGAATATTCATGTGTCATTCTTTTTTACGACAAATATATACGAATGTTGGAGGGAAAGTGTAAGGCACAAATTCAATTTTCTCAATAAGTAGTTGTTTAGCCCATCTTTTTTTCATGTGCAGCGAGTGCTGATATGCAACTAAAATTCCGCCTGGTTTAAGTGACTTAACAATCTGATGTAGGATTTTGTCACGCATTTCAATTGAAAAATTAAAAAATGGTAATCCGCAAATTATGCAATCTAACTCACGGATGCCTTCCTGATTCAATTTCTTGAGTAAGTAGCTGGCGTTGGAATGGAAAATGCATTCCGGATAAATTGCTTTTAAGTGTTCTCTCATTTTTTTATTCCGCTCAAACAAAAGCACTTTTGTAGAATTCGTTAATTGTGATGTCATGAGATGTGTAATAGCACCTGTACCAGCTCCAAGCTCTGCAACGGCATTTACATTATGCCATTGTACAGACTGGACTATTTTATTGGCTAATAATTGCGAACTGGGTAGAATATTTCCTACCCGCTTTGGATCTTTGAGGAAGCCTTGTAAGAAAAGTAAGTATTCAGACATAATCAATTAGCAATCCTCTCCGAAAGGCAATCTCAGTTGGAATGTGAAGACGTCATGAGTGTGTTTAAGCGTTAAAGTACCCTTGTGCAACTCAGCAATATTCCTAGCTATCGAAAGACCAAGTCCTGCCCCGGTTTGAATTCCCTGGCTTTTTCTTGAGTGGTCAACCTTATAAAATCGGTCAAATAGACGGTTTTCTTGATCCTGTGAGAGGGGAGTTCCTTTATTTTCAATCGCAATGGTACAGTGTTCAGAATCGGTTGTAATTCGTATGCTAATGCTTCCCGGGCTGATGGAATATTTTAAGGCGTTCATAAGTAGATTATCTATGGCTCTGGCTATTTTCTCACTGTCGATTAAGGTGATGATTGGACTCTTATCTATATCTTTTATAAGGTGGACATTGTTTTCTTGAGCGATCGGTTCGAATTCGAATAACAATTGATTCAAAAGCTGCGACAAATCGATTCTCTCCAGATTTAAACGGGAGTCAGCCGAATTAAGTCGGGTATATTCAAACAAATCATCGAGGAGTTTCTTCAAATGAAGCGCCTTGTTATAGGTGTTTTGAATAAAACGTGTGTATTCTTTTTTATCTTGGTACGATTCTGTACGTAAAAGCTCAATATACCCGATAATACTTGTAAGAGGGGTACGTAAGTCGTGTGAAATCCCCGTGATCATCTCCATCTTGGATTTTTCTATTTCGCGTTCCTTGATGATCTGTTGCTCTAAGCGCTCTGCCATCCGGTTGATGTTCAAAGCCACCAGTCCTAGTTCATCTTGGCGCACAACATTTACCCGATAACTCAAATTACCTTCGGATATAATCTGAAGTCCTTGTTCCAGCGCAATTAAATCTTTGACGATTCGCCGGGTCAATGTAAAAAATGTAATAACGAAAATAATGAAAAACATCGGAGTAAGAAGGTAGGCAAGAAAATTGAACACCCAATCCAATTTTGTCGCATTTCCAAAATGAAAGAACAAGATGCTAAGTGAGGTATTTATCGCAATGGTAATTATGAAACTCAACACCATCCTGATTAAGATATTGGATTGAATGCGTTTATTTATTTGTAGATTTCGTATGATTTTAATCAACTTTGTAACCAACTCCCCAGACTGTCTTAATATACAGAGGTTCTCTTGGATTTTCCTCTAATTTTTCTCTTAAGTTACGAATATGAACCATTACGGTATTGTCAGAATATCCGTAAGGCTCTTTCCATACACTCTCGTAAATTTGCTCCGAACTATAAACTTGCCCAGGCCGGCTTGCAAGCAGGGTTAAAATCGCAAACTCTAGTGGAGTTAATGAAACTTCAATTCCATTTAACTTTACGGAATGTTTATTTTTATCTATGATCAGGTTTTTAATTATAAGCAGAGAGTTGAATTCTTCCTTTCCAATTAAGGACTGACGCCGTAACTGAGCTTTTACACGGGCCAGTAGTTCCAGTGGATTAAACGGTTTGATCATGTAATCGTCTGCCCCGGTAGTTAGACCTGTGATTTTATCAATGTCCTCTTGCTTGGCTGAGAGCATAATAATTGGGATATTTGATATTTCCCTAATTTTGAGACAGGCTGTGATACCGTCCATTTGAGGCATCATGACATCCAGGATAACCAGTTGAATGGATGTTGTTTGTATTGTACTCAACGCCTCTTGACCATCTGCAGCTTCAAGCACTTGGTAACCTTCATTTCTTAAGTAAACATGAATCACATCTCGAATTTCAGAATCATCATCTGCAACAAGAATAGTATTCAATGGACGCTGCCCCTCTTCTATATTTATTTTATTATGTTTCCCTTTTACGACAGACGTAGACGAAAGCGGGAGGAAAATTAAATGGCACATATTTTATTGTATCAATATTAAAATATTCGGAGAGTTGCTTCTTCATTTGAAGTGAATACTGAAAGGCGATAAATAATCCCTCAGGTTTAAGGGATTGGTAGATCTGTTCAACCAATGTATTTCTTAATTCGGGCTCAAAATTGAAAAAGGGCAGCCCACTAAAAATACAATCCAACTGATGAATATGTGAACTTTTAATTGTTTCTACTAAACTAGCAGCATTATGATAACAGGAAAAGTCCGGATAGCTTGTCTTCAGGTTATGCCTCATGGTTTTATCCATCTCAAATAGTAACACTTTCGTTGTACTAGTTACCTTAGTATTGATTACACGGGTGATTGCACCTGTACCTGATCCAAGTTCAGCGACTGCTTTAACTTCATGCCAAGGGGCTTGGTTAACCATGCTGTGTGCCAGAAACCGGGAACTCGGGGTAACACTGCCTACCTGTTTTGGATCATGAATAAAACTTCTTAAAAATAAGAGTTTTTCATTGAAGCTCATTCGGAATTCCTCCATAATTTTAGAATTGATTTAGATGTTTATTAATTTTGATAGGATGTGATCTCCAAAGTACGTTCCTACAAAAAAGAACAGTAAGGTCCAACTTAAAGCACTGGGATATGAAATAAGGGCAAATCGTTTATAGCTTGTACCGCTGAGCCCGATCAACATGGGAATGATGTAACGTACAACTGGAATAAACATGCCGATATACATAGCTGTACGCCCACGTTTTTTTAGAATCTGCTCTGCTTTTTTAAAATGTCTATTAGCTTCAAATTTGCACTTCAGCTTTTGCCCAAAGAATTTACCTGCAAAGTAGGCAACCGTAAAGGCCGTTAATAGCCCTGATAAAATGCAGAAATAAGTCATCCAGGAATTGATAATCCCCATGTGGCTTAGGGTAGCTCCAGTGAGGATTGTAATTTCATTAGGGATTGGAATTCCAAAAGGGCCTAACGTGAAAGCAAGATAAAAAATCAGATATCCATACTGATTGATTAGCTCTAAGACGGTATTACTGGCCAATATGCCACCTCCTTCGCTTACTTCAATACAGAAATCTTAACTAAAAAAACTGAGGAATTAGGTGGGGGAATTCTAAAGAAATCCTGAAGAGACTTAAAATTCGATAGGATTGGCCAAGTCTCTTATCCATAGGGGGCTAAATTATGATAGAAGAGGGGATCCGTTTCTGCCCTGCAATTTGAAATGTCGTTGATATCAAGGAATCAGTCCCACAGTCACAATAAAAAAGTCCTGAGGATCAAGAAACTCTTGATCCATCAGGACTTTTTACATAATGACCTACCCTTTCATCATCAAACGAAGCGAAACGATGATGAGAAAAACGGCTAATAGCTTTAAAAGCAGCTTGGCAGGAAGGCGTTTTGCCAGGCGTGCGCCAATTTGACCGCCGATAATTGCGCCAGGTGCTAGGGCTAACACCATAAACCATTCAACATTCAATAAAAAGGCATGTGTTGTGGTGCTTACGATAGCTGACAGGAAAATTTGAAGCATAGAAGTTGCAACAGCGATATGGGGGGCAAAGCCGAGAAGTAAGGTCATTGTCGGAACCATAAGACTCCCGCCGCCAATCCCAAATAGGCTTGCTACAAAGCCAACAAGAAAACTGATGATTATGCCGGTAGGCATATGATAAGCATATTCGAAATGAGCACCGCTATTATCGGAAAAGCTTCGCTTCACGGTTGGTTTGAAAGGCCAATGGATGGGTTTATTCGGCTTGAACAAGAGCAATAAAGCGACAAGGATTAAAAAAATACCGAAGCTTACGAAAAACATTCTCCCGCCCATTTGCTTGGTAAAGAGTGCACCTATTACTGAACCCGGAATCGAAACGGCGGCAAAGGTGAGCGCTGCTTGATAATCGATTCTCTTCTGCTTTGCGTACACATAAGTACTTGAGATGGAGTTGAAAAGCAGCATCGCCATTGATGTTCCAGCCAGATGTGAAGGCTCCATATCAGGAAAAAGGAAAGCCAACGCAGGCACAACGATGAACCCGCCGCCAAGTCCGACCAATGAACCGGAAATGCCAGCTGCTAGCCCGATGACTAAGAGCAGTAAGTAAGTTAGCACAACAGCATGTTCCTTCCTCTACGTCAATTCTACAATCATTTATTTTACCAGAAAAAACGTCCCGCAAATAAATTGTTTTTTAGCCAATTGCGCTGTTCTGCTGCTAAACGGGGATCATTGTCCATTTGGGACAGGATATCTTTTTTTACAAGTTTGCAGACGGATTGAACAATAGTTTGATCCTGGCTAGCATCTAACCAGAGAATTTCCGCAGACCGGGGATTAGGGGTGTATCGTTGCCAAGCAGGTTGTCCCTCAGCATTAGGATTACCGGTATATAGGAAATGCCGTAAATAGTCCCTCATTAGGGAAGAGAGCATGTTACGCCCAGGCTCGTTATGCTCGGAAATTACATCCGCAGGAAATCTTTCCTGGACACCGGAAAAGTCACCTGTATAGAAGGGGATGTCTGCACCATGCGGGGCACCCATAAGAAAACGGATGTAAGGATCGATCACTCCGTCTCTTAACCCCCAGGCGAAGCGGTAAGCATAGATGGGCATCTCCGGAATCGCACTTAATAATATCTCTGTAGTCTGCTCTACATTAAATTCTGCATACAGATCGCTCCCATATTGGACTGCAGCTTCATAGAGCTTCTTTTCTTCCAGATTTCCGGCTAACTCTTCCTTTTGCACTAGGGAGAAGAAATGAGTATCCCATAAAGTGAACTCGGAGAATTCGCTGGCAGTGCTGCCAAGGATGATCGGCAGGGAAGGGTGATCGCGGTTATTTAGATTGTCGAAGCCACCAATAGGAATGACCGTGCCATCTTCGATCAAATGGGGAAAAGCAGCCATCTGAAGCCCCGTCTCACGAATGATTTTGACAAAGTGAAAGGCATTCTGACGATATAGGAAGGCGGAAATCTTATCCGCAGATTGTGTGGAAATCCATACTCTTGCCTCATCTTGAGTGCTGACCATTCCTGTTTTTATTAATAACTCTGTTAAAATGTCAGCTGCTTTTTCTTCGCTTTGCTCCGTAACAGCCGTTGTTAAACCTCCGCTCATAATAAAAAGCTTATGAAAGAGCCCTCTGCCCAGCGGTGAAAGGTAAGCAGCTAATGCATTTCTTGCACCTGCAGACTGGCCCCCTAATGTTATGTTCCCTGGATTTCCCTCAAAGCAAACAATGTTATTGTGCAGCCACTTTAGCGCATGAAGAACATCGAGGAGACCGTAATTTCCTGAGTCATCCAAGGGGTCCCCAGTTCGGAGTGAGGGATGCCGGAAAAATCCCATTGCTCCTAAACGGTAATTCACTGTAACCACTATACTATTTGTCTTACACGCCAATTCTCCACCTTGAAAATCCCGTCCCGAACCCCCAATATTTCCGCCGCCGTGGAGGAAGACGAATACGGGTAAGCCTGCCTCGGCATGATCCGGTCGCCAAATATTCAAAAAAAGGCAATCTTCACTGCCGCCAGGTTCCCCTTGAATGAATTGGACACTGCTATTATTAAAATGGCATGCAGGCAATACACCTGTCCAAAGTTCTATCTCACGCGGTGCTTTCCATCTGAGCTTATCTATGGGAGGTTCCGCATAAGGAATCCCTAACCATGCGATCGCCCCAAGTGCTGGCAGACGTATGCCCTTAAGCTGACCACTGGAGACTGTAATAATTTCTTCCATGGGTTCTCGTGTGCTCATTTATAGTTCCCCTTTCTCCTGCAGATTCTTATGTATTTTTAATTCTCTTTATTATAGTGTTCTGCTATGATGATGAAAAATATATTATTATATATAAAATACATAACTCTAAGGTTATAGAAGAGGTGGTTTCGTTGGATTTACTTTCGCTTCGGTACTTTCAAACGGTTGCAAAGCTTGAGAATATGACCCTGGCAGCCGAAATACTCCAAATCTCACAGCCTGCTATAAGTAAAATGATCAAAAATCTTGAGGGCGAATTAAACGTCAAATTGTTTGATCGCACAGGAAAATACATTCGATTAAATGAATATGGAAAGCGGTTTCTTGTGAAAGTTGATTTAGCCCTACAAACGTTAGAGGAGGGGAAAACAGAGCTATTGGACTTGTCTGAGCGACCGACAGGAACTGTAGTGATTTTTATCCAAGCGGGTTCCTATTTGCTTCCGGATATGATCACATTATTTCGTCAGAAGTACCCGGAAGCTCAATTCAAGCTATTGCAGCAGGATCAGGAGATCTCACGTTATCCGGCTTTTGATTTGTGTATTTCTTCTACTCCGCTCAAGATTCCAGGAACAGTGTCCACACCGGTATTAACGGAAGAAATCCTGCTGGCGGTTCCTAATGAGCACAGGCTCGCAACCCGTAAAAGTGTACGTCTGAATGAACTCGCGGAAGACGGTTTTATCAGTTTGAAAATAGGCAAGCAGCTGCGCGAAACGACGGATTCTCTCTGTCACGCCGCCGGATTTGCTCCGCGTATCATTTATGAATGCGATGAGCCTTCGATGGTACGCAGTCTAGTCCGTTCGGGACTAGGGGTTTCTTTTATCCCCGCTGTAACTTGGGGGGGTTCTCAAGGATCCTCTGTTGTGCTTCTTCCCATTGAAGAACCCATAAGTACCCGCACCATTGAAATCTCATGGTATACCAACCGGTACATGACTAATGTCGCTAAAAAGTTCAAGGCCTTTGTTGAGGATTATTACAAGCAGTTAAAAGAAGACAAATTAAAAAATGAGTCAACTAACCCTAAGGCTTAATTGACTCATTGTCAGCAACGCTAATCATTTAATCCCTTACCCTCAAGGATTTGCGGGATGAATTTTTCAATTCGGGATACGCGGGTTTTGGATTGTTTCGCTTGAGAAAAATGATAAATATATGCGTTTTGCCGTCCAGGCGTTAAGGCTTCAAAAGCAGTTTTTAAGCCAGGAAGTTCAGCGAATTTAGTCTGAAGCTCTTCAGGAATGAGGTAATCCTCTTTCTTTTTTAATTCGACTTCCAAACCCGCCTTTTCAACTTCTATGGCATTTTGAATGTAGGCTTTCAGAACAGCTTCCATTTCAACGATTTGTTGCACATTCGTAAACCGAATCTGGCGCGCTGCCTGCACATTTTCTGTTTGTTGAATTAGAATCCCATTGGGATCCTGTAACAAGGCACCTTTGTGAAAGAGAAGCGCACAATATTCTTTAAATCCATGAATTAGTACTATGTTTTTATCATCAAATGTGTAACATGGATGCATCCACTTATAATCTTCGGTCAGCCCGCAATCAAGCACGATCGTTCTCAACTGCTCATATTCTTCCCGCCATTGTTTCGCTTTACTTAAGAATTTATCAACCCTAGGATTCAATACATTATTTGTCATAAAAAACACCCATCTTCATCATATTTTCAATACAATTTTACTTTTTTTATGGAATGTACAGTCGGAATCTTCTGGGAATGGGCAACCTATGTTGTCTCCCGTTCGATCAGTTGGAACGATAGGGGCTGCAGCTCCATATCCAGTCCAAGCAGGGTTGGAGCCAGCAGAAGAAAGGCGTTCTCCGCCTGTCCTGCAATCGGATTCCGAACAGTGGTAATTCCGAGTGTCTGTGACAGCTCCGAATTATCAAAACCAATGATAGCTAGATCACGGGGCACATCCAGCTGCTGTCTACGTGCTTCGCTCAGAACGCCCACCGCCACCAAATCATTGGAGCACAGAATGGCATCCGGCTGATCGGGTTGTCCAATTAGGGTTCGCACCAATTGCTCTCCGTCACGGATTCCATAAATCGTGGAGTAATACCATTTCTCAACGATGGGAAGATTATATTTGGTCATGATTTGCTCATAAGCTAGTCGTCTACTCTGGGTATTTATGCTGCTTGGGCGGCCAAAAGCATTAGCGATACGCGTATAACCCCGCTCTATCAAATGCTCTAGAGCGAGTGCATATCCATCATATTGGTTCATGGCAACTGACGGTATTTCAGGATGGTCCATGCGTTGCCAAGACACAATCGGGCCGTATTTGCAGTAGGAAGTTATGACATTTTTATCGTTAACAGCGGTCAGAATAAGCAGAGCGTCGACTCTTTTTTGTTTGAGATCCTCGAAGGCCTGAAGTTCCTTTTGCTTATCACCGCCGGTGGTATAAATAATCGTCTGATACCCGTAACGGCCGGAAATTTCGACGAAGCTGTTCATGAAGCACAAAATAAGCTCGTTGAGGTCTAAGGTAATCATGCCGATTTGCTGGGTTTGGCCTTTGGATAAAGATATGGCATTCCGATTGGGAACATAGTCCGTCTCTTTCATAATGGCGAGAATTTTCTCCCTAGTTTCCTTGCTGACATGGGGAGAATCGTTCAGGACTCGGGATACCGTAGCTTTGGAAAAGCCCGACAGCTTAGCAATTTCGTCAAGTGTGGACATCGGCTTATCTCCTTTGCAAGATTAATCCTTGACATGTAACGCGTTCCAAGGTTTAGGATTCGGATTAGAGCAGTAAACCTATACTATCACAATAGCAAAGGCGGGAAGAAATATGAACTTACAATTTCCAGAAGGATTCCTATGGGGTGGGGCTGTAGCCGCTAACCAGCTTGAAGGGGCATATCAGGATGATGGCAAAGGCTGGTCTACCCAAGATGTCATGCCGCATGGCATTAAGTCTGCGCCTACAGAAGTTCCTACCGACGATAACATGAAGTTGATTGGTATCGATTTCTATCACCGATATAAAGAAGATATTAAGCTGTTTGCGGAAATGGGCTTTAAAGTATTCCGGACGTCTATTGCCTGGTCCCGGATTTTCCCGAAAGGGGACGAGCTGGAGCCGAATGAACAGGGCTTGCAGTTCTACGACGACCTGTTCGACGAGTGTCATAAATACGGCATCGAACCGCTAGTTACGATCTCCCATTATGAGACCCCGCTGCATTTGGCACGAGAGTATGATGGATGGGTTAACCGTAAGATGGTGGAATTTTACGAGCGTTATGTGAGAACGATCTTTAATCGTTACAAGAACAAGGTCAAATACTGGCTGACCTTTAACGAGATCAATTCTATCCTAGAGTTCCCATTTATGAGTGGCGGAATCAATACTCCATTGGAAAAATTGAGTAAGCAGGATCTGTATCAGGCCATTCACCATGAGTTCATTGCAAGTGCTTTGGCGGTAAAAATCGGTCATGAGATCAATCCTGATTTCAAAATAGGCTGCATGGTGCTGAGCATGCCAATTTATCCGCTCACTCCGCATCCGGACGATTTGATCAAGGCGATGCAAAGTGATCACAAAAATATGTTTTTTGCGGATGTTCATAGCAGAGGTTATTATCCAGGCTATATGAAACGGTTCTTTAAGGAAAATGGAATTCACATTCATTTCGAGCCAGGGGACGAGGAAATTCTGAAGCATACCGTGGATTTCATATCGTTCAGTTACTATATGAGCACATGTGAAACGGCTGATCCGGAGAAACAGATCAGAGGAGAAGGAAACCTGCTGGGTGGGGTACCGAATCCGTATCTGGAAGCGAGCGAATGGGGTTGGCAGATCGATCCGCAGGGCTTGCGTTATGTGATGAATATATTCTATGACCGATACCAAAAACCGCTGTTTATCGTGGAAAATGGCCTTGGCGCAGTCGATCAGCTGGTTGTAGACGGGAACGGTGAGAAGATCGTAAACGACGATTACCGGATCAATTATTTGCGAGATCATTTGGTTCAAGTAGCAGAAGCTATTGCTGATGGCGTGGAAGTTATGGGATACACAAGCTGGGGCTGCATCGACTTGGTTAGCGCAACAAGCGCCGAGCTGAAGAAACGTTATGGTTTCATTTATGTAGATCGTCATGATGATGGTTCAGGTACACTGGAGAGATACCGTAAGAAGTCCTTCCACTGGTACAAAGAAGTAATTGAATCCAACGGACAAAGCCTGTTCTAATAAAAAAAGTCCTGATAATCAAGTTATTCTTGATCTATCAGGGCCTTTTTTTGTTATCCAATATTATACAGACACTGGTTTATTGTTGACATCATTAATTGAACATGTTAATTTGTAAATATTAAATTAATCGGATATCAGGATTGCTACTGCATAGCAGGCAAAACCTAAGTTTCATTTATGATTACGGGGATAATCTCACTCGTACATAGATGTGATTTAGGTTTTTTTGTGTTCCCTGATATCCGTGATTAATTGATCTGTTACAGAGGGGTGTATAAAAATGAGTTATGAACAGCTAAGTAAAGACATTATCCAATCTGTCGGTGGGGAGAAAAATATTAACAATGTGATTCATTGTGCCACGCGACTAAGATTCACACTTAACGATGAGCAAAAAGCTGATAAAGAAAATTTGGAGAAAATGAAAGGGATTATTGGGGTCGTTAGCAAAGGGGGACAGTTTCAAGTTATAGTGGGTACCCATGTTGCTGATGTGTATAAAGAAATTGCCAAATCCATATCCCCTAACAGTGATTCTGGCGAGAACAAGGTAAAGAAACCTATAGGGACTTTGATTTTTGATGTTATTTCTAGAAGCTTTTCGCCTCTGATTGGTGCTTTAGCAGGTGCGGGTATGTTGAAAGCGCTATTAACCGTACTTGCTTCGTTACATGTTCTAAGTGCGGATAGCGAAACTTACAAAGTATTAGCCGGCGCTAGTAATGCCGTGTTTTATTTTCTACCCATTTTCTTAGGGATTACGTTATCGATTAGGCTGGGTGTGAATGCTTATGTGGGTGGTAGTATCGGTGCGGCCTTACTTGAGCCTAATATTACGGGATTAGCAAGTGTTGAATCTCCACATTTTTTAGGTATTCCTTTAGTAATTTCGGACTATTCATCAAGCGTGTTTCCGATTTTTATCGCCATCTGTATATACGCTTTATTGGATAAGCAGCTAAGAAAGTTTATACACAAGGATTTGCAGATGTTCTTAGTCCCTATGCTATGTTTGATTGTGATTGTGCCGTTAACTATTTTAGCGTTCGGACCGTTTGGCGTGAATGTAGGGAATTTAATTGGAGACGCTATTTTGTTCCTCAGTACGAAAAGCGGTATTGTTACGGGAGCAATTGTGGGAATAGCTTGGACGTATTTGACTGTGCTCGGATTGCACTGGGGACTTGTGCCAATTATTCTTGAGAATATTGCTAAGGGTGGAGATCCGATATATGCAATGGCCGGCATGGCCATCTTCGCTCAGCTGGGTGTAGCGTTGGGGATCTTCCTGAAAACAAAGGACAAACAGTTGAAAACATTGGCCGGCAGTACATTTATACCAGGCGCGCTTTCCGGTGTAACAGAACCTATTATTTACGGATTGCTGACTCGTTACAAACGAACTTTCATTTATGTAACCATTGCCGGCGGAGTAGGTGGAGCACTTAGTGGTCTTTTCAAAGTGAAGATGGAAGTCTTCGCATTTGTCAGCGTATTAAGTCTTCCTGCATTCTCTCCGCTGGCCGTTCAAGCGATTATAGCAGGAGTGACCATTGTATTGGCTATGGTAATTACCATGGTATTTGGTTATGAAGATAAAAAGAAAGTGAATATTGTAGAAGAAAAAACGAATACTGAAAAAAGCGAGGTTATCCTCCCTCACGCCGTTAAAAGTTCAACCGTTGTAAGCCCTCTGGCTGGTAACGTAATCCCGTTAACCTCAGTAGATGATGCTGCCTTTGCTTCAGAAGCAATGGGCAAGGGGATTGCAATTGAACCCACAGAAGGTAAGCTTTATTCACCGGTAAGTGGAGTTGTATCCACTATTTTCAGAACAGGTCATTGTATTGCGGTAGTATCAGATGAGGGTGTTGAGGTCTTGATTCATATCGGTATAGAAACCGTGAAGCTAAAAGGTAAATACTTTGATGTGAAAGTGCAAGAAGGAGCAACAGTTAAACAGGGTGATCTATTGATTGAGTTTGATTTTGAACAAATAAAAAATGAAGGTTATCAATGCACAACGCCGATAATTATTACCAATACGGCTAATTATAGTGATGTGATTGGTACCAATAAAACAGCTATTACACCGGGTGAAGATCTGCTGACTGTTGTAGTGTGATCTATTGAAGAGTCATAAGGTATGAATGGAATCGATCTCTTAGTACTGCTACTTAGAGATCGATTTTTTATTATAGAATACTATAAAAAAGTGCTAGCTTCGTAAAATGAAAAGGTAAGGAGCTGTAATATGCGGATCGAAAAAGTGTTAAACAACAATGTTGTTACTGTCATAGATGACCAAAATTTTGAACTAGTAGTTATGGGAAGAGGACTGGCCTTTAAGAAAAAACGTGGAGACTTTTTAGAAGAAGATAAAATTGAAAAGATATTCACTTTAAGTAATCAAAAACTTTCAGATAAGCTAAAAACGCTGCTTTCCGAGATTCCAATCGAGCACATGGAGCTCTCAGAAGAGATTATTAACTTCGCCAAACTGCAGCTCGGTAAAATGCTGGATGACAGTATTTATGTTAGTCTGACAGATCATATCAGTTTTGCGCTGGAGAGATTCTCAAAAGGGATGAAGATTAAAAACGCCATGCTTTGGGAAATCAAAAGATTCTATAAAGAAGAATATGAGGTTGGGAAAGCTGCGCTTCAAATCATACATTCCAAGCTCGGAGTCAGACTTCCCGAAGATGAGGCCGGACATATTGCTCTCCATCTGGTGAATGCTGAACTAAATGAAGAGATGCCTAACATGGTGAATATCACCAAGATTATGAACGACATCCTAAATATCGTGAAGCGCCATTTCAGGCTAGAGTACGACGAGGAGTCCCTTGCTTATTACCGTTTTATCACTCATTTGAAATTTTTTGCACAACGTCTCATCAACGGTACTCCACCTCCTGATAATGAGAATGGCCTATTTATTTTGGTAAAGCAGCAGTATAAGGAAGCTTTCGCAAGCGTTGAGAAAATTAAAATCTATATTGATAAAACATATAATCGGGAGTTAACAAATGATGAAATGCTGTATCTGACCATACACATTGAAAGAATTACAAACCAGATCATGGAGTAGGGACGGTTAAGCCTTAAATTTTAACTTTGACTTTCGGGAGAATCGCGTATAAGATTACTAATATGTTTTCTGTGATAATCATTATCAATAGATTGATAACGGTTATCATGGAATCAACTTCGAACGTTGAATCCAGGGGGATAAAGTAAATGCACAAAAGGTTAATTAGTTTATTTATGGTTGTTGCTATCATATTGGTCGTATCAGGCTGTGGTACTAACCAAAAGAATAATTCAACATCGAACGCGGGAGCAACTGACAAACCAGCTGCTGAAAACGCGGGCAGTGAATCTACAAGCGGTCCTATTGTTTTAAAGGATTCTAAAGGTGAGATTACGCTGGACAAACCTGCGCAAAGAGTTGTGGTATTGGAATGGACCTTTACGGAGGATGTTATTGCACTGGGAGTGCAGCCAGTAGGTAACGCAGATAACGAAAACTATAAGCTGTATGTGACTTCTGAAGCACCACTTGATGCAAACGTGACTGATGTTGGTTCCCGTGACGAGCCAGATCTGGAGACAATTGCTTCATTAAAGCCTGATCTGATTATTGCCAATACGGGTGGGCATGAAGGAATTTATGATCAACTTAAAAGTATCGCTCCAACATTGATTTTCGGCTTGTATCCGAATGAAGGAGAAGGTAATCAGTACACACTGATGGAAGATACTTTCAAAACAATTGCAGCGGCAGTAGGTAAAACAGCAGAAGCCGATAAGGTTCTTGCTGATTTGGATGCACATTATGCAGATGCAAAAGCAAAGCTGGCTGATGCAGGCAAAGAAGGCTTGAACTATGTACTGACACAAGCATACAGCTACCAGAATGCAGCAACGATGCGTCTTTTTACAGATAATTCACTTGCGGTACAAACTTTGGATCGGATCGGTCTGAAAAACGACTGGAAACCCGAAAATTTCGAAGTTTACGGATTCAGTACCTCTACAGTTGAGGCATTGCCTGCGGTTCAGGATACAAATCTAATCTATATCGTCCAAGAGGATGATAATATTTTCACGAAAGAACTGAAGGATAATTCCGTTTGGAATGGCCTTAACTTTGTAAAAGAGAATCGCACCTTCGGATTGAGCAGTACTACTTGGGTGTTCGGCGGTCCGATCTCCTCCAAAGTTATCGTGGATGAAGTTGTAAATACATTAACGAAATGAGTGCGGTTATGAACGAAAAGAGTAGCAAAGAAGCCTCTATCGGCATGAACTGGGGGATCATTGGAATATTTGGGGGCGGCTTTGCCGTCCTCTTCATTCTGTTCGTTTTAAGTTTGGGCTTTGGGGAAGCCAAGATTCCTGCAGCTACTGTAATAGATGGTTTGCTGAATCGCCAAGATATAATGGAACATAATCTGCTCTGGGATATCCGCATGCCACGTACAGTTATTGGTCTGCTGGCCGGGGCTGCTCTGGCTGTGGCTGGGGCATTATTGCAAACTATAACGAAGAACCCGCTTGCTTCCTCAGATACACTTGGGATTAATGCCGGGGCATACTTTATGGTCGTGCTTGGTATGGTAGCTTTTCCTGCTTTGCAGCATGAGTTTCCATTTTTGCTCGCAGTTGCAGGGGGACTGCTTGCTGCTTTAGCCGCTTATTTATTGAGTGGAGGCAAGGCAGCCACACCTGTTCGGCTGGCTTTGTCAGGTATGATCGTCTCCATGGTGCTCGGAGCGTTTACATCGGCCATACATATTTTTAAAAGAACAGAAACACAAAATCTGTTTTTATGGGGTTCAGGTTCCCTAATCCAGTTGGATTGGGACGGTGTTATATATGCCTGGCCTTTTGTCGTAGTGCTGCTATTGGCAGCGATATTTGCCGGCAGACAATTTGATGCGCTGGAGCTCGATGAGTCAACCGCTCGTTCACTTGGACAGCGAGTAGGGTTAATTCGGGCGACAGGACTTGGCCTATCGGTATTAATGGCTGCGGTTGTAGTCAGCGTGGTTGGACCGATTGGCTTCGTCGGCTTAGTGGCTCCCCATCTCGTCAGACTTAGTGGGATTCGCAAGCATCGCCTGCTCATTCCTGCAAGCGCGTTGTGGGGAGCCTTGCTCATCACGGCAGCGGATACGCTAGCGCGTGTAGTGCGAAGCAGTGTGGGTGAAATGCCTGTTGGTGCAGTTATGGCGATTATTGGAGCCCCGTGGCTCATTTGGCTGGTACTCACCAAGATGAAAAATATATCGGGCTCAGGCGCTGGCCAATCATCGATGAGTATCGGTGGGGCGGGACTGCGTCTGCGCTTTGTGCCGACGGTTATAGTTATGACCGTGCTGCTCATTGTTATTATCCTCGTAAGCTTATCGTTTGGGGGAACAAAAATACCGATCAGTGAATTGCTAAGTAGTCTGTTCCATAGGGGGGATCAATCCTATTCCGTCCTGCTGAATTTACGGCTTCCCCGTACACTCGTAGCGGCTGCAGGAGGGATCGCACTTGCAATCAGTGGTGTATTGATTCAAAGTGCTGTTCGAAATCCATTGGCAGATGCTTCTATTATTGGTGTGACCTCAGGGGCTGGCTTTGGTGCTTTGGCCGTAATGACCGTTTGGCCAGCATTGACGGTATTTGCAGTTCCGCTTGCCGCAATCGTGGGTGGGGCACTGGCTGCTGCTTTTGTCTTTTTTATGGCCTGGCGCAGGTCCTTGAATCCATCGGTTCTGATCTTGCTTGGAATCGCAGTCTCTGCTATTGCCTCTGCGGGAATCCAGGTCATGATCGTCAAAGGAAGTTTATGGAGCAGTAGCTCCTTAATTTGGTTAACGGGTTCGACTTATGGACGAAGCTGGAATCAATTTTACATCCTATTTGCATTCCTGCTTGTACTTGTTCCGATTGCATACTATTTGGGCCGAAAATGCGATTTGTTGGCATTTGGTGACGAGAGTTCAACAGGATTGGGCTTGCCGGTTCGAGGAACGCGGCTTTGGGCTATGATTATCGGCGTTTTGCTTGCAGCGGGAGCCGTTGCAAGTGTGGGAACAATTGGCTTTCTCGGACTCATGGCGCCGCATGCGGTGCGGATGATGATTGGTCATCATACGAGACGCTCGATTGTTTTGTCAGGATTACTTGGCGGCTTGATGCTCGTCATTGCCGATACGCTCGGAAGAACCATAATGGCGCCGAAAGAAATCCCTTCAGGTCTTATTATTATGCTGATTGGGGCTCCGTATTTCTTGTTTCTAATGTACCGGTCACAGGTTAGAAAAGTGTAGATTTTGTTATAAGAAAAAATCAGGGGGTGCCCCATCAGCCGTAAAATGGCTGCTGGGCACCCCCTGATTAATTAGAGCTTGCTCTATCAAGAACTCCTCAAACATCGTTTCATCTGTTTAAAATTCCCCTCCCTTACGCTACAGCTATCGGACACAGATGACCTTAAACGCAGCTTTATTTCGCATTTGAAGTGCCAACGGACCGCATAGTCGCTATTGGTATGAAAAGCACCCGATTTGCCCTTCTTCCTATGAAATAACGTCATTGGAGTCCGAAACCAAGCTCCAAAGGCTAAAAATGCGCATATAACGTCATCTGAGTCCGTAGGCCTCAGCGAATGTTGAGAATTTATTGGTGCAGGCCACCAACGCCCATAAACAAAAAGCAGCGATTCTCCCATACCGGGGAAAGCTGCTTTTTTAATTGGATATTATCGATTTGTGAACAATTATTTAACTATTATTCTTAATTTTGTATATTTCCGTTTGCTAGTTTATACTTTAATCTTATGCTGTAGAATTTTGGAAATAAGGAGTGGGATTATGTGAGGCTCTTCGACAGAAAAGGTGTACAAGACGGCAGCAAAACTATTAACAACTCTGGCGAATTAAGAATCAATATTTTTTTCTTTAGCACTTTTATTATTTTTTGTGTGATTATCCTACGCCTTGCGGTCTTGCAATTTGTCGAAGGACCTACGTTATCTGAAGCTGAGGCTAATCGGGATACGAAAATAGTGGCATTATCGGCATTGAGAGGGAATATCCTCGCTGCTGATGGTGAGAAATTGGCATACTCAACGCCCGTTCAATCTTTGTACCTTACTTTGGATAAGGAATATACCGCAACAAAAACAGATAAAACTACGAAAAAAGTTACCTTAACTGCTGAGGCAAATAATAAATCAAAGGCACTCGCCAGCAAGTTAGCAGAAGCCTTCGAAACTTATGGTGATCCTAATGAGAAAAAACTAACCACAGAAGAGATCCTTGAGTCTATGGATTTATATTCAAAAAAACTCTCTGGTTATGTAGCACGAAGAATTAAATCAGGTTTAACTAAGAAAGAAATCGCTTATTTTTTAGAACACAAAAACGAATATCCAAACCTTGAAGTGATAGAGGAAAGTAGCAGGCATTATGATACCGATACGGTGGCTGTACAAGCTGTTGGTTACGTGAAATTTTTTAAATCCTCTACTAGTTTAGATCTTTATAAGGATGTACTTCAGGCGATGAAAAATAATCAGAACCCTGGACTTAACTATAAAGAGGATGAGCTAGTAGGCTTTGATGGCTTGGAGCTGCAATACCAGAAGGAGCTTCGGGGACAGAATGGATATAAGGAAGTTTCCGTAGATCCGCAGAATATGGCGGAAAAAATTGTCAGTATTGAACCCCCGGTCAAAGGAAGCACTATCTGGACTACCCTTAATAAAAAAATTCAGCTGAAGACCGAAGAAGCCATTAAAGATCAGATTCAGTGGTTGCATTCACACACCGTTCAGGGAGAAACACATCCTGATGCTTTAACAGGTTACGCTGTAGCCATGGAAGTGGATACAGGTAATGTTATTGCTATGGCAAGTATGCCTGACTATGATACCAACAGCTGGGCTACGGGTTCGATCTCTCCAGAGGTGTATAAAAAAATTGAAAAGCATTACCAAAATGGAACAATAACTCCATACTCATCGGGAAGATCAGGGCATAATTTTGAATCTACTGTGCTGCTCGGTTCGACCATAAAACCATTGAGTGTGTTAATTGGCTTAAAAGAGGGCTTTATAAGTACTTCTTCTACTTATCAAGATAAGGGAATCACCTCATTTGGTAGGGAAGGACATGAGACTAATGTAAGGAACTCATCCAATCATGTATACGGATCTTTGTATCCTTATACAGCCATTGAAAAATCTTCAAACGTATATATGGTTGATATGATCGGAAAAAAATTGTACGAAAAATACAAGTCTAAGGGCATCGGGGTATGGGACACATATATGAAAGAATTCGGTCTAGGTGTGCCAACAGGGATAGGTTTACCAAGGGAATACTTGGGTGATCTGAATTATAAAGCTGAAGCTAAAGCGGGTTCAGTTCAGTCGGCACTTGTTTATGCTTCTTTTGGGCAGCAGGGACGTTATACCGTTCTTCAGTTGGCGCAATATGCGGCTACACTAGCCAATGAAGGGCAACGAATCAAACCACAGCTAGTAAGCAAGATCACGGACTCCAAAGGTAAAGTTATCAAAGAATTCAAACGGGAAGTGCTTGATGAAGTGACTACTTTCGATAAATCCTATTGGCGGGAGATAAAGAAAGGGATGAACAGTGACGTTAAAAGTGCCTTCGGTGATTTCCCCTATGATTTTGCGCGTAAAACAGGAACTTCACAACAGACGGATAGTAAAAACATAAACCGTGATAACGGAGTGTTTATAGCTTTTGCACCACGTGAAAATCCAAAACTTGCTGTAGCTGTAGTTATTCCTGAAGGCGGATTTGGATCTAGTAGTGCAGCACCTGTAGCGAGAAAAATTTTTGATGCTTATGATTGGGAGTACGGATTGGATGGAATTCCGAAGAAAAATGTGGATAAAAGTATCAGCGAATAACACAAAGGAGAGAGCGCACACTGCGCTTTCTTTTTCTTTTTACAGAGCGGTTTATGGCAGATCGAAGGAACGGGTTCAAGATTAAAATATTGTAACCATAATGCGTGAAACTTTTATCCTAGTAGGAGCGTCAAAAGGTTAGGAAAAAAATGTATTCGTCATTCCAGGAGGGTGAATCTGTGAAGAAGTTATGGATTTCTATTTTAGTGGGCTTATTAGTTTTGCCGATGATGTTTCAATCTTCAGTGAAAGCTGCTACTGCGCCCATCAGTATTTTTATTGACGGGGTTCGATTGTCCACAGATCAAGCACCGGTGATGGTAAATGGACGGACGATGGTACCCCTACGGGCAATCTTTGAAGCCTTTAATGCCACCATCAAGTGGAATCAGAAAACACAAACTGTAACTGCAACTAAAGATGATACAACGATTATGTTAAAGATTGGCTCAAAGACAGCCACGATTAACAATAAAGCTGTAACTCTAGATGTGCCGGGTCAGAATTTAAAAGGAAGAACGATGGTTCCTACACGGTTTGTAAGTGAGTCATTGGGTCATGATGTGGGTTGGAATCCGAGCACCAAAGTGGTGACCATAACGACTTCCGGCGGTAAAACTGGAACTGTAAATCCGGCATCGAATGTGCAGTTAAAGGATGTAAGTGATAACGGTGACGGCCGTGATCTCCAGGTCAGCTTCACCCAATCTTCTAATGAAGCTCTTGTGGATCATTACCGGGTAATGATTGTAAAGGCTTGGAGCACTTTTAATATCTCATCTGCACAAAAGGTTACATCCGCCAATTATTCTACTGTTTTAGCTACAGGCACTAATCCTACGATTAGAATGACCGCAAATTCAAGGGATGTGGATGGTGACCTCATTAAAGGTAATCAAACCTATGTAGCTTATGTTTTCGCAGTGGGCAAAGGCAATAATACCAGCGCTCTCTCGTATAGTTCTTCGACTATATCGCTTAATACTAATACTGTAGTCGTTGCTCCAAGTAATGTACAAGTAAGTGATGTGAGCGATTATAGTGATGGCCGCGATTTAGCCGTAAGTTTTAATAAGGTATCGGATGAATCCAAGGTGAGTTCTTACCGGATATTTGTAGTCAAAGCTACTAATTATTCTTCTTTTAATTTGGCGGCAGCAAATGCTGTTAGCAGTTCAAATTACACACAGGTCAACAAAACAGGCTCCAATATCACTCAGATCCTATCGTCAGGAGCGAGGGATGTGGATGGAGCCCTCATTAAGACGGGAGTTGGTTACCGTGTGTTTGTTATGGGTGTAGATAGTGGCAGTAATACAGCCAATAATTTATTGTCTGCTGCTTCATCTGCGATTACGCTGTCCTCGGTCAATGTCTCTAATTTAAGTGTAAGCGACGTTAGTGACTTTGGAGATGGCCGTGATTTAAAAGTATCCTTTAACCACGCCACAGATGAAACGTATATTAGCCAGTACCGAATTCTAGTTGTGCCTACAGCTTATTCCAACAACTTTAGTTTATCTGAGGCGAATAATGTCTCCAGCTCTTACTACACAACGGTGAGCACAACAGGATCTAGCACCAGTCAAGTGTTAGCCTCGTCAGCAAGAGACGTGCGTGGTAATTTGATTAAGAATGGAACACCTTACAGAGTGTATGTGTTAACGATTGGAAGCGGGAAGAATTTGGGCACCAACATTCTCTCAACGGAGTCAACATTAATTACGTTGGCTGTTGACTACAATGTGAGTGCTGTCTACAATTTGGATGTAAGCGACGTAAATGACTATGATGATGGCCGTGATTTAAGAGTATCCTTTGACCACGCTACGAATGAAACGTATATTAGCCAGTATCGCATCCTGGTTGTACCTACTTCCTATTACAGCAGCTTCAGTTTATCTGACGCCAATAATGTGTACAGTTCTAACTACACAGCAGTGAGCACAACAGGATCCAGCACCAATCAAGTGTTAACCTCGTCATCAAGGGACGTGCGCGGTAACCTGATAAAGAGTGGAATCAATTACAGAGTATATGTATTAACCGTCGGAAGCGGGAATTACTCAGGCAGCAATGTTCTTTCTTCTGGTTCACCTTTAATTACGTTGAATGTAGATTACAAATTGGCTCCTATTTCGAGCTTGGATGTAAGGGACGTTAATGATTACGAAGACGGCAGGGATTTAAAAGTATCCTTTAACCATGCCACGGATGAAACGTACATTAGCCAGTATCGAATCCTGATTGTACCTACTTCCTATTACAGCAGCTTTAGTTTAACCCAGGCAAATGCGGTTTCTAGCTCCAATTACACAGCGGTAGGCACTTCAGGAAATAATACCAGTCAAGTCTTGGATTCTTCAGCCAGAGACGTAAACGGAAATTTAATAAAGAGTGGAATCAGTTACAGAGTGTATGTGTTAACGATTGGCAGCGGCAAGTACTCAGGCACTAATGTGTTGTCCTCAGAGTCGAATGCCATAACTTTATCCACTAAGCTGCCGGTAACCTCTGTCACCAATGTAACGTACAGTGTGGATGAGGGTAAAATACTAGTAAGTTTCAACCGTTCCTCTAACGAGTCTAACATTTCGGAATATCGAATTCTGGTGGTTCCGTCCAAACAAGGTTTTGGTTCAGCGGAAGCAATTGAGGTGAAATCCTCGTATTATACGTCGATAACGCCTAACGGAACGAATCCTACAATTGTAGCCTCGAGAAGAGATGTTAATGGTGCATTAATTGTTAAGGGTGTTAAATATAAAGTATATGTTCTTGCGGTAGCCAATAATAATGGCGTGCAGAGTGGTGGTCTTTCGGATTCAACGGAAGAGATTGAAATATAAGGATAGGGAATAAAATCATTATAATATAAGGCAAAAAACCTTCATTGAGCACTGGGCTTGATGAAGCGCTTTTTGCCTTGTTTTTTTGTTTTCTATTTTTTATAAAAATAGGGTTGCGAGTATACACATTTAAAACATTTGGTTTAACCTATTGGAAGCGCTATAATTGAAAATAATTACATGCTTAAGGAGTCTATCATGAAAAGAGGCAGGATATTCTACAAGATTTTTGTTCCTATTCTGGTGCTGGGAATTGGCCTGGTTATTAGCTTCGGTGGCTATATTTATCTGACGACGATTAATTCGGTAAATGAAAGAGTAGCGGATGATAAACAGAGTTTAATTACTCAAATTAAAAACACCTTGGAACAGAAAATTCAGACCATCGAATACGCTTTTAATACTTACAGTACCACCAGTTCCTTCAGGGAGGTCGTGCAAAATCCGATCACCGAGCAGGATTTTGAGAAGTATCGCGAGATTAATTCCCAGCTTAACTACATTGCCAGCATGGGGATGGATTTTGTTAATTATTCTCTAATCAGTTTGGAGCAGAAATGGCAGATTTCCAATGGTAAGCTTTCACATTTAACGGAAGAAGAGAGCAGGACACTTTATGAGAGCTATATTAATAACCGTAGCCGGGGGTTGTTTTGGGTTAAGACGGATAAGGGTATCCGCTTTGTAAATACCCTGCCGGTATTCTCACAGACCAAACAGGCGATTGCCTTATCTGATATATCCCTTCAGACCTTGCAGAGCACCCTTCAGACCGAAGGAAACACACCGGTGTTTATTCTTAACCGGGAGGGTGAGCTTTTATATGAGTCGGAAACTGGAAAGTCCCTGCTGACTAATAATCAACTTAGCCATATCACTAATGTTGCTGGAGGCGGGGGGCAATTGGGGACGATTGCCATGGAGCGGGCTGATCACCAATCGATAAAAGCTATTTATGCTAAATCTTCTTATAATAATTGGATTTACGTAACTATTTTGGATAAATCAGAAATTTCTGATGCACTAAAGACAACCCGATTTGGGATTGTGATGATGGTACTGCTTATTACGTTGTTGATTGCGGTAGTCGCTTATGTGATCTCTTTGTATTTCACCAAGCCATTCCGGCAGATTCAGCGCCGATTATTGCCTGCCAATGCGGAGCTAGAGCCTAAGAATGAGGTAGACTGGATTATTAATTCGATTGATACCATCTTATCGGAGAAAGAAAGCCTAGAGGGTCTGATTGAGTCTGAGATGCCTAAGTTGGAAACTCAGTTTATTCTAAATCTGTTTCGTAGCCGGATATCCCAAGAAGAGCTTAATCTGGGTTTGCCTCGTTTCGGTTATGAGCTGTCACAGAATTCGGTGTATGCAACGCTGCTAATACAGCTGGATAACTATGGGGAACGGCAGGCTAGCGATAAGGATCTTCTGCTTGTAGCGGTTAACAAACTGGTGGAAGAGCTAATTCCGCAGGAGAAGCGGATGATTCCTATCCTATTAAATGACCGTACACAAGCAACCATCCTGATCTTTGAGGGAGCGAATGAACAGGAGAACCGGAGAATAGCACTGGACTATGCCAAGACAATTATTCGAACAGCTAGAGAGATCCTGAAACTATCCATTAGCGTTGGAATCAGCAATTTTTATGATAATTTATTGTTTAGTAGGGAAGCTTGCGAGATGAGTAAGCAGGCGCTGCATCATCGTTTAAATCTGGGCAAAGAGTCTATCATCTTCTATGAGGATATATCGAAGGTGATCTCGGGTCCAGTTCTACTGCATTATCCGTCTGAGTTTGAGTCCCAGTTATTTGACGCGATTCGGATTGGAGATGAAGAACAAGTCTCCTGTTCTCTGTATCCATTACTCGGGGAAATGATGAAGCACAGTAAGAACCCTTTGAATTTCGAAGTCACATTAATACGTTTCGTCAACAATCTGATTCAGTTGGAGCAGCTGCTGGGTGTAGAGGTTCTGCTGACAGAGGACAATTCTACGTTGTATCACCGATTGTTAGACATCCGTAATCCGGAAGAGATCGAACGCATTTTGGTCAAAGAAGTTATCCATCCGATGGTGACCAGCGTTAAGGAGAAGACAGACCGTCAGTTCCGCCTCTTATCCGATAAAATTGCGGTGATTGTCCGCTCGGAATTTGATCAGGACTTAACGCTAGAATTAATTGGTGATCGTCTCCATTACAGTCCGAACTATTTAAGCAGTATTTTCAAAAAAGAGTACGGGATGACGTTTAGCGAGTATCTGATGAACTATCGTCTGGAAATGGCTAAGAAGTGGCTGGTGGAAACGGATATGACCATTAAAGAGATTGCTGAAAGGCTGCAGTACCATAATCCACAGAACTTTATTCGATCCTTCCGTAAAAAAGAACATGTAACACCAGGTGCATACCGAACCCAGAAACAGGAGAAGTAAGGCGCTGAACACAAACAGCCAGCCCCGGGAGACCGGGGCTGGCTGTTTGTGCAGCTGCAATGTTTTAGCCTTTTACAGAACCCAGCAGGGCTCCTTTGGTGAAGTGTTTTTGTACGAAAGGATAGGCGAGCAGCATTGGAACGGTTGCGACTACGATAACCGCCATTTTGATGGTTTGAGCAGGTGGGATAATATCAACAGAAGCATTATCTCCCTGCATCCCGCTGGCGACGATAACAATTTGGCGCAGCAGGACTTGAATAGGCCACTTAGTGGAGTCTGTCATATATAAAATTGCACTCATATAAGTGTTCCAGTAAGCTACCCCGTAGAACAAGGAGAGGGTCGCGATAGATGGCATCGCCAGCGGAAGCATGATTTTGAAAAATACACCAAAATCATTAGAGCCGTCAATCTTGGCTGATTCCTCTAGCCCTTCCGGCAGCGCCTGGAAGAAGTTACGCATAATGATCAGGTTAAAAGCATTGATCGCAACAGGCATGATCATGGACCAGTAGGAATCGATTAATCCGAAATATTTAACTACCAGGAAAGTAGGGATCATTCCCCCGCTGAAGAGCATGGAGAACACGATTACGAAATTGATGAAATCTCTTCCGTATAGATATTTTCTAGATAATCCATAAGCCATTAAAGAGGTAAGAACCATACTGACAACTGTACCCACTAAGGTTACACCGATGGATACGCCAAGCCCTTTAAAAATAGTAGGCGTTGACAGTATATAACGGTAAGCATCCAAAGAGAATGTCGTCGGGAACAGGATGAAGCTTTTTTCTACTACCTCCTGTGTTGAAGCAAAGGAACTGGCAAACACATTGACAAAGGGTAAAAGACAGGCTAGGGCAATGAGTGTAAGCAGTGTGGTATTTACAATAGTAAACAGCCGGCTACCCATATTTTCTTTTTTAAAAGATGATTGCGACATGCAGATATCCTCCTTGTAATCGTTTCATTGAAACTTTAACAGGGGTCTGTTATTCCGTATATAATCATTAGCTTGGGCTTTGTTTTGGGAGGAAAAAGCGTGATAAGGCATAGATGATCTTTATGTATTGTAGTAATCACTATAAGATGCACGGGCCTGGAAAACCTTATAGCTGTAGGGTTCTCGGAGTATCAGTATCTGATGATTATATACGTAATGGACGAATGATCGTAATCTGGGAATCGTAAAGAAACGCGATCAAGGAGGCCGATCAGGTGAAAGAGGCAAACGTCACCATGCTGAACACGAAAGTTAATCCAGTAAGAAAAAAGCGAACGGGGCCTAGCTGGCTGAGTTTAAAAAGAAACAAGTTATTGTATCTAATGATACTCCCGGGATTTTTGTATTTTGTTATTTTTAAGTACCTGCCTATGGGCGGTCTTATCATTGCATTTCAGGACTATCAGCCGTTTCTGGGTATAGCGGATAGCCCGTGGGTAGGGTTTAAGCATTTCGTCCGATTGTTTACAGAACCTACCTTCTTTATGCTATTGAGTAATACACTTATCCTGTTTGCATTAAACATTTTTATTTTCTTCCCGCTACCTATTATAGTGGCGCTGATGCTTAACGAAGTTCAGCACAAGTTATTTAAGAGCACCATTCAAACGATTATTTATATCCCCCATTTCATGTCATGGGTTATCATCGTCTCCATTTCCTATGTATTTATGAATGTGGATGGAGGGGTGCTGAATGAGATGTTGGCGGCCCTTGGGATGCAGAAGATCAGCTTTTTGACTTCTCCTGAGTGGTTGCGTACCGTGTATATCGGACAGATCATTTGGAAAGAAATTGGTTGGTCAACCATTATTTATTTGGCAGCCATTACCGTAGTGGATACGCAGTTATATGAAGCAGCTGAGATGGATGGAGCGGCAAGATTACGCAAAACATGGCATATCACCTTGCCGGCGATTCGCCCAATCATTATTACCTTGCTTATTCTGAAGATTGGCCACACGCTGGATCTGGGCTTTGAGCATATGTACTTGCTGATCAATTCCTTGAACCGCGAAGTTGGAGAAATTTTCGATACCTATATCTATACAGCTGGTTTAAAGAACGGACAATTGAGTTTCAGTACCACAGTAGGTCTGTTCAAGGGTGTGGTTGGCTTGATTCTCGTTATGCTGTCGAACAAGTTAGCCAAAAAAATCGGCGAAGATGGTGTTTACTAGGCTTCATAGTATGCTGAATTCTTACCTCTGCCTTAAAGGCAGAGGTGGAAGATACAACACAAATACATTAGTAAAAGGGGTAATGTTGATGAATCGCAATTACAAAAAAATTGCAGCCTTAATGTTGTGTAGCGGGTTAGTACTCACTGCATGCGGAGGAGGCAATAACGCGAAGGAGTCAAATTCTTCAAATGAGGGAACGAATTCAACGGCTAAAACTACTGCCGCACCTGCAGATGTGCTAGATGCTAAAGCAAAGATTAGCTGGCTGAACATTTTACAAACGTCTACAACACCAACGGGTCCTATTCTGGATAAAATTGAAGAATTGACGAATACAGAGATTGAATTCTCATGGATTCCGGATCCTTCCAAAGAAGAACGTATTAATACTTCATTAGCATCGAATTCCCTAGCAGACATCGTTACCCTGACTATTCTTGATAACTCTTCTGTACGTAATGCACTGAAGGCCGGTATGTTCTGGGAAGTAAGTCCTTATCTTGATGAGTTCCCGAATTTGGCTAAAATTTCACAGGATACACGTACATCGGCATCGATTGCAGGTAAGCTGTACGGGGTTCCTTTCCAGAAGTCCTTGGCTAGAAACGGCGTTGTTCTCCGTAAAGATTGGCTGGATAAGCTTGGACTGCAGGTTCCAAAAACAACAGATGAGTTGATGGAAGTTGCGAAAGCGTTTACCGAAAAAGACCCTGATGGTAATGGCAAAAAGGATACCACAGGCTTCATGGACCGCAGCGATCTTGTATATGGAGCATTTAAGACATTGGGCTCATACTTTGGAACACCGAACTATTGGAGTGTAGATGATGCGGGTAAAATGACACCGGAGTTCGATACAGAGGCTTATGTCAAGACCATGGATTATATGAAGACTCTTTATGATGGTGGTTATATCAATCAGGATTTCGCTGTGACGGCTAAAACAGATCAGCAGCAGAATTTTGCGCAAGGAAAGGCTGGAATTTATGTGGGTGCCTTGTTTGACAGCAAGAACCTGCTGAATCTGTCCAAAGGCATACAGGATGGTATGGATTTGGTTATGGTTAACGATATCACTTCCACTGGTAATGAAGCGGATCGCGCCATCTGGGCTGGTAATAACGGAATTGGGGGACTGTTGTCTTTCCCGAAATCCGAAGTCAAGGATGAAAATGAATTAAGACGGATCTTGAAATTTGTTAATGATCTTATGAATGAAGATGTCTATGGCTTGATGACTTATGGTATTAAGGATGTCCACTATACAATCGATGGAGAACAAGCGGTTACGATTAAGGATACAGATCTCTGGAAGCAAGAAGTTCAGCCATTTTCTGCATCTCGTCCATTAGAGAATGGATTCATTATCCATGATGCTGATCCACTCAAAGTTGAAGCTGATAAGCTGATCGTTGAGAATGCTAAATATGCTGTACTGAATCCTGCTTACTCTCTGGAATCTGAGACCTATTCTACTCAAGGATCTGAGTTGCAGAAGATTATGACAGATGCCACTTATAAATATATCCTAGGCAAAATTGATTTGGACGGATTTAAAGCTGAGGTTGAAAAGTGGAAGAAATCCGGCGGCAGCAAAATCATTACTGAATATGAAGCTGCTTATAAAGCTGTAAATCCTTAAGAAGTACTACAGACTATATTCTAAGAAAAAAGTAGAGGGGTCCTAAATGGGGAGGCTGCGTTTAGGACCATATCTATTCAAACAGGAGGAAAAAATGAAAGACAACAATGCACTTAGGAGTATGGGCTGGGGTGTTCGAATGGCAGATTCGATTATGGAGCGAACGCCAAGATTATATGAGGATAACGGATATCATGGAAAATGGTCTTATGATTATGGAGTCATCTTGAAGGGTTTTGAGCTGCTGTGGAGACAGACCGGGCAGGTTAAATATTATCAATTCATCAAAGATAATATGGATTATTTTATTGAGGAAGACGGCTCTGTGAAGGGATATCGCCTGAGCGAACATAATATTGATCACTTAAATAACGGAAAGATCCTATTTGTGCTCCATAAAGAAACTGGGTTAGCGAAATATAAAATGGCTGCAGATTTATTAAGAAAGCAGATAACAACGCATCCTCGAACCTCAGAAGGTGCGTTTTGGCATAAGAATGTATATCCTTATCAGATTTGGCTGGATGGCTTGTATATGGGCTCTCCTTTCTATCTGGAGTATTTACTTGAGTATGAAGGCGGCAAGGGTGTGGACGATGTGACCCGGCAATTTATTCTGTGCGAGCGTCATACCAAGGATGCTGAGACGGGTCTTCTGTTTCACGCATGGGATGAAAAGCGGGTACAGCCGTGGTGCGATCCTGAAACGGGGCTGTCTCCGAACTTTTGGGGGCGTTCGCTGGGCTGGTATGTGATGGCGCTAGTGGATGTACTCGGAATGCTCCCTGAGGAACACGCGGATTACGAGATCTTGGCACGTATTCTGACAGATACGCTGACAGCGCTTCGTCAGGTTCAGGATGCGGATGCTGGAGTCTGGTATCAGGTTGTAAACATGGGCGGCCGTAAAGGCAATTATTTGGAGGCTTCCGCCTCTAGCATGATCACCTATGCAATGGCTAAGGGCATTCGGATTGGTGTACTCGATGATAGTTGGTTCGAGACTCTTGACCGTGCTTATCAAGGTCTTATTGCTGAATTTGTGCTGGAAACCAAAAAAGGCTGGGTTAACCTGAATAAAAACTGCCAGGTCGCTGGACTCGGTGGTGAGGACCGGAGAGATGGTACTTACGCCTATTATATCAGTGAACCGATCGTAACCAATGATCAGAAGGGGCTTGGCGCATTCCTCCTGGCTTGTGGAGAATATGAATATTTGCAGCATCCCGCCGTGACGAAAGGAAGCGAGTGAAGCACATGTCTATCTACAATATAAATGACTACGGAGCACATCCTAATAGTGCAGAGCCTTCAACGGAAGCGATAGCCAGTGCCATTCATGCGGCAAGCGAGGCAGGGGGAGGAACAGTTTATGTTCCTTCCGGGCACTATCAGACGGGTGCTATCTTCATGAAAAGCAATATTGAGCTGAAGCTCAGTCCTGGAGCTGTGCTTAGCTTCAGCTCTGATCCTAACGATTATCCGGTGGTGGATTCCCGTTGGGAGGGTGTGAAGCAGAACGTCCATGCTTCATGTATTTTTGGAATAAATCTAGAGAATGTATCGGTTACAGGTGCAGGCAAGCTGGATGGAAGGGGCGCACCTTGGTGGGATAAACATCGGAATTCTCCTGATTCACTGCTGTATCCCCGCCCGAAGCTTATCAGCTTCGACAACTGCCGTAGAGTCACGCTCAGAGATCTGACACTCGTGAACTCCCCAAGCTGGACTGTGAATCCTATCTGTTGCCATGATGTTACGATTGATAATCTGTCGATCTATAATCCGGCGGATTCGCCTAATACAGACGGTATTGACCCAGAATCCTGTGTGAATGTCCGCATCAGCAACTGCAATATCGATGTGGGTGATGACTGCATCGCCATTAAAGCAGGGACGGAGGATACGAAGGAGCGGGTTGCCTGCGAGAATATCACGATAACTAACTGCACGATGATTCATGGTCATGGCGGTGTGGTGCTGGGAAGCGAAATGAGCGGAGATATCCGTAATATCGTGATCAGCAATTGCGTGTTCAAGCAGACGGACCGCGGCATTCGGCTGAAGTCCAGACGCGGGCGCGGAGGTGTTGTCGAAGATATTCGTGTCAGCAATATCGTGATGGAGGACGTGATCTGTCCGTTTATTCTTAATCTTTATTATTTCTGCGGACCACGTGGTAAGGACAAATATGTATGGGATAAGAATCCTTATCCGGTGACGGAGGAGACCCCCTGCTTCCGACGGATTCATTTTGCTAATATTACTGCTCGGAATGTTCACGCGGCTGCAGGTTTTCTTTACGGCCTTGCGGAGCAATACATTTCAGAAATTACCTTTTCCGATATTGATATTTCCATGGCAGAGAATGCAATCCCTGGTCGTCCAGCCATGATGTCAGGAATCCAGGATATGAACAACCGTGGGTTTTATCTGGGCAACGTAAGAGATATTCGCTTCCGCCAAGTGACGATCGAGAATCATGAAGGACCGGCTTTTTATATTGAAAATGGAGAAACGGTAGATATCACCGGCTGCCAATCGAGAAACACCCGTAAAGTGGAAGAATTAGTGCAGCAGGTAACCGTTATCCCGTCACAGGAAGATCTAAGTGAGCAGACAGACTGATAATTGACAGGATAGACCGCAGATTTGCTTAGGGTGAAGGGTGCGGATGTATGGAAATAGGAAGGAGTATGAAGATGATTACAGATAATATTCAGACTGGAGTTATTCACAATCCCATATTAAAAGGCTTCAATCCTGACCCTTGTATTGTAAGAGCGGGGGAGATGTACTATATTGCTGTTTCTTCTTTTGAATGGCTGCCCGGTGTGAGGGTGTATCAATCAGCGGACTTAGCAGACTGGGAGCATTGCACAGATATTCTGACTCATCAGGTAGATCTGCGGGGAAATCCGAAAAATTGCAGTATCTGGGCTCCACAGCTTAGTTATTATGACGGTTTGTTTTATCTGATTTATACCGATGTTAAGAGCACCAAACGGCCTTTTAAAGACTGTCATAACTATCTGATCACTGCGGAGGGTATTGAGGGACCTTGGTCTGAACCGGTATACCTAAACAGCAGCGGGTTCGATCCATCTCTGTACCATGATGAGGATGGGCGCAAATGGCTGCTGAATGAGCTGTGGGATTACCGGATTACGGAAGGCAATAAGTCCTGCGGGATTGTAATTCAGGAGTACGATCCAGAGCAGTGCCAATTAATAGGTGAACCTGTGAAAATCTTTGATTGCACGCCGCTGAAGAAGACGGAAGCGCCGCATATTTACAAGCGGGGAGGTTATTACTACTTAATTACGGCAGAAGGCGGCACTGGATCGGGGCATGCCGTAACCGTAGCGCGCTCCAAGGCGCTGCTTGGTCCGTATGAGGTGGATCCGCTCAATCCGATGTTGACCTCACGGGATAATCCCGAGCTGCCGCTTCAATGTGCAGGCCATGGAAGTCTGGTAGAGACACCAGAAGGTGAATGGTATATGGCCCATTTGTGTACGCGACCCCTTGAAGGCGAATACGCCATACTGGGGAGAGAGACTGCCGTTCAGCAGGTGCACTGGAATGAGGAGGGCTGGTTAAGACTAACCTCAGGCGGAAATACACCACAGCTCAAGGTACCAGCACCTAAAGGAACACAGTTCCTGAACCAAGTGCGGACGCTTGAATTTGAGGATGATTTTAACGGCCCAGAATTGAAAAAGAACTGGAATACATTGCGGATTCCTATGAATGAAAGCTGGTGTTCCCTTGCTGAAAGACCGGGCTGGTTAAGAATCAGGGCCGGGGAGTCCGTGCAGAGTCTGTTTGAGCATCATATTCTGGCTATTCGCCAGACGGATATAAGCTTCCGCGCTGAAACAGCGCTTGAATATGAACCGAATACTTATCTGCAGATGGCAGGACTACTGTTATACCTGAATGAGGATAACTATCTTTATGCGTATATCAGCCATGAAGAAGGACGTGGCAAGGTGCTGCGGTTAATGCGCTGTCAGCGCGATGAATTCACTGCGGAGCCTGTAATGATTGAACTAAATGCAGGGGAGACAGTGCGGATCGCGGTTGAGGTGCAGGAAGTGACTGGGCAATTTGTTTATCTTAAGGGTGACGATACGGAGTGGAAGCCACTTGGCGATCCGCAGAATATCAGCTTTTTGTCGGGAGGCTTCACTGGGAACTTTGTTGGCATTGCGGCGCATGATATGCAGCAGTTCGGTGGTAGCAGTGCTGATTTCGCATATTTCCGTTATCAGGGCAAGGAATAATACACACGGCTTTACTAAGGAAGGGGTTGCTCTGAGGACAGGGCCCCCTTCTTATTCCAATAGATATTAGGAGGTCTTGTATGAAGAGAAAATGGTTATCCGGGGCGCTGGTTGCGAGTCTTCTTGCAACATGTATGCCATTTGGTGGTGTCGAGGCCGCTTCTTTGGAAGCGCTTCCTGCTTTTCCGGGCGCGGAAGGCGGCGGCAAATATGTAACCGGCGGAAGAGCTCAACCTGTGTATGAAGTAACGACGTTGGCTGATTATGGTATCAAGGAAACTCCGATCCCCGGCTCCTTCCGCGATGCGGTAAGCCAAAGTAATCGGACCATTGTTTTTCGAGTGGGGGGAACCATCCATCTGAAGGAATCCCTCAAGATTACCGGCTCAAATCTGACGATTGCCGGGCAAACGGCTCCAGGTGACGGAATTACAATTGCCGACTACACAACCTCTGTTGAAGCTGACAATATTATTATGCGCTATATGCGTTTCCGGTTAGGCGACCGGGTAGCTAGTGAAGATGATGCTTTTGGATCAAGGTACCATAAGGATCTCATTATCGATCATAGCTCATTCAGCTGGTCGGTGGATGAAGTGGTCAGTCTGTATGATAACGAGAATACTACTGTGCAATGGTCGATATCCGCTGAAAGTATGCTGATGACGACACACCAGAAGGGACGTCACGGCTACGGAGGAATCTGGGGTGGCAAAAATGCCAGTTTCCTTCACAATCTGATTGCTCATAGCACCAGCCGCAACCCCCGTTTGCCGACGGTGACCAAATTGGTGGACCTGACGGAAATGTCTAATAACGTTATCTATAACTGGGGATTCGCTTCGACCTATGGTGGGGGAGCAGAAGATTATCGATATAATATCACTAACAATTATTATAAAAATGGTCCAAACACCTACACCAGTGTAAAAAATCAATTGTTTGGGGAAGTGTCACCAGAAACCCGGTTGTTTATAGATGGGAACATCATGGATGGTAATCCGAAGGTTACTGAAGACAACTGGAAGGGTGTGCAAAAGTATTCGGATATCTCTAAGCTTACGGAGCCGGCAAAGATGCCTAACCCCTATGCGGCAGTGTCGGCGGAGGAAGCCTACGTAAATGTAATGGCTGATGCCGGTGCCACTCTGCCAAGGCGTGATGCTTACGATGCGCGGGTCATTAATGATGTGAAGAATCGCACTGGACAGCATATTAATTCACCTATTGAAATAGGCGGTTACCCAGACTATACAGAGACAGCTTCCAATGTAATCGACATGGATCATGACGGTATGGATGACAACTGGGAGATTGCTAATGGACTAGACCCTACCGATTCTGAGGATGGTAAGAAGACGACGTTATCTGCGGAGGGCTATACGAATCTAGAAGTGTATCTGAATGATCTGATTGTGTTGGGAAAAGCAGGGAATGAGCATACAGACAATCCTGTAACCGCTATTAATTATCCTGTGAATAACCAAATCATAGAGTCGGGCAACAATGTGAATGTTACAGCCTCTGCCAGTGATAGCGATGGTATTGCTAAGGTGGAATTTATCGTTAATGGTGTGAAGCAAGCCGAAGCTACCACAGCACCTTATAGTTTCGATTGGAACAATGTGCAGGATGGTACCTATTATCTCGTTGTTCAGGCTATAGACAATAAGGGTCTCAAGACACAATCTGATAACGTGGCTATTCATGTCAACTCGTCTGGATCCGTTCTTCCTTGGACTTCGGTGGATATTGGCCATCCAGGGATAGCGGGAGTGACTACGCTTCATCCGGATAGCGGGAAGATTACGCTCAAATCGGCTGGACTTATCGGAGCAACATCAGAGAGCGAAACGGCTGTTGATAATTTTCAGTTTGCTTATCAAACCCTGACAGGCAATGGTGAAATTATTGCTAGAATCGACTCCGTAACGGGAACTGACGATTATGCCAAAGCAGGTGTCATGATTCGTGATAATCTCAATGAGAACTCTAAAATGACAATGCTGGCAATCCCTTATGTCAAATATGGCAAGAAGGGAGTTATGATTACCCGCTCCACCACAGGAGCCAAGGTGGTAAAAACAGAACCGGACAGCTTCATCAATACACCTTATTGGGTGAAACTGGTTCGTCTTGGTAATGAAGTGACAGGTCTGGTATCGCCGGATAAAGTAACATGGAGTAAGGTAGGCACGGTGAAGCTTGACCTGAATGATACGGTTTATTTTGGTCTTGCAGCCGATGCCGCTAAGGTAGATAACGAGGTTAATCGTTATAATGCATCTGTCTTCAGTGAGGTGGAGCTGAAACCGCTTAGTGATCAGTTTCCTACTGCGCCCCGTGGTCTTACAGCGACAGCAGGTGAGGAAAAAGTGAAGCTGAATTGGGAGGATGTTGGTTCTGCCAAGTCGTATAGTGTTAAACGTAGTGAGGTTTCAGGCGGTCCATACAAGACGATCAATACTGAAATTAAAGATAGCCTGTATACTGATTCCGGACTCAGCTCCGGAAAAACTTATTACTACGTGGTCAGTGCAGTGAATGAACTTGGTGAAAGCTTTGATTCCGATGAGGCCAGCGCTACGGCTGAAGGTGAAGCAGGTAATGTGTATTATGTGGATGAAGACTTCGAGCAGGTTGCTGTGGGTGTGACACCAGAGTATTATGATGTGACTCCAAATCCACAGACTGAAATTCAAAAGGTTATTGTATCTCCCACACCGTCTGACAGTAAGGGGAATACGTCAGATCAAGTGTTGAATGTGTTTGATGGTGCGAACGGCAGCGTGCAGTTTATCCGCAAATTCGCGCCAATTACGGGTGCACTCGTTATTGACACTGACTTTATGTTTGCGACAGAATCGGGAACCTCGGTGTTCCTGCAGGCCCAGAGTACAGATGGAAGCAAAACGGCATTCTCCATTGAGAGCAGAAAGCCAACGCTTCCTGAAGCTACAGGTAAATATACGCTAACCATGAGCAGGGGGAGCAGCCAGTATCATCAACTGATGAACTCTTATTCCCTAAAACAATGGTATAACCTGAAGCTAAAGGTGGATGTGAACAACGATAAAGTGGATGTATATATTGATGATCAGCCTGCGGGCTCTTTTCCGTTCACAACTACGAATTTCGCCAGCTATGGCATTGGGCGTATTTTGTCCAAGACTCCAGGCGGCGGCTCAGGAAATTATTACTTAGATAATTTAAAGATCTATGTTGAGCCGATTGAAACACCGCTTGGACTGACTGGACTTCCAGGAAACCAAGCAGCCCAGCTATCCTGGCCTGCTCTTGAAGGGGCAACTTCCTACAATATTAAGAGAAGTCTTAAGAGCGGGGGGCCTTATGAGACTATTGCCAACGCTATTACAGAGACATCATATATTGATACTGAAGTTACCAACGAAACTACCTATTATTATGTTATCTCGGCGATGGCGCCCACTGGTGAATCGGGAAATTCCAATGAAATTAGTATTACCCCATCCGCTTTGGCGGTGAAATTGCCTGCGCCAGAATCGTTCGCGGCCGTAAGTCGGAATGCTCAACTGGATCTCAGCTGGAATGCTGTGGAGAATGCAGCCAGCTACAGCATCAAGAAGTGGAATGAGACTTCAGGCAGCTATGAACTCGTGGCAAAAGAAATCGCCGGCACAACTTACCGCGTCGGAGGTCTGGCCAACGGGCAAACCTACCGTTACGTCGTATCTGCAACCAATGTGGCCGGAGAGGGAAAAGAATCAGCGCCTGTTGAAGCTACTCCGCAATCTCCTTTGGGAACGCCTGTCGTTTCCATTGAAGCTGGTGACAGTGTAATGAAACTCAGCTGGCCAGCGATTGAGGAAGCGAGCCAGTATATTGTCAAACGTGCCTCATCGGCGAAAGGTCCTTATGAAGTGCTCGGGTCTGATTTATCAGGCACAAGCTTTACTGATAGTGGGCTCGTAAACGGAACACCGTATTATTACAAAGTCAAAGCAATAAATGGTACCCGTAGTAGTCTAGATTCAGCTGTTGCCTCAGCGGTTCCATACCAGAATTCCGGCCAGCCGCAGGCTCCACAAGGAGTTAGTGCTGAGCCTGGCAACACTGATATCCATCTGACTTGGAATGTAGCTGATGGAGCTAGCAGCTATCAAATTCTACGCTCGGAGAGCGGTGGCAGTTATGCGGTCGTGGCCGACGGCATCGAAGCAACAGATTATACCGATAAAGGCTTGAGCAACGGGACTGCCTATCAATATGCGGTAATCGCCATCGGTGATAAGGGTGCCAGTCTTCCATCCGAGGTGGTCAAGGGAATTCCAGCTCCTGTCATTATTGTTGCTCAGAATGGGACAGGAGATTATAAAACGATTAATGACGCTATTCAAGCAGCACCTGATAATAGTGCCCTAACCACGATTATTAAAGTGAAGAACGGCACATATAAGGAGAAGGTGCTTGTACCTTCTAGTAAGATGAATATTAGTATCATCGGTGAGAGCCGGGAAGGTACCGTACTTATTAACGGTGACTCCGCGAAAACCATTGGCTCAGATGGTAAAGAAATGGGCACCAGCGGCAGTTATACACTAAAGGCTGCTGCAACTGATTTCACACTGGAGAACATGACGGTTGAGAACAGTGCTGGGCGGGATGCCGGTCAGGCAGTCGCTTTATATGCTGAAGGAGACCGGGGAGTGTACAGAAATGTTAAGCTTCTAGGATATCAGGATACCCTGTTCGCAGATAAGGGAAGAGCTTATTTCGTCGACAGCCATATTGAAGGTACAGTGGACTTTATCTTCGGTAATTCCGCTGCTGTATTCGAGAATAATGTGATTCAAAGTGCGGGTGCTGGCTATGTTACTGCGCCTTCCACGGCAGCGGGTAAGCCTGGTTATGTGTTCATCAATAATCGACTAACTGCCAGTGAGGACGTTGCTGCTGGAACCGTTGACTTGGGCCGGCCATGGAGAGAATACGGCAGCTCTACCTTCATTAATACGGAGATGGGAGCTCATATTCGTGCTACTGGCTGGCATGAATGGTATGAAGGTCGTTCCAAAACTGCACGGTTCTCTGAGTTTTTAAGTTACGGAGAGGGTGCTAATGAAGCTTCACGTTACAGCTGGTCCAAACAATTAACAGCAGAAGAGGCGGCTGCCTATACGATTGAAGCTGTGCTTGGTGGAAGTGATGGCTGGAATCCACAGCAATCCAAGATCTTAGTGGGTCAAGAGCAGATACCTGAGTTACATGTCTCTTCAATTACTGTAACGGGTAAAGATGGAATTAGCAGCATTGAGTCGAAGGGCGGTGCCTTGCAGCTGCAAGCCTCTGTGCTTCCAGAGAATGCGACGAATCCTAAAGTTATCTGGACGGTAACTGAAGCAGATGGGATAACCTCTACGGATAAAGCGGTTATTAATGAGAAGGGCTTGCTGACAGCTAGAAAGAACGGTAGCGTACAAGTAACTGCGCGAGCTATAGATGGAAGTGGAGTATCCGGAAGCCTAGAGATTAACATCAGCGGACAAGATGAGATTGCCCGTAATCTGCCCGCTGCAACGCTGAACGGACCGGTCACAGTGGCGGCAGGACAGGATTTCACTTACCGTGTAGGGCTTACAAATGTTACTACCTCCGTCTACAAGGAAGTGTATGCTGTAGACTTTACCATGGCATATGACGTATCTGGTGTGGAATTCGTATCCGCTCAGACCTTGCCAGACGGATTCAGCATCACTCATATTAATGAGGACAGTCCAGGTCTAATAACAGTTAGTGTAGCTGGAACGGAGGCAGGAAATATCCTGACCGATGATGCGGAATTCTTAGAAATGATCTTCAAAGCGAAGAAGACAACCCGTGAAATCACCGTGCCGCTTGGATTTATTTCTTTCCGGGGATCCAACACAGATGTTGAATTTGACATCCTGCATGAGGCACAGTCGGTTGTTCATGTCATGCCTATATCCGTCATGGAGATAAAAGTCTCCTCCAAAGATAATGTGAGCGAAATCAAGTCAGGGCAAACCCTGCAAATGGCAGCTGTAGTCCTGCCGGACCATGCATCCGATCCAGCAGTGAGCTGGTCAGTGGTGAATGAGGATGGATCAGCTACTGAGCGAGCATCTATTACGGATACCGGCTTGCTCACTGCAATTGCAGCAGGCAAGGTAACCGTGAAAGCGACAGCTAAAGATGGCTCTGGTGTTGTAGGCATGATGTCCATTGAGATTATGGCAGAATCGCAGGTTTCAGAATCGGGCGGTACTTCATCTTCAACGACATTCAAACCAGTGAAACAACCGGAACCAACTGTGAACGCAAATGGAGTTACTCTTTCCGTGACAGCGGATGTGAATGGTAAAGCTATCGCAGAGGTATCCTCAGCGATTCTGCAACAAGCAATTGGCTCAATGCAGAATGGAGTATTGAGAATCACAGTGAAGCCATCCTCTGCCAGCTCGGTGGTTGAACTGACCTTGCCAGCTCGTGAGTTGGCTGGAGCGGGAGCAAAAGCAATTCAACTTTTAGAAATAGACATGGGATTGTCTACGTTCCGAATAAATGCTGACCTGCTTCTTGCGATGGCAGGATCTGACGCCGTAAGCGTGAAGCTTGTAGTTGGCAAAGTTGACGCGAAGACACTGTCGCTTCAGACAGATGTCGGGGATATTTATGAGTTTAAGTTCTTTGTTGATGGCAAACAGTTTGACAGCTTTGGGCGTGGACTGAAGGTTGAACGGGATTACAAACCAAAGACAACTTCAGGTGTAGAACAAATAGTAGTCTACCAAATCCGTGAAGACGGGACTGTGGAGGTGGTTAGAAACTCTCAGTTTAATCTGACAACTGGCAAGATCATCTTTAGACCAGACAATTCCAGCAGATTCGCAGTAGCATATGCGGAAAATTCCTTTAAGGATATCGCTGGACTAGGCTGGGCACAAAATAGCATTCAAGCCCTCGCCGCCAGAGACATCCTGAATGGCACCGGAGATCATAATTTCGGGCCACAGCTGAATGTAACTCGGGCACAGTTCCTAAAGATGCTGATGCTTGCATTAGAGCTAGAGGAAGGTAATGCGGCAAGTACATTTAAGGATGTTTCGCTGGATGCTTGGTACTACAGCTCTGTTGCTGCTGCTCAGCAGCTAGGAATTATTCAGGGCAGATCTGATGGAACCTTCGGTGCTAATGAAACGATTAGCCGTGAGGAAATGGCGTTGATGGCTTATCGTGCAGCACAGCTCGCTAAGCTTACGGTCGTGGGAGTGGACCAGCCAGTGAATTTCAATGATGCCGCTGACGTTTCAGCCTACGCTCGTGAGGCTGTACAATTCATGAGCGGAGCAAAGATTATTCAAGGTGTGGGCAAAGATAACTTTGCACCTAAAGCCAATACAACTCGTGCTCAGGCAGCTGTTATTGTCTATCGATTGTTCCAGCTAAATCCTTAAATTTCAAGTTGACACCCTGTGTGATTTATCATATTATGATTGGAGTTGTTATAAGTAAATAAACCAAACTCTATCCAGTGGATGGAGTGGCGGAATTTTGTCAAAGATGTATTCTTTGGTTTCAATCGCCCCTTGTCATTTCGATGACAAGGGGCTTTATTATGTTAATGAGCTTGCTCAAGAGAAAGGGAAGAGGTTTACGATGAATATGAAGTTATTCAAATATGCTTTACTAGTTTTTTTAGGCGCTTGTAGTTATGGCTCACTCTCTACGATCGTCAAGCTTGGAATGAACGATGGTTTTAGAATGAAACAATTGGTAGGATCACAATACTTTTTTGGATGGTGTATGCTGCTCTTGCTGGTCTTATTATTTTCTCGAAAGAAATTAGGGTTAAAAACAGGCGGGAAATTATTAGCCGCTGGGATCACCATCAGTTTAACTGGCATATTTTATGGCTTCGCCGTTGAACAATTACCTGCTTCGATTGCGATTGTACTGTTATTCCAATTTACTTGGATCGGTGTAATTCTGGAGGCGGTTGTAGATCGAAAACTTCCTAGTCGGGAAAAAGTGATTTCGATGGTTATCCTTCTAATTGGTACAGTATTAGCGGGGGGCATCCTTGAGCCGAGTATAGGTGGAATTACGACCACTGGTGTGGTTTTTGGCTTAATGTCAGCCGTGTCGTTTGCTTTCTATATTTTTGTGAGTGGACGAGTAGCTACGCAGGTGCCTGCCGTTAATAAAAGCTTGTATATGACCACTAGTGCAATGGTTATTATTATGACTGTTTTTTCGCCTTCGTTTTTATATGACGGTGCGATTACCGATGGGCTTTGGAAATACGGCCTACCTCTAGGTTTGTTGGGCATCGTAATTCCAGTTCTGTTCTTTTCGATCGGGGTTCCGAAGCTGGGTTCAGGTCTAGGCGCGATTTTAGGGGCAGCGGAGTTACCGGCAGCTGTAGTAGCCTCCGTGTTAGTTCTGCAAGAAGAGGTATCATTACTTCGCTGGATCGGGATTATCGTAGTTCTGATCGGGATCGCAGCTCCACAAATCCTACCGATGGGGACAGGGAAAAAGTCATCCAAACCATCACCAAAACAATCACTCCGTAAGGTAGAACTTTAATCGGCAAACTGGCATCGATGGTATGATCTGATCCTGAGAGGATTAGATTATCTATCGGTGTTTTTTTTGTGGAAAAAAAGATTGGTGTTAATTTTTCTGGTATCGATAATGGATGTCTATTATATAGTGGTTCTATTCTTAACTAAATGGAGATGACCACTTATGAACACTAAAAACTATGACTATTTTAAAACGCTGCATGATCAAAAAAATCCACTGATCCTGTACAACTGCTGGGATGTAGCCTCGGCTAAAGCAATAGAGCAAGCTGGATCAAAGGCGCTAGCAACCAGCAGCTATTCCATGGCGGAAGCGTGGGGATATTCGGACGGTGAACAGCTTACATTTGAGCTTATGCTTTGGATGATATCAAAGATTGCCGAACGAGTAGCAGTTCCATTGACCGTAGACATCGAAGGTGGATATGCTATAGATGAGGATATTTTAGCGCATAACATGGAGCAGTTATTTCAATTAGATATCTGTGGTATCAATTTTGAAGATCAGATCGTAAATCATCCTAACAATGAACTATGGGAGACCAGCGAACAAAGCCGGAGGATCAAAACCATACAACAAGTAGCCTCCAAACTGCAAAAGCGCGTGTTTATTAACGCTAGAACGGATATCTTTTTCAAGGCTAAGGAACATTCGATAGATCTAGTCAATCAAGCTATAGAACGTACCTATGCTTATGCTGACGCTGGAGCGGATGGGATTTTTATACCGGGGCTCGCTGATCCAAGCTTGATTGAACAATTTGTTGAAAAATCGCCACTGCCTGTGAATATTATGGTTATGGACGGTATGCTTTCAAATCATAAATTGCAAAATATTGGCGTGAAACGGATTAGCTATGGACCGCGTAGTTTCTTTCAGGCACAACATAACCTCCAAGAAAATGCCCGGCAAACGCTTGATGCCTCAGGACTTTATTTAGAAATGAGCTAACCACACTATGATAACTAATGAGCAGGATATCGATAAATATTATAAGATGCTGGTCGAGAAAAATTCGAATTATGAGGGCGTATTTTTTGTAGGAGTGAAAACAACGGGCATCATGTGTAGGCCAACTTGTCCGGCTAAAAAGCCATTAAAAGAAAATTGTGAGTTTTTTGCTACAGCCAAGGAAGCCTTATTAGCTTCATATAGACCTTGTAAAAGGTGTCAGCCGCTATCCAATCCAACAAAAATGTCTCCTGAAGTAAAGCTGCTTGTAGAAGCTATTGAGAGCAATCCGGAACGAAAATGGACAGATAAAGATTTTGATGAGCTGTCTATTAGTGCAAACACGGCACGCCGCCAATTTAAGAAACAATTTGGAATGACCTTTATCGAATATGCACGTTCTAGACGTTTAGGACTGGCATTCAAACATATTAGGAATGGGGATTCAATCATTAACGCACAACTGGAAAGCGGGTACGATTCGAGCAATGGGTTTAGGGATGCTTTTTCACGAACGATGGGGACTGTCCCGAATCATTCCAAGCAGATTAAAGTGCTGTACTGTACTTGGATAGAAACGATATTGGGTTCTATGCTGGCCATCTCCGATGAAGAGAGTCTTTTACTGCTGGAATTTGTGGATCGCAAGGGACTTGAAAATGAAATCAAGAGATTACGCATTCGCTTAAATGCAACTATATTACCTGAAAAGGTAGCCGTCCTTCACCAAATTGAGGAGGAATTGAAGCTGTATTTCACCGGTGAACTTACGGAATTTACAACGCCGGTTCGTTATCTGGGCTCAGACTTTCAGCAAAAGGTGTGGAATGAACTCCGGAAAATACCTCTGGGACAGACAGCTTCTTATAAGGAGCTTGCAGAGAAAATCAACAATCCTTCTGCTTGCCGCGCTGTAGCAAGGGCGAATGGCACCAATCAACTTTCAATCTTGGTTCCATGTCATCGAGTGATAAATAGCAATGGTGAATTGGGGGGCTATGGAGGCGGGCTTGCCAGAAAAGAATGGTTAATCAAACATGAGTCTAACCGCTCCTTAAAGCAGAATAATTTCATTTAACTACTTCTTTCTATTACGGAGAAAGTGATGGGTCCCCTTACTTCAAGGCAGGAGATTCATCACTTTCTGTACTTAAATACTGAACTAACATGTCCACAAATCGGTTAGCAATTTGAATATCCTGAAGTTCGTTGTTGAAATCGTCTTTGGAAATCAGGCTCATTTTCTGCAATAAACCCATCATAGACGTGAAGATGAAATGAGCAGTGGATAAGGGTTCTGTATCAAATTTTAATGATCCATCTTTAACTCCGGCCTCCAGAGCATCCATTAAGAAATGTCGTTCTTTACCCCGCATCACAAAATTTCTGTAATTTTCTTTGAGTTCTTTACTGTAATCATAGGCTTCAAAATGCAAATCGAATAGAAGAATGAATTTGATGTAACCTGGGTGTTGCCGGGCATAATCAATCCAAGCATTAAGCATCGAAGCAAGCATTTGCTTACCATTCATTTCAATTGAAGAAGGTGCGTTTCTAACAAATTGCGTCATGCTCTCCAGGATTTCCATCTGGACCTCAAAAATCAGTTCGTTCATGGACTGGAAATGCTTATAAAAGGTAACCCGGCTTACACCAGCCACGTCGCAGACATCCTTAATATTAACTTTGAGAAAGCTTTGCTTCATAAAAAGATCCTTCGCCGCAGCAATCAATTCTTCCCGGTTTCTGTTTTTTAAATTCTGGTGCCAGTTCTCAGTCATGGGTTACACTCCTTTCTTGTTCTTTTTTTGGTTTTTGTAAGGTGATGAAAAAGGCAGATGCCAGGATAATTGCCCCAAAAATATAGGGGATATCCATGTGTTTGTCAAACATCAATCCCGCTAAAATGGGTCCAAGTATGTTTCCTATGCTGGTATACGTTGTATTTAATCCGGCAGCAAATCCTTGCCGATCACCAGCTGAGTTGGCAATCAATGTACTTACTGTGGGTCGTAAAAAAGCATTAAAAGCAAAAAATAAACCGGATACAACTAATAAATAACCTAAATTGATCTTGAATATCATCAACAATAAGGTTATAGCGGTCATCACCAATGATATACGTATAAGCTTTATCTCGCCAAGTCTCTTAATCAGATGATCAAGCAGCCAGATCTGCACAATAATGCCTATAATAGCACCAACCGTAATAATGATTGAGATTTTCGTTGCATCAAAACCGTATTTTTGTTCCACAAAAAGGGCGTACACCGTTTCATAATTCATCAGACCAAATGTCATGATTAGAATGAGCAGAAGATAGCGGAAATAGGACGTCCGGAATGAATTTACGATTTGATTACGAATAGATTCCCGAGGGGCCCATTTGTTAACGGGTTTCCGTTTTTCCTTTGGGAGTGTCTCTGGCATATAAAAACAAAGTATCGTAGCGATAAGTCCAAGTCCACCCGCAAAAAAATAAGGCGTCCGTATGCCAAACCCAGCGATAATGCCGCCTAACCCTGGACCAAGTACCATACCCAAATTCATGGAGGCCCCCAAGTACCCCATACCTTTAGCGCGGGTTTCATGGGTGGTGATATCAGCGACGTAGGCCATATTGGAAGGAACCATGATTCCGATACCTATACCCCCAATAAATCTAGCGACATAGAGTAGGGGCAATGTCGTAGAGACAGCAAATATCAGATCTGAAAGTACGGTTAAAAACATTCCGGAAATGATCATTGATTTTCTTCCCCATTTATCCGAAAGCTGTCCCCCTATAGGTGAAAAAATAAACTGTGCTGCTCCAAAAGCTGCAATAAGATATCCGGCAGCAGCCCCTGACGCATTAAACAGCTTCAGATACTCAGGTAGAATGGGAATAACCATACCTTGCCCCAATAAAGCGATAAATAGATTCAACATCAGAATGAAAAGTGGAAATCTAGCAGACTTAGATAAGCTGCTCATATCTTAGCCCTCCCATATGGTTTACACTATGTAATTCTTTACTCGATGTAAACCATGATAATGGAATGATGGGCCCTTGTAAAGGTGTATCTGAAATTTAGGATACGTCGTTTTTTGTACGTTTTTTCAAGTAAAAAAAGTACTGTTTTAAACAAAAGAAGGAAAATTTATGAATTCACATCATTATCCAAGTATGATAGCATGATCTATATATTTTGGTGTAAAGCGCGGGCTTAACTTAATAAGATTGGAGCGAACATCATGCTTAAGGTTCTGATCGTGGACGATGAACCCTGGGTTCTTGAGGGGCTAAGGACGATGATCGACTGGGAAAAATTCGGTTATGAAGTTTGTGGTGAAGCTCAAAACGGCACGGATGCGATGAGGCTTATCCAGGAGAATAAACCGGAACTGGTTCTTACGGATATTAATATGCCTGTAATTAACGGACTTGAGCTTATTACAAAGTTGAATGAGGTCATGGAGAAACCTCCTAAATTTGTGATTCTGTCTGGATATGATGACTTCAAGTATGCACGTACGGCATTGCGCCAGCGGGTAAATGAATATTTATTAAAACCCATTGATGATGAAGAAATAGAGGCTTTATTAAGCAGGATCACTCCAATAATCCAAAATGAAATCGCTTCCAATGAGGAGTTTGATAAAAAGCAATTTTTTATCGTAAATAATATCATCAACCGCCTGATCCAAGGGGAGTATAACGAAAATTTAGAGCTTCTAACCCGAAACACCTTGAAGCTTCAAGCGGATGCAGAGTTAATGTGTATTCTTATCGAACCGGCCTCCTCTATGAATCCATTCCAACCGCAGATAAGTGATTATTTTTCCGAGGAACACTTCTGCTTCTTTCAAGACGGATCGGGAAGAGCGGGGATCATTCTTCAGTCTGCTTCTATCGGCAATGAGAGCCTGGAGACTATCGTCAACCAGATGCATTCAGATCTCACTGAACAATCACAGGAGCTGGTCTTTCTAGCACTTAGCAGCAGAATGGTCGGGGTGAGCTCGATTCGAGAGATTTATAGGCAGGCACTTGAGGTATGGAAACGAAAAACGCATCAGCAGAAAAGAGGGGTCTTTTATTATAGTGAGCTTAGGAGCCTGAAAAAGGAAGAACCTCATGAGGATCATTTCAGACAGCTGCTGCATAAGGTCCAAACGAATGATACGGAACAGATCCAGCCTTGTGTAAAAGAAGCGTTCACTGCTTTCGTTGAGAATCTGTTGACCCTTGAAGTTGTAAAAGCAAAAGTGGCCCATTTAGAGCTTACGATCTGTAGAATTATAGCTCAAATGAATGGAGACCCGGATACGATTATGATTAAGCTTCAGCAAGAATACGGAAATCTAGGTGAGCTTAGTGATTATTTTATATTAAGCCGTTATGTACAAAGTCTGTGTGAACGGGCTGCCGTCTATCTGTCTGAACTAGAGCAGCAGAATGAACAAAATACGATTTACAAGGTTATTCAGTATGTGGATCGGGAATTTCGGAATAAATTAAAGCTTCAGGATTTGGCACAACAATTTCATATTAATTCTACCTATTTGGGACAACTGTTCAGAAAGCAAACGGGTCAGGGTTTTAGTGAATACCTAAATGCCAAACGGATTGAAGAGGCAAAAAGTCTGCTGAAGCGAACACAGTTAAAGATATCGGATATAGCGGTGCAGGTGGGATTCTCTAACACTGATTATTTTATAGATAAGTTTAAGCTGCTTGTAGGGGTAGTACCATCCGTGTATAAAAATGAGAATAAGAACCAACAGCTCTAGGGGAAGCAAGGTGTTTCATATGGAGAGAAAAAAATTCAGATTTAGAAAAGTAGTGAATGATATTCCCTTGAATTATAAATTTTCCCTTATTTATATCATAGGTGTTCTTCTCCCTATCATTATTATTAACCTTGTTTTTTTGGATCGGATTTCCGATCTGATCAAATCGAGAGAGCAGCAGAATCTAGAGATATCCTTAGAAAGAGCCCGAAAGGATATTCATGACTTCATTGAAGGTGGGGTAGCTGTCAGCTATACGCTTTCTGCTGATAAGAACCTGTATGAATTGCTTGAGCGGACGTATGGGAACTCTATTGAATTCTATGACACTTTTGATGAACAGCTAAGAGGCCGAATGAATAGCTATATGCCGGTGAACAATCAGATTGAACGGATTACTGTATTCACGAACAATGATTCCATTGTTTCTGGCAGCAACTATCAGGTTATCAATGAAAAGGTTATGAATAGTGAATGGTATAAGCAGTCGAAGGCTGCGAATAAACATCTGTTTCTTGCCGCTTATCATATGAGTGACATCTCTAGTGTGATTTCTACAGCGCCTTATTTGAGTGTTATTGAGCGAATGGACGCTTACAGCTCATACAATAAATTTGAAAAGCTGCTTAGAATTGACTTGGATCTCAGTAAAATATATGACGTGATTATCAGAGAAAAAGATTACTTGAGTCTTTATCTGGTTAACGAGCAGGACGAGATTATTATGTCTGCCCAAAGCGGGTATCAAAGAGGCACCACGGAACCTTATCCCGTGTTCAAGCTGCAGGATGATGAGCGCAAGGAGGATGTGCATATTGTACCCGTCGGCGGAGCTAGTTATATAAAAGGCTGGCGGATAATAGGAATTACACAAGGTGAGCGTATTGCCCAAGCGATAATGGAGATCCGGATTTATGCAGGGATTCTGGCGTCTATTGTCACGCTAATCACAACCGCTTTTTTATATGTGATGTTAAGATCCTATAATTATCGGGTGAAACGGTTGTCCAGACATATGCAGAAAGTATCCAATGAGAAATTTGAGCTGATTCGGATTGATGAAGGTCAGGATGAGATCGGGGGCTTGATCCGTAATTTTAACAGGATGACCACTACCATTAATTCCTTGATCAATGATGTATATAAACTGGAGATTCAAAAAAATAATCTGGAGATGGAAAGAGTAAGAGCTGAACTGAATTTTCTGCAAAGTCAGATGAATCCGCATTTTCTGTTTAATACGTTAAATGCCATTTTGGTGGTCTGTACTAAAAATAATTACTCGGATGTTACGGATATCATTAAGAGTTTATCGAAATTACTTAGACGGCTGCTGAGCTGGAAAGAGGATCTCGTTACCTTGGAAGAAGAAATGACTTTCATCGAGATGTATTTGAAAATTGAAAAATTCCGGTTCAGGGATAAATTCGACTATCAATTTGAGATCGATGAGCAGTCGCTTCAATATAAGATTCCCAAGCTAAGCATGCAGCCGCTCGTTGAGAATTCCTGCAAACATGGTCTACAGGCCATAGAGGGACTAGGTGTGATAAAAGTGAAGACGTTAGTGGAGGAGGGACGATTAAAAGTTACCGTCTCTGATAACGGTAAAGGGATAGAGCCAGAGAAGCTGCAAGAATTATTAGGTAATGTTCAAAATGAAGCGTCTTCGGGAACGAATATCGGAATCCGCAACGTGTACCGCCGATTAGAATTGTACTATGAAGATCAGGTCCGTTTTGATATCAGCAGCGTTCCGGATGAAGGGACCATTGTCACTTTTGACATTCCACTAAAACTCCTGGAACGGAAGAATAGCTAGAAAGTGAGGGACCCCCAATGAAATACAAAGTATTATTGATCGATGATGAGCCTAGTGCGCTTGAAGCGATGCAGCTGTGGATTGATTGGCAGGAGCTTGGCTTTGAGGTATGTGGAACCTCCAGCAATGGCAAAGAGGGGCTGGAGCTAATGAAACAGCTAGAGCCAGATCTTGTAATTACGGATGTTAATATGCCGCTAATGAATGGGCTGGAGATGGTCGCAGCTTGGCAACAAGCTGAGATTAAGGAGATCAAATTTGCCATACTAAGTGGTTATAGTGAGTTTGAATATGCTAAGACAGCTATACACTATGGAATTAATCATTATCTGATGAAGCCAGTGTTTCCGGAAGAGGCGGCAGAAGAATTGCTGGAGATATATCAGGAGCTGGAGCAGGAAGCTCAGAAGCGCAGTTTAAATCAAATAGCCTCCGCGGAGGAGGCTGTTTCTCTCCTGAAAGGAATGCTGCATGAGAAAGCTGAGCAGTCGAATCAGGAGGTACTGAACCGACTATCGGAAGGTAAAAGCCATTGGAATATTTGTTTGATACAGATAGAGCCGGTTTTATATACGGAGATCAGAGAGCAAGCCTCAGCCCTCCTAACCGATAAAGATTCGATGTTTCTGATGGATCTGGAAAGTCATTGTTTTGGAATCGTATATGGATACAATTCATTGTCCACTGAGGGAGCTGTGATCGATCAGATTGCAACTCCTTTGCTGAATGAACACCCCAAACAAGCTTTATATATTGCAGCAGGTGCTGGTGTAGGCTCTTTGCTTCAGATCGGGAACAGTTACCGAATGGCGAAAGAAACATTAATGTATTATTTTTATTATTCTGAAAATGTAGAGATCCTGACTTATCAGGAGATTAAGGATAGTCCCTTTAGTTATCATTATGATCAAATTCAACTGATGGATGACTTGATAAGACCGATTAACACCCTGGACTCCGCAGGCTTTAGCCAAGCTGTGAACTCGGCAGCCCGCAGTTTCCGGGAACAGCGCATCGCTCCAGAGGTTGTGAAGAAAATTGTTATTCATATGATGTATAAGATTATTGAGTTTACCTCGGAAGCCAGTGAAGTTCATGAGTCCTCCTTATCTAATCAAATTAGAATCCCCGCGATGTTAGACTCAATGATCACCTTGACGGACTTAATGCGTAATTTGCTATTCTGCGGCGAGGCCAGTATCGATACCCTTCTTAAGGAACAAAACCTAAAATCACAGGGGATTGTTCAGGAGATTAACAATTATATTGAAGAGCATTTTCGCGAATGTCTTACTATTAAGAGACTATCAGAGGTTTTTTTCCTGCACCCGGTATATCTGGGCCAATTATTGATCAAGAAGAACGGTATTAATTTCAATGAACAGCTGCATAACCTCCGAATAAAAGAGGCAGTACATTTACTTCAACAAAATAAATTAAAAAATAGTGAAATCGCTGAAAAAGTGGGCTATGGCAATTATAGTCAGTTCCTCAAGCAATTTGAAAAAAAGCTGCATATGAGCCCTAACGAATTTAAAAACACTAATACCTAAACTTTTTGGGGGTACATCTTTAATTCTGGCGTATTTTCAGAAGATTATCACCTCTATAATTTAACTTGTAAGGGCTTACAACATTGTTACACCAACAAATATATGGAGGTGCTTTATGGGGGGCAAGTTAATATCCAAATGGAAACTTAGTCTGATTGCTGTGTTATCCCTAAGCTTTACCTTAGCAGGGTGCGGAGGAAATAACAGCAACAATACGACGGCTAAAGGGGAAGACAAACCAGCAGAAACAGCCACTTCAACTGCTGCAGGAACAGATTCTGAGAAGATTGAACCTTTTGAAATTAGTATCTTTCTTGGAGAAGCAGGCCAGCAACCAACACCAGATAATAAAATTTATAAAATGATTAAAGAAAAAACAGGCGCATCCTTCAATTTCGAATTCTTAGCTGGGGATCTTAACCAGAAGTTAGGCGTAATGATTGCCGGTCAGGATTATCCGGATTTGATGACTTCCAATACTAAGCTGACAGGAGCGGAAGCTTTTATCCCGCTTGAAGATTTGATTGAACAATATGCTCCAAATTTGAAAGCGCATTACGCAGATTACTGGAACATGATGAAAGACCCGAATGATGGACATATTTATACGCTTCCGAATTATGGTGCGTATAACGGTAAAGTGAATACAACCTATTATGCAGGTCCTGCTTTCTGGATTCAGAAGGACATCCTGAAAGATGCTGGTTACCCACAGGTGAAGACCTTGGACGAGTATTTTGACCTCATTGTGAAATATAAAGAAAAAAATCCAACCATCGATGGAACGCCAACCATCGGATTCGAAATTCTTAACAACGACTGGAGAAACTGGGGGTTGTTTAACGCTCCTCAGCATCTGATCGGACACCCTAATGATGGCGGGGTAGTAGTTAATGATAACGTTGCAGAAATCTTCGCAGATAAAGACTATGCTAAGCAGTACTATCAAAAGCTTAATGAAATGAACCAATTGGGCGTTATCGACCAAGAAACATTTGTGCAAAACTACGATCAATATTTGGCGAAACTGTCTAGTGGAGCCGTTCTGGGAATGTTTGATCAGCACTGGAACTTTGGTTCAGCAGAAGATTCACTCCGGACACAAGGTAAAGATGAAAGAACTTATGTAGGACTTCCACTTGTGTTTGATACCAGCACTAAAGATTATTATCTGGATCGCCCAGCGCTGAACTTGAATAATGGCTTCGGGATCAGTATCAATGCCAAAAACCCTGAAAGAATTATTAAACTAATGGATACATTGATTCAAGAAGATTGGCAAAAAATCTTCACTTGGGGTATTGAAGGTGAAGATTATCAAGTGGAAAATGGCCGTTTTATAAGAAATGAAGAACAACGGAAGAACGCAGTTGATGCTACATGGAAGCTCAGCAACAAAGCAGATGCTTGGTATGCTACAGCTCCGAAATTGCAAGGATTCTTTGAGGATGGAAACTCAACAGATGCTGCGGCTCAACCAGAAGAATACCGGGCTGCACTCAAGCCGTATGACAAGGAAATCCTTGATGCTTATGGCTACAACAGTTATGTGGATTTCTTCAGCGAGCCTGAGCCGAACCCAGTAGCTTATCCAGCTTGGTCCATAGATCTTGTTGAAGGCTCAGATGCCAAAATTGCCGAAACGAAGCTGAATGAATTGCGAACCAAATACCTGCCAAAAGCAATCTTGGCCAGTCCATCAGAATTCGATAAGGTTTGGAATGACTTTGTTGGAGAAATTGGTAAAGCGAATGTCAAAGCCTATGAAGACAAAATCAATGAACAGCTTAAATGGAGATTTGATACTTGGAGTGTTAAATAGTTAGAGCTTGCTTAAAAATCAGAAAGTGGTGGCTTATTAGGCCAACCACTTTCTGAAATATATGGATGATGTGGGGAGAAAACATATATGGATGAGATATTAACGGGGAAAAAAGTTAACCGGCATCCTAAAAGAAAAAAGAAGCAACCGATTACTATGACCTTGATTAAGAATCAGAAACAGCTGATTTGGATGTCGGTTCCATTAATGCTTTATATTATACTATTTGCTTATGTTCCCATCTGGGGATGGACGATGGCTTTCCAAGATTATAAACCAGCTAGAGCATTTAGTGAACAAACATGGGTGGGTTTAAAACACTTCAAGTTTCTTTTTACGGACGATAGCTTTTTGAGAGTACTGCGCAATACGTTGGCCATGGGCCTAATTAATCTAGTTCTAGGATTTGTGACTGCGATAATACTGGCATTGCTGCTTAATGAGATCAAAAATGTATTTTGGAAAAGAACCGTTCAGACCATATCCTACTTGCCTCACTTCCTCTCTTGGATTATTGTAACAGGCATTGTAGCTACTTCTCTTTCGGTTAATGACGGGATTATCAACATCGTGCTCATGAAATTGCATCTCATTGATTCACCGATCCTTTGGTTGAGTGAAGGGAAGTATTTCTGGGGTATTGTAGGTGCTTCACACGTCTGGAAAGAAGTCGGATGGAGTACTATCATCTACTTGGCGGCTATCGCCTCTATTGATCCGGCTTTATATGAAGCTGCTGAGATTGATGGAGCGAACCGGTATAAGAAAATGCGTCATGTAACTTTGCCGGGCATGAAAGCAACCATTGTAATCCTGTTAATAATGTCCGTAGGACATGTACTGGAAGCTGGATTTGAGGTTCAGTACTTGTTAGGAAACGGGCTTGTCGTAGATTGGTCGGAAACGATTGATATATTTGTATTGAAATATGGTATAGCGCAAGGGAATTATTCCTTAGCTACCGCGGGTGGTATTTTCAAAACAGTCGTAAGTGTAACGTTGCTGCTATTAGCTAACTGGACTGCGAAGCGGCTAGGGGAAGAGAGGCTGTTATAATCATGGAAAAAACTCAATTGATTCCTCAAAAATCTCCAAAAAGTAATGCTGGAAACCGGATGAAAAATCTGAGGTTCGAACCCGTAGTGTTCAGCACCTTCAATACTATATTTATGGTTTGTCTAGTTATTGTTACCTTGTATCCATTCCTGAATACTATAGCAGTCTCCTTTAATGCGGGGAATGATACCATCCGCGGCGGCATTTATTTATGGCCTAGAGAGTGGACCATACAGAACTACAAAGCGGTTTTTGCCTCAGGTACAATTTATAATGCTTTTTGGATTTCGGTAGCACGAACAGTGATATCTACGATCCTGAATCTATTTTTAACCACGATGCTTGCGTATACGTTAAGCCGGAAAGAATATGTTTTCCGCAAACATATTACCTTTATATTCGTCCTTACCATGTATTTTAGTGCGGGTCTGATTCCAAACTATTTCCTTATGAAGGATCTTCATTTGCTCAATTCGTTCTGGGTATATGTAATCCCGTCCATGGTAAGTGCATTTAATATGATCGTTATCCGTACTTATATTGGTACCTTACATGAAAGTCTTATGGAATCTGCAAGAATCGACGGTGCCGGGGAATTCAAGATCTTCATGAAAGTAGTCTTCCCTTTGTGTAAACCTGTTCTTGCTACCATCGCCCTTTTTGTTGCAGTAGGTGCGTGGAACCAATGGTTTGATGCGTTTATCTACACCTCTTCCCGCCAGAACTTGAGTACATTGCAATATGAATTAATGAAGCTGCTATCCTCTACTATGAACTCGAACAGTAACCCTAGTGTAAATAACGGGACAGGGATGACTCAGGAGTCGGTACATGCCATGGTTACACCAATCTCCATACGGGCAGCCGTTACGATCGTTGCTTCGGTTCCAATTTTGCTAGTTTATCCATTCATGCAGAAATATTTTGTGGTCGGTCTAAATGTAGGAAGCGTGAAGGAATAAGGAGCTTGCAATCACTATTAAGTAATAGGAAGGTTGTCTGTTAAATTATGACCCCATCTTCAATCACATACACGAATCCGATACTTCCAGGCTTCTATCCTGATCCAAGTATCACTCGGGCAGGGGATGACTACTATTTAGTTTGCAGCTCCTTTGAGTATTTCCCTGGCGTACCTATTTTTCATAGTCAGGATTTGATTCACTGGACACAAATAGGTCATGTGCTCAATCGTGTAAGTCAGCTGGATACTCGTAAAAGCAAGAGCTCTGGGGGGATATTTGCCCCAACGATCCGCTATCATGAAGGAACGTTTTACATGATAACGACCGAAGTACACGGGAAAGGAAATTTCTATGTTACGGCTACGGATCCTGCGGGTCCGTGGTCAGATCCGATTAGTATTCCTTATGGAGGAATTGATCCTTCCCTAATGTTTGATGAGGATGGAAAGGTATATGTAACCACCCAGCAGGGGGCAGATTATGACTCCCATGCCATCCAATATGAGATAGATATTGCTACGGGAGCAGCGTTAACAGAACCTGTTGTTATCTGGACTGGGGATGGCGGACCTTGGACGGAAGGACCCCATTTGTACAAAATAAATGGAATGTACTATATCATGACGGCTTCAGGAGGAACGGCTAAGGAACATCGGGAGATCATTGGCCGCAGCTCCTCTCCATATGGACCGTTTGAACGATTGCCGTATCCAATATTGACGCACAGCGGTACTGACAATCCCATTCAGTATTTAGGGCATGCCGATTTGATTGAGGATCGTAACGGGGATTGGTGGGCCGTATTCCTTGGGGTAAGACTAGTAGATACAAAATTCACTGTGCTTGGAAGAGAGACTTTCCTTGCTCCGGTAAGCTGGACTGAAGACGGATGGCCGATGATCGATAATAATGAAGACACAGTTGGACTGGAAATGAAGGTTTCACGTGTACCTGGTCAATCGCCAAAACCTGAGACTAGTGGAAGATATGATTTTGATGATCAAGTATTGCCGCTGGGATTAGCCTTTCTGCGGAATCCGGCTGAGGGAAGCTGGTCCTTAAACGAAAGACAGGGATGGTTATCTCTTCGAGGACAATCTGCAGGTCTCAGTGAAGTAGGCCAAGTGGCTTTTGTAGGCAGAAGACAGCAGCATACTTCGGCAGAATGGAGCACGCTGCTTGAAATGCCTTCATCTATTGCTGATGTGGAAGCTGGACTTTGCGCCAGATTAGATGAAAATGCTCATTATGAAATTGGACTTGTTCAAAAAAACGGGCAAAAAGTGATTACAGCTCATGTGACTATGGATGGAATAACCCATACAGTGGCAGAGGTTCCAACTACTGTCGAGCGAATTTATTTAAAACTTAAGGCTGAGCTTACCGAATACAGCTTCCTTTATTCTTTGGATGGGCAGGAGTGGAATAAGCTATCAACAGCAGCAGCGTATCCATTATCCCCTCAAGCTGTAAAAGGAAATGGATTTACGGGTGTACTTATCGGATTATATGCAACAGGTCATGGCAAGGTGGCTGAGGTGCCTGCCTACTTCGATTGGTTCGATTATCAGTCTTAATTATTCGAATACTGATATAAATGCGTTTGTCAGGAGGGAACTTGTTGAGACAAGCTAGTGATTACACAGAACTTGCACTAAAAACAATATTTGCTGAGGATTTCAAAATTGGCGCAGCCGTTAACCCGATGACGATACAATCACAGGAGCACTTGCTCGCCTATCATTTCAATAGCATTACCGCTGAGAATGAGATGAAGTTTGAAAGTCTGCATCCGCTTGAAGACAGTTATAACTTTAAACTAGCAGATCAGTTGGTTGCGTTCGCCCGAAAACATCATATGGCTATGCGTGGGCATACTTTAGTCTGGCATAACCAGACTACGGACTGGTTGTTTGAGGATAAGAAGGGCGGGTGTGTAAGCAAAGAGACATTGCTTGCACGGCTCAAATCACATATTCAGACCGTGGTTGGGCGTTACAAGGAAGATATCTATGCTTGGGATGTTGTAAATGAAGTTATTGCAGATGAAGGAGAAGAACTTCTTCGCCAGTCAAAGTGGCTGGACATTGTCGGACCGGAGTTTATCGGCAAAGCGTTTGAATTCGCTCATGAAGCCGATCCTAAGGCTTTATTATTCTACAACGACTATAACGAGTCTAATCCTCTTAAGCGTGACAAAATCTATAAAATGGTGAAGTCGCTGCTGGAACAAGGAGTGCCGATCCATGGCGTCGGATTGCAAGCCCACTGGAATCTATACGATCCGGACTTAGATGAAATACGTGCTGCTATTGAGAAGTATGCATCTTTAGGGCTTCAGCTCCAATTGACAGAGCTGGATGTGTCCATGTTCCGTTTCGATGACAAACGAATGGATTTAAAGGTTGCACCTGCCGAACTGCTCGAGCTACAGGCAGAGCGCTATGAAGCGATGTTTGCTCTGTTGAAAGAATACCGCGACGTGATTAGCTCAGTCACTTTCTGGGGAGCAGCGGATGACTATACATGGCTGGACGGCTTCCCTGTTCGGGGACGGAAAAATTGGCCATTTCTATTCGATGAGCAGCATAATCCTAAGCCAGCGTATCACCAATTGCTTAACGCTGTCACCAAATCATAGAGCGGGTAACCTGCTCAAGCTTGCGAATCATGAACCCGTCCTTTTCAATCCAGGGCGGGTTATTTATACGGGAGGAATAAACATGACAAATACCGCTTATGAGGCTTGGCTCAATTATGGTCAGCTGAAATCAGGATCTCTATACAATCAATATATAGATTGGTGTGTTGAGTTGGTAGTAACGGAGGACAACGAGACGATTCAGGCGGCAGCCGCGGAATTCATACAGGGGATGACCTCTATGCTGGGCAAAGCGCCACTGCTCACAGCGAAACCTGAAGGACCGTGTATCGTTATAGGAACCTTCCAAGGGGGGAATCCATTAATTAGTAGAGTATTCGCAGGAGAACGAACCGATTCACTGGGTCCTGAAGGTTTCCTTATACGTACAAATGCTACTGAGCAATGTATCGCTGTCGGTGCTTCAACGCCTGTTGGAATATTGTATGGCGTATTCCATCTGTTACGGCTGATAGGAACAGAAAGCGAGATAGACGCTCTGAATTTGTCTATGAATCCGGTGAACGGCCTGCGAATGATTAATCACTGGGATAATTTTGATGGCAGTATTGAACGTGGCTATGCTGGACGGTCCTTTTTTTACGAGTCCAATCAATTTCTTAACGATACAAAGCGGCTGCGTGATTATGCCAGATTGATGTCCTCTGTGGGGATCAACGCGATTTCGATTAACAATGTGAATGTTCATGAGCTTGAATCTCTATTTATAACGGAGCAATATTTGCCTGATATCGCGTTAATTGCAGGAATATTCCGCGTATACGGAATTAAGCTATTCCTCAGTGCTAACTTCGCCAGCCCGATACAGATCGGAGCATTGGAGACAGCTGATCCACTGGACCCAGCGGTGCGGCAATGGTGGAAAGATAAGGCGGGTGAGGTTTATCGAGTGATCCCTGATTTTGGCGGGTTTGTGGTCAAAGCGGATTCAGAAAATCGACCAGGGCCATTCACTTACGGGCGTGACCATGCCGATGGCGCTAATATGCTGGGAGAAGCACTGGAGCCGTTTGGCGGAATCGTGATTTGGCGTTGTTTCGTATATAACTGCAAGCAGGATTGGCGTGACCGTAAGACAGATCGGGCCAGAGCAGCGTATGATCATTTCAAACCATTGGATGGCCGATTTAATGATAATGTAGTGCTGCAAATCAAGAATGGACCGATGGATTTTCAAGTCAGAGAACCGGTATCTCCGCTGTTTGGCGCACTGGAACATACCAATCATCTGATGGAGTTTCAGATTGCTCAAGAATATACAGGGCAGCAGCGGCATCTCTGTTATCTCGTTCCACAGTGGAAAGAAGTCCTTGATTTCAATACTTATGCCAAAGGGCAAACTACACTTGTGAAACATATTGTGGACGGATCGGTGTGGGGAAATAAGTATAATGGTGTGGCTGCTGTAACTAATGTCGGGGATGACATGAACTGGACGGGGCACGGGTTAGCTCAAGCTAATCTGTATGGATATGGGAGATTAATTTGGAATCCGGAGCTGACGGCAAAAGAAATAGCTGAGGAATGGATTCGCCTTACCTTTGGCACTGATGAAGGTCTAGTGGCTGCTATTCGCGGGATGTTAATGGACTCATGGAGGATTTACGAATCTTACACAGCTCCATTAGGTGTGGGCTGGATGGTTAATCCGGATCATCATTATGGGCCGAATGTGGATGGATATGAATACGCCAAGTGGGGAACGTACCATTATGCGGATCATAAGGGCATTGGTGTGGATCGTTCAGTCAAATCGGGAACGGGGTATAGCGGACAGTATATGGGTCTTAACGCATCAAATTATGAGAATCTAGCGTCTTGTCCAGAAGAGCTGCTGCTGTTCTTCCATCATGTTCCATACACGCATGTTCTGCAATCGGGGCAAACGGTTATACAACATATCTACGATACTCATTTCGAGGGGGCAGAGCAGGCTGCACAGCTTCTAGCAACATGGGAATCACTTGAAGGCAGCATGGAGAGTGGATTGTATGTGCAAGTGAAGCAACGTCTTGAAGAGCAAGCAGAGCATGCGCAGGAATGGAGAGATCGGATCAATACGTATTTTTACCGCAAGAGCGGAATTGAGGATCTTAAAGGCAGAAAGATTTATTAGATTTCGATTCGAGGGATGATGATAGTGAGCCTCACGATTAGAGCGATTTTGAAAGATTTAATGGGAACTGTGGAACAGGTAGAAGGGACTGTGGATATTCTGAACCCAGGGGAACCGGAAACTGAAGTCACAGGGATTATTACGGCCTTCTCTGCCACACAAAATATTGTGGAGCAAGCAATAGCGTTAGGAGCCAATTTGCTGATCACGCATGAAGGTATATTTTATAGCCATCATGCAGCGAGCGAGTGGTTAGAAGGTGATCCGGTTTATCATGCGAAAAAAAGTCTGATCGAACATTCCCCAATAGCTATTTTTCGTTATCATGATTATTGGCATCGGCAAGAGCCGGATGGGATTATGATGGGTTTGCTGCGAGAGCTGGATTGGTCAGACTATGTGGAAGAGCAGCAAGCGGCTGCTACGATTCTCACTATTCCTGCTATGACTGTAATGGAAGCTGCTCAGTATATTAAAAGTAAGCTAGGCATCTCTTATGTACGCGCTGCTGGTGACCTGTCTCTGTCCTGCAAACGCGTAGGGATATTAGTAGGTTACAGAGGAGGCGGGACGATGGCTATTCCGCTTTTTAATGATCACAATCTTGATTTAATTATTGCTGGAGAAGGACCAGAGTGGGAGACTCCGGAATATGTGCGGGATGCAGGGCACCAAGGCAAATCTAAAGCGCTCATCATGTTAGGTCATGCGGAGAGTGAAGCACCGGGGATGAAATATTTAGCTGAAATCTTAGCAGACAAATATCCCATGCTTCCTACCCGGTTCATTGCTGAACAACCCATCTATCAGATGGTTTAATCTGGGGAAATTAAGAGTACGGAATAAATAAACATATTATGGAGAAAATGAAGGGAAACAGGTCACTGAGAAAGGAGTGTTTCAATGGAAATTCCTTTGGAGGCTGATGAAGTATTAAGTCGGATCAAAAAGCTGCAAAGCGACGGAAGCTCGATCAGTAAAAAACAAGTGAAGCAAAGCGACCCAGAGCTTATGAGAAGTGCGCTGTTCTTTTTTCCAAGCTGGGAGCATGCATTGAAAAACGCCGATCTTTTGTAGCCATAGTATTGTAAAAGGAAGCTAAGTGGACAGGGGGAGATCTCTGATTCTGCTTAGCTTTTTTCTTTTTTATGAAATCATTCGTGCTGTTCATGTGAAATAATATTAACAAGCTTGCCAAACGGATCGGGGACATAGAAACGACGAACACCCCAAGGTACAGAAACTGGCCCAATATTGGTATTGAAGATTGTCGTTTCTTATTAAATAGGAAAGTACTGGTGAATCACCCCCTTTTTCGCTTGCTTCAGAGCTGTTTTTCTAAAGAAAACGAGTAAACAAGAGCAAAAGAAAGAGAAAATGAAGAGTATGCTTAATATGAAATGAAAAGCATTGCTTTCAACATTATTTTGACCAGAGCCCTCCTTTACAAGAAAACCTTACAAGAGTATGATTCATCTCAGAACTGAGAATTATCTTAAATTTACAATTACATAAGCAATCCGCTTAATTTCCGTTTCTGGAAAGCGGGGGAACCAACAACTGGCAGCCGATGTGAGAGTCGGCACTGGTTATGGGGTGAATCCTGTTCCGGGTGCATAATATGCATCCCTGCAGGTAGGGCAACTCTCACTGCCCGAATCCGACAGCTAACCTCGTAAGCGTATGGAGAGAGGATGAATGGCGTGTTTAGTGATGAATAGCCACAGAGAATCCCTCTGTGGTTTTTTGCTGCGTTTTTAAGCAGATATAGTCGTAGAATTTATTATGAAAGAGGTGTTACCTTTGCCTATCGCTAAACTGAACGGAACTTCGCTCTATTATGAAATCAATGGAACTGGCACTCCGGTTGTGTTTATCCATGGACATGGATTAACACACAGTATGTTCAAACCACAGCTGGAGTATTTTTCCGATAAATATAAAGTGATTTTGTGCGATTTACGGGGGAATGGCAAGTCTGGTAAACTGCTGGAGGCCCCACATGAGATTATTGAGACGCAATGTCTGGATCTGATTATGCTGTTGAATGACCTAGGTATCCGTGAAGCAGTTTTTGTAGGAATCGCCTATGGTGGCTTAGTCGTTCAGCATATTGCCAAACAATATCCTGAGCGTGTAAAAGCCATTGTGGTCGCGGATAGCTTTTGTAGGACTCACGGATCAACAATAGTAGGGAAAATACAAACTATGGCAGCATATTGCAGTTTACTAATGTATTATCTCCCAAGCGAGCTGGTGTTGCCTTCGATTCGGATGATGTACCGAGAGCGCTGGAGTCTGGCCTACAATGAGATTAGAAGAGGACTGCTGGACAAACGCCCCCGGGAGTTATATCGGCAAAGGCTGGCTACGAGCCATGTTGATTACACCAGATGTTTAAAGGCTTTTAAACGTCCTGCATTATGTATTGTGGGGGACTTTAATGAATTTGGAGTGAATTGTATGAAGGAAATGGTGTCTCAGCTGCCGCAGGCGCAGTTGGCGATTATTCCGAACGCATTAGATCCAAGTAATCTGTGCCAACCGGAGCAATTCAATGCGATTCTTCAGCGTTTCTTAGAGAAGCAGCAGGGCAGTCAGCAGATTAGCTGATCTATAGGGAGACCTTCACAAGCGAAGCGTTTAAGTGAGAAAATAGGCGTCCCATAGCCAGGGCGGAATGAGCTGGCTATGGGTCGTCTTTCTGGGAAGAACTTTAGGGGAATTCTCCCTAAAATGAAGGAGATTATGGCTCCTAGAACGTAGATTAGGGAAATCCTCCCTAATAATAGGATGTTTTTAGCCATAAATGGGTATTTGCATGAATTTTTAGGGAGGAATTCCCTAAAAACCTCATTTTAAAGCGATTATCGATGAACATTAGGGAGAATTTCCCTAATATAATGGATATCTAACTAAAGGCTGGCTCATCCGTAGTGAAATCTACGAATGAGCCAGCCTTTGGTTATTTTACTAACCGATGGATGTTGAACATTTACAAGCATATTGTACCTAGAACGCCACTTAATGTCCCTACCCTACCACAGCACCAAATATAGCTCACCAGACGTGGGAAAGAACAATAGACTCTAAATAGTTATAGAAGGAGGCGTAGTAAGCAACGCATCTGCTACTCTTGCATTTTGTACAATGCGATCTACTCGTGTAAGATTAAGATAATTCATACTAAAGGAGCTGAGTCATGATGTCTCAAGCTGAAACTATAAAACTGACTTCATTATCTTCAAAAGGGGGCTGCGGCTGCAAAATCGGTCCCGCCGATCTCATGCAGGTTATTCGTAGTCTGCCACCAACTGTTCCTAACCCGGATCTACTTGTAGGTCTTGATACTAGTGATGATGCAGGGGTGTATCGTTTAAGTGATGAATTAGCGTTAGTGCAAACTGTTGATTTTTTCACGCCGATCGTGGATGATCCCTATTCATTTGGTCAAATTGCAGCAGCCAATGCATTAAGCGATATTTATGCGATGGGTGGAAAGCCGCTTACGGTGCTTAATATTGTGGCCTTTCCTATTTCTGTTTTAGATAAAAGCATTCTCGGTGACATTTTGCGCGGTGCAGCGGATAAAGTACAGGAAGCAGGAGCTACTCTTGTGGGCGGACATTCCATCGACGATAAAGAGCCCAAATTCGGATTGGCCGTTACGGGCCTTGTGCATCCTGACAAAGTAAGAACGAATGCGGGCGCCAAGGTGGGAGACAAGCTGATTCTAACGAAGCCTATCGGTGTGGGGATCTTAACAACTTCCATTAAAAAGGATCAGCTATCTCCTGAAGAAACCACACGCCTTACGACAGTAATGTCTACTTTGAATAAAAAAGCGGCTGAAATCATGGAGCCTTATGATGTACATGCTTGTACAGATGTTACCGGATTTGGGCTACTGGGACATGCCTCGGAAATGGCTAAAGGGAGCGGCACGGGCCTGATCATTCGTCAAGGCGATGTACCGATGCTGCCAAGAGTAAGAGAGCTTGCGGAGCAGGGATTTGTTCCAGGAGGCACTAAGAATAACTTTGCCCATCTGGAAGGCAGCATTCTTTATCCGGAGGAGATGGACCAACTAAGCCGCTATATTCTATGTGACGCTGTGACTTCTGGCGGACTGCTGATCTCTGTGGCCCCTGAACAAAGCGAAGATTTGCTAAAAGAGTTAGTAGATGCAGGGGTAGAAGCGGCATTGATCGGAGAGGTAACGGAAGAGCATCCGGGTCAGATTACAGTTATAGCTGCTGTGGAATAACTGTTGTATATCAGCTTAGAGCAAATTATGAAGGTTAGCCACCAGAGGAGAGAGCATATTGTTTCAGGACATTACACTGGAAGAACTTAGAGTGTTAAAAAACAAGAAGCAGATCACCATTATTGATGTTAGATCTCCTTCTGAATATAAAGATGCAACGCTGCCGGATAGTTTGAATATTCCTTTTTTTGATGATCAGGAACGGGCTGAAGTAGGGACGTTGTATAAACAGACAAGTGTGCAGGCCGCGAAAGAACGTGGTTTGGAGATTGCTGCGGCAAAACTGCCTTCTTTTGTCAAAGAATTTGCAGCGATTCAAGGAGACAAAGCTGTATTCTGCTGGAGGGGAGGTATGCGCAGCCGTACAACTGCGACCGTACTCTCTTTAATGGATATTCATGCTTACCGGCTGATAGGCGGCTATAAGGCTTATCGTAAATGGGTGCTCGACGAATTGGAGTCCTATGAATGTAAGGCGAAGTCTTATGTGATTCACGGAAATACAGGCACAGGTAAAACCAATCTGTTACACCGCCTGAAAGCGCAAGGCTACCCCGTTCTGGATTTGGAAGGGATGGCAGGTCATCGTGGTTCTATTTTTGGTGAGATTGGCCTTCGTGCGAACAATCAAAAAACGTTCGATAGTCTTCTTTTAGAGGAGTTAATTAAGATCGGGGATTCTCCTTATGTACTATTTGAAGCGGAGAGCAAAAAGATTGGTAAGGTAGTAATGCCCCCATTTATGGCCGAGCAAAAAGAGAGCGGAACGCAGATCTGGATTGAGATGCCTTTGCATGCCAGAGTGGAGCAAATCCTTGAGGATTATCGGCCAGAAGAATACAAGGAACAATGTATTTCTGCATTTTGGAGTATTAAATCCCGAATTCATATCCCTGTTGCGGCAGAAATCGAGCGATGCTTGCAGGCAGATTTGTTCGGCGAAGCTGTGGCGCTGCTGCTAGAGTATTACTACGACCCTAGATACGATTATACGTCCACTCAGTATGAAGGCATTGAGAGAGTTACTTTTAAAGTGAATAATCTGGATGAAGCTGAGACTGCTGTGCGTTCTTTTTTAAAACATCAAGAAGTATAAGTTTCGCGTTATGGTTAAAGGGGGCTTTACTTAATATGATCTATTTAGATTACAACGCTACAACACCAGTAGATAAGGAAGTAGCAGAGGTTATGATCCCTTATCTTTACGGTCATTTTGGGAATCCTTCAAGCAGTCATTCTTTGGGGCGGGAAGCTAAACTCGGAATAGAGCAGGCAAGAACACAGGTGGCTGATTTCCTGAATTGTGCGCCGGGTGAGGTGCTTTTTACCAGTGGGGGTAGTGAGTCTAATAATACTGTCATTAAAGGAGTAGCCCAAACGTATCGCCATAAAGGTAATCACATTATCCTGTCTGCTATTGAGCATCCAGCGGTAATTAAACCTTGTCAGTACCTGGAGCAGATGGGATACAACCTGACTTATGTACCTGTTGACTCGTATGGAATGGTGCAGGTTGACGATGTGAAAAAGCAGCTCACGGACCAAACCATTCTGGTCTCCATCATGCACTCTAATAACGAAACGGGTACGATCCAGCCGATCAAGGAAATAGCTGAGGTCTGCCACCAACGGGGCATTCTTATTCATACAGATGCTTCACAATCTGCGGGAAAAGTAGACCTCGATGTAGCGGACTTGGGAGTGGATTTTCTAACGCTTGCAGGCCATAAATTATATGCGCCCAAAGGCATTGGAGCATTGTACATTCGGGACGGCATTCACATTGAGCCTTTGATACACGGTGCGGGCCATGAACAGGGGCGAAGAGCGGGGACAGAAAATACACCCTACATTATTGGCTTAGGAAAAGCCTGTGAGCTTGCTGCTGACTCTGATTCTAGAAAAAGAGTTAAGCAAGTTACGGAGTATTTCTATGGAAGACTGCAGGAGTCTTTTGGCGAAAAAATTCATTTGAATGGTCATAAACACAAGCGCTTGCCTAACACCCTTAACGTTAGTTTTCTTGGAGCAGTGGGTCATGAAATTATCGATTCCCTGGAAGCTGTGGCGGCTTCAACTGGCTCAGCGTGCCATTCCGGTGAAACGTTGATTTCGCCTGTTTTAAAGGCTATGCATGTGTCGGAGAATATTGGACGGGGAGCGGTTCGTTTTAGTGTGGGACGATATACGACTACAGCGGAAATCGATGAGGTCATCGATAAGCTGAAGGTGTATTTGTTATAAGCTGAAATCGTATTAGTTGTGAGGTTCGTTTTTGCAAACAGTGGCAAAGTGTGAATTCTAGTGAACGGACTATGATTCTCAGTGAACGGATTATGGCTCCCAGTGAATGGATTATGGCTCCCAGTGAATGGACTATGATTCTCAGTGAACGGATTATGATTCTCAGTGAATGGACTATGGTTCCCAGTGAACGGAGTAGCTATCGGACTCAGGCGCTCTTATTTGCAATATTTTCCTATTTTTGAGTTGCTATAGGACTCCATAGGCGTTATTAGTACAAAATAGACACTACTGAGCACCATTTCTGCCCAATAGCGCCTCTCAGGTCCGATAATCTCTCTAAACAGTGATAAATTAACGAATAGCGGCATCTGAGTCCGAAAGATCAAGAGTTGAATCCGCATATTACAAAAAAAGCATCTGCCACCTCCTTCAAAAGGAATCGCAGATGCTTTTTCTAACTTTTTTTAGTGATTATACAATCGTAAAGCCAGCACTTGCATAACCAGTGACTGTATTTACAAGGGTAAGACCTGTAGCGGTGGCTGAGAATACCATAAGCAAACGTGTCTGTGGTGTTACAGTAAAATTGATACCATTCGTAATTCCGCTGACAAAAGTTCCAAGATTAATAGTACCGGTGATAGGTGGAAGTGGGACTGTTGCGCCTGGAATAGGAGTAAATGTGTTATTTGGTGTGGCAGATTGGTACAATTGCGCTGTTACATTTATCGTAGTACCAAGCAGCGATAAAGCTATGGTATTACTGAAGTAAGCGGCAATGGAAGTTATTACTCCTGCTCGAGGAGTTGAGAATGCAAAATTGATAAGCGGTCCAAGGAGAGTACCTGTCAAATCAATATTACCGCCAACAAGCGAAATACCTGTGGCTGAACTTCCAAAGCCTACAAGGCTTGTTGTTCCAACCAAACCACCTAAAACCGTGGTCATAATAATAGGTCCTCCGGATGCCAGCGGAATAATTGCACCGTTACCGGTTGCACCAGTGACTCCGGTAATGCCAGTAGCTCCGACCGCGCCGGGATCACCGGTGGCACCCGTAGCTCCGGCAACGCCGACCGCCCCCGGATCACCCGTGGCACCCGTTACACCCGTAGCTCCGGCAACGCCGACCGCCCCCGGATCACCCGTCGCCCCTGTGGCACCCGTAGCTCCGGCAACGCCGACCGCGCCCGGGTCGCCCGTCGCTCCCGTTGCACCGGCAGGGCCCGCCAAGCCGGCAGCACCCGTCGAGCCCGTCGCTCCAGTTGCTCCTACGCCTGGACCCGCTGGTCCTTGCGCACCTGTTGGTCCTTGAATCCCTTGCACACCCTGTGGTCCTTGCGGTCCCATCGCACCACCAGCGATTAACAAGTAATCTGGTGAACTTCCAGGTATTCCAGTAGGTCCAGAAACAGTAGCAATATAGGTGCTGCCATTGAAGGTTACTACTTGACCTGCTGGATAAGTAGGACTTTGTGCAGGATTAAAGATTACAATTCCTTGCAGCCCTACCCCTTGCGGACCCTGAGGTCCTTGAAGTCCAGGTGTTCCTTGAGGGCCTTGTGGTCCTTGCGGTCCTTGGGGACCTGTGGAGCCACCAGCAATTAATAAATAGTCTGGTGAACTTCCAGGTGTTCCCGTTGGTCCAGCAACAATAGCTATATAGGTACTGCCATTAAAGGTTACTACTTGACCTGCTGGATAAGTAGGGCTTAGTGCAGGGTTAAAAGCAACAATTCCTTGCAGCCCTGCCCCTGTGGTTCCCTTTGCGCCCGGAACCCCTTGTGCTCCTTGCGGACCCTGGGGTCCCTGTGGCCCTTGAGGTCCAGTCACACCTTTAATAGGTAATCCAATTGCTTGTGTAATAGAAGCTTGAATATGTCTGATCTGAATAATCAGCTGATCTTTACAATTAGAGTCAATCTTCGTGGCGAGAATAAAAGATAATAACTCTGCTAACAACAGTTGAAGATTAGTGCCCACGCTTACGACAGAGAAGGGACTGACTTCGGTCGATACAATGGCTATCTCTACTACAGAAAGTAGCTCAGTTCTAAAAGCGCTGCATAACTTAGAGGTATGCAAGAATTCCAATAGTTCTCTTAACACTCTTTGGAGATTGGCAATATGAAGTGTTGTGGGATTCGTAAGTACGGGGGGCACCACTGCAGAGAGATCAGTGACTATTTTTAATAGTGCGTTACACTCCCTCTTTCTAATAGGACTGCTGATCCTTCCATGCTTGTTTAGGATAGCATCGCCTTTAAATGGTCTGTAATCAGGCATATTTCTATATCTCCTCCTTGAACTTCTCCTGTTCATTCCTTTAAAAAATGGGAACCTGCCCAATCAGCATATTCTGAGAAGCGGAAGTGGTTACAAAAATTGCCCTAAAAGTCGTTATTCCTGAAAGTCGTTATTAATGAAGTAATACAAAAAAGGCAGGCCACCGCTAATTACGGTAGTCTACCTTTTTAATAGATACGTTAAGTAGTCTCTCCTTTAATGAGAGTTACGTCTACAGTAGTGTTGTTGATTAGCTCTCCGTCAGCACTTTCGATCATTTGCAGGAGAGTATTGGTCAGCATGACCCCGATCCGATCACTAGGTTGCATAATGGTAGTCAATTTAGGACTCTGAAGCATGCGGGTAAAGCTGTGGTAATCATAGCCGATGATTTTCAGTTGCTCGGGCACTCGAATGCCTTGCTGTTCAGCATAAATGTATAAAGCATAAGCCACAATATCATTACTGCAGAATACTCCATCATATTCTCGAAGTTGGGCCGGAGAGATATTTTCGGTGACAAAGGACCAAAAATAATCAAAGGTAAGCTTGTTGTGCGCGCCTTCGATAATATCGTAAGTTACACCATGTTTCATACTTGTGATGACAAAAGCATCCCGACGGCGATTCGCTAGAATATCCAGATCTAGCGGGCCGGAGATATGTAGCAGCCGTTTACAGCCCAGCTGTATCAAATGTTCGGTAGCTAGCTCACCACCGCGGTAATTATCCGATCCCACACAAGGGATATTGGAAGAAATAAAACGGTCAAAAGAGACAATAGGGAAAGGGACCTTTTTATAGCTTTCAATATTCATAGTGTGGCTGCACATGATAATGCCATCTACTTGATTCTGGCGAAGCATGCTAATATAGTTGGCTTCCTTCTCAGGATCGTCAAGAGAATTACATATTAGCAATTTATAGTTTTTTTCATTAGCACTCATTTCAACATACTTGATGAGATCGGAAAAGAAAGGGTGGTTTGAATCTGGAACAATAATCCCAATAAAAAAGGATTGATTCTTCTGTAAGGCTCTGGCGATTTGATTAGGATGATAATCTAAGGCGTCCATCGCTTTTTCAACTTTTTTACGCGTCTCTTTGCTGATATATCCCCGGTTGTTCATTACTCTGGACACGGTAGCTACAGCAACGCCCGCCTCCTTGGCAACATCTTTAATACTTGCCATACCCTCATCCCCGTTTCATAAAATGCTCTAATCTATATTCTACAACTTTCTTGGATTGTTGACACTAATAGAGACTAACAATTGTAAAAGCATAGATAGTTTCTGATAGTTATAATAGGTATGTTATACGTTATCACAAATATATGTACATAATATTAAATTTCAATAATTATAGCTTTATTTTATTGATTTAATTATATGAAAACGTTTGACATATTATTTGCGCATCTATAAAATTGGTTTTGAATAAACCTTCATCTAGGGAGGAACAAGATTGTTAGGAGAACGCTTTCATAAGTTGCATTAGTTTGATGATTTCTCAGACCTTATGAAGCAAGAGTGTATAAATTGAAATAGAAGGAGAACCCTAATATGCAGATTAAAAATGAAGCTATGCTTATCACTTACGCAGATAGCATGGGAAACAATTTAAAAGAACTAAACGAAGTACTGGATACACACTTGCAAGGAGTCGTGGGTGGGGTTCATTTATTGCCGTTTTACCCCTCTTCGGGCGACCGGGGATTTGCCCCAATGGATTATACGAAGGTTGATTCGGCTTTTGGCGACTGGGCGGAAATCGAAGAGATGAGCGAGAAGTTCTACATGATGTATGATTTCATGATCAATCACATTTCACAGCAGTCTCCATACTTTCAAGATTTCCTTGAGAAGAAGGATGCATCGCAGTACAAGGATTTATTTATTCGTTACAAGGATTTCTGGCCTAACGGTGAACCAACTGAGGTTGATGTGGATTTAATTTATAAACGTAAACCGCGGGCGCCATACGTAGAGGTTACCTTTAAAGATGGGACGAAGGAAAAGGTTTGGTGTACGTTTGATGAGCAGCAGATCGATCTGGACGTGACTACGGAAACTACGAAGAAATTTGTAAAAGACAATCTGACCTTCCTTGCTGATAAAGGAGCATCGATTATCCGGCTGGACGCTTTTGCCTATGCCAACAAAAAGATGGGTACCAACTGCTTTTTCGTAGAACCGGATATTTGGGAAATGTTGAATTTGTCTAAAGAAGTAGTGGAGCCTTATGGCGTAACTGTTCTTCCGGAAATCCATGAGCATTACAGCATTCAATTGAAGATTGCAGACAAGGATTATTATGTCTATGATTTCGCCCTGCCAATGTTGGTATTACATGCTCTATATAGTGGAAAAGTAAATCGGCTTGCGCATTGGCTGGAAATCTGTCCGAGAAAACAATTCACTACCCTGGATACACATGACGGCATTGGCGTGGTGGATGTTAAGGATCTGATGACCGACGAAGAAGCTGAAATGACCAGAGAAAGCCTATATAGCCAAGGAGCAAATGTTAAGAAAAAATATAGCTCCGCCGCTTATAATAATCTGGATATTTATCAAATTAACTGCACTTATTATTCTGCACTTGGCAATGATGATCAGGCGTATCTTTTGGCCAGAACTATTCAGTGCTTCGCCCCTGGTATTCCACAGATTTATTATGTAGGTCTATTCGCTGGCGAGAATGATATTGAACTGCTCGAAAGCACAAAAGAAGGACGCAATATTAACCGCCATTATTATTCTAAAGATGAAATTGCTGCTGAGGTACAACGTCCTGTTGTTCAAAAGCTGTTCGCATTGTTGAAATTCAGAAATAGCTGTCCAGCTTTTAATGGTGAGATCAAGATTGAACAAGGTAGTGAGAATGAGCTGAACATCACTTGGAAAAATGAAAACAGTGTGGCGAAGCTTGAAGCTAATCTGTTGACCAAAGAATACACCATTCTTGCAGGTGAGAATGAAGCAAATATTGCGAAGGTATTTTAATATTTCCTTTGATATCGAAAGGTGTTCCAAAGGCCAATGTAATGGCTGCTGGAGCACCTTTCTTTTTGGGGGATAGGTGATTCATGTTATGAACTGTTTTTGGTCCGTCTGAATTCTATTGGTGTAAGGCTGAAGTTGCGTTTGAACATCCGGTGGAGATAAGAACTGCTGGTGAAGCCAGTTACTTCAGCAATATCCGATACCGATAAATCACTCTCTACAAGCAGGCGGCATACTTCCTTCATCCGTACCTCCATGATGACATCCACAATAGTGGTTAGGGTCTGCTGCTTATAAAGTCTGCTGACATAGATTGGAGACATATTAAGTTCATCGGCAATTTGGTTCAGACTCAAGCAAGGGTCCATGTAAGATTGCTGAATGGTTTGGTTGATTTGCCGGATTAGATCGCTTTGCTTGGAGCTGCGCTTATCCGCTTGGAATTCCTGAATATGATCAAAAAGCTGGTAAAAAGCTGCCTCAAATTCTTCTATTGTTTCATAATGTTCAAGCGAAGGTATCACCATTATCCCTTCGGTGGGGGTAGGACTAAGCTTCTTGATGTTATCGACAATTCGTTTAATCGTTAGCGTCACCCTTGAAACAGTAAGTTCCAGCACATGATAGGGATATTGCTCCATTTCACGTACCATTTCGGAGAAGTGACTGCGGGCTTCGTCTGTTCTGCCACTTGTGAGCGCATCGACCAGCTTTTTTTCGCTGTCAGCCGGGTAGGAGTAAAGATTGTTCTGAAGCTCGCTAATGCGCTCAGCATTGATCAAGCTGCCATGACCATAAAACAGTCTATGTTTGGAAGCTTCTCTGGCCTGACTGTACAGCCGGTTTAGTACATCTGGATTATCACTGATGGGGCTGTACACTAACGACAGTCCGATTTTTAGATAATCACAACAGGCCACGCGGATCTGCCGCAGCAGCACTTCAATTAGCTCGGTATCCAGATGTTCAGTGGAGGTCATGCTGCTAAGCAACATGACTACACTATCGTCATTCATATCTACAGTTTCCACCTGATAAGTCTGTCCACAGATCTCTGAGGCAATATTCATGATGGCAAACTTGTACGGAAGGAGATAAGAGCCTCGTTCCTTTCGCAGAGCTTCGTACTCATCAATGCGTAGTAATACTAGCCGGTAGCCCTCGTTTAAATTAAAAGAAATACCCAGCTGTTGAACATCATTTTGCCGGCTGTTATGAGGAGATTTAATGCCAAGCACCAGATTGCGTAATGAGTTCTGCCTGATCGTGAACATGCTGTTGCGTTTATCTGCCTCAAGGGTGTTCATTCGGCTTACGATCGAATCAATCGGCAGATAAAGCCGTTTGGACAGTACCCTAGAAATAACAAGACCGAACAATAAAATAATTAAAGAAATCAGAAGCGTAGTATTGCGGATATGATTGGTCTGTTCAGTAATTACCTCATAAGGAGTAATGCGCACATATTGCCAGCCAAGCGAATCGGGCGAAGTATAGGACACCAGTGATTTATTCCCTCTAAAAGGGGCAGTAAAATAGCCGGCAGAACGTGCTTTTACTTGATGCTCCAGCCAACTGTTTTCATCCCCGGAGAGCTTCTCCAATGTCAGCTTATTCCCCGACAGAAAACGGCCTTGGTCATCCAAAATGTAGGTACTGCCACTACCGGGTGTATTGCCGTTAGCCAGTTCTTTATTGATCCAAGCCGCGGATATGTTAACAATAACCGCAGAGTTAATAGAGCGGTCCCAATTGATCGCATCATAGCAAAGGTAAGTATAGACTGAGATGTTTTTTTTCTCAGGTTCATCTATGGAATAGGTTCGCGGAATCGGCGTAAATGTTTTGTAATCCTGATAATGATTCAGCATCTGAATAATTTCAGTGTCCACCAGTTCGCGGGTGGTGAATACGCCATTCTGGCCCTGTGCTGCCGAAATATAAACCGTGTCATTATTCGGATTATATACATAGATGGATTCAATATAAGGCATGGAATTTAAGTAGTTTCCGAGATCGGACATCGCCGCGGTTACCTCATAAATAGAGGGCTTGTTGTAGAACAACAGATGAGAAATCGTGCTGGTTCGATACAGTTGAAATGAAAGCGTTTGCGCGACTTCAGCCATGTTGACCACTTTTTTGCCAGTCTGGGTCAGATCCCTTAGATCGGAGCGAAAGGTTTGCGTCTTCTCGACGCCGATGTAGTACGTATAGTAAACAAAAGTAGAGATAAGAAGGGTTAACGATATGCACAGGGTTATGGTGGTGAGCAGCTTGCCATACAGTAGTCTTTTTCTCCGTAGATCATTATTCTTCATACCGTCCCCCCTGATCATCATATGACTTACTCGGACAAGACTCTGGATGAATTCATATTATGAAGTTCCTTTATTATAAGTCCCCAAGAGTGAACAGAACAGTGGAGCAACCTTAGAATCCTGCATTTTTCCAATCTGAAGGGAGTGAACAAATTAAATATTCGTGTACAAAACAGTCTTTTCTACAAGGATTATAAGGAGTTAGCGAAGCTTGAGAAGCTCTGGGGGTCTCCGAAGACTTTTACATAAACATCCTGATTGTTCAGTTCCTGTTTCGCCAGTTTGTGCAGTAAGGCTTGTAAGCTTCACTTCTGTGTTCAGAAGAATCCCCCTATAGTGGAATTATGCAGTTTCTATATTAAGGGGGAGTGAGAGATCTTGAGCCAAACCTCATCCAAAGGAATTTCAAACGTCGAACTTGGCATCCAGGCTGATGGTAGAGCACGCTTACGAACGACAAGAAAGAAGAAAGGATTGTTGTATGAGCTGGTGCACAATCGGGTAATGTTTCTGATGCTGCTGCCCACCTTGATCTTTTTTCTGGTGAATTCCTATTTTCCAATGGTAGGCATCTATTATGCGTTCACTCAATTCGACTTCAACAGCAGCATGTTCAACTCCAAGTTTGTGGGATTACAGAATTTCGAGTTCCTCTGGAGATCCGGTACGCTGGTGAAGCTCACGATGAACACGATAGGATACAATATTGCTTTTATTGTACTGGGAAATGTGCTGGCAATTGTCTGTGCGATCCTGCTGAGTGAGCTCAATGGAAAATGGTTTAAAAAGATTAGCCAATCGGTAATGTTTCTGCCTTACTTCGTATCTTTTGTAATTCTCAGCGTAATTGTCTACAACTTGTTTAATTATGACAGCGGTTTCTTAAATACAATGCTTACCCAATTTGGCCTTGATCCGGTCGACGTTTACAGTAAACCTTGGGCATGGATCTTTCTGATCATTATCTTTTATCTATGGAAAAATCTTGGTTACAGTATGGTGATTTATCTGGCGGCGATTACGGGGATTAGTGACGAATATTATGAAGCGGCCAAAATTGATGGCGCTAATATTTTCCAACGGATTTGGTATATAACGGTGCCGATGCTGAAATCAACCTTTGTGGTGCTGCTGCTCTTTGCGCTCGGGAGTATTATGAAGGGCCAATTCGATCTTTTCTATCAATTAATAGGCAATAACGGGCTGCTCTACAATACGACGGATATCCTTGATACCTATGTATACCGTTCGCTTAAAGTAACCTTTGATGTGGGCATGGCAACGGCTGCCGGGGTCTATCAATCCTTGTTCGGCTTCGTCCTCATTATGACGGTCAACTACATTATCCGCAAAATAAACGATGACTACGCCCTGTTCTAGGAGGATAAGAAATGAAAATTCAAAAGGATAAATATACGCGAATGCTTCATTGGATTGCCTATGTGGTCATTATTGGCTTATCGATCGCTTGCCTGCTGCCCTTTTTGCTAATTATCTCTGCATCTTTGACCAGCAATGAGTCCATTATTCGCGATGGCTATCATCTGATTCCGGCACAGTTCTCACTGGAGGGCTACAAGACGGTATTCATCTTCCCGGATGAGGTGCTGCGGGCATATGCGGTCACAGTCAGCACAACTGCTATTGGAACGGTAATGGGACTTTTTTTCATGACTATGGCGGGTTATGTACTGGCGCGTAAAGATTTTAAATATCGAAATAGCTTTTCCTTCTATATATACTTTACGACTTTGTTTGGGGGAGGACTTGTCCCGTGGTACATCATGATTACGAAATACCTCGGTCTGCTGGATTCCTATGCGGTACTGGTGCTTCCAGGTCTGATGACGCCATTTTTGATCATTTTAATGAAAAACTTCATCAAATCAGCAGTTCCTGAGGAATTGTTCGATTCTGGCAAAATAGACGGGGCCGGTGATTTCCGGATTTACTGGCAGATTGTACTCAAGCTTTCCATGCCGGGCATCGCTACAGTCGGTTTGTTTCTGGCTTTGTATTACTGGAATGACTGGTTCACCTCTTCACTGTTCATCAATGATACGCATAAATATCAGCTGCAATTCTATCTGTACAATGTTATTAATTCAGCACAGTTTATCGCACAGATGGGGGCGGGAACCGGGGTGTCACTGGCTACGGAGGTCCCTGCTGAGTCTACCAAAATGGCGATGGCAATTGTCGTGACGGGACCTATTCTTTTTCTGTACCCGTTCGTTCAGCGTTATTTTGTCAAAGGCCTAACCATCGGCGCTGTAAAAGGTTAGAACCGCAACCTGCCCACTACCGGGTTAAGGTACAGTCGGCTAACATAGAAGCATAGTGAAAAGGGAGGATTCAGATGAATAAACAACGGGGCAAACGCATGTCTATTCTGCTTACGTCAGTACTGGGCTTGACGCTGCTGGCAGGCTGCGGGGGGAATTCTAATTCTGCAAACGGAGACAATGCGGCGGTAAAAGAGAGTAATAGCGGAGGAAACACAGCACAAAGTACGAACGCAGGGACGGAGGAGAAGACCGGACTGGACACTTCCAAAAAGGTCGAGCTGCAATTCTATATGCTAGGCGATGCGCCGAAGGACCTCTCAAGCATTGAAGCGGAAATTAACAAAATGGCCGAAGAGGATCTGAATGCAACCGTTAAATTCAACTATACAACCTGGACAGATTGGGATCAGAAATATAAGCTGCTGCTGTCGTCGGGTCAATCAATCGATCTGATCTTCACTGCGGACTGGACACAATATCAGGCTTATGCGAAAAAGGGAGCTTTTTTAGCTATAGATGATCTGCTGCCCAAAGCTGCCCCAGAGCTCCAGCAATTCGTACCACAGGAAATGTGGGATGCTGTGAAGATTGATGGCAAGATTTACACCGTTCCAGCGACTTATAAGGAGTATGTAACGAACGGCTTCGTATGGCGTGAGGATCTGCGCAAGAAATACAATCTGCCTCAGCCGACAGATCTGGCTAGCTATGAAGCATACATGGAAGGAATCAAGAAAAATGAACCTCAGATGTCGCCTGCTTCTTTTAACAGTGATGTAAGAGGTAACATTCATGATGTATATTCAACACTTACCGCACAGGTCGGCAGTCCGCTGCCTTATGGTATTGGTATTAAGTACGATGATCCTTCAAAAGCTTATCTGTATTGGGGTTCGGAGGAACATAAAGAAGAGCTGCTGACGATGAGACGCTGGCAGGAAAACGGATTAATTTCCAAAAACGTCCTGAACTTGAAGGATACCATCCAGGCTCCGATTATCGCGGGCAAGGCAGCAAGCATCTTCGGAGATAATCCGACTCGCTTCAACGATACGTTGATGAAGGTGAAAGCAGCACATCCGGATTGGGATCTAGGTTACTATCCTTATGGCAATACCATTGGTTATGCAACACCAGTTCATCCTATTCATAATGGTTTCGCCATTCCGAAGAGCAGCAAGAACCCTGAACGTGCACTGGCCTTCTATGAAAAAATGGTCATGGATAAACGTTATAATCAGCTGACACAATACGGTGTGGAAGGAAAGAACTATAAAATTGATGCGAACGGCTACTATGAACTTATTGGAGATGCTTCAACGAACGGTTTTACACGCGAGGGAATGAATGGCTGGGCCTGGCGGAATCCGGAGTTCATGCTATTTGATAAATCCTATGATGGCGTGAAGGAAATTTTCGCTGAGCTCGACAAAATTCAGAAGCCGGATATTTTCACCGGTTTTGCTGAGGATTATACCTCTTATCAGGCGGAAAAAGCAGCACTAGAGCAGGTGGAAAAGCAATACCTGTATCCATTGCAAGCTGGATTAGTAGAGGATGTTGATGCGGGTTTAGCCACCTTTATGGAAAAGGCTAAGCAAGCCGGTCTTGAGAAAATCCAGACCGAATATATCAAGCAATGGGATGCTTATGTGCAGGAGAAGGGTTTGAAATAATAAAAGTAGCAAGGGATGTTCCTTAAGCCTAATGGCAGGGAGCATCCCTTTTTTTTGTGTTCTTTAACGTACTCGGATTTACGAGAAACGTTGACGGAATTCCCGTGGAGTGGTTCCTTCTATTCGAATAAAGCTGGAGCTGAAGTAAGGCGCCTGATTGAAGCCAACTTCCTCGGCTATACGGGCAATTGTGTAGCTGGTCTGCATCAGCAAAAGTTTACTTTGCTGAATCCGATAATGCAGCAGATATTCCATCGGCGCACAGCCGTATTCCTTCTTCATGCAACGAGCGATATATACAGGGTGAAAGCTTAGACTTTCCCCGAGCTGCTGCGCAGTGATATGCTCACGAAAATGGCTGCGTAAATAGGAGGCCGCTTGCTCTGCGCATATTTTGGAGGGCGAGGGGCGCTCATGGCTGAGGGAGGCGGATAACTGCTGTATAACCTCCTGAAACAACAGCTGCTGCTGAAATGGAGTATCACTTAAATGGGAATTAGGCACAAGCTGATTCAGCTGCGAGAGCAGCTCTTCCATCTTGGACGGCTGCAGCAGAGTTGTATATTGAGGCAAGCGTAAGCTAAACGGCCGGATATCAAATTCGTCAGATTGCAGGGGGTTCTCTATTTTGACGTTGTCTTTCTCAAGCGCAGCGGCCGTATCCTCGGTTATATTCCAGTCGCCCACCGTTTGAAAATGCAGCCAATAATAAGAGGTGGATTCCTTGCAGCTGTCCGTACTGAAATGATGGCTGTCTGGACGAAGCAAGAGCGCCTGACCCGCTTTTACTTGAAAAGGGAGACCGCCTTCACTCATATATAAACAGCCTTGTTTAACTACAAGCAAATCGAACACCCGGGTATTATGGCGGCTCATATGATAATGGCCGGGGGAGAAAGTATGGAATCCGCTTACAATGTAGTACAGCAACGGAGGAACGGTGAAGTTCAAGATGTTCATGTCAGAAGCTCCTTTTAGTGAGGTTGGAATAATGTAATAATTGGTTTGAAATCTGTACCATCATCCAAAGTATATCATCTATAATTTAGTCTGACCTAATGAATAAAGATGTTATTTTTTAGGCTAAGTCTGTAGGTATGGTTTACGAGGAGGGTTTGTATAGTGAAAAAAGAAAGACAGGGTTTTGGACTCTGGGTATTGGCTTGGCCTATATTTATAGAGGTATTTCTACAGACTCTGCTGGGTACGGTAGATACATTAATGGTCAGCCGTATCTCTGATGATGCAGTCGCCGTAGTCGGCATTTCCAATCAATTGTTCGGTGCATTGACCACACTTTTTACAACATTTGCGGGTGGAGCGGGGATTCTGATCGCACAGAGAATGGGCTCCAAACGTTTTGGTGAAGCGCGCACGATTGCTATTATGGGAGTATCGGTTAGCCTCGTGTTGGGGATTGTCGTGAGTATTGTGTTGTTTTTCTATGCGGGCCCTATTGGTGGGGTTCTAAATATAGCACCGGAACTATTATCACTTTCGAATGTCTATATCTCCTATGTCGGCGGTGGACTTTTTATGGTCGGGATGATCGCTTCCCTCGGTACCGCTATCCGGAACACAGGGAATACCAAAGGGCCGATGTACACAGGGATTATAATCAATGTCATCCATATAATTCTGAACTATATTTTTATATTTGGTGTATTCGGTCTGCCACAGCTAGGCCTTGCGGGCATCGCGATCTCCAGTATTGTCAGTAGACTGGTCGGAGTGATTATTCTCTACTCCTTATTCCGGCGTTCTTTCGAGATCAAGGTTAGACTTAGAGATTTCCGCATATTCAATGGCAAGCTGTTCAAGCAAATTCTGAAGATTGCCTGGCCTCTCGGGATCAATTCTTCCTGTTGGGTATTCTCCCAGCTTATTGTGTATTCCTTTCTGGCTGCACTTGGAGCCGAAGCGTTAGCAGCACGCACGTATCTTAACACCTTGGAGTCCTTTTGCTTCACGCTTGGTTATGCTTTTGCGCTGGCGGGGCAGATACAGATTGCTCATTTATTCGGAGCAGGCAAACTGAAAGAAGCTTACCGCAGTGCATATCGTACACTCTTCATTGGTTTGAGCATTGTGTCAGCTAACATGCTGTTACTATTCCTGTTCGGAAAACAGCTGCTCGCTTATTTCACATCTGATCCGAAAATTATTGCGATCGGGGTTTCTTTGTTAGCTCTAAATCTATTGCTCCAGCCCTCCAAAATGCTGAATATGGCCCTCGGCAACGCGCTGAATGCCATCGGGGATACGCGTTATACGATGTATACTTCCATCGTGTCTATGTCCCTCATTGGCGTGGGCTGCTCCTATTGGTTAGGAATCAGCTTCGGCTGGGGACTCATAGGAATCTATTGTTGTATGATAGCCGACGAATTGGTGAGAGGTTTGCTTGTTTTGGCGCGCTGGAGGGGGCGAAAGGTTCTCCGCCAAGCGGACATCGGCTTGAGTGAAGAGAATGCTTCACTACATGGAGCGGGGAAAAGAAGCGCCTCGTTAACCACATAAGCGGGACTCTATAAGCCCAGCTTGATGGGCAATGGAGTGGTTTTAGAGTAGGACGTTGTTTGTGGAGTAGTGTTTTTGTTTCGGCAGTAGGGTGGTAGTAGTGCTGCAGTAGTGCGATAGTAGGGCGGTTGCGGGAGGCGGTAGTAAGGCGGTTGCGGGAGGCGGTAGGGCGGTTGCGGGAGGGATGACGTTGTGCTTTCGGACTCAGATGCCGCTATTTGCTAATTTAGAGCCTTTTCCGGTTAGTTTCGGACTGGAGGGGCGCTATTCCTCGTGAAATGGCTCATGTAGGGGTAATTTTGAGGCAATAGTGACACTGGAGTCCGATAGCTTATGAAAAGAGACGTTTGTGCGGAAATAACGGCTCTGGAGTCCGAAAGCGACTTTGAAAGTCCAAGTAACACCGTGCACCCAAGCGACAACGAGCACTTCAAGTAACTTTGATCATCCCGAGTAGCGTCGAGGACTTCAAGTAACTTTGATCATCCCGAGTAGCGTCGAGCACTTCAAGTAACTTTGATCATCCCGAGTAACGGCGAGCACTTCAAGTAACTTTGATCATCCCGAGTAACGTCGAGCACTTCAAGTAACTTTGATCATCCCGAGTAACGTCGAGCACTCCAAGTAACACTAAGCATCCCGAGTAACGTCGAGCACTCCAAGTAACTTTGAACATCCCGAGTAACATCGAGCACTTCAAGTAACATAGATCAACTCTGTGGCTTAAAAATTGATTAGTTTAGGGGCAGTAGGGCGGTTGCGGGAGGTCTGGCGTTGTGCTTTCGGACTCAACTGCCGCTATTTGCTAATTTAGAGCCTTTTCCGGTTAGTTTCGGACTGGAGGGGCGCTATTCCTCGTGAAATGGCTCATAATGGGGTCGTTTTTCACCAATAGTGACTCTGGTGTCCGATAGCTCATGAAAAGAGGCGTTTGTGCGGAAATAACGGCTCTGAGGTCCGAAAGCGACTTTGAAAGTCCAAGTAACACCGTGCACCCAAGCGACAACGAGCACTCCAAGTAACATCAAATTTGCTGATGTTTTTTTGAAAGAGGTTACCTCATGAGTAGAAATGATTACTTCTGTGAGGGCCTCTTTTTTATGCGCGTATAAAGTTTAAGTTTGACGGTCCTCAAATTTGATTATTCATTCATATAGAGTTTGATTCTATGATATAAATGAGGTAGCCTTTATAGAATGGGTAGCCGTTATATAAATACATGTTAGTGAAGGGTTTGAGGGAAATGTTGTTGTCAAAATGGAGAGGGTTTTCGTTACTAGGGCTGCTCTTAATGCTTGTACTATTATCAGGCTGTTCTAAAGGAACAGCGCATGTCACAGTGAATAAGAATGGAAGCGTAGATTTTGCAGTGAATATGAAAGTGAATTCGCGGGCAGAAGCGTTGATTAGCGGAAAAATGGAAGATGCTCTGGTAAACAAACTTAAAGATCAGGGGATTGAGCTAGAGAAAAGCCAAGATGGAAAATCTACAGTCTATGAATTCATGAAATCTTATGCCTCTTTTGAGGAAATGAAAGCACTCTCTGGTGACTTGGATATTGTGGACCTGAAATTAGATACCAAGGATTATTGGTTTTATACCAAATATGATGTTGAGGCGAAGCCCAAATTAAATAGTTACATAGACACCATAATGGATAATATGGGATCGCTCAGCTTATCGAAGCCGATTATTCGGGCGTTTTTGCAAAACATGGCTTTCGACTTTAAATTAACGTTACCTGTGGATTTATATGGAGACAATAATGCAAATGTGGAGGACGGCAGAACCCTTACTTGGAATGTTACACTAGCGGATACAGAGCCAATTCAAATGCAGGTTTATGTGCCTAATGTATGGAATATCGTGATTGTGCTTATCATTTTAGTGGTGGTTATTGTAACTGCGATTATATTGTTCGTCAGAAAAAGAAAGCAGCGTAATAGAAAACGGTTCTAAGTGGGTTCGTAAGGTTTAGGAAGTGCCGGGAAGCTAGGATGCTTTACCGGCCTTCTTTACTTTTTAGCAGGCACAGAGTTATAATTAGTACCAAGTACTAATATCAGATACTAATTGAAGAGGTGATTGGAATGACAGGTGCAAAAATTACCGCTATCGGAACCTATGTCCCAGCTAAAAGACTGACTAATGCCGATCTGGAACAGATCGTAGATACAAATAATGAATGGATTGTGCAACGGACCGGAATCCGTGAGCGTCGAATTAGTCGGCAGGATGAGTATACAAGTGATTTATGTGCAGCAGCTGTGCAGGATCTTATGACTCGTTATGGAAAAAGCGTTCAGGATGTCGATATGGTCCTGGTAGCTACGAGCACACCTGACTTTTCCTTTCCCTCAGTAGCTTCTTTGATTCAAAATCGCTTTAACATTCCACAGACTGCGGGTGCTATGGATTTGAGCGCAGCATGCGCGGGTTTTGTCTATGCACTGCATACTGCTCACAGTTATGTGGCCTCAGGAATGCATCGTAAGGTACTGGTTATTGGTGCGGATACGATCTCCAAGATTACGGATTATACTGACCGCAGTACATGTATTCTTTTTGGGGATGGAGCGGGAGCTGTGCTTGTGGAAAGTGATGAGCAGTCGACGGGATTTTTGGGCTTCCAGCTGGCAAGTGATGGCGGTGGGGCACATCATGTGTACCGTACGGGGCTTGCCCATACTGTAAACAATATTGAGCTGGTAGAAACACAAATGCTGGTACAGAACGGACGTGAAGTGTTTCGCTGGGCGGTCAGAACGGTTCCTTTAGGTGTGCAACAGCTGCTTGAAAAAGCGGAGGTAACTCTGGAGGAAGTAGACTGGTTTATTCCACACAGCGCTAATATGCGCATGATTGAGCCAATATGCGAGCGATTAAATTATCCGCTGGAGCAGGTGTTGCACAGTCTTGTGAATTTCGGCAATACTTCTGCTGCCACGATTCCTTTAGCACTCGATTTGGGCATCCGCGAGGGTAAAGTACAAAATGGACAAAAGATCCTGATGTATGGTTTTGGTGCCGGATTGACCCAGGCTGGGCAATTGATTGAGTTGAATTTGGATCATCAAGTAGGGATACCTACTCCATATTAAGAAGTGGAATTTGGTGAGTTGATGTCCAATGAATGTTTATAACGAAACGTTTCGGTTAATCAAAAAAAGACAACGCCGTTTGCGGAAACCCGCTTACATTGGCTGTTGTCTTTTTTTTGATTACTGAGTATTTAATTGACTGCCACAGGATTCACGTACAATAAGCACAGGCTCCACTACAAACGATCCACCGCCAGACTGATTGTTAATCAAGTCATAGAGCATATGAGCAGCGAGGATGCCAAGCCGTTCTTTGTTCTGGCGGATGGTCGATAGTTTTGGACTGGTATATTTACAGGCTTCAATGTCGTCACAACCGATAATGGCAATATCTTCAGGAACGCTGAGGCCGTGTTCTTTCAAAGCCCGGATGGCTCCCAGAGCCAGCAAATCAGAAGCCGCAAAAATGGCTTTTGGTAAATTTCCGGCTTGAATTAATTGCTGCATAGCCGTATAACCGCTGGGCTCAAAGAAATCGTCGCCATGAACAAACCACCGACGGTTCAAAGTGAGGCCAAAACTTTCAATAGCTTTGACATATCCGGATTCCCGCAGGTTAGAAATATCTGAATCCGCTGCACTTCCGATAAATCCAAGCTCTCTGTAGCCAAGTAGATAAAAATGCTCCACGACCTTGGAAGAAACCTGAAAGTTATCTGACATCACAAAGCCGGATTTTTTGCCCTTTAGCTCAAGGTCGACCCCGATACAAGGAATACTGCTCATATCCAGATCGCGGATGGTAGGCTCCATCTTTTGCCCGGAAATAATGACACATCCATCCACATTAAAATGAACAGATCGAGCGAAATAATCGCCGCTGCTGATGAATTTCTCGTTGGAAAAGAAAATGAGATCGTAGCCCAGAACGCCCATCTGCTTTTTAAAGGAATTTAGCACTTCTACGAAAAAGGGATGGGTAAATTCGACATTAAGCTCGCCAGCAAAAATAACCCCGATCAGATTCGACTTCTTAGTTGCGAGTGTCTTGGCGGAGTTGGAAGGTGAATATCCGGTTTGTTCGATGATCTCCAAAACTCTTTGCTTGGTTTTTTCGGAAACATCGCTGTAATTGTTCATAATTTTCGAAACAGTCGAGACAGAAACGCCGGCCATTTCGGCAATCATTTTGATATTCATAGTTAATAAAGCCACCCTCCGCTAAATAGTTGAAATTTGAGAAAAAGACTGTTCTAGAGCGGTTATTTGCGAGTTATTATGAATAGGGTGAATGAAAATTCAATTATTTTCAGTCTATTATTATTGCCGAAACAAGTCAAATATATATTTCACTATGCAGATTTATTCCAAAATAATCTATGTAAAAAAATTCAAAATTACATCTTTACAAAAATAGAAAACTAAGCAACAATAGCATTGTCGAAACCGATTTCGATTTTTCGCTTGAATTACGAATATTACGAAATTCGAGGAGTGATGTTTAGGATGAAAAGGAATTTCACAGCAGCACTTGCTGCTATGCTCCTTGTCACCGGGCTGCTATCACCGGTTGGGAGCATGAATGCTTCAGCGGCAGAGGCGTTAAAGGAAAGCTCACCTGATTCAGCGGCAACGAAAGTGGAAAATGAACCAATCAATGGATTGAAAGCGTTTACTGATGTATCTCCAAGTCATTGGGCCGCAGGCCCATTACAGCGTTGGAGCGCAAATGGGATCATAAGCGGATATGACGACGGGTCGTTTCGTCCGGGTAAGGAAGTCACGAAGGCAGAATTCGCAGCTATTATGAATCGTATATTTAATTATCAGGAGCAATCGGATAAGGTTCCCGCTGATGTCCAGGCTACAGACTGGTATAAAAATGATATAGCCAAAGGGATTGCAGCTGGATATTTAAGCAGTGATCAGAAGAACAATATTTATCCTTCAAAAGCACTTTCGCGCGCTGAGGCGGCGTTAGCATTGGAGAAAGTGTTTCGTTTCAATGCAGACAAAAGCAGTACAGCAGCATTCACCGATCTGAACGGAGTCAGCGATGAAACCGCAAAAGCAATAGCTGTTCTATCGAGTGCAGGTTTTGTAAAAGGATATCCTGGAGGTTTGTTTAAGCCAGATGGTGGGATCACCCGTGCAGAGTTAGCTCAGTTGGCTGATCGAATGGTTTCGGGACTCCTCCTGAAATCAGGAGAGACTTCACTAGGAACAGTAAAGGGCAATGTAGTCATTAATCGGGCTGACGTGATTCTTAAAGACACGGTCATCCAAGGTAATCTTTATCTAACCGAGGGGATAGCTGAAGGGAATGCAAAGCTTGAAGGTGTAAAGGTAACAGGGACTACTTTTGTACGGGGAGGCGGCGAGCAAAGTATCGGCTTATACCATACTTCTCTTGGACTGCTTCAAGTAGCCAAGCCTAATGGTAAGGTTCGGGTTTATGCCAGCGGGTCAACAGCTGTGGGTACTGTGCATCTGCTATCTGGGGCAATCTTGGAAGAAAGTAGCGATCTTACCGGGGCAGGGTTTGGGGATGTTGAGATGGATGTCGTTCCTCACAATATTTCGCTTCGCGGAACATTTGCAGCGGTTCGTTCGGCAGACTCAGCAGTCAGCGGTTCTTTGTTAAGAATCCTTGGAACTGTCGGCAGCCTTATTCTGGGAAGTCCGGCCCAATTAACATTGGAGAACAATTCACAAGTGGCGGCACTAATCCTATCTGCGAGCGCTGGAGGTACAACAATTCAAGGCAGCGGAAGCGTAACCACAATAGATAACAAAGCCGATGGAGTAACGATTGGCGGTGTAGCATTAAAAAAAGGAAACACTGGCAAAACAACATTGCCAATAGCAAGCTCAGCGCCAAGCAGTTCGGGAAATGTAGGTCCAATATCGACACCAAACTCCACACCTGAAGCAACGGCGGCACCTACGGCAACTGCTACGCCAATCGAAACACCAACACCAACACCAACACCAACACCAACACCAACACCAACAGCCACACCGACACCAACAGCCACACCGACACCAACAGCCACACCGACACCAACAGCCACACCGACACCAACAGCCACACCGACACCAACAGCCACACCGACACCAACAGCCACACCGACACCAACACCAACACCAACACCGACACTAACACCAACACCAACAGCCACACCAACACCAACACCAACACCAACACCAACACCAACACCAACACCAACACCAACACCAACACCAACACCAACACCAACACCAACACCAACACCGACACTAACACCAACACCAACACCAACACCAACACCAACACCAACACCAACACCAACACCAACACCAACACCAACACCAACACCAACACCAACACCAACCACTGATCCGTGGACACTGGTGTGGGGGGATGAGTTTGATGATGGAGAGATTGATGCAACAAAGTGGACCTATGACCTTGGAGATGGATCGCAATACAACAATCCAGGTTGGGGAAACAATGAGAAGCAGTGGTATACCAACGATGAGAAGAATGTAAAGGAACAGGACGGTAACCTGATCATTACGGCCCACAAAGAAGAAAAAGCTGGCAAACAATATACTTCTACACGGATTAAGACTAAAGGGTTGTTTAGTAAGAAATATGGGAAATTTGAAATTCGGGCCAAAGCACCTACTGGAAAAGGGTACTGGCCGGCGATCTGGATGCTGCCGGAGAACGATGTGTACGGGACTTGGGCTGCTTCCGGTGAGCTTGATATTATGGAAGGCTGGGGCAGTCGTCCAGACACGGTAGCGGGGACGATTCATTACGGCGGTATGGCGCCGAACAATGTATACTCCGGCAAAGAATATGTATTTCCGGATAACGCTACGATTGAGCAGTTCCATACGTACTCTATTGAGTGGGAGCCGGGCGAAATTCGCTGGTATGTGGATGGTGAATTATATTCGACCAAAAATGACTGGTACAGCATCAGCAATGGGCAGCCTGCCAATAATGTGTATCCAGCACCGTTTAATCAGAAGTTCCACTTGCTGATGAATCTGGCCGTAGGCGGTAACTTTGATGGTGATCCGACTAGCGAAACCGTATTTCCAAAATCGATGGAGATTGATTACGTTAGAGTCTACGAGCTGACAGGTCGTGAGTACCGTGAGCCTGTTCCAGTTACACTGGAGAAGGCAGCCTATCCGGAAGGCTCCAAGCTTGCACTGGCAGACGGCAACATGGTCTATAACAACAATTATTCGGAGCAGGTGCCGGGGGATGGCGGTATGGGAATCCCGAATACCGCACATTGGGCACTTTATAAAGAAACAGGGGCTGAAGCTACGGTTTCTACCGTTCCTATTGGGGAGCGCAATTATGTGAAGGTAGATATCAGCAGTGGGGGCGGGAATTTTTATTCGATTCAACCCCAAGCTATCGTATCTATAGCTAAAGGCAGGTTCTATAAACTCAGCTTCGATGCCAAAACCGATATGTCCCGCAGTATGAGCGTTCGGTTAACAGGTGGAGAATCTCGTGGATTTGCAGCGTATTCTCCATCGCTTAAGGTAGATCTAACTTCAGCGATGACGCATTACGAAACGATGTTTCAAATGAAGGAGAACTCAGATATTGCTGCACGCGTCGAGTTCAACGTGGGTACCAATATTTCACCGGTATGGTTTGGTAATGTCAGATTAGAAGAGATTGAGAATATTCAATTCCCGCATGATAGTGCGAAGGAACCGCTGGCCAACGGTAATCATCTGTACAATGGTACTTTCGATATTGGCGAACCCAATCGGATGAGTTATTGGCATACGGAAGCAGCTGGTGGTGTCACGGTAGAATCAAGCGTTAATGACAATGGTCAGTTAAAGCTGCAGATTGGCGGCAGTGAAAATGGTGAGGTTCGGTTACTTCAGAAGGGAATTCAGCTCATTCAAGGGCAGGACTACGAGGTTACCTTCAATGCTTCAGTATCCTCTGCACGCACAGGAACGGTCCAACTACTAGGAAAAGACGGCAGTGTACAGGCAGAACAAACGGTTAACTTAAGCGAAGGTGAGCAAAAAATTAAAGCCACCTTTATCAATCTTGTAGGTGCAACCGATCATGAAGGACAATTCGTATTATTGTTAAACGGGGCAGCGGATACAGTCGTTCTGGATAACTTCCAGATGATACGTACTAGCTTCTATTTTGATCCATCGCTAATATATTACCCACTCCTGAATGGTGAATTTAACTTTGGGTTTAGCGCCTGGGACCGCCTGTTGACAGAGCAGGGTGGTCAGAGCAGCGCTACGGTTGTAGATGGAGCAGCGAAATTTAGCATTACGAATACCGGCAGTCAGGCGTATTCTGTAATGTTGTTTCAGAACAACTTGAAAGCTGCTGCTGGAATGGATTATGTGGTTGAATTTGATGCCAGTTCAACCGTAATCCGCAAAATCGGGGTGAACGTAGAAAATGGTACGTATCAGGCCTCGTTCAGCAATATTGTGGAGGTAACGCCGGAGACGAATCATTACAGATTCGAATTCCGGCAAGGCAGCAAGGATACATTGTCTCTTAAATTCCTGCTTGGGAAGGTTGAGGGGATTAGTATTCCTCAAAACCATGATATTATCATTGACAATGTGAAATTTGAGATCAAAAATGCACCGGCCAAACCGCAGGAGCTGCTAAGCGACAGCAGTAATAACAGAGTTTCGCAGCCGATTGAGCTTACTTTTATCGACAATGCAAATTGGCGGAATCAAATCATGGCGGTAAAGGTTAACGGTACAACACTTAATGCAGAGCAGTACACTATTGAACCGGGAAAAATCACAATTGAAGCAGCAGTATTTCCGGCAGAAGGAAGTTATACCATTACTGTTGAGGCTGAACATTATGTTACTGCAACTGTCGCGCAGACTATTCTAGCTAATGATAACAATCTAGTCATCAATGGTTCGTTTGGCAGCGATAAGACGGGCTGGACTACATGGTCCGGAGAAGGTGGCGTCTCCGCGTTTAATGTGAAGGATGGCGTAGCTGAAATCCTGATTACGTCGGCCGGATGGGAAGCGTGGCATACACAATTTTTCCAAGAGGGTATTCCACTGGAGGGCGGAAAAACATATGAGGTGAGCTTCAAAGCAAAATCAACGGTTCCGCGCCAAATTGTGTTAGAATACTCCAATACTTCAGCTGCTTCCGCGCAAGCTAAGTTTGATATTCATGCGGATTGGGCTACTTATACAGCACAATTTACGGTGTCGAACAGCAACCCGCTGAAGCTTAATTATCTGATCGGCAAAACGCTGGGCGCTGATCCTGCGGCTAACAGTACACCGCATACGATTTCTTTTGACGATATTGTGGTCAGGGAGGTACAAGGGGGTCCACCAGTAACACCGCCAAGCGGTACGCTGGATAATGGAACCTTCGATGTAGATGCAACGGGCTGGAGCCAGTATTTTGACGGAATCGGATCTGCTTCTGTTCAAGAGGGGGAATTTGCTATCAACTTAACAGGTACCGGGCAAGCCCCTTATAGCGCACAGGTGGATTACGAAAATCTCAAGCTCGTTCAGGGAAAAACGTACACCTTGAAGTTTAAAGCTCGTTCTACAGTAAACCGCAATATTCAGGTAGCTGTGGAGCATAAGGGCGGGGACTACACCAAATATATGGAAGCTGAGCTTGTTGCCTTGACCCAGAATATGGACGAATACAGCTACACTTTTACCATGAATGGGGCAACAGACGCTGGTGTTCATCTGGTGTTTTTGCTAGGGCTTATAGATGGGAATAGTATGGAGACGAATAGTGAAATTAGCGCGGGCAGTACAATTTATTTAGATGATGTAAGCTTGATCGAAGGGTAAACGAAAAAAACGGCAGTGTTTTCCTTTTACAGGAGCACTGTCGTTTTTTTGTGTGTTTTTTGTGGGTTTGATTTAAGTTTCTTTAGGGATAAATTCAAAAATCTTGCCACTCTCAAAAGATTCTATTAGTTTCAGCAACCAGCGGTAGTAGTTAATGGATTCAGTTATTTTTTCTTCATCTGTATTTAAGAGCTGCATAAGTTTACTATCGTCACTATACTCTTTTTTCATATCGTTAATTTCTGCAAGTGATTTCGCTAGTGAGATCATATTACCTTCGACGGCTTTTCTCCATTTAATAGAGAAGTAATCACTGAAGTTCTGATGCCAGTCAGGCACAGTGGTGAACAAGTCTTTGCGCGTCCCTCTCCCCCATACTTTGTCGATCATTTTCAGATCTAGAAGGGTACGGACTCCCGTACTCATGGACGTTTTACTCATTCCCATTGTTTTACTGAGTTCATCCAGTGTCACTGGACCTTGATTGAAGTACATATAACCGTATAAATGTCCAATAGACAAGGTAATGCCATACAGATCCATGTTTTTGCCGATAGAATCGATCACACGTTCACGGGCTTTACTAATCTTCTCTATTTGTTCGGGCGTAAGCCCTTCTAAATCGTTCATGATGTCCCTCCTGAGGAATAGGTCGATAGACTGCAACCTTATACAATGTATTGTAATCAAATCCCCCTCCATAAGTAAAGAATTCATGAAGAAAGGAATTTGGCGTAAAACAGAGTATTCCATACATAAAGTTCATAAAGTTAAAACTGTACACTAAATTTTATCCGTATATGGTGTTTGCATGAATTTTCAATAGTCCGGTAAACTACTATAAGTGAACTAAACCCGGATAACATTTCGGGAGAAGGAGGACGGCATGGCTATTATAGAGGTGAAACAACTAACCAAAGTATTCGGTCATGATGCGGGACGCGCGATTCCTTTATTAGAGCAAGGGATGTCGAAGGAAAAAATTGCTCAGGAATTGAAGTTGACAGTCGGAGTCAACAAAGCCGAATTCAGCATTGAAGAAGGAGAAATATTCGTCATTATGGGTTTGTCCGGCAGCGGTAAGTCGACGCTGGTTCGTTTGTTGAACCGCTTGATTGAGCCTACAGGGGGGCAAGTTCTTTTTAAAGGGAAAGATGTTGTGAAAATGAATCCGGAGCAGCTGCGCCAATTCAGACGGAAGAACATCGGCATGGTGTTTCAGAAGTTCGCATTATTTCCACATCGAAGCGTACTGGAGAATGCAGCATACGGGCTTGAAGTTCAGGGCGTAGATAAAAAGAAAAGAACTGAACTGGCAACAGAAGCCTTGCATCTGGTAGGTCTGAAAGGTTGGGAGAATCATCGTCCTGATCAACTCAGTGGAGGGATGCAGCAGCGTGTTGGACTGGCACGGGGCCTTGCTAACGACCCGGATATCCTGCTTATGGATGAGGCATTTAGTGCACTGGATCCGCTTATTCGTAAAGACATGCAGCAAGAGCTGCTGGAATTACAGGCCAGAGTGAAGAAGACCATCGTGTTTATCACTCATGATCTAGACGAAGCTTTGCGGATTGGAGATCGGATCGCACTGATGAAGGACGGAGTCATTGTGCAAATTGGTACACCGGAAGAAATCCTCATCCAACCTGCCAATAAATATGTAGAGCGATTCGTGGAGGATGTGGACTTGTCCAAGGTGCTGACTGCAGCTCATGTAATGCGTCAGCCGGAAACAGTCAGACCTGAACGCGGGCCTCGGGTAGCGCTTCAATTAATGCGTGACAGTGGTATATTCAGTCTGTATGTAGTGGACAAGGAAAATAAGCTTCTGGGTGTTATTACAGCTGAGGATGCCCTTAAGGCACTGAATGATAATAAATCTATTCTGGAAGTAACGCGGAGAGAAATCCCACGTGTACAACCGGAAACGCTACTCAATGATTTCTTTGAATTAATATCTGAGACACATTTGCCTGTAGCCGTCGTAGATGAAGCGGATAAATTGAAGGGTATTGTGATTAAAGGAGCCGTTCTTTCCGCACTCGCCGGCAACGCGGTACCGGAAGGAGGATTATAATGGACATTCCTAAACTGCCTTTGGGAAAGGCACTCGAGTGGTTGGAAAATTGGCTGACGACTTATTGTGGGCCCCTGTTTGACTTCATCCATTCGATTATCGGTGGTATGGTGGCTGGCATTGAAAATGCACTTACCTTCCTGCCAGCACTAGTACTAATCGTGATTATTGCAGCTTTGTCTTATTGGATCGGTAAATGGCGCATGGCACTATTTGCGGTCATTGGGCTGCTTCTGATTGATAATCTTGGATTATGGGGACCTTCTATGCAGTCCTTGGCCCTTGTTCTAACCGCCTCGATATTGGCTGTAGTAATTGGTGTGCCGATTGGTATTTTATGTGCGCAGAGAAATACCGTTAGAAATATAGTTACGCCTATTTTGGACTTTATGCAGACGATGCCGGCTTTTGTATATTTATTGCCAGCGGTATCCTTTTTCTCACTGGGCGTAGTTCCAGGGGTTATTGCTTCGATTATTTTTGCAATTCCGCCAACGATTCGCTTGACCAATCTCGGAATTCGTCAGGTTTCGGAGGAACTGGTGGAGGCAGCAGATGCTTTCGGATCGACACCTACTCAGAAATTAGTTAAATTGCAGCTTCCAATCGCTTTACCAACAATTATGGCAGGTGTGAACCAGACAATTATGTTGTCACTGTCAATGGTTGTTATCTCATCGATGATTGGTGCACAGGGCGTGGGTGCCTATGTATACCGTGCGGTATCACAGGCTAAGACAGGAGACGGATTCGAAGCAGGGATTGCGATCGTTATTATCGCCATTCTGCTGGACCGTTTGACACAGAACGCACTAAAACCAAAACAAAGATAGGAGTTTTAAATAAATGAAGAAGAAAAATATAGGGGTATTCCTGTTAGTTATTATGATGATTGCTGTTATTGCTGGATGTTCTTCATCAAGTAAAGAGAAGGTAAAATTAGCATATGTAGCATGGGATTCGGAAATTGCGAGTACTTATGTAGTAAAGGAAGTACTTGAAACTAAGCTTGGAGCTACCGTTGAAATGCTGCAGGTAGATGCTGGTCCAATGTGGGCTGGGGTTGCAGACGGTAGTGCGGATGGAATGGTTGCAGCTTGGCTGCCAAGCACCCATGCGGCTTATTTAGAGAAGTACGGTGCAAAAATTGAAGATTTGGGTGCAAATCTAAATGGAACTAAGGTTGGCTTGGCTGTTCCGGCCTATATGGATATTAACTCTATTGAAGACTTGAAGAACAGTGATATGGCAGCAAAGCTGAACAATCGCATTATCGGCATTGAGCCAGGTGCCGGCATTATGACAACCACAGAAAAGGCTATCGCGGAATATGATCTTAGCGATTACACACTTCTTGAAAGCTCATCCGCAGCGATGGCTCAGGAACTGCAAAAGGCTTATGACAACAACGAGCCAATCGTTGTTACAGGCTGGACACCGCACTGGATGTTCGCCAATATGGATCTGAAATATCTGGAAGATCCAAAAGGGGTTTACGGTGCGGATGAACAGATCCACACGATGGTTCGCCAAGGTCTGAAAGATGACATACCCAATGTCTACAAATTCCTGGATCAATTCGAATGGACAGCAGAAGATATGGCCAAAGTAATGATCGAGGTTCAGGGTGGGAAGTCCCCAGAAGAAGCCGCTAAAACTTGGGTGGAAAGCAATCCGGATAAAGTGAATGCTTGGGTTGCAGGTATAGAATTGTAAGTAGATTAAAAACTGTGTTATGATGTGAAGAATAAATGGAAACAAAAATGTAACTTGTACGCTAACTACTGTTCTTTACACATTACACTTCATAAGCAAGCTCATTCAATAAAACACCCCGTAAGGGGTGTTTTTCTTGGGAATATAAGCAAAGTATTACAAGCTCTTAGTGTACCCTGCTTATATTTCAATAAGAATGGATACCTAGTTTACACACTTAAACTTATGCTTTGTCAAAGTAAATCAGGAGGCAGCTGCTGCAAGGAGTCAAGAGAGGAGACTGCTTCATGACAGAGACCATAAATACCTGGATTGATTGGCTGCTGCAAACGCTGGGCCTTAGCGGGCCATCTATTTTATTCGTGACCATCCCGCTCGCACTTTTGCAGAGTATATTAGGATTTTTTCCATTCGTAATTTTGATCGTGCTGCATGTCTCTGTTTTTAACGTAATTGGAGGCATGCTGATCAGTTGGCTGGCCTGCAATCTGGGCGGAATACTGATGTATTTTCTCATTCGGCGATATCTGTATAACTGGTTTGACCGAAAATGGAGAAGCAAACTGAAGCGCTATGATAAATGGCAGCGTTACTTGGATCGATATGGGATTTGGACACTGGTGCTATTGCGTACGATCCCGATTATTCCGAATAATGTAATCAATTTCATGTCTGCTGTTTCACCGATTAAAGCCTCATCTTTTATATGGGGAACCGTACTTGGTAATTTGTCTTATATATGGTTATTCGGTACGATCGGATCCACCCTAATTGTTCCGCGTGAAGAATGGAATGGTTATCTTACCTGGTATGCGGTGTTTATAGCTATTCTCATTGGCATCTTTATTCGGCGTCATTGGGACCATTTGCAGGAGGATAAGCGGAGCAGAATGCACTAATATCATCTTCCCAGTTCATGATCTAAAGGATGAAGAACGTTACTTCAGGCGCAGTTTGCCGGAGGGAACGTTCTTCTTTTTTGTCCTCTTAGCGAATACCTTAAATTAAGTGGAGGTGGCTTGACCTCTGCGTAAGGCGGGAGGGACTGTTGCAATGGGCAGATTGAAAAAATGGGGAAACCGAAGGCTGAGAATACCTGATCTAGGCCATTTTCGGCTGCCAAAAATAAATGGGGACACGAATCGGAGATTCTCAGCGAGAAGCTCCGCATTCAAGTCAAAACCCAGCCGGGCAGCGGTTAGGCCGCAGCGTACGCGCTTTGAAGCCAAACGTAGCAAAGGCCGCTTTAGATTATCCAGCCGGCCAGAGAGTAAGGTAACGGTTGCAGGCGGAAGAACACATAAGCCAAGAAGCCGACGTAAATTTTGGCTGATAGCATCCTTAGTAATACTTGTGCTGGTGCTGCAATCCTTGCGCTATGTGGAGCTGCATATGAAACCGCCCATCCTGCATTTAGCACAAATACGTGTGAAGCAAATCGCTACGGAATCGATTAATAAGGCGATTACCTCACAGGTTGCGAATGGAGGGAATGCGGAAGAGCTAATTGATTGGAAGACGGATAAGAACGGGAAAATATCAGGGTTCATGCTCAACTACGCGGAGCATATGCGTATTACTTCGCAAGCGGCACAGGTCATTCAGTCTACGCTGCAGGAATTGCATAATCGAACAGAATATATTCCGCTGGGGCAAGCGCTGGGCAGTCCCCTTATTGCTTCTTATGGACCCGATATTCCGATCAAGATTGAACCACAAGGTGCGGTTAAGGTTGAACTCAGCACCCGCCAGCAAAACGCTGGGATCAATATGATTCTGGTCGAGGTATACATTCATATTGTGACAGAGGTTGCAGTCGTCATTCCTTTTGATATGGAGCCGCAGGTAGTGGATACAGAAATTCCTGTGTCTTATCTGATGGTTGTTGGAGATGTACCTATGTATTATTACGATAATCAAGGTCAACCTGTGGGGGCGAACGGCAGCAGTGCTCCGGGAATTGCCATTCCTGCTCCAGCTGTAGGCGGGGATAAGAGTGGAGTAGTGGATCAGGGCAAGGATACCACCAGTAACAGTCAGAAAGATAACAGCTCGTCTCCAGCGGCAACCGATCCCGCGAGTACGGGTGCAGATCATACGGAAGAAGACAAAGGCGCGGGCGGAGGAAATTAAGGGGATATCACGCTTCAGCGCTCATAGACTATAGGTAGAACAGCTTTAATAAATGGAGCGTGAATCCTAATGTCGCAAGAATCTCTGAATGTGGAACGCTTGGCGGGAAGGTATGGGTTCTTGGAGCGCACGGGACTACTTCCACTGCCGAGTAAAGATGGACTTACCCTTGTAGTTGAGCTAAGCCGCCTGGAATGTGCCGCAGCTTGCTTACCCTTGCTGCTGCTCCATTCTGGAGAGTCTGTGCGCATTATTGCTGTGGCGATGACTCCTGATTTTCCTATGGAAACTTTAGCGGAACAGTTCTCACCGGAGCAGTCGATTCTCTTTCTTCCTTATGAAAAGGAGGAGTACATGCCTAACCAGGCTTTGGCACAGATCGAAACCAGTTTCGCGGTTTTGCTTGAAGATTCGATCATGGTATCGCCTGGCTGGCTAAGTGAGCTATTGTGGGTTCCTTTTGATGACGCTTCAGTTAAGGTGGTGGCCCCTCGCTCTTCAACCGAAAGAGGGGAAGGGAAGAAACGTCTTCACTTCGGCACCTATGATGAGTTTGCTGCTCATGTAAGCTACAATCTTGGCCGGCATCAAGGAGAATGGCGAGAGATGGATGTACTAACGGGTTCTTGCCTCCTGTTCTCTAAAGAGCTGCTTCAGCGTATCGGAGGGTTGGACACCTCGCTTCAAGTGCGGTCTCTTATGATTGCCGATTGGTGTCTTCGAGCGCGGCAGTCTGGAGCCAAGCTGGCGCTAAGTGATGCTGTGTATGTTCATGCTATACATTCACTTGATAGGGGCCAGAGAAGGATGAACGGACCAACACTTGCGGATGGCTGGCAGGCGTATAGTACAAAATGGGCACTGGAAGATGTCTTAGAAGCCGAAGAACATCTTGTACCGCAGAATGGATTCTTACAATCAACACAACCTGTTATTCCACTCGGTAAGGCAACCTTGCAAACGCCATTAGTGACGGCGATTGTTTATTGTGAAGAGGATGGGAATGGGGACCATCTTCCGCAGGAATGGGCAGCTACACAGGAGCAGCAGAGCTACAAGAATATTCGCTGGATCTGGATCAAGGACAGATGGATGAACACAGCTTCCGGCTTGCCAGTAAATGAACAGGATGTAGTGATTGCAGTTCGTGGTCAAGAGGCTTGGCTGCGGGCTTTGAAGAATGCATCTGCATTATTTGAGAGTGAGATAACTGTGTATTTATCAGACTCTATCAGGTATGAGAAATATTACGTTGAACGGGTAGTGAAGGCGATCACCCAAGGTTCCGCGGATCTGATCGTTAGTTTATCTACGGATATGGACGAAGAGGTGGGGCGGTTGCTTAGGGGGGACCCTTCGGGAATTGTTTTTCCATTAGAGCGAGTTGCTCATAAAGGCGGGAATGTGCCTGGAGTGATTACCTGTAAGGCGTCTACTTCGCACCAATTGCAGCTTCACCCTGAAGCTTCACTAACTATAGGTTATGTGGGGGATTTGTCCGAACCGCAGGGGAAGAAGGCAGATAGGAGCAGGGGCAAGGAGGCGCAGTCATGAAATATTTAATTCTGAGCAGAGGCTCCTGGGAGGAATACGAATATAAAAGACTGTTGGATCTTCTGCCCGAGCGGGAAGAGGTCTGTTTTGCCGGAAGAATGACTCTTGAGCAGCAGACTAACAGCCAGATCAAGCCGGTAATGATCGCGGATATTCATACTCTCAAGGCGAGGGAGTACACATTTCTGGTCTCTTCTCCCTATTGGCTACCAGAGGTTCTTTCTTTGCAAGCGGGATATATAGTGGCTTTATTAGAGCGCTGTCCGGAAGAAGAAAATAAGGTCTTATGGGATAAATACAGCGGCTTGCTTGGAGCAAAGGCCGATCTAGTAGGAACCCGGTCAGAACGGATCTATTTGGAGCAGAGCTTGTGCAGGGAGAATATTATTTATCTCGACGGGGATCAGCAGGAATCGTATGGAGTTGTATGTCAGCGCGAGCGGATTTATTTTCTGACAGATTATGAGATGTTGTGGAGTAAGGCGATTGAGAACTTATGGCAGGAGGAGCCCCTCCTTGCTACGGACTGGTTTAGGATTCAACTCCAGCTTAGGGCGGATTATTATACCTCGATGTGCGCCAAGCTGCCCAGCCAGCCTGTTGTACATTATTTGGCAGCATCTTATTTGTATTTGCTTGGGGACTCCACAGCGAATCGATATCTGGCGCAATCCTTTGAGTTAATGGTGCTGTATGAATATTTGGATTGCCTTATTTCACACTTCCGGTTTTTTTCTGCAATAGAAGCCAAGACAGGGAATTTGGAAACGGCGGTCCGCCAATTTGCGATTACAGCATTTACCGCAGAGGAGAAGCAAGCAGTAGAAAGGATGGAGGGCTGGCTCCATTCCGGGCAGGATGAACTGGTTCGCGCGGAGTTGTTCCACCTGAATGAGGATGAGGCAGCGGCAGTAAGAATTTTAAGTCCGCTAACTTCTCCCGAGGCAAAAGCGTTGCTGGTGCAAAATTATGTGCGGACTTTTCAATGGGAAAAGGCAATAGTGCTGCAACATGAGCAGGAAGAAAATGTGGATGAAGCCATGGAAGGCACCATACACTTGCTGTATGGCAGGCGGCACGAGGCCATTCGCAGCTTTTTAAATGCAGGAGGGCAAGACAATCAGGCATGGCCACTTTTGTCAGAGATGGCAGATCTCGAAGAGGCTGTAAGACGATTGAGAAGGAGAGTGGAGGATGAGTAGTCATAGAGGGCCACTCCGCAAAACATCAGGCAACCGTCTGACCGCTATTATGCAGGTTAGGAACGAAGCCGGAAGGTATTTAGAGCAGGTGCTGGAGGAATTAAGTGAGTTCGTGGATGATATTGTGATCGTGGATGATGGAAGTACAGATCATACGGCTCAGTTATGTCTCTCTTTTGCCAAAGTTAAGAAGCTCGTAACCCTGCAAAGCTCTTTGTTTAACCGTGAATGGGAGCTACGGCAAACATTGTGGGAGCTGGCGGTATCTACGAATCCGGATTGGCTGCTGTCTGTGGACGCCGATGAGTTCTATGAAGAGTCTGCTAAACGGGAGATGAGGCGACTCATCGATCAGGATGTGTATGACTGGGTATCCTTCCGATTATTTGATTTTTGGGGCGGCACCACACATTACCGTGAAGATGAGCATTGGAATATCCACACGAAGCATACCCGTACACTAGTCCGCTATTTGCCGAACTTTCATTATTTTTTTCCGAAAATGGATCATCATGTGCCAAGACTTCCGCTCTCTTATTCGGTATTGCCGGGGTTTCTTACCGAGCTGCGTGTGAAACATTATGGTTGGGCGATATCCCCTGAGGAGCTTCGGCGAAAATACTCGCGTTACCTGGAGCTTGATCCAGAGGGGCGCTGGGGTAGTCTGGAGCAGTACGAATCTATCCTTGATGAGCAGCCCCATCTGGTGGAATGGCAAGAGGAGCTTTGAAATCCGCATCTGATCTGCCAACCGGCTAAGTCCGGCTGGCAGATCTCAGAAGCAGCGCAGAAGGGATATGAGCTGATGGTATCCCTTGCGGATATACTTCTGCTGCGAGCTGCAGCTTGTAATAAGCGAGGCTCACGGCTGCGGTAGCCCCCCCGACTCTACGCAAAGCGGCTTCATCCTCTACATGAAGGATGGGCATCTCTCCACAGGAGTAGGCTATCGCAGCGTATAATTGCCACTCGGTACAGTCCGCAGGTGTATGATATTGAGGGTGCTTGCTGACATAAATAGAGCACCATTGTTTTTTTATGGAGGTGGGGGCTTCAAGTAATCCGTAGAGTAAGGGCTGCGGCAGACTGGACCAGTGTAAGGAAGATCCTTCCGAATGGCGATAAAGTGCTAATAAACTATTCCAAGCACCAGTCTGAAGCAGCAATTGTGCTGCATAGCTTAGATCCGAAAGATCAGCTTTAAGGCTATAATTCCCTGCTAAAATATGATGGATCGATAAAATCCCCGGTCTGTAAGGCAATAGACAGACAAGCCAGCGCATGGCAGACTCTGTATCTCCAATACGGCAAGAGAAAGCCCACAGATAGCCAAGTACAAAGGATCGGTTGGAAAGATGGGAAGGATCATGAAGCAGCTGTTCAAGCGGTGCGAGTGTCTGAAGATGTTCCGGTTGATTGTTTATTTCCAGAATCGCCTGCAATGCAGTCTGAACAGATGAGGGTAACTGGCTGGCTGTAGAAAGCTCAGCTTGCCATTCCGGATCGCGGGCATTGAGCGCTGCGGGCAGAAGATAAGTCAAAGTATCAGGAGATAAAGAGTGCAGATGGTTGTGGGTCAATGCTCGTAGTTGTGCCTTCTCTCCAGATAGAAGGCTTAGTGGGATGAGTTCTTTCCACGCCTCGTTATAATCAGGCTTATGTTGTATGGCAGCCTCGTAATGTCTCCACGCATCCGGATATTGGTATAACTTCTCACAGACTCTTCCGGCTAGTAGTTCTGTCCGATACGTTCCACTGCCTGAGGAAGAAGGGTATTTATGTGCTGTATTTCCGCTCTGAAGTGCGTTCTCCAAGAAATGCTTGGCTGAGCTGAGCTTCCCTTGTTCCAGTAACAGGAGGGCATAGCTTTCTAATAAATCAGTGAAATCGGGAAAAAGACCGCTCCCCGTACGAAAAACTTCCTCGGCTTCCTGCTTTCGGCCACATAGTTGTAAGGCGTACGCCGTCTTAAGGTAAATATCTGAGACATAACCGGAAGGGGCTGGAGCATCGGTGAGCAGCGGAAGGAGGATCTCTGCCGCTTCTTTATATTGACCCTGCTGATAATACTCTGCCCCTAACGCGTAACGAAGAAAAAGATGGTTCGGTTGAAGCCGCAGACCCCTGTTGATGAGTGCTAAATTGCGGTTATATTTATTTTTACGCATCAGTTCATCTTCTAAATATCCGTAGTGGAAAATACGCAAATCTGCATAAGTGATCTCCCCAGCTGGAAGCTCCCAAATGCTGCTGGCAATCTCCTCATGAATACTTCCACGAAAAATAATTCTTTTATCATTTTTGAATAATCGACAGACATGATCTGTAACAAAATCCGCTTCAGGTATTTCACCGACATAGTGGATAATGGGCAGCCAATACCCATGAATATACTCGGCACCAAGCAAGGGCTGGAGCAGCTCCTCACTCCAATGATCCACAGCCTCATCAGCATCCAGTACCAGAACCCAAGCGGAAGTTGCATACTCTAGGCTTATATTCCGCGCTTTGGAAAAATCATTTTCCCAAGGAATGTCGATAATCTTTGCACCGAACCTCTGAGCGATTTCTTTACTGTTATCCTCTGAGCCTGTATCCGCAATGATAATCTCAGACACTAGCCCGCGCACAGAGGATAAGCATTTCTCCAGATGGTTTGCCTCGTTCTTAATAATCATGCAAAGTGTGATATCCGGTGTGGTCATAGGAATACATCCTTCCTAATCTGAAACTCTGGGCAGTGGAAGTGCGAGTCGCACTCTTTTAGCCGCTGGAGAATAGGGGGTTGAAGAAGTGAGGGAGGCAAGCAGACGATCCGCCAACAAAAGCTCCGAACGCCCTGGGTGATAGGCTGGGTTGAATAACGAGTCATTAGATGAGGACTGCCCTGTGGTCTTCATCAGCTGTTTTGCTGCCTCTTCACATCCCTCAATCCGCAATAAATCTAAGAGAAGTCCGCTTTTAGCGGCTGTGTATTCGGGTAGATGAGCGTGAAGCCAGCCCAAAATTTCATTTTCGCGCTCAGCACATTTTAAGGCTCGGATCAGTCGGGTTATAATGGGCGTTGGCTCGGGATGAAGCTGAGCAGCTTTGGTATAACAGACACAGGCCTCGGTCTCATCGCCTATTTCTTCGCATAACTGTCCCAGCAAATAAAATGTCAAATAAGATCCGAATCCGGACTCGGTATGGTAACCGGAAGGAGCTTCTCCAATGACTAAGGCTTGCAGCAATGCTGTTTTGGCCTCAACTAGGGCCCCCATTTGAAACAGCAGCACACCTTTGATATGAGCCAAGTCAGGATAATCTGGATGTAAGGTTATCCCTGAGTCGCAAGCTTCCAGCGCCGCGTTGAAATCTTTTAATTCTGCCAGGCAGCGGATTTGATATTTGTGCAGCAGATGAACATAACTTGTGTCGGGTGGAGCTTCGTTAAGTGATCTTTTGATATGCTCTAGAGCCGGTTGATATTCACCAAGCCGCATATATTCAACAGCCATATTGAAATGGTGGAAGGGGTCATTGGGATTTAACTTTAGCTGTTCCTTGAGCAGCTCAACATTTCGTTTGATCTTATCTTTTTTTGCTACTACGCCGTCTGCATAACCGTAATGATGGATGACTACGTTGCTTAAATGCATTGCTGCTTTGGGTGTAGCTTTTACGATCGTTTCTGCAATCTGTTCGTGGATGATGCCGCTGAAACGGTACTGCGGGCGGTTACGGAATAGCCGGATAATCGGATTAACAGTAATGGTCTGTGAAGCTGCGGTTAAACCTTTATGATTATGAATGCGCAGAAAAAAAGCTTCATACTCCAAATGCTCCGCACACAGCAACAGCTCCCCCTTACTTTTCGCATCCAGTTCCTCGTCTCCATCCAGAATGAGAATCCATTGTCCGTGGGCTTGCTGAAGACCCGCGTTGCGGGCAGCGGCAAAATCGCCATTCCAAGTATGGTGAACAACTTTAGCTCCAAAGCTTAGAGCAATTTGTAGCGTGGAGTCAGTAGAGCCAGTATCGACTACAATAATCTCATCGGCGATACCACGTACACTTTTTAAACATTGGTTTAGGTTATCTGCTTCGTTCTTAACGATCATGCATAGAGAAATCAGAGGTTTTTGGCTGGGCATGCTCATTTGGCTGTCCTCCCCTCACTCTGGCGGAAGCTCCACTGTGTATGCCACGGTGTACGATTTAGTAAAAAGATGGATTTATGGATGGCACCAATATCCGTTTGCAGTGGACCATGAACGTTAGCTGCATCCAAGCTGTTTAGTGCCTCCTCCATGCTATGCTTCGCTTGCTGAAGGTAACAGAGTGCTAAACCCACTCGGGCAGCCTCATGCTCAGGCATCTGCTCCAGCGCTTGTTGAAACCATTCACTGGCTTCCGTGTAATGCCCTTTGTCAAAGACCATCTCACCTATATAAAAAAGAACCTTCGCATCAGCGGCTTGATCGCTAACTAACCTGATAAAATGCTCACCTGCCGCATTCCTATTGCCTTCTTTATATAATGCTGCGGCTAATTCAGACCGAAAGGTAGGGAACAGCTTTACCAAAGCGTCGCTTAACTCGGGCTGGTGTAGTTTTACTGATTGTTCGATCAAATCTGAAATGAATGAGGAATGTAATGGTAATGAATCTACCTCTGCTTCAGCGGGATCTACCTTTTGTTGCTGGTGGCACTTCTGAATGTATTGCAGTCCGAAACGAAGTTCGTCTGGTACATAGGTTAGCAGGTCATTGTGGAATTCTCCAAAAAGCGACCAAGAGCAAATAGCCCAGAGGGTAGGCCACTTTTTCAGATATTCTAAATCATGGTTATCTTGCGTAGCTAAGGAGGTCATTTGTCTTATGGTTGTATAGGCGTCCTCTAGCTTGCCGGTGATCAGGAGTGAAGAGATCATCCAATTTGCCGTCTCTAATTCCAAGGGAAAAGTGTCTCGGGATAAGTTAGTGATGGTCTCATTAGCATTTATCGCAAATAAGCTGTCAATGATCGCAGCTCGTTGGGCAGCATTAGTTGGGGGGACGATTTGTATCAGCAAGCCGGCAATCTCCTCATCGGGTACAGCTAAGCGTTGAAAAGCAGAAGCTATTCCCTGCAAGGCAGGCCTATATAAAGAGTGGTGTTGAAGCGCACGGTGGTAGAATCTCGCAGCGTCCTCCTGAAGCTCAAGCCGCTCTGAGATTAAGCCTAGTCGATAAAGTGGGCGGAAGGTGTTCATCCCTTGCTCAGATACATATTTTTGACTAACCTGATCTCCAGAAATGGATACTGCACGCTGATAAGCTTGAAAAGCACGTTCTAACAAGCCTTGACTCTCCAAAGATTGGCCTAATAAAAAATGCAGGTCAGGGTAATCCTCATAACGCTCCAATTCAGGCAACAGCAAGGTATCTATGATATTCGTTTTTCCTTGAGTCAGATAAATTTTACAGAGATCTCTAATCATCGTAGGACGGTAGGAAGCTTCAAGTGGCACATGGTGAAGGGTCTGGCGAAGTAATGTCTCTGCTTCCAGAAGACGACCGTCCTGACAGCAGGTGACTGCTAAATTATACGAGTGAAAAGGATCTTCCGGTTGTTCGGCTAAAGCGAGTCGCAGCAGCTGCTCATTGCGTTTGATTTTATTTTTTCGTGCCATGATTTCCGGCAAATATCCGAAGTGTTCAATCTCAATATCACTATGCTCAATCGCCGAGATGTTATGTGATTTAAGGATTGCAGCGTCAATTCCTTCATGAATTCTTCCGCTATATCGATAACCCTGTCCATTTCGGAATAAACGAACCGCACTGTGCTTTACCTTATCTTCAGGCCGAACGCCAAGCCAATTATCAATTTGTACTGTAAAAGCCTGAGCTTGCGTGTTTTGCAGGAGGCTGCGAAGTTCCGGAAGTGGAGTTTGCAGGCGTTCATCGGCATCAAGGACTAGAATCCAATCGGTATCCGCCTGATCGAGACCTTCGTTACGTGCTGCAGCAAAGTTTTCTGTCCATTCCCGTTGGAATACTCTAGCCCCGTGCGCTTGGGAAATAGCTATGGATTCGTCAGTAGAGCCTGTATCTATGACTACAATCTCGTCAACACCTGCTACGCTTGTGAGACAGTGGGGCAGAAGATCAGCTTCATTGTTAACGATGAGGTGGACGCCAAGCGTAATATTGTTCACGTTGTTTCCTCCTTGTTACATATGTAGAAGTAGAAATCAGCTTTTGCTATCAAAAGAAAAAGCACATGGATATCCATGCACTCTTTCGTTACAACATATGATGGGCATCTGCATTACGTTCCCTGTGCGTTGAAACTTACATTGATTGTTGAGGCGGCTCCTGCATTCGTTGATTGATAGGATAAGCGTGTATATTTCAAGAATCTGGCCGGAACTATGACATCTATAGAACCTGCTGCTAAAGGATTATCTCCTGTGGTATCGACGAAATAGTTCGTTCCGTCAGCACTGATTTCTACTCGTGTGTTGACCGGGTTAGCTCCAGTGTTATTGATGAAAAAGGAATAGGTACCCAATACGCTTGTAGTCACTGCTGGCAGTGGAGTATAGGCATTAGCAGTTGCAATACCCGTCGTCGTCTGTTCGATAAAGCTGCGTTGTGAAATAGAGGTCACACTGCTGAGCGTACCAGCGGTAATGGTGGCTCCAAGCACACTGGTAATGGTCCCGTTTAAGAGGTTGGTGACCGTACCTGCTGAGGACAGAGTACCAGCAGTGATCGTGGCTCCGAGCACGCTGGTAATGGTCCCGTTTAAGAGATTGGTTACTGTACCAGCCGAAGACAGAGTACCCGCAGTGATCGTGGCTCCGAGCACGCTGGTAATGGTCCCGTTTAAGAGATTGGTTACTGTACCTGCTGAGGACAAAGTACCAGCGGTGATTGTGGCTCCAAGCACGCTGGTAATGGTCCCGTTTAAGAGATTGGTGACCGTACCTGCTGAGGATAGGGTACCAGCTGTGATCGTAGCCCCTAGCACACTAGTAATGGTCCCGTTAAGGATATTGGTGACCGTTCCTGCTGAGGACAAAGTACCCGCGGTAATAGTTGCGCCTAGTACACTAGTAATGGTACCAGCCGTAATCGTAGCTCCGAGCACGCTAGTAATCGTGCCTTCGAGAATGTTAGAAATGGTACCTGCGGAAGACAAAGTACCAGCTGTGATGGTAGCTCCAAGTACGCTAGTAATAGTCCCGTTAAGAATGTTGGTAACCGTACCTGCGGAGGACAAAGTACCCGCAGTGATGGTAGCCCCGAGTACGTTAGTAATGGTACCTGCGAGAATGTTAGTAATGGTACCTGCGGAAGACAAGGTACCAGCTGTGATGGTAGCTCCAAGTACGCTAGTAATGGTCCCGTTAAGAATGTTGGTAACCGTACCTGCGGAGGACAAAGTACCCGCAGTGATGGTAGCTCCGAGTACGCTAGTGATCGTCCCGTTAAGAATGTTAGTAACTGTTCCTGCTGATGACAAAGTACCCGCAGTGATGGTAGCTCCGAGTATATTGGAAATCGTACCATCTAGGATAATTGTCGTTAGATTTCCGCCTGGATCTGTAGTGAGCGGATGATCAATCAGCGAGGCATCCCGGCCAAAAATAAGCGTTCGTAGATTATCGGGATTAGCTTGAAAAGAGCTGTAGTTAGGCAAAGTTCCTCGTCCCTCTCTTATAAAATTGTTAACTCATACCTATAGACTGGGCTTGGACGTATACATCAATTTTGCCTAAACCCGTTGACTGTTGCGTGGAGGCGGATATCCGAGTCCACTTTAAAAATCTGCTTGGCACTAGCACCTTCATTTCTTTTGCAGCCACGATCTCTTCTGAATCTATAAAAGAATCAAAACTGTTCGGACTAATCTCCAAGCGGACGCTAACAGGGTGGTCTCCTTGGTTCATAACTGCGTAAGAGATCATCGTTTTGGTTCCGCTTTTTTGCCAAGGCAGAGGTGAAATGGAGCTGGACACGGGGAATCCGATAAATTGATGCTCGGAAAATAAAGGACTGATCGTCACCTTACGGCGGTTTCTTCGACCCTTTGGAGGTGGAAATGATTGCGGATTTCTAGAACAATTCCCCTGTTTTTTTGAGTGTTTTATTTTGCTGCGCTTTTTTAGTTCCAGACCGTTATGGATTTCATTCACCTCCTACGGGTTTTCTGGAACCCTATCCATAAAAGGACCCTAACCGTCGTTTGAGCCCTGAGCATCAATAAACCGCAGTTCAATAAGCCGCGAACCGTTAGGGACAATCCTTAGCCATTCGAATGGTGATAATAATATATGGTGAAAAATAAGAGGTGATTGGGCTGGGAAAGCAAAAATACGCACATTCCCAAACAACCTGTTACTTAGAGCGGCATAAAATAAGATAAGCTCAAGTACGGGGAGGATAGCGCATGCCAAACGATTCAGTCTTTAATCAGAGTAGCCAGCCACTCTTTACAGAACAAGTCAACACGTATGTTGCACCTGGTATAGATTCAGCTCCGGAGGGAGGAGCGGCTAAGGCGGGGCTATTGTTTGGAATCCCTTTTACTTCTACGGTAACGACTGCTGCACCGCTAGTTGTTCAGATTAGTAATCCGGCAGGCAGCGGACGTACATTGTATGTATCCCGTGTTGCAGCTAGCTCGGCAACAGCTGCTGTTACTTTATCTCTGCTTCGAAACGCTACGGTCACCGGGACTACCGTTACACCGATAAATTTTAATTTTGGAAGTGCGTTAACCAGTGTGATGACGGCCAGAACCTCGACTTCTGCCCCTACGGGAGGTCCGGCCACTCTAGTATCTTTATTACTGGCAGCGGGTCCCGTCATTGTTGATTTTACTGGACAAATCGTTGTTCCTCCCGGAAATTCCATAACCACGTCCATCACGATTGCATCGGGAACTTCAGCAGCGACAACATCTATCAGCTGGTGGGAATATTAGAAATGGGAGGGGATAATCATGCCTAATCAATATGTGTTTAACGACAATGATCAACCTCTTTTTGTGGATATGGTCAATACCTTCCAATCTCCGGATATCAGCGCGCCACCTGAAATAAGTGCTTCGAAGGCTGCGGTCTTGTATTCTACCAACACATCCGCGTCTAGTTTGGTCGTACTTAGTCTTATTTCTGCAATTACTTCTATTCGGATTAGTAATGCTGCTGGTAGCGGGAAAACCGTATATATCTCTCGTATTAGCGGCAGTATCGGCGGATCTTCTCTGCTATCGGCTATGTCTGGAAGCTTTACAATTGTAAAAGGAGGGACGTTAACCTCTCCTGCAACCTTGACACCAACCAATAATAATCTCGGAAGCGCGGCTACAAGTGCGATGACCGTTCAATCTTCAACAGCGGCAATTAGCGGGGGGACGACGCTTTACAATTATCAATTAGCTCCAGGCGCTTTCTCACAGAACTTTACGGGCAGCATCATCGTTCCGCCGGGGACTGCTATTTGTGCTAACGTAACTTCATCTAGCTCGGCTGTAGGCTTAACGATTACTTCTGCACTTGGTCTTCTTTGGTGGGAGCAATAGAGTTTATATTTTTTTTTGAAACTATAACGGTGGTAAACCTTGACATCATTTGGTTAAGGTTTTACATAGAAGGTTGGAATGAATAGAAAATAAAGGGGATTGGCATTATACAATAAAGTTGGAATTCAGTATGGAATGTGAAAAGAGGGACAATTATGGAAAGTTGTTTATTTATTCATGGCTTTACCGGAGGTGAGCATGAAATCTCTCCCTTGTCCCAGTTTATGGAGCAGCATAATTATCGTTCCAGAACATTTACCCTGAAGGGGCACGGGGGCAGCAGGAATGATCTACTGCATTCGGATCGACATGATTGGCAGCAAAGTGCTGAGGATGAATTAACAGAGCTGTTAAAGACAAATGACGGCGTTCATCTGATCGGTTTTTCAACCGGTGCTCTTATTGCTTCACATCTTTCCGTGCGCTATAAACCTTGGATTAAATCTCTCACTTTGTTGTCTACCCCTGTGTTTCCGCTGAATCCTGTAGAAATTATTAAGACCCTTGGGAGCTTTTCCATGCTAAAAACTTATATTAGTAAATTCAGTTCAACGCCTCCAAAAGCAACTCGAGAGTTCCAGCGATTGGTTCGTGAGAGCTTTTCTGTCTATCCGCATATTGAGACTCCAACCCTGATCGTGCAAGGAAAAAGAGATCATCTAGTGAAGACTAGAAGCGCCGATTACCTACGACATCATATGATCAAGGCGACCCAAAAACAGGTGCTGATGGTCGACAACAGTGGTCATATGGTGTGCCATTGTGAAGAGAAGGACCGAATTATGAATGAGGTCTTGCAGTTTATTCAGACGGCGGGACGCTGAACTCAAACAGTAAATATTCAACCCCAAGAGCTTCCTAAATAGGAGCTCTTTTTTTTGTTGGGCATTTCAATTTTAAGGCTTGACAATGCGTCTTGTGTCATGGTAATTTTTAGTAGGGAAACCGGTTTCCCTAAAATTCGTTTGTTTCTATGCCAAAAACATCGCTGGAAAGGTCGTTTTTAATCCAAGAAGTAGGTTTTAGTGTGTTATGAATACGCTTTAATAAGAGAGGGAGATGCGCGCGATGAAACGTAAGTTATGGTACGTGCCCGTTCTGATTACATCTATTCTTCTTTCTACTGTGATTAATTTATTCGTCTTAGCGCCACAACAGGCAGATGCAGCCAGCATCGGTACGATTAACGAGAATGATACCATTTATCAGATTATGGTTGACCGGTTTAATGACGGGGACTCTTCCAACAATGCTACGGGAGCGGCAATTCGCTATGGCGAGAACTCTGAAGAAGATTTCCGTTATATGAAAGGCGGAGATTGGCAAGGAGTGATCGACAAGCTGTCTTATATTAAAAATATGGGCTACACCGCGATCTGGATTTCCCCAGTGGCGGAGCCGCAAATGACGAATCGGGAGAACAATGGCAGTGGTAAAAACACGGCGTATCACGGGTACAACGTTAAGGACCCTAACGCAGCCAATCCCTACTTCGGTACAAAGGAGAAGCTGAAGGAGTTAGTGGATTCCGCACATGCGGTTGGCATCAAGGTGGTTATAGACGTTGTGCCAAACCATATCGGGGATTATATGCTGGGTACCCAAGCCTACTATGATATCCCTAGTCTGCAGCCAGCAGCTCCTTTCAATAACCCGGCTTGGTATCACCATAACGGAGATATCAACTGGTCTTTGGCAGACGGAAGATACGATCAATGGGCACAGGATTACTTAGAAAATCATGATTTAGGCGGACTGGATGACATTGACTTCGATGTCCCTGCTGCTAAAAAGGCCATATTTGATTCGATTAAAGGCTGGTTTGACTATACAGGGGCAGATGGTGCGCGTGTAGACGCAGCCAAGCTGATGAAGCCGACTGATATTGGTGAATTGCAAAATTATCTGGGGGTTAATACCTTTGGCGAGAATTTTGACGGCAATGCTGAATTTGTCTCGCGCTGGGTCGGCAACAACAAGGAGTGGGGCATGCTTGATTTCCCAATGTTCTTCTCCGTTCTAAATAGCTTCGCATATGGGCAGTCTTTTGACTCCAATATTAAAAGCACCTTGGCACAGGATTCCTACTATAACGGAAATGCCAATCACATGGTTACCTTTATCGACAATCATGACCGCAATCGTTTTCTCACAGAAGCTGGAGGAAGCGTAGATAAGCTGCAGAACGCTTTGAGTTTTATTTTTACAGTGCGTGGAACACCCGTTGTCTTCCAAGGTACGGAACAGAACAAAGGCAATGGTAATGGGCAGATTATGACGGGAGGCATCGCCGATACCTGGAACCGCTGGTCAATGGTGAAACGGGATGCAAACGGCAATGTATTAGAGAATTATTTTAATGAGAATGCCAGCACCTACAAGCACGTAGCCAAACTTAATGAGATTCGGAAAAATAATCCGGCACTCCGTACAGGCACTCAACGTGAAATGTGGTCTGCACAGAACTTATATGCTTTTTCACGTCGTATTGACACTGGAACTAATCTGGGGCAGGAAGTTATCTCCGTATTCAGTAATAAATCCAGCGGCTCGCAGACCGTTACCATTCCACTGCGTGCAGAGAGCAGCTTGGCAGTCGGGACGGTTCTTTATAACCAGTTGAACACTTCGGATACGGTAACCGTACAATCGGGTGGAGCAACTGGCAAGCAGATCACTGTAACCGTGGGTGCAAATGCAGCCAAAATCTATGCCAAACAACAGCTTCCTACAGATACAGTTGCTCCAACTGTACCCACTAACGTGACCGCAACCGTTCAAAATGCATCCAGTGCTTTAGTAAGCTGGACCGCTTCCACCGACAATGTAGGTGTGACCGGATATGAAATTTATCGCAACGGCGTAAAAGTGGGTACATCCGCAACTACTTCATATACGGATAACGGATTATCTGCCAGTACTACGTATGACTATACGGTAAAAGCAATGGATGCAGCAGGCAATCTATCCCTCCTTAGCGCGATTGCTTCAGTGACAACACCAGCGGGGAACAGTGTCACTATTTACTATAAGCAGGGCTATACCTCGCCTTATATTCATTATCGTCCTGCAGGAGGAACTTGGACGACATCACCGGGTGTGGCGATACCTGTCTCTGATGTAGCAGGCTACAACAAAATAACGATTAATATTGGCTCAGCCAGCCAGCTTGAAGCTTGCTTTAACAATGGCAGCGGCACTTGGGACAGTAACGGGGGCAGCAACTATTTATTTAGTGCCGGCACCTGGACCTATACACCAACTGGCAATATTCAATCGGGTGGACCCGTGACGCCGACACCAACGGTAACGCCGACACCAACAACAACCGTAACGCCGACACCGACACCGACGGTAACACCAACGCCAACTCCGACGGTAACGCCGACACCGACACCAACCGTAACGCCAACACCGACGCCAACGGTAACGCCGACACCCACCGTAACGCCAACACCAACGGCAACACCTGTCGGCAGTACGGCAACGATCTATTATAAGAATGCGGCTTATAGCAGCTCTTATATCCATTATAAGCTCGATGGTTCAACGGTCTGGACGACGTCTCCAGGCGAGCAGCTTCAAGGTTCTGCTTTTACAGGATATAAGGCGGTTACGATTCAGTTGGACACGGCAGCTGGGCTGACCGCAGCCTTTAATAATGGCAGTGGCACATGGGATAACAATGGAGGCAATAACTATCATTTTGCTGCGGGCACCTGGAGTATGGTGAATGGTAACATCACCGCAGGAGAGCCACAAGCGGATAGTGTTACATTCCGAGCAACTGTTCCTGCGTCTACTCCTGTGAGTGGTCCCGTTTATCTCTCCGGTTCCTTCAATAGCTGGAATGCGGCAGATCCGAACTACCAACTGACGAAGGGTAGTGATGGTATTTACTCCATCACACTAAGTCTACCGGCGGGAACAGCAATTCAATACAAAGTTACACGAGGTGCTTGGACTAATGTGGAGGTGAATTCGAATGGATCGGATCTTTCCAATCGAACCCTTACGCCATCAGGCGGTGCACAAACCGTAAATCTGACGGTTCAGCGCTGGAAGGATCTATAAGCTTCATAATATCTACAGCTTAAACACACCAAGGAGCGGCTCCCGTATGGGGCCGCTCCTTGGTAAGCAGTATGAAGCTTTTTAATTGCAGAAAGTACAATTAGACTTTCTGTTTGAAGCTGGTAGAAAGATTTAACTGTATTTTGTGCAGTAGAATTCAGGAAAAAGGCTGTTTCTTGCCGATTTCACGAGTTTTGACTGCACAAAGTGCAATTAAATCGAATGTTACCCATCCTATAAGGATTTCTATTGCACAAAATGCAATTAAATCCGATGTAGCCATGTTAGCTACTCAAATTCTATCAAGCTAAAGCAGTTACTCCAGACAATCAAGCCAAAACAGCACGCAGCGCAATAAAGTTCAGTCAGCTACACAAGCTCAATCAAGCTCAGTTAGTTACTCCAGACAATCAAGCCGAAACAGCATGCAGCGCAATAAAGTTCAGTCAGCTATACAAGCGCAACCAAGCTTCCTGCCTCTTCACTACGTTCCCGCCGGGAACTGGGATCTCATAGTTGACTCACGAGGAATGAGTTCTGGCTCGAGAAGCAAATGCCTAGAGGGTATGTTGTTATTACGAATGCGTTGCATCAGCAGCTCGCCTGAAGATACCCCCAGCTGGAAGGTGTCGATATTTAGCGAGGTTAGAGGAGGCGTAGTGTAACGGGACAGAGGATATTCATCAAATGCGGCAATGCCGAGCTGTGAGGGAACATGAATATCCAGTGATTTTGCAGCTTGAAGCACCCCGAAGGCAACATAGCTGTTCATGCATACTACGGAGTCTGGTCGATCTTCGCTCTGTAGAAGCTCAAGTGCAGCATGATAGCTCTCATGTTCATCAGCCTTACAATTGATAATCCATTGCTGCTGATCGGTAAGATCTGCTTGCTGCAATGCTTGCAAATATCCACTCAGACGATGGGTATAAATCTTTTCCTGCTGCTGCCCGCCTATGAAGGCTATTTTGGAGTACCCCTGCTTTATTAAATGTGAGGTCAGCATGCTGCCGCCTGCTTCATTATCGAAATCAACCCAGCTTCCGGGAGTCATAATTTCGCCGATGGAGATGTAGGGAAACTCCAAGCGGTTTAGTTCTTCGCAAAGCTCTTCCGTGAGTACGGAGTTATTCGCTATGATTCCGTCGACACGTTTGCTGAATACAAGTCTATTTAGAAAATGTCCTTCCGGACTACTATGCTGTACATTGGAAATAGTCAGCTCGTATTTTAAAGGTGCAATTACACTTTCTATTCCACCGATGATGTTGTAGAAAAACTGGTTTAGAAATTCACTTTCCTTGGACATATCGACCAGGAGACCAATATTACAGCTGCTTTGTCTGGCTAATCCGGTAGCGATACTACTTGGTGTATAGTTCATTTGCTTCATAATTTCGCGAACCTTGTGTTTCGTTTCCTGTGATATTTTGGGGGAATCGTTTAATACTTTGGATACGGTAGATTTAGCCACATTGGCTGCTTTGGCAATATCAGAAATGGTTACTTTCATTGTCTTCCCCTCATAATCCGGAACGGTATTTGTAACCATAATAACACAAATTTAGCAGTCTCTCTAATTACAAAGAGTCTTATAGATTTAACGATAAAAGCATAAAAAGGAGTTTAGAAGTTATGCCTCATACATGGTTTTTATATCATACAAGTGAAGATCCGTTTGCCTATCCCATGGGTACGGGCATCTTGAAGCTCAGACTGTTCACGCAAGCTGGACAGCAATTATCCTGTACCGTCATCTACTCAGACCGTTATGATTCTCCGGGGCATGAAGTTCCTTTGCAGATGGAGCGGATTGGGTCGGCAGGTGTTTATGAGATACATGAAGCGGTCATTGAGACCCCTACTAAAAAATGCAGATATCTATTCCATGTAACTAATCCTGCTGGTGAATATGTCTGGTATGGAGAGAGAGGGGCGTCGGAGAACCGGGAACGCGCGGGTTCTTTTCAATATGCATATCTCCATCATTCTGAGGCGTTGAAGTTACCTTCATGGAGCATGGATGCAGTAACCTATCAAATCTATCCCAGCAGTTATAACGAAGGAACCTTACAAGGCATCTCTGACAAAATGCCCTACCTGCAACAGTTAGGAGTAAACGTTGTTTATATGACGCCTGTATTTGAGTCTCCTTCAGAACATAAATATAATACCTCCGATTACTATAAGGTTGATCCAGTATTTGGGGATACGGAAGGATTGAAGGCACTGGTCAGCCAGGCGCACAGACATGGAATCAAAGTGATTTTAGATGCTGTGTTTAATCATTCGGGAGATCGCTTTTTCGCGTTTAAGGATGTGTTGGCAAAAGGAGAGCAATCTCCGTATAAAGATTGGTTCTTCATTCATTCCTTTCCGGTTACGCAGACCCCTGTACCCAATTATGAAACGTTTGCCAAAGCTGAAGCGCATATGCCAAAGCTGAACATGGACAATCCGGATACGGCGAATTACATGATTGAGGTTGCGAAGTATTGGGTGCGCGAGACAGGGATTGACGGCTGGCGTCTGGATGTGGCCAATGAAGTTAATCCGCGTTTTTGGTCCCGGTTTCGGCAAGAACTCAAATCTGAATATCCTGAAATCCTGCTGATCGGTGAGATTATGCATGCTTCTGGGCCATGGCTTAGAGGGGATCAGTTCGATGGAGGAATGAATTATGTGCTTCGTGATGCAGTGTTAGAATTTTTTGCGGAACAATCGACGGGGCCAGTTCGCTTTATGGAGCAATTGCTCCATCAGGAGGCGTTGTATAATGACCAGGCGAATTCAGCTATGTTTCAGTTGCTTGGCAGCCATGATACCCTGCGGTTTCTTACAGCGTGTAAAGAAGGTGGGCGTGGTTGGGACCGCTTGGGTACCGCTGTTGAACGTATGATGCTGGCTGTTTTTTTCCAGATGACCTATATCGGTATTCCAATGATCTATTACGGGGATGAGGTTGGGATGGAAGGGGCGACGGACCCCCACTGTAGAAAAGCTATGATATGGCAAGAACAAGCTCAGAATGCAGTGCTGCATAAGTGGTATCAACAGTTGATTTCTCTGAGAAAAAGTCATGAGGTTCTGCGCAAAGGCTCCTTCCGTCCTTGGTTTACTGATGAAGTTCGTAATGTGCTTGGTTACATACGAGGTGTGGAGCACGAAAAGATAGGGCTGATTATCAATAATTCTCCAAACCCTTACCAACTAGAGCTTAGCCCATATCGAGCTGATAAGAACGAATTAACTGATTTATTGTCTGGAGTAATTTTTAAAAATAATAATAAGCTTACGGTCAGCATTGAACCATTCGGCTGTTTGATGTTGTATTAAAAAAGAAAAGGCCCCTCTCTAAGGAAAGGGACCTTATTCTAATTTACGGCACTTTTTTTGCTTCTTTTGTTCTTTAAGTCTCTATATTCCTGATTCTCCCATTGTTTCAGCAACGGAAACGGATCAAAAGCCCATTCGGTAATTCCGCGATCGCGGTAAATTCCAAAATGTAGATGCGGAGGAAATTTCCCTTGTGTTCCGGGATTGCCGTAACCCGAGCTGCCTACCCAGCCAATAATTTCACCGGGGGTGACTATATCTCCGCGAGAAATGGTTTTGTTATATCCAGATAGATGAGCGTAATAATGGTAACGGTTCTCAATATCGCGAATCCCGATTCTCCAGCCGCCGTACCGGTTCCAGCCTTTTGTCTCCACTAAGCCAAAGCAGGTGCTTCGGACTGGCACTCCTTGAGGTGCAAATAAATCTGTTCCTTCATGGATACGTGCTCCACCCCAGCTTCTTCCAGTGCCCCAAGTGCTACGATAAGAATAAAGGTTACTTAAGGGAAGCGGGAAGGCATTGCCGGATAGGTCCAGCCGTCCAAAATGTTCATATAACTTCGCGAACTGGGTAATGCGCTGCGAGGCGCGGCCATTGTGATAATACTCCCAGACCCCGATACTGAAATCACTAGCGGATTGTCCATACTTCAATAAGTGTCTAGCCATGCTATAGAGAACGTCCGCATCATTCTCTGGATCAGCAATGCCGTCTCCTGAGCCATCACTGCCAAAACCATCAAAGAAGCTAATGGAGTTCGGGGAAGTATCCCCCTGATCCGGATTGAGTGGACCTGCCCATACCGGTGCCGGGATCTTTATGGCTGTAAGGCGCGTGGAGACAGGCTGCCCTGAGGCTCCCTTTTTGGCGAGCGTGCGTTCATATTGATCAATGGCTGCGAACCTAAACCACGGGATACCAGTAGCTGCGCTCATTTGCTCATAAAGCTGTCTACGGCCAGACCATTGCGCTTCTTTGCTAGCACTAGCGGGATCCCCGCTGCTCATCACCGGTTGGATTGTAGGCCGCGCTACAGCTGCTGAAACGGGAAGGTTTAAACCACCCCAGAGGATAGCGGCCGCGGACAGGCATAACAGGGTTCTCCGGTTTTTAATATTCTTAAATAGGGCCAGCAAGATAACAGCCTCCTTTTGTCCGGGCATTAAATTGAATGTAGTTACTTCGGATGAAGCTTTTTTATAGATTGGTGCAAAATGCTACTTTTTATCCGTTCTTGTCTAAAGGTACCAGAAAAATCTCGCTGGAAACTCCAGATGATACACCCTGCATATTTCACAAAAACAGGCAATTGTAAATCGCACATGTTATAATATGAGGCAGCAACTTTCATCTGCAGCATCACATTCAGGAGGAAGCGGGGTTTATCATTTTGTCTAATAAAACAGCAAAGCAACCTAAACCGGATTGGATTAAGATTAAGCTAACTACCGGTGACAACTATCAGGAAATCAAAAGCATGATGCGTTCCAAAACTTTACATACCGTATGTGAAGAAGCTAGGTGTCCGAATATTTATGAATGCTGGGCAAACCGTACGGCTACCTTCATGATTTTAGGTGATATTTGTACACGCGCATGCCGTTTTTGTGCAGTGAATACAGGGATGCCTACAGAACTGGACCTGCAGGAGCCTGAACGTGTAGCTGAAGCTGCAGAGAAAATGAATCTTCGTCACTGTGTGGTGACTAGTGTGGCCCGCGATGATCTTGCGGATGGTGGCGCTCAGATTTTTGCTGAGACGGTAGCGGCGATTCGTAAACGCCTTCCGTTATGTAGTGTTGAAGTGCTTATTCCAGACTTTTTAGGAGACCGGAATAGTCTTGAGATTGTCATGAACAGTAATCCAGACATTCTTAATCATAATATTGAGACCGTGGAACGGATGTCAGATCGTGTACGGGCTAAAGCGAAGTACCCTCGTTCCTTGGAATTGCTGCGCAGAGCCAAGGAAATGAAACCCAATATTCCAACCAAATCGAGCATCATGCTTGGTGTCGGTGAAGAGTGGAATGAGATTTTACAAGCAATGGATGATTTGCGAGCCGTAAATTGTGATATATTGACTTTAGGACAATATTTGCAACCCACTCCAAAACACTTAAATGTGGAGAAATATTATCCACCGGAGGAATTTGCACTGTTGAAGGAAGAGGGAATGAAGCGTGGCTTCAGCCACGTGGAATCAGGCCCGCTAGTTCGCAGCTCTTATCATGCGCATGAGCAGGTGAAGTCTGCAGCTCAAGCTCGCGAGGAGCGTGCGGTTTCTTCTAGCTAATTATTGCTTTTCTGTGGTTTAATTCACGGAGAATGTTAGTAAGAGGAGGAAGAAGCGACAGCGTTCTGATATCTCTGCTCTTAGGTTACCCATAAAAATCGTTGATTTGCGTCATCGGAGGGGAATATTGGTGCTGTAGGAGCGGTTCTAGAACAGCGACCGAAAGCCCAATATTCCACATAGATGGCGGCATAATCAACGCCACGATACCCAAAGAAAGGCAGGCGACAAAAGGTTTGATCGTAATAGGCGGAAAAGGCTATGAACTTATGTTGGATCATAAGGATGGTTGGAATCCGGAGGCGTTTCGCGGGAGATATAGCGAGGTGCTGGAAAGATACGACTATATTATCGGTGACTGGGGTTACAGTCAGTTGCGTTTGAAAGGTTTTTACCGGGACAACCATCCTAAGGTGAATCGGGATACAGCGATTTCGGGTATGGTTGATTATATTAATGAATATTGCAATTTTGGCTGCGCTTATTTTGTGCTGCATAAATTGAAAGAGGTACCACAGGAAGGCATGTTCAAGGATATTTTAATCAAAGAAATACCAGAGCCGAGTGATGAAGAGGCCTTGGAGCAAGAAGGGGAAGCTAGTGATGAAGCGGCTGCAGATAAAGAGTTCTCTGTTAAAGAAACATCCTCTAAGCAAGGCTCGAATCACTCATTGGCATTTAAAGAGATGACTTCTTCTAAGGACAATATGGCGAAGGATAGACCTGTGAGAGAACATCAGAGCCGAAATCACCGGGGCAAGGATTCACAGGGCAAGAAATCCAAAAAGGATTTCCAAGGCAGACCGCCACAAGGTCAGTCTCAGAAGCCCCAAAACACACCAAAACCTCAAAGCGCTCAAAACAACCAAAACAACCAGAACAATCAAAACAACCAGAACAACCAAAACATAGAAAATTCACAACCTTAATGATGAAAGCTGAACCATAAGTAGAGTCCTTCTACGAATGAGCCAGCTTTTTTTCTTATAAAAAATAGCAGAGCAGCGTTTCTCCCGTTACTTGGAGATCGCTGCTCTGCTGTTGCTGTGCCGCTCGGTGTTGCTGTGCCGCTCGGTGTTGCTGTGCCGCTCGGTGTTGCTGTGCCGCTCGGTGTTGCTGTGTGGCTCAGTGTTGCGGTGTTGCTCAGTGTTGCTGTGTGCTGTTCAGTGTTGCTGTGTTGCTCAGTGTTGCTGTGTTGCTCAGTGTTGCTGTGTGGCTCGGTGTTGCTGTGTTCGCTCAGTGTTGCTTGTGGCTCAGTGTTGCTCAGTGCTGCTCTGCTACTGTGTGTTGCTCTGCTGCTCTATGCTGTTAGTCGTTGGCTGCTTGACCCAGCAGTTTCATCATCCCCTAAGGCTTAAGGACCCAGATGCCGTTATTTGCGAATTTTCAGCCTTTTGAGCGGGGTTTCGGACTCCAATGATGCTATTCGTTAGAAAGAGGCGTAATTATGGTGTTTTTCATACCAATAGCGACTATGGGGTCCGATAGCATAACAAATATGGATTAATATTGCGTTTAGGGTCATCCATGTCCGATAGGTGCTACAGATGTTTCGTAGGTGCAAATATTATCCAAATAAACAAAGAACAGGAGTTGTCCCAACGGCCATTTCATGGCTTATGTGACAACTCCTGTTTTTACTCATTGGTGCTTGATTCAGCAGCTTAATGATTAGTGAGATTAAGGATCTATTTTACAGATAATTTCAATTGTTTCTGTGTTGCATTGTAACTCCATACAAGCGCAGGGAACTTCTTCTTAAAGGCATTTAATTCAATGAAGGTCTCGCCGTTCTGAGAAAGCGCCTCTTTGGAGGATAACGTAAAGCCGGTCGCTTTACCTGCCCCGTTCGTTACGATGACTTTTTTGTTCTTGGCATCCCATGTGATGTCGCCTTCGATCAGTGCACCTAATACGAGCGAAGAAGCATAAGTCTTATCTCCTTGCTTTATTAGACCCACATTACCAGCAAAGGCAACCCCGTTGACGTTCAAGATATGATGATCACCGGAAACCTCAATACTTTTCATTCCTGCAATCTGAAGAGCGGTAATCAGCTGTGCAGTTTTGCCTTTAACCTCAATATCCGGTGCAAGGCCGATGTGATTAAAGTCTTCTTTATTTGGAGTTAGGTATTTCTGCGTAGTCAGCTTCAGCATGTCTCCATTAGACATTGGAAGCAGGCTCTGAATACGTGCTTTGCCGAAAGAACGAGTGCCTACGACGGTAGCGAGCTTATTGTCACGTAATGCGCCAGTAAGCGCCTCAGAAGCGCTGGCAGTGTACTCATTCGTTAGAATGACGACGGGCACGCCTATTTTGCTGCCGCTGGTAATCGTTACTGGAGTAAGTGCTCCGGTTTGATCAGAGGTATACATCATAATGCCTTTATCCATAAAATTGGAGGTAATGTTGTATGCCGAATCCATATAGCCGCCTAAGTTGTCACGCAAATCAAGCACCATCGATTTCATACCTGCTGCGCGCATCTTTTTCAGCATAGCGGCGAATTCTTCATCGGAATTCTGTGTGAAACCGCTCAGTGTGATGTAGGCTATCTTCTGTCCAACAATGGTTCCGGTAACGGAAGTTGAGCTGATTTCATTCCGGGTTACACGAAATGATTTAGACACTCCATTCCGGAGCACCTGCAGAGTGACCTTGGTGCCTGCGGCTCCGCTTAACTCGTCACCTTCAGTCTCTTCAACGGGGATTCCGTTAATTTTGACTATCGTATCGCCGCGTTTCAGACCTGCTTGTTCTGCAGGCGAACCGGGTGTTATGTCTTCGATGTAGAGCTCAGTTGCGGTATATTGCAATCTAACACCAATACCAACGTATTCCAGATCAACATCATGTTCAAATTGTGCCGCTTCCTCGGTATTGAAGTATTGGCTATAGGGATCATCCAGGGTGTTCACCATGCCATCAATGGCTCCACGAATCAAGGTATCCTTATCTACACCGGAGAGGTTATAGTTCTCCAGAATATTCATGACTTCATTGATAAGATCACGGTTATCTGTAGATGCCTGAGCGGCATCGGCAGCAGACACCACTGGAGCAAAAGTTAGGGATAAAGCCAGACAGCTGCCTAGAAGTGCACTTATTACTTTATTGGATTTCATGGAATCATACGCCCTTTTTATATAATTTATAAGATAAGAAAGTATACACTGCACGAATTAACTTTCTGTGACGTATGGTTGTTAGGATTTCACAAGTTTATAGTAAACGCTGTAGGTGTTATCAGTAGTCCATACCCCGTTATCCGACTTGGATAAAATGAAGATCGTGCCTTGCTCAAAAGTTTCCTCTTCACTGGCATCCTTCTCTTTGCTTTCTACATAAATAGCTGCTTCTTTGGCGCTAAAATAGTAGATACTCGAAACGCTTGGAGTATAAATGACGTCGTATGAAGTAAAGAAATCTTCCAGATCTTCCTTAAGGGAAGTATCATATTCTTCTCCGTATGAAGTCATGGTGGAAAGAACAGCGGCCGAATTTTGTTCATTCATAGCTTGATAATATTTGGTGATATTACCTTTGATGGCATCCGCATCATTTTGAGGAATGTTAGCTGCTGTTTTTAGAGCTTGTTCACGAGTCAGCAGTATCACGGAGCTTTGGGATTCCACAGATGATATTTTCCAGCTTCCATTCTTGCGGATAAGTGTATACATGTATTCGTCCTCTGTATCTGGCGTATAGGCCCCACCTGTCCGGCGAGAGCTTTCCAGTGTATAGACAGTAGCGTCATTGCCTGAAATATCAATGATTTCCAAACTCTCAATAGTATTTTTTATGTCAAAAATCTCAAAGGATGCATTAAGATCCGCCACCGAGTCCGCATTAGAGGATTCTGAATCCATAAGGGAATAGAAGCTAATTGCTTTTTCTTCATTGAAATATTTATTAGACAAACGGATTAATGCTGTAATCGCTGCTTCGTCCTTATCTTTGGATACTGGGGTGGTGATTTGCACGCTTCTGCTGGTTGAATTCCAGACGGCTGTGCCTCCGGTTGCCTCTGCGATAAAACGTAAAGGAATGTATGTAGTGCCAGCTGAGGAGACTGGTGCGGTGGTCAGTTTTTTCACGGTTCCGTTAACGGTTGCGCGGTTGCTGCCAATTTTCAGGCTGATCGCCAGATTTGAACTTTTACCTGTTACTGTTCCAGTCTTGGCATCCCAAAGCACCTGGAGTCCAAGCTTTTCGAAGATGACCCGGAAAGGGACAAGTACAGAATTGTTCGCTAAGTATGGGGTTCCTGCGGTAAAGGAAACCTTACTGCCGTTGATATAAACATCAATCGGTTTTGAAGCAGCAAAAGCCGGGACCGCCAGTATCAGGGCCAGAAGACTTATGCTCAAGAGGGATAATAATTTTTTCAACAGTACTCTCTCCTTTTATGTAACTCTTTGTAAAATAGCCTCATTATACCATTTGATTTCTCTCTATGTCTATCAATTGGTGTTAGTTTTGTCACACCAAAAATAGCCGGAGATATTGAAATCTCCAGCTTTTTGATCCCCTGATCTCAGACTAAGAAAGCTTCACGGACACGGTTCCAGAACGGAAACGGACGATACCTTGCGAAGCTGACTTTTTTGTCTGAAACTTGACAGCGTACTGAAATCAGGTCATCAACAGGAATGTTGTTATGATCTACGGTGAGCAGCAAACGCTGGTCTTTACATGAAAAAATGTCACAATGATGATGCTTCGGCAGTAGTAGCGGCGAGCCCATTGTCCGGAATACACGGTTGTTAATAGACGCGATTTCGGCAATCTGCAGCGCTTCTATTGAAGGGTGAACCATAGCGCCACCAAGGCTTTTGTTATAAGCGGTGCTGCCAGAGGGAGTTGAAATACAAAGTCCATCGCCCCGGAACATTTCGAAGGTGACATCATTGATGTCGATTTGGATCATTATAGTTCCATCCACCCCTTTAAGGGTAAATTCGTTGAGGGCAATGTGAGACGAAGATCCCGATTTTTTGTGAATCTCCAGCTCTATTAATGGATATTTCACAATGCGCGGTTTCTGCGGCTCAGTATCACCGGTTCCGCACATATAATCGATTAAGGTGGGCAGCTCTTCTGCTTGCCAGTCCGCATAGAAGCCGAGGTGTCCTGTGTGCACACCTACAAAGGCTAAGTTGGGAATCTGATCGATAAAGGTATGAAAAGCGTGCAGCATTGTGCCGTCTCCACCTATCGAGATGACGATTTCCGGAGACTCGGCATCCAGTTGCAAATCCCGCTCCGCCGCCAGCTTGTGAAATTGCTCGGCAAGTTTGATTGACAGCTCATCACCGCGGTCCAGAACATAATATCTCAAGATGTACAAGCTCCTTTATATAATTCCGTCATACACCGATCATAATCAATCTTGCCCCGGAACACAATATGTAATCAACTTCGGCGCATCAATCGGAGCATTGCCATAAAGACAGGAATAAGCAGTGACACTAGAAGAGCAGCGGCCAGTATAAGACTCAGTAGAGCTAGGCTGGCAGTGACACCAGAGGCTGAAGGTGTAAAGGCAGTGGAGGCTGGCAGAGAGACCCAGGCAGAAGACAATCCTGATCCCATCACAGGCTTCCATAGCAGCACCACGAGACCTGCTGCGAGTACGGCATGTATTAGTCTCGCAGTTAAGAAAGGCAGATAACGCAGCCCGGTACCGTTCAAAATACTGGCGACTTGGGCATGTACAGATAATCCGCCCCAAGAGAGAATAAAGGCAGCTGCTGCGACCTTGAATTGAAGCGGGATGGAAGAAGCGGCTTCACCAGCAGAACGGGCACCTATGGTGACCTCGAATAATCCGCTGATCAAGGCCTGAGCTAATTCGGGAGGCCCTCCAACAAGGGAGACGAGAGATCCGGCCAGGCTAAATAGTGAGGGCAGGATTCCGGCACGGGCAAGCAGCTCCATTAGCACGTTGAAGAATACAACCAGACCCCCTACGACAATAATAAGCTGTAGCGAGGATTGGATCGCTCCTTTTAACAGCTCTCCGAAGCTACGTCCATCCTTGCGCCGGGCTTCGGACATCGCAAGGAGTGCGGCATGTATTCTGCCGAATCCTTGTTTTGCTGGAGCAGAGGGGACGTCAGAACTACTTTTTGTTGGGTCTTGGGTGGGGGTCTTTTGTTCCTTACGTCCATGAAATGACATTAGGAGACCAACCATTAAGCCACTTCCGTAGTGGGCTAGTGCCAATATTAGCCCCAAAGAAGCATCGCGAAAGAACCCAACGGATACCGCCCCTAATAGAAAAATAGGATCGGAGGAGGTTGTAAATGCTACAAGGCGTTCACCTTCGATTCTGCTGATCAGCTTCTGCTCCCGCAGCTTAGCGGTTAATTTGGCTCCAACGGGATATCCTGATACATATCCCATGGCCGCGACAAAACCACCGCTGCCTGGTATACCGAAGAGGGGACGCATCAGTGGATCAAGTAAAGCGCCGAAGAGATGGACAATGCCTAAGCCTAGCATGATTTCAGAAATGACGAAGAAGGGAAACAGTGAAGGGAAGAGCACGTCCCACCAGATGGCCAGGCCACGTAAGGCTGCGGCAAGAGATGCTTCAGGATGAAGTAACATAAGCAGCATACAACCTGCCAATATGAATCCCAGCAGCGGGCCGCCAATCTTTTTAAAAGTCATAATTAACGCCTCCTGGTCTATGGTTAGATGTATGCAAAAAGAGGGACAAACAGCACAAAAAAATGGAGAAAGCGGTTACAATTATCTGTGCTTTTTCGCAGGAATTATGATATTATGTAATAAATAAATGCACCCTCTGTTACACGATTAAATGGGATGGAGTGATGGCGATGAGCGTTATAGCCGGAGTTCTCGTTTGTGCTTTTGTATATGTAATCCGGGTCTCTCTCGTCCCTCCTGGTGATGAGGAATTTAGGACCTACTAACCTTACTCTTCAGGCGCTGAACTATAGTTTAGCGCCTTTTTTCTGTAGTTTAGAGAGCACTTTCGACGGATATCCGTGTTATGCTTATCTTTGGTATAATAAAATAAGTAACGTTTCATTAATATGGAAGAAGGCTGGTAACCTCAATGAATCCAAATGAGAGTATATATGACAATCTAGGGGGGGCTGAAGCACTACATCGGTTGGTGGAAGTGTTCTATGCCAAGGTACAGCTTCATCCGCAGCTGGGACCCTTGTTCCCTGAAGATATTACTCCAGTTCTGGAGAAGCAATATCAATTCCTGACACAGTTTTTTGGCGGGGGTCCACTTTATTCGGAATTACATGGACATCCCATGATGAGAGCAAGGCATATGCATATTCCTATTACTCCAGAACATGCTGAGGAGTGGTTACAATGTATGAAAGAGGCACTGGTGGAGACTGGAGTCGAAGAACCACTGCGTTCATTCGTGCTTAGCCGCCTTGCAGGTCCTGCACATCATTTTGTTAACATGCCCCAGGAATAACAAGGGACAGGTTGATCCTGAAAGGAATGAGAGTACTTGACAGAGTTAATACCCCTATATTCTATTAAGGTCAAGTGTTGCAACTGTGAAAATGAATTTTCAACCTCGCGGGTACGTCCTAGTCTAAAAAAGGCTATTCGACGTGATGCTGATTTCTGCGCGTATTATAAAAATGAGAATCCGGATTATTATGTTGTACGGGTCTGCCCCAATTGCGGGTTTGCCTCCACAGAAAATTCGGCTGACAAGCTGACGGAACGCCAGCGCAAGGCATTTAATGAACAGGTAGGGAAACGCTGGAAGAGCCGGGACTTTGGAGAGAAACGAGACTGGGAAACTGCGCTCGAGACCTATAAGCTGGCGCTTTTATGTGCTCAAAGTATTAACGATAAAGATCGGATTATCGCAAGTCTGCTGCATCATATTGCTTGGCTCTATCGCTATCAAGGGGAGACTGAGCAGGAGAAGCGTTTTTTACGCTATTCTTTGGACGAGTATGTTAAGGTCTATGAAATAGATGGCATTGCCGGCAATGATGCCCGGCTCATGTACCTGATCGGCGAACTTAATCGGCGGATCGGAGAATACTCAGTGGCTGTAATGTGGTTCTCCCGTCTGATCAATGATCAGAAGATCATGGATGCGGCGATGATTCGAGCGGCACGTGAGCAGTGGGTTATTTTACGGGAGCAAATGCGTGCTGAGGCTCTAGATGTTGAAGTTGATATCGAAGGCTTGTCTTCAAGTTCATAATGTTTGCGAACAACAAAAAGCGCAGAAGAGAATTAAATTCTCCTCTGCGCTTTGTAGAAAGAAAATGTTAGGATTTGCTTATCTGACAGCTCGATCGAACAAAAGGTAATCGCCGTCATTATCTATAACTGTAGGACTGGCGCTGCAGCAGGGGAAGACGAGCAGTTTTTTCTTGCCGTCACGAACGATTTGTAATTCTTTTGGCTTCATAGGCAGAAGCACATTCTCTGAGTTGCAGAATGGACAGTATTGCACATACATATCGCCTAGAATGATGTCATAAGGCCAGGTATGACTAAATGGAATCATTGTGAGTCCTTCCCAGAAGGAGTCTCTTCATTTTCTCCCTCAGTTTGTGGGGGATTTTCTTTTTTGGATAGCTCCGCTATTTTTTGTAGTAAAATATGTTGGGGCATATGCATCAAGTGTTCCAAAGGAACGCCTAGTTGCTTGGATAACGTAATGGCTGTTTCCGGTGAAATTTGTAGTGGCTTCATATGGATGCCCTCCTAAAGTTTATCGGCTATAAATGTTCAGATATCGTTATTCACTTTACCATGGTGTTAAGACAATTACAAAGAAAGTCAAATGAAAGCAAAGGAATGGTGAGTACACATGAAACAACCGTTATCACTGACTTGGGAACTTGATACTATTTTTCCGGGGGGTTCTTCGTCTGCAGAGTTAGAAGGGTTCTTGAGCAAGCTTGAAAAAGATATTTTATCCTTGCAAGGCTTTGTGAAGGATGCTGTGGCACCAACGGATGTTGCGTCTACAAAAGCATTGGATGAGGTTATAGCATTGCTTCAGAGCTGTTCAGGAAGACTTGTGGAGGTCACATCCTTCGCAGACTGTCTAGGCGCTCAGAATCAGATGGACAAGGGTGCGGTAAGGCTGGCGGCCAAAGTGACAAGCATGCGCGCTGGATTCGAAGGGATCAGCTCGCAATTTAGCAATGTACTTCGTCAGACTACGGACAAGGTATGGGCTGAGTGGATGGCTCGTCCAGAGATTGCTCCTTTAACGTTCGTACTGAGCGAGAGCCGTGATTTGGCCCGTGAGAAGATGAGCCCTGAGCTGGAAAGCTTAGCGTTGGAATTAGCTGTTGACGGATATCATGGATGGAGCGGGCACTATGATACGATTGTTAGCTCGATCAAGATCCCATTTGAGGATGAAGAAGGAACAAAGCTGCTATCTGCTGGTCAAGCTTTTAATAAGCTGGATGATCCAGATCCAAAAGTGCGTCAAACGATGTTCCATAAATGGGAAGAGGCTTGGACTGAAGCGGCAGATAATTGCGCGGATACCTTAAATCACTTAGCAGGCTTCCGCCTGAAGCTCTATAAGGGCAGAGGCTGGGACGATGTTCTGAAAGATCCGCTCAGCATCAATCGTATGACACAGGACACCTTAAATACGATGTGGGACGTGATTACGAATAGCAAACCTGTACTTGTGTCCTACCTTCAGCGTAAAGCCAAGCTGCTGGGGCTGGATTCTCTCTCATGGGTCGATGTCGAAGCTCCTGTAGGCAAATCCTCCGGCAAGATCCCTTATGATCAAGCTGCGAAGGATATCGTCACACAGTTCCGTAAATTTAGTCCTAAGATGGCTGAGTTTGCAGAGCGTGCCTTTGATAATAACTGGATCGAGGTTGAGGATCGTAATGGCAAACGTCCTGGTGGATTCTGTACTTCCTTCCCTGAGAGTAAAGAATCACGGATATTCATGACTTACAGCGGCACACCTTCCAATGTTTCAACATTGGCTCATGAGCTGGGACATGCTTATCATTCCTACCTGCTTGATGATCAACCTGTATTTAATCAGAATTATGCAATGAACGTTGCAGAGACCGCTTCAACCTTCGCAGAAGTGATTGTATCTGATGCTCAGGTTAAAGCTGCGGGCAATGCAGAGGAGAAGCTGGCTCTGCTTGAAACGAAGATACAGAACAGTGTGGCATTCTTTATGAACATTCACGCTCGATTCTTGTTCGAGACTCGCTTTTATGAGAAACGTAAGGAAGGTCTTGTAAATGCTGAGGAACTGTCCGCTCTGATGGTGGAAGCACAGAAAGAAGCTTTCTGTGGTGTGCTTTCTGAATACCATCCTCACTTCTGGGCGTCGAAGCTGCATTTCTATATCACAGATGTACCTTTCTATAATTTCCCGTACACCGTTGGTTATATGTTCAGTACAGGCTTATATCGTCTGGCATTACAAGAGGGAGCTTCCTTTGCAGACAAATACGATAGCTTGTTGCAGGATACCGGCGTGATGACATTGGAGGATTTGGTGCTCAAACATTTGGGTGTGGATCTGACAAAACCGGATTTCTGGCAAGGAGCTACAGATCTGATCGTGGCTGATATTACCGAGTTCTTGGAGATGACAGAGCATTTAGCGTGAAATGTCTAAAATAAGACAAATTTCAGGACACAAAAAATAACGGAATTTCAGTGTGAACACGCAAAGACCCCGGTTAAGGGGTCTTTTTTTAATGCTTAAATGTCGAAAACCCCCGGTTTATAAAAATTAATATACGAATGATCCATGAATTTTGCGCATTACTAGGGATAATAACCCAATTTTGTAGAATAATGTTGTTTGACGTATTTAAGGGGTCTATAATGAGCCTTGAGCCTTATAAAAGGCTTGCATGGAAGACAAATGAGCTCAGCTCAAAAAGCTTAAGTAAGCGCTTACTAAGCCGATTTGTACGAAGAAAACTCGAAGAAGCTAAGCTCACAAAACTTTTAGGAGGAAAGATATGCTTAAGACAGAACAGCTATCATTAGCAAGACAGATGGATTTGGTGTTTAGGGAACTGCAAGAGGAATTGTCAGGACTATCTTCCGGTACGGTATTTGTGCAAATACGAAATAATACCATTGGCAAATTCGGCATACGTCATCATCCTTTAGCCGGTCGGGGGGGTGGATTCACAGAAGTGAAGGAAGGAATAACGGAGAGCCAGCAGTCTTCTTTTCGTCTAATGGCACTGGAGAGTCTGAAATACAAACGCCGTTGGACTCATGGTGAGATCAGCTATGAGTTCGCTATAAGACAGGGAAAGCTAATCGTAGATGCTACGCTGGAGTCTAATTATAATATGGCGAATCTGATGATTCGATCTCCCCGTAATGCTTACGCCGAGAGTGCTGATCAATTTTTAAGTTAAACGTTTTACATAAAAATTGTTTGCAGCTGGGATTATAGGCTATAAATTAGAAAAACCTCCCACAGCTTCTGGAAGAAGTGTGAGAGGTTTGAAAGCTAGTCGGCAATAGGCTTTTTAAGACCTCTGCCGGATAAAACACTTAAGATAACGATGTTACTGACGACCGGACAGTTGTTGTTCTGCCAGTTGTACTAGACGTTTAGTGATGTAACCTCCCAAAGAACCAGTTTCGCGGGAAGTGTAGTTCCCGTAATAACCGTCAGCTGGGATCGTTACTCCAAGCTCTTGTGCTGCTTCATATTTCAATTGTTGCAACGCTGCATTTGCTTGAGGAACTACAAGGTTATTGGAACGGCTGCTACGACCTTGACCTGCTTGACCCATGTGTGTCACCTCCTTCGCCCGTTGTGAAGATAGTATGAGCGCTAAGAGGCTAATTCATGCATGCTATCGAAAGGTTTTAAGGATGGTAATTATTAGTCGATTAAAAGTAAGGGTAGGAAAGCCTAAATAACTAAGCTCGCACAAAAAATCGGCCTTCTCTTACGTAAACGCAAGGGAAGACCGATATAATGTATATCTGCTTTAATTCTCGGGATAGATCATTTCCAGCATAGTGGACAGCTCAAGACTTTGACCTGGTTCTACCTTCAGCAAGCCCGTGAAGGAAGGGTCATCTGAAACGTTAGGAGCATCCGGGAGCCAGGTGTAAGGTTCGATGCACAGAAATTGATCGGCCGGTCCTTTGGTATACAGGACCCAGTGACGGAAATGATTCTCGTCAGCTGTATAACGAAGACCATAACCATCATCGCGTAATAGCAAGGCTTCTACGGGCTGCTTGTCACCAATACGTAGAGCAGTATCAAAATTAGTTCCCTGGAGGTTGATTCCAGAGTTTAGTGAATCTAGATCACCAAGTGGAATTAGATTGCCGCTAGGGAGCAATTCATCGTTTAGTTCATAAATGCTGTTTACGGGCAGCTTGAGATTCCAGCGTTCAGGTTCTCCATCGATCATAAACCAGGTGTGATAACCGATCCCAAAGGGAATACGGTGATCGCCGAGATTTGTAACCTTTAAAGTCTGGCTGAGCCGGGCATCCTGAAGCCTGAATGTCATTTCGAATTTGAGTGGAATGGGAAATTGCTCCATCCAGTGCGGATCATCTTCAGTAAGGAATTCAGTAGTGACTGCACAACCGTCCTCGTCTTCTTCAATATCGCTGACACACCAGGATTGAGTCCGGTGTAGACCATGGATATGATTGTCACCAGCGGTATTCTGGTCAAATTGATAACTTGTACCCTCGAATTGAAATTTTCCTTTACGAATTCTTCCGGGTGGAATTAAGAGCGGGATGCCAAAATGGTAAGGTTTTTGCATAAAGAAAGCTTGATCGCTTTCATCAGGCCGCCGCAGAATTTCCCGTTGTTCCTTTACATCAAACAATGAAATCACGTTGTTTCCTAGTCGCGGCAAAAGCGTGACTTCCAGTTCGCGGCTGTGCAAAATATAAGTATCATAACCGCCCCACTGCCCTTTGGTCACCTGTTTCATGAGATATGCTCCTTTATCGTAACTGTAATCGAATAGAACATGGATAACCTTATCATAACAGATTTATGCGGAAGTGGTTAAGTGATTTGACAACTTCTCTTTATGGTTCTATGATGAAGGCATTAAATTATGATGAGAATGTGATGACGGGGACAAGTAGACAGGAAATGCACCTTCAGAAAGCCGGTGGTTGATGCGAACCGGTAGGACACTCCTGATGAATGGACCCCTGAGCGCCGCGCTTGAACGGGAGCAAGATGCCCTAGTAGACCGGCCGGATCTTCCCCGTTAACGGAAGACTAAGGCTGTTTCCCTTTGACTATACAAAGGTTAAGCAGCGAATAAGGGTGGCACCACGGTCTCACGTCCCTTGCGGATGAGGCTTTTTTTGCGTTCTCGGAAATCGGAAATTACATCTAACGGAGGTCTATATTATGTTGAAAAAAGTAATGTCAGGCATACAACCGAGCGGTTCTCTAACTTTGGGTAACTATATCGGAGCGCTGAAAAATTTTGTGAAGCTGCAAGACGATCATCAATGTTTCTTTATGGTTGTCGATATGCATGCGATCACCGTTGCTCAAGATCCTGCGGCACTGCGTGAGCAGTCTGAAGCTGTAGCTGCACTCTTTATCGCGGCAGGAATTGATCCTGTGCGTTCGAATGTATATATGCAGTCTCATGTGCCTCAGCATGCGGAATTGGGCTGGATCATGACTACGCTAACGGCAATGGGCGAGCTTGAGCGTATGACACAGTTCAAAGATAAATCATCAGGTAAGGATTCAGTTGGCGCGGGCCTATTCGTATATCCTTCTTTAATGGCAGCAGATATTCTTGTTTATAATGCGGATCTTGTGCCAGTAGGTGAAGATCAGAAGCAGCACTTGGAGTTGACCCGTGATTTAGCGGGCCGATTCAATAACCGTTTTGGCGAATTCTTTACGATTCCTGAACCGTATATCCCTGAAGTGGGCGCACGCATTATGTCTCTGGATGATGGCACTAAAAAAATGAGCAAGAGCAGCCCGAATGCAGGCAGCTATATTGCCCTGTTGGATTCGCCGGATGTGATCCGTAAAAAAATCAGCCGCGCAACGACTGATTCTGGACGTGAAGTGATCTTTGATCCGGCTAACAAGCCAGAGATTAGTAACTTGATGAGTATTTACTCGGAATGTTCTGGGATGTCCCTCCAGCAAATTGCCGATCGTTATGAAGGACAAATGTATGGTGGCTTTAAGAAGGATCTTGGGGAAGTGGTTGTATCCACACTTGAGCCTTTGCAACAAAGATATCATGAAATTCGCAGTTCAGGTGCGATCACTGATATTCTTGCTGAAGGTGCTGAACGTGCACGTATTGTTGCAGCTGAGACGTTGAATGGCGTAAAAGAGCGGATGGGCTTTCTGCCAGCTCGTTAATCTTAGTCAGAGCTTAAGCTTTCCTGTTTGCGTCTAATTCTGGCTTTGAGGATAAATCCCCAGCCAATATTCATTACGCAAAGAAAACCAAGCAGAAGTGCCAGCCAGAAGCTATAGCTGATCGCGATTGAAGCGGCAGTGAGAATAAGAATAGAAGAACAAGCGAACCAAAGTGAGAGTCCTTTACCCATTAAGAGCCTTCCTTTCCGTGTCTGCTAAAATGAATCCCGGAGTATTATAAAATACTCCGGGATTTTTTGTGATTATAGAATAGATCTCTCAGTAAGTCTACAGTTTCATCGTAGAGAACCAGGGTCGATGGAAAATCGTTTGTCGAGCTTATCACTGCTAAGCCAGCCTACATAAGTATTTAAAGGTTTATATTGGTTATCCATAACTAATACAGCCACAAAAGGGTATTGTTTGCGGTGTAAATAACGAACGTCTCCCCAGCGCACCATATATCCTGAAGGAAGCTCCTCCACTTCGGCAACCGCATAAGAGGTGAAATATAGAAAGGACTGAATATCTGGATGCGACTTGGATATTTCCACAGCGGGATGATTCGAGCAGACCGCATGTTTGAACCATTCCAGGCGGTTGTTCAGTAGCTGTCCAACGTCATAGCTGCCGTCTTTTTTCACTTTAACTACGTTCCAGCGTTTAAGTGAAATTGTAGGGATTACAATATAACGTTCACCAGCATTATGGTGTATATCTTTAAGCTTGATGTTTCGTGTAAGGCGGGCATGAACAATTGTTCTCCAAATATAATAAAGAATGGTACAGGCATAAAGCGTAATAAATAAAGGTTTGGGCGGCACAATCCCAGTGATCCAGAGTAGAATAGCTGCGATATGGCTGCCAAAAATAAATGGATCGAAAATGTGGATGATATTCCAGGCAATCCATTTCTCAGTAAATGGACGGGCGGCCTGGGTTCCATAGGTGTTAAACAGATCAGAGAAGACGTGCACGCCTACGCCTATGAAACCCCAGAGTGCAACATGGCTTAAAGCTGCCAAATCAGTAAATCCAAACAGAGGCCCTAAGACTAGGGCAATCAGAGCGGGCCACAAAATTAGAAAAGGCAAGGAGTGTGTGATTCCCCGGTGATTACGAATATATATTGCATTGTCCTTTAGTCTTAATGCGGTATCGGCATCAGGAGCTTGTGAGCCTAAAATCGTAGCCAGCATAACGGCTCCGGCCAGTTTAGGGTCAGAAGCAACGACAGGATCTACGAATGAAAGTCCGGCTAACCCTATGCCCATAACTAAATGTGTAGCGGTGTCCATTGGTCAGTTCTCCTTTGTTGTTCGGAAGTACATTATTAATAATTACCCAAATACAGCTTAGGTTATTAACGGGCTGGAAATAAATATTGTCACGTAATTGTCAAATTCATGAACATACTGTGCCATGACTGTCAAAGTCTCCTCGGGTTTGATATGATAAAGTTAACAGCGAAGTCTATTTAGTGCTTCGGCTAGAACGTTAGAAGTTCGTTTAGAAGGAGGATCATTTGGTGTGGATAATCATATAACATTTCAAGCTTCTTCCGATTCTGCAGCTATGTCTGCAAAATCTCCACCGGAAGGTGCAAGTTGGCGTGATTTCATTACCGTAACAAAACCCGGTATTATCCGATCTAACCTCATCGCTGCCTTTGCAGGATATTGGCTGGCTTCAGGTTGGGATGTTCAATACGGCAGATTAGTTCTGACTCTGCTCGGTACAATGCTGGTTATGGCTTCGGCCTGTGTTTTTAATAACTATTTCGACCGTGACCTGGACATGAAGATGGAAAGAACGCGCGATCGGGGGCTTCCTACAGGACGACTGAAACCCAAAACCGTATTGCTGTATGCTATTGGGCTTGGAATTGCGGGCTTGATTGTGCTGTTTGCTTTTTCCGGAGTTTTAGCCGGTCTGTTCGGGATTGTAGGGATGTTCGTTTACGTTGTAGTATACACCCTTTGGTTGAAACGGACATCAACATGGAGCACTTCAGTAGGTGCGATCTCTGGAGCTATGCCACCGGTAATTGGCTATGTTGCAGTTACAGGAACAGTTGATCTAGGGGCTTGGCTGATGTTTGCGATGTTGTTTCTGTGGCAACCTCCCCATTTCTGGGCGCTCGGGATTAGACGTAAAGAAGAATATAGAGCCGCTGGATTTCCGCTGCTGCCTGTAGTCAAAGGAACACGTCGTACGAAGTTTCAAATGATTCCTTATGTAGCACTGTTGCTACCTATTCCAGTGTTAATGTACGCCTACGACTATGCGGGCATTTTTTATCTGGTGATTTCAACAGCGCTGTCTCTGGCTTGGTTAATCATAACCTTGATGGGCTTTGCAGCAAAAGATGACGAAGTCTGGGCGAAGAAGAACTTCCTCTTCTCCATTAACTACCTAACGGTAAGTTTGATCGTACTTGTATTGAATACGATTCACGGTTAAGAAGAGGGAGGGTATTATTGTCCGTGCAGACCTTTAAGCGTTATAAATGGACCTGGATTCTATTATTGCTTGCTTTGGTAATGGCTGGTTATCTGGCAGTTAATTCTTTGAATTTAGGAAAAGAAAAACTGCCGGTAATCGGAGAAGTGCAGGACTTTTCACTTGAAAATGTGGATGGAGACCAGATTACTCTGGCTGATACACAAGGTAAGGCACGGCTGGTATACTTTTTTTTCACACAATGTCCGGATGTATGTCCTATAACTACGTTTCTGTTATCTCAGACGCAGAAAATTCTGGTCGACGATGGCAGCTTTGGAAAAGATACGGCGTTCGTCTCTATTTCTTTTGATCCAGAGAATGATACGCGTGAAGCCATTAAAAGCTTTGCGGACCGTTTCCAGGCAGATTATAAGGGTTGGTACTTCTTACGGGGGGATCAGGAAGTCATTCGTAAGCTGGCAACTGATTCTTTTAAAGTACTAATTGCAGGGAATAGTAAAGAAAATTTCGTACATGCCAATCGCATAGCATTGGTTGATCGAGACAATCGTCTCCGTGCATTGTATGACGCAGGGGATACGGATAACATAACGCCTGAATTTCTTGCCGATAGGCTGAATGAATTGGCTCGTGAATAGAACATAACCGCATAACAGAAACGCCTTTTTCGAATCCCATTTATTGAAGGATAACGAAAAAGGCGTTTTTAATTTCTTAGGCAATATATCGCGAATCAAAAAGGAATGGGTTCAGGGTAAATGATGAACTCTTCCAGACCCGCTTTTTCAAGCTGATTAATATTGTATTCATCTGGAGTGCCTTCCACTCCGGCATAACCCCGGCGCGTATAGATGTGACCAGCATCGGGAAAGGCATCGCGGAGAATCCCGCGTATTTTTTTGCCTGAACTGTCGTTATCCATATAAAGATATACTTCTCCATCTCCTACTTTTTGTCGCAGGGACTCGAGTTTGAGCGTATTTAATGTACCAAAGGTACAGAGGATTTCGACTTCCGGTACCAGCACGCGTCGTAATCTGCTGCGATCGTTTTTGCCTTCGACAATAATCGTAATGGACATTTGCTGACAATCACCTCCGGAAATGAAGTCTGAACTTACAGACTCATTATAGTTTACCGAAGGAGGAGCAGTTTTAACAACTGTTTCTACAGGAAAATCTTCATTCCCCGGGAAATGTCGTAAAAACAATAAATCATGCGGCCCGCCCATTCCATTTGGAAGAGTAGGTAGACAGCTTGGTTGAATTTTTTGGCGGAAGCAGTAATAGTGCAACCATCAGCAATAGAAAGGCAATGAAATAAGGCGAAACAACGGCTCTTAATTGTCCTGCGGCCACAGGGCCTGCGAATGCGCCTAGTGACATGGCTATCGACTGCATGGAGAAGGTGCGTCCCATACGTCCTGGTCCACCTAGACTAATAAAGAGCGATGCCATTGCAGGAAATAATATTCCTTTGGCTGCACCCAGCATAAAGAGAATAACGGAAGCGGGAATGCTGTGAAGTGAGGCGAGCGCAAAAAAACAAAGGGCCATACCTAGCAAGGCCACGGCTATTCTTCCTCCTGGGGAAAAGCGGTTTAGGAAGAACAAACTGAGTGTTACCAAAGCCCCTAAGCTAAGGAGCGATAAAAGAATGCCTGTGGAAACAATGCTATTACTTCCGGTCTGAGATAGAGGAAGTTCAAAGAACAGAACCCCTTGTGAACAAGAAACGAAAAAAGGCAGCAGATAATAACGTTTGGAAACTGGATTGGCATCGGATATAGGGACCGAAGGAAGATCCTGTTTTTTTAAAGGAGGTGCTGCAGAGTTTACAGGGCGTACTAAACGCCGGGCAGGCGCCGGTACACTGAAAAAAGCCATGATGCCTGTAGCGATAAGCAGCCATCCCAATGTGGTGAAGGTGCCGGAATAGCCAGCTTTAGCTACGATAAAGGCCCCCGCTGCCGGGGATACCACTGAAGCTAAGGTATGAACGATACCATGTCCGGACATATATTTCCCCTGCTCAGTAGCATCAGATGATAATGAAGCCAGCAAGGTCATGCACGCTGGAGAGAGGAAGGCGAGCGCGAACCCGCTTGCTGCTCGTAGCATCAGCAAATGCCACGGAAGCTGAGCATGAGCCTGCAGCAGTAGAATGGCTCCCGCAGTAACAAGGCTAAAGACGATGTAGCGGCGGCTGCCATTACGATCGACGAGTACGCCTGCGAGCAAATTGCCAGGAAGATGGGTTAACGAATACATACCCATCATCCAACCAATAAAGGCGGGTCCCGCACCAAGAGAGATGGCAAAGGGCGTTAGAATAGGATACTGTGCATGTAAATCAAAAAACGCCAGAAAAAGAAACAGGTACAGCCACAGCGCAGTTTTCACAGGGAAACACCTCCGAGAGCCACCTACAATAAAGATTAATGCAGGAAGGCGGATTTTAAGAAGATCAAATTTAAGCAACTACTTGTACTTTACGTGGGACAGAGAGGGCTTATACCGCTTTTTTAATTCCTATAAGCAGGTATACCTTTCTCTGGCTGTGGAACCATGAATTATGATGGGCATTCATGTATAATAATTAATATTGGCGTCATGTCTATAGAGGAGATAATCCTTAGGACGAAACTAGGTGATAGGGGTGTTGTGAGGTTGATGGATCCAGAGGTGTGGTCACAGTTTATTAGAGAGAATTGGTTAGTTATTGTTATTGCGCTCATTCTGTTGTTCGCGGTTGTTAATTTGGTCAAAACGATGTTGAAATGGGCGATTGTCATTATTATCGTTGTAGGTCTATTCATCTATAGTGGTGTGACAATGGACCAAATTGGTAACGCTGTGAATAAGGTGGCAGATGGAACGGTAAGTACGGTGAAGAAGGAAGCACAAGAGGTTATGCTTAAAGAGGCGCAGGATGCGAAGTACACTTCAAATGGTGACGGAACATTTACGATTACAACTCCGAATATTGAAGTGAAAGGTACTACTGGCGAAGATAAGGTAGAGGTTACTTTCCGCGGAGTTAGTCTTGGAAAGTGGAGTATTACTGATACCACACAAACATTTATCGAGGAAGCTCGGAAACATCAATAAACGGCTTCAGTTTAAATTATTATCAAAAACAAGCAAGCGGGCGATTGAAAGGGGAGATTGGATATGATAAACGGTTGGTTGACTAGTCTTAGTGATGCAAATATCATCTCCATCGCCCTCCTGCTGGTAGTAGTCTTTTCACTATTGCAAGGCTGGAGCAGAGGGTTCTCAAGTGCTACCGGAAGATTATTCGGTCTGCTGGGAACAGGACTGTATACAATAGCTTCTTTGGTGCTGGCCATTCCTGCTGCGGCTTATCTCAATCCTCATGTACAGACTTGGGCAGCAGGAATAAGTCTGCCTGATAAACAGCTGACCCAGTGGCAGCAAATTTATTATACGGCTGTGTCTGTGCTGGCGGAATCGCCGCTGGTGCGGTTTCTATTGTTGTTATTGCTCTCTTATATCTTAATTCGCATGCTTCTGGGATTGTTGTCTATGCTGCTCCCATTCCATCAGCTACGGCGCACCAAGACATTTAAGGACAGAAAGATTACGCAAGTAAGCCGTATGGGCGGAGCTATCATAGGATTAATTATAGGCTTGACTCGTGGTTTAATTATTGTGCTTGCTCTCTTCATTTGTGTTGGCCTAAATCCAGAAAGTCAATTTAGCCGTTATGTTGAATCTTCTCCGATCTACAGTCAAAGCGCTGCCGCTGTATTTGAGCCCTTTGTTGGGGAGACCGTGCAGAAAAAGCTGCCTATTCTGACGAAGACCGTTGCAGCTGAGATGAATGATATCCTGCGCAGAAAATATGAAGTTATTGATCATGACATTCCACAAGATATTGTGGGTGCGGCTGAAGATATTATTGGACAAGCGCAAGGAGACGAGAAGAAAGCCAGACTACTGTATGATTGGGTAGGAACACGAGTAACTTATGATTACGCCAAAGCGGAAAATTATGAAAAAAATAGAATTTGGCATGAACAGACCCCGCAGGATACCTTCGACACACGCATAGGGGTATGTATTGATTATGCACGTCTTTACGCTGTAATGGCCCGCTCCCAAGGATTGCAGGTGCGCGTTGTAACGGGTCAAGGCTATGATGGTCGAGGCGGGTATGGCGCACATGCCTGGAATGAAGTTTATATAAGTGACCGGCAAGCTTGGATTCCATTGGATCCCACTTGGGCGAGCAGTGGGGATTGGTTTAATCCGAAGGATTTTGACGATACGCATATTAGGGAGAACGCACTCTGAGTGAGGGCGCCGCACTCCTTCCGTGTGGTACAATAAACTCATACCAACCGCTCTAACACAAATGCGAGTGCAATGCTCACAATCAGCTTCTTAGAAATCACCTTCATTATAAGAGCAATGTCGCTGGCTAAGGCAATTCAGACATTATTTTTATATAGAAGGGAAGAAAGCTGGTGAGCTTTGGGAAGCAGCTCCCGCCTGCGGACGGGAAATCTTCGAAACATTCTGTAGGTCTGAGATTGAATCTGTTTTTCTTTGGCACTTTTTTTATTTTTTGTATCATTATTGTGCGTCTTGCAGGTTTGCAGTTTACTGAGGGAGCTTTGCTGACAGAAGAAGAGATCAAACGGGATACGAAGTTTGTTCCGCTGGCAGCCATGCGAGGGATTATTTTTGCTGCCGGGGGTGAGCAGATAGCCTATTCTACACCTGTTGAGTCGCTCTATCTTACCCTAAATAAGGAATATACAGCTAAAACTACCGATAAAGTAACGGGTGAAACCTCACTAACGGAAAAAGCGAAAAATAAGTCTAATGACCTTGCAGCAAGATTAGTAGCGGAGTTTGAGAAATATGGAAGTGCAGATGCCCCTAAGTTAACGCAGCAGGACGTGCTGGATTTACTTGATCTGGACTTTAAAAAGTATCTGGGTTATGTACCGCGTCGTATAAAAGCAGGGCTAACTTCAGAAGAAATAGCTTATTTCATGGAACATAAGGATGAATATCCAGGCATTACCATTGTGGAAGAAAGTGTACGCCACTACGATAAAGATACGGTAGCTGTGCAAACGGTGGGTTTTGGTAAACCTTTTAAATCAACCGAAGACATAGCGATGTACAAAAATATTCGTAGTGCAATGAAGGACAATTCTTCACCGGGACTTATGTATAAAACGGAAGAATATGTAGGATTTGATGGTCTGGAAATGCAGTATCAACGCGAACTGCGCGGAGAAAATGGTTATCAGGTCATTTCGGTCACTCCTCAAAATATGGCGGAGAAGGTAGAACAGACCGTTCCCCCTGTAAAAGGCAATAACATTTGGATGACCATTAATAAGAATGTTCAGATGAAGACTGAACAGGCTATATTGGATCAGATTAAATGGCTGCATACCAATGCTGTTCAAGGCGAAACTCATCCTGATGCTTTAACAGGTTATGCAGTAGCAATGGAAGTAGAGACTGGGAATATTGTCGCTATGGCGAGTATGCCTGATTACGATTCGAATGTATGGACAAAGGACTCGCTGCCTACATCTGTCTGGAATAAAATTATGAATAATCATCTGAATGGTACAATTACCTCGAATTCTTCCGGGAGATCGGGTCATGATTTTAGCTCACTTGTATTCTTGGGATCGACCATTAAACCGTTAAGTGTATTAATTGGTTTAAATGAAGGGTTTTTTAACACCTCGAGCACCTATCCCGATGTGGGGATTACCTATTTCGGTAAGGATGATAAATCATCGGTTAGAAATTCATCAGGTCACGTCTATGGAAAACTGTATCCGGCTGATGCTATCAAGCAATCCTCTAACGTATTTATGGTAGATATGGTCGGAAAGCAACTATACAAGAAATACCTGGGGGATAAAGGTGTAGAGGTCTGGGACGAATATATGAAAAAGTTCGGACTGGGTGTGTCAACACAAAGTGGTCTTCCCGGTGAATCACCAGGTCAGATTAACTATACAGATTTCAAGGCTGCAGGGAGCTCACAGGCCGCGCTCGTCTACGCATCTTTTGGCCAGCAAGGCAGTTATACTACATTACAGCTTGCCCAGTATGCTACTACACTTGCAAATGAAGGTGTTCGAATTAAACCGCAGCTTTTAAGTAAGATTACTGATGCGCAAGGTAAGGTGGTTAAGGAATTTAAAAAAGAAGTGCTTAATAGCGTAACCTTTGATAAATCGTTCTGGAGAGAAATCAAACAGGGAATGAGCAGTAAAGTTAGTGCTTTTGACGATTTTCCTTATGATTTTGCCCGTAAGACAGGAACCTCTGAAAAAACGGATAGAAAAAATATAAACCGTGATAACGGGGTCTTTATTGCCTTTGCTCCACGTGAGAATCCGAAGCTGGCTGTAGCGGTTGTGATTCCGGAAGGCGGCTTTGGCTCCAATAGTGCAGCTCCGGTTGCCCGTAAGATTTTTGATGCTTATGATTGGGAATATGGGCTGGATGGGGTTCCGAAGAAGAATATTCCACCTGTGGCAGATCCCGTTCAAGAACAATAAGCTTAAATTAGAGAAAAAGGAGAGAAAAACTGTGAGTTTTTTCCGTAAGCAGGCCTCACCTCCTGACGAGACCAGCAGCAAAAGTTCCATTGGCCTGCGACTCAACGTGTTTTTCTTTAGCACGTTCGTTATATTTTGCGTAATCATCATCCGACTAGCTGTTCTGCAGTTCGTGGAAGGTCCAACTTTAACTGAGGTAGAGACGAGTAGAGATACTAAAAATGTACCGTTAGCTTCCATGAGAGGGGTTATATACGCTGCAGGTGGTGAGAAGCTAGCTTATTCCACACCTGTTCAATCGCTGTATATCACACTCAATAAAGAGTATACGGCTAAGGAAACAGATAAAGTCACCGGTAAAACAACGCTGACCCCAGAGGCTAAGGCCAAGTCTGATGCATTGGCAGCCAAGCTGGTAGCTGATTTCAATAAATATGGGGATCCAAATGCAGAGAAGATGACGGAGAAAGATGTAATTGATGCGTTGGATTTATATTTCCGTAAATCACTTGGCTTTATGGCACGGCGAATTAAGGCTGATCTGACTACTGAAGAAGTTGCTTATTTCATGGAACATAAAGGAGAATATCCGGGGCTTGAGATTGTCGAGGAGAGCATTCGTCATTACGATAAAGATACGGTTGCTGTACAGACGATTGGTTATATCAAACCCTTCAAATCCGCGAACAGTCTTAATATTTATAAAAACATTCTAAGTGCTATGAAAAACAATCCGGAGCCAGGGCTAACGTATAAGGATGATGAATTTGTTGGATTCGATGGGCTGGAGCTGAAATATCAGCGTGAGCTTCGCGGGCAAAACGGCTATCAGGAAATTTCTGTCAATCCACAGAATATGGCGGAGAAAATTGAGCGTGTCGTTCCGCCTGTCAAAGGAAATGACATCTGGACAACGATTAATAAGAACGTTCAGATGAAGACAGAACAGGCGATAACAGATCAGCTCAAATGGTTGCACTCTAATACCGTACAAGGCAGAACGCATCCGAATGCTTTAACGGGATATGCAGTAGCGATGGAAGTAGATACTGGCAATATTGTTGCTATGGCGAGTATGCCTGACTATGATACGAATGTTTGGACAACGGGTTCTTTATCTGCAGATGTCTGGAACAGTATTATGGATAACTATCAGAACGGCACGATAACTCCTATTTCTTCAGGAACTTCAGGGAATGGACTAAGATCTGTATTGCTTCTAGGTTCAACGATTAAACCTTTGAGTGTACTCGTGGGCCTGAATGAAGGGTTGTTTTCAACTTCTTCTTATTATCAGGATAGAGGTTTTGCGACTTTTGGTAAGTCTGGGCATGAAACGAAGGTAAGAAACTCTTCTAACCACGTATATGGTTCTTTGGATCCTGCTAGAGCCATTGAGAAATCCTCGAATGCATTTATGGTCGATATGGTCGGTAAAAGATTGTATGACAAATATAAAAGCAAAGGGATAGACATCTGGGATGTCTATATGAAAGAGTTCGGCCTTGGTGTATCTACGGGAATTGACCTGCCTAATGAATTCTTGGGTCAAAGAAACTATACCAATATAGAAGCTGCTGGTAGTGCGCAGTCCGCACTGGTCTATGCCTCTTTCGGACAACAAGGAAGTTATACAGTAATGCAGCTTGCACAGTATGTTACTACACTTGCTAATGAAGGACAGCGGATTAAACCACAACTGGTTAGCAAGATTACTGATGCAGATGGAAATATAATCAAAGAATTTAAACGTGAGGTGCTTGATGAAGTAACAAACTTCGATAAGTCCTACTGGAATGAAATTAAGCAGGGGATGCGAAGTGAAGTTAGTGCTTTTTCTGATTTCCCTTATGACTTTGCCCGTAAGACGGGAACCTCTCAGCAAGTAGCTAAGGGTGAAATTCGCGATAATGGGGTATTTATTGCATATGCTCCACGTAATAATCCTAAGTTGGCTGTGGCGGTTGTAATCCCTGAAGGTGGTTTTGGTTCACAAAGTGCGGCACCAGTCGCACGTAAAATATTTGATGCCTATGATTGGGAATATGGGCTTGATGGAGTTCCAAAGAAAAGTCTCCAGTCTGGCAATAATACTAATGATAATGCGAAGGAGGGAGAGACTACAGGTACCGAGTAACTCTGACCCTATGGCTAAGATTTAAAAAAATAAACAGCTTCTCAAATGAGAGCATACAAGAATGGAGGGGTGGCAAATGATTGCCAAATACCGCCTGCTTGCATTGGATATGGATGGAACCCTACTGAATGATGAACAGATAATTACACCCACAACGGTGGAATGGATTCAAAAGGCGGTCAACGCAGGCGTTCATGTCTGTCTGTCGACAGGCCGGGCATTTGTAAGTGCCTTACCCTATGCAGAGCAGCTAGGTTTAGAGACACCGATGATCACTGTGAACGGCAGTGAGGTGTGGAGAGCGCCACATGAAATATACCGGAGATCACTAATGGATCCCAAGCTGGTACAAGAAATGTATGATCTTGCAAAAGCAGATGACATCTGGTTCTGGGCTTATTCTCTGGACGAAGTTCTTAAACAGGATAACTGGGATGGGGATGTAACGGGTAGAGAATGGCTTAAGTTCGGTTATCACACTGAAGATGATGAGCTTCGTCATAAGCTGTTGCTTCGTCTTCAAGATATGGGTGGACTGGAGATTACGAACTCTTCTCCGCACAATCTGGAGATTAATCCTCTAGGCGTGAATAAGGCAGCAGGAATAAAGGAAGTCTGCAAGCTGCTGGGAATAGAAATGTCGCAAGTTGTAGCTGTGGGTGACAGCCTTAACGATCTGGCGGCGATCCAGCAGGCTGGGCTTGGGGTTGCCATGGGCAATGCGCAAAAGACGGTTAAACAAGAGGCTGACGTTGTGGTGGCGACCAATAATCAAGACGGGATTGCTGAGGTCATCCAAAAGTATATCTTTACCGAAGCTGCAGCCTCTGTAGGCAGCAAATAATAAAAGCAGTACTGCGAAGTGAATCCATGGAGCATTATGCTAGTAGGAGGTTAAGGAATTGACGATCCTGGGTTGGATTCTTATCATTGTTTTGTTTGCTGTAGGATTGGCAGGGGCTGTGTATCCTATACTGCCGGGTGCGTTAGCGATCTATCTTGCCTTTTTTGTATACGGCTGGTTCTTTTCTTTTGAGCCCTTTGGGGTTTGGTTCTGGATTATTCAAACACTGATCGTTGTAGTTCTTTTTGTTGCTGATTATGTTGTAGGAGCGTGGGGTGTCAAAAAATTTGGCGGCTCACGTTCATCGATTATCGGGAGCACGATCGGGCTGATCTTGGGACCTTTTGTTATTCCAGCTTTTGGTCTTATCATTGGACCATTTCTAGGGGCTTTTATTGGAGAATTGATTGTGGGATCTTCCCCGTCTAAAGCTGCTAAGGTAAGTGTTGGCTCCATACTCGGCTTATTTAGCAGCACCTTGGTCAAAATCGTGTTGCAGGTAATTATGGTCGTCCTCTTTTTTATATGGGTCGCCCGGTTTTAATTTAACAGTGAAGAAGGGGAAAGAGTTTGTCCAAGAAAGAGTCTTTTGTTAAAGGCACGCTTATCCTTGCTGCTGCAGCTTTGGTGGCAAGGGTACTCGGGCTTGTCCAGCGGGTGCCGCTGGAGCATTTATTTAATGATGTTGGTAATGCTTCATTTACGCAGGCAAACACAGTTTATTTGATGTTATTACCGCTGGCTACAGCAGGGATTCCAAGTACATTAAGTAAAATGGTATCTGAGCGTTATGCACTGAATAGACCAAATGAAGCTCAGCAGGTGTATCGGGCGGCATTAATCTTTGGTGTTGTAGTTGGCGTAATTATGAGCGCATTGTTATACATAGGTGCTCCTTATTATGCAGAATATGCAAAAGTTCCTGAAAGTACTTTGGCGATCCGGGCCATAGCTCCGGCACTCCTACTCTTCCCTTCTATTGCAATGATGCGTGGTTACTTTCAAGGGCGGAATAATATGATGGCTGGTGGCATCTCTCAAATTGTGGAGCAGATCGCGAGGGTATCTACCGCTGTTCTTCTGGCATTTGTATTGTTACAAAAAGGGTACGACAACACGTGGATGGCTGCTGGTGCATCATTCGGTAGTGTATTTGGTAGTGTTGGTGCGTTTGGTGTAATGCTCTATTACGCTATGAAATTACGGCGTAGCGAGGGGCAAACTGCATTATACGAAACGAATGAAGCAAAGCTTCCTCTATTTGGAATTTATAAGGATATATTTAAATTATCAATTCCTATCGTTCTATCTTCAGTTACGGTTCCAGTAGTGAACTTTATTGATACATCTTTAATTGTACCGTTACTGAGTGGACAAGTTGGTGTAGCTGATGCCACACGTGCTTTGGGTATTTTCGGGAGTCGGGCACAGAGTGTCGCCGGGATTCCGCCGGTTCTTTCTATAGCACTGAGCACATCACTTATACCAATTATTTCAGCTGCATATGCCCGTCGGGATGAAAAACATCTAAAAGGGCAAGTGACGTTAGCGCTTCGTATCTCTATTTTAACAGGAGCACCGATTGTTCTATCACTCGTAGTTGCTGCATATTCAGTTAATGGCCTCTTATTCAGTAGTTTAGATGGCAGTGGTATCGTAGCCATGCTTACTTTAGGTACGATCTTTCAGATTACGATGATGACAACAAACTCTATTTTGTTAGGTATGGGCAAATCGCGAATTTCCATGTATTATGTGTTAGCGGGTATTATTGTAAAATTAGTGGCAAGCTTATTACTTAGTAAGGTATTTGGCATCTACGGAATTATCGGTGCAACAGCACTTTGTTTCGTGGTCATTACTTTGCTTAACTTACGGATGCTGAAATCGATCGTGCCTTTTGAAATTATGGGCAAACGTTGGGGCGGTTTCGCGATTGCGGTACTTGTGTCCGGCGGGATTGGTTATGGCTTGAATGAAGCTGGGATTCTGTTAACGGATCTGATGCCGGCACGTTTGGCGTTTCTGATCACTTGTCTTGTTGTAGGAGCAGCCGTTGTTGTTATTTATCTAGTACTGCTTATTGTGCTGGGTGTGCTGACTAAACAGGAAATCTCCAGTTATCCGCGGGCGCTGCAAAAATTATTGAATCCGCTGATGAAGTTACAGCCTGCACGTGTTCGTATGAGAGAATAAGGTTTGACTTCTACACTGCATTTTGCTTCACTTAAAGAGTAGAAAATAGACAGATATTGAAGAAGGGACTGAGTAAATCATGGACAAAATTAGTTCTCCTGCTGAATTTCAGGTAGCCATTCAATCACCTCGATTAACAGTGGCCATCTTCAAGGCTGACTGGTGCTCGGATTGCAAATTTATCGATCCTTTTATCCCAGAGGTAGAGCAGTCTTATGCAGACCGCCTTACACTGGTTGAGGTAGATGTTGATGCCGTGGGCGATGTTAGCCAAGAACAAAATATTATGGGTATTCCAAGCTTCGTCGCATATTCGGATGGACGGGAATTGGTTAGATTCGTTAATAAATTGCGCAAATCCCGTGAAGAGATTGAGAATTTCCTTGATAAAGCGGTCCAAGTGCATCAAAGCCTTCAAAAGTAATTCCTAAGGAACCACCGCTTTCGCCTGTTTGTGCAAAAGCGGTGGTTTTTTGAAATATAAGTCTGGCTGCTTCTTCATTACTAAAAACTGCGGGTGATATTTTTGACGACAAATCAGTTGAAATGGCTTAGTTATCTTACTTGCCTTATCATGTTCCTCGCTGTACTCGGAGGAGCGGTAGTGACGAAGACTGGATCGGGCTTGGAATGCGGAAATGAATGGCCGCTCTGTCATGGAAAATTAATTCCGGCTTATACTATAGGCTCGATGATTGAATACACCCATCGCTTGTTTAGCGGTTTGGCAGGGTTATTCTCACTTGCCTCGATGTTTGCTTTTTGGCGTTATGCTCGTACGCGGCGCGATTTGCTGGGATATGCATTTATGACCTTAGTATTCGTCATCGTTCAAGGTGGTATGGGAGCGCTTGCAGTAATTAAATCCCAATCCGCTGCTGTAATGGCGTTGCATATGGGTTTTTCTTTGATCGCCTTTTCGAGCGCTATGATGTTGGCTCTTGGAACCAAGAGATGGCATGAAGCACGTGAATATGATCATAAGCTGGAGGCTCAAAAGAAGCCCGTAAGTAAGGCTTTTCGCAATTTAACCTGTTTTACTGCCATCTATTCTTATATTGTCGTGTATATTGGAGCCTTTGTAAGTCATACGGATTCACAAGGCGGGTGTTCGGGTTGGCCGCTTTGTAATGGAGAATGGGTTCCGGAGCTTTCCGGAGGTGTAGGTGTTGTTTTTACGCATCGGATTGCGGCTTTAATCTTATTCATGCTTACTGCGCTGCTTGGGCATTTAGCATTTTGGAAACATAAGGATTATCCAGAGCTTAGAGCGCTAGGTATAGCTGCAGTGCTGTTATGCTTGATGCAGGTATTTAGTGGGGCGGCTGTGGTTTACACTCTAGATAATGAAAGGCTGTACATATTTGCCGCTTTGGCTCATATTTTACTGATTGCCAGTTTGTTTGGTGTCTTATGTTATATGAGTGTAAGAGTCTGGCAGCTAAATCGCGCGAGTAGTGTCGTGTCTGGAAAAAATGTAACGAGCCCAATGATTCCACCGCCTTGGTAGAACATTCCCTCCGTGGATAGAGGTGCTTCACCCGCGGAATAATAAAGTGGAAATCGGTATATCGTGGAGCTGATTGGCCGATGCTTACGTCGCGAGTTTTGTACGAAGCAGTCCATGGAAGCAGACGCTGAACAAAACTTTAGGAGGACTGGGATATGCTGCGGGTATTACTTGGAGAGCCGCCTCGAAAGAACAGCGGTGTGTTGGCTGATGCGATGGAGAATATGGCCACTTTTGCAGCATTGCTGCGCAAGGAAATGAGTGCCCATGAGGATAATGACCATGAATACCGCAAGCTGGAGATTTGGACACGTGGGCTGATTTCCTCTCTGGATGAACTGGAGCAAAGTTGGTTCGCGGCCGCTTTTTACCGGAAATTAGTGATTGCGGGTTATATGGATGATATGACACCGGTGGAACAGGGCGATTATGCACGTTATGTTTATTTTTATAAAGATGGCTTTATCCGGGTTTTCTCTCTTCTGGACAAGCTTGGGACGGTACTGAATCATTTTTATGATCTCAAAACATCCAAATTAAAAACGCACTTTTCTTACTTTACAGTGCTGCGTCAGCTTCAATTATTGAATGTGCATCCTGCATTAGCGGATCAACTGGAAGAGATTAAGAACTCCTACCGCGATCCATTGGAGAATTTACGCAAGCGCAGAAATGCTGAAATTCATTATATGAATTCCGAAATGCAGGATGATTTGTGGCAGCGGCACCAAGGTCTGCATGACAAAATTCAGCTCGAGGATCTGGATAGCCATCTTGAGGATTTAAAACAATCGCTCGAAATGAACTGTAAGACATTAATCGCGGCATTCAGCTACAGCAATGAACAGCTGCGTAAGGAAATAAGCAAGACAAAGAGCATAAAATCGTAATCGTTCAATATATTTCCTTTTGACAAAAATCGATAAACTCACTATACTTATGCTTGCATTAAAGTATGTACGATTTCAGAAAAAATATAATTTCATAACTTTATCTTATCGAGAGCGGCGGAGGGATAGGCCCGATGAAGCCCGGCAACCGATTTGTAACCAGCGCGGGAAGCGTTGTACAAATGTCATGGTGCTAATTCCTACAATGGCGCAGGTTGCGGTCGTTGGCAGATGAGAAGGCATTGTCTTAATAAACCCACAGAGCCTCTTGCGATCTGCATCGATCGTTGGAGGTTTTTTTGTATAGAATAAGTGAAGTATAAAGGGGGGGCGACGAGAGTTGATTAATCTAAAAGGGATAACAAAGGTTTATGGAAAAGGGAGTAATGCGGCAACAGCACTTTCTGGATTGAATTTGTCCATCGAGAAAGGTGAAATATTCGGAGTCATCGGCCACTCTGGAGCCGGGAAAAGTACATTGATCCGTTGCATTAATCTGTTGGAACGTCCGACAGAAGGAGAGGTCTGGGTAGACGGTGTTGAGCTAACCAGTCTTAACCAAGGTCAGCTGCAGGAACAGCGGCGCAAGATTGGGATGATTTTTCAACATTTCAATTTGCTGTCTTCGGCGACCGTATACGATAATATTGCCTTTCCACTACGCCTTGCAGGTACATCTAGAACAGCTATTGATACAAAAGTCAAAGACCTGCTCGCTCTAGTTGGGCTTGAAGAACATAAAGATAAGTATCCTTCTCAGTTATCTGGAGGACAAAAGCAGCGGGTCGGCATCGCCCGGGCACTAGCCAGTGACCCTGATGTACTGCTGTGTGACGAGGCCACTTCTGCGCTTGATCCCCAGACAACGGACTCCATTCTTAAGCTGCTGCTCGATATTAATAAAAGATTCCATTTGACCATTGTGCTGATCACACATGAAATGCATGTAATCCAGAGCATCTGCGACCGTGTCGCGGTCATTCATGGTGGTGGGATTGTTGAGCAAGGCAAAGTTACAGAGGTATTTCTCAAGCCGCAGCATGAGGTTACACGCGATTTCATCCGCAGTGAGACACAGAATGAAGGACCTCTTCGAGTGGCGCTTGATGCTGCTGCCGGGGATAACTCTCAAGCTGTCAAAATTACTTTTTTCGGAGAAAAAACTTACGGCTCGGCACTATCCGATGTCGTGCGTGATACGGGTGTAAGCTTTGCAATCTTACATGGTACCATTTCAACGATTAAAGATGTGCCTTATGGACAGATGATTGTGCGGTTCGAAGGGCCAGCTGAGGCGATTGCTGTAACGATCTCCAGGCTAATTGCTCAAGGCCTTGATGTGGAGGTGATTTCGTAATGAATTTTGCAGATCTAAATTGGCAAGAAATGATGGATGCTACGGTTGCTACTATAAAAATGATATTTTTTTCCGGATTGTTCACAATTATTCTTGGTTTACCACTCGGAATTCTATTGTATTTATGGGGGAAATCGAATAGTATAGTAATCAGAGTAACTTACTCGGTCTTATCATTACTTGTAAATATTCTACGTTCCGTACCCTTTATCATTTTGATGGTGGCTCTAATTCCTTTCAGCAAAGCCGTTGTTGGAACCTCCATTGGTGTACTCGGTACGATTCCACCTCTGGTGATTGGTGCAGCTCCGTTTTTTGCCCGCTTGGTAGAGACGTCGTTAAGAGAGGTAGACCGCGGAGTCATCGAAGCCGCACAAGGTATGGGAGCATCGACGAACCAAATCGTTATGCGTGTTCTTTTGCCAGAAGCTCGTCCAGGTCTGCTCGCTGGAGTTACGATCACACTGGTTACACTGGTCTCCTATACAGCAATGGCTGGTATGGTTGGGGGCGGCGGATTAGGTGACTTGGCGATTCGTTACGGCTACCACCGCTATGAGACGGAGATTATGATTGTTTCTATAATATTTATTGTCGTACTGGTGCAATTGCTACAAATGGCCGGTGACCGACTCGTAAAACATTACACACGGAAATAAGGTACATCCATATATATCCTTATTCAATACAAAATATAGATTAGAGGGGGATTTACAATGAAAAAAGTACTACTTACATTTTTTAGCCTGACACTGGTTGCGGTGCTTGCGGCTTGCGGTAACAACAATGCATCTAATAATGCTGGGAGCTCGGCTGCTACAACAGCACCAAACGCAGAAGCAACAAGTGAACCTACTAAAGATCCTGTGAAATTGGTTATTGGTGCCTCACCTGTTCCTCATGCTGAAATTTTGAAGGCTATTGCTCCATTGCTCGAAAAAGATGGAATTACACTTGAAATCAAAGAATTCACTGACTATATTCAACCTAACGTGCAGCTTGATGAGAAGGAGTTAGACGCTAACTTTTTCCAACACCAACCGTATCTGGATGACCAAAACAAAAATAATAAAACCGACCTAGTCTCTGTTGCATCCGTTCACGTTGAACCTTTTGGAGCTTATTCCAAAAAAATCAAATCGATCGATGAGTTGGCTGATGGTGCAAAAGTTGCCATTCCGAACGATGCTACTAACGGTGGCCGTGCACTAATCCTACTTGCAAAAAATGGTCTGATTACCTTGAAAGATGATACAAACATTGCTGCAACAAAAGCAGATATCACTGAAAACAAGAAAAATCTCGACATCATTGAGTTGGAAGCAGCTATGCTCCCACGTCAACTGGATGAGGTAGACCTTGCTTTGATCAACACGAACTTTGCACTAGACGCTGGTCTTGTGCCAACTAAAGATGCATTGTTCATCGAGGGTGTAGATTCCCCTTATGCTAACATTTTGGTAACCCGTCAAGACAATAAAGATTCCGAAGCCATCAAAAAGCTGGTTGCTGCCCTGAATTCTCCAGAAGCTAAAGCTTTCATTGAAGAAAAGTACGAAGGTGCGATCATTCCAGCGTTTTAAGGAATGAAGCTAAATTCGTCTATAGTCATAACAAGAACCCGCAGCCAAGTTGGCTTGCGGGTTTTATGTTCTAAGGTTGTGAGAGAATGTTAAATCCTCTATAATAAGAAAATCCCGATCTCCTTTACAGGAGAATCGGGAGGGTTATTGAACGGGATTTAGAATACTTGAACTACTTCTTCAACGCCTTCTACTTCTTCAAGGAGGGCGCGTTCAATCCCGGCTTTCAAGGTGATCGTGGAGCTTGGGCAGCTGCCGCAGGCACCCATAAGTTTCAACTTAACGATGCCGTCTTCCACATCGACCAGTTCTACGTCACCGCCATCGCGCTGCAGGAACGGACGAAGCTTATCCAGCACTTCTAGTACTTCATCATACATTTCGGTGCTTTGTGCATTCTCACTCATTTCTCAATCACTCCTTTCGTAAGTTCATTATAGTACAAAAAGTTAAAAAATAAAATGGTTAGGCGGAATAGGGAGATCATCATGAGACCAATTATTGAATTTTGTTCCAGCAACATGGGTCACGGAACAGACAAGCTAATGCATAAGCTGGAGGAAAATCCAGATTATGATGTCATTGAATACGGATGTCTGAACAATTGTGGAGAGTGTTATTTAATGCCTTTCGCCATGGTTGAAGGTGACATTATTGCAGCAGAAACTGTTGCAGAGCTAGAAGAGAAAATTGAGGCCAAGATCAAAGAGCTTGAGGCTTGGTTTAATATAGATCTTGACTAAATTTCTCGAGAAAAAAAGAGGGAGCACTCCATAATCTAAATTATGGAGTGCTCCCTCTTTTTGGAACCTTACTTGAACAAAATCCACCAATTTGATCGATTAGGCAACATATTGGAGAGTGCAGGGGCTACCGTGAAGGTGCCACCGGACTCAGGCGACCTTATATTGAGTGTTTTCCTACATTTGGATTGCTATCGGACCCCATAGTCACTATTCACCTGAAAAACAGCATAAATGAACCTCATTATAAGCAATAACTTCACTGGAGTCCGAAACTCTCCTTCAAAGGCTGAAAATTTGCAAATAAGGTCATCTGAGTCCGAAGGGTATACGCACCAATAACGTAAGGAAGCTACTCTCGTGTTTATCTGAGAGTAGCTTCCTTTAATACTTATGAACCAATCATAGGCTTATCCTAAAGTGCGTTTCGACATCCAGAGCACTCCGCTCTTGAGGATGCGGGGAACCCGTCCTTTGACGGAGCGTTGTCCCATAAGTCCGAATCCTGCTTTTTTTCCTAGTGACCCTAAAGTACCCTTCAGGCGAATAGGATGAAGCTTAGGAGTCTCACCGCGCCAGGTCGCTTGGATAACCTGAGCTACCTGCTCACCCTGTGCTCCAGCGGCTTGTGCGCTTGGTGCGAATGGCAGACTGGCACAGTCACCAATCACATATACCTCCGGATAATCCGGTATACGATAATACTCATCCAGCATAATCCGTCCACCGCGGTCCTTCGACACATTCAAATCTTGAACTACTTTTACAGGTTGAATCCCTGCGGTCCATACTGTCACATCTGAAAGGATTTCCTCGGTACCGTTAAAAATCGAATCCTTCTCTACATGAGATACAGAGATTCGTCCTAGCGTTTGCACCTGATGGTGATGAAACCATTCCTCTACGTACTGTGACAGCTTTGCCGGAAAGGCAGACAAAACACGTTCACCGCGATCCAGAATAGCGATGTTAAGGTCTGGACGGCTTTCCCGAAGCTCTGCGGCTAATTCAACACCGCTCAATCCTCCACCTACAATGTTTATCGTTCCGTAAGGCTTCACATCATTTAAACGGCGGTAGGTTTCCCGAGTACCAGCAAAGGTCTGGATGCTGCAGGTATATTGATCAGCACCAGGGATGTTGTGGTAATTGTCGGTACAGCCAAGAGCAATGGCTAGGAGATCATAAGATACAATCTCACCGGACTCCATACTGACTATTTTGCTCTCCAAATCAATGGAACTCACTTCACCGTACCGGACAGTAAGCCGGGGGTGAACCGGAAAATGAATGCGCAGGTGATAATCAGTTACGGTACCTGCGGCGAGCGCATAATATTCCGTTTTGATTCCTTGATAAGGCATTCGGTCAATTAAGATAATTTCAACATCATGAGGAAGATGATTATTGAGTAATTCTTGAATTAAGGCTAGGCCGCCGTAGCCACCGCCAAGAACGAGTATTGTTCTCATGCTGACCGAACTTCCTTTCCAATATGGGATAACAAATCTCAGGTAGTCTTCTTATTCGTATACCTTAACTTCATTATAGAAAGTGTCACGTTCGACAGGAATTCGTCCAGCACCTTTCACTAGCCAGATCAATTCGTCGCGAGTCAGACCTTCCGGTGTTAAGGCGCCAGCCGCGTGGCTGATACGTTCTTTTAGAATTGTGCCATGCACATCTGATGCACCGAAGTTCAGCGCAACTTGAGTAAGCTGGGGGCCAATGTTAATGAAGTACGCTTTGATGTGATCGAAATTGTCCAACATCAATCTGCTGATCGCAATGGTCTTCAGATCCTCATAAGCAGAGTTGCGGCGCATGATGCCAGCGTTTTTATTCTTAGGCTGCATGGACAATGGAATGAATACCATAAAGCCATTGGTTTCGTCCTGCAAATCACGGATTTGCATCATATGGCGGATACGGTCTTCATGAGATTCAATGGAGCCGTACAGCATAGTGGTATGGGTCTTCATCCCAAGCTGATGTGCTGTCCGATGGACTTCCAGATATTCTTCCACATTAGCTTTGTCTACACGCATTTTTTTACGATATTGGTCGGATAATATTTCTGCACCACCACCGGTGAGTGTTTTCAGTCCAGCAGCACGCAATTGTTCCAGTACCTCACGAATACTCAAACCGCTAATACGGGTGAAAAAATCAATTTCAGCGGCAGTGTAGGCTTTTAAGGTAACCTCAGGGAAACGTTCGTTCAAAGCTTTTAAAGAATCCACATAATATTGGAAGGGAACCTTGTCGTTATGGCCACCAACAATATGGAATTCGCGTACGCCTGGGTGGATATGCTGTTCGACATATTGCACCATTTCCTGACCGGAAAGGGTATAGGCTCCCTCTTCTCCATCATCTTTGCGGAAATTGCAGAATGCACAGTGCGATTCGCAAACATTGGTGAAATATAGACTCATGTTTTCGATAAAATATACCCGATTGTGATTCTTGGCGATATTGACTTCATTCGCTAGCTGGCCAATGGTAAGTAAATCGTTGCTTTGATATAAATAAACGCCATCTTCCAAATTCAATCTTTCGCCGCTGCGAACCTTATCAATAATGTTCGCCATTCGGGCATCCGTGTGGGGGGTAAAAAGAGTAGACATATTATGATTTCCTCCTGAAAGTTTACGAGCAGATTGCTCGAAGATAAATTCCAGACGTACCCAAGTGGTAGCTGTTCATTCTAAAAAAGAAAGAGGCGAGCTTGCCTCCGTGACAAATTTCCGAATTTTTACTTAGAGTGCCTTCCCTATTATAAACCTACTCTCCTAAGGGTATCAACAGCTTGATATTGATGGTGTTTTTTGCTGTGAAGGGTCATGCCGAAGGCAGTTGTGACTTGAGGGTAACGGAATAGTCGGTTATACTGAATTTATCAAGCATAAACGTCATTGGCATCCTTATAAAGTTGATAAGCGTTTAAGCGAGAAATATAAGACATAAAGAATAGGTGCAACACTTATACTTTCTTATATTTTTAAGAAATAACTTTTGGCCGGAAGGTCCCTTAAACATAAGTTTCCGCTTATGAAGGGAGACGAATTTGTAGGAGGATGAGATCATGATTAATATTAGTGAAAAGGCAGCAGAACAATTAAAGGCGATGCTTGCTGAACAAGAAGTACCGAACATGTTCCTCCGTATTGGAGTAACGCCCGGCGGTTGCAGTGGATTCTCGTACGCTATGGGCTTTGATGATAATGAAACCGATCAGGACGTATATATGGACATTCAAGCCATGAAAGTGGTTGTGGAGAAGGAGAACCTTCGTTACCTGGACGGTCTCGAAATCGACTTTGAAGAATCCGGCATGACGGGTGGTTTCACCATCAACAACCCTAACGCTACTGCAACTTGCGGCTGCGGTTCAAGCTTCCGGACAGCTACGGATGCAGGGAAACCTAACGAAGAGCCTTGCTAATCACAGCAATCACGGCTCCAAGCCCCGTGTTGGATTCTAACAACACAGGCTTGGAGTTTTTTTTATTCTCAATGACAAAAATCATCACAAGGAGTTCGGAAATGGAAATGGAAATCAGAAAATTAAAAGCTGGTGAACAGCCTCCATTAGAATTACTTCTATTAGCAGATCCTTCGGAGAGCTTAGTTAACGGATATTTACAAAGAGGGTTATGTTGTGTGGCTGAGGTGGATAACAGCATCATCGGAGTCTACGTTGTGTTGCAGACAAGACCGGAGACTGTAGAAATCGTAAATATCGCCGTCGACGAAAATAAACACGGGCAAGGAATAGGTAAGCAGCTGCTGAACCATGCGATTCAGAATGCCAAGCTGCTTGGAGCAAAAACCATTGAAATTGGCACAGGTAATTCGAGTGTTGGACAATTGGCACTTTATCAGAAATGTGGATTCAGAATCACCGGCATTGATAGAGATTTTTTTATTAGGCATTACAGTGAAGAAATCTTTGAAAATGGGATTCAAGTCATAGATATGATACGCCTGTCGCTGGATTTATGAGTAATAGGGGAGTTTCTCAGAAGTCATTTAATGGGCGCTGGGGTAGTTCTTTATTCTTTTACATAGGAAGCAAACGATATATCGCTAATCATGTATCGCAAGCCAGGTATCGGACACAGAGGACCCTAAACGCCGCATTTTCCCATATTTGTGGTGCCAACGGACCGCATTGCCGCTATTGCTATGAAAATCAGTAAATATGAAGCTCTTTCTAAGCGATAGTGTCACTGGAGTCCGAAACCACGCCTCAAAGGTTGAAAATCTGCAAATAACGTCATCTGGGTCCGAAATGCTCATGGGTTAACGACACTGTTGAAGCAGATAGCTATTGTTTAAAAACACAGAGCAGCGATTCTCCACATAACTGGAGAATCGCTGCTCTGTTGTTTTTTGCGATGGTCGGACCGTCTGTGCATAGAAATAAGCTGTTTATAGGCAGTCCCTGCGTACATTAGGCTGGAATAATAAACTTGTAATTAATCATAAATACGATGAGTGCTGCAGCTCCAAGGGAGAAGGCGATACAGCCCGTACCCAGTGCTCTGCGTTTGTCTTTAATAAATTTAAAGCCAATGGCGCAGATCAGTATAGTCGTTCCAGCCAATACAATGGACATCCCAAGCATAGCCACCCAATATAAAACCTCAAAAAACTGTGCCATTCTGAGCCCTCCCCGCGCTGTGCTTTTTAGTGATTCTGTTAGTACTCACTATAATAGTAGAAATTGAAAATGTAACCGCTATTAATAATACAACGATTTTGAAGATTATTCTAGTTATAGTGAACTCATCCATTAAGATAATGATGTCGAATTTCTTGAGAACTGAATCTACAAAATCCGCGGTTGTACCCTGTCGCTGTCGACTGATGCTGTGCTAAACACTAAGCCCTTTTTGCTAAGAGCGGCATCTTACACGGACAATCATACAAGAGGGCGAGACCTTCTCTGAGTAATGTATAGGGTAGGCTGGATTGTGAAGGGAGGGAAAGGACGATGGCAGGAAGACAATTGGCCAGTAAGTGGCTGAAGACAGAGGCGTTGCTGACCGACGCTCGGGTTGCACCCTATATCCCAATGACGAGGGGGTACAGGGCAGAAACGCTCCTGGCAATGCTTCGTAGATATGGAAATGTTGTCATTAAACCTATTGTGGGTGGCGGAGGTTACGGTGTAATCAAAGTTTTTCGGGATAGTCGCGGTTATGGATTCACCTATATGGACAGAACTCGAATTTACAAGGATTTTGGATCCATGAGACGTGCGCTTAATACTGTGAAGGCAAGACGCAGATATTTGATTCAACAAGGGATTTCCCTGGCGAGAATCGGTGGACGGCCTATTGATTATCGGGTCAAAGTAGTTAAGAATGGTGAGGTTTGGGAATTTCGCTCCATGGTAGGGAGATTGGCTCGGCCAGGTCTGTTCGTAACCAATCTTTGTAAAGGGGGAACGATGCTATCATGTCGTGAAGGACTTCGTAGATCGTTGCCGCGGATTAAAGCTTCAGCGAAGAAAGCAGAAATGCGGAGACTAACCCATGTATGTATCGGAATTATGGAACGGCATTTTCCGGGAATAGGTGAGCTGGGCTTTGATTATGCTGTGGATTATTCGGGGAAAATATGGATTTTGGAGGTTAATACAAGACCTCAATAAATTAACAATTATTTTAAGAATTGACGATAATAGAGTAGTAAGATAAAATTGCGTTTAGTTGCGTTCTTTTGGGGTAAATAACATTGTAATTTATTTACAATAAAAATATATTTTTAGCTGTATACAAGTGGTTCAATCCTGTGTATAACTATTATCCCCATAGTCCACTGTGTAGCTAGTACCTTTATAACGCTTACACACATTTTATACACAGGATTTCCACATGTACTTGTGGATAACGCGAACGCTTGTTCGAAAAATGATAGTTTGATATGATAGATTCAGATCCAAATAAAGGAAAGGTAGATGAAGTTTATGGTTGAATTGTCGGATGAGATGCTGCTTGACTCTTACCATAGAGCAATAGAGCTGCAACTAGAGCATGATTTCATCGCTCTTCTACTCGTTGAAATTCGCAAACGAAACTTACACTCTCCAGTACATGCGGTTCTTCATTAAAAAGCGCAAAGGATAACTTTGTAGCAGGCTACATATATAAAACCGCGAGGCACAAACAAACATAAAAGGGTATCCTCACAGGCTGTTATCAACAGGTCTGTAAGAATACCCTTTTTTATTGTGTTAATAGATTAGAGTTTCATATTACTGCTGTGACCCGGTGAAAGCTTCGCTTCTGGATCAATGTACACCTTAGCATTATTCACAGCCGTTGGAGCTTCGCCAAATCCTACAGCAATCAGCTTCAGCTTACCAGGATAAGTTGTGATATCGCCGGCAGCAAAAATGCCTGGAATGCTTGTTTCCATACGCGAGTCAACAACAATGGAGTTCCCCTCAATATCAATACCCCATTCGGCAATAGGACCTAGGGAAGAGATGAATCCGAAGTTAACAATAACGCTGTCCACTTCAATTTCTTGAGTTTCTTTGGTCTTGATATTTGACAATGTAACCTTGGTAATGAACTCATCACCATGCAGCTCTGTAATTTCAGTAGGGGTAACTACGTTAACCTTGGAAGCCATCAGGTTCTCAACGCTATGTTCATGCGCACGGAATTTATCCCGGCGGTGAATCAGGGTTACCTGTTCAGCGATGGGTTCCAGCATGAGCGCCCAGTCAACTGCAGAGTCACCGCCACCGCTGATCAGAACTTTTTTATCTTTAAAGGCATTTAGATCATTTACAAAATAATGGAGGTTTGCTTTTTCAAAACGTCCAGCGTTGGGTAATTCCAAACGACGAGGTTCAAATGCACCTACACCAGCTGTAATGATGATCGCCTTACTGTGGTATTCGGCTACATCGGTTGTAACCACAAAATGACGTTCGTCCCGTTTTTGAACAGAAATCACTTTCTCCTCCAGCCGGATATTGGATTGGAACATATCCATTTGCCGAGACAGGTTGTCGACCAATTCTTGTGCTGTTACTTTTGGAAAACCTGCCACATCATAAATGTATTTTTCTGGATAAAGGGCAGCAAGTTGTCCCCCCAATTGGGGCATACTTTCAATAAGGGTTACTGATGCCTGACGCATTCCGCCGTAAAATGCGGCAAACATGCCAGCTGGCCCGCCACCTATGATTAAAAGGTCGCTCATAGGAACGCTGGATTGCTCTTGGGTCACGGGATATTACACCTCCGAGTTGATATATTCATTTTGCCATACTTGTGTACCTACTTATTATAATCATTGTGACACATACCTGCAAAGAAAGACTTTAGAAGTCAATAAAAGTGTGACGTTTTTTAGTATTTTAATGTTTGATTAATGCTACACTAAGGTTTACAATGGATATGGTCAATTTAGAAATGCTTCAAGTTTGATTGGAATTTCTTCTAAATATAAGTGTATAAATTCACAAAAAGGACCGTACATTGTTTCAATAAAAAATACAAAGACAGATTTACCTCTTGGAAGGAGCCGGAACATGAGTAGTATTCCCAAAATCGTTATCTTAGGCGCGGGCTATGGGGGTATTTTGACCGCACAGCGCTTGCAGAAGGCTTTGAATTATAATGAAGCGGATGTCACGCTTGTAAACCGTCACGAGTACCACTATTTTACTACCCATCTACATATGCCTGCGGCGGGTACGGACAGTATTGAACACACTCGGGTGTCCATTTCGAAACTAATCGATGAATTCAAGATCGACCTCGTGAAGTCATCTGTTCAGGAAATTCGTACTCAGCAGAAAAAGATTATTTTGGAGGATGGTACCCTATCGTACGATTATCTTGTCATTGCTTTAGGTGGAGAGCCTGAAACATTTGGTATTCCTGGACTTGATAAATACGCACTGACAATCCGGAGCATCAATTCCGTTCGTTTAATTCGCGAGCATATTGAATATCAATTCGCTAAGTACAAGAACGAGAACAATGCTCAGGAGCATATTAATTTTGTTGTCGGTGGTGCCGGCTTTAGCGGTATCGAATTTGTAGCTGAATTAGCTGACCGTATCCCTGGACTGTGTAAAGAATATGACGTTGATCCAAGTATGGTTAATATATATAACGTAGAGGCTGCTCCGACAGCACTGCCTGGTTTTGCTCCTGAGCTTGTTGAGTATGCGATGGACTTGCTCACCAAAAAGGGAGTTACCTTCAAGATGGGTGTTGCGATCAAGGAGTGTCTGCCAAACGGGGTAATTCTGGCATCAGGCGAAGAAATCAAAGCCTCCACAATTATTTGGACAGGCGGAATCCGTGGCAATCGTCTTATTGAGGCTGCCGGATTTGAAGCTATGCGTGGGCGCGTGAAGGTAGATGAATATCTACGTGCACCGGGCCAAGAGAATATCTTCATTATTGGTGATGGCTCCCTTATGATTAATCCGGAAGGACGCCCTTACCCGCCAACCGCTCAAATTGCTATGCAGCAGGGTGAATGCTGTGCGCATAATTTGGTGGCGGCAATCCGCAATCAACAGCCGAAGAAATTCGCATTCAGCAATAAAGGAACCGTAGCTTCCCTAGGCAAAGGCCAAGGAATCGCTGTAGTAGGCAGCAAAACTTACAAGGGCTGGACTGCAGCTCAGTTGAAAAAAGTTGTAGATATGCGCTACTTGTTCATTATCGGCGGAATTCCGCTGGTTCTGAAAAAAGGAAGATTCTTATAAGATGCGCCATTGCAGCGTACAGGTACGCGGACTGCTGACTCGGGAAGAATTGGACCGTTATAACGGACTGATAGAGGTTGGATCTTATCTGGAGGATCAGAACCAATATGATCTGGCTTATATCGTTCAGAAGGAAATTGATCTGCTCATTCTCCCTGGTATCGAACGCCTGAAGGATAAAGGGCGCGCTCGGGATCGGGCCACGGCTGAATATCTGGAAAGTTTACGTGAAGATGATGAGGATAACGAAGACGAGGATTCAGGAACTTCGGTGTCTTAATCTAATAATATGGCAGTTAAAAAGGGTGTGTCTCCATGCGAACTGGAAACACACCCTTTTTTTGTTGTTACAGCTTGAGCATTTCTTCAAAAGATTCTTCAGTCAGCAGATTGCCGACATAAAAAGGTCCGAATTCGCCGTAGCGAGCACTTACTTCGTCAAAACGCATTTCGTATACCAGCTTTTTGAATTGCAGTGCATCTTCAGCGAACAGAGTCACGCCCCATTCCCAGTCATCAAAACCGACGGAGCCGGTGATAATTTGCTTCACTTTACCTGCATATGAACGTCCAATTAACCCGTGTGAAGCCATGAGCTCCCGGCGTTTGTCCATATCAAGCATGTACCAGTTATCGGCAAGCTCGCGTTTTTTGTTCATAGGATAGAAACAAATGTGTTTCGCTTGCGGTAAAATAGGCTTTAAACGTGCGGCAACATGCGGATTCTGCATAGGGTCGCTGCCGTCGCTGCCACTGCCACCAGCAGCGTAGTTGCTTAATTCAACAATACTTACATATGAATAAGCTTTGGTTGTATATTGAGCAAAAGCGATTTTGTTAAAGGCGGTCTCAAGCTGGTTCAAAGCTTCTAGGCTTTCGCGCAAAAACATCATTACAAAATCAGCCTTTTGGCCCACTATGGAGTATACTGCGGTGCTGCCTTCTTTAGCTTCCTCAACAGGGTTCCATTCCTGCATAAAAGCATGTAGTTCTTCCAGGGCAACGGCACGTTCTTCATCATCTGCTGCCGTCCAAGCGGTCCAGTTCAGAGAGCGGAAGTCATGCAGTGCATACCAGCCTTCCAGTGTCAAAGCGGCTTCGATCATGATCTCACTCCTTAAAAGTTTTACGAAGCATAAGCCTCGTTGAAATAACATCGCGTAAAACTTGCTTCGAAAGCATACGCTTAGTTTTACGAAGCATAAGCCTCGCTGAAATAACATCGCGTAAAACTCGCAATTGAAGCATAAACTTAGTCTTACGAAGCATCTGCTTCATAGGCTATGTATGATCTGATTAATCTACTTGCATTGTATCGCAATCAAGCCGCCAAGAGCAAACGGAGGCATCCTCTAAGTGTGCGAATTAGTGCGTGAATTTGAATAAAGTTCATTGCTTCGTGACATTTTTTCTAGTAAACTTACTACTAGCTTGTAAAAGATGTGCGCTTCTTTATAGAAAGGGGTGGAGACGGTAAGATGGGATTTATTCCAGTGTTTATCCTAGCCGTTTTATTCTTTGTGATGATGTTTGGTATCGGCTTTATTCTTAACATGTTAATGAAGACAACCTGGTTTCCCGCTTATCTATTCGTACTTATTATTCTACCCGTCGTAATCTATTCTATTTGGGATAGAAACGCGATGTCGCTCTGGGAGCATCTCTCCAGTTTCCACTTTGTTGATTATCTTACAGGTGTCGCTGGTCTTGCAGGTGCTATACTTAGTGGATGGACCATTCAAAAGCTGCGCTTTGGCGGTTACAAGATGTTTTAAAGATTTGAAAGAGCCTATGTTATGAATCAGTCTTATATTTCTGCGAGAAACGGGATACCTTCCTCTTTAGAGGTCGGCGAAGCCGTTTCTTCTTGTTTAATAGAGGTAGATATTCGTAAGAAGAAGTTGATTATATTGCGAAAAGAGTCGAAATTGGGATTTTATTTACATTTTCGCTATGTTAATTTGTGATAGAATAGAATCCTGTATGAATTCGTGTAAACAAGGGGGTATCCGTAGATGCGGATGAGTAACTTACATCATTTCACCGAACATCATCGGTACTGCGTTTCCCGCGAATTTGGTCTTAGTGTTATAGATGGACGTATGCTTAGCTCTGTATATCAACCTATGGTAGGAGCCTTTGCAATCAGTTTCTATCGCTTGCTGGTTGAACATGTGCCAGCAGATAGCATTGGCTATTCTGGAGTGGAGCAACAGCGCAGGCTATTTATGACTTTGGGTGTTGAACCCAATGAGAAAGGCCGCAAATATTTAATTGATCAGGCTTCCCGGTTAGAAGCAGTGGGTCTGTTGCAGACCTGTCGAATCTATGTGCCGGAAACAGATGATTATTTATATGAATATGAGCTAATGCCGCCGCTATCGCCAGCCGACTTTTTTGCCACTCAGCATTTAACCTTGCTGTTACGTGATAAGATTGGCAAATTTGCTGTGCTGTCCTTACGGGAACAGTTCTGGAATCGCGAGCCGGAAGAGTGGAGTCGCAGATCTATAGGCAAAGAGAATATTTCCGTGCCTTTTTATGATATTTTTCAACTTAATACACATGTCATTGATTATGAGCTGGAGCAAGCTTTGGCAGAGGTAGCCTCTGTTCGACAGCCCGGCACGCTTGAATCCGGAGAGCAGGCAATCGGATATAGTGACATTATTTTGCGTTTTCCACGGGAATCTGTGAATCGGGCTCATGTAGAAAAACTGCGCTTTGACCATACTCAAATGGGTGTAATTAACTATGTTGCTCATAAATACGAACTGAGTCCGCAGGATTTATGTCGTTTGCTGGATGAGGATGGAGTGTTCTCACCGGAGGGCGAGGTCATGCTGGATGCGTTGCAATATAAAGCGAGCCAACATTTCAGGCAAGATATGAAACGACAGGAAAAACGTGAAATTGCAGCTGCGAAAGTTGTTTCTATCCGGTCCAGTGCGACCGAAGAGAATGATGATTCTATAGCACCACCAGAGCAATCAGTAGAGATGGAGTTTTATGTAGAAGTACCGCCACAATTTTTGTCCAAGTGTGACATTCACCAATATAATATGATGCTGCGAAACGAACCTTATACAAGACTGCTACAAACCTTTTTCCCGGGTGCAGTACCCAGCCATCTGATGGATATGTTCGAGAAAATAGATCTGAACTATAAGCTGAGCGGTGAAGTAATTAATGTACTCATTCATTATTTAATGACTATGGTAGCCTCGGGTGGAGAACAGCGGATGAACCGCAATTTTGTAGAGGCTATCGCCTCCAATATGCTGGTTAAACAAGTGAACACCTACGAGAAGGCTGTAAGATATATTAGAGATCAGTCCAAAGTGAAGGGCAAGGGGACAACGGCTAATACGGCTGGAGGAACACGATCACGTTCTTATGCCAAAAATACAGGCCGCTCCAATAAACCGGAAATTCCGATTGTGCTGGATGATGGAAGTGCCGGAACAGTATCGGAAGAGGAATTCGCGGCGATGATGAAGAAAGCGGCAGAAATTAAGGCCAGTAAGAAAAAAGGCGTATCGCAAACGCCTTAATGAAAGAGAGGTGGAACAATGGAGTCTATGGGCGATGTACTTCGTTCGATCAACAATCCAACTCTACGGCAGCGTCAACGCGATCTTGAACAGGGGTTATTCAATCATCCACTTGTGAAGGCATTACAGTCCGAACATCCTGAACTGGACGAATCACGACTGCGGCTTCATATGAGTCGCCTGTATCAATATGTAGAGGAAAGCCGAAACTGTGCGAACTGCCCAGGACTAGAGAAGTGTCCAAATGATTTTCCTGGCCATTATAGTAAACTAACGGTAGAAACTGTGAATGGTTCAGTGGATCTATATGAACGCAAGACGGCATGCCGGCTTAAAGTGGCACAAGATAATCAGGATAACATCCGCAAACGTATTCGTAGCTTTTATGTGGACGAGCGTGTACTTAACGGCGGTTATGATGAGATAGATATTATGGGCAAAGACCCGCGCCGGGTCTCGGCTGTGAATAAAATATTTGATTATATCACGAATGTTAAAGAGGAAGGCCTGACTTCACGCGGCATTTATTTACATGGCTCTTTCGGAACAGGCAAAACTTTTTTGATGTGTTATTTACTGCATGAGCTTGCTGTTACTGGATATACCGGAGTGATCGTATACATGCCGGACTTTATAGAGGACTTGAAATCGATCATGATGGATGGCCAGAAGATGAAGGAAACTGTTGATACGATGAAAAACTGCGATTTACTTATTTTTGATGACATTGGTGCGGAAAATTTGAATCCTTGGGCTCGTGATCATGTACTTGGGGCGATCTTGAATTATCGGATGAACCGCAAACCAACCTTCTACACCTCGAATTATCCGTTGGATGGCTTGGAGAAACATCTTAGCTTTACGAGCAAAGATGGTGAAGAGGTCTATAAAGGCCAACGACTAATGGATCGCATTGCTCCTTTTGTGGATGTTCTTCCACTGCATGGGGAAAATCAACGAGGGGCCAATAGATAAGCCTGGAATATTCATAATGTAAAATTCAAAAGAGCAGTGATTCCTCTTTTATTGGAGGATCGCTGCTCTTCGTTTTTTTTAGTTATTCGAACTCAAACGCCGCTTTTTCCCTGCTACGAAGCAGGATCGCCTTAAGTCCTGATTGTTTTTCACTTGTTCAAACACACTTTCGGGTTGCAGCATCTGGCGGGCATACTGAATCTGATCGATAATTAGGGAAAGTCTCCCTAAAAATGAACTGATTCGTCAGCGAAAACAGATATTCTCCCGATTATTAGGGAGGAATTCCCTGATTCCGTTCATTTATAGCAAATATCGGCTATAATCAGGGATGTTTTCCCTCATTATTCCAAAAAAAGAAGCCGCCCCATAAGTAGCATTCACTACTTTTGAGACAGCTTCTTTTTATTGTGCGATGATTCCTTTACTCCGAGAGAATAAACTTAAGGATGACCATTCCGAAAAAGACAACCGTCATAAACGTGGTCATTCCGAAAAATCCGGTCATTAAATCCCCAAGATCATTGCGGGGTTCTTCGTTGATATGTTCTCGTGGGTCCCGTACTTGCGCGTTAACATCCATAGTTTCTGCCTCCTTACAGGGACAAGCCCTGTATTATTAGATGCAAATTGACATTAGTTTATGAAATAAGTCATTGACAATTAATGCGCTTTCTTTAAGTATACCGAAATGCTGGGGAGGTTGTAAAGAAAAGAGTACGCAAAAAAAATACATTGAAGGCAATATAATTGCGAGTGATATTTCACATATCCCATAAAGATATGTTATACTTGTAATGTGTCGGTAAGTGGTAATTTGGTTATCATATTACATGAAACAATTTATTAACTCATATTACGGAGCAGCTTCCATGAACTAAGCTTTGGCTTAAGATGTGCGTAATGCTTCGCAAAACTTAAAGGAGGAACAATATCATGGCTATCGTGAACGTGTCTGACCAATCCTTCAGTAACGAAGTGGAAGGTCAAGGTACTGTAGTAGTAGACTTCTGGGCTCCTTGGTGTGGTCCTTGTAAAATGCTCGCTCCAATCTTGGATGAATTGTCCACAGAGCTGGGAGACGACGTGAAAATTGCAAAATTGAATGTGGATGAGAATCCGGAAACGGCTTCCCGTTTTGGTGTTATGAGTATCCCAACTCTGATCTTCTTCAAAGATGGTCAACCGGTAGATAAAGTTGTGGGACTGAACTCCAAAGAATCCCTGAAAAATATCGTAGCAAAACATCAATAATTGATAGATGCTACTGTTCGGGCCTCGGCCCTGCCACTCAGCGCCTTCGGTTCATTCCGGAGGCGTTTTGTGTGCTGAATGCCAACTAATCATGGGTCCAATTTAGCTGGAGGGGATCATTTTGGACAATATCCGCAATAAACTGGCACTACTACCCGATCTGCCTGGCTGCTATCTGATGAAGAATCAGGAAGGCACTATTATTTATGTGGGCAAAGCGAAGGTACTTAAGAATCGGGTACGCTCTTATTTTACAGGCAGTCATAATGGTAAAACGCAGCGGCTTGTCGCTAATATTGCTGATTTCGAATACATCGTTACGTCCAGTAACATGGAAGCGCTCATTCTAGAGTGTAATCTGATTAAGAAACATATGCCGCGTTATAATGTGCTTTTGAAAGACGACAAGACGTTTCCTTATATAAAAATAACGAATGAAACTCACCCGCGCCTTGAGGTTACACGCCGGGTGATTAAAGATAAAGCAAAATATTTTGGCCCTTATCCTAATGCTTATGCTGCTCAGCAGACAAAAAAGCTCCTAGATCGTATGTACCCGCTTCGTAAATGCGGCGTGATGCCAAAGGAGGTCTGTCTTTACTATCACATGGGCCAGTGTTTGGCACCGTGTGAGAAGGAGGTTCAGAAATCCGAGTATGAGCAGATTACGCAGGACATCGCTGCTTTTCTAGGCGGAGGTCATGAGGCGGTTAAAAAGGATTTACAGCAAAAAATGCAGGAAGCAGCTGAGGAATTATATTTTGAGCGGGCGAAGGAACTGCGGGATCAGATTATCCATATCGATGCATTGATGGAGAAGCAGAAGATCAACACTACAGATACTAAGGACCGGGATGTATTTGGTTATGCTGTAGACAAGGGATGGATGTGTGTACAGATTCTGTACATGAGACAAGGGAAGATGATTCAGCGCCATTCCTCCGTGTTCCCGTTCTATGGTGAAGCCTACAGTGACTTTATGTCTTATGTGACGCAGTATTATAGTGATAATCCCGCTTTGCCGCAGGAGATCCTGCTGCCGGATGTGCTCGATGAGGAATCTCTGGCTAATAAAGAGACTAAACCCGAGATCGCCATAGCTGCTCCAGCAGAAGCGGATTTACAACAGGGTGAAGATACTCCTGAATCGGCTGAAGAGGCTGAGGCACGTGCGACGGCGGCGGAGGAAGCTGCGGCAGCTGGGATCGTGGATGCCGCTGGCGGCGCCTCCATTCTGCAGGAGTGGCTGGGCATTAAGGTGCTTGTGCCACAACGCGGTCTTAAGAAGCAGATGGTTGGCATGGCTTGCCAAAATGCAAGAGTGGCTATCGACGAGAAATTCCGGCTGATTGAACGGGATGAAGAGCGTACCTCTGGAGCAGCGATCAGCTTAGGCGAGAGCTTGGGGCTTGAACGCTTGAGCCGTATTGAGGCGTTCGATAACTCGAACATTCAGGGGACTAATCCGGTCTCAGCGATGGTTGTCTTCATTGATGGTAAGCCTGCACGAAAAGAGTACCGTAAATATAAGGTTCGTACGGTGGTGGGTGCGGATGATTATGGAACGATGCGCGAGGTCATTCGGCGGCGATATGAGCGGGTATTGAAGGAGAATCTTCCGATACCGGATCTTATCGTGGTCGATGGAGGGAAAGGGCAAATCTCCTCTGCTATTGATATTCTGGAGAATGAGCTGGGATTATTCATTCCGGTCTGCGGCCTTGTTAAGGATGATAAGCATAAGACGGCTCAGCTTTTGGTTGGAGATCCGCCAGAGCCTGTCGCGCTAGCCCGGGACAGTCAGGAATTTTACCTTTTGCAGCGGATTCAGGATGAGGTCCATAGGTTCGCGATCACCTTCCACCGTGAACAGCGCGGGAAGTCCATGGTTACCTCCAAGCTGGACTCTATACCTGGTATAGGTGAGAAGCGCCGTAAAGCGCTGCTAAAGCATTTCGGATCGCTTAAGAAAATTAAAGAAGCCTCCGTGGATGATTTCCGTACACTTTCTATTGGAGAAAAGCTGGCAAAACAAATTCTTGATGCGCTCAAGGATGAAGAGCCAACCTCATAGCAATGGTGACAAAAGAAAAAGGGTATCAAAGCAGCGACTAAAGCGGCTTTGATGCCCTTTTTTAATTTCATTACGTCTTCACATTAGTTTAAATCAAAGAAGAAGACTCCACCGGCTTAGGCTTCTGTGGTGGATTAAATCGATAGATGATGTAAGCGACTATGAACGGCATAATAATCGCGAAGATACCCGCGCCTACATTTACGCTCTCCTTCATAAAGATCAGCGTAGCGCCCATCAGGATGCTGTCAAACACGACATGGCTGAACATGACAGCAATAAACCCGTAACGAAGGAAAATATAGCTGAACAGTAGCCCGATTACAGTCAGCTCAATGGGACGGGAGCTGATGGGATAGATCGGATATAACGTATGGCCAAACGCCCAAACCAGCGTGGTGATCAAGCAAGCGATAAAAGTGTTCCGGAACACCTTTTTCAGCATAGGAATTCCGAAAAAGCGATAAATGGCTTCCTCAGATAAACCAGCGAGCCATGCGACGATAGGCAGAAGCCAAGCATATCTCATGTTATAAGGAGATTGGGTGGCGTCTGTAGTAGACCAATTGTGCAAGGTAAACGATAATATGATGAACATAACCGTCTGCACCCCTAGCAGAACGAAAGCCCAGATGTATCCAGCCCGGATACTGTCCAACACATATTGTCCATAGCCGGGCTCTTTGGCGCGGGGCCAAGGGTTCATGCCTTCCTCTTTTCGCCATAGGCCATTACCGCCCACTAAAGAGAAGTAGAGCAAGGAGGACATCAGCAGGCTGTACAAAGCATAAATGATAAACATAATGACAGAGGTAATCTGTGCTTCTAGCCCTTCGCCCGTTGATTCAGGCAGCATATTATAGGTGCTGATCATCATGATTACAAAATAGGCTGAGCTTAGGAATACTCCACGTTTAAAGGAAGTATGCTCTCTTCTAAGAATACTGTAGACGAGTGCCAGAATTCCTAAAATCAGTGTGGGTATACCGTAACCGAATAATGTTAGCTTTTCCGCTAAAGAGGTCTGTCCTTGTACGTAGGAGGTATGCCAAGCTGGTGCAGTGAATCCGGCATTAAAGCTGGATACCTGCTCTCCAATGAAATCAAAATAATAGTGCAATAAGGATTCGCCGACCTGAACAGTACTATCCGTATACACTAGCCCATGGCTTCCTGTATTCGATTCAATTTGTAGCTTGGCAGGATTTACTTCCCATTCCTGAAGCCAAGGACGAGCAAGATTCTCCTTCTGCGCTAGAGTGAGGTCAGCTCCCTTGTCCTCTTTTGCACCAACGGAAGCGATGCCTGACCCCTCTTCGGAGGTAACTTTTGCAGCCTTTGAGAAAGCGACAATCTTACCGGTATACATATTGAGGTCAACGATGATTTGCGGCTCTTGCTCCGCTGAAGGAGTAAGCGTTGCCCGAAAGACATCAAAAGGATATTTTTGATCCAATTTTTTCTTGGTGTAGTCCTCCACAAGCTTCTCGCGAGACATATAACCATAAAAGGAAGAGTCCGTCTGGTAAAGTACATTCCATTGATCGTTTGGTGCTTCGGTGTAGTTGAGCTTTTGTTCTGCAAATAATATGGCTTGGTCACGGGCTTCTGCCTTGCTAATGACGGTGGTATCTTCACCTGTAGGGCTGCTAAGCAGTGAAGGGGAAATCTGAAACATAATAAATAGAATAAGACCGATAATGCCCGAGATGATGAGCCTCTTGGAGAGGGCACGTTGCTGTAAGGGCTGGCCGACGGGATTCATGTAACGCCTCCTTGTTATGTACTGACAATGTTATGTTCCATTATAGTATTAGTGCCTGGTTGGTTACAAAAAACATTATATGTTCTTTTTATGGGTAATAGAGATAGTATAGAATAGTCATGTGAATTTATACCATGAATTTTATCGTGTTCATTTCTGCACGAATGATGAGAATCGGTGTAATTGCAGGGAAAACACGGAAAAGTGATGAGAAAAGGCACTCCTTTTGATGCAGTCTCTTTAAACCGCATTTTTTCATGTGAATGAGCATTAATTGTGTCTTTGTGAATTCACTAAATAACGTATATAATTTGTATGCAATTGTATAGTAGCCGAATTTCTGGTGAAAACGGGGGAACCATAAGAAGTGATGAAAAGTGGAGTGTACACGATAAATGGCACTTTCATCAGGGGTGAATTTCGTTCTGGGAACGAATAGGGCAGCCTGCACAGTCCGAATCCGACAGCTAACCTCGTAGGCTAATTTACTGCAGGAACCAAGTCAGCATTGGTTTTCCAGTGCTTTTTTTGTTGGAATTTTTGATAAGAAGGTGAGCAAAGTGGCTTCACAGTTTCGCAGGATTTCTGAATTTAAGTTTCTGAAGCTCTCGCCGCCGCAGATACTGGTGCTTGGTTTTGCATCGATCATTCTGATAGGGGCCCTGCTGCTTATGCTGCCCATCTCAAGCACAAGCGGGAATTCCGTGGAATTTATTGATGCATTATTTACTTCAACGTCGGCAACCTGTGTTACAGGGCTTGTTGTGCTGGATACCGGAACTTCGTTCACGATTTTTGGGAAAACCGTAATTATGATCCTGATCCAGATCGGCGGCTTAGGTTTTATGACCATGGCCACTCTATTTTCACTGGTGTTAAAGCGTAAAATATCTTTGCGGGACAGGCTAATCCTACAGGAAGCCATGAATCAAGGCTCTATGGAAGGAATTGTGCGACTGATCCGGAGAGTCCTCATATATTCTCTTGTCATAGAAGGCTGTGCCGCTGTGCTGTTGTCTATTCGCTGGGCTTTTGATATGCCGTTGGGAAAAGCGATTTATTATGGCATATTTCATGCGGTGTCTATGTTTAATAATGCGGGGTTCGATATTTTTGGGGATTTTCGCAGTTTAACTGATTATGTATATGATCCGCTTGTGAATATTATTGTGATGTTTCTGATTGTCTCCGGCGGGATTGGTTTTATTGTAATGTCAGATCTGGTGGAGTTTCGGGTAACCCGCAGGCTGTCTCTACATAGTAAAGTTGTCTTGTCCACCAGCACAGGGCTGATTCTGATCGGAGCTTTGGTTATTTTTATATTTGAGTTTACTAACACTCGTACCCTGGGTTCACTGAATTTCGGCGGTAAAATATTATCGGCCTTCTTTCAATCCGTGTCTCCCCGTACGGCTGGCGCGAACACAGTAGATATTGCTGGACTTCGGCAGGCTACACAATTTTTTATAGTGATTCTTATGTTTATTGGTGCTTCTCCGGGCTCAACGGGCGGGGGGATTAAGACAACAACCTTTACGATGATGATTGGTGCTGTAATTGCTATGCTGCGTGGACGGGAAGATGTTGTGTTGTTCCGTTATCGGCTGGCTCAAGAGCGCATCTACAAGGCATTAACGATCACGCTGCTGGCTTTGTTGTTAATCGCCTCTGTGTCGATGATACTCTCCACAACTGAAGACAGTAATTTCTTGGCAATCTTGTTTGAGACGACCTCCGCCTTTGCTACGGTAGGACTGACTATGGGGCTAACTCCGGAACTGTCAGCGATCGGTAAGATTCTACTCTGTCTGACGATGTTTGCAGGTCGGCTAGGTCCACTAACCTTAGCGTATGCACTCGGTCCCAAACAGGGTAAACCACTGTATAAGTATCCGGAAGGTAAAATAATTATTGGATAGGAGTTAATTAGAAATGAAAGCACAGCAATTTGTAGTAATCGGCTTAGGTCGCTTCGGTTCAAGCCTGGCGCTTGAGCTGATGGAAATGGGCTACGAGGTGCTCGGCATTGACCACCATGAAGAACGCGTGGAGGAAATGAGCGATCAGCTGACGCATACGGTAGTAGCAGATGCTACAGATGAGGGAATTATGCGCTCGCTTGGTGTACGGAACTTTGATTGTGGGATTGTTGCGATTGGTGACAATATGGAGAGAAGCATTCTGGCGGCCATTTTGTTGAAGGAGATTGGAGTCAAGCAAGTGGTGGCTAAGGCAATCTCTATCCTTCATGGCCGCGCACTGTCGCGGCTGGGGGTTGATCGGGTTATTTTTCCGGAGCGGGATATGGGGATTCGTGTGGCACATCAGCTGGTGACGCCCAATTTGCTGGATTATATTGAACTGTCCAAGGATTATAAAATTGTCGAGCTGACCGTACCGTCCTGCATGAACGGCAGAAGCTTGTCTGATTTAAATACAAGAGCTAAATATGGCTGCAGTATTGTTGCCCTAAATAGGGAAAGCGGAATAATCGTCGCTCCAACTGCCCATGATTATTTGAGTGAAGGCGATGTTATGGTACTCATTGGTCCTAATGAAAGTATTGACCGTTTTGAGAGTGAAGTTGTGAACCAAGAATCATAGGAAAAGAAGCTGACTCAAAAGTAGTGAATTCTACTTGGGGGCAGCTTCTTTTTTATGGAGTAAAGAGTAGGAAACGTATTGGATTTTAATATGCCATATGACTATGGACCATGCGTAGTGTTCTATAATGTTGGTTTGGTCGGTGCGCGACTTGCTAGGTGTGGTTATCGTACGGCTTGCAATTAGATGATTTGTGGTATCTGTGACGGTGAAATATGTGTGGCGAAAAGCGATATGTGTTCTTTGTTTGTGCGATGTACAGAGTGGGTTTTAAACTAGTTGGGGAAAAACTCCCTGAAAATAGCCACTATTCGCTCTAAATGAACGACATTAGGGAATTCCTCCCTAATAAACAGAGGGATTCCTTTATTAGTTACTGAATCGGCCGAAAATTAGGGAAGTTTTCCCTAATTTTAAGTCTGCTGAACAGAAATCTCTGAACTTCAGGGAGAAATTCCCTAATTACGCTATAAGTACTTCACTTATTGCCTCATTTGGAGATCACTAGGTGCGCCCCTTGATTCATTTGGTCCGGCTTTACTGCTCACGTTCTGTCAGAAACATCTCTTCGGTAACTTGCACCAGACTGCGAGCCGCCGTGCTCATGCTTCCATCGTCACGGTAGATCAGGCAGGTGGTCCGTTGAGTCTGTTCCAGCTCCTTGATATGTAAGGACACCAGCCCGCCGCCGTTCAGCAGCTCTGGACGCAGATAAGACTTTGGCAGCAACGCAGCCGCTTTGACAGTCGGAAGCAGCCGTACGATGGCTTCGAAGGAGTCAATCTCCATGCGCACATCGGGATCAATCCCGCAGCGCTGGAATAGATCGTCCGTCAGACGCCGGTACCAGGTCCCCTTTGAGAAGAGAATCATAGGCAGCCGGGATAGATTATCCATGGTTAGCTTGGAAGATAAATTTAAAGGATGCTGCTCTGAGACGACTAGTCGCAGTTGATCCTCAAATAGAGAAATGCAGCGCAACCCAGGTTCTTGAATAGAGGAAGCGATCAGACCTACATCTGATTTTCCCTCACTAACTGAGGATACGATCTCATGCGTTCGGCCTGTGATCAGCTTCAGCTCTGCGGTCGGATATTTGTCCATATAAGCGTTTACCAGCGGCGGAAGCGTGGTCTGCAGGGAGGTAAGACTAGCCCCCAAGGTGACAAGCCTTGGCTCCCCCTCTTTGAATTTGGAAAGAGCCTCCAGAAACTTCGAACGCTGCTGCCGTTGTTCAAGCGCATAGGAATAAGTGAGACGCCCAACCTCGGTTAACTCCAGTCGTTTGCCATAACGATTAAACAGTGCGACCCCCAGACGTTCCTCGAGTTTAGAAATTTTGCGAGACAAGGCGGGCTGGGATAGATTGAGCTGGCGTGAGGCCCGGTTTAAGCTGGAATGTTCCACAACTGCTGCAAAAACATCTAAATCGTCAAACATAATTGAGTTCCTCTCCTAATGCGATGTACGATCAGTAGTGATGAAATTCATAGCCGTAAGAGTAACTGTTCTTATTACATAAGGGAAATCAGGTTATGTCGGAAAATGTTGTTTTGCTAAATGAGAATTATTATCATATAAAATCTATTCTTATGCGTTTATTGTATAACGTTTAATAATTAGATTGCAATTCCCTTATAAGCGAAAAAAGAGTAACATGAAAAGTGACACAAGATATTCACATTTTGTGAAAAATAAAACTAAGTCCGGTAAACTCTAGGATAACAGTAAATTAAGGAATTATGTCATTGGATTGTCAACGTTATCCTGTGTCAAATGTAGTTCCGGCGGTGAATACCCATTAATGAAAACGCTGTTTTAATCGGAAAGGGGTTACTTTGTATGAAAGGATTTTATTCCAGAAAGATTCATTCCTTGCTAGGCGTTATCCCACTTGGAGCCTTCTTCATTGAGCACATGATGACGAATTTTGCGGCTGTAGAGGGTGGCGCTTCCGGTTTCACTGACAGCGTGTTATGGCTGAACAGCCTGCCGCTCGTCTTCTTCCTGGAATTGTTCGGTATATGGCTTCCTCTGCTGTACCATGGGGTATACGGACTTTATATTGCGTATCAATCCAAGCCGAACTTGAACCGTTTCAACATTGAAAGAAACTGGCGTTATACCCTGCAACGGATTACAGGTATTGTTACCTTCATCTTTATCGTCTGGCACTTGTTCCAAACACGGGTTCAGGTGGCGGTGGGTAATGTGGAGCACGAAGAATTAGGCGGTCTGATGCATGATATCGTGACTCAGCCACTTCTGCTGACACTGTATATTATCGGTATCGTTGCTGCATGCTTCCACTTCTCGAACGGTCTCTGGTCTTTCTTGATCAGCTGGGGAATTACCGTAGGTCCACGTGCACAGCGGGTATCTTCTTACCTCTGTCTTGGCATATTTGTATTAGTAACTTTCATGTTCCTGATTTCGCTGGTTACTTTCCGTGACAGTGAATTTCAAACTGCAGCAACCATTGCCCAGTCCATAAAGACCTTCATTTAATTTAAGAATCCTTTCTGATATTTTCGATAAAAGGAGTGAACTATCATGGCAACATCCGATATCATTATCGTGGGCGGCGGCCTGGCCGGCCTGATGGCTACCATCAAGGCAGCGGAAGCTGGTGCGCATGTCCATTTATTCTCATTAGTTCCTGTAAAAAGATCACACTCCGTATGTGCGCAAGGCGGCATCAATGGCGCTGTAAATACCAAAGGTGAGGGCGACTCCCCTTGGGAGCATTTTGACGACACCGTCTATGGCGGTGACTTTTTGGCGAATCAGCCGCCGGTTAAGGCGATGTGTGAAGCTGCGCCAGGTATCATTCACCTTATGGACCGGATGGGCGTTATGTTCAACCGCACACCGGAAGGTCTGCTCGACTTCCGTCGTTTCGGCGGAACGAAGCGGCACCGTACAGCTTTTGCCGGCGCGACTACAGGCCAACAGCTGCTGTACGCGTTGGATGAGCAGGTGCGCCGCTGGGAAGCTGAAGGTCTCGTAACTAAACGCGAGAACTGGGAGTTCCTTTCAGCTATCATCGACGACGAAGGTGTATGCCGCGGCATCAGTGCCCAAAATCTTAAGACGATGGAGATTGAGACTTTTCCTGCGGATGCTGTTATTTTAGCAAGCGGCGGGCCGGGTATTATTTTTGGCAAAACAACGAACTCCGTTATTAATACAGGGACAGCCGCAAGTGCGGTGTATCAACAGGGCGTACATTATGCCAACGGAGAATTTATCCAGATTCACCCAACGGCTATTCCGGGAGATGACAAGCTCCGCCTGATGTCGGAATCGGCACGTGGCGAGGGCGGCCGTATCTGGACTTATAAAGACGGGAAACCGTGGTATTTCCTCGAAGAAAAATATCCGTCCTACGGTAACTTGGTGCCGCGCGATATTGCTACACGTGAAATTTTTAATGTGTGTGTGGATCAAGGGCTGGGCATTAATGGCGAGAACATGGTGTATTTGGACCTCTCTCACAAGGATCCGAAAGAGCTGGACGTGAAGCTTGGCGGGATTATTGAAATTTACGAAAAATTCATGGGGGATGATCCCCGTAAAATACCAATGAAGATCTTCCCGGCTGTGCACTATTCTATGGGCGGCATGTGGGTTGATTACAATCAAATGACGAACGTTCCGGGTCTTTTTGCAGCCGGAGAATGTGAATATCAATATCACGGAGCGAACCGTCTAGGCGCCAACTCTCTGGTATCTGCTATTTACGGCGGTATGGTCGCAGGACCAAAGGCTGTTGAATACATTAAAGGCCTGAAGAAATCATCGCAGGATATCTCTTCTTCCGTATTCGATAGCTTCCACAAAAAGCAAACGGACAAATATGAGTCTCTATTGGCAATGTCAGGGACAGAGAATGCTTATGTGATTCACAAGGAACTGGGCGAATGGATGACCGCTAATATGACCGTGGTGCGGCACAATCCGAAGCTGGAAGCGACCATTGGCAAAATCAAAGAGCTTAAGGAGCGTTATCGCAAGATCAATATGAATGATGCATCGCGCTGGAATAACCAAGGTGTGGCCTTCACTCGCCAGCTCTGGAATATGCTGGAGCTGTCCGAAGCGATGACACTTGGAGCGCTTATGCGCAATGAGAGCCGTGGTGCACATTACAAACCGGAATTCCCGAATCGTAATGATGAGGAGTTCTTGAAGACCACAAAAGCAGCCTGGACTGCAGAGGGTCCACAAATCTCCTACGACGAAGTGGATGTCTCGCTGATTCCTCCACGGGTACGCGATTATTCGAAGGATTAATGCTTTCCAGAAACAGAATAGCTTGCGAGGCAAGCTTCATGAAATAAAATCAGGCAATTTTAGGAGGGAACCATTATGGCGGAAACAGCTGCAGCTCCCAAAAACGTAAAGTTTATCATCACCCGCCAGGACGATCCACAAAGTTCATCGTATGTCGAGGAATTTGAACTTCCTTATCGTCCAGGTATGAATGTGATCAGTGCTTTGATGGAAATTCAGCGTAACCCTGTGAATGCCAAAGGTGACAGCACAGTTCCCGTATGCTGGGATTCCAACTGTTTAGAAGAAGTGTGCGGAGCTTGCTCCATGGTGATTAATGGCAAACCCCGCCAAGCCTGCGCTGCACTTATAGACAATCTGGAGCAGCCTGTACGAATTGAGCCTATGAAGACATTTCCGGTGGTGCGTGACTTAGTCATTGACCGTACCCGGATGTTCAATGCGCTAAAACGGGTGAAAGCATGGATTCCGATTGACGGTACGTACGATCTTGGACCGGGACCGCGGATGCCGGAGAAAAAACGGCAGTGGGCCTATGAATTATCCAAATGTATGACCTGTGGCGTATGTTTGGAGGCTTGCCCGAATGTCAACGAAAAGACGGATTTCATCGGACCGGCAGCCATTTCTCAAGTACGTCTGTTCAATGCTCATCCTACAGGTGAAATGAACGCTGACGAAAGATTGGATGCTCTGATGGAGGATGGCGGGATCGATGGCTGTGGTAACTCACAGAACTGTGTACGCGCTTGTCCAAAGGGAATACCTCTTACGACATCCATTGCAGAAATTAACAAGCAAACAACGAAGCATATGTTCAAACGTTGGTTAGGTGTGTAATTAATAGTACCGCCAAATGTTTATCTATTGAGCTATCCTCAAAGTGGATTCCATTCGCTGGGGGGTAGCTTTTTTTATGTTGTTATGACTCTCTTATCTGCTTGTGGCGGGAAAGTCTTGCAGGGCTGGAGCAGGTTCAGAACATTGACCAATTTATGCTATAATATCCATTGTTAACGTAATGTTAGCTGTGGAACAAGGAGGAATAATCGTGATTTGTCGGGAGCAAGATGGAGCAATTGTAATGGTTAAGCAGCATGATCACGGGAAACTTGCCGGAGAGCTGGCCATTGGGTTCAAAGAGCAGCATGTGCCAACTGAAGGACGCCGGGAAGAGGTACTGTGGGCAGTAGCACAGCATGATAGGGGCTGGATTGATCTCGATGAGACCCCTTTCTGGAATGATGCGGAGCAAGCACCCTACACCTTTATTGATTTTCCTGTAGTGCCTAAGTTGACCTTTTATAAGCGTGGATTAGATGAGATCGAGGAACACACACCGTACGGAGCGTTGCTGTGCAGCTTGCATTTTGAACGGCTTATTAAGATAGCGGGACTCGATTATCCAGAACTTACTTTATATCAAGAACATGAAGAGGAACGCAGAGCACGTATCCATCGGGAACTTGAAGCTTCTAAGCCTATTGGGGAAGATGAGCTGTATTATGATGCCCGCCTTTTAGAATTCTGCGATGATCTGTCCTTGTATTTGGCCTTAAATGAGCCGGGGTGTCCGAAATCAGAGGAGCATCCATGGTGGCGTGAAGGGTTCTCAGGTACTGAAGATTTCAGTTTTACGTCAGGTCGTGTCATCACAGCGGAGTGGCAGGATAAGTCAACGTTAATGCTTGAACCGTTTCCTTTTGAAAAAACGCTGGAAGTAGCATTTATGCTGAGACGAGTTCAAAAATCAGAAATCGCAAAAAAAGGGATTGCACGCGCTTACAGCGAAACTCCGGAGAAAGAATACCGGATTGTTCTAACTGCCCGAAATAATATATAAGTTATTATTTGGACCATCTGTTTTTCGGGGAAAAGGTAAAGAAAGGAGAATCTCCCTATGAAGATACAATCGTCTGGGGCTTCTCCCAATAAGAATGGCGATAAGATCCACAAGGACACCTCTAAGGGGCATTCTGGTGGCGAGTCTACAATTACCCGCCGGCAGTTCCTGACTCGGGGTGCGGCTGCTGTAATCGGCGCAGGATTGCTTACAAGCGGATATGCATGGCAGGGGGAGCCAAACTGGATTGAGGTCACTAAGCTGGACTTGCGCTTCAAGGAGCTTCCTTCCGCTTTTTCAGGGATGAAGCTTGTTCATTTCAGTGATACGCATCTCGGATTTAATAAGGATGCCAGGGATCTGGCCCGGCTCGCTAAACATATAAGTAAAGCTGAACCGGATCTTATTTGCTTCACGGGTGACATTGTGGACAGCGATCCTGAGGATCTTGTTGAAGCCGTACCGGTGCTGGCAGCGTTAAGTGCGCCATTGGGTAAATTTGCGATATTAGGCAATCATGATTACAAGAATACTCAGCTGGTTACCGAGCTGCTGGAGTCTGCGGGCTTCCGGGTGCTAAGGAATAAATCCTACCTTCTAAAAAGAGGCGGGGCAGTTATGGCGGTTACGGGTCTGGATGATCTGTTACACGGTAAACCCGACCCAGCGAAAGCAATTGCTGGTGTTCCTGAAGGAACCTTTAACGTTCTTTTGATGCATGAGCCGGATTATGCGGATACCGCACAGGCCTATTCATTTGATCTACAGCTTTCCGGGCACAGTCATGGCGGACAAATTCGCCTGCCCTTTATAGGTGCGCCATTTACACCTTATGGATCACTTAAATACATAAATGGATTGTATTATACAGAAGACAAAGCCATGCCTGTGTATGTGAATAGAGGGTTTGGAGAGACATACATGCCTTTTCGGTTATTGTGTAGGCCAGAATTAACGGTTCTGACGCTGCATCGGTCCATGAGCTGATTAGGCTGGAATTTTAGCTGCACGGAAGGGGAGAGAAGATGAGCACCTATGGAGCAGTGTTGTTAGAGACACAACATGGTTTAGCGGTAGATCTGAGGCTGATCATGCCTGAGGATGTTTTAGCTTTGCGGCAGCTGCTCTCCCATCCAGATGTGCAGCGCCATATTCTAGTACGCTCCGGCCCTGGATCAGTATCTGCCCAGGTGGAGAAGCTGGTAAACCGGATGTTATTTGCCTTCGATCCTTGTGCGCTGCATGCCGGGATCTATTTAAAGGGGCAGCAGCGGTTGATCGGTATAGTGGCTTTGCAGAATTGGAACCGCCGTGAGGGCACAGCTACCTTAGGATATATGCTGGACCCGGCATGGTGGGGATGCGGGCTGGCGACGGAGGCCGTGGGTTTGTTTTTGAACTATAGTGTTCATACCCTTGGGATAACAAGGATCGAAGGACGCTGCACAGGAGATAATATTAGATCGGAACGTGTGATGCTCAAGAACGGTATGAAGCTGGAGCGGGTGATGCCCAAAGTCGGCTCCTTGGACGATGTAATGAAAGTATTCACATTGTTACACAAATGAAATAATGCCGTTATCAAACTCTAACAGTGTGCGGTTAAACTAAGTACATGACCCCCTTTTAAAAATATACTGCTTTGGGACCCGATGATTCGGGTCCATTTTTTTTGTTTGAAAAGAGTAGCGTAAGTGATTGGCAGTACCGAATCCGATCGTTTATGATTAACATACTATGGATTGGAATGACCAAGGAGGCCTAACATTTTGAATGAAGTGGTACAAACATTAAAAAATCATCGTTCTTTCCGGCAATATTCAAACCAGCCTGTGGAGCCAGAGAAGCTACAAACAATGATTGAATCGGCTCAAGCCGCACCGTCATGGGTTCATGGACAGCAGGTATCGATAATCGCCATCAAAGATCCTGCGCGTAAGCAGCAGCTTTCAGTTTTGTGCGGAAATCAGAAACATGTAGCGGCAGCACCGGTTTTTTTGGTGTTTTGCATGGATTTTTATAGAGCTAAAGTAGCTAGTGAGCTGGAAGGCAAGTCTTTTGAAGCCGTAAAAGATGTGGATGCGCTTTTGGTTGGAGCTACAGATGTGGGAATCTCATTGTCTAACGCGATTGCAGCGGCGGAATCCATGGGACTGGGCATCATTCCTATTGGAGGTGTACGCCGCAACACAGCAGGTGTGATTGAACTGCTGAAGCTGCCGGAGTACGTATTCCCTGTCGTCGGTCTCTGCGTGGGATACCCAGCGGAGGAGGTTTCTCAGAAGCCGCGGCTGCCGCTGGAAGCTATATTTCATGAGGAGCAATACAATCCGGATGTACAAGGCCTCCTGGAGGCATATAATCAAACCCACCGTGAATACTTGCAGCAGCAGGGGATGACGGAGAGAGATTGGACCAGTACGATTGCTCATTTTTATGAGATCAACCCGGAATATGGAGATGCGAAACGTACGCTGAAACAACAAGGTTTTAGCTGTGATAATCTGTAAATAAACAAAAAAATGCACCAAGCTGAGATTGGTTTAACGGAGGGTGAACCCTGCCCCTAAACCAATAACGCTTGGTGCATTATTTAATTTCTCGCTTTAACGCTTACCGTCCTTATAGGGACGTTGAAGGCGTTTAGGCTTGATTACAGAGAAACTTTGACTTTTTGGCGCTGCTTGTAATAAACCCAGTGTGTAAAGCCTATTGCTTTGAGCTGTGCAGCTACCGCATCACGATCCTCAGCGACCCGGGACGGCTTATGTGCATCCGAACCGAAACTAACCTCTACGCCAAAATGTAGTGCCCGCTCCAGAATATCTTCAGAGGGATACCAGCCGCCGACCAGCTTAGTTCCGCCTGAGGTATTGATTTCGATGGCCACGTCACATTCACTAATTACACGCAGACAATCGTCAATCGGCTGAGGTGCAGGAATTTCGGAAAAAGCAGGATAATTCCCCTTCATCGCATCAATATGCCCGAGTATTTGGAACATACCACTGCGTGCGGAATCAGCAATCAACCGGTAATATTCAGACTTCACGCGGATCTTCTCATTTTTGCTAAGGTTTTTCCAGCGCCCTTTGTTAAAAATGCTGACTCCACCAACACTATGTACCGATCCAATCACATAATCAAAAGGGTAGGCGGATAATGTTTTGCGGTATATCTCAGCATGTTCGGGGAAGTAATCTGATTCGATGCCTAACAGGACGTCGATAACGCCTTCGTACTCTTTTTTGAGGGAGAGAACATCATCTACATAATTAGCAAATTCGGATTTAGCCATTGCGATTTTGGGAAAAGCCTGATCGGATGGATCTCCGAAATAGGGAGTATGATCGGAAATACCTATAACGCCCAATCCAGCGGCAATCCCAGCTTCGATATAATCTCTAATCGTTCCGTCAGCATGGCCACAGCGGAAATGATGGGTGTGTAAATCAAATTTCATCAAGAACATCTCCTTTAAACAAGGTTATGCAATCAGCTCAGAAGTAATCGGTTCCACTTTGTGGGTGGGATTTATTCAGACCCGATAAATTGGGTTTCTGGCATGCCTTTAAGATCGCTTAGGAACTGCCTCATAGCAGAGTTTACGTATTTTCCTGATTTCGTGATCACACCAACAGGATGCGTGACCTCCAGCTCAATAATTGGCACAATTTTGAGAGTGCCGGCTCGAACCTCAGCGGTAACTGACTGCTTGGAAATAATGGCGGCGCCCAAATCGAGCTCGACCATCCGTTTCACTTCCTCGCTGCTGGTCAGCTCCATAATGACCTGAGGTTGAATGCCATGTTTGTTCAGAACCTCATCCGCAAATTTACGGCCCACTGTGTCTGGTGAGAGCAGAATCAGCGGGGTTTTGCTTAAGGCTTCTATCCCAGCGGTCTTCACTTGAGCGAGAGGGTGTCTGGGAGAGACCACCAGTTCGAAGGTATCATAATACAAAATGGAAGTAGACATGCCCGGGCTACGTCCAATTAAATAACCGATGCCGACATCAACAATGCCGTTTTCGACATGCTGATAAATTTGTGATGAGGACATAGAGGAAATTGATGTTTTGATATGGGGGAACTGGTCTTTAAAATAAGATAGAATACGCGGTAAAATTTGAATAGCGATTGAGGTAGTTGTGCCTAAAACTATATGACCTTGGGGATTTTCATCAAGATCTGCAAGCCGTTCCTTAAGTTCCTCGACAATCCTCACTATTTGTTCCGCATGCTCCAGAAAGACAGTCCCTCTATCCGTTAATGTAACAGGCTGGTTTCGGTCAACCAGCTGAGTCTTGAACTCTTCTTCAAGGCTCTTAATCTGTGCTGAAACCGCTGGTTGGGTCAGATTAAGCAGTTCTCCGGCCTTGCGAAAGCTCATCGTTTTGGAAATTGTTATTAGTGTCTCCAGCTGGCTGATGTTCATGGAATACCTCCTTTGGACCATCGAATTGGATGTGTAATTGCGTTAATATCTTACGTTCCACGTTGGCATTTGTTTAAATTATAGGAGATAATACCCGGCAGAGCAATGTTGCTGCGTAAACTATCTTGGGTTTGAATTCGACATATGCATTAATTTTTGCTGAATTGTGCCGATATATAAAGTATAATATATCCATATTGCTTGGGACTTTTGGTATATGACCAAAGCACGATAAAGGGGGAGACTAGACATTCATGAAAGCAGAAGTAATTAATCCGTTTCTAGAGTCTGCACGGACTGTTATAGAACAAGTAATTCAGGTCTCGCCTTCTACGGGGAGTTTAGGCATTAAAGAAATTGAACTGATCGATAATCATATATGGATTCAAGTAGGGATGACAGGCCAACTGAGCGGAAATATTATATTTGGTATTGCGGAGCAGGTAGCCTTGCGAATGGTATCGATTATGATGGGTGGCTTTGTGATCACCGAGATGGATGAGATGGGTCAAAGTGCAATTTCAGAGCTGAGCAATATGATCAGTGGGAATGCCAGTACCATTCTATATAATCAAGGTGTTTCGGTGGATATAAGTCCTCCTCAGATTATGAAGATGGAAAGCATGTCTTTTATGCCTCGTAAAGCGCTTAGTATTCCGTTGTTGATGGATGGGGTTGGAGAGATGGATATTCAGGTGATGATCTCTTAGGCAAGAGTTAGGAGCTGAAATACTTTTCATGGTACTCAAAGATAAGGTTGTTGTGATTACAGGAGCGTCCAGCGGCATTGGTGCATTAACGGCACAGATGCTTAGTAAAAAGGGGGCAATCCCTGTCCTGGTAGCACGTTCCGAAGCGAAGCTGAAAGAAACAGCGGCCGGTATCCCGGGCGTTTTTGGACTGTACACCTGTGACGTAACAGATGCTGAGGGTGTTCAGAAGACCTTCGCACAAATTTTGGAGGCATACGGCAGAATTGATATTTTGCTAAATAACGCAGGGTACGGCAAATTTGCTGCTTTTACAGAGATGGAGCCTCATGAATTTGACGATATGATGGATGTTAACTACATGGGGATTGTCCGGTGCACGAAGGCTGTTATTCCACATATGCTGGAGCGGGGAAGCGGCCAGATTGTAAATGTGGCTTCCATGGCAGGGAAGATAGGCACAGCCAAGTCCGTAGCCTATACGGCTACCAAACATGCTGTACTCGGATTCACAAATGCGCTCCGTCAGGAGCTGCGGAAGAGTGGAATTATCGTCTCGGCTGTGAACCCGGGGCCGATTGCCACCGATTTTTTCAAAACGGCTGACCCGTCTGGCAATTATGAGAAGAGTGTAGCCCGGATGATGATGACCCCAGAGCATGTATCTTCCAAGATCGTTAAGGTTATGGAGACCGGCAAAGAAGAGCTCGATCTTCCGGGTCTGGCAGGGTTTGGCATACGGCTTTACGGGCTGTTTCCTCGCCTGGCGGACAAGCTTACTTATAATGCGATGAACAGAAAATAGACCCTGTTGTCAGCTTTATTGGCCTTCCATTTGGTGGAGAGGCCTTTTTGGCATATAATGAAGATATTATCTCAAGCGAAAAGGATGAATTACACTTATGAATAAAGCTTCTTTTGCGGCTATCGGCATTCAGGAAGACCTCATTGCCCGGTTGTCGGAATTCGGCATTAACGCTCCATCCCCGGTACAAGAGCAAACAATACCGCTTCTACTAGAGGGAAGAGATGTTATTGCAGCTTCCCAGACTGGAACGGGTAAGACGCTGGCCTATCTATTGCCGCTGCTTCAAACGATTAATCCGGAGCAGAAGGTGGTCCAAAAGCTGGTGCTCGCCCCTACACAGGAGCTGGCGATGCAAATCTTACGCGAGGCGGAACGTTATGGTGAACAGCGCGGAATCCGAGTTATGGGTCTTATTGGCGGGGCCGCAATCAAACGCCAGATTGACAAGCTGCGTGAGCATCCACAGCTAGTTGTGGGAACACCTGGGCGGATCCGCGAGCTGATTGGACTTCGTAAATTGAAGATGCATGAAGTGAGTACTATTGTTCTGGATGAGGCGGACCAAATGTTCCAGCTTAGCGGAGCCGGCGAAGTCACAAAAATTGTCAGCAGTGCGCTGCGTTCACGCCAGCTTGTTATGCTGTCGGCAACGATCGGACCAGAGACGAAAGCGCTGGCTAATCGTGAAATGAAGAACCCGGCAGAGGTTGGGATTGCTCCAGGTGTAATGACTGCTGAAAGCTTGGAGCATCATTATGTTGTTGCTGAAGAGCGTAACAAAATGGACATGCTGCGCCGGGTGATTCGCCATTACAATCCCGATAAAGCGATTGTGTTCGTGAATGCTACAGATGATATTGCCGAGGTTGAGGCTAAGCTGAATCATCTTGGGCTTACTGCGGCAGCACTTTACGGAGATGCCGATAAGGTAACGCGCAGCAATGTATTAAAAGGTTTCCGGGAAGGCAAATTTCGTGTGCTTGTTGCCAGTGACGTAGCTGCCAGAGGACTGGATATTGAGAATCTTTCTTTGGTAGTTAGCTACGATCCGGCTTTTGATTCTGAACATTATGTACACCGTGCAGGCCGTACCGGACGGATGGGACGCCGCGGCTTATCTGTAACAATAGTTACAGAGCAACAGACCTTTATCATGCGGAAATTCGCCCGCGAATTGGATATTGCGCTTGAGGAGCGGGAGATGGTCGGTGGTAAGGTGCTTGCAGCAGATGAAGCACGCAGCGCTTTGCACAATGGACGGGGACGGAGTAATGAAGGCAGTGGGCAACGCCGTGATGGATCTGCTCCACGCAGCGGCAAGCCGCCTGTTAGCACATCTGGAGCCTCCAATGTTCAGTCGCCATCCGTTGGAGCAGGTACACCGCCTGCCAAAAGAATGGCTACGATTAACACAAGTGAAACAACAAGCGGAGAACAACAACGCGATTCACAGCGCAGCGCGAATCCTTCTGCGGGAGCACGCGGAGATGCGACTCCTGCACGGAGCAAACGCAGCAGCAATGCGGAACGTGAGAAGAACCGTAAAAATAAAGGAGCTCCAAAGTGGTTGAAAGACAAAACTCCGAGAGGTGACGGTCAATGAATAATGCTCCCGTATTGCAAATTACGGGTCTCAGTGGTGGGTACAGCCTGAATAAGCCAGTGCTGCATGATATTGCACTTCAGGTGCAGCCTGGCGAAATGGTTGGATTGATTGGTTTAAACGGAGCAGGAAAAAGTACGACGATGAAGCATATTCTAGGATTGATGTCGCCCCATAAGGGCGATATCACCGTACAGGGCAAGACGCGTGCTGAAGATCCCGTTGGATACAATAATGCGTTGTCTTTTGTACCGGAATCGCCGCTGCTGTATGACGAAATGACGGTTCGTGAGCATGTTGAATTTACTGCCAGAGCTTATGGGGTAGATCAAAAGGATTATGAATCCCGCACCTCGCATCTTGCCAAGCTGTTCCATATGGAGGATAAGATGGACACCCTGTCGACCCATCTATCCAAAGGGATGAAACAGAAGGTTATGATCATGTGCGCTTTCGTTGCACGACCTGCGTTATATGTCATCGATGAGCCTTTTTTAGGATTGGATCCGCTAGGGATCCGTTCCTTGCTTGATTTCATGATGGATCTGAAGAACTCTGGATCGTCGATTCTGTTAAGCTCTCATATTCTTTCCACAATAGAGAATTATTGCGACCGTTTTATTGTATTGCATAAAGGTAAGGTGATTGCACAGGGCACGCTGGCGGAAATAGCGGCAACTGCCGGGCATCAGGGGCTGACTTTGGAGCAGCTGTTCTACGAGCTGGTTCAGGGAGGGAAATAATATGGATTTGAAAGAGCTGCGGCGCACGCGGCGCGGTAGATTCATGGGAAGTATGCTTCCTTATGTGGGATATATCATTCAAAGCGGCGTAGCCATGGTCTTCCTGTTCGTGTTGATTGTCTTCTCTGCTTGGTATACATCGCTGCTACAAAATGTACCTGAAGGCATTCCCATTCGCTGGATTATGTTAGCATTACTGTTGCCTGCGACAGTGCATAGCGGCTTCCGAACCTATTTGCAGACCCCGGATACGATCTTTCTGCTGCCTCAGGGTCACCGCATGAAGGAATATTTTGCACCATCCTGGGTCAGTGGAAACGTGTGGAAGATCATTCGCTTGTTATTTGTACTGATCACCCTTTGGCCGTTGTACATACGTACAGATGATTCTCCCAAGCGACTTTTATTTACAGTGTTGATCCTGATTGCTGTGAAGCTGATCGCGAGTTATGGATTATGGAAAGAGATAGCTATGCTGTCACGTCCGATGGCAGGTGTGTATGCTTTCTTGCGCTGGGCAGTTGGAGGTTTGATTATTGCCGCTTGGTTGTGGCAGCCTGCCGGTCCGAGCCTGATATTTATGGTGTTATTGGCAGCAGCCTATCTTGCTGCACTGTCTGTGCCCGGACGTCACGCTGTGCCATGGGAAAGACTGATCGCCATGGAAAACAATCAAGGTGCACGTGCGCTGATGGTTCTGGGCTGGTTCGTGGATGTGCCGGGCCGTGAGCAACGGGTGTATTCCCGCCGTTATCTTTCCAAATGGGGCGCTAAGCTGCCTTGGCGCAAGGATACTGCTTATCGGTATCTGCTGACCAAAAGCTTTGCCCGGGGCGATATCTTTGGAATCATTATGCGGATATCGGTGCTGGCTCTGCTGCTGAATTGGTGGAACCGTGATAGTTACTTTGGCACCGGAATTTATTTGTTCTTCCTGTTTATCATTGGTGTTCAATTGTCGGCACTCCGCAAATTGCATAGCGAGTCTTTTTGGCTGACAGTGTATCCTTTTCCTGAAGGCAGTAAGGCGGACAACACAACACAATTTGTATTCCGTGCGCATCTGGTTGTGGCATTGATTCTTGGATTACCTTTCTTAGCTTCCATAGGTGACCGTCTGATGCCAGTGATCTTTACCTTAGCGGCAGGTATTGTGGTAGTCTTTCTGTTTAAAGGATACTTGTCCCGCAAAGCGGCACGATTGGATGACGACGATCTGTAAGGCAATTTCATATTCACAATAAAAAGGCTGTCTCACAGTAGAGAAATTCTACGAATGAGAGAGCCTTTTTTTGCTGGAAGCATAATTTGAGCGGGCAAGTCCTTAAATTTGCAAAAACGGAACAGAGTATTTAAAAAATGCTGTATGTCTTTTACCAGATGGCTCCAGCATAATAAGCCTGTATCTTACATCATGTATACGCTTCCATTTATAGGCGTAGTCATCCGTACCAACAAAACAGTATTGGGGGAGGATTCAGGCGTGAAAAGAAGATTATCAATATTCATGGTGGCGCTTTTACTATCATCCTTATTCTTGAATGTGCTTGAGGCGGGTATACCGCGGGCCGCAGCGGATGCCGCAGGAGTTCCAGTGTACTATGATCCCACAAAAAGTGTGGAGGAGCGCACTGCGGATCTATTATCCCGAATGACGCTGGAAGAGAAGATTGGGCAGATGGTTCAAGCAGAAAGAGCTGCCGTCACACCTGAGGAGGTACAGAAATATGCTCTTGGCTCTGTACTCAGCGGGGGAGGCTCATTCCCTAACGGAAAAGAAAGTGACAGCACTCGCGATAACTGGAGAAGTTTGATTGATAGTTATCAGGATGGTGCATTGTCTACCAGATTAGGCATTCCGCTGCTCTATGGGGTGGATGCGGTGCATGGACATAACAATGTCAAAGGCGCGACGCTTTTTCCGCATAATATTGGTCTAGGGGCTGCTAATGATCCCGCATTGACTGAGCTTATTGGTGCAGCTGCTGCTAAGGAAGTAGCCGCAACAGGAGCGAACTGGACGTTTGCCCCAACGATAGCCTCCCCTCATAATGCAAGATGGGGTAGAACCTATGAAGGTTTTAGTGATAATCAGGATATTTCAGCAGAACTAGGTGCGGCTTATGTGTTTGGTCTGCAAGGACGGACTGCTGCTGCATTGGCAGGGACAGATACAATCACGGCAACTGCAAAACATTATCTAGGTGAAGGTTATACGGATAATGGTGTAAATCAAGGCAACATCACTAAATATACCGAGCAAGAGATCATGGATAAGGATTTGAAAATTTATAAAGCAGCTGTAGACGCAGGGGTGCAGACGGTTATGGCCTCCTATCACAGCATCCAAGGTCTTAAAATGCATGCCCATAAACATTTGCTGACCGATGTTTTGAAGGGTGACAAGAAAAATGGCGGACTTGGCTTTACCGGTTTCGTTATCTCAGATTATAACGCTGTGCAGCAAATCACAGTGGATAGCGAAGGAAAAGCAGTTAGCGGGTTGAAGAACCAGCTGAATGTGTCCGTAAACGCCGGAGTCGATATGTTCATGATGCCGACCGTTTGGAAGGATACGATTAAGTACATCACAGAACTTGTAGGCGAAGGTAAAATCACTACGGAGCGCATAGATGATGCGGCAGAACGTATCCTGCATGTCAAAATCGCTTCAGGATTGTTCGAGCATCCCAAAAGCGATCCGGAGCTGTTGAGTGCTTTTGGCTCAGCAGAAAGCCGCAAATTAGCCCGCCAAGCTGTGGCGGAGTCGCTTGTTCTTTTGAAGAATGATGAGGTAAATGGAAGTCCAATTCTATCACAATTAAGCGGGATGGATAAAATATTCGTAGCGGGTAAAAACGCTAATAATATCGGTAACCAAGCCGGCGGCTGGTCGATCACTTGGCAAGGGAAGTCGGGCAATATAACTGAAGGCACGACGATCCTCGAAGGGATAAAGGAGGCTGTTCCTGCTTCTACAACGGTCACATATAACCTTAATGGGCGCGGGGCTGCGGGTTATGATGCGGCGATCGCTGTTATCGGTGAGACACCTTACGCCGAGACCGATGGCGACCGGACCAGCTTGAATCTGGATGAGCAGGATCTGGCGACACTTGCGAATATACGTGCTGCTGATCCTAATATTCCGCTTATCGTTGTACTGGTGTCTGGACGTCCAATGACGATAGCCAGCCAATTGGAAGATTGGGATGGGCTTGTGGCAGCTTGGCTACCAGGCACAGAGGGTGCTGGAGTAGCTGATGTGTTATTTGGTACTAAGGATTTTGTAGGCAAAAATCCGATTCGTTGGCCATTCACTTTGAACAATTATCCGGCAGACAATAACAGTACAAATGTGTTGTTCAAAACGGGATATGGCTTGACCAAAAATGAGAAAACACCAAAGCTTCCAACCGCTCCTGTCGATCCGGAAGCTCCAGAGATTCCTTCTCTGCCGATTCCCGGCAAAATTGAAGCAGAGGATTTTTTGAACAAAAGCGCAGGACTGCAAACTGAAAATACGCAGGATATAGGTGGCGGTCTCAATGTCGGCTATACCTCGGCTGGCCAGTGGCTCGAATATAACGTGAATGTGGCGCAAGCAGGTACGTATCAAGCCGATTTCCGCTATTCCGTTAATAGTGGCACTACAGGCGTCAATATCAAATCAGCAGAGGGAACTAAGCTAGGAACATTAAGCGTGACCTCAACAGGTGGCTGGCAGAATTGGCAGACGAAAGCTGTAGAAAATGTTGTGTTTAAGAAGGCAGGGTTGCAAAAGATCCGTCTGGAATTTACCGGTGGAGATATCAACCTGAACTGGGTAAGCTTCACTCGAACAGGTGATGTGCCTGTAGATCCATCGAATCCCGGAGATGGCGGGGAAAGCACTAAACATGTTATTAAGTCAGATGTAGTTAGCTCTTGGGTATCGAGTGAGCGAGATCCTTCCGATCGGAAGTGGTATTATGCTGACCGTTATCAAGAGGGTGATTTGAAGCTGGAAGAGCAGGCGAAGCTGGATATTGTGGTTCCCGACGTGAAGGCAGGTACAGAGCTCCATATTGATCCTGACCGGAAATATCAATCTATTCTAGGGATCGGTACCTCCATGGAGGAATCGACGGTCAATAATCTGGCGAAGATGTCTGCGGCGAAGCAGGAGGAATTGCTGCGGAAAATGATTGATCCTGTATCGGGGATCGGAATGAGTATGCTCCGGTTGACGATTGGGACGGCTGACTTTACAGATAAACAATTTTATACCTACGATGATATGCCTCCAGGACAAACCGACATTAATTTGGAGCATTTCTCCATCCAAAAGGATATTGACTACCATATCATCAGCACGGTTAAAAAAATTCAAAACATCAATCCGGATATTAAGTTTTTTGCCTCACCTTGGAGCCCGCCCGGTTGGATGAAGACTACAGACAGTATGATCAAAGGCCAAGTGAAGGATGAATATCTGCCTGTACTGGCCAAATATTATCTTAAGTTCGTACAGGAGTACGAGAAGCTGGGAATTACCTTTGAAGGTCTGACCTTGCAGAATGAACCTTTGCTGGAAATTGAATATCCAAGCACCAAAATGCCGTGGGAGCAAGAAGCCCAGCTGGCTAAACTGCTGCGGAAGGAATTAGATGAACATGGTTTCAAAGACGTGAAGCTGTGGACATTTGATCATAATCCTGGTGACACGATGGCCTATCCAGCACAAATCCTAGGCAATCCTGAATTAGGTGCCTACGATGCGGTGGACGGAACTGCTTTTCATGATTATGGCGGTGACCTTGGTCTGATGACCCAACTCCATAATCTCTATCCTGACAAAAATGTATATTTGACCGAACGCGCAGTCTGGGGTACCTCAGGCGCAGACCGCATTGCTCAATATTTCCGTAATTGGGCCCGCAGCTATAACTCCTGGGTAGCGATGCTGGACAGTGATATTGCCTCCCATCAGTGGACCGGAACGCCAGACCCAACCCCGATTGTGCAGGATTCGGGAGACCGTAACCATTACTGGCTGCTGCCAGAATATTATCTGATGGGCCAATATACAAAATTCGTTAAACCGGGGTACGTGCGGATTGATAGTGACTACGGCTCAAGCAGTACTGTAACGAACGTAGCTTTTGCTAGTCCAGATGGAAAAGAGATTGTGACGGTAGTAATCAACCAGACGTCGGATCCACAGCCGTTTAAATTGCTAGTGGACGGTGCGCAAATTAGTGCTGTGCTGCCGGCGAAATCAGTGGGCACTTATAGCTGGGAACGTCTGAATGGTATACAGGCGGTGCCGGGTGTAGTGAATGCTGTTGATTTTGAAGAAGCGCAAGGGGTTTACACTGTGAATGAGCAGGGTTATATTGGCGGGTTCTCGCCAGACGCATCGTCCACCTTCGACTATGTGATTGATGTTAAAGAGAGCGGTGAATATTCACTTCAATTTAAGCATGCCGCTCAATTCAGCGATGGCGCCGGAAAATCGGTGGAGATTAGTGAAGATGGTAAGGTCATTGCTACGCTTCCAATTGTGCAGCAGACGGAGAGTCTGACCGATTTTGCAGATTATCAATCCTTGATCTCTCTGAACAAGGGCATTCACAAGCTCACCTTGAAGACGAACGGGAACGGTTATAATATCCGTTCATTAGCTTTACGCCAAGCGCCTTCCGGATCACATGAGCTTCCTGCTGTGCTTCAAGGGCAAGACTACACGACAGCTTCAGGTGTATTAGTAACGGGTGGTGCAGTGGGTTATACTGACCCCGGCGATTGGGTGAAGTACAAGATTAATGTACCTGCCAGCGGTACCTACCCACTCCTGATCTCCTATGCTACTAATCAGGATGATGCAGAGCTGGAACTGCTGACGGGAGAGGATGGAGTAACGGTAACGGCAGCTACTTATGCTTTGACGAAGACGGGGGGATGGTCCAATTGGCAAATAGCTAATGGAACGGTAACCTTGCCTGCCGGGGAGCAGACGCTGACCATGAAAGTAAATGGAGCAGGATTTCATCTGCAGTCGCTTACGATCGGCCCCGCGCTTCAATCGGAGACTGCTCTGGTAGAAGGAAATGAGGAGGGTGCAGAAGTTATCGTCAAGCTAGTAAATGACAAATATGCACCTGAACTGGACACCGCTTATTGGTCTATTGAAGGTTACGAAGGTACAGTTGTCAATAGCGTATACCGGGTGGATGATTATACAGCGAAGGTCGTATTAGCGGGTACGCGAATTATTGATTTCGACACGGATCGTATTCTTACGGTTACCGCTGATGTGTATCAGACAGAATCAAATCAGTCTTTTGACAGCGTACATGTTCTGAAATTGCCTCTTATAGTTACAGCAATCAACGACGAAGAGAGCATCAGTCTTTCTCCGAGCACGCTTCCTTATCAAGTGAACGGGAATGAATTGGTAGTCAGCCTTTCAGGAGGGACATTTAATCCTGATGCCATTCAGAGCATTTCTGTCTCGGGCCCAGGTAAGGATCAGGGGCATGTAAGTATTGGGGCAGCTGCCTTACTTGACCCTACCCATGTGAAGCTGACGCTGGCCTGGAATGATCATACCCCGTATTATAGTGATTTGCAGCTTGCCGTGAATGTGCCTGCAAATGCTTATGCCGATTCAAGTGGTGGCGGCGTGCTGCGTGCGGAGGTTAAGCTCTTAGGAACAACTAGTGCTACAGCACCTATAGAAGTCACAAGCTTGAACGCACTGGATCAATTCTACCAGCTGCAAGGGATCACAGTCAGCGGCCAAGGCAGTGGAGCGAAGCTGACCGGCATTGATGCTGGAGACAGCATCGATTACTGGGTAAATGTGCCGCAGGATGGAAACTATGCTTTTACGCTTACCGTAACTTCCGCGAATGGTGCTCCTAAGGGCATTATTTATAAAACGGAGGATGGGAAGACATTAAGAACCGTTGATGTGCCGAATCTTTACTCGCAAACCGTTGGCATACGCACCGTTCTTCAATTGAAGGCGGGTGAACAGAAGCTGCGCCTGCAAGCTGGATCAGCAGGATACGAGCTCAGTGGTATTCAAATAGAACCTTATACTGAAGAAATCATGGATGGCGCTGGTTCTTTAAAGGTGGAAGCCGAGAATTATTACGATGCTACACCCAATGGAATTCAGAGTACCATGACTGGCGGTGTGCTGGACTTTAGAAATGTAGGGTTTACCGTTGCAGGGGGTTCCATGGATTATGTCCTTGATATTACTGAAGCCGGATTTTATAAAATCGTATATCGGTATGCTACAGCACAAGGCGGGGTAAGCACTACGTTATCTGTAAAGGGTACAAAACTCTCAACAGTGCCTATGCCTACTACAGGTGGATGGTCGAATTACACGCTGGCGAGTGGTGTCGTACAACTTGCGCAAGGAAAACTGGTAGTACGGATGAGCTTCAATAATGACGGTGCCAATCTAGATTGGTTTACGCTGGAACGGACGGAAGAAGGAGAGCAGCCGATTCATTCAAAGGTTTCCTTACCCGTTTCTTCTTTGAAACCGGGAGCTTACAGCGGATTACAAACGATCAGCCTTACTACAGCGACATCAGGAGCAGAGATTCATTACACAACCGATGGGTCATTGCCTACAGCAGACAGTCCACTTTATACCGGAACTATTGACGCAGCAGGAGTCACAGTTCTTCGTACGATAGCGGTAAAAGAGGGCATGGAGAACAGTTTTGTAGCTCCATTCACATATGTGATCAGCGGAGTGGTTGATATGAAAACGGTGTCTGCACCGCAGGCTGATCCTGCCGGGGGAACTTATACAGGGCAGGTTGCCGTGAAGTTAACTACAGCTACAGCTGGAGCGTCTATTCACTACACGTTGGATGGCACTGTACCTACAGCAGCCAGCGAACTGTATAGTGGAGTGATTTATGTAGGCAAGAGCAAGACGATTAAGGCGATTGCTGTAAAAGAGGGCTGGAAGCCAAGTGATATTTCCAGTTTTGAATATATTGTTTCTGCGGATAAACCTGATCCAACACCTACACCAACAGCAACGCCTGAACCAACCCCAAGTCCAACCATTGAACCGACTACTCGGCCAACGACAGCACCAACTTCCGGAAGCGGGGGTACCACAGGTGGTGGCAACAGCGGAACAACAGGGGGGAATTCAAGCGGAAATGCAGGCAGTGTAACCGGCAGCACCATCCTTACAGCAACACCAGTGCTGAACAGTAATACCGGTGCGGCGAGAGCAAGTGTAGACCTGGAGAGCTTGAAAAAGGCTGCTACAGCAGGCTTAAGTGGAGCAACTTCAGCGGTTACTGTTGATATACCGGCAGTAGCTACAGCTAAGGGTTATGAGCTGCAATTGCCAAACGTTATAATCTTTGCAGATGATAAGACTTCATTGGTCGTTCATACTGAATTTGGTGTGCTGGAGCTGCCAGGTAGTCTGCTGAAACAAGCGGCAAAAGAGGCAGGAACCCCTTGGGTAATTACGATAACCAAGGTGGATTCAGATTCTCGTCCAGAATTTAAACTGAGCGTAACTATCAATGGCAAGGAAGCCGTATGGAACAGTCCTGACATGCGGGTTAAGGTGTCCCTACCGTATATTCCACGATCAGAAGAACGTGGTAAAGAAGGACATATAACGATTCATAGTCTGAATCCGTTGGGGATTCTAACGGTTGTTCCAAGTGGCAGATATATCGCTGCTACAGGGATGGTTTCCTTTACAGGAATTCTCTCTGGTATGTACAGTATCACCTTTACGGAGAAGACATTCCGGGATATCGGTAAATTTGAGTGGGCCCGCAATGCGATTGAGGTGCTTGGCTCCAAAGGCATCATCAACGGAATGACAGAGGATCAATTTGTGCCTCAAGCGGAAGTGAAGCGGGGAGATTTTGTGCTCCTGCTTATAAAAGCGCTTGGCTTGGAAGGCGTTAGTGCAGAAAGCTTCACAGATGTGCAGCCTGGCGATTACAGATATGAAGCGTTGGCTATAGCGAAGCAGTTGGGGATCGCCACTGGTCGTCCAGATGGAAGCTTTGATCCTAACGCTTCTGTTACGCGGCAGGAAATGATGACATTGGCTGCAAAAGCGATTGCAGCAGCCGGCAGACAGCTTCCAGCCGGCAACGGAGCTTCAATGACCCGTTTCACGGATAGCCAGCAAGTATCAGCGTTTGCACGTGACAGTGTGGCAGCACTAATACGTGCTGGCCTGATCAAGGGAGACGGCTTGCGGATTCATCCACAAGGTGTTACCACCCGTGCAGAGGCAGCGGTTTTGATCTACAACCTGTACAATCTGTAATACATCAGCTGTAAAGATACTTTAAGCTTTTGGGCTGTCGCAGCCGTAGATTTTCTACGTTTGCGACAGCCTTTTTAAGGTGTGGTTTGGATCTACATTAAGCCCGCACCTCCGCCGCCGATCATAATTATCCCCTGAGGCTTACGGACCCAGTTGACGTTATTTGCAAATCTACAACCTTTATCGGGGAAGTTCGGACACCAGTGGCGTTATTCCCTATGAAGAGGTTCATATTTGGGGTTTGGCATGCCAATAACGGCTTTGGGGTCCGTAAGTGAGTAAAATATGGGATTATACTGCCTTTAGGGTCTGCGGTGTCCGATAGCTGCTTTTGTGCGGGCAAATGTGATCTGAGGTAACAAAGGTTGGTGCGGTTGGTGCTAAGAACAAGGTGGAATTTTAAAAAAAAGACGCAGACGTCACAGCAGCCATTATCATGACCTACTGGACACCCACGTCTATTGTGAAAAAAAGGGATTGAAAATAGGAAAGAGCTTAGAGCTCTCTCCCGAGACTGTCATTAATGGTTAGACAAAAAGTGAACGGCTGATGATAACCAGCAAGATAAAGAGAACCAGGATGGCGCCAGTGCTAGTGAATGGGCCACCTCCACAACATCCATATCCGCCTCTAACTTCTTCGCTCATGTTCATTCCCCTTTCGGTGTGTGTGTTGTACTTGAGTACATCGTATTGTATGTGCGGAGAGTGGGGCGTGTATAGGCCAATGTCGGATTCGTGTACAAAAAAAATCAGCTCCGTGAAAACGGAGCTGATTGTAAGCTATATAAAGTTCAGTTAGGCTTTTTCTAAATCGCGAACACCTGCGTATACAAGATCGAAAAGATCTTCGAGCTGTTCCTCTTCGATACATGAGAAAGCAATACGTAGGTCAGTTTCACCCAAAGCAATAGTGCCTAGTCCGTAATTATGAATCAGGTGAAGCCGGAGATCTTCAGCCGCAACTGTGTGCAGCTTCAGACACATAAAGTAACCGGAGTTAAAAGGATAATACGTCCACACATCCTCGCCGTATTTGCCGCTATCCAGCAGTGCTTTTACTTTATTCGCACGGCCTTTCATGATCTGGAACTTCTCTTCCTTCTGTGCTTCGAATTCCGGAGATTTCAAGGCGTCTAGTACGAAGGTCTGCGAAGGATGCGCACCGCTGGAAATGGTGGCACGGATGATGCCTAGTGTTTTTTGCTCCAATGCTGCCAGCAGGTCTTTGTCCTCCGAGGCATAAGTGATGAAACCCACACGGAAGCCCCAGACAAATTCTTCTTTGGTCGCACCGTCAATCTTGATTGGAAGCACACGAGGATGCAGATGAGCCAGTTTGCCAAACAGCGATTCTTTTAGTGAATCCTCAAAGAATAACCCGAAGTATGCATCATCACTTACAACAACAACGTTGATGCCTTCCTCAGCCGCACGAAGGATAGCTGCAACGATCTCATCGCCTTCCTTAATCCCTGGAGTATATCCGGTAGGATTGTTAGGGAAGTTTAGCAGCACAATCGCTTTGCCGCGTTCTTTTTGAGCAAGCAGCGCGTCTTCCAGACCTGCACTGTTAAACGTCATTTCTTCTGTGAACAGCGGATAGTTAACGGTCTCCCCATGGCGGCGGATTCCGAAGGTTAATTCGTAGTTCTCCCAGTTCTTGTCCGGGTAGATAATCGCGTCACCTGGCTCTGCGAAGAGGTCAGCGACAATGCTAAGCCCGTGAGTCAGGGCATTGGTTACAACGGGATTGCTGATGGTTTTACCTTCTAGCGATGGATTTTCGCGCAGCATCTTTTCACGCCATACAGTACGCAGCTCTGGTTTACCTGCCGGAGGGGCGTAACTATAAAGATCCTTAGGACTGTAAGCGGAGAGTTTATCCTGAATGACGCCGAGGTGCATAGGTACGCCACCTTCAGTAGCAATACCGATGGTTGCGTTGTATTTCTTGGCGTGAGCTCCTGCTTCAGCGGATTGGCTAAGGATGCCCTCTTTTGGGAAGTAAATCTCTTTGCCAAGCGTAGAGAGCATATCATACACATGTTCATTTCCTGCTTTGATACTTTCGTTTAATTGTCCAGCTAGTGGATTCATCAGTTTCATCCTTCCAGGGTTCTTTGGGGATAACATACTGTTAACATTGCCTAACATTATATCACCGCCAATTGCAACCGTCACTTGGAAAGATACGATTTTTAAAAAATATCATTCGGCGTGGAAAGGGCAGTATTTTTTCATCATTTCTATCGTTTCTTCATCACGCGGATTATTTCTTTCAGACAGGCCGGAAATGATGCCGGAGCGCTCTTCTTCTTTTAGGTTTTGCCCAAACTTAAACTTCGCAGTGATCTCCTCGGGGGTAATGCGCACAACGGCAACACCCTTTAGACGGGGACGATATTTAGGGTCCTCTGCATCGATGGAATCATAACCCCCCTCGGGCTGGAGCTTTTTCATAAATAAGGAGAGTACACTGGCTTTTTCACTAATGTCTTCAACAGGTTCGGCTGTGCCGTAGGCGGTCACACTTTTAAAATAGGCGGTTGCTGGGCAGGCCAGCTCGGGATCGCTAAAATAAGACGGGATAAGGGCATACTCATCCGCTACCGTAAAGCAGACCTGCTGCTGATTGCGGATCGACTTCATTTTGCTACCAGCATGACTGCCGTGGAAATAGAAACAACCATCTGTATATACAAAATTCAACGGTGTCACCCGCGGTTGCCCCTGCTCATCGCTTGTTCCGAGAAAACCAAAACTCATTCCGTTTAGAAAAGAGACCAAATCTTCCTCCTGATCTACTTTAAATTCTTTTCTGCGCATAGGGATCACGTCCTCTTTCTTTTTAGTCTAGAGCGTCTGCTCCAATGTAAATGTTCTTTAAAGAATAGTAGAGTGGTTGACAATTAAAAAGGACCAATTAAGATAGTTTTTAATGGACCACTTGCTGGTCAAGGAGGATAACGATGAATATCACGCTGGCATACGATCAATATCTGGCGATACACCGCTACAAATATTTAGCGTTATATCACGCGCTCCGCGCAGGAATATTGGAAGGAACACTTCCGGGAGGCACTCCGCTGCCGTCTACACGAAGTCTTGCTAAGCACTATGAGCTGTCGCGCGGATCGGTCTCGCAGGTGTATGAAATGTTGCTCGCTGATGGTTATGTAAGGACTGAAACGGGGCGGGGGACATTCGTATCGGAAGATAGCTTTGCTTCAGCTGCCAGTGGCAGTGACGGTGAGAACCGGGCTTTGGGTGAAGCCGCAGATGCTGCTGGAGGAGATTGTGCAAGTGAGACTACGATTCCGATCTCGGCGTGGGGAAAGCGGCTGCTTGCGCGCCCGATACCCTTTTATGAAAAGAGTAACAAGAAAGTAGTGAGCTTCCAGAGTAGTGGTATGCGGATGGAACATTTTCCATACTCCGAATGGCGTAGTGCGCTCTCTTATGCCGGAGGGAAGGAAGGTGGATTGCTGCAAAGCACTTGTCCACCTCAAGGCGATGAAGGACTTCGGAAAGCTATCGCTGCACATCTGCGGATTACCCGCGGGATTCGCGCGGATGCAGAGCATATCGTATTGTTCAGCGGCTCGATGCAAGGCATCGTTATTTTGACGCAGCTGCTGCTGGATGCAGAAGGCTCAGCGGTCGTTGAGAACCCGGGCTTTCACGGGATTCGCCGAGCCGTAGAGATCACCGGAGGCCGATTGCTGGCAGGGGAGCTGGATGGCAACGGTCTTATTCCGGAGGATTGGGATGCCCGGCTGTTGTTTGTTACGCCGAGCCGTCAATTTCCTACGGGTGTGGTACTGCCTTTGGAACGACGCCGAACCTTGTTGGAATGGGCGCAGCGGCATCATGCAGTAATCATTGAAGATGATTATGACAGTGAGTTCCGTTGGGCTGGGCGTCCTATCGAGCCCTTAAAAGCACTGGATCGTGAAGAGCGGGTCGTATATGTGGGCTCCTTTTCAAACACGATGTTTTCAGGCCTGCGGCTCGGTTTTGCAGTGCTTCCGCCCCCTTTAGTAAAGCCGACTATCGCCGCCAAGGCACTATATGAGCCCTTGCCGGTAGGGCTGCTGGAGCAGCGAGCCTTGGCGCGGTTCATGAATACAGGCGGCTATGGCCGTCATCTGCGCCGGATGACACGCATCTATGGTGACCGCGGACGCATCCTCAGGACGCTGCTGTCGGAACGGCTTAAGGAGCTCTTCGAGCTGCTGCCTGGTGATGCGGGCTTGCATGTATATGCCCGCTGGCTGCGCAGCAGCGAAGAGTTTGTTGCTTTCCGAGCGGCAGCGCTTAGGCGCGGCACGGATTTTAGAGATGCCGCGTTATATCAGCTATCACCGGGAGCGCCGGCCGCTTGTTTTTCTTTTGCCCATCTGAATGCCGTGGAGCTGGAGGAAGGGATAACAAGCCTGCATCTGGCGTGGGAAGATGTACAAAATGCAACATGACAAGGTATGATAAAGAAGATGAAATGCAAAACTAACCGAATGCTTAAGAATTTTGACGAAGAAACTCGGAGTAGATTAAGCTAAACAAAACTATATAGACACTGCGAAGTCAGAAAGAGCAGATTTGCTGAGAATACTAAGCGGATGCTTACGAGACAAGTTTTGCTAACAAAACAAAGCGGATGCTTACGAAGCGAGTTTTGCGAAGTAGTTCAAAGCAGATTTGCTAACAAAACAAAACAAAACGGATGCTTACGAGGCAAGTTTTGCGAAGTAGTTCAAAGTAGGTTATGCTAACAAAACTTTTAGGAGGGAACGTTATGCTGCATGCATCGCCGTCCTCTTTTGTTATTTTGCCGGCTCTGGCTAAGATTGTATGCGAGCCGGGCTGGAAATGGCAAAAAAGAGAGAAGTCGCTGCAAAATTATGATTTATTTTATGTATGGAGCGGGGAAGGGACGGTTGTGCGTAACGATGAACCCTTTCAAGTAGGTAAGGGAAGCTGCTTCCTTTTTCGTCCGGGTGACCATACAAGTGCTACACATAATCCGCAAAAGCCACTTGTACTTACATATATTCATTTTGATGTCTCCGAAGAGGTGACGGATATTCCGCTGCCCTATCGTGAGCTTACAGAAACCGTTGAATTTGAACATCTGCTTGCTAGGTACGTTCGACTATTTCTGGTGGATACTTACGCCGCTGAGGAAGAGGGGCAGCTTGTACTGAAGCAGCTGATGATTCATCTGCTGAGGGAGGACCGTGTGAAGCCAGTAGAACGTTATGTTAGCAACCATTTGACAGAAATCATTCACGAAATAGCGAACTATGTGAGCCAGCATCCGGGGATTGCACATCGAGTAGAGGATCTTGCTGCTCGTGCGGGGCTTTCACCGCGGTATTTTTCAATTAAGTTCAAGGAGCTTACGGGTTCTTCTGTGCAGTCTTATGTCATCCGAGCCCGGATTGAGCGTGCTCAGCATTTACTGCTGTACGCGGGAATGAATGTTACTGAGGTAGCAGATGCGCTTGGATATCGTGACATTTTCTTTTTCAGCCGCCAGTTCAAGCAATATACCGGAAAAAGTCCATCTGAGATCCGCTGATTCACTTTTTTTGTTTCAGTTTGATCAACCAAGGGTAAATACTTTGCAGTTTAGTTTACAGAGAATTTACATAACTTCTTGGAAGGAGACTCTTGGCATGATCATCAGACGCAGAATTTGCAACACGGATTGTAAGAGTGGAGGCGGAGGTATTTTTAGAAACCGCTTAAAACGGTTAAAGCAGGCGAATGCTTTTGTCGTGGATAGCTGGTTCTAAACTGAACAAGCTAGCATAGAATCGCCTGATATGACTAAAAATATAAATAGCCGGGGCCGTGAGGCATCCGGTTTTTTTGTGTTGTTAGAAAATGATATATATAATGAACTTAAGTCGAAGATTAGAGTAACTGATGGGCATTTCATCGTGCCCCACGTTGTATTTTGTACAATAGATTGACTCTAATAGCAGTCGAATTTGAATTCTGTGACACATCTTACATTCAAATTCAGCAGAAACAGCCTTTCTAGAGATTATCACGATAATCTATTGCACGAAGTACAATGTAATGTATCTTCAAGTGAAAGTTAAGATTTTCTGTTGCACATTCTGCAATGAAGCGTACGCTCATTTACCGCAATATCCACACACCGTTCACGCTCCATGCACGCCTCATTCACGTACCTTTGAGGATGTTTAATTGGCCTAACTATGAGGTAGCGGTAGATATTTATTTCTACGATTGGGTTATTACTAAGGTGAGAGCTTTCTGCGATACGTTTCGCATAATGTTGTTCGTCGGTAGAATATATAAGGTCCATAGTTGGAAGGAGAGAGAGAAAATGTACGAAATCGTACTTATACGTCATGGTGAGAGCCAGTACAATGTACAGAATTTGTTCACAGGCTGGAGTGACCCGGATTTAACTGAGAAGGGTATCCAAGAGGCAAAGACTGCTGGTAAGCTGTTGAAGGACGCTGGGTATACATTTGATCTGGCTTTTGCTTCGGTACTCAGACGCTCGATTAAAACTCTTAACTATGTACTGGATGAGATGGATTTGCTGTGGATTCCCGTGCAAAAGTCTTGGAAATTGAATGAACGCCATTACGGGGCATTGCAGGGATTAAGTAAAAGCGAGACAGCACTAAAATATGGAGATGAGCAGCTGCATATCTGGCGGCGGAGTTTATCGGTGAGACCCCCGTTGCTGGAGCTTGATGATCCTAGGTATGCCAGAAACGATATTCGCTACAGCAGTGTTCGTCCGGGAGATATCCCGCGTGGAGAGAGCCTGGAGGACACTGTACATCGTGTAGGCGATTTCTGGGGAAACCGGATCGTACCTCTTTTGCGTAAAAAAGAACGGGTGCTTATCTCAGCCCACGGCAATACGCTGCGTGCATTGATTAAATTTATGGAGGATATTGATGAAGCGGCATTACTGGAGCTCAATATTCCTACAGGAGTACCGCTCGTGTACAAACTGGATGAGGACATGAATCCTATCAGTCGCTTTTATCTAGGAGATCCGGAACAGGTAGCGGCCAAGGCGCTTGATGTTGCTAAGCAGGGACATGTGTAATGGGCGTGTAATAAGCGTATAGGCGTAGCAGGTGCTGAGCATAACGGGTGTACAGTAATAAGCAAAACGGGGCGTATAGGTTAAATAAGCGCAACAGGTGTAATAGGTTATATAAGCGTAACAGGCGTATTAGGTGTAATAAGCATATTAGGGCGTAGCAGGTTGAATAAGCATAACAGGTTTAATAGGTTAAATAGGCGTAAGAGGCGTAATAGGTGGGTTACATGAAAAGATAAAAGGACAGCCTTGGGGCTGTCCTTTTTGTTATTAGTGTGTTTGTGACCAATCAAATGTGCGAAAATGGCGCGTTTAAGGTCAGCTGGGTCCGATAGCGTTGAATGCTAACGTTCCACCAACTCTCCGTTGATTCTCGACCAATACTCTACCAGCTCTCCACTAATCCTCGACTAGTCCTTAACTAACTTTCGACCAACCTCCACCAACGCTCTGCAAATGCTTACGGACTCAGCAGCCGCTATTTGCCCATTTATCGCCATTTGAGCGGAGTTTCGGACTCCAGCGTCGCTATTGCCCAAGAATCGACTCTAATAAGGCGTTTTTGATGCCAATAGTTGCGGTGGAGTCCGATAGAAGCGCAAATGTGTGAAAAAGCTGCGTATAAGGTCAGCTGGGTCCGATAGCTAACGATAGGTCCACGACGGCTAGACGATAGGTATACGATAGCTAACGATAGCTAACGATAGCTAGAGCGTTCGCGTCCGCAACTATGCTCCACACGAAGTCCCAAAAATTAGAGGGCACCCCAGCAGCCATTTCATGGCTTTTGAGGCACCCTCTAATTTTTTTTGAAATTCGCCTAAATCTCCCTACAAAGGTCGATGCAACATTCCCAGTAGTTCGCCCATTTTTACCTTTGAGTTGACCTCAAGCTTGGGTCTCGGGGTAAAGGTACCGCTTTCCGTGAGCAGCACTACGGTGGAGCCAAACTCAAAATAAGCCAGATCATCGCCTATTTGCCACTCGGCAGCCGTATCATCCGTATAACGGATACTGCTGACGTTCATTGCGCCTACCTTTACTACCGCGGTTTCCCCGTGACTCCCGGCAATATACGTAATGAGACGTTCGTTGCGGTTCAGGACACCCTTCATATGTCGCATTCCGAAATCGTTGACAGGATAGGCCCGTCCGCGAATATAATCGCTCTCCACCTTTTGTCCGGTAAGGGGAGAGTGAATCCGGTGATAATCGGTAGGACTCAAATAAAGAACGAAGAAAAAACCCTTCTTGTACAGCTCCAGATGCGGGGAGTGATTAAGGAGATCCTCGATCTTATAATCCTGCCCTTTTACATTCATAATCGTACCGGCGTTAATGTCACCCATAGCAGTAATCGTTGCGTCTACGGGACTAACCAAAGCGTCAGCGTCGGTTGCAATAGGCCGCATGCCCGGCTTCAGCCGGCGGCTGAAAAACTCATTAAGAGTGAGATATTCTCCAGGATTTTTCTCCGCTTGAGCGGAGGGGATTTGATAAGTCTTAATAAATGCCGGGATAAGAAAACGGCTGATTCTACTATGAGAAAAAGATCCCATTAACCGTGAAAGCCACCGGTGTGAGGATAGCTCGGTCATCAGCCGTAGCAATTGTTTTACCATGCCCATCTCCCTTCCATAATGCAGCAGTACGGTTGTATACGGGTCGTCTCTGCTCTGCATTATATTGACATAGAATAGGAGACAAATCAATAACTGTTATATACCGTACTGTTCGTTTCTATTAAAAAACGCGCGTATCCCATAGGTCTGCGATAGCTGTCTTTCCAAATTTCCGTAAGGCCGGCTTTATGAAATCCGTAGCGTTGGTCGCGACCGTTACATTCTATGAAGAAGAGTCGTCCGTCCTTAGTAATGCCTATATCCAGTCCGATATCGGCCAGTCCGGGAAGGTCTTGCTCCAGACACCGTGCGATTGCAAGGCTAAGTATTTCGACAGACATACGGATGTGGGCCGCTGTGGATCTTGAAAAGGCCTTTTCGAGCGCGAGGGAGGAGCTTAACGCTTCTCCTCCGCGGGCTATATTGGAGACAAAGCCCCCTGGGGCAGCCAGTTTGGCGAAGAGCCCAGTGACCTGCCAATCTCCTCCCCAGCCGCGCTGAACGGTGACGCGTAGATCAAAGGGACGTCCTCCAATCTCAGCAAGGGGAATACGTTCTTGTACAAGATAAGGCACGGAGGTTAGGCGTGCGCGGAGCGCTTGTGGCAACGCCGCCTGATTGACGGGAATACTTCTCCAGCGCTGCATCGAAGGGGAGAGGTAGCTCAAGGTCCAACGCTGAGCTCCCTTGCGGACCAGCCGCATGACCCCATTCCCTATACTTCCCCGGCAAGGTTTAAGAATGAGATCGGGATAAAGATTCATCATTTCTTTTAGGCCTGAGACTCTCGTTGTTACGGGTAAATATTCGCGAAGCTCCGTATTTTTTTCAAGCAGCTGATGGATCTCATCTTTGCCGTATCGATTACATGTATTGAAAATCAGGGGATAGTGCTTCAGCAGACGCTGCATCCCCGGGCTGTTTTTGCTGTATATTGCCCGGTTATGGATAACAGCAGGCGTAGGAACAACTACGCTTTTATATCCATTAACTCCCTTTATATAGGCGGCACTAAAGCCTGTGTCCGTATCGATGTCCGCGAGCTTCAGGAAGCAAGGGACTAAACCGTATGCCGCCGCGGCCTCTTCATAGTTGGATAGAGACTCCTGTCCTGTTTTTAGCCGGGGAACGCCCCGGTGCATATCGGCATTTAGTAATATTCCAACGAGCTTATGCCCCATGTTTGTTCCTCCTGTTTCATCGGTTACATGATCCCTGCTTTTTCTACTCTTGTCATAGTATGTTTGTACCCGCGTGTCAGGGTGGACGAATGCGCGAAGGCAGATGCCTTTTTTTATACATAATCTTATGAATGCCTCATCGCAAAAGGGTGTCATAAGCCCATACCGCTGCATATGATGCCTAGGAGAAACATTAGATGGAAGGAGGAGACTGCTTGTGAGGGGTTCCAAAAAAAAGCAGCCGCGCAGTCCACAGAAACGACTCTATTTTGTAGATAATCCCAATAAAGAGGAACTGAGTATGCTGGATACCAAAAGCAGCTCTAGAAGCTCGGGGAATAACAGTGACGGAGTCAGTGAAGCAGAGATCGCGGAAGTTCAGGTAAGTGGGGGAGCAATAGCTGAAGTCGTTCTAGAGGAGCCAACTTCTGCTCCAGTTCTACAATTGGAGCCGGAGCTTATAGAGGAAGCGCAGCTTCAGAAACAGGCGGATAATCTTCCTGAAACCGTATGGTTCGCTCCTCCAGAGAAAGAACGTTTTCAGCCCGTTTATACAGATGATCTTTCGGATGCAGCGGTGACCGGAGCCAAAATCGCTCCACGTACCATTGACGGTTCTAAGCTAAAGTTCGGCATTATTGGTACACCTTGGCTGCAAGATTACGCTGTACAGAGTATCAATATCGCGGACAAGGCAGTCACTTCTGCAAAAATCGCACCAGAATCGATAGTGGGCGAGCATTTAGCAGAAGGAAGCGTTAGTGGCGGTAAGCTGCTGGATCATTCGATCAGTGGAGAGAAGCTGAAAAATGGCAGTATTAGTCCAGAGAAGCTGGCTGATCGGATTATAGGCGGCGGTCAAATTGCAGATAAAGCTATTGAGAGCCGCCATTTAAGCGATTTGATTATTACTGCGGATTTACTGGAAGATGGAGCCGTTACTAGTGACAAAATAGGAAGCAGCAGCATCACAAGCCGCCACCTAGCAAACGGCAGTGTTGACCGTTCCAAGCTGGCCGATGCAGCGGTATCTGGCGATAAAATAGCTGATGGTGAAATCAGCAGCTCAAAGCTAGCGGATGCTGTCATTGAAGGCCGCCATCTTAGCGACGCTTTGATAACCGCCAGACATCTGGCCCCGGGAGCGATTGGTTCTGATCAGCTTGCCAGCAAATTGATCGGTAAGGAACAGCTGCAGTCGGGTATTATCGAAGGCGGGCATTTAGCTGATGGAGCTATAGGTTCTAAGCAACTTGGTGCAGATGTCGTAAGAAGCGTACATTTAAGCCCAGAAAGTGTGAATGGTAATCATATCGGTGATGGCGAAATATCAAGTCGGCATTTGGCTGACCGCAGCATCTCTTTTTTAAAGCTGGCTGAGGGTGCAGTAGGGACTGCGCAGCTAGTGGAGCAAGCGGTAACCTCGTCCAAAATTGCTGACCAAAGCATTCTCCCACATAAGCTGGCAGACGAAGCAGTGACCACAAGACATATTGCTAAATCCGCCATTCGCGGACCGCAAATTGCTATGCAAGCCATAACTTCTATTCATCTGGAACGCGAAGCAGTGAATCATTCGCATATAGCTGCGGAAGCGGTCGGCTCGGAGCAGCTCAAGGAAGAAGCTATTCAGACTCAACATTTATCTTCCGGTGCTGTGACTGGAGAACAGCTGGCTTCAGAATCTGTGGGTGGGGAGCATCTTCGTGCACAGAGCGTTACTTCAGCCAAGTTGGCAGATGGAAGTGTAAATGCAGCTAAGCTGGCAGCGGGTGCAGTGATTGGCAGCACGATTGCGCGTGAAGTAGTCAGTGGTGAACATATCGCTTTTTGTACAGTGGAGGAAAAACATCTGGCGGATGCCAGTGTGAGCGGCCGTGTATTGCAGGATGCTGTGGTAAATAAGGATCATTTGGCCACGGGAGCCGTGGAACGAAGACATCTTGGTGAAAATAGTGTGACTTCCGCTGCGATTCAATCGGGCTCAGTTTCAGGAGATAAGCTGGCTTCCGCTGCGGTGAGAGAAATTCACCTGGCAGCAGGAGCCGTGCAGCCTCATCATCTGGCCGATCATGCAGTAACCTCGTTGAAGCTTTCACCGGAAAGTGTCTCAACGGATAAAATCAGTGATTTAGCAGTCACTTCGGCTAAGCTTGCAGACGGCAGCATAGAATCCAGTAAACTGGCGGCGTCAGCAGTTCAAGCTGAGCATTTGTCGGTAAATGCTGTAAGTTCGAAAACCATAAGCGAAAGTGCTGTTCAAAGTAGACATTTGAATCCTGGCAGTGTCAGTGGGGCGCATATCCGGCCGTTGTCTATCGGGAATGGTCATATCCTTCCGAATTCTATTTCTGCGGTTCAAATCCAAGAGGGCAGTATTAATAGCTCTAAGCTGGTAAAAGGTGCCGTGGATTCTCAGCATCTTTCACCTGGCAGTGTAGACGGCAGTCATCTGTGTATCGATACGATTGAAGGCCGTCATATCCTACCGGGGGAGATCACGCTGGCTCATCTGGCGGAAGAGGTACGTAGCTCTGAGTTGCTGCCAGACGGTTGCATAACTGGGGAGAAGCTGGCAGAAGGATCGGTAGATTCCAATCATCTCCTGCCTGGAAGTGTGAACGGAAGCCATTTGAATTCGGGTTCTGTCGAAGGTCGACATATCCTACCGGGTGAGGTCACGCTGGCTCATCTGGCTGCAGATGCATATACCTCCGACTTGCTGCCTGAAGGTAGTATTACCGGGAAGAAGCTGGCGGGAGCATCCGTGGATTCTATTCATCTAGTGTTAGGAAGTGTGGAGGGTGGACATCTGAGTTCAGGTTCCGTCGAAGGACGTCATATTGGAAATGGTGAGATTACCCTGGCTCATCTCGCCGATGAAACCCGAAGCGCTGATCTGCTGCCAGATGGTAGTATTACTAGAGAGAAGTTGGCGGAAGAATCCGTAAGTTCTATACATCTAGTGCCTGGCAGTGTGGATGGCAGCCATTTAGGCCCAGACACAGTTGAAGGACGTCATATCCGATACGGTGAGATTACGCTGGCTCATTTGGCAAAAGAAACACGCAGCTCCAAATTGCTGCCAGACGGTAGTATTTCTGGAGTAAAGCTGGCACATGCTTCCGTAAATTCAAATCATCTAGTACCTGGAAGTGTGGAAGGCGTTCATCTAAGTTCAGGTTCTGTCGAAGGGCGCCATATTGGAAAAGGTGAGATTACGTTAGCTCATCTGGCCGAAGAAACACGTAGCGCTGACTTGCTGCCAGACGGTAGCATCACTCGGGAGAAGTTGGCGGAAGAATCCGTAAATTCTAATCATCTGGTGCCTGGAAGCGTAGATGGCAGTCATTTGAGTCCGGACACAATAGAAGGACGTCATATCCGATATGGTGAGATCACGCTGGCTCATTTGGCCGAAGAAACACGCAGCTCCAATTTGCTGCCAGACGGTAGCATTACTGGGGAGAAACTGGCGGAAGCATCCATAAATTCAAATCACCTTGTACCTGAAAGCGTGGAGGGAACTCATCTGAGTCCGTCTGCAATAGAAGGACGCCATATTGGAAAAGGTGAGATCAAGCTAGCGCATCTGGCGGATGAGGTACGCAGCTCCGAACTGCTGCCAGACGGAAGCATTACTGGGGAGAAGCTGGCGGAAGCCTCCGTAGAAGCAATTCATCTAGTGCCTGGAAGTGTGGATAGAACTCATCTGAGTCCGTCTGCAGTAGAAGGTCTCCATATTGGAAAAGGTGAGATCAAGCTAGCACATCTAGCGGATGAGGTACGCAGCACCGAGTTACTGCCGGATGGTAGCATTACCGGTAAAAAGTTGGAGGGTGGATCTATTACTGCCTACCACTTGGCTCCTGGCAGTGTCTATGGGGGACACTTAGGGGGGAATGCGGTAGATAGCCGCCATATCCGTGCTGGAAGCATTACTCTGAATCATTTGGCAGAAGAAGTGCGCAGCGCTGATTTATTACCGGAAGGCAGTATTACAGGCGAGAAGATTGAAGTCGCGACGATTCAGTCTTTCCATTTAGCCCAAGGCAGCGTCTCTGGAGGTCATTTGGCCGGGGATGCGGTGGATGGCCGCCATATTCGATCGGACAGCATCACGCTGAAGCATTTGGCAGAAGAGGTACGCAGTGCGGATTTGTTGCCGGATGGCAGCATTACGGAAGAAAAACTCGCTGAAGGCTCCGTGAGTTCTTCACATTTACAACCATGGAGTGTTTACGGAGAGCATCTTGCTGATAAGATCGTGGCAGATCGGCATTTGCAGCCTGGCATCATCAAATTAGAACATCTTGCGGATGAAACACGCAGCTCAGCCCTGCTCCCGGATGGCAGTATCAACGGAGCTAAGCTGAAGGAAGGCAGTATCGAGTCTGCTCATCTGACAGAAGGTGCAGTAGGGACAACAGAGCTTCAGGATGAAGCGGTAGTAGCATCCAAAATCTCTTCGTTTGCGATTCAAGCCCGCCATCTGGAAGAAGAGAGTGTTCAGGAATATCATATTTCCCCAGGTGCAGTAAACGGGACTCATCTGGCACCGAACTCTGTAAATACAGATCATCTGTCCTTCAGTCCGATTCAGACAGCTGGGAAGCGAGAAGCACTACAGCAGTTTGGAATGACAGCATTTATGTTCAATGGGGATGCTGAGAGTGTAGAGGTGACCGTATCGTTTGATGAGAGCTTTGGGCATACGGGTTATGTGCTTGTTGCCATGACCAATCAGCCTTACTTCTATGCTTCCTTAAAGAGCAGAGCCAATGGAGAAGCAGTGATTCAAGTGGTGCGGTTGCGCGAAACTCCGCATTTCTATGGGGTCATCTCTTGGATTGCTATAGGCGCTCCTTTAGCTAAACCGGCAGCGGATGATCGCGTATTTGATTGAACCTTAAGCAATTCCTCTTAAAAACAGCAGAGCAGCGAATCTCCTTATTGGAGATCGCTGCTCTGTTTTTTTGGTGGGGAACGGTACTTGTCAGCATCGCCGGGTTCTAATTATTCGCTGTGGCTGCGGATCTGTCCGATAGCCTGGTAGTCTAACATCCGCTGCCACTACGGACCCAGATGGCGTTATTTGCAGATTTATCGTTTTTTGAGGCTGGTTTCGGACTCTAGTGACGCTATTGTATAGAAAAAGAGCCTTATTGGGTTCTTTTCATGCCAATAGCTGCTATGGAGTCCGTTAATAACCTAAAAGTGTGATAATGCGGCGAATAGGAGCAACTGTGTCCGATAGCGCTGAAGTATAATCATCCGCTGTGGATTCGGTTGTGTCCGATAGCGCCAAAGTATAATCATCCGCTGCAGATTCGGTTGTGTCCGATAGTGCAAAAGTATAATCATCCGTTGTGGATTCGGTTGTGTCCGATAGCGCTAAAGTACAATTACCTGATGCGGATTCGGCTGTGTCCGATAGCGTCCTAACCTAATCCCCCTGCTGCGTTACTGCGTTCGTTACCGCCGCAGGTTGTGTCCGCGGCAGCTGGCTATGCGCAATGTATCTAAGCCGAAGTTTGGTGGGGAGTACATTTGTCCTGTTTTCAGAACGACAGGAGACAATTGCCGTTACCCTGTGCGTTGTAGTACATAAACTGTGATGTAACCCTCAGCCTGAAGAATTGGCTCTGTAAGGAAGGTGGATGAGCATGAAGCCCAAACGAACTTCTGCCCGCCGCACAGGGCGGCGGGTCTCTCGGATGAAGCGGCGGACTTCACGCCCAGTGCGGCAAGTCGCTGTAGTCCCTATAGTTAACCATCCTAATCCCTATGTTTCGGTTATTATTCCAGCCATGAATGAAGCTCAGACCATTGCGGGAGTGATATCTGGAGCCAGAGGGGTCCACCCGCGCTGCGAGGTAATTGTGGTCGTGAATGGATCCACTGATCAAACGGCAGGGATTGCACAATCGCTAGGTGCGCGTGTTATTTCCTATGAGTTGCCGCTTGGACACGACGCTGGCCGTAGTGTGGGAGCTGAGGCAGCCAAGGGAGAAATCCTATTGTTTACAGATGGAGATTTGGTGATACCTGCTTCGGGGCTGCGTCCTTACGTCACTGCTGTTAGTGGTGGAGTGGACATAGCGCTTAATGATTATTCCGGTCCGGTCCGGAAGCTGTCCCCCCATCCGGTGGTGCTGTCTAAACATGCACTGAATATTCTGCTTGGCCGTCCAGATCTGAAGGGATGTTCGATGACGGCAGTTCCGCACGCAATCAGCCGCAGAGCACTTGATATTTTAGGGAGCGATTCATTATCACGTCCTCCACTGGCGCATGCCCAGGCAATTCTTAGTGGACTGCAAGTGGTAGCCGCTCACAAAGTACCTGTAGGGAAGTTAAATGCGGTGAGACGCAAGGAAGGCGGCATAGATCCATTGCAGCAGTTGATTACAGCAGATCATATGGAGGCTGTATCCCTCTTGCTGGAACATCGGGGGAACAGAGCGGGCTTTGGCGACGGAGCCCGGCGCAGAGAGATGGTGAGATGATGGTTGCAACTTTACGAGGCACAGCAGCTCGAACGGCAAAGAAACGGCCAATCCCTCACAGGTCAGCCAATCGCTCTGTAAAAGCCAACGCTGCTGCTCGCCCGCTTCTGTCTCGGCAATCGAAGGCAGGCAAGGAGACTCTGAAATTACCGAAGTTACGTGGGACTTTGTCAGTCATTATCTCCGCGCGTAATGAGGAGCAGACCTTGTCCCGTCTGCTGCATCAGGTTGCACGGCTTGAACCTGCAGAAATTATCGTCGTACTTAATGGCTGCAGTGATAACTCTTTTCCTATTTCTAGACAACATCGTCAAGCCATTGTAGTACACTGCCCAGAGTCTGTCGGACATGATGTGGGTCGGGCTATCGGTGCAAAGCTGAGTCGCGGGGATATATTGCTTTTTCTGGATGGAGATATGGTCATTCCGGCCTCTCAGCTCGTTTCATTCACGGCGGCTGTAGATCGCGGAATTGATGTAGCTCTTAATGATTTAGACTCACTGATGCCTTCCTTTGGATTATGTGATGATGTCACCCGCAGCAAACTGTTTCTGAATTATGCTCTGGATAGGTACGATCTCGGGGTTAGCTCTATGACAGCTGTTCCTCATGCGCTTTCGCGGCATGCGCTTGAGACCATAGGCTACCGTGAATTAATGGTTCCACCTAAAGCCCAAGCTCGCTCTGTATTAGAAAAGTTACGGGTGGAGAAGGTAGGAACGGTAAATGTTATTAAACATAATCGGCTGCGCAAGGCAAATACAGGGGTTGGAAATGCTGTGGAAAAACTGATCATAGGAGATCATGCTGAGGCTCTACATGAGGTTCTTTCCCGGCGAAAAGCTGGCGGTCTGCTAAGTAGTGAAACACAGCGTGAGTACCGCAGACAGGTAGCCGCTTGGAGGAATCGGATATGACGCTGACGAGTATTATTATTCCAACCTACAATGCGCTGCCCTTGCTGCGGGCCTGTGTGGAATCTATTCGTGCCTACACTCCGCCGCCTTATGAGATTATCGTAGTGGACAATGCTTCAACGGACGGAACAGACACCTATTGCCGTGCGAATCATATAACGTTTATTTCATTGCCAGACAATCGCGGCTTTCCAACTGCATGCAATTTGGGGCTACAGCTAGCGTCAGGTGATGAAGTCCTGCTGCTGAATAACGATGTAGTGGTGTCTCAAGGATGGTTAACTAATCTGAAGAGGGCTCTATATAGTGCTCCTGATGTAGGTATTGTTGGACCAGTCACAAACTATGCCAGTGGACGTCAACAGGTGAAGACCGATTATGAAGGTCTGATAGGTTTTCATCAGGCTGCTGAGAGGGCGAACCTTCCAAATCCCCAGAAATGGCTGGAGACGAGACGGCTGGTAGGATTATGTTTTTTATTCAAAAGAGAGCTGCTAACTTCCGTAGGTCTACTGGATGAGAGATTCTCACCTGGACATTACGAAGATGATGATTATTGTTATCGCGCCAGGATAAAGGGATATCGGCTGCTTATCGCCGGGGATTGCTTGGTGCACCATGAAGGAAGTGCAAGTTTCAAGCAAGTTTACAATACCGGACTGCAAGAACTGGTGGAACGAAATCGCAAGATCTTTATAGATAAATGGAATGTAGATCCTATTAATTTTATATGAAGTGCAGATCCGAAGGCAAAGGACGTAGATAAAGAGGAGGAAAGTAAGTGAAAGGAGTCATACTGGCGGGCGGAACAGGATCTAGACTTCAACCGCTGACCCGGCTTATGAACAAACATTTGCTTCCGGTCGGCAAATATCCTATGGTCTGTTACGGCATAGACCGGCTTCGCCGGGGAGGAATTACCGACATTCTTCTGGTCATAAGCAAGCAGTCTGCTGGATTATACACGGATTTTTTAGGCAGCGGTGCTGCATTTGGTGTATCTCTGACCTATAAAATTCAGGAAGCTGCCGGAGGCATTGCCGAGGCGCTTGATTTAGCAGAAGGGTTCATTTTCCCAGGGGAACGATTTGTTGTATTGCTCGGGGATAATCTTTTTATGGATGATCTGAAGCCTTATGTGGAGAGTTATCTTCGTCAGCCGGCGGGCACTGCAAAGGTGTTGCTGAAGCCGGTGGAGGACGCGCGCAGATACGGTGTACCTGTGTTTGATAGTCAAGATGCGGCATGGATTGCTTATATCGAAGAAAAGCCTGAGCATCCGAAGACCAATTATTGTGTAACTGGTATTTATATGTACGATGAAGCTGTATTTGATATCATCCGGCGGGTATCGCCTTCCAAGAGGGGGGAGCTGGAGATTACCGATGTAAATAATATATACGCCGCTGATCGCAGACTTAGTTATGATGTGCTTAAGGATTGGTGGAGTGATGCGGGGACGTTCCAGTCTTTACACGAGGCGGGGGAAAAGTTAAAGGATGCACTGCCATAAGGCAGTGCTTTTTTTGTTGTAATCCTGCTATAGATAGCCGCAAGGGCTTTGAAATCACGCGTTACTCAGAGAGCTCGGGGGTTAGAAATCCTCCACCAGATTAAATCCTCAGTTTCTTTGTATCTCTCAGAGCCTAGACGCTCCAATACTTTGTGGGAGGCTGTATTATCTTTTTCAGTGTCAGCGATTACATAGACAGCTTGGGGATGGGAGAAGATCCATGCATTAATTGTGTGTAGTGCCTCTGTTGCATACCCTTTTCTTCTATATTTCTCATCAATCCCATACCCTAGAATAACCTCGCCTTTCTCATTCGGGTAACCTTTAAGGATAATGAATCCTATAATACATTGATCTTCCCGATGGATGATGGCCCAGTTCGTTAACCATAGGTAATGGTCGGGGTCCTGCTGCACCTTTTTTAGCCTGATCTGCATAGCATATTGCATTTCATCATCAAGCGCCGCACTGATGGCAGCTAAGCCTAATTGCTGCTGTAGCTCCGAATAGTTATCTATTGCTAGCGTGAGCTCTGGGGCAGTTAAAGGTATTAGATCGATACGCTTGCTTTCAAGCTTCATATATTCCCCACCAACCTTTGGTAAACTCAGGATTGTGCATTTCACATTTTAATCCTTTTAAATGTACTTAGCAATAACGTAATTTTTATGTCATTCCAGTCACGAATAGAGCCTTAACTTGTCGAGGATCCCGGCACCGTCCCGGCTCCTGCCGCATATGCTGTAGCAGGGCGTTTGAGCAAAGGAGACATGAAGGTGCAGAGTAAAATAACTAAAGTCCTGCAGCACATGGCCCATACGCACGAACAGATGGCGCGGATTCTAGACGCTGAGCGCCATGTGGCTGTCCGTATGTCGCAAATTGTCCACGATCTGCCAGATGCGGAGCCTGATTTTGATGGGATCAGCGGGATGATCGAAAGCTCAACTCAGGTAAACAAGAACATTATTGCTTACTTGAATGCACTTGCAGATCTGGAAGAAGCGATGGCTGATGGGGTAGGCAGAGTGATTAAGGAATTGAACGGTCAAGAAGAAGAGTAACGCTATAGGAGCAGGAGGCGGAAGATGAGCAGAGAAAAGGCTTATCTGCAAATGCTGGAGTCCACCGCCGCCATCCAGTGGAACGTTGCGTTGATTCTGGAAGCTAAGGCGGTTGAAGCTGAAAAGGTAAAGCAGTGGGCACAGCATCATATCCACGCTAGAGCCTTTGATTCCCACAGTGAGCAACTGAAGGAGTCCCTCTCTATACACGAGGTCATCGTGGAGATGGTCGAAGGGCTGACCAAACTGGAGAACGGACTCTACAGCAATTTAAAAGCAGTGCTGGGCAGTGGTGAAGACGATGGTGGCGGGGAAGGTTTTGGAGACATGTCAGGTGATGGCTTTAGTTTTGGAGAAGACAGCAAATGAGCGGGGACCGTCTCTCTGAACATGCCGTCAAGCTGGAGATGATTCGCTCCATTTCGCGCAGTCAGGCTGCTTTGGCGGCCATCTTGGAGAGCATCGCCGAATTGACGGAGCAATCTGAGTTGACGGCCCGCAAATTGAGCGACAATATCAGGATTTTAAGTGGGTATCAGAGTGCGATGTGCCGGATGATGTCCGGGATTTCACTACATCGTCCTAAACGGGGAATTCCTGCTGCGCCATGGCTGAGCAAGGCATACGCCGTAGGAACCTCCAGAGAACATGGAGCACAGGAGGAGTAGAAGCATGAAGAAAAAAAGCCGCAGAACGCTACGTTCAGGCAGAACCCGTAGACGCACATTGCTGCTCTCGCGGAAAGCAAAAGTTCGTAAAGGGCTAGCCCGTAAATCCCGCAGAGTTCTTGCCCGGAAAACTGCTCGTTATGGGAAGTCAAAGAAAGGCCTATTGCTACGCAAGAAAAGAAGACTTCGTCGCAAGCTTGTTCGTAAAGTAAGGGTTGCGCAGCCACCGGTGATTGTGGTACCCGTGAGCGAGGCTCCGCCTGCTCCACAGGTAATTCCGCTCCCCCCGGAGCTGGGCGTTTCGCCGGAAACGCCTCCGGCAGACGCCTTTCAACAGGGCTACACCGAAGCATACAACGTGGGGTTCGACGCCGGTTTCGCCAAGGGCTTCGAGGACGGGCATAAGCTGGAATTCAGCTAGGAGACACAGATGACAAGATCCGCTCCGTCCGTGAGCGGGTCTTGGGGTTTTCGTGCGGACTGGTTTGCTGCGCTGCCGATGTGATAAACTTCATAATGAAAGTGAAAATAATATGAGGTTAAGATGAAGGCAGGGATGATTCATGGGTACTGAGATTCGCAGAGCACGCAAAGATGAGATTGATGAAATTATGGAGCTGATTGCCAAATGCGTACAGGTGATGCAAGCAGGTGGCAGCGATCAGTGGGACGAGCATTATCCGAACCGGGAGATCATCTCCCTTGACATTGAACGTGGCAATCTATGGGTATGTGAGGAGAACAATGCGGTGGCCGGCATTCTAGTGTTGGACGAGCACCAATCCGAGCAGTATGGGAAGATTGACTGGACAGAAACGCAAGGGCCTCATTTAATTATGCATAGATTGGCTGTGCATCCCGAAGTTCAAGGGAAGGGAATTGCACGCCGTCTTAGCACTTATGCAGAAGAATATGCTCGCCAGAATGGTTATTCCAGTATCCGTCTGGATACATATGCTAAGAACACTGGGGCACTCGCCCTATATCCCAAGTTAGGTTATGATCGCAGGGGTGAAGTAACTTTTCCGGGGCGCACCGCTAATTTCCCGGTATTCGAGAAGGTTCTAGAAAAGCACGGAAATTCGAAAGCTTAACATAGCAAGAGAACCAGAGGATATCTCAGAGCCATCAAATGGCTGCTGGGATATCCTCTTTTTTCGTGAAAATAACACCTTTCTCTAAACAAAAACTTTGTTTGATTAGGTAGCATTTGCGCATTTGCGCTTACGAAAAACCTGCTCAAAAGGTGATGAATTTGCAAATAGTCATTGGAGTCCGAAACCCTGCTCCAAAGGCGATAAATGTGCAAATAGCGTCATTGGAGTCCGAAACCCTGCTCAAAAGGCGATAAGTGTGCAAATAGCGTCATCTGGGTCCGAAAGCATCAGTGGCAGAGTATGACTCGACACTATCGGACCCAGATGACCTTAAACGTGGAATTTTCCCACATTTGGGATGCTATCGGACTCCAGCGCAGCTATTGGTATAAAACACACTACATATGGACCTGTTTCGAGGGAATAGCGTCACTGGAGTCCGAAATTTTGCTCAAAAGGCGATAAATGTGCAAATAACGTCATCTGGGTCCGAAACCATCAGTGGCTGAGTGTGACTCGCCAGTAACGGACCCAGATGACCTTAAACGTGGAATTTTCCCACATTTGGGATGCTATCGGACTCCAGCGCAGCTATTGCTATAAAACACATTGCATATGGGACTGTAACGAGGAAATAGCGTCACTGGAGTCCGAGATCTTGCTCAAAAGGCGATAAATGTGCAATAACGTCATCTGGGTCCGAAAGCATCAGTGGCAGAGTATGACTCGACACTATCGGATCCAGATGACCTTAAACGTGGAATTTTCCCACATTTGGGATGCTATCGGACTCCAGCGCAGCTATTGGTATAAAACACACTACATATGGACCTGTTTCGAGGGAATAGCGTCACTGGAGTCCGAAACCCTGCTCCAAAGGCGATAAATGTGCAAATAGCGTCATCTGGGTCCATAAGCATCAGCGGCTGAGTATGACTCGCCAGTAACGGACCCAGATGACCTTAAACGCGGAATTTTCCCACATTTGGAATGCTATCGGACTCCAGCGCAGCTATTGCTATAAAACACACTGCATATGGAACTGTTTCGAGGGAATAGCGTCACTGGAGTCCGAAACCATGCTCAAAAAGCGAAAAATGTGCAAATAGCGTCATCTGGGTCCGAAAGTATGGAGGATTATGACTCACCAGTGGTGTGGACGTAGCGAGAGCAGTAGAAGCAGAAGCAGAAGCAGAAGTAGATGTAGATGTAGATGTAGACGTAGCAGTGCAGAAATAAGAGTAGTGTAGGGACAGTAGTAGAAGCAGAAGCAGTAGACGTAGCAGTGTAATAGGCGCAAGGGGAACATAGATGTGCAGAAGTAGAAGTAGTGTAGGGACAGTAGTAGCAGAAGCAGTAGAAGTAGCAGTGGAGTAGGCGCAGGGAGAAAGTAAAAGTGCAGAAGTAGGAGTAGAGTAGGAGCTGTAGTTGTAGTTGTTGTAGCAGTAGACGTAGCAGAAGCAGTAGACGTAGCAGTGTAATAGGCGCAAGGGGAACGTAGAAGTGCAGAAATAAGAGTAGTGTAGGGGCAGTAGTAGAAGCAGTATCAGTAGACGTAGCAGTGGAGTGGGCGCAAGGAGAATGTAGGAGTGCAGAAGCAGTGGAGTAGGCGTAGGGGAGAAATACAAGAAGCCGAAGCAGTGCAGAAGTAGCAGTTGAGTAGCAGTAGGGTCGGCATAGGTCAGTTAGATGAATAGAGCTAGACGTACACTACCGACTCTGACCAGTTTATCATATTGCGCTATATGCACAGCGGTTTAGCACAACGCGTTAGAGTAAGCAGAGATACTGTCCGAAATGGTCGACCTAATCGTGCGAAATGGCCGACTTAATCGAACGAAACGGTTGTCTCTTAAGCCATGAAATAGCTCTTGGATAGCTTATTTTTTATGTTTTCCTGACAGTAAATCTGACGCGAAGTACAGGGTATCGTGATCGAAATTTTCTTCAAACAGAATAATCGTGATCATAAATTGAATTATGTTATTTAACATAACATAAAATTCTAAATCACTTTTATGAAACAGTATTAATAAAACGAAATCGATTTTATATGTCATGTATATTGACATATAACCTGTCTTTAGATTATTATTGGACTATTCAAATTACAAATGAATAGTCTTTTTTTCGTATATCCTTAATAATTGGTTTAAGGGTCTCTACCGGGAACCGTAAATTTCTGGCTACGAAAATATGCTCAGGCATATTTTTGTGGCCTTTTTGTGTTACAAGCGTGAAGTTGTGCTGGAATTAACTCAATGAGGGGGAGAAGGGCTATGGGAAATATTTTGATCAAAAATGCCGAAATCATTACGATGAACAAGCAAGAGGAAATTATACACGGGGATGTCCGGATTAAGGATGATCTCATTGTTGAAATCGGCACTGGCCTTATCCCGCAGGGCGACGAGCAGATCATTGATGCTACGAACCGTACATTGATTCCGGGTTTTATCCAGACTCATATTCATTTATGCCAGACGTTATTCCGAGGTAAAGGGGACGATCTGGAGCTGATGGATTGGCTGCGCAAACGAATCTGGCCATTAGAGGCCGCGCATGATGAAGAATCCCTTTATTATTCGGCTATGCTTGGCATCGGCGAACTGATCACCAGCGGCACGACGACGATTGTGGATATGGAGACTGTCCATCATACGGATTTTGCGTTTCAGGCTATAGCTAAAAGTGGAATCCGGGCCTTGTCCGGCAAGGTGATGATGGATCAAAAAGGGGGAGATGTGCCTGAGGCGCTGCAGGAGGATACCGCATCTTCTTTGCAGGAAAGTGTCGATCTACTGGAAAAATGGAATGGTTATGGAAACGGCCGGATTCAGTATGCATTTTCTCCACGTTTTGTGATTTCCTGTACAGAGCCTTTATTAACCGAGGTGCGAGATCTGTCCGCAAGATACGATGTGAAGGTGCATACTCATGCGTCTGAGAATTTAGGGGAAATTGAGATTGTGCAGGCCATGACTGGCATGCGTAACATCGTCTATCTGGATCATCTAGGATTAGCCAATGAACGGCTTATACTGGCGCATTGCGTGTGGCTGGATGCTGAGGAGCGGCGGATTTTGCGGGATCGAGGGGTGCATGTAAGTCATTGCCCGGGTTCCAATCTGAAATTGGCCTCCGGAATTGCGGACACACCAGGGATGCTTCATGAGCATGTTTCTCTTAGTCTGGGAGCGGATGGCGCTCCATGCAATAACAATCTGGATATGTTTAATGAGATGCGATTGGCGGCGATTATTCAAAAGCCTCATCACGGACCCACAACCATGGATGCCCGCAGTGTATTCCGTATGGCTACTATTGGTGGGGCGAAGGCCGTAGGGATGGAGGATAAGATCGGGAGTATCGAGGTAGGCAAAAAAGCAGATCTAGTGCTCCTGAATCTCTACAATTTTCATACCTTCCCCTCTTACGACGTAGATCCCATCTCTAGAATTGTATATTCCGCTACGCGGGCAGATGTGGAGACAACGATAATCGACGGGGAGATCGTGATGGAAAGAGGTTTGCTAAAGACTGTGGATAAAGAAATTGTACTAAATGAAGCTAACCGTTCTATTAAAAGATTACTCACGCATACCTCGATCGTTTGAGGGGAGAGGTCGATTCGGATTCGGATATCTTATCATTCGCAGGGGATCATCACTGGACCCCCTGTTTTTTTATGAGAAAATATGAACATAAGGGAACTAAAGTGCCTTTTGTGAGGTCGTATTAAGTGAGGTGAAGCTAATTGGAACTGGAAGGTCTTCAGCACAGCGAGACGATGAATGAACAGCAACTAAGAGAAATCATGAGCCGTTACGGAGAGGATATATGGAATTATATCTATTATCTTACCAAAAATTCTGAACAAGCCGATGATCTGGCTCAAGAAGTATTCATTAAATGTTATTACAGGATTGGAACGTACCGGGGGAATTCTTCATTTAAAGCATGGTTGCTTACGATTGCCAGGAATACTGTTTTTTCGCACCGGAAATCGCGCTTTTTTCGTTCGGGCTTATGGGGTGGTGTACAGCCATTGTCCACGGTTGATGTGAAGCAGCGGGAAAAAACTATCGAACCTCTTGGCGTAGCCCGATCTGCGGAGATGGAGTATTTGGGTAATCAGTCCATTGGTGAGATATGGGATCTAATTATGGCATTGTCTCCAAAGCTGCGCGAAATATTGGTCCTGGATTTGAAATATGAACTCTCTATAAAAGAAATAGCTGAACTGATGAACTTGAGTCACGGAACGGTAAAATCAAGATTGCACCGAGCGCGGCAAAAAATTCAGAACAAATTAAAGGGGGTAGAATGATGGAGGATCATAAACCGGAATGGTATGCTCAGGCCCGAAAAGGACCTTTTGGAAATGAAAAGTTTACTATGAGGCATGCAGACAACGTCATTCGCCGAATTCAAGAAGATCAACAGGGAGCGAAATCTTACTCAGGAAAAAGACTGCCTGTGCAATTGTTGGCTGTGGCGAGTTTTATTGTATTGTTGGGCTTAGGTGTATTCTTTCTGAACGGAAGGTTCCTCGGTAATGAATCAAGCAACCCTGCGCAAACTGAGGTTTCGTCGCATTTCACGGAGGCTGAGCTACAGCGGAACGCAGATCAGGTGATGCAGAGTTTACTTGGAAAGACTTATCCGCTAGATCACCGGGAATGGCTTAAGGAGCAACAGCAGATATTTTACTCTTACCAGAAAGGTGAGGACTCCGCATATATCTGGATCAATTATGAGACAGGAGAACTGGTGCAAACGAAGATGAGTAGGATTCTGACAGCTGCGGAGATCGACGCTGAAATGAATACCCGTGCGGAAGAGATCAAGGGCAAACTGGGTTATGCGAATGATTCAGCTTATGAAGTGCTCAGATACGTTGAATATGATGTTACACAACATTCTGGCGTGAAAATTGAGAATAACTTTAGGGCGGAGAAATGGCGTATCGGATTTGTAAATGGTGAATTCGATTACGCATCAGCCACGCTTGAGGCCTCGGCGGTATCAGAAGAGATGCGTCAAGCTGGGGAACAGGCCTTGAAGGTGTTGAGAGGTAACGGAGGTGAAGAGCTTAGTTTAGTATTTCGGGCTATGGACAAGGATCAGGATACGCTTACGCTGCAATACGGATCAAAGGTTTCGGTTACGTTCGATACTGTTACTAGAAGGATTGAGCAGATTAGTGATACAAATCCTCGTGCTAGTGATAAAACAGATCCCAAACAACTAACGGTATTAGACCGGGAGCTGTCTCTAATTGATGGGGATCGCCTACGTGAGAAGGCAGCACCTCTGCTGACTAAGATATTTAGCGTTGCTGATGTGAGCGAATATAGCTTGCTTAAAAGAGATCAGGAGCCCGGGAATCTCACCTTTCATAAGCTTGGCAGTCCTGAGATCACTGTATATTATGATAGTGATTTAACGATCTGGAAGGTAAAAGAGGATTTGCCAGCAAGCCAGTTTTAGATTGAAAGGCATAACATAATAGGCTTAAATAGGGAGGTTCCACAGCCGAAAAGGCGTGGGATTTCCCTATTTGTAGTGGGAGCGAACGGTGCACATTTTTGATAAAAAAAGTAAGTATTGTTATACTAGAACAATCTGATATTTTACAGAAAAGATGAATAGAGTTCATAATCAGAACAAATGAAAAGGTAAGAGGGGATTAAAACGTGAAAAAGCACGGGCCGAATCGAGCTCAGTTCTATATTGTTGTCCTGCTGCTATGGTTGAAGCTGCTCCTGCTGAGAGTGCTGTTCTTTGATAGAATTGCTTGGGAATGGATTGCAGCAGATGTTGCTCCAGTCCTCTTCATCATGGGGATACTGACGGTCATTACTCCTTCGCGGGTGAGAACAGCCGTCTATTGGACATTTAACGGGATATTATCGCTGCTGCTGTTCGCAGCCAGTGTATATTTCAATCACTTTGGTTCTGTTCCTACGTATCTGGCTTTATATGAACTGAATCAGGTGTTTCAAGTGAAGGCAAGCGTAGAATCAACGATACAGACTATTGATTATTTATTTTTCGCTGATTTTGTGATCATGGCAATCTATGTCTTGATCCGCAGATGGAAGCATGGAAAAGCCTATCCGCGTGGGCGTGAGCGATTCAGCTCCCGGAACACACGATTGGCACACATGATGGTGATTCTGGTGGCTATTCTTGGAGGTTTTGCTTTATCGGCCAATTCTGTCAATTCTGCGCGGGGAATTACAAATGAGCTTGTGCAGGCAGAAAGTGCCGGATTCCTGAATTATGAGGTCGTTGCCGCAATTAAGGTCAAGGAAGATAACAATCTCATTGGAACCGGAGATATTAAGGATACCATCGCGAAGATTGATGAGCTACAAGCTTCCTATCCTTATAGTAGTAAGGCCGCGGGCACAGCACCTGAGTATTTTGGCTCGCAAAAGGGCAAAAATGTAATTGTCATCCAAATGGAAGCTTTCCAAAACTTCCCGCTGCATCAATCCCTGAAGGGTCAAGAGCTGACTCCAGTGTTGAACAAGTTGGCAGATGAGGGATTTTACTTCCCCCATGTCTACCAGCAGATTGGTCCGGGCAATACTTCTGACGCTGAATTTATGAGCAACACGTCGATTTATCCAATCGGGACCTTGGCAATGTCCACTGGATTCGGGGACAGGGAACTGCCGAGCCTACCACGTCTGCTGAGAGATAAAGGATATGAGGCGTACACCTTTCACGTGAATCAAGTGGGCTTTTGGAATCGGAATGAGCTATATCCTGCACTTGGATTTAACGGCTATTATGATAAAGATTATTTTACCAATGATCATTTTAATGCGTTTGGTGCTTCCGATGAACAGCTTTATATTACGGGTGTCGAGAAATTGGCAGAGCTGCAGAAGAAAGGAACTCCTTTCTACGCACAAATGGTGACGGCGTCCAGCCATCATCCCTTCCAAATTCCGGACTCTTTTAAGAAGATTTCAGTGCCTGATGAGTTAAAAAACACGATGCTTGGCGATTATTTGACTGCTATTAACTATACTGATTATGCCATTGGAACTTTAATAGAGGGTTTGAAGAAAAATGGAATGTGGGATAACACTGTGCTGGTGATGTATGGCGATCATTTTGGCTTGCAGCCGCAGGATGTGCCACCGGAGCAAGTGGAAAGTGCACTGGGGATTCCATACGATTCCCGAATCAGTCGCTTTAATATTCCATTGATTGTACATGTACCAGGAATGGAGCAAGGGAAGGTAGTAGAGAGAACCGGTGGACAGTTGGATATTCTTCCAACAATAGCTAACCTATTGGGGGTTTCTTTAAAAGAAGAAGGTTATACAGCATTTGGTCATGATCTCTTGAACATTGATCGTAATGTGTTAGGGATGCGGTATTATTTGCCTTCTGGTTCTTTCTTTAATGATGATATTCTCTATGTGCCTGGTAAAGATTTTGCTGATGGTAAAGCTGTGTCGTTGGATACGCTTAAGCCAGTATCGGATTTCACAAAATATCAGACTGATTATGAGTATATTTTGAAGCTAATGAATTTGTCCGACGAATATGTGAAGCTGTTACCACAGAGATAGGGGGAATCATGAAAAAGTTCTGGAAACCGGAGTATCTCGTAGGCCTTGCCGGCTGCGGTATCATTATTTATTTGCTATTCGTAGGGCCATTTATTGGTGTTGCCGATAACGGAGATTTTCTGCGTATGATGAATACCATCGGTCTGAACTACTATGATACTGGAGCATCGTATGCCGACCAGTTTTTCAATTTTAGTCATTCCAGTTTTGCGTATGAAAATTTATTTAGAGGTTTTTATCCATCCTCACAGATTTTTATAGTACTTGTGCCGAGATTGATCGGCGGGCTCATCCATGGCAGCTTTTTTGATGTTCGTTTGCTGGGTGCAGTTTATGGGCTTCTTTTACTGGCGGCAACTTGGCTGCTGGTGAAGTATAATGCTCGTGGCTCTTATGTTACAGGGCTGCTGTTGGGAGCAGCTATCTTATTTGTATTTTACGATATCGGGTATGTGGCCTATTTCAACTCCTTGTTTGGAGAACCAGTGTCGATGGTGTTTATGCTGCTGACATTTGCATTAGGATTAAGATTAACCAGCCAAGAGAAGCCAACCACTAAAGGATTAACCTTATTTTTTATCGCGATTCTGTTTCTGGTCACCTCCAAAATCCAGAATGCACCGATTGGGATTGCCTTTGCACTGATTTTCTTGCGGTTTATGATGCTTGACGGAGAGGGCAAATGGAGGAAGTTGGCGTTACGTTTTTCGATTGCCATCTTTCTTGTATCCATCGTTTTGTATGTGGCAGCGCCAAAAGATCTTAAGCATATTAATCTGTATCAAACGGTGTTTTTTGGGATTCTAAACGAATCGCCGGATGTGAAGGGAGACTTGCAGGATCTCGGATTGCCGGAGCGGCTGGAGGTACTGGCGGGTACAAATTATTTTCAGACCGATACAGTGATTAAGCAGGATGATCCTTCGCTGGTTCCGGACTTCTATGACCGTGTATCTCATAAAGATGTATTGTTCTTCTATCTGAAGCATCCGGACCGGTTGATAGATAATATGAAATATGCTGCGAGTAACAGCATGGCGATTCGCCCGTATTATCTAGGAAACTATGAGAAAAGCGAGAATAAACCAGCAGGTGCATTATCCTATACTTACAGTGCATGGAGCCAATTCAAAAACAAACATATTCCGCACACGCTCGGATTTCTCTCCATATTCTATCTGGTGTATTTTGCGGGAGCTTTGTTCCAGTATTTCCGCAGCAGGGATATTCGTGGCAAAGTTGCCGGCGAGCTGCTGATGCTGCTAGGGCTAATAGGGATTTTCTCCTTCTTGGTTCCGATTCTTGGGGACGGAAGGGCTGACATCGGTAAGCATTTATTCTTGTTTAATGTGTGCTTCGATATGATGGTTGTAGTCATGTTTGGATGGATTGTTCACAAGCTGACGGGGATTGCGAGACGCTAATTTCAAGAACCTATCAAACACAAAATAACACAAAGCAAACAGCAAGTTTCCGATTTGGAGACCTGCTGTTTTTTTTAAAATATGGCTATGTTAAACTTTGTTGTTGATATTTCATAATTACGAACAAGTGTTCTATAATAAGGGCGATATAACTGTTCGGAGATGATTTGCCTATGGATTTAAAGGAACTGAAAAAGCTTGCTGATACGTTGGACGATAATGGTAAGCGAGAACTTATCTACTTTTTGCAGTCCCGAACCAAGGGAGTGGCACTTCCAGTTCGAGCGATTGATGAAATTCAAGAGCAGAAGCATAAAGATGGACTTGTTTGCCCGCATTGCAAAAACCATTCTGTTGTTCGATTTGGAAAGTAGGCTGTAAGAACACGCACTGGAGAGGTTAAACGTCAACGTTACCGTTGTAAGTCCTGTCGCCAAACATTCAATGACCTTACGAACACCCCTCTGCAACGAATGAGGCGACCTCATATGTGGGTTCGGTTTATCGAATGCATGATTGAGGGCTTTTCTCTGAGAAAATGTGCAGAGCAGTTAAACGATGAAGTCACGCATGTCACCTTGTTTTACTGGCGGCATAAGATTCTTTCCGCTCTGAAGCAGATTCCAACCGAAGCATTTCAAGATATTGTTGAAATGGACGAGACCTACTTTCTTTACTCGGAAAAGGGCAAGCGGAATATTACCGAACGCAAGCCACGTAAACGTGGCGGCAAAGCGAAATATCGTGGTATAAGCCACGATCAAGTGTGCGTGCTGGTTGCCCGTGACCGTCAGAAAATGACTTACTCTGGCGTACTTGGGCGTGGACGTATTCGGATTACAAAATTAGACGAAGCGATTGGTGGTCATCTATCTGACTCAAACGTGTTATGCACTGATTCATGGAGGGCATTTAGCTCCTATGCGAATTCAAAAGGCATGACTCATTACCGATTCAAGACCGACGGAAAACAACGTGTGAAAGGCGTGTACCATATCCAAAACGTAAACAGCACCCACAGCCGCTTGAAGAAATGGATGGATCGCTTCAATGGTGTTGCAACAAAGTATTTGCAGAATTACTTGGCGTGGTTTCGTTACTTAGACAGCAAGGAATATGAAAATACCGCATCGAATAAGAAAAATATGTTGGTCAAATCGTGCCTGTTTACTGTGACCGACACGAACACCAAACTTCGGCTTTCTGCTTATTCTTGTTAAGCTAACGGGCAGTTATGCGTAACTTTTAGGGAATGTAAACATCTAAATAACGTAAGGAACGAGGAGGCAGACAATTCATGGGAGGAACGAATGTATGGGATGCGGAGTGGGAGGTTAACGAAGAGCAGGCGCGGACGCTGATCGGCAGACAATTCCCTCAGCTGTCATCGAAGCAAGTGAAGCGATTGGGCTGGGGCTGGGACAATACGGTTTTTCTCATCGGTGACGAGTACGTGTTCCGGTTTCCAAGAAGAACGATTGCAGTTGGCTCGATTCGTATGGAAGGGAAGCTGCTGCCAAAGCTGGAGGCATATATAACCATCCCCTATCCGAAACCGTTGTTTTATGGCGAAGCAAGTGACGAATACCCGGCACCATTTCTTGGCTATGCCTACGTGCTAGGAGATTTCCCAATCGGTTTGACGGAAGAACGCCGGGCTTTATCGGCAGAGACGCTGGCGAAATTTTTGCGGAGATTGCATGAGTTTCCGGTGCAGGCGGCGCTGAAGTGCGGAGTTCAGCAAGATCATCGAAACTTGACGGACATAGCATCGCGCAAAGTGAAATTGGCGGGCTTTCTATCGAAGGTGGTTGAACACTTGTCGCCGGAGGAGTCCGGTGTGATCGAAGCGTATATTAGCGGGCTGCAAAAGGACCGTGTCGAGGCGGTGAATGCACTGCTACATGGCGATCTTCATTTCAAAAATATGCTTGTGAATGAGAACGGGATCGTTTCCGGCATCATTGATTGGGGCGATCTGAGCGTAGGCCATCCGGCTTGCGATTTGAGCGTTGCTTATAGCTTTTTACCACCTTACGCTCGCGGCGTGTTTTTCGAAACGTACGGAGGAGCGGACGAGGAAACGAAGCTGCTGGCGCGGCTAATCGCGGTATACATCCCCATACTGATCTTAATGCAAGCGGTCGATGACGGGAATGAAGCAATTGCGGCAGAGGCGAAATCCAACATCATGCGGGCACTGTCGGATTAGGCTTATTATTTCGTTGCGGCTATGGGGCTATGGCTATCGGCACCATTTTGTCGTTTAAAGGCCGCGATAAGGTACGATCCGCCTTCTCTGATGCCGCTTTATGTTGAGGAACACGAAATTCAACAGAGTAAGTCGTTGCGCTAACGGGACACGATAGCTAGCAATAAACCGCCTTTTCAACGAAGGCGGTTTTCTTATGGTCAAATATCAAACATAGCCAAAAATATAAGAATTTATATGTTCCATGTTGTAAATATCCTTATATTTCTCGCTTAAACGCTTACCGTCCTTAAAGGGACGTCGAAGTCGTGTATGCTTATTCATCTTCAAATAACTCACGCAACATCCCTTGACGATCGTTCATAAACGCTTTGGTCACGGTATAATGTTCGGTTTCCTCCAAGGCGACGGACCGTATTCCCTCCCCCTCCAAGAGAAAAATTTCAGCACCGGGATAGGACATCAGAATGGGGGAATGAGTTGCGATAATGAACTGTGAATCCTGTCCGACCAGCTCATGCATACGCACCAGCAGAGACATTTGACGTAAGGGGGAAAGCGCTGCTTCAGGCTCGTCGAGGATATAAAGGCCGCGGCCGTCGAAACGGTGAACGAATGTAGCTAAAAAAGACTCTCCGTGGGACTGCTCATGCAGAGATTTGCCTCCGTAGGAGTCTTTGATCGGTGGGCCACCGGGTTGTTCATCCAACTCATCAATATAAGAAGCCACATTATAGTAACTCTCCGCACGCAGAAAAAAGCCGTCCTTCGGCCGTCTAACCCCTCTAGCAATTCTAAAATACTCATAAAGATTCGAATGCGAGGAACGAGTGTTAAAAGAAAAGTTTAGCGTTCCACCCTCAGGGTTAAAGCCCCAAGCAGCAGCAATTCCCTCTAACAAGGTTGATTTGCCTGTGCCGTTCTCTCCAACAAGAAAGGTCACTGGTTTTTGAAAAGTCAGGCGATCCAGCGTTCGAACAGCAGGCAGATGAAATGGATAGGTTTGAAAGGATGGCACCAGATCACGCAGCAGCTCCGCGTGTCGCAAATACAACGTGGTGTTATTCATAGTTCCCCCCTTGTGAATTTCAAAAAGTAATCATCTTCGGACAGATTGGACAGAGATGACAAGTTTAGTGCCTCTAGCTAGACCTTTATAGTATAACAGCATCCAGCGAGTGGATGAAATCTGGTGGGGTTCGGGCAAGCCGGGCAAAAGACAGGGTACATCTGCCAATTTAGTTCTAGTAATGACAGATGTCCATGAGGCGAGTGCTGACTCCGCATATAGTTATACTGTCTTGAGAATACAACGGGGCAGGGTGAAGGCCGTGAAAGCGAAAAGGAGAAAACACAAGCGTCCGCGAGATTATCGCGACGGTTATCACGAAGGATATCGTCTTGGCATGTGTGAGGCTGTGCAGCGTCGGAGTACTGTAGAGGTCGAAGCCTGTCGGCCATTTAAGCTAATGTATGTTCCTCAAGGGTTCCATGCAATCGATACTGGGGTAATTGAGGCGCTTCAGCAGCTTGTAAGTGAGCTTGTGATAAGCACTCCAGAAACTATGCTGGAGACCGCAGCTCGGGAGATGCCCGGGGCAGTGCTGGTTATGAATGGACTGCATGTTTTTCCGGAAAATCATTTAGAACAGATTACAGAAATCAGAAAGCTGGGCATTCGGACTGCGATCTGGTTTGTGGATGATCCTTATTTTACAGAGGATACTTCAGTGATTTGCCGGCATTATGATCACGTCTTTACGCATGAGCTCGGTTGTGTGGAGTTTTATCAATCCTTTGGGGTTCCATCCGTTCATTATTTACCGCTTTGCGTCAATCCAAAGATGTTCTATCCGCGCCGTACGGCACCGCAGTATAAGTACGACATTGTGTTTATTGGCAATGCATTTCATAATCGGACAGCGCTGTTTGATGAACTTGCCCCCTATCTAAAGGATAAGAAGGTGCTGATCGCTGGCGGCTTCTGGGAACGGCTTGCGACTTATGACCAGCTTGCCCCTTTTATTAGCAATGGCTTTATCCCGCCTGAGGAAACTGCGAACTATTACAGTGGTGCAAAGCTAGTCATTAATATTCACCGTCCGTGGGAGGAGGGGCAGGATAACCGGAATAGCTTCCGTTTACCATCACGCTCTATCAACCCACGTACTTATGAGATCAGTGCCTGCGGTACTATGCAGCTTACGGATGTTCGTGAGGATCTGGGCAATTATTATCGGCCAGGTTATGACTTGGATACTTTTGGCTCTGCTAAGGAATTGCAGGAGAAGATTGAGTACTATCTGAAGCATGAAAAAGAGCGCCGAATTTACGCTTTACGGGGACTACAGACAACCATGCGCAACCATACATTCACTGCGCGTTTGCCTCATTTGCTGAATGTGATTGCTTCAAGTGTATGAAATCTATAACGGGATAAAGGAGCGAGGATGATGATGAACAACAATGAATTTATTATGCCTGCACCACCGCTACCACTGACACCTCCAGAGGAAGAAAAGCTTCGTGGTCGTCTGAGTGGTTTTAAGGGCGGATATGATGAGGGATATTTACGGGGACGGCTTGCGATTTTGGATGGTCGGCCAGAAGAAGTATTTCCTGTACGGAATATTCATGTAATGTATGTGGCTTCTGGTAAAGGATATCCCTACTCTCCATTAGACGATGCAGTCCTCTACGCGCTGCAAAAATTAACCACACAAGTCACGATAACAGATGTGCGTCAAAACTTAGTGGAGTTAGCCGCCGCTCAAAGACCGGATCTGGTACTTGTGCTGGATGGTATGGATTTACCGCTTGAGCAGATCTCCGTTCTTCGGGCTAGCGGGATTAAGACAGCTATTTGGCTTACAGATGATCCTTATTACACTGATTTTACAGTTAAAATTGTGGCGCATTACGATTTTGTGTTCACGCTTGAGCGTAATTGTATTGATTTTTATAAGGGACTTGGCTGCCCTGAAGTTCATTATCTTCCTTTTGCCGCTCACCGCGAGCATTACCGTCCAACTACAACACGTTCACCATTGAATCGCGAAGTTAGTTTTATTGGCTCTGCCTATTGGAACCGGGTTAATTTCTTCCGTGAGATTCTTCCGGATTTGATGAACTATAACACGGTGATTAACGGCATCTGGTGGGACCGTCTGCCTGAGGCGGCACTCTATGGAGATCGAATTGAGATTGGCAAGTGGATGTCACCACAGGAAACAGCGGTAGCTTACAGCGGATCCAAAATCGTCATTAACCTCCATCGCTCGCACATTGATGAAGTAGTGAACAACAATACGCTTTCGATTCCGGCGGTATCTCCTAATCCGCGTACTTTTGAAATCGCGGCTACGGGTACGCTGCAATTAGTGGATGCCAGAGATGATATGGGATCTTTCTACAAACCTGGTGAAGAAATTGAGACTTTTGCAAGCCCTCAAGAAATGATGGATAAAATCCGTTATTACCTGACTCATGAGGAAGAACGCCGTGCGATTGCCCTGCGCGCTTTTGAACGGACGCTTAAGGATCACACCTACACCAAACGTATACACCAGCTGTTAACAGTAATTTATGGCTAGGTCATATGCCCGGAAATGGAACGGAAATGTGCGCTTACCAGGGGACAGGTGTCGTGCCGGCATCTGTTTTTCCTCGATATACTGTAGAACCGAACCTCAGCTTATGCCTGTGGCCTGATGAAAAGAAGCAACGTCTGGAGCGGGCTTGTATAGCGGAGCGGAAGCGACTGGCTAGATTCGAGAGCAGAGTGGAAGTGAAGGGGCGAAGCTCGGGAGCGAATTGAAATTGACTGACGAGATTCTAGAGCGAAGCGGAAGCGATGTTGCGAGTCACAGGAGCGACCATTTTCAAAGAGAGTTTTACTGCGAAGGATAGAAATTAGCGCAAAGTTTGTAAATTTTTTAAGGAGGTGAATGGCTGCTCCAGGCCCCTCGTTAGGGAGCGCCGAAACGCCATGGCTGACAAAGCTACAATCGTCCTCTTTTCACATGTATCCAATACACGCAGTATTACGGGAGCGGAGAAGCTATTGTTGTTTTTCGCTCAGGAGCTTTCTCCGTACTTTAATTGTATTCTCGTTGCGCCTCAGGACGGCAAGTTGACTTCTCAGGCTCGAAGCTGTGGAATAAGTGTACAGTTGCTTTCGATTCCTCTTTTATATGGAATGTACACTCCTTATGCAGGGTTGGAGGCAGATGCTCAGAAATTCCAGGAAAGCAGGGAGTATCACGAATTAACAGACTGGCTGAATTCCCTGCGCCCGGCGTTTGTTATTACAAGTACCTGTGTGCATGCTCTGCCAGCAATGGCTGCAAAGTCACTGGGCATTCCGGTGATATGGAAAATATCAGAGACGATAACAGACAATGAATATACACCTATTAGTGTAGGGCTGATTCTTCGGAATAGTGATGAGATACTAGCTATTTCACAAACAGCTGCAGCTTGCTTTCCAGAGGACGTGAGAGCGGAAAAAGTGATCCAGCTGCCTCCCTCTTGGAATGATAAAGAGATGATGATTGAGGCTTGGAGCAAGCTTCGGAGCGAACGGCGGCGGGAATTGCGGGTTAAACCGCATGAACAGCTGATCGGCTATATTTCTTCTTTTATCAACAAGGAAAAAGGTCTAGAACATTTTGTGAAAATGGCTGTGCTTGTGCACGCGGTTCATCCAACCTCGAAATTTGTTGTCATTGGGTCAGCTGGCGATAAAAGCTACTATGAGCGCTGTGTCCGCAAGGTGAAGCTTGAGGGACTGTACACCCGGTTTAAATTTGTTGGTTATGCTGAATGTCTTCCATCTGCCTATTGCGCCATGGATGTGCTAGTGGTTCCTAGTCTGATCCGCGAAGGCTTCGGTATGACTGCTTTGGAAGGAATGGCTTTTGGAAAGCCCGTGATCGCTTACGACTCTGGGGGCTTGCGGGAAATTCTGCACGCAGCGGGCTGCGGCGAAAATCTCGTGCCAGCATCGGACATTTCCGCGCTGGCAGAAAGAGTCAACGTCATGCTGGCGCAGCCGGGATTGGCGTTAACTCTAGGCAGTCAAGCGCGGGAGCGCGTCGACGCCGTATATGGTCCGGCGGCTTATCGGAGCCGCCTGCAGGGTCTTGCGGAGATGTGGAACCTCCGCTATTGCAGCGCACCTGCGGTGCGCGAGGCTGACAGCGTGGTGGTGGTGGAACCACCCGCTGTCCAGCCTGATTTACCCGCAGCGTCGCCGGCTTTGCCGCCGCGAAGCAAGGGCCTGCCAAGCCGCGTCGCCCGCAAGCGGCGCGGCAAAGCCCGGGCGCGCCGGCGAAGCGGGCGCCCGTTGGTTTTGCGCCGCGTTGCTCGCAAGCGGCGTAAAGGTTCTGCCCGGCGGCGCAGCACTGCCGGGGGCAAGCGCCGCCGGGCCCGCCGCGGTGGACGGCGGCGCGCGGCGTAAATGCCTCGATTGCAGCGAAGCGGCAAGCTAAGCGCAAAGAGAGGCATATATGCCCTCGAATGCGTCGAATTCGGCAAGCTGAGCGCAAAGAGAGGCATATTTGCCCTCGAATGCGTCGAATTCGGCAAGCTGAGCGCAAAGAGAGGCATATTTGCCCTAGATTTCGTCGAATTCAGCTAGCCGAGTGCAAAGAGAGGCATATTTGCCCTAGAATGCGTCGAATTCGGCAAGATGAGCGCAAAGAGAGGCATATCTGCCCTAGATTGCAGCGAAATTGGCAAGCTGAGCGCAAAGAGAGGCATATATGCCCTCGAATGCGTCGAATTCGGCTAACTGAGCACAAAGAGAGGCAAAAATGCCCTTCATTGAGCTCAATCCAGCAACCTGAGCCAAATGAACGGTACATTTCCCGCAAAAAGAGCTCAATCCAGCAACCTGAGCCAAATGAACGGTATAAATCCCGCTAAATGAGCTCAATCCAGCAACCTGGGCCCAATGAACAGTACATTTCCCGCAAAAAGAGCTCATTCCAGCAATCTGAGCCCAATGAGCGGTATAAATCCCGCTAAATGAGCTCAATCCAGCAACCAGAGCCAAATGAACGGTACATTTCCCGCTCAATGATCTCAATCCAGCAACCAGAGCACAGTCCGCTGACTGAGCCAAGTCAGACCATAATTAAACAGGCAGGGGAGTGAACTCATGAAGATCATGACGATTTTAGGCACGAGGCCTGAAATCATTCGCCTCAGTGTAATCATTCCGCTTCTCGACGAACATGCTGAGCGGCACATCCTGGTGCATACAGGCCAGAACTTCACCGCCAGTCTCAGCGGCATTTTCTTTGCTGAGCTGGGACTGCGGGCACCGGATTATGTGCTGCAGGATAAACAAGCAGGACTAGGCGGCCAGCTTGCCGCCATGTTCGGAGGGTTAGAAAGTATTTTACTAAAAGAACAGCCAGATCGCGTTTTGCTTCTGGGCGATACGAACAGCGCGTTATGCGCGATTTTGGCTGAACGTATGGGAATTCCGGTGGTGCATATGGAAGCGGGCAACCGCTGCTATGACCTCCAAGTACCAGAAGAGAAAAACCGCCGTGTCATCGACGCCGTTTCGACCATTAATATGCCTTATACGCAGCAGAGCAAAAGACATCTAATCAGCGAAGGTTTCCCCAGCAGGCGTATCGTGTTAACAGGAAATCCGATCCATGAGGTCATGACCCATTTTGAGCACAAAATCCAGACCAGCGACATTCTGGAGCAGCTGAAGCTTACCTCAGGACAGTATTTCCTAGTCACGGCCCACCGTGCTGAGAATGTAGATGATCCAGAGTCCCTTGTACAAATTATGTCGGGTCTTAACGCAGTGGCTGAGCATTTTGGAATTCGTTTAATATGCAGCATTCATCCTCGCACTCGCTCCAAACTTACCGAGCAATTTTCCCTTCCAATGAACCCACTAGTTGAATTTCATGAACCTTTCGGATTTTTTGATTTTGTCTATTTGGAACAGCACGCCTTATGTGCCATCACCGACAGCGGGACTGTACAGGAGGAATGCTGCTTGATGAAAGTGCCAACAGTTACGATTCGCAGAACGACGGAACGTCCAGAAACAGTGGATTGTGGCAGCAATGTAGTCTCAGGTGTAGATCAGAAAAGTATTCTGCGCAGCGTCAAGCTGATGACGGCGCTCAATCGGGATTGGGAGGCACCGGAAGGATACATGACTCCGGATGTTTCGGTCAAGGTAGTTAAATTCTTGCTTGGAGGGAACCTGCATGTTCAATAATAAAAGGATTGTGGTCACAGGCGGAACTGGTTCCTGGGGGCATGAGCTGATTAGGCAACTTCTGCCACAAAATCCTAAGGAAATCATCGTATTCTCCCGCAGTGAATCCGCTCAAGTGGCGATGAGCCGGGAGTTTGAAGATCAACGTCTCAGCTTTATCATTGGCGATATCCGTGACAAGGATGCGCTGATTGCAGCCTGCCGTGGCGTTGATTATATCTTTCATCTGGCGGCGCTCAAACATGTTCCAGTCTGTGAAGATCAGCCTTATGAAGCACTCAAAACCAATGTAGTGGGAACTCAAAATGTGATCGAAGCTGCCATTGTAAATGGCGTTGAGAAAGCAATTTACATCTCTACCGATAAGGCTGCGAACCCATCCAACTTCTATGGAATGACCAAAGCGATCGGGGAAAAATTGTTCGTTTATGCCAATCTGATTGGCTCAAACACCCGGTTCGTTACTGTACGCGGAGGTAATGTGCTCGGAACGAACGGCAGCGTAGTGCATTTGTTCATGAAGCAGATTAAGGATAAGGGTCAGGTACGCATTACGGATATGAAAATGACCCGCTTCTTTTTTACCCTACGCGATGCTATTACGTTATTATTTAAAGCTTCTGAGGTTAGCTTGGGTGGAGAAATCTTCGTCATGACTATGCCTACCTGCCGAATTATCGATCTTGCTGAGGTGCTGATTGAAGCTTCCGGAGAGTCCAATGTGAGTATTGTCGAGACCGGGATTCGTCCGGGGGAGAAAATCCACGAGATTTTGATGAGCGATTTCGAAAGCTTAACTACCGTTGTCTACGATGAACAGTATCTAGTAATTCTCCCTACGCTGAACATGCCGGAATTAAAGGCACATTATAGCGCTTATCCTCATGTCTCTTTCAATAGCTTCAGTTCAGAGACGAATCTGATGGATCGGGAAGAGATCAAAAGCATCTTGATCCGGGGAGGGTTCCTGCAATGAAGCTGCTTATCCTAGGTGGAAACGGTATGGCGGGGCATATGCTGGCGGATTATTTTCGCCACCAGGGCAAGCATCACGTCTTCCATACAACCCGGGATAAGAGCGATCTTGGCGGGCTGTATGTAGATGCGAACGATATAGCCGGAGTTGAGAAGCTGGTCGATATCGTTTCCCCTCATTGCATTATCAATGCAATGGGGGTTCTCAATCAATTCGCGGAGCGTGACAAAATTGGGGCTTACCACGTGAATGGCTTTCTCCCTCATCACTTGTGGCGAAAGGCGGAGGATGTTCAGGCAAGGCTCATTCATATCAGTACCGACTGCGTGTTCGAAGGAACACGCGGAGGGTACACCGAAGAGGATGCTCCTGATGGAACCTCTGTATATGCAATTTCGAAAAGTCTCGGTGAGGTGCAAAAACCCGGGCATCTTACGATTCGCACTTCCATTATTGGTCCCGAAATCCGCTCAGGCGGTATTGGTCTGATGGATTGGTTCCTGGCGCAGAGTGGTAAAGTTTCAGGATACCGGCGGGTGATGTGGAACGGGGTCACAACGCTCCAATTAGCCAAAGCAGTGGATGTAATGCTGGATTCCCCCGTATCGGGGCTAATCCATTTAGCGCATCCAGAGCCGGTAAGTAAATATGAGCTGCTTCAGCATATTCAGGCGGCTTTTCATAAAGAAAATGTGGAGATCATCCCTGAGGATGAACATATTCAGGATCGTACACTAGTGAATACAAGAGCGGATGTCCTCTTGCCGCTGCCTTCATATCCTTTAATGCTGCAGGAACTGGCTGACTGGATGAAACAGTCAGAGATGTATTTATGACAGGTCAAAGACTTCTGATTACCGGAGCCGGTGGATTTACCGGGCAACATGCCGTTCGATTATTTTCGGCAGGAGGGGCTGAGGTTATCGCTGTATTGCGGCCGCAATCGACAGCTGCCTCCACTCTTTTTCCAGAAGGAGTAAAGATATATATTTGTGATTTAAGTGACCGGAAAGCAGTAGCTGAGATGATCAAGCAAACTACACCGGACGCTGTCCTTCATTTGGCTGGGAAGAACTCCGTACCCGAGTCATGGCTTAATCCCTTGCTTTATATGGAGACCAATGTGATGGCCACCTTATATTTACTGGAGGCCATGCGAAGCCTGCCGAGCAGTCGGATTCTAGTGGCTGGCTCCAGACTTAAGTTCAAACCGGGTGTGGTGGCTGGGCCACCACACCCGTACAGTCTTAGCAAAACAATAGAAGAGCTGGTGTCCCTCGCTTGGGGCACCTTATTTAAACAGCCGGTTCTGCTGGCTGAGCCCTGTAATCTGATTGGTCCCGGTCCTTCCACCGGCTTCTGCTCTTTATTAGCACAGCACATTGTCCGAAGTGAAGGCCAGCCAGAAGAGGAAATACCTCCATTTAAGCTCTCTTCTCGTTATGCGCTGCGTGATTTTTTAGATGTAAGAGATGCCGTTAGAGCTTATGATTACATTTTGCGTAAAGGTACAAATGGAACCATCTATCGCATCGATTCGGGGAAGCAGCGGGAACTCGGGGAGATCGCGGAGCAGTTGCTCAGTCATTCTGTAGGTCCAGTGCCAATGGACTGGGGACCTGCAGATGCTGAACGGGCTATTTCAGAGATCGCAGCCACTGCAGATAAGCAGGTTCATTCAGAAGCATCAACCCCTGAGGCTGATGTGACTTCACTGGGCTGGCTTCCGGAAATTGGGCTTAACCAATCGTTAATGGATATTTTGAATTATTACCGAGTTAGCGGGGAGGGGAGGTTGTTATGAGACCGAAGGTTTCGGTAGTGATTCCTTTTTATAATTGTCCTTATATTGAGCACGCCCTGCAAAGTGCGTTCTCCCAGTCTTGGGAACCTTACGAAATCATTGTTGTCGATGACGGCTCGCATGCCCATAGCAATCTAATTACACCGTATCTTTCCCGAATTCATTATTTGGGCAAAGGCAATGGGGGAACCGCCTCCGCACTGAATCACGGCATATTGAATGCAACGGGTGACTATGTGGTCTGGCTTAGCTCGGATGATTTATTTTATCGGGATAAGATCAACAATCAGGTTCTGTTCATGGAGCAGAACCACTTGTTAATCTCCTATACCAACTTTAATTATATTAACGCTCAATCGCAGCTGGTTCAGCTGAATGCTGCGCCATTGTTTCCTAGTCACCTGGATTACTTACGTTGTTTTTTACACGGTAATCCCATTAATGGCTGTACGGTGATGTTTAAACGAGAGGTATTTGGAGCCATCGGGCTTTTTGATGAATCACTTCCTTACACCCATGATTATGACTTATGGTTCCGCGCCATTCTGAACGGATATCCACCGGTGATGTTGAATCAATCCCTCACAGCTTACCGGACGCATGAGGGCATGGGAACGATCAAATATTTTGATGTAATTATGGCAGAGGCAGCTGCGACCAATGCCCGCTACAAGAATTCGCTGCAGCACTTGATTTCTTCTATGGGGGGCTGAAGGTAATGTACCGGGAAATTGAAGTGAATGACTTTCTGCCAGTCTTACTGGAACAGTTGAAATTCTGCCAGAGTATTCTGGATATCGGCAGCGGCACCGGTACCCTGCTTGAACGATATGAAGCCGCAGTAGTGCTTGGATTAGAAATTCACAGGCCGTACCTGCTGCATCGTCAATATAAGTCACCTCATATTATTCCGGTACATGCAGATGCCAGTCATATGGATAAATTATTCCTCCCCAAAACATTTTCAGCGGTTACCTTTATTGATTCAATAGAGCACTTTAATAAAAATGAAGCGAAGACTCTGCTAGGGATGGCCGAAAGAATCGCCAATAACCGAGTAGTTGTATTTACCCCTCGGGGCTTTTTTCCACAGGAGGGTATGGATCATTATCATTTGCAGGGAGAGTATTTTCAAAAGCATCGGAGCGGATGGGAGCCGGAGGATTTTATTGCACTTGGGTATGAGGTAACGGTACTTAAAGGTTTCCATCATGCCCAAAACCCATCGTTTCGTGAAGCATTCGGGGAGGGCCATGCACCAGTAGATGCCCTGCTTGCTTGTAAAACAGTATAAAAGTTGAGCTCCGGGTGAAGGAGGTGAGCGCGTATGAGTGAAGAACCTAAAGTATCGGTGATCATCCCATTTTATAACTGTTCGTATGTGGATCTCGCCATCCAAAGTGTCTTGGATCAAAGCTATCCGAATATAGAACTTATTGTAGTCGATGACGGTTCTACCCTATGGCTGGAGAAGTTGGCCCCCTTCCGTGACAGAATCATTTATATACAAAAGAGTAATGGAGGGACGGCTTCTGCTTTGAACAAAGGGATAGAAGTGGCTACCGGAACGTATTTTGCCTGGCTCAGTGCAGATGATCAATTTCACCCGGATAAAATCAAAAACCAAATAGAAAAGCTCAAAAGTACGGGTACTTTGTTTAACTATACAGCCTATTATTATATAAATGAGCAGGGAGAACGGATCTCAGATACGGTAAGTATGCTTTTTAGCAGCAGAGCCCATTTTATTGAGACTATGATGTTGGGTTGTCCGGTGAATGGGAGTACAGTTCTTCTTCATATGGATATATTTCGTGCTGTAGGAACGTTCGATGAAATGTTGTTATATACTCAAGACTATGATTTATGGCTGCGTATTTTACCGCATTTTAGCTGGTCTTATATTGAGCATCCGCAGCTTGATTATCGAGTGCATCAAGAGATGGGTTCAGTGATTCATAGTGAGGCGCAGAAAAGAGAGATAGAACTGGTACAAGCAAAACATCACGGGGTTCTATCGCATCTGCTGCTAAAGGAGAGAGGGGAATGAAGTTAATATTTCCTGTTCTAACTCTATCTAGGGGCGGAGCACAACGGATGCTGGCAGAACTGGCTAATCGTCTGTCAGAAATGGGTCATGAAATTACGATTCTCCTACCCAGCGATGGTGTCGTTGAATACGAGATGAATTGTGAATTGCGTTATGCGGCAGATGGTGAATTAACGGCCAATGATTTTCCAGTGGGAGACGTGATTGTCTCCAACTTTTATACCACAGTCGAGGTATCGCAGCAGGCAAGTAATGAGGGGAAAGGGATTCATATTCGCTTAGCACTTTGCTACGAGCCCACTTTTTTACCTGACAATAGCCGCTCTTTTGCATCTTATAGTTTAACTAGCAATCTGCTCGTACTTTCCCGCTGGCAGCAAGAAATCGTCCAGAAGAATCATGGCATTAAGGGGACAATCGTGCCCATTGGTGTGAATCCTGTTTTTAGAAATTTGAACATTCGTGAACCTGAAAATAAGCTTGTAGTTTCCGCGGTTATGCGAAAGCCAGAGGGTGGATTCTCAGGCCATCGTGAACAAGACTATTTGCTTGAACAGTTAAATCGGGTCAGAAGACTTCATCCAGAAGTTGAACTTTATTTGATCATTCCTCCTGGTGAATTTGCTGAGTCGACTACCCTGCAAACTTTATTAGCGGACGAACGATATCATATAAGGACTCCTGCAAATGATACTGAGCTTTGTTACCATTATAGTGAGAGCGATATTTTTGTAAGCTCAAGTACGTATGATACGGGATCGCTACCAGGCATCGAGGCTATGCGTTGTGGAGCAGCACTCGTTACTGTTTACTCCGGTGGGAATATGGAATATGGCAGGCATGGCCACAACTGCTTAATGTCTTACCGGTTTGAGAATCGGCTTGCGGATGATATTATAACCTTGATCAAAGACCCTGATTTGCGCCAGCGGCTTGCTCGTAGGGGTGAACAGGATTCACAACGTTTCACTTGGGAAAAAAGCACACAATTGTTTCAGAATGCGTTGTTTGAGATCGTATCACGGAACTCTTTATAATATACCCCTAAAATATAAAAAACCTTCAATACCACGTGAGAAGTGGCTTGAAGGTTTTTTTGCATGATTTCGGTTAGAAGATGGCATAAGAATTCATCATTTCACGAAAAGACTGCGCATACTTCTCAGTTCCGAAGCGTGAGACCATATATCCTCTTCCTTGCTGGCGGAGACCCTCTCGCAGAGGAATATTGTTCATAAGCTCCAGTCCTTCGTTGACAGCAGTTGGAATATTGCCAAGCGGGTAAAATTTACCCGTGACATTATGAACAATAAAGGATCTGACACCATCGGAATCTGTACTAAGTACTGGACAAGTGCAGCAAATCGCTTCGGCAACAGCGTATCCAAATCCTTCTGTAATGGAGGTGGCTAACAGGAATCCACCAGAATTAGCGATCGAGGAATAATAAATCGGCATTACATGATTAGGAATATTGGTAAAAGTACTTAGACGATCATTCAGCCCTAGGGCGTGTAGCTCCTCCTGAAAGGATTGTTTCTGATCCTCTGCGGCTAAATTAGGATCATGGAACATCCACAAATGAATATCTGGTTTATAAAGGCGAATATCATGGGCGATTCTCAAATATTCCTGCCAATTTTTATTGCTCTCTAGCCGGCCTACCCAAGCGATAACCGGATTAGCGGGAGGTTCAGCAGGGATATGCTGAAAGGACTGGACATCAACAATATTCGGAATTACATAACGATGCAGCCAGGGACAGATTTCAATAAACAGCTCCAATAAATGATCGGTTGGCGGGATTAGTACCGCATTACAATAAGAACGTAAATAAGGGACGGCATCTCTGATCAGAGTTTCCGCATGACTGCGTTTTCCAAGGCCTTGAGATTCGTATATCATAATACCGCGGTAACCGAGTTCACGCAGACGTTTCAGTAATAAATAATCAGATGTAACAATAATGGCATCGTAATTATGGGTCTCCAGCAAATTTTTAATTTCTTCATCTGAAGATGAGACAAATACCGGAAAATTGGTCGTATTCTGGCCTGAACCCGGCATTAGATATAAAACATGGCATTCGATCCCACTTCGCTGGAGACTTTCACATCGCAGCTTATTTAATGTCTCCACCCCGCCACTCGGTACATAAAACGTAAATAGAACTTTCATGCACAAGCCTCCTGACTTTTGCGGAGTAATACCGACTTGTTGAGATATGGCTTACTGTTTATAAGATACGCCGATCTGCACTCGCGGGTGACGGTCAAAGCGGCATAGTTCCAAATCCTTTCAGGATAGCTTGTTCTTCAGAAGGTCATCCTAACGATCGTACACTGCACACATACAACATTAGAGATGGAGGATGAATTCATGTTGCGATCCAAGATCAGTATGTCAGTCTCAGCTGCATTGCTTCTCGGCTTGGTGAGTATTACGGGGTGTGGAACCAATACGGCAGAAAAATCGAATGTGCAAACCAACAGTGTCCGGGGAGTAAATGATGGGCGTATTGGTGTGAATTCCGTACGCGGTGGCACACATAACATCACTAAGATGGAAGTTAGTCAGGAGCTTGCAGACCGGATTGCTGCAATGCCTGAAGTCCGCTCAGCGAATGTAATGCTTGCAGGAAAAAGCGCGTATGTAGCAGTAACTTTAAATGATGCAACTGCTGGCCTGCGTGCCAAAGGGACTCCATCGTATCGGGCAAAATCCTCAACCACTCCTCACAATTATGGACCGACTGGCGTAATGTCTGGTACAGGAAGAGTGAAAATTGGCCGTGATGGAATGAATGATACTGGAGCCGTAACCAATGGTATGAACGGAGCCTTAAAAGGTACTGTAAATACAGTTCCTGGTACAACAAGTACTGGACCGGCAACCAGAAATGGAATCAATGGCATGGGTAATTTGGGAGCGGATATGTTGGGAACAGGTACAGGAACAGGTACAGGTACAGGTACGACAAGAAACCATACTTATAATAATGGTCCTCTGCTGAACAGCAATGGCTCGAAACATGATGTAGATATGGGGATAGGAAAAGGTATGGGAACTGGAATGGGAATGGGCATGCGCAGTACCACTCCTAGTACCCATGATACGAATTACAGAAGTAATTCGACGCATATGTATAACACCAATAGCACGAATAACACAAATAACACCATAAATACAAGAGAAACAGAAACAGTTACCAAAGCAATTAAAGATAAAATTGCTGCAGAAGTTAAAAAACATGATGCGAGAATTAAGGATGTATACGTATCAGCAAATCCTGACTTCGTGGAACGCGCCAATGTTTATGCTGAAGAGGCTCGTGCCGGTCATCCGATAAAAGGATTTGTGGATGAATTCCGCACCATGGTTGAACGAATTTTCCCAACTCGTAATTATTAATGATTTTTGTGATCTAAATAAAAAAGCAACAATCTCACCATCTGGAGAGAATTGTTGCTTTTTTGTTTGGAGCTAATTTTATTAAGTGGTGATTGGACGTCCGCCGATCCATACGCCGCGAATATTAAATTCAGCATCAAGGCGTAGGATATCGCCGCGTTTTCCAGCCTCCAAGGAGCCAATGCTTCGTTCCATTCCAATGGACGCCGCTGGCGTAAGGCTTGCAGCGCGGGAGGCCTCTTCCAAGGTGAGTCCTACCTCTTGGATCAGATAACGGAAGCCGCGAGTCATCGTTAGTGTGCTTCCAGCTAGAGCAGCGGGATTATCTTTAAGGGTAGCGATGCCATCTTGAACGAGTACAGGTAAATCACCGATTGTATATTCACCATCACTAAGTCCAGTTGCAGACATGGCATCAGTAATCAGTAATAAATTGTTCTCTTTCTTGAGACGGGTCAATATAGAAATGGCTGCGGGATGAACATGAATCCCGTCGGCTATAATCTCTGCGCGAATGCGCTTATCGAACAAAATAGCTCCAGCCGCTCCAGGCTTACGGTGATGTAGGGGTGTCATCGCATTGAACATATGCACGGCTTGGTTAAGTCCAGCATCTGCTGCGGCAATAACCTCTTCAAAGGAGGCATCCGTATGCCCGAGCGCTGCAGTTATACCGTGCTTGCGCAGCCAGAGAATAGCTTCGAGGGCACCTTCACGTTCCGGAGCAAGCGTGACTTGCCGGATCATTCCTGGATAATCGTTCTCCCATTGTGCTAGCCACTCAATATTGGCAGGAACAATATGCTCTGGATTTTGTGCGCCGGACCATTTCGGGCTGATGAAAGGTCCTTCCAAATGCATGCCTGCGATTTGTGTGTAAGGCATTTCAGCAGCGCGATAAGCGCTGACTTCGGAGAATACTTGGTCAATAGCAGACTTGGAAGCGGTCATGGTTGTAGCCAGCATTGTTGTTGTTCCTTGGGAACTATGGAACTTAGTGATGGCATTCAGCGATTCAGTATCACTGTACATAAAGTCGTGGCCAGCTCCACCATGAACATGTACATCTACAAATCCGGGGATCAGGAGATCCGTTGCTTGACCACTGGCAGGCCAATGCGCGTAACGCTCTGGAAGCCAAGCCGCATCGCCAGCATAGTGGATCTGCTCTCCAGATACGGCAATCACACCGTGCTCAATTAAACCTTGGGGAGTCAGTACCTTACCGAACAGCAACTGTTCTAGTTCTTTATTTATTTCAGCCATTTGCCTGCTCCTTCATCTACGAGAACGATTACATTTGGATGACTCTGCAGCAAGGATGCAGGGCATTGGGTTGTAATCGGGCCTTCCACAGCATTGCGGATAGCTTCAGCTTTGCCGGCACCACGAACCAATAAGAGGATTTGGCGTGCTTTTAGGATGCCTCCAATGCCCATTGTGATCGCTTGCCGAGGGACCTCATCCAAACTGTCAAAGAATCTAGCATTTGCTTCCCGGGTATCTTCAAGCAGGTCGACGACATGGGTTTTGCTGCTGAGGTTAGCATCGGGTTCGTTGAATCCAATGTGGCCGTTGCTGCCAATACCGAGAATCTGCAAGTCAACGGGTCCGTTTTCTTCCAGCATTTTATCGTATGCAAGGCATTCTGCTTCCATATCCGCTGCGTTTCCGTTAGGGATATGTGTCTGTCCTGGATCAATATCTATATGGTTAAATAATTGCTCGTTCATGAAACTGCGATAGCTTTGTGGATGGTCGACAGGCAAGCCGATATACTCATCCAGATTAAAGGAAGTTGCTTTAGAGAAACTCACAAGTCCTTTTTGGTGCATTTCAACCAATTTGGCATAAACCCCAACTGGGGAGCTTCCGGTCGCAAGACCGAGCACGGCTTTAGGATTGCTTTGCAGCAGGCTGGCAATAAGATTCGCACCCGTTTGTACGAAATCTTCATCACTATGGAACTTTAGAATATTCATTAGGATTGTCCTCCTCGTTTGTTTCGGTATTGTTGGACATTGAGATAAGATTGCTCCAGTCTAGGAATAAAATCCCCAAAACGGGTGCTGACCATTCCAGTGAACAAAATATCAATGATGTGAAGCTGAGCTATGCGTGAGGCCATGTCTCCCCGTCGCATGCCTTTCTCCAAAGATGAGGAGAATAGGGGGATATCCGCCAGAGTAGCCAAGGTGCTGCTGCCATAAGAGGTTAGTGCGATAGTGCTTGCTCCGCTAGCCTTCGCACACATCAAGGCATCAATGGTCTCGGGAGTCTCTCCCGAATAGGATACTGCGAACACGACATCACCTTCGGAGAGTGATGAAGCAGAGGTAATCTGCATATGGGAATCAGCAAAAGCAGTACAATTTACGCCTATGCGGATCAGCTTCTGATAGAAATCCTGAGCGACAATGGAAGAGGTCGCCATCCCGTACAGATCAACGCGGCGTGCTTGGCACAATAAATGAACTGCTGCCTGCAATCGCTCCAGATCTAACAGTGAGGTAGTATCCCGGATGGAGGTCAGATGGTTCGTCTGCATCGCTTCCACAATCACGGAGAGTGGGTTGCCGGCTACAATATCTTGATAAGAAGAGCCACCATCCTGCGGCGAGGCATCACTATGAGCAATTTCTGCTGCCAGCTTCACCTTGAAATCCGGAAAGCCTTTAAAATGAAGCACCTTACAGAAACGTGTGATCGTTGCCGGGCTTATTCCGCATTGTTCTGCTAATTCTGTAATGCCCATATGAACGATTTCGCCTGGTGAGGAGAGAATTCGTTCAGCCAGCTTTCGTTCCATTTGAGAGAGCTTGGCCTTCTCATGCTCGAGTGCATGCAGTATTGGGGACATCCATTCATCCACCTCGTTTCAATGGGTATTGAAATTATTTTTATGATTATTAAATAAATGCAGAAAATTATTTTCATATTTAGGATAAAACAAATTCCATTCGGAAGCAAGGGATAAAAATGAATACTAAAGGGGAATATGCAAAAATAAAAAACGGTCTACTCGCAGAAGGCTGCAAAGTGGACCGTTAAAATGATGTAATTACGGAGATATAAGATGAAAAGGATACTATACTGTATTGCGTTCTATAATACGGTACTCAAGCTTGCGATGAACGGGTTGTCCATCATTTCGCTGGATCTGATCATAGATAATCCGAAAAGCGGATATGCCCATTTCAGTTAACTGATTATCTACAGTGGTCAGACCTAACGTTCGGCCGATAGGCTGATCATCAAATCCAATGACGGCCAAATCTTCAGGAATGCGGATACCCTTTTTCCAAGCTTCGATGATTAAACCAGCCGCTATATGATCGCCTGCTGAAATAATCAGGGCATCAGGACGATTCTTCATCTGCAGCAGTTGGTGAAGTACGCGGGCACCGTCCTCTTCGGTCAGACAGTTATAGATCATCCATTCATCATTGTAAGGCTGATCTGTAGCTTCTAGAAAGTCTCTAAAGGCAATTTGGCGGATAGAGCTGCTGCTGCCGTGTGGTCTTCCTTCACAGTAGCCAATATGGCGGTAACCTTTATCATTCAAATATTGAAGGCCACTGCGAAAAGCAGAATAATGCTCAATATATACAGAAGAAAATTGGCGTTCTCCCCTATCCTGACATACCACAATAGGACCATAAGCTGTATATTCTTCAATAGCTTCTGAGCTCATTGTTGAAGAGACCATAACTACACCGTCAATTTCTTTGTTCCGCAGCATCTCAAGCACCTTAATTTCTTCTTCCGTACGATAATCGGTTTGGCAGAGAACGAGCCGGTATTGAGCCAGCAGTGCTTCTTGAGCCAAGCCTGCAATAATGACTGAGAAATAAAATAAGTTGGTATACGGAATAATAACAGCTATAGCTTGAGTCCGCCCAGTGATCAGATGCACGGCGTTCATATTACGCGTGTAGTTTAATTTTTCAATAGTTTTTAGGACTGCGGTTCGTTTGACTTCACTTACATAAGGGTGATTATTGAGCACACGCGAGACTGTTGTCACAGAAACACCAGCCATACGGGCAATTTCTTTAATATTAGCCATTAGAGTACAACAGCCTCCCTTTTGTGCTTGTGTATAGTCATTTTATTTTATCATATTGTCCGCAAATTACCTCCCAAATAAAAAGCTTGCTATGGAATCCATTTCATAAATTAGACTGTAAATGCAAGAGATTACCGGACTAAACCGGCGTAACCACAAGGGCGTGACGGACCGGTATATCTATTGTATTAAAACTAAGCTGTTCGTGAAGCCTTTGGCGATCTGTTCCGAAACAGCTCCCACACAATAAACAACAAGACAAGCAGCTGTGGAAGCAAGGTTTCCCAAGTGGGATACATGCCAAGCCAGTTAATTGAAGGCAAGCCCTCTTGTACATGTGCAGGAAGTTTGCCGGCAACCTGAAGCGAGTGAATGCTCTCCCCAAGAAAGCGGAATACTAGGTAATAAATCAGAATTGTAGCTGTACGGAAGAAGGCGGCAATCGGTAATTTTGCACTCAAGGCAATAATTGCATAACCTACAATACCAAGAATAATCAGAGCACATCCAATCCCAAGCAGTAATTGAGACAGCTTGATGGATGGAGCCATGCCCACATAAAAAATTGTAGTTTCTGCACCTTCACGTAAAATAGCAAGCGCTGCAACGGAGGACAGTGACCAAAGGTTTCCTTTGGCCAGCGCGCCATCAACTTGCCTACCCACGTAGTTGTTCCAATTTGCAGTGTTTGATTTGCTATGTAACCAGCGTCCGATTGTGAGCATCATAACTACTGCGACAAGACCAGTAATTCCTTCAATCATCTCCCGTGCTCCCCCGGAAGCTGCCCGAGAAATGGTATAAGTGAGCAAAACAGCCAATCCGATACTTGCGATGAGGCCGACAGCTGCACCGGACCAGATCCATTTTTGCGCTTTGGCGTTCCCATCACGTTTCAGGTAAGCAAGAAGAGCTGACAAGACGAGAATAGCCTCAAGCCCTTCGCGCAAGAGAATCAAAGCGGCATCCCAAGCATTATAAGTGGTTTCACCAGCCAAAGGCGTTAGTTCGCTAAGCATATTGTTCATGATGGTTAAAGCTTGATCCAGTTTAGGCGGATTTGAGAGCAGGTAACCTGTGACAGCCGCACTCTCATTTTCGATATTGTTGTAGACTGTTGGTGAGGCGATCTGGACTTGCCCTTCGGCAGAAGGCCAGGCTACGATGAATTGCTCCATGATGTTAGCCGCTTCTGTGCTGTTATTGTCTTTGGCAGCGGAGGATGCTTTGTTCAGGTAACTGATTAATCCCTCTATAGAAGCTGGTTCACTGAAAGTATCCCCAGCGTCAATGGTTTTGCCTTCACTGTAATCAGCCAGCAGTTGATACAGAGCTTCTGCTTCCGATTTCGCCGATGCCTCGCGAAGCGGTTCAGCCTGCAGCGCAATCCGCAGCAGGCTTATTCGCGTCTCCAGCAGGCTGTAGACGGTGGAATCGTCCGCCCGGATGTTGCGCTCCGCCGGCTTCCATCCGCTGACGATGTCGCGGTACGCTGCCGCTGCCGCGCTCCAGTCGGCGCTGCGCGCCGCATCCCGCGTGCGTTCCGCCGCGGGCAAAAGCTTCGCCGCCGTCTCGCGTCCGGCGGCTCCGGTGTCACCGCCGACCGTGCCGGAGGCGGCGGTGACGTACGCGTCCACGCTTCTCGCGAGCGTGGACAGTGCGGTTTTGGCGGGCTCGCCGCCGCCCGCCGCAAGGGCTTTCGCCGCGTCTGCAAGCGCGGCGTCAACGGCAGCAGCCGGACCGGCGAGTGCCGGGTCCGGCGTGCCTGTGTTCGCGGTGCGCCACAGCGCAGCGAACACTTCTACATCGGCCGCGGCCGCGTCCCAGCGGCTCTGGCCGGCTTCGACGAGTGCGCTGCCGACCGGCGGCAGGAGCTCGTCGACCGTGCCATCGCCCTCCGCCCCCGCGGGGCTGGAGAGCAAAAGCATACACAAAAAGCCAAACAGAATCAGCAAGGCAACCTTTGGCATTTGCCGTTTAGGATGCGTAAGAGATAACATCGGGATAATCCCCCTTCAATAATGGACAGCCATAAATTTAGCTTAGTAGTGTTTCCCCGATAAAGCCGCCACTGCGGACACCGGGGAAGCAGGCAAATACCGCGCTGCCGGTGTGAGTCATATATTCGTTCAAAAGATCAGTCTTAGAGAGGCGCTGCTGAATGGCAACGAATTGTTTCATTAAATCACGTTGAAAGCTAATGAATAACAAACCTGCATCAAGCTGGCCCGTGGTGACGTCCAAACCGCTGGAAAAAGAGTAGGAGCGGCGCAGCATTTTGACTGTACCGTCACCATGCGCCAATGCGGAATGTGAATTCACCGGAATGACAGGTTTCCCGGAAGCGTCCGCAGCTGAAAGATCCAGATCATCGAATTCATCCTTAGCTCCGAGTGGAGCTCCGGTGTGACGATAACGCCCGAAGGTAGCCTCCTGATCACTTAGCGACGACCGATCCCAGACTTCAATACGCAGACGTACCCGGCGTACCGCCATATAAGTGCCGCCGCTCATCCAAGAAGGACCGTCACTGCTGCTGTTCCAGACCACTTTGTTCATTTCAGCGTTATCGGTTGTATCGGGATTGCCCGTGCCGTCTTTGAAACCCAAAAGATTGCGTGGCGTAGCCCCCTTGGGATCCGCTGCTCCAGTGCGTTGAAAACCTTCCTGTGTCCAGCGCAGTACAGCAGTCCCTCGGGCGATACGCGCCAGATTGCGGATCGCATGGAATGCGACCTGCAGATCATCCGCACAGGCTTGCACACAAATATCCCCGCCACACCATTTCGGATCAAGATTGTCACCCGCAAATGCCGGAAGATCGGCCAATAGGGCTGGGCGTTTCGAAGCTAAGCCGAATCTTTCATCAAAAAAGGAAGGACCAACACCAAAGGTCAGCGTACACCGTGCAGGGTTTAGCCCGTCCGCTTCCCCGGTGTCTGAGGGTGGAAGATTGGGGTTGTCATTTACGTCACCAATAAGCTCGCCAGTAGTAAGAGCGGCAGCGGCAGTGGTCCATGCTTGCATTAGTTTTTTCACATCGGCCAGTTTGGTTGTGGTGAAATCAAAGGCAGCAAAATAAATAAAGTTCTGTGCAGGTGTCAAAATCCCCGCCTGATGGCTCCCATAAAAAGGAATGGAACTGGAATCACCTTCTGCGGCCTTCGTTGGCTCAGCTACAGCATTACGCGCAGCCATAATTCCACCGACACCTCCGCCCCCTAACAAAAGACCAAGGCCAGTGGCGCCAGTAAGCCGCAGCATATCGCGGCGGCTTAATTTTTTACCAAATATAGGCTCATTCTTCGATTGATCATTAAGAAGGGGACTTTCAGGATTACCTGGTACTCCAGTGAACTTGTTATGTTTATTCATGAGGGTCACACTCCTAGAATAGTTCCCATATTGGACAATGGCTCAGCCAAGGCGTCCAAATTCTGACTCAGTTTACGTACTTCATCTTCTTTCAGCTCTTCATAGGAAACATATCCATCTCCGGATTTGAAAGGGGCAAGCTCAGCTTGCAAGGCAGCGAATCGTTCACCAATGGTTTTTTCAAGATCGGCATCTTTTTTAGCTAGTTCTGGTTTTAACAGCTCGTATATCTTTTGCGCACCCTCAACGTTTGCGACGAAATCATACAGGTCTGTGTGCGAGTAACGTTCTTCCTCTCCGGTTACTTTGGAGGAGGAGACCTCGTTTAAAAGCTCAACAGCACCAGTTACGAGCAGATTCGCGTCGATCTCAACGGTCTCAACTTTCGCACGCAGCAGTTGTGCATCCTTCAGCAATTGGTCAGCAACTTCTGTCATGTCTTTAGTTGTATTGTCCTGCCAGAGTGCTTTCTCAAGCTTGTGGAAACCGCGCCATTCTGCCGCATCTACATCATTTTCCCGGGCATCGATATTTGGGTCCAAGTCACCAAGTGCTTCTGCAATAGGCTCAATCCGTTCGTAGTACATGCGGGCAGGAGCGTAGAGCGCCTTAGCCTCATCAATCTTGTCCTCTTTTACAGCGTTGGTGAAACTCTCTGTTTGCTTCACAAATTCATCACATTGCTGGATGACATATGTGCGATATTGATCTATAGCTGACGTGAAGTCAGCGGTGGCAGTCTCCGGTGTGTTGGTAGCTGCAGCAGTCGTCGGTGCGTTGGTGGCTGTAGTGCTATTGGCAGCAGTATTTGTAGAGTTGTTGTTATTGGCACATCCAGTGAACAGTATGGAGGCCGCAAGTAGACTTGCAGGCACAGCATAAGTAAATTTCATTAAAAAAACACCCCTTTTTTTATATCTAAATGATAATCGTTATCAATTATGCTGGACTTATCATAAGTCCGTATACAATTACTGTCAATATAAAAATGTGATGTATCTCATTGTAATAATGGCACGACAAAAAACTCCCAGGGTCGGGAGTGTGTTTTGTAGTAATGTATCCGATTACAATTGAAAAAGCAGAATAGTAACCGCGCCAGCAAACTTTTGCGCATAAGCAGTAACTAAAGGACCCAGATGACACTAAATGCAGCATTATTCGATATTTGAGCCGCTATCGGACCGCATAGTCGCTATTGGCTTGAAAAGTATCGAATATGAGCCTGTTTCTAAGGAATAGCGTCACTGGAGTCCGAAACTTCGCTCAAAAGGCGATAAATTTGTTAATAACGCCATCTGGGTCCGAAAGCCTCAGTTGGCGCCGATGAATACACTATTGGAGCGGGCAGTCGACCCGGCGACCCGGCGAACCATTGCGCGACGCAGCAGTAACGGCCCCAGCAAACTTTTGCGCATAAGCAGTAACTAAAGGACCCAGATGACACTAAATGCAGCATTATTCGATATTTGAGCCGCTATCGGACCGCATGAAGCTAGAATAAAAAGTGGACAGTAGTTAACAGACTGGCGATAATGAGTCCACGGAGGTGTGTTCACATGGGAGAACATCGACAACGGTATAACGAAGAATTTAAAAAACAGACAGTGCAGTTCATTCAAGAGCAAACAAAGACAGTGGGCGACTTGGCGGAAGAGCTCAACATCCCAAAAAGTACCCTGCATCAATGGATGAGCCAGTATCGAGAACTAAAGAATGAACCGGCAGCTAGCGTGGATCGAGTACGGGAACTCGAGGCACAGTTGAAAGAAATGAGCCGTCAACTTCAAGAAAAAGATAACAAGATTGCCGATGTGGAAGAGGAATTAGCGATCGTAAAAAAAGCAGTGCACATCTTCAGCAAACCAAGGAACTGAGATTCCAGTTTATTGAAAAACATCGCTCCGAGTTTCTCTTGGAGAAGATGTGCATGACCCTACATGTGTCACGGAGCGGGTACTACAAGTGGCGGACAGAAAAAACCAGTACGCATATGCTTCGTAAGGCTGCGATAATGAAGCGAATTCAGTATCATTTTACAGACCATCAAAAGCGGTATGGGAGTCCGAAGATCACCCGCCTGTTACATCAAGAAGGTTATACCGTTACCGAACGCACGGTGAGTGTGTACATGCGACATATGAAGCTTCGCTCCATTGTCTCCAAAACGTATCGGGTACAGACCACCGACTCCAATCATGACCATCCGATTGCCCCGAATACGCTGAACCAGCAATTTAAAATACGCAAACCCAATTCAGTATGGGTTACCGACATTACGTACATTCCTTGCCGGGGAGGGCGGTTGTACCTGGCTAGTGTGATGGACCTTTGCACGCGCGAAATCGTGGGGTGGCGTTTGGAGAACCATATGGAAACTAGCTTGATTTCGGGCGCTTTACAAGATGCTTACGAAGCTAAACAACCGGAAAAGGGTCTATTACATCACTCCGATAGAGGTTCTCAATATACTTCTCATGAATACACGAAGCAGTTGAAGGCTTATGGCATGGAGTCCAGCATGAGCCGCAGAGGTAACTGTTATGATAACGCCTGTATCGAGTCGTGGCACAGCATTTTGAAAAAGGAGCTCATTTATTGTAATCCACGATTCAAAACTAAGGAGCAAGCCTACCAGACACTTTTTCAATATATTGAGTTTTACTATAACCGCAAGCGAATGCATGGCGCGCTGGGGTATCTTTCTCCAGTTCGTTTTGCTGAGCAATTGACTAGAATGTCTGTTGCGTGACTGTCCACTTTCTTGACAGAGGTCCAGCATAGTCGCTATTGGTTTGAAAAGTACCCTATATGAGCCTGTTTCTAAGGAATAGCGTCACTGGAGTCCGAAACTTCGCTCAAAAGGCGATAAATTTGTTAATAACGCCATCTGGGTCCGAAAGCCTCAGTTGTGGCTGGTGAATACACTATTGGAGCGGGCAGCCAACAGCCTACAACATAAAGCAGCGATTCCCATTAATGGCGAATCGCTGCTCTAAGTCGTTTACGATGTTTAAATGAAGGGAACCGTCTCATTTATAGTTAATTAAGCTGTTAATGTGACAGTTCCATTCTTTGAAGGTTTGATCTGCTTAAGAATAAGATCAAAGCGTCATCCGCTTTTTATCGTTCATTATGGGATTCATGATCTGCAGAGGGTTGGTTTTCGAACACTTCTGCAGCTTCCTCTGCAGAAAATTCAGGTTCGAATTTACCTACGAGTGGTAATTTGTTTAATTTCGTTGTTTGTACTTCTGCTTTGGTAGGTTGATTGTTTTTTGAATGGCTCATACATACACCTCCTTTAATAAGAAACAACAAACCGTAGTTTGCCCTGAAAAAAGATGTTCTTATTCATGAAAATTTCAGGATTTTGCATTTGAATGAACTAAGCCCATTTTATAATTGTGACAGCACCATTAACATCAACACTACATAATATGTTTTGACTGTATCCCTTTACCTTGTTATACCAAACAAACCCAGGGCAAGGAGGGGTGACACCATTGAAGGGGAACGAACACCACAGCAAATTTCTGTTGACTCATCGTGAGCGCGAAGTTTTTGAGCTTCTCGTGCAGGACAAAACGACTCGTGATATCGCTGGCTTATTATTTATCAGCGAAAAAACAGTTCGAAACCACATTTCCAATGTAATGCAAAAACTAAACGTTAAAGGCCGTTCACAAGCGGTTGTCGAGCTGATCAAGCTTGGGGAGCTGAAAATATAGCTGGCCATGTCTTCGGAAGTGACGCGTTTAAGCCTTCTTTTGCCCTTCGGGGCAAAGGGAGGTTTTTTGTTTACTCACCAAAACAACTGAAGAGTGAGTTAGATCACCGTATGATTTTTATGGCATGATAAATTAGAGCTATTAAGGTAGTTCAGGAGGATCTGTTATGACCAGATATGAACAACAAAGAAATTTTCTGAAATCCAATTTTCATGAATTCAAACATATCAAAACAGATAAGATCAAGGGAATTGCACAACCGCCAATTGTTAAGCCATTTGTTTCAGATTCACTAATTATTGATTTGCCCAAGGTCAGCAAAGACGTTGTGAGTAAAGAAAATATTTTTGATTGTATAGATCAAAGAAGAAGTACACGGTTCTATTCTGAGGATACTGTTAGTCTGGAGGAGTTATCCTATTTATTATGGGCTACCCAAGGGATTAGCGGTATGAATAAGAACGGACTTACGCTGCGGACTGTACCCTGCAGTGGGGCGACGCACACCTTTGAAACCTATTTAATGATTATGCGTGTAGAGGGCATTGGGCAAGGGATCTACAGATATCTGCCTGTGGAACATAAGCTCTTATTTATGTTTGAATTAGATCAACTTGAACAAAAGATTGATGCTATTACTTTGGATCAGCCCTTTGTCCCTAACTTTGCCAAAAAGGCTTCTGTATTGTTTGCCTGGAGTACCACACCCTACCGCTCCGAATGGAAGTATGATATTTCTGCTCACAAAAAAATCCTCATCGATGTTGGACATGTCTGCCAGAACCTTTATTTAGCCAGCGAATCCATCGGTGCAGGTGCTTGCGCAATTGGAATCTATGATCAAAAGTTGATAGATGAGATTTTAGAATTAGACGGTGATGAAGAGTTTGTTATCTATCTTGGGGCAGTTGGGAAGAAACGAGAGTAGCTATGAAGGCTAGATACGGCTTCGGAAGTGAGACATATAAGCCTTTTTCACCCTTCGGGGTGGGAAAGGTTTTTTTGATTATAATCCAGTGTATTTGCCCAACTGCTCAGTCTGAACGAAGAGGAAATCGTAATGTTTAATTGATAATCATTCTCATTGCATATATAATTAACCCAAAGTAAGAGGAAGCAGGGATGAGCATGGAGCGAAGCAATGGACTGAAAGAAGCAGAAACGATTGATGCCCATAAGACGCTTACATGTGAAGGGGTAGATTATAATTATCGTTTTGATGGGGCTCATTTTGAGATTAAACCTCCAGTCGAAATAGGGGAAGGCAGTTGCCGCAGCCTGCTTAGCCATGGGTATATCCAGATGACAGATTTTAATCTCTGTTTTAATCGGGATATCGAAGCGAAGGGCAATTTTAGCACTCCGCGTACAGAGCTGGCATTCTGCATGGGGCATGGCATTGAGTGGGGGACCTCGCTGAAATCGGACTATTTTGTTATAGATACAGGAGAAATCGCGCTGTTTCATGGCGGAGTAAGAAGTGAAAACTGCACATACCTGAGTGGAGCGGGGTACCGATTCATCAGCATAGATATGAGCCCTGCACAATTTGAGCGGATGACCAGTGGTCTGACTGAGGATACACGGCTTCGCATCGGAGCTGGTGCGGGTTTGTTTTTTGGAAAAAATAACATCACACCATCCATCCGCTTCATTCTATCGCAGATTGCGGATTGTTCCTATAGCCATGGCATGCGTGAACTTTATCTGGAGGGCAAAATGCTGGAGCTTATGGCGGTCTATCTCAATGAATCTTTATATGAAGCAGACCGGATTCCACGCTCGGTCAAGCTGTCCAGAGAGGATATGGAGAGCCTGCGGCTCGCTAAGGAGATTTTACAGCGTGATTATTTGCACCCGCCGACGCTTGCAGGCCTTTCTCGCATTATATGCCTCAATGAGTTCAAGCTGAAAAAGGGCTTTAAGGAAATGTTTGGTTATACCGTGCATGCCTTCGTTATCGAACAACGGATGCAGAGAGCGCAGCAGCTGCTGGAACAAGGGAGTATGACTGTAAGTGAAGCAGCTTCCAGGGTTGGATACGGTAATGTGAGTCATTTCTCGGCAGCCTTCCGCAAAAAGTTCGGTGTGCGTCCAGGAGAATATCTGATCAGCGGCAGGCAGCGTCTCTTCGGTATTAAGTTGTAAGTCCGTATCCTGCACAGATGCTCCTGATTTGGTTAATTATAATCCCTTAAACGGTAGCAATGGTGAACAACGTTCCTATACACTAGTGCACAGAGAATCATTCTCAGTGCACTTTTTTTGCGCGTAATTACCAAGAGTGGGGGAACAGCTGTGAGTAAAACCAAAACCGGCATGCCAAGGCTGCTGGAGATCGCCGGAGAGAAGCGAGGTTTGCTGCTCTTGTCCGGAATATTGTCATCTGTCAGCGCCGTATTAATGCTGATTCCGTTTTTGTCTGTTTATTTCATTTTGGCAGAGCTGCTGCGCCATGCTTCATTGCCCGGACAGGTAGACGGTGCGTATATGATCCGCTGGGGGTGGATTGCACTTGGAGGGTTAATCGGAGGGCTGGTGACTTCGTATTGTGGTATTATGTGCTCGCATATTGCGGCTTTTCGAATTCAATATAATTTGCGTGTGCGAATGACCGAGCATTTGGGCAGATTGCCGCTCGGATTCCTGAACGGGACTTCAACAGGCGTGGTCAAGAAGACGCTAGAGCAGAATGTCGACAAGGTGGAAAATTTCGTAGCGCATCAGCTTCCCGATTTAGTCAGCGTGCTGGCTTCTACGGTGCTGATGATCGTGGCGATGTTTTGGCTTAGTCCGCCGTTAGCGGTAGCTTGCCTGCTGCCGATAATTATAGGATTAGGTGTGCAGTCAGCGCTTATGATGAGCAGCAGAGGCAAGGCCAGTGTGAAGCAGTATCATGATTCGTTGGAGCAGATCAATACTTCGGCGGTGCAGTATGTACGGGGGATGCCCGCGGTTAAGGTGTTCGGGCAGACAGTGCATTCTTTCAGAAAGTTCTACAGTGATATGACCAGCTACCGCGATTATTGTCTGGAGTATACGGACCGTTATCAAACAGGTTATATCTTATTCAAAACATTGCTGGCGTCACCATTTACCTTTATTTTGCCGGTGGGCGTCTTCATGCTAAGCGGTCGGCCGGATTCCATGTCCTTTGCGCTTGTGCTGTTGTTCTTTCTGATTATGGCACCCGGTGTTTCATCTCCGCTCTACAAGCTACTTCTGCTGGCTTCAAGCACTCGGGATATTGGCGAAGGCGTGGAGCGGATGGACCGTCTCTTGGCACAGCAGCCTGTACCGGAAATAGCAGAACCGCTATCCCCGCATACTTTTGACGTTGAATTTGTGGATGTAACCTTCTCCTACATTGAAGATGCAGGGACTGCAGCGGCGCTCAGCGAAGTCTCATTCCGTGCGGAACAAGGGAAGGTTACAGCACTGGTAGGCCCGTCAGGTTCGGGAAAATCGACGGTGGCCAGCTTGGTGCCGCGGTTCTGGGACCCGCAAGTGGGTGCAATCCGCATCGGTGGAGTCGATATTCGCCATATGGCAATCCATGAATTAATGAATACAGTTGCTTTTGTATTTCAGGAAACCTTCCTGTTCTATGACACTTTGTATGAGAATATTGCTGTCGGCAAACCGGGAGCGACTTTGGAGGAAGTCCAGGCTGCAGCCAGAGCGGCACAATGCGACGAGTTCATTACTCGGCTCCCGCAGGGATACGATACGTTAATTGGTGAGGGCGGTGTCTATCTCTCGGGTGGTGAGGAGCAGCGCATTGCAGTAGCTCGGGCTATTCTCAAAAATGCACCAGTGCTCGTGCTCGACGAAGCGACTGCTTTTGCCGACCCAGAAAATGAGTTTCATATGCAGTTAGCACTTACGGAGCTTATGCGCGGCAAGACGGTTATTGTCATTGCTCACCGACTCTCCTCTATACGTGAAGCTGCACAAATTCTGGTGCTGCGGGATGGAGAAATCGTGGAACGTGGAGAGCACGCAGGTTTGATTGAGGCGAAGGGGCTTTACGCAAAAATGTGGTATGCCTACAGTGACGCCGGAGATTGGCATATGGAAAAAGGAGGGGATCAGCTATGAAGGTATTGCATAATATTACTGCCGGTAAACCGCAGCAGTTGCTGAAGCCTGTACTTTTTTCTTTGCTGGCTAATCTAGTTAGTGTGCTGCCGTTCGCGCTTGTAATTGAGGCGGTGCGGTTGATTTTTGCTCCTTATATTACTGTAGGCGCAGAACTTCAGACAGAACGCCTTTGGTGGATCTGCGCAGGGCTTGTCGCCGTCATGGTGCTGATGTTCCTGAGTGAGATTCCCGCCTATCGCACCGCTTACCGCGGGGCATACAATGTTGCTGCACAGGGACGTGCGGAATTAGCAGAACATCTGCGGAAGCTTCCGCTGGGTTACCTGACTCGCCGGGACCCAGGTGATTTAGCCAATATGATGATGGGCGATTTCACGCTCGTTGAGACGGGCATTTCACATCTGCTGCCACAGCTTGCGGGAGCTTTTGTACTGCCGATATTTGCACTTGCTGGTTTACTGTTTCTGGACTGGCGGATGGCGCTTTCTATGTTCGTAGCGCTGCCGGTTGCTCTCCTGATCATGTATATATCGGGCAAGCTGCGGCGGAGACTCGGAGCGGATCATATGAAGGCCAAGCTGAACGCTGCGAACCGCTTGCAAGAATACTTGAACGGTATACGGGTGATGAAGGCCTATAACCTGACGGGAGAACGATTTGTCCGTCTGGATAACTCTTTTAAAACTTTGATGAAGGAAAGTGTGAAGCTGGAAGGGATGTTCGGTCCGGTTATTCTAACCGCTATGGCTCTTCTTCGTGCGGGACTGACCTTAATGGTATACGTAGGTGTTCATCTATTATTAGGGGGGGAGCTCGGTATTTTGCAGTTGGCAGTATTCCTTATTGTCGGCACACGTATCTATGATCCATTGACCACAGCGCTAGCCAATTATGCCGAATTCCGCTATAACGAACAAGCGGGTGAACGTATAGTAGACCTGCTACGCCAGCCGGTAATGACAGGTAATACGAGTCCTCTTCCTAAAAGCAGCACCATTCGGTTTGACAATGTAACCTTCAGCTATGGAGGAGAGCCTGTTCTCAAAAATTTAAGTCTGGAAATGCCGCAAGGTTCACTGACTGCAATTGTGGGCCCGTCAGGCAGCGGCAAGAGTACAGTGCTGCGCCTAATCTCACGTTTCTATGATCCTGAAGAAGGGAGCGTTCTGCTAGGTGGGCGCAACATCAAGGATATTGATCCAGAACATCTGCTAGGATCTGTATCGGTGGTGTTTCAGGATGTGTACCTATTCCAAGATACCATCGGGAACAACATTGCTTTTGGGCGGCCGGGGGCGTCGCATCGGGATATTCAGCAGGCAGCGCAAATGGCTCACTGCCATGATTTCATCATGAAATTACCGCTTGGTTATGATACGCCGGTAGGCGAAGGCGGCAGTACGCTCTCCGGAGGGGAGAAGCAGCGAATTTCCATTGCCCGTGCGATTCTCAAGAATGCTCCAATTGTGCTGTTGGATGAAGCTACTGCATCGCTTGACCCGCAGAATGAGGCCGAAATCCAGAAAGGAATTGATGCGTTGATTACGGGCAGAACCGTCATTGTTATCGCTCACCGGCTGAAAACCATACGCGGTGCGGACAACATTATCGTACTGGAAGACGGTCGGCTGGTCGAGCAGGGACGACATGAAGCCCTACTGTTGCGCGGCGGACTGTACGACCGGCTCTGGAAGCTGCAACAGCAATCCGTCGGATTCCGCATCACATCTTAGGCAATGCTCAGCACAGTTTAGGAGGGACACGTATGGCTATAACAAAGGATGAATCCGCTTGGCCGATCATAAGCCTTAGTTTGGGGGAGGCGTTTGATCAGGAGACAGTAGAAGAATATATCGCTTATTGGGAAGAGCTGCTCGCGCGCCGATCTGCCTTCGGCCTGCTGATGGTGCATTCTGCTGAGAAAAACACACGTCCAGAGCGTGCGGTCACACAGCTGTATATGAACTGGTGCAAGATGAACAAGCGGGAAATCGCCCAATATTGTTCAGGCATCGCGGTCGTAATGCAGAATGCTAAGTTACTTGCTGTCTACAAGCCAGTTACAGCGTTGTCCACTAAAAGAACCTACGGCTGCCCCGGAGGCGCTTTCTCCGGAGAGGCTGAGGCGATAAGGTGGCTGGAGGAGCAGTTGACTAAGGCACCCTCGGGTACGAAAACCTAATATAGCTGCCCATAATTTGGGGATACACATTTAAGCTTTCTTCACCCTTTTGGGTGGGGAAGGTTTTTTTGTCTAGAAAGATAAGAATCCGCCAACCCCTTACAACCAACGTGTCAGAGTAAGCTTTTTGAAATATAAATGGGGTGTGTTAGATGAAGATAAATAATAATTATTTGAAAGAAGAATTAAACCAAGAAGTTTGTAGAGGAATTAGGTTTTCAAACATTAGAGGATGATCTCTAGCCAATGGTTATTTCAAGTGGTCGAAGAGATGATGGACTTCTTTATTATTGACTTGCTGAAGTTACCTGATGACCTACCAATCCTAATAGATTTAGGAATAATGCCTGAATTTATATTACCGTTTATCCCGGAAGAGAGAATGCACTAAGCTGGGCATCAAAACCATAGAAAGAACACCAAACATGAGCGTAGAAGAACAATTTAGGTTAGTTCGTGAACATTTTAAAATGTAGGGATGACCGAAAGGTATACCTACTCAAAGAAACCATTCCTTTGTCAGGGATGGTTTCTTCATAACTAGAAAAGTACACAGGTGTGCCCGTATAATAAATAGGAGTAAGTAATTGGCAGTAGACTGATAATGAGGGGAGAGAAGACATGTTTTTCTTTAAGAAAAATAAAGGCATCACCAAAGAGGAGCTGCAGGCCCTGGTTGAAGGCTTGGAGCAGGCTTATATGGATAAGGATGAAGAAGGTTTGAGCAAAAGATTTCATCCAGATAAGAGGGGAATGTCCTTTTTAAATCATTTTCAATTAATGATGACATTTCAAATCTATAATATAAAATCTGAAATTCTCGAATTTGAATTGCTGTCAATGGATGCCACTAAAGCAGTCTTTACATACACTCGGAAGCACATTCATACCTGTATCAACCCCGCCGATGAACGTGAGGAAAAAAGAAATCAAATAATCAGTTATTACGTTGAGGCTGTGAAGGAGAATGGTTCAATTTGGATTACGAGGTACAGCCCTTATAGCACGATTTATGTAGATAAGAAGGGTGATTTCCTTAGTGGTGTGGATGCGGTCATTCCTCCTGGAGAAGAGATCAATTCAGGCATTGCGCGATTCATCCCGTATTTTCAACTTGATAGCTATGTACCTGCAACCTTCCATGTCTACAGTAACAGTCAATTTATCGGATATTATCCGCTGGGAGAATACCATCGGTACGAACCTTCGCATACGTTCACGATTAATTATTTTGATAAGATAGAGGCATCTTCTGTAGAGAAGCATACAGCGGATTATATCTCCCAAGAGACCTTGTTGACCGCTCAAGTACTGCATCAGACTGATAATAGCTCTATAGTGGAGACGCAGTTGATGAACAATAATGTATTAGAGCATGAACTTGTTACCAGCCTGCTTACGAAGGATGGGTTCTATATGATTAGATTTCTGTATGACAAAGGGGAGCCGATCCCGCCAGAGGAGCGAGAAAAGTGGAAGCGTGAGATGGTCACTTTAATAGAAAAAGAGCACAGCAGTTAACACAGAAACTTGCCGTTACAGACAACACGCGAACCGTATCCTAAGTAACGATAAGTTTTTTTGGTAATAATGAGAGAAAAGGAGAGATGGAAATGTCCTATATCGTTGATTTTAAAAATGTGTCTACGGTTGGGTTAGAATCTTCACCTGTAGTAGATGCACTTGCTGGTCTGCGTGCTAATGAGGCCCGTTACTTTATGAACAAATACAAACATGAGTTTACGGTTGTACAAGCCAGCAAAAGTCAGGAGACCCTTGATTATGTGAACCGAATTTTAAAAGAAGAACGTGATATTGAGTTTGCGGCCAAGCCTTTAGAAACGTCGCGTTTTCAAGTGGAAAACATTAAATTTGCTTATGTCTTTTATGAGGATGGTCTTGCAGTCAACGTTATGTATACGGTGGATGACCCTAAGAAGCGGGCTGTTGGTTTTAAGCTTTCTGAGGGGATGGAGATCCCAAAGGAGCTTGAAGAGAAGTTTAAGTTTGCTAGGCAGAAGTCCAAGTTAGCCGGAACAATTCGGGGTTCGTTTTTTGTAATTAAAGGAGAGTATTAAGGTTAGCAAAATTGCAACTTAATCAATGAGAGGGCCATCCTGTAAAAGGATGGCCCTAAATCTTGCCGATATAGATAATTTGCGTAGGTTATCTATGGGAATGGACTCTCATTCAAGAGGCCGAATTTGTTATATAGAGCAACGAAAACTGGAGTTGCGAGCGTACTTCATAATTATTTTGCATGAATAGCTGGAACGGTGAAATGTACGGTATAAATCCCGTAGAAAAGAGCTGAGGTGGCTGGAACGGTAAAATGTACGGTATAAATCCCGTAGAAAAGAGCTGAGGTGGCTTGGCTATATCGACTTGGTTGGAGACTCTCCGGGGGCATCAGATTTGATTCATTCAAATGTGTTCGACAAGTCACCTATCATTTGACAATGATAATGGTTATCGTTTACGATTTTGGTTTGTATAGGGATTTGCAGCTGCAATGGGTTAGCATGCTTTTGGACTTGGGAGGTTTAACATTGAATTGGGAAGAATACATCCAGGTATGGGACGCTTCATGGATTCAACTGGTGGATATTCGCCAACATGTGATACGTAGACAGAGTAAACAGCAACATATACTCCCAGCTAGTTGTTTTATATTTGTCGTGCGGGGGCAAGGTGCGATCTGGTTGGATGGTAATCGGCATTCCTTAGAACGATTCTTTGTTTTACATGCGGGAAAAGGAAGTAACATCAAGTTCGAGGTTGGACATGAGGATGTCACATACTATTACATTTTATATAGAGGTAGTATTTCTACTAAAGCTAGTAAAACAATATTGAAATCCTATCATATAAATAACCCTTTTCATCTGCAATATGCATGTAAACCAAATTCTCCGGTTGTTTTATACCGTCATGCGGAATCGATGTATGAGGAATGGAATCGCAGACCGGCTATGGAACGGTTCCAGGCGAAAATCCAGTTTTATCAGTTTGTATATACACTTGTCCAGCAGTTACAGCTTCAAGGAGTTGCCCCCAAAGAAATAGATTTAGTGGAACAGATCATTCAATACATTCACAAACATTATTATGAACCTATTTCACTTGAATCTATGGCAGAAGTATGGAATTATAGCATTCAATACTTATCGAGGCAGTTCAAACGCCGTACAGGGAGAAGTCCCATTGAATATGTAATTCAGACCAGGATGGCTAAAGCGAAGGAGTTACTGATTCAAACCGATGCCACCGTACAGGAGATTGCTGTAAGCGTAGGTTATAGTGATGTCTTTTATTTTACCCGTCTGTTTAAGAAGCAGGTTGGGACAACGCCAGTTCAATACAAAAATAAGGTGAAGTCAGGTTTGATCGTTTCAGATAGTCCATGGCAAGAGTTCTTATCCTCCATGGGCAAATATTCTTCTGCTTGTTATATTGATGATGATAATCATTATCAACTAAAACTTGAAGGGGATAAACAGATGTTAAAGGGGATCGAAACGAAAAAAGGATTAATGCTAATGCTTGTGCTTACACTGTTACTTACAGCTTGCGGAAATGGGAACACTAGCCGTAATAGCAATGCGGGAGCAGAACCAACACAAAGTAAACCTTCCAATCAGGCCATTGAAAATACGGGTTTACGGAAAATAACAACGGTCATGGGGGATGTTAATGTTCCAGCCAATCCCCAACGTGTTGTAGTTGATTGGGATTTGGGACCAGTCTTAGCAGTTGGGGTAGTACCGGTTGGAGCATCAAATACCCAACTGGAGTATTCTCAGTTTCTCAAACCTTTCTTAGATGAGACGGTACAAGATATAGGGGCGGAAGGAAGTATTTCTTTTGAAAAAGTATTAGAGCTAGCGCCAGACGTCATCATAACCTGGAATAAAGATGCTTATAGTAACTATTCTAAGATCGCACCGACCGTATTATTTGATACAAGTAAATACGCAACGATTCAAGAAGAGATTACAGCTATGGGAGAAATTCTGGATCGAGAAGAAGAGGCTAAACAGTTTGTGGCAGATTTCGAAAAACGTAAAATAACTGCCCGCGAAAAAATTAATAATGTACTTGCAAAAGATGCAACTATTTCTATCGTAGATTATATCACCGTAGAGAAATTTTTAATGGTCATTGGTAATCAGGGTGAGAGAGGCGGCAGAGCTACTTACGATATTTTGGGTCTGAATCCCGCTCCAAAAGTTCAAAGTGAAATCATTGATAAGGAAATGAGCCGGGTTGAGGTTTCTTGGGAAACGGTAAATGATTATGTAGGTGACTACGTTATTGTCCTTACCGTAAAGGACAAAGAACCGCCTAAGTTGCCAGCAACATGGAAGATGTTGGATGCAGTCAAAAACAATCGAATGATTGAGATTGATATGGAAAAATATTTTGCAGCAGATTCATACTCCTCCTTGTTACAAGCTGAAGATATTGCCGACAAATTATCGAAGCTGGCTTCATCAAAATAACCTTATTGGGTTGAACCTACCTGAAGCCATCTAAATATAAAGACGAAGCCTATTTGGCTTCGTCTTTTGTAGTTTTGCATACCCTTTTACAAATGAACTATTGCACCGAAAGTACAGTCTCCAGCTCAGGGATATATTCCTTGACCATATTGTTGTCTTCCCACAGTCCTGTAGTCCCAGCTGGGGCTTGACCTTCTGATACGACTAAGTATGGTTTGATGGTTACGGTACTCGGTACAGTCTTGAAGGGTTCAAAACGAATATTATAAGATTCGCTTAAGGGTTGAGCACCAACGGGCTTCAGTTGAACGCCACGTTCATCCACAATGTCAAACTGAAGAGCGATGACGCCCTCGTTAGCACCCTTATATTTCGAAGGGATAGAAGCGAGCATTTCTTCTACGCTCTGGCCAGGTTTGGTTTTGTACTCAACGGAGACCTGGGTTGTAATTGGGGTGATTTCCACCTTACTGATCTGCAAGTTAATGTTATCATGATGCTTGGTTTCCTCTGAAGTTAGAGTGGTAAAAGGCGTTGATTTTGTAACGGGCAGAACGAATTCGAACGGGACATCGTAACCCTTTAACGTTACATTTACAGTCAAGTCAAACTGATCAGGGAACTGGACCGTCTGTGTTGTTGTACTCGGCTCATAATAAGTGTTCAAAACCTGAACCATTATGCTGGAAGCAGCCTCACCATCCATGTGTTCGTAACTCCAGAGCAGAGGTTGACCTTTATAGAGAACCTCAAACGTATCCACCGCCCCTTTATTGGCATCTGAAGGCGGCGAATTGGGCTCCGAAGCCAGACGGTTTCCAGGAGTGGTTAGGTTCATAAGAATTCGGGTTCCGTCAAATAACAACGTTGGGATATTCATGGTCACATCGCTATGGGTCACGCTTTGGTTTACGTTTGTGATGAAATCCTCGGCTTGTTGAACACCGGGATCTAAGTTTTTTTCGCCCCATAATGAATAGATTTGTCCCAAAACCGGAATTTGCTTGAGTGCACCAGCCATTGCGGGCGATACAAAGCCGGAAGCGAGGACTGTAACTCCAAGAATTGCAGCGGCTGCAGTGGAAATCAACCACTTATTAAAAGTTTTGGATGCATCCATCTTTCTCTGAATGGGGGAAATGGAATTATCGGTCTCCCTGATGATTTGGTAAGTCTCATTCAGTTTGGAGCGGGCAATATCCGATAACTGAGCGGGAAGTAGGCTTTGGCAGTTCTTTAACTGTTCTTCTAACTTAGTGTTTACCATGTCGCAGCTCCATTTCTTGATTGAATTGAGATGAATGCTTTAGCTTTTTGCGGGCGCGATGCAGCCGGGTCTTCACAGCAACCGTAGAAATTTCGAGAATGTCGGAAATTTGACGGATCGGCATGTCCTGTAGGTAGTGAAGGTGAATGACAATCCGGAGGTTCTCCTCAAGATGTTGAACGGCATCCCATAATTCGATTTTCTCATAATCCTTGGAAGTGGAAGGGACTTCGGGAAGCTCTCCATAAGGGAGGGCTCTTGAGTTGTTTTTGAGCATTTTATTGCATTCATTAATCAGAATCCGGAAGATCCACGTTTTGAAAAAAGCGGGCTCTCTGAGTGTATGGATGTTCTTAAAGGCTTTAAGCATCGTCTCCTGCAGGGCATCTGCACAATCTTCTTCTTTGTTGACGATGGACCTTGCAGTTCTGTATAAAGGTAACTCTATCTCCTGCATCAACTGCACGAATGCTTCAGGGTCTCCAGCTTTGGCTTTGACGACAATAGGATCTATATGCAAAGATTTACCTGCTTTCTTGACTAGAAGTCTTAGGATGTTCGTAACGTTACTTAAATATTAGATCGGGTAGGTAGCTAGAAGGTTACCACAAACATGATTCCATTCTCCGCATCTCGCAATGCTAGCAAGGTGAGAAATTGGTTTTTTTTCACAAAAAAATCGCCGTTCAAATTCCCTGTCAGGAATCGGACGACGATTTTCAAAAGCTAGTCAGTCAGTTAGTCAATCAATCAGTCAATCAATCAATCAATGATATAAATGACCCATTCCCCTTGATCGGTTGGCCGAATAGCGTATAGCATTTTTACATTTTCAACTGTCTTTGCGGCCATATCCAAGCGTTGTCCGGTCACCGTTATATTTACCTGATGTTCGTTGGGTAACATGGAATCGATGCTTTCGATGTCTGTGAATTTGTACTGATATTGTTCGTCATAATAAGGTTCCATAGCATCTGCTAGTTTTTTGTTTACGAACCCGGATTGGAAAAGTGTGTGGTCATGCTCAACCAAAGCAGTTAGGTTTTTTTCCAGCACTTCAAGTGCGGGGAGATCATACTCTGTCAATTGATCTGAATATGATTTCAGATTTATCGACAATTCTGCTTTAAAGCTGGTTTCATTTGGCTGCTTGGGTTCTGTGTTTTGCGGCTTCTGCGTATTCATCGCTGGACTTTGGGTTGGCGTATTTGCTCCTGTGTTCGGCTCCTCGATGGGTTTAACATCCCCTGCACATGCTGCCAGAAAGATTAAAGACATCAACATGAGCATTCTTGCAATAGTTTTTAACATCTAACCCCACCTTTTTAAGGATATGTTAGTTAGTCGCGAGAAAATATGGAGAAGTTTCAAGGGCTGAATGAAGCCCGAAAAAGCGGATTAAATCGCTAGTTTTTGTGGATCATCTACAGAGTAACGTCCGCTTACCGCAAGCATGATTGTAGAAATAATGACGAGTATGAAACAGAGCACAAATGAATACCGGTACCCAACAACACTAGCTAATAACCCGCCAACAAGACTGCCAATCAGTCTGCCGATTGTGGATGAATTAGAGTAGAGCGTGGATGCATACCCAGGCATGTTTGGAAGCAGATCCTGAATGTAGCTAATGCCAATCGCTGAAATAACGGCAACAAAAAAGGCAAGCAAAATTTGGGCTGCAAGCATTTGCCACATCGCGCCTGAAGTAATGACAACGAGATAATAAGCTCCTCCGAAAATGGCTCCGCACATCATCAGGATTCGGTTACTGTATTTCGCACTAAGTAGTCCCAGCATGATCATAAAAGGAATTTCCAGCGCAGCACAAATACTGCTGACTAAACCAACATCGCTTGTTGTTCCCCCTAGATTGTTGGTAATAAAGAGGGCAGTATTGATGCTACTCGTCCAGTGGGCTACATACATGAGTATCATAATCAGAAAAGGAAGCAGAACATTACGGTTCTGACCCAACCGGAAACTTTTTACTTTTACTTCTGCAGTACTGCTTTTCACTTCTGTATTTGATTTCAGGAATAGCGAAATAAGTAAGGCAACCAGCAGGAATACTCCGATGGTGCCCGAGAAAATCCCCTTAAACCCAACAGCAGCAATTAGCAGAGTACCGATTAAAGGACCTGTAATAAAGCCGAGAGAGAAAGCAGAACGCAAGGTAGAATTTGCAAATGCAGTATCCGTAAAATCGCTCTTATTCACTGCTTCTCTAGCTATGGCGAACAATTGAGGCATCCCTGGTGCACCGAGGGCGGTGAACACAATCATGTAGATGAATAAGATCGTAAAATCCCCAATGAGCAAGTATCCGCTATAAGCCAGAGCATTACAGAGCGTGGAGACAAGGTAAATGTTTCTTCGATTTAAGCCGAGGTCAGAGCGTCTTCCGATTAGTGTACTGATCCATATCCCGGCAATTAACGTGGTGGCCAGAAAAACACCAAACAGCCCGACAGATACTCCAAGCTGTTCCGTAAAATAAATGGATAAAAAGGGTGCGCTGAGTGAAATCCCCATCCCCTGCAGTAACATACATAAAAAGAGTAAGCCATAAGAGGGAATCGAAAATAGTGCAGTTAGTCGTTTGAACATGTTGTGAAAGTACTCCTCTATATTTGTTTAGATATTTCATAAAAAAAAGCCGTTGAAATGAATTCCAACGGCTTTTTGTATGCTTGTTTTTTTCAAGACCTTATTCAACATCATAATTGATCAGAAAGAATAAGTCTATACTTTCGGCTGGATTTTATTTACTATTGTGAAGCCGGCAAAACCTAATAAATGGAGTGTTGTTAATGGACGTTACTTGTCATCTCGATAAGGCTGACTTACAGGATTATATTAGTAGGGTTTTTGGCAGCAGTTATTTCGTTGCTCGTGTTTCGCGCATGCATGGCGGCGCACAAAAGGTGGTCTACAAGATTGAGTGCAGTAATGGATTTTCCTGCGTTTTGTATGTGTGGGATCTTTCTATGAATTATTTTAAAGAAGAAAAAGCAAATGAAGATATAAATGAACAATCCTATGGAAGTCATTTATTCGAATTAAATAACAGGTACTTAACACAACATGGAATTCAGACCCCTGCTCTTTATGATCTGAATAAGGCAAGAGATCGTTACTCTTTCGATTATGCTCTGGTTGAATATATAGATGGAAGAATGGCAGAAACCTATTTTCATCATCCCGAGTTACGTGTTCAAGATAAAGTTTTTAAGCGTGTGGGGGAAATGCTTACTGCTATGCATACCCACGAGAGGCATGTTTTTGGGAAAGCAAATGCTAACGAGAGCAGCATGGGGCAATGTCATTTATTACAAATGGAAAATGCGAAAGTGCAGCTAGCCTATGCCTCCCAACATATTGAGAAGATCAGGTCTAATCAAAGTAAACTGCTCGATAAGTTGTACGAGCTTGAATCAAAAATTCAACCCAGACAGCAATATGGGTTTATTCACGGGGAACTGGGTCCTGACCATGTTATGGTTAACGATAAACTGGAACCTTTCTTGATCGATATCGAAGGAGCAATGTTTTATGATATTGAGCATGAACATAGTTTTTTGCAGATGAGATTTGGGGATTTCTACCGGTACTTAAAGAACGATGCTCTGGATCATGATAGGCTGTTATTTTATCAATTCCACCATCATGTCTCCTTAACTTCAGGTGGATTAAAGCTGCTGCATAGAGGATTTCCTGATCAACAATTCGCCCAAGGCCTAGCTGATTATCAATCGGAACGCGCGCTGAGGTTTATCGAAGGATGAACTAAACAAGGCCTTTGAATTGATAACCTACTGCCATGTCCTTGAAAGTAACCTATTAGCCTTCTTCACCCTTTAGGGTGGAGGAGGTTTTTTCGGTATACAACTACAAGGCATAATAAAAGACCGCATCCACTGAAATTGCTTCCAGAACTGGCGGTCTGATGTCTTCGTTATGAATCAATCTTTATCTGAAGGGTTAGTTAATGAAATTTAACGGTCTTGATGCGAGCCTCTTCTTCATAGCTAAGTGGTTTCGGAGATTGCGGAGTGTGCAGATGGCGCTCCACGGAGTACTCCATTTTCCGGTAGTCCTCATTACCTGTATTCAATGTTGGATTCCAGTTTTCTGTCACCCAATTTTTAAGTTCCTTAAGTCCTGCTAGCATTTCCTCCAGCCTCCTTTGGCGAAGAAACAAAATAGATTTTGTTGTTCTTTGTTTACGCTTTCATTATAATCCTAAACTCCATTTTTTAAAAGGTGTGTCCGTCTGAAAAACACAGATTATTCAGTGAACATTGTGTGTTATTTAGGTTTTGTGCTTCATCTGGAGAGAAGTGTCTCCCTGTAGGAGACACTTTTAGTGAAGCTGAAAGGATACTCATTAGTACCACCTTTTTAAATTATTTTACATCCGTATATCCAACAAATACTGCCCTGAAGAAATAAATTTAGGGTGGAGAATTTACAGGATTATTTTCTAATGAATATGGAAAAATAAATGATTATTAGCTGCGAGTTGCACTGAAAACCATTATTTTGCTAATCATAAATAAGATTGGTGGAAATAAATTTTATTTTTCTAAAAATAGAGAAAATAATTTACAAAAGCAAAATATAATGATATTTTGTTTATGTAGAAAAGAAACCGCTCACAACTTAAGGGGGATTAACAATGACACTCACAAAGTTCCACGGAATTATACCTGCCTTTTATGCCTGCTATGACGATCAAGGAAATATTTCGGAATCCCGGACGCATGCTTTATGTGATTACTTATTTGAAAAAGGAGTTCAAGGTGTATATGTGGGAGGCAGCTCAGGAGAATGTATTTACCAGAGTCTCGACGAACGCAAAGCGGTACTAAGCTACGTAGCTAGTAACCTGAAAGGTAAAATGACACTGATTGCCCACGTGGGTGCCCCTTCCACTAGAGATAGTATTGAGTTAGCGAAACATGCTGCAACCTTAGGATACGATGCATTATCCGCAATCCCGCCTATATATTTCAAGTTACCTGATAGTGCAGTCTATAAATATTGGAGCGAGATTATGGAGGCAACCCCTCTAAGCTTCATCATCTACAACATTCCTCAGACTACTGGATATACACTGACTCCGTCCCTATTTGAGAAGCTGCTTGCGAACAAAAAGGTGATTGGTGTGAAGAACTCCTCCATGCCGACTATGGATATTGAAAGATTCAAAAGAGTGGGTGGAAAAGATGTAGTGGTATTTAATGGACCGGATGAACAATATGTTGCGGGAAGAATCATGGGAGCGGATGCGGGAATCGGTGGAACCTATGCGGTTATGCCTGAGCTGTTCCTGCAAGCAAATGAATTTGTTAAGGCTGGTAAGTTCGAAGAAGCTGGACAAATTCAAAGCGATATCAACGATATTATCATCGCCCTTTGTTCGCTCAAAGGTGCCATGTATGCCGGAATAAAAGAGATTCTAAAATTAAGAGGCGTAAACATTGGTAGCGTAAGAGCACCGCTTGAGGCAGTAGCCGCTGAAGATGCTGGTCCGATCGCAGACATTATGAAATTGATTGATCAAGCTATTGAAAGATATTGCGGTTAAGACAAATGAAGAAATCCATCGTATGCTTTGGCGATTCTAATACTTGGGGCTACGACGCAGAGACAGACCGCAGATTTAAGGATGATATTCGTTGGACGGGAATTCTTCATACAGAATTGGGTGACGCCTACCGTATGATCGAAGAAGGGCTTCCCGGCAGAACAAGTGTCAGTGAGGACCCTCTATTTGAAGGACTTTCTGGAATTTCCTATATCTATCCCTGCCTAATGTCACATTCGCCATTAGACTTGGTTGTGATCATGCTTGGGACCAATGATACCAAAGAAAGGTTTGGATTAACTTCTTATAACATCGCACAAGGTATTGTTAGACTGGCTCTTAAAGCTAAAGGTAGCGGTGCAGGACCTGAGGGGAAGGCTCCAGAGGTTCTAGTAATCGCGCCCCCTCCGATTGGAGCAGAGTATATTCATACCCCTATTGGCAAACCAATGGGTAGCGGATGTAGTGAGAAGTCTATGGAGCTCGCTGAGCATCTTGCAGCTTTGCTAACGGGAACTGGTATCCACTTTGTAGATTCCAGAGACCATGTATCGATGAATGAAATTGATTATATGCATCTTGATCCGCAAGGACATCGCAACATGGCCGATTTAGTGCAATACCATGCTAAACGGATTTTAAATTAAAGGTTCTATGCTTTCGAAGCGAGTTTTGTACGAAGAGATTCAGAGAAGATAATGCTCACAAAACTTTTAGGGAGGTTTATAAATGAAGAAAAAACGTTTACTCTCGACAATGGTTGCGCTAATGGTGATTATTTCTTTAATTTCAGGTTGCTCAGGTAACAATGCTGCGAGTTCTAATACATCCGATAATTCTTCTGCATCTGGGAAGGAAAAAGTGGCGATCAGAGTATGGCTGACTCCACAGTGGAAGGGTGTTGTGGATGCCACGGAGGCAGGCGCGGACTATGATAGCTTCCTAAAGCACGCCGCTGAGAAATTCAAAGCACAATATGATAAATACGATGCAGATATTCAAATAGAGGTCATTGCTGGAGATCAGCGCGATCAATTGCTTAACGTTAACTTAAGCGGAGGAACACCTCCAGATGTGTTCTTTGAGAGTGTATTCCCGATGGGCGATTACGTTCACCGGGGAGCATTGGTTCCTTTGACCGACATCATTGATGAAGACGCGAAAAGCGATATTGCTCAAAACTACTGGGACGCTGTAACGTTCGGAGAAGATATTTATTTCTATCCATTCCAGCACAACCCAGGCACCTTGGTTTACAACGCGGACATGTTTAAAGCAGCAGGCTTGGAAAAGTTTGTGGGTGAAGAATCCGAAATCAAAACTTGGAACTTGGATGAATATCAACAAATTCTTGAGGGTCTCAAAAACAATCTGCCGAAGGATAAGTATTCCAATGCATATCCAATGGCATTATTCGCTGTAAATAATCAGGGCGATACATGGAACCTTGCCTATATGAGAATGTTCGGCAATAAGTTCTTTGATGATCAAGGCAACATTGTCCTGAACGATGAGAACGGAGTTAAAGCTGCAACTTGGCTGAAAAACCTATACGACGGCGGATATACAAATCCAGGCGCAGAATCTGTTTCTTCTAATGATGCCAATGCTATGTTCCAAAATCAGCAATTAGCAATCAGTTTCACTAACCCGATTCTGTTTAATGGTACGAAAGCAAATATGGCGGACGGTACGGCAGCGAAATTCGATATGAGACTTGCTAATATTCCGTCGGAAAGCGGAGATCCTCTATCCTTTACTTATGTAGTAGGCGCTAGTGTATTCAAGTCCAAAGATGCTAAGAAGACTGAAGTAGCTAAGGATTTCGTGAAGTTCTTCTCAAGCGATCCTGAGTTAGTTAAATCCTCTAAGAATGGTATTCCTGTAAGAAGTTCTGTAGCCGAAGCACTTAAAGCAGAAAATCCACTGTTTGCAGCTTACGATGCCAACTCTAAATATTTGTTCAACTTCACAGGCAACGTTCCAGGATACAGCCAATTAAGAGAGGTTTTATATCCAGAGCTACAAGCACTTTACATGGGAGCTAAGACACCGGAACAGTTTGTGCAAGATTATCAGGCAAGTGGCAACAAGGTGATTGAGACCAATAAAGCTGGCTCTGTAATTTTCCAATAATCTAAGACCAGATAAACAATACACGATTGACAGCCTTTAGGGTCTGAAGAGACTCTGGGGCTGTTAATTAGAAAGGTAAACGATATGAAACTACGTAGTAATTACCTAAAAGAGAATATTACAGGTTATCTGTTTATTTTACCTCAGATGATAGTATTCTTAGCCTTTCTTGTCTATCCGATCTTAGAAGGGATGCGGCTGAGTCTATACCAGATTAATTATGACAGCGAGAAGTTTGTGGGTTTTGCCAATTACACTACATTGTTTAATGATCCGGTATTTTTTAAGGCTACCATCAACACCGTTGTGTTCGTAATATTTATCGTTCTACTTACAGTGGGGTTTGCATTGTTCGTAGCCTCTGCGGTATTTGATAAGAATGCTAAGTACGTTTCCTTTATTAGAGGAAGTTATTATATCCCGGTAATGGTGTCCATGGTGGTTATGAGTATGGTCTGGAGCTTTTTGCTGAATCCGGCTAACGGACTTATCTCTTATCTATATAAAGACATGGGACTAGGGACGATTAATCTGCTGGGAAATCCAAAGACGGTTCTGCCAGTCGTGATATTTGTAACCTTCGCAACTAACGTGGGCCAGGCAATTATTCTGTATATAGCTGCGATGATTGGTGTCTCGAAAGAGCTTTTTGAAGCAGCAGAAATCGATGGTGCTAGCAGATGGCAAGTGATTACAAAGATCCTGATTCCTTCGGTAGGACCTACAACAACTTATATTACGATTATCAATATTATTGCCGTATTAAAAATCTTTGTAGTTATTCAGTTATTGACCGGTGGCGGACCGAATAATTCCTCCGTAACGCTGATGTACTACCTTTATAATAATGCCTTTAAATATAACCAACTCGGTGTAGCTTCTGCGGTAGGGGTTATCATGTTCGTGATTACATTGATATTGTCTGTGCCACAGCTACGAAGCATGATTAAGGTGAAGTGAGGGGGAATACAACATGTCGAAGATTAAAAACAAGAAAAAGAGAGAGAAGTTTGATGTGATATCGAATGTGATCATTATCCTCTTCGCACTCCTTAATCTTTTTCCACTATATTGGTTATTCACAAGTTCACTTAAAAACAGCTCGGATGTTGTGAAGATGCCTCCAGACTGGTGGCCCAAATCGATTACATTCTCCAACTATGTGGATGTATTTCAGAACCAGCCGGCTTTAAGATGGACGTTTAATAGTATTTATGTATCTGGTATTTCTACTATTTTGGTTATTGTTGTAGGCTCTATGGCCGCCTATGCGTTCTCAAAGATTAATTTTAAAGGTAAAAATATAATCTTCATTATCTTTATATCAAGCTTGATGATTCCTAAAGAAATTATGATTGTGCCCTTATTCCGGATCACCCAACAATTTGGAATGGTAAATAGTTATAACGGTATGATTTGGCCGAACGTGGCGGGTGCATTTGGAGTGTTCCTATTAAAGGGATTCTTCGATTTAACCCCTAATGCCTTAAGAGAAGCCGGGAGAATAGATGGTGCAAATGAATGGAGAATCTTCACGCGCATCATGTTGCCTATTGTCAAACCTGGTATTGGAGCCTTATTTATTCTGAATTTCGTGCAAGTCTGGAATGATTATTTGTGGCAGCTGGTTATAGGCCAAGAGAACAAAATGAAAACATTAATGGTTGGTACTGCGACCTTAATGCAGGATTTGAATCCTAATTTCGCTTATAAAATGGCCGGAGCTACCATCGCTGCAATTCCGATGTTGCTAGTGTTCATGTTATTCCAACGGTTCTTCACCAATGGGATTACGGCAGGAGCAGTTAAAGAATAAATAAAAATGTGGAGTGGTTACTGATGAATACTGAAAATAATGTACTTAAAAAAATAAAACATAAACTAGTCGTCTCCAGTCAAGCCTTACCAGAAGAACCGCTGCATAGCCCGTTTATTATGGGGAGAATGGCTTATGCTGCTTACTTAGGCGGGGCTTCTGGAATTCGGGCAAACAGCGTAGCGGATATTCAAGAAATCAAAAAGCAAGTGAATCTGCCGATCATTGGGATAATCAAAAAGGTGTATAAAGGCTCTGAAGTCTTTATTACACCCACTCAAAAGGAAGTCGATGAGCTGTACCGCGAAGGGGTAGATATCATTGCTATGGATGCTACAGACCGTATTCGCCCGGACGGATCTACTATTTCTGAACTTTTTCCACTTTTAAAAGAGACCTATAAAGATCAACTGTTTATGGCGGATTGTTCTACATTTGCGGAAGCTGCGAAGGCTGTTGAGCTGGGATTTGATCTGATAGGAACTACCTTGAGCGGTTATACCGAGGCTACTAAAGGCCGCAACTTGCCAGATTTTGAATTGGTTCAACAGATCGTCAACAACTTCTCTGTTCCCGTTATAGCTGAAGGTGGGGTTTCCACTCCTGAAGAATTAAAGACCATGTTTGATTTAGGTGTGTATTCAGCAGTGGTTGGCTCTGCGATCACGAGACCGATGGAGATTACGAAACGGTTTGTGAACGCTATTCAGTAGAACGCCAGAGAGGGTAGATGGGAATGAGAATTGTAGCCGTAGATATTGGCGGTACCAATACCAAGATGTGTATATGCGATAAACAGGGGAATGTACATGACTTCAAGGAGTATGCAACAGAAAGCTACTTGGGGGGACCCCATGTAATCTCGAGAATGCTGGAAAAGATTGCAGAATACGATCATTTTGATGCCATTGCCATAAGCACCGCGGGCCAAGTTAATGCAGAAGAAGGATTTATTGTCTATGCTAACGAAAATATACCTAGATATACTGGAATGAAAATTAAGGATATTGTCACCCATCATTTTCATAAACCTGTTATGGTAGAGAACGATGTGAATTCAGCAGCATTAGGCGAGGCTTATTTTGGGGCTGCTCAGAGCTTTAACAATTTCTTATGTCTAACCTTTGGCACAGGCATTGGCGGTGCGATCGTCATTAATCGCCAAATCTATAAAGGGGCTAATGGGGTAGCGGCTGAATTTGGCCATATCTTTACTCACCCATTGTCGGCCCCATCCGGAGTAGAAGGACTGCCGTATTATGAAAAATACGCTTCAACTACAGCTTTAGTGAAGATGGCTCAGCTGGCAGATCCCGAATGCACGGACGGAAAAGCTTTATTTGATAAAATAGAGAGCGGAAATGAGCAGCTTGAACGTATTTTAGATTTATGGATTACTGAAGTGGCTGTGGGTTTAGCCTCTATCACACATATCTTCAATCCATCCGCGATCATTATTGGTGGCGGCGTAATGGAACAAGAAGATTTGGTTCGAAGGGTAGAAGAACGCACGAAGTCTTTGATTATGGAAAGCTTTGCGGGAGTGAGAATTGTTAAAGCCTCATTAGGGAATAAGGCAGGTCTGCTGGGAGCTTCCTCCTTATTCGTACATTAATTTATTGAAAAGGAGGGGCTTTTTTGCGGACAATCAGTATTTTTTCTTCAATTCATTCTAAATACAATAATTTGACGAATACGGAGAAGAAGGTAGCGGACTACGTACTGGAGAATACGAGAAGTGTAGTCTACATGTCGATTACTGATCTTGCAGATGCATGTGATGTTGGGGAATCAAGTATATTTCGATTTTGCAAATCTTTAAGTTATAAAGGGTATCAAGAGTTCAAGATCGCATTGGCACATAGCATCACTGTGGAGAATGAGATCCCGCAGCTTACCGATCAAATTCTGATGGATGATACGATTGAAGCTGTTGCTTCTAAAGTGCTGACCACGAATGTAAGTGCACTCAACGAGACCTATAATTTAATTGATATACAGAAGATCAGTGAGGCCATTGAGTATTTGATTAATGCAGAACGTGTATTGTTTTTCGGTGTGGGCTCTTCTCTAGTCACAGCTATGGAAGCCAAGATTAAATTTATGCGTATTACGAACAAAACGGAATGTTTAATGGATTCACATCTGCAGATGATGTCGGCAGCGTTGATGTCCAACCGGGATGTCGCTGTTGTGATTTCTTATTCCGGCTCGACCAAGGATAGCATTGAGGTTGCGAGAAAAGCAAAGGAACGAGGAGCCAAAGTAATATCCATTACTAGGTTTGAAAAGTCACCGTTAACCTCGTACTCCGATCTGACCCTGCTATGTGGTGCTAATGAAGGACCGCTGCAAGGGGGTTCATTATCTGCAAAGATATCGCAGCTCTATCTGCTTGATATTTTATATGTAGAATATTTCAAGAAGACTAGTGAGCAATCCATAATCAATAAAGAAACTACAGCTTCAGCAGTCAGTGAGAAACTGGTTTAGTACATTAAGATGTGAGGGGAATGGGAAGTTATGATCTTAGGTTCTTTGTCATCTTGGGAAGAGCATATCAAGTATGAGAATCCTGTCATTGTTGAGGCTATTGAGGAATTGAAAGTAATCTTACAACATGATCCTGATCTTGGGCGAATCGAAATCCGCGGGAACGAAATGTATGCTTCGATTATGGCTCTGGAGGCAAAATCGCTGGAGGAACAAGTCGCAGAGAAGCATGAGACTTATATTGATGTGCATTATCTGATCGAAGGTGAAGAAACGATTGGCTGGGCACCCCTGCAAGAAGGGATCGAGCCCATTAAGCCTTACGATGCCGAAGGAGAATATGCGCTTTATCCCCCATCAGCAGATGAAATATTGTTATCTTTGAAGCCTGGAATGTTCGCGGTCTTTTTCCCTCATGATGTTCACAGACCGGGTATGGGTCAACCGGGGCAGCAGATTAAAAAAGCTGTCATTAAAATCCATACAAATCTACTAACTCCATAACATAGAGATTGAGGCTGGTAGCGGAACCATTCCGCTGTCAGCTTTTTTTGCGTCGCTTCTATTTACTTATATCTAAATTTATAAATATACAAAATATAAAGATTGGTGGTAAACTTAACATGCCTAAAGCTTTTTTTGTAGAGCTTAAGGATTTTTTTGCATGCACATTTATGAGTGAGCAAAGAATATTACAGAGAATTACACTATAGAAAGAATAATGGAGGCAGGAGAGTTAAATGAAGAATAAAGGTCTAAAGAGAATGTTGTTGTTATCTATGATGGTTGTTGTCATCGCTGCACTTGCAGTGGGTTGTGGTTCGAAAAATAATACAAATACAGAATCGTCAGAGGGAGCTGCTCCAGAGGCTGCAAAAGAAGTTACCTCATTGTCGCTCGGTTTATTACCCTCGATTGATGCTATTCCTTTTATCATCGCACATGAACAAGGTTTCGATAAAAACCACGGTGTGGATCTGGACATCCAGACGTTTAAAAGCGCCAAAGATCGGGATGTAGCTTTTCAAGCAGGCAAGCTGGATGGTCTAAGTGCTGACCTGGTTGCGATCTCCATTTACAATGAGGCTGGACTGGATGTGAAGATCACCAGTACAACTTTTGGGGAATTTGATTTGCTGACTGGAAATGAATCGATCCAGGATGTGAAGGGTTTGAAGGGGAAAACCGTGATTTTGTCCAAGAATACCTCCACACAATATACAGTGGCCATGATGCTGAAACAAGCAGGTCTGACCGAAGATGATATTACAGTGACAGAGGTTCCACAGATTCCGACCCGGTTAGAATTGCTTAAGAATAATAAGGCGGATGCGGCTATTTTGCCAGAACCTTTTGTAACGATGGGCAAAACCTCAGGCCTGCGTGTACTGAGCTCAACGATAACTGCGGGAGTAAATCCGTTCGTATTAGCTTTCCCGCAAACTGCAATTGATGCCAAAGCAGAAGCTATCCGCAGTATGTATGCTGCTTATGATGAAGCAGTAGCTTATATGAAATCCCATGAACAATCTGAATATATCGATCTTGTAATCAAAGAAGTAGGATATCCAGAAACATTAAAAGATGAGATCAAGGTACCGGATTATGTACCAGCTTATCAAGTGGATGTGAAGGAAGTAGAGGCTGCATTTGCTTGGGCACGGGAAAAAGGTTTGCTTAGCAAAAATATCTCGGCTGAAGATGTGATTTCTGATGTCCAATTCAAGAAATAAAGGACTCGCCATAAAGGATCTGAAAGTAGAATATAAGAGCGGACAATTAGCCTTAGGTCAGGTGGATTTATCTTTGCCGGAACATGGGATCTACACCATTATCGGACCCTCTGGCAGCGGAAAATCAACCTTATTACGGGCGATTGCGGGCTTGCTGCCTAGCTATCAGGGACAAATTCTTTTTAATGAGAAATCTGTACATGAGAAAGAAACGTTAATCGGGCTGGTGCCGCAGAACTACGGGCTTCTTCCTTGGAAGACTGTACATGATAATATTCAAATCGCAATGAAGATTACGCATACGGCAAGTTCATCCAAGCAAGAACGGGAGACGCAGATTAAGCAGTGGCTTTCGTCGATGGGGATCTCTGATTTAGCAGAACGTTATCCCTTATCCCTCAGTGGAGGCCAGCAGCAAAGAGTAGCGATTGCCAGAGCTTTTGCCATTTTGCCTACTATTCTGTTGCTGGACGAGCCATTCTCTGCACTCGATGCGATAACAAGGGAAACGCTGCAGGTCCTCTTTTTAGAGAACTGGCTGGCTAACCCGACGACTACATTATTTGTCACTCATGATGTGGAAGAAGCGATTCTGCTGGGGCAAAAGATTATCGTCATGCCGTCCAACAAAGAAACTACACCTGAAATTATTGATAATCATTTGGTGTTTCATATGAAGCATGAGGATAAGCGGGACAGTGTGGATTTCTTTGAGCAGACTAAGCGGATTAGAAAGGTAATGCAGGAGATATGGTAAACAAACGTCGACTTCATCATCTAGTAAGGCTGCTATTTGTATTTGTCTGTATGAATGTAGTCTGGTATATCGCATTTTTACTTATGAACCATTCGATTCTGCCAAGTCCCTTTGCTGTATATAAGGCGATGTTTCAGTTAGGGGCGCAGGATATTGCTATAAATGTAGGGTATAGCTTGTTCAGAATTTTTGCAGGTGTGGTACTGGCGTTAATTATTGGACTGCTTATAGGTCTTCTAATGGGACGTTCATTGACCTGGAACAAACTGCTGGACCCTGTGGTTTACTTGACGTATCCTGTTCCCAAAATTGCCCTGCTTCCAGTAGTGATGCTGTTCTTCGGGCTTGGGGAGACGTCCAAAATCCTAATGATCATGCTGATTTTATTGTTTCAGATCATCATTTCGGTAAGGGATGGGGTTAAGGCTATTCCGGACAATACCTATGATGTCTTAACTAGTATAGGTGCCAGCGCTGTGCAGAAGTTCTGGCATGTGACACTGCCGGGTGCATTGTCAGTAATTCTGAGTACGATTCGTATTTCGCTTGGAACGGCGATATCTGTACTGTTTTTTACGGAGATCTATGGAACAGAGCATGGTATGGGCTTTTTCATCATGGATGCGTGGTTAAGATTAGATTATCCGGAGATGTATGCTGGAATTATGTTGTTCAGCTTGGTCGGTTTTATTCTCTTCTTGCTTGTTGATTTTCTTGATTACAAGTTTATGAAGTGGCGGAACTAAATTTAGTTGGAGATTGAACTATAGCTTTCCTTTGCCTGAGTTTAGGCAAGGGGGAGCTTTTTTTATATGATTTTTTGGGGGCAATACAATTAATTTTAGTTTCATTATTATTTGAATGGAAAAATAAAACAGTAAAATAAATGAAGAAAAAAATGAAAATTAAACTTACTTAGGGCTGTAAACCCCCGTTTATTTTAGAAAAATATAAAGATGGTGAGATGAAAAGAGGGAATTTGTTTTAAAAAAACTAATAAATCTCTTAATTTCTTGCAAAACTATTGGAAATTATATTCATAAAAGTATAAAAAGGTTTAGTTTAATTTATTTACAACCCGATTTTAGTATGGTATTTTATCAATGGAAACGGATTCATTTAGGTTTTGTGAAATGATTTTAAGTTATTACGAATGGAAGGATCTGTTCACTTCATAAAAATGAAAACGCTAATAAAAAGTTGGAGGGAATTATCTTTGAATAAATATGGACGGAAGCTATGGCTTACGGTGCTGATTTTCGTGATTGTGATTGGCGGGCTGACGTATTATTGGGCTTCTAAGGGCGAAAACCCAGCAACACTGTCTCAGGAGTCTGCCAAAGAAGCAACGGGTGAAGCGGGAAAGGAAACTCTTCCAACGGCGACAGCAGCTAACACAAGTAGTGGAACCGCATATACGTTGACTGTGGATACGGGGAATCCGGGAGCTAAGATCAGCCCGATGTTGTACGGAGCCTTTTTCGAAGAGATTAATCATGCGGGAGATGGAGGGCTATATGCAGAGCTGATTTCCAATCGTTCCTTTGAGGATAGTTCGGTCACACTGTTCAATTGGTGGATTGATGAAAAAGGAGGGAGTAAAGGGAAGCTTGCTCTGACCAGCAGTAAGCTTTTGAACGATGCTCAGACCCAGGCAATGGCTTTAACAGTATCATCAGCTGCCGAGGGTGGTTCGGTATCTGCTGTGAATAATGGTTACTGGGGGATTGCTTTGACGAAGGATGCCAGTTACAAGTTGTCTTTCTATGCGCGGCCAGAGCCAGGGGACAATATGCCACTGCGTATAACGTTAGAGAGCCCAGATGGCAAAGAGCTATATGCAGAACAGACCGTTGATAAGTTAAAAGAAGGATGGCATCCATATACATACACACTGACTTCTACAGGTACTGTAGCAAACGCACGAATTGTAATCTCTGCTGCCAATGTAGGGACTGTTTATCTCGATATGGTGTCTTTGTTTCCTGAGACTTGGAACAACAGGGAGAATGGGCTTCGCATCGATTTGGCTGAAAAGGTAGCTGCGATGAAACCCGCATTCGTTCGTTTTCCGGGGGGATGTTTTGTGGAAGGGAAAACGCCAACTGATGCTTATCAATGGAAGAACACCATTGGTCCGATTGAAACGCGTCCCGGTCATAAGGGATATTGGGATTACCGCTCCTCAGATGGGCTGGGCTTTCACGAATATCTGCAATGGGCCGAAGATCTGAAAGCGGAACCATTATATGTAGCTTATATCGGGATTTCACATAACGGAGATCCTATAGCCAAGCAGAATACCGTTCCAGTCAGTGAAATTCAGCCATGGATACAAGATGCGCTGGACGCCATTGAATATGCAAACGGACCGGTTACTAGCAAATGGGGGGCACAAAGAGCCGCCAATGGTCATCCGGAGCCTTTTAATATGAAATATGTAGAGATTGGTAACGAAAACAATTTCCAGATGAGTGAATATATTAAGCGTTATGGCTTGTTTTATAAAGCAATTAAAGAGAAGTATCCAGAGATTCATCTCATTGCCAATGCGGCAGTTGAAGGTGAGCCTATCGAGATGGTTGATGAGCATTACTATGAAACCTCTGAATGGTTCCTCAGCAACTCGAACAGATACGATACTTATGACCGGAGTGGTCCTGAGATTTATGTTGGTGAGTATGCGGTAACCAAGGGTGCCGGAGAAGGCAATCTGAACGCTGCAATCGGCGAGGCCGCTTTTATGATGGGCATGGAACGGAATTCTGATATCGTAAAAATGTCCTCTTATGCCCCGTTGTTTGTGAATACGAAGGATCGTACTTGGAACCCGGACGCTATTGTGTTTGATTCATCGACTAGCTACGGAACACCTTCTTATCATGTGCAGCAGATGTTCGGAAGCAATAAGGGGGATGTAGTTCTTCCAACCTCACTTGTGGCTCTAAGTCAAGAAGAAACCTCCGGTAAGCAATCCATTCAAGGTGGAATTGGTTTGGGGACTTGGGCCACCCAGGTAGAGTACAGCGATGTACGAGTAGCGAAAGGTGATGACGTTCTTTTTGAAGATCATTTCAAGAAGGATTCCGGAGCCTGGACTCTAAACAATGGGGACTGGGAACAATCCAAGGGTACTTTTAAGCAGACTTCTAATGATATTGATATTCGTGCAGTTGCCGGTGAGACTTCATGGAGTGATTATACACTTTCTCTTAAGGCGAAAAAGACTGGCGGAGCAGAAGGCATGCTCATTATGTTCGGCTCTAAAGATGAAGGTAACTTCTATTGGTGGAATCTTGGCGGCTGGGGAAATACGCAGAGCGCGATTGAAAAATCAGTAGGTGGAACAAGAGCAGTCATCGGAAGAACGGTTCCTGTAAGGATTGAGACTGGGAAATTGTACGATATCCGCATTGAATTATCAGGTGCTAATATCCGGCTCTATCTCGACGATGAGCTTATACAAGAGGTGAACGATGAAAGTCCAGCAGGGCCGCTGTTCCAAACTGCGAGCCGTGATCTTGCCACAGGTGAGTTGATCGTTAAAGTCGTTAATGCGGGTGACACTGCTCAGCGCACGGATGTTTCTTTTGCCGGACTTGCCACATCAAGTCTGGAAGGAACAGCTACCGTACTTCAGTCAGACGATTTAAATGCTGAGAATAGCTTCGCTGAACCTGACAAGGTGGCACCTGTAACTCAAAAGGTAAGTGTAGACAAAGGTAGTCTGGAGTTTGAATTCCCGAAATATTCCGTGACCGTGTTAAGACTAAAGGAAGGGGGGAAATAGCCGGTCACGGAGGGAGGTTCACTCCTTCACTATAAACAAGCATTTATTTGTTCAATTTAAGAGGGAGGTTAGGTTATGATTTCGCAAAGAAAAACGAGCAGTTTAGTCGTATGTATGGTAATGGTTTTTGTGCTTATTCTGTCAGCCTGTAGCAGCGCTGGAAGCTCAACGACGAATCAAAATGCAGCTAACAACGGTAAAACGAACAATGAAAAAACTAATAATGCTAATGAGCCAACCAATGCAACAGCTACTGAGGGCACGGAAGCAGCAGATCCTGCCAACGACCTGCCAAGCAAAGATATTCAAGGTGAGGTTACCGTTTGGGCCTTTAATGAAAAAGTGTTCGAGGAAGTCGGCGCTGCATTTATGGCTGAATATCCTGGAATCAAGCTGAAGACGGTAGTTATGCCCTTTGGCGACCTGCATGACAAGCTGCAAACGACAATCGCCGCAGGTAGCGGGGCACCGGACGTAGCAGAAGTCGAAATGTACCAGTTGAATCGTTATATGGCGGGCAATGTGCTGGAGAATCTTTTGGAAGAGCCTTATAACGCTGGAAAATATAAAGATCTGGTTGCTCCATATAACTGGGAACGTTGGATGACACCGGACAGCTCACAGCTGCTTGGTATGCCTTGGGATATGACACCGGGGGTTTATTACTACCGTGCAGACATTTTTGAAGAGCTTGGATTGCCAAGTGATCCTGCTGAGCTTGGTGAATACATGCAAGATGAAGAGAATCTCTTGAACCTGGCTCAAATTTTGAAAGCTAACGGTAAATATTTCATGGAGTGGAGCGATGGCCCGATCGTATGGGCAGGAGATGAAGTCGGCTACTTTGATAAGGATATGAACTGGACACGTAATACGGACAAAATGGTGAAAGTTCTTGATATTACAAAACGTGGACAACAGCTGGGCTGGGCACCTCATATCGGTTATGGCTCAGACGAAGGTAAACAGCTAGTTCTGAAAGGTGATTTAGTTGGTGTCGTATCGGGTTCATTTGGAGCGCGCGGACTTCAGGAAACATTCCCTGAGCTTGCCGGAAAATGGAAGGTAACCCGTTTGCCAATAGGAATTAACGTGGGAATGGGCGGCTCAAGCTTTGTTATTCCTTCGCAAAGCAAAAATAAAGAAGCGGCATGGGCTTACATTCAGTGGAGCATGAGAAGTGAAAATGCTTGGAAAATTTGGACAAAACATTCCATTCAGCCGGGTTACAAGGATATTTCCAGTCTTGATTGGTACGCAAACACTAAAAATGAATATCTGGGTGGGCAAGAGGAATTTAAACTATATGAGCAATTAAGCAACGATATTCCAGTCAAACACCTTACACCAGTAGATAACAAGGGCTGGGAAATCTTTATAGCGGCGATCGGTGATGCACTGGCTAAGAACACAGATTCCAAGACGGCTATTCAAAAAATTGGTGATGATGTCTTGAAGCAAGCTTCCAAAGAAATTGCTGCCTTTAAAAAGGCAATGGGAATGCAGCCGTAAGGAAATCTAATAACAGGAGGGGCAGCCTGCAATTGCCAGAGCTGCCCTGCTTGTATTCACTTAAGTCCGAGAGGCCCGTAAAGATGGGAGGAGACCGATGCGTGTTACGCATACTGCGAAAATATAAGATTAGTTTGTTGTTACTGGTACTTTTAGGAGTCTCCCTAGTGTGGTGGAATCAATCACGAGGGTTTGATAATTCAGCGATGGAGGGCATCCCCGTTTATGCGGATGTTGATGAAAGCTCTATTTTAGAAAGCGATAGTGTGAATTCAAAACTCGAAGCCTCTTACTTAAGCTATTACGAGGAAAAACAGCAGGATGGAGCAAAGGACTCATCGGATTTTACGCTTGCTATTCCTTCGGCGGATTATACGGCCATTAGTGCTGAAGGTACAGAGGTAATGACGGATCTTGGTGGAAAACCCGGCAAGGTACTAGCGCTTAAAGCAGAGGATAGCTGGGTGGAATATACATTTACGGTTCCGGCAGATGGGTTATATCAGATGGGGATGGAGTATTATGCCCTTCCTGGTAAACGATCCTCGATCATTCGAAGCGTAAAGATTGATGGGGAGTATTTATTCTCTCAAGTAAAAAAAATGGAATTCCAGCGGATGTGGAAGGAAAGTGCAGAGCCATGGCTGGACAATCAAGGGAATGAATTTAATCCCAAGCGGGAAGAGGTAACAGGCTGGCAATATCGGGAGTTTCGAGATGCCGAGGCCAGAACTGCGGATCCCTTTCGCTTTTATCTAACCAAAGGGGAGCATACGGTGAAGCTGGAAGCCATCCGGGAACCGGCTGCACTTAGTGAACTGAGAATATTTTCTCCAGAACCGCTCCCGACTTATGCGGAAGTGAAGCAGGAGTATGAGAATAAGGGTTACAAGCCTGTTCAGAATCAAGTGATCAAAATTCAGGCAGAAGAATCCTCCCTTCGTTCAGATCCAACGCTGAAGCGGATCGAGGACCGGGAGCCACTCACCGAACCTTTTAACAAAGATGCTATTGTGCTTAATAGTTTTGGGGGTGTCGGGTGGCGTACGGGTGGACAATGGGCGGAATGGGATTTCGAGATTCCTGAGTCAGGGCTCTACAATATCGCAATTCGTTACGGCCAGTGGTTCCTAAACGGGATACCGGTGGAACGCCGGATTATGATTGATGGCGAGGTACCGTTCCAAGAGCTGAATGCCTTGAAATTCCCTTACAAAGCGGAATGGCAAGTAAACAAGCTGGGAAATGAGGACGGAGAATACTTCTTTTATCTCGAACAAGGCAAGCATACGTTGCGGATGGAAGTTCAAGTATCGGGTGTAGGCGGAATGATTGAAGCTGTGCTGAACACTACACATAAAATGTCTCTTTTGGGACGTGAAATCACGCAGGTAACGGGAACGAACCCTGATCCAAACGGGGATTGGCAGCTGGAGCAGAACATTCCTAATCTTGTGCCACGTTTACATTTGATGGCGCGGACGTTGGATGATGCTGTGCAGGATATGTATGCTTTTGGCGTTGCTGATGGAAGCTCTGAGCTGAGTACGCTTTATGAAGCACGTGATCGGTTCCTGGAAATGGCGAAGGATACCTCAAGTATTCCAGGTCGTCTTCAGCAATTTACGGATCTGCAGTCATCGCTTGGCTTATGGGTCAACGGATTAATGAAGCAGAGTATTGTAATGGACTATATTGAAGTGAAGTCGGAAGATCAGCCATGGCCTAAAGACGCGGCTCCTTGGTATACCCGTGTAGGGACGATGACGTATGACTTCTTTAGTTCTTTTACAAAGGATTACAGCGGCATAGGGAATACGTACAAAAATGAAAAGGTGCTGGATGTCTGGATCTCTCGTGGACGTGATTGGGCGGAGATCATTAAGCAAATGGTGGATGAGGACTTTACACCAAACACGGGCATCAAGGTGAACGTCAATATTATTCCTACGCTTGCAGCGGATCAGAAGCAGATTCTGTTATTAGCCAATACTGCCGGACTTGCTCCCGATGTGGCACTGGGGGTTGAGGGTGAAGTGCCGATTGACTTCGCGGTGCGGAATTCACTCGTGAATCTGAATGAATTCTCAGATTATCAAGAGGTTGCTGAACGTTTCAGAGCGGGTGCACTGATTCCTTATAAGTATGATAACGGAGACTTCGCATTGCCGGAGAATCAGAACTTCACGATGCTCTTTTACCGGAAAGATATTATGGCACAGCTGGGCATTAGCGAGAAGGATATTCCGAATACGTGGCAAGAGGTTATGGAACTGATTCCTGTGCTGCAACAAAACGGGATGGACTTCTATTATCCACATGCCCCGAACAATCCGAGTCTAGCCATTAATGAGTTTGCGCCGTTCTTATTCCAGTATGGCGGGGATTTCTATAAGAATAATGGGATGTTGTCTGATCTGGATTCACCAGAAGCACTGACAGCTATGAAAATGTGGACGGGACTCTTTACGAACTACAAGCTGCAGAAACAAGCGGATTTCTATAACCGTTTCCGTTCTGGAGAGATGCCAATCGGCGTTGCTGATTATTCCACATACATTCTGTTATCTACTGCCGCACCTGAATTGACAGGCTGGTGGGGCATGAAACCAATGCCGGGTATTGAACAAGCAGATGGACAGATTAACCGTTCTACAGGCGGGCTTGCACAGACAGGAATTATTTTTAAGGATACGGATATGAAAGAAGAGTCTTGGGAGTTCTTGAAATGGTGGACCAGTGCGGATGCACAGGAGAACTTCGGCTCAGAGCTTGAGTCTTTGCTGGGTGTTGAAGCTCGTTGGAATACAGCCAATGTTGAAGCACTCAAACGTCTGCCGTGGCAGCAAGATGATATCGACGCCATTATGGAACAGTGGGAGTGGTTTAAAGAGCGCGAAGTGGTGCTTGGAGGATATTACACGACCCGGCATATCGCCAACATCTGGAATGAAATTGTGCTCAACGGTAAATTCCCGCGGGAGGCGATGGAGCAAGGTGTGCGTGAAATCAATAAAGAGCTCAGTAAGAAACGCGAAGAGTTCGGAATTGAAACTTCCCAGACTTCAAGCGCCAAAGAGGAAGGAGGTCAGAAATGAGTAGTGAAATAATTACACCGGCACAGAACGAAGCCGTACAGATGCAGCCGACGAAAACTCCCGGGAAATGGACTCAGCTTTGGTTAGATATCAAGAAAAATAAAGTTTCCTATTATTTCTTGGCCCCTTTCCTGATTCTATTCACCGTTTTTACTATTGTTCCTATTATCATGTCCGTCGTTCTAAGCTTCAGCTATTACAACATTATTGAGACACCGAGATTCATTGGCTTCTCTAACTATAAGCTGTTGTTTGTAGACGATGATATCTTTCTTAAAGCTGTTGGGATTACGCTGAAATTTGCCATTATTACAGGTCCGATAGGTTATATTATGGCCTTCTTGCTGGCCTGGCTGATTAGCCAGATTCCGCAGAAGTTCCGCTTTTTCTATACCCTATGCTACTATGTGCCATCGATTACAAGTGCAGTAGCAATGTCCGTGGTTTGGTTGTATTTGTTCGCCGGAGACCGCAAGGGGTTGCTCAATCACTGGCTCATTCAGCTGGGGATTATCAATGAACCTTATTTATTTCTACAAAATGTAGATTCGATCGTACCGGTGATCATCATAGTTTCCTTATGGATGAGTATGGGGGTAGGTTTCCTTGCTTTTCTGGCCGGACTTCAAAATGTACCGACAGATTTATATGAAGCTGGCTCAATTGATGGGGTCAAGTACCGCTGGCAGGAGCTATGGTACATTACGATTCCATGCGTCAAACCGCAGCTATTATTCGGTGCGGTGATGCAGGTGGTCGGTTCGCTTACCGTATTTGACGTCAGTATGCGGCTTGTTGGATTTCCGAGTCCCCTTTATGCAGGCCATACGATTATGGCGCATCTGTTCGACTACGCATTTATCCGCTTTGAGATGGGATATGCGTCAGCGATTGCTGTATTACTGTTCGCTTTGATGCTTGGGCTCAACCGTCTCATCTTCAAAGTGCTGGGGAGGGATTAGGATGCACAAAATAAATTTACGGCGTATTGACTATGGCGGCATCTTTTTATATCTGTTCTTAACGGTGTTTGGCCTAATTATGCTGCTGCCACTTGTCTATATGGCAGTGACTGCTTTAAAACCAACAAGCGAACTATTCCTGTTCCCACCGCGGTTTTTCGTAGTGAATCCGACGTTGGTGAACTTTCGTGATTTGCTGTTAATTACCGGAACTTCGGCGGTGCCGTTCTCACGGTTTATTTTCAATAGCGTGGTCGTTACATCGGGGATTGTGGTCGGGGGTGTCTTAATTTCAGCAATGGCGGCTTATCCGCTTGCCAAGCACAATATGCCATTTAAAAGCGCTATCTTTAGTATGATTGTGGCGGCGCTGATGTTCTCACCTTTAGTATTGCAAATTCCGCAATATCTGCTGATTAGCCGCAGCGGATTAATGAATTCGTATTTTGCAATGATCTTACCTTATCTGGCTGCACCGATGGGAATGTTTCTTATGACCCAGTTCCTGCGGCAGCTTCCAGATGTTTTATTAGAGGCGGCCCGCATAGACGGGGCTTCAGAATGGAAGGTATTCTGGGTGGTTGTGATGCCAATGCTTAAGCCGGCGATTTCGACTTTTGCTTTATTTAGCTTTATTTCTGCTTGGAATGATCCGTATCCTTCAATGGTGTATACGACTGTTCAGGAAATGAAGACATTGCCGCTTGCCATCCAAACCATCAGTGGTGGAGCCGGAGTCGTTGCTAGGGTAGGTACTTTGGCAGCAGCAAGCTTCTTGATGATTCTCCCGACTATTCTTGTCTTTATATTAACGCAGCGGATGGTGCTTCAGACAATGGCCCATTCGGGGCTGAAGGAATAGGGGGAGTAATGATGATAGGACGCAATATGAAAAAAATGCTGCTAACAGGGCTACTGGTGACGCTGACACTGCCAGTGCTGCTGCTTCCAGGGCAGGCACTAGCTGGCGAAGCCCCGTATGAGGGGTATACGTGGAATCAGTCCGGCAATGAGGTCCGCTCGATTAATGGTTATCTCTACGATTCTTCTATCGATCCAACAGGAACAGATACGGGGTCCTTCAAAAATCCGGAATCTCTCTTTATTAGTGATGACGATTCACTCTACGTAGTAGACACGGGCAATAGCCGTATTGTTCATATGGATAAGGACGGTCGTCTGCTAAATCTGATCGGCGATACGGAAGGCAGCGGCAAGCTGCAGGAGCCGAAGGGTGTATTCGTGAAAGAGGATGGAACGGTATATGTAGCAGATACAAAAAACGCGCGTATTGCTATTTTTGATAAAAATGGAAAGTTCGTAAAAGAGTTTCTAAAACCGGATAGCCCATTACTGGGTGCTAATTTCTCTTATTCTCCTTCTAAATTAGTTGTAGATAAGCGTGATTATATGTATGTGGTGAGCGATGGTAACACGCAGGGGTTGCTGCAAATTGACTCGGGCGGTAAGTTCAAGGGGTTCTATGGAGCGAACCATGTAGGCTTCTCCTGGACACGACTCTTAATTAAGCTGGTGGCCACCAAAGAGCAGCAGAACCAGCTGGCGACGGTTAAACCTTCTGAGTTCTCCAACGTGGATCTGGATGAAGAAGGATTTATCTACAGCACAACCCTGGGCGAAGAGTATAACCAGATCAAACGGTTATCTCCGGTAGGCGTAGATACGCTGAACATTGGTAAACGCTGGTACGGCGATTATTACTCCGAGGGTCCATTCAGTATGGCTTCCTTTATGGGAATCAGTATTGATAAGAACGGGTTTATAACCGCGCTGGATTTGCAGTCCAGTAAAGTCTTTCAATATGACAAGCTGGGGAATTTGTTATTCAGCTTCGGCGGGATCGGGGATCAGAATGGACTCTTCGTGACTCCTTCCGCCGTAGATCAAACCGCTGATGGTCTCATCTATGTAGTGGATAAAGGACGGGGCAGAATCGATCGCTTCCGGACCACGCCGTTTGCGGATTTGGTTCATCAGGCATCTTTGCTATATGTAGATGGCAGCTATGACGAAGCGCAATCCTTATGGCAAGAGGTGCTGCGATTAAACGCCAATTATGATATGGCTTATCAGGCTATCGGCAAAGCGCTTTATAAAGCAGAGCAATATAAGGAATCTATGAGCTATTTCAAGCTTTCAAATTCCAAAGCTGACTATTCATCCGCTTTCCGCGAATATCGTAAATTGTATATCCGGGAGCACTTTACTTATTTCTTCGCCGGCGGAATTGGACTGTTCTTAGTACTGTTCTGGAGTGCGCCGAGATTATACCGGAGATTCCATGCCTGGCTGTATAGAGGAAACAAGGCAGTATTGGACCCGGCAAAGGGGGAGATTGGATGAACACTTTGCGAATGATTCATCAGGTTGTAGTTCATCCTTATCAGTTCTATAACGATATTCAGGGTAAGCAGCGTATCCGCTGGATACAGGGGATTGCCATCGTTCTACTGACCTTTGTGGCACGAATGATCTCGATTCTGATTACAGGGTATGCTTTTCAAACTAGAGAGCCGCATGAAATCTCTATGTTTCATGAGTTTATTTGGCTTATCGTTCCTTGGTTGACCTGGTGTATCTCGAACTGGGGTGTCAGTACGATTATGGATGGTGAGGGGAAATTTAAAGAGATTTTTGTGGGCAGTGCCTTTGCGCTTGTTCCATACATGCTCTTTATCATCCCAGTCACACTGCTAACGTTGATCCTTTCGCTGGATGAGGCTTCAACCTTCAATCTGCTGCACAAGTTTGTGATTCTTTGGGTGGCTTGGTTGATTTTAATGAAGGTGAAGATCCTGCATGATTTTGAGATTCGAAAGGTTATTTTTATCACCATAATCAGTGTAATAGGGATCGCCATTATCTGGTTTGTAGGCATTTTGCTGTTTGGTATTTCCAATCAATTTGTTTCATTTATTGTCGATCTGCTCAAAGAGTTGAGATTGCGCGCGTAAGGAGGGAAAGGTAACACGATGAGAAAAAAAGTTAAAGTGCGGGGCATTCTCTGTATTGTTGTGATGATGCTGTTCGCAGTGATAAATGTTCAACCCCTACACAGTTCCGCCGATCCGTCCACCGCTGCGCAGTCTGTTCAGGCTGAAGAAAGCAAAGAGGTTGGGCAAGAGCAAACATCGGTGGTGACTGAACCAGCTGAAGGGCAGGCCACTTCTGTGCAAGAAAAGGAGACCACGGCTCCCGTAGAAGAGCAGGCTCCAGCCGCTGTAGCAGCACCTGTACAGAAGGTTGAGCTACAGCCGGTCACGCCTGGAACAAAAGCATTGGAGAACGAACGCTATATTTTATATGTAGATGAGAAATCGGGAAATCTTCGCATCACAGACAAAATCACAAACAAGGAGTGGCTTGGATCTCCACAGCTGGAGCGAACAGCCATGCCAAATATTAAGAAATATACGACCGCGCCAATTTATGCCAGATACACACAGGGGGCTGACATTACACAGGTCTACCCACTTAAAGATGAAGACTCCACGGTTACCGTAACGATTGAGCAAGATGTCGTCCGCGCGGAGTTTGCTTTTATTAGCCTGAAGCTTTCTTTTGCTCTGGAGTACAGACTGACTGCTAATGGATTTGAGGCTTCCATTCCACAGGAGTATTTGAAGGAAGAGGGGAATGCGAAATTCACGAGTCTGGAGGTGCTGCCATTTTTTCATGCGGCTAGAGAAGATGCAGAGGGGGCAATGATGCTTCCAGATGGTTCAGGGGCATTGCTGGAGTTTCGGAAAGATCATCCCGCTTATTTGAAAGGTTATTCTGAATACATTTACGGCGGGGACGAAACCTTTGTGAAACAAAATCATGAAATTACGGATAACTCTTGGCAAAAGGCGGCACCTCTTAAAAAAGCTATCGCCTTGCCAGTGTTTGGGATCTATCAGGGAGACACAGGATATTTAGCAATTGTTACTAAGGGAGATACCGACGCTAAAATCAACGGTGTTCCATCAGGCATTCGCGCTATTTCGCTTTATAGAGCATCAAGTGAATTTACCCTGCGCAAGGATGATGTTATTTTTGTCGGCAATTCCGGCCAAATTCCTTATTATCAGGGTGAGATGATCAAAACCGATCGTAGCGTACGTTATGTTCTGCTTCAAGGCGAGGAAGCTAACTACGTTGGGATGGCGAAGGAATACCGTAATTACTTAATGGAAGAGAAAAAGGTCAAGGAAGTAGTTCTTGAGAACACGCCATTGTATCTTCAAGTGCTCGGTGGGATTTCACGTGATGAAGTCATCGGTTCAACTTTTATAGAAGCAGCTACGTTTAAACAAATCAAGGACATGATTGATCAATATCAGGCAGAGGGTGTTACTCAGCTAGAGATTACGATCGAGGGATGGTCCAAAAATGGTTTATACGGAAACCAGCCAGAACAATTCCCTGTTGAGAAGAAGCTGGGAGGCAAAAAGGGACTTAAAGAGCTTCAGGAATATGCCGCAGGCAAGGGCGTAAATCTTTATTTGAAAGCTAACTACGTGAAACCTTTCCAAGATAGCAACGGCGTGAAGACAAGCAGAGATGCTGTCCGCGGTATTAATCGTGAAGTCTTGAAGCAGTATGTCTATTATCTCTCTACCCGGTGGAATACGGATGATTATTTCTATTTAATGAAACCTAGTGTTATCGCAAAACGCAGTAATGCTGAGTTAAGCAAGTTTCAGGATCTGGGTGTGAAGGGTGTACAGTTTGAACACTTTGGAAGCTTGCTATACTCCGATGAGGATAATAAATCCAATACGGACCGCCAGCTTACAGAAGATACTTATGTTAATGCATTGGATAACTTCCGTAAGGGTGAGCTTAACACGGCAGTAGATTATGGTTTTGCCTATACATTAGGACATGTGAACCGGATTGATCAAGTTCCGCTCGACTCCAGTCAATTTGTCTATACAGATCGGGCGATTCCTTTTTATCAACTAGTGTTACACGGCTTAGTGCCTTATACAGCAAGCCCGGTTAATCTGTACGATGATTCCCGTAACCAAACCTTACGGGCGCTGGAATATGGAGCCCTTCCAAGTTATGAATTAACTTATGCTCCGACTAGCGATCTTCAGAGAACCATGGCAGACCGGCTGTTCAGCTCTAGTCTTGAGAACTGGCTGGCACCTTCTGTGCAGAATTATCTCGCATTGAAAGAGGTCTATGACAGCATTAGCAACCAGCAAATGACGAATCATGAGCAGCTGCAAAGTAAAGTCTTTCGGACGACTTATGCAAACGGTGTGAGCATTATAGTCAACTATAATGAGCAGTCTGTTGACGTGTCTGGTCAGACCGTCGAGGCATTCAGCTATGCGGTAACAGGAGGATGATGAAGTGAAAAAATCAAAGCTATCGATGCGAGCGCGTTATTTCGTTGAAGGATATTCCTTCATCGGCCTGTGGCTGGTCGGATTTCTGGTGTTTATGGCTGTTCCGCTGGGCCGTTCCTTGTATTATTCCTTTCAGGATCTCCAAGTGAGCAAAGGCGGCTTACTGGCCACTTTTGTTGGGATGGAGCATTATCGCGCCGCTTTTACTACAGATGTTAATTTCTTGCCTCTGCTCAAATCGACGATGGTGTCGACGGTGACTCAGGTTCCGTTAATTCTTATCTTTTCGCTCTTTTGTGCGATTCTGCTAAATCGCGGACTCGTAGGAAAAACCTTTTTTCGTGGCGTGTTCTTTTTGCCGGTCATCATTGCTTCAGGGGCGATCCTGGGCAAATTGATGGATCAGGGTGCCGCAAATTTACCGATTTTTTATAACCAGGATTTATATGATAAGCTCCATAACTTTATCCCCGGCGACATTTTGAAGTCGTTGCTGAAATATGCAGAATCTTTAACGCTGGTGATGTGGGATTCTGGCGTGCAAATTCTGATTTTTCTAGCGGGGTTACAGACGATTTCTGTTTCACTGTATGAAGCGGCCAAATGTGATGGAGCAACCGCGTGGGAAAGCTTTTGGAAAATCACCTTCCCGATGATTATGCCGATGATGCTCGTAAACACATTGTTTAGTATCGTCAGCTCATTCACGAAGGCAGATAATCAAATCATGAGTCATATTTTGAATGTCGTCTTTAAGAATAATGATTTTGGATATGGCTCAGCGATGGGCTGGATTTATTTTGTGTTTATTTTCTTGGTTCTGGGTTTGGTCTTCCTGTTATTCAGCAAGTCGCTCGGTGCCACCGAAGGGAGGAAGTAGAAGATGTTGAAGGAATCCGTAAAGCAGGTTCGGACAACGAACATGGAACATCTGACAACTCGTCTAAAAGCAAGCGGCAGGCTGGACAGGGTCGTGAAACGTTCGCTTCAGGTGCTGAATATCGCTTTTTATTACTTGGTTATTCTCAGCTTAACGTTCGTATTCCTATATCCCTTGTTATACATGGTATCCAAATCCATGATGCAAGTAACAGACGTGGCCGATGCCACAGTGCAATGGCTTCCGAAAAAGATAAGTTTTGGCAACTATTTTCTGGCATGGGATTCGCTTAAATTCTGGGCCGGGTTCGCAAATAGTGCGATTATTTCCTTCGGGAGTGCAGTTCTGCAAATCTTAAGCTGTTCCTTAATCGGTTATGGTTTTGCCAGATACCGTTTTCCAGGCTACGCAGTGTGTTTCGTTCTGCTGCTGTTTACTTTTCTAGTTCCACCGCAGACGATTGTTGTGCCACTGTATTTGTTCTTTAGTGACTTGGGGTGGATTAATACACATTTGCCGTTTGTGGTTCCTTCTATGTTTGGGCACGGGTTGAAGGGGGCATTATTCGTACTGATCTTTATTCAGTTCTATCGCGGCATGCCTAAAGTGTTGGAGGAAGCAGCACGTATCGACGGTGCAGGCGCATTCAGAACGTACTGGAAAATCATGTTTCCTATCGCCAAGCCGGCAATGCTGATCGTATTCTTGTTCTCTGTGGTATGGCACTGGAATGACAGCTTTGAACCGAATACGTATTTAACAACACCGGATTTCTATAATCTGTCGCAGCGATTAGCGATGTTTTATGGTTCCAATAATCAGGCAGCGGAGACGATGTCGCAAATGACTTCGGGTTCTATTGGGATGGCCCCAACTGGACTGAATCAGGTTATGGCGGCGTGTATTCTAACCATTCTGCCAATTCTGATTCTGTATTTGTTCGTACAGCGTCATTTTGTAGAAAGTGTGGAACGCTCCGGTATTGCCGGGGAATAACTTTATTTACTAAAAACCAGCAAGCTCTCTGTGTGGAGGCTTGCTGGTTTTATTTTTAGGTAAAGGGTCTTCAAATTAGTATATCAATTCGGTTAAGATGGATAAGTATCCGATAAACTGTATTAGAAATACACATCCAAACCAAGGGAGTCAGACGATGAATAAACGCACATCGGGATTTGAGCACAGTACAGTATCCATTGCTGAGAAGAAAGTTACTTGGCTGGAGCTATTTTATGATCTGCTTTTTGTAGCAGCAGTTTCAAAAGCGAGCCATGTCCTATTGCATGTAGAGGCGGGTACAATTCCACTTGAATACTTATCCAAATTTATCTTAATATTTATTCCGATCTGGTGGGCTTGGGTAGGGCAATCGCTTTTTGTGAATCGGTTTGGGCAAGATATCTTTTCACATCGGATATTCTTGATTCTACAATTATTTTTTGTATTAATAATGACGGCGAGCTTATCGGTTAACTTTGATCAATATTATATGCCATTCTTAATAGGTTATGTTGGTTTAAGAGCTATGACAGCCATTCAATATCTTACGATAAATAAGAATGAAGCGGCTGATAGAAAGAGCACTGCCCGGTATTTGGGAAGCAGATTTTGGATTGGATTAATGATCTCTTCTTTATCACTTTTCTTTGACTCTTGGATGCGTTATGTAGTTTTGTATGCGGGAATTACTGTAGACATTCTGCTTCCATTAGTAGGCCGGAAATACTTGGTGAAAAGTCCGATCAATACTCATCATTTATTGGAACGCTTCTCGTTGTTTACGCTTATTCTGCTTGGGGAATCAGTGGTCAGTATCCTTGCGGTTTTACAGTCTAGCCACTGGACGTGGCAATCTATTGTATTTGCATTATTAACTTTTCTATTAATTATAGCTATGTGGTGGCAATATTTTGATAATGTTGAAAAGAAAGTGGATAAGACTATAGAGACTGCCGGGCAAACCATAATTTACGGGCATTTATTTATTTATGTATCCTTGAGTATGATTGCAGCTTCGATCCAACTGCTATTTTTAGATCAATTAAATTATACATTTATGGTGTGTTTTATTTTTGGATCGGTCCTGCTCTACTTCTTCTCTACCTCACTGGTCTTCCATAAATATAGACGTATACAGCAACGGTTAGGGATATTCCATTTGACGTTATTATTAGGTTTACTTGGTGTTTTTTTCGTAGTAGATTTGTTGTTCCTTATACCTAATTACCTGATCATTGGTGAAATGATGTTATTTTTTGTGGTATATGCAAAATTAACGACGTAAGCTTGTTGTGCCGAAGCTGAATACGAAAATAAGAAGGAAGCTGATCCGTGTGATCGGCTTCCTTCTTGTTTTAGATCCCATGAAATATAATCTATCTAGTTACGATCGAACGGGGAGGCTTATTTCATAATATGTATAAGATTGTATTTTTTGATGTGGACGGTACTCTAGTGAGTGAAATTGATAGAAGTATCCCAAGATTTCCTGAATTATGGTTCGAACGTTTTCACGGATACGTTATGAATGTGCTTGAAGAAACAAAAGTTTCTAAATCAACGGCGATTAAACAGGTGCTGGATTATCTGAATATTTGCAAGTCAGAGGCTATCGCGTTTGGTGACGGTGGGAATGATATCGACATGTTGGAGTATGTGGGATTGGGCATTGCGATGGGAAACGGTGCGGAACAGTTAAAACAAAAAGCCGATTTTGTTACAAAAAAAGCAAGTGAAGGCGGGATAGCCTACGCATTAAAGAAATTTGGTGTCATTTAAGCTTGCAGCAAACGAGTTGAAGAAAAATTAATTGCGATCATTTGTACAAATCTAACAGCGACAGCCCAAGACTTTATCAGTCTATGGCTGCGGCTGCTTTATGGATTGTGTGGTATCCACACATAGAACTGCATGTGATTCCTGGTTCTTACTGCCCTAGAAGAGCCGGCACAATAAATCGGCCGAAAACATTTGCAGGAGAGCCTTTTTTGTACTTATCCGCGGTGATAACGGCAACCAGCTCGTAAGCAGGAACTACAATGATATGCTGCCCTTTAAAGCCGAGTGCAAAATAATAAGGGATCTCGTTCGGCTGTTGCTCTGAACCTGCATTGAATTGGGATACCCACCAATGCCAGCCGTAGAATCCTTTTTGCGGATGATTGGCTTCAACGTAAGGGCGAGTAGATTGCTGAATTGTATCTGAAAAAAGGATCTGCTGATCCTTCCAGCGTCCCTCTTGCAAATAAAGTAAGCCGAATTTCAGCATATCCTCCGGCTTCAGATGAAGTCCGAACCCACCGGTATGTATGCCTTGCGGATCACTCTCCCAGTGATAGCTTTGAATGCCAAGTGGTTGAAACAGCTGATCTTCGGCAAATTCTGCAACCGCCTGTCCAGCACAATCACGCAGGATTGCGGACAAGAGCTGAGAGGAGCCTGAGTTATAAGTCATCACGGTTCCTGGTGTATGAGCTAATGGCTGTGCAAGCACAAATTTTATCCAGTCTGCGGTTTTAGTCATGGCCGGAAAAGAATTCTGCCCACCAAACTCTGTCCAGTTAAAGCCTCCGGTCATCGTTAATAAGTGTTCGATAGTGATCTCACTTTTACGTGGGTCACGATCTTCTTTTAATGAAGGAAAAAATAAAGAAATAGGTGTGTCTGGAGGTGGAATCATTTGTTTATCTATGGCTATGCAAACTAAGGCGGAGAGTACGCTTTTGGTGCACGAGTTGATTTTGCCAAGCTCTTCAGCGATTTGTGGATCGCGGTAATGCTCCAGTATGGGTTCTCCATTTTGAACGATTAGACAACTGCGAATGTCTAGGTTAGTAATACCGTCAATAAGCGGCTGAAGGTTCCAGTCAGTAATGTCGGTGACCCCCTTTCTAGATGAATTATAGCTGCAACTGTTTACCATTATAGCTCACATCACAAAAATGTCGTAATTTCCTGTCGTTAAATAATTATGGAAAATACAAGAAAATATCTGTATAATAATATGAATCACGTGTTAGAGGAGGATGAATTCTTTTGAAAAGCAATAGTACTCTTTTTGTTCATCAAACAGCTAAAACGGTATTAATCACTTCCGTTGCACTCGCGTTACTCTTACCCCCTGGCTTAGCCGCAGCCGATTCTATATCTGTTAGCAGCAACACTTCCGTAACGCAGGTTAGTACGCAATCAGCGGCTCCAGCTACGACTACGAAATCTGAGGCTGATCCTGCAAAAGTGAAATTCACGCAGGAGCAAGCCATTGCAAAGTTAAAAGAACTATTCCCATCTCTAAAAGATGCAACTGTAAACAATGTTCAACTGGGATCTAACCAAAGCTACCCAGCTCCAGCAAATCAAATGATCTGGCATATTCAGTGGCAGGTTCAAGAAGGGAATATAGGATATGGTTTTAGCAGTGAGGTAGACGCCATTAATGGTGATATCATCAACACCTATCTCTCATTCTCCCAGGAGAAGAACGAATCCTATTATCCACCGAAAGTATCGCAGACTCAGGCATTGGAGATCGCCAAGACTTTTGTGGCTAAGGCAGCCTCATCGGTTAAGAGCAGTGAGCTGCAATTAAATGAGAATGTTGGTTATAGTTATTTTTCGGAATCATTATTCGGTCCTGTTCAATATGGATATAACTTCAGTATTCTGAAAAATGGTATTCCTTCTGGATCGGACAGCATTAACATAGTTGTGGATGGTAACGGAACTGTAACGCAATTCTCTAAGTCTTCTCAAGGGCTTGAGTACCCGTCTGCACAGCCCAAGATTACCTTGGAGCAAGCACAGAAGCAATTTGCGGAACAGTTTGATGTGGGCCTATTTTACATTCCTATTTATAAGAACGGAAAACCTAACAACTGGATCCTAGGCTGGCGTCCAATAGATCAGTCTCTATATCCTATCGATGCATTAACGGGCAAGCGGATAGATTATGAAGGAAAAGAATCCGTATCCACCTCAGTCGTGTATTCAGAAGTAGCGAAGAGCAAGGATGTTTTTCAGGCAAGAAGTTCTAGTACAGAGCTTTCTGCAAAAGAAGCAGCACAGCTTGTAGAGAAGGTTGCTTATATCCCGGCAGATCGTAAATTGATCTCGCAAACCTTGAGAAATGACTATCAGGATTCAGATCGAAAAATCTGGCAGCTATACTGGGGCAGTAATGGAAATGATCGTTACATTGGTGCTGGCTTTCCAGAACAATCCTCTGCTGAGATCGATGCAAAGACCGGTGAAGTATTGCAGTACCAGGTTCAAGCTTATGGTGCTATTCAGGATAAGAAGAAGGAAGAGCCGGCACCTGCTGGAGGTAAGAAGCTTAGTGAGGCTGAAGCGAAGGTGAAAGCGCTTAGTATAATTAATAGTCTATATCCTCAGGCGAGCCAGAAGCTAAAGCTGGTAGAATACGGGGATAATTCGAGTTTGACTTCAGACGGATCAGGATATGGATACCAGTTTATTAGATATCATCAAGGAATTCCTGTGAGTGACAGCACCATTACGGTAAGTTTGGATCTTTACGGCAGACTGACTTCTTACATGGGGAATCGGATAAGCGGTATCGATGGAATCACATTATCGCCTGATGCAACAATTTCCAAGAAAGAAGCGCTCGAAAGTTATAAGCCTAAATATCAGACTAAGCTGAAATATACTCAGGTTGGTGGATACAATACTTATAGTAACTATGTCGCACCGAAGGTGAAGCTGGTATATGATACAACCTTTGATGAATCTAACGGATTGAATCAGGTTTTGGATGCAGCCACTGGAAAATGGGTTGCGGTGTATGATTACCTCGGTCAGCAGGATGCTCAACTATCTGCAACGGATATCAAAGGTCATGCAGCAGAGCGGGAATTATCAGAATTGGTAAACCACCATGTGATTACACCGGATGCCGATGGCAAAGTGAACCCGGATCAAGAAATAACTGTCGGTGATTGGTTATCCTATCTTGCCAAAGCTTCTAGTCCGAATTTCACCAATTATTATAATAATAATGAACGAAAAACTGTGGCAGGCGTGAAGCCAGAGAATTCATATTATGATGCAGTTATTTTTGCAGCAGATCGTAAATGGATCAATAAGGATGAAAGCCTGCAAGTAGAGAGTAAGTTAACCCGGGAACAGCTTGCTGTTCATCTGGCTAATTTCTTGAAATACAATAAACTCACAGCTTATCTTGATAAAGATGTGACTGTAAGTCAGTTTAGTGATAGCTCAGCTATAAACAATAAGGGGGCCGTGGCTCTTGTTGTGAAATTGGGACTCTTAAAGGATGACAACGGCAAGTTTAATCCGCAGCAGAATGTAACAAAAGCGCTGGCGGCTTCGGTGATCATGAAGCTAGTGGAGCTGCAAGGAAAGACCGATCAGATCATAGGTCAATAAGTGTTAATAAGACAGCCAGGCAGCGATTCTCCGACGATTGGAGAATCGCTGCCTGGTTTTTTAGTTTGCAGCGCGGCGGATTGACTAAAGCATCTCTATCTGGCAGATGCAGTTTCCAGTATTCTCTCAGCATTTTTTGTGCGCCGATTCTTGCTGGAATCCGCAAAATAACTGCATTCTATACAGCTATTTCTTATGCAAAAGGTGAATGTGTATCTTTAATTGCATTCTCTGCAACTAAAAACTAGAGAATTCACCTATTGGCGAGAAAAGCAAGAATATAAGTGTACGGAATACACTTATATCCTTTGGCCGAGTGATTTGATGCATTATAAGTGTACTAAATACAATTAAACGCGTAATGCCGCGTAATTCAATGCTTAATTCAACGCTTAATTTATCCTCAGCGCAATCCTCAGCGTAATCCTTAGCGTAATCCTCCGCGCAATCCTCAGCGCAATCCTCCGCGCAATCCTCCGCGTAATCCTCAGTCCAATCCGCCTACACTATGCAACCGCCGGCTCACTATATAGGTAATCTTGATGGCTAAGATTCTTAAGGGATAGCATAAGGATCCGCCTCTTTTTTGTGTAATTAATTACCAATACATAGACACTTACAAACTCACAGTATTATGATAATCAGAGTGACCCTAAAGCGGAGCTTTGTTAGGCGAACATGAATAGGTAAAGAAAAGATACCGAATGTAAACGGTTCACACTCGCTGTGTTAACGCTTTCTTCTTACAATTAGGATATAGAAAATAAGGGAGGTTCAATAGATGAAAAGAAAGATTAAAGGCTTGCCTTTAATGGCATCGGCCATTGTTTTATCATTAGTTTTCAGTGGTTGCTCCAGCAATAATAGTGGAAACAGTAGTGGAAACAGTAGTAGTACCGCAGAGGGAAACACTAGTGCGCAAACGGAAATGGAAGGCGGCCCTTTAACCAAATATGATCCGCCGATCAAACTTCGCTCCACGATGAACGAAACAGGCAAAGAGACGTTGGCGCAGGGCGATACACATTCCAATAACATCTGGACCAGAGGATACGAGGAAGAGCTTGGGATTAAAGTGTCCTATGACTGGATTGTGGCTGATGCTAACTATAACGATAAAATGAATGTTACCTTGGCGAGCGGGGATTTACCTGATTTGTTAAAGGTGTCCACGGTGCAATTCGAGCAGCTTTATGAAGCTGGCATGTTGGAGGATTTGACCGGGGTATTTGATAAATATGCTTCGGATCTTGTCAAAGAATATTACGCTGAAGAGGACGGAGCAGGGCTTAAGCCGGTTACGAAAGATGGAAAACTGATGGCGATGGTAAGCTTCCCGGGTTCGCTGGATTCCTCTGATATGATATGGATTCGAAAAGACTGGATGGACAAGCTGAATTTGGCAGAGCCAACATCCATGCAGGATATTATTAAGATTGCAGAAGACTTTACATTTAAAGATCCAGACGGAAATGGCAAACAGGATACTTACGGCATTTCGTTGAACAAGGACTTGCCAATCAATGCGTTTCTACTCGGGTACCATGCTTACCTGGAAACTTGGATCAAAAACGCCGATGGCGAGGTTGTGAATGGTACGATTCAACCGGAGGTAAAGGCTGGACTTGCGGAGCTGCAAAGATTGTATAAAGAAGGAGTCATTGATCCAGAGTTTGGAGTGAAAGACTTTGCCAAAGCGATGGAGGATGTGAATGCTGGTAAATCCGGTATGTTATTTTTGCCGCAATGGGCCCCTTTCCAAGTAAAGGACATGATTAAAAAGGATCAAAATGTTAACTGGGTGCCTTATCCAGTACAATCTATTGATGACCAACCTGCCAAAACCCAAAACCATCTTACAATTGGTGGCGTATTCGCGGTCCGTAAGGGCTACGAACATCCGGAGGCATTGATCAAGCTGCTTAACTTCCAAGCAGAGAAAATGTTTGGAGAGTCCGCTAAAACGGAACGGGCAAAATATTTGAACGGGGACACAGGTTTGGGCTTCCAAAATGCGGTTGTATCCAACCTGCCACCGAACAAAAATGTAAAGGCACAGGATGAAGTGGAAAAAGCCCTTGAATCGGGAGATACCTCAAACATGGGCCTTGAAGCTAAATTATTCTATGATGATATTCAAAGCTACCGCGGTGGAGATCTTGATAAATGGCATATGGAACGGATCTTTGGGCCGCTTAGCTCACAATCGGTTATCAAACACTACCGCGACAATGACTTGGTGTTGATGAATGAGTTCATTTATGCCCCAACTAAAACGATGAACAGCAAAGCGGCTACCTTGGATAAACTGCGTGCAGAGACCTTTGTCAAAATCATTTACGGAAGTCTTCCTATCGATGAATTCGACAAATTCGTAGCCAACTGGAAAAAGCTCGGTGGAGATCAAATAACGAAAGAAGTAAATGATATCGTAAAAGCAAACTAGTAAAAACGACGCAGAAGAGGACTGCCCCTAGTCATGATAATGACAAACGGGCAGTTCTTTTTTTGGCTGAACAGCTATTCGGTTCGATAACCAGGTCAACAAAAGATACTTAAAGTCAATACGCTACACTATTAAGGCAATTTGGGGCTGCTCTATAATTGAGATACAAGGAGGAGAAAGCATATGCACTTTAATACTAAGCAATTTCTACGTAATATTCCGCTCCATTTAATGATTTTACCTGCCTTAATAGTGATCATTATTTTTAGTTATATTCCGATGGCTGGCCTTGTAATTGCCTTCCAGAATTTTTCCCCGATCTCAGGGTTTAAGAATATGAACTGGACAGGGCTCGAAAACTTTCGTTATTTGTTTGAGCTTCCCGGTTTTGGTCAGGTCGTATGGAATACTGTATTTATCTCCGTCATGAAAATTATTGCTGGCCTGACCGTGCCAGTTATAGCGGCTTTATTGCTTAATGAGGTTCGTGTAAACGGCTTCAAACGTTCGATTCAGACGATTATTTATATGCCGCACTTTTTCTCATGGGTTATCTTGGGCGGGATTATCGTAGATGTACTGTCTCCGAGCAGCGGGATTGTCAACATGCTTTTAAAAGCACTAGGCATGCAGCCTATTCAATTTCTAGCGGACAATAGCTGGTTCCCATACGTACTAGTGATCACAGATCAATGGAAGGAGTTTGGATTCGGGACGATCATTTATTTGGCGGCTTTAACCAGCATTGACTCCTCCCTTTATGAAGCTGCTGTAATCGATGGTGCCGGAAGATGGAAGCAGACCTGGCATATTACGCTTCCGGGCATTCGCCCGATTATGATCCTGATGCTTACACTCAGCCTTGGCAACGTCCTGAATGGGGGATTTGACCAAGTGTTCAACCTGTACAATCCGCTAGTGTATGAATCAGGTGATATTTTGGACACGATGATTTACCGAATTGGTCTACAGGATGCTCAGTACTCTGTATCGACCGCACTAGGATTGATAAAATCGGTAGTTTCCTTCGTATTTATCGGGCTGGGTTATTATCTGGCGTATCGTTTTGCTAAATATCGGATTTTTTAGAGAGAAAGGAGTGGACTAAATGCACCATACTTCAACTGCTTATCGTTGGTTTCTCCGCTGCAATTATGTATTTCTGACTTTGCTCGCAGTGCTTTGTCTTTTTCCGATCGTGAACATTCTGGCGATCTCCTTTAGCTCCAGCGCAGCTGTTAACGCGGGTAGCGTAACCTTCTGGCCTGTGGATTTCACTCTTTCTTCCTATAAATATATCCTTCAGAACAACCAGTTCATTCACTCCTTTGGAACTAGCCTGCTCCGGGTAGTGCTTGGCGTATCCGTTAACCTGTTGTTTACGATTCTAGTAGCTTATCCGCTGTCTAAAGAGGCAAAGTCCTTCCGCTCACGGACCGTGTATGCCTGGGTTTTTGTGTTCACGATGCTCTTTAGTGGGGGTCTGATTCCTGGTTATTTAATTGTAAAAGAAATGGGGCTGCTGGATAGCATCTGGTCGCTTGTTATACCGGGCGCGGTGCCGATCTTTAATGTTCTGCTTATGCTCAATTTCTTCAGAGGTTTGCCCAAAGAATTGGAGGAAGCCGCATGGATGGATGGCGCGGGACACTTACGCACGTTATGGAGTGTGTATCTGCCGGTATCTATGCCAAGTATTGCGACCATTACGTTGTTCGCTTTGGTGGGTCACTGGAATGCATGGTTCGATGGTATGATTTATATGAGAAGCCCGGAACATTATCCGCTGGCCACCTATTTACAATCCATACTTCAGCAGGTGTCGATCCAGACCGAAAATATTACTTTTGAACAAGCTGCGTTATTAAACCAAATCTCAGACCGTACAACGCAAGCCTCCCAGATCTTCTTGTCTATCATTCCTATCCTGGCGATTTATCCGTTCCTGCAAAGATATTTTGTGCATGGACTAGTCGTGGGTAGTGTAAAGGGTTAAACTGGACTGGACCTAAAAATAAGAAGGAGCCTGAACATGGCTCCTTCTTTATTATTATTCGATAGAAGAGGGAGAAAATTCCAATGAAATCATTCTCCATCGGGTGGAACCCCGATTCCATTGTGATCAAGCTGATCGGAGCTTTCCTATTGGTCATGCTTCCACTCTGCGCGCTGAGTATATCTATTACCTACTATAGCTCCAACCAAATGCAAGCTGAAGTGGAGAGGGCGAACGAATCGAAGGTTCATTTTTACTACAGCCATCTTGAATTTGAGCTGCAACGGATAACGGGCTTAGTCACGGAGTACTCTCAGGATGAAACGCTGGCTACCTTCAGTACCCGTATTCCAATTATGAGCCGGTACGAAGTGGATTCTAATCTGAACAATATATACACCAAGCTAAAACAAATCAAAGAAACCAGTCCTTATATTAGTGATGTTGTGTATTATGTCCCGGAAATTAATAAGCGGGTTAGCGCTGCGGTGGGGGTTAGGGATGTCACCAACGAGGAATGGCAAAATCTGCTGGCCACTATGGGTAATCTGAAGGGTGCTTTATCTAAATACGAAGACGACTTATATTTACTGCGTAGTAATCCTTATAACCTGGATCGCAATCTTTCACCTAATTTTTTGCTGGGAGTGAAGCTTTCCTCACCTGAGCTTGAGTTGCGTTTGAAAGAATTTGCGGTATCAGGGGGGAGCGATATTACGTTAGCCTTCGGCAATAACGATTATGTGATATCAACTTCTGACCAGAAGCCTAGGTTGTTTCCCATAGAGAAACCTCTAAATAGTGAAGAGACCGTAAGTGTGCAGCGGTATCGTTTTGATAATTCTTTTTACTATTCGCTCTACGATCACAGCAATAACTTTAGGCTGACCGCAAATATTCCCAACACGGTGCTCATGAAGCCGATTCAAGTCTACTCATTGCTGCTGTGGCTGTTGTTCGTTGTCTCGATAGTGATCATTATCTTGTTCTCTTTATGGACGTACAGGATGATTCATCGCCCGATGTCTATTCTTATCAGAGGGTTTAAGAAAGCGGAGCAGGGGCAGACGGGGATCTTTATTACTCACTCCCGCAGGGATGAGTTTGGGTATCTATATTCTCGTTTCAATGAGATGCTTAAGCATCTGAATACGTTAATCGATGAGAACTACGTGCAGCGTATCCGGACAGGGGAAGCGGAGCTTAAACATTTACAATCGCAGATCACCCCTCATTTTCTCTACAACAGTCTATTTAGCATAAAACAGATGGCTGAGGTGGAAAATGTAGAGCTGATCAAGGAGTTCTCTGATTATTTAGGGCAATATTTTCGGTACATGACCCGGGATTCCGCCCAGGAGGTTACTTTGCAGCAAGAGCAGGAGCATGCTTTGGTCTATCTGGCTATACAGCGGATTCGTTTTGGAGCGAGAATTAGAGCTGAAGTGGATGAGATTGCAGCGGATTGCCGGGACATCAAAGTCCCACGGGTTCTCCTGCAGCCCATCATTGAAAATGTATTCGAGCATGGGCTTAAGCAAAAAAGCAGCAATGGCCTATTAAAAATGAGTTATGAAAAAGTTGAGCATACGCTGACTATTATAATAGAAGATAACGGTGACTCACTTAGTGAGGACAAGTTAAATCTCTTGCAGCGCCAGTTCTCCGAGCAGAATGCCATTCAGGGGGAGATCACGGGTTTATTAAATGTAAATCAGAGATTGAGGATCAAATTTGGTTCCCCTTATGGCTTGATGGCAGAGAGAAGCAGTTTGGGCGGACTTTGTGTAAGAGTCAATTTACCGCTTAAAGGGGACGTGCAGGATGCAACGAATGATGATAGTTGATGATGAGCCTAATATTTTGGATGGGCTGTACGAATTTTTTGTAAAGGCAGATTTTAAAGATTTGGAGATCATAAAGGTTCATTCAGCGGATCATGCCATAGACTGGCTTAATACCGTAAAAATAGATATTGTGCTTAGTGACATCTGTATGCCAGGTATGGATGGGATGGCGTTAATTCAGGAAATTGTCGACCGCTGGCCACGTTGTAAAGTAATTCTGCTGACAGGACATAATGAATTCGATTTTGCCCATCAGGCGATCCGAAATCCATGTGTAGTTGACTATTTATTGAAGACAGAGGGGATGGATAAAATTCGTGCCGCTGTGGAGCTGACTTTGGAGAAAATATCTTCAGAAGAGGATTATTTCTATAAAAGCCAGTGGCTTCGCGACAAGCTCCCGCGCGCGCTGCCCCAGTTACAGCAGCAGTTATTACACGATATTCTAAGACGCACCGAACGGATAGACCGGCAGAGCTTGCAGGTTGAATTCGATGCCATTCAGCTCCCGTTCAAAGCGGATGGATCCGTCCTGCCTATTATTCTGCGGATGGAGGCTTGGCGAAATTATGAAACGGCTTCAGACCGGAGTTTAATTCGTTATGCGGTAGCCAATATTGCGGAGGAGCTGCTCAGCGACAAGGTTGAAGTTAAGGCTGTGGATCTGGATCCGGGGACGATAGCTTGTTTTGTTCAGCCTAAAAGTGAAAGTGTATCCTCAATCAAGGAAGAAGAGCTCTGGTTAAAAACGCTGCGCTTCGTCCACGGAACAATGGAATCCGTTCAGCAAGCCTGTGGCAAATGTCTGCAACTATCTGTGTCTATCATCGCCAGTGATCAGGAAGTGCATTGGCATGAGCTGAACTATGCCTTGAACCGTTTACGATTAGCTATTTTTGATAGCCCCGGACTTGGGATGGAAAAGCTGCTGAGGATAAATACCAAGGAAGTGAGCCCAAGTCCAGGTTCTATGCATAATCGAAATGCAACAGCGGAATTACTGCTCGACTATTTAAAACAACGGCTGCTTGAAGGTGATCTCGATTGGGGCACATCTTTTCGCAAATGGGTGGAGCTCTCGGGGGAAGGTGGGCCGGAGGATCCTTTTTTGAGATTAAGATTAATGTCTGGGATCAGTAACACCCTGCTGCAGACTTTACAAGAGTTAGGTTTAACGGAAAAAGCACATAGCGGTATGAATTTATCACGCATGTTATATTTTAATATCAATACACACTGGTCGGATGTCATCTCTTTTTATCACACGTTTTTTGAATGGATTATCTCGAACAGAAGCGCTACCTATAAACATGATGAATCGAATATCCTGTCCATGATCCACCAATATATTAAATCCCATCTGGCTGATGATTTGTCCTTAACCCGGATTGCGCAGGAAGTCTCACTTAATCCGTCCTATCTGTCACGCTGGTATAAAAGAACGACAGGGAAGGGGATTTCTGATTATATTCTGGAGAAAAAAGTGGAGCTGAGTAAGGAGCTGCTGCTTGGAACTGCTCTAAAAATGCACGAGATCTCCGGCCAGCTCGGGTTTAGTGATCAGCACTATTTTTTTCGATTCTTCAAAAAAACCGTTGGCTGTACGCCGCAGGAATATCGAGAGCAAAAACGAGGATAAATAACCATACCCCGAAAGACGGGCACCTGTTCAGAAGGTGCATCTTTCGGGGTATTGTTTGTGGCTGTATTTTAACGATTATTTACCGAGTTGTTTGTCTACTTCTCGAACCGGATTCTCGCCAACATTCTCTTCAACCTTGTGGCTACTCATAAACCAGCCGATTACAGCGATGAGTACGAGCACAACGTAGAAGGTGGCTTTCCACCAGGTACTATGAGCGAAATCTTCGGACAGAACACCAAGTGAAGGGTGCGCCAATGTAATGACTGACAGCTTAACACCCACCCAACCTACGATAAAGAAGGCTGCAATTTCAAGTCCTGGACGGGAATGCAGCAGCTTAACGAAGAAGGAAGCTGCGAAACGCATAATGACCAGACCGATAAATCCACCGGCAAAGATGACGAGGAATTGTCCGCCATCAAGGCCTCCGATTTTTGGAAGACCACTTGCAGGAAGAGCAACCGCGAGTGCAACTGCGGCTAGGATGGAATCGACCGCGAAGGCGATGTCAGCAACTTCTACCTTCAGAACAGTAAACCAAAAGCTGGATTTCTTTTTATTGACCGCACCGTCAGTGCCGCTTTCAGCAGCTTCATCTGTGACGGGCTTCTTAAACAACAGTTTTCGGAAAATATGATTACCCGCGATAAATAATAAATAAATCGCGCCGATGGCTTGTACTTGCCAGATATCGACCAGATAGGAGATGACAAATAGCGAACCGAATCGGAACACGAAGGCCCCCGCTAATCCGTAAAACAACGCTTTTTTTCTTTCCTCATCAGGAAGGTGCTTAACCATAATTGCCAATACCAATGCGTTATCTGCGGCGAGTAGTCCCTCTAGTGCTACCAGAACAAGCAATACCCAACCGTACTCTAATAATAATCCCCAATCCATTACTGTTGTCCTCCCTTTTTGAATGCGAATATCTACCAAAAGATATCTACCCTACCATTTTAACCAAATTTATATAAAAAAGACCTTTACCAAACAGATTAGCCTTTGGAATAAAGGTCTAACCTGATTGGTAAAGGTCTCGCTAACAATGTGAATTGCCAATAAAGCCGGAGAATATCCTCATATTCTCGTATTGACGACTTTATTTAACAGCTACTCCCCTTTACGGGATATATTAAATTTTTAAGATTATTCAATGTGTTCTTGCCTAAAGAGATCATATACGAGATGAAAGTCATTGTCAATAAAAGTTGCAGAAATAAATGGATTCTATCTTTTAAGAATCCTTAAAATGGCCAGAAACATGACATGATGACGGAGAATCAACAGAGATCGAATAAAATGGAAACGGAAACATGATAGATATAGGTTATATAAACTAACATTTAATATGACGAAACTGCAAACATAAGGAAAAACAAGACTTAAAAAGGGAAAACTCGATTGACGATGTAAGTTGATGAAAATATGATGAAACTAATCAAAGCAATCAAGCGAGAACTATGTTAACTAAAATTACATCAGTTGTTCTATCAGAGTTAGTTTTACTGCGAAGAAGTACTAGTAGTTCATGGTGCATAAAATTTTTAGGAGGTGGGGAAATGCCGCAGGCGTCATCGAGGTTATCCATTGAAGCAGAGGAGGAGCTCAGCCGCCATCCCTGCTACAGTGAGGAAGCTCATCGTTTTTTTGCTAGGATGCACATCCCGGTTGCTCCCGCCTGTAACATCCAATGTAATTACTGCAACCGGAAATTCGATTGTGTGAATGAAAGCAGGCCTGGTGTAGTTAGTGAAGTGCTAACTCCAGAGCAAGCTGAACGCAAAGTGAAAGGTGTAGCCGCACAGCTGATGCAACTGTCGGTAGTTGGGATTGCAGGTCCGGGTGATCCGCTGGCTAATCCAGAACGAACATTTGACACGTTCGAACGAGTCAAGCGGCAGGTCCCTGATGTTACCCTTTGCCTGAGTACTAATGGATTGACCCTTTACAGGCATGTAGACGCCATACTAGCGCTAGGTATCCGTCATGTCACGATCACCATCAATGCCATTGATCCCAATGTGGGCCGTGAAATTTATCCATGGGTTATTGACGAAGGGATCCGGTACGAAGGACAAGAAGCAGCGGAGCTGCTGATCAGCCGCCAGCTTCAAGGTTTGGAGCTGCTGGCACAGCAAGGCGTTCTTGTTAAAGTTAATTCCGTTATGATTCCAGGGGTCAATGATCATCATCTCCCTGAAGTATCGCGAACAGTTAAAGCGCTCGGGGCAACTCTGCATAATGTGACGCCTTTAATTATCGCACCGGGAAGTCAGTATGAACGGGATGGGCGCAAGGCGCCGCGCCCTAAAGAACTGCACAACCTGCAGGAAGTGCTTGGGCGCGAAGGGATGAAGGTCATGCGCCATTGTCGGCAATGCCGTGCTGATGCCATTGGGCTGCTAGGTCAGGATCGTAATCAGGATTTTATATTAGAAAAGATGGATGCAAATCCAGTTATTAATGAGCAAGCTAGAGCGCTCTTTCAACGTGAACTCGATGCCAAAATCCGTCAGCGTGTCAAAGCCAAAGAGCTAAGGCAGAACTCTATCCAGCAAGGGCAGCACACCACTAAAGTCGCTGTTGCTACACGTGGTGGGGATAAGGTCAATCAACATTTTGGCCACGCGACAGAGTTCATGGTTTATGAAACGGATGGAATAAGCGTGAAACTGCTAGGTATCAGAAAGATTCAGGCCTATTGCCACGGTAAAGCGGATTGTAATGGGGATAAGAATGCCACGTTACAAGAAATTATTTCTATATTACAGGACTGTCAAATATTGCTCTGTTCTGGTATTGGCGATGTCCCTCGCGCCAGCTTAAATAAAGCCGGAGTATTGCCTCTGGTGCGTAAAGGTGAAATACAGGATGCGATTCTCGAAAGTGTGAAGATCAGCTCTTATTTTGAAAATATATCGATTTCGAAGGGATGATGAATGATGAGACAAATAGCTTTTTACGGTAAGGGCGGTATCGGTAAATCCACAACTTCGCAGAACACTTTGGCGCAGCTCGCCACTAAATTTGGTCAAAAAACAATGATTGTAGGCTGTGATCCTAAAGCGGACTCCACACGGCTGATTTTGAACACTAAAGCTCAGAATTCAGTGCTCCAATTGGCTGCAGAAAGAGGAACGGTTGAGGATTTGGAGCTCGAGGATGTAGTTCAGTTGGGATATGGCGACATTCTTAATGTGGAGTGTGGTGGACCTGAACCGGGTGTGGGTTGTGCCGGCCGCGGGATTATTACAGCTATTAATTTTTTGGAGCAGCAAGGGGCTTATGAAGGATTGGATTTTGTATCCTATGACGTACTTGGTGACGTGGTATGTGGTGGATTTGCAATGCCGATCCGTGAGAATAAAGCACAGGAAATTTATATCGTATGCTCCGGGGAAATGATGGCTATGTATGCGGCCAATAACATTGCGCGCGGAATTCTAAAGTATGCCAACAGCGGTGGCGTAAGATTGGGCGGTCTGATCTGCAACAGTCGTAATACGGACCGTGAGGATGAGCTCATTATGGAGCTGGCACGCCGTTTGAATACGCAAATGATCCATTTTGTCCCGCGGAATAATGTGGTTCAGCATGCAGAGCTGAGAAGAATGACCGTGGCCCAATATAATCCTCATCATCAGCAAGCGAGAGAATATGAGATTTTGGCAGAAAAGATCCTGAATAACAATATGATGACAATCCCGACCCCGATTTCTATGGAAGAGCTGGAGGATTTACTCATGGAATTTGGTGTGATTGAGGATGAAGAGACGGCGCTGAAAAAGCTGAAGGCATCTGGCCAATAATTAGGTTCGTCCGGTGAACAGGAGTGGAGAGACGGCTGTTCACCGGATCACTCTGAGGGATGAGGAGGGTTCAGAATGGGGCTTAATATCGAAGATAACCAAAAGATGCTCGAAGAGATTCTTGAGGCTTACCCGGAAAAGGCACGGAAGGATCGTCAGAAGCATTTTGAAATCAATAATGAAGAGTTAATAAACTGTGGCAAATGCGCCATCAAATCGAATATGAAGTCCCGTCCGGGGGTTATGACCCAAAGAGGATGTGCTTATGCCGGTTCGAAGGGCGTGGTCTGGGGCCCGATCAAGGATATGGTGCATATCAGCCATGGTCCTGTAGGTTGTGGGCAATATAGCTGGGGAACAAGACGGAATTATGCCAACGGAACACTGGGCATTGATAACTTTACGGCTATGCAGGTGACGAGTGATTTTCAGGAGACAGATATTGTATTTGGCGGTGACAAGAAGCTTGAAGTCATTTGCCGTGAAATTAAAGAAATGTTCCCACTGGCTAAAGGAATTTCGATCCAATCAGAGTGTCCTGTGGGGCTAATCGGAGACGATATTGAAGCGGTGTCCAAAAAAATGTCTATCGAGCTAGGTATCCCGATCATTCCCGTTCGTTGTGAAGGGTTCCGTGGGGTTAGCCAATCCTTGGGTCATCATATTGCTAACGATGCGATCCGTGATTTTCTGATGGGGAAGAAGGAGCTTGCGGAATGTGGTCCTTACGATATTAATATTATCGGAGATTATAACATCGGTGGGGACGCTTGGGCTTCACGCATTTTACTGGAGGAAATGGGTCTGCGTGTAATTGCGCAGTGGTCTGGGGATGGAACCATCAATGAATTGGCGATCGCGCATAAGGCGAAGCTTAATCTGATTCACTGTCATCGCTCCATGAACTATATGGTAACGACGATGGAGAAAGCATATGGGATTCCTTGGCTGGAATACAACTTTTTCGGGCCGACCAAAACCGCTGAAAGCCTTCGAGCCATCGCCGCAAGGTTTGATGAATATATTCAGGAAAACTGCGAGAAAGTCATCGCTAAGTACACGCCACAAATGGAGGCGATAATCTCTAAATTTAAACCCCGGCTGGAAGGTAAAAAGGTCATGCTGCTGGTAGGCGGATTACGTGCCCGCCATACACTGGGGGCTTATGAGGATCTGGGGATGGAGGTAGTGGGCACAGGTTATGAGTTCGCTCACAAGGATGATTACGAGAAGACATTTCCTGAACTTCCGGAAGGCACTATTATTTACGATGATCCAACCGCTTACGAGCTGGAAGAGCTTGCGCAAAGACTTGATATTGATCTGATGGGCTCGGGTGTGAAGGAGAAATATGTGTATCACAAGATGGGTATTCCTTTCCGGCAAATGCACTCTTGGGATTATAGTGGTCCTTACCATGGCTATGATGGGTTTAAGATTTTTGCTAAGGACATGGACATGACCATTAACAGCCCAGTGTGGAGCTTGATCAATTCAGGGAAAACAGGATCACTCCCTAAAAAGGAGGCGGGCGTATGAAGGACAAACTGGAGATCCCAGATTACAATACATTATTTCAAACTGAACCCTATGTGAAGCAACGTGAAGGGAAAAAAGCATTCGAGGCACCCTGCAGTGAGCAAGAGACAGCAGAAGCATTAGCCTACTCGAAGTCGTCTGAATATAAAGATAAGAATTTTGCCCGCACCTCACTGGTAGTTAATCCTCATAAAGCATGCCAGCCCCTAGGAGCCTTGATGGCTGCGCTGGGATTCGAAAAAACTCTGCCGTTTATACATGGCTCTCAAGGCTGCACTGCGTATTTTCGTAGTCATTTAAGCCGTCATTTCAAGGAGCCGACCCCCGCAGTTTCTTCCTCTATGACAGAAGATGGTGCGGTGTTTGGAGGGATGAACAATCTTATTGATGGTCTTGAAAATAGTGTGGCGCTCTATAAGCCAGAGATGATAGCTGTATCCACTACATGTATGGCTGAGGTTATAGGGGATGATCTGCAGGCGTTTATATCCAATGCCCGCCAGAAGGGTGCAATTTCGAACGAAATTCCAGTGCCCTACGCCAACACGCCAAGCTTTTCCGGATCACATATTACAGGTTACGATTCCATGTTAAAGTCTATCCTCAGTACCTTGTTCATCCGCTCTGGGATTGAAGCTACCCCTGGCAGTGGAGAGGGAACTGGAGAGAAGCTGAATGTCATTTTAGGGTTTGAGCCTTATACGGGGAATTTTGCGGAAATTCGAAAAATCCTTGCCGCGTTTGATACAGGCTACACCTTCCTTGGTGATCACAGCGGCAATTTTGATTCCCCGGCTACAGGTGAATATTCCTATTATTATGGGGGAACGAAGCTGGCGGATGTGCCGAAGGCAGCTAATGCGTTGGGTACTCTTTCACTTCAGAAATATTCTGTCAAAAAAACGTTGGAATACATCAGCGGCACATGGAAACAACAGACCGTTGCGATGTCGACTCCGCTGGGCATTCATGCGACAGATCGGCTAATAGAGTCTATCAGTGAATTAACGGGATTGCCCATTCCGCCTGAGCTTGTGGAAGAACGTGGCCGGGTAGTGGATGCTTTACTCGATAGCCACCCTTATCTGCATGGCAAACGAGTGGCTTTAGTTGGCGATCCGGATTTGCTGATCGGCCTGATTGAATTCTGTCTGGAAGTCGGTATAGAGCCTATTCATATTGTGTGCTCTAATGGGGAAAACGGATTTAAAGAAGAAGCGAAAGCTCTGCTTGCTGCCAGCCCCTACGGAGCAGAAACAACGGTTCATATCGGAAATGATTTGTGGCATATGCGCTCTCTGCTGATTGATGATCCTGTGGATCTGGCCATTGGAAGCTCTCATCTTAAATTTGCTGCCAAAGATGCCGACGTTCCTTTGATCCGTGTAGGCTTCCCTGTCTTTGACCGCCATCATCTGCATCGTTATCCGATTATCGGTTATCAAGGTGCCTTGAACCTGTTAACTACTATAGTAAATACAATTCTGCAGGGGTTGGATGAGGATTCATCTGGCTTCAACCACGATCTTGTTCGTTAGTAGGAGAACGTTAAGCCGAATCGTATACTTCCGATTCATTCCCTCGTCCTCATACGGAGCCGAGCGTTGGGGAGCGGCCGGAAGTGCAATATTTATCGTAGTGACACTGAATAATTGAGCATTTTAAGCGTAAGGAGTATTCAGTTACGGGAGGTGGTACGATGGAGTCCATCAGAAACGATGTATCCGACGCGCAAGCTTGCGGGAGCTTAACTCCGAAATCGAAACCATGTCCACGCCCCAAGCCGGGCGAAGCGGCTGGGGGCTGCTCCTTTGACGGAGCCCAAATCACGCTGCTGCCGATCATGGATGCTGCGCATCTTGTCCATGGGCCGGCTGCTTGTGCCGGGAATAGCTGGGAAAGTAGAGGGGCTTTGTCAAGCGGGCCATCACTTTCACAATACGGTTTCACTACAGATCTCAACGATAACGATATTATTTTTGGCGGAGAAAAGAAACTCAAAGATAGCATTGACTATATTGCCGGGCGCTTTATGCCTCCGGCAATATTTGTATATGCGACCTGTGTGACAGCATTGATTGGCGAGGATTTGGATGCGGTATGCAAGGAAGCGGCAGGCAGATTGGGACTTCCTGTGATCCCCGTGAACAGCCCCGGATTCGTAGGCAGTAAGAATCTCGGAAATCGGCTGGCTGGAGAAGCGCTGCTACAATATGTCATTGGCACAGGTGAACCAGAAATGGAGACTCCTTTAGGTGTGAATTTGATTGGGGAGTACAATATCGCGGGTGAAATCTGGGATATCGAGAAATTAATGAAGAGTGTTGGAATTACGCTAATGTCCAGAATTACAGGGGATGCAAGATATAAGGAAATTACATGGGCACATCATGCAAAAGTGAATATGGTTGTGTGCAGCCGTGCATTGTTAGGTCTGGCAAAAGAAATGGAGGCAAGATACCACATTCCTTATTTCGAAGGCTCCTTCTATGGGGCCAAGGAGACAACTTATTCCTTACGTCAAATGGCTTATTTGCTGAATGACCGTGAGATGGAGCGGCGTGTGGATCGGTTGACGGAACGAGAGGAAAGCAGACTGATTCAGGAGCTGCGGCCCTACCGCAAGCTGCTTAAAGGAAAGAAAGCAGTTCTCTATACGGGTGGAGTAAAAAGCTGGTCGATTATTTCCGCACTGAAGGAGTTAGGCGTTCAGGTGGTAGGTGTAGGCACGAACAAAAGCACGGAAGATGATATACGGCGTATAGCGGATCGTGTTGGTGATGACACCGAATATATCCCGGAGGGCGGGGCAAGCCGAATTATCAAAACCGTCCGGGATCGTAAGGCAGATATTATGATTGCTGGCGGACGGAATATGTATGTGGCAATGAAAGAGCAGATTCCGTTTATCGATATTAATCAAGAAAGACACAAAGCCTATGCTGGTTACGAAGGTTTACTAAGGCTGGCTAAGGAGCTGACGTATTCTCTTGCTAATCCAATCTGGAAGCTGGCTGCCAGTGCCGCTCCCTGGGATAAGGAGGAACCTTCCTATGACCGTTAACAAAAGGAGTAAACCTACTTCAGTTAATCCAATCAAAATCGGTCAATCCCTTGGTTCCGTACTGGCATTTCAGGGCTGCTACAAGGCATTGCCTATTGTGCATGGTGCGCAAGGTTGTTCCGCATTTCCGAAGGCGCTGCTTACCCGGCATTTTCGCGAGCCTATAGCCGTACAGACCTCTGTTTTACAGGAGATGGATGTAATCTTTGATGCGAATCGTAATTTAGAGGAAGCTCTAAATACCATACTCAGTAAACACCGACCAGACATTATAGGCATTATTGGGACTGAGCTGACGGATGTGGCTGGAGTGGATTATCAATCCATGCTCAAGACCTATAAAAGGGAGCGGAACATGCGGGGTGGGCTTGCCTTTTCCGTCACCTTACCTGACTTTCGCGGTTCATTGGAATCGGGGTTCAGTTCTACCGTGGAGGCGATGCTTGATGAGATGATTCAGCAGGTAGGCCATCGGGGTTCAAGGAGTGTGAATTCACGTCAGATTACCCTCTTGCCGGGATCGTTTCTGACGCCGGGTGATGTGATGGAGCTGAAAGAAATGATATCCTCCTTCGGTTTTGAGGTAATCGCTGTACCTGATATATCGACCTCTTTGTCTGGGCATCTGCTGACAGGATTTTCACCGCTAACAAGAGGTGGGGTGCCTCTAGATTCGATGCTGCAAAGCTTGCATTCGGGTCTAACCCTTGCCATCGGCGGAAGTATGGAGCGTCCAGCTAGAAGACTGCATAATGCGCTGGGAACTCCCTACAAAGTATTCGAGAGTGCTATGGGGCTTAAAGCAACGGATGATATTTTGCAATTTCTGCATCAAATTAGCGGGGAGCCGGTACAGCTTCGTTATTGCTGGCAACGAGAGAATTTATTGGATAGCATGCTGGATGCTCATTTTCAATTTGCGGGAATGTCTGCACTTGTTGCGCTGGAGCCAGACCATTTGTATACCGTATCTTCTTGGCTCGAAGAGCTGGGGGTGGAGCAAAAGGCCCTGGTCACTTCCTATGAAACTCCTTTGGTGGTTGAGATGGAACGAGAGGTATGGGTCGGTGATCTGGATGATGTTGAGTTTTTGGGTAAAGGTGCAGATTTATGGATCGGTAACTCACATGGGATAAATGGAGCGGCGCGGTTAGATGCAGCATTTATGGCGGCTGGATTTCCCGTTTGGAATGAGCTTGGTGCTTATATGGCCACTTCTGTAGGGTATCGGGGAGCGATGGAGTGGACGAATAAAGCGGCGAATCTGTTAATGCGAAGGGAGGAGGAACATCGTGAAAGTAGCATTCGCTACAGAGGATGGAATTAGAGTGAATGCCCATTTTGGGCAGAGTCCGATGTTCGCAATTTATAAAGTTACCAAAAGTGGCGGGGAGCTTATAGATCTTCGTAAACTGCCAACGATTCTCAATCAGGATGAAGCAGGCAAAATAGAGAGTCGTCTGGAGGTGGTAGAGGATTGCACACTAATATTCATCATGCAGATTGGAGCCTCAGCAGCGGCAAGAGTCACACGTCGTAAAATTATGCCGGTAAAGGTTCCACCAGGCAGTCCTATTGATGAGCAAGTGAAGCGGATTGTTGAAATGCTACAGGGCAAACCACCGATGTGGCTAGCCAAGGTATTACATGCTGAAAATGAAGCGGAAGGGGCGAGTGTAGATGGATCCCATAGCTAATGAGAGTGCTGCATTAATGGGCCGGGTTGCTCCGGAAGCGGCAGTATTAAACCGCCGTAGTCGAACCACGGAGAAAGAGCTGGATAAAGATATAGCAAAGATGTTCATACGGCGGTTGTGTCAATTGCTTGATACAGAAGACTTTTTTGGAAGACATGCTTCTCTTTCACCACAGAAGAAGATCGAACGATTGTTTCTCGCTTCCCCTGAAGACAAGAACAAATCTGATTTTAACTGCGCGGTTTCTCCAAAAGTCCGTTTGCAGGTTCCTCTCTTGTTTCAGGCGGTGGCGGGCGTGATCGAGGAGAAGAGTGGGGTTCTGGTTCAGAGTTCATCTGAAATAAACGGGGAAGGATTTGGGCGTGCTCTTTTATATAGTGATCGGATTATTCTTGTGTTAAAAAGCTTGAGAGCAGGTTTTCCGTTTCCTTTTACCTCTGAGGAGAAAGTAATTCGCTACGGCGTTGCTTGTGTAGAAGAAGGGTTAGCCTTTATGGATAAATTTAATGAAATGACAGCTCTTTATGGAACGGATGGTCTGGAGGGTTAGATTCCAATGATGCAGCTCAGCCACAGGGAGGGAGAAAATGGAGCAGCTTGTAGGCGGCACCGAACTGGAACGATACGCTCGCCAATTGAAGCTGCTTGGAGAAGGTGGGCAGAAAGCGCTAAAAGAAGCTACAGTGATGATTGCTGGAATTGGAGGGCTTGGAGGCACTGCCGCACTTTATTTAGCTGCTGCCGGAATCGGCAAGCTGATCTTGGCGCATGAAGGAAACATTGTGCCTCCAGATTTAAATCGACAGATATTGATGGACAGTGATCATTTGGGTATGGAAAGGATGAGCACAGCCATTCAGCAGCTAAAACGTCTGAATCCAAATGTTGAAATGGAAGGATTTAATTCGAAGATTGAATACAATATGGCAAAACCTTGGGTAGAACAAGCCGATATAGTGATTGATGCACGGTATGATTTTCCGGAAAGATATACGTTGAACCGCCTATGTGTAGAAACCGGCACGCCAATGGTAGAGGCGGCGATGTATGGATTTGAGATTTCACTAACAACGGTTATACCTGGTGAAACCCCTTGCTTAGAGTGTCTTTATCCGGATGTGAATCCAGAATGGGAACCGTTTGGCTTTCCAGTATTGGGAGCAACCTCCGGAATTGCGGGTTGTCTGGCTGCGTTGGAAGCCGTAAAATGGGTTACAAGGGTAGGGACGACTTATGCGGGCGTAATGCATCGCTTCAATTCACTCGACTTCGCCTGTTACAGCGTCCATATTACCCGTAATCCGAATTGCACTTGCTGCGGAGAGGAAGGTAAACCGTGAAAAGTCTCAGGCTATGTGACACGACACTTAGGGATGGTGAACAGGCGGCTGGAGTTTCATTCACGAGGGAAGAAAAGCTGGAAATCGCAAGGTTGCTGTCGGAATGCGGAGTGGAGCAAGCAGAGGTAGGAATTCCTGCCATGGGCAAGCAAGAGCAAGAAGATATTGCGGCCATCGCTGATTTAGGTCTACCTATGAAGATGATGACTTGGAATCGGGCTTTGGAAAGTGATATCGACAAAGCTTGGGCGACGGGTGTGAACTGGAGTCATGTATCGATCCCTGTCTCGGAAATTCAATTACAAGGTAAGCTAGGTTTAACACCTGCCAAAGGTCTGACAAGATTACTGCATGCGACGGAATATGGCCAACGGCTAGGAATGACTGTGTCGGTGGGGATGGAGGACTCTTCAAGGGCAAGTATGGAGTACCTGGTTGAACTGGTAAATACATTATATAAAGAAGGCATTCGTTGGTTCCGTTATGCAGATACGGTATCTGCTCATCATCCGGGTCAAATGGCAGAGCGGGTAAGCACATTACTTAGTGCTGTTCCTGTAGATGTAGAGCTTGAGGTACACTGCCACAATGATTTTGGTCTTGCGGCTGCAAACACACTTAGCGGTATTGCCGCGGGTGCGGTCTGGGCAAGCACTACGGTAGCAGGGATTGGTGAACGTACCGGGAATGCAGCAATGGAAGAAGTAGTGATGGCTTGGCGTTATCTTTATGGCGGAGAGAGCAGCGTACGTCCGGAGTGTTTGAAGGGGCTGGCGGATAGGGTGATCACAGCCTCGGGCCGAAGTGTCGGCGATGCCAAACCAATCGTCGGATCACTCGCCTTCACACATGAATCTGGGATACATGTTGACGGTTTGTTGAAAGAAACAGCCACCTACCAGACCTTTGATCCCACAGAGGTGGGGAGAGCACATCATTTTGTGTTAGGTAAACATTCCGGAAGTGGTGGAATCATACATGTACTGAACGCACATGGTTTAGAGGTTAGTGCTGGAACCGCGGGACGTTTGCTTGAACGGGTGAGAGACTATGCCGAAGTTAATAAAGTGAATGTGCCAGAGCTCCTCTTGGTTGAATGGCTGAGGGAGGATTGGCAACGACCGTAAGAGATATTAGTAAGAATGAATAAAGGCTGACAAGACGGGTACGAAACCTGTCTTGTCAGCCTTTTAATGTTGTTAGGATTAAGTTTATTGTGTTACCCCTTAACCGCTCCAGCGGTAATTCCCTTGGTCATCTGTTCTGTGAAGAGCAGGTAGATCAGGATGGTTGGGATAGCGATGATCGTCATAACAGCGAACTGTGCACCATAGTTGGATGAATACTCACCAGTGAATTTCATAATGGAGAAGGGAATCGTCTTAAGATCTTCCGAGGTGAGGAAGGTGTTCGCCATAATGAATTCATTCCACGTGCTGATGAAGTTGAGCACACAGATGGTTGCCAGCGCCGGTTTGGTGATGGGCAGGATGATACGGAAGATTAACCCGTAAATGCCACTGCCATCAATAACGGCGGACTCTTCAATAGCCCGTGGGATGGTCTCCAGGAACCCGGTCATAATCAGGACACTCATGGGGATGACAATGGCTGAGTAAGGCAAAATCAATGTGTACATATTGTTCAGCATCCCAAGCTTGTTAAACAGAATGAAGTTTGGCAGCAATGTAGCGTGAATCGGGATGATCATGCCTAACATGATTAGAGACAGGACAATGCCACTTAGCTTCCATTTCATCCGGGTAAACGCATATCCCATCATCAGGGACACCAGCGCAGAGAGCATAACAGTTATCACTGTAATGATAAGACTGTTGGCAAAATAACGTGGCACACGCCCGTAGGTAAAAGCGTTTCGATAGTTCTCCCACTGGGGTGGAGAGGGCCATTTCAGAAATGAGCTTCCGAAGAACTCACCGCTCTTGAGCAGGGAATAATCGATCAACCAAATAAGCGGAAATAACTGAATCAACGCGATGATACACAGGAACACCATCATTAGAATTTTGCCCGTTGTAGGCTTTCTGCGTTCTTGTTTGTGAAGGTTTAGCTTAGGGGGTGAAGCGGCAGGCGATAAGGAATTATTCATAGGATATCCTCCGGTTACAGGGTTTCTTTAAAATTCTCCGATATCTTTCTTTAAAATCTTGTTGAGGATAACGGTTAGGATCAGGCAGAACACAATAAACAGAATCGAAATGGCATTACCATAGCCGTATAGCGATGATGAGAAGGCGGTTTTGTACAGATAGTTCCCTAGGAACTGTGTGCTATTTGCAGGGCCACCGTTGGTCATTAAGAATACGGTTTCCATTTGCTTAAGACAGGTGGTGACGGCAATGATGATGGCAACCCGCATCATCGGCGAAAGCAGCGGAATGATGATACGCGTGTAGAGGGTAAAGTTGTTGGCGCCATCGATTCTTGCGGCTTCGCTTAAATCTTCCGGAATGCCTTGCAGACCTGAATAATACAGCAGCAGTGCATACCCAAAGCCTTGCCACATAACAACAATGATGATGCACCAGATGGCTGTCTTCGGATCACCGAGCCAATCATGCGTAAGTGCGTCCAATCCAACTCCGCTTAGCAGCTTGTTGAGCAGTCCGTAGTTCGGATGGAAAATTCCGGTCCACAGCTTGGCTGTAACGACGACGGAAATTACAGCGGGGATAAAAAAGATCGTCCGGAATATTTTTTCGTATTTGCCGGAGTTGGTTAGGAATATCCCCATGAGAATGGCAAAGGGATGTTGTAAAAATACTGTGGCGGCGGTCAGGAGCAGGGCGTTGACCAGCGATCTCCAGAACACTTTGTCATGAAATAGAATTTCGCGGTAGTTATCAAAGCCGATGAAATTGTATTTGCCGATCCCGCCCCAATCCGTAGAACCGTAATAAGCGCTCATGAAGATAGGGATGCAGATCATAAAAGCAAATAGGAACAGTCCAGGTGCGATGAGTAAGAAAATCGCTTTTTTGTCGCTTAACACTCTGTGCATGGAAATCTCCGTCCTTTTAAAGAGTAATCTATCTATTACCATCGTAACGGGAAGCCAGGCACCGGAACATGCCGTAAATTTCAGATCGGTGTATACATTTTTTCGAAAACAAAACCCCGGCCTCTGGGGGAAGCCGGGGTTTGCGCACTGCCATCTATAAGCTTACTTCAGGAGCGCTAAGGTTCATGTTTTTTGTAGTTCTCTGGTTTATTTACCAGCGAATTTATCGGATGCAGTATCCAGTGCTTTGGCGAATTCTTCAGGGGTAATCGCATCAGATAGCAGGCTTTGATGCGCCTCCATTACCTTTTGCTTGAACTCATCGTCACCCACATCCTGCAGTGGAGTACCGCTGGAAGAGGTCATGGAGCTGAACACTTCAATCAATTCTTTTTGCAGCTGGGTTTCGTTACCCGTTAGGAATTGATCGAATTGCTGCGCAGGTGTACCCGCGCCAGCTTGCCATAGCATTTTAGACCAATGCTCTGGAGCGAAGAAATATTTCAAGAAATCAACAGCGGCTTCAGCATGTTTGGAGTTTTTGCTGACTGCATATCCACCACCATACCAAGCGGCATCATCGGTTGCTTTACCTTTAGCTGAAGCTGGGAATGCGAAAGCACCTACGTTATTGCGGAATTCTTCAGAGAAGTTCTCGTCTGTTGCCAGACCCGACTCCCAAGCGCCCATAAAGAACATGGCAGCTTGCCCTTGTCCGAACAAGTTGCGTGCAGCACCGTAATCGGCAGTCAGCCAGCCATCGGCAAAACCTTTAGCATCGGCGAATTGCTGCATTTCAGTTGCAGCTGCAACCAGACTAGGATCTGTAAAGGATATTTTACGTGCAACAGCTTCATCCATTGTATTGAAATCGCCAGTCTGACGTTGGGCTACAAATTCATACCAGATAGGCAGTGTCCAAGCGTCCATACCATTCATAGCGATCGGGTTAATTTTCTTGGCACGAAGTGTTTTGACGGCGGCAAGCAAATCATCTGTTGTTTTTGGAACCTCGATGCCGTTGTCAGCAAATATTTTTTTGTTATAGTACATCACCATGTAGTCGGCACCACGCGGCAAGCCGTAAAGCTTACCGTCTTTACTGAAGCCGTCCATGGATCCGGACACAAACTGATTACCTTCGAAGTCAGCACTGTTCAGTTCAAGCAGTAGATCGTTATCCAGCAGCGGACTCAGGAAGGAGGGCTGACCCCAGGCTTGAATGATATCAGGCAGCTGATTGCTGGAGGCATATACTTTGATTTTTGATTTGTAAGGCTCATCTTGAAGCGCTTCCACTTCAATCTTGACGTTAGGGTTCTCTTTCATGTAAGCATCGATAATGTCTTGCTCTACCTTACCTGAACCATTGGCCCGATCCGCGAGCGCGGTGAAGAACTTCAGTGTGATTTTTTCGGCGGGTGTGTTTTCCCCTGCACTAGCTGTTGCTTCGGCAGTAGCTTCGGCCTTGTCATTTGTAGGTGCATTGGTAGCTTTCGCATTGTTATTTCCGCCACCGCAGCCTGCCAGCAGAGCTGGTAGCATTAGACTCATAAGTGCTAGCTTTATTCCTTTACCTTTCATCAAAAACCCACCTTTTTTATGAGATATATTTCCACGAGAACGGCTGTCATCAAACGAGGACGACAATGTCGTTTCATCTTGCATCCCCATCTTAAGAGTTTATGACCGATAGAAACATGGTCCATATTTAAGAACTATGTAGGCATTTTTCAGTGATTGTAAAAAGCTGGTTCAGGGTTTAATGATTTCAGTTATACTTGGTTTACACATTTATTGATTATACATGAAGGTGGTTCTCATGAATCGAAACATCCGCTTATTAAGCCGTTATCGCCATCTTCCGCTCCAGTTTAAGCTGTTATTATGGTTTGTGCCGCTGCTTCTCGTGACTATATTTGCTATGGGGTGGAACTCCTATCAGATCTCTTCGCAGCAGGTGGTGGAGAAAATGAAACAGTCACAGGATCACCTGACCCGAAAAACAGCAGAGCAGATTGATGAGATGGTGAGGGGAATGATTTCTTTTTCCAATACACTCTTTCTGGATGAAAGTGTGCAGCGGCTCTTAGTGTCGTCAGAAGCACAAAAAGAACGTAATTCCGTATTTAAAACGGTCACCAACCTGATGGTCGCTGGCAATTCGATTCAATCCCTGATTCTATACTCTTTGGAAGACCAGAATAACGGGGCGGAGCCTTTTGCTGCGAACCAAGCCGGATTGACGACTGGCATGAAGTTCTCTAACTTTGTCCAAACCTCGTACTACAAGGAAGCCGTTGAAGCCGCAGGCAGTCCAACCTTTGGATTGTCCAGACCCACGGATGGCATATTTGTTGGTGATCATTATCATAAGATTGTACTTTCCAGAATTATCAAGAATGTATATACTTTAAAACCGGCAGGGCTAGCGGTGATCGGGGTCGATGCTGGTAAGATTGGAAGCCAATATCTAGACAACTCTGAAGATGATGTAGATATGTTTGTGGTAGATCGAGACGGGCTCATCATTACGGCTTCTAACCGGAGCTGGATCGGCAAAAGAGATCTTGATCTTCCGTATTTTGCGGACAGCGATCCTAAGTTGAACCTAGAGCAGAGACTGGAGTCTACAGCGGATCACAAACAGTGGATTGTCTCGCATCTGCAGTCAGAAACGACGGGTTGGTATGTGGTGGTTGTGCATTCCAAACGGCAGCTTGTCAAAGAGCTGGGACAGATTTCACAGGTCACGGTGACGATCGCTTTTCTGTGCTTAGCAGTTAGCTTAATGGTTACCTGGCTCGCCGCCGCCTCAATAACGAAACCGCTGAAAAAGCTTTCCCGCTCCATGCGCAGATTCCAGACAGGGGATTTCACACAGCGCGTATTTTTTGAAGGAAATGATGAGATTGGTCTCTTGGGCCATGGTTATAATCTAATGGTGCAGCGGATCAAATCGCTCATCAATGATGTATATGCCTCCAAACTGAAGCAGCAGGAAGCAGAATTGAAAACGCTTCAGGCGCAGATCAGGCCGCACTTTTTATATAACACGCTGAATACGATTTGTTGGGAAGCTGAGAAGAAGGGCGACAAAGAAATAGCGGATATGGTCTATTCGCTTTCTCAAGTATTCCGGCTGAGCTTAAATGATGGGCGGGATACGTTTACATTGGAACAGGAAGTAGAGCTTGTGACGAATTATTTGTTCCTGCAAAAAAATCGGTTTAGAGAACGTTTTGAGTTCGAAATTGCCTTGGATGAGAGTATCAAGGATTTCACAGTTCCGAAGCTGCTGCTCCAGCCACTGGCGGAAAATGCAGTGATTCATGGGATCGAGCCACTGGCAGGAAGCGGACTAATCTCGATTCGCGCCTTCCGCAAAGATAGGACTATTGTGCTCGAAGTTCAAGATAACGGGGTGGGAATCACGCCGGAAAGACTTCAGGAGCTACATCAGCGTTTAGCGAGAGGAAGCTCTATTTCGGAGGAAGAGGAGAATGCTGGACGTTCGGGGTTTGCGCTCTCGAATGTACAGGAACGTTTAGCTTTGTTTTTTGCCGGAGCCTCATTGCAAGTAGAGAGTGTAGAAGGAGCAGGCACACGTATTATCATTCATATCACTGTGGAGGGTCCCTAAATGATGAAGCTGAAGCTGCTGATTGCTGAAGACGAAGACACCATCCGTGAGGGTATCGTCAATATGATTGACTGGAATTCGCATCAGATTGAGGTAATGGGCGAAGCGGGGAACGGAAGTGAAGCGCTGGCTCTGATGGAGTCTGAACAGCCGGATTTATTGTTAACGGATATCCGCATGCCGCAGATGAATGGTCTGGAGCTAATCGAAGCTGGACGGCGTCGCGGTTACGACTTTCGCTCGATTATTTTATCTGGCTACAATGAGTTCTCTTATGCGAAACAAGCGATTGCGCTGGGGGTTGTCGATTATGTGCTGAAGCCGTGCCGGCCGGAGGAAATTCTGAAGACGGTACTCAAGGCTAAGGAGCTAATTGAAAGGCAGCGTTGTCAGGAGAATGAACAGCTAAAAAGAGATCGTTCCTGGCATAAAAATGCACCGCTTGTCAAAAGCCAAGTGCTGTCCCAATGGATTCATCATCCTCCGGTTCCGCTGGAGCGGCGGCAGGAGCTGATCGGTGAGTTAGCTATGGCTATTAGTCACGAAGGTCCGCAGATTGGGCTGGTCAGCTTTGATTTTGATCCTCCCTCTGCCGGTGGGTCTGGACAGGATTTTGTACTTTTACGTTACGCGGCCCTAAATATTATTAGTGAGACCTTGTCTCCTATCTATAAAGGAAAAATCGAGACCTTCCATGATGGCAATCTCCTGCTCTGGATCGGCAGTGGTTTAGCTGGAACGGATTCTCGCAAGTCTTACCGAACCCCCATCTATTTAAAAGAGCAGATTGGGATGCTGCAAAGCAATCTGGAGAAATACCTCAAGCTGTCAATCAGTATTGCTGTAGGCTCCTGTCGTGCGGATATTTCGGAAGCTCACCTGTCTTATAAAGAAGCGCTTCAGGCCATGGAATCCCGCTTTCTGAACGGGAAAGGCGGCGTTTATTTTTTTACAGAAGGTTCAGGAGTTATTGGGGGTGGCGCACAGGAGATCGGGATTTTAGATGATCCTGAATTAAATGTGCTGGAGGATGAGATGCTTGTGGCAGTCGGTGCAGGAAGTAATGAGCTTGCCCTCGATCTGCTGGAGCAGTGGCTGGAACGTTTTCGCGGAAACCCCGGATGCCTCAAGCAGGAGGTGAATATTCGGGCAACAGCTTTTGTCGTTCGCCTTAAGAGGCTTGCGCAGGAAAAACAAGTAGCTGGATTTGAATGGAAGCAGCATTTGGTCAATTGGATGGAGCAGGCACCACAGATCGAGACGCTGGAGGAATTATCTACGATCCTGAATAAGATCATGCAGAATGTGGTGGAGGCTTTTTCTAAACATCGCCCTCTGCATCGAACAGTAGTTACAGCGCTTGAGATCATCCGTAACAAATATAATACCAATCTGTCTCTGGAGTATGTTGCGAAGGAAGCTTATGTATCTAATACTTATTTAAGTTCACTGTTCCGCCAGGAGCTGGGTGTGAATTTTCTCGATTACTTGCATCAATACCGGGTAGAAGAGGCAAAAAAGCTGCTCCGCCAAAACTTAAAAATGTACGCCGTTGCAAAGTTAGTGGGCTATGGGGAAGAACGCCACTTCAGTGCTACTTTTAAGAAATGGACCGGACTTACGCCCTCACAATATCAAAAGGGACTAGGGAAGTAGGAGTAAATTGTTATCTACTAGGCTTTGTGTGGTTAAACTCTACATATAGCTAAATAGGAGGTAACCGAGAAATGAACCCGAAATGGTGGAAAGAGAGTGTCGTGTACCAAATTTATCCGATTAGCTTCATGGATAGTAACGGAGATGGGATTGGAGACTTGCAAGGAATCATATCCAGACTGGATTATCTGCAGGATTTAGGTGTAGACGTGATTTGGGTCTGCCCTATTTATAAATCACCAAACCATGATAACGGTTATGATATCAGTGATTACTGTGACATTATGAAGGAATTTGGCACGATGGATGATTTTGACCATTTGCTGAGGGAGATGCACGCACGTGGGATGAAGCTGATGATGGATTTGGTTCTGAACCATACGTCACATGAGCACCCATGGTTTGTTGAATCCAGATCGTCGAAGGATAATCCGAAACGGGACTACTATATTTGGCGAAAAGGAAAAAATGGAGGTCCCCCGAATAACTGGGAGTCTTATTTCAGTGGCTCGGTGTGGGAGCTTGATCCGCGGACCGATGAATATTACCTTCACCTCTATTCCAAATATCAGCCTGATCTGAACTGGGAGAATCCGGTGGTCATTGATAAGCTGCATGAGATGGTGGAATGGTGGCTGAAGAAGGGTGTGGACGGATTCCGCTTTGATGCCATTGCACATATCGTGAAGACGAAAGGTTACCCGGATGCGGATAATCCAGGTGGAACACCTACCGTAAGGGCTTATGGAATGTTCTCCAATCTGGCAGATGTGCATACCCTGCTACAGAATTTATATGATAAAGTGCTTTATTTCTACGATATTATGACGGTAGGAGAGACCTCAGGACTTGGACCGGAGCAGGCGCTAGATTATGTAGGGGACGGGCGTAGAGAGCTGAATATGACTTTTCAGTTTGAGCATATGTTTCTGGATGCCGCTTCGGCAGGTAGTGGAAAATGGGATGTCGTCCCATGGAGTCTACTGGAGCTGAAAAAGATTATGAGTAATTGGCAGACGGTTCTGCATGACAAAGGCTGGAATGCGAATTATCTCTGCAACCATGACCAGCCGCGCGCAGTGTCCCGGTTTGGGAACGACCTTTTTTACCGGATTCCTTCGGCTAAAATGCTGGCGACCTTCATTCACATGCTGGAAGGCACACCTTATATTTATCAAGGCGAAGAAATTGGTATGACGAATGTCTGTTTCGAATCCATTGATGAGTACCGGGATGTAGAGACGCTTAATTATTATGAAGAAAAGCGAAAAAACGGCGTTCCAGAAGAGCAGATTATGTCTGCCATTCATCATAAAAGCCGGGATAATGCCCGCACCCCGATGCAGTGGGACGATGGTCACGCAGGTGGTTTTACGACGGGGACTCCTTGGATTGAAGTAAATTCCAACTATATGGAGATCAACGCTGGCAATGCGATTAAAGATCCCGATTCCATCTACAACTACTATAAACAGCTGATTGCCCTGAGAAAAAAACACAAAGTCATCGTTTATGGAGCCTACGGGCTGCTGCTCGCAGAGCATACAGAGATATATGCGTATACTCGGACATTAGAAGATCAGCGGCTGCTGGTTATTCTGAATTTTTATGATGGAGAGCCTGTATTCGAATGGCCAGCGGAGTTCCAACCAGACAATATTGAGCTGTTAATTTCTAATTATTCCGTAGAAAAAGATGAGCAGATCCAACCGCTTAAACTTCGTCCTTATGAAGCGCGAGTATATTTGCAGCAGCTTGTGTAAGGGAAGCTACAGGAATGAGTTGTCATGAAGGGGCTGAGCGCTCCACTGTGACAACTCTTCTTTGAGTTTGTGAGTAAAAGACTGTACAATGGCGATACATTAACATACATAGAGTGGAGTTACAGGAAGACGCCTGTGGGAGGAGAGACAACATGACTGAATGGTATGAAAAGAGCTTCGGAGAGGATTATCTGGTCGTATACAAACATCGAGACTTTGGTGGAGCTCGTAAAGAAGTTGAACGAATGATCTCGTGGCTGGGACTACCGCCAGGCTCCAAAGTGCTGGATTTATGTTGTGGGATGGGACGTCATTCACTGGCGCTTGCGGAAGCAGGGTACGAGGTAACTGGAGTAGATTTATCAGAGGTATTACTGCGTGAGGCAAGATCTCAAAAAGGAGCGGAGCAGGTAACTTGGCTGCGTTCTGACATGCGGGACCTACCGTTAATAGGAGGTTTCGATGCTGTGGTTAATCTGTTCACTTCCTTTGGTTATTTTGAAGAGGATGAGGAGCAGGTAAAGGTTTTGCGTGAAATCTATCGGATGTTGAAGCCGGGTGGCAAGTTTGTTATTGATTATCTGAACCCTGCGTATGTGATTCGTCATCTGGTGCCGCATTCTACCCGCGAGGATGGAAAGAATCTGATTGATGAGTCGCGGCGGATCGAGGATGGGTATGTGAAGAAGGACATCATTTTAACCTCTAAAAATGATTCTACATCTCGTCAATATCATGAACGTGTGAAGCTGTATTCATTGGAGAAATTCAGCGGAATGATCGAGGAAGCGGGTTTACAGCTCGAAGCTGTGCATGGCAGCTATGAAGATGAGGTTTATAATGCAGAAAGCTCCACGCGGATGATTTTTAGTGGAATTCGATCGTAATGGTATCAGGAAAAAGATTCAAAGGCGGTGATCGCACCATGTCTAAGGCGGATATCACTTCATGGGACAAGAACATTCTTCAGGTCTCGGTGCCCATGGACTCGCCGCTTCGTCAAGTGAACAGCTATATTCTGCCTGATGAGGATGGCAGAATTACTATTATCGATCCGGGTCCGCGTAGCCCGGAGACAGAAAAATGCTGGCATGCGATCCTGCAGGAGCTGGGATTGTCGTGGAAGGACGTGCGGGATATCGTCGTAACGCATCATCATCCCGATCATTATGGATTGGCGGGATGGTTGCAGTCGCAGACCGGATGTAAAGTATGGATGACTGAACGTGCTCATGCCGAGGCGATGTTGATGTGGGGCGGTAACACGGATATCAATGAAGTTTTGCCGTTATATTTCATCAGACACGGAATGTCGGAGGAATGGTCGAGTGGAATTAAAGCGCATTTGGAGAGCTTTGACGCTCAAGTAGAGCCACAGCCGGTTGTAACTTATCTGAATGAGGTAGAGCCTTTCGGGATGGGTGGCCGTGAATGGAAATTGATTGTAACTGGCGGACATGCACCGGGACATGTGAGTTTCTATCATGCGGGCAGCGGGCAAATGATCTGCGGCGATGCTGTGCTGCCGCAGATTTCGCCCAATGTCAGCCTGCTTCCAGGCAGCGATCCACAGCCGCTGCAGACGTTTCTTCAGGGGCTGCGGGAGCTGGGGAGCTACCCGGTCAGCATGGCGTTCCCGGGTCATCGGGAACCGTTCACGGGCTTCGCGCACCGGGTCAGCAGTCTGCTCGCTCATCATGAGGAGCGGCTGGATACCACGGCAGCCTTGCTCGCAAACGGCCCGCTGAGCGGCTTCGCCGTCTGCGAAATTCTGTTTCGCAGCCGGGTAACCACCGTTCACCAGATGCGCTTTGCGATGAGTGAGACACTGGCGCATCTGGCGGAGCTGATGCGCCGGGAGCGGGCAGTGATGATAGAGGCGGACGGTGTTATCTTGTTTGCAGCATCTGAAAGTGCTGGTGACCATGTTAGTTAGAGTTTCTAGCGCGATCGAAGAGTGATGAAATGAATGATGAGTGATGAATGATGAAATGAATTTAGATGTGAATGTTATGATCGAGTAGAGGTGTAGAGCAGTCCTGTGTTATTGGGACTGCTCTTTTTTGGGCTTTGGTTTTAGTGACTAAGTAGAGAGTATATTTCGGTGCTATTTATATGAATATTGAGCTCCTTAGTCCGATCGAATACCCAACTAACCTTTGATTACATACTCATGCGTCACGCTGATCATTTAGACTAACATTTGATTACTTTACTCATGCGTTATGCAGGTCATTCGGACTCAGAGGCCGCTATTCGTGGGTTTTGGGACTTTTGAGGTGAGTATCGGATCGGAGAGGCGTTATTGCTAGTGCAGAGGGTAGTTATTGGTCATTTTTGAGTGAATAGCGACTCTGGAGTCCGAAATTGACTAAATCAAGGGTGTTTTATGGAAATAGGGTCACCTGAGTCCGAACACATTACCAAACTAACATTTGATTACTTTACTCATGCGTTACACAGGTTATTCGGACTCAGACGCCGCTATTCGTGGGTTTTGGGACTTTTGAGGTGATTATCGGACCGGAGAGGCGTTATTGCTAGAGTAATGGGTAGTTATTGGTCATTTTTGAGTGAATAGCGACTCTGGAGTCCGAAAGTGTCCAAATCAATGGGGATATGTGAGTATAGTGTCACCTGAGTCCGATCGCATTACCAAACTAACATTTGATTACTTTACTCATGCTTCACACAGGTTATTCGGACTCAGACGCCGCTATTCGTGGATTTTGAGACTTTTGAGGTTAGTATCGGACCGGAGAGGCGTTATTGCTAGAGTGATGGGTTGTTATTGGTCATTTTTGAGTGAATAGCGACTCTGGAGTCCGAAAGTGACTAAATCAAGGGTGATTTATGGAAATAGGGTCACCTGAGTCCGATCGCATTACCAAACTAACATTTGATTACTTTACTCATGCGTCACACAGATCATTTGGACTAACATTTGATTACTTTGCTTATGCGTTATGCAGGTCATTCGGACTCAGATGCAGCTATTCGTGGATTTTGAGACTTTTGAGGTGAGTATCGGACCGGAGAGGCGTTATTGCTAGTGTAGAGGGTAGTTATTGGTCATTTTTGAGTGAATAGCGACTATGGAGTCCGAAATTGACTAAATCAATGGGGATATGTGAGTATAGTGTCACCTGAGTCCGATCGCATTACCAAACTAACATTTGATTACTTTTCTCATGCGTCACACTGGTCATTCGGACACAGATGCAGCTATTCGTGGGTAAAAACACATCTTACCGAGTAGCTAATTGCTGATATTTACTAATTGGGGAATTCATCCCTTTTTTTTGAGGTTTGTGGGGGTGTAGAGCGGATATTAGGGAATATCTCCCTAATAATCTACGAATGTAGCTATAAATTAAGGTTTTCGTAGAGTTATTAGGGAAGAATTCCCTAATAACTTAGGTTTTGAACGATTTTCGGTATTTTTTAGGGAGTTTTTCCCTAAAACTGTCCCAACCCAACCTTAAAAAAAGCGATTGTCTCATAACCCGCAAGGGTTACGAAACAATCGCTTTTTAATTCTCAGAGTGTACCCAAAACACCGGTTACTCCGGTTGTTTTTCATGTTCTGCAAGTTTCCTTGCAGTTTCTTCGCGATCCTCAGGTGAATGCGGAAGTTCGAGGTCTATCTCACGCTCAGCTTGCTTACGGTGTGCGATTCGGCTACTAGCTGCAGCGGCTACCGCGCCGACGATATCGTCGAGGAAGGTGTGGATCTGCCCGGTGTTTTTGTCGTTCAACCGTTCAAGAACGCCTGGCTTAAGCTTGTCCACATAACCATAGTTGGTGAAGCCAATGCTGCCATATACATTTACGATGGAGAAAGCCAGAATCTCATCCACTCCGTATAATCCCTCATCATTTTCGATCATATCCTGAAGCGGTGGAAACAACTTCCCCTCCTCCGCGAGCATGTCCAATTGAATGCCCGTAAGTACCGCATTTTGCACTTCTCGTTTGCTGAGTACCATCTCAACGTTATGGACACATTCTTCCATCGTTAAGTTTGGATAATATTTTTTTTGCAGAAACATAACGAGCTCTGCGATTTCCTGCAGGTTTACTCCACGCTTATTCAACCACATTTTGGTCGCATCTGCGACTGCCTTGCTGTTCAGACTGTAAGGTATTTTTGCGATTGGTTCATCAGCCATGATTAGTCACCTCGTAAGTTAAGTCTTTGCATTACAACGTTCGTTAGCATGATGTTAAGCGCTGGTGTTATCTCAGATTGTACGTTTAGAAAAAGTATTTGTCCAGAAAACGGAGTCTATATGAATTAAAATCTAGATCCAACCTAACCTGAAAATAAAGCGCACAGGCTTTTCCAACAATTTAGGATAAGCAGTTGTTATTTTTTGGACAAAGGTCTCGTATACATAGCAGTACAAATGCTATCTAACCTTGAAAGGGGTAATAAATGATGAAAACAATGCAACAAATCCGCGGGATTTCCGCAGTCTGCCTACTCGCAGTTCCACTGGCACTGTCCGGTTGCGGCTTGTTCGGTTCGGAATCAGCATCGATTGATGCTCCGCCACCTGAGGTTGAAGCGCAGATGTTACAGACAGAGGGAAATAATACTTTGGATTCAGGTGTATTTGGTCCAGTGGCTCAGGATGATGCACAAGCAGTTGTGAAGGACAGCACCAAAACCGCTAAAGCAACGGATAAAGCAACGGCTTCCGGTGACCGGACGACCGTATATTTGGAAGATGGAAATGGCTTACTCGCTCCAGTGTCGCTAAATCTGCCAAAAAGCAAAGATTCCAGCACGCTCAAGAACTCTTTAATGGCATTAGTGAATAAGGGAGAATATGCGTCCTCATTGCCAGAAGGCTTCCAAGGCATTCTACCAGCTGGAACTGAGGTGCAAAGCATTACGGTAGACAAGTCGAATTTGGCAGTTGTTGAGTTCACTTCGGAATTTAACAACTATGATGCTGCGGATGAACGCAAAATCCTTGAAGCGATCACTTGGACACTTACCGGTCAAGATGACATTAAAGGTGTACAGTTCTGGGTAGATGGTAAAAAGCTTACGGAAATGCCGCTTCAAGGTACTCCGCTGGATCGCCCGCTGTCCCGTACAATGGGCATTAACCTGCCTAAACAAGGTCCATCTTTGATGAACTCTAGTGCGGTTACTGTTTATTTTTCCACAACATCTCCTGACGGTATCCAATATTATGTTCCGGTTACGCGCTTTGTACCCGCAGGGCAAGAGCAGCTGACTGCTGCTATCAATGAGCTGATTGCGGGACCTGAATCCGGAGACGGTCTGGAAATGGTTATGACACAGGGCACATCACTTGATTCGGTTGAAGCCGGACAAAACGGTGTTGTTACTGTATCCTTGACTGACGATATGTTCGCAGATGGGAAGGAAGTTCCTGCCGAATTACTGGAATCGGTTGTTCTGACTGTTGCGCAAAATACGGAAGATGCTCTGGTTCAAATTCGTTTGAACGGCAAACAATCGATTACTGACACTGACAATGTGGATTATAGCAAACCTGTTTCTGCACCTGAATTTTTGAACGAGCTCCCGTTATAGAATGACCTTCTAAGGTTTAAAAGATGCTTTTGTGCCTCCTCTTTGGTAGAATAAAAGTTGCTCAAAAAGACGTAACGTCCCGAACGGTGAACTGCCGCAATGAACAACAGGGAAACGGGACTCACACTAAACTATTAGCTATACGATGTAGGAGGCAGAAAAGATGAGATCAAACGGGCGAACTGACGACCAATTACGGCCGCTGACAATAACGACCCAAACGAATAAATATGCTGAGGGCTCCGTGATCATTGAGATGGGAGACACCAAAGTTATTTGTACGGCTACTGTAGAGGAAAAAGTGCCTCCGTTTCTTAAAGGACAAGGAAAAGGCTGGGTAACTGCCGAATATTCGATGCTTCCTCGGGCCACCCAGTCCCGTAATCAACGTGAAGCTGCACGCGGTAAACTTACCGGACGTACAATGGAGATCCAGCGGCTGATCGGCCGTGCGCTTCGCTCCGTGGTGAATTTACAAGCGTTAGGTGAACGCAGTATTACGCTGGATTGTGATGTGATTCAGGCGGATGGGGGAACTCGGACGGCTTCGATAACAGGCGCTTTTGTTGCCATGGCATTTGCTATTAATAAAATTGCACTACAGCACAAGCTGGCTGTTTTTCCTATAACAGACTTTTTGGGAGCAATTAGTGTAGGTGTTGTAGGGGATAAAACATTGCTCGATCTGAATTATGAAGAGGATTCCAAAGCCAAAGTGGATATGAATGTAGTCATGACCGGCGGCGGTGCTTTTGTTGAGGTACAAGGGACTGGCGAAGAAAGACCATTCTCGCGTCAAGAGCTGGACCTATTATTAGGTCTAGGTGAGAAGGGAATTTATGAACTGATTGCGGCGCAAAAAGAAGCGCTCGGAGCGATTGCTCTGAAAATCCCTTCCGGCCAACCGGGCCAAGAGGTGTAACATGAATTCCACGGGCAATATTCTCATTGTCGCAACGAAGAATAAGGGGAAGGTGCGCGAGTTCGAGCACGCTTTTGCCCCGCTGGGCCTGACAGTTAAGAGTATGTATGACTATCCGCATCTGCCCGATGTGGTGGAAGACGGGGCTACTTTTGCAGAAAACGCATTTAAAAAATCCAAAGCCGTAGGTGATGCACTTGGAATTCCGGTACTCGCTGATGATTCGGGTCTTTGTGTAGATGCTTTGGATGGCAGACCGGGTGTGTACTCTGCACGTTTTGCCGGTGAAGACGCTACGGATGGGGAAAATAACCTGAAGCTGCTTAGCGAGCTAGAGAGATTGAAACAGGGGGAAGACACAGATCAGCCTTTGCTGAGCACGGCTAGGTTCGTCTGTACTTTATCGCTGTACGATCCAGTTTCCAAGCAGGAGCTAACCGCAGAAGGTGCGGTCGAAGGCTGGATTACTTCAGAACCATCAGGTGCTGGCGGTTTCGGTTACGACCCGCTATTTTATCTGTCGGAACATGAAAAAACTATGGCCGAGCTTACGCTGGAAGAGAAGCAGCAGATTAGCCATCGAGGAACTGCACTGCGACTGCTGACGGCAAAGCTGGAGAAAAAACTGGCAGCCGAAGGCGGCCTATCGCAGGAATAGATTTTTATATAAAAATGGGGGTGTCCAAAAGCCGCGAAATGGCTGCTGGGCACCCCCGTTTTTTATTCCTTCCCCTTAAACAAAGCATCAAACTTCGTTCGATTCTAGCACATTCACCCGTATGAAGCGGCTACCCGGACACAGCTGACCTTAAACGCAGCTTTATCCGATTTGAGATTCGAACGGACCCCAAAGTCGCTATGGGCACGAAAAACACCCCGAAAGAAGCATTTCATAAGGAATAGCAGCACTGGAGTCCGATACACAGCTCCAAAGGCTTGAAATTTGTAAATAACGTCAACTGGGTCCGTAACGTAAGCCCCAAAGGATGAAAATGCCTCTGCACTAATAATGGGATGTTCTCCTTGTTGGAATCAAGGAGAGTACCGGATTACATCAGCTTCCAAAGAGCAGGTGTGGAAGCTGGCTCCCACCCCTGAAGTGAAGTGTGAGGCTGCAAGCAGGAATACGTTTTTCCACTGTAGGCGACGACATCACCTACTTTATAAGCAACTCCTGTTACCCAGCTAGACCCTCCCGAAGTAGGAGTAGCAGTCGGTAATGGAGTTTGCGTCGGTGTTACGGTTGCGGTGGGCGTCGGTGCCACCGTAGGCGCTGGAGTAACGGTTGCAGTAGGCGTCGGTGCCACCGTAGGTGTCAAAGTCGGTGTCAAAGTCGGTGTTACTGTTGGAGCTACAGTTGCCGTTGGTGTAGACGTTGCTGTTCCACACACGCTGATGTATTTCCAGACACCGTCCGGTCCGCTAAGATCGGGACGGTCTCCTTGTGTCCACCACTTGGCTTCATAGAGTGAGCCGCTGTAGGAAACGCGTTGTCCGCCAGTATATGCGGTTGCCGCATTCCAGGTCGCTGCCGAGCATTGTCCCGGCGTAGGAGTAGGTGTTGGCGCTACAGTTGGCGTAGGCGTCACGGTTGCCGTCGGAGTCGGTGTTGCCGTTGGAGTAGACGTTGGTGTTGGTGTTGGCGTAATGCCTCCGTACAGTTTATCGTATTCCTGTTGGGACGAGTTTCCGTTCAGGGTGATTCGCTGTGGACCGCCTGAAAAGTTCAGCTTCATCATACCCGGAATTTCAAGTGAAGCTCCATTCGCAATAGTTTGAGTAGCTGTACCTGTAATACGGTAGCGGTTGAAATCCCAGGCCGTGGAGATTTGCTCAACGCTACCGGCTCCCCATGCCGAGGTTAGGGTTGTAGTTGTTGGCAGGTCGAACTCCAGCTTCCAGCCACCGGAAATATCTGTGCCGGTATTGTTCGTTATTTTTAATGAATAGGTATAGTTCGGATGATCATAGGCGCCGCTGAAGCTGAGGTTGAAGTTTTTAGGTTCAGGCAACTGCGGCTTAGGAGCTCCGCCCGGCGGCGAGGCTGTCTTCAGCTGATCATAGGCAAAATCGGTCAGAGAATTGCCATACGTATAAGTGCCATCGCTCTGCTCAGAGTAATCGCCCGTTAGTTCCCAGAACATCATACCTCCCAAGCCTTTTTGCTTGATGTAATCCAGCTTGTAGCCAAGAGATTCCTTATCTTCATACGTAAGAAAAATCTTCTTGTCTGCATTGAATAAGTACGGTGTTTTGGTAACAGGATCGAAGTAACGCTTATTCGCTGGATCTTTGAGCAGATTTAGCACATGCCAGATCGGATTTGCACCAGCAGGCTGCTCTGGTGCGGGATCATTCCAGATCCCGTATTGGCCATCTGCTCCCCCACCGGTTGTCGGAGCTGTGCCGTAAAGGCCGGTATTGTTGATGCCTCCATTCACATTTTTCCAGCCTCGTGAATAATAAGGAACTCCGATCACGATTTTTTCCGGAGGAAGCGTTCCAAGATAGTATCGGACCGCCCAGTCGGTATTCAGAACCGGAGTGCCCAGCGCAGCAGTTTCAGTATCGCGGGAATCCGGGTACAATGCAGAATGCGGCCCTACATATCCATTCCAAGCCCCATGGAAATCATAGGTCATAAGGTTCGCCCAGTCTAAATACTGATTGGCTTCCCCAAGCTTCATGCCCCCAAGAATCCAGGAAGAGGCAGTGGCCGCAATGGTCAGGTCATATTTCTGATTGTCTTGTGAACCTGCCAGATCGAGCTTTTCGCGAAGTTTTTTCATAAGAAGAACGTAGTTGTTGTAATTAACTGTACGCAGCGGTTCTGCCACGGCAAAATCGTTAGGATTACCGGACTGCCCAGTGCCAGAAGGGTACTCCCAATCGATGTCTACTCCGTTGAACTGATAGGTACGCAGAAAATCCACAACACTATTGGCAAAAGCTTCTCGCCCGGCTTCTGAATTCGCCATGTTGAAGAACCCTCCGGAACCCGACCAGCCGCCAACAGAAATCAGGGTGCGGACATCAGGATAGAGCTGTTTGTACTTAACCAGTTGGTTAAAATGCCCCTTAAAAGGCAGGGTGGTCAGCTGACCGGGATAGTCTTTTTCGATTGCAGCTGTACGGTCCATGAGATCAATCTTGTTCGTTTGAGGATTTACCTTGGCGAAGGCGTAGTTAATATGGGTAATTTTATCCCACGGAATCTTGTCTACGGTGTAAAATCCTTTGTTCTCCTGATCGCCCCACTCTGGGAAGTAAGCAACGATTTTGCGAGGATGATCAGCTGCTGGAGCGGGAGCGGAAGGTGTTGTTTCCGCGGCATGGGCCACTGGTAAGGATGCACCTGTCCCGGTGTAAAGTGGAACCAGAACGATTAGGCTCATTAGCGCAGCAAGGTAACTTATGGATATTTTGCGCTTAGCACGTGCTTTTGCAATCATATTTAATATACCTCCAAAGGGGGATAATGTTATTTCAGGAACGATGCTTCCTGCAAGTCTTTAATTGAGCTTCCATAGCGCAGGTGTGGTGGCTGGCTCCCAGCCCTGAAGTGAAGTGTGGGGCTGCAAGCAGGTATATGTTTTTCCGTTGTAAGCGACGACATCACCTGTTTTGTACGCAACGCCTGTTCCCCAGCTAGACCCTTCCGAAGTAGGCGTAGCGGTAGGTAAAGGAGTTTGTGTAGGTGCAACGGTTGCAGTTGGCGTTGGCGCTAAAGTAGGCGTAGGTGCAACGGTTGCGGTAGGCGTTGGTGCTACCGTAGGTGTTAAAGTTGGGGCCACAGTTGCAGTTGGTGTCGCTGTTCCGCATACGCTGATGAATTTCCAGACCCCATCAGTTCCGCTAAGATCAGGACGATCCCCTTGCGTCCACCATTTGGCTTCATAGACTGAGCCATTGTAGGAGACACGCTGTCCGCCAGTGTATACGGTTGTTGCACCCCAGGTCGCTGCAGAACATTGTCCCGGTGTAGGCGTTGGGGTTGGCGTCACGGTTGCAGTTGGCGTTGGTGTTGCAGTTGGAGTTGCAGTAGGTGTAGCGGTTGCAGTTGGTGTTGGTGATGTGGATGGTGTCGGTGTCGGCTGCACCACTCCGCCACCAAGATCGGCGTTTAGTTTATTGGTTAGTGTTTTGTTCCGGTCACCACTTGTTTCCCAGAACATAGCACCTGCAAGACCCTTGGACTTCAGGTAGCTGATCTTGTGGCCAAAGGATTCTACGTCGTCATAGCTGATAAAGGTTTGATTTGTTGGATTATAGAGATAAGGCACTTTGGATGTATCATTCCAATAGCGGATATAACCGTTTTTGTTGATATAATTGGCTTCGAGATCATAGAAATCATAGCTGCCTTTTTCCCATGTACCCGTTGGTGAGATGCCAGCGGACACCTGATATTGGCCGTTTCCTGAAGCAGGAGCTCCGCCCCAACCACGACCGTAAAAAGCCATGCCAAGTACAAGCTTGTTCGCAGGTACACCATTCGCAAGATAGGAGGTTACCGCTTTATCGATGTTAAAATTGTGCGGTTCGGTTAAGCCCGAAGCGGAAGCTGCGGGATCATAGTACAACGGAGCATTGTGTCCGGTGGTGGTGTTCCAGCTCCCATTAAAGTCATAGGTCATAATATTGATCCAGTCGACAACGGAAGCAATGCCGGCCAGATTATTATTGTTGATATACGTTGGGCCTGCCCCGGAAGCAATGGTCAGCAGATAGGTTTTTCCATCCGCCGCGCCGGCTGTATTCAGCTTTTCGCGAACTTTTTGCAGCAGCAGTACATAGTTTTCTTTATCTTCAGAACGGTAGCTATTGCCTGCGAGTCCACCACTTACTGGATATTCCCAGTCGAGATCCACGCCGTCCATCTTGTATTTTCGAATAAAATCAACCGCGGAATTGGCAAAAACCTCACGGGTCGCAGCTGTCGCAGCTACATCCGAGAAACGGTTCGACCAGGTCCAGCCCCCAACGGAGATTAGGGTCTTCAGGTTCGGGTTCTTTTCCTTAAGCTTCCATAGCTGCTTCAGGTTACCTTTGATGGGATCATCCCATTTGTCATCCCCGAAGCTTTTTCCAGTGTCAATCCAAGGGTCACCAAGAACAATCGTACCGTTCGGAACGCTGATGGCTTGGCCTTGCTCATTCTGGCAAGACCAGGTCACCGGATTAGGTCCGGTGGGGTCGGGATTGCCATGGATGCCATTCCAACAAATATCCGCAAAAGCGTAGTTAATGACATTCATTTTGGTAGGATCGATATCAGTTACATTGTAAGCACGCCCGTAAGCGGCCCATGAAGCGTAATAACCAACCAGTTTGTAATCCTGTGCGGCGTTGGCTGTTTTGGGACTGCCGCCCAGGGTGGAAAAGAGTGTCAGAACAAGCGCGGCGATCATCGCAATTGCAAAGGTTTTGCGTGAAGCTTTTTTCGTGAAGATCATTGAATTTCTACCTCCTAGATTCAAAGTGTAGTTCGAAATTCTTTTCGGCAAGATGTCCTGACCTTCACCTCCCGTCGGTTCTAGTGCACCATCACCCTTGGCGTTTCTATCATTCTATTGAAGATCAATTCGTAGATTCAGCAGCAAAAAAGCAGCGGTCCAAATCAAGCCTTACCCAATCAGTAAGCGCTTTCTTTTATGCTTTTTATGTGCTGCTGTTTCATGGATTTTTAAAGATGTAACATGCTGTGTATGGTTTGAATGAATAGAGGAGGATGTTTGGAAGTTGGATAATTAGGATGAATTAGATATAAATGGGTGATGGTAACTCTTATTCTCAAGCATAGCTTGCAATTGCGCTAGGGATAAAATCAGGTGATATAGGGGGAGAATTTTCTAATTTATAGTGACTCTTCAAAAAGTGAACCCTTTTGGATTTGTATACTCGCCTTTTATCAAGAAACTCATGAAGAAACACATAACCACCGATGTAATGAATATAAATCATATACATGCCTGAAATATTTTTTTATGGAACTATGCAACGCATCGATGTTTCTTTTCGTTATAGTAGTATCATACGGAAGGTGGTGGGCTCACCGATGGTTGTGTGGGTGTTTTGGCTGATCGCAGCCGGTGTCCTGTTTGTTGTTGAGATGATGACGCTTACTTTTTATTTATTGTGGCTTAGTATTGGTGCTTTGGCCGCAGGTTTGGTGTCGCTGATTGTTCCCGAAGCCATTTTGTTTCAGGTGGTCCTTGGATCACTGGTCGCACTTGGTCTGACTATATTCTCGAAACCACTGGTTTCTAGATTTCGCCATTCACGTGGGTTCAAGGATACAGGTACAGAAATCATCGGTAGGCAAGGAGTAGTTGTTGAGCCGATAGAGCAGGGACGTTACGGGCAAGTGAAGGTAGGCGGAGATACGTGGAGCGCGAGCTCTGATCAGAATCTGGGCAAGGATGAGGTTGTAAGAGTAGTGAAAAGAGGCACGACGATTATCGAAGTAGAACGATGGGGGGAAATGAACTAATGCAATGGGCAATTATCGCAATTATTATTGTAGTGGTCGTAGTTTTTGTGGCATTAACAGTCAAAATCGTACCACAGCAACGGGTAGGCGTAGTGGAAAGGCTCGGTAAATTTAATCGTCTGCTGACACCGGGGTTGAACATTCTGATTCCTGTAATTGATCAGGTGCGCACGTACCATGATTTACGGATTCAACAAGCGAATGTACCTCCGCAAACGGTAATTACAAAGGATAACGTGCAGGTGCAGATTGATACGATTATTTTCTACCAGGTGGTTGGACCAGAGGAAGCTACTTATGGTATTTCTGATTATGTGTATGGGGTAAGAAACATTTCGACGGCAACAATGCGGCAAATCATCGGTAAGCTGGAATTGGATGAGACCTTGTCTGGACGGGAAAAGATTTCGACGGATATCCGTCTTGCTCTCGATGAAGCTACTGAGAAGTGGGGCGTGCGGATCGAGCGTGTGGAAGTTATCGATATCAAACCGCCGTTGGATATTCAGGAAGCGATGGATAAGCAGATGAAAGCAGAGCGGAGCAAACGTGCCATTGTTTTGGAGGCGGAAGCTGCCAAGCAGGATATGATCCTACGCGCTGAAGGGGATAAACAGAGCAAGATTCTAAAAGCAGAAGGCGATAAAGAAGCGCGTATCCGTCAAGCAGAGGGTTCACGCCAGGCGCAGGAGCTGGAAGCACACGGTGAGGCTAAAGCGATTCAAGCCGTGGCAGAAGCAGAAAAATCACGCATTGAGCTGATTCGTTCGGCAGGTCTGGATGAGCATGTTCTGGCTTATCGTTCCTTCGAGGCTCTGGCTGAGATTGCCAAAGGTCCTGCTAATAAAGTGTTCTTGCCAACTAGCGCTGTTGAAACACTGGGAAGTCTTGGAGCGATTGCGGAAGTCTTCAAAGCGAGCAAGGACAGTAAATAGATTTTACAATTCGAGCTTATTCCGTTAAAGTAAAAAGCAAAAACAACCTTATGCATATGAAGCTATTGTTGTTCATGCTAACTTTGAAGGAGAGAAGCTACTGTGACGCAAAAAGAAATTTCACCGCTAGTTGAACTGCTTGGATTACAGCCTCACGTTGAGGGTGGTTGGTACAAAAGACTTTGGAATTCGGAATTTGAAATTTCGCAGGAAGTGTTAGGCGATAGCTATTCTGGATCACGTCATTCGGCATCTTCAATTTATTTTTTACTTCACGAAGGCGAACAATCTGATTGGCATACTGTATTGTCCGATGAAGTTTGGTTGTGGCATTCCGGTAGTCCAATCGTGCTAAGTCTCGGAGGTAATGGAGATAAGCCTGAGGATGTGCAGGAAGTTATTCTGGGTCTCGATATTGCTGCAGGCCAGCAGCCACAAGTGGTTGTTCCAGCGGGAGTATGGCAGGCCGCGCGCTCGTTAGGCAAAGAACCGACGCTGGTATCCTGTATTGTTTCTCCTGAATTCCATTTTGATGATTTCAAACTAATTGAGAAATAAAGAAGAGCGGGGGCGCTTACGCCTCCGTTTTTTTATAAGGATTTGGGGAATGATGAAGCCATCTGCTATACTTTTTATGGTAGCGTTTGCTTCTTAAGTGGATAAATAGGTTAAGTATGTTTAACGAAATAACAATAAGCTTGGAGGGTTAAGCGATGAGTGAATTGAATGCACCGTTCTCGGGTGGTCCTACTTTAAATGACGGGGTGACCATGCCGTGGCTGGGTCTTGGCGTGTATAAGACTAAAGATGGCGAAGAGGTTATTCATGCGGTCAAAACCGCAGTGGAATTAGGATATCGCAGTATTGATACGGCAGCCGGATACAATAACGAAGAAGGCGTAGGACAAGCTATTCGTGATTGTGGAGTGGCCCGGGATGAGTTGTTTATTACAACTAAAGTACGGAATCCTGATCAAGGTTATGAATCTACGCTAAAAGCGTTCGAGGATAGCCGGCGCAAGCTGGGTCTGGACTATCTAGATCTGTATCTCATACACTGGCCGGTGGCAGGGAAATATCGTGAGACATGGAAGGCCTTAATTCATCTGCAAAAAGAAGGCCTCATCAAATCTATCGGCGTGAGCAATTTTCAGGTTCATCATCTGAAAGATATCATCGAGGATACCGGAGTGGTGCCCGTGGTGAATCAGGTGGAATTCCATCCGCTGTTGACTCAGCGCGAGCTGCTGAAATATGCCAATGAACAGGGCATTCAGCTTGAAGCATGGAGTCCATTAATGCAGGGGAATCTTGATCTACCACTCTTAAACGAGTTGGCTGAGAAGTATGGCAAGACCCCTGCTCAAATTGTACTTCGCTGGGATTTGCAGCAAGGTGTCATTACGATTCCTAAATCCGTACATGCGGATCGAATCAAGGAGAATGCGGGATTCTTTGACTTTACGCTTAGTGATGAGGATGTCAAAGCTATCGAGGGCTTGAACAAAGACCATCGATTTGGCCCGGACCCGGACAACTTTAACTTTTAAAGATCGTTCAGATAAGATCGTAGAGTAATCCTTGCAAATACAAGCCAAACAGCAAGCCACCGGATACGGGGACTTGCTGTTTGGCTTGTCGATTACCTCAGTTATCTACGTGTTTATTGGATGGAGACGTTATATTTACGCAGCCAGAGATCCACTTGGGCGAGGTAAGCAAACAGCTGAGGACCGGACATGAGCTGGCCGAACCAAGGCAGATTGGTTGAGGATTCCGGGGAAGCGGCGATCTCACGGATTTTGGCAGCATCAATTAGCAGAAGTAGGGGTGAAGTGGAGTCATCCAGAATGTTTAATACCTGAGTTCGTACCGCATTTAAATAGGCAGGATTATGAGTTTTGGGGTAAGGGCTTTTTTTGCGGTAGAGCACATCGTCTGGAAGAATGCCTTCAAGAGATTTACGTAAAATCCCTTTTTCACGGCCCCCCAGATTCTTGATTTCCCACGGAATATTAAATACATATTGAACGAGTCGGTGATCACAATATGGAACACGTACCTCTAGCCCTGCGCCCATGCTCATTCGGTCTTTACGGTCTAGCAGAGTAGGCATGAAGCGGGTGATATTCAGATAGGACATGACGCGCATTTGTGCTTGTTTTCCCGTCTCTCCATCCAACTTCGGAACTTCAGCCACCGCATCGCTATATCTGTCACCCAAATATTCCAGTGGACGGATCCACTCGTTAATTTCTGGGGAAAGTAGACTTGCACGCATTTTCGGAGCAACTGACCAAGGAAAAGTGCCTGAGGAGAGCATTTCCTCACGGTGGAACCAAGGGTATCCGCCAAAAATCTCATCCGCAGCTTCACCGGAAATAGCTACTGTCGCGTTCTTTTTAATCTCCCGGCAAAATAAGTACAAAGAAGAGTCTACATCGGTCATCCCTGGTAAATCCCTAGTGTACAAAGCATTATCCAGCGCTTCTACAAGCTCTGGGGTATCGAACGAGATGTAGTGGTGGTTTGTATTCAATTCATCGACCATTCGTTTAATCCACGGCCCATCTGCTCCCGGCTGGAAAGTATGACTTTTGAAATGTTTGTCGTTATCTACATAGTCTACGGAATAAGTATCCACTTGTCCCTGACCATTCCGGTTGTAGTAATCCACTGCAAGTGCCGTCAGCGCACTGGAATCCAGCCCTCCCGACAAAAGAGAGCAAACAGGGACGTCTGAGACCAGTTGGCGTTCGAGTGTATCTTGGAGCAGTTCACGCACCTTAGCGGCTGTCTCTGCTTCATTGTCAGTATGCTTTGCGCTCTCCAGCTTCCAATAGGCATAACTGCGCAGACCTTCACGGCTATAGATCATAGCATGACCTGGACGAAGCTCTTGCATATCCTTATAAACACCATGACCCGGTGTACGCGCTGGACCGATGATGAAGATTTCTGCGAGACCTTCAGGACCCACGATTGGTTGTACCTTGGGATGCTGCAGCAACGCCTTAGGCTCTGAGCCAAAAACTAGGACATCATCAACCTTGCTGTAGAACAGGGGTTTCACACCTAAACGGTCACGTGCAAAAAAGACTTGGTCCCGCAGACCGTCCCATACTGCAAAAGCAAAGATTCCATTGAGCTTCTCTGCGCAATCCGGCCCCCATTCGATATAGGAATGCAGCAGCACTTCTGTATCGCACTGGGTGCGGAATTGATGCCCTCGCTGCTTAAGTTCCTGTTTGAGTTCGAGGGCGTTATATAATTCGCCGTTGTAAACAATCGCGTATACCTGTTCCTCATGGCGGGTGATCATGGGCTGGGCACCGTTCTCCGGATCGATAACGCTAAGTCTGCGGTGACCGAAAGCACAGGGGCCTGAGATCCAGGTTCCGGCTGCATCGGGGCCGCGGTTTGCTAAAGTTTCAGTCATTTTGACCAGCAGCTGCGAGTGCTGAGTGAGATCTCCGCGCCACTGGATAAATCCGGTTATTCCGCACATGATGGTTCATCCTCTCTTTTGTGCGATTGTTGTCCTTACTTTTTTGCCAAGTAATACAGATATATGCCGAAGGAAGGCATAAAATGTATGTCCTTATCCGAACACTAGGGGAGAGGGGAATTTGCCAGGAGGGAAGGATGACAGGTGTATTATATTAAAGACGCCAAAATTCGCAGAATGATGGAGTACGATGGTGCGCCTTGTGCAGAAGTGGGTGTTTTGCCGGGTGCTGTTAGTGATCCTGCGCTTTTGGTGTATATCGTTGAGGATCGGCGTGAAGAAGGATATGAGATTGTCCGTATTCTGACTAATGATGCTGATACCTCCACCGATTGGTTTGATAACAATATGCATGACGCTTTTCAATATGTGACCTCAAGTGCATTTACAGGCAGTAACTTCATGTCGCCAGAAGATGAGCATTCCAAGTTTCAACGAGAATTACTCACTTTTGGGGATTTAAAAAAGCAGCTGGAGAAGCGTTTTCGAAAGCTGGAGTAAATATCGAAGGTTTGTAAAATGCACACTGGAATGGATGAAAAGGACGGCAGAAATGCCGTTTTTTTCATTTCCTGTGGTAACGCTGACGTGTGAAAAAGCTGCACCGGAAACACTTTTATTATTTTTCTAAGTTGTTTTGACTTGAAAAATCCGCTGAATAAGGTATAATAAATATCGTTGCGTCAATACATAGTATTTATTTCTTATATGTCCCGGTAGCTCAGCTGGATAGAGCATGCGCCTTCTAAGCGCACGGTCAGGGGTTCGAATCCCTTCCGGGACGTCAATTAACAGCCATCCTTCGGGAAGGCTGTTTTTGCGTGCGCGAGTTTTAGTTCGAGGTCACACACGGGGTGCTTTGTCTTCCTTCTTGATCTAAACGTCGAAATTCGAGTCATCGTTGAACATTAAACTTCCAGCATCTAGCCCGCATTTGTACATACGCAGCAACTATCGGACCCAGATGACCTTAAATGCTGAAAAGTGCCACATTTGCGATGTCATCGGACTCCATCGTCGCAATTGGTGCCAAACGTGCCCCAAAAGAGCCGCTTTCTCAAGAATAGCTGCTGTGGAGTCCGAAACGTTGCTCAAAAGGCGATAAAAGAGTAAATAACATCATCTGAGTCCGCAAGCATCCTGGGTCTGAGTAATGCTGGTTACTTGGTGTGTTGAGCTGCTAACCATCATTGAACATCAAACTTCGAGCGACTAGATCACATTTGCACATATGCAGCAGCTATCGGACCCAGAGGACCTTAAATGCTGAAAAGTGCCACATTTGCGATGTCATCGGACTCCATCGTCGCTATTGATGCCAAACGTGCCCCAAAAGAGCTACTTTCTCAGCAATAGCTGCACTGGAGTCCGAAACGTTGTTCAAAAGGCGATAAATGAGTAAATAACGTCATCTGAGTCCGCGAGCTTCCTCAGTCTCAGGAAATACTGGTTACTTGGTGTGATGAGTTACTTATTTTGCACATACGCAGCAGCTATCGGACCCAGAGGACCTTAAATGCTGAAAAGTGCGGGATTTTCGATGTCATCGGACTCCATCGTCACAATTGATGCCAAACGTGCCCCAAATGAGCTACTTTTTCAGCAATAGCTGCACTGGAGTCCGAAACGTTGCTCAAAAGGTGATAAATGAGTAAATAACATCATCTGAGTCCGCAAGCTTCCTCAGTCTCAGGAAATGCTGGTTACTTGGTGTGATGAGTTACTTATTTTGTACATACGCAGCAGCTATCGGACCCAGATGACCTTAAATGCTGAAAAGTGCCACATTTGCGATGTCATCGGACTCCATCGTCACTATTGATGCCAAACGTGCCCCAAATGAGCTACTTTTTCAGCAATAGCTGCACTGGAGTCCGAAACGTTGTTCAAAAGGCGATAAAAGAGTAAATAACGTCATCTGAGTCCGCGAGCTTCCTCAGTCTCAGGAAATACTGGTTACTTGGTGTGATGAGTTACTTATTTTGTACATACGCAGCAGCTATCGGACCCAGATGACCTTAAATGCTGAAAAGTGCCACATTTGCGATGTTATCGGACTCCATCGTCACTATTGATGCCAAACCTGCCCCAAATGAGCTACTTTCTCAGGAATAGCTGCACTGGAGTCCGAAACGTTGCTCAAAAGGCGATAAAAGAGTAAATAACGTCATCTGAGTCCGCAAGCCTCCTCAGTCTAAGTATTGCTGGTTACTTGGTGGGTTGAGCTATTTGTAGGCGGTGGGGACTTACGGTTTGAGCATTTATTGGTGTGAACGCTTGGGCGTGTTTAGTTACTTATCATCGTTGAACATCAAACTTCCATCATCTAGCCCACATTTGCACATACGCAGCAGCTATCGGACCCAGATGACCTTAAATGCTGAAAAGCGCCACATTTGCGATGTCATCGGACTCCATCGGCACTATTGATGCCAAACGTACCTCAAATGAGCTACTTTTTCAGCAATAGCTGCACTGGAGTCCGAAACGTTGCTCAAAAGGTGATAAATGAGTAAATAACATCATCTGAGTCCGCGTGCCTCCTCAGCCTCAGAAAGTAATGGTTACTTGGTGTGATGAGTTACTTATTTTGTACATACGCAGCAGCTATCGGACCCAGATGACCTTAAATGCTGAAAAGCGCCACATTTGCGATGTCATCGGACTCCATCGTCGCTATTGATGCCAAACGTGCCCCAAAAGAGCTACTTTCTCAGGAATAGCTGCACTGGAGTCCGAAACGTTGCTCGTAAGGCGATAAAAGAGTAAATAACGTCATCTGAGTCCGCAAGCCTCCTCAGTCTAAGTAATGCTGGTTACTTGGTGTTGTGCATCTATTGGTGTTGACTGCATGGCGTGTTTGGCGTTGGGGACATACGGTTTGAGCATTTATTGGTGTGAACGCTTGGGCGTGTTTAGTTACTTATCATCTGTTGAGTTACTTATATTGTACATACGCAGCAGCTATCGGACACAGAGGACCTTAAATGCTGAAAAGTGCGGGATTTGCGATGTCATCGGACTCCATCGTCGCTATAGATGCAAATGTGCCCCAAAAGAGCTACTTTCTCAGCAATAGCTGCAGTGGAGTCCGAAACGTTGCTCAAAAGGCGATAAAAGAGTAAATAACGTCATCTGAGTCCGCAAGCCTCCTCAGCCTCAAACAGCGCTGGTTACTTGGCGGTGTTAAGTACTAATCGCGGAAGAATGTAAATTACCCATTATGCGCACGCTAACCTCAAGCCATAAAAAAAGACCGCTCCTAAAGAAGCGGCCAGATTTCCTCCCAGACGGTATCCAGGATTCCCTGCATGTTATCTTCCATGCTGTTAATTGCAATGACTGCTTGAGCGTCCGGCACCACAAGACAGAATTGTCCATGAGCGCCATCGGCACGGTAAGCGTCGTGGGAGCAGAGCCAGAATTGGCAGCCGTATCCTTCTCCCCAGTCGCCATTTCCATCATTGTCGATCTGTTTTTGTGTAACAAAATTGATCCATGCTGCGGGAATTAGTTGCTGGCCCTGCCACTTTCCTTGCTGTAAAAGCAGCTGTCCAAACCGGCTTAACTCTTCCGTGCTAATCTGAAGTCCGGCACAGCCAAGGGTTACCCCTTGAGGTGTTGTTTCCCAATCGACATTGTTTATGCCCAGAGGTGCAAACAAACGAGGTAACAGATAATCCTTTACGGTTTGCCCGACGCGGGCTTGCACCATTGCAGAGATCATAATGGTATCTCCACTGCTGTATGTAAATTTCTCGCCGGGAGCTCTGTCTAAAGTCAGAGACAAATAATGCTGCACCCAATTTTTATCCTTCAAGGCTACTCTCTCTTCAGCCCAAAATGGAGGGGAGTCGTGCCCTGTACTCATTCGCAGCAAATCGAACAAAGTTATATCTCCGGGCTGCATGGAAGGAGGTGTTTGTTTAAGAGGAGAGGCATACTCCGGAAAAACATCTCTAAGCGTTGTTTCCAGTGTCAGCTTCCCTTCATCAATGGCAAAACCTACTGCCATACAAGTAAAAGACTTGCTGACGGAATGCTGCAAGCGCCGAATATCCTCCGTGAGATCCAGTTTTCCCACAAGGTTTCCGTTTTGAAGCACACGAACATTGAAGATATTCAGGTTTCGTTCACGAGCCTTAGCTGCGAATGGAGCCATGTTCAACATAAAAAGAGTCCTTCTTTCTCTTGATATTCCTAGCTAGGATAGCGAAGCGACAAAAAGAAAAACTAGAAAAATAAGTGGAAACGTTTTCTGTTATTGCGATGAAAATCACTAAATTGATGGTATTCCATTCTTATTTTAAAGTCAATAAAGCAAGTGGAACTATTATTTGATATATAAATTACAATTATTTCTAATTCATTGACTTAGTAACTATAGACTTATTGTAATTTTAACCAAATAAAAAGTGATGAATCACAATTTTTTTTGTGTTTTTAGTTGACTTATAAAAATTACCTGTTCATAATGGACGAAGTAAGCGGAAAAAACGCGCTAAGGACTCAAAATGATGTCGTGGGAAACGTTTCCCATCATTTCATGCGTTTCCACAACCTGATTTTCATCGGGTGAAGGGGGGACTCATCATAGGAGTGGAGCAAGGTAAATATGAATATCAAAGATATTGCAAGGCTATCAGGCGTGGGTATCGCCACAGTCTCCAGAGTAATCAATAATAGCGGTGTTGTAAGCGATACAACTAGAGCTAAAGTGATGGCGGTTGTTAGAGAACATAACTATATTCCAAACGGTAATGCGAGCAACTTGAAAAAAACGCGATCTAATACCATAGCGCTAATGGTAAAAGGGATCTCAAACCCGTTTTTTGCCGACATGATCAAAGAAGTTGAACGCCAGGTGAACCTGCGGGGATGTCCGCTAATGATCCAGCATGTAGAAGATGGAGTAGACGAGATCGATATCGCTCTACAGCTTGTAAAAGAAAAAAATCTATATGGCGTAATTTTTATGGGCGGAACGTATGATCATTCCGAAGATAAATTCAAACAATTAAAAATTCCATTTGTTCTGACTACCATCACGACTACAAAAGAAGTCGATCCTGCTGTTTTTTCAAGCGTGATCATTGATGATCTTCAGGAATCTTATAAGGCTGTCAGCTATTTAATCTCATTAGGACATCGCAATATCTGTTTTTTGGCCAGATTTCCTCTGGTGCAAAATACAACAGGTAACCGGCGGCTTATGGGTTATATCAAGGCGCTTGAGGAGCATGGAATTGAGTACGACCCTTCAATGGTAGAGGACTGTGAATATAGTCCAAGCTCAGGCTTTACAGCTACCAAACGTCTGCTCAATAAGAAAAAAGATATCACTGCTGTTTTTGCTGCATCAGATACGATTGCCATTGGGGCGGCTAAGGCGTTATTGTCCTTGGGCTTATCAATTCCAAATGATGTTTCGATCATCGGATTCGACGGGATTGAAATGGCAGAATATTATCATCCATCTCTGGATACGATCAGCCAACCCGGAGTGGATATGGCGAAGGCCAGTGTTGAAATTTTGTTTGACCTGATCACAGGTGATTCGCAAAACAAACATATGGTATTCGAATCCGTACTGGTTAAGCGGGGATCTTGCAAGAAAATAAACAAATGAATAAGAACGAAAAGGAGATAACTCATGGCATTATTAACAGTTGAGACAGGCTCTCCTACCTTGAGAATGACAACGACCATCAGTATTATCTCCCCCGTCGATTCAGGCAACATGTCTGGAGGAACGCTCTACCTGCTGCATGGTGCTGGTGATAACGCCAGTACTTGGCACAGGATGACTACTATTGAGCAGTATGCAAGTCAATATGGTTGTACAGTCATAATGCCCCAAGTAAACAGGAGCTACTATACAGACATGGAGTACGGACTGGATTACTTCCACTATGTGACCCATGAGCTTCCCGAGCTTTGTGGCCGAATGATGAGGTTGGATGATAATCCGCAGAAGACGTATATCGCTGGTTTATCGATGGGCGGGTATGGCGCTCTGAAATGTGGACTTACCTATCCCGAGCGTTACAGCAAAGTGGTTTCGTTATCAGGAGTTACCGATCTCCAGAAACGATTAAACGATCCGCAAATGTCCAAGGACATGGCGAGGGAGATGGCGGGTACTTTTGGAAAACGCTTACAAATTAAGCCGGATCAGGATCTGTACGCTTTAGCCGCTAAATTGGTCGACGATAAACGTAACCTGCCTTCGATTCTGACTTGCTGTGGTTCGGAAGATCCGTTTGTGGAGATGAATCGGGAATTCGCAGCTTACCTAGAGACGACCCCTTATGAATTTCAGTATGTTGAGACCCCTGGAACTCATGAATGGCGATTCTGGGAGGAGCATCTGAAGACAACCTTTGATTTCTTGTACAACTAAAAGACATAAGCAGAGTGAGGAGATGCAAATTGAAATCCGAAGTTGCAATACCGGCTAAAAAAATGAACGACAGCAGATTCCAACTGTTCCTAAGAGAAGTCTGGAAGAACAGAATGGTCTATACTCTGGTGCTTCCTGGACTAGTGTGGCTTTTCCTATTCGCTTATCTGCCGATGGGTGGTCTATCTCTGGCTTTTAAAGATTTTAAAGCGAACTTAGGAATTTGGGGCAGCCCATGGAGCGGATTCGAGAATTTCACCTATGTGTTCCGTGACCCAGCTTTTATTGACGCCGTATGGAGAACGTTAACCATTAACATCGGTAAGCTGATTATTCAGTTCCCTTTTCCAATCATATTGGCATTGCTGCTGAATGAACTGCGCATGAATCGTTACAAAAAAGCTTTACAGACGGTGTTTACATTTCCGAACTTCCTGTCATGGATCGTAGTATCCGGGGTTGTTATCAATGTACTTTCCTATGATGGTCTGGTTAACAGCCTCATTCAAATGTTTGGCGGGACAGGCATTAACTTCCTAGGTTCTGAAAAAATGTTCGTTCCGATGTTGTATCTTACGGATATCTGGAAATCAGCAGGTTGGGGAGCCATTATCTTTATGGCCGCTATCTCTGGTATTGATACAGACCAATATGAATCCGCACAGATTGATGGTGCTACACGCTTGCAGCAAATGTTCCGCATTACTCTGCCTAACATTCTTCCGACGATTACGATTATGTTTATCCTTTCTGTCGGTGGCCTGATGTCATCTGGATTTGACCAAATCTTTAACTTGAGCAACGCTGCAACGAAAAACGTCTCGGAAGTACTAGATGTGTATATCTACCGAATCACGTTCCAGTCTTCAACAGACTTTTCATTCTCCACTGCAGTCAGTTTGTTCCGTTCACTTGTTAATATGATTCTGCTGATTCTGGCAGACAGAGCTGCCAAACTTATGGGCGGAGACGGTTTATTCCGGTAAGAAAGGAGTGCAAATGTATGAGTAAAAAAAAGCTGACAATTATGCAAGACCATAAAAAAATGACCGCTATGGATTATGTGATTTTCGTAATTCTGAGTGTAGGCGCTTTGGCCATTCTTATTCCATTCTGGAATGTCATTATGATTTCTTTTTCTACGCAAAAAGAATACGCTGATAACCCTATGATGTTATTTCCGAAGAACCCAACACTGGAATCCTATCGGGCACTCTTTGCTGATGGGCGGATCGGGACAGGGTATTGGAATACCTTTAAGATCTTAATCTTAGGACTCCCGCTTAGCTTGTTCTTGACGACAAGTATGGCTTACGGCCTTAGCCGCAATAAATTCCCGGGTAAAAAGCTGATTTTTATGCTTGTCCTGTTCACAATGATTTTTAATGGCGGGATTGTACCTTTGTACCTGGTGATGAAGGATCTGCATCTGACAGGCAACCTTTGGTCAGTTATTCTGGCTGGAAGCTTCAGTGCGTTTAACCTGATTCTGATGTCGAACTATTTTAGCAGTCTGCCTGAGTCCCTGATGGAATCTGCGCGACTTGATGGTGCTGGGGAATGGAGAATCCTATTCTCTGTAGTCCTGCCATTATCTGCTCCAATCGTAGCTACCATCACACTGTTCTACGGAGTAGCCTTCTGGAATGGATGGTATGACGCCATGATCTTCCTGCGGAAAGCGGATCAGATGCCACTGCAGAACGTGTTGCGATCTATCATTATGGAAGCCCAAGTGAATGCATCGAATGCCACAAGTGTTGACGCAGTGGGTAAACAATCATTCTCCATGGGTATGAAAATGGCGGCAGTATTCGTTACCATGGTTCCTATTATGTGTTTCTTCCCAATGCTCCAAAAGCACTTTGCCAAAGGGGTACTTACAGGGGCTATCAAGACCTAGTGGTTTATGATTTATCCATATAAAAGAGGGTCAGTCACACAATTTAAGGAGGACAAAATGAATATTTTAAAAAGAAAATCTGTAAAGTCAATCCTTGCCGGTGTTTTATGTCTTACTCCAATCATGTTGGCAGCATGCTCAAGCTCAGACAACAATGCTAATAGCGGAAATTCAGGCAATCCAACAGATGGATATAAAGATGAGTTGAAGATTTCGTTAGCCAGTACCATTAAGACAACAGAATCTGATTTTGATAACGTGTATCATAAATATTTTACGGATAAGTTCAATATTAAATGGGATTACAACTATATTGAATGGGATTCATGGGCTGAGAAGCTTCGCCTATGGATTAACTCTGGTGATCTTCCTGACGTAGCAAGCTGGAACTATGTTCACGGTGATGCGCTTAATTACATTGATCAAGGGCTGCTGTACAAGCTGCCAGATGACTGGAAAGAACGCTGGCCGAATGTGGCAGCCGCTTATAAGCTGACAGGACTTGGCGATGAATTGGAGAAAGCGGTAGGTGGCACTTATGTTCTGCCAAGACCGGTATACTTTGAGAACAAGCCGGCAGATCCGCTCATTAACCAAATCGGAGTAATTGCTCTGCGTTCTGACTGGGCTAAAGCCGTTGGTTTTGAATTGAAGGATGCCTACACTACTACAGAACTGATGGAATTTGCTAGATTGCTTAAAGAGAAAGACCCTGGCAAGGTAGGAGATAAACTCATTCCTATTTCTTATGACATCAACGATGCTTTGACTAATATTGTAATGGCTAATAGCGTGCATTCCAGAGTAGAGTCAGCATTCTATAAAGATGCAGATGGCAAATACCAATGGGGTCCAGCCAACGATGAAACGTTAGCGGCACTGAAAGAACTTCAAACTACTTATAAAGAAGGATTACTGCACCCTGAGTTTTATACTTGGAAAAATGGTGAATCTGGCCAAAAGTTCACAGTTAACGGTGTTTCCGGTATTACGAGTCTAGGTGGTTTGGCTTCTTACAGAAAAGACATGGACGTTAAAATGAAAGATAACCTAGGTGTAAATAGTGATGACCTAGTACACACAGCTATTGTACTTGGCGATGACGGTAAATATCGTAACCTCGATCAAGTTAACTTCTGGTCTGCTGTAATCTTCTCGCCAGATATTAGCAAAGAGAAATTTGAACGGATTATGGACTTCATGGAATATACAACAAGTAAAGAAGGTCAATTGACCGTTAACTTGGGCTTTGAAGGAACAGACTGGAAAAAAGGCGAAAATGGCGAATTAATCAGCCTACTCCCTGAAGGAACAACATTGGATAAGAAATATCCGAACCGTTTTGAAGGACTGTATGTCTTGGCGGATGACTTTAGTGTCGTGAACCCTGCGATCAAAAAAGAATATCGCGATCGTTCTGTAGAACTGTTCAAGGAAAAAGCTGAGCTTGCGTTAAAAGACAAAGCAACGGCTGAATATGACTGGGACTACCAGTTGTATGATTCCAAGGCTAAAAATCAGGCTTCCTTTGACTATGCTACAGAATACACTAACCTGATTTTGAAACCAGGCGATCTAGAGGCGAACTGGAAAGAATGGGTTAAGAGCAAACAATCCCTCGTTCAGCCGGTTCTAGATGAACTAAACAATCTAAAAAAATAGCTTTCGCCCTATGCATGTAGGAATGAACCTACAGGACCCGCGTGCAATTCTTGCACACGGGTTTTTCCATTCATAGGCATCGGCAGAATTGAACAATGGAGGATTTGAAATGAATGAGCAGCAACTGACTACCTTGTTGAACCAGATGACGCTTGAAGAAAAGATTGCACAATTGCAGCAGCTAGCCGCTAATTTCTATGAAGGGGCAGAGGATGGAGGACAAATCACTGGCCCTATGGCATCCATGGGAATTACGGACCACATGATCGAGAGCAGCGGCTCTGTACTTGGTCTATCAGGTGCAGCGCAAGTCATTGCGGTTCAGGAAGCCCATTTACGCAAAAATAGATTGGGCATTCCCTTGCTGATGATGGCGGATATTGTGCATGGCTTCAAGACGATTTTTCCGGTCCCGCTGGCAATTGGCTGCTCTTGGGATATGGATCGCGCAGAGCTGAGCGCCGAGATTGCGGCTAAAGAAGCGGCAGTCTCCGGTGTGCACGTTACTTATGCGCCAATGGCGGATCTTGTACGGGACCCACGTTGGGGAAGAGTAATGGAATCTACAGGAGAAGATCCATATTTGAATGGTAGGTTTGCCCGTGCGTTTGTGCGCGGATTTCAAGGAAGCGACTTGACTGGTGATGTAGATCGTCTGGCGGCTTGTATTAAGCACTTTGCTGCCTATGGTCTATCCGAAGGCGGTCGTGATTATAATACGGTGGATTTATCGGAACGGCAGCTGCGTGAATATTATCTGCCGGCCTATCGTGCAGCACTGGATGAAGGTGCAGAAATGGTCATGACTTCATTTAATACGATTGATGGGATTCCGATAAGCGGCAACGTCAAGCTGCTTCGCCAGCTGCTTCGTGAGGAATGGGGATTTGATGGCGTATTGATTTCGGATTGGGGTGCAGTGAAGGAACTGATCCCACATGGTGTCGCCGAGGATGAGGCTGAGGCAGCACTTAAAGCCATCAAAGCTGGTGTAGACATCGAGATGATGACGGCTTGTTACGTTCATCAGCTTCCGGCGCTTGTTGCAGATGGACAAGTAGATGAAAAGATTATTGATGAAGCTGTGCTTCGTATTTTGAAATTGAAGCAAAGATTGGGCTTGTTCGAGCATCCGTTCCGCGGAGCTGACGTCGAGAAAGAGCGTGAGGTAATCTTCTGTGAAGATCATCGAAATGCGGCGCGTGAGTTGGCGGCTAAATCCTGCGTACTGCTCAAGAATGATCAGGTTCTGCCGCTTGCTGCAGAGCAACGGATTGCGCTAATTGGACCGTTTGCTACTAGCGGTGATATTCTTGGACCGTGGTCGTGGTTGGGTTCAACGGAAGAGGCAAGCCGTCTTGCACCAGCACTTCAAGCTCGCGCAGGTGCGGGTAAGATTACTGTTGCAGAAGGTTCTGGAGTCGATAGCTTTACAGAGGAACAGTGGCTGGAGGCGGAAGCGGCTGCTAAGCAAGCTGATGTGATTGTACTGGCGCTTGGTGAACATTCAGAGATGAGTGGAGAAGCGGGCAGCCGTTCAGATATCCGTTTGCCGGAAGCGCAGCTTGAGCTTTTACAACGTCTGAAACAGCTGAATAAGCCTATCGTGGTGGTGTTGTTTAATGGACGTCCACTAGACTTGGCCGGTGTGTACGAGCATGCAGATGCTATTCTGGAAGCTTGGTTCCCGGGCAGTGAAGGCGGAGCGGCAATTGCCAGTCTACTTTATGGAGATGAGAATCCTTCAGGAAGATTAACGATGTCTTTCCCGGTATCCGTTGGGCAGATTCCAGTCTATTACAATCATTTCAACACTGGACGCCCACTTCATGCTCCGGGTGCCGACAAACGTTATGTCTCGCAATATCTGGACATTCCTAATGAACCGCTTTTGCCATTTGGTTTTGGACTGAGCTATACGACATTTAGCTATAGTGAACCAATTCTGTCCGGTGATATCATGACTGAAAATCAGCCTATTGAAATAAAAGTTACGGTGACCAATACTGGAGAAGTGGATGGGGAAGAGGTAGTGCAGCTGTATATCCGAGACATTTCCGGAGAGGTCGTCAGACCAATGAAGGAACTGAAGGATTTTGCCAAAATCAACCTCTCACCAGGGGAAAGTCGTGAAGTGACCTTTACACTTACCGAACAGCAGCTTCGTTACTATCATAGCGATCTAAGCTTTAGCAGCGATCCGGGACGATTTAAATTATTCGTCGGTTCGAACAGCAATGAGGTTAAAGAACGGGATTTTTGCTTAACATTAGCATAAGTAGAATATATACGGCAGTAACGCCGTAATGGAGGAAGTGTATAATATGACTACTAATTTGAATACTAACATCCGTTTAAACGCCGGGGATCTATCCTTCACTTTTACAAACAGCGGGGACTTGTTCCAAGTCCTCTACGAACGGACAATGATCAATCAATTGCTGCCAAGCATTGTGGATGGTTCATTATCCAATCTATATTTGCGAGTGCACAATGATGGAAACATTCAAGCCATTCCTTTGCTGGGCATTCATTCTTCAAGCACTGTACGTAAGGCTGGAAACCGTTTGGTTTGGGAAGGTACTGCGGAAAATATTGAATATCAAGTTATTTTCACCCCTACTGCAGGAGGAGCTTGGTTCTGGGATGTGAAGCTTACTGGACAAAATGCAGAGGTAGATCTTGTGTACGGACAGGATGTAGGGATTGCTGATATCGCCGCTGTCCGCAGTAATGAAGCTTACCTGTCACAGTATATCGATCATGCGGTATTTGAGGATCAATCCAACGGGTACGTTGTTTGCTCTAGACAGAATCAGCCGCAGGGCGGGAAATTCCCATATCTGCAACAGGGTTCACTTACCAAGGCAACAAGCTTCTCAACAGACGGTTTTCAATTCTTTGGACTGTCCTATAAAGAAACCAACCAACCAGAGAGCTTGGGTCGTGAGCAATTAAGTAATGAGATCTATCAATATGAATTTGCATATACTGCGCTGCAATCGGAACGGGTGAAGCTGAGCGGGGAAACACGGTTTGTGTTCTACGGATTGTTTAAGCAAGATCATCCAGAAGCGATCACTGCGCTAGAATTTGCTAATGATATTGCTGCGGCTTGGGATGCTGTTAAAGATTTACCTTTAGAAGCTGAAGCAGCACTTGAACGTTCTTTCTTCTCGAAGGAGCTGGGAGCACCGCTGGCTGCAGATTCGCTGACAGAGAAAGAGATCGGGGTCTTGTTTCCGGTTCGTTATCAGGAGGAGAGAGAAGGAGACACACTACTTTCCTTTTTCACGGAGAATTATGAGCACGTAGTATTAAAAGAGAAAGAAATGCGCGTAGAACGGCCACACGGCCATATCCTGATGAGTGGGGATAACGCTCGACTTAATGATAAGGTCATCACAACAACTTCTTATATGTACGGGATCTTTAACTCCCAAGTGGTAATTGGAAATACCAATTTCAACAAGCTAATGTCCAATCCAAGAAATGCGCTTAACATTCCAAAAGCTTCAGGACAACGCATTTATGTAGAGTGGAACGGTGAATATCGTTTGCTGACCATGCCTTCTCTATTTGAGGTTGGTTTCAACTATGCTCGTTGGTATTACAGAACAGATGGTGAATGCTTCATTATTACGAACTACACCACCGAAGATTCGCCGGAGATATTCCTGAATGTGCGTTCGGAAAGCGGACGAGCTTATCGTTATTTAGTCACTAATCAAATCACCATGAACGTTAATGAATACGAGCTTCCATATCAATCTAAGCAAGAAGGTGGAGCAGTAATCTTCTCGGCTGACAGAAGCGCACTAAGTGCTGGTGAATATCCCGACTTACAGTATAAATTACAGGTACAGGGTGCGGTGTTAACTCTGCAGGATGAAGGTAGACTTGTCTCTCCTGTTCAACCAACTGAAGCACCGTTAGCAGTACTGGAGCTGTCTGCCAGCAGTGAATGGACCTTGAATATTCAAGGCCTTCTGGATGGTAAGTCACTTGCTCCAAGAAATCGTTCAGCTGAGGAAGAGATTTCTGCTTATCGCGCGTTTTATGCTGGTGTGATGAATGGCTTCCGCCTGACGCTTGGGGACGGAACAGAAGGTGAACTGTTTAAGGTTAACGCTCTGACTTGGTGGTACACACATAACATGCTGGTTCACTATTCGGTTCCACATGGTTTAGAGCAATATGGTGGCGCTGCTTGGGGAACCCGGGATGTATGTCAGGGACCTGTGGAATATTTCATGGCTACGCAAAAATACGAACAGGTTCGTGAAATTTTGCTGACGCTGTATAGTCATCAATATGAAGATGATGGCAACTGGCCACAGTGGTTCATGTTTGATAAATACACGAAGATACAACAAGAAGAAAGTCATGGAGATATTATTGTATGGCCGCTTAAGGTGCTTGGAGACTACTTGGCAGTAACTCAGGATTACAGCATCTTGGGAGCAACAGTACCGTATACCCGTAAGCACAGCTTTGACTTTACAGAAGAAAAAGCGACGTTGCTGGATCACGCACGGAAGGAAATTGCTTATATTAAGGATCATTTCCTGCATGACACACATCTGTCTTCTTACGGTGATGGAGACTGGGATGATACGCTCCAGCCTGCAAATCCACAGCTGAAGCAGTATATGGTTAGCAGCTGGACAGTGGCGCTTACCTATCAGACACTTAATCAGTTCTCAGAGGTACTTCGTTCAGTTGATCAAGCTGAGGCAGAGGAACTGAAGGCGATGGTGGAAGGAATCCGTAAGGATTTCCATACTCATATGCTTCAATCCGAAGTGATTCCTGGCTTCCTGTATATGGAGGACCCTGAGCAAATTAAACTTATGGTGCACCCAAGTGACACAGAAACAGGTATTCAGTACCGTCTGCTGCCTATGACGCGCAGTATGATCAGTGAGCTGCTTACTCCGGAACAGGCCGAAGCACACTATGATGTCATTCAGGATAAACTATTCTGCCCTGACGGTGTGCGTCTGATGAATCGTCCAGCTCAATATGTTGGCGGGGTCAGCACTCATTTCAAACGTGCGGAGCAAGCGGCTAACTTTGGCCGGGAAATTGGACTTCAGTATGTGCATGCACATATCCGTTATGTAGAGGCTATGGCCAAGCTCGGTAAAACCGATCAGGTCTGGAAGGGTCTGGCAGCGATTAATCCGATCGGAATCCGCGATGTGGTGCCAAACGCTGAACTACGTCAAGCTAACTCCTATTTCAGTAGCTCGGATGGTAAATTTAACACCCGTTATGAGGCACAGGAGAATTTCGATAAACTGCGCAATGGTGACGTAGCTGTTAAAGGTGGCTGGAGAATCTATTCCAGCGGTCCTGGGATCTATATGAACCAGTTAATCTCGAATGCACTGGGGATCCGTACGGAAGGTGGAGACTTAATTGTTGACCCTATTCTGCCGGAATCGCTGGATGGAATGCACTTTAGCTTTGAATATGCAGGCACTAAGGTAGACTTTATCTATCACCTTACAGGTCGTGAGATTAGTCAAATTACTATCAACGGTACGGAAGTGCAAACAGAAGGTACACCTAACCGCTATCGTAGTGGTGGTGTTCGCATCAAACGTGCGGACTTTGATCGTCTCAGCACGGAAGCTGGAAATGTGATAGAGATTTATAAGTAACATTATATATAGAAGGGCAATCTCCGCGTTAAGCGCGGAAATTGCCCTTTTTTTGTGTTTTTTACATTCGGCTCGGTGTCGGTAACCCAAGCACTTCGAGCACATCTCCCAAGATGTCCTTGAATCTTGAAGTGAGCCAGAGGCGGAATTCGATCGTAGCTGGATCTCCTTTTAGAATCGGACATCCAGAATAGAAGTTGTTGAACAGTGTAGCTAAGGTATGTGCGTAAGTGCAGAGCGTATTTGGCGTTAACTCTATACTTGCTGAATGTAATATCTCCGGCCAGAGGCTTAGCTGTCTTAGCAGGGCAAGCTCTGCTTTTTCCAATTCGGAAGGGAACTGAAGCTGTGCGGCAGCTGTAAGGATTGGGATCGTAGCTTTACTCAAAACGCTTGTCGCACGCGCAAAAGTATACATCAGATAAACTCCGGTATTGCCGGATATTTCGGTAGCCTGTTTGAAATCAAACACGATTTCCGTTCCTAAATTAAACCGTAGCAGATAGTAGCGAATCGCAGCAGTGGCAATCAATCGGCTGGAGAGGCCGTCTTTATCGGAACGTGAGTGCTCAATGTTCTGTTCCATAAGCTCCACCAGATCGCTTACCTTAATCCCGATTCCCTGACGTCCGGACATAGCATAAGAAGATTTGCCTTCTGAAATATCTATACCCAGCTCGGCCGCCGAAGCGGGACTAAGAGATACAACACCATAGCTCACATGATGGAGTTTGTCTGCTTGCTCGTTATAACCTAGTGCCCCTAAGGCTTGCTTAACCATCTGTTGTGGATATTCCTGTCTGTAATCGATCACATTGATGACTCTGTCCGCCTGCCCATAAGATTCTTGGGTTCCAGTTAATCCAGTTGTCCATAAACCGGACGAGAATTCGCTAAAGGAGAAATCTTTGGTCAAAAGACCAAATTTCCAGAGATGATAGGCAATATCTTTGGCTGTATACGTTAAAATCCCATTCGAACGCACCAGCACCTTATCGAGCTGATGCTCCTCTGAATCCGCTCCAATGTTAGCCTCTGTTCCTTGCTTCAGCACCCAGCAGCCTGCGAGTTTACCTTCAGTCTCTTGTACAAAAACGGCTGTCTGCTTCAGTAGCTCAGCTGCGGCTGCCCAAAATCCCTCTTTTAAAATACTGCTCTCCCATACCAGCAAATCATAATAAATCCCAAAATGTTTCATTTCCTCTACATGCTCTCTAACGATGCGTTCAGCTACAAGGTTGCCCAGCCAGGCTTCGTTACCGCCCCCTAGTTCAAGGGAGTGAAGTATATCTGTGCGCTTGTGTGTCATCTCTGGGTTCAGCGCATATTCTTTGTTCACTTTGGCATAAAGATCCCAGCAAAAATCACCGAAACGTTGGTGTTCCCCTTCTAAAGATATATTTAATAATCCAACAACTGTATCCGCCAGCTGATTGCCGAGATCATCAATGTAGTTATGGACCTCTACGTTATACCCAGTTCTTTTCATAATTCTGACTAGAGTATCGCCGATACAGGCGTTTCTTAGATGACCTACGTGAGCGGCTTTGTTGGGGTTGATAGAAGTGTGCTCGATGATGACTTTTTCCCCAGTGCTGGCAGGCAGTTCAAAGGAATGTTCAGCCCAGCTTTGCCAATTCATATACAAATTGATAAATCCGGGAGCAGCGACTTCAACTTTTTGTAAAAGACCGGCGAGGCGCCCTTGGAATTGAAGTTCTGCTTTCACTAATTCTGCTATGACCATTGGGGATTTTCGTAAAGTTTTGGCTAGCTGCATAGCGATATTGCATGAATAATCACCATGTTCTAGATTTGCTGGCTGTTCGATCAGAATGGCAATGTCCTCTGGATAGTCAGCTCCTAAGGTATTGAATACACGTTGTACACTGTGCTCGATTCCGTCTTTGATGATTTGATTTAACATGGTATACCCTCCTTTGAAAATACAAAAAAGCCCTCGTCTCAAAAGAGACGAGGGCTTTAGCGCTCGCGGTACCACTCTCGTTGCTGAACAAGTTGTTCAGCCACCTTACGGGATAACGGCCTTCAGCCGGGACTTCCTACTAAGGTTCAGAAGTCCATCTCACGGGTGCGCTTCATTAAAGGGATCTGTACCGGCTTACACTCTCCCGGCTCGCTGAGGACTAGATCTCGTTAATTACTCTCCCGCTCATCGATGCTTAATTAATTTTTACCAGTATACCTAATATTTCATAAAAAGCAATAGTGGTTAGCTTCTTAACAATCTTGGTTGCTCTTTGTTGTTAGATTATCAGTTTAGTAGATTATAAATTTGGAAAAAGAAGGATGTCTTGTTATAGGACTAGCTGTTCCTTTGCACAACAGTCCACACGCTAACTCAAGCCAAGGAATATTACTATATGGAGCCACTAATCTTTCAATTTGTAGTGGAAGGGAGGAGTGAATAAAACATGGCTATTTTTTCTACTGGACCTATAGATAACAGCCCGATCCTAGGGGTCAGACCGTCGCAACTGGTAACCGTAAAAGTAGTTAATCGGGATTCTCTTAATCCTTATAATCTAGTTATTCAAGGTTTCCTTCTTAACGGATCAAGAACGATGTATGTGAATGAAACAGTAAATCTAGCACCTAATCAAGTTTTAACTAAGAACTATTTTGCCGACTTGGACGCATTTGAATTTGTGTTTACAACAGTAGAAGCAGTTGAAGCAGAGGTTGGGATTTCAGTCTGGGGAAAACAGAACTCGGGGGCATTGGTAGATCCTCATCGCATAGTTGCGTGGGAGAAGCAGGCAGTATTAATTTAATAATTATTTTTGTGACACAGTTAACGTTAAAGGAGTGATGAGAAATTGAGTTATTTATCTACCGGACCGATAGACAATAGTATGGTAGGGGGTGTAAGACCTACTCAGCATGTTACTGTCAAAATTGATAACCGAAGTGACATTGATTCATCAATGGCTCTTGTTCAAGGATACTATATGGATGGGACAAGAACTTTATATGTAAGCGAGCTGATAAATGTAGCACCTAATGAAGTTATAACACGTGATTATTATGGCGATTTTGATGCGTTCGAATTTATTTTTACAACTACAAGTCTGGTAGATGATCCGATTCAAATCTCAGTATGGGGAAAAAATAGCGTTGGCCAGATTGTGACTGCCCATCGACTTGTACATGCAGAATTGCTTGGTGTAACGCAAGGAATAACTGGCGCGACCGGCGCGACCGGGGCGACTGGTGCAACGGGAGCGGATGGAGCAACAGGAGCAACGGGAGCGACCGGCGCAGGAGAGACTGGAGCTACTGGTGCAGATGGAGTGACTGGGGCGACTGGTGCAACGGGAGCGGATGGAGCAACTGGAGCGACTGGAGCGACTGGAGCAGGAGAGACTGGGGCAACAGGTGCCGATGGAGCTACAGGTGCAACTGGTGCAACCGGAGCGGATGGAGTAACTGGAGCGACCGGAGCAGGAGAGACTGGAGCTACAGGAGCAGACGGAGTAACTGGGGCGACTGGTGCAACGGGAGCAGACGGAGCAACTGGAGCGACCGGAGCAGGAGAGACAGGTGCAACAGGTGCAGATGGAGTGACTGGTGCAACGGGAGCGGATGGAGCAACGGGTGCAACGGGAGCAGACGGAGCAACCGGGGCGACCGGAGCAGGAGAGACTGGAGCTACAGGAGCAAACGGAGTAACTGGGGCGACTGGTGCAACGGGAGCAGACGGAGCAACTGGAGCGACCGGAGCAGGAGAGACAGGGGCAACAGGTGCAACAGGTGCAGATGGAGTGACTGGTGCAACCGGAGCGGATGGAGCAACGGGTGCAACGGGAGCAGACGGAGCAACGGGGGCGACCGGAGCAGGAGAGACTGGGGCAACAGGAGCAGATGGAGCTACAGGTGCAACAGGAGCAACGGGAGCAGACGGAGCAACGGGAGCGACTGGAGCAGGAGAGACTGGGGCGACTGGAGTCGATGGAGCAACTGGGGCGACTGGTGCAACGGGAGCTGACGGAGCAACGGGAGCGACCGGAGCAGGAGAGACTGGAGCTACAGGAGCAAACGGAGTAACTGGTGCAACGGGGGCGACTGGTGCAACCGGAGCGGATGGAGCAACGGGTGCAACGGGAGCAGACGGAGCAACCGGGGCGACCGGAGCAGGAGAGACTGGGGCAACAGGAGCAGATGGAGCTACAGGTGCAACAGGAGCAACGGGAGCAGACGGAGCAACGGGAGCGACAGGAGCAACGGGTGCTACCGGAGCGACCGGAGCAGGAGAAACTGGGGCGACTGGAGTCGATGGAGCAACTGGGGCGACTGGTGCAACGGGAGCTGACGGAGCAACGGGAGCGACCGGAGCAGGAGAGACTGGAGCTACAGGAGCAAACGGAGTAACTGGTGCAACGGGGGCGACTGGTGCAACCGGAGCGGATGGAGCAACAGGAGCAACGGGAGCGACCGGAGCAACGGGAGTAGCTGGGGCAACCGGAGCAACGGGTGAAGCTGGAGCGACTGGAGCAACGGGAGTAGCTGGGGCAACCGGAGCAACAGGAGTAGCTGGTGTAACCGGAGCAACGGGTGAAACAGGAGTAACCGGAGCGACTGGAGTAGCAGGAGCAACTGGAGCAACAGGAGTAGCTGGTGTAACCGGAGCAACGGGAGTAGCTGGTGTAACCGGAGCAACGGGTGAAACAGGAGTGACCGGAGCGACTGGAGTAGCAGGAGCAACGGGAGCAACAGGAGTAGCTGGTGTAACCGGAGCAACGGGTGAAGCTGGAGTGACCGGAGCGACTGGAGTAGCAGGAGCAACGGGGGCAACAGGAGTAGCTGGAGTAACGGGAACAACGGGAGTAACAGGAGCGACTGGAATAGCTGGTGTAACCGGAGCAACAGGAGTAGCTGGTGTAACTGGAGCAACAGGAGTTGGAGTGGCCGGAGCTACCGGAGCTACCGGAGCAACTGGGCTCACTGGTGCAACAGGTGCAACCGGAGTAACTGGAGCTACAGGTCCGAACATTCAACAAGAAGGGTTTTCTGCTTTCAAGCCCTCATTGGCAATTTCCACATCTACACAATTAACTGGCTGGACTGTGACAACACCTTTTTATGATAGCCCGTCTTTCGACGAAGTTGGCGGAAATTATACCATTCCGACAACTGGTAGATATTCGATTGAAGCGACTATCAATTATTCTACAACTGCCTCACTTTCTATCAGTCTTGGTGCTGGAGTTAATCCGGCTTTCGTAGTTCAGAGAACTTCTCCTACTGCAACAAATCTGGTAAGTGGGTTGTTCCCAGTACTTGATGTGAATGTTGCACTTATATTAGATTTGAGAGCAATTTTGGGAAGTGGTACTGTGACGCTGGCTGGAGAATTTGCATTAACCGCAGGTGATGTGATTGGCTTGTTCTATGTGGCAAATGGTTTGACGGTTCCTTTGAATTTGGGTGGAGCGAACTCAGCAGGTATCGTCTGGTCTGTTCATGAATTAACTTAAGCTTATTTATCTTCAAGTTCAGTGTTTATAACAGGGGTAATTCGGTAGCCGTTAGTGTGGCTCTCGGGTTACCCCCTGTTTTGTTGGCATATGTTATAAGTCGACTGGAATGTTGCTTATTAGATTCTTATTCTATTAAACCAGTACGGATTTTCAGCTTATTTTAATAAATCAAATATGTGTAATAGTAGTTTTTAAATGGATGTCCACACCTTAATTCAAAACAAGAATAATACTATAAAGAGCCAAAAAATATGAACTAATTTTCTAGGCTCATAGATTATCAACTTAGAGTAGGTGGGAGGAATGATTATAGATAAAAACACATTTTATACAAAGCTATTGAGGAGAATCTTGTTCGATTGATTTGATTTTTGAAATTCAAATAATACGAGTATTTTAAAATCTATACAAAATGAGGTGTTGAAAATTGAGTCAACTATCTACTGGTCCCATAGAAAATAATCTGGTAGGGGGTGTAAGACCTACTCAGCTTGTTACTCTTAAAATTGTCAATCAGAGCGATGACACTCCGTCAACAGTTCAAGTCGAAGGTTATTATATGAATGGGACAAGAACTTTATATGTAAGTGAGCTGGTTAATGTAGCTCCTAATCAAGTAATTACTAATGATTATTATGCAAACTTTGATTCATTTGAATTTTTATTCACAACACCAATTATGATTGATGATCCCATTCAAATTTCAGTTTGGGGGAAAAGCAGCACAGGTCAATTAGTGACTGCTCACCGCCTTGTCTACTCTGAATTATATGGAGAAAATATAGGAATTACAGGTGCTACTGGAGCTACTGGAGCTACAGGAAGCGTTGGTGCAACGGGAGCGACAGGTGCTGGCGTAACCGGAGCCACAGGTGCTGGAGTAACGGGAGCGACAGGAAGTGCAGGGGCAACGGGAGCGACAGGAACTGCTGGAGCAACGGGAGCAACAGGAAGCACTGGAGCAACGGGAGCAACAGGAAGCACTGGAGCAACGGGAGCGACAGGTGCTGGCGTAACCGGAGCAACAGGAACTGCTGGAGCAACGGGAGCAACAGGAACTGCTGGAGCAACGGGAGCGACAGGAACTGCTGGTGTAACGGGAGCGACAGGAAGTGCTGGTGTAACGGGAGCAACGGGAACTGCTGGAGCAACGGGAGCGACAGGTGCTGGCGTAACCGGAGCAACAGGAACTGCTGGAGCAACGGGAGCGACAGGAACTGCTGGAGTAACGGGAGCGACAGGAACTGCTGGCGTAACGGGAGCAACGGGAACTGCTGGAGCAACGGGAGCGACAGGAACTGCTGGAGCCACGGGAGCGACAGGAACTGCTGGCGTAACGGGAGCGACAGGAACTGCTGGCGTAACGGGAGCGACAGGAAGTGCTGGAGCCACGGGAGCGACAGGAACTGCTGGCGTAACGGGAGCGACAGGAACTGCTGGTGTAACTGGAGCGACAGGAACTGCAGGAGCCACGGGAGCAACAGGAACTGCAGGAGCAACGGGAGCGACAGGAACTGCTGGTGTAACTGGAGCGACAGGTGCTGGCGTAACTGGAGCAACAGGAACTGCTGGTGTAACTGGAGCAACAGGTGCTACTGGTTCAGGTGCAATTATTCCATATTCTTCTGGTCTTCCAGTAGCAATGACCACTGTATTAGGGGGGCTTTTGAATACTTCAAGTGCAGTTGGTTTTGGTAGCAGTGCAACCAATATCAGTATTACAGGCGGTACTATAGATCTCACCGGAGCGGCTGGAACCTTGCTGAACTTTGCGTTCTCGGTTCCTAGAACTGGAACGCTTACGTCTATGGCAGCCTATTTTAGTGCGACAGCTTCCGTTAGTTTAGTGGGGTCTACGGTAACAATCACGGCTCAATTATACAGATCTACTACACCTAACAATACCTTCACAGCAGTACCTGGGGCTTTAGTTACGTTAAGTCCTCCGCTTACAGGATTAATTGCTCTTGGAACTATTAGCAGTGGTAATACCACAGGTTTGAGCATCCCTGTAACTGTGGGAGAACGCTTGTTGTTGGTCTTCACTTCGACGGTCACGGCTGGCATTGACGTTGCAACAACTGTTGCTGGCTATGCTAGTGCAGGAGTTACAATCGCATAATCTGAAGAAAAAGGGATATCCCGATAGCCCTATGGGCTGCAGGATATCCTGATTTTTTCTCCAATATTGTTATTTAGATCATCAGAATCTCCCGGATATCTTGCTCTGTAAGGGTAGACAGGCTTTCTTGACCTGGCTGGATGACCTCATCAATCAAGTTCTTTTTCTTCTGCTGCAGCTCATACATCTTGTCCTCTACGGTGCCTTGGGTGACGAGACGAATTACTTGCACTACATTTTTCTGCCCAATCCGGTGAGCCCGATCCGCAGCTTGCTGCTCGACGGCAGGGTTCCACCAAAGATCGTAAAGGATTACAGTGTCTGCCCCAGTTAGGTTGAGCCCAGTCCCGCCGGCCTTTAAGGAGATTAAGAAAATATCACGCTCTCCTTCATTAAATTTATTACATAAATCTACTCGTTGAGAAACAGGCGTTTGACCATCTAAATAAAAGTATGGAATGCCCTGATATCCTAGTTCACGTCCAATCAGGCCGAGCATCTCTGTGAATTGTGAGAATACTAACATACGTTTACCCGAACTGCGACATTCTTCTATAATTTCGAGCAGCTGCTCGAATTTAGCAGAGCTTCCTTCATATCCATCGACAAAAAGAGCAGGGTGGCAGCACAACTGGCGCAGACGAGTTAGTCCCGCCAGAACTTTGATCCGATTATTATTGCCGAAGCTATCTTGGGTCAAATGCTTAAGCGCCTCTTTTTTCAAACGGGCGAGATAAGCTACATATAACTTTTTTTGCTCCGGCAGCAGTTCACATGCTTGTACGGATTCGATTTTGTCCGGAAGTTCCTTTAACACATCACTCTTTAAGCGCCGCAGCAAAAAGGGACGCGCCCGCTTCGCAACCGTTTCTCTTGGTAAATCATGAAAAGCTTTTTTGCCTGGAAACAACCCAGGGAACACGGTGCCGAAAATGGACCATAAATCTTCCAACGCATTCTCCACGGGAGTACCCGTAAGTGCAAAACGGTGCCGGGCTTGAAGCGCCATTACAGCTTGGGATGTCTGTGTAGTATGGTTTTTTATAGTTTGTGCTTCATCGAGAATCAGGGTATGAAAAGACTTTTTAGCATACAGCTGAACATCTCTGCGAAGCAACGGATAAGAAGTGATGATTACATCAGCTTTTGCTGTATTTTTTAAAATCCGCCCGCGCTCAATTAGATTACCGTCTGCAATGACAGCTTTGATCTCTGGCGTGAATTTTTTAAGCTCATTAAGCCAGTTATAAGTGAGAGACGCAGGAGCGACAATTAGGGCAGGCAGTCCATTCTGGCGGATCTCTGGAAGTTCTGACAGGAGAAAAGCGATACTTTGCAGCGTTTTGCCTAACCCCATATCATCCGCCAAAATACCACCAAAACGGTAATGGGCCAACGTCTTCAACCACTGAAATCCATATTGTTGATAATCCCTTAGCACAGGAACCAGACTGTCAGGTATAGGAAAATCAAGATTCTCAGGATTCCGCATGTTCGCAAGTAACCTTTTAAAGGATCTGCCCAGCTTAATGGAGTCACTCTTAGCATCCGTGGAGGTCAAATGTAGCCCGCGAACAACGGGCAGAGAAAATTCCACCCCTTTGATCTCACCTTCCCGGATGCCTATATCATTCATAAAGGTAATGATTTCTTGAAGCTCCTCGCTCTCCAGTGGTAGCAGGGCCCCATCAGGCAAGCGGTAGTATCTGCGTTTTTCCTGCAGGGATTTCAGAACCATAACAATCTCAGCTTCTGGAATCCCCCCCATATCGAATTTAAAATCAAGCCAGTCCGTCTTTTCATTCCAACTAATGCTCACCTTAGGGGGTGTAGTGCTCGTAAACAGTCTTGCTTTGACTGCGGAGGTCGCATAGACCGAAAGCAGCGGTTCCAGCAGCGGAATGGTATGGTACAAAAAATCGTACTCGCCCTCTTCGTCTGTCATAATATATCCGCCCTCAGTTTTAGCGAAGGATTCGTGTTCCATCAGCTCCAGAATGCGAGCTTCTCCCTCCCCGTCTCGCAAAAGAATCAAATTCGTCCCGCGAACATGGGCTTTTTCATCTAAAGGGTTGATCACAATGTCACCATATTGGAACTCTAGTCCGGCGAGCAGCCGATCTCTCACACGGTCCAGATAAAGCCTCGCGATAAGCCTATGTTGAACAATTCGATCCGCAATGGAGTCGGCGATATGGACGTTGCCCAGCTTTTTCAGACCAGGAATAACCTTGTCCATAAAAGACTCCATTTGCTCGGGGGCAATATCGATACCATTTCGGCGGGAGGAATCCAGCATTTTTTTCATTTCAGCAAGGCGTATGCATTCTTGAGGGGATAGCTTCAGCAACTTACCTTCCGACAGTACTATCCCGTAATCTTCTAAGACCGAAATCTGCTCAAGTCCTTGAATATCCAGATGATATCCATCCTCTTCTGCCTGTTCAAATTCAAAGCTGAGTGGAGGCGCCTCATTGGACACGTGGATGCCTTCGTATAGCACCTCTTCTTGTTGCAAAAATACCGACGAGACCTCTGAAAGCGCAGGTTGAAGCGACTCCCAGAAAAAAGGAGGGACGGCCAGCAACCGATCTCCCCCAATACTCCCCCCATAAGGTGAGTAAGGAGTGACGTTATCGCGGTACATTTTTTCATTTAATACAATATCAATCAGCTTCTGTAGAACAACATTATCTTCCTTCCGGAAGCTGTAAATGGCAGGATCATAAATAAAATGTTTCGTGAACTCAAAGGATTCTCCGCGGTGTACACTTTCTAGAAATCCCCTTATTTTCTGAACAATATATAGACGTTTTGGACCGACTTTCATTTCTATACCCAGCATGGTGTGGCTGTAACTATAAGTGAACGGCTTGCATGTAAACTCTATATTTAGAGGAAGTCTGTTATCTACAAAAGCCCCCGTACCGCTAGGACGCGGTGTATGGTTGCTGAACATCCCCAGTAGGCTGCTCACGAGCTGTTGATCTTTGGACTTTCCCCCCTTGTCTTGCGCAGTATCTGTAAAAATACGTGGGGTTAGAATCTCAGTATCTTCTATAGAAGACAGGTGCGAAGTATCGGTAAGCTCTGAACGATCTCGGCCAGTTTTAAGGGCGTCAACGTTGATCATTACAGCCGCGATATGTTTACAGAATGGCCCCCCATGGGAGTAGGCTGGACAATTACACTCTGCCTGGACATCCCCATCAATATCAATGACCACCATAACTTCATAGTCGATCGCCCCCTGAACAATGGCTTCATATCGAGAGCGGGGCAAATCTGGAATGGAGTCATTGTATTCTTCAACTTCAATTATATCGACACTTTCAGTTTGGTAATAAGCTAATCCTTTTTCAAAAATAGACTTGCCGCACAGCAGTTTGATTACCCGTTCTGATACACTAAAGCCCATAACATAATTCCTTCCTCATAACTTGATCTCGAAAAGTCCGAATTTAATATAGTACTTATGATAACAGAACGGGCGTGCGCATCAAATAGGGGGTGTTGCTTTACTTATTCCATGCATGATAAAAGCGATCGTCAGGTTGATTTCTTCCTCGTCGTTCCAGTCCTTATCTGGCTGCAGCAGCAAGCGATTCATCAAATAACCTACGACAGATGAGAGTGTGAAGCGTATAAGTGTGGGTGTAGGCACCTCTATGATTTCACCCTTTTCCTTAAAATGTTCAACAATATCAATCACGCGCTCCAGTATTTTGCTAAGAATATTCTCTACAAACTGCGCTCTAACTGTTGGCTGAAAAGGAATCTCCTGAATAAGAATCTTAAGAATTTTAAAATTCTTGCGGGCGAAATCCAGCCGATTGATCATAAATGCCCGCAGGAACTCCTCGAAGCTGTCGTAGGGCATATCGAGCACGCCGTTGAAATTCCGCAGCACAAAAGGCGCAAGCATGCGACTCATGGTAGGACCTACTATGGCAAGCAGCAGATCATTTTTAGTCTTGTAATAGCGAAAAATCGTTCCCTCGGCCACGCCCGCCTTCTGAGAAATTTCACTCGTTGAAGTCGCAGAGTATCCTTTTTCGGAGAATACCTCAATCGCCGCTTGTAGAATAGAAATCTGCTTCGGTGTCAGTTTCTCGTCTTTGCTAAGGGTCAGCAGCTCTTCTATCCACTGCTCTTCTATATTTTGTTCCGTAGAAACTTCCTCTTTCATTACAATAATCCTCCATGCTTAATTCATTTTGTTTCAATGATAATAGCTTTTGTGAAGTTACATTTTGCGATGTTTGCGCAGTGCCAATACATTCAGCAGCATAAATAGCAGCGAAAATCCTATAAGTACATAGACATCCAGTGCAATTGCGCTCCATCCTTTGCCACGGACCATAATGTCCATCAGAGCTTCTGATCCGTAATAGATCGGTGTAGCGAGGCCAACGCGCTGGAGCCACAGTGGGAGGGTATCGAGCGGGAATAATCCACTGAGGAAGATTTGTGGCACTATAATGAGCGGAATGAACTGAATCATCTGCAACTCATTGGCTGCAAAAGCCGACAGCAGTGTGCCCAACGTCAGCGCTGTCATCGATAGGAGTAATGTGATCAGCAACACGTAACCAAAGCTGCCTGTCATCATAATGCCAAGAATCTGTATGGAATACCATGAGATCAATAGCGCCTGAAAAACGGTAAATATGCCGAAACCACATACATACCCGATCACAATCTCCCATCTTTTTAATGGAGTCGAAAGTAGGCGTTCAAGCGTGCCTGTGGTTCGTTCCCTTAAGAAGGATACACCTGCAATCAAGAATACGAAAAAGAAAACAAATACGCCAATCATAATGGGACCGAAACGGTCGATCGTCTTCATATTCTCAGAACCGTAAAGATAGCTGATCTGCGGCTGTAATTGTTCCTTTGTGCTTGGAAGAAGCTTCTGGGAGATTTGTTGCAGCGTCATGATTACTGCCTTGTTGGCTGTAGGGTTGCTACCTTCTAGCAGCACTTGAGGCGTAACTTGCGAATCTCCGGCGGTTCCGTTCAAAGTGATCAAAGCGTCAATTTTTCCTTCTACTAAAGCGCCTTTTCCCAGCTCTGCGCTGGCATATTCTTTGATGGTGGCATTTTGTTCTTTTAACGCAGCTGACATATTTAGAGGTACACCGGACACACCGATTTTTGGTTCATAGGCGTCACCGTTGAAGACCAAGCTCATTAAGCTTAGAACGAGGAGTGGTGCAATGAACATTAATGCCATTGTTCTTTTATCATGAATGAATTGTCGCAAAATCCTTAAGGTGATCGCTCGGATTCTCATGAACGCACACCTCCATAATATAAAAAGGCTTCTTCAATAGAAGCTGAACCGGTGGCTTGCAGCAGTCCGGCAGGCGTGTCGGCAGCAAGCAGCTTGCCATCACGGATCATTCCGAGCCGGTCACATTTTTCAGCTTCATCCATGACATGCGTGGTCAGCACAATAGTGGTGCCTTTCTGGTTCAGCGCTTTTAGTTCCTTCCAGATGGATAGCCGCAATACCGGATCTATGCCAACTGTAGGCTCATCAAGAATAAGCAACGGCGGTTCATGCAGCAGCGCGATCGCCAATGATAAGCGGCGTTTCATCCCGCCGGAGTATTGGTCTACTCTTTTTCTTAAATGATCTTGTAAATTAACGATCTCCATTACGGCTGTGATGCGTTTGGAGCGTTGCTCCCCCTTTAGTCCATATAGCGCTGCAAAAAACTCCAGATTCTCCTTCGCGCTAAGCTCCGTGTACAAGGCATCAGACTGGGCCATATACCCAATCTGTTGCAGCATAGTCAGCTTCGGCATCGTCACGCCAAGTATTTTCACCTCGCCGGAGGTTACCTCATCGATACCTGTAAGCAGCTTCACTAATGTTGTTTTTCCTGAGCCCGATGGCCCTAATATGCCAAAGGTTTCCGCACGTTCCACTTGAAGCGAAATATCCTCGAGCACCTGTTTCTCTCCAAACGCTTTCCCGACATGGCTCACTGAAATAACTGGAGCCTCTGAACCCATGTTTATCTCCTCGATTCTGAATGTTCTGGGATACTTGCTTGAGTTGAAGATGGTGGTGATAAGGTGGTGATGGTGTAGATGGTGTAGATGGTGTAGATGGTGTGGATGGTGTGGATGGTGTAGATGGTGGTGATGGTGATGGTGATGGTGATGGTGATGGTGATGGTGATGGTGTTGAACTGCATTGCGTTAAACACTCTAAGTACATAATGAGTGAGTACTCACTCATTACTCTGCATCAAAAGTTAGGAATTGTAAACCATATATTTTATACAAATGTATCCCACAGTATAAGCTTAATCCCGATTGAGGTTTGTTAATTCAACTTGTCCTTTTACTATGTATATAGAGATGATTTGAATGAAAGGCAAAAGTGCCACTAAATAGTGTCAGTCCGCCTAAACTAGGTAATAGAAAGACATAAATGCCCTTAAATGGCGTCGATCCACTTAAATCAGCTAAAAGAAAGGCATAATTGCCTCAAAATAGCACGGGTTTACCTAAACCAGACAAAAGAAGGGCGTAAATGCCACTAAATAGGCATGATTTAGATAAATCAAGCTAAAGAACGGTATAAATCCCGCACAATGAGCTCAATCCGACTGAAGTCAGAAAAAGAACGGTATAAATCCCGCACAATGAGCCCGATCCTACTAAAGTCAGTAAAAGAACGGTATAAATCCCGCACAATGAGCCCGATCCTACTAAAGTCAGTAAAAGAACGGTATAAATCCCGTACAATGTACCCAATCCCGCTAAAGTTAGCAAAAGAACGGTATAAATCCCGCACAATGAGCCCAATCCCGCTAAAGTTAGCAAAAGAACGGTATAAATCCCGTACAATCAGCCGAATCTCCTACGATGCCCCTTACGCAGAAAGCGCCCCAACAGACCAGTTAGTTTTTAAATCGTAAGCAGCAGCCACATAATTGATAGCAGACTCTCGCCAGTAACAAGCTTCCCTCACGCCTACAATCTCAAATTAGTCCCTACGTCTCACCAAATCCCAAACAATTCTCCAACTAAATAAGCTAGCCACACCAAGCACCTTTTTACGAAAAGAGGCTGTTTTTGCTCTTTAGTTCATTTGGTTTAGAGCAAGAAAATTGTTAAATGAGCTAATATACCTGATTTTTTTAAAAAAAGAATACTAGTTAATATTTCCATTACACTCCTCTGCAACAGAATTGACAATTGTAGACGAAAATGACATTAGCAGTTACCTATACGAAAAGGGTGAATCTAATTGAAAAACAGTAAATGGATTAGCGCAACGTTGGCTTCAGCACTTCTTGCAACAGTAGGCGTTGGAAGTGTATCTGCAGCTAGCACCGGCAGTAATGTAAAATCTGTAGCTACCAATCAAGTCGCTGCTGTTACAGCAGTTAAAGAAGGTACAACTACTTGGAATGTAAACGGAACGCCGATTGTGTTTAACACCATTAACAGCAGTGGTTACAAGCTTTACTCGCTGACTCAGGTAGCTGGTGAAATTGGGGCTAAGGTAGTACTGGGAACAAGCGGGTTTGAACTTAACGACAGCAAAGGACTACATAATGTGCAACTCAAAACAGGCTCAAAGAGCTATCAAGTAGATGGTAATTCCGAATCGTTCACAGTGGCTCCAGTGTTTTATAACGGTAAAACCTATGTAGAGCTGACTAAGTTAGTTATTGCATTAGGTGGAGAGCTGGATGCTGATGCTAGCACGATTTTGAGCTTTGCACGTCCGGAAGGATTGTTTGATACTTTGCACTGGACGGCAGCTGGTAACCTGATTGCGAACAAAAGTGATGCTGAAACTACTCAGCTTATCAAATTCAGTACAGAACCAGGTAACTATGAAGTGTTTTCGTCAAATGACAGTGCGGTGGACTTTGCAGTATCGCCGGATCAACAGTGGGGAGCTTTTAATGATGAGAAAGGTTTGCTGAATCTGATTAACTTGTCTAGCGGAGCTGTTAAAACACTAGGCACCGACAATAGCGTGAAGACAGATCTGGTTTGGTCCAAAGATGGGAAAAGCATTTATTTCATCCAAGGAGACAAGCAAGAAAAAATCGCTAAAATCTCAGTAGAGACTGGTGATGTTAAATCCGTTTTGGCTGACAAGGTTGAGAATAAATCTGAACTGCGCATTTCTGCTGACGAAAAAAGCGCCGTTTATATCGTTAATTTGACGGGTGTTGCTAAAAATGATGCAGACAGCACAGAAGATTCTCTTACGGTAGACTTTAGCTCGGCAGGAGAGCAGCTTTACAAGCTTGATCTGGCTACAAAAGATGCTAAACCAGCTGCATTAACAACCACAGCGGATAACAAGCTTTACCCAGAGATTTTGGCTGATGGAAATGTGGCATACCTGAGCGCAGATGCAGACGGCAATGCGAAGAATACCCTGAAGCTTGTAAAAGCGGACGCAACCAGCACTAATATTGCACTTGATATCGAAGTGAATTGGTCCACTGGCGTTAGCAATGGTTTGGCAGTGGCAGGTACTACGGCAGACGGAAGCACAGTGATCTATTCTATCGATGGTAGTGGTGCAAAGACCGAACTGTTCCGTACGACTGAAGATGTATCTGAAGTATCTGTATCTAAAGACGGAAGCAAGCTTGCGATTGTGAGCGGCGACAGCGTATGGGTTATCCAAGGCGGTAAAGGGCTGCAACTGACTAAATAATGATTATCCCAAACATATTTTAACGGCCTAGAGCCGAGAGGAGAAAATAGTACAATGAAAATCTTCAAGAAATTAACAGTAACGGCTTTAACAGCCGTAATCGCGGTAACCGCATCTTTTGCAGGGATTGCAGCAGCAGCAGATTCACTTAGTGGCAAAATCACCGTTAACGGTTCAACCGCACTTCTTCCATTGACCTTGCAAGCGGCAAAAGAATTCCAAAAGCTGCACCCTAAAGTGAAAATCGCAGCATCTGGTAAAGGTTCTGTAACTGGACCACAAGCTGTGAAAAAAGGCATCGCTGATATCGGCGCTTGCGACTGGGATGCTAGCATCGACGTACCAGGCTTCAAAGCTTTTGACGGACAGGTAGCGAACAAAGTAGCTGTCATTCCTTTTGCAACGATTGTAAACAAAAATGTGGGTGTAGATAACCTCACAACAGAACAACTTAAAGGTATTTTCGCTGGCAAAATCACCAACTGGAAAGAAGTAGGCGGCGCAGATGCAGATATCGTTGTCATCACTCGCTCTTTCGGTTCTGGTACCCGCGTTAACTATCAAGCTAAAGCCTTGGATGGCGGAGATATCGTTAAAAAAGCTAAGAACTACAAAGAAACAGGTTCATCCGGCGACATGAAAACAGCAGTAGGAACTACTCCTAACTCCATCGGTTATATCGACCTTGTTTATGTAAGTGGCGACGTAAAAGCAGTGAAACACAACGGTATCGCAGCTACTACAGACAACGTAATTAACGGTTCTTATAAGATTTGGGCTTATGGTTACTACATGACTAAAGGTCAACCTACTGGCGCAACTAAAGAATTTATCGAATACGTACAAAGCAAAAAGTTCCAACAAGGTTCTCTGAAAAAGCTTAAATTCATTCCGATCGCAGCAATGAAGGGTTAATAACATCTGAAGATCATATTGAACGGTAACAGCGGCCAGCCCCGATTTTGATACGGGGTTGGCCGCTTACAGGAGGGAAAGTATGGGGGCACCAGTCCACAACCTGGCAACTAAGGTTAAGGAGGGCGTTACAGAAGTTAGCGCCAACTCCAAACGTCACAGTAGACATATGTTTAGCAATCGATTATTCCGCTTTTATTTCTTATTCAGCATTCTTGCACTTTGCTTCGTGCTTGGACTTGTAATTCTATTTATCGGCAAAACGGCGCTGCTTCTGTTTGGTCATCTCTCGCCTGCGGACTTTTTCTTTTCTTTTAACTGGACGCCTGAAGAGGACTCCTTTGGGGCTGCTGCCTTCATTGTAAATACACTTTCACTGACGGCTTTGACCCTGCTGATCGCAGTACCTATTTCTGTGGGTATGGCCGTGCTCTGTGCGGAGATTGCTCCAAAGTGGATGAAGACCTTCATTCGCCCGGTGCTCGATTTGCTCGTTGGTATTCCTTCTATAGTATATGGTTATTTAGGCTTAACGGTATTACTTCCTTTTCTGCGTAGAGTTAGTGGGGAAAGCTTGGGCGATGGATTACTGGCTGCGGCCCTCGTGCTCGCATTAATGGTCCTGCCAACAATTTGCCGAATCAGTGATGATGCAATTGTCGCTGTTCCACGCAAATATCGGGATGCTGCGTACGCTCTTGGATCTACCCGTCTGCAAGTTATTATGCGTGTTGTTTTGCCTGCGGCTAGCAGAGGAATTATCTCCGCGGTCATTCTCGGGATGACTCGTGCTGTGGGGGAGACAATGGCTGTAGTTATGGTTATCGGAAACACACCACAGTTGGCGAAAACCTTATTTACACCTGCTTCGGTCTTGACTAGTAACATCGTTATGCAAATCTCGAATGTAGAGTTTGAATCAACCTGGAATTATGCCCTACATATGATGGCTTTTCTTCTGCTGGTGATTTCCTTTGTACTGATTCTGATCATCCGCGTGCTGGGTAGAAAAAGGAGGGATGCAGCGTGAACGGATTCGCAAGTACAAAGCATACAGCGCGTGCTCAGAGACGCAATAAGCTCGCGACTATTGGGTTTTATACGCTTGGGGCTTTAGTCATGCTGCTAATCTTCTGGCTGCTCTTCACGATTCTTAGTAAAGGTCTGCCAGCGCTGCGGCCTGACTTCCTGATTAAACAGCCTGAAGAGATTGACGTAGGTGGCGGGATCGGTCCTGTACTTTTCAACTCTTTTTATATTTTGTTCATCTCGCTGCTTATTTCCGTCCCTATCGGTTTAGGTGCGGGGATTTATATGGCGGAGTATGCTCCGGATAATGCTTTTACAGGCGGCCTGCGTATATGTGTAGAAGCTCTCTCTTCGGTTCCTTCAATTGTATTTGGTATGCTTGGACTTGCGATATTTGCTGAATATTTTGGAATCGGCCTGACGATTCTTGGCGGTGGGGTAAGCTTGGCGCTTTTGAATCTGCCTATGCTTGCACGTGTGACGGAGGAAGCGGTTCGTGCTGTTCCTGGGGAGATGCGTGAAGCTGGATATGCACTGGGCATGACTAAATTCCATGTGATCCGCACAGTAGTTCTACCCGTTGCAATGTCAGCCATTGTTACTGGGATTTGTCTCGTTGCTGGGCGCGCCTTCGGGGAGTCTGCGGTTATTATCCTTACCGCAGGCCTCAGTACCTCGGGCGAAATGTGGGACTTTAATCTGTTCTCGCCGGGAGAAACCCTAGCAGTGCATCTATGGTATGTACAATCTGAAGCAATTGTAGAAGATGCGCGGCAAATCGCTGACAAATCAGCAGCCGTACTCGTATTTGTAGTTCTGTTTATTAACTTTGCCTTCCGTTTTCCGCTCTGGCTCGGAAATCGTCGCAAAGGGCGCTGATTCCGCTAATATAGGAAGACATGCATAAAAAACTGTCTCTCGGCGAGAAATCGCCGTGAACAGTTTTTTTATTCCCGATTAAATAAGCAAAGGTACTCTCATCCTTCGATAAAATTGCTAATGCGCGTGTCTTTTGAGTAATTGGATTGGCCACGCTTATAGAAAGCTAAAAAAGTTCCCATATTTAAAAATCAGAAATGGGAATTTGAAGATTAATAGTCGATGAGTAATGAGTGGTTTTTAATTGCACTTTATGCATTTATTTTTGATGGGGATAGGTTTGTTTGGGTTTAATTGCACTTTGTGCAGTTAAAAATGGTGAAAAGGCCATTCTAGGAGTAAATCTGAGAATATAAGTGTATGAAATGCAATTAAAGCGAGTTTTGGAGGTAAAAGGGTACTTTTAGTTGCAGAAAATGCAATTAGATAGCATGTAGCGGCGTTTCTCCGGAAAAGCAGCCGTGATGTTCTAATGCGGCGGGGTATGATGTGGTATTGACTCATAAAAACTGATCATCGATTGCTAAGTTTCACAGAACCCTGAGCCCCAATGAGTTCTAAGTGTGACCAAGTCCGAGCGAGCATCAAAAGTTAAGCACCATCGACTCATAGCCCGACGAGGCTAAGTTTTCATCAGGCTCTGAGCTTCGAATCCGAACTCCATGAACCCCTGAGACTCGGCTAATCTAGAGCCGCGAATCTTTAAGCTCAGTCGTTCAGTCGTCTATTCGTCCCAGTGACTCCCTGAGCTCCGCCTATTCCTTCTCCTGAGCTCCGCCCAACCTCTCCCCTGAACACAGAAACAGCCTTCCCGAAGGAAGGCTGTTTCTATATGACGTCCCGGAAGGGATTCGAACCCCCGACCGTGCGCTTAGAAGGCGCATGCTCTATCCAGCTGAGCTACCGGGACATGGTTGCTGGCAGAAAAGCAAGCAGGAATTATCATATCATATGGGGTGTTTTTTTTCAAGCTGTTTTTTAAAAAGAGTACGGGGTATGCTATAATCTACAATTATTAAGTTTCGGAAGAAGCTTAAGGTATTAATAACTTTTATAATGGTTAGGATTCCATTCACATAAGTAGACATAAGGAGGTGCCCTCATTAAACATTCGGATTCCCCCGCCACCAAAGAGAATATCGTCCTGTTCCCCAAGACACTGGACTATTATCAAATCCAGCTGACGGTGATGCTGGAAAGTGAACGCTACGGGGAAGCGATGGAGCTGCTTCGTTTTTTGCTGCAGTGTCAAGGACAGGAAGAGCGAAATTACGAGGAATGGCGGTCCCTGCTGGAATGGCTCGAAACGGCATTTCCTTACGCGTCCCAGAATGGAGATGCGGAGGGAGCTGTTCACCCCGAAGACGAAGATTTAAGGGAAGAGGATATGGCCCGCTTTTTGGCCAAATCTAAAATGAACGAGGATACGGGGTATCCCAAAAAGCTGCTGCAGCGGGTGATGAACGAGCCTCTGTCTGAGGCGACAATACTTGCACTTGAGCAGCTATCCTATCTGGAAGGTGGCGGCGTTGACGAGGAGCTGACCACTTGGCTACAGGGGGATAATGTTCATCCACTGCTGCAATTTCGGACCTTGCAGACGCTTAAGCGGCGTGGGATGCAGGGAACAGTGAAGCTGATTCGCGGACATGAAAAGGTACTTGTAGAGATCGAGAGCGTGCCACTGCAGACGGAGGATTTTCCTCCGCAGGTGAGTCATGTGCTGGAGCGGGTAGCCGGGCAGGCTGAGGTGCATGAGCCTACGCTGTATTATTTTGCACAAGAGCTCTGGGGCCAGTTCATCATGTCGATTTATGGGTCGGATGAATATCGGAAATTGCTGGAAGGCGAAGACGTTTTGCTGGATATTTGGGCAGGAGCGTTGCACCAATTTGTTTCTGAGAGTTTAAACGGCTCCCGACAAGAGGAAGAGACACGTGGAATGTATGGCATCACAGACGGCATGCGCTTTCAATTTGAGGGAGCTTATCGTGCTCTCAAGGGTTTTATAAAGACTTCTCTACTTGATAAATAAAGTAATGTTGTATATAATATAATGGTTATTCTGTGCGTGGATTGTATCATTATTTGAAGTAAACTTGTGAACCTATATTTTGGAGGGAAAAGTATAATATGAAAGCAACATGGGAAAAAATAGAGAAGAACCTTGGAGTTCTTGAAGTAGAAGTAGACGCAGAACGCGTAACAGCAGCACTTGATAAAGCTTTTAACAAAGTCGTTAAAAAAGCTAACGTACCAGGCTTCCGTAAAGGTAAAGTACCTCGGCCGATCTTTGAATCCCGTTTTGGTGTAGAAAGCTTGTACCAAGATGCAATCGACATTCTTCTTCCTGAAGCTTACGGTGAAGCAGTTGAACAAACTGACATCTTCCCTGTAGACCGTCCTGAAGTTGATATTGAGCAATTTGCTAAAGGTCAATCCTTTATCTTCAAAGCGAAGATCACGGTTAAACCTGAAGTGAAGCTCGGCGATTACAAAGGTCTGGAAGTTCCAGTACAAAAAGCTGAAGTGACTGAAGAAGAGTTGAGTGCTGAACTTGCTCGTCTGCAAGAACGTCATGCTGAGCTTGTAGTAGTTGAAGAAGAAGCAGCAGCTAACGGCGACATCGCTGTAATCGATTTTGACGGATATGTTGATGATGTACCGTTTGAAGGCGGAAAAGCTGAACGTCACTCTCTTGAGCTTGGCAGCAACTCCTTCATTCCAGGATTCGAAGAGCAAGTGGTAGGAATGGCTACTGGAGATTTCAAAGATGTTGAAGTTACTTTCCCTGATGAATACCATGCAGAGAACCTTGCGGGTAAAAAAGCAGTATTCAAAGTGAAGCTGCACGAAATCAAACGCAAACAACTTCCTGCATTGGATGATGAATTCGCTAAAGATGTAAGTGAATTCGAAACTTTGGATGAGTACAAAGCAGATCTGAAAGCTCAGCTCGAATCCCGTAAAGAGGAAGAACTGAAAGGCCTTCGTGAGAATGCAGTTGTTGATAAAGCAGCAGCTAACGCTGAAGTTGAAATCCCTGAAGCTATGATCAACAGTGAAGTTGAGAATATGGTTCGCGACTTCGACACTCGTCTTCGTCAACAAGGCATGAACATGGATATGTTCCTTAGCTTCTCCGGCCAAACTCGTGAAGACTTGCAGAACCAAATGAAAGGCGATGCTGAAAAACGCGTTCGCAACAACCTGGTATTGGAAGTTATCGCAAAACAAGAGAACATTGAAGTTTCCGAAGAAGAAGTTAACGAAGAGTTGGCTACTATGGCTGAAGCTTACAAACGTACTCCAGAAGAAATCCGCAGCATCTTGGCAGCTAACGGTTCACTGGGCAGCTTGAGCGAAGAGCTTTCGTTGCGTAAAACCATTGATTTCCTTGTTAGCAATAGTGTAGAAGTTGAAGCAGTAGAAGAAGCACCAGCTGCTGAAGACACTAAAGCTGAGTAGGATATTTTAAAATTATAAGAAGGTATAAGTTTCACTTTATACTTTATTCTTATAATTCTCGCATAAACGCTTACCGTCCTTAAAAGGACGCCGAAGGCGTTTTAGCTTGACACTACCTAGAACGGCCAGTTACACGGCCTCCATACAGATATGATAAGGCACGTAAGTTTCGTTACGTGCCTTATTTTTATCCTCGGCCGCAAATATATGTGACTACATAGGTATCCGTATGAACGTATGGCAATAAGGTAATAGGGGCGGTAACGTCACAATTCACAAGCAGCGGACTGTCCACTGTAGTGAAAAAATGACATCGCGCCGTGAACGTGTTAAAATATTTCTGAAACGATAAGACTAATCTGTACAGAGAAAAGAGGTTGGTGGCATGAGTCTGGTACCAATGGTTGTGGAATCAACAAGTCGTGGAGAACGTTCGTACGATATCTATTCCAGATTGCTCAAGGATCGCATCATTTTCTTAAGCAGTGCGATTGACGATGATGTCGCCAATCTGGTTATTGCTCAATTGCTGTTTTTGGCAGCAGATGATCCCGAGAAGGACATTCACTTGTACCTCAACTCACCCGGTGGTTCAGTAACAGCCGGCATGGGTATATACGATACGATGCAATATATCAAACCGGATGTTTCAACCATTTGTGTAGGGATGGCAGCAAGCATGGGATCGCTCCTTCTAACAGCTGGGGCTCCGGGCAAAAGATATGCGCTGACCAACAGCGAAGTTATGATTCATCAACCGCTCGGCGGTGTTCAAGGTCAAGCGTCTGATATTTGGATTCACACTGACTGGATCCTCAAGACGAGACAGAAGCTGAATCAAATTTATGTAGATCGCACAGGTCAGCCCCTTGAAAAAATCGAACGGGACACAGACCGCGATAACTTCATGAGCGCGGAAGAAGCCAAGGAATATGGGCTTATTGACCAGGTTCTTTCTTCACCGATGAAATCTTAAAGGGGTGGTTAGATGTTTAAATTTAATGATGAAAAAGGGCAATTGAAATGTTCTTTTTGCGGTAAATCACAAGAGCAGGTTCGTAAGCTTGTAGCAGGACCGGGCGTTTATATATGTGACGAATGTATCGAGCTTTGCACGGAAATTGTGGAAGAAGAGCTCGGTCATGAGGAAGAGCTTGATCTGAAGGATATTCCAAAACCAAAGGAAATTCGTGATATTTTGGATCAATATGTAATCGGTCAAGAGCAAGCGAAGAAATCTCTTTCTGTAGCGGTTTATAACCACTACAAGCGCGTGAACAGCCAAAGCAAGATCGAAGATGTTGAGCTGACGAAGAGTAATATCCTTTTGCTCGGTCCAACAGGTTCTGGTAAAACCTTGTTAGCACAAACGATGGCGAAGATTATCAACGTTCCTTTTGCTATTGCAGACGCTACTTCCTTAACGGAAGCTGGTTATGTTGGCGAGGATGTTGAGAACATTCTGCTCAAACTCATTCAAGCTGCAGATTACGATGTGGAGAAAGCCGAACGCGGCATTATCTATATTGATGAAATTGATAAAGTAGCACGTAAATCCGAGAATCCGTCCATTACTCGTGACGTTTCCGGCGAAGGTGTACAGCAAGCGCTTCTGAAGATTCTGGAAGGAACTGTTGCTTCTGTGCCTCCGCAGGGCGGACGTAAGCATCCTCACCAGGAGTTTATTCAGATCGACACGACGAACATCCTGTTCATCGTTGGCGGTGCCTTTGACGGTCTGGAGCAAATGATTAAACGCCGTATCGGTAAAAAAATCATTGGCTTCAACGCAGCAGTTGAAGGACAAAAGGATCTTAAGCCTGGCGAATATTTGTCGATGGTATTGCCTGAAGATTTGCTCAAATTCGGTCTTATTCCTGAATTTGTAGGCCGTCTGCCAGTCATCTCGACTTTGGAGCCGCTTGATGAGAATACGCTTGTACGTATCCTTTCCGAGCCTAAAAATGCACTCACTAAACAATATATCAAGCTGCTGGAAATGGACAACGTAGCGTTGAAGTTCGAACCATTGGCACTCGAAGCAATTGCCAAGGAAGCGATCAAACGTAATACGGGAGCCCGTGGACTGCGCGCGATTATTGAGAGCATCATGCTCGATGTGATGTATGAAGTTCCTTCACGCGATGATATTAAGGATTGTGTGATCACGGAACAGGTCGTTCAGGAGAAAGCTTTGCCTGAGCTCAACCTTAAGAAAGACAAGAAGAAAGAGGAAAGCGCGTAAGCCGCTTTTCCTTAACAATACATGTCACAGTCTCCACCTTTCTTCCGCTTATCCCGCTTCACATTAGCGGGAGCGAAGGGGTGGAGCTTTGGCGTTATGGGGGAGAAAAATCATGTTCTTGAGACACCAAACCCGTCCTGTCAATGTTGGCGGGCTCATTATTGGGGGAAACAACGAGGTTGCGATTCAAAGCATGTGTACAACCAAAACCGCTGATGTGGAGGCTACTGTAGCTGAAATATTGCGGCTTGAGGAAGCAGGCTGCCAGCTAGTACGCGTAACTGTCAACAATGAAGAGGCGGCTGCCGCAATCAAGGAGATCAAGAAACAGATTCATATCCCACTCGTAGCGGATATTCATTTCAACTATAAGCTAGCGTTGATGGCTATTGAGAACGGCATCGATAAGGTACGGATTAATCCGGGGAACATTGGTCGTCGCGAAAAGGTAGAAGCGGTAGTTAAAGCATGTAAAGAAAAAGGAATTCCGATTCGGATTGGTGTAAACGCCGGTTCTTTGGAGAATCACCTTTTGGAGAAATACGGATACCCAACCCCAGAAGCTATGGTAGAAAGTGCGTTATACCATATTGGTATTCTGGAGGAACTGGATTTCCACGACATTATCGTTTCTCTAAAAGCATCCGATGTGCCAATGGCCATCGAAGCTTACCGTCAGGCTGCGGAAGTCATCCCTTATCCACTGCACTTGGGGATTACAGAATCTGGCACATTGTTTGCTGGTACAGTGAAGAGCTCCGCAGGTATTGGTGCACTGCTCTCTATGGGCATCGGCAGCACACTGCGTATCTCGCTTAGTGCCGATCCGGTTGAAGAGGTTAAGGTGGCGCGTGAGCTGCTGAAGACGTTTGGTCTGATCTCTAACGCGGCGACGCTGATCTCTTGTCCGACTTGCGGACGGCTGGATATCGATCTTTTCTCCATCGCTAATGAGGTGGAAGAATACATTTCGAAGCTTAAGGTGCCTATTAAAGTTTCTGTCCTTGGCTGTGCTGTTAACGGTCCTGGTGAAGCACGTGAAGCAGATATCGGTATTGCTGGCGCTCGTGGGGAAGGTTTGCTTTTCCGCTACGGACAAATGATCCGTAAAGTGCCTGAAGCTGAACTCGTGAACGAGCTGAAGAAGGAAATTGATGCGATCGTGGTGGCTTACGAGGCAACGGGCGAAATCCCAGGCCGCGCCCACGCTAACCTTGCACCTCCGGTGCAGTCGAAGTAACTTGGTCTGAATGGTATTTATAAAGAAATTTTCAATCTCATAATATTATAAACACTTCTTAGCATCGTATAGTAATTTATTGCGACGTTAGGTAAGTAGTGATCTAAGTGGCGAAGAACGTCCTGTGCAGTTCCGGTATATCCGGGGCTCATGGGGCGTTTTTTTTGCGTTTATTTCCTATTTTGGAGGAAGGAATGAGTAAACATGAACTATGAACAAGCCCATGAAAAATTTATTGCGCATCATCTTGCAAGCAGAACGGGCGAACGGCGGGGAAGGCTGGAGAGAGGTCATGGCCACGCCGAGAAATTATTTTTGCAGAATGTCTGGTGGCCGCTTCGTGGTGATTTCAATAATCTTCATCCGGAGTATGAGGTGCTGGATTTACAAAGACGAGCTTATTTTGCTGATTTTGCTTTTTTGCCGGGGCCGATCAAGCTTTTGTTTGAGATCAAAGGGTATGCAGCTCATGTAAGAGACATGGATAGGCTGAAGTATTGTAATGAGCTAAATCGTGAAACTTTTCTGTACGGAATGGGTTATCAAGTAATTTCATTTGCCTATGATGATGTTGAACAGCGCCCTGAGTTATGTGTTACACTGCTGCGTTTGGCGCTAAGCCGCTACCAAATTGTAGATGCACCGCGTGGCAGACTGCTAATCGCTGAGAAGGAAATCATGCGTTTAGTGGTGCGTCAAGCTGGGGTGATACGCCCTAAAGATGTCGCTGATTATTTCACGCTAGATCCCAAAACAGTACGCATGATGCTAAAGAATCTCTGTGAAAAAGGCTGGCTTACTCCTGTGAAGAGGGGAATCGGCGTCAAAAATGTTGAGTATAAGCTGGCTCGTGATGTTCTTTATTACTGGGATTGATATTTGTAAAGGCTGATGGCTGGTGGAGGCTATATTATTGAAGTAGTTTATGTAGGAGTAATGGAACAGTTTAGCCTATGTAATTGAGGTATCTGGTGGAACTTATGGAGTTGGTGGTGCTATTGTAGCTGGTGTAGCTGAGGTAGCTGATGTAACTGGTGTAGATGACGTAGCTAATGTTTTGAAGTGGATAAAGTTGTAAAAGTGGCTGATGGAGCAGGTGTAGCAGAAGTGGTTTGATGGAGCTGATCATATAGGCGTAACAATGTTGGCCATGGCTTTTGCTGAAGGTGGAAATTTGAAAAGAAGGTATGTGAAGGAGCTTGATGTGAAGTTCATTATGAAGTAAAACGCAACAATTAGGGAAATTCTCCCTGAAATAAGACGATTATGGCTCAAAATCAAGCTTTTTAGGGAAAAACTCCCTAATAAAAGGAACATTTTTCCTATTTATGTGTGATTCGTCCAATAATCAGGGAGGATTTCCCTAATTGGCAGCTTTGAGGTCGTGAATCACTGATAAATAGGGAGGATTTCCCTAATTATTTGGCTGGGTACCAATGATACTTAGATTTTTGTACTGAATAGGATGTTTCTAAGAACATAGGAGATACAAACGGATATGTTCAGCAAATTAAGTTAACTCTGCATCTTAGAGGTAAACTGACGTAACTTCTAGAAGTAACCCACCGTCCCTAGCTAACTCAACTTCTAAAAGAAGCTCACCGTGCCCAGCTGACTTAGCCTCTAGAAGTAGCTCACCGTCCCCAGCTAACTCAGCTTCTAAAAGTACCTCCTCGAACTCAACAAACTAAACGTCTACAGGAAACTCCCGACGCCCTTACCCTTAGCGGTACGCACAACTAGGTTCCTTACCCCCAGGTAGCACCGATCACGATACTCAGTTACTAAGTATGACGATTCCCCTTAACACCACAGTTGCTCAAATTCCCTTTCCACTAATCTCTCCCTCATTTCTCCGCATTCCTCCTTCATTCCTCTTCATCTCTTCATCCTTCCTCTCCAACCTCCTCAACAATCTCCTTTTTTTAAAATTATCTAAGCTACATTCGTACTCCCCATACTCATTAATGCCCTTATAGTTAATTATCAGAGTCTATCCTACTGCAACAATTCAACAAATCCGCAAATTCGCGTTTACTAATTACCGAAACGGCTATACTACCTAATAGTAGCCAAGGGTGGAAAGGTAGACTGAACGAAACAGGAGGATGACCTATGGAATTAAGTATAGTTGTGATGATCGTGCAGCTCTTTTTCGCGCTGGTTATCGGCGTATACTTTTGGAATCTGCTGCGGGGTCAGAAGACAAATAAGACAGCGGTAGAACGAGAGTCGCGCAAGGAACTGGACAAGTTACGGAAAATGCGGATGATTACATTAACTAAACCATTGTCGGAGAAAACACGTCCGGCTTCTATTGGAGATATTGTCGGGCAAAAAGATGGGCTGCGCGCCCTGAAAGCCGCACTTTGCAGCGCTAATCCGCAGCATGTGATTATTTATGGTCCGCCGGGAGTGGGCAAGACTGCGGCAGCGCGTGTTGTCATGGAAGAGGCGAAAAAGAATGTGCTTTCTCCTTTTAAAAGTGACGCCAAATTCACAGAGATTGACGCCACTACCGCTCGTTTTGATGAGCGTGGTATTGCTGACCCGTTGATCGGCTCTGTGCATGATCCTATTTATCAAGGTGCAGGGGCCATGGGTGTGGCGGGTGTGCCACAGCCGAAACCGGGCGCGGTCACTAAGGCGCATGGCGGGATTCTTTTTCTGGATGAGATAGGAGAGCTTCACCCTATTCAGATGAATAAGCTGCTTAAAGTGCTTGAAGACCGGAAGGTCCTGCTAGAGAGCGCTTATTATAATTCGGAGGATAATAATACTCCGGCTTATATTCATGATATTTTTCAAAATGGATTGCCTGCTGATTTCCGGCTAGTTGGCGCTACTACGCGCTCTCCGGATGAGATTTCACCTGCGCTGCGTTCGCGCTGCATGGAGATTTATTTCCGCCCGCTGCTGCCGGATGAGATTGCCGTCATCGCGCGTGACGCGATACAGAAAATTGGGCTTAAACCAAGTCCGGAAGCAGTCATTGTGGTGCAACAGTATGCAACCAACGGCCGGGAGGCAGTTAATATGATTCAGTTGGCTGCCGGATTAGCTTTAACTGAGCAGAGAGATACACTAAATGCTGCTGATGTGGAATGGGTGGCAGGCAGTAGCCAGCTTCCACTGCGTACGGAACGCAAGATTCCTTCTGCACCGCAGATTGGATTAGTTAACGGTCTTGCCGTGTATGGGCCAGGGATGGGGACTCTGCTCGAAATCGAAGTTTCCGCAGCACCTGCTGTGAACGGCCAAGGCAGATTGAACGTGACAGGTGTGGTGGATGAAGAAGAGATCGGTGGAGGCTCCCGCACGATTCGGCGAAAAAGTATGGCAAAGGGCTCAGTTGAGAATGTATTGACCGTACTGCGTACGATGAATCTGGAGCCCGATCGTTATGATCTACATGTGAATTTCCCAGGTGGAACACCGATTGACGGGCCTTCGGCAGGGGTGGCGATGGCAGTAGCAATCGTCTCTGCTATTCGTGGGCTTCCGGTGGATAACACGGTAGCAATCACAGGTGAGATAGGCATCCATGGTCGAGTTAAGCCAGTGGGCGGTGTAATTGCCAAAGTAGAAGCTGCTTTTCAAGCTGGTGCCACTACAGTGCTTATTCCAAAAGAAAACTGGCAGTCTCTCTTCGCTGACCTCGCGCCATTACGCGTTATTCCAATGGAAACAGTAGAAGAGGTGTTCCGTCATCTGTTTGGTGCCGATACAGCAGATGTAAGGTTGCCTGCAGTTGCTGGAGAGCTGTTCTCCGCTGCACCTTCACTCCTGAAGGCCGATGCCGCTGGTGAATCTGCAAAGGGTTAAACTAAATTGATCCCTAATTCGAAGAGTAAGGTGAGATTTGTCGCTGTAAAATAAAGGAGGCTGCAGGCAATTCTGCTGCTTCCTTTTTAAATGCTAAAAGAAACGTTGTCTCTATTTAAGGAAAAGCAAGTCGGTTCTTCTTGAAATCTAAGGACTCTGTTGGTGTTTTGGGGCTGCTTTTGTTAGAATGAATGCATATGAGATTAATTGAGAGCCATGGGAGGTGCGAAAGCGATGATGACAAATAAAACAAAAGGTCGTCGTTTTCCTTTATTGCCGCTAAGAGGGCTTCTTGTGTACCCAAGCATGGTTCTTCACTTGGATGTGGGCCGTGAGAAGTCAGTTCGGGCGCTAGAGAAAGCTATGGTTGAAGATAATTTGATTCTTCTTTGTTCCCAGTCGGAAGTGAATATTGAAGAGCCAGGTCAGGACGATATTTTTCGGGTCGGTACTGTCGCCAATGTGCGGCAAATGCTGAAGCTTCCAAACGGTACGATACGTGTACTGGTTGAAGGTGTAGAACGGGCCGAAATTATTAATTATATCGATAATGATGAGTACTATGAGGTTATGGCGCGTGAGCTGCCGGAAGATGAAGATAGCGATCAAGAATGTGACGCGCTGATGCGTACAGTACTCAATCAGTTCGAACACTATATTACGTTATCCAAAAAAGTGACCCCAGAGACCCTCGCTGCTGTATCCGATATAGAAGAGCCTGGTCGACTTGCGGATGTCATTACGAGTCATTTATCGCTAAAGATTAAGGATAAGCAAGAAATTCTCGAGACGATTGATGTCAGTAAACGGCTGGAGAAGCTTCTTGATATTCTTAATAATGAGCGTGAAGTGCTGGAGCTTGAACGTAAGATCAATCAACGTGTCAAAAAGCAGATGGAAAAGACGCAGAAGGAATATTATTTGCGTGAGCAAATGAAAGCGATCCAGAAAGAACTCGGCGAGAAGGAAGGCCGGGTAGGAGAAGCGGAAGAGCTGCGGACGCTAATGGAAGAGAAAAATGTTCCAGAACGTGTGAAAGAAAAGATGGAGAAAGAAATCGATCGGCTGGAAAAAATGCCAGTCAGCTCTGCGGAAGGCGGCGTTATTCGCAACTATGTAGATTGGCTGCTCAGTCTCCCTTGGAGTGAACAGACAGAGGATGATCTTGACATCAAAAAGGCCGAGCAGGTACTTGATGAGGATCACTACGGTTTGGAAAAACCGAAGGAACGGGTATTGGAATATTTGGCCGTTCAGCAGTTGGTTAAGAAGCTTAAGGGTCCGATTTTATGTCTTGTAGGTCCTCCAGGGGTGGGGAAAACCTCACTAGCTCGTTCCATCGCCCGTTCGCTCAATCGCAAGTTCGTCCGTATCTCGTTAGGCGGTGTACGTGATGAGGCGGAGATTCGAGGTCATCGACGGACTTATGTAGGTGCGATGCCGGGCCGGATTATCCAAGGCATGAAGACGGCGGGTACGATTAATCCGGTTATCCTATTGGATGAAATCGATAAGATGGCTGCGGATTTCCGTGGAGATCCATCTTCAGCGCTGCTTGAGGTGTTGGATCCAGAACAAAACAACACGTTTAGTGATCATTTTGTAGAGCTGCCGTTCGACTTGTCGAACGTAATGTTTGTAACAACAGCGAACGTAGTGCATAATATTCCGCGTCCTTTGCTGGATCGGATGGAAATGCTGTTCATTCCAGGTTATACGGAACTGGAGAAACTGCAAATCGGCAGCCGTTATCTATTGCCTAAGCAGAAGAAAAACCACGGTCTTGCAGAAGATCAACTGATTATCGAAGACGATAGCTTATTACGCATTGTCCGCGAATATACCCGTGAATCCGGTGTGCGTAATTTAGAGCAGCAGATTGCAGCATTATGCCGCAAAGCTGCGAAACAAATCGTGTCTGAGGAAAAAGAGAAAGTGGTCATTCTTCCTGACGACATCAAGGATTATCTTGGGGCTTCTAAATATCGTTACGGTATGGCCGAGCTTGAAGATCAGATCGGTACGGTCACTGGGCTGGCTTGGACTGAGGTTGGCGGCGATACATTGCTGATCGAAGTTACGGTTGTGCAGGGAACAGGTAAACTAACCCTCACCGGACAGCTTGGCGATGTAATGAAGGAGTCGGCACAGGCCGCATTCAGCTATACTCGTTCGAAGGCGGAGGAGCTGGGGCTCCAGCCCGATTTTTATGAGAAGATTGATATTCATATCCATATTCCGGAAGGTGCAATTCCGAAGGATGGTCCGTCTGCAGGGATTACGATTGCAACCGCATTGATCTCCGCGCTCACGAAACGTTATGTTTCGAAGGATGTGGCGATGACAGGTGAAATCACCTTGCGGGGACGTGTACTGCCCATTGGTGGATTGAAAGAGAAATCTCTTGCGGCTCACCGAGCTGGATATAAAAAGATCCTTCTTCCCAAAGACAATGAACGGGATTTGAAAGATATTCCTGAGAGTGTACGTAATGATGTTGAGTTCGTACCGGTATCTAATATGGATCAGGTCTTGCATCATGCGTTAGTTGAGCATCATAATGAAATTAGCAGTGAGCCACCGAGTAGTGTGCATTAGAAAGGAAGTCCTATGAAAGTTAATATTGCCGAATTTATTATCAGTGCCGTTGGCCCTGATCAGTACCCTGATGATTCCTTGCCAGAGGTTGCTCTGGCAGGGCGTTCCAATGTGGGGAAGTCTTCCCTCATTAACCGAATGATTAACCGTAAGAATCTGGCTCGGACAAGCTCCACGCCTGGTAAGACACAACACATGAACTATTACCGTATCAATGAAGACAGCATGTATTTTGTTGACTTTCCAGGTTACGGGTATGCCAAGGTTTCCAAGACGCAACGCGCGGTATGGGGTAAAATGGTTGAAAAATACCTCTCTGAGCGCGATACGTTGAAGCTTGTTCTGCTTATTGTGGACCTGCGGCATTCGCCTACCAGCAATGATAAGATGATGTTCGACTGGTTGAAGCATTATGATCTTCCTATGTGTGTTGTAGCGACCAAAGCGGATAAAATTCCTAAGACACGCTGGCAAAAGCATATCAAGACCATGAAGCAGGAGCTGGGCGTGCTGCCAGGGGATAATTTTATTCCATTCTCCTCGGAAATTGGTCTCGGCAAGGACGAGCTTTGGGGCTTAATCGATGGGTATATTCGCCCTTCTGAGAATGAATCTCCGGATTCAGAGGATGCTGAAATGATAGCAAATGAATCTCAGCAAGAGGAGTCAACCGAAGCGTAAGATATGAACTCATTTACAATCAAGCAACCATTCCTGGTGGGAATGGTTGTATTTTTTTGTTGATAAAACTAAAATTTCTATGGAAAAGGACCGATAGATAACATATGATAGATATTCATTGCCACATCTTACCCTTTTTGGATGACGGAGCCTCTGATTGGGAAGCTGCTCTTGCCATGGCGCAAGACGCCCACAGAGAAGGGATTACTTCAGTCATCGCCACGCCACATCATGCCAACGGTCAATATATGAATAATGCCCCCAAGATTAAAGAAGCTGTGGAGATGATGAATGAGAGACTTCGTCAGGCTGGTAATCCACTGCTTGTTCTTCCAGGTCAAGAGATCCGTATCTACGGTGAACTTCTGAATGATCTGGAGCGGGGGGAACTGCTGAGTCTTGCAGATTCGCGGTATATTTTACTGGAAATGCCTTCTTCACGAGTACCACGTAACATGGAAGAAATCTGCCACGAGCTGATCATTCAAGGGTTCGTTCCGGTCATCGCCCATCCGGAGCGCAATGCTGAAATAGCTGCTGATCCTTCTAAACTAGAGAGACTGATAGAGCTAGGATCACTTGGGCAGGTAACCGCACAGAGTCTTGCAGGCGTTTTCGGGAATAAGCTACAGAAATTGTCGCTGGAGCTATGCCGTAGAAATGCAGTACATGTGTTGGCCTCTGATGCACATGACAGTGTTCATCGTCCTTTCGGATTAAACGCTGCTTATGTGGTTATGGAGAAAGAATTAGGCCCTGAGATGCGTGAATATGTTCGCGGCAATGCTCAGCAAATTATGACCAATGGCGAGGTTATTCATGGAAAACACGTACAAACAAGGGGAAACCGACAAAAATTGTTTGGATTTTTTTTCCGAAAGGGCTGACTAATCTACCTAATAGTGGTAGAATGGGTTTTATTGGGTGATTTAATGCTATACGTAATAGCGTAGCATTTGGGCGAATTGTTCTAGGTCTATGGTAGTACAGTATTTTAATACATAAGAAGAGGTGGATATTTAGTGACTTTGAAAAAGAAACTAGTAGTATCAACATTAGCAGCAAGTATGGTAGCAGCATCCGTTGCGGGTCTTCCGTTGGGAAGCCTTGGAGCAGTAGGCACAGCATCTGCGGCTACAGTTAGTAGCAGTGCAGCAGTTAAGGATAAGGTTCTTGCTGTTTACAAACAATTGACCGCAACAGATGCAGTTTATCTCTACAATTTGAAGACTGAGGTTGCAGCACTGAGTGAGAAAGAATTTACAGAAATTTTTGCTCCAGTACTGAACAAGCTTTCACTGGATGGAGAAGAAACAAAAACATCACTTAAATTGTTCCAAAGCGTTACTAGTGTAGTCTACGATGTCTATGGAAATGACTTCTCTGGAATCCAAGTGATCCGTAACGATGACAAAAACATTGCTTTGGTAAGCAAAATTGCAGCTAAAGCGGGTGTGTCTGGACTTACTGTTGATAGTGTTGCTGAATTCTTGAGCAGTATTGAAACAGAACTTCGTGATCTGGTAGGTAACAAGTCATCAGCAGATTTGTTGGCAATTCTTACATCTGAATCTGGTTACGAGACTTTGTTGGATGAAGCCATTGCGAAAGTGATGAACCACACTACAGGTGCAGGAGCTCTTACAGTAAGTCAGGCTTTGAACAAGCTTGGAGTTACTGCTAATGATGTTAAGCAAACATTGAAAAACCTGAACAATAATATTAAATCCGCAAAACCTGCGGCAAAATCACTTGCTGTTGCTTACGTTAAAGCTTATGGATTTAGTACTGGCGGCGGAGTCGGTCCTGGTAGCGGTGGCAGTGGGAGTGGAAGTGTTACAACGCCTGTAGCTCCTGTTCAAACTCCAGGAATCTATGACGTATCTAAGCTCGTAAGCATTGTTGACGGTAAAGCAACCTTGAAATTGGTTGATGCTGATGTAATTAAAGAATTTGATAAACTGGTTGCAGCGAACCCTGGCAAAACTGGTCTTACTTTGACCCTGAATCTGGGAACAGTAAACGCTACTACAGTTGAAGTTCCACTTTCCCAAGCCATTATTGAAGCTGCAAAAGCTAAAGGTATTGCGAATATCGCCGTTACTTTCAACGGTGTAACTGTAACGATTCCTGTAAGCCAATTCAGCACAGCGATTTCATTGACAGTAACTACAGCTAAACCAGAAGTTGTAACTTCCGTTACCAAGCTGAAATTGGCTTCGGATGTGTACGAATTCACACTTAGTGTGAACGGTGTAGTACAAAGCACATTTAAACAACCAATTACTATCAAATTGCCACTTAAGAATACTGATGGTCTTGATAAAGAATTGCTTTCCGTTGGTAAGCTTGTATACGGCGACCTGCAATTCCAAGGTGGAGTTCTTGATGGAGATTTCATCGTAGAACCACGTGATACATTCTCTTCTTATGCAGTACTTGAGAATAAAGTCTCCTTTAATGATATTTCTGCTGTACAAGCATGGGCTGGTAGACAAATTCAAGTCGTAGCTGCTAAAGGTGCGATTGAAGGAGTCGGAGCAGGTAAATTTGCACCGAAGAGCAACGTAACTCGTGCTGAGTTCTCCAAAATGTTGATTCGTGCGCTTAACCTGGAAAACAACTCTGCTGTACAAAGCTTTAGCGATGTAAGTTCAACTGCTTGGTATGCACCATATGTAGCAGTTGCATCAGAAAAAGGGATTATCACTGGACGCAGTGCGGCCAAATTTGATCCTAATGCAACTATTACACGTGCAGAAATGGCAACAATGATCTCCCGTGCGTTGAAATCTATCAATCCTGATGCAAAAACAGATTCTACTGCAATCAGCAAATTCTCTGATGCTGCTAAGATCAGCGCATCCCTAAGAGATGGCGTAGCGTTTGCAGCAAGCCACAACCTGGTTATCGGAAATGCTGGCAAGTTCAACCCGAACGATACAGCTACCCGTGCTGAAGCAGCAGTAATTATCTACCGTACTATTAACTTCAAGTAAATAAAACTTATAGTATACAGCCTCCTCTCATGTAGGTGAGAGGAGGCGATTTTTTTGCAAATAGGGAAGATTTGAACAGGCATCGAAATATTTCAGAAATAGCTTGGGGGTAATTTCACTTGTCATCACAAGAATTGGATCTTCGCGATTATTTTCAGATCGTCAGGAAGAGACTATGGCTCATTTTCAGCATAGTTGTATTGGTGTGCGGTATTGCTGGTGTATATAGTCTGTATATTAAAAACCCGGTATATGAGGCATCCACGAAGATTATCGTTAACCAAACACCGACGCAGTCAGCGGTGGGGCAGCTTGATTTAAACCAGATTAATACCAATATTCAATTAATTAATACGTATAAGGAAATTATTAAGACTCCGGCCATCCTTGATATTGTTACAAAGGATTATCCGCAATTCAATATTACTGCGGAAGAGCTATTAAAAAAGGTTAATGTGAGTTCCGTAAATAATACGCAGGTGATGACACTTGTCGTTCGAGATAATTCTTATCAGCGGGCTGCTGAAATCGTGAATGCCATTTCACTTGTGTTCAAGGAAGAAATTCCAAGTCTATTTAATGTGGAAAATGTATCGATTCTGAATGAAGCTAAAGTGAATCCAACTGTTGAGCCACGGCCGGTAGAACCGAATGTTTTACTGAACATGGCTATTGCTTTTATCGTCTCTTTGATGATTGGCTTAGGGATTGCCTTCCTGCTGGAATATATGGATGACACCCTGAAGACAGAAGCTGATATTGAGAAGTATCTTGGTTTGCCTACCATAGCTATGATTACAAGATTGGGTCAAGATGAAAGCAAGCAAGGTGCCGCACAAACACAGAAACAATCATCCAGAAAGGCGGGGGACCTCGAACATGTCACAGCTTCCAAATAAACAACGCCATCTGATCACCGTTACGAACCCACGCTCTCCTGTCTCTGAAGCGTTTCGCGCATTGCGCACGAATATTGATTTTTCTTCTGTAGATCAGACTATTCAAGTGATTATGGTCACTTCCTCCGGGCCGGAAGAAGGTAAATCTACGGTATCTGCTAACCTGGCGGCAGCTTACGCACAAGCAGATAAAAGAGTATTGTTGATTGACGCCGATTTGCGGAAGCCGACGGCACATAAGACTTTTACACTAAGCAACCGTTTTGGTTTATCCTCCCTACTGTCTCAACAGGCAGTTCTTGAGGACACTGTCCAAGAGTCTGGCGTTAATAATCTTTCAATTATGACCTCTGGACCAATCCCGCCCAACCCGGCGGAAATGATGGCATCTAATCGGATGAGCACTCTTTTACAGGATTTGCGTCAGCGGTATGATGTCATTCTTATTGATACTCCACCATTATTAGCGGTTACGGATGCACAAATTGTGGCCTCGAAGAGTGATGGCGTTATTATGGTTGTCAGCTATGGTAAGGTAAAACGCGATATCGCAGTGAAAGCTAAAGCTAATCTGGATCGCGTGGGTGCAAAAATGCTCGGCGTCGTTCTCAATAATGTAAAACGTAAAGCTAGTGAAGGGTACTATTACTACTACTATGGAAATTGATTTATTCATAATTAAAAATGTTATTTTTGGAGGCACTGAAAATGACAGCGAAATCTAGAGTGATTCTTTTATTCTTCATTGATCTTGCGATCATTTGGTTCAGTATTGTGACATCTTATTTGTTTCGGTACCCTAACCATGCTCTTCAGGAATATGTTGTACAGATGCTGCAATTTGGTTTGATTGCAACATTTGCATTTGGTGGAAGCCTTATATACTTCGGTCTTTACCGAAGAATGTGGCAATATGCCAGTATCGGTGAAATTATATCGGTTTCTAAAGCTATTGTAGTAGGGTCTTTATTTTCATTTGCACTGGCGTATCTAATTTTGCCGGATAGAGTACCTCTTGCCATAGAAGTTCGGTCCATGGAGACTATTCTTTTATTAGTAGGTGGAGTCCGATTTTTATGGAGAGTACTTCATAATGACCGAATCAATTACAAAGACACTAAGACCCATACACTAATTGTAGGTGCTGGTGATTGTGGGTTATTAATTGCTCGGGAAATGATGGGACCCTCTTTTGCACATACCAAATTAGTCGGTTTCATTGATGATAATGCGAATAAATACCATATGTATATATTGGGTGTTCCTGTATTAGGTAATCGATATGCTATCCCAGCTATTGTGAAAGAAAGAGAAATTCATGAGATTATTATTGCCATGCCCTCTGTTTCACGTACTGAGATTTCTGAGATTATTAATCTTGCCAAAAAGACTGGAGCAAAGCTGAAGATTATACCGGCTCTTAATGATCTGATCGCTGGAAAAATATCAGTTAAGAAACTTCGGGATGTTAGCGTAGAAGATTTATTAGGTCGTGAGCCGATCGTAGCTGATTTAAACAGTATTTTAGGTTATGTACATCATAAGACGGTGTTAGTTACGGGGGCTGGCGGATCTATTGGTTCAGAGTTATGCCGGCAGATTGCTCCTTTTGGTCCGGACAAGCTAATGTTACTTGGACACGGTGAGAACAGTATTTACACGATTGAAATGGAGCTTCGTAAGAGTTTTCCGGAGTTGAACATTGTAACCGTGATAGCAGATGTACAGGATCGCAGTCGGATAATGGATGTATTCAGTGGCCATAGACCGCATGTGGTCTTTCACGCAGCAGCACATAAACACGTTCCTTTAATGGAGCGTAATCCTTCGGAAGCCATTAAAAATAATGTTTTTGGCACCAAAAATGTTGCGGATTGTGCAGATAAATATGGTGCCGAGAGATTCGTAATGATCTCTTCGGATAAGGCGGTTAACCCAACCAGTGTAATGGGTGCCACTAAACGGATTGCGGAAATGTATGTGCAGAGCCTGCACACCACAAGTCAAACAAAGTTCTCTGCTGTGCGTTTTGGGAATGTTCTTGGCAGTCGTGGTAGTGTGATTCCAGCCTTTAAGCAGCAGATCGCTGCCGGGGGGCCAGTGACTGTGACTCATCCAGAAATGGTGCGTTATTTCATGACGATTCCGGAAGCTGTTCAGCTTGTCATCCAATCTGGTTCTTTCGCCAAAGGCGGAGAAGTGTTCATTCTGGATATGGGAGAGCCGGTTAAGATTCTAACGTTGGCGGAAGACTTAATTACGCTCTCTGGATATGAACCCTATAAGGACATTGATATTCATTTCTCCGGTATTCGTGAGGGTGAGAAGTTATATGAAGAGTTGCTTACAGATGAAGAAAATCTAGGTTCTACTGATCATGGAAGAATCTTTATCGGTAAACCTAATGTCATAAGTCTGAACCAGTTAGAACTGGAGTTTAAACGTTTGGAACGTGTTCTCGCTGAGGAACCAGAAGTCATCCGCGAAATAATCAATCAGATTGTACCGATGCAGCCCGTTGCCCAAGTTGCTATTAGCTAAGTAATTCATAAAGGAGGATATAAAGTGTTCAACAAACGATGGAAAAAGATCCTTTTATGGACGCTGTCAGTTATTGTAGTACTGGGTGTTGGCGGCTTGTTCGCCGCGAATTATGCTGTCGATAAGCTGATGAATTCAATGGCAGATGGTTTTGATCTGGAATCTGAGGATAATGTTGGTGGTCAAGATCAAGGAACGGCACCGACTGATACAGTTGATGATAGTAATGTCGAACCTGTAGAGTCTGCGGTACCTTCTACTCCACCAGTAAATGATGAGGGAAGTAGTAATCAAAGTAGTGAAAATAACGATAAACCTAGTGGAGAAACAACAGCTTCTACTACTAGTGAACCGACCAAAGCTCCATCATCAGAACAAAAAGATGGCTCTTCAGATGGTTACACAGCACAGGTCTCCACAGATAAAGCTAAGCAAATTCAAGAAAATGTAACGATTAAGGATAAAGCAGATGTTGCTTCTATTGTTCTTGGTCAACTTAGCGTATCCGATATTAATCGTCTTAAAGATTTGGCAAAGGGTGGCTTAACGACTGAGGAGAAGCGTGAGGCGCGCAGTATCATCCTAGGTAAAGTATCCACAGAGCAGTACAATGAGCTTTCTCAGATTGCTAAAAAGTACGGAGTCAGTCAAGGGAAAACGCATGACCAAATCATTGCTGAAGAAGAACAATTAAAAGCGAAAGAAAAGGGAAGTGAATAAGCATGTCTAAAGCAACATTATCAATCGTGGCTTTATCGTTAATTGCTTCAATTGGTTTAGCACCCTTAACAGCATCCGCACCTATATCAGTATCAGCAGCGGCAGTACCAAGTGCAACGCCTAAGACTGCAAATAATACGATTAAAGTGCAAAGTATGAACGTGAATTTGATTTTTGACGGTGTGAGTATTCAGCCACCCGCAGGCCAGTATGTATTCATGTACAACAATACAACTTATGTTCCATTGCGCTTTATGTCATATGCTTTACAGAAGAGTGTAGCTTGGGATGCTAAAAACGTTAAAGTTACCGTAGCAGAGCCTAGTAGCTCAGAGCTAGTTGTGATTAAAGAATATCTAATGAATGCAAAGAACGGGAATAGTACCTCAGCAGCAGCGAACAATATTGTCCTCAATCAAGTTAAGGCAAGTTATGTATTTAACGATGCAACCAAGGCTTTGCCTACAGGTCAATCTAGCTTCATCCTGAATGGTTCATTATATGTGCCTCTACGTTTTTTATCGGAATCTGTAGGTCATAACATTAGCTGGGATCAGAAGACGAAGACCATTACTGCAGCTTCCAAGGCTTATCAGGAACAAGCCCCTAATGGGTCGACAAACAATGACAATGGCAAGGGCCCATCTCCAGTAGCGACACCAGCGCCAACGGATACAACAGCTGCACCAGGTGGTGCAGGTGCAACAGGGGGTGGTTCTGCAGGAACTGGAAAGGTTTCATATGAAACTATCACTAGTGACACAGAAGCTAAGCTTACGGCGCTTAAAAATCAAAGTCAATCGACATTAATGAGTATTGGGTTTGAGTATCTTGGAGCGACAGATGAAGCGAGTAAAAAAAGTATTAAAGAAAAAGGGTTGCAACAGCTGGCCTCATTTACTGCTAGCTTCAATAGTATAGTTGCTGACACTGAACAAAAACTGAACAGCAATGGCTATAGTACAGAAATTATTAGTCAATATAAAAGTGAATTTGAATCACAGCTTCAGGCGGGTAAAGATATAGCTGAGAAGATGGCGAATTAAGAGAGTAGTAAGAACATCATCTCTATGCTCATTTGGCATAGAGATGATCTACATATATGAAGAGATAGTAACTTAAAGGATCAGGTGAACTTATGAAACCTTATGTTTACGTGAAACAAACCATAGATTTTCTATTAGCATTAATCGGGATGCTAGTATTATGGCCAGTTTTTTTGATTATTGCGATCGCAATTAAGAAGACCTCCAAAGGGCCTATATTATTTAAACAAAAACGATTAGGTAAAAATAAGTCAAAATTTTATATTCTGAAATTTAGAACGATGCGAACAGATACTCCACAAGACATGCCAACGCATCTACTGGAAGATCCTGATTTCTTTATTACTAAAGTAGGCAAGTTTCTAAGAAAAACAAGCTTGGATGAATTACCTCAGATTATCAATATCCTAAAAGGTGAAATGAGTATCGTGGGACCTCGTCCTGCATTATGGAATCAATATGATTTAATTGCTGAACGTGATAAATATGGAGCTAATGATATCAAACCTGGGTTGACTGGATGGGCTCAGATTAATGGTAGAGATGAGTTACCTATTGAGAAGAAGGCGAGTCTGGATGGGGAGTATGTTAATAAAATGACTATGGGGTTGGATGTGAAATGCTTTTTTTTTACAATAATTAAGGTCCTGAAGAGTGATGGGGTAGTAGAGGGAGGATCTAGAGATTTAATGAAAGTGAAAACAGGATTTTCATCTATCGGAGATAGAAACCATGAGGAGACTTTTAGATTATGAAAATTCTATTTCTTTCCAATCATTTCATTACACTTTACTCCTTTAGAAAAGAATTGATAAAAAGACTTATAGAGGATGGACATGAAGTATATCTTTCAATTCCTAAATCTGATGAAAACTCTTATTTTTCTAATATGGGTTGCAAGATAGTTGAAACTTCTGTTGACAGAAGAGGAATAAATCCATTTAAGGATTTTTATTTATTGTGTAAGTATATCAAAATTATGAAGGGGATAATTCCTGATATTATTTTTTCATATACGATTAAGCCTAATATATATGGTTCAATTGCTTCAAATATAACAAAAAGAATACAAGTTAATAATATAACGGGAACGGGTGCAACATTTCTAAAAGAAAGTTTTGTAAGTAGATTAGTAATTTTGTTATATAAGATTTCTGTGAAGAATTCATGGATGGTCTTTTTTCAGAATAGTGGAGATAAAGATTTCTTTATAGATCATAAAATGATACGGGATAATTATATAGTTTTACCGGGATCAGGCGTGAATTTGGAGCAATATTCTGCTACTGATATGCCTAGTGGAAGTGAGATCAATTTCATCTTCATCGGAAGAATAATGAAATTAAAAGGAATTGAAGAGTATTTGTCATGCGCAGAGATTTTAAAAGGGAGATATTCTAATGTTAATTTTTATATTGCTGGATTTATAGAAGAGGATAAGTATAAAAAAATTATTAAGGAATATAGCAATCAAGGCATTATTAAATACATAGGTTTTCAAAAGGATATTAAAACATGGATTCAAAAATGTCATTGTACTGTTCTTCCATCACATGGAGGAGAAGGTATACCTAATGTTTTATTAGAATCAGCTGCAATGGGACGTGCCTGTATCGCATCAAACATTAATGGTTCAAATGATGTTATTACTGATGGTGTTACAGGTTATCTATTTGAAACAGGTAGTCGTGGTGACTTATCTGTTAAATTGGAGCAATTTATACAATTATCAAATAATGAAAGGAATCAAATGGGGCAACTTGGGCGAGAAAAGGTGGAAAGACAATTTGATAGACGGTTTGTAATTGAAGCATATATAGAAGAATTAGAAAAGGTTAAGACTTTGGAGTGAAAATTTATTTTTCATCTATTTTAAATGTTGTTTACATTTTAATTAGATAATCACAATTGGATGATTTTGTTATATCTATTATTTTATCTCTGTTTTTTAATTCTAATTGATTGAATCTTATTTAATCTATTAATGAGGAGTAATATAATGAAAGAAAAAATAAGAATACTACATGTGTTGGGAGGGTTAAACAGAGGTGGTGCGGAGACGATGGTTATGAATGTATATCGTAATATTGATCGTTCGAAAATTCAATTTGATTTTATTATACATACTACAGAAAAATGTGATTATGAAGATGAAATCAAAAATTTAGGAGGAGAGATCTATAGGGTTCCACGTTATAATGGTAAGAATCATATAGTTTATAAAAATGTATGGCATAAATTCTTTCGATTACACTCTGAGTATAAAATTATTCATGGTCATTTGAGGAGTACTGCTGCTATATATTTAAATATTGCTAAAAAGTATAAATTGAAAACAATAGCACACAGTCACAATACTTCTTCTGGTAGTGGAGTAGCCGCTGTGATTAAAAACGTGATGCAAATTCCGATTAGATATATTGCAGATTATCTGTTTGCGTGTTCAGATGATGCTGGTAAATGGCTCTTCGGTAAAAACGTCATAAATAATAAGAAATATAGAATTATTGAAAACTCTATTGATTGCGATTCTTATATGTACAATGATCACCTGAGGAACAATATGAGGAAAAGTTTAGACCTTAACGATAAATATGTGATAGGCCATGTTGGGAGATTTAACATACAGAAGAATCATGAATTTTTACTGGAAGTTTTTTTTGAATTGCAAAAAAGTAGAAGCAATGCGGTATTGTTGCTTATTGGAGATGGAGAACTACGGGGGGATTTGGAACAACGCATATTAGATTTAGAGATACAGGAGAAAGTTATTTTTACTGGTGTCATATCTAATGTGAATGATTTTATGCAGATTATGGATATTTTTGTGTTTCCTTCACATTTCGAAGGATTAGGAATGGTTGTTATTGAGGCACAAGCAGCCGGGCTTCCCTGTATTGTTTCGGATACAGTACCTTCAGAAGCACATGTTACAAATTTGATAAAATCATTATCATTATCACTAAGTGCTACCGAATGGGCTAATGAAATATTAAATAGTGAAATTATTAATAACAGGTTAGATGCTAATATCGAAGTGAAAAAGAGCGGATATAATATTGCTGAATCAAGTGAATTTTTAGAAAAATTTTATTCGAAAATGCTTATAAAGGAAGTATATACATGAAGAAGTATTGTGGAGTTGTTGTGTTATTTAATCCTGACGATGACGTAAGACTAAATATTGATTCTTATCTTGAATCAGTGTCGAAATTATATATCATAGATAATTCAAAAGTTGAAAATAACCTTTTGTTGAATGAAATAAGAACAAAGGAAAAACTAGAGTATATTCCATTAGGTGAAAATATGGGACTGGCTTATGCTTTAAACTTAGGGTGTCGAAAAGCAGTGTTGGATGGTTTTGATTACATATTAACAATGGATCAGGATTCAAGGTTTGAAAAGTTTGCTGTGAATAAAATGATCTCTTTTATTGAGAAATCAGCAGTTCATTATTCAATTGTTTCACCAAATGTATCTTCAGTTTATTATGATGAGAGTTCGAATCAGGATGAAATTGCATACACTCATTTAAAAAATGATGAGATTGTTGAGCGTAATTGGGTAATGACCTCAGGTTCGTTAATGTGTCTGAAAGATTATCAAAAAGCTGGGGGATTTGATGAGTCCTTGTTTATTGCGCATATCGATATTGATATAGCTATCAAATTTGATCAGTTTGGTGGGAAAATAATACAAATAGGGAATGCGATTATATATCAAAGATTTGGAAATTCCAAACCCAAAAAATTTTTTTGGAAGACTATTTATCCATCATTTGCCTCACCAGTAAGGACATATTACTTGTTTAGAAATCAAAAGTATCTTGAGAAAAAATGGGATAATTATAACTCGTTTATTGATGTGCATTTGTATAAATTTATTATTAAAATACTACTCTACGAAGATATGAAATTCAAAAAGATAAAAATGGGCCTAAAGGGACTAAAAGACGCTCGGTTAAATAATATGGGTACATATAAAGAATGAGTATATGGAAAGTAATTATTTTAAAAACTGTTAAAGTACATTTTAAGAAAGGCTGTCTCTTTCATGTCCAGTCATTTCTTGACATGATGACAGAGAGGGATTATTAAATGGTATATGCTAGTATAATAGGATGCATAATAATATTGTTTTTCATTTGGCAAAAATCGAAAGATATCCTTGCTCCACCTTTTATTATAGGAACTATATGGACCATTATGTATATGGCACTGCTACTTAGAAAAGAAACTGTTGATTTAAGTAGCATATATTATTCTTCTTTTGTTATTGGACTTCTCTTTTTTACAATAGGCTTTTACTTTATAGTTAGGAATTCTAAAAGAACAATAAGTTCAATATCTGGGCAAAATCCAGGGAAAATCAGATTTAATTCATTTAATATGAAGATAATTATTTTTATAGAGATAGCTTTGTTTTTGTTTTTCCTTGTGAAGGTTACTCTTTATATTTCTGGAAATTTCGCCTATAATTTTTGGCAAACCTTAAGTATTGGGAAAGCAACTGGAATGTTCACAGAAGGTTTAATAATTTCATATTCAAGAAACGCAATTATCGCGCTGACTATTGTTTGTAGTATCGCATATTTTAATAATCCTACGAAAAAAAATAAAAATTACTTTTTGATATCTTTTATAATAGCCTTGTTTTTCACAGTAACAGGGGGCAGTAGAGGGATTATTTTCATGCTTCTATTCGGAGTGTGTTTTAGTGCAATTATTATTAAAAAATATGGAAACAAGAAGATTTTAGTTATTTTATTTGTATTATTGTCTATAGTACTTACTACCTTTATCGCCTTTGCTTATATGAAATATGTATATGAAGATCAAAGTAATACCTTTGAATTCGTAATGAAGCAATTTAGAATTTATTTTACAACTTCTATGATAGCATTTGTACGATGGATGGAAACTTTTAATTATTATTTATATGGTACGAATACATTTAGATTCTTTATTGAGTTCTTGAATGTAATAGGGTATAACTTTGATGTCTCAAGTACGGTACAGGATTTCGTTATTGTTTATGGTGATAGAACTAATGTCTTTACGGTCTTACATTATTATGCAGCTGATTATGGTTTGACTTATTCGTTTGTAATACTTACCCTTTTGGGTTTAACTCATGGTTTTTTATATAAAAAAGCAGTCGTTTCAACAACATTATCTCCTTTTTTTATAGCTTTGCATTCTATTTTTTACTTTCCATTAATTTATCAATTTTTTTCTGATCAGTACTTAACAATTTTATCAACATGGTTACAACTTATTTTTTGGTTTTGGTTATTTACTAGAAAAGGATTCTTAATTGTTGGACAGTTTGAGAGCGAACAATCGAATGATAGTATCTCTAGTTAAGTATTATCTGTTAAACTATATTGATATAAACTGGGGTTATTTTTATGAAAAAGGTTCAAGTTTTATTATCGTCGTATAATGGAGAAAAGTATTTATCAGAACAATTAGATAGTATCTTTAATCAAAAAGGAGTTATTGTACACTGTTTGGTGAGAGATGATGGTTCAGATGATAATACTAGGCTTATACTATCTGAGTATCAGCAGAAATATTCGAATTTAGAGGTTGTTTTTGATGGAAATATAGGATATAAGTCTAGTTTTTTTACACTAGTACAAATGTCTGGGGATTTTGATTACTATGCTTTTGCCGATCAAGATGATATATGGAAAGAGGAAAAATTATCAGAGGCGGTTAGGAAAATCGGTGAGATCGAAGAGGATCTAGCAGTAGTGTATTGTTCTAATTGTATATTGGTTGATAATAATTTGAATTACATCAATTTACTTAATATTAAGGAGAATATGATACCTACGAGTAAGATTAAAGCTTTGGCACAAGGATTTGCCCATGGATGTACTACGGTATTTAATTCCAACACTAGAAATTTAATTATTAAATATAAACCTAAACAACAATATGCACATGATTTCTGGCTACCATTGCTAGTTTTATTTTTAGGAAGGGTTATTTATGATGCGAATTCTTACATCCTTTATAGACAACATACTAATAATATCTTCGGTGGAAGACGTTCCTTACTTGAAGTTTTTAATTATAGATTAAAGCAGTTGAAAATTAATAAGAATTTCCATTCTATCTTGGCAAGCGAAATATTAGAAGGTTATGGTGATCAATTAACTGCTGAAGATTATGGTATGTTAAATGATGTTAGTACTTATAAATCTTCTTTATCAAAGAAGATTAAATTGCTATTTAATAAAAAACTTAAAAGAGATACTGTAAAGGGAACTTTATACTTAAAATTATTGATTATTTCTTCTAGATTTTAAAATAAAGAATAGAATGCTGAGGATACTATATTGAATGATCGAGTTAAAAAATTCATCAGAGATTTTTCGTATACTATAACTTCGAATTTCGTTTCTATTATGGTGTCAACATTAGTAATTCTAATAATACCAAAGTTGATTGGTATCAAGGAATACGGATATTGGCAGCTATATTTATTTTATTCTTCTTATGTGGGATTTTTACATTTTGGGTGGCTTGATGGAATATACCTTAGGTATGGTGGGAAAGAGTATAGAGACTTGGATAAAAAGTTATTTTGCTCACAGTTTTACATGTTGCTTGCACAACAATTAATAATAGTTATAGCTCTAATGACTATCTCATATTTTGCTATTATTGATTTTGATAGAAAGTTTATACTTCAAATGATAGCTTTATGTACGATAATTGTAAATCTTAGATTTATGTTGCTTTATGTTTTGCAAAGTACAAATAGAATTAAAGAATACGCACAGATAACAATGTTAGATAGGTTAATATATTGCTGTTTGATCATAATCTTATTAACTGTTGGAGTAAGAGAATATAAATTAATGATAATTGCTGACTTGGTTGGGAAGTTACTATCTTTAATTTACTCTATGTATTGTTGTAAAGATATTGTATTTAATAGATTTTCGACTTATTACTTTAGCTTTAAAGAAATGATCCAGAATATTACGGTTGGAATAAATCTAATGTTTGCAACTATTGCAAGTATGTTGATAATTGGAGTTGTTCGATTCGGAATTGAACGATCATGGGATGTCGCCACATTTGGTAAAGTATCCTTAACATTAAGTATTTCTAATCTACTAATGATTTTTATTAATGCGGTAGGTATTGTTATGTTTCCTATTCTTAGAAGAACGGATGAAACCAAGCTACCAAAAATATATGCAACTATGCGAAACTTTCTAATGATAATCTTGCTAGGTATTCTTATCAGTTATTATCCTTTTAAAGTTGTATTATCAAACTGGTTACCTCAGTATGCGGATAGTTTAATGTATATGGCGATACTATTTCCAATGTGTGTTTATGAGGGGAAGATGTCACTTCTGATAAGTACATATTTTAAAACCTTGAGAAAAGAAAATCTAATGTTGAAATTAAATTTATGTTCCTTTTTATTGAGCTTTATTATTACAGTGGTTACTACTGTAATAATAAAAAATTTGGATCTAGCAATACTATCCATTGTATTTATATTGGTCTTTAAGTGCATCCTGTCGGAAGTATTTTTATCAAGAATATTAGGGATATCAATATTTAAGGATGTAGGCTTGGAATTATCTTTAACATGTATTTTTATTATTACAGGTTGGTATCTTAATTCTTGGACTGCAGTATTAATATATGTTATAGCTTATTCGGTGTATTTAGTAATAAAGCAAAAAGATATTATCAATACACTTAAAGACATCAAGCAATTAATACGGATATAGAATGAAGGAGGGGTACTGTTTTGTTCAAAATAGCAGTAGCAGGAACCGGCTACGTCGGCTTAGTAGCAGGCGTATGTTTCGCCGAAGTAGGTCATCAAGTAACCTGTGTGGACATCGATGAAAACAAAGTTGAGTTGATGAAATCTGGTGTGTCACCAATCTATGAAGCAGATTTAGAAGAACTTATGCAAAAGAATTATGCAGCAGGTAGACTTGAATATACTACTGATTATAAGTCAGCTTATAAAGAAGCAGATGCGATATTTATTGGTGTTGGAACTCCTGAGCAGCCTGATGGATCGGCTAATCTTTCATACATAGCTACAGTTGCAAGACAAATAGCAGAAACAATAGAAAAAGATTGCCTTGTTGTGGTTAAATCTACTGTTCCTGTAGGAACAAATGATAAGGTGCAGCAGTTTATACATGATTTTCTACCTCGTGAAGGAGAAAAACTTGTTGGTAACGGTAATGGAGTAGGTAGAGACATTAGAGTTGAAGTAGCATCTAATCCAGAGTTTTTAGCGCAAGGAACAGCTGTTAGAGATACTTTGCAAGCAGCAAGAATCATAATTGGAACTGAGAGCAAATGGGCAGAAGATATTCTTATGAAAATCTATGAGCCTTTTAATATCCCAGTTGTATCTGTTAAAAGAAGATCTGCAGAGATGATCAAATATGCATCTAACGATTTTCTTGCTCTGAAAATATCTTACATGAACGATATTGCTAATCTTTGCGAATTGGTAGGAGCAGATATTCAAGATGTATCAAGAGGAATGTCGTTTGATGAACGCATTGGAAGCAAGTTCTTAAATGCAGGTATTGGTTATGGAGGTAGCTGTTTTCCTAAGGATACGAAGGCACTAGAGTACTTAGCGAGACAAAATGGATATGAGCTTAAAACCGTTAAAGCAGCTATTGATGTCAATACTAGCCAAAAGACAATTCTGTTTAAAAAAGCATCTAAAAGACTTATCACCTTTAATGGTCTAAAAGTAGCGGTGCTAGGACTGACATTTAAACCTGGGACCGATGACTTAAGAGAAGCTGCTTCGCTAGAAAATATACCCCTGTTATTAAATCAGGGATCAGAAATCTATGCTTTTGATCCTGTAGGAAAAGTGAATTTTTCTAAGGAGTATCCAGAAGGTAGGAATGGTAAGGGCAGTATCAAATATGTTGAGAGCATAAAAGAAGCTCTTGAAGGTGCGAATGTCTGTTTTGTATTTACTGAGTGGGGCGAAATTAAAGCAATAGAGCCGGAAGTTTATAAAGATTTAATGAGAACGCCGTTGGTGTATGACGGCAGGAATTTGTATGGGGTTCAAGATATGAAAGAAGCTGGTGTGGAGTATTATTCCATCGGAAGATAGTTGAAGGGGCGAGCTATTTGAACGATATACCTGTAGATCACACGAAAACATATCTAATTACTGGAGCAGCTGGCTTTATAGGGTTTTATTTATCTAAAAGGTTATTGGAGCAAGGGAGCCGAGTGATCGGTGTTGATAATATAAATGACTATTATGATGTCAACCTCAAACACGTTCGCTTAGAGCAACTAAAGTTATTTAGCCGTTTTGAATTCATAAAAGTTGATATATCAGATAAGGACAAGATTACAAAGATCTTTGAAGAATATAAACCGAATATTGTAGTGAATCTTGCAGCTCAGGCTGGAGTGCGTTACTCTATAGAGAACCCAGATGTGTATATTCAAAGCAATATTGTAGGTTTCTTTAACATTCTTGAAGCTTGTAGAAATTATCCAGTTGACCATCTTGTATATGCTTCATCTAGCTCAGTTTATGGGTCTAATAAAAAGGTTCCTTTTGAAGAATCAGATGTTGTGGATCATCCGGAATCGCTTTATGCAGCTACGAAAAAGTCGAATGAGCTAATGGCGCATACTTATAGTCATCTGTATAAGATACCGACTACTGGTCTACGCTTCTTTACTGTTTACGGTCCAATGGGTCGTCCAGATATGGCATATTTCGGATTTACTCAGAAATATTTTGCTGGTGAGTCTATTAAAATATTTAATAATGGTGATTTTAAAAACGATCTTTATCGGGACTTTACTTACGTAGACGACATTGTTGAGGGTATTGAGAGACTTCTAAGTAAAGCACCGACAGAAGCGGTTCCTCATAAGGTGTTTAATATAGGAAACAACAGCCCAGAAAAGTTAATGGTATTTATTGAAACATTAGAAAAGTGTTTAAGCAAGGCTACTGGCAGAGAAGTGATATTTAATAAAGTATTTGAACCTATTAAACCAGGGGATGTACCCGCAACATACGCATCTACAGATTTATTACAACAAGCTGTAGGGTTTAAGCCAAAAACTTCCATTGAAGAAGGTTTACAGAGATTCGCTAATTGGTATGTAGATTATTATAAAGAGAAATAATACGAAGAGGAGTGACGACATTATGAAAGGCATTATCCTAGCAGGTGGCAGCGGTACGCGCCTATACCCATTAACAATGGTCACAAGTAAGCAGCTTTTACCTATTTACGACAAACCAATGATCTATTATCCACTATCCACATTAATGCTAGCGGGCATTAAAGAAATTCTTATTATTTCAACTCCAGAGGACACGCCTAGATTTGAAAGCTTATTAGGTGACGGTTCTCAATTTGGCATCTCATTACAATACAAAGTTCAACCAAGTCCTGATGGTTTAGCACAGGCTTTTATTTTGGGTGAATCTTTTATAGGTGATGATTCAGTTGCCATGATCCTTGGAGATAATATCTACTATGGAAATGGAATGCGGAAGATGTTGCAACGTGCTTCTTCAAAAAAACAAGGAGCAACGGTGTTCGGATATCACGTGCAAGATCCAGAGCGCTTCGGTGTGGTAGAGTTTAATGAAGAAGGTAAAGTATTGAGTGTAGAAGAAAAACCAACACAGCCAAAATCTAACTACGCAATTACTGGTCTATATTTTTATGATAACAGAGTTATTGAGATTGCTAAGAACGTTGAGGTCTCTTCACGTGGAGAATTGGAGATTACCTCCATTAATGAAGCTTACTTAAATCTTGGTGAGCTTGATGTGGAACTTCTAGGTCGGGGATTCACCTGGTTAGATACAGGAACTCATCAAAGTCTTGTCGACGCAACTAACTTTGTACGGACTATTGAAGATCATCAAGGAATCAAGATCGCCGCTCCTGAGGAAATTGCATATATTAATGGATGGATTACTAAAGAACATTTGTGGAATTGTGGAGAGAAGTTAAGTAAGACGGGGTATGGTCAGTATTTGATGAAAGTAGCTACAGGTAAAATACAATACTAATAACTGAAAGTGTGGCAGTGATGAAAATTACAGAAACCTTATTGCAAGGCGTATTAGTCGTTGAACCGGCTGTTTTTGGGGACCACCGCGGTTGGTTTATGGAGACGTATAGCGGAGCTAAGTTTAAAGAGCATGGAATAGATATGGAGTTTGTACAAGATAACCAATCCTACTCTGCGACTAAAGGAACATTACGTGGTTTGCACTATCAATTACATCCCAAGGCACAGACGAAATTGGTTCGTTGTACACGTGGTGCTATTTTTGATGTAGCCGTAGATATCAGAAAAGGTAGTCCTACCTATAGTAAATGGTTCGGCATTGAACTGAATGCTGAGAACAAAAAGCAACTGCTGATCCCAAAAGGATTCGCACATGGATTCATGACGCTAACAGAAGACGTAGAGGTTCAGTATAAGTGCGATGAGCTTTATGCCCCGGAATGTGATGGGGGTATTCTGTGGAATGATCCTTCTATTGGCATCGAATGGCCTCTTCATATTACACCTGTATTATCTGCCAAGGATGAGAAGGCGCCTTTATTAAAAGATGCTAATTTGAATTTTTTTTACAATAACTAATAAAGCTAATAGATCGGGAGTGCGTTCATTGAGTAAGCAAAAGATGCTGGTTACGGGTGGTGCCGGATTTATTGGAGGCAACTTCGTACAGTATATGGTAGATAAATATCCGCATTATGATATTGTGAATTTGGATTTGCTAACTTATGCGGGTGATCTAACGAAACATAAGGATATTGAGTCCAAATCCAACTATCGGTTTGTTCAAGCTGACATTGCTGACCGAGAGGCAATATTGTCTCTTTTTGAGTTGGAGAAATTCGATTATGTTGTTCATTTTGCTGCGGAGAGTCATGTGGATCGCTCAATTACTGATCCTGCGATATTCGTTCGTACGAATGTTATGGGGACACAGGTACTACTGGATGCAGCTAAAAAATTCGGCATTACTAAATTCCTCCATGTCTCTACGGATGAAGTGTATGGCGAACTCGATTTTGATCCTACTGTATTTTTTACCGAAGAAACACCTTTGCAGCCTAACAGTCCTTATAGTGCTAGTAAAACGGCGTCTGATTTACTAGTCCGTGCGTATTATGAGACCTTTGGTTTACCAATGAACATAACACGCTGCTCGAATAATTACGGACCGTATCATTTTCCTGAAAAACTGATTCCACTGACCATCTCAAGAGTATTAAATGAAGAGAAGGTTCCTGTATACGGAGACGGGAAAAATATTCGCGACTGGCTCCATGTCTGGGATCACTGTGCGGCCATTGACCTTGTCGTGCACGAAGGAGTAAGCGGTGAAGTTTATAATGTGGGTGGTCATAATGAGAGAACTAATCTTGAAGTAGTTAAGACGATTATCAGTACCTTGGGAAAATCTGAAGATTTGATTGAATTTGTAACAGATAGATTAGGACATGATAAACGCTACGCCATTGATCCAACGAAACTTGAGAATTTAGGTTGGAAGCCAACTTATACTTTTGAGACCGGAATTGCGCAGACGATCCAATGGTATATTGATAATGCTGAATGGTGGAAACAAATCCTTAGTAACGAATCGCATAAGTGATTTATGCACGACTTAACGGTTAAGAAAAGAAAAGGTAATTTAATGAATAAAAGATTTGTCCTTTTCGTATGCTTGCTATTGTTAATTACTGGTTTATTCAGTGCAGGCCGTTTCTTAGTTCTATCTGAACCTCCCAAGCAAGCCGATGTCATCATCGTCCTAAGCGGAGGCCAAGGTCGTGTGGAAAAGGCTGCTGAGTTATATAAAGCAGGCTATGCTCCTTATATAATTCTTTCCAATGCTAAAGAGTCAACGAGTAAATCGGGTGACATGGTCCAAACCGCCCTAGCTTTAGGCATACCCCATGACGTTATTTATACCGAGAACGCGGCGGATAGCACTTATCAGAATGCCGAGTACACTCTTCCTATAATGAAGGAATACGGTTTTAAATCTGCGATTGTTGTTTCCTCTGATTTTCACATGCGGAGGGTGAAATTTATTTTTGGTCGTGTGTACAAAAAATCGGAGATTGAGCTGACATATGTGGGTTCTGCATCAGGATATAACGCTAAACGCTGGTGGAGTGACCGAAAAAGTAGAGAAACAACGTTCAACGAGTATGTGAAAATGATCGGCAACACCTTTGGTTACAATGGTCCGGAGGCAAAAAGTACTCTTGATCAGATTAAGAACTGGTTTCGCTAATCTGCTGTAGAATGTTCACTATAATCCGACAAAAACAGTTTTTTTCTTATCTTGGCTTAAGGCGCATTACGACAAACAATATTGTTTAATAGTTTTATACTTATAACTATATCAATATTATTCTCGTGGGAGAGACGCCAAATGCCTAATTACTATTTTAAGGAGATATGGACGCCTTTAAAATTAGTGAATATTCGTTTTTATCTGGATGATGAAAATCGTGTTTGGGTTAAAGTTTGGTCTAAGCATCGGCGACTTCTAAAAAGAGTAGAGTCTACTATATAACTTCCGAGGTCTATCTCTTTTGGCTGAGAAGTTTTAAGTCACTGAGCAGTGACTTATTTTTTTGGAGAACGGAATTTTTGACGATTTTAAGAACTAGTAGGCCCTAATGTTTCCTTTTTGCTATCACAACCTTATAAATTAGCTAAAAATAACTCATCCTAACCGTAGCGAACCTACGGTTTTTTATTTATAATAATTATTATCTGGATTTCATAAAGCGTTCAAAAAATCTGTAAAAAGTCTTATTTTCGTGTGATATACTTAACACAGTGTTTTGAGATGTTGTGAAAGTGAACGGTATGTAAGATATTAATTTATATAATTGGATTTCAGCAACTTATAGAGACTAGGATGGTGAACTATCGATGCACATCGTCGTCGTTGGCCTGAATTATCGTACGGCTCCCGTGGAGGTTCGGGAACAGTTTGCTTTTGCGGAAAGTGATCTTCCGGCAGCGCTCCATCAACTGATGAAGACGAAGGGTGTGCTAGAAGGGGTCTTAGTAGCTACCTGCAACCGTACGGAAATTTATGTGGTGATGGACCGCCTTCATATGGCTGGTTATTTCATCCGCGGCTTTATGGAGCAATGGTTTGGTGTGAAAAGCGAGCAATTTGCTCAGCATATGTATATTTATGAAGACGAACAGGCGATTGCGCATTTGTTCCGCGTGACTTGCGGCCTGGATTCCATGGTGATTGGGGAGACGCAGATCCTGGGACAGGTGCGGAGTTCTTTTCTCACCGCTCAGGCTGAGGGTGTAACTGGAACTTGGTTCAATCGGTTGTTCAAGCAAGCGGTGACGCTCGGCAAAAGAGCACATAGTGAAACGTCAATCGGCGAGAGCGCAGTATCGGTCAGTTATGCGGCTGTGGAGCTGGGCAAGCGGATTTTTGGCATGTTCACTGGGAAAAAAGTGCTGATTCTCGGCGCCGGCAAAATGAGCGAGCTTACCGTGAAGCATCTATACAGTAGTGGTGCGGCAGAAGTGATTGTCGCTAACCGTACGCTGTCGCGTGCGATTGAATTGGCGGAGAAGTTCTCGGGTAAGCCGAGCACGATTGAAGATGCGTTAACAACTCTAAATGAAGTAGATATCGTGATCAGCTCGACAGGAGCAGACGGGTATGTGCTTACGGCTGATAAGGTAGCGCATGCTATGAAACGCCGCCCTTCGCGGCCGCTTTTTATGATTGATATTGCTGTACCACGTGATATTGATCCTGCGGCGGCAAATGTGCCGGATGTTTTTTTGTATGATATTGACGATCTGGAGGGCATTGTGGAGAACAATCTGGAAATGCGCCGAAGTGAAGCTGCGAAGATTGAAGTGATGATTAGCGAGGAAATGGATGAGTTTCAGCTGTGGCTCAAGACGCTTGGTGTAAGACCGGTGATCCGGGCGCTCCAGGATAAATCGAATACGATTCATGAAGAAACGATGGAGAGTCTGTTCAACAAGCTGCCCGAGCTGGACGAGCATCAGCGGAAAGTAATCCGTCGCCTGACTAAAAGTATCGTGAACCAGATGATGCATGATCCGATCAATGTAATTAAAGAGCTGTCCGGCGGTAAGCAAGGGAATGAAGCTCTTGATTATTTTTCCAAAATCTTTGCGTTGCAGGAACAGCTCAAATCCGATTCAGATGATGGAGACATTGCCCCGGTGAAGCAGTCTAGTTCTGGAGAACGTACGGCTGGCAGCGCTGATTTCTCTGTGCCTAAAACGGCGCTTGCTCCGGCAGGCTTGCTGGGTGGGTGAATAATATGCAACTGCTGAACGGAATATATGATGCCGCTCTGCTGGTCTATGCCCTGAGCCTGCTGTTTGTTTTCTCGGATTGCCTTAAAAGGAGTCCGGGTGGGAAGCGGTTAGGCACGGGGCTTCTTGTTGTTGTGGGTCTTTTGCAAGTTGCAGGACTTGGAATTCGTTTCTCTCAGGAGAAAGGCCTGCCTATTTTTACTCCTTATGATTTCTTGTTTTGGTTTGCGTTTAGTATTGTGCTGACTTCGCTTGCGGTGGCTTTTACACGTGGAGGCGAGTTTACGATTTTGCTGCTCAGTATGGCTGGTTTTAGTGTTTTTCTGCTTAATCGGGTCTGGCTGACGGCGGGTGGGCATACGCTTGAGACTTGGAGTGCGGTGTATGGCTGGCTGACGATGCATGTGATTTTGGCAAATATGAGTTTTGCAGCACTGACGTTAGGAACGGTTTTTGCAATATTGTACTTGTTCCTGCACACCAGACTCAAAAGCAAGAAATGGAGCGACCGGATCCGTCGTTTGCCGAACCTGGAGACTACAGATAAATACTCTTACACCGCTATTTTGGTGGGCACTCCTTTGCTGGGAATATCGCTGGTGGTGGCGGGTTTATCTATAGTATCTGAGGGACGGACGCTTTTATTGAAGGATTTAAAAGTATTAACGACTCTTATCGGTCTTGGGATTTACATATTTTATATTATCTTTAAGAAGTCCGGGCGGAAAAGTGGAGTAAGTATGGCTCGCTGGGCGATTTTAGGATATGCTTTTATTATCTTGAACTTTCTGTTGAATTCTTGGTCTGATTTTCACGGTTGGAGCGGGGAGTGAAGGGCATGACGCGTTATTTACCCATAATGCTGGATTGTGAAGGGCAGCACTGTGTGGTTATTGGCGGTGGTGTCGTGGCTGAACGTAAGGTGAGCGGGCTGTTGGAAGCTGGAGCGGCGGTTAAGGTGATTAGTCCTTCTTTGACAGATCCGCTTGATTCTCTAGCTGAAAAAGGTCTCCTGATCTGGATGGACCGTACTTATGCTCCCGGAGATCTCCGTGGGGCCTTTCTCGTATATGCAGCCACTAACGATAGGGCGGTTAATGAAGAGGTTGCGCGGGAGTCTAGACGGCTTGGAATTCATGTGAATGTGGCCAGCCATGCGGAAGCGGGAAACTTTATCACGCCCGGAGTGGTTCGGAGGGGACGTTTGACGGTAGCTGTATCTACTTCGGGTGCTGGCCCGCTTGCGGCAACGAAGATCAAAAATGTGCTTGAAAAAGCGCTGGATGCGACGTATGAACCATATTTGGATTTTGTGCATGCCATGCGTACCCGGATTAAGGAAAAAGAACCTTCTGCTGAAGTTCGTGGAAGGCTTTTGCGGAAGCTAGGCGCGCTGGATGTGTTGAACGAGATGAGTAAGGGTACCTTCATAGCGTGGAGTCCGGAGGATATGGACGCTTGGATTGCTGAGCAACGGGTGGAGTAAAAGTGCGCGTGGACACTGTAAAGATTAGAAAATTGGGTTAGATTAAGATATGAAGTGGATGAGCGGTTTTGAGTAACATGATATATGGCTGATTTGGCTCGTAGTAGCTTAGATGGCGGAATGTACGGTAAAAATACTGTTGAATCGAGCTTAAGTAGCTTGGATGGCGGAATGTACGGTATAAATCCCGTTGAATTGGGTTGAAGTAGCTTAGAGGGTGGAATGTACGGTATAAATCCCGTTGAATGGAGCTTAAGTAGCTGAGATGGTGGAATGTACGGTATAAATACTGTTGAATTGAGCTTAAGTAGCTTGGATGGCGGAATGTACGGTATAAATCCCGTTGAATTGGGATGGAGTAGCTTGGATGGCGGAATGTACGGTAACAATGCCCTTAAAATAAGCAACAGTCGTCGAAGGAGCTAAAAGAAAGGCAAAAATGCCTTTAAATTGAGCAACAACAGCCAAATTAGCAACAACAGCCAATTTAGCCAAAAGAGAGGCACAAATGCCCTCTAAATAAGCAACAGTCGTCGAAGGAGTTAAAAGAAAGGCAAAAATGCCTTTAAATTGAGCAACAACAGCCAAATTAGCAAAAAGAGAGGCAAAAATGCCCTATAAATGAGCAACAATCGCCGAAGGAGCTAAATAAAAAGCAAAAATGCCTCAAATTCGGCGGGAATTATCCGAAGTAGCGAATTCAAAGGCAATAATGCCTTTTTTAGAGTGAGAGTAGTTAATTGGTTAGTTTGGGTTTGGATTTCTAGTGCAAGGTTCTGCGGTGAAGAGTAAGAGGCGAACGTTACCAGGAGGAATGGACAAATGCGTAAGGTTATAGTGGGGAGTAGACAAAGCGCGCTTGCGTTGACGCAAACGGGACATGTGATTGCTGATCTGGAGCGACTTAGCGAGGAGCATGGTTTTGGATTTACTTTTGAAGTGAAAAAGATCGTCACCAAAGGTGACCGCATTCTTGACGTTACTTTATCCAAGGTAGGCGGCAAAGGGTTGTTCGTGAAAGAAATCGAGCAAGCGATGCTGGAAAAAGAAATCGACATGGCGGTGCACAGCATGAAGGATATGCCATCCGAGCTACCGGATGGGTTGATCAATGGTGCTGTGCCGAAGCGTGTCGATCCGCGTGATGTTTTGATCTCTAACGGAGGCGTCTCGCTAGACGAGCTGCCTCAGGGTGCACGCGTAGGCACAAGCAGCCTACGCCGATCTAGCCAGCTCGCTGCGCTGCGGCCTGATCTGGTCATTGAGCCCGTGCGCGGCAACATTGACTCGCGGCTGCGCAAGCTGGAGAGCGGCGAATACGACGCAATCCTGCTGGCAGCGGCGGGGCTGTCGCGCATGGGCTGGCAGGATCGCGTGAGCGCCTACCTGCCGCCGGAGGTTTGCCTGCCCGCTGTAGGGCAGGGCGCACTCGGCATCGAGTGCCGCGCAGATGACGCTGACCTGCGGAAGCTGCTGGCATTATACAACGATGCCGATACGGCATTGACGGTAGCGGCGGAGCGCACGTTCCTTGGCGTGCTGAATGGCGGCTGCCAAGTGCCGATTGGTGCTCATGCGGTGCTTGACACAGCCGCCAAAGCTGCTACCGCTGAGCACAAAGTAATCTCGTTAACGGGGATGGTGGGAACACCGGACGGTTCAACGATTTTGAAAGAAACTTGCACGGGGATTGACCCGGTACAGCTCGGCGAAGAAGTCGCTAAAAAGCTGATTGCAAGAGGAGCGGAGAAGATACTGTCAGACGTTAGGGGATGAGTGGATTGACGGGGAAGGTTTATTTGGTAGGTGCAGGTCCCGGGGACGCAAAGCTGATTACTGTGAAAGGCCTCGAGTGTATCCAAAAAAGCGACGTACTGGTGTATGATCGCTTGGCAAGTCCTAGATTGCTGAAATGCATGAAACCCGGCGGGGAGAAGATTTATGTAGGCAAGCTGCCGGATCGCCACACGATGAAGCAGGAAGAGATTAATCAATTGTTAGTTGATTTGGCTTTACAGGGGAAAACAGTGGTGCGGCTTAAGGGTGGGGACCCTACGATTTTTGGCCGGGTGGGTGAAGAAGCGGAGCTGCTGCGCAAAAATGGGATCTATTACGAAATCGTACCGGGCATTACGTCAGCGATCAGTGTACCTGCCTATGCGGGTATACCTGTTACGCACCGCGATCATGCTTCTTCCCTGTCGATTATCACCGGGCATGAGAGTCCGGATAAACTAGATCATTCGATTCATTGGGATAAAGTAACGAACGCCACAGGAACGTTAGTGTTTCTGATGGGCGTAGCTAAAATAGGTTACATCAGCGCTCAGCTGATCAAGCACGGGCGGCCGCCAGAAACACCAGTGGCACTTGTGCGCTGGGGCACCCGCGCGGATCAGGAGACGCTGACGGGAACCCTCGCCGATATTGAGGCGAAGGTGAAGGCGGCGGATTTTCAGCCGCCGGCAGTCATCGTCGTCGGCGACGTGGTGCTGCAGCGTGAGCAGCTGAAGTGGGTCGAGGCGATGCCGTTATTCGGCAAACGCATCGTGGTGACACGGGCTCGCAGCCAAGCAAGCGAGCTGGTGGATAGAATTGAAGAACTCGGCGGGGAACCCTACGAGTTCCCGGTGATCGAGACGATTATGCCGGAAGGGGCAGAGAAGAAGGCGAAGATTGCAGCGGCGTTTGGCGCGCTGGAATCGTACGACTGGGTATTCTTCACTAGCCCGAACGGCGTGGAGTTTTTTTGGCGCCACTTGGCGGAGCTGGGGGCGGACATTCGCGGGCTACACCGCGCGCGTATTGCAGCGGTGGGGCCAGGCACAGCCGCCGCGCTGGCGCAGCGCGGGGTGATTGCTGAAGAACTTCCGGCAAAGTTTCAGGCGGAAGGTCTGATTGAGACGTTCGGTCCCCAGCTGCTGCCGGGGCAGAACGTGCTATTGCCGCGCGGCGATCTGGCGCGGGACTGGCTGCCGGACAAGCTGAGAGAGCTTGGCCTTCAGGTGACAGACGTGGATACTTATGAAACGGTTGTCACTGGTGAGGATGACGACGAGCTGCTGAAGCTGCTAGAGGAAGGTCGCGTTCACGCGGTAACCTTCACCAGCTCGTCAACCGTGCGTAATTTCATACACATCCTGAAACGGATGGGGCTTGAAGATCCGCTCCCGCTGCTTGCAAATGTGAAAATCGCCTGCATCGGCCCGTTAACGGAGCAGACTGCGGTAGACGCGGGACTGACACCGGGACTCTTGCCTGAAGAGGCAACCATAGATAGTTTGGTGCAGGAGCTCTGCCGCTGGAATGCGGAGACTCAGCTGCAGTAGCGCTCGGATCGAGGATAGAACGAAGCAATAGTTTACTGGTGAGCTTAACTTACGTAGCTTGCTTTCTGGTGGGAAGGTAAAAGCTGATTACTCCGCGGGGAGAGTAGTAGCTGTTCTACGGAGAAAGGCAGTGCCTGCTTAGAAATATAGCGCTCAGCTTATAATTAGTTACATTACAGGCTAGAGTTTGTTCGTAGTTACTAAATAGTTCGTGGTTACACGTGAGTTGGTAGTTATTAATGAGTTCGCGGTTACTTTTACTAACTAACATTTGTTGGTTTACTCGCCGTTATATCTACGCTCAAAAGTGCCACATCGCTACCTTCAAGTAACATATAAATTGAACTCCGAACGTAGTTACATATGGAGTTCGGAGGATAATATTTGGTTGTAAATTAACTGGTATGTAGAGAATATGCAGTAGGTTAATGTGAGCAGATCTGCTTGAGGTTTAGTTGTACTTCATACAATTAAATTTTCTATATATCAGCTAAAGTCGAGTTTAGTTGTAGTATGTGCAATTAAATATCCGCTAAATGAGGAATCTTCGCACTTTTGTAATAAATAACTGTAGAGAATGCAACTAAAGCTTACAATTAGGACAAAACATCGAGATAGTTGCACAAACTACAACTATACGTAGTTAGCCAGTGGTCGGCGGTTTGGTTGTAGCTAATTTAGACTTGGCTGCGGCTAGTTGTAGTTTGCTGCCAGACACATAATTTGGTTTTATATTTTATTTTTCAGGAGGATGAACAAATGAGCTTTCCAATTACACGTCACCGCCGTTTGCGCGGTTCTGCTGGAATTCGTGGCATGGTGCGGGAGACGATACTGAATGTGCTGGATATGGTACAGCCTATTTTTGTGACTTATGGAACAGGTGTGAAGAATGAGATTAGCTCGATGCCGGGTGTGTATCATTTTTCGCTGGATACGTTAAAAGCAGAAGTGGACGAGATTGCCGCACTAGGCATCCCGGCTGTATTGTTGTTCGGGATTCCTGAGACGAAGGATGCTATCGGTTCTTCCGGTTTTGCAGAGGATGGAATTGTGCAAGAGGCTACTCGCTTGATCAAGCAGTGGTACCCAGAGCTGTTGGTCGTTGCAGATACCTGCCTTTGTGAATTTACGGATCACGGACATTGTGGAATGGTGCATACGCATACGGTGAATGGTGTGGTCCATGGCGATGTTATCAACGATGCCTCGCTGGAGCTTTTGACTCGTACGGCGGTATCCCAAGCAAAAGCTGGAGCAGATATTATCGCCCCTTCCAACATGATGGATGGATTCGTTCACGCAATTCGTGCGGGACTTGATGAGAACGGCTTTGAGCATGTGCCGATTATGTCGTATTCGGTCAAATATGCTTCGGCATTTTATGGCCCTTTCCGCGAAGCAGCGGATTCAGCACCACAGTTCGGGAATCGCAAAACATATCAAATGGACCCTGCCAATCTGCGCGAAGCACTCCGTGAAGCAGAATCCGATGTGCTGGAAGGCGCGGATATGTTAATGGTGAAGCCAGCTCTGGCTTACCTAGATGTGATTCGTACGATTCGTGATCAGTTTGATCTTCCTTTGGTGGCTTACAATGTGAGTGGAGAATATTCCATGGTAAAAGCAGCGGCATTGCAAGGCTGGATCGACGAGCAAGCCGTTGTGCTGGAAATGCTGACGGGCATGAAACGTGCTGGTGCGGACATTATTATTACTTATTTTGCAAAAGATGCAGCCCGCTGGCTGCGCGGCTAATCTTCATCACACCGACATCGCGGCAGCTAATATATGTTTGTACAAGCTTGTGTAACCAAGAAGAGAATAGGAGTGAAGATACATGAGTAATGTGCCAATGGCGCGTAAAGAGGAAGCGTCCCGGAAGGCTTTTGATGAAGCAAAACAATATATTCCCGGCGGGGTGAACAGCCCTGTACGGGCGTTTAAATCCGTAGGTCTGACTCCGATTTATGTGGATCATGGGATAGGTTCGCGTATTTTTGATATCGACGGCAACAGCTTTATCGACTATGTGCTCTCATGGGGTCCGCTGATTATGGGTCATGCGCATCCCGAGGTTGTGAAGGCATTGCAGGAGACGGCGGTAAAAGGGACAAGCTTTGGCGCTCCAACGCTACTCGAAACGGAAATGGCAAAAACTGTTGTTGAACGAGTGGAATCTGTAGATATCGTACGCATGGTTAACTCTGGAACGGAAGCTACGATGAGCGCGATTCGTTTGGCACGTGGTTACACTGGACGCAGCAAAATCTTGAAATTCGAAGGCTCCTACCACGGTCACGCCGATAGTCTGCTTATTAAGGCTGGCTCTGGTGTAGCTACATTGGGCTTGCCGGATAGCCCGGGTGTCCCAGAAGGCGTTGCAATGAATACCATTACGGTTCCTTACAATGATTTGGAGTCCACTCAGATTGCTTTCGAACGTTTTGGCAATGAGATTGCCGCAGTGATCGTAGAGCCGATTGCCGGCAACATGGGCGTGGTTCCACCGCTTCCAGGCTTCCTGGAAGGGCTTCGTAAATTAACTTCTGACAATGGTTCGCTGCTTATTTTTGATGAGGTTATGACAGGCTTCCGTGTTAATCGTGGTTGTGCTCAAGGCTTGTTCGGGATTACTCCGGATATTACTTGTTTTGGCAAAGTTATCGGCGGCGGACTTCCAGTGGGTGCTTATGGCGGCAAAAGAGAGATCATGGAGCAAATCGCTCCTACTGGACCGATTTATCAGGCGGGCACACTTAGTGGTAATCCATTAGCGATGGCAGCCGGATATACTACGCTCAAGCTGTTGACCCCGGAAGTATATGATCGTCTGGAACAATTGGGTGCACGTCTGGAAGCGGGTTTGAAAAAGAATTCAATTGAGACTGGCATTCCGCTCACTATCAACCGGGTGGGATCGATGGTTTGTCCGTTCTTCACTGAAGGACCTGTAATCAATTTTGAAACGGCTAAGTCCAGTGACACGGATCTTTTCCGTCGTTATTTTGGTCATATGGTAAACCAAGGCATCAGTGTGCCACCTTCACAGTTTGAGGGGATGTTCATATCGGCTGCACATAGTGAGCAAGATATTGATGATACCATTGAGGGCCATTATAATGCCCTGAAGGCCCTTTGAGCATCGGAGCCGGAGAAAGAACCGGTGGTGGCGCTTGGACCCGGCGTGGAGAGTGGCTGGAGGTAACACCCGGCAAAATCATTACTGGAGCCGAGGATACGCAGGCAATGATTGACAAGTGGCTGCTAGAAACTGTAGGTATGCCGGAGAAACTTTATCTGCGGTTACGCCGCGAGGGAGGCATTCAGTGGAAGGGTGACCGGCTTCGGCTGGCGCTTTTTCCCGATCGTGAAGCGGGGCTTGAACCGATATGGGAAGAGCTTGAGGTGTTGTACGAGGATGATTTTTGCCTGGTAGCTCATAAACCAGCTGGGCTGGCGGTACATCCAGATGGCAGTGGAACAGGTGTAACTCTGGATCACCTCGTAGCTGCGCATTATATCACTTCCGGCGAAAATGTGGCTGTGCGCCATATTCACCGCTTGGACAAAGATACAACGGGTCCGGTAATGTATGCGAAAAATGAGTTCGCACAGTTAGTTCTGGACGAGAATATGCGTGAAAAAAGCATCTCGCGGCACTACGCCGCGATCGTTGAAGGCATCGTGCCGCCTGCGCTTAAGGTGATCGATGCCCCGATTGGGCGCGACCGGCATCACGCTGCGCGCAGACGGGTCTCGCCCGGCGGACAATCTGCCGTGACGCGAATCATCGAGCGCGAGGCACTGCATGGCGGAAGCCTAGTGCATGTGCAGCTGGAGACTGGACGGACGCATCAGATTCGCGTTCATCTCAGCCATATGGGTCATCCCTTGTATGGGGATGAACTATATGGCGGTCCGGTTTGGGCTTCCAGCGCTGCCGGCCGCCATGCCCTGCATGGCGAGGCATTGTCCTTCCGCCATCCTTGGAGCGGAGAACAGCTGGAAGTCAGCGATCCGTGGCCGGAGGATATGCTGCAGCTGCGAGAGCTGCTGTCTGAAGCACCCTGACAGATACGTAAGTGGCTAAGGAACAGTAGAATCAGCAAAAGCTGGTTCTGCTGTTCTTTTTCTATTTTTTCAGAAAAAAAACATCTATCCATGTCTTATTAATAAAAGCAGCATATAATACTTTGTTCTTACGAAGTAGTGCATCTATCAGCAGGCTGAAGGTTTGGTGAGCTCTTAAATTCATGAAATTTATTAGCATCCTGTCCGGTTAGTACTACCAAAGTTGTCATGCCTCTCTGTTTGAAGCATATACATGTGGGGAGTAACATTTTGGGCTTATGCTCTGGGCCTGTCTCAGGGTTAGATTATGCCAAGAAGGAGGACATATCCCGTGTTTGATCAGTCCCACGGCTTGCGGTTTGATATTTACGAACGCATTCACCTTTCGGAAGAGCTTCCGGGAATAGCTGAGCTGGAGGAGGTTGAACTACTTCCGGAAATTCAGGTGATTCAGCGGGAGGATCGGGCCGAGTTATATGGTCAGCTGTTGCTTACCGGGCTTTACCGGAGTGAAGATGACCGAACACAACGTCTGGAGCATGCCATTCCCGTGGAAATCACTGTTCCGCTTACACGCGTCAGCTCAATTGAAGATATTGGGGTAGAGATTGAGAATTTTGATATCGATCTGCTCACGATGCGCACTGTGAATATAACAGGCGTATTATCGCTGCGGGGGATCGGTGGTGCGGACCCTCAACCTCAACCAGCCTGGCAGCAAGAGGAGTATACAGTCGCCTATTCTCCTGTGAATGATGACAGGGTAGAAGCTACTGCGGAGCTACAAGAACAGGAAAATGATGCACTTTATGAAAATTCACAGTGGACCTTTGGTGAGGATGCCTCACAGGTTGCTGTAGAAGAACATGAGCATGCCGAAGCGAATGAACAGGAAGCAGAAGAATCATTAGTCTCAAGTGGAGCCGCTCATACGTCCCCTGTAGTCAATTTCTCATCCGGTCAGGAGAAGGACAAGGGAGCTAAAGCACGGACACATAGTCTGGAGTCCCAAGTTGAGGATGCTAAAGCGGGTTTATCCGATTACTGGTTTAAAGCCGAGGCCCAGAACAAAGAGGTTGAGGTGTCTCAGCTGAATCAAGCAAGCTATGTGAGCGAAGAGAACCAACAGTCGGCAGAGGAATATTTTACTCCTAGAGAGACCGCTGTTCCAGCCGTTAGTGCAGATGCAATTCAGGATATCCCTGTGTTCGCTTCTGAAAATGAGGCTAATAATGAGCTTCCTAAGCAAGAAGAGAATACTGCGCCGATTAATGAGAATGCGAACGAAGTTTTTGTTTCACAAGAGAGTGTGGCTTCTCATGAGGAGAAACAAGATCTTAAGATCGCCTTGGGCAGTAAAAAAGAAGCAGAAATTCCGGAAAAAGAACATCTCACCTTCTCTTCTTTACTAAGCTCCAGTCGTGTCCGTAAAGAGCAGGAAGCTCTGCAGTCGGAAGGAAATACATCTGCAGCAGTGGACGTTCCAGAGGTTGGCAATAATACGGAATGGAAGAGCAGATTCATTGCCAGCGCGGATGGAGCTAACATGTTCCGCAAAGTTCGGCTGTGTATTGTGCAGCGTGAAGAAACACTGGATACCATAGCAGAGAAGTATCAGCTAAGTGCGCGGGAGCTGGTAATGTATAATCGCTTATCCGGGCAGAGTGTAGAGGAAGGCCAAGTGTTGTACATCCCGTAATCGAATCGTGATGCGTACACACATGAATAGGTGAATCCCGATCAGGTATTAGGATCGGGATTTTTGCTGTTTCATTGTTGGAAGGGATGCTTCAGAAGAAATAAGTCGAAATTCAGCCTAAAGTCCCGCTGCAAAGGCGTATCCAGGTTGACTAGGGGGGGCTCAAAATGTATTATGGAGTAAGCAATATCTAAGTAAAGACTGGGAACGGGAAGAGTAGGCGGTCAGCCCTTCAGAGAGCGGAATTGCAAGTGCTGTGACATTCCGTAGGAAACAGCCCCCGAAGTCGCCCCGGAGTCGCCCTTCTGAGCTTATCTTCATACCTGTGAAGGATAAGTTAGGTTGTGGCCGGTAGCAGCCGTTATCTGTACGAGTGTCGCGCTAAGCTTCTGAATCCGTAGGGTAAGAAGTGTAGTTTTATTTTTCATTGGCGCGAAACAAAGGTGGTACCGCGAAAGAATGACCTTTCGTCCTTTGAGACGAGGGGTCTTTTTGTTTTTTTCAGAGACCTGTGCGCTCTATACAGCAACTTTATTAACAACTATAAGCAACTACAAGTAAACTAGTGGAGGTATCAGAGAATGGCTGACCAAAACCATCTAACAGCGGCAGATGCTGCCGCTACGAATGAATCTAAAAACGAGATGCCAACAACGTATGATCCGAAGGCAGCAGAACAGAAATGGTATTCCTACTGGACAGAGGGTGGATATTTCCGTGCAGGCCAGCGTCCGGATGCTCAGGCCTATAGCATTGTGATCCCGCCGCCAAACGTAACGGGAATGCTGCACATCGGGCATGCGCTCGATTTCACATTACAGGATATCCTGATTCGTACTAAACGGATGCAGGGCTTCGATACGCTTTGGTTGCCAGGTACGGACCACGCAGGTATTGCAACACAAACGAAGGTAGAGCAGAAGCTGCGCGAGCAGGGGATTTCCAGACATGACCTCGGACGTGAGAAGTTCCTGGAGCAGGTGTGGGATTGGAAAGACAAATACGCGAACACCATTCATGAGCAGTGGGCAAAAATGGGACTTTCCCTTGACTACTCCCGCGAGCGTTTTACCCTCGATGAGGGTTTGTCGAAGGGAGTTCGCGAGGTATTTGTTAAGCTTTATAATAAAGGCTTGATCTATCGCGGTAAACGTATCATCAACTGGGACCCGGCGGCTCGTACGGCGTTGTCGGATATCGAGGTTGAATATAAGGAAGTTAACGGTCATCTGTACCACCTGCGTTACCCCCTTAAAGATGGCAGCGGACATATCACTGTAGCGACCACACGTCCGGAGACGATGTTGGGTGATACGGCAGTTGCTGTTCATCCTGAGGATGATCGTTATAAAGATCTGATCGGTAAAACCCTGATCCTGCCGATTATCGGCCGGGAGATTCCAATTATCGCTGACGAGTATGTAGATAAAGAGTTTGGTAGCGGTGCGGTTAAGATCACGCCAGCTCATGATCCAAATGACTTCGAGGTAGGTCAACGGCACAATTTGCCGCAGATCAACGTAATGGATGAGAGCGGTACGATGAACGAAGAAGCAGGACCTTACCAAGGTCAAGACCGGAGTGAATGCCGTAAGGCCATCACGGCGGATCTGAAGGAGCAAGGCGTTCTGATCTCTATTGAAGATCATGTGCATCAAGTTGGACACAGTGAACGTTCAGGAGCGGTTGTTGAGCCGTACCTGTCCACACAATGGTTCGTGAAGATGCAGCCGCTCGCCGAAGCTGCCATCAATGCACAGAAGGATGGTAATGGGGTTAACTTTGTACCTGAACGGTTCGAGAGAACCTACCTGAACTGGATTGAAAACGTACGCGACTGGTGTATTTCCCGTCAGCTTTGGTGGGGGCATCGTATTCCGGCTTGGTATTCTGAATCTACCGGTGAGCTGGTTGTGGCGAATGACGAGGAAGAAGCGCGCCGGATCAGCGGCTTAACCGACCTGAAACAGGACGAGGATGTGCTGGATACTTGGTTTAGCTCCAACCTCTGGCCGTTTGCAACCCTAGGCTGGCCGAATGAAGACAGTGCAGATTTCAAACGTTACTATCCGAACGATGTGCTCGTAACGGGCTACGATATTATTTATTTCTGGGTAGCGCGGATGATCTTCTCGGCACTGGAATTCACCGGAGAGAAACCATTCTCGGACGTATTGATGCATGGTTTGGTACGGGATGCTGAAGGACAAAAAATGTCCAAATCACTCGGCAACGGTGTAGATCCGCTTGAGGTTATCGAGAAGTACGGCGCAGATGCTATGCGTTATATGATTTCTACCGGCAGCACAGCGGGTCAGGATTTACGCTTCCGCTGGGAAAAGGTAGAGCAGGCGCGTAATTTCGCTAATAAGATCTGGAATGCGTCACGCTTCGCCCTCATGAATCTTGAAGGGGTTAGCTTTGAGAATATTGACATTACTGGTGAGCTAACTACGGCTGACCGTTGGATTTTACACCGCCTGAACGAAACTTCTCGTGAAATTACGCGTCTAATTGACTCGTACGAGTTCGGCGAGACCGGCCGCCAGCTGTACAACTTCATTTGGGACGATTTGTGTGACTGGTATATTGAGTTCGCGAAGCTGTCGCTTTACGGAACGGATGCCGCAGCCAAAGCGAAGACACAGTCCGTACTTGCTTATGTACTCGACCGCACGATGCGCTTGATCCATCCGTTTATGCCGTTTATTTCGGAGGAAATCTGGCAGCATCTGCCGCATGAAGGAGAGACAATTACTTTGGCTGCTTGGCCTGAGTATGATGCTGCTCTGGAGAACCCGCAAGCGGTAGCGGAAATGAACCTGCTGATGGATGTAATCCGGGCAGTTCGTAATATCCGTGCTGAAGTAAATGTACCGATGAGCAAAAAGGTTGATTTGATTATTAAAGCGAGCAATGAGGAAACGCTGAGCATCATTACTCGTAACGACAACTACATCGGACGTTTCTGCAATACCTCTTCTTTCGAAGCTGGCCTGAATCCGGAAACGCCAGACAAGGTAATGTCCGCTGTAGTAACGGGAGCGGAACTGCTTCTGCCTTTGTCGGGGCTGATTGATATTGAACAAGAAATCGCTCGTCTGGAAAAAGAAGTGCAGACGCTGAACAGCGAAGTAGAACGCGTAGAGAAAAAGTTGAGCAATCAGGGCTTCGTGGCCAAAGCTCCCGCAAAAGTTATCGAAGAGGAGCAGGCGAAGCAGGCAGATTATTCTGCCAAACGTGAGAAAGTACTTGCCCGCATAGCAGAGCTGAGAGGATAAGAGACATGGATGACCTAAATCGGGGCGGGAGCACCGCCCCTCTTGCGACATATACCGAAGCGGTTAACTGGATCAAGGGCCGGATTCCTTTTGGAATCCGGCCAGGTTTAGACAGAATTGAGATGTTGATGGACAAGCTGGGAAACCCGCACCGTCGGCTGAAATTTATTCATGTGGCGGGTACCAACGGCAAAGGCTCCACCTGTGCTTTTTTGACAAGCGCACTGTTGCAAAGCGGCTATTCTGTCGGCACCTTCACGTCTCCGTATATTACGAAGTTCACGAACAGGTTCCAATATAATAATACGGACATTCCTGAAGAAACTCTTCTTGAGCTAGTGAATACCCTTCGTCCTTTGGTAGATGAGATTGCAGAAACGGAATTTGGCTCACCAACGATGTTTGAGGTAACTACAGCTGTGGCCATTCTATTTTTTGCGGGTGTTTCTTGTCCGGATGTTGTCGTATGGGAGACTGGGCTTGGGGGAAGGCTGGATGTAACGAACATCGTTACTCCGATCGTGTCGGTGATTACAAATGTCGGCCATGACCATATGGATATTCTGGGAGATACGCTTGAGAAGGTTGCAATGGAGAAAGCCGGAATTATCAAACCCGGTGTACCTGTTGTTAGCTGCGTAAATCAACCGGAAGTCGTGGCTGTACTCAAGGAGAAAGCGGCGGCTTGCCGCTCTACTCTTTATCTTGCCGGAGAAGATTTTAGCTATGAAGCTACTGGAATCCATGGGGATGTGCAGACCTTTAACTTTAAGGGTCCCTTCCGTTCGCTTGATCTTGGGATTGTGATGAAAGGCGAACACCAGATTAGCAATGCGGCGGGAGCCATGATGGTTCTTGAAGTTTTGCGCCAGTATATGGCGTTCATGTTAGAGGATGAAGATGTTCTGGAAGGATTGCGTCATGCATTTTGGGCTGGAAGGCTGGAAGAGGTAAGTAAATCTCCGAGGATCGTACTGGATGGAGCACATAATCCGGAAGGCGCGGAGAGCCTTGCCAAAAGCCTGCCACAGCTCTATAAATACGGTAAATTAAATTTACTTATGGGAATGATGGCAAATAAGCATCATGAATCCTACTTTAAGCATATACTGCCTATAGTGGATACGCTCATCCTGACCGAACCGGATTTCCAGAACAAAATGGACGCGGAGCATCTGCAGGTTATCGCAGAAAGTCTGCGGGATAAATATGCCAAGGAAAACTTGGTAATCATAGTAGAACATAATTGGGGAAAAGCGCTGCAACAACTGAAGTCGATTACAGCGGAGGATGACCTTGCCGTCGTATCTGGTACGCTGTATTTGATTTCTGACGTGCGCGGTACACTTTTGCAGCAACCCGATACTGAAAAAGGCTGGTGACGACTGTTGGATACTACTGAACGTGTGCATTTTATAGGGATCGGCGGCTACGGTATGAGCGCGATTGCCCGAGTAATGCTAGAAATGGGATATACGGTTACGGGCTCCGATGTGGCTGCCCAAGAATTGACGGATAAATTGATTGCTAAAGGTGCCAAGATTTATATTGGGCATACAGCAGAACAAGTAAAAGGTGCGGATCTCGTCGTGTACTCTACGGCTTTGTCCAGCGATAATGTGGAATGGGTGGAAGCAGAGCGTCTTAAGATTCCAATTCTGCACCGCTCACAAATGTTAGCCCGTTTATTGAACGAACGTAAAGGGGTAGCCGTTGCCGGAGCGCATGGTAAAACAACTACATCCTCTATGATCGCACTTGTAATGGAAGAGTGTGAAGTTGATCCTACGTATATTATCGGCGGAGAGATTATGAACGTCGGTACGAATGCAAAGGCAGGACAAGGCGATTATGTAGTGGCGGAAGCGGATGAGAGTGATGGCTCTTTCTTGCACTATCACCCTTGGCTTGGAATTGTCACGAATGTGGAAGCAGATCACTTGGAGAATTACGGCGGAGATTTTAACCGTCTCAAGGCTGCTTATGTACAGTTTATGAACCAGACCCGTGAAGACGGCACTGCGATTGTGTGTGCAGATGACGAGAACGTGATTTCTTTATTGCCTGAAGTGTCAGGTAAGGTGATTACTTACGGCATCAAGTCGAAGACTGCAGATTATATTGCCACAGACATCGTTCTTGGCGACCGTCAGGTTTCATATACGATGAACCATAATGGCGTAGTATTGGGACAAATTGAACTATCCGTGCCAGGCCAGTACAATCTGTATAATTCAATGGCTGCGGTTATCGCTTGTTTGAAATCAGGAATCTCTTTTGAAAAAATCGCTGAAGCGATCGTGAAATTCCATGGTGCGAAGCGCCGTTTTCAAGTGCTCGGAGAAGTCGATGACATTCTGGTCATCGATGATTATGCGCATCACCCAACTGAAATTCAGGCGACAATCAGTGCTGCTAAGGCAACGGGGAAACGGATTATTGCCGTATTCCAGCCTCAGCGGTATACACGTACGTTCTTCCTGCTAGATGCTTTCAGCCGCGCCTTTAGCGAAGCAGATGAGGTGATCATCACCGACATCTACTCTCCGGCAGGTGAGAAGCAGATTGAGGGGGTTACATCTGCGAAGCTGGTTGAGCTTATTGTGCAGAACAGTAACGCTGGTGCAAGACATCTGCCAACCAAAGAAGATGTGCTTGCTGATCTGAAACCTCGTATTGCCCCAGGTGACCTAGTGATTACGATGGGCGCAGGCGATATCTGGAAGGTTGGATACGCATTGGCGGACGGCTTGAAGAAGCGTTAATACAAACACAGGCCTACACGAGAATATTCATATTCTCTTGACCATAGCACTTCCCCCCGAGCTCCGTGCAGGGGGAAGTGCTTTTTTGTATACTTAAGCGGTGTATGTACATTCTAAAAAATGAAATAAATAGGGTATTTGCTGAACCAGCCATTGAGTGCTATAGTGCTGTCAGTAGAGGATCAATTTTTCCGTGTAGGTGGTGACTCATGGACTCCCAGCTTGATATCAAAACGTTAGTGTATTTATTTATTTTTGGAAATCTATTTATATTGCTGCTGATAACCAATTACCGGAGGAGCGCTCCTAAAGACAGGGCATCCACCTTATTCATACGCTCAAAGGCGGTGCAGCTGCTCTTCTGGTGTTCATTATTATTATGGGGTCATATCCCCCGCGCTTTATCCATTCCACTTAGCAACGCTTTGATTCTTTTAGGCTGCTGTCTGGAGATTATTGCTTTATTGCTGATGATGGGAATCCTTGGTCAGCGGATAAAGTTGTATTACATAACGCTTTCCATACTTAGTTCGATTACTTTTAGTATTGTTGCGATCTTCTTTCATCATTCCAGCTGGCGCATAGCCTGTACCTCATTATGGTCGATACTGTTTATTGTCTATCCAGCTTACCACCTCACGGTGAACCCCAAAGGCACCCCTCTTCAGAAGATACTCGGAATATTGTTTTACGCTTTTGCAGGGATTATGCTGCTCCGCGCGATTGTTGCATTGATCTGGGAGCCAGAGATGAACGTGTTCACAACTAATCTTTCGCAGTATTTATATTACCTGGGGATGTATTTATTGTTGATTGTGGGAGCCGCAGGCTTTATTCTACTTTCTAACGAGCATTCCTTTGTAAAACTGAAACGAATCGCTAGCTACGATGATCTGACTGGAATCCTTAACCGTGGAGCATTTCTTGAGGAAGCTGAGGTACGGCTTGAGAAGGCAGTTGCTGAGCAAGAGTACTTTTCGTTTATGCTGCTGGATTTGGATCATTTCAAAGAAATCAATGATACATACGGCCATGATACCGGCGATGTTGTTCTGGAAGAATTCGCATTGACGATTAAGGACAACCTCGAAAACAGCGATTTATTTGGCAGGCTGGGCGGCGAGGAATTTGCAGTTATCCTTTGCGGGCTGGATGAAGCTAGCTGTGACCGGAAAGCTGAAGTGTTACGAAAGGCAGTAATGAAGACGCCTACACAAAAACTTTTACAAGGCTATACAGTTAGTATAGGTGTAATTACAATCATACCGGATCAGGAGATTTGGATAAATAAGCTGTACAAGCTGAGCGATAAAGCGTTATACCAAGCCAAACAAGAAGGAAGAAACCGAGTGGTCAGATACAATTATATTTATTGAGCTTAGAGAATACAGGGGGTGAAATTCACTAACATGCATCTGGATCTCAAAACACTGCTGGTCTGCCTCTTTATGTGGCAATCCTTTACGGTATTGCTTATTGTCGTCTATCGTTTGCGTTACGCGCAGGAACGGACTTCTACCTTGTTTGTCACGGCAAAATATTTGCAGCTGGCAGCTTTAATTCTCCTTTTGCTGAATGATTTCACAGACTCACGACTTCCCATTCCAATCAGTATGCTGCTTGCTTTAGCTGGAGGTACGCTGGAAAGCTTAGCGCTTCTGATGCTTCTCAGAGTTTTTGGGAGTAGGATTGAACGATATTATACGATCCTGTTCGGAGTATCCATTGTCATCGTAGTGCTACTGCATATAATTATGCCAGATGAGCGGTTGGTTATGGCTGCAACTTGTCTATTTGGGATTATGATCATAGCGTTGCCAGCTTATATATTAGCTGTGAAGATTAGAGAAACCTCTCTCCAGCGAACCATAGGATTGTTGTACTTTGTTGTAATTTTAGCGCTGGTTAGCAAGGGACTTGAACCGTTTTATTCGATGTTAGGATGGAATGCACAGACCTCTCACTGGCTGCAGATATTTTTTTATCTGGGGGTTTATTTGCTTATGTTCTTAGGAACTGCAGGCATCATGCTGCTTTATAGGGAGGATTCCTTTACAGAATTGGAACGGGTGGCCACTTATGATGTGTTGACAGGTATTTTGAATCGCAGATCCTTTGTACAGCGCGCCCGGCCTTTAATAGCTGCCTCAGCAATGAAGAAGCTGCCGTATTCTTTTTTACTGCTGGATGTGGATCACTTTAAACGCATAAACGATACCTACGGCCACAATACCGGCGACCATGTTCTGAAGGATCTGGCTCATAAAATAAAACAGCAGCTTGGCAATGGTGATCTGTTCGGAAGATTCGGTGGTGAGGAGTTCACTGTGCTGCTGCATAGAGCCGATGAACAAAACAGTGATATGATTGCAGAGCGGATGCGCACAGCCGTTACAGGGGCGGTCATTCATGGTGTGCCCTTGCATTACACGATAAGTGTTGGCATCATCACGGTGGATTCAGGTGAACGATACGCATTGAACACTCTTTACAAACTTAGTGACACTGCATTGTATCAGGCTAAGAAAAAGGGCCGGAACTGTGTAGTTAGAAGCTATGACAACTAAAGTGTCTTCCTTTCGACATTAAGCGAGGGAGATGCTTTTTTTGTATGCAAAGAGGCGTAGTACATATTACCTAAAGATTACGATTTCTATCCATAGAGCAATTCATGATTATGTATGGCGTAAAAAAAGGGGTTTTAGTCTATATTTTAGAAAATGTGGCGTTTTATAAGGGTAAATCGTGATAGAATTTTGGAAACTCAGAAAAAAACTTAAAAAATTTTAGACTTCTCCTATAAATCGACAAAACTTTTAATTGAAATGAGTTACTATTGAACTGCATCTAAAGTTTCAGTTAGTAGATGGGGGTTTTTATTACAAAATACAAGGAGCCAGAGTCATGCGAGAAAGAATGCTGTTCCTATCAGCCCAGAATCAAAGCGCAGAGGATCTAGAAGGAGAAATGAGAACAGGGAGTATTCTCGAGATTTTGCTTGGGAAATTTGATATAGATTTGCTGACGTACGGCAGTGCCAACCAAACCGTGTCTATAAATGAGCGGACGGCACTTACGGTTCATAACATTAATGAAGATTATACGACCTGGAGGCCAATGCTGCGCCCCTTACATAAACTGCGGAATTTCTCAAATTTAAGTCATATAGATAAAGATATGAAGAACACTATTTTGGAGCTTTGCCGTTCGAATAATTACAAGCATGTATTTATATCGCATGTCCTATTGGGTAAATGCATTGATATGGTGCGGAACTTGCTTCCAGAAGCCAGTGTGATCACAGATACCTATAGTTTTGCAAACGGAAGCGGAGGATCTGCCGGAGAGACAGGAAAGTTAAGCAGGAAGAATCCATATAATAAACTCAATGCCGCTTGGGATCGTAGGAATAAACGGCGATTAATGAATAAAACGGGTCTACTTTTAGCAACCTCGGAATGGGATGCACTAGCGTTCAAATCTCTATCATTTGCGGATGCCCGTAAGGTTCATGTTGTCCCCCATTTCATTAAGATGAATGAGTATGAGACTTTTGCAGAGCCTGTAACTAAAGAAAATTCAATTGTGCTGCACTGGAATATGAATATGAGACTGGGAATAGATGCAGCCCGAGTATTCTTTAAAAAAACCTATCCCATGATTAAGGAGCAAGTGCCCGATATCAAAAGTTATATTATCAGCTCAGAGGTTCACCCGGAGGTCATGACTTTGATTAAGGAAGATGAATCGGTCATAGTCACTGGATCAGTAAATTCCTCTACTGAATACATACGACGGTCTAAAGCTGTTCTGGTGCCCATCCTTGAAGGCTGCGAAGTTTCTAGAAATATACTGGAATCCTGGGCGCTTAAAACCCCGGTGGTTACTAGCTCTATCATGTGTGAGAAGCTGAATTGTGAGCATAACCGAAATATTTTGCTGGCTAATACCTCGGTTGAGGTGGTTGGAAGTGTACTGAATTTACTGAAAAATCCTGAGCTTGGTGCTATTATTGCGGATCGTGCGCATGAGACTTTGTTGAAGAATTACGAAATGAATCATGTTAAGAGTAAGATTCTTAGTCTTGTATAGAGGGTTGTCAGACATGATGCTTGCCGCTCTGGACAACAAATAACCCGCGAGGACCCTTAAAAGTCCTACGCGGGTTATTTGTTGACAGGATTTTAGAGCAAGTTGCGGCGCAGTTCTTCTGGTGATTTCGGAGACAACATCCCAAGTGGAATATCGAAAACAGTACGCGCTCCGCTTTGACCTTCTTGACTCATACGCTGAGCAGCTCTGGCATAAGCCACAAGCACACTAGCTGTAAATTCAGGATTGCTCTCCAGCTTCAGGCCAAATTCAACAATTTGTTTCGTGCCTTCTCCTGTTACCCCACTGCGAATAACAAATCCGCCGTGCGGAATACCGCTATGCTGAGCTGCCAGTTCTTCTTCAGTGATGAAAGTAACCGTAGTATCATAATCTGCAAAATAGTTCGGCATATTCACAATTTCTTCGCGAATGCGCTCTTGATCTGCACCTGTCTCAGCTACTACAAAACACTCTCTAAGATGTTTTTCACGAGTAGTGAGTTCTGGTGTTTCACCCGCACGGATGGCCTCGATAACCTCTTGTACTGGAACAGTATACTGTACGCCACCTTTAACGCCTTCTACTCTGCGAATGGCATCAGAGTGACCTTGGCTGACGCCTTTACCCCAGAAAGTATATTCTTTACCTTGTGGAAGAATAGCTTCAGCTAGCAGACGGTTCATGGAGAACAGGCCTGGATCCCAGCCCGTAGAAATTACGCTGAGTGTTCCGCCTTGTTTAGCTGCGGCATCAACGGTCGCAAAGAACTCAGGGATTTTGGCATGAGTGTCAAAGCTGTCCACGGTATTAAACATCCGGGCAATAGCTGGTGTCTGTTCTGGCAGATCGGTAGCCGATCCTCCGCACAGAATCATAACATCTACTTTTCCCTTATATTGTTCGACGGCAGAGATATGCTCGAATTTCACACCGGTTTCACCGGCTTCCAGTTGTCCAGGCTCTCTGCGCGTAAAGATCGCAACCAGCTCGATATCTTCACTTTGGTTAATAGCCTTACGTACACCTTTTCCTAAATTACCGTAGCCCACAATTGCTGCTTGAATTTTTTGTTTCAGAAAAAGCCCTCCTAAACTGTAATGAACTAAAATCCTATTTCTAGCTTAACTAGTATAGTGCACACTTTTAGCTCTTTTTATATAGTATATAAAAGTTACATGTAATGTAAACTGAATCCGTATAACTTTCATTATTCATTTGGCTATAAAAATAGCATATCTCTCTATTGTCTATCATATATTTCCATATAGATTAGATGAGGTGAGGTGTTACTGTTGAATAACGGAAGAATGACATTCCGATTTGACGTGAATAAGGACGAGCCTAAGCCAAAACCGCAGGTAGTGGAGCGCTGGTCCAGTGGCGGACTGGGTACAGCTGAAGAATATGCAGAGGAGTTGCGCAAGGAGGTCGGTCCAGCACAGCAGCATACTTGGGTGCAAGAACCTGATCTACGCTCTACGCGTGAGGCACCGCCGGAGGATGCTTACGACTATTACTCAGGAACTGTAGATCCACGCCAGCAAGAATGGGACGAACAGGATAGAGATTTCAGAAATACGCAGCAATCGTATCTGCTCTCAGATTTGGTACTAGATGACAGAGATAAATCAGCAGAGGTTTACACGGGAGGTTATGGGGGCTCATATCATACTCGTCGCCCATCGTATTGGTGGAAATTATCCCTGTCTGTGGTGGGGGCCATCGGCACAGGTCTACTGCTTGGGTATGCGGCGCTTTCCTTTTTTTATGGAGGAAACATGGATAGTAGTTCAGGAACCGGGATAACAGATACATTGGCTACTTCAGGGCAGACTTCCGGAGCTAATGATCCAGCAGGTGTAGGAACCTCGGGATTGCCGGTTACGGGCACAGATGATGCTGGCAAAAACAGTATTCCTGTTCAAGTGGCTGCGCAAAGCTACTACCTGCTGCAGTATGGCGTATTCAGTACGCCGGCAGGCGCGGAACAAGCTAGACAAGAGCTGTTGGACGCTGGCTTGGCTGCGGGCTTGGACCCTGCTGACGGAAATCGTGTATATGCCGGAATGTCCTCTGACCGTGAACAAGCTAAGCTGCTCAGCAGTGGACTGAAGAATCAAGGGATTGAGCTTTATGTAAGAGAGGTGGATCTTCCCGGAGTGGAACGATTAGGATTTGCCGGAAATGCGGAGGCTGTGAATAGTTATTTTGCGGTGAGTGGACAGTTGCTCAGTGAACTAAGCAGTCAATCCGCTTCTTTACTCAGTGGCGGACAAACGGATGCGGCAGCTAATACCTCAGCTGTGAGTGATCTTCATCTCCAATGGAGTGAAGCTGTTAAAGCTCTGGAGCAAGGCATAACGCCTGAAGCCAAAAGCATTTGCGCAGCGCTAGAGAAATCTATGAGCCAAGGAATTTCAGCACTGAGTGAATATAACAAGAACAAGGCGCAAGCCCTGCTTTGGGAAGTGCAGGAATCCATGCTGAGCTTCTTGACCAGCCAAAAACAGCTGCTGTCTGCTATGAATTGAATGCTTGGATTGCGGATTCAAAATAACAACAAGTCTCCGGGGAATTGGGGGCTTGTTGTTTTTTTCGGAGAGGGGTATCGTTCCGCAACTTTTAGGGCAAAAGGTGGTAAACATTACCGTAGGGGATTTTACGTTTGTATTGATCACCGTTTCACCGTATAATAATTAGGGTGTCAAAAAATGGCGAGGGAAGACTGAGATGAAGAAGAAAAATGTAGGAACACTGCTGTTATTTCTAATTCTAGGCTGGCTGGCTGGAGCCTGGATCGCCAAGCTGCTGCAGCCCGTAAAGGCTCTGTCTTTTCTAACAACATCGACTGTGCTCAAATGGTCTCCGCGAGCCGATTTAGACATCATAACCTATGACATCACTATTCATTTGAAATTGTGCATGCTTAGTCTCGCCGGTATTATTACAGCTGTATGGCTGTACCGCAGACTGTAACTCTCGTTACTGAGCAAGAAGGGACGTTTACAACGTGGACAACTCACCACTCATTATTCTAGCCTCAGGTTCACCGCGTCGACGTGAGCTGTTATCCTTACTGGGTTTACCCTTTGAGGTCATTACCAGCGAAGCTGATGAGAGCACACCGCCGGATTGGACGCCGGAGAGAATCGTGCGCAGTCTAGCTTTGCGAAAAGCAGAAGCCGTAGTAGCTACAGCCGGAGAGCGTAACGCAGTCATTATAGGAAGCGACACAATTGTTGTACTAGATAATACTGTGCTAGGCAAACCGGTGGACAAGCTGGACAGCAAAGCGATGCTTACCAGACTTCAGGGCCGAACTCATAAGGTATACACGGGTGTAGCCTGCCTCGGACTCCCGAATGGGAAGACTATAGTGGAGCACCGTGTTACTTCCGTAACGATGAGGGCAATGACTGAAGAGGAAATTGCTGCTTATATAGCTACGGGAGAGCCCGCTGATAAGGCTGGCTCTTATGCGATACAAGGGCTTGGGTCCATTTTGGTGGAACGAATTGAAGGCTGTTATTTCAATGTAGTCGGATTGCCTTTGTCGCTTCTTGGCGAAATGCTATCCGAGTTCGGTATAACTGTATTGAGCCGGTAGGAAGCCTGGGGAAAGAGGGATAGGGATGGAGTCGCAACCAATTATGCTGCGGGACCTCCCCCATGAAGAACGACCTAGAGAGCGCATGATGCATTATGGGGCGGAATCATTAAGTCAAGCGGAGTTGTTAGCCATTCTGCTGCGTACGGGAACACGCCGCGAGTCGGCTATTCATATTGCACAGCAGATGCTGGGGAAGATCGGTGGCCTGCGTGGGCTAGTTGACCTTAGCATCGAAGAACTGACCAAAATCAACGGTATCGGTCCTGCCAAGGCCGTACAACTAAAAGCAGGCATCGAACTGGGAAGGCGCCTTGCGAATTCCAGGTTCAATATGCCGGTCATTATCCGCTGTCCTGGGGACGCTGCTGAGATTCTGACTGAGCAATTGCGTTATTTGCAAAAGGAGCATTTTGTCTGTCTGTTTCTGAACACGAAGAATCATGTGATTGGACAAGAAACATTGTCCATGGGCAGCCTGAATGCTTCGATCGTTCATCCTCGTGAGGTATTCAGAGCAGCTATAAAATGCAGTAGCGCCTCTATTATATGCGCGCATAATCATCCTAGTGGTGATCCAACACCTAGTCCAGAAGATATTTCCCTAACTGCTAGATTGCTTCAGGCAGGTGAGATTATCGGAATAGATGTGCTGGACCATCTAATTATCGGAGATAGCAGTTTCGTAAGCTTGAAAGAAAAAGGACATATGTAATATAAATGTAGATTTACTTAGGAAAAGGAGAAATTAGCATGTTGGGTGGTTTCACAAAAGATTTAGGAATTGACTTGGGGACAGCGAATACGCTTGTCTACGTACGCGGTAAGGGTGTTGTTGTAAGAGAGCCTTCCGTTGTAGCCATTAACACTGATACTAAGACGATTGAAGCTGTGGGTGAATCCGCCAAAAAAATGATCGGTCGTACACCTGGAAACATCCGTGCGATCCGTCCGATGAAAGATGGCGTTATCGCTGATTTTGATACAACGGCTACGATGATTAAATATTTTATTCGTCAAGCACAGAAACAGCGTTCTATGTTCCAGCGTCATCCTAATGTAATGGTCTGCGTGCCATCTGGCATTACTGCTGTAGAGCAACGTGCGGTAGAAGATGCTACCAAACAAGCTGGAGCTCGCGAAGCTTACATTATCGAAGAGCCTTTTGCTGCTGCTATCGGCGCGGATCTGCCAGTATGGGAGCCTACAGGTAGTATGGTTGTAGATATCGGTGGAGGTACAACTGAAGTTGCTGTAATTTCGCTCGGCGGTATTGTTACTAGCCGTTCAGTGCGTGTTGCAGGTGATGAGGCGGATGAGTCCATCATTCAATACATCAAACGTCAATACAATCTGATGATCGGTGAACGTACTTCGGAGCAGCTCAAAATGGATGTTGGCTCTGCCCTTCCTCTTGAAAAGGCTGAAACCATGGAAATTCGCGGCCGTGATCTCGTAACAGGTCTGCCAAAAACACTTACAATTACTTCTGATGAAATCTGTGAAGCTTTGTCTGACACAGTGAATGCTATTATTGAAGCTGTTAAAGTAACGTTGGAAAAATGTCCGCCAGAGCTTGCAGCAGATATTATGGATCGTGGAATTGTTTTGACAGGTGGGGGAGCTTTGCTTCGCAACTTGGATAAGCTGCTTGCACGTGAGACGGGAATGCCGGTTATTGTTGCTGAGAATCCACTGGACTGTGTAGCTATTGGAACCGGTAAGGCACTTGAGAACATTCATTTGTTCAAGAGCCGCAGCGGATCCAGTCTTCGTTCGAAGAGATAAGATGATGTTCTACCACTTGTGTAAGTCAACCCCTGTTATGGGAGAAATACTGTTGTTAGAGGGTGTTGAAACTGTTTAAACTCTTAAGCAATAAACGTCTGTTTATTCTGTTGATTACACTGGTGCTGTTCATTGTGGTAATGGGCTTCAGCTTGGCAACAAGGAAAGGCTTGTCCTGGCCGGAGAACTTTCTCAGAGATTCGACTGGTTTCGTGCAAAAAATGTTCTACAAGCCCGCTGGATATGTAGCGGGCTTGTTTGAAGATATTGGAAATCTGAGTGATCTTGCTAAAGAAAATGAACAGCTTAAAATTATGGCTGCCCAGTATGCACGTGATAAAGCCCAGTATAATTTTATTAAAGCACAGAATGAAGACTTGGAAAAAAAATGGCAATTCACTAAAGAACAGAAGAATTTGTATAAGTATGAATATCGTATTGCGCAAGTAATTAGCCAGACTACAGAACCAAGCAACAGCACCATTGTAATTGATTTAGGCTCCAAAGATGGTGTCAGACCTAATATGTCTGTTATTTCAACCGATGGTCTGGTAGGTGTTATCAGTCAAGTTAGCAATTTCACTTCTACTGTGAAACTGATGACCATGATGGACACTAATGATCCTAATTCCCAGCCGCCTATTGCGGCAACTGCCTTTAATAAAGAGGGTAAGTCCTTTGGGATGATTGAGAGTTATAATCCAGAGACGAACAGACTGCTGATGACCAAGATTCCACCGGGTGATCCTATTGCAGCGGAGGATACTATTCTGTCTTCCGGTATTGGAGGCTTGTATCCAAGGGGGTTGACAATAGGCACAGTTGAAAGCGTCGATGTTGGTGAATTTGGATTAACCTCCACAGCAGTGATAAAGCCTTCAGCAGAATTTCAGGACTGGAAGCATTTGATTGTTGTGTTTACGGAGGAGCGTGCTGAATAGTGAATATGCGCAGATCAGTTCTTATTCTGATACTGTTCCTCTTATTTATTGTGGAGGGAACCATCTTACCTTGGCTGATTCCAGATGTGTGGCAGATGCGAATCATTCCGAATTTGGTTTTTGTAGTGTTATTGTTCGTGACTATATATCATCATCGGCATACAGCACTTATATTGGGATTATGTTTTGGAATGCTGCATGATGTCGTTTTTTACGGCAGAATTCTTGGAGCACACTCTTTTGCGATGGGATTGTCGGCTTATTTAATCGGCCTTTTATTTCAGATTCCACGTGCTCCGCTGCCCCTTATGATGACTGTGGTTCTGCTTGGAAGTCTACTTGGGGATAGTATACTATTTGGTATCTATAGTGTATTTAATCTTAATCAAGAACCTTATAGCTGGGCGATTTTGAATCACATGCTGCCGACGATGCTTTTTCATTTTGCCATCGGGCTACTCTTCTACATACCGGTTCGGCGCCAGCTTGAGCTAATCAAGAAAGAAACGAATAAGGAAGAAGCGGCTTAAAGAGCTTCTATTTTCTTTCTATACAAAGCAGGAATTTAAGGGGCCCGGCACGAATGAATGAGGATAGGGGGCCAGGCATATGACAGTAAAATCCAAGCATGTAAGGATTAAGGGCATCAAGGATGGCCTGATATTCCTGCTAGACGACAAATGTCCCTTTGAAGATCTTCTGAGCGAGCTTCGCTATAAGCTGGAGCACAGCCATCAAAATATTTTAACTGGACCGATTGTACATGTGGACATAAAGCTGGGCAATCGTACCGTAACTGAGGAAGACAAGGAAGCTGTGCTGGAGATTCTTAAGGGACAGGGAAATCTGTTGATTCGATCTATAGAGGCGCTTCCAGCGCCCGGCAGTGAGGATAATGACGCATTGTTTCTGATGAGCGGAATTCTACGTTCCGGTCAGGTGCTGCACCATAACGGAAATCTTCTATATCTGGGGGATGTGAACCCTGGGGGGACCATAACCTGTTCAGGCGATATTTATATACTAGGTTCGCTAAGAGGGATGGCGCATGCTGGAGTAGACGGGAATGAGGAAGCGATTATAGCTGCTTCTTTAATGTCTCCAACGCAGCTGCGAATTGCCGATATTATTAGTCGTCCGCCCGATGAATGGGAAACCCGAGAAAGCAGTATGGAATTTGCATATTTAACAAACGGAGCTATGCAGATCGATAAGATTCATAATTTGGTCAAATTACGTCAGGATTTAAATGTGTTTAAAGGGGTGTAGCCTCCATGGGAGAAGCGATAGTCGTAACCTCGGGCAAAGGCGGAGTTGGCAAAACAACCACAACAGCCAACATTGGAACCGCACTTGCACTGCAGGGCAAAAAAGTATGTCTCGTCGATACCGACATTGGACTGCGTAATCTGGATGTAGTTATGGGGCTTGAGAATCGTATTATTTATGATCTTGTGGATGTAGCGGAAGGACGTTGCCGCCTTAATCAAGCGCTCGTTAAAGACAAGCGCTTTGATGAATTGTATATGCTGCCTGCAGCTCAAACAAAGGATAAAACGGCTGTCTCTCCTGAACAAGTAAGAGATATCATTCTTGAACTAAAGAAGGAATATGAGTATGTTCTGATCGATTGTCCGGCAGGAATCGAGCACGGCTTCCGCAATGCGATTGCCGGTGCGGATAAAGCGATTGTGGTTACCACACCAGAGCATGCCGCTGTACGGGATGCCGATCGTATAATCGGACTATTAGAACAGTCGAGTGTGGAATCGCCGAAATTGGTGGTAAACCGTATTCGCCCAGGTCTTGTGAAGTCTGGGGATATGCTTGATATTGAGGATATATTACAGGTGCTGAACATTGATCTTATCGGAATTGTTCCGGATGATGAATTAGTCATTAAAGCCGCAAATAACGGAGAACCTACAGTTATGAATCCCGATTCTTCAGCTGCTATTGCCTATCGCAATATTGCACGCCGAATTCTAGGTGATGCTGTACCCCTGATGCAGCTTGACCGGAAACCGGGAGCATTTAAGAAACTTAAGAAATTTTTCGGCATGGCTTAATTTTTACTAAGCAATCCTATGATAAGAAGCATACACGGGTCCCACCAGTAGAGAAATCTATGGTGGGGCTTATTTTTTTTGAATAAATATGAATGTATGGCATTTCCGGGATTTAAATGGTCTGTCTTGGAGGGGCTTGTTCTAAAGAGACTTCCGTGCTTCATAAAATGGAAGTAAAACAAGCCCGTCCGGAGGGATAAATATGGATCAGAAATCAGATATCAAGAATCGCCGCAAGGAGCGTATTCGTAGTTTATTGGAGGAACTCCCGGAAGTCTCAGCAGTCTCAGGAGTTTCGGAAGTCCCGGAACTAGAAATAGCGGAGGCTCCCCCTTTATTTATTATGCCGGATAAGAGTACGAGCTTTAAGGAATGGGGAACAGGATTTAAGAATGCCGATCAATCCTCTGTAGAGCCCGATCCAGAGGTGATGTGGAAAAAGAGTCGTGGAGGCTGGGAGGATAACGGCGGTGGAGGCTCAAATTTTACTGCCGGTTTTATTCGGCGCTTTGTTGCTAGTGTACTTGTGTTTGGAGCAGTGTGGGGGATTTTTGCGGTACATCAGCCATGGTCCTATAAGATGCAAGCTTTTATTAGTGATGCGTTAAGCAATGACATGGATTTCACGGCTGTGAGAGTCTGGTATGAGGAGAACTTTAACGGAGCTCCAGCGTTCATTCCGATATTTGGGGATAAAGATGAGCCTGCTCAAAAAGTGGCCGCTCATCATCAACTTACTGCCCCGATAGCTGGGAGCATTGTCCAGCCTTTTGCATCTACGCTAAAAGGGGTGGAAATTATGCCTCAAATCGATTCAACCTTAAATGTGACGGTGAAAAGTATAGACATGGGACGTATTCTCTCCATCTCTAAGGAGCTGGAAGGGGGCATTCGAATTGCTGTTCAGCATTCAGGCGGTGTCACTGCAGAATACGGACATTTGAGCGGCACCAAGCTGGAGGTTGATGACTGGGTGCAGAGCGGGGATTCACTCGGTTGGATGATGGAGAAGGACGTATCCTCAGCTTCAACACTATTTTTCGCAGTGATAAAAGACAAGACTTATATTGATCCTACAGAAGTGGTATCGTTTGATTAGGATCTTTGGTATCGAACTGTCACTACATCCACTGTTCGTGATCATTATGTTATTCTCCGTGGTCACGGGACAATTTCTAGAGCTGCTCACCTTATTTACGATTGTCTTCATTCATGAAATGGGACATGTCGTTGCGGCTCTTTTGGCCGGTGTTACAGTTAAGTCGGTTCAGCTTCTTCCGTTTGGCGGAGTGGCTGTTATTGAAGATCATGGGCGGCTTACAGCCAGTCGTGAGATCGGAATAGCCCTTGCCGGTCCACTGCAAAATGGAATTATGATCGTTATTGCTTTTGGACTTCAACAAGCCGGTTATGGCAATCAGGAATTTCTGACCTATTTTATTCATGCCAATGCCATTATTGGGCTTTTTAATCTAGTGCCAGTGCTGCCGCTTGACGGAGGTAAAGTGCTTCAGGCCACTATTAGTTTAGTACTTCCTTATTACTACACTTTGTTATGGACTGGACGGGTGAGTGTAGCCGCAAGTGTCCTTGTGATTATATATGCGCTGCTGCCTCTTGGAGCGGGTGGAGGCCTTAGGCTGAATATGGTCATGATCGGAGCTTTTCTGCTGTATTCGAATTTCACCGACCATCGTAATTTACCGTACCGGTTTGTTGCTTTTTTGATGAATCGGGAGGCTGTTTATGAGTATCATTTGCGAACAGGAAGCGTAGCTCGTCCAATAGTTGCATTATCTGCGAAACCTTTAGATGATATATTGCGTCTATTTAAACGTAATCAATATCATTTTATCTATGTGTTAAACGGTAAAGGAAATGTTGTTGCTGTTGTGCCGGAACAGCGCTTAATATCAACCTACTTCGGAATATAGTGTATTTATGCAGAGAATGTGAAGGAATGAACGAACGAAACCAGAGGTGAAGCCATGAAACAGATGATCGTTCACTGCACGCAGCACATTACCCGAATGGCTCTTCTGGAAAACGGAAGGCTGGTGGAGTACGCGGCTGAACGCGATCAGCAGCAAGGGTTGGTCGGGAGTTATTACAAGGGCCGTGTGATTAACGTACTTCCAGGTATGCAGGCTGCTTTTGTTGATATCGGACAGAAGAAGAATGCTTTTTTATATGTTGATGATGTATTGCATCCTAATTTGGATAAACAGCCTGATGTGAAGCCCTCTATCGAGACGCTTTTGCAGCCGGGACAGGATATTGTTGTTCAAGTGCGGAAAGAGCCGAGCGGCGGAAAAGGCGCACGTGTAACGACTCATTATACGTTGCCCGGGCGCTGGATGGTGTACATGCCCTTTGCAGAATACGTTGGTGTCTCCAAAAAAATAAGCCGGGAAGCAGAGCGCAGTCGTCTCAAAGGAATCGGAGAACGTCTGCGAATGAAAGAAGAAGGGCTTATTATGCGGACGGTTTCTCAGGACGAGCCACATGAAGCTGTGGAGGGTGATCTTTCTTTTCTGCGTGCCCAATGGGAGAATATTACACGAAAAGCACAAACGGTAGAGGCTCCCGCTTTACTACATCGTGATCTTAGTATTGTCCAACGCTTTATAAGAGATGCCTTTAATCCGCAACGGGATCAGTTGATTATTGATTCATCTGCCGCAGCTAGAGAAGCAACAGCCTTTCTGGACGACATGGCTCCTGAAGGGTACAAGCCAGTCTGTCTTTATAATGGAGCGGAGTCTATTTTCGCTGCTTATGGTATTCAGGATCAATTGCTCAAGAGCTTCAGCCGCAAAATCACGCTGGAGGGCGGAGCAACAATGATCTGGGATGAGACAGAGGCGTTAACCGTAATTGATGTCAACACCGCTCAATACATTGGCGGAGCATCGCTTGAAGAAACGGTTACCAATACGAATTTGCTCGCAGCTGAGGAGATCGGTCGTTTGATCCGGTTACGCGATACTGGTGGAATCATTATTGTCGATTTTATTGATATGGAACAAGAGCTTCACCGCAAGATGGTCACAGAGCGATTAGAGAAAGTGATCTGCAAGGATCGCACCAAAACACATATTTTGGGGTGGACAAGACTCGGGCTGCTCGAGATGACCAGAAAGAAGGCAAGGCATGATTCAGCCAGCTTTGCGCCTGTGATTTGCCAGTGTTGCGGGGGAACCGGAAAAGTTGGAGAATGGCTGGAATGAGTTGACGATATGTCATAAGTATGATACTATCTTCAAGTATGTGTTTGATGTAGTTGATCCTGCACATGCTGTAACCGCTCCGATCGGGTACATAAGCGCAGTTCCTACGGGAATTCTGCCACCTAGACTAGGCGAGTCTGAGACATGAGGAGGTGCAAGTAAAATGTATGCAATTATCGAAACTGGTGGTAAACAATACAAAGTCCAAGAGGGCGACGTTTTGTTCATTGAAAAGTTGGAAGCTGAAGACGGCGCAAGTGTAACTTTTGACCGTGTATTGGCTGTTTCTAATGATGGTGGTCTGACTGCAGGAACTCCGCTAGTAAGCGGCGCGTCTGTAACAGCTAAAGTCGAGAAACATGGTAAAGGCGCTAAGGTTGTAGTTTACAAATACAAACCTAAGAAGAACTACCACAAGAAACAAGGTCATCGTCAACCGTACACGAAAGTAACTATCGAGAAGATTCAAGCGTAAGAAGGTGCGTTAATGATTAGCGTGCGGATTACACGATTATCGGATCTAGGAACTATCGTTGGCTTTGAGGTTAAAGGGCATGCGGGTTATGCGAAGCGTGGCGAAGATATCGTATGTGCCGGGGTATCCGCTGTAACAGTTGGAACCGTCAATTCGATTGAGACCTTGACCGGAATCTCCATGGATACATCCATGAAGAACGGATTCTTAAGTGGAACATTAAGTTCTGTTGAAGATTTCGATACTTCCGCGAAGGTACAGTTGCTGCTTGAATCCATGGTCGTAATGCTGAATGATATCGCAGAATCATACGGGAAGTATATTCAAATACAGCAAGTAAATATTTAAAGAAGGAGGTTGACAACATGTTGAAATTGAATCTTCAATTGTTCGCATCGAAAAAAGGTGTAGGTTCCACAAAAAACGGACGGGATTCCCATTCCAAACGTCTTGGCGTGAAACGTGCTGACGGTCAAGCAGTAACCGGCGGTAACATCTTGGTTCGTCAACGCGGAACAAAAATTCACCCAGGAACTAACGTAGGCATCGGTAAAGATGATACTTTGTTCGCAATGGTGGATGGCGTAGTGAAGTTCGAACGTTGGGGTCGCGATCGCAAAAAAGTGAGCGTGTACCCAGTTGATGTCGCTCCGGTAGCAGCGGCACTGGAAGCGTAAGCTTACGGACCATATGAGCAAGTAGAAGCCTCCGGCATGAGTGCCGGAGGCTTTTTTGTAGAATATTCATAATTATTTGTGTTGCAAAGTTGGAATGGTTAGATAGATGTGAAATTCTCGTTATTATCTCTGGTGAACTACAGTGAACGCGTGTGTTATACTAGGAAATGGTAAATGATACTAACAAAACAAATTATCTAAACGAAGTCATGAATTTTGCGAACTGAGGGACGGGGAGAAAGAATGAAATCCTGGAAAAGTGCAATCTGGGCAGTCATGTTATCCGTAATGCTTCCTTTAGGTCTTTTGTATTGGCATACTTCTCTTCTGACGTGTCTATTACTCGGAGTCTGGGTAGTGGCAATCGTTGCTTTCAGTTTTATCTGGAGCCAGCGTCATTATGAACGGGAGCTGCGTATACAAGAGAACACTCTGCAACAGGCGGCGATTCGGACACTGAATCATCATCGACATGATTGGATGAACGATTTGCAGATTCTATACGGATATATTCAGCTTGGAAAGCCTAATAAATCCGTGGAGTGTGTGGAAAGAATAAAGGAACGCATAGCACTTGATAGTCGTATCGCTAAGTTGGGCATTCCTTCATTGGTTTTCTATATCCAATCCTTCCGAACTAACAGGTCTAGTCTGGAATTGGAAGTTCAGGTGGAGGAAGGGTTGCAGCTAGAGGACAAGCTAAATCCAGAAGCAGGAGATGAGCTGACTTCAGTGATTATGCAGACCATACGGGCTTATCAGTACAACGGGCTGGCTCCTCAGGGGGAGACGCGCAAGCTGCGCCTTGGCTTTTTTCAGGATGGAGGAGACATTCTTATCTCCTTCGAAGGCGAGGGGGAGCATGGCAATCCCGAGCTGCTCAAAGGGCAAATTTATAATATAGTACAAGGAAAAATCATGAAAGCAGAGCAGTTTAAGCCTAGCAGGGCTTATGTAGAGCTGCGATTACCGCTTGAAATGTGAGGAAGGTGAACATTTATGTTCGTAGATAAAGCTAAGATTTATGTTAAAGGCGGTGACGGCGGGGATGGTCTCGTTGCGTTTCGCCGGGAGAAATATGTACCGGAGGGTGGTCCTGCCGGTGGTGACGGAGGCCGTGGAGGCGACGTTATTTTCCGTGTAGATGAGGGACTGCGCACGTTGATGGATTTCCGTTATCAGCGCCACTTCAAAGCTGACAAAGGGATTAAAGGACGGAACAAAAGCCAACATGGAGCGAATGCGGATCATATGATCGTTCGTATTCCGCCAGGAACCATTCTGATTGACGATGATACGCAAGAGATCATTGCCGATATGACGCGTCATGGACAACAGGTTGTAGTTGCACGTGGAGGCCGTGGAGGCCGGGGTAACACCCGTTTTGCCACAGCTAATAATACTGCACCAGAGCTTGCGGAGAACGGTGAAGAAGGCCAAGAGCGTTATGTTGTTATGGAACTTAAGGTAATGGCTGATGTAGGGCTTGTAGGCTTCCCGAGTGTGGGTAAATCTACGTTGCTGTCGGTTGTGTCCGCTGCTCAGCCCAAAATCGGAGCTTACCATTTCACAACAATTACACCGAATTTAGGGGTAGTGGATGTTGGGGATGGCCGAAGCTTTGTGATGGCGGATCTGCCTGGATTAATCGAGGGAGCTAGTGAAGGCATAGGTCTGGGTCACGAATTCCTGCGTCACGTTGAACGTACGCGTATCATCATTCATGTAGTTGATATGTCTGGCTCTGAGGGCCGTGATCCCTTCGAGGATTGGGTTCTAATTAATGATGAGCTGAAGCAGTACAATGCTAGTCTAATCGATCGTCCGCAGATTGTGGCGGCGAATAAGATGGATATGCCTGAATCAGAAGAGAATCTTATTTCTTTCCGCGAACGCGTAGCTGAGGTGCGGCCGGATTTAGAAATCATGCCAATTTCATCCCTTACCCGTCAGGGTGTTCAGGAGCTCCTATATCGTGCAACGGATATTCTCGACAGCATTCCGGTTGCGCCGGTGGTTGAGGAAGTTGCTGAAACTACTGAACGTAAGGTGTATAAGCTGGAAGCAGAAGAGGATAATTCCTTTACTATTACACGGGATAACGAGGCGTTTGTGGTCACAAGCCCACGTATCGAACGTATGCTGAAGCGCATGCAGCTTAGCACACATGATGCGATTCTCAAGCTGGCACGGACTTTGCGTCATATGGGTGTAGATGCAGAGCTTCGTAAACGCGGTGCTGTAGAAGGAACGATTGTCCGTATCGCTGATTTCGAATTCGAATTCGTTGAGAACAGCAGCTACTATTAATATTTAGCTGACTATGAAGCGCCAACTATGGTTTTCCTGTAAAGGGATAGCATAGTTGGCGCTTTTTTTGTGAGGAGATCAGTAATTTTTTTCAATAAAAGAACCCAAAACACGATATATATCGTATACAATAAATATCGAAATACACTAATTCCCATTTGGGAGCGTACACGTTATTTATATATAAGATAATGAAAGAAGGAATAGCAGATGGCAATTATAGAAGTGGTGAAGTATGACGGTCCTCCAGGTATATTTGCATGGAAATATCCTAACCAGGAGCTGGGGACATGGACACAACTAATCGTTAATGAATCCCAGGAAGCGATTCTATTCAAGGGCGGACAAGCGCTTGATTCTTTTACAGCTGGGCGGCACACCCTAAGCACCGCTAATATACCTATTTTATCCAATATCGTTAATCTTCCTTTTGGTGGAAAATCACCATTTACGGCTGAAGTATGGTATGTGAATAAGACGAATTCGATGAATGTCAAATGGGGAACGAGCTCACCTTTACAGCTTCAGGATCCCAAATACAAAATTATGATTTCTGTTCGTTCTTTTGGGCAGTTTGGTGTAAAAATCGATGATCCGCGAAAATTCTTGCTGAAGCTCGTAGGGACGCTCCCGCAGTTTGATCATGAAACACTTATCAGTTATTTCCGCGGACTGCTGATGTCGAATATAAATGAACTTATTTCTTCTTACCTTGTGCACAAGCAAATCAGCATACTGGAGATTAATGCTTATGTTGCAGAGATCTCCAAACATATTCAGGGCCGACTAGCCTCGGCTTTCTTGGATAATGGCATTGAGCTGAATAATTTCTATATTGATTCGATCAATATTCCAGAGGATGATCCGGCAACGATTCGTTTGAAGGAAGCTTTGGCTAAAAAAGCGGAAATGGATATCATGGGCTTCACCTATCAGCAGGAGCGTGGTTTTGACACGATGGAAGAAGCGGCAGGTAATCCTGGCAATCTTGGAGTGGGCATGATGAACACCGGGATGGGGCTTGGACTTGGAATGGGATTTGCTGGACCCGCTATGGATATGGTGAACCGTATGACTAGAGGGATGAACTTGGATTCAGGGACTACAGTTATACGTCAAGAGCAGCGTTCCTGCTCTAAGTGTGGAGTTATGAATCCAGTAGAGGGACGGTTCTGCAGCGGTTGTGGGCAGGCGCTTGGAGGCAACCCGCAAGGTTCTCCCTCTGCGAACAAGATCAAATGTTTTGAATGCGGGCATGAACTAAATGCGGGAGCTAAGTTCTGTCCAGGTTGCGGGAATCCTTATCGTCCTTGCCCATCCTGTAAAGCAGATAATCCTGAGGGAGCGGCTTCTTGTGTCTCCTGTGGAAAAGAAATGCCTAAAGCTTGCGGTAAATGTGGGACTATGGTAGCGCCAGGGGTGAAATTCTGTCCTCATTGTGGAGACAGCATGGTGATTAAATGCAGCGGCTGTGGACATGAGCTGAAAGCTGGACAAAAATTCTGTGCAGAGTGCGGAACAAAAGCAGGCTAAGGAGGACCTAATGAACAAAAGCAGGAGATATATATACATTATTACCATCATTTATGCGGTAGCTATAGTACTGACAGTGTTCTCGTTTATTGGATTAGGTTTCTCCGACTCACTGTTTCGGTTCATAATTTCTTTATCCGCGGTTCTGCTAGCAGAAAGTGTAATCTATGGCTATTGTATTTTTTGGCTCCGAACGGCAAGTAGCATTCAGCAGACTCCGCCTGTTCTTATCAGCGGCGCAATCATTACGGGAATCTATGCAGCCATCGTATTTGTATCGGCCTTACTCTTCGATTGGCTGCTGGAGTTACCCGCCTTGTGGTACGCAGCCGAACAATTGCTGATTCTTGTGTTAGGAGCGATCACTTTGGCCGCGATAGGGCTTTACGGGTGGAATGCTGGGGCAGGGGAACAGCAAGCCAAAAGGTCTTTACAAAAGTTTCGGCGGTATCAGAACGAATTAACTGAAATGAGTGAGCTGGCTAGTAGCTGGAAGAATTCCGAATCCGAGCAGCTAGTGAACGTGTTAGATATGTTGGAGGAAAAATTTAAGTACAGTGATCCGATATCAGAACCGTCTTTATATGCTACAGAGGATATTCTGCAGCAGCAGATTTCTCTGTTACATGATCACGTGAAGCTACTGCTGGCGACCCAAGAGCCACATGAGGGCTGGCAGGTAGAAGTAAATGAGATGTCAGAGAGTATAAAGTCTACACTTCAGCGGCGTAACCGTGAATTAGCGGCACTTAAATAGGAGGAGTTTACTACATGAACAGTTTGAACCTACAAGAGCCGTCACCGCTCCCGGGAGGAAATGCAGCCGTTCCCCGGCTTAAATACGAACGTACCGGGTTTGATTATGTTATTCTCGCGGCTGCTTATCTGCTGATGCCAGTTGGACTTGTGCTTGCCTTGTTACGTTTGATGACAACGCATTACAAAAATTACCGTAGACCGACTAACCTCAATCTGCTGATGCATGTATTTATTGGTGGGTTTGTTGAACTTTCTATTGCTATGTTTTCTAGTGCGCTCAATGGGGAATTTGGAACTTCTGAATTAGTATCAACGCTTATTTTAATTGCAATCATGTTTTTGACTCCAGCTTTTATACTGGCCAGTGTGACAGCGAAAGCTAAATATACCCTTTCTAAGCTTAACACTTCTTATATAGAGCTGATTCGAAATAAGAATATCCGGCATATTGGCAGTATATCTGAACGAATAGGCCAAAGTGAAAGTGATGTACGGAGAGATGTCCAGTATCTGAAGGATAAAGGACTGCTTGATATTGATGTCGCATTATCCGAAGGGCGCCAGACGCCAGAACCATCAGCAGCTAATCAAGGTTACCCTGAAAGTACTTCGGGCTTTGGAGGAACGGGGAGAACCCAAGCATCGGGGCAGCAGATACCTGCGCAGCCTCAGTCTCCGCCGCAACTGCCTAAGTCTATCCGTTGTCCGGGGTGCGGAGCCCAGAATACTGTGCTCCCAAGCCAATCTAAAAGCTGTGATTACTGTGGAACGAAGATCCCGTACAATTAATGCCGTCAACCAACAGATTAGCTGCATCGCATATAGGATTACATAAATAAGGGGATTAAAGACAAAATGAGTGGATTGGATATACGCAGACAGCCGCCGACATCGGGAAAACCTGTGTACAAGCATGAATATGAGCGGACGGCGTTTGATTATACGACTATTGTGTTTGCGTATGTATTTGCTCCGGTTGGCTTTATATTGGCTGCCATTCGGTTATTATCTACACATTCCAAGAGACAGCGCAAAGCAAGCAATATTAACCTGTTTTATCATGCGTGTATGGGTGCCTTTGTAGAATTGGCGATCTATTTCATTATTAGCAAGCTACTCGGTCAAATCGATTATGTCGCACTCTTGATCAGGCTGGTGATTATCTACGCATTGTTTAGGATTCCCGCCATCAAATTGTCGGTTAGGGCCGTAGGATGGAGAGAGGGATTCACCTATCTTTGCAATGACTATATCGCATTGGTTCTTGTGGACGGCATAAGGCATATCGGCAGCCTATCCGATATTCGCGGATTCAGTGAAGAGAATGTCCGCGAGGTTTTGGAATATTTAAAAGATCAGGGAGTGCTTTCTCCAGATATTGTTTATTATGAAGGACGTGTAGACAATCCATTTGTAAAATTGCCGCCGAAGCTTATTTATTCCAAACGGGCACAAGCACTGGTGCGTGCGCCTGAGAATAATCTTCGCTACCGTAACAAGCGAGACCGGACAGTGTTTGATCGAATCATCATGGCGATTGCCTATTTGTTTGCTCCGCTTGGGTTTGTACTTGCGATGCTTCGTTTTGTAAGCACTCATTATAAGAATGAGCGGAAATCATTTAACTACAAATTGCTCTATCATGTATGTATGGGAGCTTTTATGGAACTTGCTGTCCTCTTCGCCGTGGGGACCTACAAAGGGGATTTTAAGTGGTACACTTTATTGATCATTCTGGTGGTCCTCTACGTGATCTTTATAATTCCGGCGGACAGCTTTGCAGGGAGGGCTACCTTTGCAACAGAAAACTTTGATTTTCTGTGCAAGAAGTATCTCATGCTGATCGTAGTGGATGATGTTAGGCATATTGGTAATTTAGCTGATATCACGAGACAAAGTGAAGATGATGTACGTAGAGACCTACGGTATTTGGTGAGATGGGGGTTACTTGCTTCTGATCTTGTCTATTATGAAGGACGTGTTAAGCTCTTAGATAAACAACCGCCCAATCTTGTACATCCTGACCGGGCACAGCCCTCCGCGGCATCAGAGAACCAGCCATCATCTGGGCGGCAGTCATTGCCGGAGAATAGGCCTAAGCCACCTGTCCAACTGCCGAAATCCATCGTTTGTCCGAGTTGCGGTGCTAAGAGTAGAGTACTTCCAGGGCAGGATAAAATCTGTGACTATTGCGGGACGACGATTCCATACAGTTAGTGTACATACGATTGCCTTCTGCCCCCGGGAATCCGGGGGTTTTACTACACCTAACTACCCGGCCTTGGAGCATCCAGATAAAGTTATTGCATTTTACAAGCCTTTTCCGATATAATGTCCACTAAGAAAACACAAAAGTCTTTGAGGTGAGGACGTTCGTGAGAGAACGCTATTATTTGGTCCGGGAGGACATATTGCCTGATGCTGTACTTAAGACTATGCAGGTTAAACAATTGCTTGAGGCCGGGGATGCGAAGACCGTAAATGAAGGTGTAGAGCAGGTGGGATTAAGCCGAAGCGCTTTTTATAAATACAAGGATGGAATTCACTTGATCCATCAGCTCGAACGAGAGCGGATCGTTACGATTTCCATGGATTTGGAGCACGAATCTGGAATGCTTTCCAAGGTACTAGGCTCTGTAGCGGGACATGGGGCTAATGTGTTGACGATTCACCAGAGTATTCCGCTGCAAGGGCGGGCAAATGTGGTGATCTCCGTAGAAATTTCACACTTAAATGAGGAACTCGGAGAGATGCTGGATAGTCTGAAAGAGATTCCAGGAGTGAAGCGTGCTTTAATCGTTGGACAGGGATAGGAACTATATTCGTAAACTTTTAGGAGGAGACAGATGAAGCCGGTTAAAGTGGGGTTGCTGGGCCTGGGAACAGTAGGCACAGGTGTAGTTCGTATCGTGGAAGGGAATCAAGAGGATTTAAGCAGCCAGGTAGGCTCTTCAATTGTCATTGAACGTATAGCTGTGAATAATTCTAATAAACCACGCGAAATCGAGGTTGATCCTGCTAAAATAACGACAGATCCATGGGATGTGATTCGTGATCCTGAAATTGATGTCATCGTTGAAGTTATGGGGGGAATCGCGGGAACCAAAGAATATATTCTTGAAGCTTTGGAACGCGGTAAACATGTCGTAACTGCGAACAAGGATTTGATGGCGCTGCACGGCTCGGAGATTCTTGCTAAGGCGCAGGAGAAGCAATGTGATGTCTTTTATGAGGCTAGCGTAGCAGGAGGCATTCCGATTATCCGCACACTTATCGAGGGCTTTTCCTCAGATAAGATTATGAAGATTATAGGTATCGTGAATGGAACGACTAATTACATACTAACCAAAATGAGCCAAGAAGGCGCATCCTATAATGATGTGTTAAAAGAAGCGCAGGATCTGGGATACGCAGAGTCTGATCCAACCTCGGATGTGGAAGGCCTGGACGCTGCCCGCAAAATGGCGATTCTCGGAACCTTAGGTTTCCGTACTAACGTGGAGCTGCATGATGTAAGTGTGAGTGGGATTTCTCAGGTGAGTAAGGCGGATATCGCCTTTGCGAAACGTCTCGGATATGAAATTAAGCTGTTAGGCATCGCTGAACGTCAGGATGAAGAATTCAGCATCAGTGTTCAGCCAACCTTGATTCGGGCTAGTCATCCCTTGGCTTCTGTCAATGGCGTGTTCAACGCAGTTTACGTATACGGGGAAGCAGTGGGAGAGACCATGTTCTACGGTGCGGGTGCGGGCGCAATGCCAACTGCAACCTCAGTGGTAGCTGATTTGGTAGCTGTCATTAAGAACCTTAAACTAGGTGTGAATGGATTGAAGCAAAAAGTACCTTACAAGCAGAAAAAGCTTAAGAGTGATGAAGCTATTTTTTATAAAAATTTTTTGCTTCTGCATGTTGATGATAAAGCAGGGGTATTGGCTAAGATTACTCAAGTGTTTGCCGAATATGATGTAAGTTTGGATTCAGTAGTTCAGCAAGCCAATCCCAATAATCCTGATGCGGAGATCATTATTGTCACTCATAACGCTAGTAAAGCAAGCATGAACAAAGTGCTGCGCCATTTCGAGGAGCTGAAAGTCATCCGCCGGATTAAGAGCCATTATCGTGTGGAAGGTTAACCAAGCCACTGAACTAATACTTTCATATTTCAAAACATAGTAAGGAGATTGTACCTGTTATGAGTATTTACGGAAGAGCTAGGGTTAAAGTGCCTGCTAGTACTGCCAATCTTGGTCCGGGCTTCGATACTCTGGGTATGGCTTTGCCGCTATATGCCTGGATTGAGATGGAGGAAGCAGAGGAGACTGTTTTTCATCTATATGGTGATGAGATGAATGGAGTGGCTCAGGATAAGAGTAATTTACTCTATAAGGTCGCTCAAATGGTATTTGCAGAGGCAGGCGTTACGGTGCCTGAATTATCGATATCCATGTACTCGGAGATTCCGCTTACGCGTGGACTCGGCAGCAGTGCCTCAGCTATTATTGGCGGAATGGCCGCAGCGAACACAATGATTGGCTCTCCGCTGGATAATGCTAAGCTGTTTGATATGGCTACCCAGCTTGAGAAACATCCCGATAATGTGGGTGCCTCCTTGTTTGGCGGCATTATTACTGCCGTGTGGGATGGTGAACATGCGGATTATGTTCGGCTAGAACCACCACAAAATCTTGAGGTGCTGGTGGTTATTCCTGAATTCGAACTGGAAACCACAAAAGCGCGGGGATTGCTTCCAACAGAAATCTCAGTTAGTGATGCTGTGTACAACATTAGCAGAACCTCTCTATTGACGGCTTCGCTGGCATCAGGCCGGCTTGACCTGCTTAGCAGAGCGATGCAGGATCGCCTGCATCAGCCGTATCGTGCACCGCTTATACCGGGCATGGAGAAGCTGCTCGCAGAAGCTCCTGAACACGGTGCTTTAGGGATCGCACTTAGCGGTGCTGGACCGACTCTGCTATGTTTAGTGGATCGCCAAGAGACCCGTAAGAGTGAGCTTGAGGCCTTCTTGAAGAATACGATGCAGGAACATGGCATTTCCGCTCGGACCTGCTGGTTAACACCTTGTGCTTCTGGAGTTACTACAGAGCTGCTCGAAATAAACGAGATGCAAAACGTATCATTTTTGGATATGATAAAAGGAGTACGGTCATGAAACCAATAGCGGTATTGCCGCAGGGCTCGGTATCCCACGAAGCGCTGCTGCATTTGTTTAACGGTGAACCTGTAAAGCTTGTGCATCACAAGTTAATTTCCGATGTATTTCTCTCTACGGCGAATGGTACCACCGATTACAGCGTGATTCCGATTGAAAATACCATTGAAGGCTCAGTTAGTCTTCACATCGATTGGCTCATCAATGAAGTGGATCTGCCAATGCAGACGGAATGGATTTTTCCATCGATACAGAATCTTATCGGTAACCCAAGGGAATTCACAGATACAGACGGCAACAAGGATTTCACCAAGATGGTAAAAATCCTTTCGCACCCCGTAGCAATGGCGCAATGCATGCAATTTGTTCGTAAGCATGCCCCTTGGGCTGAACTGGAGTCGGTCGGAAGTACCTCTGAAGCTGTGGAAATCGTCAAAAACAATCCCGGCAAGGGCTGGGCTGCTATCGGTACCGCTCTTGGCGCCGCTACTCATGGGCTGGAGATTGTAGATCGGCAAATTACAGATCACAACAACAACTACACACGGTTTGTCCTGGTTGGTCCACAGAAGATAGATCTTCCGCGGAGCAGCACAGGAGTAAAGACGAGTGTTCTAGTAACGCTGCCAGAGGATTTTCCAGGTGCCTTGCATCAGGTGCTTGCTGCTTTTTCCTGGCGGAAACTGAATTTATCGCGTATTGAATCACGACCAACGAAGAAGAAGCTGGGTACTTATTATTTTTATATTGATGTGCTGGAACCGATAGAATCTGTTCTGCTGCCAGGGGCTATTGAAGAAATTAGTGCTTTAGGCTGTCAGGTAAGGATTCTGGGCTCGTATCCCACATACACCTATGAGGAAGAGAAAGCGGAGGTGCAGTAAATTCATGGCTGAGCAATGGATCTATTTGGATGGACAACACGTAACGAAGGAAAATGCAAAGGTATCCGTTTTTGATCACGGTTTTTTGTATGGAGACGGCATTTTTGAAGGTATCCGTATCTATAACGGCAATATATTTAAATGTAAAGAGCATTTGGACAGACTGTATGATTCGGCAAAATCGATCATGCTGGACATTCCGCTAACGTATGATGAGATGCTGGAAGCTATGGCTGAAACGATTCGTCTTAACGACATGCGGAATGGCTATATTCGACTGATCGTGTCCCGGGGACCAGGGAACTTAGGTCTTGATCCGCGTCGTTGTCCAAAAGCTAGTGTAATTATTATCGTTGAGCAACTGGCTATTTACCCAGAACAAGCGTATTTGAACGGACTTCGTGCAGTTTCTGTGTCCCAACGCCGTAATATTCCGGATGCACTCAATCCAAAGATCAAATCGCTTAATTACCTAAACAATATCCTAGTAAAAATCCAATCCAACTTGGCAGAAGCCGACGAAGCCATCATGATGAACGCTCAAGGTTATGTTACTGAGGGATCGGGCGATAACATTTTCATCATCAAAAATGGTGTAGTTTTCACTCCTCCATGTTACTTGGGAGCCCTTGAAGGAATTACCCGTCTGGCGATCATTGAGCTCTGTGAGAAATTAGGTATTAAACTGAAAGAAGAACCGTTCACAATGCATGATGTTTATATAGCGGACGAGGTGTTCTTCACTGGCACAGCTGCTGAGGTTATTGCAGCACGTGAAATTGACGGCCGGATCATTGGTGAAGGACAAGCGGGTCCAATCACTTTGAAGCTGCTCGAAGAGTTCCGTAATGTGGTTGATAAAGATGGCTATAAGGTTTGGGAATAAAGACTAATCATACAACGTAAATAGCATTGAATACGCATCAGAAGTCCTTTTATGCATACATGCAGAAGAAAACGGGAGTCTCCGGTTAATCTTTTCATGGATCATGAAAGGATTTTTTTTATTTCGGGGATGTCATTCGCCCATGGGCTGCATAAGATGTAGTAACGAAGGAGGCGGCTGTACCGCATATAACTTTGTAAGAGAGCAATGTTCCATGAAAAGGGTGTTTGCTTTCGAAGTCAGTTTTGCTGTGTAGCTGTAAAGAAAGCAATACTCCACAAAACTTTTAGGAGGTTAATGCTACGTGAAAATACACATTGTCAAACAAGGCGATAGTTTGTATGCCTTATCGCAAAAGTACGGAGTGCCGTTACAAAAAATTATTGAAGCAAACCCGCAGATCAGTAATCCGAATGTGTTAGCGGTTGGAGACAAAGTAAAAATACCTACGGCCCCTGTATCCGTACCGGAGAACAGTGAAGTTTACTACAAGCACACCGTTAAACAAGGAGATACCTTGTGGAAATTATCTAAAGCCTGGGGAATTCCTTTAAAGGATATGGTTGAGGCCAATCCCCAACTAAAGAATCCAAATGTACTTATGCTAGGGGAAGTAGTTAATATTCCTAAAAAAGTATCCAATACCTCACCGACACAGCCTGGGTATACACCGTCTAACGCGTCAGAGAAAACGCAGGTGGGTGGCAAGGAATATACAGGTCCTAAAGAACAGCCTGCTGCTGAGGTAGTGCCTGCACCTAAACCAGAAACTAAACCAGAAGTAAAACCAGAAGTAAAACCAGAGACCAAGCCAGAAGCTAAACCTGCACCTAAACCAGTGACAAATATCTCACCTGAATCCAATTCTGCACCACACCCATCGCTAAACATCGCCCCTATTAATACACAAAATATTGCACCCAATCCTGCGCCTAATATGCAAATGGAAGTTGCACCAGTGCAAGAAATTGAAATGCAGAGTTTATTTGTTCAGATTACGGTTCCAAATCAAGAACCGATTGCTCAACAAGAAGCACCTAAAGCTGAGAAGAAAGCAGACAATGATTGCTCATGGGATAATTCCAACGGATACCCGGGCCTGGGAGGAAATCCTTATCTCTATGATTCATATCAAAATAGCCCTAATATGAACATGAACTGGGCACCAAGTTATGTTCAGCCAATGGCTTATGCACCAGAATGTATTTCACCATGTTATTTTTCGGGCAATATGTATTCTAATATGAGTCCAGAACAATGGAATCCCAATGCCGCGCCAAACATAAGCCCAGAACAATGGAATCCAAATGCCGCACCAAACATAAGCCCAGAGCAATGGAATCCCAATGCAGCGCCTAACGTGAGCCCAGAACAATGGAATCCCAATGCCGCGCCAAACATAAGCCCAGAGCAATGGAATCCCAATGCTGCCCCTAATATGAGTCCAGGACAGTGGAATCCGATGGAGGCTAATGTTGCTGGCATGAATGTTGGCGGGGATTTCTCCCCGTATGCTGTTCCTCAATATGGAGGACAGACGCCGAACCTTCCTTGGCCAACTTGTGGGTGCGGAGGCGTGCATATTCAACCAGTGCAAACTTATTCATATGACATGCCTGTATATAACACCTATCCTGAATATGGGAATCCAAACGCTTTTTCCGCATATGGAGCAGGAATGCCTAATCAGGGAATGGTACCTACTTCTACGCTTGGAGCATTTGGTGGACCGGATAACTCTAATATTCCATCTAATCCGCAGTATCCAGGGATAGGTAATTATTCGCAGCATAATCGGGTGCCGGAAATTCAAGAACCTGAAGCGTTCGTGCAGGAATCTCCCGAAACGGCTAGAACAGAGACTGATGAGTCAACTTCTAACGCTTCTCTCAAGAATAAGGGGAATGTAGCAAAGGAAACAGCAACAGGCAAAAAAGCAAAGACCTCAGGTCAACCTAGTAGCAAGAAAAGCAAAACTGCTACGAAATCTCAAGGTTCAGCAGCGAGTACTAAAAAACGTAGAAATCCTTGGATTTCAAACTAATAAATTTATATATTAAGCCGTTGTTTGACTTACGTGTAGATTCTGTATCCTTAGAATCTACACGTTTTTTTATAGGTAAATAGGGATAAAAGATGTTAAATAAAGTGGGGCAAAAGCACTTATTTATAAAATATAAATTTTTAAGTGTTGTTTTTATATAGGGATATATGGTACATTATAAATCCAGTCGCAAAGAGGAACTATAAAGCTTTCGGTTGGTGAATGTTAATCTGAATTAGATTGCAAAGAACTTTGAAAAAAAAGTTGCAATAAATCATAAAGCATGATATATTATAAGAGTTGCTGCTGAGACATTAAACGGCGCCAACGAGAACTTGATCTTTGAAAACTGAACAACGAGTGAGTGGGAAATCACGTAAGTGAAATCCAAAATTAGAGAATTAATTTTCTCGTCAGATGTTTCAAAATGAGCATATCGCTCTTTTCAATACTAATTGGAGAGTTTGATCCTGGCTCAGGACGAACGCTGGCGGCGTGCCTAATACATGCAAGTCGAGCGGAGTCATTTTGAAAGCTTGCTTTCAAAATGACTTAGCGGCGGACGGGTGAGTAACACGTAGGCAACCTGCCCTTCAGACTGGGATAACTACCGGAAACGGTAGCTAATACCGGATAATTTCTTTTTTCTCCTGAGAGAAGAATGAAAGACGGAGCAATCTGTCACTGAGGGATGGGCCTGCGGCGCATTAGCTAGTTGGTGGGGTAACGGCCCACCAAGGCGACGATGCGTAGCCGACCTGAGAGGGTGAACGGCCACACTGGGACTGAGACACGGCCCAGACTCCTACGGGAGGCAGCAGTAGGGAATCTTCCGCAATGGGCGAAAGCCTGACGGAGCAACGCCGCGTGAGTGATGAAGGTTTTCGGATCGTAAAGCTCTGTTGCCAGGGAAGAACGTCCGGTAGAGTAACTGCTACCGGAGTGACGGTACCTGAGAAGAAAGCCCCGGCTAACTACGTGCCAGCAGCCGCGGTAATACGTAGGGGGCAAGCGTTGTCCGGAATTATTGGGCGTAAAGCGCGCGCAGGCGGCTATTTAAGTCTGGTGTTTAAACCTTGGGCTCAACCTGAGGTCGCACTGGAAACTGGGTGGCTTGAGTACAGAAGAGGAAAGTGGAATTCCACGTGTAGCGGTGAAATGCGTAGATATGTGGAGGAACACCAGTGGCGAAGGCGACTTTCTGGGCTGTAACTGACGCTGAGGCGCGAAAGCGTGGGGAGCAAACAGGATTAGATACCCTGGTAGTCCACGCCGTAAACGATGAGTGCTAGGTGTTAGGGGTTTCGATACCCTTGGTGCCGAAGTTAACACAGTAAGCACTCCGCCTGGGGAGTACGGTCGCAAGACTGAAACTCAAAGGAATTGACGGGGACCCGCACAAGCAGTGGAGTATGTGGTTTAATTCGAAGCAACGCGAAGAACCTTACCAGGTCTTGACATCCCTCTGAATCCACTAGAGATAGTGGCGGCCTTCGGGACAGAGGAGACAGGTGGTGCATGGTTGTCGTCAGCTCGTGTCGTGAGATGTTGGGTTAAGTCCCGCAACGAGCGCAACCCTTAACTTTAGTTGCCAGCAGGTAATGCTGGGCACTCTAGAGTGACTGCCGGTGACAAACCGGAGGAAGGTGGGGATGACGTCAAATCATCATGCCCCTTATGACCTGGGCTACACACGTACTACAATGGCCGGTACAACGGGAAGCGAAGCCGCGAGGTGGAGCCAATCCCATCAAAGCCGGTCTCAGTTCGGATTGCAGGCTGCAACTCGCCTGCATGAAGTCGGAATTGCTAGTAATCGCGGATCAGCATGCCGCGGTGAATACGTTCCCGGGTCTTGTACACACCGCCCGTCACACCACGAGAGTTTACAACACCCGAAGTCGGTGGGGTAACCCGCAAGGGAGCCAGCCGCCGAAGGTGGGGTAGATGATTGGGGTGAAGTCGTAACAAGGTAGCCGTATCGGAAGGTGCGGCTGGATCACCTCCTTTCTATGGAGAATCGTTCTCTGCAATGAGAACATTCAAATCGGAAGTTTAACTTCCACAATCTCAGGTTTAGGCCTGTTACTCACTCGTTGCTCAGTTTTGAGAGTTTAAGCTCTCAAGTAAGACTTGATCCTTGAAAACTGGATACCGAAACGAATTTGCGTTTTAGAACATCTTTTAGCAACTTGTGCAAACAAGTAAATGTTATTAGTGAGATTTTTCTTCGGAAGAATCAAGGTTAAGCTAATAAGAGCACACGGAGGATGCCTAGGCGCCAGGAGCCGACGAAGGACGTGGCGAACAACGAAACTGCCTCGGGGAGCTGTAAGCAAGCTTTGATCCGGGGGTGTCCGAATGGGGAAACCCAGCTGTGGTAATTCGCAGTTACTCATTTCTGAATACATAGGAAATGTAGAGGCAGACCAGGGGAACTGAAACATCTAAGTACCCTGAGGAAGAGAAAACAATAGTGATTCCGTCAGTAGCGGCGAGCGAACGCGGAACAGCCTAAACCTAAGAGCTTGCTCTTAGGGGTTGTGGGACGTCTCACATGGAGTTACAAAGGAATATGGTAGGTGAAGAGGTCTGGAAAGGCCCGCGATAGAGGTAAAAGCCCTGTAGCCTAAACTGTATTCTCTCCGAGACGGATCCCGAGTAGTGCGGGGCACGTGAAACCCCGTATGAATCCAGCAGGACCATCTGCTAAGGCTAAATACTACCTGGCGACCGATAGTGAAACAGTACCGTGAGGGAAAGGTGAAAAGCACCCCGGAAGGGGAGTGAAATAGAACCTGAAACCGTGTGCTTACAAAAAGTCAGAGCCCTATTAATGGGTGATGGCGTGCCTTTTGTAGAATGAACCGGCGAGTTACGTTTAACATGCAAGGTTAAGCCGAGAAGGTGGAGCCGCAGCGAAAGCGAGTCTGAATAGGGCGAATTAGTATGTGGACGTAGACCCGAAACCGTGTGATCTACCCCTGTCCAGGGTGAAGGTGCGGTAACACGCACTGGAGGCCCGAACCCACGTACGTTGAAAAGTGCGGGGATGAGGTGGGGGTAGCGGAGAAATTCCAATCGAACTCGGAGATAGCTGGTTCTCCCCGAAATAGCTTTAGGGCTAGCCTCGGTATAAGAGTAGTGGAGGTAGAGCACTGATTGGGTGCGGGGTCCGCAAGGATTACCAAGCTCAGTCAAACTCCGAATGCCATATACTTATTGCCGGGAGTCAGACAGTGAGTGCTAAGATCCATTGTCAAAAGGGAAACAGCCCAGACCATCAGCTAAGGTCCCCAAGTGTGTGTTAAGTGGGAAAGGATGTGGAGTTGCACAGACAACCAGGATGTTGGCTTAGAAGCAGCCACCATTGAAAGAGTGCGTAATAGCTCACTGGTCGAGTGACTCTGCGCCGAAAATGTAACGGGGCTAAACACACCACCGAAGCTATGGCTAGATACGTATGTATCTGGGGTAGGGGAGCGTTGTGTAGGGGTTGAAGGTGTACTGAAAAGAGCGCTGGACACTACACAAGTGAGAATGCCGGTATGAGTAACGAAAAGATCAGTGAGAATCTGATCCGCCGAAAGCCCAAGGTTTCCTGAGGAAGGCTCGTCCGCTCAGGGTAAGTCGGGACCTAAGGCGAGGCCGAAAGGCGTAGTCGAAGGACAACAGTTTGAAATTACTGTACCACCGTAATCCGCTATGAGCGATGGGGTGACGCAGGAGGGTAGTGACGCGGACTGATGGATGTCCGTCTAAGCAGTGAGGCTGATGTGTAGGCAAATCCGCACATCGATAAGGCTGGGCTGTGATGGGGAGCGAAAATTATAGTAGCGAAGGTCATGATCTCACACTGCCAAGAAAAGCCTCTAGCCAGGAGAAGGTGCCCGTACCGCAAACCGACACAGGTAGGCGAGAAGAGAATTCTAAGGCGCGCGGAAGAACTCTCGTTAAGGAACTCGGCAAAATGACCCCGTAACTTCGGGAGAAGGGGTGCCCCGGTAGTGTGAATAGCACGAGGGGGCCGCAGTGAAAAGGCCCAAGCGACTGTTTAGCAAAAACACAGGTCTGTGCGAAGCCGCAAGGCGAAGTATACGGGCTGACGCCTGCCCGGTGCTGGAAGGTTAAGGGGAGTGGTTAGGGGTAACCCGAAGCTATGAACCGAAGCCCCAGTAAACGGCGGCCGTAACTATAACGGTCCTAAGGTAGCGAAATTCCTTGTCAGGTAAATTCTGACCCGCACGAATGGCGTAACGACTTGGGCGCTGTCTCAACGAGAGATCCGGTGAAATTTTAATACCTGTGAAGATGCAGGTTACCCGCGACAAGACGGAAAGACCCCATGGAGCTTTACTGCAGCTTGATATTGAATTTGGGTACGATCTGTACAGGATAGGTGGGAGCCGTAGAAATCGGAGCGCAAGCTTCGGTGGAGGCGCCGTTGGGATACCACCCTGATCGTATCTAGGTTCTAACCTAGTACCCTTACCGGGTACGGGGACCGTGTCAGGCGGGCAGTTTGACTGGGGCGGTCGCCTCCTAAAGAGTAACGGAGGCGTTCCAAGGTTCCCTCAGAATGGTTGGAAATCATTCGCAGAGTGCAAAGGCATAAGGGAGCTTGACTGCGAGACCTACAAGTCGAGCAGGGACGAAAGTCGGACTTAGTGATCCGGTGGTACCGCATGGAAGGGCCATCGCTCAACGGATAAAAGCTACCCTGGGGATAACAGGCTTATCTCCCCCAAGAGTCCACATCGACGGGGAGGTTTGGCACCTCGATGTCGGCTCATCGCATCCTGGGGCTGAAGTAGGTCCCAAGGGTTGGGCTGTTCGCCCATTAAAGCGGTACGCGAGCTGGGTTCAGAACGTCGTGAGACAGTTCGGTCCCTATCTGTCGTGGGCGCAGGAAATTTGAGAGGAGCTGTCCTTAGTACGAGAGGACCGGGATGGACGTACCGCTGGTGCACCAGTTGTTCCGCCAGGAGCATGGCTGGGTAGCTACGTACGGACGGGATAAGCGCTGAAAGCATCTAAGCGTGAAGCCCCCCTCAAGATGAGATTTCCCAATTAGTAAGACCCCTTGAAGACGACGAGGTAGATAGGTTGGAGGTGGAAGTGCAGCAATGCATGGAGCTGACCAATACTAATCGGTCGAGGGCTTATCCTAAAAATACCCCAAAAAGTGAAGAAGAAGCTGCGAAGCTAATTCCGAATACTTTCCGGGGGCCCCGTAAGAAGGGCAAACGCAAATTCGTTTCGGATTCAGTTTTCAGGAATCAAGCTCAGATTTATATAGTCCAAGTGACTGTGTGATGATGAATTTGTTTTCAGCATTTGGCGATGCTGAGACCTGAATAATGCATTTGTACCGCAAATGCCCGTTTGGTGGCGATAGCGGAGGGGTTCCACGCGTACCCATCCCGAACACGACCGTTAAGCCCTCCAGCGCCGATGGTACTTGGACCGAAGGGTCCTGGGAGAGTAGGACGTTGCCAAGCACGCAAGACTACTGTTGAGTAATCGACAGTGGTCTTTTTGTTGTACGATGTTTAGCAGTTTATTATAAGGATAGGCAATCACTGTGAAGTGGTTTTTGAATGAAAATTAGTTCATGGAGGCAAATGATCATGATTATATGGATAAATGGTGCTTTATCATTTTAGTTTGCGTGACTCCCGAGAGACCTTGCTTAAGAGATTAAGCGTTAGAGGTGAAGGAAAAGACCCTTGGGCTGCTCAGCAGATCGACAGGTGGATCAGAGGGCTTGATCACGAGGTATTTAAGCAGCATCTAGACACGAATGATAGAACTATAGGTGAAATCGTTGAGATAATAGCTCAAAAGCTTCATATCAATCTATTACCTAGTGAAGATTAAAAAGAAAAATAATTAGTTTAGGTATTGCCATACTTAATAATACATGATATAATCTTTTTTGTTGTCAAAACAATTTGTTTTAAAAACGGCCCGTTGGTCAAGGGGTTAAGACACCTCCCTTTCACGGAGGTAACATGGGTTCGAATCCCATACGGGTCACCATTTCTTCTTGAAACAGCATTAGACTTCTAGAAAAAATGGTTGCATTACAGATTTGATTATGTTATGATAATTAAGTTGCTTCTTTACATGGAGGCTTAGCTCAGCTGGGAGAGCATCTGCCTTACAAGCAGAGGGTCGGGGGTTCGATCCCCTCAGCCTCCACCATAACACATCCCCAAAAGTGAAGTTAATGCTTCACTAAGGATTCCGGATACTTTCCGAGGAATCCAAGGGAATTAATACTTTTTTACTGACGCGGGGTGGAGCAGCCCGGTAGCTCGTCGGGCTCATAACCCGAAGGTCGCAGGTTCAAATCCTGCCCCCGCAACCAATTTTCATTAAGCAATTATTCTTCTGGAACCGTGGTGTAGTTGGCCTAACATGCCTGCCTGTCACGCAGGAGACCGCGGGTTCGAATCCCGTCGGTTCCGCCATTTTCTTGCTTTATGAGCCATTAGCTCAGTTGGTAGAGCACCTGACTTTTAATCAGGGTGTCGAAGGTTCGAGTCCTTCATGGCTCACTTCTTTAGTGAGTCGGACATCAATACATACCGTGTGCGGACGTGGCTCAGCGGTAGAGCATCGCCTTGCCAAGGCGAGGGTCGCGGGTTCGATTCCCGTCGTCCGCTCCATATAAATTTTGCGCCCTTAGCTCAGCTGGATAGAGCGTTTGACTACGAATCAAAAGGCCGGGAGTTCGAATCTCTCAGGGCGCGCCATATTTTAACTTAATACTTTGCCGGTGTGGCGGAATGGCAGACGCGCTCGACTCAAAATCGAGAGGGAAACCGTGGAGGTTCGAGTCCTCTCACCGGTACCAACTAAATCAACTCAAAGTTCATTAGATACTATATCTGATGAACTTTTTTGTTTGTTTTTTTACAATTCCGTTCATGCCTGTGCCGGAAAACTTTTGATACATCCTTCAAGTGTGAATAAGAAATTGTACTTAGTTGTACTGAGGAAGATTAATGTAAGCGGATATGTGAATGAGATAGAGGCATTCCTGAGGAAGCTCCACTTCGAAAGCTATAAGCAATCATGATACTAAACAGCGATTGACAAAATAGAGGAACTACCTAATACTAATTGATAATCATTATCATTTATTGTGAAATATAATTAATTCAAATAGATTGTGGAGCAGATCGGAGTGTATTGCAAAGATGAAGCTGGAAGATCATATTTTCGCATGGAATTATGCCGCTGTTAAAGTACTTGATATTCGACATGCTGTGATGAAGCCTGGGGACAAGCTGCAAGGCTATGTATTACCAGCATGTGGATTTATCTACTGTGTGCGGGGTACGGCCAGCTTGAATCTCAACGGCATAGATTACGACGCAGACCGTCACTTTATTGTGCATGGTGGCAAGGGCATGAGACTAAGTATAGAGACAGGGAGGTTGTTTGAATACTATTTATTATTCTATAGAGCCTCCTTGCCAGGAAGAAAGGATTTAGCAAGACTTTTAGAACGCAGCAATCCATTTCGGATGCAGTATAGCTTCGAGTCTTTGGAGCCTTTACCACTGCACTATCAACTAATGGCAATGGAACAACTTTGGGCACAAGGAAGCCAATTGGAAAGAATTCAAGTTAAAGGCTTGTTCTATCAGTTTATACATGAATTATTAAAGCAGTTTACAAAGGATGGAATTAACCTCAGGCAACCGGATGTCATTGGGCAGGTTGTCCGTTATATTGAGGAGCATTATCGTCATAATTTATCACTAGAATCTATAGCGGAGCAATTTAATTATAGCCCTCGTCATTTATCAACCCGCTTTAAAGGGGAGACAGGGTTTAGCTTGATTGAATATTTGATACGATTCCGGCTTAAACATGCAGAAGAGCTATTACGATGTACCGATGCTCCACTTCGCGATATTGCAGAAGAAGTTGGATATAACGATGTATATTACTTCAGTCGCATGTTCAGTAAATACAATGGTCAATCTCCCATCCGGTTCCGCAAGGAAAGCAGGCAGGTGAGCTCATCGGACAATCGTCCATTTACCACCGCCAAATTCTCCATTGGCGAGCACATATCCTCCCGATATAATGTTATTGAGTATGATAATCATTATCATTACTATTATCAAAATGAAATAACCGGAGGGTCTTCACTTATGAGATTAACAAAGACGTCAAGTTTTATTGTAGCAATGCTGCTTAGCTTTACCTTGCTTTTAAGTGCATGTGGATCTGCAAGTGTTGGTTCTAATGCCACAAATTCTAATGGATCCAAAGCTTCTGAAGTTACATCATCACCAGCAAATAATTCAACTGCAGCTGACAATGCCAATAAGGAGGCTCAGACAAGAACTATCTCTACAATAAAGGGAGATATTGTTGTTCCAGCTAATCCAAAGAGGGTTGTCGTGTTATACCTTCAAGGGGATCTTGTGGCCCTCGGCATTAAGCCAGTAGGGACTTCGAGTGTCTTTGAAGGAGCGGCCTTTGCAGAAGAGCTGGGGGGGATTGAAGATCTAGGTTCATGGTATGAGCCTAATCCAGAGGCTATTATGGCAGTAAAGCCGGACTTGATCATAGCTGCTTCTGAAGAAACTTATGAAATCCTTAAGGATATTGCACCGACCGTTCCAATTCCTTATGAAAAAATGGCGACGGATGAACGTGTAATGAAGATTGGCGAGGTATTTGGCAAGGAGCAGGAGGCACAAGCTCTATTAGATAATTTCCACGAGAAGTTGGAGAAGAGCAAGCAGCAGCTTGATGAACTTGGAATTTTGGATAAGACAGTAACCATTATCGAAGGCGGCAAAAAAGAGATGGCGGTGATCGATAGCAAGCTTTATGGAAGGGGCTCTCAGATCATTTATGAATATTTAGGGCTAAAAGCACCAGAGATTCTTCAGAAAAAGATTGATGGCAGAGAGAAGGCTACTGGAGGGTTTGTTTCCTTAGAGGTGTTACCTGAGTATATAGGAGACTTCGTGTTCCGCTCTGTATGGGATGGGGCTGATGATTTGTCGGACAATCCAATTTGGAACAGCATTCCAGCAATTAAAGAAGGTAGATTGATCGAAATTGGGTTTGATTTTTCATATTATTCCGATATCTACTCTCTTGATAAGCAGCTAGATTTTGTAGTTGAGAAGCTAGTGTCAGCGTATGAAAAAAAATAGAAAGCTAGATGATAGAACAACCGTTATCCCTGATTTAAGAGGGAAATCGTATTTCGGTCTGTTTCTACTCCTAGGGATACTGCTGCTGCTACTTTCAGTAGCAGCTTCTATCTCATTTGGCTCTGCTTCCATGAGCCTGAAAATGGCATGGACAGCGATTTTTAATTTTGATCCTGAACTGACCGAACATCAGATTATTCATGCCCTTCGAATTCCGCGTACAGCAGCTGATATTATTGCAGGTATGTGTCTCGCGGTAGCAGGAGCGGTTATGCAGGGCTATACGCGAAATCCCTTAGCAGATTCCGGATTAATGGGAGTAAATGCAGGAGCAGCTCTTGCAATGGCCGTTACACTGGTTTTTCTTCCAGGGCAACTGCAGACAACAACCTTGCTGGTTAGCTTTATTGGCGCAGGACTTGGAGCAGGATTAACGTATCTTGCCGCTTCATTGAATCGTTCAGGAATGACACCTCAACGACTGGTGCTAGCTGGAATATCAATTACAATGCTATTTGGAGCTGTGGGGTCATTTATCTCATTAAACTATGGAATTGGTCGTGCCCTTGCTTATTGGACTTCGGGTAGTGTGGCTGGAGCAACATGGGTGGAAATTAGGCTAGTTATACCTTGGTTCTTAGGTGGACTGGCTTTGTCACTATTCATTGCACGCTCTATCACTGTTTTAAACTTGGGGGAAGAGATTGCGAAAGGCTTCGGGCAACGGATCGTTCTCGTTAAGATGATAGCTACGCTTGCGGTCCTTTTACTAGCGGGTGTAGCTGTTGCACTTGTAGGGCCAATCGGCTTTGTAGGGTTGATTATTCCGCATATTATGCGTTTTTTTGTAGGGGTAGATTATCGTTATATTATTCCGGCATCAGCCATTTACGGCGGCGCACTTATGGTTGTAGCGGATATCGCAGGAAGGCTGATTAATCGTCCGGCAGAGACAGCACTGGGCATTATTTTTGCAATGATTGGTGTTCCTTTCTTCTTGCTAATTGCGAGCAAAGAGAGGAGAGCCTTCAAATGAATGTTGTTAAATCGCATAAGGCTACAATATGGATTCTATCTCTTTTAATACTGCTTATTGCAGGAGCTATTCTTAGTCTTAATATGGGAAAGGTGTCCCTCAATCCACTTGAAGTATTTCAAGTATTGCTTGGACAAGGTCCAGAGGAGCATAATCTCGTTGTTTATAAGTTTCGTCTTCCTCGGATCGTATTAGCGATACTTGTTGGATTTGGGATGGCACTGGCAGGTGCAGTTATGCAGGCTTTGCTGCGCAATGATCTGGCTGATCCCGGCATGCTTGGTATTAGCTCAGGTTCAGGTCTTATGGTGTTGCTGATTATCTCAACGGTAAGCATTCAAGGCGCCGCTATAACATTATTACTGCCGTCTATGGCATTCTTAGGTGGTCTGCTGGCAGCAGCTCTGATCTATGTTCTAGCCTATAGAAAACGTCGTATGATTTCTTCTACACGACTTGTCTTGACTGGTGTTGCGATCAATATGGGGTTTAGTGCGCTGTCGCTATTCCTGACCTTAAAGCTTGATGACCAGAAGTATGAGTTTGCGCAGCGTTGGCAAGCAGGATATTTATGGGGGGACAAGTGGTCTTATATCAGCTTGTTGGCACCTTGGGTATTGCTGCTATTCGTATATATTCTTTTTAATTTCAGGACATTGAACGTCTTGGTGCTAGGCAACCAAATTTCGATAGGATTAGGAGTCGCTGTAAAGAAGAAATTTTTGCGCTTGGCGATTGCGGCTGTAGGCATAGCTTCTGGCTGTGTAGCGCTCGGGGGCTCGATCTTCTTTATTGGATTGATTAGTCCGCATGTGGCTCGCAAGCTGGTAGGTCACGACTACAAAGTGCTTCTACCTACTTCAGCGCTTATTGGTGCGCTATTGCTGCTTGTAGCGGATACGATTGCTCGAACGGTCAGCTTTAAGTCAGATATTCCCGCAGGAATTATTGTAACAATGCTGAGTGTGCCTTACTTCCTATATCTATTGATGCGTTCAAAATAAATATCGATAGGTTCGAGCCTCTCACCGTATACTAAAAAGGTCTATAAGATTGCTTAATAAGCGATTTTATAGACCTTTTTCATTTTCAGAGCTTATTAAATTCCAGAAAAGTTTGATAAATATAAAAAAAATCCCCTTTCTCCTATCTTTAATAGAAAGGAAGGACTGTTCCCTATCTCGTTAATTGATCAAGATACCGGTGTGGCAGGAACTATATATCTTACCAGTAAAGATGAAGGAATCACTTGGGTTTATGATGAAGCTTATGATAAGCTTCTAAATCCTTTTTTTACAGGGGACCATAAAAAGAACAATTTCGACTTGAAATAGATTATTGTTATATGAAATATCTACTAAACCATTACTATCCTCTACGACCTTCTGGATACTTTTCAAGCCTATACCATGAACGGATTTATTAGTTTTTGTGGAGCAGATGTCGCCAAAACGATTCGTATGAATTTCATTCACATAAGGATTCTGAATCCGGATGAACAAGCTTTCATTAAGATAATGCATATGTATGGTTATATAGCACTCTTCATTTCTTTTATCGCAACAAGCTTCAATGGCATTGTCCAGTGCATTTCCTAAAATCACACTGATAACTGTGGTGTCGAGCGTCAGCTGTGCAGGGATGTTCAAGTCTAACTTGAAGGGGATCTGATGCTTCTCAGCGACCTGCTGCTTGTAGTTGATAATGGAATCAATAATCGTATTCCCGCTATTGCTGACGCCTATTGGATTGTCTATTTGCCCCAGTAAGTTGTCCAACTCATTTAGATTGGCAGCTTCACCGGATTGTACCTTTGCGCGTAAACCTATGAGAATATTTTTAATATCATGCTGGAACTTAAAAGATTCTTCCTGTACTTCTTTTGTCAAAAGATATTGATTTACATAGTAAGCATTTTGTTGCTCAAGTAAATAACTTTGGTTCAGCGCAGATTGGATAACTAACATACGGTCACATAAGATAAATATCAATAAATTTATAATGAGTAGTCCTGTGGACAGGATTGGAACAAGGGTAGGGAAGGACTGCATATAAAGGCTGGATGCGAAGATGTAGATCCCTAGTGTGCTTATAGAAGGGCAAATAAATAATAGAACCCAATACCATTTAGATAACCCGCCATTTCCAAAGGCTTTAGCTACGCGCACGGATACAAAAGCTAATATAAACATCAGCAGCTTGGAAAGAAACTGGTTCAGAATATATCCCTTTGTCGAGTAAAATAGGGGTAGTGATAACTCACTAAGCGTAATAAGCGCAACCAGAAAAAGAGCGGCAACGATCCGCCATTTGATATTTCCATTGTAAAAAAAAGATAAGAGAGCAATCAGGCCAATATTGAGTGTGAGTAGGATTGAGCCTGGCAGTGAGCTATAGTGCAGAAAGACAATACAGAGGAAATATAGGGAGTACACGATAACAAGATTGGCTTTGGTGGTAAGTCGGCTAACGAAACAATGGCTGTAGAAGTAATGAATGATGATAGGTAAAAGTGGAAGCGTTACTAGATAGAATAACTCCTCCAGAAAGATATTATCCAACAAGACTCCCCCTGAATTTCAGATATTTTTTCTTAAAATCGGCACTATATTTTGCACTAATGGGTAAGGCTTCGCCATTAAGGAGAATTACTCCCTGGTTGCTGATTTCTTTAATAAAGTAAAAGTTAACGATGTAGGATTGATGGATTCGGACAAAATCGCTCACAGGAAGCTTCTGCTCTTCCTCGTTTAGTGTACTGTAGTAGTCGAGTTGATCGTTGCAGGAATAAAGAATAATTCTCCGCCGGTTGCTTTCCAGATAGATGATATTTCGATAGGGGATTAGAATTTCTTTTCCTTTTTGCTGTAGTGATAAGAAGTTTTTTTTGCCTTGCTGCAGCTTGCGAATTACTTTTTCAATCGTAGAAATCAGTTTTTGCTTAAATATCTCTGAATCGATAGGTTTCTTTATAAATCCCGAGGGCTGAACATCGAAGAGTTGCAGATGATATTCATCATGACTAGAGACATAGATAAGCTGCACTAGATCATTTTCATCATTTCCCCGCAGTACATACCCAGCTTTTATTCCATCCATATCCGCCATTTCAATGTCCATAAAAATAATATCAAACGCGCAGGCCTCTTGAATGGCCTTAGTGAAGCTTTCTCCGGAATAAAAGATCGACACCTCTATTTTCCTTGTGAAATTCCTTTGAGTCTCCAGAATAAGTCTCTCTATTAATTCAGTAGTGGGAAAGTCATCATCACAGACAGCAATACGTATCACTTTATCATTCCTTTCGACAAGAATTGTCCAAAATATCCGGGAATTTGTCGACCATATAAGTCACATTATACAAATCCTTCTTAATAATTACATTAACTAACTTGATTGTTACAGTTTGAATGTAGTGTTCATGACAACATGTTAGGATGTGGAAAAGTGAAAAGAGGAGTGTTTGATTTGACTCAAACGATCTTTGAGGCCAGAGGTTTAAGCAAACAATACGGAGAGTCTTTTGCGCTTCAGGATGTCTATATGACGATTGGGGCAGGAGATATTTATGGGTTTGTTGGCGAAAATGGGGCAGGTAAAACTACATTAATGAAAATAATAGGCGGATTGGTACATCCGACACATGGCGAAATCTCTCTTTTTGAAAAAAAGGACAAAAAAGCTGTTCACGAGGCGAGGCGAAAGGTTGGATTTCTAATTGAAAGGCCAGCGCTTTATCCTAATCTAAATGCGAAGCAAAATCTTACGTTTTATTGCCGTGCGTTTGGGATTAAGGATAAGAGCAGAATTGCGGAAGTATTGCAGGCAGTTTCTCTGGCAGATGCCGGTTCTAAGCTAACCTCAGAATACTCCCTTGGGATGAAACAACGTTTAGGTCTGGCTATTGCTCTACTTAACGATCCCAAATTTCTGGTATTGGACGAGCCTATTAATGGTCTTGATCCGTCAGGCATTGTAGAAGTGCGAAAGATCCTGGAGAAGCTATCTAAAGAACAAGGAGTGACTATACTAATCTCCAGTCATATTTTAAGTGAGTTGCAGCTACTAGCGACCCAATACGGTTTTATTCATAAAGGAAGGTTAATCAAAGAAGCTTCTGCGGAGGAACTCTTGCATACGGCGGAAACTAAGATCTGTATTCGAACGGCTGATCCCGCAGCGACGCTTCAGATTTTGAAAAGTGAACTCCAACTAGAAACCATTACGATCAGCGAAGCTGGAGAAATTCAAATTCCTAAAGAGAGTACAAATCTGGAAGAGCTGATGTCTTTTTTTCTACAGCGGGGCATCCATATTGAAGGGATTAACCTGTCGGCTCCAAATCTTGAGAACTATTATATGGATCTAATTGCTGGAGGTAACGAATGAGTAATTTTCTTAAGGCTGAAGCTTATTATGTAACCAAGGATCCCATGTTCAAGGGGATAAGTCTTCTTTTGCTGTTTGGAAGTGCCTTATTACTGGTTTGGATGGGGGTACAAGTAGGATTTGATATAGATGGTCCTTTAGAGCCTTTAATCACTAGCATTCAGTTATCTTTTTTTCTGTATTTTATCATCCCGATTTACGTTTGTTTTTTTGCTACCGAGGGATTTGAGTATGGGTCGGTTCAAACCATTATCGCTTCGGGTCAGAGCAGGTCATTATATTTACTGGGAAAATATCTGACCGAATTAAAAGTTGTATTATGGTGGGTAATTCAATTTTTTGGTCTTTTTTATGTATTGTATATGCTGGCAGCGCTTGTTACGGGTTCCCATATCGGAAATGAAAGCTTAGAGGGGAAGTTTATCGTTGCTATGGGGGCTATTGGATTCAATATTTTGTATCTCGCAGCTTATTCCGCTGTCGTGCTGTTGTTAGGAGTATTGATGAAAAAATCGGCTACCGCTGTTATTGCCACGTTTGTTTTTGTATTTGGCGATTTTCTGCTCAGTGGTTATCTGAAAGACTCTTCGTATGTATATCTGAGAGTGATTTCTAAAAATACGCTAACGACGCAAATTTTTAAATTCTCTGCTGTAAATTCACATGAAATATATACCCTAAACGAGGGTGTTCGTATGATCCTAATCCCTGTTGTAATCATAGGAGTTTGTTTGAGCGTAGCCTTAATTTCTTTTGAAAAGAGAGATGTGCATCTATAGAGAGGAAGGATGTATTATGAAAAAGGATAACAAAAGAATCACTATGATCTTAAGTATTTCGGTAGTAGTTATTATTTTTTGTGTTCTTTTTGTGAGTATACGAATATCTTGACGCTGTCTATCTAGTTTTACTAGAACGTGAGGATTGAATCGCTCTCTGGTAAAAAAGCCACGGCGTACGTTAATAACGTACCTCGTGGCTTTAGGTGTTTATGGAAGGACATTGCCGGCAGCACGGTAGATTTCATACCATTCTTGCCGAGTGAGAGTAATATCGGAAGCTTTGGCAATATCACGCAAGCGCTGCGTATTAGTTGTGCCAACGACAGGCTGCATATTTGCCGGATGTCTGAGAATCCATGCGATGGCAATCGCTGTATTGGTTACGTCTTTTTCAGCTGCTAAGCGGTTAATGACCTCGTTCAATTCAGGGAACTTATCGTTATCTAAGAATACGCCTTCAAAGAAGCCATATTGGAAAGGCGACCAAGGCTGAATGGTCATGTCATGCAGGCGACTGTACTCCAAAATCCCGCCATCATGAACAACTGAACCGGAGTTAGTCATATTCACATTGAAACCTGTATCAATCATGCCAGTGACCATAATGCTCAATTGCAGCTGGTTGAACAGCAGCGGTTGCTTTACATTTTTCTTAAGCAGCTCGATTTGCAACGGGTTCTGGTTGCTGACACCAAAGTGTTTGACTATACCTTTGCTTTCCAGAATATCAAAAGCCTCAGCGACTTCTTCTGGCTCGAACAGCGTATCAGGCCGGTGAAGCAGTAGGACGTCGATATAGTCTGTTTTCAAGCGCTTAAGGCTGCCTTCTACGGATTGCAGGATATGTTCCTTGGAGAAATCAAAAAAACCGTTGCGGATTCCGCATTTGGTTTGGATCATCATTTTATCACGCATACCCGGATTGTTCTCCAGTACACCTGCGAATACTTCCTCGGCTTTGCCAGCTGCGTAGATGTCGGCGTGGTCAAAAAAGTCTATTCCAAGCTCGAGGGCACTATGTACATGTGTATCTGCTTCTTTTGCAGATAAATCAGCAATCCGCATACAGCCAAGCGAAATTTGTGACACCTCAAGTGCGCCGTTTGCTACACTAATTTTTTTAACCAAAAGTGACTCACTCCTTCGAATGTTAGTAGAACATGCAGTATTCAATCAAACCATATCATAAAGAGGGGAGGTAAGCCAATGTCTATCTAAAAGAGAAAGAGGTTATCTCATCAGTAGAATTCACTACTTCAGAGACAACCTCATTTGTCTATAGATCAGTTATTAATACATATTTGGAATGTCGACATTAGGATCAATGTCAGCTTCGTAGTCTACACCCTCTGTTCTAAAACCAAACAGGTTAAAGAAATCTTGGCGGTAGCCTTCAAGATCAGCAAGCTCACCTGCATTGTCGGTTGTCAGCTCGTCCCAACGTTTCATAACCTCAGTCTGAACATCCTCACGCATTTCCCAGTCATCAATTCGGATCAAGCAGCCTCCGTCAGCAGTAGCTTCGCCCCCACTGTAAAGATGCTCAGAGAATAAACGGTACATTTGTTCAATACAGTTCTCGTGCAGCCCTTTTTCCTTCATTACTTCATACAATGCAGAGATATAAAGAGGGACTACAGGAATCGCGGAGCTGGATTGGGTTACCAGAGCTTTGTTCACGGAAACAAAAGCACGTCCACCTTGAGTGGACAGGCGATCATTCAGTTGGATCGCTGTTTGTTCCAGATCATGTTTGGCTTGACCAATCGTTCCGTCGCGATAGATAGGGTGAGTGATTTCAGGCCCGATGTAGGAGTAAGCAACGGTTGTAGCTCCATCGGCAAGCACGCCAGCTGCTTGAAGCTGATCGATCCACATTCTCCAGTCTTCGCCGCCCATAACTGCGATGGTCTGACGTACTTCCTCTTCTGAGGCAGGCTCAATAGTGGTCATGGAAACTTCACCTGTATGGAAGTTCAAGGTTTTGTTCGAATAAGCGGTTCCCACTGGTTTAATGACGGAGGAGAAGGTTTCTCCTGTTACCGGATGAGTGCGGCGTGGTGAAGCGACACTATAGACAACTAAATCAACTGAGCCATATTCAGCTTTAATCAATTCAATGGTCTTCTCTTTGATAGCATCGGAGAAGGCATCGCCAACTATGCTATGAGATTTAAGTCCAAGCTGCGCTGCTTGTTGTTCAAAAGCTGCGGAGTTGTACCAGCCAGCAGAAGCTGTACGTTGACCTTCAGCAGCTTTATCAAAGAAAACACCAATGGTGTTGGCGCCCGCACCAAAAGCGGCTGAAATTCTGGAAGCTAGTCCGTATCCGGTAGAAGCGCCAATGACTAGTACATTAGCAGGTCCCTCAATTTTCTTTTGTGCTTTTACATATTCAATTTGTTGTTGTATTTGTTTGGCGCATCCCTCTGGATGGGCTGTTGTACATATAAATCCGCGAGTTTTAGGTTGAATAATCATCAAGGAATTCCCCTTTTTATAAAAATTAAAGTCCAATGTTACTTCAGAGAAAGTATAGCAAACAATATTTACTAATACAAAGAATTTAGGATATTGGAGAAGAATGACTGCTCTCCACTACGATCGACTGCCATCCGCTGCCGCTTACGGACCCAGATGACGTTATATGCAAATTTATCGCCTTTTCAGCAGGGTTTCGGACCCCAGAGACGTTATTGCTTAGAAAAAGGTTCATATTAGGTGTATTTCGTGCCAATAGCGGCTATGAGGTCCGTTGGAATTCCAAATGTGCAATAAATGCTGCGTTAAGGGTCAACTGTGTCCGATAGGGGCCTTGTGCGGGGAGCTGTGATAGGTCGACCGAACGTACGAAGGAAATAAAACGAACGAATGACGAATCTTACGAATCGTGGCAATCGAACTATCTAACCCGAATCATCCGATGAACCAAAGCACAAAAGGGGCTGCCCCAGCAGCCATTTCGTGGCCATGGGACAACCCCTTAATCTAATGAGGCTAGATTACGCCTTAAATATGGAATCTATAGTTTTGATCTCTTCTGGTGTCAGCTGCACCTTCAGCGTCTCTAAGTTGGAAACGATCTGCTCAGGACGTTTGGCGCCCGGAATAAGCGCATCGATGGAAGGTACGGTCAAATACCAGGCAAGTACGACATGTGCGACTTCGACACCTTTGGCATTGGCAATCTGACGAACCTTGTCCACCTTCTCCAGATTCTTGGCAAAGGTCTCCCCTTGAAATAGCGGGTCATTTTTTCTAATGTCGCTGAATGTATCGCCTTGCTTATATTTGCCGCCCAGCAGACCCGACGCAAGTGGGAAATAGGGCACGAAAGAAATGCCATGCTCCTGCGTATAAGGCAGCAAATCTTGTTCCGCATCACGATGCAGCAGATTGTAGTGGGATTGAAGAACATCCACATGACCGTCTTTGTTGGCTTCTTTCAGCTGATCAATGGAGAAGTTAGACACCCCGATGGCTCTAATCTTCCCTTCATCCTTCAGCTTCTTAAGTTTACCTACAGCTTCGTCCTTAGGTGTGCTTTCATCAGGGAAATGAATATAGTAAAGATCAATATAATCGGTCTGGAGGCGTTTCAAGCTGTCTTCTACAGACTGTCTTAGAAAAGCTGGAGAGTTGTCGAGTGTAATCTTGTCACCGGTAATCACGTGAGCGCCTTTAGTAGCAATGACCACATTGTCGCGGCCGCCTCTTTCCTTCAGCACTTCGCCAATCAGTTCCTCGGATCTTCCTGGTCCATAAATAAAGGCGGAATCAATAAAATTAATCCCATGATCCAGAGCGCTGCGCACAATATTTCTGCCGGTTTCATCATTTAAACCCGGAAATAAATTATGCCCGCCAACAGCATTGGCACCCAGACCCAGCGGGAGAACCTGCAGATTGGTTTTTCCTAAAGTTATTTTATTAGCCATAATCAATAGTCAGCTCCTTAAAATATAATACGTACTATATTAAGTATAGAGAATAACTCGGGTCAGGACAAATTTTGCCTTCCAGCTTTATACATGAATATTTAAACCGGATAAGTTATGATAGTAAGAAAATTTTATATTTGCGTTCGTGCAATCATGATGAGGAGAAGGAGGTCCGTCTTATGCTAGTCATTAATCAAAATGAAGTGGCCGAACTGTTAGCTATGGAATCTTGCATCTCCGTTATGGAATCTGTTTTGAAGGCTCTTTCCGCTGGACAAGCGGTACAAAGCTTAAGACAAGTGCTTCCTTTACAAAAGAGCAATCTGCTCGGCTTAATGCCGGGTTATTTGCAGCATGAAGAGGTAGCTGGTGCCAAAATCATCAGTGTATTTCCCAGCAATCATGGTTCAGGCCTGCCTTCTCATCAAGGTCTTGTTACCCTATTCGATTCATCTACGGGTGTTCTGAAGGCTATAGTGGATGGACAAAAGATTACAGCCATTCGTACGGCGGCAGTCAGTGCAGCAGCAACCCGATATCTGGCCAGAGAGGATGCTGAAATCCTTGCTCTTCTTGGAACTGGGGAACAAGCAAAAAGTCATCTGGAAGCGATGTTGCGGGTTCGACCCATCCGTGAGATAAAAGTATGGAGCAGGAAGCTGGCAAAGGCACAGGATTTCCAAATGGAGATGAGCCAAAAATATGATGTGCAGATCATTGTTGCGGAGACAGTTCAAGCGGCAGTCAGCGCAGCGGATATCATTTGTACCGTGACAGCATCCACCGAACCTGTGCTCAAGGGAGAATGGCTGAAACCGGGTGTACATATCAATGCTGTTGGCGCATGCAGACCCAATGATCGTGAGCTGGATTCGGAGACCGTCCAATTAGCTAAGTTATATGTAGATCGGCTGGAATCCGCTCAGAATGAATCTGGTGATTATTTAATCCCGCTGAACGAAGGCAAAATTACAGCAGATCATATTGTCGGGGAGATTGGTGAGCTGATCAGTGGCACTATCGAGGGCAGAAGGTCCGCAGCTGACATTACTCTTTTTAAAGGATTAGGGCTGGCCATAGAGGATTTAGCAGCAGCTAATTTTATATATAATGAAGCTGTTAGATTACATAAAGGCACTGAAATTGCATTCTAAGGAGCGACTACACGATGAGCACTTATGAAGGCCTGTATGATTTCAAGTTGACGGAGCAAGAGGAGGAGCGGGCTAAACGCTTGCATGAGCAGAACATTATTATCGATCTGCTGTTTCAAGGCCCCTTATCTCCAAGCGCGATTCCAGACTCTATCTCTGACAGAATCAAAGAATTATGTGAGCCTTATAAAGATGAGCCAATGGTATACAGCGGTATGCCTGCAAAAATCATCACAAAGCTATCTGCGAGCGGAGAGATCCCTGAGTATAAGGAAGAGTGGTACAAGTCCGGAATTACAGCAGGGAACCGCGAACTTCATTTAGAATCCTTAGACAGCATCATTACAAGCATGGCAGAGGTACAGCTGCAATTTGATTCTGCAGATTGGTTAATCAAAGCTTTAACTGCCGAAGACATACGTGCTGCCAAGCGTAATGGTTATAAAGCGGGCATTATCACAGCACAAGAAACGGATGGTCTGGGCACGAATCTCGATCAATTAGATGTACTTTATAACTTCGGATTAAGAATTATACAATTGACCTACAACAATCAGAACCAGATTGGGGCGGGCTGCGCAGAACAATCGAACGCCGGGGTCACTAATTTTGGGAAAAGATTCATTGCACGCTTGAACAAGCTGGGGATCATTGTAGATACGGGGCATTGCGGGAAACAGACTACGTTAGATGCCTGCGCTTATTCCACAACTCCGGTGATTGCTTCACATACGGGTGTAGAGGCGATCTATCCGCATATGCGCTGTAAAAGTGATGAGGAGATTATCGCGATAGCCAAGACGGGTGGAGTTATTGGTATTTTTGCTATGCCTTGGTTTGTTCATGAAGATCCTAAACATACAACTATTGACCATGTGCTGGATCATATCGAATATGTAATCCGGCTTGTAGGCGTGGATCATGTCGGAATTGGAACGGATTGGCCGATGAGCGATGTGCTCTGGTCATTGGTTTATTTTAAAGAACATATCGCACCCAAGCTTGGATTCGCCAAAGGAGACGGACCTTCTACAGAAACCGTTGCTGGACTTGAGAAATATAGTTATTTTATTAACTTTACTAGAGGTTTGGTTGCCCGCGGTTATGCGGATGCAGATATTGCTAAGATCATGGGCGGCAACTGGCTGCGCGTATTTGAAGAAATTTGCGGATAGGGGATAAACAGATGACAACCTACTTACACACATCTACATTTAACGTCTACTTTTCTGGTGTTTATACAGGCAAAATTCATTTTACAGAGCAACAGATCATGCTAGCTAAGGTCGATCCGCGTAGAAGAACGCAAATGCAGGACAATGTGCTGGATGGACAGTTCAAGACCGTACTCCCGCTTCAAAAAATCCATAAACATTTGGATGCTTATGCTAATGCAGAATGGGCAGAAGACGAGGTAGTGCTGAGTAATGGCGATATCTATCAAAAGCATATCCAGTATCAGGCGCAGATTGAAGGCCGCGAACTGACCTCACAAGTATGGGCGCTGCGCAAAGAGACGGCTCTGGACATTGTGACTTTGGACGGGGAGATTATCGCTTTTTTAACGCCGAATCGGTATGGTATTGAGCTTATGGTTAAAGCAGGTTATGAGAAGCTGACTCCGTTAGTGGCCTACGACGATCCTCTTCTATCCAAGGCAGAATATGGTGTAAACGATTTGGGTACTGATCTGATTCCGATGCGCGATGGGGTGAAGTTGGCGACAGATGTTTTTTTACCAGAGGGCATTAAGCCTGGAACTAAGCTGCCGACAATTCTCGTAAGAACATGTTATGACCGCAACGGAAAAAAAGAGATTTTTATGAGATGGGCCAATAAAGGTTATGCAGTAGTATCGCAGGATGTTAGAGGTCGGGCGGATTCGGAAGGCGAACTGATTCCTTTTTATAATGAACGGGATGACGGTTATGATACGATTGATTGGATTATTGCTCAGGAATGGTCGGATGGCAACGTCGGCATGTGGGGCGCATCCTATCTAGGTTTTGTTGTTGTGGCGGCGGCCACCAGTGGGCACCCGAATCTGAAGGCGGTTGTGGATGAAGTGAACGTGGGCTCTCCATTTGTTGATACCGTTCGCAAAGGGGGAACCCTTTGTTCTTGGCCATTGCTCTCTTGGACTCTTGCTCAATCTGTGGGTACTCGGACGGATTTTGATATCTTTGGAGGCATTACGGTGAATCCGGAAGCAGCCGTTGATGCAAGACCGATTAAAGAGATCCCTCAGCAAATGATTGGCAAAACATCAGGTCCATGGGATCTGTGGAGCCAGCATCCGGAGTATGATGATTTCTGGAAAAACTGTACTTTTACCGAGCGCGGTGATCAGGTGCAGGTGCCTATGTATGTTATCTCAGGCTGGTATGACGGCGACAGCGCCGGCGTATCGGAAACATGGAGAATGCTAACAGAACATGATGTGCCAAATCGAAAAATCCGTCTGGGCGCTTGGGAGCACGGGCCGAACAGAGCTAGAGACTACGAAGGCGTGAGCTTCGGCAATGATGCCGTAGTCTATGATTACGATGTTTCTGTGCTGCGCTGGTTCGACCGATTCCTCAAAGGCATTCCAAATGGAATAGATCAGGAGCCTAGAGCCTCTTATTATGTTGTTGGTGAAAATCAGTGGAGAACGTCCGCGGATTGGACACCTGCTGAAGCCACAACTTCTTCCTTCTACCTTTCCAGCGGCGGGCGAGCGAATTCAGGACAAGGGGATGGGCAACTGCTTGCAGCGCCTGAGGAACATTCTCCTGAAGATACTTATATCTATAATCCTCATGATCCTATGAATGATAGCGGTGAACGAGAGCCTGAGAATTTGCGAAAATACGAGCTGCGCAATGATATCCTTGTCTACACTAGTGATATTCTGACGGATGAGCTGACTGTGGCCGGAGAATTGTCTGCGGTTATCTATGCTGCCAGCACTGGCAAAGATACGGATTGGGTTGTTACGCTTAGTGACGTGAATGAACAAGGGGACTCTATCCGGTTATCCAATTATATTGTCAGAGCTAAATACCGTCATGGATTGGAAGCGCCTGAGCTGCTGATTCCCGGGCAGGTAGAGAAATATGATATTTTCATGCCGAATATTGCTCATAGATTTGCTGTGGGGCACCGAATTCGGTTCTCGATTACTTCGTCCAGTAAATTCGTTGCTTTCCCTAATACAAATACAGGCAGTAATCCGTATGAAGATTCAGAAGCGATTACTGTGCTGCAGACTGTTTACCATAATCGTGAGTATCCGAGCCATGTGAAGCTGCCGGTGGTTCCTAACGCTTAAATGTGATTTTAATACGAAGAAGGGGCTGAACAAAGGTAAAGGGAATTAACACTTGAAGCTGAAGCTGCATTTGATGACAAATGATGCTTCAAGTGACGTACCGAGAGAGTACTGAGTGAACACCGAGTGAACACCGAGTGAACACCGAGTGAACACCGAGTGAACACCGAGTGAGGCCTAGGTGAAACAAAAAGTGAAGAATGAGCTTATGCTTCAATTGAAGCGAAAAGTAAAACTCTTATAGAGCGATTAGGGAATTTCTCCCTGAAATTCTTAGGATTCTGGTCGTCAGGCATATAATTGAGGAAAAACTCCCTAATTTTATGTCTGATTCCCCGGAAATAAGGAAAACAGCCTATTTATTAGGGAGGAATTCCCTGGTTTCGTTCATTTAGAGCAAATTTCTCCTACTTTCAGGGAGTTTTTCCCTAATTAGTTTTAGATCCACTCCGCACAACGCGCAAACGCAGAACACATACTCCCAGCACCAGAACGCATTCCCCAGCACGCAAACGCAGAACGCCTACATCGCCACCATCCCAAACGCCATCGCCCAATCCAATGGCATAGCGCACTAAGAACTAATAGTCTATTGGCGAAGCAAAAGCTTTGGTGCAAGAAATGGTCGATCGTCATGAAATAGGTATCACCTAAGGCCGGTATGTGAAACCTCTCCCCAGAATCCCCCTTCCAGACTTATACCATAAATCTTGAACTATACTGCAAGGTCAACCTTGTATTTTTGGAGAAATGTCGATTATTCACAGAAAAGCGCATAAATGCTCCCTTCTTAGGTCACAATAGGGAAAAACCAGAATGAAGGGATTAACGTGAACGCGTTTCGCTTAAAAAAACAACTTTGGCGGCGATGGAGACGTTGGAAAAAGGCGCTTTGGGTAGGAGCTGCTTGTATAGCTTTTACTGTACTGGCTTGGCGCAGTATGCAGGTACCTGAGGAAATCAGTGGACTGCTGACGAATTCTAGCTGGGCGGATAGTGCCGATAGTGAGCTGGCCGCAGCTGTCTTTAAAGTAGGCGAGGACAGTGATGAGGCAAAAGAGAAGGGCACTTTAAATAATGAACAACTGCTGCAAACCATCACCCAAAGTGGGCTCAGCAGAACCGTTCATTTAAAAACAACCTATGTGTCCGGAGAAGAGATTCAGACGTTGCCGGGCGTAAAGAACCCGCTGCAGCTGAAGACTATAATCAATGAACACCCTGAATGGAGCGGTTGGATTAGTTCAGAAGGGGATTTGTGGCTGGAACAAAAAGTGAATGATTTATCGACAATGATAAAAAATGAAGCTTACATTGGTGTAGATGCGTTTGGGAATTTGACCTTGTTTAAAGGTCCGCCAGTTCAGGAGAAGGTACTGAAGACTTTTTTTCAAATGGATATGGGTTCCCTGAAATCCTCATTGCCGGAAAATATTTGGAAAGAGCTTCATGAGGGGATTCGTGTTCAGGATATTGAAGAGTACAACAGTGTGCTGTCTACCTTCAGTGATTATGCCCGCGAAGCTGCTGAGCATGTCATGCAGAACAAGCAATAGCTTTGATAAAGCTGTCCTAAAGTCATTACTAATGGCTGAGGGCAGCTTTTTTGTGTGAAATGAAACGGGGAAGAGTCTTAGCTGTAGGCCTAAAGTTGCCATTTCGCTGCAAACAGTAAACTTTTTTTCTCCCGGAAGGGCGATTTTTGCTATAATGGTTAGAAGGAATACATATGTTCGCTTCATGGCGGAGGAATGGATGAAAACGGTGGAATAATCTGCCTGTTATAGAGGAGAGATCGTGTTTGCGTATTTTGGGAATTGATCCGGGGCTGGCGATCGTCGGCTTTGGCTTTGTGGATAAGGAAGGACATAAACTGACCCCCGTCCAATATGGTTGTATTCAGACTGAGGCTCATACGCCTGAAGAAGAACGACTGCTGCATGTCTATGAAGGCATGGGTCAGCTCATTGATAAATATAAACCCGATGCTGTGGCGATAGAAAAGCTGTTTTTCGCTCGCAACGTTACTACAGCATTGCCAGTGGCGCAGGCCCGCGGTGTGACTATATTAGCTGCAGTACAACGGGGTCTCCCCGTCTCGGAATATACACCTATGATGGTAAAGCAGGCTGTTGTGGGTTATGGTAAGGCTGAGAAACGGCAGGTCCAGGAAATGGTGAAGCTGCTGCTGAAGCTATCGGCGATTCCGAAACCCGATGATGTGGCGGATGCGCTGGCGGTAGCGGTATGCCATGCCCATTCGAGCAGTCTTAATTCTAAATTAAATGAGGTATTGCGAAAATGATAGATTTCTTAAGAGGACCCGTCGTTCATTTGGAGTCGGAATATGTGGTGCTGGATGTGCAGGGAGTAGGATACCGGGTATTCTGCCCGAATCCTTATGCTTTTGCTAAAGTAGAAGGACCTGTAACGATCTATATTCATTACCAAACACGTGAGGACGCTACGCTATTATTTGGGTTCCCGACTCGTGAGGAACAAAAATTGTTCCGCAAGCTGATAGAGGTATCTGGCATCGGTCCTAGGGTTGCGCTTGGAATCCTGACAGGTGGAACACCGGATCAGTTGATTTCAGCGATTTATCAAGAGAATATAACGTTCTTAACGAAATTACCGGGCATTGGCAAAAAGACGGCACAGCGTATGATCCTTGATTTGAAGGACAAGCTGGACGGACTCAGTATGGCTTCAATGCAAACGGGATTGTTTGCAGTGCCAACGGAGGAAGCAACGGATGGATTGGCCTGGCAAGAGGCGCGGGATGCGCTTAAGGGGCTGGGTTATACCGAAAGCGAATTGGACCGCGTGTGGCTCGCGTTGAAGAAAGAGGGAGCAGAGACAGGAACTGTAGATGTGCTGATGAAGAAAGCACTAGGGCTGCTATATATAGCTAAGTAAAGCCGTACACATCCTAAAGAAAGGGAGCGATAGGAAATGGATGACCGGATTATATCCGCGAATTTGATGATGGATGAGCAGGCGGTAGAACTAAGCTTGCGCCCTCGTTATCTGGGAGAATATATCGGCCAGACTCAGGTGAAAGAAAACCTGAAAGTATATATAGAAGCGGCCAAAATGAGAAGCGAAGCGCTGGATCATGTGCTGCTGTACGGACCTCCGGGTCTCGGCAAAACAACGCTCGCTAATATTATCGCCAATGAGCTGGGTGTGAACCTGCGAACAACTTCCGGCCCTGCGATAGAGCGTCCAGGCGATCTTGCCGCTCTGCTGACGAATCTGCAGGAAGGCGACGTGCTTTTCATCGATGAGATTCACCGTTTGCACCGCACGGTCGAGGAGGTTATGTATCCTGCGATGGAGGATTTCGCGCTGGATATCATGATCGGCAAAGGGCCAAGTGCCCGTTCGGTACGATTGGATTTGCCGCCGTTCACACTGATAGGTGCCACAACCCGGGCAGGACTACTGTCTGCGCCACTGCGTGATCGTTTCGGAGTGGTCAGTCGCCTGGAATTCTATAACATAGATGAGCTGAGTTACATTGTTTCTCGAAATGCGGATCTTCTAGGCATTGAGATTGTTGGCGATGCAGCAGAAGAGATCGCGCTTCGTTCGCGGGGCACGCCGCGGATTGCTAACCGCTTATTGAAGCGGGTCCGTGATTTTGCTCAAGTGCGCGGAGATGGAATTATAACTCCTGAAATTTCTGGGGAAGCATTGAAGATGCTTCAGGTGGACCCGCGTGGGCTGGACAGTATTGACCACAAGATGTTAAGTGCTATGATTTCAAGCTTTCGCGGCGGTCCTGTAGGACTGGATACGATTGCAGCTACGATTGGTGAGGAAAGTCAGACGATTGAGGACGTATATGAGCCGTACCTGCTGCAGATAGGTTTCTTGCAGCGGAGTCCGCGTGGAAGAATTGTAACCCCGGCCGCTTATCATCATTTAGGGCTTCCGCTCCCTCCGGAGCAGCACTAGTTCGTCACTACAATTATAAAGGAGGATGCTGGATGAAGCATACGAAGAGGAAATGGAGAGGGGTCGCCCCGCTAAGCAAAGGATTGCTTGCGGCTGCGCTTGCTGTAGGAAGTTTCCTGATCCCTGCGGGTGCCAGTCATGCCGATTCTAATAGCACGATACGAGTTGCTCTTTATGCTGATATTGGAAGTAAATATAAATCCACTGTGCCAGCAGTAACACTGCTATCAACGCAAAGCTTTACTTTGCTGTCGGATCAAGCAGGAAGTGCTCCTTTGGTGTCTGTCCCAGCACAGAAGCAAATTCGTGTAAGTCTGGACGGATATAGAGTTAAGGTGATGGAGGTTTCAAGCTGGCAGACAGCAGCGGATGCAGCTAAAAAGCTCCAATCCACCTCCGATAAACCGCAGATTTTTGCAATCTCCAGAAATGGAGCGACTGTGTATCAGTTGTACACGGGCGTCTATGCTAGTGAAGCAGCTGCCAAGGATGGGCTTACCCGTGTAGTCAAAGCAGGGTTGAGCATTCCTGCTGACCAAACCCCAGCAGTGAAAGGTAATAAACATTTATCAGCTGGCCGCTATTCTTCGGAGCAGGAAGCAGATGTGGCGCTTAATAGCCTCACTGCAGCTGGTTTGGATGCTTGGAAGGTGTTTCTGGCAGGAAACGATGGCAGTGCACAAGTAGAGGTATGGGTAGGCGAAGCTGCCAACGATAGTGATTTAACAGCTGTTCAGGCCGCTGTGTCTACGGCGGCACCACAATTTACGGTTTCGGTGGCGACCTCGCCCGGATTAATACTGCGTAAGGATGCCGGACTGGATTTTAGCAGTGAAACTCAAGCCGATCATTATCTGGTTTCTGGAAGCAATGCTAAATTTCTTGCTGCAGGCAGCGAGGCTGGGATTCAGTTAGTGGAAAGATCCAAGCGTACATATCGCGGAAATTTGGAACTGAGCAATTTGAGCGAATCGCTGGCTGTAATTAATGTAGTGCCGCTGGAGCAATATTTGTATGCCGTAGTTGGAGGAGAGGTTTCCTCCAGCTGGCCAGAAGAAGCGCTAAAAGCTCAGGCTGTCGCCGCCCGCAGCTATGCGCTGTCCCAAGGCAACCGTTTTGATGTAGCGAATGTAGTAGATACCACTCTTAGTCAGGTATATAACGGAATCGGGTCTGAAGCTCCCTCCATTATCAAAGCTGTAGATACTACTGCTGGTGAAGTGCTGATGAGTGGTGGTAAAGTTGTTGAGGCTGTATTTTCTTCCAATAGTGGAGGTATGACAGCTGACCCTTCAGAGGTTTGGGCGAATGGTGGCGATGTATTTGCTAGTGTTCCAAGCGTTGAAGATGTTTCGGCTGCTGCTGCTAAGAAGTGGTATTATGTTCTGCTTGCGAATGGTACCTCTGGTTATGCACGTGAAGATAATATTAAATTGACGGGCAGCAAAACCGCTGCCGGACTCGATATAGTTACCGCTACAACCAAAGATGTGAATATACGTCCTCTGCCAGTTATTGAGAGCAGTGTTAGTGCAGTCGGAAAGCTGAATCCGGGTGAGAACGCTGTGGCTCTGGATAAAGTATATGAGTCTGGCAGCTATAGCTGGATCAAAGGGCCGTATACCTCTGCTGAACTTCTAAAAAGCCTGCAGGGTAAAACAACAAGCACGCTCCCTTCCAGCATCTCTAACCTGCAGGTCACCCAGCGCGGTCCTTCTGGAAGAGCGATTCAGGTGAAAGCTAATGGTCAGGCTCTGAATGTGAAATATCCTGATATGTTCCGCTCCGCGTTTAATGGATTACCTAGTACATTGTTTGATATTGTGGCACCCGGAAGTTATACTGTATTAGGCGCTGACGGCGCTACCGCCACAATTAGCAGCTCGCAGAGTGCTGGCGTGCTTTCCGCATCGGGGAAGGTTAATGTGAATGGCAGTGGAACTGTAGTGATGGGCGGAGATTCTGCGGCCAGAGTGATCACTAACAGCTCGGGCTTTCTGTTCATTGGACAAGGCAACGGCCATGGTCTAGGCATGTCGCAGTGGGGCGTGAAAGGCATGGCGGACAGCGGGTATGATTACAAGCAAATATTGCAACACTATTATAAGAACGTTACTATAGTTAAGGAATGAAGACAGACCATGAATGTAGATGCTTATGATTTTCATTTGCCGGAAGAATTGATTGCCCAGACACCTCTCGCTGATCGCAGTGCTTCTAGACTGCTTCTAGTGAATAAGGAGGATGGAGAGCTGGCTCACCGGCATTTTACCGATATTATTGATTATTTTAATCCCGGAGACACGCTTGTTCTAAATGATACGAGAGTCATTCCAGCGAGATTGTTTGGAGTGAAAGAAGATACTGGTGCTAAGGCGGAAGTGCTTCTCCTGAAGAATCTTGGGGATGATCGCTGGGAAGCACTTGTAAAGCCAGGGAAAAAGCTCAAGACAGGCGCGGTGATCATCTTTAGTGATGAGCTTCGTGCCGTTATCGAGGATGAAGCTGATATGGGTGGCCGTACGCTTCGTTTCATATATCAGGGTATTTTTCAGGAGATTCTGGACAGGCTGGGAACGATGCCGTTGCCACCTTATATTAAGGAAACACTGGATGATCGTGAACGATATCAGACTGTGTATGCTCGGCATGAGGGATCGGCCGCTGCGCCTACCGCAGGGCTTCATTTTACCCAAGAATTGCTGAAACAGATTGAGGCTAAGGGTGTAAATATCGCTTATATCACCCTTCATGTAGGTCTCGGTACTTTTCGTCCGATGTCTGTAGAGAAGGTTGAAGAGCATGTTATGCATTCTGAGTATTTCGTAATGTCTCAAGAAACGGCAGATACCATAAATGCTACTAAGGCACGAGGCGGCCGTATTATTGCAGTTGGTACAACGTCTTGTCGGACACTTGAAACGGTCGGAAGACAATGTGAAGGTGGTCCGCTTGTGGAATGCAGCGGCTGGACGGATATTTTTATCTATCCAGGGTATAAGTTCAGTGTAGTAAATGCGCTAATTACCAATTTCCACCTGCCAAAGTCTACTTTGGTTATGTTGGTTAGCGCTTTGGCAGGTCGGGAACATATTCTAGCTGCTTATGAAGAAGCGATAGAGCAGAAGTACCGATTCTTTAGCTTTGGAGATGCAATGTTTATTTATTAAGGTAAGAGGATGGGTTAACTTATGGCAGCAATTACTTATGAGCACATCAAAACGTGCAAACAATCCGGAGCCAGACTTGGAAGAGTCCACACTCCACATGGTGTGATTGAGACACCAGCATTTATGCCAGTCGGCACACAAGCTACAGTCAAGACTATGAGTCCTGAAGAGCTGAAAGAGATGGATGCCCATATTATTTTGAGCAATACTTACCATCTGTTTCTAAGACCAGGCCATGATATTGTTCGTGAAGCTGGTGGACTGCACAAGTTCATGAACTGGGATCGCCCGATTCTGACAGACAGCGGCGGGTTTCAAGTATTCTCGTTAAGCGACATGCGCAAGATTACGGAAGAAGGAGTTCATTTCCGTTCCCATTTAAATGGGGATAAGAAATTCCTGTCTCCGGAAGTAGCGATGGAGGTTCAGAACTCTCTGGGTTCAGATATAATGATGGCATTTGATGAATGTCCTCCATTCCCGGCCGAATATGATTATGTGAAAAAATCACTGGAGCGCACCACGCGCTGGGCAGAACGTTGCCTGAAAAGTCATGCTCGTCCTAACGATCAGGGTCTTTTTGCTATCGTGCAAGGGGGCATGTATGAAGATCTGCGCCGTCAGAGCGCGGCTGATTTGACTTCCATGGATTTCCCGGGGTATGCTATTGGGGGGCTCAGCGTCGGAGAGTCCAAGCAGCTAATGTATGAAGTGCTGGATTATACAGTTCCCCTGCTGCCACAAGGCAAACCTCGCTATTTGATGGGCGTGGGTTCACCGGATGCGCTGCTGGAAGGATCAATCCGAGGAGTAGACATGTTCGATTGTGTCTTGCCTACTCGTATTGCCCGTAATGGAACAACGATGACCAGTCAGGGAAGACTCGTTGTACGCAACGCTAAGTATGCCCGTGATTTTGGGCCGCTTGATCCGGAGTGTAATTGCTATACATGCCGGAATTATTCCCGCGCTTATTTGCGCCATCTAATCAAAGCCGATGAAACCTTCGGACTTCGATTGACGACATACCACAATTTGCACTTCTTGTTGGATTTAATGCGTAAAGTGCGTGAAGCCATCAAAGAAGATCGGCTGCTTGATTTTCGCGATGAGTTTTTTGCCAAATACGGATTATATGATAATCTTAAAGGCTTTTAGGGTTTGATTTAAGAGTCATGCTTTAATGTACTTTGAAAGGGGGGAGAAATATGATTCAATCGTTTCAATATGCAACTGGCGCAGGTGGTGGAGGTAGTATACTAGGCCTGGTAGGTCCCTTTGTCCTTATGTTTGTAGTATTCTACTTCTTGCTGATTCGTCCGCAACAAAAGAAGACCAAAACTCGTAACGCAATGTTGAAAGCTCTGAAAAAGGGCGATAAAATCGTTACTATTGGAGGACTTCACGGTACGATCATGGAGATTTCCGATGATATCGTGGTTCTGCGGGTCAACGATGTAACTAAGCTGACTTTTGATCGCGGTTCCATCAGCCACGCTGTGGCGACGGATGTCGAAGAGAAAGTATAGAATTGTTATTTAAGTACATAAAAAGCGGTGTCTTCTCATTGGAGAGGACACCGCTTTTTTGATCTTTAAGGTTATTAAGATTTAGCAGTTTAACTTTAACGTACATTTGTTACGCGGCTCGGAACGGTAAGCGACTCTTCACGTCCCCGCAAAGTTAATTTGGCGAGTTGAACGCCAACTGTAGAGGCTAGTACAGCTAGCAAGGTTCCACCAATCATATCTGTAAGCCAATGAATGCCCAGATAGAAAATTCCAAAGACGATTACAACTGCGGAAATACTAGTGATGGCCATCCAGCGGCGGTTCCCTGAACGGAAGGCCAGAAGTGCCATTGTAACAGATATGGACGTATGTAGACTCGGGAAGCAGTTATTGAGACCGGATAGCGGTCTATATTCCTGTTCGAATTTCGGAAATACATCCAGCATAGTAAATTTGACGCCCGCTGGCAGATAGGACCAAACCTCGTTTACCGGGAAGTAAAGATAGAATGGAATCGCCAAGGCATAGTTGATAATAATAGCATAGCAGGTGGCATATAACATCACCCGGTTTTTATCTAACAGATAGACCCCTAATGATGCTGCTAGAACAGACTGAAGCATGAAAATGTAGAAAAAGACGATGATCGGTGTTAACCATGGACTGTAGAATATATCCTGAACGGCTTGGACAAAATGACCCTCTAGACCAAATATAAACGGCGTATAATCAGAGGTAAGATGCATTTTTTGTTCAATTTGCAGTTCATATTTATTTATGGCTAATACGCCAAACATTCCTGCAATCAGCAACAAAAACTTATAGGATCGCAGCATCTCTTTCCCAATTTCAACCAATGCCATGAGTGGATTACGTTTAGCGCCAATCCATACTAATATCACTACTAATGCAACTGTGTACAAAACAATATGGTTCATTGATTGGTAAAACAAAGCAATCGAAGCCTCCTTGATCTCTTAATGAAGTCAGATGATCACAGTTTAACATATTTTCAAGGAATGTTTCGAATTTAATGGAATTATAATTTTAGCTTTTTTGTAAATTAACGCCAAACATTCCGCCGAGAGCGCCAATTGCAGCAGCTGCCAGAACCCATAGCAGATCCACACCAGAGGGTGCGCTGTCCAGTGCCAAAAAACCGATCAACAGAACGATAATTCCATAAAATGCGCCTGTAAGACTTCCTTGATACCAGCCTTTGCTCGTGGCTCTGCGACCGGCGGTTAGTCCTCCGAATGCTGCAGCTATGCCGTGTACAATGTATGTGTACATTGAGAGATCCTGCTCCTTCAGACTGCTGCCCCATAACAAAAGTGAGAGGACAAACGCACCCATCAGCATCCAAAGGAATGATCGACATAGGCCAGATAACACAGGATTGGCTATTCTCCACGAGAACATGCGCCGGATTAAATACATGGTACAACCTCCTAAAGTTTTTTTGAGGAAAAAGAATCAACATAGTTATTATTCATTGTATGGGATGGCTTGCCCCAATAGTACAAGAAAGGGCATTGCAGCCTTTTTACCATTAATTAATATGCCGGCTTCCGAATGTTCCCTGCACAGAGCGGTCAGAATAGGGTTACATTAATCCACCCGAGGAAACAAGTCTGCGGGTGAGAATGGAGGGGAGCGAAGCTATATGTTCCAGCATATCTCTACCCATATTTTCTTGACCGTGCTGATGTATTTCTTCATATTCCTGTGTATGCGCATCATGGGGAAGAGGGAAATAGGTAAGCTGTCTGTATTTGATCTAACGATCTCCATCATGATTGCTGAGATTGCTGTTTTTGTGCTTGAGGATATTAATCGGCCGATCTATGAAGGAGTCGTTCCGATGGCAACATTGGTGTTGATACAGGTAATTGTGGCTCAGCTCAGTCTTAAGAGCAGAAAGCTCAGACTTTTAATGGACGGCAAACCGAGCATACTCATTTCTGGCGGCAAGCTGCACCGGGGCGAAATGCGTAGGCAGAGATATAATATTGATGATCTGCTGCAGCAGTTGCGTGGACAGAACATCGCCAGTCCTGCTGACGTGGAATTTGCAATCCTGGAGCCTAGTGGACAGCTAACCGTATTCGAGAAAGAGAAGGGGAGTTCATCCTCTAACCCATCAGGCAATAGCAGTGCAGCTGCTGAGCATAAAAAGAGTGACGATAATAAAGGAAATAAGAACCGTAAGATAGAGCTGCCGAAGAATAAGATCAGATATGAAGGACTTCCAATCCCTCTGATTATGGATGGCAAGGTGCAGGATCAGAATTTAGAGATGATTGGAAAAACCAGATTTTGGTTAAGAACTCAAATTCGTCAAAAAGGAGTATCTGATTTCAAAAATGTATTTCTATGCTCCATAGATCATAAGGGCAGAATTTATGTCGACCGTTTGGACAACAGATAGCTTTTTAGAGCCTGCGTTTGATAAACGGCAGACGGTCCAAATCACGAATTGAGATAAGGCCAGCTAACAGACTGATTCCGAAATACAGGACCATTCCTATCGCAGAGGCAAATATAAATTGAATCCATTGTACATCTGCAATGGGAATGGAAGTGTATACATAATGCACGCCCGCTCCCATAATGACCATTGCACATAAGGTTTTTATGGTTTCGGTTACTCTTAAAGATAATGAAATAAGACTGACCACACTGTATCCGTGAAGCAGCGTAACCAGAATGCTGTTCACAATAATGGCTATGATGGCGCCGTAAATTCCATATTCAGGTTGCGATGCCAGTATTACGATCAGAATGATTTTGACTACTGCTCCAATTAAGGTATTGATGAGTGCCCTGCCCGGTCGATCCATAGCTTGCAGCGCAGCTTGTAAAGGAGCTTGAACATAAATGAACAAGGCGAATGGAGCCATGAGCTTCAGCATAGGAGCTGTATCCGCGTTACCATATAACAAATTGCATAGCGGAACCGCCAGGATATACATAAGAACAGCAAAAGGAGCCCCTGTTACCAGCGCAAGCCGCAACGCTTGATGCATACGCTTGTGAATGGTGGGCAAGTCCTTTCTTGCCGCAGCTTCTGATATGGAAGGAACCAGAGACACAGCAAGTGAAGAGGTTAATGCCCCGGGCAGCAGCAATAAAGGAACAACCATCCCTTGTAAAGACCCGTACTGAGCTGTAGCGGCAGCAGCGGCTATACCTGCCAAGGCGAGACTGCGCACAGTAATAATAGATTCCAGCAGATAAGAAAAAGAGCCTACAAGCCGACTTGCTGTAACGGGAATGGATATGCCTAGTAACCGCCGTAATATGGGGGAGTTGGCTTTCACACCTTGTGTATCAGATGGGATAACCTCCGGCTCGAGAGCGGGTTGCTCTGGAGTCGGATTTGTCTGCTTTTTATCTTTTTTAGTAATGACATAATATTGCCACAGAATCGCTAACATTCCGCCAATTTCTCCTACCGTCACACCTAACATCGCTCCAGCCGCCGCCATAGCAATACCCTTAGGAAGCAACAACCAGGAGAACCAGAGCATAAAGAATATTCGAACTAAAGATTCGAAGATGGAGGAGAGCGCCGATGGTATCATGTTCTGCTTGCCTTGGAAATAACCGCGGTAAATTGCAGATACGGCGACAATCCCAATCATTGGGATCATGGCAATAAACGTATAATAAACCCGATGGTCTGTTAAGATAACATTGGAGACCCATGAGGCACTTACCAAAGCAACCAATGTAAAGAAGATTGCAAGTCCAATACTAAGAGCAAGTCCAGTACGTAAAATCAGCCGTGATTTTTCAGGCCGATTCTCTCCTTCTGCTTCCGCCACCATCTTGGCTATCGCCAGTGGAATCCCGCCTGTTATGACAGTAACCAGCACAAGAAAAAAAGGATACGCGAGCTGATACAGACCCACACCTTCTGCTCCGATAATACGGGGTAAAGCAATCCGGGGAATAAATCCAAGCATCCGATTAATGATGCCGGCGGCTAGCAAGATTAAAGTTCCTTGTATAAAGCTCTGTTTTTTCAAAGGTCACGCCTTCTTCCCAAAATGAAATAAAACGCTGGCGAACTTGTCTATTCTTATGGATATGCTGTACCCCTATCTCGGCATGCCTTGTTTTAGTGGCATTAACTTTTTGTGACGGAAGAAGGAAAGCGAAGAACAAGAGTCGAATATCTATGGTGAGCATACGAACATGAGCGATCTTTGGAGGTGTCAACACGTGGAATCGGAACAGTGGAATCATGATCAACATAGTGAAGAAATCGAAGCCATGTGCCGCAGCAAAGCTGAAGAATTCCGGCTCCTCGGCTATGAGTATGTAACCAGCAAGGATATTTGGGATTGCATCAGCCGTAATTATGATAAGGAAGGCTTGCCTCCCCTACATAAGCTGGTAAACGACATTTATTCCTTGAAAGCCAATAGTTACATGAATTATTTGACTATTGCGGCCTATCGGGGGTTGAACTGAACAATAAACCACATATTTCTTTTTGCGAACTGCCTGATAAAGCAGTAAAGTAAGAGAATAATAACTCCACATCTCCTATTAAAACGGATGTCTTGCTGATTTAGGCAGGGGCGGCCGTTTCTTTGTGTGAGTATAGCTCTATCAATGCTGTGAATTGACGGTCATTTCGCGTGTAGCTATAATAGGAATATTGAGTTAATGAAAGGGGAACTAGCTAGAGCATGAAGAGACTAATGGGCTTTTTTATTACCGTGCTCGTTTTGACAGGCGTTATGGCATTTACTACTCCTGGACTGCTGGACAAGGTTAGACTTGGTCTTGACCTGAAAGGCGGATTTGAGATTTTGTATCATGCTGAGCCTATGGAAGCGGGAGCAGCATTGTCCCGAGCTTCTCTGCTGAAGACAGCGGAAAGCTTAGAAAAACGGGCGAATGCGCTCGGAACAAGTGAACCAGAGGTAACTACTGAAGGTACGGACCGTATCCGTTTGAAAATTGCGGGCGTAACGGATGAAGCCGAGGTTCGTAAAAAAATGAAGGAACCTGCAGTTCTGACTTTCCGTAGTGCTGCTGAAGGTGACGCTGAGGGAACTTACAGCAAAATCGAACTGGTAGGTAGTGATTTTGTTGAAGGTGCTGCAGAAGTTGGACGGGATAACCTGAATCAGCCAATCATCAGCATCAAGATTAAGGACAAGGACAAATTTGCAGAGATTACTAAACGTCTCTTGGGAAAGAATCTCGCAATTTACTTGGATGAGAACAAACTATCTGACCCTACGGTACAAGCAGTACTTACCGATGGCAGTGCTTCTATTTCTGGTAACTATACAATTAAGGAAGCGCGCGAACTTGCAGACACGATTAACCTAGGTGCATTGCCACTGAAGCTGACGGAGAAATATTCCCAAAGTGTGGGTGCTACCCTGGGTAAGCAATCGCTTGATCAAACGATTCGAGCAGGTCTGCTGGCTTCTGTGATTATCCTTATTTTCATGATCGGAATGTATCGTTTGCCAGGTCTTTTGGCTAGTTTTGCCTTGCTCTTGCATACATGGGCGCTAATTGCGGTCTTCGTCTTCGCGGACTTCACCTTGACGCTGCCTGGTATAGCCGCATTTATTCTGGGTATAGGTATGGCGGTCGATGCTAATATCATTACCAACGAACGGATAAGGGAAGAAATGCGCAGTGGAAAAAGTATACTGTCCTCCGTTAAGGCAGGGAATAAATCCTCTTTCCGGACAGTAATGGACTCCAATGTGACTACTATTATTGTGGCAGCAGTTATGTTTGCCTTCGGTACAGGTGCGGTCAAAGGCTTTGCATTGGTGCTGATTGTAGAAATCGTGCTGAGTATCGCCACGAATCTTTATTTCTCCCACTGGTTGCTTAGCCAGCTTGTCAAAGCGGGTAAGCTGAACAAACCGAAGAGCTTCGGTGTTAAGGAGAGTGAAATCCGTGCGCTTTAAGAAAGAGCTTGATTTCGTACATTTGAGTAAATATTTCTATATTTTCTCTATCGCATTGACAGTAGCAGGATTGATTTTCCTGGCGACATTTGGCCTGAATTACAGCGTTGACTTTAAAGCTGGATCTAATGTGGACATCTCCCTATCCAAGAATTTGAACTTGGATCAGGTTAAGACTGCAACTAGTGCAATCGATGTCGATCATGAACCGACGATTTCGTTTGGTGATCAGCGTGTGAATATTCGTTATGACGAAGTTCTTGATGAGGCTCAAGATGAAGCCCTAAAAGCTGAAATCCTTAAGCTGGATGACAAAGCATCATTTGAAATTAACACCGTGGACACTGAAATGGCTAAAGAATTGGCACGTAATGCTATTTATGCAGTTCTGATTTCTTGTCTGGGGATTATTATTTATGTAAGTATTCGTTTTGAATGGCGTTTCGCCGTGGCATCGATTGTGGCCTTGCTCCATGATGCCTTTATCGTAGTCGCGCTCTTCTCTATCTTCCGCTTGGAAGTGGATTTGACGTTCATTGTAGCGGTGCTTACGATCATCGGTTATTCCATCAATGATACGATCGTTATCTTTGACCGTATCCGTGAGAATTTACGTTTTGGTAAACAGAAAACTTATGAAGACTTGAAACACCTTGTGAACAAAAGTGTGGCTCAAACGCTCATGCGTTCTCTCTATACTGCATTTACCGTATTTATTGCGGCGTTCTTCCTGTTATTGTTCGGAGGCGAGTCGATTAAGATGTTCTCGCTTGCGATGGTAATCGGTTTGCTCTTCGGAGCTTACTCTTCCATCTTTATTGCAAGTCCACTCTGGTTAGTGCTTAAAAAGCGTGAGAAGGTTAAAGTGAAGAGCAGCCCGAATAAAGGTTAGAAGAAATTAGCATCGAAGTTCTACTTTTCTTATACGTTTAAGAAAGCCGCGTCAAATGCGACGCGGCTTTCGAAATCTTTAGGGTCATGTCATGTGTATTGAATCATCATGAGATTACTTGCTATTGGTAAGGAGGGCCTCGTATGAATAAAGAACGATCACCGCAAAGCGAGACGGTTGCTTGGACAGGGATCATTAGCGATGTTACTTTGGCAGTAGCTAAGGGGAGTTTTGGCTATATTTCAGGGAGCAAGGCATTAATGGGGGATGCTTTGTATTCCGGAGCAGATGCAGCAGCTAAACTGGCGGATATTCTTCCGTGGCGCTCTGAGCAAGGGAGAAAGAGTAAGCAACGGATCGAAGAACGGCGGGGCACTAAGGAGCCGCTGCTGGCTATACTTTTTTCGGTATTTATTCTTATGGGGGGACTGCAGATCGCATTCTCTGCAATCCGCGACTTAACAGATGGAAAATCATCTACACACGGACAGCTGGCGTTTGTAACCGTCTTAGTATCTATTGTGTTTAAAGAAGCTGTTTTTCAATATCAATATCGCTACTTTAAAAAAATAGGTGATGGCAGTCATGCTGCATATGTTAACAGTCATCGTTTCAGCTTATATACATCTATCACAGTATTAGTCGGAATTTCGTTATCCATGGGTGGTACCTATTGGCATCCTCTATCTTATATGGATCCTATTGCTGCACTCTTAACCGGAGTTTTAATTCTTCGTAAAGGCTATTCACTCATTGCTAGCTCTATTAACACTAAAAATGCGCAGGAGCTTCCTTCGGAGGAAGCCGCTAATTTTATTGAAACAGTGCAACGCGTTCATGGCGTCATTCGCGTAGAACATTTGAAGGCACTTGAGCAAGGGAATTATGTGAATCTTCAAGTGAAAATCAGTGTAAATCCGCGGATTACGGTGATGGAAGCACAGGATATTTCGGAATGCGCTAGGAAGCTGCTGCAGCACCGGTTTGTTCATGTCGGTGAGGTGCATATGGACGTTGTTCCTTATGATCCCGGCTATCCGTACAAAAGCAATTATGAATTGCCGGATAATGATATTCCTACGTTGCTTCAGTAGTTTGCAAGGTGAGAGAAAGGTGAGTTCTATTGCTTTATTCAAAAACAAGATGGCAATCTCCGGCAGCCAATCCCGACACAGTTAGGGATATGGCCCGGAGCCTTTCTATTTCTCCACTCTTATCCTCACTATTAGTAAATAGAGGAATGAACACGCCTCATGAAGCTCTAAGCTTTATGGATGGCAGTGAGGAAGAACAGCATGATCCGTTCCTACTCAAAGGAATGGCTGAAGCGGTTCCTAGAATTAGAAAGGCTTTAAAAGATGAAGAACATATTCTTATTTATGGCGATTATGATGCCGACGGGGTGTCCAGCACAGCACTTATGATTCATCTGCTGCGCTATTTAGGCGCTTCCTTTGATATTTATATCCCACACCGCTCTAATGAGGGCTATGGGCTGCATAATCATGCCCTGGATTGGGCTTTACAGCAAGGTGTCTCCTTAATCATTACAGTAGATACTGGCATTAGCGCTTATCATCAGGTTGCTTACGCTAATGAACTGGGGATCGATGTGATCGTTACGGATCACCATGAACCTCCTGAGCTTTTGCCAGAGGCCTATACGCTTATTAATCCCAAGCTGCCAGACTGCCCTTATCCGTTCAAAGGATTAGCAGGTGTAGGTGTGGCTTATAAGCTTGCTCAGGCTATTCTAGGGGAAGAGACTCCCACAGAATGGGCCGAGATTGCAGCGATAGGAACGGTTGCGGATTTAATGCCGCTGCTTGGCGAGAACCGTGAGATTGTTAGAAATGGCTTGGAAAGTATGCGGCATTCAAGTTTCCCGGGGATTCGTGCCTTACTCGCTGTCAGTGGTGTGAATATGAGCACTGTGAGTGCGGTCAATATCGCTTTTGGCATGGCGCCGCGCATCAATGCCAGTGGTCGCCTGGACCATGCTGGACGGGCTGTATCCCTCCTCACTACCGAGCATGCGGCTGAGGCAGAGCAGCTAGCTGGAGAGCTTGACCTGCTTAACAAAGAACGCCAATTGGTGGTAGAAAGAATTGTTGTTGAGGCCACTGCCAAGCTGGAGCAGATGACACAGGGTGGCGAAATCCCAGACATCATTGTTCTTGCTGATCATGGCTGGAATGTAGGTGTAGTAGGTATAGTGGCTTCCAAACTGCTGGAGCGTTATTATCGGCCTGTGATCATTCTGGATATACATCCAGAGACCGGAATGTGCAAAGGTTCTGCTCGCTCCATACCTGGACTTGATATCTACGCTGCACTTTCTTCTTGTTCTGATTTAATGGATCATTTTGGAGGTCATCCAGCCGCTGCGGGAATGAGCCTGCATCGGGATGGATTAGAAGCCTTTGCTGCAGCATTAAATGAATATGCGTCCGGGGTGTTAACGCCAGAGCATTTCGTTCCTGTTGCTTCCGCTGATGCAGAGGTGTCAATCTCAGATTTATCACTGCAGACCGCGCTAGAATTGGAAAGGCTTGCACCTTTCGGAATGTCTAATCCGTTGCCGAAGTTTATTATTCGTGGGGCTACCGTGAAAGAGACACGTACAATGGGTCAAGATGGAAAACACCTGAAGATTGTATTGCAGCAGGGGAAAAACAGCATTGAAGCCTTGGCTTTTGGCAAAGGCGCTTTATCCAGGCTGCTACCGGCGGGTACTACGATCAACGTGTTAGCTGAGCTGTCGATCAATGAATGGAATGGCTCACGCAAATCACAGCTGATGCTGCAGGATTTATCTGTGCAGGATGCTCAGATATTCGATCTTCGTGGTGCTGCTGACGCCGTACGGCAAGCCGCACATATTAGAGAACTACTTCTTCCTTATAGCGGTGCGGGTCCGTATCGAGCTGCTGCAGTGTTTCAGAACGGACGTAGTAAGCCTGCAAGTGAATTGATAGGAATGTCTTTATGGGTATATGATAAAGAAGCTGGCATTAGCGCTGCTGTTAAGGATGAGCCCCTTCAGGAAGCAGGGCATGTCTCTCTGTTATGCTTACTGGATATGCCGGAGACTCCTGAACAACTGGATGCGCTGCTCCAAACCTTCCCTAATGCTGATAATATTGCGTTATTGCATTCTATCAAGGATGGCCGAGAACGACTTATTACTCCGACACGGGATCATTTCAAAATACTATATAAACTGTTGGCTTCGATCACCTCAGTTGCAACGCCTGAGAACGAAGTTTTGCTGCGGTTAAGCCGCCAGTCCTCGTTAAGTATCCGCATGCTTAACAACATGCTTGATGTGTTTGAGGAGCTTGATTTTATTAAAAGAAGTCAGGGAAGTGTGGCGTTTATTACTCAGCCAGTAGCTAAAAGTCTGACAGCATCGAGTCATTTTGTCCGACTGGGACAGATGGCGGAGATGGAGCAATACTTCATGGAGGGCAGCCTGTCAGAGTTACAGGACTGGATGTTATCGCGTCGTTTAGGCGTATCATAATCCATGCGAATATGAGATGCTGAGCGTACCCAATGGTGTATAAAAATGCAACGCTCATATAACAAAGCGAATGCTTACGAAGCAAGTTTTGCCGATCTGAAATCAAAGCAGCTTATGCTTACAAAACAAAGCGAATGCTTACGAAGCAAGTTTTGTCGATCTGAAATCAAAGCAGCTATGCTAACAAAACTTATAGGAGATGATAAATTTGGATTTTAAAGATAGTATTCGTGTGATTCCTGATTTCCCTAAAGAAGGTATTAGTTTTAAAGATATCACCACATTGCTTAAAGACGGTGAGGCTTACCGCCAAGCGATTGACGCGTTGAAAGCTCTCGTAGCGCACTTGGAAATCGACGTTATCGCTGGACCAGAAGCACGTGGCTTCGTAGTTGGAGCACCTCTTGCTTATGCGATGGGGGTAGGTTTTGTGCCGATTCGTAAAAGCGGTAAGCTTCCATATGAAACTATAGAGGTAGGTTATGATCTTGAGTATGGCAAGGACACCCTTGCTGTTCACACAGATGCTATCAAGCCTGGTCAAAAAGTATTGATCGCTGATGATTTATTGGCTACTGGTGGAACCATTGCTACTTCGGTTAACCTTGTAGAACAGCTTGGCGGTAAAGTGGTAGGTGCTGCTTTTCTGATTGAGCTGGTTGAGCTTGCTGGGCGTAATAAGCTTTCTGGAGTTGAAGTTCTTTCCTTGGTGAATTACGAGGATTAATCTTGTAAAGTTTGTCTTTTCCCGGGAAATAAACGGGGATTCGGCTCTCGAATTATGCTGAAAAGTGCAAAGATTAGCGCGTGACGCAAAGGGTGGAAGTTAAACATTAATTGGAAAATGTAAGATAATAACAGCAGCTGTCTGCCTTGTGGCGGAGAGTTGCTGTTTTGTATCTGAGTTAATAAAAAAAGCTGCCCAAGTCCATAAATGGATGTTGGAGCAGCTTTTTTAAAATTCTATTTTTTATAACCGATTAATGGGCAGTTTTATCACTTTCTCCGCCATCATTAGACAGTCCAAGCACTTCAATGAGTTTGAAGAACAATGCCAATACGATACCAACAATTGTAGCCAGCGCCATACCACTTAGTTTAACGTTGCCCATAGTAAGGGTTGTACCACTGATTCCGACAACGAGTACCAACGTAGCCATGATCATGTTCGTAGCCTTGGAAAAATCAACTTTTTGCTCAACGAAAATACGTAATCCGGAAGCCGCAATTACACCAAACAGCAACAGGGATACACCACCCATTACAGGGGTTGGAATATTAGCGATGACGGAGGAGAAAGTACCAGAGAATGAAAGCAGAATAGCAATCACCGCTGCGCCGCCGATTACATATACCGAATATACTTTAGTCAACGCCATAACCCCGATATTTTCACCGTAGGTTGTATTTGGAGTAGAACCGATAAAACCGGAGATAATTGTAGATATCCCGTTCCCCATCAGAGAGCGGTCAAGTCCAGGATCTTTTGCCAAGTCTCTGCCGACAATATTGCTTGTAACAAGTAAATGTCCAATATGCTCAACAATAACAACTAATGATACCGGGATAATAGTGAATATTACATTCCAATCAAATGAAGGAGTAACAATGGAAGGATGCGCTAAAAATTTTGCATTAGAGATAGCAGCGGTATCCACCATTTTCAAAATATATGCTAAACCATAACCAGTGACGATACCAATAAGGATGTGAATGATTTTTGGAAAACCGCGGAAGAGTACAGCTCCAATTACAGTTACACCAAGTGTCACCATAGAAAGTGCGATTGTTTTGCCATCTGGAGTCCAGTCTGCAACTGCAACGCCTTCAGGAGCAATAAGTCCTGCCATTCGTGCGGCAACAGGTACAAGTTCAAGTCCGATCGTAGCTACGATCGCTCCCATTACTGCTGGAGGGAAAACAACATCAATCCATTTGGTTCCTGCATAACGAATGATCAATGCCACGAGCACGAATATAATACCAGTGACGATAAAAGCACCCAAAGCAAGCGAGTATCCTTTCATGTGATCATTTGGGTAACGACTGAGTACTGACAATACCGGTGCAATAAAGGCAAAGCTGGAACCAAGGTACGCAGGGATTTTACCACGACAGATCCAAATGTACAGCAATGTACCGATACCATTCATAAGCAAAATCATTCCAGGGTCGACCCCGAACAAGTTAGGCACTAGCACTGTACTGCCAAACATGGCAAACAAATGCTGGAGACTTAATAGAAAGCCTGGGCCCCATGGAAGTTTTTCGTTAACTTGAATTTCGCGTTGCAATGGAGTTCACTCCTCTTTCTTATCTGATATTAGGTTGTCCGGCGAAAATCCGCCTTTACTAGATTAAATAGAACTTGGCTTTTTTACAACAACATTTTCACAAGTGTTATTAATTTGTCCGAATTTAATTACTTTTACTTCTGGAATACCATGAGATGGCAAGTGTTGACGTAATCCTCCTTAAGCCTCATAATTATAGACAACTTTGAATAAGGGCGTAAGTAAGCTTGGACAAATGAAATGATTGGAACCTGCAGATTTTTGAACAGTTGCGGGTTCATTTTATTATAGAAAGGAATCGGATACGACGAGAATGGGCATTGAGCGATTAATTGATAAGGCTGGCGCCTATATAAAAGATAAAGATCTTCTCCGCATCCGGGAAGCTTATGAATTTGCCGATCAGGCTCATCACGGGCAGATCCGCAAGTCGGGGGAGCCATACATTCTGCATCCGCTGGCGGTGGCAGATATTGTCGTCAATATGCAAATGGATGTTATATCTATTGTTGCAGCGCTTTTGCATGATGTGGTGGAAGATACGACGGTCTCACTGGAACAAATCCGCGCTAAATTTGGCGATACCTGCGCAATGCTTGTTGACGGCTTAACGAAGCTGGAACGCATTCGCTTTCGCTCAAAGGAAGAGCAGCAGAACGAGAATTACCGCAAAATGTTTATTGCTATGGCCCAGGATATCCGGGTCATTGTCATTAAACTGGCGGACCGTCTGCATAATATGCGAACGTTAAAATACCAATCTGAAGAGAGCCAGCGCCGTATTTCTTATGAGACGTTGGAGATCTTCTGTCCTGTAGCTGACCGGCTGGGGATTTCCGCGATTAAGTGGGAGATGGAGGATATTGCGCTTCGTTACTTGAACCCGCAGCAGTATTACCGTATTGCTAATCTGGTGCATAAGAAGCGGGCTGAACGTGAGCAATTTATCGACAGCGTAATTGGCCGTATTCGTGCCAAGCTGGATGAAATGGGCATTGAAGGTGATCTTTCCGGTCGCCCGAAGCATATTTACAGTGTTTATAACAAAATGAGCACAAAAAACAAGCAGTTTAATGAAATTTATGACCTGCTGGCCATTCGTATCATTGTGGATAATATTAAGGACTGTTATGCAACCCTTGGAATTATTCATACCTTATGGAAGCCAATGCCGGGGCGTTTTAAAGATTATATAGCTATGCCAAAAGCCAATATGTATCAATCTCTGCATACTACTGTGGTAGGACCAGGCGGAGAGCCTACTGAGGTGCAAATTCGCACCTGGGAAATGCACCGCACGGCAGAATACGGGATAGCCGCACACTGGGCATACAAAGAAGGCAGCAGTAATAATGCTAATCCGGAGAATCGGATGCCTTTCTTTCGCGAAATATTGGAGCTGCAGCATGAAGCTAAGGATGCCGAAGAGTTCGTAAAATCACTAAAAATGGATTTTTTCTCAGACCTCGTGTTTGTATTTACTCCTAAAGGTGAGGTTATCGAGCTTCCTGCCGGTTCTGTGCCTCTTGACTTCGCGTTCCGCATTCATACAGAAGTGGGCAATCGTACGATTGGTTCCAAGGTGAACGGGCGGATCGTGCCGCTTGATCACAAGCTGAAGACGGGTGATATTGTTGAGATTTTGACGTCTAAGCATTCTTACGGACCTAGCCGTGACTGGCTCAAAATTGCACAATCCTCTCACGCAAGAAGCAAAATTAAACAATGGTTCAAAAAAGAAAAACGTGAGGAAAATGTCGAAAAAGGTCGCGAAGCGATTGAACGTGAGCTGAAGCGCCTGAATGTTGAAGTTTCCGAGTGGATTTCTGATGAAAAACTGTTGGAAGCTGCGAAAAAATTTGCTTTTAATGATGTAGAGGATATGTTGTCTGCCGTTGGTTTTGGTGGGATTACCGCTTCGCAGATTGCCTCCCGTTTGACGGAGAAGCTGCGCAAGGAGCAGGAAGAAGCTGCTAACCACTTGGAGCTTACTTCAGAGATGAAGGAGATCAAGTCTTCCGGCGAGAGACGAAATCAACCCACCAATGGCGTTAGTGTAAAAGGAATTGAAAACTTACTTGTTCGTTTTGCACGATGTTGCAACCCGGTTCCGGGTGACGACATTGTAGGTTATGTTACACGGGGCCGGGGCGTATCTGTACACCGCCAGGATTGTCCTAACATTCCGGGTGAAGGTGACGGAGAAGAAGCAGCTAGAGTGATTGAAGTGGAATGGGAAGGCACGATGGAAGCAAACTATAGTGTGGATATTGAGATTACAGGCCATGACCGCAATGGACTGCTCAATGAAGTACTGCAGGCTGTGTCCGAGAGCAAAACGAACATTTCAGCGGTCACTGGGCGCTCTGACAAGAATAAGATGGCAATGATTCATATGACCATCCTTATTCGTAATACGGAGCATCTACAATCCGTTGTAGATAAAGTGAAACGAGTCAAGGATGTATATACAGTGAATCGGATCATGCAATAAGGCAAGGAGCGAAGTAGTGCGATGAGAGTTGTAGTACAGCGTTGTAAGGACGCCAAAGTAACCGTGGATGAGACAGTGACCGGAGCGATTGGCAATGGCCTGATGCTGCTTGTCGGCGTTACCCATGAAGATACAGAGAAGGATGCCAAATATTTAGCGGATAAAATAGCTGGACTGCGTATTTTTGAAGATGATGCTGGCAAAATGAACTATAGTGTCACGGATACTAACGGGGCTATTCTTTCAGTGTCCCAGTTTACTTTATACGGAGATTGCCGTAAGGGAAGACGGCCGAATTTCATGGGAGCTGCAGCTCCTGCGGAGGCCGAGCGTCTTTATGATTATTTTAATCAAGAGCTTAGAGCTGGAGGTCTTCAGGTGGAGACGGGCATATTTGGAGCGATGATGGATGTGTCGCTGACCAATTGGGGCCCAGTTACTCTCATTCTGGATAGCCGCAGCTAACGAAATAGAGGATGTCGAAGATTGCTTCTGGCCGGAGCTAACTTTCGACATCTTTTTTTTATGCGGATAGAGCTTCTTGGGGCTGGATAAACTAAATGCAGGCAGATATCACGCATAAGGCAGGGAGTTTAAGAATGAGACAATCACAGAAGGCATGGGTATGGAGAAGTATCCCGGCATTACCGACTGGGAGTCCTATGGAAGCCTGTGCATTAGCCAAAAAGCTAGACGGCGAGACCGAACCACTAGTGATGAAAGGAAGAAGCCGCAATCTCTTGCCGCGTACCTGAAGCGGGTGGAAAATGCGGCTTTTTCGGTGTTGTGAAGGAAGCCTTTTTTCCGATTAAAGGTTAGAAAGCATCCTCATAAGGGTAATAGACCACAAGAAAGAATAATTAGAACATCATTAATTGCTAAAGACAGAGAGGAGAAACTATTACATGAGTAACGTTGCTTTCTTACTGGCTAATGATTTTGAAGATTCTGAAATGAAGGTTCCTTATGATGAAATTATAAAGGCAGGACATCAAGCTGACATTATTGGTTTGAAAAAAGGGGAGACCTTGCTAGGTAAAAAGAAAGAAGTCTCCTACGCAGCAGACAAGGCGATCGCCGATGTTCAAGCAAGTGATTATGACGCGATTGTCATCCCGGGAGGTTCTTCCCCCGAGAATTTACGGCAAAATGCTGATATTTTGAAGTTTGTAAAAGAAGCAAATGAAGCAGGCAAGCCTATCGCCTCTATTTGCCACGGACCGCAAATTCTGATCAGTGCAGACTTGCTTAAGGGACGCACCATTACCTCTTATCCTCCGCTGAAGGATGATGTTGTGAATGCCGGCGCGGAGTTTAAGGATGAGGAAGTAGTGGTTGATCGCAATTACATTACTTCGCGTACACCAAAAGATGAGCCTGCATTTGTTCGTGAAATATTGAAGGTCCTGAAATAAATAAGCAATATTTAAATTAGAGTCTTATAATCCAAGGAGGTAATGGCAATGAGCAGAAAAATCCAAGCGTATTTCAGAACTGAAAATGAAGCAGAAGGCGCAAAAACAGCATTGATTAGCTATAAGGTGGATGGTTTGGAGGTTTGGCCACTCACAGACCCTATCGGCAATGATCGTAATATTCTGTTTCCAATCATTCCACTGGATAGTGCATCTGTAGTCGCAGGCACAACTGGAACGCTTGGAACGGCTAGCACACCTGCAGCTGGAGCTATGCTGGTTCCTGGCATTGCCGCTTCCGATACTCGGGCTGACCCTGAAACACATTATAGTGTGAATGAAGATCAGGTTAGTGCGAACGTGGCAGAAGGAGATCTCGAAGATGGGGATTTAAGTGAACTTCGTTATGTGATGGAGCTAAGTATAGCAGAAGAAAATTATAATGAAGTTGTGGAAATCCTTCGGGGCAAAGGGGCCTATGTTGAACAATTCGAATAGTATTCTATTAAAAATAAACCGCTTTCATGGAATGTAATATAATCGTAATATTACGTACATGATTCCTTAATATAGCGTGTTTATAATAAAGGCATGACCCCCTTTTTAATAATATATGATGATGGACCTGCAGCATTCGGCTGCAGGTCATTTTTTTTATTACAATATAATTGCTGAATAAAAAACTCGGAAGCTGTCAAAATTTATGCCAGGCATCCTTTTTACTACCTTGACTTTAATGCAGTAGTTCAGTAGTATATTAACAATATACGATTTTATCATATGGTTTTGATGACGGGACCAAGTAATTCGAGAACCCACAACTCCAGAGAAGAATCCCTTGTCGATTCGGATGACATCTACTTAAGTGGATGATGAACCGGTATCGCTTGGCTGCAAGGATTCTGTTGATGAGCGAATGAATGACCTCCCCGAGAACGTACGGCGAAAGTGGGCAGTATTGATTGCCGCGATCAGTAGCCGTTACGCGTAGGCGGGCGTTAACCGCTTTGAGCGGCTTCAGTATATTTTTACTGATCCGGAATGTGGGTGGTACCACGTGGTGTATTATTGGTTATGATAATCCCTCGTCCCTGTTTTTTTATAAAACAGGGCGAGGGATTTTTTGCTTTTTCTGCAATAGAAACAGATGAAGAGAACAGCTTTAGAGGGGTTATTTTTTAGGAGGGATAGACTGTGGCTAAAGAAAGATTCGAGAAACCAACAGGAACGCAGGACGTGCTTCCGGGTGCTGTGGAGAAATGGCAGTATATTGAGGGGAAGGCCAGAGATTTATGCCGCCGTTTTAACTACCGGGAAATTCGCACACCTATGTTTGAACACACAGGGTTATTCGAACGTGGAGTAGGCGAAACAACGGATATTGTGGAAGGCGAAATGTATACGTTCAAGGACAAAGGCGACCGTGATTTGGCTCTTCGTCCAGAAGGAACGGCTGGTGTCGTGCGGGCTTACGTTCAGAACAAGCTATACGGTGAACCTGATGTAAGCAAGCTGTATTATATCGGACCTATGTTCCGTTATGAGCGTCCGCAGGCCGGAAGATATCGCCAGTTCCATCAGTTTGGGATTGAGGCGTTTGGGGCCGTGGATCCGGCTATTGATGCAGAAGTAATCTCTATGGGTTATCAATTCTATAAGGATCTAGGTCTTAAGGATGTAAGAGTGGAGCTTAATTCCGTGGGTAATGCACCAAGCCGTGCGGCTTACCGGGAGAAGCTGCTGGGATTCCTTAGACCGATGAAGGATAACCTCTGCAGTGACTGTCAGCGTCGAATCGAGCGTAATCCGCTTCGTGTGCTGGATTGCAAGGTGGATCAGGATAAATTTACAGATGCGCCTTCCATTTTGGACAGTTTGGATGATGAATGCATAACTCATTTTGAGAAGGTTAAGATGCATCTCGACATCATGGGTGTGGAGTTCACGATTAATCCTCGTCTTGTACGTGGTTTGGATTATTACACGCATACTGCGTTTGAATATAAAGCAGCTGGCATTGGCTCTATTGATACCGTAGGCGGCGGAGGCCGTTACAACGGTTTGGTTGAAGAAATCGGTGGACCGGATCAACCGGGTATTGGTTTTGGGATCGGGCTGGAGCGTATTCTTCTTATTCTGGAAGATCAGAAGGTAGCACTGGAGACTGCAAAGCCACTGGATGTGTATTTTGTAGCTCTTGGCGAAGAGGCTGACATTGAAATTTCCAAGCAGCTATACTTTCTGCGTAGCCAAGGGTTCTCGGCAGAACGCGACTACCTCGGCCGGAAGATGAAGGCACAGATGAAGTCAGCTGACCGTATGTCGGCACGTTATACTGCGATTCTTGGCGAAGACGAGCTGAAGAATGGTGTAATTGCGCTGAAGTCGATGAGCACAGGGGAACAGCAGACTGTGAAGCTCGAAGAGCTGGCTCAGGCGTTGGTATAGAAGAAGACTTTTTAAATAGAAACTTATTTTTAACTAAAAAGGGGAATGGTGAATTATGCAAAGAAGTCATAACTGTGGGCAATTAACACCAGAACATATTGGACAAACGGTAACCTTGAACGGATGGGTCCAGACCCGCCGCGACCTTGGGGGCGTACTTTTTATTGACCTGCGTGACAGAAGCGGTATTGTGCAAGTTGTATTCAACCCGGACTACTCCGGCGAAGCACTGCAAATTGCGGATAAGGTTCGCAGTGAGTATGTTTTGGCTGTCAAAGGAAAAGTGGTTAAACGTGATGAAGAAACCATTAACCGCAATCTGCCAACAGGTGAGATTGAAGTTCAAATTACAGACATCGAAGTGCTGAACGCTGCTAAGACTCCTCCATTCTTCATCGAAGATGGAGTGGAAGTAGACGAATCTCTTCGCCTGAAATATCGTTACCTGGATCTGCGTCGTCCAGAAATGCAAAAAACGCTGTTGCTACGCTCGAAAGCTTCTAAGATTTTCCGCGACTTTCTTGACAGTGAAGGATTTATTGATGTAGAAACACCAATCCTAACTAAGAGCTCACCGGAAGGTGCTCGTGATTATTTGGTGCCAAGCCGTGTGCATGAAGGCGAATTTTTCGCATTACCGCAATCTCCACAAATCTACAAGCAGCTATTGATGGTGGGTGGCGTTGAACGCTATTATCAAATTGCTCGTTGTTTCCGTGATGAAGATTTGCGTGCTGACCGCCAGCCGGAATTTACACAAGTGGACATCGAGACTTCATTCCTGTCTCAGGATGAGCTGCTTGGCATGATGGAGAACCTGATGCAGCGTTTGTTTAAAGAAACTGTAGGAGCGGATATTCAGCTTCCATTCCAACGTTTGACTTATGCTGAGGCTATGGGCAAATATGGTTCAGACAAACCTGACCTGCGTTTTGGATTAGAGCTTGTAGAAATGAACGATATTGTTGCCACAAGTGGCGTAAAGGTATTCGCTTCCGTGATCGAAAAAGGCGGAGAAGTGAAATGTCTAAATGCTAAAGGCTGTGGGACTTGGACTCGTAAAGAAATCGATGATCTCGGACCTTATGCTGCGCGTTATGGAGCGAAAGGTTTGGCTTGGATTCAAGTGAAAGACGGCGAGTTCAAAGGACCGATTGTCAAATTCTTCACTGAAGAAGAAATTGCAGCTGTGAAGGAGCGTACAGGCGCTGAAGAAGGTGACCTACTGTTGTTCTCCGCTGATACCAAAAAGGTTGTAGCGGACGTTCTAGGCGCCCTTCGTGTCAAAATCGGACGTCAGCTGGGTCTGATCGACGATAATGTGTTCAAGTTCGCTTGGGTGACTGACTTCCCATTGCTTGGTTATGATGAAGATCAGAAACGTTATGTAGCAGAACACCATCCGTTCACTCGTCCACGTGAAGAGGATCTGCATCTGTTCGACACAGATCCAGGTGCAATTCGTGCACAAGCCTACGATATCGTTCTGAACGGTTATGAAGTAGGCGGCGGCTCCATGCGGATTTACAAACGTGAAGTACAGGAAAAAATGTTCCAAGCTCTCGGCTTCTCAGATGAGGTTGCTTACGAGAAATTTGGTTACCTGATGGATGCGTTCGAATATGGTACACCTCCACATGGTGGTATTGCCTTCGGTTTAGATCGTCTAATTATGCTGCTGGCGGGTCGTACAAATCTACGCGAAACCATCGCATTCCCGAAAACGGCAAGTGCAACGGACCTGCTTATGGATGCACCTGCACCAGTAGACGGTTCACAATTGGAGCAACTGCATATTAAGCTGGCTCTTAAACCAAAGAAAGAAAAAGAAAAAGAATAATTAAATAAAGCGGGCGAGGCAGATTTCTGCTTCGCCATAGCTTTTGAAGGAGGCTGACCTCATGCTGCATCAGTTCTCACGTACGGAACTGGCGATCGGACCGGAAGGTCTGGAGATTATGAAGAACAGCACAGTAGCGGTACTTGGTATCGGCGGTGTTGGCGGTATGGCTGTTGAGGCATTGGCTCGTAGCGGGATCGGCAGACTGATTCTGATTGATAAGGATTCCGTCGACATTACCAATGTGAATCGGCAGATCCACGCACTTACTACAACGGTTGGGCAAAAGAAGGCCGAACTGATGGTAGACCGTGTGAAGCTGATTAATCCGGAATGTGAAGCGATTGCGCTGAACATGTTCTATACGGAAGAAACCTATGAGGAACTGTTCAAGCTGAAACCGGATTATGTGATTGATGCCTCGGATACGATTATCTACAAGGTCCATTTGATTAAAGAATGTCTGGCACGTGGAATTCCTATGATCTCAAGCATGGGCGCTGCCAACAAAATGGATCCTACAAGATTCCAGGTAGCGGACATTTCCAAAACAACGTATGATCCGATTGCCCGGGTCATTCGCCAGAAGCTGCGTAAGGATGGGATTAAGAAAGGCGTGAAGGTGGTTTTCTCTACGGAGCCGCCAATGAAGCCACGTCAGGATGTTACGGACAAGATTGTTCCGGAGAATGCGCCGGATCGACGTAAAGCGAAACAACCGCCAGCCAGCAATTCATTTGTTCCACCGGTAGCCGGCCTAATTATGGTCAGCGTTGCCGTGCGTGACTTGCTTGAGGCTGGAGGCGTCAGCTTGTAAGTGAATCGCTGAGCTGAGGCTGTTTCAATTATAGTTATAGGATTAGAGTAATGGACAAAAGGGCGAGTAGCTGGAATCCGGCTGCGTACGCCCTTTTGTTGTCGTTAAACAGGCGGGTTCTGCAAGAAGCAGGCCACAAATAGGCATAATAGCTGAACCGGGATGAACGGCTGATTATTAGATTTATAATCCGGGTAATATCCGCCTGCGGAACTTAATATCAGTGGAGGTTTTTGTACATGAAATCGAATTTTTGGCGAAATAGTGTGGGGCTTGCGCCTGAGAATGACTGGAAACGGGAATGGGCTGCAGGGATTCTCTCCTATTTTGCTTCAGTTTATATTGTTATGGTGAATGCGACGATTCTCCATGACGCGGGGATGCCGCTTAGACCGGCAATGGTGGCTACACTGTTGACCGCAATTACCGGCTGTCTGCTGATGGCTTTTGGCGGGAAGACGCCTATCATCGTGGTTCCCGGGATGGGGATTAACGCATTTTTCACTTATACGCTTGTTCATTCCATGAAACTGGACTGGAGAGAGGCGCTTACTGTAGTCGTTATAACAGGCGTGTTATTCGCTATCGTGGCCTTTACATCACTTTATCGTATTCTTAGTGAGGCAATTCCCCAAAACCTGCAGCATGCCATTACAGTCGGTATAGGGCTGTTTCTGACCTTTATAGGGCTGCAAAAGAGTGGGATAGTGATTGCCCATCAGACTACTTTTGTTGCCATAGGACATTTTAGTGATCCTGCAGTTATTACATCCTGTGTGACTTTATTGCTGGCTTTAGTGTTATTTATCCGGGGAACTAACGGAGGCCTGCTGATAAGTATGCTGGTCGGTACAGGACTTGCCTACCTGCTGGGAGCTGCACATGCACCGGAAAAACAGGCCTCAGGGCATGTATTCTCAGGTTATGGCGGCCTATTTTTCGGAATGGACTGGAGCGGCATTGTGAGCCTGGTGTTCTGGATTGCTGTATTCCTGTTATTGTTAATCGTTGTATTTGAAAATATCGGTCTTGTAGCCTCGCAGACGATGATGGCAGGCCGTCCAGAACGCTTCAAAAGCAGCCTGCGTGCGCTCTCGCTTGCTAATATCGCCGCGGGTCTTTTCGGAAGCAGTCCGGTTGTGGCCGCTGCAGAATCTAATGCAGGAATAGCTGCGGGCGGGCGTTCGGGTCTCACCTCGCTGGTGACAGGGCTTCTATTCGGGGCGACCTTCTTATTCCTACCGCTGTTATCCTATATTCCCGACAGTGCGATCGCACCGATCCTGATTGTGATCGGCGGACTAATGGTACAAAATGTGCGTGAGATGGACTTAAGTGATTTGACCGAGCTGTTCCCGTCTTTTCTAATCATGGTTATGATTCCATTCACCTATAGCATCGTGGACGGTATGGCTTTTGGTTTTATTACCTACCCAATTGTGAAGCTGGCGCTGGGCAAAGGGAAGGAAGTGCCACCTGCGTTGTATGGAATTGCTGGTTTGTTTGTGGCTAACTTTATTTTGCAGGCTGTGCTATAGAGCGGCATCCAGTTTCTTTGATTGCGAGGGACCTGTTGCACACTAATTAGCTCTATTAGCCAGCGTTGAAATCAAAGAGGTAAATGCGTGTGCCGCTGATTGGATTCAAATGTGCGTAGACGTCGAAAACAAAGGGATAAATACCGTTGACTGGAGCTAAATGCGTGTAGACGACGAAATCTAAGGGATAAATACCGTTGAATGGGGCTAAATGTGTGGAAGCCTCGAAAACAAAGGGAAAAATACCGTAGATGGAAGCTAAATGTGCCTGGACGTCGAAATTAAAGGCAAAAATGCCTCTGATTGGAGCGAAATGCGAGCGAACGCCGAAAACAGAGGAGAAAATGCCTCTGATGCGAGCTAAATGTGCCTGGACGTCGAAATCAAAGGCAAAAATGCCTTTGATCGGAGCTAAATGTGTGCGAACGCCGAAAACAGAGGCAAAAATGCCTCTGATACGAGCTAAATGTGCCTGGACGTCGAAATCAAAGACAAAAATGCCTCTGATGCGAGCCAAATGTGAGCGAACGCTGAAATTAAAGGCAAAAATGCCTCAGATTCGAGCTAAACGTGTGCGAACGTCGAAAACAGAGGCAAAAATGCCGTTGATTCGAGCCGAACGTGTGCGAACGCCGAAACCAAAGGCAAAAAAGCCTCTGCTCGGAGCTAAATGCGTGCGAACGCTGAAACCAAAGGCAAAAAAGCCTTTGGTTTGTCTCAAACATTCGGCGCTTGTGCATGCTAAGGAGCACTAAAGGGCTTTAGAGGTTGAAGAACTTATAAGTTAAGTTTAGTCAAATCATTTGAAAGATTTGGTATTTAAGTGCTGATTGTGCTACAATGGGTATCCTTTTGCGTGAGAAATGGGCGTAGGAGCATGAAAATTTAAGCTCGATAAACTTTTAGGAGGTAACTGAAATTGGAAGACAACTTTCAAAGTGCCTATCAAGAGGAAGAAGACAGGCTGAATCAAGCGCTTACTGAAATTGACACTTTGCTGGAGAAGCTCCAGCAGACACCAGTGTACACGGGACATGACTATACGGAACAGGTGCTGGAAGCGAACCGTGATCAGAAGCGCAAAGATCTTGCTAAGCTTAGGCAGGAGCCTTATTTCGGACGGCTTGATTTTCAAGGCAATGATGAGAATGAACGGAAGGCACTCTATATAGGCAAAATCGGCGTAGACCGTGAGCAGGTAAGCGACCGTCCGCTAGTCATCGACTGGCGCGCACCGGTAGCAAGCCTGTTTTATTCGTTTACCGGCGGTACCGAGCCAGCCTCCTATGAAGCCCCTGAGGGACTAATAGAGGGGCTAGTATACCTCAAACGCAACGTGGTGATTCGGAAGCAAATTCTGGAGCGGGTCGCGGATACGTACAATCGGGAAAGCGATGCACCGATTGTATCAGATGAGTTTCTCGTCTATCGACTTGGGGAGAACAAGGATAATCGTCTACGGGATATCGTATCGACCATTCAAGAGGAGCAGGACAAGATTATCCGTGCTGCCAAAAATACAGCGCTAATCATTCAGGGCGTGGCAGGAAGCGGTAAAACAACCGTTGCACTGCACAGGCTTGCTTTTCTGCTGTATCAATACAAGGATCAGGTTTCTGCGGAAAAAATGATCATTTTTGCACCAAACCGGATGTTTTTGGATTACATCTCGGACGTATTGCCTGAGCTCGGGGTAGGTAATATTGCTCAAAGTACATTTCCGGATTGGGCGGCTAATGTACTAGGACTGGAATTGCCGGAACAGGATGCGACAGAGACGATGAACCGCTGGTTCGAAACCCCTGGCGGCATGCCGGTAATTACAGAAGAGACGCCGGGGCGCCTCAAGGGTTCCACGGTGCTGATGGGAATCATAGAGTCCAGCATCAAGCTATTGGAAAGCAGCTCTGTACCTGAGGGTGATTTTAGCCCGTGGGAGGGTGCGGTGCTACGCCGTTCTATGATTTTGCGCTGGCATAATGAGGAGTATGCTCCCTATCCTCCAGCCAAGCGCAAGGAACGGGTAATGGCGCGGATTCATCGCTGGATTGAGATGGAACTGAAGAAGAGTCCGTCAGCTGCTGCTATGAAGGATCGCAAGAAAAAAGGCGCGCAGCGAGAGAAGGCTTATAGTGCCAAATGGCCTAAATATGATCCATTAACGATCTATAAGCAAATTTTCCGAGCAGCTAAACTTCCTGAGGATTGGCCGGTTGAACCGCCTGAGGAAATTCCGGCAGCTGTACTGAAGGAAACGGCAAAAGAGCTGAAAAAAGGCATCATACGTGAAGAGGATTTACCTCCGCTGCTGTATATCCATTATCTTTTGAATGGTGATGAGGGCGTTACTCGCTTTGACCATGTAGTAATCGATGAGGCTCAGGATTTTTCACCTTTCCAAATTGCCGTTCTGGATTTATATGTGCGAGGCCATTCCTTTACGATCCTGGGTGATCTCTCGCAGGGCATACATGCCTATAAAGGCGTACACGCGTGGGAAGAGATGCAGACGTTGTTTGCACCTGAGAACACGGCTTATCACGCGCTGACACGCAGCTATCGTTCTACTATGGAAATTATAGACTTCGCTAATGGAATTCTATCTTCAGGTGTGGAGAGCTCATTGCTGGCTGTTCCTGTGTTTCGTAGTGGAGATCCCGTGCGTATGATCGCCTATGGCGAGGATGCCGGGGAACTGGTGGCTGATGAGCAAGCTCGCTTGCGGACAATAACCTCTGCACTGAAGTCTCTGTCAGGAAGGGAATACCGTACGGTGGCTGTCCTAACAAGAAATCTTCATGAGGCTGCAGAACTATATGCGGAGCTGGCACAGCATTTTGAAGATATTCATCTGATTGATGGCAGTATGACGCAATATCAGGGCGGGTTATCGGTGCTGCCTGTCTATTTATCAAAAGGTTTGGAGTTCGATGCGGTGATCTTAGCAGATGCCGATCAAGACCATTATGGAGCGACGGCTTGGGACGCGAAGCTGATGTATGTCGGCTGTACACGTGCTCTCCATGAGCTGTGGCTGCTCCATAATGGGGAAGTTCCTTCCTATGTGCAAACGGCGGCTGGAAGCGATTCTGAGGGAGAATAAGACTGGTGGAGAATGGTTATAACTGTTCTTGGTCTTGTAACTCCCCCATAGGTATGGCTTAATAATAAGTGTCCGGCCGGGCAAGAACACTTCTGGAAGGAGGCTGATTGAAATGATTTCAGTATACGAGGTGGTTTCCGTTTAAGACGGAAACCTGCTTAAAGCGAGGAGGCCTTACGGCCTCCTTATTACTAACATAAGAAGTACCACACTTATCCATAAGAACGAAATTTATGAAATCGAATGTAGACGCTACCAAAAGGTTTTTATATAATGAAATTACGGATTTTTCCAAATATGAGGAGAAGAAAGGAGGCAGGTGACGTGATTATAACTAAAAACTTAGTTGACCGACGCATAGGGACACACCTGTTGAAGGAGGAAATGCAAGTTGAGTTATGTAAATGGGAAGGATGTGCTCCCCCCTGGCTTGCTCGAAGAGCTTCAGGGATACATCCAAGGTGAACTGCTCTACATCCCAAAGAAGACGGAAGAGCGGGTTCGATGGGGCGAGAACAGCGGTTCGAGGAAAGAAATAGCGAACCGGAACAAGGAAATTTTCAGTTGTCATCGAAGCGGTGATTCCGTAGCGGAACTTCAGAAGAAGTACCATCTATCGGAAGAAAGCATTCGTAAAATCATATCAAAAATGCGGCTGGCAGTAAATTGCTAGCTTGCAATTCAAGCATAAACGCCTCTGGTGTCCTTAGAAGGACGGTAAGCGTTATGCGAGAAATCATAAGGATAAAGTGTAGTGTGAAACCTATACTTTCTTATATTTTGAAAAAAGAGCATGGCTCCCGCCTTTCTAAGACGAGATCATGCTCTTTTTATTTTGGCGTAAAATAAGTCTATGCTGATACTGTTACCTTGAACCGGCAGGACATCCTAATCCTTCCCTGTGATATGGTATGATAGAGAGGGATTTACATTGAGCTTTTACAAGAATATAGCAAGGAAGTGGAGTTATGGATTTATTTTCTTTCGGAGAGGACACCGGGGGCGGACGGCTGCTTGCGGACCGGATGAGACCGGAGAATCTTGATGAATATATTGGTCAAGAGCATATCATAGGTCGGGGGAAGCTGCTGCGAAGAGCGATTGAGGCGGATCAAGTCTCTTCGATTTTGCTCTATGGCCCCCCGGGATGCGGCAAGACGACACTCGCGCATATTATTTCTCATCACACGCAAGGAGAGTTCGTACGTCTGAATGCGGTGGAAGCTACCGTGAAGGATGTACGGGAGGTTATTGAGCGAGCTCAGAACAATCAAACATTGTACGGCACTAAGACGATCCTGTTCCTGGACGAGGTGCATCGATTTAATAGCTCACGCCAGGATGCGCTTTTGCCAGCAGTAGAAAAAGGGACTATTACCTTCATTGGAGCGACTACAGAGAACCCGTTCCATTATGTTAATGGGGCGCTTATGAGCCGATCCACCTTATTTCAGCTGGAGGCATTAACGAGTGAACACAGCTTGATCGCGATGCGCAGAGCCTTGGCGGACAAAGAGAAAGGTCTTGGATTTATGGAGCTTCAGGTTGATGAGGAGGCTTTGTTGCATATTGCAACAATGGCTAATGGAGACATCCGGCGGGCACTAAATGCGCTGGAGCTTGCAGCCCTGACTACCGCGCCGCAAGTTGATGGAAGTGTTCATATCACGCTGGAGGTGGCGGAAGAATCCATTCGGCGCCCCATTGTGAAGGCTGATGAATCTACGCAGTATGATGTGCTATCCGCTTTTCATAAAAGTATTCGCGGTTCCAGCGACGCCGCGTTGTTTTGGTTTCTGTATGCGGTAGAAAAGCTTGGAATGGACCCTATGACTTTTATTCGGCGCCTGATTGCAGCCAGCAGTGAGGATATCGGCTTGGCTAATCCCCAAGCTATGGTTCAAGCGGTGAGTGCGCTGGATGCGTATCGAAACAATGGTTGGCCAGAGGCGAAGCTGAACATTGCCCAAGCTATTCTTTTTGCAGTGGAAAGTCCGAAGTCTAATGCTGTGGTTATGGCTATTTCCAATGCAATGGCAAGTATGGATGAGATCAAATCAGCGGAGGTACCGCTGCATCTGCGTGATACGCACTATAAAGGTGCAACTGCGTTAGGGCATGAAGGATATCAATATCCGCACAATTTTCCGGGGCATTATGTGAAGCAAGAGTATTTACCTAAGGAGATTTCTCAGCGTGTTTTTTATCAAGCTACTGAGCAAGGAAATGAGATTAAGATTCGTCATAATCAAAAGCTTCGGCGGGAGCAGTAAGCAGCTAGCGACTGTAATACCTTCCAATTTCATGCTGGAAAGCCAAAGATTTTAACTTTCAGTCGAACTAAATAATTCCCAAAAAAAGGCGGCCTAGAGCCGTTTTTTTGTTGCCTACGTTACTTTTAATCACATCGATTGAAAATTTTTTATAGGAAAAGATTGATAATTTACCATAAGTTAATTAAAATGAACTACAAAGTTACGAGATGTTCATTTTTATTTCCGATTGAACTACTGGTAGTATTCTTAACAGTGTTAATTATCATCACATTGGTTATTTCAAAATGTTTCATGAAAATCAACACTATTTATATCAAAATTTACATAATATTTTCATTGTGTTAATTTTGAAATCCTTGTCGTTAGGGTGATGAATATGGGCGAAGAACTACTAGAAATCAAAAATTTGTCGACATCGTTCAGAATTGCAGACGACTATTATGCTGCGGTTGATGATGTTACCCTGTCTGTTCGCAAAAATGAAATTCTGGCTATCGTTGGAGAATCTGGTTCAGGAAAAAGTGCGCTCGCCTTTTCCATTATGGGGCTGCATACCAGAGCCAGAATTGACGGACAAATCAAATACAAGGGCCAGGACATCGTTACTATGTCTCCTGCTGCACTAAACAAGCTGCGCGGGCAAGAAATGTCTATGATTTTTCAAGATCCTTTATCCGCTTTAAACCCGCTAATGATCATCGGTTCACAGATTGAAGAAGTACTTATCCTACATGATTCCAAGCTTTCTAAGAAACAGCGAAAAGAGAAGGTCATTGATCTTTTGACCAAGGTTGGAATTTCCCGTCCCGAGCATACATATCAGCAGTACCCCCACGAATTATCCGGTGGCATGAGGCAGCGGGTGGTTATCGCCATTGCGATAGCCAATGGACCCAAGCTTTTGATCGCCGACGAGCCTACCACAGCACTAGATGTGACTATCCAATTACAAATCCTTGAACTTATTAAAAAATTAAAAAACGATATGGAAGCAGGCATTATCTTAATCACTCATGACTTAGGGGTTGTAAGCGAAATGGCTGACCGTGTTGCGGTGATGTATGCCGGACAAATCGTCGAAATCGCAGATATTTTTACGTTGACGTCTAATCCGAAACATCCATATACGAGATCCTTATTAAACTCCATTCCAACGGCAAAAGAAGAAAAATCCAGGTTGCATGTGATTCAGGGGATTGTTCCACCACTGCAAAACCTTCCGCGTAAGGGCTGCCGTTTCTCGGCACGGACACCTTGGATTCCTGAATCGGAGCATGAGGAGAACCCACAGCTGCATGAAGTCGCACCCGGACATTTCGTTCGCTGCACCTGTTATAACAATTTCCATTTCCCTGATACTAACGAGGAGGCAATCCACAATGGGACTTCTTGAGGTTAAAAATTTAGCAGTACATTTTCCGATCCACGGCGGTGTTTTTCGAAGGGAAGTTGGCGTAGTTAAGGCTGTCGATAATGTTAATTTTACCATTGAAGCTGGGCAAACCTATGGTCTGGTTGGTGAATCTGGTTCCGGAAAGACGACAACGGGTCGCGCGATTATAGGTCTTAATTCTATTACTAGCGGCAGCGTGATTTTTGAAGGGCAAGATTTGGCCTTGAGGGGTGTACGAAAGCAAAGAAATGTCCGCAAAGACATTCAGATGATCTTTCAGGATCCGTACTCTTCCTTAAATCCTAAGAAGCGTGTACTCGATATTATTGCAGAACCGTTGCGTAATTTCGAAAAAATGTCTCCAGGGGAAGAAAAACGCCGGGTGCAGGAATTGCTTTTACAAGTAGGCTTAAGTCCTGAGAACATCCTGAAATATCCGCATGAATTTTCTGGCGGCCAGCGGCAGCGGATCGGAATTGCCAGAGCAATTGCACTCAAGCCAAAACTTATTATTGCTGACGAGCCGGTATCTGCGCTAGATGTCTCAGTACAGGCACAGGTGCTTAACTTCATGCAGGACATTCAAAAAGAGCTGAATCTTACTTTTCTATTTATCAGTCATGATCTCGGGATCATCAGGCATATGTGCGATCACATAGGGATTATGTATAAAGGACGACATGTGGAGCAAGGGACTGCTAAAGATATTTTTGACAATCCTCAGCATATTTATACCAAACGACTCATTGCCGCCATTCCTGATATTGATCCGAAACAGAGAGAAAAGCAGACGGCATTCAGAAAATCAGTAAGCAAGGAATATGAACAAGCGCACCGGAATTATTTTGATGAAGAAGGCATGGCTTATCCATTAAAATCAATTTCCGAGACTCATCTGGTAGCCTTGCCTGAGAAAGGTTGAGAATATGTGGAAGATTATCGTTCGTAGAATTCTTATAATGATCCCTCAAGTAGTTCTATTAAGTATTCTTGTTTTTCTTATGGCGAAGGCGATGCCTGGTGACGCACTCTCAGGAATGCTCGATCCGAATATTGATCCGGCGGCCATTGATGCGATGAGAGAAAAGCTCGGTCTAAATGATCCATGGTACATCCAGTACTGGGATTGGATCACTAAAGCGATACAAGGGGATTTCGGCCAGTCCTTCCGTTTCAAAATGCCGGTCTCAGAGCTAATCGGACAACGCCTGATGAATACACTTTGGCTGGCCATTGTTACGCTGATTCTTACATACCTTATTGCTATCCCGCTTGGTATTACCAGCGGACGTTATAACGATTCGTGGCTGGATCGCTTGATAACTGGCTATACCTATATTGGATTTGCTGCACCATTGTTTATTTTTGCACTTTTAATGGTATGGGTTTTCGGATTTCATTTTCATTGGTTTCCTACCAGCGGCAGTGTCAGTCCCGGGGAAGTTCCAGGTACACTAAGTCACTTCTGGAGTAAATTCTACCATCTGCTTCTGCCTGCGTTATCTATGGCGCTAATTGCAACGGTTGGGACCGTCCAATATCTGAGAAATGAGATCATTGATACGAAGCAAAAAGATTTCATTCTCACTGCTAGAGCTAAAGGGGCTTCGGAGTCACGCGTATACAATCGTCATATTTTGAGAAACTCCTTGCTGCCGATCGCTGCATTTTTTGGATATGAGATCACTGGGCTAATCGGTGGTACGGTGTTCGTTGAAACGATTTTCAGCTATCCAGGAATGGGTTTGCTGTTTCTAAGTTCGATAACGATTCGGGATTTCAGCGTGGTAACAGCCCTCGTTCTTCTGTATGGGGTTGCTTCCATCGTCGGTGCGTTGTTATCAGACATTATTTTAAGTATCGTAGATCCTCGTATCCGGATTAAATAAGAAGATGAACACTTTGGGGTGAATGAAATGGCAAAGACGAGCGCAGAGATAGCTCTGCTGCAGGAAACTGATAAAAGTCCATCGGGCTTCAAAATTGTTTGGCGGGAGATGGTGCGGGATAAGCTGGCACTGGTCTCATTGATTTTCCTATTTACGATTATTGCTGCTGTATATGGGATCTCCTTATTTTTAGATCAGAAAGAAATTGTCACGGTTGACTTGTTCGCCCTATATGAGAAGCCTTCGGCTGTGCATTGGCTGGGGACTGATTATGGAGGACGGGATGTATTCGGTCAATTAATTATAGGAACACGAAATTCCATGTCTATTGCCTTTATGGTTACATTTTTTACGGGAATTATCGGTATTCTGGTAGGTTTAGTCTCAGGTTACTTTGGGGGAACGGTAGATAATGTCGCGATGCGTATTGTGGATTTCTTCATGATTCTACCTTTTTTAATGATTGTTATAGCTTTTGTCAGCGCAGTTCCTAAATACAATACGTTGACCTTCTCCTTTATCATGACAGCATTTCTTTGGATGGGGATTGCCAGGCTAATTCGTTCCAAGACATTGCAAGAGAAGGAATTGGATTATGTTCAGGCATCTAAGACCCTAGGCTCCTCCAATCTAAAAATTATGTTCACGCAAGTTCTGCCGAACTTAAGCTCAATCATTATCGTAACAATGACCTTGAATCTGGCAGCTAATATTGGATTGGAATCAGGCCTATCCTTTCTAGGTTTTGGTTTTCCAGAAAGTACACCCAGTCTGGGTACTCTAGTAAGCTATGCGAGAAATCCGCAGACTCTTGAGTTCAGATGGTGGATCTGGTTACCCGCATCATTGCTGATCCTGGTATTGATGTTGAGTATAAATAATGTGGGTCAAGCGCTTAAACGTGCGACCGACGCAAGACAAAGAAAAGGATAATAAGGGAGGAAATGATTAAATGAGAAAAGCCATTCGTTCAAAAGCTTTACTAGTTTCATTAATGTTTGTAATGTTGTTCGCTCTTGCGGCTTGCGGCTCCAAGAACAACAACGAAGCGGCTGAATCAACAGCAGCTCCTAACGCCAGCGCACCTGCGGCAACCGCAGAAGCAACGGCCGCGCCTGAGGCAGAAGACGGACTTTATAACATTAAAGATTTCAGTAACGTTAAGACTAACCAAGGTGAAGCTATTGACGGAGGGACAATTACATTTGGACTTGTTTCCGATAGTCCATTTGAAGGCACTTTGAACTGGAACTTCTATTCTGGAGATCCAGATGCTCAAGTTCTGAACTGGTTTGATGAAGGTTTGTTAACTTGGGATAAAGACTATGTTTATACTAATGATGGTGCGGCTACTTATGAAGTTGCAGAAGATGGACGTACCTTTACCTTTACGATTCACGACAATGTAAACTGGCAGGATGGTAAACCAGTAACAGCTGAAGACTGGTTGTTCGCCCATGAAGTTATTGGTAATCCTGCTTATGATGGTCCTCGTTACGGTTCTGACTTCACTAATATTGAAGGCATGGATGAGTACCATTCCGGTAAGGCCAAAACCATATCCGGGATTAAAGTGCTGGGTGATAAGAAACTGCAAATTACTTATAAGCAATCTACACCTTCCTTGTTAACGGGTAGCGTATGGATTTATCCATTAGCCAAACATATCTTTGGCGGCATGGATGTTGCCAAAATCTCCTCTTCCCCTGAAGTCCGCCAAAAGCCAATTGGCTTCGGAGCTTTTAAAGTAGAGAGTATCGTTCCTGGTGAGTCTGTAGTATTTGTTAAGAATGAAGATTACTGGCGCGGAGCCCCTAAACTGGATAAAGTAATTTTGAAGGTTATCAACCCAACAACGATTGTACAAGAACTGAAATCTGGTGGAGTTGACTTGGTGGATTCCTTCCCTATTGATCAATACCCTGATAATGCAAAGATGTCAAACGTTGAATTCCTGGGTGCGGTTGATCGTGCTTATACGTATATAGGCTTTAAGCTTGGTAAATGGGATGCAACGAAAAAAGAGGTTGTTACCGATCCTAAAGCTAAAATGGCGGATGTGAATCTTCGTAAAGCAATGTGGGCAGCGGTTGACAATGATACTGTTGGTAAAAAGTTCTATAATGGTCTGCGTTGGAATGCGACTACCTTGATTCCACCTTCCCATCCTGAATTCCATGATGCTTCCAATCCAGGTGTAGCTTATGATCCAGAAGCAGCTAAGAAGATCCTGGATGACGCTGGTTACAAACTAAACGGTGAATTTAGAACGAATCCAGATGGCAGCGAGCTGAAGATTAATTTCATTTCGATGACTGGTGGAGACATTGCTGAGCCGTTGGCTCAATATTATGTACAATCCTGGAAAGCGATTGGTCTGAATGTAACTTTGGAAATGGTAGAGTTTAATACCTTCTATGATCGCATAGGTCAAAATGGTGAGGATGATCCTACTGTTGATGTGTACCAAGGCGCTTGGGGTGTAGGGATTGACGTTGACCCATCAGGTCTGTATGGCAAAGATGCAATCTATAACTTCCCACGTTACTCGAGTGCAGAGAACGATCGTTTGCTCGCCGAAGGGATATCCGAGGCTGCATTTGATGTAGACAAACGTAAAGAAATCTATAAAGAGTGGCAACAATTTATGGTTGACGAGATTCCAGTATTCCCAACACTTTATCGTGCTGTAATAGTGCCGGTTAATAACCGCGTCCTGAATTATTGGGCTGTTGGTGATGGAGTTGGAATCTATTATAACGACATTGCGGTTTCTGCAGATAAAGCTGCGGTAGCTCAGTAAGAGGGTATTAATGAACAGCAGTTCAAGGAGAGATCCTGAGCTGCTGTTTTTTGTTTTTCATTAAATTAACAATAATTCCTATATTTTGTGCATTATTTACTGTAAAAATATAGTGTTTTAATGAAAGATATGGTATATTTTGGGTGAGAGCGAAACTTTCGCTTAAATATAGCTCTTAGAGTGAGGTGAGTGGATGATCGCAATGACGGGTACCTGATTCAAGTGAGGGAGGTGTTACGGGACTGAGGTGTAATCTTTCTTGTGGCATTCACTGAAGAGAGGGGCAGTAGAAATGATCAAGAGGTATAGGAAACAAGGACTGGTGTTCAGTTTGTTGTTTACGCTTACATTTTGTTCAAATGCTGCATTTCAACCGGCGATAGCAGAGGCAGCGGCCGGAGACTACAACTATGCGGAGGTTCTACAAAAATCTATTTATTTCTACGAAACCCAGCGGTCTGGTGAATTGCCAGATAACAATCGGGTGGAATGGCGGGGCGATTCCGGTCTTTTGGACGGGACGGATGTGGGACATGATCTGACTGGTGGTTGGTACGATGCCGGTGATCACGTTAAATTCGGTTTGCCTATGGCTTATTCTACAACGATGCTGGCGTGGTCAGTTTATGAGTACAAGCAAGGATATCAGGGGTCTGGGCAGCTGGAGGAAATTTTAGACAATATTCGCTGGGCAACCGATTATTTTGTAAAAGCTCATACCGCTCCTAACGAGCTGTGGGGACAAGTTGGTAACGGAACAACCGATCATAATTGGTGGGGACCCGCAGAAGTCATGCAGATGCAGAGACCTTCCTACAAAATTGATGCCACTCATCCCGGATCAGATCTTGCCGCAGAAACAGCTGCAGCGTTAGCTTCAGCATCCATTATTTTCAGGGATACGGATGCCGTATACGCGGACAAGCTGCTGCTGCATGCTAAACAGCTTTACAATTTTGCAGACACTTATCGCGGCTCCTATTCCGACAGCATTACCGACGTCAAACAATATTATAATTCTTGGAGCGGTTACGCGGATGAATTGAGCTGGGGGGCTGTCTGGTTGTATTTGGCGACTAACGATCAGCAGTATCTCAATAAGGCTATTGCAGCAAGCGATCAATGGGGAACGAATCAGGCTGGAAACTGGGGGTATCAGTGGACACAGTCTTGGGACGACAAGCATTATGGCGCTCAATTACTGTTGGCACGAATCACCGGGCAGACCAAGTTCATTCAATCCACTGAACGGAATATGCAGTATTGGACGACTGGAGTGGGTGGAACAAGTGACCGTGTTGCCTATACACCTGGCGGACTAGCCCATCTGGATCAATGGGGCGCATTGCGTTATGCAGCCAATCAGGCTTTTATGGCCTTCGTTTACTCAGACTGGGTGAGCGATCCGGTGAAGAAAGATACGGCGCGCTCTTTCGCGGAGAGACAAATTACGTATATGCTTGGCGACAATCCACGAAACAGCAGTTATGTTATCGGTTTTGGTAACAATTCTCCTCAGCATCCCCATCATCGAACCTCACATGGATCATGGAATGATAGTCAGAGCGTTCCGGTAAATCATCGCCATGTCTTGTACGGAGCGCTAGTTGGAGGCCCGTCCAAAACAGACAGCTACACCGACTCCATTAACGATTATGTCTCGAATGAAGTTGCAACCGATTACAATGCAGCTTTTACAGGAGCTATTGCAAAAATGGTGCTGCTGCATGGACAAGGGCAACAGCCCCTTGCACAATTTCCACCTGCAGAGACACGTGAAGATGAGATGTTTGTCGAAGCCTCTGTGAATGCTAGTGGCAGCAACTTTGTAGAGATTCGAGCATTGCTGAATAACCGTACGGGCTGGCCGGCAAGGGCCAGTAAAGAGATGTCTTTTAACTATTATGTGGATCTTAGTGAAGCGATAGCGGCTGGTTATGGTCCTGAGGATATTACGGTTACAGCGGGAGGCTACAATCAGGGTGGAACGGTGTCTGCACTTCAGCCTTACGATGCAGCTAACCATATCTACTATACTAAGATCGATTTTACAGGTACTTTGATTTATCCGGGTGGACAATCTGCTCATCGTAAGGAGATTCAATTCCGAATTGCAGCTCCGCTGAACACTAACTTCTGGAATAATACTAATGATTTTTCATTCCAAGGGGTGGCAGCTCAAGGAGTAACTCCTGTAAAAACTGCGAACATTCCGGTGTTTGATGCAGGTGTACACATGTATGGAGAACTTCCAGCGGGTGGCGGACAACCTGGAGAACCTCAAGTCCCTGCACGTCCGACTAATGTTCAGGCTGTAGCAGGTAATGGGACTGTCCATTTGACTTGGAATGCGATTAGCGGGGTCAGTGAATATACCGTTAAACGCAGTGAAGTGAGTGGAGGCCCGTATACGGTGCTTGAGAATGTCACGGGAACGGATTACATGGATAGTGGACGGGTGAACGGAACCACTTATTATTATGTGATCACTGCCACGAATAGTGTAGGGGAGAGCTTGCCATCTATACAGGTTAGTGCTAAACCCCAAGAACCGACACAGCCCACAACGGGAAATTTGAAGGTGCAATATCGTACGAATGATACGAATGCCAGTGATGGACAGCTGCGCCCTCAGTTCCGAATTATGAATACAGGAACCGAGTCTGTGGCACTTAGCGGCCTGAAGCTGCGTTATTATTTCACTGTGGATGGGGATAAACCACAACAGTTTCATTGTGATTATGCTGTAGTGGGCAGTGGTAATTTAAGCGGCAGTTTTGTTAAGCTGAATCCCGCCAGTACGGGCGCGGATTATTATCTGGAGATTTCTTTTGGTGCAGGGGCTGGAAGTATAGCGCCTGGTGGAGATAGCGGCGAGATTCAGGCTCGCACCAATAAGACGGACTGGACGGATTATAATGAAACGGATGATTATTCCTACAGCGCGGTTCAGCAGACATTTGCCGATTGGAATAAGGTTACACTTTATCAAGGTGAAACACTTGTATGGGGCTTAGAACCATAAATATATCCAAGAGAGGGAGCTTGCCTAAGATGATGAAATTGAGCTTAATAAAGAAGCCTGTTTCTGTAATAATGGCCGCAGTCCTATTTCTCTCACTCATGACCGGTCTATTTAATTTTAGACCTCAGACTGCTCACGCTTCAACTACGGAGCAGACGCGATTTCTGCAATTATATGCGCAGCTAAAAGACCCCGCAAATGGTTATTTCTCTGCCGAAGGAGTACCTTATCATGCGGTAGAGACCTTGATGAGTGAAGCCCCTGATTACGGACATATGACGACCTCAGAAGCTTACAGTTATTGGATGTGGCTTGAGGTACTCTATGGTTATCACACAGGGGACTGGACTAAGCTGGAATCCGCTTGGGACAACATGGAGAAGTATATCATCCCTATTAACGAAGGTGATGGCAAGGAAGAGCAGCCAACCATGAGTTATTACAATCCGAACAGCCCGGCTACGTATGCAGCGGAGCATGCTCAGCCGGATCAGTATCCAAGTCAGCTAGGTGGCCAGTATACAGCAGGTAAAGATCCGCTAGATGCTGAATTGAAGGCGACGTATGGCAACAACCAGACCTACTTGATGCACTGGCTGGTAGACGTGGACAACTGGTACGGCTTCGGCAACTTGCTGAATCCTACGCATACAGCCGCTTATGTGAATACATTCCAACGGGGTGAACAAGAGTCCGTTTGGGAGGCGGTCCCTCACCCGTCTCAAGATGACAAAACGTTCGGAAAAGCAAACGAAGGCTTCATGAGCCTGTTCACAAAAGAAGCTAACGTGCCTTCCGCTCAATGGCGTTACACGAATGCTACAGATGCCGATGCACGGGCAGTACAAGCAATGTACTGGGCTAAAGAGCTCGGCTACAACAATACAGTGTATTTGAATAAAGCTAAGAAAATGGGCGATTTCCTGCGGTACGGTATGTATGATAAATACTTCCAAAAAGTAGGAAGTGCAGCTACTGACGGCACCCCTGATGCCGGGACTGGCAAAGATTCCAATCAATATCTTCTGGCTTGGTATACCGCATGGGGCGGTGGACTTGGAGCAACAGGAAACTGGGCTTGGAGAATCGGTGCGAGCCATGCCCACCAAGGGTATCAGAATGTCGTAGCTGCCTACGCACTTTCTGATTCGGATGGTGGTCTGATTCCGTCATCAGCTACAGCTGGGCAGGATTGGGAAAATTCTCTGAAACGTCAATTGGAATTTTATACTTGGCTGCAGTCCTCTGAAGGGGCAATTGCCGGTGGAGCGACCAATAGTTATCAAGGCGCTTACAAGGCTTATCCAGCTGGAACCAGTACTTTTTATGGCATGGCCTATGACGAAGCTCCAGTCTACCACGATCCTCCATCCAATAACTGGTTCGGAATGCAGGCATGGAGTGTGGAGCGGGTAGCAGAGCTGTACTATATCCTCGCTTCTAACGGAGACACTACATCTGAAAATTTCCAAATGGCAAAACAAGTTATAGAAAATTGGGTAGATTGGTCTAAAGATTATGCCTTTGCCAACAAACGTCCAGTTACGGATGCTGAAGGTTACTATCTGAACAGCCAAGGAAATCGAATTCTTGGAGGCGCCAATCCGCAAGTGGCTACAGTCTCTGCACCAGGAGAATTCTGGATTCCAGGTAATGTGGAATGGACAGGACAACCTAATACGTGGAATGGCTTCAGTGGTTCTGCCGCAAACAGTAACTTGAAAGCTGTAACTAAGAGTCCAAGCCAAGATACAGGTGTACTGGGCAGCTATATTAAGGCACTTACCTTCTATGCGGCTGGCACCAAAGCTGAACATGGCAGCTACAGTACTCTGGGAGGAGAAGCTCAGGTACTGGCTAAATCTTTGTTAGACACGGCATGGGGTTATAACGATGGAATTGGTATTGCAACTACCGAAAGCCGTGCAGATTATTCTCGCTATTTCACTAAAGAAGTCTATTTCCCAAGCGGCTGGACAGGTACATTCGGCCAAGGAAATACAATCCCTGGTACATCAACAGTGCCTTCCGATCCTGCTAAAGGCGGAAATGGGGTATATGCAAGCTATACCGATATCCGTCCAAATATCGTAAATGACTCTAAGTGGCAATATCTGCTGGACAAATACAATACTTCTTTTAATAAAGTGACTAAAACATGGGACAATGGAGCCCCTGAATTTACCTACCATCGCTTCTGGTCGCAAGTAGATATGGCAACTGCTTATGCAGAATACGATCGATTGATCAACAGCAGCGTGCCTACGGAGCCAGTAGCTCCAAAAGCACCTTCCAAACCAAGTGCGGTCGCTGGTAACCAAGTTGTAGATCTTAGTTGGAACAACGTAACTGGAGCTACAAGCTATACTGTGAAAAGAGCTGCAACAACTGGTGGCCCTTACAGCGATGTGGCTGTTGTCACTCAAGCTACTTACAGTGACACTTCCGTGGTTAACGGTACGGATTATTACTATGTAGTTAGTGCTTCCAACGTGGTTGGAGAGAGCCCGAATTCGCCTGAGGTTCACGCCAAGCCTATGGATGTACCGATTCCGGCACAAGGAGATTTGGTGGTGAAGTACCGGACAAGTGATACCAATCCGGGAGATAATCAGTTCCGCCCGCAGCTGCAAATTGTTAACAATGGGGATACGGCTGTAGCGCTTAGCGATGTAAAGCTGCGGTATTATTACACGATTGATGGCGATAAACCTCAACAATTTAATGTTGACTATGCTAACATCGGTGGAAGTAATATACAGGGAACATTCGTGAAGGTAGACCCTGCCAAAACTGGAGCGGACTATTATTTAGAAATCTCCTTCGGCGCAGGTGCAGGCAGTCTTGCACCGGGAGCCAACACGGGTGATATCCAGATCCGGGTCAACAAAACGGACTGGAGCAATTACAACGAGGTTGGAGACTACTCGTATGATCCTACCAAAACATCTTACACGGAATGGAATCATGTGCCGTTGTACTTGAATGGTGCTCTAGCATGGGGACTTGAGCCTTAAAGTCTAAATGAGGGAAGCCCTAGCCATTTGGCTGGGGCTTTTTTTGTTATTGGCTGGTTAGCGACTGCACTGCGACTAATTGTGGCTTCATGTCCATTTTAATTGTATTTCCTACAACTAAAATAGGCTCTAGCCGCGCCAACGTAATTTAATTGCACTTCATACAACTATTTATCAGTATATGGATACTTATTGAGATATAAGCTCAGTTTAACTGTACAATGTGCAACTAAAACCCAAAAAGAAATAAAAAAGCACGAAATTGCTGTATTAAATACAACTATTTCGTGCTTTGGTATGCTAGTTAGATATTGTGAGTCACTACGATTACTTGTAGATCAAGCTTTTATAGAAGTTTGGTTTACATTCACACTTGTGCTGAAGGAACAACCTTCTCCGCGTATTCTATCGTTCCGCCGCCGAGACATTGCTCCCCGAGATAGAAGACAACAGCTTGACCAGGTGTGATCGCTTTTTGTGGAACATCAAAGGCTACATTAATCGTTCCATCTTCACGCGCTGTAAGGGTCACGCCTTGATCTGGCTGGCGATACCGGAATTTGGCGGTGCATTTCAGCGGCTCTTGCCCAAGCGCTTGACCGTCAATCCAGTTAACACCGGAAGCAATCAAGCTAGTGGAGTACAGGCTGTGGTGCTTGTCTCCTTGTACTACATAAAGAATGTTGCGGCTAAGATCTTTTTCAGCTACAAACCACGGTTCGCCGTTGCCAGAGCCACCAATACCAAGGCCTTGGCGTTGGCCTAACGTGTAATACATAAGTCCGTCGTGGCGGCCTTTGATCTCTCCAGTTACTATGTCAACCATATCGCCAGCTTGTGCCGGGAGATATTGGCTGAGGAATTCGCGGAAGTTGCGCTCGCCGATAAAGCAGACGCCTGTGCTATCTTTTTTCTTGGCAGTGTAAAGTCCTGCTTCTTCAGCAATTCTCCGCACTTCAGGTTTCGGCAGATGTCCAATAGGGAACATTGTTTTAGAGAGTTGATGTTGCCCCAGTGCATTCAGGAAATAGGTTTGATCCTTATTGTTGTCTACGCCGCGGAGCAGCTTGTACACACCATCTTCTTCTATAACACGTGCGTAATGTCCAGTTGCGACATAATCGGCACCAAGCTGAAGAGCTTTGTTCAAAAATTCTCCAAACTTAATCTCACGGTTGCACATGACGTCAGGATTTGGCGTCCGGCCGGCCTTATATTCATCGAGAAAATAAGAAAATACCTTATCAAAGTATTCCTTCTCGAAATTAACGGTATAGTAAGGAATATCAATCTGCTCGCATACGCGGCGAACATCCTCTGCATCGCTTTCGGCCGTACATACTCCGAATTCGTCGGTATCGTCCCAGTTCTTCATGAAGATGCCGATGACGTCATAGCCCTGCTGCTTGAGCAGAAGCGCCGTGACGGAGGAATCGACCCCTCCGGACATGCCGACGACGACACGGGTGTCTTGTTTTGCTTTTGTCATCGTAATCACCATTTCTGTACCCAAAATACCGGTCATTCATGGAACACCCGGCTCAAAATGTATTATAACATACCTGTCTACTCTAAACCTCTGAAATAAGAGACTGGAAACAACAAAATGTCCACCTGGGGTGAACATTCTCGTAAAATGTTTTGTTTTCCATTTCATTTGTGACTTCGGATATGATAACATAAACTGAGAGTAATTATCGGAATACCTTGATATGACAATCCAAATGACTTGCCGAATCAATAGTATACAATAATCAGACATTAAACTGAAAGAGGTGCCCCTTTGAAAATATCAACCAAAGGTCGTTACGGACTAACAATTATGATGGAGCTTGCACTGAAATTTGGTGAAGGACCAACTTCACTTAAGAGTATCGCTGAGAAAAATGGTCTTTCCGAGCATTATCTGGAGCAACTAATTGCTCCTCTGCGCAATGCAGGACTTGTAAAAAGTATTCGTGGTGCATATGGCGGATACATTTTGTCGCGTGAGGCGAATGCTATCACTGCCGGTGATATCATCCGTGTGCTGGAGGGTCCTATCTCTCCTGTAGACTTCACGGAAGAGGACGATGCAGCGAAACGGGATTTATGGTTGCGTATTCGCGACAGTATTGCCGATGTGCTGGATTCCACAACACTTTATGATTTGATTAACTACAAAGAAGAGAGTTTGGCTGACAATTACATGTTTTATATTTAGATCTCCAATGAAAGATAACTCAACAGTATTATGAATCAACCTTTAGGCTCCCATTTGGGAGTCTTTTTTTATCTTTTATTATCTGTGATTCTATTTGTTCTTACGTTTATTAAGGAGCGCAATCCAGCAGCAAAAGGCTCCGATAAACGCTGCGAGAATCGGTATCCATTGATTAGAAGTCAAGTTAGCACCTCTCCATAGTACTTATAATTCTTTCGTCATAAAAACACTATAGGGGTCTTCAATGTAATCTGCAAACGGACTACAGTATTCAAACCCATATTGTTCATATAGTTTTCTAGCCGCTTCGAACCCTTCAGTAGATCCGGTTTCCAAGCTCAGCCGCCGATAGCCTTGTTGCTTAGCTTCTTTAATAATATGGGCAAGCATTTTAGATGCAATGCCCTTCCTAAGATGCTTGGTAGAAGTACGCATGGATTTGATTTCACCATGATGGCTACCCATGTCTTTAAGAGCACCGCAACCTAAGAGTTCGCCCTGCTCCCAGGCACTCCAGAAGGTGATTTCTGGTGTTTTTAATTTATCTAAATTTAACGCATGTACACTCTCTGGGGGAGATTGCTCAAACATGCTCTGAAGATGTTCACTGATCAATGTTATGATTTCGGTTCCGGTTAAGTTATCGATTCTAATCTCCATATTATTCACTCCCAATGATAAGATTATGGTTTGTTGTATATATCAAGTTTCTTTAGCGGAGTTCGCTGTTGTATGTTGTAGCAATCGGTCCAAGGCTTTCTGTGTAAGTGGCATAAAGTAATTAAGAATTAAGCCGCCTAAACAAATGGTAAGTAGAGTGCCAATCCCAATAGGTCCATTGAAAATAATAGCTGCAAATAAGAAAACAAGATAAATGATTGTTCTAGTAAATAGTATACTAAGCCTAGTTATCGTTTGCAGTACTAATGTTAGCCGGTCCACTGGAATCGGTGCGAAATTTGCGTATAAATAAATGGATGTACCTAATCCAATTGCGATTAAGCCTAAACCATAAAAAGCAATTTTACTGATCCACAGATTAGGCTCGATCAGATAGTTAAACAAAAAAAGCCACATATCAATACCTAAGCCTGCTATGAATGCAGTTACCAGCCCTAATAATTCCGGTCTTTGCTTGGATAAACATGAATTACATCCAATCAATAGGCATGCGATCAGCACTTCCCAACTGCCTACTGTAAGACCGACATTTTTGGATAGACCCACTAAAAGTGCATCAAAAGGTGACGCTCCAAGGTCAGAGATTATTGTTAGTGAAACGCCTAGGGTTAAGATGAAAATCCCGCAAGTGAAAATGGAAAACGTAGTTACACTAAACTTCTTCATTCTTTTGAAGCAGAAAGATCTTTAGTCATTAAAAGATGAGGGATGCCATCCTCCATAAATTCAGTAGATGAAGCCCGATAACCAAGTTTCTTATAGAAGCCCTCCGCCTGAGTTTGCCCGTGCAATTTAACTTTTTGATGCCCCTTTTCCACCACGATCTCTTCTAATGCAGAAATGATTTTTTTCCCAATTCCAAATTTACGATAAGGTTCTAGGATGCAAATACGCTCTAACTTACCTATACCATCAAGAACGCGGATCCTTCCTGTGGCAACTGGTTGCCCATCATAATAGGCCAGGACATGTTCACATTCTCCATTCAGTGTATCGAATTCATCAAATTCATCATTAAGGGGAACGCCTTGTTCCTCAACAAATACTTTTTTTCTGATTGAAAATGCAGCTTCAAGTTCCTCGATTATTGTAATTCTTTTAAGATTCATTCTTGCTTACTCCATTCTGTATTTGTTTTTTTTAGGAAAAACGTCATAATGAATTAACGACAATTATAAGTATATATACAATCAATATTGTTGTAAATACAACAATATTGGAACTGGTAGGTGATTGAATGAAAGAGATCCTTCGTGAAGTTGGAATGATAGCGAGGGCATTAGATTCCATAAGTAATATAGAGTTCAAGGAATTAGAGCTTACAAAGGGGCAGTATTTATATCTGGTCCGGATATATGAGAATCCGGGCATTATTCAAGAAAAGCTGTCGGAAATGATAAAGGTGGACCGAACAACAGCAGCGCGTGCGATTCAGAAGCTTGAAATCCAAGGTTTTATTGAAAAGAAAGACGATGAAACAAACAAAAAAATAAAAAGGTTATTCACAACTGAAAAAGGTAAACAAGCCTACTCTTTTCTGAAGAGAGAAGGGGACCATACCGACTTGGTTGCGTTAGCAGGATTATCTGAAAAAGAAACGGAAGTCTTGTTTCAACTTTTGCAAAGAGTTAGGAAAAATGTTGAGGTTGAGTGGGAATACGTAAAAAAGGGAAATAAAAGAGAGTACTAAAATCAGCAATTGTTATTGAACTAACCCAACACGATCGCAAGAAAAAATGTCTTGCTAGTGATTATACTGGCAGGGCATTTTAATGAGATGATTCATATATCAACGGAGCCGTGGAACGTACGGAGCGGAGAATAAAAAAAGAACACCCTAAAGTGTTCATTAAGGTTAATTAATGTTAATTATTGTGCTGCGGGGGTATTTCCCATTGCAATAGAAATTCTGTTCCAACTGTTGATTTGATTAATAATCAGCACAAGATCAACATATTGTTTCTCATCGTAATGTTCACGTACTTGCTTATATAGCTCATCCGGAACTCTTTTGGAAGGGATCAGCGTAATATGCTCAGCTAGTTCGAGAGCAACCTTCTCTTCAGTTGTATAAAAACTACATTCCTCCCAAACATTTAAACAATAAATTCGTTGTTCAGTTTCACCCATTTTACGAGCTTCGGATGTATGCATATCTATACAGAAAGCACATCCGTTAATTTGAGAAACTCTGATTTTGATAAGTTCTCTTGTAGTCCGATTAATCGTAGATCTTTTGGTGTACATCTCCATATCCATCATGATTTTCATACCCTCAGGTGCAACTTCATTGTAAGCAACTCTTTGACTCATTAGGCAAGACTCCTTAGGCTTTAATTTAGGAATAGTATAACTTTATTTTAACACTATTATTCTTAATATGCGAACATTTGTACTTATTTTTGTTTATAAGAAGGCAGAAATCACCCGCCGACATATCCTCAAAGCGGAACGGAAATGATATCAATATAATCTTCCACCTGTCTAATTGGCTGTTATTCCACGAGTTTCCCCTTCCTCTTGCCTCACAACTATCGGCTTCCTGGTGAATAAGTTGATAGAAACCAAGAGGAGGAGTGAGGAAATGCCTTATACAACAGGTCTTATTACAAATACAAGAGCAACTGGTACTGCAGCAAGTAATGTAGTAGTCAGTGTTCGTAACACAAGTAATGCGAGTGCAATGATGATCGTCGAAGTTTTTGGTGTTCCATATTCGATGCCAGCTCTTACTCCGCTTTATGTCACAGGGTATTACGTTCCTGCAAAGAGTTCTGATATTAGAGAGTTTTTCATTGGGGGCAATTTGGCTTACGAGGTACAAATTAGTAGTCCTTTTCCTTTGGCAGAAGTAGTTACCTCCGTGTATGGGCTGGACGAGTTCGGAAATCTAGTTACTGATCAGCGAGTGCTTCAATCTGAATTGACGCAGATTACCGCATTATCTATCCCTATATAATAGTAACGTTTAGACCATTAAGCAGCAGTCGCTGAAAGAAATAGGGCGATTGCTGCTTTTTTAGGCGCAATAAAGTATTTTAGGGGCATTCACACAATCATATGAGAGGAATCAAAATATACTGATTTTATACTCCAATGTAGAGAGAGGTAAAAATCATGGCGGATGTAGGAGTAGTTATGCCTGTGTATACCCAAAAGCCGGAGTTTCTGCGGCAAGCTCTGCAGTCTGTTCTACACCAATCTTTTACCAATTTTCGGCTGGTTGTTGTGATCGATGGAGCACCAGATATGGAACCGCTCGTGAGATCCATTATTGTCGAAGATCCGAGGGTAACGGTTATTTCTTACGCACAGAACAGGGGTATAGCACATGCACTGAATACTGGCTTTGATCTTTTGTTTAGTGAGCCCAGTATTCAATATTTGAGTTGGGTTTCCAGCGACAATGTTTATGAACCCCGTTTCCTCGAAATCCTTCGGGGGGCGCTAGTTAGAGGTCCACAGGAGTTAGGCATCGTGTTCAGTTCTTTTCAAAGCATCGATAACGAGGGAAAGTTTCTTCACAACGAACATCAATTGGCTACGCAGCGTAATTATCAGTCACAGCCCAAAGAGAGATTGCTGGATTATTCGCTCATTGGCGTATCTTTTATGTACAAAACACAGATTGCGAAGCTTGTTGGAGCTTATGGAATGGAACCGGTGGAAGATTATGATTACTGGCTGAGACTGGCTGAACATTGTGAGATTCGCTTTATACCGGTGGAACTGGTGAATTATCGTGTAGATTCTACCTTTAGTGTATCTGCCCAGTTACATTCGGTTGAAAATCATCGTAGATGGAGATATGCCTATCATTTGACCCGCCATCAGGCGCGGTTTCGCAGAGGGATTCCGGCGATGATTACCGTTTTATATCCTGTAGTGAATGCTTGTGCGGATGAAATAACGAGGATAGAGAATCTGTACGAACAAACGTATAGCAATTATGAATGCCGGGTGCTGGATTTATCAACTACACGTCAGCCATCAGCTCTATTGGAAACCATACCTCATCCTGCGACAGCGTTCGCTTGGCTGCCTGGGGCTGTGGAGTCACACGCGATTTGCAGTGCTATTGAGCAGCTATCCACCCCATTTACGATAGTTTTAGGTCCAAAGGTTTTTATAGGAGCGCTCGATATTGAGTACATGCTGGAAGCTTTGATTACTACGGGTGGGGATACGATTTCCAACTACTACACGGATGATCATAGCTTGATTGGATTTCGACACAGACATGTCCCCTCGACCAAAAGCCACTATTATAATGAGCTGTTTCGCAGCGCAGATTTGTATGATTTGTTGAAGATCTCTTTTACCTAAAATAATTTGCGAATGAGTGATCATGATGAAGATTTTGTTCACTTTTTATAACCCGAGTGGTGGTATGCAAACTCTGAACCGAGTTCGCTGCCAAGCGTTATATGCTCGCGGTGTAGAGTGCCATTTACTGTATACACACCATGGGAAAGGACAGCAGAATATCCGTAACATTCAAACGCATATTACCAATAGTGATGACGAGATCAGGGCAATGCTTGCTCGTGAAGCTTTTGACTTAATTGTAGTGTGTACGGATATTAACTTAGCAGAGCGGATTCGAGGGTTTGGGTATAAAGGGCCGCTTGTTTTTGAAGTGCAGGGTTTAGGTACCTTAGATGAAGCTGAGCAGGTCGTTAATAATTTTACAGAGCGCATTTACAGGCTCACCGATGCACTGCTGTATCCGGAAACAACCCATTTGCAGGCGCTTTTCAAAGGCGGATTTCCAACCATTCCACAATATTGTTTTGATGATCCGATCGATTGCGATCAGTTTGGATATACCAATTATCCCGCGAAAAGTTTCCCTATCCTCGGTTGGGTAGGACGCATTCAAACGAATAAGAATTGGCGGGAATTTCTGCAAATCGGGCAAAGGCTGCTGACGATCCATCCCGAGCTTTATTTATGGATTTTTCAGGATGATACGTTGTTTGATCCAGAGCAAAAAGAAAGCTTTGATCAATTTGTAGCTGAGACAGGGATTTCTTCACGATTAATTTCGTATTCCAATATTCCTCATGAGCAAATGGCAGATTATATGAGCATTATTGGTGATTCGGGAGGTTTGCTCCTTTCGACCTCAATTTTGGAAGGATTTGGATACGCGGTTGCTGAGGCGATGTTGTGCCGTTGTCCTGTACTTACTACAGATTCAGACGGCGTTCGAAGACTCGTCATTAACAATCACACTGGAAAAATATACACGAGAGGGCAGCTGGATGAAGCTGTGAATGCTGCTCTATCCTTAATGGATGATCCGGCACTGCGGGCCAGAATCAGGATGAATGGAGAATGGCATATCCGGACTAACCTGTCCTCCGAGCTGTATGCAGACAGATTTCTACAGATGTATCATCAATTGATGGGACGTAGAATTCAAATTGAGCGGCGCTGGTCTTAACTCTGCGGTTAATCTGCAGGGTTAAGATGTTTTTTCATGGATTAACAACGAGGTCAGAATTAGTATCAATAAAAGGGTGACAATCATTCCTACCATTTGAATAATATTGTTTTCTATATCTCATTGATTAATTCCTTCGTATTATTCCGGACATTTCCCACTGTAGTGGAAACCGGATAGGCTCTCATTTGATGCTGATCATAGGGTTTAAGAAGCTTTATTAACGAAGTTGCGTCTTGATTGCTCCGGCTTAGCCATTCAGGCTCATCCTCAGGCTTCAAAATAACTGGCATACGGTTGTGGATTTCAGCCATAAGTTCATTTGGGGTAGTCGTTATAATCGTGCAGGTACTTAATTTATTACCTTCAGGGTCCATCCAAATATCATACAATCCGGCCATTGAAAAAATACCCCCATCGCGCATCACGATTCGCATGGGCTGTTTACTGCTGCCCTGTGCCTTCCATTCATAGAAACCATCAGAAGGGATGATGCAGCGGCGGGAGCTTACTAATCGCTTGAAAGAAGGCTTCTCAAGGAGTGACTCTACCCGGGCATTGATCATTTTACTGCCGATTTTATCATCTTTGGCCCAAGAAGGAACCAGACCCCAGCGCAGTTCCCCAAGTTTATTGCTGGACCCTGTGTTAATGACTGCCGGAATTTGCTGCATGGGTGCTGCGTTATATGTTGGAGCATAGTGGATAATGGTAGAATCATTGGCAAAATATCTGACCATCAGCTCTTCCATGGTGACTGTTATTGTATATCGTCCGCACATTTTATACACTTCCCATTCGGTCGTTTTTGAGGCTAGATTTGTTTACAGCTTGTAATCAGCATGTTATGCTCGAAATATTTCTTAGCTTGAACGGCTGTTGAGGGTTGTATCTTATTATAAACGAAGCACAATGAATGAAGAAAGCGGTGCATATAGGTGATTTTGGTAAGCTCTTGTTTAGCTGGCATGAAGGTAAGATATAATGGTACGGATTGTTTGGATGAGAAAATTCAGAAGCTTTTGAATGAGAATCAGGCTATTGCTGTGTGTCCGGAATTATTAGGGGGATTCTCTACGCCTAGAGAGCCAGCTGAAATTGTCGGCGGGGATGGTGAGGATGTGCTTGCAGGAACGGCAAAAGTAGTGGACCGGTCGGGAACAGATGTAACAGAACTATATTTAAAAGGGGCCTATATTACGCTTGAAAAAGCTCAAGAGGTTTCAGCCACGATGGTAGTCCTCAAGGAAAACAGTCCTTCTTGCGGCAGCACCATGATTTATAACGGAGAGTTCAAAGGGAAGAAGATCGCTGGCAACGGCGTGACTGCGGCTTTACTTAGAAAAAACGGCATAGAAGTTACCTCTGAAGAGAATTGGCTGTCATTATCCTAGCCTATACAGGGAATTGATTACAATATTGTGTTCTTTAGTTTGTGGAAAACTAACTTCTCGCGCGGTATAATTTAATAGTTCTTAAAAACGAACTATTGTCCTATACCCTAGAAGTGGAGAAATGAATGATGAAAACCATCTATTTGGACCACGCCGCATCAACTCCGGTTCATCCCGAGGTGGCCAAGGTCATGCTGAATATAATGACAGAACAATATGGAAATGCGTCCAGTGTACATCAGTTCGGACGTTCAGCCAAGAAAATATTAAATGGGGCGCGCGATACTATCGCCGCCTTTTTAGGCTGCTCGCCGGAAGAGTGGGTGTTCACTGGCGGCGGAACCGAAAGCGACAATCTAGCCCTCTATGGAGCTGTCGCTGCTGTTGCCCAGAAAGGCAATCATATTATCACCTCTGCGATAGAGCATCATGCAGTGCTACATACCTGCGAAGAGCTGGAGAAGGAAGGCTTTAAGGTTACTTATCTTCCTGTGGATTCTACAGGCCGAGTATCCGTTGCAGACGTAGAAGCAGCGGTGCAGGAAGACACGGTGCTAATCAGTGTAATGTATGCCAATAATGAGGTAGGAACCGTTCAGCCGATTCAGGAAATTGGCCAGCTTGCCAGAGAGCGGGGAATTCTGTTCCATGTTGATGCTGTACAAGCTCTTGGTGCCTTACCGATCACACTGCGGGAGCTTCCGGTAGATTACATGAGCTTTACAGCTCACAAAATCAATGGACCTGGGGGGATCGGTGGCCTTTATGTGCGGAGTGGAGCACCGCTGCATCCAAGACTCCACGGTGGCCTTCAGGAGCGCGGCAGACGAGCCGGAACAGAAAATCTAGCAGGTACTGCTGGATTTGCCAAGGCTGTTGAGATAGCAGTTACAGGTCTATCAGAACGTCGACAAAAAGTGCAGCTCCTGCGCAATAGACTACTTGAAGAGCTGGATACGCTGATTGGACGGGAAAGTTATTCGATTAACGGCAATACCGATCATTTTTTGCCAAGTATACTGAATTTGAGCTTCCCGGGAGCTAGAACAGATGTTATGCTGATGAACCTGGATATGGACGGGATTGCGGCGGCAAGCGGTTCAGCCTGCACGTCAGGATCACTGGAAATATCCCATGTTCTGAGAGCAATGGAGCTTCCAGAAAATATTTTAGGGTCCGCGATTCGATTTAGCATGGGTTTGGGTAATACTACTGAAGAAATTGAGTACGTTGCTCGAAAAGTTGAAACCATTCTGAATCGGCTGCGTATCAGAGACTAGTTACTTCTAGGCTATGATAGGTATCCCGATCATTCGGGCTTTCACTTTTTGAGAACTCGTAATTACACTCAAAGTGAGGAGACCGAGCAGCCATGAAACTTCAAGATCTGATCGGCTTGGCTGTATATGAAGTTGAAGAGGGTAACGCAATCGGCAAAATTGTCGATATTTTGCTCGATTCAAACTGGAATATTACGGGTATTGAACTGGAAAGCAAATCTTTTTTTGGTGGCCATGTGAAATTTGTGGCATGGGAAGATATTGTGGCCTACGGCGAGGATGCTGTCATGATTCGTAGTAAAGAGTCGATTGATAAGATAGATGCCGATCATATACCTTGTACTTTTCTACTTGGAAAGAACAAACTTAAGGATTTAAAAGTGCTAACTACAACTGGAACTATACTCGGACGAATATCTGATGTTTATTTTGACCAAAAGTTGGGAAACACAATAGGAGCGCTGGAAATTAGTGACGGGCTTGTCACTGATTTGATCGAAGGCCGCAAATGGCTGCCTTGTTCTGACGAGATGTCCATTGGTGAGAATGCATTAATGGTTCCTGCGATGAGCGAAGAACGGCTACAAAAAGCCATTAATATTGTTAACGGATAGGTGGAATGTATTTTATGAAGTGTCCAAACTGCAACTCCAAAGATATCGGAAAGATCGGTTCCCACCAGTTTTATTGCTGGGGCTGTTTCATCGAATTGACGGTAAATGGCGAGAAAATGTCGGTTTATCAAGTTGAAGAAGACGGCACACTAAGCTCACTGGATGACCTGTTCTCCGGGGATGATATGACTCAGGATTTCCCGCAAATTCATGCGTCGTCTTAACTATGAATCTTGCTTTGTAAGCAAGACTGCTCTATGTACTTAAGCGTCAATTTCCTTTCAGCTGAAATCAGTTGCAAGGTTATTGACGCTTTTTTGTGTGTTTGATGGTTATTTTGCTGCGGCCATACATATACTTATTTACGAAGCTAGTCCAGGCTCTACCGCAGGAGGGTACTCTCATGGAACAATGGTCCCAAAGTAAATGGTTCCGCTGGATGATCGGAGTGCTGCTATCCCTGATCATTTTGTATTTTGTTTGGTTGCTTCGTCCGATGCTGCAGGGGATTTTTGTATTCTTAAAGGCAATCCTCGCTCCATTTCTGGCAGCTATGATTATTTCCTATGTGCTGAATCCCGTGGTTAGTATGCTGGCCGGACGGAAGATGCCGCGTAGCGTAGCTGTTCTACTTATATATGCAGTGTTTCTAACGGCGATTACCGTGATCGCCATCAACCTTATCCCGATGTTTATTGAGCAGCTTGAAGAGTTAAATGAACATCTGCCTGAGATCACACTGCAAGCCCAAGGCCTGATGAGCCATATGAATACAAGGCTAATACCACCTGGGGTTGAAATGGGGATGAACAACTGGTTTTTTCAACTGGAGAATCGTCTGGCCGAAGGGATTTCTCATTTTCTCGATAACATAGGGACAACGATTAACTTGCTGTTCAATGCTTTTATCGTGCCGTTTCTGGTGTTCTATATTCTGAAGGATTTTGACGTATTTGAACGGACGGTGGTCTCTTGTCTGCCCCGCGCACGCCGCAAGTCTATTGTTACTTTGTTAAAAGATATTGATGCCGCGCTCGGCAATTACATTCGCGGACAATTTCTGGTCTGCATCATTATAGGTGTGCTCGCCTATATCGGCTATGCTATCGTCGGAATGCCTTATGCCTTACTGTTCGCCAGTGTGGTGGCAGTATTTAATATTGTTCCGTATATGGGTCCTTTTCTAGGGGCTGCACCTGCTATTGTGATGGCTTCGACCGTCTCTTTTCGATTAGTTCTACTGGTTGCTGTGGTAAACACTTTATGCCAAATTGTGGAGAGCAATATTATTTCTCCACAGGTAGTAGGCAGGACGCTACATTTGCATCCGCTGCTTATTATCTTTGCATTGCTGGTAGGTGGTGAGCTGGCAGGGATGATTGGACTGATCCTTGCTGTACCGTTCTTTGCAGCTGCAAAAGTCGTTATTCAACACTTTATGGCGTTTTTAATCAAACGAAAGCCTGTATAAAGGGATAATCATTGACTATTGATAACAGTTTTGTATATAATGTTGGGGAATATTACTGATGACTCAGTATATAGTTGTTCGATGATGAGGAGTATTAATTCTATACCGTTATTGCAGAGAGCCGGCACTAAGGTGCGAGTCGGTTAACGGAACAGAGTGAACTCACCTCGGAGTAACGGTGCAAGTTTACAGGATATCCATAAGAGATAATGGATGTCATGAATGAACCGCCGTCGCCTCACCCCCGCTAAAGGGTGCAAAGTGAGTGGCAGAATAAAGTATATTCAGCCGCTAACTAGGGTGGTACCACGGGAATTATAACCTCTCGTCCCTAGCGATAATACGCTAGGGATGGGAGGTTTTTTTGTAAATATAAGAGAGTATACGTTTCACGCAATACTTCATGTCTTATATTTCCCGCATAAATGCTTACCGTCCTTATAAGGACACCGAGGGCGTATATGCTTGGTTAAGGAATAAGAAATCTAAGAAGTAACACTCCAAGGAGGAGCAGACAATGAGCGACAATCAAACAAATAGCATACCCGCTACTGGTTACCGGGCGCAGGCTATTGAGCCGAAATGGCAAAAGTTCTGGGATGAGAACAAAAGCTTTAAGACAGGAGAAGATCCTGAAAAACCCAATTTTTATGCACTGGATATGTTTCCGTATCCTTCAGGTGCAGGACTGCACGTAGGTCATCCAGAGGGTTACACAGCGACGGATATCGTTTCTCGCTACAAACGGATGCGCGGTTTCAACGTATTGCATCCGATGGGCTGGGATGCTTTTGGACTTCCGGCAGAGCAGTATGCGATGGATACCGGCCAGCATCCACGTGATTTTACCGATAAGAACATCGATAATTTCCGTCGTCAGATCAAATCGCTGGGTTTCTCCTACGATTGGGACCGCGAGATCAGTACGACAGATCCGGATTATTATAAATGGACACAATGGATTTTTATCCAGTTGTATAACAAAGGCCTGGCTTATGTAGCAGAAGTACCTGTTAACTGGTGTGAGGCACTGGGTACGGTACTTGCCAACGAAGAGGTTATCGATGGTAAAAGTGAGCGCGGAGGTCACCCTGTCGTGCGCAAACCGATGCGTCAATGGATTCTGAGAATTACAGAGTACGCTGAGCGTTTGCTGGAGGATCTGGAAGAGCTGGATTGGTCCGAAAGCATCAAGGATATGCAGCGCAACTGGATCGGGAAATCAACAGGTGCAGAAGTGAACTTTAACATTGAAGGTCACGAAGCTAACCTGACCGTGTTTACTACACGTCCAGATACACTGTTCGGAGCAAGTTACTGCGTATTGGCACCAGAGCATGAGCTTGTTGATGTGATTACAACTGAAGCACAGCGTGCTGCTGTGGCAGAATATCGTGAAAAAGCTTCTCGTAAGAGCGATCTGGAGCGTACGGATTTGGCGAAAGAGAAGAGCGGTGTCTTCACAGGCGCATATGCAATTAATCCTGTGAATGGTGCTAAGGCGCCAATCTGGATTGCAGATTATGTGCTTGCTGGTTACGGAACGGGAGCAATTATGGCAGTTCCGGGTCACGATACTCGCGACTGGGAATTTGCTAAACAATTCGGCCTGAATATCGTGGAAGTCGTTCAAGGCGGCAACGTTGAAGAAGAGGCTTATTCTGGAGATGGCCCGCATGTCAATTCTGATTTCCTGAATGGACTCAAGAATGAAGAAGCGATTGCGAAGATGATTGCTTGGTTGGAAGAGAAGGGCGTAGGTAAAGGCAAAGTAACTTATCGTCTGCGTGACTGGCTGTTCAGCCGTCAACGCTACTGGGGAGAGCCCATTCCAATTCTGCATTTGGAAGACGGCACAATGAAGACTGTTCCGGTTGATCAGCTGCCGCTGGTACTGCCAGATGTAGAGGCAATCAAACCTTCGGGTACAGGGGAATCTCCACTTGCGAATGTAACAGAGTGGGTGGAAACTATCGATCCTGAGACTGGCATGAAGGCTCGCCGCGAGACGAACACCATGCCGCAATGGGCGGGCAGCTGCTGGTATTACCTGCGTTATATTGATCCGAAAAATGATCAAGAGCTGTGCTCCCCTGAGAAACAAAAAGCATGGCTTCCAGTAGATCTGTATATTGGTGGAGCGGAACATGCCGTGCTTCACTTGCTCTATGCACGATTCTGGCACAAGGTGCTTTATGATCTCGGCGTAGTTGAAACAAAAGAACCTTTCCATAAGCTGGTTAACCAAGGTATGATTCTTGGAAATAATAATGAAAAAATGAGTAAATCACGCGGAAATGTCATCAACCCTGATGAGATTGTAGAAGCATTTGGTGCAGATACGCTGCGTGTGTATGAAATGTTTATGGGCCCTCTGGAAGCAACCAAACCTTGGAATGAAAAGGGTGTAGAAGGAGTTCACCGTTTCTTGTCCCGTGTATGGCGCCTGTTCGTGAGTGAAGATGGTAAGCTGAGCACCAAAATCACAGCAGACGGTGGCACTGACGAGTTCAAACGCACTTGGCACAAGACCATTAAGAAGGTCACTGATGATTTCGAGCATCTGCGTTTCAATACCTCAATTAGCCAATTGATGATTTTTATTAACGATGCTTATAAGCAAGAAACTTTGTCCCAAGAAGCTGCTGAACACTTCGTACAAATGTTGTCACCACTGGCGCCTCACATCGCTGAAGAGCTGTGGCAGCTGCTCGGTCACGAAGGAAGTATCAGCTACGTGGCTTGGCCAACGTATGATGAAGCATGGACGGTGGATGCTGAGGTTGAAATCGTTATTCAGGTAAATGGTAAAATCGTACAACGCGCATTGATCCCGCAGGATATGGGTCAAGAAGAGATGCAAGCTCATGCGTTGTCACTCCCGAATGTGAGTGCAGCAGTAGAAGGTAAAACCGTACGCAAGATCATTGCGGTTCCTGGCAAGCTTGTAAATATCGTAGTGGGTTAAGCGAAGAACGCAATATTGCCCGCAGCAACGGAGAATTCCGTGCTGCGGGTTTTATTGTTTTCTAACGGTCTACGGGACTTTGAATAATACCGTCATGCCCAAATAACGCATCCAGCTTGGTAACATCCTCATCGTATTTATCATGGGTAGTCATGATGAGACGTTCGAATACGCCCTCAAGGCTAATGCGAAGATGGTTCAGTGCCTCTGCGGTAATCCCACCACGGACAGCTACACGTTCTTGAAGCTCTTGCGGGGTGAATTCTCCTTCTGTTAGCAGCTTGCCTGTTCCAAGCAGCATTTCACCTGCAAGCCGGCTGATTAACGTCTCTTCAATCCCGGTAACTTCCACCGCAGCTTCAATCCAGCGTTCAATGAAATAGCTCAAGAACGCAGGTCCGCAGCTGGAGAAATCAGAAGCGATTCGGGTATGGGCCTCTTGAATTTCCAAAGGAACACCTATGAAAGACAACAGCTGCAGCAGCACGAGCCTGTCTTCTTTATTAAGCCTGCTGCCAAATATGCACAGTGATGTCCCACTTTTGACACAGTGTGTAATGCTGGGGATGATCTTGGCTATTTTGGACGGCAAAGCGGATTCCAGATGTTGCAATTGAACGGGACTTGTAATGGATACGACGATTTGATCGCTACGGAGATAAGGGCCGATCTCATCTGTTAAGGTTTTGAATTCCAGCGGTTTTACACATAAAAAAACAATGTCACTTCCAGTCGCTGTTTCACTATTGCTTCCGCATAAGTTTATGCCGGGATGACGATCTTCTAGCTCCAGCAGTTTATTCAGACTGCGGTTGCTGGCGAGTACATCGCACGGATTCAGGGCTCCGGAAGAAAGAAAGGCGTCAATCAGCAGGCTGCCCATGCTGCCTGTTCCGATAAATCCAACTTTCACCTGTGGTTCCTCCTTTCTAGCGTTGCTTATTTACTAACTGACATGAATGCTCTTCGTTATATGTATGCAGGATAGACTTGGACAGATGACAGGTTTTGTATGAATTATTAAAGGAGTTTCCAGCCGCAGGAATGTATGAAGATTCACAAAAAGGCATAAGAAGAATTTTTGTGAGGAGGAAAGTAATATGAATAAAGGAAGTATCGTACTCGGAGTGGCTGCTGCTGTAATAGGAAGTGGGCTTTTATGGGCGGCAGGGAGCAAGGGCGATTCCGGGATTGCCGGGTGGGAGACTTTGAATGTTGGTATGGAGCAAGCGGTTGGAATCGCTGAGTCTGGTGCCGCTCCAGCTGCTGGGGGCAGTGAGGGAGGTCATCAGACGAAGGGAAATAAGCTACATTTAGAGAAAGATGCAGGGCAGGCTGAAGCTGCTGGGAATGCTGAAGAAGGTGAGAAGGTTAAGGAGGCTGCGCAAGCAGAACAAGCTGACCAAACTTCGGCAGCTGAAAAAGCTTCGACAGCAGTTGCGGGGGAGAGAGCAGAAGGAGCGGGCCAAACGCCAATGGCAGAAGGCCAAACACCAGCAGGGGCAGAAGTTCAAATGCCAAACATTGCAGGGAAGCAAACGCCGGCAGGGGATAAAGTTGTTGCGGCTAAGGAGACAACTGAGCTTTCCATATCAGCAGCTTCACAGGAAGGTAAAGTAAATGTGAATACTGCGGGTGTTAAGGAGCTGATGGATCTTCCGGGCATCGGAGAAAAGAAGGCTCAGGCAATTATGGATTACCGCAACCGTGCAGGGACCTTTCGCAGCCTGTCTGATCTGGGGAAGGTAAAGGGGATAGGACCTAAAATGCTGGAGAAGTTAAAAGCTTTAGTAATATTTTGAAGATAAATAAGAAATGAAGATCGTTGGAAGTGCCACAACCGTTGTCCTAGTGAAAACTTGCGGGGATGTGCTACAATAGTTAACAACTATTTAGAAGGATATGGAGATTGATTATGACTACTGCCTATCGTAAAGACTGGGATACTTATTTCATGGACATTGCCTGTATGGTCTCAACACGTTCACGCTGCTCACGACGACATGTAGGTGCTGTACTGGTGCAAGGCAAGAAGCTGCTTGGTACCGCGTACAACGGGGCGCCAATGGGCGTACCTGATTGCTCAGAGGCAGGTTGTATGCTCTCGGAGCAATATGAGATGGAGATCGTGGATGGCGTAGAGACTATGGTGAAGAAACAGCGCTGCATTCGCACGATTCATGCCGAACAGAATCTTTTGCTATTCACAGACCGGATTGACCGGGAAGGCAGTACCGTCTACGTGACGGATGAGCCTTGCTGGACCTGTGCAAATATGCTGGCTAATAGCGGTATTGTGGAGATTGTGTATTATCGTCCTTACCGTAAGGATATGGAAAAGGTAGAAGCAATGATGGCTGCCAAAGGCATCGTATTTCGCCAATTGGAGAACTATGAGCCGCCAAGTGAAACGATGATTAAAGTAGCGGAGTAGCTGTATTGTACAACCCTAATTGAATAAGATGGCTTGAGGAAGAACCTCTCGTGCGCTTTTATGGCGTATGCAGAGGTTCTTTTTTTTTGTTAAATCTTGCGAAAGGAGGAGAGTGGAGGCATGAAGGAGAGACCCTTATTAAGTTTTACAGTGTGCTGGATTGCTGGAAGCGCAGCAGCGTGTTTAGGTTCAGGGTTTAGAACGTGGTTGGCGTGGGCTGGTTTATTAATTTTACTGGTGAGTATGAGGGTTTGGGTGAACATGAGATGGAAACAGCTGGCGATATTTTGTTTGGCGATTAGTTTATCCGCTGGATATTGGGAATGGAATGAAGGCCGCAATTTAAGTCACCTGCCTGAAGCGCTAGGGAGATTATTGTCGGAGTTGAATGAGACTGCCGTGGAGGCTAAGGGGACGATAGTTTCCGTTGTGGAACGGGACGGGGACCGGGTTGATTTCACGATGAAGCTCTCAGAGTTATCGTTGATTACTGAGGAAGATGCCGCTTCACCTGATCCGCGGGACGAACAAGATAAAAGAGTGCATGGGGAGTTAATTATGGTGCAGATCAAACTACTTGCCGAGCAAGAAATCGCTATTGCTGCGGAGTGGCGCAGAGGGGATCAGGTGTCGCTAAACGGTGTACTTGAAGAGCCAGCAACAGCGCGGAATTACGGAGGGTTTGATTATAGGGCCTATTTGCATACGCAGAAGATTCACTGGATTCTAAAGAGTCAAGGTGCAGAAAATGTACAAGCAACTGCTCCAGATTCATGGAATCCGTTAATGATCTTACGCTGGAATGATAAAGCGCGGGCAATTCTTGGAGCGGAGACGGATCGGCTGTTTCAAGCGCGCCACTCTGGATATATGAAGGGTTTGGTGATTGGGATGCAGGATGATCTCGATCCGGATACCTTTAAGCAGTTCTCACAACTTGGTTTGACACATATCCTCGCCATTTCAGGTATGCATGTTGCGGTGTATGTTGGTGTTCTTTTATTTATATTCAGGCGCTTACGGATGACAAAAGAAACCACGCTAACAGTCACCTTAGTGCTCGTTCCTGTATACGTCCTGTTGACAGGTGCGGGTCCGTCTATCGTGCGTGCGGGATTAATGAGTATGATTGCATTGCTCGCTGCACGAGTTGGCATGCTGAAGGATGGACTGAATATTTTGGCTGCAGCGGCACTGGTTATGCTGATTTGGAATCCTTACATGCTGCTCAGTGTCAGTTTCCAGTTGTCGTTTCTGGTGACCTTAGGATTAATGGTCTACGTTCCGCTTATGGACCCTCTGCTGAGCGCACTGCCACGCTGGCTTAAAAGCGCCGTCTCTGTGACTCTAGTTGCCCAGTTGGTCTCATTTCCATTGACGATTTATTATTTTAATCAATTTTCTCTGCTGTCTTTAGTGGCTAATCTGGTTTTTGTGCCCTTTATTACTTTTATCGTATTGCCGTTAGGAACGCTTGCGCTACTGCTTGGACGATTGTGGGGAGATGCCGCGATTTTTTTGGCACATATTACGGAGCTGCTGAATAACGTTACTTTTTATGCGGTTGAATGGATTAATGGTTTTGCTGGTGGAGTTCTGATTTGGCGCTCGCCTTCACTGCTGTGGATCGGAGTGTATTATGTCTTATTGTATGGGCTGTTGTATGCTGCCAAGCTAAGAGTAGAAGCCCGCGCAACACCTCAGTATATGGAGGATGAGACGAGGCCGTTAGCTGAGATTGGTTTATCTGTGAACAAGCACGGCGGGTTTGGGGGAACGGGGAGCGCACAGTATTTTTTGGATGAACCTAAGATTGTACGTTGGAGCGGAGCGATTGTTCTACTATCTGCGGTTGGACTGGGCCTAATGCTGTACAAGGGTTATCAGTCAGAACGTCAAGCGGGTAAAGGGACGATTAGTTACCTGGATATCGGGCAAGGCGACAGTATCCTCATCACTACACCAAAAGGAGCTCATATTCTTGTAGATGGTGGAGGAACGTTAAATTTTGGGCAAAAAGAAGAATGGCGCATTCGCCGCAGCCCGTTCGAGGTAGGGGCTAAAGTGTTGGTGCCTTTGCTTAAAAAACGTGGGATCCACCGTCTGGACGCGATTATTTTGACTCATGGGGATCAGGATCATGCCGGGGGACTCCAAGCCGTTATGGAGGCGATTCCGGTTTCGGCACTGCTTTTTAATGGCACACTCGCTGACCGTGAATCTTATATGGAGATGATGCGGACTGCGCTGGAGAACAATGTTCAACTGTATGCCGTACATCAGGGAATGAGGCTTTCCCCGGATGATAAGACGGAGCTGTCCTTTTTATGGCCGGAAGAACAAGATAGAGAGGGAGCAGCGTCAGGTTCTTCTATGCTGAATAGCATCCCACTGCTGGAGGATCAGAACCACGATTCTGTAGTTTTTCGTCTAGAGATGAACGGAAGAAATTTTCTATTTACCGGAGATATGGATCTGGAAGCCGAGGAGGAGATTGTGCAGCAAGCCCTGCAAAAGCGCATTAACGCAGGACCTGTCATTGACGTTTTGAAAGTAGCTCACCATGGGAGCAAAACTTCAACAGGCGAGTCTTGGCTGCAGTTTTGGCACCCAGCCGCTGCGGTGATTTCTGCAGGAGTAAATAATCTATATGGTCATCCGAAAGCTGAGGTATTGGAACGTTTGGAAGCTAATCAAGCTGCTATTTTTAGAACGGATCAGCAGGGAGAGATCCAGATGCGTGTGCGGGCCGACGGGATTATTGTGCGTCATAAGTTGGCGGAGGGAGCGGATTAGGGAGGTAGTCGAGTAATGTGATTGAGTGCTGGGTTGGTGTATGTTAATTTTCGCAGGCTCTATAAAGTCCCTTTAAGGCCCCTTTAAAGCTCCTTAAAGCCCCTTTAAAGCTCCTTTCGTGGTCTTTTACACCACTATAAAATCTAAAACCTTGTTTAGTTGCACTTTGTGCAATAGATCGCACCTTAAAGTAGCTGGATCTTCATTTAGTTGCACTTTGTACACTTAAAATCTGGAAAAACGCCTATTTTTCTAATTTTGAGCAGAAATAGTTGCATGAAGTGCAACTAAATCACTTTATGAGCTGGAAAGATCTTTTTTAGTTGCACAAAGTGCAACTAAACGCTCCATATGAACATATCAAAGCACCTCAGTTACATATTATCGTTGTAGCGATACTAACTTTCACATAAGTTCCTGTTACTTGCTGATGATCCCAGTCCATTTGTTCTAGCACCAGCTGCTCTAATAATGCAGATGATATCCTGTCTAGCACCTGCTGTTTTAGCGTAGTAGCTACTGTCCCTGTTCTAGCACCAACTACTCTAATACTGTAACTGTTGTCCTGTTTAGCACCAGCTGCTCTAATACTGTAACTGTTGTCCTGTTTAGCACCAGCTGCTCTAATACTGTAACTGTTGTCCTGTTTAGCACCAGCTGCTCTAATCCAGTAGCTCTAGGAACCGCCGTCCTCCTCCAGTAATTATTACGTACGCATGCACAATCTATGTAAACGCTTTATAATAGAGATAGAAGATTCTGGTAAACTCTATGCCTACTTAAACTATGTTGCAAAGTGCGGTGGTGAGAAGCTTGTGTCCTCCGTGTTTTGTAGCGAATTAGGAGATGAAGCGATAGTGAATACATATGCAGAATTTAGAGTCACAGCGGAAAGTGTATATGATGTTCAAGTGGAACGCAGTAATCCAATTGGACATGCTTGGCGGATGATCGCCAGGGATCATGAGCAGGTGTTCGGAAAAGCTCCGGTACAAGGAGCAGCAGCTACTGTAATTATTCGTTATGCGACAGAGGATGATGGCTGCCCGGAATGGGCGGAGGGTTTTTGTTTGCGTTTTACAGGTAGTGAAGAGGATCGGATCTTGCATATTATCGGCCGCGATGAATTGGGCATTATTTATGGGATGCTTCATTATAGCCGCCACGTGCTTGGTGTCGATCCCTTCTGGTTCTGGGCGGAGCTTCCTCCTGTTAAGAAAGATGCGATCAATTTACCTATTTCTGATTACAACAGCATTCAGCCAAAGGTACGCTACCGAGGTTGGTTCGTGAATGATGAAGTGTGTCTTATCGGCTGGAAGGAGGATTATCCTCCGACGGCGGAGGTATGGGAGCCTGTTTTTGAAGCGCTGCTGCGCTGTGGTGGAAATATGGTAATCCCGGGGACAGATTTGCCGAGAAACGGAATTCATCATCAGCTTGCGGTGGATATGGGACTGTGGATCACACATCATCATGCGGAGCCGCTTGGCGCGCAAATGTTCCTACGTGCTTTTCCGGGCAAGCAAGCCAGCTATAAAGAATATCCAGAATTGTTTGAACAGCTGTGGAGAGAGGCCATCGAGCGGCAAAAAGATGAAAAAACACTCTGGGTGCTCTCTTTCCGCGGACAGGGTGATAAACCTTTTTGGGAGAATGATCCCTCTTTTGATACTCCGGAGAAACGGGGCGATTTGATCTCATTTGTAGTTCGCAAGCAATACGATATGATCTGTGAATATGTGGACCAGCCTGTGTGCTGTATGGCGATGTACGGAGAAATTGCAGAGCTGTATAAACAAGGAAAGATCGAAGTGCCAGAAGGTGTTATTAAAATATGGGCGGATAACGGATACGGTAAAATGGTGTCGCGACGACATGGCCATCTGAATCTGCGCGTGCCTGCTCTACCCGAGGCAGGAGATCAAGGCAAAAACGGGGTATATTACCACGTCACCTTCCACGACTTGCAGGCCTCTAATCATCTAACACAATTCCCAACGGATCCGTCCTTTATAGTGGAGGAATTACAGGGGGCATTTGCGGCAGGGGCTAGTGAATATCTGCTAGTGAATTCAGGGAATATTTTGCCTCATCTCTATACATTAGATCTGACAGCAAAGTTGTGGATGGATGGAACAGCAGATGCTGATGAACAGCTTCAGACCTTCGTTAACCGTTTCTACACAGCGCAGCAGGGGCGAATTGCACAATTGTACAAAAGCTACTTCAAAAACACCATAGTATATGGTCCTAATGCTGACGACCGCGCAGGCGATGAATTCTATCATCATCCGGCAAGGCAGATTATAGGGCATTGGCTGCAAAATAAGACGGAGAGCGATGAGCGACTGCGCTGGGCCTCAGGGGATGTTCCTTTTTTAGAGCAGGTTCGATGGTTCAGGGATCGAGCTGAGCGAGTAATACTAGTCTGGTATCTGCTGCGAAAGCAGTGCCTAGAGGTGATGGAACTTTTACCCGAAAAAGAGCGAAACAGGCTGCATGTTCAACTGCTAGTTCAAATTGAGCTGCATTGGAGCGGGTGCAGAGGGTTATCCTCTCTTTGTCAGGCGTACATGTGTTACCAAGAAGAGCGATTTCCAGAGGCGTTTATCGAAGCTTCTCATGCGGTTTGGGATTATAAGGAGGGCCAGCAGGCTCTTTTACGGGCAGAGATCGGCCAGTGGGAGCATTTTTATCGGGCTGATTGGTTGACCAATATTGCCAACACTATAGATCATGTAGAAACGGCCCGTAAATTTTTGCGGATTCAGGGGGATAGTCCGGATATGTTTTTATGGTATAAGGAATATTTGATGCCCGAGACCGAAAAGCATATCTATCTGGAAAATACGCATCGTAATCCGTTATCAGACGATGAGCTTGCACGGCGGCTACAGGAGAAATTCAGCTCTCTTTAAAAAATATCCACACACCACTAGTGAACGCTTAAACGTTCATCGGTGGTGTTTTTTAATAAATGACCTATTTTTTTATTTTAGAGGGAACTTTTTCAAGTTTGGAAAGTCTTATTAGGCAAGAGGTGAGGCGAAACATGCTAAGCGAAGATATACCATATACAGCAGCGTATGCGCCCGCAATGAGTTTGCGGGAAATGATGGAGGCGTATGGCTCGGATGTGTGGAATTATGCTTTTTTCTTAACTAGAAGTCGAGAGCAGGCAAATGATATCAGCCAAGAAGTGTTTTTGAAGGCGTACAAGAATGTTGGGAAATACCGGGGGCAATCTTCGATGAAAACCTGGCTGCTTACGATTACCAGAAATACGGCCTTCAGTTGGAGCAAAAATAGCTTTTGGCGCAGATTCATAGCTTTGGGTGATCAACCTACTGCTGTTAATGCACCTTCTGCGGAAAAAGAAGCCCTTGGCAATCAGTATGCGAACCGGATCTGGGAAATTATTATGACCCTTCCAGAGAAGAACAGAGAGGTGCTTGTGCTAGATATTCAACATGGATTATCCATTGCCGAAATGTCAGATTTGCTGAATGTAGCACAAGGAACCGTGAAATCTCGGCTCGCGCGGGCGAGAGAGAAGGTTAAAGAGGCTATCCAGAAGGAGGAGAGGGAATGAAACGCAACGCCGATGATAGTAATCCAGTGATGATCGGGCAGACGGATTGGTATGCGCAAGCAGGCAAAAATCCTTTCATTGAAGATGGTTTTACGCCTGAGTTAATGATGCGGATCGAACAGGCTGCTGCGAATAAAAGTTCAGCTTACAAACGTTATTGGATAAATAAAAATGTGGTGTTGACCAGTCTGGCTACGATTTTGTTGATAGGTGCGCTTACCTTCCCTATGGGCATATGGAAAAACACAGGGCCAATCCATTCGTCATCCGTTCAGTCACAAGGCGCAGGCATACTGCCTTCTTCTAGTCCTGCAACTAATGATAAAGCGATAGAGCCTCCGACAAGTCCAGTAGAATTTGAGATTAGCGGTAAGAAATACTACATGCCTTTGCCAATTAACAGAGATAAGAGTAAAGCGTATGCCGTTGAGACAACAGCGGGAATCCTTTGGTCGCCGCCACCCCCGATGGTGGACTACAAGAAGCCAAAGTACACACATCCTACAGAACCGTTCACTCTTTACCTGAGCTCGAAGGACCAGACGGAATTATCGGCTTCTTCAGCTACTAGGATTTATACTTTACCTCTTTTTGCAGGAGGGGCAAGTACTTATCAATATTTGAGTGGATTTTTTGGAGCGGGCGATTACGCTCTGCTATTTACCTATACGAAGACTATAGGTTCAGGCATTATGGAGAATGGTAGATTTTTTATTCTAAATGTTAAAAAAGCAGCGACAGGAGAATCAGTGGTACCGAAAGAGCTTACGTCCTTTGATTGGGAGCTATTAGAATATAAGTCAATAATCGCAGTGGATAAGGAGCATGACCAGATCGTATTTAGTTACCTAGAATACCCGGTAGATAAGACATACCAAGACAAAACAGTGCTTTATGATATGGAGACCTTAAGCATTCAAACACCTGCATCGACCATTGGATTTAGAGACATTAATGGACAATCGTTAACCATGGAATATGAGATGAATGGAGAACTTTATAAAGCTGATATTCTTACGAAAGGTGGACCAGGGTGGTTAGATGAAGATTGGGCATTTTTATCAGAAGAGCGACAAAATGAGCTGTATCAGGAATTTTACAGTCAGACTCCCTAGTAGATAAATCACTAAATAAAAGCTATACTTTTTGATAAAGTATTTTCTTTTGAGAAGAGTGGAGCCGAAGCGATGAAGAAGTTAACGATTGATGATGTGGCTCAAAAAGCGGGAGTTTCGAAAAGTACGGTCTCCCAATTTTTGAACAAACGTTTTAAATATATGAGCGAAGCGACGAAAAACCGGATTGAGGCCGTAATTGAGGAGCTTAATTATCAGCCAAATGGTCTGGCACGCAGTCTGAAGCAGAACCGGACGCATATGGTCGGGATCATCGTAGCTAATATTGACTACACGCTGTCAATCCAATGTATCCGGGCGATTGAGAATGAGCTGCAGCATCACGGAATCCAAGTGATCATATGCAACGCAGATGAGAATGCGGAGAAAGAAAGCAAATATGTAGAAACCTTAATCGCTCGTCAGGTGGATGGGCTGATTATTTTTCCTACAGGGAATAACCCGTCTGCCTATAGCAAGCTGGTAGAGGCTGATTTCCCGCTAGTCTTTATGGATCGTCTAGTAGATGGAATCACCACGCAGAGTCTATTGCTGGATAATGAAATGGCGGCAAAGATAGGCGTAGGGCAGCTAATTCAGCAAGGCCATGAGCGGATTGCTCTGGTGTCCCTCCCAATTGGGGAGCATGCGATTACTCCTCGCAAAGAGCGGATTAGTGGCTACAAAAAAGCGATGGAAGAAGCGGGCATAACGCTGCGTGAGGAGTATATTTGCAGTGTATCCAAAGAGGAATTAGCTTCGGGGCTGGAACACTTATTAGCACTGCCGGAGCCACCAACTGCACTGCTGGCTACGAACGACATCACACTAGCGGAAATTCTGAAATATGCGAATCGAAATGCCATCTCTATTCCAGAACAGTTGTCGGTCATCGGGATAGATGATGCGGAATTCGCGCAAATTTATAATCCGGTCATTACGACAATCCGTCAGCCTGCTTACGAGATGGGGATGCAGGCTGCCAAGATTATACTCTCTTGTATCGAGGATAAGGGAGCTTCTGTTCCAATTACATACCGTTTCCCGCCGACCTTGCAGCAAGGGCAGTCGGTGAAGTCTTACAAATAAGTTTGAACTATAAAAAGGGGAGTGCCCAGCAGCTATTTCTTAGCTTGCTGGGCACTCCCCCTTTTATTGGACCTAACTTTATCTAAACACTAAACTTGGGTTTGATTGGGTAATATTCTCGCGTAGGAAGTCACTATCGGACTCAGCTGACCTTATATGCGGTATAATCCCATATTTGGAGTACTATCGGACCCCATCGCAGCTATCGGCATGGAAAACATGCTAAATGCCCTTTTTCATAAGGAATAGTGTCACTGGAGTCCGAAACTACGCCGCAAAGGTGAAAAAATTGCAAATAGCGTCTTCTGGGTCCGAAAGCCCTGAGGTACGTGATTACACTGCTGAAGCATAGCAATAGCCATAGCATAGCAATAGCCATAGCATAGCAATAGCAGCCAATCAGCAACCCAAAAAGCAGAGCAGCGCTCCTCCAATAACGGAGAATCGCTGCTCTGTGTCTTTTTGCAATTATTAGACTTCTTGTTGCATAAACTTCGCAAGTTCCTCACGGGTGGGAAGTCCGTCCATATCGCCTGGCGACATGACGGCTAACGCACCGATCGCATTGCCGCGTTTGACGGCCTCAGCAATCGGAAGCTTTTCCAGCATCGCACTGATTACGCCAACCGCAAATCCATCACCTGCACCCACCGTATCAACAACCTGCTCCACCTTGAATCCGTCCACGTAACCTTCCCCAGCAGAGGATTTATAGTAAGCGCCTTCAGGGCCAAGCTTGATGACGACTAAGCTTACGCCACGCTCCAGGTAATAGTCTGCAATCTCTTCGGGTGTGCTCAGTCCGGTAAGGATTTTACCTTCACCGAGTCCCGGCAGGAACCAGTCGCAGCGTGTAGCCAGATCATTGATGGTACTCACCATTGTTTCTGTATCCGGCCATAAGCTGGGACGCAGATTAGGATCCAGAGAGATCGTCTTTCCTTTACTCTTCATAAATTCCATAGCGTGAATAGAAAATTCATGACAGCTCTTGGACAAAGCGGCGGAGATACTTGTAACATGCAGATGTCCTGCGGAGTTGAAGTAAGCCTCGTCGAAATCCTCCAGACTAAGCGTGGAGGCCGCGGAGTTTTTGCGGAAGTATTCGACCTTTGGATCGCCGGTAACCACTTTCGATTTGATAAGCATACCTGTTGAATACTCTTTAGTAAAAGTAATATTGTCCGTATTAATGTTCTCGTTCTTCATCGCCTGTGCAATGAATGTGCCAAAGTTATCTTCGCCAAGCTTCGTAACATAACCTGTAGGATGATTCAAACGCGACAAGCCTGTAGCCACGTTGCTTTCTGCACCTGCTAATGCTTTGGAGAACGAAAATACTTCATGCAGAGGACCGGCCTCATTCGCATAAAACATCGCCATCGGCTCCCCGAAAGTGACGGCATCCAGCTGTTTACTCATTTTTAGTTCCTCCTAGGGTAATGATTTTATCCCAGTATAATGATTTGTAATTTGAAATTATCACATAAATCGGTTTTGTACAATAAAAGAATAATTGTTAACCAAAAAACTTTTTTCGTAAAAAGAAAATAATGTTTCCATAAACCCTTGTTTTATAAAGGTTTTTCTTAGATTTTATTACTTATTTGCACCTGATGTAATAAAAATGTATTGACTGTTAATCGTATTGTTATTACTATTTCCTTATAGAACAAAACGCAATAATTAGTAAATTTAATAAAAAAGTTTATCTAAAAAAGTATTTCCTGTTTATCTATGATCGTACCAAGAGAAAGGGAGTCTACTGATGAAGAAAATGAAAGTATTGCAGAATGTGGCATCCGTCGGGGTTGTAGCGGTTATTCGAGCAGATAGTGCTGAGGAAGCTTTTAAGATGTCCGTTGCTTGTATAGAAGGCGGTCTAAATAATATTGAGGTAACTTTTACTACACCAGACGCGGATGTGGCGATTAAGAGATTGGTTGCTGAGTACGGAGGTCGTGCGGTGATTGGCGCCGGAACTGTCTTGGACCCCTTAACAGCTAGAATAGCCATTCTTGCAGGTTCAGAGTTTGTGGTTAGTCCCTCTTTTGAAGTGGAGACAGCTAAGATGTGTAATCTTTACGGCATTCCCTATATGCCTGGTTGCATGACATTAAATGAAATGAAGGAAGCGCTGAAGTACGGCGTGGATGTGCTTAAATTGTTCCCTGGCAGTGCTTTCGGGCCGGATTATGTAAAAGCGGTTAAAGGTCCTATGCCACATGTAAATATTATGCCGACCGGTGGCGTGGATTTGAACAATATGGAGAAGTGGATTGCAAACGGCTGCATGGCTGTGGGCATTGGGGGGAATTTGACTGCACCGGCGAAGAATGGCCGATACGATCAGATTACTGATCTTGCTGCCCAATATGTGGCGAAGTTTAAAGAGATAAAAGGGATTTAATGTATAGTTTGAACGGAGATTGAAATCCTGATTTGCGTTTTTATTTATAGGCTGTGTGGCTGACAGACGTTGGCCATGCAGCCTTTTTATGTTGATTTTCTTTGAGCTGTCAATATTCCTTTTATTCTATGCTTTTTAGAAAGTATAGAATCGGGATAAAGATAATAAACTATATAATAGAAGAGTAGTGATACATGGACTGAACGTCAGGATTTATTATCCAGCCGGGAGTGAGTATATGCCTGCTTATAATGATAAAAAGCTGTATCAAGCAGCGGATGAAGATGATGCTGAGTACGTAGAAATTGAGTCGGCATTCCATGGTTGTAAGGTGACGGAAGGGCAGATCTACAGATTAGAGCGCAATTACAATAACCCTCAATTATTTGAGAATGGAGAAGCCTATGTGGTGGATGATGAGACTAGGGAAAACTACGCGGTCTTCATGCTCTGCAAAATTGCGCTCTATAAATAGAGTTTCTTGCTCGATACCGGAGGGTAATATTTAAGACAGACGGTTTCATTTCCGACAAGGGGATAGGCCGTTTCTTTTGATGTCATTTTTGTTACTAAGATAGTGAAAAAGAGTATTTGAATGATTGTTGTTTCCCCTGTATGCTTAGTAGGAATTATTGGCTGTGCAATGCGGGATAGCGCGTTGTAACGGCTGGCTTAACATGACGTTCTAAGAAAAGTTTGGTATTCTAAAAATATTAATTACACGGTTGCAACAAATTCGCAGTCTTGCGCGTCAGTAAGATTGCATAGAGAGGGGGAACCTTCGTGGTGGAGCAGGGACTCATCAGAGCCGCTCAAGCGGGCGATCGCGACGCTCTAATCACCCTATTGCGAGAAATTGAAGGACATGTATATAAAACGGCCTTCTACATTTTGCATAATGAACAAGATGCGTTAGATGCATCTCAGGAAGCCTTGATCCGGGTTTATACAAAAATCGGCTCATATGAGGAGAAGGCCCAGTTCAAAACGTGGGTTCAGCGAATCGTCACTAACATTTGCATTGATAAATTCAGAAGAACTAAACCTACAGTTTCTATTGATGAACATGAAATGGTGTTTCAGGATAAACACAATGTGGAACGTGAGGTTCTATCCTCTTATTTAGCTGAGGATATACGCGAAGCGATTGATCAATTGCCCGAGCATCATCGGACAGTCATCGTCCTGCGCTATTTACAGGATTTTTCTTACAACGAGATTGCAGATTGTCTGGATTTGCCCTTGAATACAGTGAAATCATACTTATTTCGGGCTAGACAGCAACTGCAGAATAGACTTCAGGAGTACCAGAAAGGTGGTGTATCGGGATGAAATGCGCGGAGGTGATGGAATGGATGCACCGCTATTTAGACAAAGATTTGAGTCAAGATGAGATTGTTGAGATGTTCCGTCATATCGATAATTGTCCTTCCTGCGCGGAAGTCTTTGAGCGCCTGACACTTCTCTCCAATGAATTGGAGCAGTTGCCAGACGTGAAACCCCCGTTTAGTCTGGTTGACTCTATTTTACCTCAGCTTGCAGAATTGGATCGAAGCAGTCGTGAACAGAGTGCTGTGAGATCTGAGGAGCCGGTTGTTGTCCCATTTTCACGTGAAAGCTCCCGCGGTAAACCTTCCAAGGGAACCTCTATAGCAACACGGACAGGCATTGGAGCTATTGCAGCTGCCGTTCTATTAGGGATCGCAATATTTAATATGCCCGATAAAATGCCTGGGGCAGAAGTAGAACAAAGGATGCAGGATAGTGCTAAAACAGCCAGCGATGATACTAAGGATACAGCAATGGAATCACAAGCTTCTATTACTGCTAACTCTGATGGAGCTTCACCTGCAGCTGGTGGAGAGAACGAGGGCGCTGCGCAGTATAAGACGGATGCACCGGAGATGAACGAAGATAACGCCGCTTTAGATAGAGCGACGGGACCAGTGGACCCTACCTCGATGCCAAGTGCACCGGCGGATGCAGCTGATGCGGGAGCTGGAGCTGGAGGGCGTTCGATCACCGAACCGCCTCAAAGCGCAGATCCTAAGCCTACAGAGAAAATTGTTTCGCCAAAGCAGGATATCGCCACGAAATCTCATAATTCAGATTCTAGTAATGCCAGTAGCAATCAGCTAAAGGTGAATAATAAGGAGCAAACTGCTGATATGAATTCAGACAGCGCAGCTGATTCTGCTCCGCTGATGGAGGATTCTTTAAAGATTCCTTATGACTATGGACGGGAAGTTATGAGCTTAAGCAGTTCTGAAGATCCTAATGTGCAGACCTGGACTTCTCCTGATGGTCAGTATGCTATAGAATTTGTTGGGCTGCAGCTTGTGATTTATAAGAAGTCGCCAGAGGGCTCAGCGGAAGAACGGTTAGCCGTAAACTCTTATCCGCTAGAAGGAAATTGGATTTCTGGTGAATGGTCTGCGGACAGCTCGAAGTTTACGTACGTGACTGAAAAAGATGGTGTGAATGTAACCAAGGTGTACACTGTACAGGAAGCAGCTTCTTCAAGTCCGGCTGTATCCCCTGGGGCGACACCAACGAACACTCCAACCTCATCTTCAACAAATTAAAGTGGGGTTGGAACTTTTTTCGAAGTTTCTGAATATACTATATCAACAGGACAGGAACTAGAAAGTATAGGTTTTGCAGAACATCGGTATGACCGCCGGATGTGGAGTTTCTAGAGCTTCGCACTCCGTCGTTTATATAGATGCGCCGCTTAAACGGAGAGGCTTTGGCCATGGCTGCCAGAGTTTCTCCGTTTTTGCATGCATTTTTGTAGTTTTTTTTGCTACAATAGAACTCTGGACAAAATGGGCTAGATGAATGGAAAAGGAAGTGGCGGGATGGATGCCAAAACGGCGATAAAAGAAATCAAACAAGGGAAGATCTCACCGTTATATGTTTTATATGGCAGTGAGAAATTTCGAATGAATGAATTCACGGCACTGCTGGAAGAACAGCTGATTGCTAAAGAGGATCGTGATTTCGCAGTTATTCCCTTTGATCTCTCTGAGACGCCGGTGCAGGCTGTGGTAGAAGAAGCTGAGACTGTGCCATTTATGGTAGAACGTAAATTATTGCTGGTGCGGGATGCCTCGTTATTTACAGCGGGCAAAGAAAATGCCAAACTGGAGCATCGTATAGATCTTTTAAGTGACTATTTGCAGCATCCTGTAGACTTCAGTGTAATCGTCTTTATGGTGAATAATGATAAGCTGGATGAGCGTAAAAAAATTGTGAAGACTGTCAAATCAGTGGGCACAGTATTAGCCTTTAATCCGCTGGGAGCAGAAGAGCTGCTGCGCTGGGTGGAAAAAGGAATTCGTGAGCGGGGTTGTGTAATGGCACCTGGCACGGCAGAAATTCTTATAACGAATGCAGGCACAGGCTTGCAAGGTTTATCTGCAGAGATGGACAAGCTTTGTTTATTTGCTGGTAAGGGCGGCACAGTGGATGCGGGGGCCGTAGAGAGTCTGGTACACCGTGGTACAGAACAAAATGTGTTTACGCTTGTTGAGGATATCGCTAATCTGCGTCTTGATAAGGCGCTTGATACCTTATATGAGCTGCTGAAGCAGCGTGAGGAACCGATCAAGATCGCAGCGTTGGTTGCGCGGCAGTTCCGCATTATTTTGCAGGTTAAGGATTTATCAGCACATAGTTATTCGCAGGGACAGATTGCGTCACAGATCGGATTGCATCCATATGCGGTTAAGCTTGCTGGGGAGCAGGCCCATAAGTTCTCCAGTGAACGATTGCGGCAAATCTTAAGTGCATTGGCGGATCTGGATTATAAAATGAAAACAGGGGCTATAGACAAAGTGCTAGGGCTGGAGCTGTTCATGCTGCGTTTAGGTGTCTGAGCTAAGAAGGGGAAAAAGTATTGGAGATGATCTGACTATGAAAAGAATATTTCAATATTCGGCACTGCTGTTACTCGTTCTATTAATTAGTTCCTGTGGCAAAACGGATACTAATTCACCGTCAGGTTCAGCTTCTGAGTCGCCTGCGAATACGAATACCTCTGCAGATGCACCTTCTTATTTTGGGGAATGGAGTGTACAAGGTCTAGTAGGTTCTACACCTGTCTCGGCAGCGGAGGATGAAAAGCTTATTGGCATGCGGGTAACTTATTCGCAAGAAAAGGCATCTTTTGATAAAGATGAAATTATGAACCCTGAATATAAAGAAGAGAGCATTACAAAGGATGACTTTTTTAACGAATACAGAAATGAATTAAGCGACCTTGGCATCGAGACGGAATCGGTTAAGACGGTGTCTATAAATAATTGGACGAATCCCGGCAGCAGTTTTATTGTTAAAGACGATCAAACGATGATTTTTTTATGGGATGGTAACTATTATGAAATGAAAAAAGAGAATAAATAAATGAAAGAAGACCGCCTCTCTGAGGGGGTCTTCTTTCATTTAATAAACATCTCTTAAACACTACTTATTATTAATTAATAGACACAAAAAAACCTAACCGTATGAAGCATAGCGGTCAGGTTCTTCAATTGCTCATTATGAATGTCGTCTTAGGCTTGAGCCGTAAGAGCGTTCAATTTCTTCGCCAAGCGGGATTTTTTGCGGGCAGCCGCATTTTTATGAACCAGACCTTTACTTACGGCCTTGTCCAGCTTTTTGGAAGCAGCTAGGAAAGCAGCTTGAGCAGTTTCTACTTCCGTACCAGTCAGAGCTACATCAGCAGTTTTCACAGCTGTACGAAGCGCGGATTTTTGGGAAGCATTCAGTGCACGGCGTTTTTCGTTCGTGTTTACGCGTTTAACCGCGGATTTAATATTTGGCATTGCATTCACCTCCTGTAAGACATTCGAAATCATTATCAAATGATTCACAACTTAAAATAGTTTAGCATGACCGGTAGCAAAAAGCAATACTTAAAGCTTTCAAATTAAACCTCCGTATCCTGCATAAACATTGGCTTTCTCTCGCACACTATCGACAAAAGAGCATAGGCAGAAGCTTGCCAAATGAGGATGAACTCATGGAAGTGTATGCTTACAAAACTTTTAGGAGGCTGGTACACAATGGAACCGGATCTGCAGCTATATTCTGTGCGCACCGATTTGGCATTAGAGGCAAAGGAAATGGCTCAAGGCCCACAACGAACGCCGATCCCTGGTGTGAACGAAGAAGTGGAAGAGTCTGATGGGATTAAAGTGACCCGTCTTGGTGTAGCTAATGCTGCCGGATCACAGGCAATAGGACGCGCAATTGGTAACTATGTAACCCTTGAGGTACCCGCTCTGCGTGGCGGAGATACAGGCTTGCAGCAAAAGGTGGCAGAAGTTTTTGCCCGCGAATTTGAGGACTTTTTGATCAGAATTGGGATTGGCAAGGATGCATCTGTGTTGATTGTTGGTCTTGGTAACTGGAATGTTACACCGGATTCACTGGGTCCGTTGGTGGTGGAGAACTCACTCATTACGCGGCAGTTCTATGAGCTGGTTCCGGATCAGATCTCCCCTGGTTATCGTAAGGTGAGCGCTATTGCTCCTGGAGTGCTTGGGCTGACTGGGATTGAGTCGAGTGAAGTCGTGCAGGGAATCGTGGATCGGACGAAACCTGAGCTTATTATTGCCATAGATGCGTTGGCATCCCGGTCACTGGAGCGTATCAATACGACGATTCAAATTGCCGACATTGGGATCCATCCCGGTTCGGGGATTGGCAACAAGCGACGTGGATTAACCCAAGAAATTCTGGGTGTTCCTTGTATCGCAATCGGAGTGCCCACTGTCTGCTATGCCTCAACTATTGTAAATAATGTGCTGGAGATGATGAAAAATCACTTCGGGCAAGGAGCAAACCATACGAAGGAAATCATGGGGATGCTGGACGATATCTCTGAGCAGGAACGCTTGTCATTAGTGAAGGAAGTGCTTGAACCTCTGGGGCACGATTTGATTGTCACTCCCAAGGAAATCGATGAATTTATTGAAGGGATCGCGAATATTGTGGCCAGTGGTCTGAATGCGGCTTTACATGATGCGGTTGATCCTGAGAATGTTGGCGCGTATACCCACTAACTGAATTATGGTTTGTTTAGCCCGGCGGGATGCTGAATTAAGGTATCCTGTACGGGCTTTATGTCTATTCTCTCATTTTCGGTTCTAGTATTGCTCTTGCGCTCATAGATTTGGAGTATAAGAGATTACAGAGGGCTGGAGGAGGACATAACTACAATGAATAAAAAATGGTTTCAGCTTTGGAACATCGGCCGTTTAAGGGGAAAAATGCTGGATGTTTTATCGCTGGGGAGAACGATGCTGCTGTTGGCCGGAGGTTCACTAGTATTTTTTATGCTGCTTGGAGCCGGTGGATTGGCCGGACAGAAGCTTAGCTCTTCACCCATTCCTTCAATGAAGGGGCTTGCCGCCTCCCTGTCCAGTGGTTTTTTCATGGAGCTGCTGGGGATGGAGGTGCCGCATTTACCGCAGGGTAAAGAGCCTTCCGCTTTTTCAGGTGAAAAGGTAACTTCTTTCGTATTTCAGTTGCTAACCAGTGTGAATCCAGGTGACCCTAAGAGTCTAGTCTCTCGTGAAGTGCCGGGGATGGCGGCGGATGATCCATTTCTTTTGCGGAAAGGTTCAGGTGGATCTACAGGAGCACCAGTGGATTATCATCCTGGGACTGATGAACTGGCTGAGGGTGGTGAAGATGCAGAAACTTCTGTTCCGGACGAAGGGGACAAGCATGGAGATACTACAACACAGCAGCCTGAAGCGACGGTTGCACCATCCCCTGAACCATCAGCGGAGGAAGGGACGGATAAGAGTGATCCGCAAAGCGGCACAGACAGCACTAAGGATACCTCCATCAAACGGATTCTAATCTATCATTCACATCCTAGAGAGGCCTACAATCCTCTGTTAGGGGCAGCAAATGAAAATCCCAGCTCCGGAGTTTCAACTAAAAATGTAATGCTGGTAGGATCATATATTACGAAAAGACTGGAACAGCTCGGGATTGGTACGGTTCATGCCAAAGAAGATTTTCCAACCAAAATCACCGACTATAACTGGAACTTTTCCTATAAATATTCCCGGATCTTGGTTAAATCAGCACTCAGCGCAAATGAGGAAATGGATAGTTTTATCGACATTCACCGCGATTCGCAGCGTCATAGCAAAACAACAGCTGTTATTGACGGGAAAAGCTATGCACAGGTCTATTTTATCATTGGACATGCAAATAAAGACTGGAAGAAGAACGAAGAGTTTGCCAATAAGATTCATCAACAGCTTGAAAAGAATTACCCGGGAATATCTCGTGGGATATGGGGAAAAGCTGCGGGTAAAGGAAATAACGGGGAGTACAATCAGACCCTCTCTCCTAATAGTGTTTTGATTGAAGTGGGCGGAATTGATAATTCGGCTGAGGAATTAAAGCGTACGGCTGATATTTTGGCGGATGCTATCGCTGATGTTTACTGGAGCAGTCATGACGCTGAGAAGGTGAACGCACCTGAAAAAGTGGCGAATCCCACTACAACACCAAAGAAATCAAACGGAGCTTCTTAAAATAAATTACCAAGGATTAAAAAGGAGTGGTGTGTACATGTCGCGTTTCGGAAAAAAACTGGTTATGGTCGGGATTTGGGCAGGGATTGGCATCCTCTTAGGGATGCAGTTCGGCGGAAGTGGGGGGTCAACAGTCTCTAAGATTCTGCCCGGCTGGAATGCCAGCCCGACTACACCGACCAGTCAAGTAACAGGCATGCAGCCACAGCCACAATTGCAAAAGAATGGTGTGACACAGGGTGGGCAGACTTATGTATATGTGCCAATGGTGATCGATCCTGTCACAGGTGCTTATACGGCCGTCTCTCCTTTGCCTCAAAATAGCAATACAACGCCAGCCGCAGATCCTCCTCAACAAGTTGTGGATGATTATAGTACGAAATCTCCGGAGCAAATTCTAATTCCTGAGGAGCAAAAGCCTACAGTCGATGTTCTGGCAGATAAGACGGCAGGTCTCTTGCAGCAGGCTTCCCAGAAGGGAATCCGCTGGGTAGTTTCATTGTTCGCTTCGGCAGAAAATTAACAGCAAATTTAGAAGAAACGGTTATTTCACGGGATCGTGTATAGCTGTTTCTTTTGTTTTGGGCCAGCGCGGGATTGATGGAGTAAGCTTGTACTGTTATAATAAGTGGATTAATATCAGGCTGTCTGTGGGGGTAAGGAATGACTGACGTTCAGAAAAGACAACAACAAATTCGCAATTTCTCGATTATTGCACATATAGACCATGGTAAATCGACACTAGCTGACCGCATTTTGGAATACACGGGGGCACTAACCACGCGTGAAATGCAGGAACAGGTACTCGATCAGATGGATCTGGAGCGCGAACGTGGTATCACAATAAAGCTGCAAGCCGTGCGTTTAACCTATCGTGCAGACGATGGTGTAGAGTATTATCTCAACTTGATTGATACACCGGGGCACGTCGATTTCACCTATGAAGTTTCCCGCAGTCTTGCAGCATGTGAAGGTGCACTGCTGGTTGTGGATGCGGCTCAAGGAATTGAAGCACAGACACTGGCCAATGTGTATTTAGCACTGGATAACAACTTGGAAATCCTACCTGTGCTCAACAAAATTGATTTGCCAAACGCTGACCCTGACCGGGTAAAGCAGGAGATCGAGGATGTTATCGGGCTGGATACCAGCGAAGCGGTTATGGCATCTGCCAAAGCCGGTATCGGAATCAAGGAAATTCTGGAGCAGGTGGTGAAGCAGGTTCCTGCGCCATCCGGTAATTCAGAAGAGCCGCTTAAAGCATTGATCTTTGACTCTCACTACGATCCTTACAAAGGCGTTATCGTCTATGTGCGCGTAATGGACGGGAAGATCCGTGCGGGTTCGAAGATTAAGATGATGGCAACTGAGAAGACCTTCGAGGTCATTGAAGTTGGCGCATTTATGCCGCGTATGACCATTGTCGATGAATTGAACATCGGTGATGTTGGCTTTATCGTAGCTGGGATCAAGCATGTTGGAGATACCCGTGTCGGTGATACTGTCACTGACGCAAAGAATCCTACTGCTGAGCCGCTTCCAGGTTACCGTAAGATCAACCCGATGGTATATTGCGGGTTGTATCCGATTGAGACCTCCGATTATAACGATCTTCGTGAGGCGCTGGAGAAGCTCCAGCTGAATGATGCTTCGCTAAGCTTTGAGCCGGAAAGTTCAAGCGCACTTGGATTTGGTTTCCGTTGCGGTTTCCTTGGACTCTTGCATATGGAGATCATTCAAGAGCGGATTGAGCGCGAGTTCAATTTGCCGCTAATCACAACAGCGCCGAGTGTTATTTACCGAATTATGCTGACCAATGGCGAAATGATCCAAATCGACAACCCGTCACATTATCCGGAGATCGGTACGATTGACTATATTGAAGAGCCGTATGTTAAAGCAGCGATCATTGTGCCTAACGACTTCGTGGGTACTGTAATGGAGCTGTGCCAGAACAAACGCGGCGAGTTCGTAAATATGGAATATCTAGATACTAATCGTGTAACGATTACGTACGAGATTCCGCTGTCAGAGATCGTTTATGATTTCTTTGATCAGTTGAAATCCGGTACGAAAGGTTATGCTTCTTACGACTATGAAATTTGCGGATACCGTCGTTCGAATCTGGTCAAGATGGATATCTTGCTTAACAATGAGCAGGTCGATGCCTTGTCCTTTATCGTTCACCGCGATCGTGCCTACAACCGCGGACGTATCATTTGTGAGAAGCTGCGGGGGATTATCCCGCGTCAAATGTTCGAAGTGCCGATTCAAGCCTCTGTGGGTACGAAGGTGGTTGCGCGTGAAACCGTTAAGGCGATGCGCAAAAACGTACTTGCTAAATGTTACGGCGGCGATATTTCCCGTAAACGGAAGCTGCTGGAGAAGCAAAAAGAAGGTAAGAAACGCATGAAGCAAGTGGGTAGTGTAGAAGTACCACAAGAAGCGTTTATGGCAGTACTGAAGATCGATGAGTAGAAAATAGGTAGAGCCGGGAGAATATCCCGGCTCTATTTTTTTAAGCAGGAGCAGATTACAATAGGGGGAAGGATTGTAAGCACATACAAAGTGAGGGGAGTCCTCGTGAAGCGATTATATTTGAAACTTACGCCAAGTACCTTTAAGAATCGGATTTTGTTAGCCTTCTTGCTGTTGGTACTAACACCCATTGCCATACTCGTTCTATATAACTTTAAAGAGACAGAACAAATGCTGCAGGATAATGCGGAAACGAAGAACATAGAGCAGCTTATTGGTATTAAGAATGGTTTTGTTGATCTCATGAGTCTCGTGATGAAAACAGGGTCATTACTCGAACAAGATACGACGATTTTATCGATAATGAAGAATCCCGAGCAATCTGATGAAATCACGAGAAAAAAACTCGTTGAAAACAAGTTTGGAGCGATTGAAAATACATTCTTTATGAGTGGAGCGACGGTGTATTATACATTAATCGACCTTCATGGAAACGCATACACTTCCTTTATGCCAAAGGAAACTTTGAGCTACGACGAAATCCAATCAGAGGATTGGGTTCAAGCCTTGAAGCGAGAAGGAACGAATCGATATATATGGAATCCGAATGACAAGAATAATGTGGTCCGGGAAAGTACAACAAGTAAGAAAATGCTTAGTCTTTATGAGGTTATGCGTGATAATGGTTTGAATATTTATGCCTATGCAAGATTAAGTATCGATTATGAGGAGTGGTTTACCAGATCAACGTTAGGGAGTAAACAGGAAGGGGCTTTATTTCTACTCGATGCCTTGGGGGGTGTGATGCTTAATCCGCTTAAGGATGAGACTTTTTCCCCTGATATTGCGCAGAGTATTGTGAAGAGTGCCAACCAGCGGCAGACGGGGCGTGCTGCATCCATTGTCGATCCGAAGGAGGAAAGTTTATACACATACAGCTACATCGAGGAGTTAAATGGCTATGTTGTTAAAAAGGTGCAGCTAGCACAGCTATTTCTTGAGGTAGACAAGCAGAAACGACGGTTTTTTGGTGGATTTGGAATCATTCTACTGCTATTTGTTCTATTAACTTATTTCATATCATCGACGATTACAGTACCGCTTAAGAAGCTACAGAAGAAGATGGAAATGACCGCTAAGACGAATCTCAAAATGAAATTACCCGAGCAAGGGCGGGGAGAGATTCTTGCCCTGACTCAGAGTTTCAATATCATGATCCATGATTTAAATGAGCTGTTGCAGCGACTTCAGCTTGAAGAAAAACAGAAGCAATTCGTTCGATTTCAGGTATTACTTTCGCAGATGAACCCGCATTTTCTACTAAATACATTGAATACGATAAAGAGCATTGCCTTAGATAAAGATGATGATGAAATTTATGGAATTTGTGTTTCACTAGGAAAAATATTGGAGACAACCTTAAATACTGAAGTCGATTTGATCCTGTTAAAGGATGAAATCGTACTAATAGAATCTTACATGGAGATACAGCGGCAACGTTTTGGACATGGGATTGAAATTCAATATGATATCAACGAGGAACTGCAATACGCATTAATCCCTAAATTTTGTCTGCAGCCCTTAATTGAAAATAGCTTGATTCACGGCTTCGGTCAGTCTGTAAAACAAGGGAGAATTGATATCTCCGCTAAAGTGACTGAGCAACAGCTGTATCTGCAGGTTAGAGATAACGGCATGGGGATAGAAAGAGCACAGCTGAATAAGGCTACACGGAAACGTAAAGGAATCGGTGTTCAGAATATTAGGGAGAGCTTGGAGCTGTTGTTCAAGAATCAACGGACAGGTATGGACATTGTGTCATCAGACACAGGAACTGAAGTGATCATCCATTTTCCATTCCTTATTTCAAAACCTTACGATGGAGGTAAGCTCACATGTGGAGAACGTTAATTGTGGATGATGAACAACCTGCGGTTAAAAGTATACGGAAGCTATTCTTAAAGGCTGGAATCCCGTTTGAAATTATAGGTGAGGCGGAGAATGGAGAAGTAGGCTTGCAAATGATTCGTGAGCTGCAGCCTGATGTGGTAGTGACGGATATTAATATGCCGGTGATGGATGGGGTGAAGCTTCTTCAAATTACGCGAGAGGAAGGCTTCGACTGCCGATTTGTAATGTTGACCGCATTGAGTGAATTTGAATACGCCCGGCAGGCGCTCGTATTTGGGGCTTCGGACTACATTTTGAAGTTATCTTTAGATCTCCAAGGCTTGAAGCAGACTATGGGTAAGGTCCAGGCCGAGCTGGAGCGAATGGTGAAGATGAAGAAGGCCGATAAATGGTTTCCTGAGAAGCAACAAACGGGACCGACAGATCATGTGGAGATGAACAAAATTATAGCTTATATTGAAGAACATTATGCTGAGGACATCTCGCTCAAATCCATGTCAGAGTTGATCCGGATGGATGCCAGCTATATAAGTGACTTATTCAAGAAAAAGACAGGGAAAACGTTGACCAATTATATTCAAGAGCGTCGGATTCAGGCTGGGAAAATGCTGCTTGCAGAGACGAAGCTAACAATTAGCGAGATTGGGCAGCAAGTAGGCTTTGAGAACGATAATTATTTTATAAAAATCTTCAAAAAGTGGTGTGGTGTCACGCCAAATGAATTCCGTAAAGAACCAAAAAACGTTCTATAAGTTCCCAAATGTAGTTCATCCCCCAGAATCCGCTCTGATGATAAAGTTATAGATGTAGAGCACAACACATAATCCTTCCAAGGGGGAAGCTATCTATGAAGAAAAAGTGGTATCCTGCAGTGCTTTCTGTCTTATTAGCAGGTACGATGCTGGCTGGTTGTGGGAGTGGTGGAAGTAATGCATCGCAGGGCAGTGCAAATGGAGAACCAGCAAAGGAGAAAATAAAGCTTACGATGTGGGGGGCAGTTCCTGCAGAAGCCGGGCCTCAAGCTGTAGTTGATAACTGGAATAAAGATCATCCAGATATTCAAGTCGAGTATATCCGTAATGTAAATGACGATGCAGGCAACTTAAAGCTGGACACTGCTTTGATGACCAATCAAAACATAGACCTTTTCATGAACTACGATCTTGCTCATTTACAGAAACGTATGGATGCAGGCGTTGCCTTGGATCTAAGCACGAAAACAGATTATGATATCGACAGCCAGATCGGCGAGGACGCAGCGATGTGGAAAATCAATGATAAATACTATGGGATTCCTACAAAGAAAAACATGGCGTTTGTATGGTTGAACAAAGATATGCTGGATGCAGCAGGATTACCGATTCCTGCGGTGGACTGGACTTGGTCAGATCTTGAGGAGTATGCGAAGAAGCTAACGAAACCTGGTGTGTACGGATTATTGCAGGCAGATTCCTCCTTCGCAACAACGATGGACGGTACGCTTGCTGGAATGGGTGTGAAACAGGCGGATGGTACTTCAAACTTTGGAAATGATCTCTGGAAACAGCAACTGGAAATATTGCATAACATGATGTTCGTGGACAAATCCACACCGGAATATGGGGAGCAGCTGACCAGTAAAATGCCGGTTGACACCATGTTCCTGCAAGGCAAAGCGGCAATGCTGGCAGCAGGTGAGTTTATTTTCCGCAATGCGAACAACTTGAAGGACTATCCGCATGATTTCAAAACCGCGTTCGCCGCTATTCCAAAAGTGAATAAAGATCAAAAGGATTATAAATATTCGGGCGGTGTGGGCGACATGCTTGCTCTTAATGCAAAGTCCAAGAACCTGGATGCGGCTTGGGAGTTCGCAAAATGGTATGCGGATGGCGGTATGCTGCCAATGGCAAGCGGGGGTCGTATTCCAGCCTCTAAGAGTGTGGACAGTAAGGAAGCGATGAGCCTTCTCTTGAATGGTGTAGAAGACAAATATGATACAGATTCAATGAATAATATTGTATTCGGCAAATTCCCATCCTTCCAGCTAAATGTACCTCAACAAGCCATTGATGCACGTAAAGAAGAGTATGAAAAATACTTCTTAAATAAGCAAGATATTGATACCACGATGAAAAATATGCAAACCCGTTCGCAAGAGTTAATGAAATAAAGAAATAGCTGGCACAAAAGAGAAGGAGGAAGAATTCTTCGTTCTTCTCTTTCGTGTACCCATTTTTCAGCATACGAAAGGCGGCGATACCGTGAAGCGGAGAAGCTGGATGGACAGACAAGGCTGGATCGGCATGACTTTTATTCTCCCGAATATGATTGGTATTCTCTTATTCTTTGTGATTCCTGCAATCTTTTCCTTTGTCCTGATGTTTACGAATTATCAATTTTCAAATCCGAATTGGCAATTTACCGGGCTGGATAATCTCAAACGGTTGTTCCATGACGATAATTTCTATGCCTCGATCAAATATACGGTGATATTCCTGATATCGGTTCCAGTATCGATGGTGCTCGCTTTTATTGTGGCGCTATTTCTAAACCGCAGTGTGTATCTTAAAGGATTATTGCGTGGAATGTTTTTCCTGCCGTATATCTCTAGTGGAGTAGCCGTTGCATTTGTCTGGATGCTGCTATTTCAGCCTTCACAGGGACCCATCAATGAACTGCTTCGCTGGATTGGCATAACATCGCCGCCAGGGTGGTTTGCGGATACGGAAACCGCAATGTATGCCATTGATATCGTACAGATCTGGCTGATGCTTGGCTACAATATGATCATATATTTAGCAGCACTACAGGAAATTTCGACAGAACAGCTGGAAGCTGCCCGGATCGATGGTGCAAGCACATTTAAAACAACATGGAAAATTGTATGGCCTCTTGTTAGTCCAACAACTTTTTTATTAATGATTACCGGATTAATTATGACGATGAAATCGTTCTCGATTATTCAAGCCATTACGGCTGGAGGACCTAGCGGAAGTACGACGGTCTTATCACTATTCGTTTATAAAACAGCATTCAGTTATTACGATATGGGATATGCTTCAGTCATTTCATGGTTCTTGTTCGCCGTCATTCTCGTCATTACAGTCATTCAGTGGATCGGCCAAAAGCGCTGGGTTCATTACTAATTAAACCCACAAAGTGGAGCTTTGCGGGAGGCCCCGAAACCATAAATTAAAGGAGCAGGCGGTATGAATGAAAAAGCAGGAAACATGAAGGTGAAGCTGCCAGTGACGATCATCATGTTTGTTCTAGGACTATTTATGATTGTGCCTTTTCTATGGATGCTCAGCACATCTTTTCAGACACCTGCCGAGGTGTTTAACGAATGGCTGCCTTCATCTCTCAACTGGAGCAATCATATTCGGGTGTGGACAGGAAGTTATGATTTTGTTCCGTATTATTTAAATTCACTTAAGATATCGATTATTGGGACTGCGGGAGCTGTGTTTCTATCTGCCCTTGCCGCTTACGGATTTTCACGTACTTCGTTTAAAGGGCGGGATGGCCTATTTGTCATATATCTATCCATGATGATGGTTCCACCGCAGGTGCTTTTTGTTCCTAAGTTTATCATGTTTAACTGGGTTGGGATTTACAATACGCATTTGGCCCTAATCCTTCCAGCCATGTTCTCGATCTTCGGTGTATTTATGCTTCGGCAGTTCTTTATGGGCATTCCTAAGGAAATTACGGAATCTGCTTTTCTGGATGGAGCCGGTCATTACAAAATATTTTTCCGCTTAATTCTGCCATTAGCGAAGCCGGCAATCGCTACGTTTGCTATTCTTGATTTCTCCTGGCAATGGAATGATTATGAGAATGCGCTTGTATTTTTGCAGAGCCCTAAGCTATATACCATTCCGCTTGGATTGCAGAATTTTATTCTTGAGAACAATGTGGATTACAACGGGATGATGGCCGCTTCGTCGGCTGCGATCATTCCAATGATTGTTATCTTCTTCATAGGTCAGAAATATATTATTCAAGGGATTTCTAGCTCGGCTGTGAAAGGCTAACTATAGGAGGGATACTGACATGAGAACAGAAACGGTTAAATCCGATGTGACAGTGGTCGGGGGTGGACTTGCAGGGATGAACGCGGCGATTGCTGCAGCACGTCTTGGGTTAAAGGTAGCACTGGTACAGAATCGTCCTGTACTTGGTGGTAACTCGAGTTCAGAGGTTCGGGTATGGGTATGTGGTGCAACAGGACATGGTGTAAATCGCTATGCACGGGAGACAGGCATTATGGGTGAGCTGTTCATCGAGAATCAATACCGGAACCCGGAAGGGAATCCATATCTATGGGATCTAACCTTGCTCGAAGCGGTGAAGGCAGAATCGAATATCAGCTTGTTCCTAAATACCGATGTACGTGAAGTGGAAGCGGAAGGTGAGGCAGAGGAGCGTACGATTCAGAGTGTGACCGGCTGGATGATGGGATCTGAGCGTTTAATCACGTTCGAGAGCGATGCTTTCATCGATTGTACGGGTGATGGTTTAGTGGGCTTCCTAGCAGGAGCGGATTTTCGATTAGGACGTGAAGCCCGTCATGAATTTAATGAGGAATGGGCACCAGAAGTGCCTGATAATATTACATTAGGCAGTACATTATTATTCTATACACAGGATACTGGAAAACCGGTACGTTATGTTGCACCCTCATTCGCGAAGGATATTACAACAACGTCTATCCCGATCCGCCGGGTCATTCGGAGTGGGGATTCAGGCTGTCACTACTGGTGGATTGAGTGGGGCGGCGAGCTTGATACGGTGGATGAGAATGAACGTATACGTGATGAACTATCCTCTGTTATTTATGGGATTTGGGATTACATTAAAAACTCAGGTCATTTTGATGCCGAAAATATGACGCTGGAGTGGGTTGGCTCAATTCCGGGTAAACGTGAATACAGACGGTTTGTTGGCGATACGATCTTAACGCAAAATGATATTCTTGCGCAGCGTGAATTTGCAGACCGGATTGGATTCGGAGGATGGTCGATTGATCTGCATCCACCGCAAGGGATGTACGCAGAAGAGAGTGGCTCCAAGCATCTGCATGCGGATGGGATCTACCATATTCCATTTGGTTCGCTATATTCGAAGAATGTGCGGAATCTATTCTTCGCGGGTCGTAATATCAGTGCATCTCATGTGGCTTTTGGAACCACACGTGTTATGGCAACCTGTGCGATCATGGGTGAAGCAGCTGGAGCAGGTGCAGCTTTATCCGTCATCAAAGGTGTGACCCCACGTGAAATTCGCGAGCAGCATATGCATGAATTGCAACAGGTGATGTTAAAGCAAGATGCTTCGATTATTGGATTACGTAACGAAGATTCACTGGACCTCGCCAGAAAAAGCGAGATTCATGCATCCAGCACGTTGAATGGTATCCTGTTGGATCGTCCAGCCGAAGCTTATGAGCTTTCTCATGATGTAGGGATTTTGTTTCCGGTTGAAGGAAGTATCCGCGGGTTAAGGCTGCTTGTGTCAGCAAGTATTCAGACGCAGCTGACCGTGGAGATCTGGACGACTGGACGCGCGGAAAATTACGTGCCGGCGGAGTGCAAACAGGTTGATGTTATAACAGTACAGGCTGGAGAGCAGCAATGGATTGAAGTACCGATACAAGAGGAGAAATGTAGTCTTATCGGTGAATGTAATATCTTCGCTATTATTCGAGCTAATGAACACCTTCAATTGCATATTTCAGAAACCCCAATCACTGGTGTCATTACATTTGAGCGAGGTGCTAAATCCGTTGTTGATTCAGCGCTGGAGGATCATCAGCCAGATCAGCCGGTGATAGAGTGGAGCATGAAACAACTTGTACGCAGGCATTTCTGCTTTGCAGTAGAAACATCGGCATATGCTGCATCTAAAGTCATTGATGGGTATGTTCGACCTTTCGCGGGACCGCATAGCTGGGTTTCTGAGCCGATGACCGCGGGTAGATCGGAGTGGGTAGAGGCGCGTCTCCCTGATGCTGTTCCAGTCTCCGAAATCCATTTCACCTTTAATGATGATGTCAATGAAGATCTCATCAACTTACATCACCATGAAACGCCATTTCTAGTGATTCCTGAACTGGTAAAGAACTATGATGTAGAGCTGCTCATTGATGGCGCGTGGCAAGTCATGCTCCGTGTCAAAGATAACCATCGCCGGAAAAATGTTCATCGATTAGAGAAGCCTGTCCTTACAGATGCTGTCCGGATCGTTATTCATGAAACTAACGGTGGAGTACATGCCGAACTTGTGGAAATGCGGATTTATCAAGAAGCAACGGCTTTGCCGTCCTTATAGGGACGGTATCCGTTTCTGCGGGAAATACAAAATATATAGGATAACGTAAAACTTATACTTTCTTATATTATAAAATAGAGTTCATTTATAAATGAACGCCCTCGGAGGGAAGCCGTCAGGCTTCCCTTTTCTTGTTTTTTAGATTACACTATTCAAACGATATTTTTATATAAAGGAGACAGCTAATGACAACGAAGACTAATGGCCGTCCCCCTGAGGCTGTATACATTCATATCCCTTTTTGTACCAATAAGTGCTTTTATTGTGATTTCAATTCCTATGTACTCAAGGATCAGCCAGTTATGGATTATCTCGAAGCTTTGGATCGAGAGATGGAGCAGACCGTCAAGAACACCCCTCCGGGTGTTATCAAAACGATCTTCGTCGGCGGAGGCACACCCACTGTTTTAAAACCTGATGAAATGGCTTATTTCTTAAAGTCTGTTCGCACGCATTTCCCCAACTGGGATAAAGATATTGAGTTTTCTATGGAAGCTAACCCTGGAACAACGGATCTGGACAAGCTGACGGTTATGAAAGAAGGCGGCGTGAACCGGGTGAGCTTTGGTGTTCAAGCATTTCAGAACGAGCTGCTCACAGGCATCGGCCGGATTCATAATGTAGATGATGTATACCGGAGCCTAGAGAATGCACGTGCAGTTGGACTAAATAATCTTTCGGTTGACCTGATGTTTGGGCTGCCTAATCAAACTGTTGAGATGTTGGGCGAAAGTATCCGCAAGGCGTTGGAGCTGGATCTACCCCACTATTCTATTTACAGCTTGAAGGTGGAGGAGAATACTCTTTTTCACACGCTGTTTAATAAGAACAAGCTTCCTCTTCCTAATGAAGAAGATGAATTGCAAATGTACCTCCTGTTGATGTCCTCTATGAAGGAAGCTGGTTACAATCAATACGAGATCAGTAACTTCGCGAAACCAGGAATGGAGAGCCGCCATAATATCACCTACTGGCGTAATGAAGATTATTATGGTCTAGGAGCAGGAGCGCATGGATATGTGGGACGTCAGCGGCATATTAATGTTAAGGGCGTAAATCCATATGTAGAAGCCACACGTAAAGGGCTGCCACGACTGGATGCATACCCAATCTCAGAAGCAGAAGCGATGGAAGACTTTATGATGGTCGGCTTGCGTATGCATGAGGGCGTCTCTAATGAAGCTTTTCAGGCGCAATTCGGGCGTTCAATAGAGGAAGTATTCGAAAAATCCTTGCATAAAATGCTGCATGCAGGGCTGTTGGAACAAGAAGCAGGGGTTTACCGACTCAGCAAGCAAGGAATCTTGTTTGGGAACGATGTTTTTGCTGAATTTGTAGGCGCCCTGACAGAAGTTTAATTTTAAAATACCCCTTGAATTGTAATTCACTCTGTTGTATATTTATTCATATTATCAACAGAGGGGTGAACCAAAGTGCTTGCCAAGACGGAAATGATTCGCCATTCGTCTCCAGCGGGAGACGCACAGGTGATTTGTAGAAATGCTGTGGTAGAAGATGTTGAGCCATTGTATCTAATGATAGAAGAGTATGCCCAGCGCGGCATCATGTTGCCCCGTTCCCGGCAGGCGCTGACACGCCAGATCGATCAATTCGTAGTTGCCGAAATCGAAGGCAGATTCGTAGGCTGTGGTTCACTTTTCAAGCTCGGGAATGATCTCGTAGAGATTCGTTCAATTGGATTGAATGATGAAGGTAAGGGTAAAGGCGTAGGCTCCATGATATTGGCGAAGCTGGTCGAGGAAGCTAGGAACCAGAAAATCCCAAAGGTTATGGCACTAACCTATGCTGTTGATTTTTTTCTTAGAAATGGATTTGAAGTCGTCCAGAAAGAGATTTTCCCTGAAAAAGTATGGACAGATTGCGTGAATTGTAAAAAGCAGCATGCCTGCGATGAAATAGCAGTGCTTAAGATACTGAACTGACTTGACAACGTCAATGTCAGTTTGGTATTTTTGTATTAGTGGTTAGCACTCATCTGAGTCGAGTGCTAACGAATCGGAGCCACAGCCGATAGGAGGGAATAACATGTTAACTGATCGCCAGAGAATGATACTAAATGCAATTGTGGATGATTATATTTCATCGGCAGAGCCAGTAGGATCTCGCAGCATTTCTAAACGGGGAGATGTAGGATACAGTCCGGCTACGATTCGAAATGAAATGGCTGACCTAGAGGATTTAGGTTATCTCGAGCAGCCTCATACATCGGCGGGAAGAATTCCTTCCCATAAAGGATACCGATATTATGTGGATCATTTGGTACCGTGGAATTCCGCCGAAACGGCAGAAATGGGCACGATCCGCGCTTTTTTTGCCGAGAAGCTAAATGCAATGGAGCAGGTAATCCAACATGCGGCGATGATTCTTTCCAATATGACGAATTATACTTCCATCCTGCTGGGACCGGAGGTTTTTCATACTTCATTGCGTCATTTTCAGTTGTTACCACTAGATGATACAACCGCTGTGGCCATTATCGTCACAAGTACGGGGCAAGTTGAGAATCGTACGGTGAACATTCCGCCGGAGATTTCTGTTTCCGAGATGGAGAAAGTGGTTAACCTACTGAATAGTAAACTGGTCAATGTACCACTCTATAAGCTGAAGACTCGGCTCTATTCCGAGCTTGGCGAAGAAATGCAGCGTCACATCTCACATTATGAAGAATTAATGCAGGTGCTGGACACCGCGCTGGAAAGCGATCAAGAGCAGCGCATCTATCTCAGCGGAGCAACGAATATGCTGACACAGCCCGAGTTCAAAGACGTAGACAAGGTGAAGAGTATTCTTGATCTGCTGGAAGAGACACCGACACTGCTCAAAATGCTGGCCCCTACAGTGGGTGGCACAGGTATTCAAGTACGAATAGGAACAGAAAACAATCACGAAGCGTTCGCTAACTGTAGTCTGATCACCGCCACTTATTCACTTGATGGGCAGGCACTAGGAAGCATTGGGATCCTTGGGCCGACCCGTATGGAATATGCAAGAGTGATGGGGATCTTGGGCATTTTATCCCGAGATTTGACAGCGATGCTGGCGCACTGGTATAAGTGAACAGAGTCAACATGATTTCGTGAATGATTTTAAGGAGGTGAAGACAACTTGAAAAAGGAACAAGTTCAAGATTCTAATGAATTCAAAGAGGAATTGATCAATGAGGAGCCTGTGGCTGAAGTAGTCTCAGATGCCGACTCATTTACAGCTGAAAACGTTAGTGAAGGTGCTTCAGATACAGGTGCTGAGGTGAAACGCCTACAGGATCTTGCTGATGAATATCAAGGTCGTGCACTGCGTGCACAAGCTGATTTTGATAACTTCCGTCGTCGTACCCAGAAGGAAAAAGAAGAGTTGGCTCAATATGCTACCTCCAAGCTCCTGACGGAATTGCTTTCCGTGCTGGACAATTTCGAGCGTGCGTTAGTCACTACTCCAGCTAATCCTGAATCCGAAGCTTTCGCGAAGGGCGTTAATATGATTTTCCGTCAGCTGGATGGGGTATTGAAGGCTGAGGGGCTTACAGCTATGGAAACAGTAGGACAGCCTTTTAATCCTGAATACCATCAGGCTATTATGCAGGTTGAGAGCGAGGAGTACGAAGAGGGTATCGTTACAGAAGAGGTTCAAAAGGGATATCTTCTGAAAGATAGAGTTCTTCGTCCGGCCATGGTCAAAGTCAGCATGTAGTCTGTCTATATAGGACGGGCAGTTTCTGCTCGCCATAAAGCAGCAGTGCTTTTGCCTACTATTTATCCGATTGCAGGCTGTTGCCCGGATAGTTTATTATCAATCGAATTTTTTTGATATTTTTATAAATTTATTGAGCTTAGGCTCCATATAACTTTAGAGGAGGCAAATTATTGTGAGTAAAGTTATCGGTATTGACTTAGGAACCACGAACTCTTGCGTTGCCGTTATGGAAGGCGGCGAAGCCGTAGTAATTCCAAACCCAGAAGGCGCGCGTACAACCCCTTCGGTTGTAGGTTTTAAGAAAGACGGCGAGCGTATCGTCGGTGAAACGGCTAAACGCCAAGCGATTACTAACCCTGATCGTACGATCAGCTCTGTTAAACGTCACATGGGTACTAACCATAAAGAAAGCATTGATGGTAAAGACTACTCCCCACAAGAAATTTCGGCAATGATTCTGCAAAAGCTGAAATCCGATGCAGAGGCTTATCTTGGCCAAACTGTTACTCAAGCAGTTATTACTGTTCCTGCTTATTTTAATGACAGCCAACGTCAAGCTACCAAAGATGCAGGTAAAATTGCAGGTTTGGAAGTTCTGCGTATTGTGAACGAGCCAACAGCAGCAGCTTTGGCATATGGTCTGGAGAAATCCGAAGATCAAACCATTCTAGTCTATGACCTTGGTGGCGGTACTTTTGACGTATCCATCCTTGAACTTGGTGATGGCTTCTTCGAAGTAAAAGCTACAAGCGGCGACAACAAGCTGGGTGGCGACGACTTTGACCAAGTGGTTATGGATTACCTGGTATCCGAATTCAAAAAAGAGCAAGGCATTGATCTGAGCAAAGATAAATCTGCTGTACAACGTTTGAAAGATGCAGCTGAAAAAGCGAAAAAAGAATTGTCAGGCGTACTGACAACAACTGTATCGCTTCCGTTCATCACTGTGGTTGACGGCGTACCTCAGCACTTAGAGATCAACTTGACTCGTGCGAAATTTGATGAACTGACTGCTGGTCTGGTAGAACGTACTTTGGGACCAACTCGTCAAGCATTGTCTGATGCTGGCATGACCCCTGCAGACCTTACTAGAATCGTTCTGGTTGGTGGTTCTACACGTATCCCAGCTGTACAAGATGCTATCAAAAAGCTTACTGGCAAAGAACCACACAAAGGTGTGAATCCGGATGAAGTAGTAGCTCTTGGTGCTGCTGTTCAAGCGGGTGTATTGACTGGTGATGTTAAAGACGTTGTATTGCTTGATGTAACTCCGCTTTCCCTGGGTATTGAAACTGCAGGTGGCGTGTTCACGAAGATGATCGAGCGTAATACTACGATTCCTACAAGCAAATCCCAAGTATTCTCAACCTTTGCTGACAACCAACCTAGCGTAGAGATTCACGTGCTGCAAGGTGAGCGTCAAATGGCAAATGGCAACAAGACACTGGGACGCTTCATGCTGAACGAGATTCCACCAGCACCACGTGGCGTGCCACAAATCGAAGTTTCTTTCGATATTGATGCCAATGGTATCGTAAATGTATCTGCGACAGATAAAGGCACGAACAAGAGCCAAAAAATCACTATCACTTCTTCCAGCGGCCTGAGCGACGCAGAAGTAGAACAAATGATGAAGGATGCCGAGCTTCACGCTGAGGAAGACCGTAAGCGTAAAGAACTGGTAGAAGCGAAGAACGGTGCTGACCAACTCGTGTATTCTACTGAAAAAGTAATTAAAGACCTTGGCGATAAAGCTGATGCTTCTGATGTTGAAAAAGCAAATGAAGCTAAAGATAAAGTTAAAGCAGCACTTGAAACTGACAATCTTGAAGAAATCAATGCAGCTACAGAAGCATTGACTGAGATTGTACAACAGTTGTCCATGAAGCTGTACGAACAAGCTGCTCAAGCTGAGCAAGGTGCTGAAGGTGGCGCTGGAGCCGCTGAAGGCGCTCCTAAAAAAGATAATGTAGTTGACGCTGACTATGAGGTTGTTGACGAAGATAAGAATCAAGGGTAACCTTATACGATAAGTGTAATAGGAAACTGATAAATTCTTATATAGTTAAGAAGGGAAGGTCAAAACCGGGTCATCCCGTGTTTTGACTTTCCTTTTGTAATATCAGATTGCACACTCTTTGCGAATGCGCCTTCTGATATTGTAAGAATAAACATCGCTGAATCTGGATGGTCAGATCCTGAGGTTTTATCGTATAATGGTTTGTTTGACAGGTAATAAGGAATTTGAGTATGTATGCACGGAGGTGAAAGCAGTGGCAGATAAACGCGATTATTATGAAGTGCTTGGCCTTAGTAGAGATGCTTCAGACGATGAGGTGAAAAAAGCGTACCGGAAATTGGCGCGCCAATATCACCCAGACGTGAATAAAGCAGATGACGCTGAAGCTAAGTTTAAGGAAGTAAAAGAAGCTTATGATGTTCTTAGTGATGGACAACAGCGAGCTAGATATGACCAATATGGCCATATTGACCCTAACCAAGGTATGGGCGGCTTCGGAGGCGGCGGTGGTGGCGACTTCGGAGGACTTGGCGATATCTTTGATATGTTCTTTGGAGGCGGCGGACGCCGTGATCCTAACGCACCGCAGCGCGGTGGGGATTTGCAGTATACCATGACCATTGAATTCAAGGAAGCGGTATTCGGCAAAGAAACCGATATTACTATTCCACGTACAGAAACTTGCGATACCTGCTACGGCTCCGGGGCTAAACCGGGCACTAAACCAGAGACTTGTTCCGTATGTCATGGTAGTGGACAACAGGAATTCGTACAGAATACACCGCTTGGACAGATGCGTAATCGTCGTCCTTGTTCACATTGCAGTGGTACAGGTAAGATTATTAAGGAAAAATGTACGACTTGCGCCGGACAGGGTAAGGTTAAAAAGCAACGCAAGATCCATGTGCGTATCCCGGCCGGTGTTGATGACGGTGCACAGCTGCGCATGACTGGCGAAGGCGAAGGCGGCTTACGCAGCGGTCCTGCTGGAGACTTGTATATTGTTATCCGTGTCAAATCGCATGATTTCTTCGTGCGTGAGAACGATGATATTATGTGCGAGGTTCCGCTTACGTTTGCACAGGCAGCACTTGGTGATGAGATTGAAATTCCAACCTTAACCGAAAAAGTGAAGCTGAAGATTCCTGCCGGAACGCAAACAGGCACTTTCTTCCGCCTCAAAGGTAAAGGTGTTCCACGTCTGCGTGGATCTGGCCAAGGTGATCAGCATGTACGAGTAATTGTTGTGACACCTAGCAAGCTCAATGAAGAGCAAAAAGAATTGCTACGCCAGTTCGCTTCTCTGAACGGAGAAAACACACATGAGCACGAGCAGTCCTTCTTTGATCGTGTGAAACGTGCGTTTCGTGGGGACTGATATCCTAACTCATTCATTCAGTAAATGAATAGAAAAAGACAGCAGAGCAGCGATCCTCCCGTTATTGGGGGATCGCTGCTCTGCGTTTTTGTCCAGGCATGAGATTAGGGCAGGGCCAGTTAACTAACCTCATGCAAATCTTTGGAGGAGCTGTGATGCTTGAACCTGCGGAATTCTGCGTGTTTGGCTAACTCGGCCAATCCCGTAACCTCGGTAAACCTGGTAACCCCGGTGACCCCGGTGACCCCGACAAGCCCGGCAACCGCGAACCGCGAACCGCGAACCGCGAACCGCGAACCGCGAACCGCGAACCGCGAACCGCGAACCGCGAACCGCGAACCGCGAACCGCGAACCGCGAACCGCGAACCGCGAACCGCGAACCGCGAACCGCGAACCGCGAACCCCGAACCCTTAACCTTGGAACCCCCGACTGGTCTCCAGCTTTTTTAAACACACTAAATGCTTTGAATTATCTACGTGGGCTTGCGGACCCAGAAGACGCTATTTGCAAATTTATCGCCTTTTGAGCGAAGTTTCGGACTCCAGTGCAGCTATTGCTCAGAAAAGTGCTCATGATTGGTGTTTTTCGTGCTAATAGCGACTATGGGGTCCGTTGGCATGGAAAATGTCGCATAATTCAGTGTTTAAGTGCAACTGTGTCCGATAGCGCTGAGAATAATCATCCGAGTGGATAGGACCCAAAAGACGCTGGAGGCATACGGACCCAGTTGACGCTATTTGCAAATTTATCGCCTTTTGAGCGAAGTTTCGGACTCCAGTGCAGCTATTGCTCAGAAAAGTGCTCATATTTGGTGTCTTTCGTGCTAATAGCGACTATGGGGTCCGTTGGCATGGCAAATGTCGCATAATTCAGCGTTTAAGTGCAACTGTGTCCGATAGCGCTGAGAATAATCATCCGAGTGGATAGGACCCGGAAGACGCTGGAGGCATACGGACTCAACTGACGCTATTTGTACATTTTTCTCCTTTTGAGCCAAGTTTCGGACTCCAGTGCAGCTATTGCCTAGAAAAGTGCTCATATTTGGTGTCTTTCGTGCTAATAGCGCTATGGGGTCCGTTGGCATGGCAAAAGTCGCATAAATCAGCGTTTAAGTGCAACGGTGTCCGATAGTGCCGAGCATAATCTTCTGCGTGGATAGGACCCGGAAGAGGCTGGAGGCATACGGACCCAGTTGACGCTATTTGCAAATTTTTCTCCTTTTGAGCGAAGTTTCGGACTCCAGTGCAGCTATTGCCTAGAAAAGTGCTCATATTTGGTGTTTTACGTGCTAATAGCGACTATGGGGTCCGTTGGCATGGCAAAAGTCGCATAAATCAGCGTTTAAGTGCAACGGTGTCCGATAGCGCTGAGAATAATCATCTGAGTGGATAGGACCCAGAAGAATCTGGAGGCTTACGGACCCAGTTGATGCTATTTGCACATTTATCGCCTTTTGAGCGAAGTCGGACTCAGCTGATGCAATTTGCACATTTTTCTCCTTTTGGGCGAAGTTTCGGACTCCAGTGCAGCTATTGCCCAGAAACACGCTCATATTTGGTGTCTTTCGTGCCAATAGCGACTATGGGGTCCGTTGGCATGGCAAATGTCGCATAATTCAGTGTTTAAGTGCAACTGTGTCCGATAGTTGTCTCGTATGCGCCGCAGAAGTGACCTTAAGACGAGAAAGCCCCAGCAGCCATTTGGCTGCTGGGGCTTTCTTTGAGAGTTCAACTAGATACTGTTTAAGAACGTAGGTCCTCAAACACACGGCTCAGAATGGTTGCTGCTTGTGCACGAGTCAGAGTGCCTTGTGGATTGAAGTTGTCCGCACCAACGCCCTTGAGATAACCTTTGCTTACAGCATAGGCTACGGCGTTACGTGCTTCTGCAGCGATGTTGTCGGCATCCTTAAAGCTCAAAGGAGTCTTAGCTACTGTAAGATCAGCGCCTAGGGCCTCAGCAATGATAAGGGCTGCTTCTTCGCGAGTCAGCACATCGCGTGAACCACTTTGTTTGATACGAGTATTCCATGTGTCACCTTTTCCGAGTAGACGGTCGAAGAGCGTTAACAGTTCCGCTTGATTTAAGGTGTCAGCAGGTTTGAAGCTGCCATCGGTTCCTTTGCCGGCAATGATGCCATGAGCAGCAAGAACTTCGATATCGCCTTTAGCCCAGTGTGTGTCGATATCCTTGAAGCTTACATTATGGGATGCAACGCTATAAGAGCCGTCGCCAGTAACTGTAAACTGTAGAATACCTTCTTTAGAGAAAGATCCAGGTTGCAGATAGGACCATTTATGATCCTTTGTTTCTGCATAGGCGGCAGTTTTTCGAGCATCACGTAGACTGCTGTCTTTTAGATTAAGCTGAAGGGTAACCGGCTTTCCGGTTGTCCAACCATTTTTGATGGTAAGAATGGAAGAACCAATATTGATCGCAGCTGAGCTTCCTGATAACACTGCTGCATCACTAGCATCAGCCAGACTTATCGTAAGCAACAAACCACTGCTGCTAATGAAATCCGGAAGGGTTGCCGCTGGAATAAGAACATTGAATCCATTACCGTTAAGGCTGAGTGCATTCTCCGATTTCTTCAACTGTTCAGCTTGCGCCGGGGTAAGCGTAATAACAACTTGGCTATACTTATTGAAATTCACATCGCTAAGATCAAGTACAGAAGTCTTATCTTTTGCATTCTGAATCGAATTTGTTAATGCAGTATCTAAGATATTAAACACCGCTGAAGCTTTACCACCAGCTGGATCGGCTGTCTCTACTAGCTTCCCGGATTTCGAAGAAGGTCCAGGAGTGGGAGTGCTGGTTGCTGTAGGTACATACGACTCAGAAGATGGAGGCGATGTAGGCGATGGTGTTGGTGTCGGTGTTGGTGTTTCTGTTGGATCTGGCGTTGCTGATGGCGTTGGCGTTGGTGTCGGTGTCGGTGTCGGTGTCGGCGTTGGTGTAGGTTTTTCAGGTGTGTTTACAGTTACACTTACTGTTCTTAAACCAGATGGGATAGTTGATGTTGTGGCATCATTCCAAATCTGGACATCATATAGCTCAAAGGAATAATCTCCTGCTGTTGCTGGTTCGAAGGTTATTTGGGCTAGTGAGCCAGAGCCGTGATAAGCACCTCCTGACAGATTGACACTATATTGTGTCAGTTTGTGGCCGTCTCCAAGGTCATACGTTTGTGAATATTCTGTAAGTGGAACACTAGAGAAATGCTCCTCTTGATACGTAACCAGCTGTACGCTTGGCTGGATTACTGGTGTTTCAAGGGAATCATCGTATATGACACCGAATGAAGCCCCATAGACGCCATAAACCTCGTCTGTCACGGAATAATCTAAATCAACGGTCACAGATTGTCCTACTTCAATGGTGGATGCAGAAAGAGCCGGAGTTACTGTGAAAGTACCGTCCCCTGTGCTATAAAGCAGCCGCTGTACGTAATCATCGTCGTCTGCACCATTGCCTACTTTATCGACCACATGGACTTTGTACTCATTTAGCCCCTCGTTAACAGGAACATCAATGGTAAAGGCACCGTTATTTGCAATCACACCGCCAAATTTATAAGCATTCCCATCATAATGTTTGCCTTCGGCATATACGGTAAACCAGTTTCCAATAGGGTTTGTATTAGAAATATAATAGGCCATTAGGTCATCATCAATGAAACCACTAATTTGTGCCACGCCAGGATCGGTTGGCGCTTCACGTTCATACTCCTCAATGGTGATGCCGGAAACTAGCGGCTTCTCGGTATCAATTGTGAACTCAGCCTTTTGTTTCTCGAGCAGTTGCCCATTGGGAAGCACAGGAATGATGTAGTAGTGACCATCTGCTAAAGTCGACTTGGCGGAGGTCTCCAGGTCTGTTAATGTTCCATCCCAATTTGGAACTTCGTATACACCACGATAGATCTTCTCATCGATCGCATAAACTTCACCTAAAACTGTTGCAGGAGCATCTTTTGAAGAGGCAACGAAACTTATGCCTTCCAGCTCTTCATTGACAGAAAAGGAAAAGGTGGTGTCGTCTGAGCGACCATCACCATTAGGTGAAATTTGTGGACTTTCAAAAGAGAGCTGATTAATAGGTGCTACATTAAATTGGTCACCTACAACAACGTTAAATGGCAGACGAAGGGTTTCTGTATCAGAGGTAAGTAACAGGTTGCCTTCATATGCGCCCTCTTTTGCTGTTTTAGATACATTGAGTGTGAATTGTGCATATTGATCTGCCCCTGAGGTAACGCTGTGTGGTGCAAAATCAATACTAATATCAGTAGGAGCTTCTGTCAGCCATTTGGTGGACAGGGTGTATGTTTCTCCATTCCCTTTAAAGTCCTCTACATAGACAGCTTTCGTTACAGTAACACCCTTTGGCTGTAAGCCGAAGGATAAGGAACCTGTGTAATAAGGGATTTCAACAGTACCCGGAAGACCGCTGTTAAGGATCTCACCGACTTTAGCAATGGATTTAGCGTTTATCGACTTCTCCAGATTAATTAAACCTGCACCTTGTTGGTACAAGGAGTAAGAATTCCCATCACGGTTAAAAATAGGATCAGCATTGTTCATCAACAGAGCTTTAATTTCATTTGGCTTCAGATCAGAGTTTTTACTCAGTAACAAAGCCACAGCTCCTACAACATGTGGGGTTGCCATGCTAGTGCCATTTTTTAAGCCGAAAGCATGGTCATAGTTCCCATCCCAGCTAGGGATCGTCGAGTTGATATTGACTCCGGGCGCTACAACATCAGGTTTTATTAGATAATCGGGCATCCCTGGACCCATAGAACTGAAGTTTGCTAACTGATTTACTTCAAGCGCTATATAGTAACTGATTATATCTTTAGCAGCAGCCATCTGAGTTTTTATTTTTTTGCCATCGGCTTGACTGATTCCGTAGGTAGGAATGTAATCCCCAGGCGCACCAAGGGTGGGGCTGATTTCACCAGGCTCATTATTGGCAATCAGCAAAAGCTTCGCACCAGCAGCTTTGGCATTAAGAGATTTGTCTGAGAAGCTCAGCGAGCCCCGATCAACAAGCACTACCTTATCTTTGACATCCAGATTTTTGTAATCGGAAGGACTCCCAAGACCAGCGAAAACGATCATACTGCCAGCAATATTATCGATTAAATCTGGGGAGTAACTGGCTAATGTCCCGGGAATCTTTTTAACATCACCAATATCAAAGAAAGGGGTATTTATCGGAGTAGTAGAAGCTCCAACACTAAGCGCGAGTTGGGCACCAGCGGGCTCGCCCAGTGTTCCTGCATCCGGTCCAGCGTTACCGGCGGCAATAATAACGTTCACGCCCGATTTTACGGTATTGTCTATCGCGATTGAACTCGCGGAATAGCTTTGGTTGACACTAGAGCCTAGAGATAGGTTAATAACATCTGCTCCGTCATCGACCGCTTTCTCAATACCCGCAATTACATCCGCTGTGGAACCAGATCCATAGGGACCAAGTACGCGATACGCATACAATTCTACCTCAGGTGCCACATCTAAAATTGTCCCGGCAACGTGTGTACCATGCGAGGTTTCGTAAGGAGTACCTGCTCTTGGAGGGAAGTTAGCATCAGGGGCTGTTTCAGCAGGATCATCATCCTGATCATATACATCATAGCCGCCCTTATAATTATCTTTTAACAAAGGGTGATTCTTATCAATACCAGTATCGACAACAGCTACCTGTACATCTTTGCCTGTGTAACCTAAATCATGTAGTTTGTCCGCGCCTATTAGCTTGCCGCTGTCTGAATAGGAACGTGTAACAGGTAATGTCGCTACTTCAACACTGTCTGCTAGTGCATGTACTTCTTCATTTGGATAGATAGCCGCAACGCCTGGAAGCTCTAACAGCTTGTTTACTTGATTGGCTGGCAGCGTAATGGAATACCCGTTAAAAATCTCACTGTATTCAAAACCGATATCGGCATCGATTTTCTGTGTTGAGGAAATAAAGCTTTTATGCTCTGAGATAATTTTACTGCGTTGTGAGGAGACTGAGGATCGTAAAGAATAAGTTTTTGCCTCATTTACATACACACTGACTGGTTTATTAGTCAATTCCACAATTACTGAAACTGGTGCTGAACCTTTGAGTATTCCAGCATAGTTATGAGGGGTTACACTTTGAGACTGTACATCCGTAACCAGGGTTGAAGATTCAAGGGATGAGTTCGCAAATGCAGCTGATGGAAAAAGAACAGACACAGCCAGTCCGAAGCTTGCCGCTCCAATACCGAATCTTTGAATAGAGTGTTTAAAGGTACGTTTCAAATAAGTTCATCCTCCCAAATGAATTTTTTGTATTGCAATGTGTCTGTGGTTCTCCTCCTCAAAATAAAATGTAAAAAATTATGAAAATTAAATTTATTCTACAGCTATAACTTCAAATCGAATATACAACTTTAGTACCATATTGCAGCGAAGCGTTGAGGAAAATGTCGAATTCCCAGTAGATAAGTGGAATATAAGAAAATCAGAGCATAAAACAAATGAAATTAAGACAATATAAATGAATGCAACAGATATCTGAATTTCAAGCGAGAGCGGGGATAAGATGTCGGAAAGATATATTTTGGCATATTTTAAAAGTCCAGAGGAAGCCGAAGGCGTCGCGCGCAAGCTTCGTGCACTTCGGGCCATTGAAGTTTCCATTGATCGCTTCAGTAGATATGGAGGTACCAGCTTTAGCTCAGGGGTAAATCCGGTGACAGGCAATGTGGCCAGAATGGACTCCATGACTGCTGAGCATGCACACACAGGCATACTTGCAGCTGCGGACACCAGCTCTAGCGGGATGAGTCATGGTGGTAACGGTGGTCCAACGGGGAGAGATATTTTGCTTACGGTTATTGTGCATACGAAGTCCTACGATCAGGCTCTGCGCTTAATTGAAGAAGCAGGCGGGATGGCCTGATCAGGCACTTCATTGAGTAAGAAGAAAGGAGACGAACAATGGATAGAGAGAACTCACAAATCTTCTCCAAGACGGAGAAATTGAAAATGTTATACGAAGCTAAAGCAGAGGATGTAGAATTCTCGGCGGCGGAAGCCGATCTTGATGATATTGAAGCTCAGGATCGCGCACAAGAAGCGGACAAACGTCAGCTGAATGAGATTATGAAGAAAGAATAGCAGCTAAAAAAGCTAAGGCGGATACCTCACTTTGTGGGGTATTTTTGCGTTTGGGCATGTATAATTAGGGCGAAGAGCTTAAGTGTGGGGGGAGAAGATGGATAACGTTATTTTGTGGACAGGGTTAGCCTTATTGATCGCATTATTAACCTATTTGAACCAGAAGCAGTTGTACTCTCCAAAAGTAAAACGCGCCTATCGTGAGTTGCGGGAGCTGACAAAGAAGGTTCGTATGGAGCGCTCTGAGGCGAGCGATTTGTATCGATGGGAAGCAGAATTAACCGAACTAGAGAATCATCCGAATGAACTGAATAAATTGGATGCCGAAATTAGGTTTCATCACGCATTTTTGTTATATCTTGAACGTCACTACCCTTCAGACCCAAGGATTATTGGTTTGAAGCAAGCTGACGCATATCAGAAGGATATGGTTTTGGGGATTAAAATAAAAGATTATAAATCCAATAAGTAAGATAATTTTGAATGTGTGTACAATGGGAGAAGGAATATATTCGTACAGGTCGCAGACAACTGTTGCATGAAGGCGAGGGTAGGCGTGGCTTGCTGCGCCGCAGCCTGGCTGGAGTGCATTTGAAAACGGAGGAACTTCCATACTTTGCTAAATGGGATTGAGAATGATAGGAATTTGAAAATGAAATTGAGAGTTTGAACCCTAGCTGATATTTGCAGCTGGGGTTTTTGTTATTAGATCAGTAAAAATGAACTGAGTTAGGCAATTTTTTAGCTTATAAGTAAGGTTACCGCTAAGAAGAATTTGGGGGTCTCATAGTCGACGTAGCTGTAGATATTTTTCTGTTGGAATCGGGTAACATTTTCGGCATGTTTGAGGTTGGAAAATGAAATTAGGGAAAACCTCCCTCTATTTTTCTCTAAATGCTCGAAAAAAAGAGATTTTAGGGAAAACCTCCCTGAAAATCCCCTGAAAAGATAGAAAAAGACCTGATTTCATGAGTTTTTGGGGAGTATTTCCCAAAAAGATAGATGAACATTCGAATCTTGCACATCATTAGGGATGTTTTCCCTAATTATCATCATTTCGAGTATATTAACGTCTGCAGATGTTATAAATATTTTAAGTAATATAGCTAATATCACACTACAGATTAAGGATGTATAATTGTTCGAATATACTAGCTACGACCAATCAACTATTGAATTTTTTCAGGGGGAATTAGAATGGGGCTGGTACACTCTCAAGGAGTTACTGATGAGCTTGTTGTTAGATCTTTAGAAAGAAATTTAGCTATTATCCGGTTTGACCTTGATCGCCGGGTAGCTTATGTGAATGAAGTTTTTGCAAATTCCATGGGATATAAAAAAGATGAAATGTACGGAATGCATCATAAAGAGTTCTGTTTTCCACATTTCGCAGATAGCCCAGGTTACGAACGGTTTTGGCAGGATCTTTTTACAGGGAAGAGTTTTCAGGATAAGATCGAACGAATGGATTCGAAAGGAAATGCGGTTTGGCTTGAAGCCACCTACATGCCAGTATTTGATGAAAGCAATGAACAAGTCATCGGAGTATCTAAAATAGCAACTAATATCACCCAAAGACAAAACAACATGAGTAATGTTGTCCAACGGATGCAAGAGATGGCAGACAGCTTGAATCAAAGAGCAGATTTAGGTATTGAGCGCAGTCAAGAATTATTACGAAGCATCAACAAAATCGCCGAAGTATCGATAGAAAATACACATACTTTAGCTAATCTTGAAAAGCAAGCTGTAGCGATTCATAGCATCGTGCAAACGATTCGCGATATTGCTTCGCAAACGCAATTATTAGCCCTAAATGCTGCTATTGAGGCAGCGCATGCCGGGGAGTATGGCCGAGGTTTTGACGTAGTGGCAAAAGAAGTAAGAAAATTATCTTCCATGGTACAAGATTCGATCATAAAGGTACGGGATAGTGTGGATGCGATCACGCTGGAAATTGGAAAGATCTCTATAGGAACAAATCAAGTGCAAGAAAATATAGAAGATAGTCAGCAGCAGGTTCTGGTAGCGTTGGAGGATTTTTCGAAGATTGCTTCTTCTGCACAAAATCTCGACACACAAGCGCGCGAGGTTATGGATATCCTTTAATTGTTAATATGTATGTTGATAGATTGAATATCAGCAAAAAAGGGTCGGTCTCCTACTTAAAAGAGATGGACCCTTTTATTGTTGGTATTATCCGATTTTGTTAACAATCAAGGTAGGAATCATATATCTATGATTTGTGATGACTCCGTCTACAGTAACACTAACCTTAGTAACTCCGGTGTCCCCAATCGCCCCATCAGAGCCAGTCCCACCTTTAGCCCCCCCGTCACCCCAGTCGCTCCAGTTGCCCCAGTTGCCCCATCATATCCAAGTAATTCTGCTGTAGCTAATCGATGCGGGCTACTAATTTCTCTGCACTGTCTTTACCCCAAAATGAGATTTGGATTGGATGGTCTGGCAAACTAGCAGTTGTGAAAAAAAATTCGAAGGTATTAAAATCCGCAAAATATTTTTTAGTTATTACCTGATTTGGCATCACATCTAGCAGATCGCCTACATATTGAATTCTTTTTTCATTCATGTAGTAGCCTTCGATCAGAACTGTGGAAGCAATCTGACCGCTACCATTAGCAATTTTGACAGTGACCTGTTGTGTAAGTCTTGTGTTGTTTTCTGAGTTAACATTGTTTTCTATCGGACCAGTAGTTAAAAGAGTCATTGTCCTTCCTCCATTTGCTTCATTCAGATTATTAAGCCTGTTTGATTTTCTCTATGTCTTTAAGAGTAGCGATAGTTTATGCTCAGAAAAACGAACCTTTTCCAAGGATTGGTTGTCATATAGATATCTCAGTCAAGAAAGGAGGGCGTAAAATTTGGAGAGTAACCGGGAGTTATTTGAAACCTACAATAAAGATGTATACCGGACTTGCTACTATATGGTGCATGACGCGGCGGATGCAGAGGATTTGACTCAGGATGTCTTTATTACCGTATTTCGCAGTAATCGTGAGCACGTGGAGCATATCAAGGCTTGGATTATGAAAATAACGGTCAACCATTGCCTCAATCATTTGAAACGAAAACGGACTTTACAACAGAAGATTACGGACAACCTTCATTTCTTTAATAAAACGGCAGAAACAGCTGTGGAGCAGCAGATTGAGCAGCGTGAGACGGAGGTCGAGTGGGCGCAATATATGAGCCAGGTCCCTATCAAACTTAGGATGGTGCTCACACTTAGGTATATGCATGATTTCAGTCTGGCTGAAATTTCGGATCTGCTGTCCATCCCACTCGGAACGACCAAATCTAGACTGCATAAAGGGCTAACGGTAATGAGGAGAATCCTGCAGGAGGCTGGGGTTCAACTTGAACTAAAGGAGGGCGAAGCTTTTGAAAAAGTTAGAAAATATGCTGGAGCATCGTTTAAATGAAGATAAAGGCGTGCCTTATCCAGATTTTGAACGCATGTGGGGACGTTTAGAGCAAGAAAACAGTACAATGACTCCCCTACAACTTCGTATGGCGAATGGTAGCGGGAACAGAGGGAGAAACTGGAGTAAAATAGCTGTGGTGGCTTCATTTTCAGTACTTATTGCAGCGGCACCCGTATATGCAGCAGTGCATTATGATTGGGATAATTTGCTCCATGGGAGAGGAGGCGTTCAAGCAGCGCTGGCCCAAAATCTCGGACAACAACTGAACCAGTCAGTGACGCAGGATGGAGTAACTCTGAAGCTACATACAGCGATTGTGGATGAGAATCGGACGGTTATCTTATTCACTTTGGATGTAGGAAAACGCTTGGAAAATGAAAATTGGAATGTTAATGGAATGACTTTGAAGGGCGCAGATGGGGCGAATGGTCCTAGTGAGTTCAGTTATGTGTTATGGGATGAGAAAAATCAACATTACAACGGATATTTCGAGAGTGATTGGACACCGAAAAAGGATACTGTGAATGTGCAACTAGTTGCAGATAATCTGCAAGCCTTTAGTACACAGGAGTTAGATTTACCGCTGGATATCCAATCGCAGGAGACACAAAAGTTTCCTATTGGACAGGAAGGAATGCGCAGCATAGAGGTGAAACCTTTTACCCAAGGACAAGAAAAAATATTATTCTCTTCAGCAATCATTTTTGATCAGCCAGAAACAAAAGAATGGGCCTTTCCAAATATAGTGGCTTACAAAAACGGAACGCTCATAAATTCGCTGGCTGGAGGTGCTTTCGGTACACCGGGAGAAAACGGGGAATATACGTCCCAGCAATATTTTAAGGCGGCTGATATTTCCAGTGAAGAAGTGAATTACAAGCTGCAGTACATGAAACAAGAAAAAAAGGTTGAGGGGCCCCTAGCTTTTGATCTTCAATTAAGCAAAAAGCAGATGGAGAGCGGAACCATAAATACCTCATTGAATCTGCCGCTAGAAGAGGGCGAACCTAATTACACGCTGGAGAAAATGGTAGTGACGCCTACTCAAATTCGAATCGCTATTAGAAGTAAAGAGAAAGGCAACAATTTCCCGTATCAAAAGTCTACTCTTGAAGTAGCAGGCAAGACGCTGGAGGGCAATTTCTGGAGATCTCCAGAAGGTGAGCCGGAATTAACAGTGCTTCGTTTTGAGCGGCCAGTTGACCTTGAAATCACAGAAGAGACGCCAATTACCTTTGTTGCTAAATACAAGGTGACTCAGCACGGCAGCTATAAAATTAACAAGGACGAAAAAACACCACTTCTGTTGACGAATATATCTGATAAGAAACAGACGCTTATCCAGCAGCTTAGCGGATATCCGGTAAAATGGACGTACTATATGCAGGGTGCCGATCTTTATGTAGAGACTGAAAGTGAAGATGCTCGCTTCGGTGGAATTAACCAGACCCATATCGGACTGGGGAAAGAGCGTATTTTAGGTAAACCTCTGACCGTTAATTTCACTGGGGATGGAAACAATAAGGCCATTGATGTTTACAAGGGTTTCAAAGGTACAGAAGCTTCTATTTATATATTCTTCTATACGACTGACGATCCGGATAAAGAAACAAGAGTGCAGCTGCGGCCATAGAAAATCTTTTTTAGGGAGGAACCTTGTGTTCTTCCCTTTTTTTCGTTTACAGTGAGTAGATGCTGAGTGGACTCAGCGAGGATTAGCGTAAAGGAGAGAAAAGGATGGAAATCACTCGCTGTGCTTGGGTTAATGAGGATCCTTTATATATCGCATACCATGATGAAGAGTGGGGAAAACCTCTGTATGATGACCGGAAGCTGTTTGAATTACTTATGCTCGAAGGCATGCAGGCAGGGTTAAGCTGGTACACCGTCTTAAAAAAACGGGCACATTACAGAGAGGTATTTGATGGATTTGATCCGCAAAAGATTGTGCATTATGATGAGCCGAAAATCGCTGAGTTGATGAACGATCCCGGGATTATTAGAAATCGCTTAAAGATTGATTCTATCATTCGTAATGCAAAAGTATATTTGCAAATTAGTGCGGAAACAGGCAGCTTTTCAGATTATCTCTGGAGCTTTGTGGGGGGCGCGCCTACGCTTAACCATTGGATGACACGTGCGGATGTCCCTGCTTTAACGGCTCAGTCTGACGCAATGAGTAAAGCATTAAAAAAGCGAGGCATGAAGTTTGTCGGCTCTACCATATGTTATGCTTTTATGCAGGCATCGGGGATGGTAGATGATCATTCGCTCGATTGCTTTTGCAGGAGCAGCACGGGCATGGCAGAGCGTTGATCTGTAGTTTGGCGTTACCCCAAGAAGAAATGTTATACTATGAAGCGAATGCTCACAAAACTAAGTCTATGCTTACGAAGCCAGTTTTGCACGAAGTCAATCAATGAAGCTAACGCTCACAAAACTAAGCCTATGCTTACGAAGCCAGTTTTGCACGAAGTCAATCAATGAAGCTAACGCTCACAAAACTTTAGGAGGATCACATAAAGATGTTATGGCATGAAGTGACGATACATACAACAGAAGATGCACAAGAAATGATTTCGAATTTTTTATATGAAGCAGGAGCGGGTGGGGTTTCTATTGAAGAATCCGGAACACTCAGTAAAGAGCGGAATACGCGTTACGGTGAATTATATGACCAACCCTTGAATGATATCCCAGAAGGGGAAGCGGTAATCAAAGGTTATTATGCCGATTCCACGGATATGGATGCTGTTATAGAAGAACTGACTCCACGGGTAGCAGAATTGCGTGAGTACGGTATTGATCCGGGCAAATCGCTGATTTCTTGGAAAACCGTAGATGAAGACGAATGGGCGCATGCTTGGAAGCAATATTTTAAACCACTCAGGGTATCGGAGCGTCTCACGATTAAACCAACTTGGGAGGAATATACGCCTGAGAGCCCCGATGAGGCAATCATTGAGCTGGACCCTGGTATGGCATTTGGTACAGGGACTCACCCTACAACAGCTTTGTGCCTGCGTGCGCTCGAGAAGAATATTAGCGGCGGCGAAGAAGTAATCGATGTTGGTACGGGTTCAGGAATATTGGCTGTAGGTGCAATGCTGCTCGGTGCGAAATCCGTGCTGGCGTTAGATTTGGACCCTGTAGCTGTTGAAAGTGCGCGGGAGAATGTAGCACTGAATAAACTTGAAAAGTTCATTACGGTAAAAGAAAGCGACCTGCTCTCCTTGCTAGGTGGTGAAGGTGTAGCTGACACGGCTGCTGGAGAAATGTGGCCATCCGCTAGACCGGGTCACACTCTTGAGGGAACACCTGCGGAGCAAGTAACAGAGGATAGCCTCGGCGTTACACTCCCGGTGAAGATTGTAGTTGCGAATATTTTGGCAGAAATCATCGTATTGTTTACGGATGATGTGTATCGTGCACTTCAGCCAGGAGGCTTGTATATTACCTCTGGTATTTATAAGGATAAAGAAGGACTTGTGGCTAACGCACTACAAGAGTCCGGCTTTGAGATTATGGAAGTATCCCGTGAAGAAGATTGGGTGGCATTTACAGCCGGAAAGAGGTAAAAATGGATATATTGCAAAGTATAATACGTGTAGATCTGGATCAGCTTCCTTTTCTGCTCATTACGATTTTAATTGCTTTTACAGTACATGAATTCAGTCATGCTTATTTCGCAAATAAGTTCGGTGACCCTACCGCTAGATTATTAGGACGCATGACGCTTAACCCTGCTGTACACTTCGATTTTTTTGGTATTTTACTGCTGCTGGTTGCTGGTTTCGGGTGGGCACGTCCAGTTCCTGTAAACCGTGATAACTTTAGCCGCCCCCGTCTGATGGGAGTCATTGTGTCTGCTGCGGGCCCAATCAGTAACCTGTTACTAGGGATTATTGGTGCTTTAATATATGGGGTGCTTGCGGCAACCGGTGTATTAGAGTCGATCTCCAATGATCGCGTTTTAGAAGCAGTGTATCTGTTCTTTGGCACCTTTATTCAATGGAACTTCTTTTTATTCTTGTTCAATCTGATTCCATTGCCTCCGCTGGATGGCTACCGGATTGTGGAGGATATTGCTCCTCGCTCCATTCGGGGCAGATTACAGCAATTTGAGCAATGGGCTGTATTTATCTTTTTATTAATTCTGTTTATTCCAGGGTTACGAACCTATACCATTGATCCTCTTGGCCACTGGGCTAGTGAAATGTCGAGAACATTTGTGCAGCTATTCCTAAGAATGTTTGGCAGCTAAGGTAGGGACTGAAGTCTGGTCAACCCTGCTTAAACATTGTATTATGTAATTTGTTGAAAAATAGGATAGTTAAATTTCGCCTGATCCATAGTTATATTTCTCTAAGAAACGGGTGACGTCTTTATTAAGGCGTCTTTACCGTTTCTTCTTACTGAATTCATGAACAGGATGATGAAGAGATGCAGCGATATTTTGTTACACCGGAGCAGTTTGGTGCAGATAACGTTAGAATTGACGGGGAAGATGCAAGGCATATTGCCAAAGTCATGCGCGGTAAGGTTGGGGACAAGCTTATTGTCAGCGATGGCGTCTCCCGTGAAGCGTTAGTTGAGATTGCTCAGATCGAAATAGGGGAAGTGACAGTGAATATCCTGGAAACCCTGGAGATGACGCATGAACCGCGGATAAAAATCACAGTGGCTCAGAGCTTACCCAAGGCCGATAAGATGGAAACTGTCATTCAAAAGTGTACAGAAATTGGAGCCGTTGGTTTTATTCCTTTTCTGTCGGAGCGCACGATTGTACAATACGATGAACGCAAGGAAAGTAAGCGGCTGGACCGCTGGCGTAAAATTTGTAAAGAAGCTGCCGAGCAGGCACACCGGAACATCGTTCCGGCTGTAGGCTCACCGTTATCCTGGAAGCAGCTGCTACAGACTTTTAGTGAGTATGATGCTGTTTATTTCTGTTATGAAAAAGAAGAAGGCTTGCAGCTTCGCAGCAGTGTTGCCCCTTGGTTATCCTCGCTTTCACCGCAGGCTGGTGGGAAGGTACTGATTGTGGTAGGTCCTGAAGGGGGTTTTACACCAGAGGAATGCCAAAAGGCAGAAGAAGCTGGTGCGGTTTCCGTAGGACTAGGACGGCGTATTCTGCGCTGTGAGACAGCGGGTATGGTTGCCGCTGCTTGTATTTTATATGAATCGGGAGAAATGGGAGGAGCTTAAGAGATGCCATCCGTAGCATTTTATACTTTAGGTTGTAAAGTGAATTTTTATGACACCGAAGCCATCTGGCAGCTATTCAAAAATGAAGGTTACGAGCAGGTCGATTTCGAGGGACCCGCCGATGTATATCTGATTAATACTTGTACTGTAACTAATACAGGTGACAAAAAAAGCCGTCAAATGATTCGTCGTGCCGTTCGCCGCAATCCGGAAGCTATCGTGGCGGTTACTGGCTGCTATGCGCAGACCTCTCCTGGTGAGATTCTTGATATTCCTGGTGTCGATCTTGTTATTGGTAACCAGGACCGCGATCAGATCATGACGCATGTGAAAAACATTGAAGCCTCACGTCAGCCGGTCAACGCTGTTCGTAATATTATGAAGACACGTGAATTCGAAGAGATGGATGTACCTGGCTTTGCGGATCGGACGCGTGCTTTTATGAAGATTCAGGATGGCTGCAACAACTTCTGCACATTCTGCATCATTCCATGGTCGCGTGGACTTTCCCGCAGCCGTGATCCCAAAAGTATCGTAACCCAGGCACATCAATTAGTAGAAGCAGGGTATAAGGAATTTGTGCTCACGGGTATTCATACCGGCGGTTACGGTGATGATCTTGATAATTACCGTCTAGCCGATTTGCTGTGGGATCTAGATAAGGTGGATGGACTGGAGCGGGTACGTATCAGTTCTATCGAAGCTAGCCAGATCGATGAGAAGCTGCTGGAGGTGCTGAACCGTTCCTCTAAAATGTGCCGTCATCTGCATATCCCGCTGCAAGCCGGACATAATGATGTGCTGAAAGCGATGCGCCGTAAATATACGACAGAAGAATATTACGCCAAAATGCAGCTGATCCGTCAGGCGATGCCGGATGTCGGGATTACTACGGATGTTATCGTTGGATTCCCGGGGGAGACCGATGAAATGTTCCGTGCCGGCTACGACTTCATGAAAGCTATTAATTACTCCGAGATGCACGTATTCCCTTACTCCAAGCGGACGGGCACTCCAGCAGCGCGGATGGAGAATCAGATCGACGAAGAAATCAAAAATGTACGCGTGCAGGAATTGATTGATCTTTCGGAAGAAATGCAAATAGCTTATGCTCGCAAATTTGTAGGTCAGACATTAAGTGTTATTCCGGAAAGAGCCGCAAAAGGGGCTCCGGGGCGCAATATCCAGCATGGATTTAGCGACAACTATTTGCAGGTGTTCTTTGATGGAGAAGATTCACTCCAAGGAGAACTTTGTCAGGTGAAGATAACGGAAGCTGGCGTGAACGAATGCCGCGGTGAGTTGGTCGGGGTTAGTCAGACTGGGCTTCAGCAGGCTGTCCGTTAAGCAATAGATAGTAGTAAAAGACAACAGAGCAGCCATTTTCCCGTTAGCGGGGAAGGGCTGCTCTGTTTTTAGTTATTGCTGCCTAGACCACCAATTCATAACAATCTCCTGATGCTTTCGGACCCAGCTGGCGTTATTTGCATTTTTTTTGCCTTTTATGCTTAGTTTCGGACTCCAGTGCAGCTATTCCTCAGAAAGTGGTTCTTAATAGGTGTTTTTCATGACAATAGCGACTATGGTGTCCGTTAGTGTTCCAAAAGTGGGATAATGCTGCGAATAAGGTCAGCTGTGTCCGATAGTGACTTCATACGCGTAGAAGTGGATCAAAAAAACATCCGTAGGATCATGATTGAAACAATCCCCGCCAGTACAGTGCCTAGCAAGCTCCGGGTTTTTATCGCAACCAAAAAAGTAGGCAATGCCGCAAAAAGCTCAATGTTATTAGCTAAAGACGAAAATTTCCCATCATTCAAAAATATCTCCTGACCTATTAATGCTGCCATAACAGAGATAGGAACATAGTTTAACCAGCGCATTCCCCATTCTGGCAATTCAAACCGGCTAAGGATCATGAGCGGAGCCACCCTGGGAATAAAGGTCACAAAAGCTGCTCCTAGAATGATCAGAAAGACATCCCATCTTACTTCCATTTTTCAAACACCATCCCTATCGTTGAAGCAATGACTGTAGCGATAATCACTCCAACACTGCTGGAGAATAGGAAGGAGCTTCCTACTGCTATGATCACGGCAAGGATTGCGACAACCAAATCTAGTTTGATTTTATTACGGTCAATCATGGAAATTACAAGAATGCCAATAAACATCGCAGGTAAGGCAAACTGTAAACCGAATTGATCAGGGTCTGAGATCCACTGAGCTAAAAAAGCTCCCGCTACATTCGCAAGAAACCAATTTAAATAAGCGGTGAGATTTAGACCGTGCATCCATTTTTCACTGATTTGCTGCTTATTCAAAGCTTGATTGATGGCAACTCCAAAGGTCTCATCAGTCAATAAAGAACCAACCAGCATATTTCTCAGTGGGGAAAGATGGCGGAAATAAGGTGAAAGAGCTGCACTAAGCAAAATATGGCGAAGATTCACGATAAATATCGTAATAATAATGGCCGCAGGCGAGCTGCTAACAGCTATCATTCCAGCAGCTATAAACTGAGCTGAGCCCGCGTAAAGAATCAAGCTGATTAAGGCAATCTCAGCAATGCTGAGCCCGGCTGTCTTTTGAACAACACCTGCTGCAAGTCCGATGCTTAAGTAGCCTAGTAGTGTGGGAATACAATCTTTTACCCCTTTAAGGAAGCTATCTTCCTGTTTAGGAGACGGGATTGCTTCTAGTTGGACGTTCTCTGCACTCATCGTAGCCCCCTTGTTTCAAGAAAGAATTTAGTAGTTAGCATATTACTTCCTAATATTTTGATCAACCTTTACCGTATTATCTAGTCTGAAAGTCCCGAATTTCGCTTTATAGAGCCAGGGGGTAAACACTTAGGGTACAATTGTCGATATAAGTAAAAGAGTGTGGGGATAAACCACCGAACGACATTATAGCCTAAGGGAGAGAACAAATGACTGTGTACAGGAAAATGACGAAAATGCTCCTCATCATGATATTGTTAGCTACTGCGGTTTTTCCGGTAAGTGTCTTTGCAGCGACCGGTGATATCAACTCGATTGAATTCGAAAGCTCCGCTAAAGTAGAGCTTACGGTTGGACAAACGCCAAAGCAACTTAAGGTATATGCGAATGTGGAAGGGTCCTCATCTAAAAAAGATGTGACAGGTGCAGTTGTATGGAATTCTTCTAACACAAACGCTGTAAAGGTAGTAAATGGCCTATTGACTCCGATTGACAGTGGAAAAGCTATTATTACAGCGACTTATAATCATGCACTTGCTACCATTGAAGTTGAGGTAGCCCATCCTGTTAAAGAACTGAAGCTCGAATATAGTTCTGAAGGGAACTACAAATTGGGTGATGATGAGGATAAACTGCTGGTCAAAGCCAATGCGATTGGTGGAGAAACAGCGACTTCTGCTAAGGATGTAACGGCTGATACTACTTGGAGCAGCTCCAACACAAGCGTGTTGACCATTGCAGAAGGTAAGATCACTTTGGCTGGTGAAGGTACAGCAACGATCACTGCCAAATACAAGACCTTAACAGCAACCTTTAAGGCTGTAGTGAAATTGCCTTATTCTGAAATTGAGCTTAAACATGACGACAAAATCGTTAAAGAACTAGAGATGCTAGTCGGAGATGCACCTTTGAAGTTGGTTGCAGAGACTAAAGAAACTACAAAATCCAGCGCAAATGATATTTCAGAGAAAGCAGAATGGTCCTCTTCTAGTGCTAGTGTAGCTACAGTAGACAAAGGCGAGATCAAAGTGTTGTCTGCTGGTAAAGCTGTAATTACAGTATCCTATCTAGGGATTACACAAACAGTAGACGTATATGTACGTGCTCCTTATGAAGCGCTACTACTTACTCCTACAGGAGATCAATTCCTGTTTATGGGCGAAACCCTGAACGTTAAAGCTGAGGTTCGCGATGCTGCGAATTCTACTCCGAACATTTCAGGCAGCGCAGTATGGACTTCGGATAACCAATTGGCGGCAACCGTTACGCCTGGTAGCGATACTGCGGCAGTGACTGCTAAAGCAGTGGGAACTTCGGTTATTAAAGCAGAGTACAGAGGAATTAATAAAAGCTTTAAGCTGACAGTGTATCCTACGATCACAGAACTGGCAGCCGACAAGACGGAATTGGAGCTTTACACAGATGACACCGTAAGCCTTCCAAAAGTAAATGGTACAAAGCTTGACGGAACAAAGCTAGATCTTAGTAGTGATATTGAGTGGACCTCTGCGGATGATGAGATTGCCACCATTAAAGACGGCAAGATTGTAGCTGAATCGGCAGGTATTGTGAAGGTTATCGGTAAAATAAAATCAGAAAACCCAACGACTTCAAAAACTGCTGTAAGAGAAAAAAGTGTTGAAGTAAAGGTTACAGTGAAAGATAAAGTCCTTGTCTTGCTTGGACCAGAAGAAAACCTGGTGATTGTTACTGGTGAAGAGAAGGCTGTTCCTGAAGTAAAAGCTGTGATGGAAAACGGCAGTGAACTTGATGCTACTGCAACTATGGAATGGGAGCTTACCGGTACGAATGCGATTATCAAGACAACAACTTCCGGTAAGGTAATCAAAGGACTGGTGAAGGGTTCTGCTACTTTAAAGGGAACTTACGCTAATAAAACCATCAGTATCCCAGTTACCATTGAACAAAAGGTTACTAAGCTAGTTGTAGAACCTACTGCTATCGAAATGAACATTAAAGGCTCTAAAGCGATAAAGGTTACGGCTTATTATTCTAATGGTAAGACAGGGAATGTCTCCAGCAGTATGAATTGGGAGTCCTCAAACGAGGCGGTTGCTACGGTTAAAGCTACAACCGTTAAAGCAGTAACAGAAGGTACTGCTACGTTGACAGGATCTTACCAAGGGATTGCTGCTAGTGTCAAAATTACTGTAGTTCCTAAATTAACAAAGCTGACCGTTAATGAGAGCAGACTGAAAATGGCTCCGGGAGCCGTTCAGAATGTAGTCGTGACTGCACAGTATGATACTGGTAAGACTGCTGTTGTTACTGGAAGTGCGGTATGGACCAGCTCCAAGCCTTCTGTAGCGAGAGTATCTGCAAGTGGTCAGATTGTAGCTGTGAGTAAAGGAACGACATCCATTAAAGGAAAGCTAGGCGGCAAAACAGTTACAGTATCAGTGACAGTGAAGTAATAGAGAATAGGATCTGAATTATCAACTATGAATCTGCAAAGCCAACATTATGTTGCTTTGCAGATTTTTTTATTTAGATTCTATAGTAATTCCGACTATTCCGATGTATAATCACATAAAACATAATAGATGCGTTGGGGGAGATGAAAACATGGCAAAACAAAAGGTGTTGTCGATCAAGACGATTGTAGCGATTGGTATTGGTTCTGCTTTATTCGTTATATTGGGGAGATTCGGCTCGATTCCTTCGGGTATTCCAAACACTAACATCGAGACTACATACGCATTACTGGCATTGTTCTCCCTATTGTACGGCCCGTTTGCCGGATTATTTATAGGCCTGATCGGGCATACCCTGAAGGATACGATATCTTATGGATCGCCATGGTTCAGTTGGGTCATATCATCAGGAATTGTAGGGCTGGTTATTGGCTTGTTAGTAGCTAGAATCGCTATTCATGACGGGGAATTCGGACGGAAGGAAATAATACGCTTTAATTTGGCTCAGATTGCAGCGAATGCTGTAGCTTGGTTCCTTGTAGCCCCAGTGTTGGATATTCTGATCTATGCAGAACCCGCTAATAAAGTATTTACGCAAGGACTGACCGCAGGTGCATTAAATATAGCTTCGGTGGCAGTGATCGGATCTTTACTAGCCATTGCGTATGCTAAGACAAGAACGAAACAGGGCAGCTTGACTAGAGAAGCTTGAGTGGAATACATATCCAAGCTAAAAAGCCGGTGGAAATCACCGGCTTTTTTCTCTTCACATTAACCCAGAGGAAGGTCTCAGATGAAAAAAGTAATGATTGAATTTAAGGATTTCAGCTTTCAATATCGGGCGCAGCAGGAACCCACACTACAGGGGATTAACTTAACGATTGTTGAAGGGGAGAAGGTGCTTATCGTGGGACCCTCAGGTTCTGGGAAAAGTACACTGGCTCATTGCATTAATGGTCTCATCCCTTTTGCTTACAGAGGGGAAATATCAGGTTCATTACGGGTTATAGGCCAGGAGCAGAAGGATCTGAGTATCGCAGAGCTGTCCAATCAGGTAGGTACCGTATTGCAGGACCCGGATGGACAATTTGTAGGATTAACGGTTGGTGAGGATATCGCCTTCAGTCTAGAGAACCATGTGGTTCAGCAGACAGAAATGAAGAGCAAAGTGGCGGCTGCCGCAAGAGCGGTGGATATCCACGACTTTCTGGCCTCTTCTCCTCAGGAGTTATCGGGTGGACAAAAGCAAAAAACGTCCTTGGCAGGTGTACTGGTAGGTGATGTGGACATCCTGCTCTTTGATGAACCGCTGGCAAGCTTAGATCCTTATACCGGTACAAAAGCGATTGAGCTTATTGATCGAGTGCATAAAGAGACAGGTAAAACCGTTATTATGATAGAGCATCGTCTTGAAGAGGTGCTGCATCGGGCGGTGGACCGTATTATTGTGATCCATGAAGGACGTATTGCGGCGGATATGCCGGCTGCAGAACTGTTGAGCACAACGTTGCTTTCAGAAGTTGGCATTCGGGAACCTCTCTATTTAACGGCTTTGAAGTATGCCGGATGTTCGATTACAGCAAATATGAATCCGCAACATGTGAACGATATAGAGTTGGAGGCGTGTTCTAATAAACTTAAGATCTGGTATGAGTGCAATCAGTCGCGCCAGGATAAGCTGGAGAGCCCACCCATCCTTGAACTGCAAGATATTTCTTTTGGATACGAAAAAAATCAGCAGGTGCTGGATAAGCTCAATCTCTGTATTCATAAAGGAGAGATGGTCTGTATAGCGGGGCGAAATGGGGCTGGGAAATCTACAGTTTCTAAGCTGATTTGTGGCTTCTATAAACCTACTTCCGGATCAATACGGATGCATGGGCGTGATATTGCTCAGGACACGATTAAGGAGCGGGCAGAGCGGATTGGTTTTGTTATGCAAAATCCCAATCATATGATTTCAAAGACACTTTTATATGATGAGGTTGCCCTAGGACTAAGACTCCGAGGTTGCCCTGAGGAGCTCGTTCGTGAACGCGTCCATCAAGTCTTGAAGGTGTGCGGACTTTATGTTTTTCGCAGCTGGCCGATCTCGGCGCTAAGTTACGGCCAAAAGAAACGGGTCACGATTGCCGCCATTCTGGTACTGGAGCCGGAAGTGATCATTTTGGATGAACCGACTGCTGCTCAGGATTACAGGCATTATAACGAAATGATGGAGTTTCTCTTGACGCTGCGGGGGCAGGGGATGACGGTCATTATGATTACGCATGATATGCACTTGATGCTGGAATATGCCGATAGAGCTATAGTGTTAGCTGATGGCGTGAAGCTTGCGGATGATAGCCCTGAGCGAATATTAACGAATACTGATGTGGTGAAAAAAGCGAACTTGAAAGAAACCTCGCTTTTTGCCCTAGCTATAAAAGCTGGATTGAAACAACCGGAGGAGTTCGTTAGAAGGTTTATTGCGTATGATAGGAGGAGCCGAGGCGGATGAAGGCCAAAATGTTAACTTTTACGAAGCAGGATTCACCTATTCACCGTCTTACCGGCGCTACGAAGTTGATTTTATTTGTAGTGTGGTCTGTGACGGGGATGATTACATATGATACAAGATGTCTAATTGTGATGCTGTTATTTAGTTTGCTTGCCTTTAGAATTTCCAAAGTTCAATTTCAGGATTATGCTTTCGTATTATATTTCATCTTGATTTTCTTTTTGCTTAATCATATAGCTATCTTTATCTTTTCTCCTTTGGAGGGCGTACGTGTTTACGGGACACGTCATGATATTATGCATATTGCAGGCCGGTATACGGTAACTTGGGAGCAGCTATTTTATCAATTCAATATTGCCCTGAAATATGCGGTGGTCATTCCTATGGCATTATTATTTCTTCTAACGACCAATCCCAGTGAATTTGCAGCATCCTTAAATAGAGTTGGAGTGAACTATAAAATTGCATATTCTGTATCGCTGGCACTGCGGTACATTCCGGATATTCAACGAGACTATGAGAATATATCGTTTTCTGCTCAAGCAAGGGGAATAGATATTTCTAGAAAAGAAAAGCTGCCTAAGCGGCTAAAAAATATCATTTCGATTCTGATGCCCCTAATTCTGACTAGTATCGAGCGGATTGAAAATATCAGTACCGCTATGGAGCTGCGCGGCTTTGGCACTGAGACCAAACGAACTTGGTATAGCCGTCGCCCGTTCACGAGAGACGATTATTTTGCATTGGCTTTGTTTGCGCTGATTGGAATTTTCTCGACGGTGATCACTTTTTACGACGGTTCGCGGTTTTATAATATTTTCGATTGAAGTATAATAGTACAGTTGTGGAAAACTGGGATTATAATAAACGGCACCTTTTTGTTAAGACTGAAGATGTTTCTCCAGTTTTGACCATATAGGCAGGTAGCATAATGGCAGTGCTAGAAGTGAGCAGACTACGTTGAAAATGGTCTGGGCGTGGGCGATTTGTGAAGCAGGGCCTCCACCAATCCATGCAGCACTTGCTTGTAGCAGCCCGATCATGGGCAAGAATAATAGTGCACCACCTACATTAAGCGCAACATGGGACCAAGCGACGAAGACGCCGGATGGCGTGCCGCCGATGGAAGCGATGACCGCTGTGACACAGGTGCCTACGTTGGCGCCCAGCACAATGGCTATACCTAGCTCAGGCGGCATGGCACCCGAGGCGGCAATGCTCATAGCCATAGCTATGACAGCAGCGCTGCTATGGAGCATGGCTGTTAGGCACGCTCCAGCGGCGAGCCCCCATAAGGCACTAGTAGCGGCATGGTTTAGGAACCAGAGGAATAAGCCACTTTCCTGAAGTATTCCGCCGATAGACTGCATGACAGCGATGCCCCATAGGACGAGGGAGAAGCCTGATACAGCCAGACTGATAAATTGCAGCGGCGGGGATATTTTGTGGCAGAGCTCTGCCACTCGCGATGTAGGCGGCAGTTCGCCTGCAATAACTGCCGCTGCCCACAGACTGAGCGAGGCTGCCAGCAAGGGCGTGGCCATGGTATTGATCTGAAGTCCGATCAATTCTGTAGTTAATGTGGTGCCGATGTTGCTGCCCAGGATAATGCCAAGTGTGCGGGCATAGGTAAGCAGGCCGGCATTGACCATGCCGATAGTCAACACCGTTACAGCAGTACTGCTCTGGAGTAAGGCGGACAACAGGCTGCTGGCAATCATTCCTTTAATAGGTGTTGAGGTAGCTCTATTTAGGCTTGTAGTTAATAGAGGGCCTGCTAGCTTGGACAACGCCGTTTCCATCAGCTTCATGCCGGCTAGAAAGATAACAAGACCATATATGATAGGGAACAGCAAATCACTGAACATAGGGCATACTCCTTTGGGCGAGGGTTGTACACCAATATATGAATGTATTGCATGGGACATGTATAAAAACATTTTTAGAAAAACAGGGAGTTGAAGTCATTGCCATCGGTTATTTTAGAACGCAATCGCAAAAAAAGACTGGAACAGGGCCATCCATGGGTCTATGCAGGTGAAGTCGCATCGGTAGAAGGGAATCCGGAAGCGGGGGGATTAGTAGATGTCCTTAATCATCAGGGCCGATTTTTGGCCGTGGGATATTACAATCCAGCGTCACAGATTCGGGTAAGAATTGTATCGCAGGGACCCCTTGCGATCATGGATACAGCCTTTTTTGCAGAACGGTTTGCGAATTGTCTGCAACACAGAAACCGGTTCCTTCCGGGTGCGGATGCTTATCGCTTGGTTTATGGTGAAGCGGACTTTTTGCCGGGGCTTATTGTAGATCGATTCGGAGATATTTTGGTTGTGCAGCTGCTTACCCTCGGAATGGACAAGCGGCGTGCAGAAATCGTCGAAGCATTGGTGCAGGTTATGGCACCGCGCGGAATCTATGAGCGCAGTGATGTTAGTGTGCGCGAGCTTGAAGGTATGGAGCAGACAACGGGTGTGCTGTACGGGGAATGTCCAAGGCATGTAACCGTGAGCGAGAATGGCCTGAAGCTGGTCGTTGATATTGAAGAGGGCCAGAAGACAGGTTACTTCTTTGACCAACGTGAGAATAGAGCTTCCATTGCTCCGCTCATGAAAGGGTGGGGAGGACGAAGCGGCATTACGCTACAGGAAATTGAAACTGAGGATGGTTCACTACAGACCTTACCAGTTAATAAGAGCGGCAAACATGTAACGTTCCCTTATTGGGACGGTGCGACAGTGCTGGAATGCTTCTCGCATACGGGCAGCTTCACGCTGCATGCCTGCAAGTATGGCGCGAAAAAAGTAACCTGCCTTGACGTTTCAGCACACGCCATTGAGAGTGCCAAAGTGAATGTGGAGCTGAACGGCTTTAGCGATCGTGTTGAATTCGTAGTGGATGATGCTTTTGCATATCTACGGAATCAGGTTAAAGGACTAGAGGAACGTTCTGAACGGGCGACAGTTGCCAGTGGAACAGAGACGGCAGCAGCTGCTACAAATCCTAAATCCGGAGGCAAAACAGCCAAAACCGACACATCCAAGCCGATGACAGCAGGTGGAGGAAGAACTTGGGATGTAGTCATCCTGGACCCTCCGGCGTTTGCCAAAACCAAAAGTGCAGTAGCTGGCGCTTGTCGTGGTTACAAGGATATCAATCTGCACGGGATGAAGCTGGTGAACGAAGGCGGCTATTTGGTTACCGCAAGCTGTTCTTACCATATGCAGCCAGATCTGTTCCTCGAAACGATTGCCGATGCGGCTAAAGATGCTGGCAAGGTGCTGAGACTTGTGGAATGGCGGGCCGCAGGCAAAGACCACCCACAAATACTTGGCGTTAACGAAGGACACTATCTGAAGTTTGCGATTTTTGAAGTGCGGAGTAAAAAATAAGCCTGAAGGTCAAAAAGGTTTACAGTGCCAAGTAACAAGTAGGATAAACGGGCTGGACGTAGGGTGGTCGTGAGTCGACTGTAATGCAAGGAGTTGCTAACGGACTCAGATGACTCTATTTAGCGCAAACAGGCTATTATTGAATTCTTACGGACCCCAAAGGCGCTATTGCCCCAAAAACACCCGTAATGTCACACATTTTCGAAGAATAGCGTCAGTGGGGTCCGAAAAGCTGCCATAACAGCACTGAATCCACGAATAACGGCTCCTGGGTCCGTAAGTAATTAATGAAACAAGCCGAGCCGAAATGTTGAATGTTAAATTCGGAATACTAAATGGTAAACAACGAATGATGCTTATTGAATTATGATATGCGGAATGCGGATTACAAAACGATCGGTGTAGAGTGCTAATGTTGAGTGCGGGGTGTTGAGTATTGAACGCCGAACGCTGAACAGTCTAACATTGACCCTATGCTCTGACATTGGCAGCTCCAATCTAACGTTGCACATCTGGCATTAAAAACAAACTAAACACTCTAAAAAGCAAGCCGCCAAAATTCGGAGGTTTGCTTTTTTTATTTGTACTCGTAGCTGTTTATCCTTTGTAAAACATTAGAAAATACTAGCAAACACATGTTCCGATTAGTGTGGTTATGATATACTGAGGGGACGAGGAATCACTGAACTTTTTTAATTGGAGTGTAATCAATGGGTGGATATTTCACCCTGTATTCTATATATTTTCTCCGCTACGGAAGGAGTTTATCATTTATGCCGGTAACCTTTTTATTAGGCCGCTCGGGCAGTGGCAAGACAACAAAAATATGGGAATCTATCTCTTCTTCCTTAGAAAAGGAACCGCTTGGTGCGCCGATTATTATTCTTGTGCCAGAGCAAGGTTCTTTTGGAGCAGAACGGGGGCTTCTGACCGTAGGGAATGTGAAGGGAAGCCTTCGGGCGCAGACACTGAGTTTTTCGCGGCTTGCCTATCGTGTGAAGCAGGAAACTGGTGGCAGTGCAAGTCTGCCAATCAGTGAAGAAGGTAAGAAAATGTTAATTTACAAAATCATCAGTCGTCGCAAAGAGGAACTGAAATTATTCGGTGCCTCAGCAGACAGACCGGGTTTTGTGGAACGTCTGAACCAACTGCACACGGAGATGAAACGTTGCTGTTTGGGTTCCACTGATTTAGAGGAACAGTTGTCCGCTATGCGAGGAGCTATTGCAAGAAGTCCTATTCTTGAGGGTAAGCTGGATGATTTGCAGCTGGTTTTTAGCGATTTAGAGAAGGAAATGTCCCGTCTTTATATCGATGAAGAGGATCGTTTAGCAGAACTGGCTGAGCATATTCCAGATTCCTCTTACATTCGCGGGGCAGAGATTTGGGTAGATGGGTTCCATGGATTTACTCCGCAGGAATTCGTAGTGCTTCGAGAATTGATGCAGCAAGCTTCGAAGCTGACGGTTTCGCTTACAATTGATCGTCCTTACCCCTATGGAGATCAGTTGAATGAGCTTGAATTGTTTCACCCAACTGCGGTTACTTACATTAAACTGCGTGGAATTGCTGAAGAGCTGGGCATTGATGTATGGGACGAGCTGCTGGAGCCAATGGTTCTTCCACGTTTTGAAGAAAGTCCAGTACTTGCTCACCTTGAACGGGGATATGATCGCCGGAAAGCTTGGATAGGTGCGGATGAACTGGCAAGAGAGGCTATCTCCATAGGCGCCGCAGTGTCGCACAGAGCAGAGGTTGAGGGAGCGCTGCGCGAAATGACTAGACTGGCGCGAGATGAAGGTGCAAAATATGGCGAAATGGCCGTATTGATGCGCAATATTGGCGATTATGAGCAGCTGGTTCAGCCGTTGTTCCAAGATTATGGAGTGCCATTTTTTCTGGACCAGAAGGTGAATGAGCTGCATCATCCGCTAGTGGAGTTTATACGTTCCGCGTTGGATGTAGTGCGTCGTCGCTGGCGTTACGAGGATGTATTCCGTTGTGTAAAGACGGAGCTTCTGCTTCCGCTAGACGATAGTATTACGCGTGAGGATATGGATGCTTTAGAAAACTATGTGCTGGCTTGTGGGATTCAGGGGTACCGCTGGACAGATGGCCGCTCCTGGAAAGGTATTCCTAGCTTGTCGCTGGAGGGCGGCAGACAGATGGATGATAAACTGCTTGCTACTATGGAACGATGCCGTGCTAGTATAACAGGTCCATTATTTGCTTTTGAGAAACGAATCCAGAAAAGCCGAAGCGGCCTTGAACTATGTACGGCAATGTACAAGCTGCTTGAAGAGACGGATGTTGCACGAAAGCTAGAGAAACTCAGTGTTAAGTCTATGGAGAAGGGCCAACCCGAGAAGGCTAGGGAACATAGCCAGTTGTGGGGTGCGGTACTTGATCTGCTAGATCAGATAGTAGAAATGATGGGCAATGAAAGACTTGAGTTTGAAGTGTTCACTGGAGTTCTAGAGACAGGACTTGCTGAACTTAAAATGGGACTAGTTCCACCCGCACTGGATCAAGTATTGGTCGGCAATATGGATCGGACTCGCCCAACGGGGGTTAAATACGCCTTTTTGCTTGGATTTAATGAAGGTGTTGTGCCTGCGCAGTTTAAGGAAGATGGAATTCTCTCGGAAGGTGAACGCTCCGTACTAGAGAATGCTGGAATGGAGCTTGCTCCCGGCGCTTCTCGTAAACTGCTGGACGAGCGGTTTCTGATCTATAATGCACTAACGACAGGAAGCCGAAAGCTCTGGATTAGCTACGCTACAGCGGATGATGAGGGCAAAGCTCTCCTTCCCTCTGAGGTTATCCGGCATTTGCATAGAATGTTCCCAAGGGTTCAAGAGCATAGCTTGTCAGCACTTCCCCCAGCGGGACTACCGGCAGAAGTCGGAAATCCTATTCATCTCGGTTTCATTGGTCAACCAGAACAGAGTCTTCGCGCATTGATTATGCAGCTGCGGCAGTGGCGCCAGGGGACAGAAATTCCGGAGCTATGGTGGGGTGTGTATAACTGGTTTACTAAGAACGAAGATCGTAAATTTCAACTGGAACGTTTGCTAAGCTCACTGTTCTATCGTAATGAAGGAACGAAGCTAAAGCGTGGCACAAGCCTCAGATTGTATGGTGGCTCAACACTGCGGGGCAGTGTGTCCCGGATGGAGAAATTTGTTGCGTGCTCATTTTCCCATTTTGCGTCCTACGGACTAAGACTGAAAGAGCGCCAGTTATATAAGCTGCAAGCCCCTGATATTGGACAACTGTTCCATGCTGCGTTAAGTGATATGGCGATAAGACTGAAACAAGAGGGACGGGGCTGGGGCAGCTTGTCTCCGGATGAATGTCGGCGTGAGGCCAGTGAGACAGTAGAACGGCTATCTCCGATGTTGCAGGGTGAAATTCTAATGAGCTCCAAACGTTACGGGTACATCTCCCGTAAGCTTAAGAATATTGTTGGACGTGCTTCTGTGATTCTGGGCGAGCACGCCCGCCGGGGCAGCTTTGAGCCAGTAGGGCTGGAGCTGGATTTTGGACCGGATAAGGAGTTGCCGCCTTTAAGAATTACGCTGCCGAATGGCTGTGTGATGGAGGTCGTTGGCCGGATTGACCGTGTAGACATGGCCCGTGGAGAGAACGGAATTCTTCTGCGGGTAATTGATTATAAATCGAGCCAAAAGGATCTCAAGCTGCATGAGGTGTATTATGGATTGTCGCTGCAAATGCTGACTTATTTGGATGTGCTGCTGACATATTCGGAGCAATGGCTGGGGCAGCCGGCACTTCCAGCAGGCACACTTTATTTCCATGTGCATGATCCGTTGTTAACTTCATCCAACGGGATGAACAAGGAACAGGCTGAGCAAGAGCTGTTGAAACGCTTCAAGATGAAAGGACTGCTTACAGCTGATCGTGAGGTTGTCTCCCTGATGGATACCACTTTAGACAAAGGGTATTCTTCTATCGTGCCTGTAGCAGTAAAAGCTGACGGCAGCTTTTATAGCAGTGCTTCAGTAGCTACACCAGAGCAGTGGAGCCATCTATTATCCTCCGTTAGAGGGACGATCTCGGATATCGGGACACGGATTACAGAGGGTGATGTGGCGATTGAGCCGTACCGAATTGGACAGGAGACCGCCTGCACATTCTGTTCCTTTAGGCCTGTCTGCCAGTTCGATGAAGCTGTGGAAGGTAACAGCTATAACAATCTGGGTAAGCCAGGGAAGGACGTTATATGGGATCTGCTGTCCCGCAAAGGAGGAACTACACCTTGAGTATGAAGGCTGAAATAGAAGCGAAACCGGAAGGAAGTATATGGAGTGATGACCAGTGGCGCGCCATTGCGGAGAGCGGTGATGACATCCTCGTTGCTGCGGCAGCAGGTTCCGGTAAGACGGCGGTGCTGGTAGAACGGATTATTCGAAAGATCAGTAAGGAAGAGAACGGCTTCAGTGTAGACAGGCTACTAGTAGCCACGTTTACCAAAGCTGCGGCTGCCGAAATGCGGCAGCGGATCAGGGAAGCCCTTGATCGGGAGCTGGAGGAGAATGGCGAGAACGACCATTTGCGCCGTCAGCTATCCCTGCTGGGCAAAGCTTCGATTACAACGTTACACTCCTTCTGTCTGGAAGTGATCCGGCGTTATTATCAAATGATTCCGATTGATCCGGGTTTCCGCATATTAAATGAGCATGAAGCGGAGATGATGCGGCAGGAGCTGCTCGAAGAGTTGCTGGAGGAAAAGTACGGTGAGGTAGGTGCGGATGGCGAGGATAACATATTTGTGCAGCTAGCTGATTGGTTCAGTGGTGAACGCAGTGATGATGCAGTGCATGCGCTCATACAGCGATTGCATGATTACGCCCGCAGCCATCCTTGGCCAGCGCAATGGCTCCGTGATACTGCAGCTGATTTCTCATTGCCAGACACCGAAAGTCTGGGTGGAACGCCATGGGTGTTGAGCATTCTTGAAGAAGCGAAGCTGACACTTGCGGGTGCAGCCAGTCAGCTGATTCAAGGCCGGGAGATTGCACTACAACCGGGTGGTCCGGCACCCTATGCTGAGAATTTAACCGCTGATCTTGAGATGGTAAATGCACTGCAGGATGCCGTAAACGAACGACCTTGGGCAGAATTATATGATATTTTCATGGAAGTATATTTTGGGAAATTAAAGGCTTGTAAGAAGGATTCGACAGATCCTGGACTGCAGGAGATGGTGAAGGAACTGCGCGACAGTGTGAAGAAGAGTATTTTAGATCTTCAGAAAGCATTGTTTGGCCGTCCGCCTGAGGTTTTTTTGAAAGAGCTGAACGAAGCGGCTCCACTGATGGCAGAGCTTGCAGAGACAGTGATAGCATTCGGTGAACGTTATAGAATTGAAAAAGCAGGAAGAGGTCTAGTCGACTTCAGTGATTTGGAGCATTATTGTCTGCAAATTCTACGCCATCCGGACTCTACGCCCGGTCATTCCCTGCCTTCTGATGCAGCTATGGAATACCGTGCTCAATTCGATGAGGTTCTGCTGGATGAGTATCAGGATACGAATAGTGTGCAAGAGGAGATTGTGCGGCTAATATCCCGTGAAACACCCGGTAACCGGTTTATGGTCGGAGATATGAAGCAAAGTATCTATCGATTCCGTCTGGCGGAGCCGGGGCTATTCCTGGATAAATACCGCAGCTTTGGCTCACACCCAATCGATGATCCATCTGAAATTACTAATGAATCGTCTAGCGGTTCGGTTATCGATCTGGCCCGTAATTTTCGCAGTCGCATGGAGGTTGTGAATGCCGTTAATATGATCTTCCGGCAGATTATGAATGAGACGGTAGCGGAGATTAATTATGACGAACGCGCTGAGCTTGTTTACGGAGCGAATTTCCCAGGTGCAGCAGAGAAGGGTCCTGATACCTTTTTTGCACCGGAGTTATTATTGATAGATCGTGGTTCAACAACAGGGAAGTCAGAAGAGACTTCTGAAGACGGTGAGGCGCCACTTCAGGAGAGTGAAGCCATTGAGAGCGAGACGGCGCAGCTGGAAGCACGGGCAATTGCCCGGCGTATTTCACAAATGACGGGGATGACCGGTGGATCGCCGCTGCTTATCTACGATAAAGGACTCAAGATTATGCGCCCGGTTATTTACGGTGATATCGTAATCCTGCTTCGCTCGGCAAGAATCTGGACCCCTCTAATCATCGAAGAGCTTCGGATGGAAGGAATCCCTGCTTATGGTGATCTGAATAAAGGTTATTTTGAAGCTACAGAAGTGGAAATTGCACTTTCCCTCTTAAAAATAGTTGATAATCCTCAGCAGGACATTCCGCTGGCTGGCGTACTTCGTTCACCTGTGGTCGGATTAACGGAAGAAGAATTGGCTACGGTGCGTATGTGTAGTCAGGGTCCTTATTTTCAAGCAGTACAGATGGCGGTGGATATGCAAGATGCAAAAGAGGCTGAAGAAGAGTATGACCTCTTCTCGGCTCATGTGATTGAATCCGCAAGCACCGTCGAAAATAATGTTTTACCTGATAAAGATCTGCCGCAGATCAGTCCAGAACTGAAGCGCAAGCTTAGACATTTCCTAGAACAGCTGGAAAGCTGGAGAAATGCGGCTAGACAAGGTAGTCTCAGTGAGCTGATCTGGCGTATCTATGGGGAGAGCGGCTATCTGGAATGGGTTGGAGGACTGCCTGGAGGCTCGCAGCGCCAGAACAATCTTAAAGCTTTGTATGATCGGGCTGTGCAATTTGAGAATGACACCGCAGCGCGTGGATTGTTCCGTTTTCTGGTGTTCATTTCACGGCTTCGTGAGAATGGCGGAGATCTGGGTGTAGCTGGCGGTGGCGGTGAAGAAGGCAATGGCGTCAGAATCATGACCATTCATAAATCCAAGGGGCTGGAGTTCCCTGTTGTTTTTGTAGCCGGGATGGCAAAACAGTTCAATCGACAAGATTTGCATTCGCCATTTCTTATGCACAAAGAGCTTGGCTTTGGGCCGCGTTTTGTGGAACGGGAAACGCGAGTTAGCTACCCAACACTTCCTTATCTGGCTATTAACCGGCGTACACGGCTTGAATTATTAGCTGAAGAGATGCGTGTATTATATGTAGCGTTAACTCGTCCGAGAGATAAAATGATTCTAGTAGGCACTGTAAGAGATTTGCCGCGCAAAATCGCTAGCTGGAGCAGCGTACAGAACCGGGATGAGCTGCTGCTTGCAGATCATCTGCTGGCCCGAGGGCGCAGCTATTTGGACTGGGTCGGACCGGCATTGATCCGGCACCCTGCGGCGGCGGTTCTTCGTAAGCTGGGCGGTTCAGAAGGTACCGTCTCCACGGTGCTGCACAACGATGTCTCCAACTGGAGCATTAGTGTGCAAAATGCTTCCGAACTTAATTCTGGGGCGTTCCTGCCAACGGATCAGACTGAAGAGAAGGTAGAGGAACGGCAAGCTGTACTCGAAGCACTGCATAAGGGTGAAGCTGTAAATATATATGGAACAGAGACTAGCGATGAAATTGCTAGAAGACTGGAATGGAATTACCCGTATGCGGCAGCCTCAGGTATTCCGGCTAAAACTTCTGTTACGGAGTTAAAAGCGTTGTTGTCGTTGCAGGAGCAGCCCTCTTTTGATCTGCTGGAAGAAGGCAATTCTACAACCTCAATAGAAAACGATAAACGTCCAAGTGTTGCAGGTGCGGACAGTCTTCATTTGCGGCGTCCGAAATTTATGGAAAAACGCAGTCTAACCCCAGCGGAACGCGGGACAGCATACCATACAGTCATGCAGCATATTCCGCTGGAGGGCCCGGTTGATCCTATGGTTGTGGAAGAAACCTTAGCCCGACTTCAGAGAGTGGCTATTCTAACTGCTGAGCAGGTGGAGGCTGTAGCTCCCGATCAGATAGAAGCTTTTTATACTAATGAACTGGGACGTAGATTAATAGCTTCTTCTTGGAAGCTTAGAGAAATGCCGTTCAGTTATATGGTTCCCGCAGGTGAGGCTTATCGAGGGCTCGATTATATGAATGAAGCCGTCTCGGAGCTTTCCCCTGAGAACAATAAGGAAGGCTTTAGTGAGGCTGTGCTAATTCAAGGGGTCATTGACTGCCTGTTCCGTGAAGAGGACCGGATTATTCTGCTAGACTATAAGACGGACTCTGTATTAGAACATCAGGGCGGACTAGAGGCACTTAAGGAAAAATATCGTTTTCAGCTAGAGTTATACAGCAAGGCATTACATGATATTTTGGGAGAACCGATCAGCGAGATTTGGCTGTACTTTTTTGACGGCGATCATGCTGTGAAATTATAAATTATTCATTGCCGCATAGGAGCGGGGAAAGAGGACGAAGATGCGGATATTGCATACGGGGGATTGGCACTTGGGCCGTACGCTGGAGGGAAGAAGCCGCCAGAAGGAGCAAGAGCAGTTCATAGATGAATTGGTGGAGATCGCCGATTTTCATAAGGTGGATTTGATTATGATGGCGGGAGATGTGTACGATTCCGTTAATCCACCAGCGGCTTCGGAGCAATTATTCTATGAGGCTGCTGCCAGGCTGACTTCAGGGGGCAGGCCCCTTGTGGTGATTGCCGGCAATCATGACCAACCGGAGCGCGTATCTTCAGTCTCCCCGCTTGTATTAAGGCAGGGGATTACCTTGGTAGGACTTCCAACCTCAGAGCCAGTGACAGTTCATGCTGCGCGGACAGGTGAGATTGCCAAAATCGCAGCCCTTCCCTATCCCTCTGAGGCACGTCTCGGTGAGTTGCTTGCTGGGGACAGCGGGGAAGAGGAGCTTCGACTAGCTTACAGCGCACGGGTAGGCAAACTTATGCAACTGTTGGGACGGGAATTTACGCCACAAACCGTGAATTTGGCGATGAGCCATATTTATGTGCTTGGAGGTGTAGAGAGTGATTCGGAACGCCCGATTCAGGTGGGCGGGGCTTACACTGTAGACCCTTCTGCTTTATCCTGTGGAGCGCAATATACTGCACTAGGCCATCTTCATCGCGCTCAGCGTGTTAAAGGGGAAGGGATGATCCGTTATAGCGGATCCCCGCTGGCATATAGCTTTTCGGAAGCAGGACAAGCCAAGTCGGTGACGCTGATTGATGTTGCGCCGGGCGGTGAGCCGACCTTCGAAGAAATCTATCTTCGCTGTGGGCGTCCACTTGTAAGATGGAGCTCTACGGGGGGATTGCAAGAGGTATATAACTGGTTGGATGAAGGTAGAGATGCTTCCGCTTTTATAGATTTGGAGATTCGGCTCAGTGAAGCTATGTCGATGAATGATATTCAGCGCCTGCGTAAATCACGTGAGGGGATCATTCATATTCGTCCGATTTATCCGCAAATGGAGCTGGAGCTCGAACAGATTTCCCGTTCACGTATGCCTGTACAAGAATTGTTCCGTAAATTCTATCAGCGCCAGACGGGCGGGGCGGAGCCGGAGGATCGTTTGATTGAGCTGTTCTTACAGCTAACCGAAGAAGAACGGCAGCAGCCGGAGGAAGGAGAGGAGAACTAAGGTGAAGCCTATTTTATTAAAAGTTGCAGGATTGCAGAGTTATAGAGAAATGCAGGAAATAGATTTTGAAAGTCTGTGTGAGACCGGGCTGTTTGGGATTTTTGGACCTACGGGCAGCGGCAAGTCCAGTTTGCTGGATGCTATTACTTTGGCGATGTACGGCAAAGTGGAGCGCGCCGTTAATGGAACACAGGGGATTATGAATCACTCTGAGGATTCACTCAGCGTGGCGTTTACCTTTGAGCTCACTTCTTCCGCTGGGGCACATCGTTATCGCGTTGAACGTAAGTTCAAGCGGACAGGTGAGCAAACAGTCAGTAACACCATTAGCCGTTTCATAGAAGTTACACCTGACGGGGATAACGTTATGGCGGATAAACTCGCAGATGTTACACGTTGTGTGGAAGAGCATATTGGGCTCAAGATGGATGACTTCACGCGAGCAGTTGTATTGCCGCAGGGGAAATTCGCCGAATTCTTATCGCTTCGGGGCGTAGACCGCCGACAAATGCTGCAGCGCCTGTTCCATTTGGAACAGTATGGCGATCAGCTTGCGTTGAAGCTTAGCCGACGGGTGAAGGAGAATGAGGCTGCGCTCCGCGCACTCGAAGCGGAGCAGCAGGGGCTTGGCAGCGCAGGCAAAGAGGATGTAAAGGCAGCGGCGGAGCGCCTCGAACAAGCAGCCCAGCATGCTGCGGAATGCCGCCGCAAGTTGGAGGCGGCGCTGCAGGTCGCGGAGCGTTTCACGCGCATTCGCGAGCTGCAAGAGGAACGGACCCGCCGCGAATTGCAGCGGCAGGGACTGCTCTCCAAGGAGGAGGAGATTCTCCTCCTTGAACGGAAGCTCGGCCAAGCTGACGAGGCCGAGGCTAGGCTTCCCGCGCTGAAAGCATGGCGAAGCGCGGAAGACGCCTTCAAGAGCCGATTGACCCGCGCGGAGGGCCAAGAGGTGCTGGCAGCCGCTGCCGAGCAGGAGGCGGCGCATGCCGCTGCGGCCGCAGCTGCTGCGCAGGCCGCGCTTGCGGCGGAAGAGCCGGCCCTCCGGCAGGGGGCCGACACCTACCGCCGCGCGCTCGAGCTCGAGTCCGAGCTCGGCGCCCTGCGGCGCGAACTCGCGGCTCTGCGCGAGCGCCGCGAAGAGGCCTCCCGCAAGCTGGCGGAGCTGCGGGAGGGCATGGCCCGGGAGCGTGAGCTTTTGGCCAAGGGCCAAAAGCGCCAGCAAGAGCTGCAGCAGAGCTTGCAGCCGCTCGGTGTCCGCTCCCAGGAGCGGCAGTCTCTGCAAGAAGCGATGCAGAGACTGCAAGGGCTGCACTCCGCCGAATCCCAGTGGGATTCGGCGGAGAAGGAGCGCCGCGAGCGTGCCACTGCACTCGCGGCTGCGCAGGCGCGCCTCGCGGAGGCCGAGGGCCGTCGCGAGCAGCAGGAAGCTTCTCGCGGGCAGCTGATCCGCGAGGCGGCGCTGCATCAAGAGAAGCTGCTGGCGACAGAAGAAGCTGCGTGCACCGCAGCAGAAAGTCTGGAGCAACATATCAGTTCTTTGGAAGCAGCCCTCAAGGGGTATGAGTTGCACAGACTCTCGCTTGGATTGGCTAAAGAATTGGAAGCAGGACAACCTTGCCCTGTATGTGGCAGCGAACACCACCCGGCCCCTGCTGTATTGCACGATAACGTAGAGCAACAGGAACTGGAGTTAAAGCTTCAACAGGCTCGGGTGTTGTCCAGACGTGCTTTGGAAGCACGCCATATGTTCCGTGGTCTGCGGGAGCAGGACCTGGTTTGGCTGGAGCAGGTGTTTGGTGATGGAGCTTTTGATACGGTAAATCATCCTGCAGCGGCAGGCTCAGAAGTCAGCACTACTGAGGTTTCCTCTACCGATATGTCCATTCCAGATGAAAAGGCTTTGGCAGAACTTGATGCTGCATTTTTAGTATTAAAAAGCCAGTCTGTAGAACTGCGCCGTACAGCGATACAGTGGCAGCAATCGATGCAGGAAGTTCAGCAGCTATGCCTCAAAGAAGCAGCGGGTGCCGAAGGTGAGCGAAGCTGGGTAGAAGGCCTAACCGCCAAAGCCGAGGAACTGAGTGGCCAACTAACCGCTTTGCGGCAGAACTGGGTACAGCAGTTCCCTGATTTGGCACCGGAAGAGGTAGAAAAAGCTTATCGTGAGCTGTTAGCCAAGGATGCTCAAGCTGAGGAAATTAGATCCCGACTGGAAATCAGTGTCAAGTTTCTGGATGAGAAAAGCGCTTCGGTGCAGAATCTTCAGGAGACCATCACCGGACTCGATAAAGAGCTTACTCAGTGGAATACACAGATGGAAGGCAAAGAAGAATTGCAGCGTGAAAAAGAACGGCGTCTTTTAGAGTGGACTAATGGCCGCGCTGCTGCCCCTCTTCTAGCAGAGTGTGAGCGTCGTCTGCAGGAATTGTTAGCAGCTGTGGAGACCAGCCAACGATTACATCTCACGGCAGCGGAAAAAGCGCAGCATGAGATCAAGGAGGCAGCGATTACCCGCCAGGCTGCAGAATCTGCTCGAGAGCATTATGTGACTTCAAGCCATCTGTGGGAGCAAAGCCTAACCTCTTCACCGTTTAGTTCGGCCGCTGAGGTTGAAGGAGCAGCTCTCGCACCTGAAGAACGGGAAATTTCTTCTTCTCGGGTACGTGCCCATCGTGCTGAAGAAGCTGAAGTCTCATTGCAGCTGCGCAATATTGAAGAGAAGCTTGACGGAGCCAGCTTAAGTGAAGAGGAGTGGCAAGTTAGCAAGGAGAGCTTAAGCGTGTGTAAGTCAGAGGATGAAATGTCGCTGCAAGCAAGAGCGCGCGCAGAGCGAGATCTGGAGGATCTGCGGCATCGGCATATTCGCTGGATGGAGCTCGAAGCCCAGCGGCTAGAACATGCTTCTCTACAGGATCATTTGTCCAAATTGCAGACGGTTTTACGTGGAAATGCTTTTGTTGAGTATATTGCGGAGGAACAATTGATGCAGGTATGCCAGTCAGCTTCCCAGCGGCTTCGTTTCCTGAGCAAACAGCGTTATGCGCTGGAGGTTGATTCGGGTGGTGGCTTTGTAATCCGTGATGATGGAAACGGTGGTGTAAGAAGACCGGTCTCCACGCTTTCCGGCGGAGAGACGTTCTTAACTTCCTTGTCACTTGCACTTGCTCTTTCGGCACAGATTCAGCTGCGGGGGCAGTATCCATTGCAATTTTTCTTTTTGGACGAAGGTTTTGGTACGCTGGATCCGGAATTGCTCGATACGGTAATTACCTCACTGGAAAGACTGCATAACGACCAACTGTCTGTCGGCATTATCAGCCATGTTCCAGAGCTTCGGGCACGACTGCCACGCAAGCTGGTAGTAGTACCTGCTGAACAGGGTGGAGGGGGATCTCGGATCCTTTTGGAAAAAATGTGAAGATCTATAATGTGTGTGATTCTTATCACAGATACAGTATCAACGTGCTGTTATAATACAGCTAAGCCGACATTACTTTAGAAACACCTCGGCGGACGTATGGCAGGGAATGAACTCCTTTTCATACGTCCGCCGCCGAATCAGCTTTATAAGCTGTGAAGGGTGTTTCTCTTTTTTTTGTCTTTTTTAGGCCTAACGGTGTTGATATATTTATTTAATGGTTCATTCTGTAACAGATACAGTTTAGGGCAGATTATGCTGAGTTTGCTTGCTGCTTTCGTATTTGATGATTATCCTGTATGATTATCTTATGATGAAGTGGAATTTCACCAATTTTTAGGAGGCAAGCACTCTATGGAGACCGTGTTTAGCAAAATTATTGAGGGTACTATTCCTTCCAAAAAAGTATTTGAGAATGAACGTATTCTTGCATTTTACGACATCGAGCCTGCTGCACCGGTACATGTGTTGATCATTCCCAAGAAGTTCATTGCTTCAATGAATGATGTTACACCTGAGGATCTTCCGCTAATTGCTGAAATCCACAGTGTAGCCCAACAGATCGCCAAAGACCTTGGAATTGCTGAGTCTGGTTATCGTTTAATCAATAATTGCGGACCTGATAGTGGACAAGCTGTGCCTCATCTTCATTATCACCTGCTGGGTGGAGCCAAGCTGGGTGCGCTCACTGGAAACTCAGCTTCGCACGCATAGCATAATCATTTAATGTTGAAGAACTTGCCAGAAAAAAGAATAGCACGAAGGTTGACACGTTATTTCCGTTTGACCTATAATGGAGTTTGATAAACCGTGTTATGCTCTTGGACGGTATGGTCGGAGGGAGGGGAAACCTGTGTCTGAAACGAAAGTTCGCAAAAACGAGACAATTGATGCTGCACTTCGTCGCTTTAAACGTTCCATCGCAAAAGATGGTGTCTTGGCTGAGGTGAAGAAACGCAAACATTACGAAAAGCCGAGCGTTAAGAAAAAGCTGAAGTCTGAGGCTGCTCGTAAGAGAAAGTTTTAGGAGGATTACCCACGCATGAATCTTAGCGAGAGATTGAACGAAGATATGAAGCAAGCGATGAAGAGTAAGGACAAGTTCACGCTCTCCACGATTCGAATGGTTCGTTCTACAATAAAGTATCTTGAAATAGATCTGAAGAGAACATTGGACGACAACGAAGTGCTTGATATCCTTAGTCGTGAAATCAAACAGCGCAAAGATGCCCTCCAAGAATTTGAATCAGCGGGTCGCGACGAGCTTGCCGCGAGTACAAAAGCAGAAATCGAGATTATTATTAAATATCTTCCCGAGCAACTTTCCGAAGAAGAAATTAAAGTAATTGTACAGCAGACCATCCAGGAAACCGGTGCTTCTTCGAAGAGCGAAATGGGGAAGGTCATGAGCGCACTGATGCCTAAGGTCAAAGGTCGCGCTGATGGTAAACTCGTGAACCAGGCGGTTCTGCAATTTCTGCAATAATATAGCACTAGCACCCCTTGCAAAAGGGGTGCTTTTCTATGTTATGAAACGTAAATCCAATTTCAGCGTATTAAGGGTTATGAGTTCTGGGTCAAGCTAAAGAAGGGAGGTAAAATCATTGAGAAGATTACGGAAAATACTGTTAGCTAGCATTCCTGTGGTCCTGCTGTTACTCCTCCTGACACCCTTTGCAACGAATGTAAGCGCTGACGGGGCAGCCCCGAAAACACCGGGGGTTACGAACAGTGAGCTGAAAAAAGGTCCCGTGTTTATTATTCCGGTAGATCAAAAGATTGAACGGGGTTTGCAAAGCTTTTTGGAAAGAGGATTTGAAGAAGCCGCTAATTATGGAGCAGTCCTTATTCTACTAGAGGTCGATACACCTGGAGGGTTGGTGAAATCGGCAGAAGAGATTGGGACGATGGTAAGAGAGAGTGAAATACCAACAGCTGCCTATATTAAAGGTGATGCCGCTTCTGCAGGCAGTTACATAGCACTTAATGCAGGTGCAATAATCATGAAGCCGGGCAGTATGATCGGCTCCGCTTCCTTGGTAGACATGAATGGTCAAAAAGTCGATGATGCCAAAATGATATCCTACTGGAGATCTAAAATGATCGGCGCTGCTGCTCTGAATGATCGTGATCCAGACATTGCTGCTGGAATGGTGGATAGTAATTTGGTCGTGGATAAGCCAGAGCTTGGAGTGACTAAGACACAGGGAGAAATCATTGCCTTGTCTAGTGAAGAAGCTTTAAAAGCTGGTTACGCTGATCAAATTACAGATACCCCTGAAGAAGCAATTCAGTGGCTTGGATATACTACAGACGACATCTTTCGCGTAGAGCATACCGGTGCGGAAAAAATGTCGCAATTTCTGACCAATCCGATTATTATGACGATTCTGCTGTTCATTGGGATTACAGGCGTTGTCATTGAACTGATTGTTCCAGGCTTTGGTGCGCCAGGAATTATCGGGACGTTGGCTTTTGTGTTATATTTCTTCGGCAACTATGTTGCAGGATTCGCCGGAGCGGAAACTTGGCTCTTGTTTATCATTGGGCTTGTCATGCTTGTGCTGGAGCTCTTTGTGCCTAGCTTCGGAATATTGGGGCTCCTAGGCTCTGTCAGCCTTGTAGCGGGTGTTGTACGAGCTGCTTACAGCTATAAGCATGCACTGCTCAGTCTAGGTATCTCTTTCGTAGCTGCGACTATAGTTGTAGTAATTGTTGCGGTCATTTTTAAAGAACGAGGGATATGGAACAGATTTATTTTGAAGGAAAGCCTTACTAAAGATCAGGGATTTGTGCCTGTAGAAGAGAAGCTTAGCTTATTAGGCGCTACAGGAACCAGTATTACTCCACTTCGTCCCTCAGGAACGGCTATGATAGGCGGCGAACGTGTGGATGTTGTTACAGAAGGTAGTTTTATTAGTGCTAATGCACCGGTCTCTGTTATTAAAGTAGAGGGCGGACGGATTGTTGTGAAAGAAATCAAGGAATAAGGTAAATACTGGAACCAATAATAGTTCTACAACAAATTTACGGAGGTTATATAGTATGGGTGAAGCATCTTTGATTCCTATTCTGTTCATCGCGGTAGTGGTGATTATTGTATTGAGCGTGTTTTTAAGTTTCTTCCCGGTTATGCTCTGGATTTCAGCATTAGCATCGGGCGTTAGAATCAGTATTATTACGCTGGTGGCGATGAGACTGCGTCGTGTAACCCCAAGTCGTATCGTTAACCCAATGATTAAAGCGACTAAGGCAGGTCTTGGACTGAACATTAATCAACTGGAGAGTCACTATCTCGCAGGTGGTAACGTAGACCGTGTTGTTAATGCGCTTATTGCAGCACAACGTGCAGATATTCCTTTGGAATTTACTCGCGCAGCAGCCATTGATCTTGCAGGACGTGATGTGCTGCAGGCTGTGCAAATGAGCGTTAACCCTCGTGTAATTGAGACACCGGTTGTTGCGGCTGTTGCTAAGAACGGGATTGAAGTTAAGGTAAAAGCGCGCGTAACTGTTCGTGCCAATATCGACCGCCTCGTGGGTGGTGCGGGTGAAGAAACGATTATTGCCCGTGTTGGTGAAGGGATTGTAACGACAGTAGGTTCGAGTGATTCCCATAAAGATGTCCTTGAGAACCCGGATTTGATTTCGCGGACGGTATTGTCCAAAGGGCTTGACTCAGGTACTGCTTTTGAGATCCTCTCCATTGATATTGCGGATATCGATGTAGGCAAGAACATCGGTGCTTATCTACAAACCGAGCAAGCAGAAGCAGATAAACGCATTGCCCAAGCCAAAGCGGAAGAACGCAGAGCGATGGCTGTCGCTCACGAGCAAGAGATGAAGGCGCGCGTAGTAGAGATGAAGGCGCTTGTTGTGGAAGCTGAATCTCAGGTGCCTATGGCAATGGCTGAGGCGCTCAGAAATGGCCAAATCGGCGTGATGGATTATATGAATATCAAAAACATCGAGGCAGATACCCAAATGCGGGGCTCTCTCGGCAAAATGAATGATCAGGACGACAATAACCGTCCTAACAATAATAAATAAAAGGGGATGTGAATCTCCATGAGCTGGATCTATATTATTGCGGTTATTATATTCGCGATCGTATCCAATGTGAATAAAGCAACTAAAAACAAGCCCAAAGGAGCTCCTCGCGGGGGAATGCCCACTTTTGGGGGCGGAGAGGATTCTCCGCTCCGCCGGGTAAAACGCCCGGATATCGATGGAGGGCGCCAAGCGGAGTCTGGCAGTGGATTTCCTGCTCCTGTTAGCACCTCTTCCCGGCAGTCGAGGTCAGAGGATAACCGGGAGTATGATGCCTCTCCTGCCTTTCCAGAACCCGCGTATATACCAACTCCAGATTATTCTACTGGAGAAGGAATGTCTTTGGAGCATGCCGATGACGGAGTTGAATTACGCACACAAAGAATGCAAGAAGAGGTACGGCGCCTTCAATCTGCTTTTGACGGGATAGCGGGTGCAGATACCAAAAGATCAAATAAGACTAAGAACACAAACTCACCCTCTGCGGGAGACCAGACACATGGAACAGGGAGTCGTGACGACCTGCGCAATGGTGTAGTCTGGGCAGAGATTCTGGGACCACCGCGTTCTCGTCAACCGCATTCCACCCGAAGATAATATTTACGGATCATAGTAACAATAAAGCCTCGGTTTCCTATCTTTACGATAGGTTGCCGGGGCTTTTTTTGCTTTTTTCACACTAGAAGGGTCCTCCTTTGTTACTTCTTCTCATAAAAAAAAGCGTTGCCGCATAAGGTGTACAGAAGGCAGGAAGGGGGAACGTCTACTTATGACCCGTATTGGCCGCAGGCTGCGGGGATGGACAAACGGGGTACTGGATCTACCACAGGACTTATTACAGGAAATGCCCCGGATCACCCTGATCGGCAATAAGGAACTGCATATTGAGAATCATCGCGGCGTGCTGCATTTTTCCTCTGGTCAGCTTAAGCTCGCGTTAGCTAAAGGATCGCTTGAAATCACAGGCGAGGGACTTGTCATCCGAAATATTCTAGGCCAGGAATTGGCTGTAGAAGGCGTTATCGGGGAGATCAGATATAACGAAAGCGAGGAGAGATCATGAAGGAGCCACCTCTGTCATCACTGCGGGGGTTCGTTACACTGCATGTGACGGGACCTCAGGTGGAGCGATTTATTAATTTCATTTCTGAAGCAGGAATCATGATTTGGGATGTGAGGCCCGCTGAGGGCGGCGCTTCCCTTAAGCTGCTTCTGGATGATTTTTATGTCCTCCGGCCGATTTTAAAAAAGACAGGCTGTCGTATGCACGTTACCGGTAGAAGCGGACTTCCATTTCTTATGGCGCGGCTGTGGAAAAGGAAATTTTTTGGCATAGGTATTTTGATGTTTGGAATTACACTTTTTATGTTATCTACGATGGTATGGAGTATTAGAGTCGAAGGGAATGAAAAAATTGCTTCTGAGGATATATTGGCTGCCGCTCGCCAGGAGGGTGTGTACCCTTTTCAGTGGATATGGCGTCTGGAGGAGCCGGACAAGCTCTCTAAGGGGCTGCTGGCCCATTTACCGGGTGTTTCTTGGATAGGGCTGCAACGGACGGGGACGAGCATCAAAATTCAGGTTGTAGAGGCTAAACAGCCCGATATCAAACCTTTGCTTAGCCAACGGCATTTAATTAGCCGAACAGATGCGGTGGTAACAGAAATATATGCGGAGCAGGGCAGACCGGTAGTAGCGCGTAATTCGCGTGTGAAAAAAGGGGATATCCTGATTTCCGGTGCTCTTGGAGACGAAGAAAATGTAGAGTATGTGGTAGCCAAGGGTGAGGTTAAGGGGTTGGTTTGGCATGAGTACAATATCGAGGTTCCGCTTGAAACAACAAATAGCACCTACACTGGGGAGCGTAAGGATCGCACCTATCTCGTGTTGGGGAAATGGGCTATTCAGCTGTGGGGTTATGGCAAATCCTCCTTTGAGAATTCAAAGACGCTCACAGAGCATGATCCGCTATCTTGGCGCTCTATTGAGCTGCCGCTGGGCCTGATGACTGAGAAAGAAATGGAGATCAATGAAACAAAGGATACGATAACTCCAGAAGCTGGAGTTGCGAGGGGAATTGAGCGGGCGAAGAATGATATTTTAGCTCGATATGGTGTTGATAGCGTCATCAAAAGTCAAAAAGTTTTGCATGAGAAGAAAGAGAATGGTAAAGTTTATATGAAAGTGATCTTTGAAGTAGAAGAAAAAATTTCCGAAGAACTGCCAATAGTAAACAATTGAGGAGAATGAGGCTACTTGTCAGAACAGACTGCAAGCATTCGTATATCTTTGCAAAATGCGGGAGAAGCGCAATCGCTGTTTGGCCCGCAGGATGGATTCTTAAAAATCATCGAGAGTGAAATTCCCGCCATTATTGATTCGCGTGAAGCAGAGCTAACGATTCGTGGAGCTGAGCGGGAAGTAGACATGCTGGGGCAATTGTTTAATGTGCTACTGTCCCTCATTCGGAGCGGTTACATACTTACTGAACGTGATGTGCAGTACGCTGTGGAACTGGCGAAAGATTTTCGTGCTGATCAATTGCTCGATTTGTTCAAAGGAGAAATTACTACAACTTTTCGCGGAAAGCCTATCCGTGTCAAAACGGTCGGCCAGAAGCATTATGTGACAACGATCAAGAAGCGTGATATTGTATTCGGAATCGGTCCTGCAGGAACGGGGAAGACCTACTTGGCAGTGGTGCTTGCAGTTACGGCACTGAAAGAAGGTTCGGTTAAGCGTATTGTTCTTACGCGTCCCGCAGTAGAAGCAGGAGAGAGTCTAGGATTCCTTCCAGGGGATTTGCAAGAAAAGGTAGATCCATATCTGCGTCCGCTTTATGATGCATTATACGACGTTATGGGGCCCGACCAGGTGGCTAAGGCACTTGAACGGGGATTGATTGAGATTGCTCCGCTGGCTTATATGCGCGGACGTACATTGGATGATTCATTTATCATCTTGGATGAAGCGCAGAATACAACACCTGAGCAAATGAAAATGTTCCTGACTCGACTCGGCTTCGGGTCCAAAATGGTGATTACAGGTGACGTTACCCAGATTGACCTGCCCCGCGGCAAGAAATCCGGTTTGATTGAAGCCAAAGCGATTTTATCCGGCATAGAAGAACTTGGCTTTGTCTACTTCGCGGAACAGGATGTAGTACGGCATTCCCTGGTGCAGAAAATTATCGTTGCCTATGACCGCTCTGCCGAAAACCTCCAATAAAGGGGATTGTCTTCATGGCTTCAAAGCAACCATCTAAATTAAGCGGATTTGTATATACGAACAACGGATGGAAGTATAGCGCAGTGACACGCTATGCTCTTTTCCTGTTACTCGGACTAGTGTTCTACTTCAGCTTGTCGCCAGAATTGCTACCTAAGAAATATGATATTAAAGAGAATACTTACAGTGCAAAGGAAATAACGGCACCGAAACAAATTAAGGACACCAAAGCTACGTTAAAAGCAGCTGAGGAAGCGGCCGAAAGCGTATCTCCCAAGTACAAAATTATCCCGATGAGGGCAGACAACCTAGTGACCTCGCTGCTGGACCGGATAGATCGCCTCAATCAGGATGATCTGATCTCGCAAAGCGATAAGACGGGGATTTATCGTGATGAAATCCCGCAGAGAGCCAGCGATTTCATCTTGAATTTCGTAGCTTCCAATCGGGGCAGCGCTACATATTCAGATCACCTCTTGGATGAAATGCAATCTGTCATCAAAGAGCAGACCTATGTCATTCCGGAAGAGACTTACATTAAGATTCCGCGCCTGACCTCTCAGGACATTATCGAGATGAAGCCTGTCGCCCGAGATATTGTAACTAGGCTGATGAATGATCAGATTACGGATGCGCAGACCGCTCGCGCCAAGGTAGCGGAACAGGTCAGTATTAGTTCTCTAAGCCAGCGTACAGCGCGTGAGGTTGTTCAGGAGCTTGTACGTCTTGTGATCACAAGTAACAAGTTCTACGATGAGGATGCTACCAAGGAAGCAAAGGTACAAGCCCGGGAGAACACACCTGATGTATTCATTGAGCAAGGGGACACGCTTGTTGCTAAGGGGCAGCTAATTACTCCAGAGCTCTACACTCTTTTGGATGAGAATGGACTACTAAGCAATGAGGTGAATTACTGGCCACAGTTAGGCCTATTGATTCTCTCTGCGATGCTCTCCGTCGGTTTGCTTGCGTTCATTCGTTATTCAGGCGGCACCTCAGGCTTTAAGTACAACAATTCTCAGCTATTGATGCTGGTGCTTGTATTTGTTATAACTATTATCTCTATGCGGCTGGCCGCTGTTTTGCAGACCGATGTCCGATCTTATATCGGATTCCTGGCACCGGTGGCGATCGGCGCAATGTTAATTGCAATGCTTCTGGACATGCCTTTGGCCTATTTCTGCTCCATTCTATTCAGTGTACTGGCGAGTGTTATTTTGAATGTGCAGCAGAACTCAATCTTTGATTTTAACTTTGGTTTCTTTGCTATCGTGGTTTCGTACGTGGCTATCTTTGCGACTCACCGTGCGGGTCAACGCTCCACGCTCCTTAAAGGCGGGATTATGGTATCGCTTTTTGGCTGTCTGACAGTCTTTATGCAGATACTGTTAGGTGGAGGAGCATGGAAAGAGGTAGGTACCTTGTATTCGGTTGGTTTTGCTTTTGCAGGGGGACTATTGACGGCTGTACTTGTGATTGGGCTAATGCCTTTTTTCGAGGCAACCTTTGGTATTCTATCGGCATTGAAGCTGGTAGAATTGTCTAATCCAAACCACCCGCTGCTGCGCAAACTGCTTACCGAAACGCCGGGAACCTATCACCATAGTGTAATGGTAGGTAACCTGTCAGAAGCTGCCGCGGAAGCGATTGGAGCAGATGGGCTATTGTGCCGGGTTGGATCGTATTATCATGATATTGGCAAAACAAAACGTCCGTTTTATTTTATCGAGAATCAGAATAATATGGAAAATCCACATGACTCTATTGAACCGAAGCTTAGTAAATCTATCATCGTTGCCCACGCCCGTGACGGGGTGGAAATGCAACGAGAATATAAGCTGCCAAAGCCAATCCGTGACATTGCGGAGCAGCATCATGGAACAACGTTCCTGCATTATTTTTACCATAAGGCACTGAAGCTGGCGGAAGAAAAAGGTGTCGAGGCTGATTTTACCGAGGAAGATTTCCGTTATCCTGGACCGAAAGCCCAGTCGAAGGAAGCAGCCGTTGTGGGAATTGCCGACAGTGTCGAGGCTGCAGTGAGATCATTGCGTAAGCCAACTGTTCTGCAGGTGGAAACGATGATTGAGAAGATTATTAAAAGTCGACTGGATGATCATCAGTTTGACGAATGTGATTTGACGATTAAAGAATTGGATATTATTGCACGGACTCTGAAGGAGACGGTTATGGGAATTTTCCATTCACGGATCGAATACCCAGAAGATGTGCGTAAGCCGAAAAAAGAGGAAGGGGCACCTAACCCATGAGTTTGGAGATCGTTTGGGATAACGAGCAGGAAGAATACGAGATAAAGGACGATCTCATTACGCTGCTGGAGAGTATTTTGCAAAAAGCAGGTGAAGCGGAAGGGATCGATCGGGGCGAGGTAGCTCTTACTTTTGTCGATAACGTTCGTATACATGAGTTGAATTTGGAATATCGGGGCATTGACCGTCCGACGGACGTGCTTTCTTTTGCTATGAATGAAAGCGGAGAGGACGAGCTGGACATTATATACGAGGTAGAGGAAGGCGAGGCGCTGGAAGATGTTCCAGACGTACTTGGGGATATAATCATTTCCGTAACTCGTGCGCAGGAGCAGGCGCTGGAATATGGCCATTCACTGGAACGAGAGCTTGGTTTTCTTTTCGTTCACGGATTTCTGCATTTGTTAGGATATGATCATCAGGATGAAGCCTCAGAAGCAGAGATGATGTCCAAGCAAGAAAAAGTACTATCTCAGGTTGGGTTGACGCGCTAATGGTGAAGAACACGGCGGTAGGGCACAAGAAGTTCTGGCACTCTTTTCGGTTTGCATCGCAAGGCTTAGTGTCGGCATTCAAATCCGAGCTTAACATGAAGGTGCATTGCTGTTTAGCGGTGGTTGTGCTAATAGCCGCTGCCGTGTTCAGACTTCCGCTGGCCAGTTGGATGTTGCTGCTGTTCTCGATCACGCTTGTCCTAACTGCCGAATTGCTTAATACGGCGATTGAAGCGACGGTTGATCTGATCTCGCCAGAGATTCATCCACTGGCTAAGAGAGCAAAAGATACCGCCGCAGGAGCTGTGCTTCTCACGGCGGTGTTTGCTGTCTTAGTTGGGATCTATGTTTTTTATCACCCTGTGATGGACTGGATTAGCGGACTTATGTCATAATCAGGATACAAAATCAATTCAGGGGAGAGGCGGACCCGCGTTTTGCGATTCCGCCTCTTTCGTTACTGAATAATTTGAAGTGAGTTATGTACCCGAATATATCTCATGAAGTACACTGATAAAATTTAGCGCACGCTGAGAAAATAACGATAAACGAAACTAATTAGATGTTTACGAAGTGAGTTTTGTGCGAAGAAAAATCAATGAAGTCAATACTCAACAAACTTTAGGAGGACAAAATATGGATTCTACTCTTCTTATGCAAGAGGCGATTAAAGCACGAGCAAAAGCTTACATTCCATATTCCCGATTCGGAGTGGGAGCTGCCCTTCTTGATCAGGATGGTCATATTCACCACGGCTGTAATGTGGAAAATGCTGCTTTTGGACCAACCAACTGTGCGGAACGGACAGCACTATTCCGTGCGATTGCGGATGGACACGCTGTTGGTTCTTTTAAAGCAATTGCCGTAGTAGCTGACTCTGACGGCCCCGTTTCACCTTGCGGTGTGTGCCGGCAAGTAATGATTGAGTTGTGTTCGCCGGATATGAAGGTTATTCTTGGGAACATGAAGGGTGATATCGTTGAGACTACGGTGGGAGAATTGCTTCCAGGCGCTTTTGGTCCCGTAGATCTGAAGCAAGGACAAGCTCCAGAATAAAATGAGGTTTTGATTTAATGCCTGTGCCTGTTTAAAGGCAAATCAGGCATAGTTAGACGAAGGTTGCTACTTTAATTGCACAATGTACAGTTAAATTGCTACTCTTTCGCGACAAAAATGAATTTAGTTGCAGATAGTACAATTAAATTTATGATAAAGCCCATATTTGGCTCTTAAGACAGGATTTAATTGCACAAAATACAACTAAAACACCAAAAACATAAACTCAACCTAAAATTAATTGTACAAAGTACAATTAAAAGTGTTCTAGTTCTACCAAGTTAGGCTAAACTGGTGCAAACTATGTGTTTTTAGAGTAACATTACGAGGTAAGCGCCACGGCAAAAGCCGTCAGCGATTTTAATTACGTAAGGTTACTTGTAACACAGCCTAAAGCCAATCATCTCAGTAATCTTTATTCATGGTGAGGGCAATGCGAACCGTGTGAATAAGCGACAGTGAAGCGTGTCCCCGATAGGGGAGGAAAGCGCTCATGCACCATAGTCCCTCTAATCCAGCCTAACGTTGCAGTTACGCCCATTTCCGGGTGTCCAGAGGGCCGGGGCCCTTGGGGTCCCCCTTGGCTAAGGGGGATTTAGGGGGATCGAAAAAGATCTTAAAAGATTTTCAAACGCAAATTTAGAAGGTAAGTATGGAAGGAAGATAATATGAAATTCAAATCAGGCTTTGTCGCAATTATCGGCAGACCAAACGTAGGTAAATCAACACTCATGAACCAGGTCATTGGCCAGAAGATTGCCATTATGTCGGATAAGCCACAGACAACCAGAAACAAAATCCATGGTGTTTACACAACAAACACTTCACAAATCGTATTCCTGGATACACCGGGAATTCATAAAAGACAGTCCAAGCTAGGCGACTACATGAACCAGACTGCAATGAGTACACTGGGTGAAGTAGAAGCTGTGTTATTCCTTGTGGATGCGTCAGAGGGCTTGGGCGGTGGAGACCGTTACATTGCCGAGCAATTAAATGGTCTGAAGACACCGGTGATTCTGGTGCTCAACAAGATCGATAAAATAGAGCCGGAAGCTCTGCTCCCGCTTATGGCTCAATATAACAAGCTGCATGATTTTGCCGAAATTATTCCGATTTCTGCGAAGATGGGCAGCAATGTTAACACGCTGTTAGAGCAAGTTGCCAAGTACTTGCCGGAAGGCCCTCAGTATTATCCGGAAGATCAAATCACGGATCACCCCGAGCAATTTGTCTGCGCGGAATTAATCCGGGAGAAAATTCTGCATTTGACTCGTGAAGAAGTGCCACACTCTATTGCTGTAGCCATCGAAGATATGAAGGTTGAGCCTAATGGAGTAGTGCATGTTTCAGCTGTTATTTTTGTTGAGCGTGATTCGCAAAAGGGAATTATTATCGGCAAGCAAGGGGCAATGCTGAAAGAGGTCGGCAGACGGGCTCGGACAGATATTGAGAACCTGCTGGGTTCGAAGATTTTTCTGGAGCTATGGGTAAAAGTGAAAAAAGATTGGCGCAATCAGGACCGCGTTCTGCGGGATTTGGGCTTCCATAAAGACCTTTAAGTTAATTCCGTTATTCCTCGTTTGGTAGGAATTGCAAGGATAGAACCTGCTCCATCGCACCATCCTAATTCTTGATAAGAGACATCGTCTTTCCCAAGAAAGGATGAATACGAATGCGAAACTTTTCGTGGAAGTATTTTGCAATGACAGGAGACGTCGATGCTTACCTGCTGTATAAGGAAGCTGGCCATCCGCTTGAAGATAGTGGATTACAGCTAGTGGAGGAAGAGAAGGCCTGTGATGAAGAAGCGCAATAAGGACTGGTTGCTTGCCGAATGGTTGGGGGAAGAGGCATGCTACACAGGGTGGAAGGGATCGTCATCCGCAGCATGGACTACGGCGAGGGGAACGCAATTATTACGCTTTGCACCGAGAACGCGGGAAAAGTAGGGGTTCTGGTGCGTGGCGCAAAGAAGGTCAAAAGCCGCCATGCTGCATTGATCCAACTGTTCACCGTTGGGGAATTTGTTTTTTTTAGAAATAATGGAGGACTTGGGACACTAAATTCTGGCGAAATTACGAAGTCGCACCATCCGCTGCGTGAGGATTTGATCAAAGCTGCTTATGCGTCTTATGCGTGTGAACTGCTTGATCGTGTTCTGCATGATGAGGAAACGGGAAGCTTTTGGTTTCGCCAGCTTACGGCCTGTCTTAATGCACTTGAAGAGGACAAGGAACCCGGCGTTATCATAAATGTCTTTGAAATGAAAATCTTACAGGCAGCCGGTTATGGTCCTGAATTCGATTCTTGTGTAATTTGTGGTGCCGAGAAGCCGGATGATCAACTGCTGGTCAGCCCTCGCCTTGGTGGAGCACTGTGCCGCAGTTGTAAACATAATGACCCTCCAGCCATGGAGGTCTCTGCTCGTGCGTTGAAGCTGCTGCGATTATTCGCCAGACTTGACCTGACTAGACTAGGCAATGTGGATGTAAAGGAAAGCAGCCGGGATGAGCTGAAAAAAATTATGCGGGCCTTTATGGATGTGCAACTCGGATTAAAGCTGAAGTCACAAAGTTTCCTAGACCAGCTCGACAAGTACAAGATTTGACGAAAGCTGATTTTTCCGTTACTATAGGATCAGTTTATTATATGATCGTCGTTATGCTCCAATTGGGGAGAGGCGTGCATTGATCGGGAAAGTAGTGGACTGTATTGTCGTTATTCAGCGAGCTGGGGGCAGTGGAAGCCTAGCGGGACAACGTTCATGAACATGGCACCCGGGAGTACGAATGCGGCGAATGAAAGTGGATTTCGTTCTTGTTTTGGCAGCAAACTTGCTTATACAAGGTATGAAATCAAGTAGGGTGGAACCGCGGGAGAATAAGTTAAGCTCTCGTCCCTATGTCTGTTAATCAGGCATGGGGGCGGGGGCTTTTTGTTGCTGTCAGGAGCTAAAAGTGCCGCCTCCATGGTAGAAAGTTTTAGGCAAGCTGTTGTAAAAAACTTGTAAAGCGAAGGAGACGGTATTATGAACTTCCAGCAGATGATTTTGACACTGCAGCAGTTCTGGGCTGAACAGAACTGTATCATCGTACAGCCTTATGACACAGAAAAAGGCGCCGGCACGATGAACCCTATGACTTTTTTACGCTCACTAGGTCCTGAGCCTTGGAGAGTGGCTTACGTAGAGCCTTCACGTCGTCCCTCCGATGGTCGTTACGGAGAGAACCCGAACCGTCTGTATCAGCATCACCAATTCCAAGTAATCATCAAACCCTCACCAGATAACATTCAAGAGATCTATTTGGATAGCTTGAAAGCACTCGGTATTGATCCGCTCTTGCATGACATCCGTTTTGTAGAGGATAACTGGGAGAATCCGTCACTGGGCTGTGCGGGTCTGGGATGGGAAGTATGGCTGGACGGTATGGAGATCACTCAATTTACTTACTTCCAGCAGGTAGGTGGCATCGAAGCTAACCCTGTTGCTGTAGAAATCACTTACGGGATGGAGCGCTTAGCCTCTTACATTCAGGATAAAGAAAATGTGTTCGATCTTGAATGGGTAAGCGGTATGACTTATGGTGATGTTTTTCATCAGCCGGAGTTCGAGCATTCTACCTACACTTTTGAAGTATCGGATGTAAAAATGTTATTCTCGCTGTTCAACATGTATGAAGAGGAAGCACGTAGAGCGATGGAGAAACATCTTGTGTTTCCAGCCTACGATTATGTGTTGAAATGCTCACATAGCTTTAATCTACTCGATGCGCGTGGGGCAATTAGTGTAACTGAACGGACTGGATTTATTACCCGAGTGCGTAATCTTGCCCGCTCCGTAGCGGCAACATATCTTGAGGAACGCGAGAAGCTTGGCTTCCCGCTGCTGAAGAAAGAAGGTGCTGACCGTGTCTAAAGATATCCTGTTTGAGATCGGTCTGGAGGAAATTCCTGCACGTTTTATCCGTGCTGCGATGGAACAGCTGCAAGATAGAATGTCCAAGTGGTTGGATTCTGCACGTATAAACCATGCTGGAGTTACTGCATATGCGACGCCACGTCGTCTCGCTGTATTTGTTAAGGACGCGGCTGAGAAGCAAGAGGATATTAGCGAAGAGGTCAAAGGACCTTCACGCAAAATCGCGCTGGATGCTAACGGCGACTGGAGTAAAGCTGCGCTAGGATTTGCCCGCAGTCAAGGTGTATCTCCAGAGCAATTTACATTTAAAGAACTAGCTGGCGTGGAATATATTTATGCCACAAAAAATAGTGCGGGTGTAGAGACTGCTTCTTTGCTCACAGAAGGACTTCTGGGTATTGTAAATGCGATGACTTTCCCGAAGAACATGCGCTGGGGAGCTTACGATTTTAAATTCGTTCGTCCGATTCGCTGGATGGTTGCTCTTTTTGGTAAAGAGATCATTGATTTGGAAATTACGGATGTAAAAGCGGGTAATGTGAGCCGTGGACATCGTTTTCTGGGTACAGAGACTGTAATCTCGGAGCCTGCACAATATGTGGAGAGCATGCGCGCGCAGCATGTACTTGTGGATGTGAAGGAACGGGAAACGCTTATCCTGGATCAAATCAACAAGTTGGCTGAAGAGAAAAGCTGGACGATTGCGATTAAAGAAGATCTTTTGGAAGAAGTACTGTTCTTGGTAGAAACACCAACCGTGCTCTTTGGAACCTTTGATCCATCTTTCTTAGAGATTCCTCAGGATGTGCTGATTACCTCGATGCGTGAGCATCAGCGTTATTTCCCTGTTTTTGATGCAGCTGGCAAGCTACTTCCATTCTTTGTAACCGTACGTAACGGGAATGCAGAATCCTTGGATGTTATCGCTAAGGGAAATGAAAAAGTGCTTCGTGCTCGTCTATCAGATGCCAAATTCTTCTATCAAGAAGATCAAAAGATGAAGATTGACGATGCGTTAGCCAAGCTTGAGAACATTGTTTACCATGAAGATTTGGGCAGCGTAGGGGATAAGGTGCGCCGTATTCGCCAAATCTCTGATCGTCTGGCTGTGAAGCTTGGACTATCAGCTTCTGCTGTGTCCGAAGTAAGTCGCACTGCGGATATTTGTAAATTCGACCTTGTAACACAAATGGTTTATGAATTTCCTGAGCTGCAAGGAACAATGGGTGAAGATTATGCACGTAAAGCAGGCGAGCCTGAAACTGTGGCAAAAGCGATCTTCGAGCATTATCAGCCACGATTTGCAGGAGATGCTGTACCTTCAACAGAAGCAGGTTCAGTTGTCAGCATAGCGGACAAAATCGATACGATTGTTGGCTGCTTCTCCATCGGCATCATTCCGACAGGATCTCAGGATCCATATGCCCTGCGCCGTCAGGCTGCAGGTATTGTCCAAATTGTGCTTGAGCATAAATTGCCAATTACGCTGCGCGAAATTTTTGAAGCGGCGATTGAAATTCATGAAAATTCAGGAAATACGAAACATTCTGGAGATGAACTACGTATAAACCTGTACGAGTTCTTCGGTCTGCGTGTAAAACGTCTTTTATCTGACAATGTACGCTATGATGTTGTGGACGCTGTTACAGCGGCTGGTTTTGACGACGTGGTAGATGTTGTGGGCAGAAGCCGTGCTCTTATGGCTGCTGTGTCCGACCAAGCAGATTTCAAGATTACCGTAGATTCGCTTACTCGTGTCAGTAATTTGGCAAGTAAAGCAACCAGTGAAGTGATTGATCCTGCTTTACTTAAAGAAGATGCTGAATTGCAGCTTTTTAATACATGGCAGGAGCTTCACGCACCTTACCTTGAAGCTATGGCGGCAAAAAATGCCGAAGAAGCACTTCGGATTCTTTCGGGTCTAAAAGACGCCGTTACAACATTTTTTGATTCCGTTATGGTTATGGCGGAGGACGAGCAAGTGCGTGCTAACCGTTTGGCTCTGCTTGCTGGTATTGATGCTGACTCCAAGTCGTTCGCTGATTTCGCGAAGCTTGTCTGGTAATTTTAATCAAGAAAATTTGAATCTTATGGTATAGAATGTTGGTTTGGGGTATAAATATACGGAACGGTGCCAATGCGTCATTTGACATCCGTTCCGTATTTATGCTTAGAAAGAAGGATTTCTTGCGGAGAGGGCGTATATATATTACACGGGAAATTGGTGATGATCATGGAGAAGTCCCAGTCTAGAACGATAGTGGTGGATGGGGATGCTTGTCCGGTCAAAAAAGAGATCGCTGAGGTAGGTCGCACCTTTGGTGTTCCGGTACTTATGGTATCTTCTTATGACCATGCACTGAAAGCTGAAGAGGGTGTAACGGTTGTGCAGGTGGATCGAGGAGATCAGAGTGCCGATCTATATATTGCCAATCATATTACTGCAGGAGATGTGGTATTGACTCAAGATTATGGTCTTGCGGCACTTGCACTAGGTAAACGATGCAGTGTGCTTTCATTCCGTGGTCAGGAATACGACAATTTCAAGATGGATTTTATGTTGGAGGGTAGACATGCCAGGGCTGTGGAACGAAGACGGGGACATTATTCCAAGGGTCCAAAACCCATAACGGCAGAAGAAAAAACTTATTTTCAACATAAACTGACAAAACTTTTAATACTTTTGCAGGAGAATGTGGAGCAATAGCGAATTATATTTATTTGTTAAGAGATGAAGGTGGTTGAAGTGGCTAGCGGACACGGCAATATTCCGGAAGAGGTTATCGAAAGCGTGCTTGCGCGTCATGATATAGTCGATACAGTCGGTAAGGTTGTTCATTTGTCCAAGCAGGGGAAATATTTATGGGGCCTCTGCCCGTTCCATTCGGAGAAAACCCCTTCCTTTACTGTTACCCCCGACCGGGGAGTATTTCATTGCTTTGGCTGCGGTATGGGTGGAAATGCCATCAAATTTAGGATGGAAATCGAAGGATTAACCTTCCCCGAAGCTGTCAGAATAATGGCTGAAGAAAGTGATATTCCCGTTCCAGAAGGTAAGGGAGGTATGATGTCTCCTCCTGATCCGGAACGCGACCGGTTGATTCAAGCTTATGAATGGTCGGCAAAGTTCTATCATTACTTGCTGAAGAACACGGAACACGGCAAAGCCGCTATGGACTATTTAAGAGGCCGGAACTTCAGTGATAAAATGATTGATCAGTTTCAGATCGGATATGCTCCGGACCGCTGGGATACTTTGCTGCAGTTTTTGGAGAAACGAAATTTTGATCTTGCGGAAATGGAGAAAGGCGGACTTCTGTCAGCCCGCGGTGAGGGCAAAGGCTATTTGGATCGTTTCCGTGGCCGGATTATCTTTCCGATTGCCAACCGTACAGGCAAGGTAATCGCATTCGCCGGAAGAATACTTGGAGAGGGTCAACCTAAGTATTTAAATTCTCCGGAGAGTAGATTGTTTAACAAAAGCCGGATATTGTACAATTTGCACCAGTCCAAAGCATCCATTCGCAAAACTCGACAAATCGTCCTGTTTGAAGGATACGGAGATGTCATCTCATCCTGGGAAGCGGGTGTGCATAACGGCGTAGCAACGATGGGAACGTCCTTGACGGAGGGTCATGTAGCACTGATGAAAAGCCTGGCTGATGAAATTATACTGTCTTACGACGGTGACCGGGCGGGACAAGCAGCAGCCATGAAGGCCATTCCGATGCTTGAAGGCAGCGGCCTGCGTGTAAAGATCGCCTTACTGCCAAGCGGGGTGGATCCGGATGAATTTATCTCCAAGCATGGAGGAGAAAGATTTAAAGATCAGGTTATTGATTCAGCAGTTTCATCCATAAAATTTAAGCTTATATATCTGAAAAAAAACCATATACTCCTAGAGGAAGATGGCAAAATCGCCTATGTCAAGGAAGCCTTAGAAGTTATTGCTTCACTGCATTCCTCAACAGAGCGAGAGGTTTATCTGAAGGAAATCGCTGCTGAACTCGAACTTTCATATGATAGTTTGAAGCAGGATTGTAATTTACTTAGGGCATCGATGCAAAAAAACATCCCTGAAGGGGATAATAACGACAAAAGGTGGAATAATGGTAGGCATAAAAAAGGGCAGGTGCAGACACCGACCTTACTACCCGCTTATCATGTCGCGGAACGGCGTCTATTGTCCTTTATGATTCAGGACCCGGAAGCCGCCACGTATGTGGGCGAACGCCTCGGAGAAGATTTCAACATCGTTGATCATGCGGCAATTGCTGCTTATCTATATGCCTATTACGCGCAAGGCAAACCACCCGGCATTAGTCGGTTTCTATCATCACTTCAGGATGATCGTCTGGAGAAAACTGCGACATCAATATCCATGATGGATACCCCTCCGGACTGGAATATGCAGGTTCTAGATGATTGTATTCGTGAAGTGCGGAAATACCCACTGCAACGCAAAATGGAACAGAAGCGTGAAGAGATGATTCAGGCTGAAAAGTCAGGTGACTTTTTGCGTGCGGCACAAATAGCAAGTGAGATTATAGCCCTAGAGAGACAATGACATGTTGACAGGATGTACCTAGGGAGGAGGGAGTCGAATTATGGCGAACGATCAGCATACTGAATTGGAAGCAGAATTTACTTTGGATCAGGTGAAGGATCAGCTCATTGAGCAAGGTAAGAAAAGATCATCATTAAATTACAAAGATATTATGGAGAAATTATCGCCGTTTGATCAAGACCCCGAGCAAATGGAGGAGTTCTACGAGCAACTCAGTGATTTGGGAATTGAGGTTGTAAACGAGAACGATGAAGAGGTTAACAGCCTCCGACCAAGTGAGGATAATGAGGATAAAGACAGCGATGATTTCAGCTTTGATGACGATCTGTCACTGCCACCAGGGATCAAGATTAATGACCCTGTCCGTATGTATCTAAAAGAAATCGGACGCGTTCCTTTGTTGTCGGCTGACGATGAAGTTGAGCTTGCTATGCGGATTAAGAATGGCGATGAAGAAGCTAAACGCCGTCTTGCAGAGGCGAACCTGCGTCTCGTAGTAAGTATCGCGAAACGTTATGTCGGACGCGGTATGCTGTTCTTGGATCTGATTCAAGAAGGTAATATGGGTCTGATCAAAGCAGTAGAGAAATTTGACCATAACAAGGGATTCAAATTTAGTACGTATGCGACTTGGTGGATTCGCCAGGCCATCACTCGTGCGATTGCGGATCAGGCGCGTACCATTCGTATTCCTGTACACATGGTGGAAACGATCAACAAGCTGATTCGGGTTTCTCGCCAATTGCTGCAAGAACTGGGACGCGAACCTTCCCCAGAGGAAATTGCGGCTGAGATGGAACTGACGGTGGAGAAAGTTAGAGAGATCATGAAGATTGCCCAAGAACCTGTATCCTTGGAAACACCAATAGGTGAAGAAGATGACTCTCATCTAGGAGACTTCATTGAGGATCAGGAAGCATTGGCTCCTGCGGATGCAGCGGCTTATGAACTCCTGAAGGAACAGCTGGAGGATGTGCTGGACACGCTCACGGAGCGTGAAGAGAATGTACTTCGTCTGCGTTTTGGCCTTGATGATGGACGGACAAGAACGCTTGAAGAAGTCGGCAAGGTGTTTGGTGTTACCCGGGAACGGATCCGCCAGATCGAAGCCAAGGCATTGCGCAAACTTCGTCACCCTAGCCGCAGTAAACGGCTTAAGGATTTCCTTGAATAGTATTTCATGAACTGGACCTTCTGCTGCTCAGTGGCAGGAGGTTCTTTTATTTGAATTTACGCTGGTAAAAAATGTGTTGACCTTGTGTATCTGGAAAGAAGGATGAGCCAGTGAATTTGGAAAAACGCGACATCATTATAAAAGAGATTCAGTATTGGAGAAAAAGCCGGTTGCTGCCAGAGCAGTATTGCGATTTCTTAACCAATCTGTATGACGATGAGGATGCGAATAAGGATAACAATCCAATTTCGCTGAGAAATTTACAGCAGGGAAGCATCAAAATTTGGCTGTTTTCTTTTGGAATTATTTCCTTGATTTTCTTGATTAGTCTTTATTTTAGCGTTTTTCCCTGGCCTTTGCAACTTGCAACCGCACTATCTGTATTAATTATTTGTTATGGATACTCCGCCGTTTATAAGGACCGGAACAATGTTATCAGTCTTATCCTAGCGGGGCTGGGCAGTGTTTTAACGCTTGGTTTTGGGCTATGGCTGATTGATTTGCATGATCTGGATCCTCAGCTCTGGAGGCCTATTCTAATTGGGTGCTGCGGCTTGTTATGGTGTATTTTGGGATTTTTACTCCGGATAGGTTTGTTGCAGTACTGTGGTTTTGCTTTTTGGGCATTACTGTATGCAGGGTTCTTCGGTGGAAGAAGCCCGGAGGCCTCTATATTTGAACTGGAGTTCCTATGGCTGCCATTGTGTGTGCTGATGGTATGGTTAAGCTGGCTTTTGCATCATAAGGTAAGAGGTGTTGCCAGTGTTTATTTTGCAGTGGGAGTATCGCTTTGGATCATGCCAGAGCTTGACGCTCTTTTATTAAGACAGGATTATCCGCAGTGGATTTCATTGATGCTGATCCTAAAGATTGCAGCAGGGTTAGCTTTGTTGTTTGGGTTTCGAAAAAAATGGATAACGTGGGTGGCAACATGAACAATGTGAAATTATCAGATCGGCTTCAGCAATTGCTGGAGCAAATTCCGCAAGGAAGCAGATTAGCAGATATCGGTTCCGATCATGCCTTGCTTCCTGTGGCCGCTGTCGAAAGCGGTAAGGCTGTGTTTGCAATTGCAGGTGAAGTAAACCCGGGTCCCTTTGATGCTGCTTGTAAGGGCGTTGCAGAGGCTGGACTAGGGAAGGTGATCTCGGTGCGCCGTGGAGATGGCCTTGAGGTTCTGGAACCTGGTGAAGTCAATTGTATCACGATTGCTGGCATGGGAGGCGCATTAATTGCCGCGATTCTGGACCGGGGTCAAAGCCAGGGGAAGCTAAAAGAGGTTACAACCCTTTTGCTTCAACCGAATGTAGGCGAGGATATTTTGCGCCGCTGGTTATTAAATAATAAATGGGTACTCGTAGCTGAGAGAATTTTGGAAGAAGACGGGAAGCTATATGAAGTATTGACGGCTGTACCAGAAAATACGGAAGCTGGAATTACAAATGAAAGTGTATATCGTGAATTAACCTTGGGGGATTCCGCTAAAGTCCTTGGGCAAGAGGCCTTGCTTCAAATGGGACCATGGCTGCTTCAAGCACCAAATGCTGTGTTTTTTGCTAAGTGGCAGGGTGAGATTCAGAAATTGGAAGGCATTTTAACATCGTTGTCACGTTCAGAACTCGAATCTGCTGAGCATAAACGGAAACAGATTCAAGGTCAGATCAGGGAAATTACGGAGGTGCTACAATGTTTGCCAAGGGACAAACAGTAATTCAGTATATGGAGCAACTGGCTCCTAAGCATTTAGCTGAGGATTGGGATAAAATTGGTCTTCAACTGGGCACGCTGCAAAAAGAAATCACTAATGTATTAGTTGCTTTAGATGTGAATGATGAGGTAGTTGAAGAAGCGATTCGTCTAGGCTGCAATTTGATTATTGCGCATCATGCGATTATTTTCCGTCCATTGCAAGGAATCCAGACAGACACACCGGCGGGCAAAATGTATGAAAAATTAATTAAGAATGACATTGCGGTGTACATCAGCCACACGAATCTGGATGTCACCGAAGGTGGAATGAATGATTGGATGGCTGAAGCTCTTGGCATAGAAAACGGAGTACCCATCAAAGGCATTCACTCCGAGCAATTATCAAAGCTGGTAGTATTTGTGCCGAAGGATCATCATCAGAAGGTTCTGGATGCTATTCTGAATGCTGGAGCAGGGGCAATTGGCAACTATAGTCATTGCAGCTTCAATATCGAGGGATACGGTACTTTTATTCCAGGAGAAGGCACGGATCCTTATATCGGGGAAAAAGGTAAGATGGAACGTGCCGAGGAAATTCGTATTGAGACGATCGTCCCGCACTCCATCCGCAACAAAGTGGTGCAGGCTATGCTTAAGGCCCATCCTTATGAAGAGGTTGCCTATGATTTGTACTCAATGGATCTTAAAGGCCGCAGCTTAGGACTTGGGCGGGTAGGAAAGCTCAAAGAGCCTACAACCCTTGGACAATTCGTGGAGACGGTAAAAAAAGGCCTGAAGGTAGACCATGTACGGGTTGTTGGTGATTTGGACCGTCCGATTCGTAAAGCTGCCGTTCTCGGTGGCTCGGGTGGAAAGTATTATAACAGTGCTATTTTCCGCGGTGCGGATGTCCTGGTTACTGGGGATCTGGATTATCATACAGTTCAGGATGCTGCGCTCGCCGGAATCACTCTGATTGATCCGGGACATAATGCGGAGAAGATCATGAAAGAGAAAGTAGCAGAGTGGATGGCTGGAAAATTGGCCGAGCATAAGTATGATACAGCTGTGCATGCTTCGCAGGTGAATACGGAGCCATTTAAGTTCCTATAAAATTGCCATTTAATAATGCTTGTGCCAGACATGTGATGTCTGTATAATATATAATGTTGTTCGGAAAGTTTGACAGACAATCGCCGGTGACGTGAAGACGTCACGGGAGGAAAGTCCGGGCTCCATAAGGCAGGATGCTGGATAACGTCCAGTCGGCGCGAGCTGAAGGATAGTGCCACAGAAATGGACCGCCGATGGCCGCCTTAGGGCGGCACAGGCAAGGATGGAACCGAGGTGTAAGAGACCCCGAGGAACGCTGGTGACTTCGTTCCTGGTAAACCCCATCTGGAGCAAGACCTAATGAGACGCAGCTGAATAAGCAGCCTTAGCCTGAGGCGCGTCTAGGTTGGTCGCTGGAGCTGTGCAGTAATGTATGGCCTAGATAGATGATTGTCGCTTATGGTGGGAGGGTAGTTCCCGATCGAACCACGACGAGCACAGAACCCGGCTTACGGCAAACTTTCCTAACTGCAACGTTATAATAACAACACCATACAAACGGCGACGTATCCCGGTAACCCGGCTTACGCCGCCTTTTTTGTTGCAAACAAATGCGGATACGGCAAATATATAAAGCAGTAAATGCGATAACATGCAGGGATTTGGAACGTGATATGCAGAAATTAGACTATTTAGAAGAATTGCTAGCGGCTGATGATGTCTGATGGCTGGTGGTTGATGAGCTGATGGTAGATAGTAGATGGTTGATGGTTGATGGTTGATGGTTGATGGTTGATGGTTGATGGTTGATGGTTGATGGTTTGATGAGCTGATATGCTAACGGACCGAGATGCAGCTATTTGTGTATTTTATGCCTTTTTGGAGGAGTTTCGGACTGGAGAGCCGTTATTCGGCATAAATAGGGTGGATATCGGGCGTTTTGGATCGAATAGTGACTATGGGGTCCGATAGCAAACCAAATGAGCGGAATTGATGCAAATAAGAGCGCTGGGGTCCGATACAAACCTCCAGAACTCCAGAACTCCAGAACTCCAGAACTCCAGAACTCCAGAACTCCAGAACTCCAGAACTCCAGAACTCCAGAACTCCAGAACTCCAGAACTCCAGAACTCCAGAACTCAGAACTCCAGAACTCCAGAACTCCAGAACTCCAGAACTCCAGAACTCAGAACTCCAGAATTCAGAACTCCCGAACTTCCGAACGCCATGGTTACTTTGACGCCAGAAATAGATTAGTAGCTAGCAAACTGTAACAATGCGGAGCTTGGCTAATCTTCTGCGGAAAGATTGGAGTTAGTAGCGAAATATCAATTGTAACCTCTGGCTGTAACTTCCTGTGAAATCGGAGTTAATTGAGTGGTAGATGTGTTGAGTAACTAGAGGATGTTTGGTGATGCGGAAAGCGAAATGTGGGAAATGGGACATATGACGTGCAAATTTGCTGAATGCGAAATGAGATGTGTAGAAATGCGAATGTGGAAATACGAAATAAGCTGTACAGAGGCGCTGAATAATGGCAATTCGAAATGTGACGAGCAAAAATTGCTGAATGTGAAATGTGAAAATACGAAATGAGCTATGTAGTGCCACAAAAGTAGAAATGCTAAATGTGATTTGCAGAAATGCGTAAAGGTAACATTCTGCAAATGCGCAAAAGTGAAAGCTCAGAAATCTGCTCACAAAAAACGGCTTCCCCGTCCAATAAAGGATGGAGAAGCCGTTTTATTTTGCCATCGTAGGTATTGATTACGAGCAGTTGTTCACGACCGAACGATGTTTTGATTTTGCTGCCATTGTACCAATGCTTTCTCTAGACGCTGGACAGCAACAGGAACTTGCTCGGGTGGCGTGTGTGTGAAGTTAAGGCGCATTTTGTTTTTGTGAGGCTCCGCTGAATAGAATACCTCTCCGGGTACGAACGCTACTCCGTTTTCCACTGCCAGCGGGAGTAATTCCTTAGTATTGATCTCTTCGGAAAGGGTAAGCCATAGGAACATGCCGCCTCTTGGCTCGAGGAAATGTGCTCCTTCCCAGTTATGTGATCTGAGTTCTGCGGACAGGAGCTTCATACGCGAATGATACTCTTTTGAGATGAGGCGGATATGCTGTTCAATATCAAAATGCAACAGCAGCTCATCTAAAGCACGCTGGTCGATGGTGCTGGAATGCAGATCGGCTGCTTGCTTTGCCTTGGCGATGGTCTTGATTAGTTCGGAATCGCCGATAATCCAGCCGGTGCGCAGGGCAGGGGCGACGATTTTGGAGAAGGTCCCTGTGTAGATTACACAATGATCCCCGCCGAAGCTTCTATCGATGGAGGCTAATGAGGGTGGATATAGAGTTTTATCTTCATCAAAGGTTATTTCTCCATAGGGATTGTCCTCTAGAATAAGAACACCGTAACGGCGGCAGATTTCAACCACCTTCTCGCGGCGTTCTTTACTCCATGTTGCTCCAGACGGATTGTTGAAGGTCGGAACTGCGTATAGCAGTTTTGGCCGATGTATCCGAATCTGCTCTTCCAACTGATCCGGCAGAATGCCATGTTCATCATTTGGTATCGAATGAATAGCAGCCCGGTAAGAACCGAGCACTTGTAGTGCTGCCAGATAGGTGGGCGCTTCCACAAAAACTGCATCGCCGGGATCCAGCAATATTTTGCATAACAGATCTATAGCTTGCTGTGAGCCTGTAGTCAATACCATCTCAGAGGCTGTAACCGGGATGCCTTGCCGGGTAAGCCTTTCAGCAATTTTGTCACGTAGTGGAGTAAAACCCTCGGTAAGCCCATATTGAAGCGCTGAGGTGTCGCTGGAGAGCACGCGATTATAGGCATCACGTACGGCCTCCAAGGGAAACAAATCCTCCCCAGGCAGCCCGCCTGCAAGTGAAATGATGTCATTGCCCTGTGTAACTTTTAGAATCTCCCGAACTGCTGATGACCCGAGATGATTGGCTGCCGTTGAGTATTTGATATCCATAAATTAGTTCTCCACCTTTCGATTTGATGCTATCATAATAGGAGTGCTGTATAACAGTAAAGCGTTGAATATAACAGTGGAGGTGAAGGGTTCATGCATATCGATTTGAATCGCAGCGGCAGTAAAACTCTGCCCCATCAAATCAGTGAAACCCTCAGTCAGCGGATCTCATCAGGACTGCTTCAGCAAGGTGTCCGGCTGCCCTCCGTTAGAAGTCTAGCTATAACATTGAACGTGAGTCAGGTTACAGTAAGCAAGGCTTACGATATGCTTGAGAAACGAGGACTTATATACTGCAGACAGGGCAAAGGCTGCTTTGTGGCCGATCCAACCCATAATAGACGTCAAGAAGAGGGTTGCTGGCAGGATTTATATGATGATTATTTGCCGAGGGCTCAGCTTTGGCGGAATTTTGATGTTTCAGAAGTGAAATATCCCTTTCATTTAGCCGCCATCCACAGTGAGCTGCTGCCACTTCAAGATATTGGTGACACCTACGCATCCTTGGTCAAAGAGCAACCGGAGCTTATGGCAACCTACGGGAATTTTCAGGGAGATCTTGAGCTGCGGAATGTCATGAGAGAACATTTGAAATCGCGTGGGATTTCGCTAACTTCTTCCGATTTGATGATAACCAGCGGGACCCAGCAAGGCATTGATCTGGTGGCTCGTACATTTGTTGGTCCTGGAGATACAGTCTATCTTGAGGCGCCTAGCTATACTGGTGCTATTGATGTTTTTGCGGGACGAGGTGCAGAGATGATTTTTGTGCCTACGGATAGTGAAGGGATGCGAGTGGATGTTCTTACAAAAATGTGTGATCAAAGACCTCCAAAGCTAATTTATACCATCCCTACTTTTCAAAATCCAAGCGGCGTAACTATGAGCATCACAAGAAGACAACGACTGCTGGAATTAGCGCGCAGCTACCGTTGCCTCATTGTTGAGGATGACCCATTTAGTGATTTATATTTCCATGCACCACCACCTAGGGCGATTAAATCAATGGATCCCGATGGACATGTAGTCTATATGAAAAGCTTTAGCAAAGTACTTGCACCTGGTTGCCGAATCGCCTGTGTGGCTGCAGAAGGAAATATTCTGTCCCGGCTGATCGCCGCTAAATCTGCGAGTGATCTAGGAAGTCCCTTGCTGACACAGAAGGCCGTATTACCCTTCATCGCTGAAAAATACGACGCCTACGCAGCACAGCTACGAATAACACTCCGTGGTCGTATGGAAAAGGCGGCGAAGCTTCTGAAGCTGTACGCGCCGCCTGGAGTGAACTATATTCTACCAGAGGGAGGACTTAATCTCTGGCTGGAGCTGCCCCCTTCTCCTGATATCGCAAGCCTGCATGACTTGGCGGAGCAGGAGAGCATTTCTTTTTTACCCGGTGATGTCTGTTACTCTGCGGAAACGCCTTCCCGCCACATCCGTCTTTGCTATTCGCAAATGAAGGAATCGGAAATGGAGGAAGGGTTACAGCGGTTTCTGCGCTTACTTGGCCGGTTTTTGCAATGACACGGTTATGGGGTGTTATTTGTTCTTTGTTTTAATTGATTCATTTGCTGGCGTACATGTTGCGGAAAAAGCTGCAATGGAACTTGATTGCCGCTTGCCGCTTGTAGCGTTTTATAAATATCGACCTGACCCCAGCCAAAGTATTTATCATGGCCGGAAGTTCCCAGATCAACAGCGTTTTTGGTCATAAGGTCCATAACTTCCTTATTCGTCAGATTAGGATTCAGTGAACGTACCAGACCCGCCAGCGCAGCGACATGGGGACTGGCCATCGACGTGCCGGATAAAGCGGCATACTGGCTGTCCGGATAGGTGCTTGCGATGCTTTCTCCGGGTGCAGCGACATCAATATAATCGCCGTAGTTGGAGAAGGAGGCTTTTTCCCCTGAAGCATTTGTAGCAGCCACTGCAATCACTTCGGGATAAGCTGCAGGGTATCCAGGCCGTTCTGTATTATCATTGCCTGCTGCAGACACAAGCACGATGTCCCGGTCATAGGCGTATTTAATCGCATCATGGAGGAACTGCGAGTCGGCATAATTCCCTAAACTTAAGTTAATAACCTTTGCGCCATTGTCAGCTGCCCATATGATACCTTCTGCTACGGAATAAGTCGTTCCGGCACCTGAGTTATCTAGCGCTTTTACAGGGAGGATCTTATTGTACCAGCTGATGCCAGCTACACCTTCCCCGTTGTTAACAAGTGCGCCAATGATTCCAGATACATGTGTACCGTGACCTACATCATCCTCGGGTGTGGAACCATTGGTAATGGCATTGTAACCAGTCAAAAGCTTACCTTGTAAATCAGGATGATTAATCTGTACTCCCGTATCGACTACGGCTACAACCACTTCTTTGCTGCCTTTGGAAAGATTCCAACCTAGCTCAGTTTCAATCGCCGGGAGGTTCCATTGGTAAGTGGAGAATAACATGTCGTTAGGCGTGACAGTTCCTTCAGCGTTTTTAGTGATGGTATCATTGGTTAAATACATATAGTGAGGTTCCGTATACTCGGGATGCCATTTGTTGGTGAAATAGGATTTCAGCTGATAATAGGTCATCTTCTCAGAGCGAAAGATATAGGCATATCCCAGCTTGCGTGGCTGCTTGCAGTCGATATCGGCGGTTATCGTCTGGAGCTGTCCCTGAGTCGGAGCATTTCCCTTAAAACGGACTACAATTTCATTCTCATAAAAATGGCTGGCATTTTCGTTATCATGGCCGGTCTTGACTGTAATGTCCTTTAAGTTATCGGTATGGACTGATTCCACATGGTATTTGCCTTCCTTAGGATACGGAATGAGACGCAGGTTCTTCAGCTGATGGTCTGCCACACGCCCAAGCACCTTTTGGTTAATAAGAGCAATAATCCCTACATTTTTCTGTTTGTTCCGCTGAGCGATAAAGTAATATTTTTCTTTACCGATTGTAAACGTTGGAGATTCATAGGATTGATGACCGTGGATTGCTGATTTTGCCGTATTGAGATATTTTAGAAGCTGTTTGTTCTCCTGTTCGGTTCCTTTTGGAAAAGACGACTTAAAGGTCTCAGTCTTTTGTGTGCGGAAATCGATCCACATCAGCATGGAGATAAACCCGTGGTCTTGCTGCAATCGATTCGCATACACTGATTTATCATGAATCGAAGACATCCCGTCTGTTTCAGACAGGAGTTTAGTTAAGTGTCTACTGACATCGACTCTATTCAGATGATCTGTCGCCTCCACATCCTGGCTTAAGGAGGTTTTCTTTAATGTTTTTTCCTGAGAGGGATTTGGAGGTGAATGCAAAGCTGAAGTTGGAGCCGGATTCTGAACAGCGACTTTTGCGGCATCTCTGGTCGTCCCATTAGTGGCAGGGCGCAGGGCAAAGGTAAGTAACCCAACTGTAAAAGCTGCTGTAACCAAACCTGCAACTGTTAGATTTTTTCGTGACATGATTTCCGCTCCTCTATGCAATGTAATGTCTATAGGTTTAGAAGAGAGCGTATCTTTTATGCATCTTAGAAAAGGATACCTTCCTAACGTTTTTTATGATAATATCAGAGAGAATAAGTATCTCGAATTGTCTTCTTGATTTTGTAAGAGATACCTCATTAGATGTTGTTCTTAATAATTGTTCAGAAGGTTAGACTTCTCTGTGTTCACATCCTGATATTGCAAGAATAAAGAGATACGTCTTTAGGGCGGTTTCTTTCAGAGGATTAACTTTATTGACTACAAGAGCAGGGAATAATAAGGAGGAGCAACCGCTATGTCAGCAGCCAATGTGCAGAAATTATGTGAATCGACGAGAGATAAACTTAAAGTGGTAATCGACAAAATGGAAGTATTTCTAAATGAGCATGCATTGCCTCAGCTTGTAGTTGAGGGAGATGAGGAAACTGTACAATTTTACCAAGGTTTTCTGTCCGATCTTCGTCACCTATTAGTGTTCTCGGAAATGTCATATGAGAAATTAGGCGTTGCGCTGCGTCGTGCGACATTCGATGAATCTTTTGCACAGAAAGCGCTTTATAATGTATATCACTATGGCGTGAACAACTTCTTTTATCCGAAAAATGAAAGCTATTCTGAAGATGGCCGTTACGCTTATACTGGTCAGGATGCAATCCGTTTCCGCAAAAAGCCAGTACGTCCCGCACGTGATATCATCCTAGAAATCACCAAAACGTATGAAGATCTTCGCGATGATCTCATTTATTATGAGAACGACTATTTGACTGAGAAACGTATGCAAAATCAGGTTTAACTTCTAAATAGTGATCTAAAGGGATCAGCACTTTGTCATTTTGTAATGACGATGAGCTGGTCCTTTTTTGCGTGGATTAAAAGCCCTGTCTCGATACATCAACTGGAAACCACACTGTCGAATAGCGGGTAAATGGAGCGGACATAATGAAGCCGAGGTGATAATTATGTCGAGTGAAAAACCACTAGTAAAATGTAGCGTGAGCAATTGTCATTATTGGGGCGAGCATAATTTATGCCGGGCTGAAGAAATTGTCATCGAGATCGATAAGCACGTAGGCAATGGTTATAAGGAAGAATATGCTGAAGAAATGACAAATGAAGGTCACCGCGATCATGCCAGTACATCATCTGCAACATGTTGTCTGACGTTTAAGCCGAACGCTTAGGAGGCCGCCAGAATGGACACAGAAAAGGATAATGAATCAAGCTCATCACGGGAACAATCCGGTCCGAGAAAAGTCATTCTTCGTCCGCGGAGAGTGGACTATCCTCGGCGGGACAGAGAGCATCGCGAAGAATACGCTGCTGAGGTAAATCCGGTTCCAATGCAGGTTCGGGATGCCCCGCGGATAGTGGAAGAACGCAAGGACAGTGAAGCGGAATATAGTGGAAGCCGGGTAATGGGGTATGTTGGACTGGGGATGGGGATCGCCTCATTGTTCATCTGGTCTTTTATTCTCGGACCCATCGCTGCCGTAGTTGGTTATTATTCCTATGTCAAAGAGCAAAAAACGCTTGGGGCATGGGCAATGGGCTTAGGGATTGTTGCGACACTAAGTTACTTCGTGATGATTCCCTTTGCGCGCTAAAAAGAACTGAATGGCTTTGATCTAAACAGGCTTTTAGACCTAAATATCAGGGTCTGAAGTCTGTTTTTTCATTCCAACATATAGCAATAATCTCAGATAAAATGTAAGATTAAGCCGTAATTCATCGAAATTTCAACGCGAAACCTTATATATGATTCGAGTAGGACAAAAAAGGAGTGCGCCAGCATGCAGATCAATCCCGCTGTAACCGACGGGTTAGGGCAACTTAAATGGATCAACCTTAAGGCTACAACCGAAAAAACTAGCTCCGCGAATGGAAATGAACGGTCAACGGGAGTTTCAGCTTCTGGATTTGCGACAATGCTTCAGGCAATGTCAACGAGTAGTGAAAGTTCAAGCTATTTGACTTCTCTCCCGGATGCAACTTCAGTCAGCAGCTTGTTATGGCAGCAGATAGGTGGGACAACAGAAACTTTCAATAACATAATTTCCGGGGAAATAACGGGTTCCACACCTACGAGCTATTATGATGATCTCATCCAGAAGGCGAGTGCTAAATATGGCGTGCCGATTGATCTGATCAAAGCAGTGATTGATACTGAATCTTCGTTTAATCCTAATGTGGTCTCTTCGGCAGGGGCTAAAGGTTTAATGCAGCTTATGGATGGCACCGCGAGCGGCTTAGGGGTTACTGATTCGTTCGATCCGGCGCAAAACATTGATGGCGGCGTACGTTATTTATCTTATCAACTGAAACGCTTTGGCGGAGAGGAAAAGATGGCACTTGCAGCGTACAACGCAGGGCCGGGACGGGTAACAGATCTGGGAGTAACCAATGATCAGGAATTATTGGAGAAACTTAGCCTGCTTCCAAAAGAGACACAGTCTTATATCTTTAAAATAGAACGCGCTCGCGCTCAATACGCGGTATAATAAAAAGGATCAAACGGGAAACACCGTTTGATCCTTTTTCGATAATAAGTTCACTCAACGAAGTAAAGGAGACATTTGACATATGCTTTACTGGGATTATGCCGCCGCTACACCGCCCTATGAAGAAGTGGTGCAGACGATGGAACAAATTATGAAGCTGCATTATGCGAACCCTTCCTCTTTGCACCGTGCGGGCAGTGAAGCGGGTAAGCTGATCAGACGGTCGCGTGAAGTATGCGCTGCTGCTTTATCTGTACAACCGCAAGAGATTCTATTTACTTCTGGTGCAACGGAAAGCAATAATTTGGCGATAAAAGGCGCTGCTCTGCAATATCAGACTAGAGGTCGCCATTTGGTAACTACAGAAATAGAGCATCCCTCTGTATATGAGAGTTTCCTGCAATTGCAGCGAATGGGCTGGGAGGTTACTTTTGTAGCACCCGATAGCACTGGCGTTGTTGATCCTGATCGCGTAGCTGCTGCTATCCGGCGCGACACAGTGCTTGTTAGTGTGATGCATGTCAATAACGAGATTGGAACGATACAACCGCTTAAAGAGATGGGAAAGCTGATTAAAGCTGTGAATCCGCGAACCTTATTTCATGTAGATGGTGTTCAGGGATATGGTAAGCTTGCAGTTGATTTAAAGGATTGGCAGGTGGATCTTTATAGCCTGTCTCCTCATAAGCTTCGAGGCCCACGTGGAGTGGGATTACTGTATATCAAAGAGGGAATTAAGCTATTCCCATTGCTTACAGGGGGCTCTCATGAAGAAGGACAACGCGCTGGAACTGAAAATGTACCTGCGATTGTCGCATCCTCCAAAGCTATCCGCATGAGTGGTGAGCAGCGCGAAACCTTCGTTGCCCAGTTGGTTCCACTCCGAGATCGATTATTACGCTTCTTGCGCACCGTTCCTGAATTTGTTATAAACAGCAGAGAGGATGGAGCTCCCCATATTGTGCATTTCTCTTACCCTGGCATGAAGGGAGAGGTATTCGCCCGCAAGCTAGAGGAACTGGGGATGGCTGTCTCCACCCGTTCGGCCTGCTCCTCACGACTGGCTGAGCCTAGTCGTGTATTATTGTCTATGGGTAAAGATGTCTCCAGTGCTTCAGGTGGGATTCGTATTAGCCTTGGCGACAGTCATACAGATGAGGATGTCGCTGCGCTTGAGCAAGCATTAACCACTGCGGTACAAGCTTTAAAGATTGCTGAAGGAGGAATGAAGTAACAAATGAGCATGATGAATAAGGAATCTGCAGAAGGCAGAGCCCATAGTATAGAATACGCTGATATGCTGCTCCTGCGTTTTGGAGAGTTTACTTTAAAGGGCAAAAATCGTACCCGATTTGAAAAAACCGTACTGCGTCATGTGAAGGAATTGATTAAGCCTTATCCAAACGTAGTTCTGAGCAAGGAATTCGGAAGAATTTACGTGGAATTGAACGGGGAATCTGCGATTGAATTGGTACAAGCACTGAAGAATGTATTTGGCATTGCTTCAGTTAGTCCAGTGAAGGTTTCTAAGTCAGAGCTTGAGGATATTGTAGCGGTCAGCCGTCAATTTTTGGAGATAATCGCGCCTGCTCCGGGCACCAGATTTAAGGTTAATGCTCGGCGGGTATGGAAAGAGTTCCCTTACGGCTCCATTGAGATGAATAAACTGATCGCGACACCACTATTGCAAGGATATCCTGGCCTCACCGTAGACGTTAAATCGCCTGAATTAGAGCTGAGGGTCGAAATTCGTCAGGGACATACTTATATTTTCTGTGAAAATATTGCCGGTGTAGGTGGATTTCCATTAGGCACTAACGGAAAAGCGATGTTATTGCTGTCCGGTGGCATTGATAGTCCCGTAGCAGGCTGGTCATCCATGCGGCGCGGACTTGAAGTGGAGTGCGTGCACTTCTACAGTTATCCTTATACAAGCGAGCTTGCTAGACAAAAAGTTGTGGATCTTGCGCGGGTATTGTCACGTTATGCGGGTGTAATCAAGCTGCATCTGGTACCCTTTACTGAAGTGCAGACTTCCTTTACCGGCATCGGCCAGGATAATCTGATTATTACACTGATGCGGCGGGCAATGCTGAGAATTACTACCCAGCTTGCTGAGCGCGAAGGTGCATTGGCGATTGTAACCGGGGATAGTCTGGGACAAGTCGCTAGCCAGACCTTGCCAAGCATGAACGTGATTGGCCGGGCGACAACCCTACCCCTTCTGCGTCCGCTGGTAATGATGGACAAAAGTGATATTGTGGACCTGTCGAAGAACATCGGTACCTATGATTTGTCTATCCTTCCTTATGAGGATTGCTGTACTTTATTTGTTCCAAAATCACCTACAACAAATCCGAATTTACGGATTGTGGATAAGATAGAGGCTACGCTTCCGGGATATTCTGAACTTCTGGAAGCGGCGATTGAAGCCACAGAGACCGTGTTAATCACTCCCTATGGAGATGAGAAGCCTAGTGATGTTGTAAGTGTCGAGGCTGGATTACAGGAAGAATGGTTCTAAAATAATAAACCAAAAAACTGCCTTGGAGCGTAGTGAAATCTACGTTCTGAGGCAGTTTTTTTGTGGTTTAGACGATTGTGCCCTCCTGAGGCTCTTCTGGTTTTGATTGGCGTTTCCAATGTCCCGCTGCCAAAATACCTATAATGATCACGATTATAAACAGATATTTGAGCAGCGGATGATGATTAAAAAATGGCGCAAGCTGATGTTCATCCGTAATCATACTTGAAGCAGTGAAACCTAAGACAGCAGAACCAATATAAATGATCCATGGATATTTGTTGATTAATTTAATAAAAAGGGTACTTCCCCACACAACGATGGGGACACTGATCAGCAGTCCTATGATAACCAGTGAGATATTATGCTTGGCAGCTCCGGCAATGGCGATCACATTATCAAGGCCCATGGCAGCATCAGCTAAAATGATTGTCCCTACAGCGGACCACAAGCTTTGACCTGCCTTGATATCTGTTGAAGTGTTCTCACTGGTTAACAGCTTATAGGCAATCAGAATGAGTAAAATCCCTCCGGCAAGCAGTAACCAGGGGATTTTCAACAGCCATACGACCAGAATCGTTGCGAAGATCCGCAACACTACAGCACCTGCTGTTCCAAATACGATAGCCTTCTTTTGCGTGTCTGACGGTAAATTACGCGCCGCAAGACCGATCACAATGGCATTATCTCCCGCCAAAATAAGATCTAGAAAAATAATGTTGAGCAGCGATAATATAAACTCCCAGATGGATGTATTCAAAGCGAAGTCACTCCCAAGTTTGTTAGATTGAGCTTCAAAATATGCTTAGTTTTGTATACGCAAAAAAAGGAGCCAACATGCGTTCACGCTCAAAAAAAGTTGGACAGGAAGCATAGCTTGTCATTTCCGAACATACAAGTAGTTACATGTGACTCGGGGAGGTAAGTGCGAATGGATTCATTATTGCTCCTTGGTGAAATATTGATGATTAATCTGGTGCTGAGCGGAGATAATGCAATGGTTATCGCAATGGCCAGCAAGGATCTTTCGGCGAAGCACCGAAAGACTGCAGTATGGTGGGGCTCAGCAGGCGCAGTTGTTCTGCGGTGTTTGCTTACTTTTGTTGCGGTATTGCTATTAAAAATCCCTTATATTCAGGCTGGAGGGGGAATGCTGCTGCTATGGATAGCGTTCAAGCTGCTTTTGGAGGAAGAGGAGGATCTCAGAGTAAGGGAATCATCCTCAGTCTGGAAAGCAATCCGAACGATTCTTGTAGCAGACTTCATTATGAGCCTGGATAATGTACTAGCCATTGCAGGAGTAGCTAAAGGAGATTTGGCTTTAATTGTCATCGGGATTGCCCTTAGCATTCCGATAGTAGTGTGGGGAAGCGGCATTATTGTAGGCTGGCTGCACCGGTTTCCAGTGCTCGTATTTATCGGTGCTTATATATTGGCGTTTACAGCAGGGGATATGTTGCTTCAGGATGCAAAATTAGGGACGATGCTCTCCTTTTTGTTCCCTTCCTCACATTCCTATTTGCCCATTGCCTTAGGAATATTAGTTGTCGTTACGGGAGCAATAAAACGCAGAAAAACATCTGCAGGTTAATAAATTGCAATAAAAGGCAATACTAAACGGACATCTCCATAAAATGGAATTGTCCGTTTTTTTTGCGTGATCAGAAGCGCTTATCGACACTGATTAATCACAGGGAGTGATGGCATTTTGTGTATGTTTCGGATAATATATGAGTAAGAATCCTGTCGCTTTCAGGCTATAAGGTGACGAGGAAATGAGGTAGACGTGAAATTGAAGGGATGGGTGAAGGATGTCTTCAAAGAAAGATATACAGCTAGGAATTTTTATTGTTGCTGCTGGCATCGTGATTTTATTAGGTAAGCTGGGCGTCTTCGGATTTTTGGGGCGCGCGCTTTGGCCTCTAGTGATTTTAATTCCAGGAATAGTACTACACATGTTATTTTTCAGCCGTCGTGCTTCGGCCTCGGTATTGGTTCCTGCCGGGATATTAACGGTGTATGGTTTGTTGTTTGGCCTCTGCAATATTTGGGGATGGGGGCTTATGAGAAACTTATGGCCTGTGCTGTTGCTTGGTCTTGCCGTGGGCTTGTATGAATACTCCATCTATGAACCTAGACGGACGGGTGGCCTGTCAGCAATTGCTGTAACATTAGGCTTACTAAGCCTTGCGCTTTGTATTTTCAGCCTTATGGGCACCGGCGCGATATACCTGATCGGGATTGTATTAATAGCTGTAGGAATTTGGCTGATTACCGGTCGAGGCAGAGCACGTGGCCGGAATAGATGGTATCGAAGCTAATTGCTGTAGGATCTTGTGAAAAAAAACGGAAATTGGTAACTGTTTTTTCATAAAAAGACTTGCTTTTCATGGTACTTTCACTATAATATTAATGTTATGTTGAAGCGTCGGCTTTCTGCCTGGCGCTTCTTTTGTGAGACTGCCGTGACATGCTATGAATTTTAACAGTTTTAATTTGATAAATGAGAGGATTTGGATACAAATCATGCATTCAAGAAAAGATATTCGCAACATTGCGATCATTGCCCACGTTGACCATGGCAAAACAACACTCGTCGATCAGCTCCTTCAACAATCGGGGATCTTCAGCGCCCATGAGCACTTGCAAGAACGTGCTATGGACTCTAATGATATCGAACGGGAACGTGGAATTACAATCCTAGCTAAAAATACAGCAATTACTTATAAAGAGTTTTTGATCAACATTGTGGATACACCTGGACATGCTGACTTTGGTGGCGAAGTAGAACGGATCATGAAAATGGTTGACGGTGTATTGCTGGTTGTTGATGCTTATGAAGGCTGCATGCCGCAAACGAAATTCGTTCTGCGTAAAGCATTGGAACAAAAACTTACACCGATCGTTGTCGTGAACAAGATTGACCGTCCAGCTGCTCGTCCTAAGGAAGTTATTGATGAAGTGCTCGATTTGTTCATCGAACTTGAAGCAAATGACGAACAATTGGAATTCCCGGTTGTTTATGCATCTGCTCTTAATGGTACATCAAGCATGGTTCCTGAGAAACAAGATGAAACGATGCTTTCGCTCTACGAAACCATTGTTGAACATATTCCTGCTCCAACCGAAAGTGTTGAAGAACCGCTTCAATTCCTCGTAACGTTGATGGATTATAACGAATACTTGGGTCGTATTGCGATTGGACGTGTTAACCGCGGTGTGATCAAACAAGGTCAATCTGTAACAGTTATTATGCGTGATGGTAAGAGCAAAACTGCACGTATCGAGAAATTGTTCGGCTTCCAAGGTTTGAAACGTATTGAAACAGAGCAAGCGGGCGCAGGGGATATCGTTGCTATTGCAGGGATCAAGGACATCAACATTGGTGAGACCATTGCTGATCCTGCAAACCCTGAAGCACTTCCGGTTCTGAAGATTGACGAGCCAACCATGCAAATGACATTCCTAGTGAATAACAGTCCTTTTGCTGGTAAAGAAGGTAAATGGGTAACTTCCCGTAAACTACGTGAGCGTCTATTTAAAGAACTTGAAACAGACGTGAGTTTGCGTGTGGAAGAAACTGATAGTCCTGATGCATTTATCGTTTCTGGACGCGGTGAGCTTCACCTTGGAATTCTGATCGAGAATATGCGTCGTGAAGGTTATGAAATGCAAGTTTCTAAACCACAAGTAATCATTAAAGAAATCGACGGTGTCAAAATGGAGCCGCTTGAGCGTCTAATGATTGATATTCCAGAAGAGAGCATGGGCTCTGTTATGGAGAGTCTGGGTACTCGTAAAGCCGAAATGGTCAATATGATTAACAACGGTACGGGTCAAGTACGTCTGGAGTTCCTGATTCCTGCACGTGGATTGATTGGTTACAACACTTACTTCTTGACTTTGACACGCGGTTACGGCGTTATGAACCATGCTTTTGACAGCTACGCTCCACTGGTTGCTGGTCAAGTTGGCGGACGTCATCAAGGTGTGCTTGTAGCAAGTGAGACTGGATCAACAACTCAATATGGAATCGTGGGTGTTGAGGATCGTGGTATTCTCTTCTTGGATGCAGGTACAGAAATTTATGAAGGTATGATCGTAGGCGAGCATACCCGTGATAACGATATTATCGTTAACATCTGTAAGGAAAAAGCACTTACCAACATGCGTACCTCAGGCAAAGATGATACTGTAAAAATGAAGACACCACGCACCTTCTCTTTGGAAGGCGCACTTGAATATTTGAACGATGATGAATATTGTGAAATTACACCTAAATCCATTCGTTTGCGTAAAAAGATTCTGAACAAAGGCGAACGCGAACGTGTAGAGAAACAACGTAAAACAGCACAAGCCAACGCGTAAACACATGCTTATGAATAAGACCGCCGGATTATTGCATCCGGCGGCTTTTTTTAATATAAGAAACAAAAAATTCCCCTACTGATGATATAATGTAAACGTATCTTAAATTTGGGAGGAGTGCGGTTATCTATGCAGGTGTGGTTCGCTGAGCATCCAATCGTCGCTTATATTGTTATCTTTATATTGCTTACTTTTGTTTATAATCAAGTCTTTCGTGTGAATCAAAAGTTATCGATTGGCAAGGAAATCATGCTCTACATAATGATGGCGGTTGGCTCTGGCATGCTCCTCATTTTCCAACATGATAAGCTTCCGATTATCCAGTGTCTGTTGGTTGCTGTCGGATTAATGCTGATGGTACGGATACGTTATATAGTAGAAGCTCGACAGAAGAGAAAGGCTGCGGCAGCAGCGAAGAGATCGTAATCGCAACTTTTGTACCTTAAGGATCGTCTAATTAATGTAGCAATTCTAATTCTAAATGAAATGAAAAGGACTTTATTCTATTATGAGTACAAGAAACAGCGGTTTACCTCCAAGAGCAAACGGGCAACAACCTACTAATAGAAAACAGCCTGTGAAGGGTGCTTCTAAGAAAAAAACGAAAAAGAAAGTGAAAAAGAGAGGTTTTTTTGGCAGATTAGTTAGAGTATTGTTAACTTTGCTAATTATTGCGATCCTCGGCGTGCTGGGTTATGGCGGTTATCTGTATTGGAAGCTTGAGCATGGCGTATTTAATGCAGGGGTTGAGGGTACGGTTGCTCCAGGGCATTCCGCTTCAGAAAAACCACTGACAATGCTTATACTGGGAACGGATAACAGACCTAAACACGAGTCTTATTTGACTGACGTAATCATGGTTGCAGCACTTAATCCTAAGACTAAATCAGCGACTATTGTTTCGCTTCCTCGTGATACCTACGTGGAGCTAAGTGGCTATAAGAAGACGAAAATTAATGAATTTTATGCTCGCTTCAAGGGTAAGGAGAAATCCTCTGGTCTACTGGCTGAAGATGAGATGAAGACGATGATGGGTAAGTATTTGGATATTGATGTAGATTATACAACGATTCTTGATTTTCAGGGCTTCCGTGATGTAGTGGACGAGCTTGGGGGAGTCGAAGTAAATATTAGTGAAAATATGTGTTATACAGACACTGTGGATGGCACGAATATCAATCTGAAAAAGGGTCCGGCAGAGCTGGATGGAAAAAATGCACTGGACTATGTGAGGTATCGTAAATCCAATTGCAAGCCTAAGACCAACGCATCAGATGATTTTGATCGCAACAAACGCCAGAACGAAGTTCTGAACAGTCTGGTGGATCAGATGCAATCGCTTGGTGGCGTATTAAAAATCGGCAAGGTGCTTGATGCAGTGGACAGTAACATGAAGACAGATATCGAAAATTCGCAAATCAAAGATATGATTGCGACGTATTGGAAGATTTCCAAAGAGAATATCGAATTCAAGCCGGTTACTGGAACGTGGCGAAGTCCATATGTATATATTAATGATGAGGAGTTTGAGGCCGCTAAGAAAAGCTTGCAGGATCGGATTGCAGGAATTTCCATTGGAGCTGATTCGACAGCTGCTGAGACGCCTTGAGGACCTTAATATCTTCCATAGCTAAAATTGAATGCAAGTTTCAGCCTGTGCTATAATATAATAAATCGAATGAATTAACGTCGCATAGGGGGCCAGTACTTATGTCCGAAGCCGTTGCTCAGCTGAATGAAACTTTGCTATCGATGCTGCAATCGGAAACCTTTGTTCTTCTAAACACAGTTGATGCGGAGACAGGCGGTCCTACATCCACAGCTATTTCGTGGCTTTATGCTGTTAGTCCTAGTACTGTGCGTTTGGCTATTGATCATCGTTCAAGACTTGTGAATAATATGAAGGTTAATCCATTAATAACTATAACTGTGTTTGGTGAAGGAACTGTCTATGCCATTAACGGTAGTGCTGCTGTAAGGCAGGACCCGCTAGAAGATGTTCCTTTTAAGATGTGCTGTTTTGATGTTGAAATTCAAGCGGTCCGCAACGCGCTTTTTTACGGCGCGCAGCTGGACTCCGCCCCAAGATATGCGAAAGTTTATGATGGACGTGCCGCTGAGAAGTTGGACGGACAAGTATTTGCTGCCATGAAAAAAGCCTAGTGAAAATATCACTGGGCTTTTTTTGAACTCAAAGAACATCTTTTGTTCTTAATCTCTACTGTGCATTTTTTTGCGGCTTGGTATCCTCTGGCAGCTGTGGCATGATTCGTCCGATAATATCGGCCAGCTCGGATGAGAATCCGGATATCGGATGTCCCTTGGAGATATGGCGGCTCATTTCCGCTAATCTGCTGGAGAGATCCATATCCGCAGTGACAAGCGCCCGTACACTTCTTGGGTCTTTGCGGATGGCTTCCGCTACAGAATATTTGATGCTTCCTACACGTGAACGGCCCAGAGAACCTTCTACATCAAGACCAACTATGGCAACTTTGTTCATGACTACACAGTGTGCGCCATTTACACCGGGAACTCTTTTGGCCAACTGTTCAAAATGATCCTTAAGTGCAATTTCACTTTCTCCATTAACATTGACGGCTTGACCAGCTTTTGAGGTGGCTTTAGGATTAGTCGCACCATCATTGGACAATTGCCGAACCTCATGGTTCCCCGTACCCTTTACAGCATTCGCAGATTGTTTATTCTGAGGAGAGGGTGATGTCTTTTTATTAGCGATACCGCAGCTTGTCAGTAGCAGCAGTACCAGCAACAGACATATTGATTTTCTCATATGTGATTACTCCTTTCAGCCAAAGAATCGTTTCTGTACCATATCTTTTCCCTTGGCGGAAAGAGTTATGTATGATCAATCAAACCAGGCGCTGTGGAGGGGATAATATGAACAAGATATTTGTGCTAGATACCAACGTGCTTTTGCACGACCCCAATTCAATTTTCTCTTTCAAGGAGCATGAGGTGGTTATTCCGGCTGTTGTGCTGGAAGAAATCGACTCCAAGAAGCGCAATGCTGACGAAATCGGTCGGAATGCCCGTACGGTATCCCGATTGCTTGATGGACTCCGGGAACTAGGTCATTTGCATAGTGGTGTGGAACTGGAGCATGGAGGCAAGCTGAAGGTAGAACTTAACCATCGCAGTTTTGTGAAGGTACAGGAAATGTTTGGCGAGGTGTCTAACGACAATCGGATTTTGGCTGTTGCTCTCAATTATTTGAATGAAGAGAATGAGAAGCCCGATCCGCGTCCCGTTGTGCTTGTGAGCAAGGATGTACTGGTTCGTATTAAAGCGGATGTACTGGGAATTACGCCAGAGGATTATTTGTCAGATCGTACTGGAGACTTAAATGAACTATACACTGGTTACCAATCTCTGCAGGTTCATCCCGCATTGATTGATGAATATTACAGTCACCGCTCTCTGACGGTAAAACAGCTTGCGTTGTCGTATCCGTTGTACCCTCATGAATTTGTGATTCTCAAGGATGAGATTGGCACTGGCAAATCAGCTCTTCTCAAAGTGAATAGTGATGCCACACGTCTGGAGCCACTCTATCTGGGCAATGATTCGGTTTGGGGGATTAGCGCCCGTAATGCTCAACAACGAATGGCACTGGAGCTGCTGCTAAATGATGAAATCCCACTCGTAACGATCACGGGTAAGGCTGGGACAGGGAAGACGTTATTGGCGCTTGCAGCCGGACTATTCAAAGTGGAGGATGAACATAAATACAAAAAATTGCTTATCGCCCGTCCGGTCGTTCCTATGGGTAAAGACATTGGGTATTTGCCCGGTGAGAAGGATGAGAAGCTTAGACCCTGGATGCAGCCTATTTATGATAATCTGGAATTCCTGTTCGATACCAAAAAAGCTGGCGATATCGATAAAATCTTAATGGGGTTAGGAAGTATACAGGTAGAAGCCTTAACCTATATTCGCGGCCGTTCAATCCCATCGCAGTTCATTATTATTGATGAGGCGCAGAACCTTTCCCGTCATGAGGTGAAGACCATTGTCTCCAGAGCGGGAGAAGGAAGTAAAGTCATTCTAATGGGCGATCCGGAGCAAATCGATCATCCATATCTGGATGCTGCGAGCAACGGACTGAGCTATATCGTCGAGAAGTTTAAGCAGCAAGGGATTAGCGGACATATTACTTTGGAAAAAGGTGAGCGTTCCCGCTTGGCGCAATTGGCCGCGGATCTACTCTAACCGTTCATCAATCCTATTTTCAGCCGGGAGAAGCAAACACTCCCGGCTTTTTCCTGCCCGCCCGGAAACGGCAGAGGAATTTAAAGTTGGTTGTGGTGATTAGAGCCATGGAAAGAAAGTTTGGAACTGTAGAAGCGAAGCGTTCGCCTTTATCCTCGGATTTTAACCGCATGATGCGGTAATTAGTTCAGGAAATCTGAGGATAACAGCGATCGGAAGTCCAAAGCTTTCTTGTAATGGCGGTCAGATTACCTTCCTATTTTTAATGCCTCTGGCGTTTCACCCATATAATAGAAAGAGAACGGTTTCACAAACTAAAGACAAGTACCGGAGGGTTTGGTAAAATAGGGGAGACCAATCAAAAGGGAAGGTGGGAAATCGTGCTGAAACGCAAAAATTATTGGCTGCTTTTTGCAATTTTACTACTATCGCTGACAAGCCTGTCGCCCAGTATGGAATTGAGTACCAGTAACGATCCACGTCCTATGAAAAGACCACAAAGTCAGTCGACCCATCCCTCTTCCGGAGATGAGGGAACTATAGATAGCTTACACATAAGAGTATCGTTAAATAGCGAAGAATTTAGTGAACTGGAGCTCCTTAGCAACCGTTATACCTTAGAAAGTGGAGTAAAGGTTATTTTAAGCAATGTGGATATGGAGGATGCCGATGAGGTATTGAAGCATGATTTAACGATCGGGGACAGCCCGGATATAGTCATGGCAGATGGACGAAGCATTCTGGACTGGGCCACACGTGGATATTTATTGCCGATGGATGTGTATCAGAGCGTTCCGGGGAGTGCACCGTTAACACAGTTGATCCCCTGGATGCAGTGGAATGGATATAATTGGGGAGTCCCGTTAGATATAGATCCTTACGTGCTTGTTTATTCTCCACAACGGCTGGCGGAGCTGGGTTTTAATGCATTACCCAAAAGCCTCGAAGAGTGGAATATCCTGCTTCAGAATGTGCTAAAAGAGCAAGGGAAATATTTACTTGCGATGGATACCCGCAATCCTTATGGATTGTCAGCGGTAATGGAGAGCATGAATAGCAGCTTGTTAGCAGATAACCAAGAGGTGTTGAATTGGATTCAGAACGCCCGCAGTTATTTTTATCTCACCAGCCGCTACAATAAAGATGTCTGGGATATGCTACAAGGAGGTAGTGTCGCCGTTGCTTCATTACCGTTATCCGAGTGGCAGAAGCATGGAAATTCATCCCTTGCTGCTGTACCGGCCCTGACTGCTAATAATGGGGGTGGGTTTGAATCCTGTTACAGTCGATCTTTTGCCCTTCCAGCTCAATCTCAAAGTCCAAAGGAAGCTGTGAATTGGCTGACCTTTATCACCTCAGAGGATGCTCAGCTGGATTGGTTGGAGAATACGGGTAGCTTGCCGGCGCTTGATGTTCTTTATCGTTCGGAGCATGCTTTTAAATACAAGCTTCCTTTCGATGTTGAGCTATTGCTGACAGAAGAAACCGCCCCGGAGGATGAGTCACAGGGCGGCTGGAGTAAGGTTGTTGAAGCTGTATCGTTACTATTAACAGGGCAGATAGATGCGGAAGGCTACAAAGAATTTCTAAAAGAAGGCCTAAAATGAAATGGAAAGCTTAACATGCAAGACGCCCTCTTGGCTATCTACTGCCGTGGCACGAAGGAAAGATACTATTTTGCCTGGATAAAAGCCTAAGTCAAATTCTTCTTCCAACGTTTTTCTTGTTGTGTCAGGCAATTCAAGACCGTTAAATACAATATGATCGACTTGGAATATAAGGCCGTTGATCGGTTCTTCCTGAATGGTGTAGTGACCGGTCAGTGAAAGGGCTAGCGCTCCGCTTTTTCCAGTGGCAGTAATCGATCCGTCATTGAAATGAAAGGCGAAGTCTTTAAACAGCGAATTCTGCGATTGCAAAAATTCATTCAGATCCTCTTCCTTCAGGTTTAGCTCATAAGTCATTCCTTTTCGAGTCAGTACACCCTCTCGATTCTGAACAAACTGTGGTAGTTTATTCATTGCGGAGGATAACGCCTTGAAATAGGTTTTTACCTCGTGCAGGCCGATATTCTCCCAATATAATGTGAATTCTTTAAGTAGAGTACTCATATTTTCAGGATCGCTGCTATTTTTAATCCCACCCTCAATATCCTTGTTGAGCGCGTTTACCCGAACTTGCTGTTCCTCCAGAGCCGTACGCAATCGGGCGAGCTCTTCCGAGTTTCGCTTCGCAGTCTGAAGGGTATCCTTCAAATCCTTATATTGTTCTTCATATTGTGAGAGAATATCGCGGTCATTTCCAATAATAATCTCATAATAATCGAACAGAGCCAGGAATCTGCTGATACTTTTTGCTGAAAAAAACGCGGCCAGAAGATTATCTCTATCCCCCATATAATAAGAACGCACAACTGCACCTGCCCGTTCCTGTTGGTCCGCAATGGCTGTTTTTTTCTGGGTAGCTTGTCTGTTCAGGCTTTCTACCTTTTGTTCAAGTGCTTTTTGTTCGGCTGTAATCTTGATGATTTCACGTTCAATTTCTGCAGAAGACAAGGTCTGTTCAAGTAGTTTACGGGTTTCTTCATTATCTGGTATAGCAGAATTGAAAAAATCACCGCTAGGATCGGCAGACAAGTACTTCACAGGTTGTAACGGAAACAAAGTACAGCAGAAGAGAATTAGTATGGTTGCAATCATGCGGCTTTGTAAATTGCGGGAGCGCACCACACCACCACCTTTTTTTTGAAATGATATATGTATGTACTAATAATATGTTTAACCCTTCTAAAATAGCATACAAACAAAAAAACGGAAGTGATCCTTATAAGATAAGGACCTCATCCGCTCCAAAAGAGTACTGCAATTTATAGTGGAAGACCCATTTGAAAGATCGTCCAATAACTAAATCCGGTGAAAGTCAGAATCATGTATGCCCAGAAGAGAAGAACATAAGTTTTTTCAGTAAATTTCATATAGCCAAGTATTACGAAAAATGCAGTTTGCAAAAAGAAAAGCAAGGCCATTTCTGTTAGACCTCCGGCGAAAGCCATCAATCCAATAGCTAATGTGAAAAAACCTAATACCCGAAACATGCGGTCCAAGAGAGAGTCCCCCTTCCAGTATGTATCTCACGAATATTCCTTCGATTTATTATACCCTCAACATAATTATGTGTAAACGAATTCATTGAAAAAAATGCACTAATCTTCAAAAAATGTGATTTTTATAATTGACCTGAGTGATTAGTGCTTTAAAAAAGAGAATTTATAGTTTTATGCGTATGATGTACGCAGATAATGGAAATACAAATTAGTATCAAATAGATTCTATGAACTCTATGAGAAGCATAGAAATGGAGTAAGCAGCTTTTATCCCTATTCACTACCCGGCAGAACTGCCGGTTATGGAGATGGTTATTTCATGACGTTGTTAGGAGGTTTGGCTTTATGACAGCCGTTAGACAGGACGCTTGGAGTGCAGAAGATGATCTAATATTGGCAGAAGTAACTTTGCGACACATTCGGGAGGGCAGCACACAGCTTGCCGCTTTTGAAGAGGTGGGTGAAAAAATCGGCAGAACTTCGGCCGCTTGCGGATTCCGCTGGAACAGTTGTGTTCGGAAAAGTTATGAAGGTGCCATCGGTATTGCTAAAGGGCAACGTCAAAAGCGTAGCTACCTGAAAAAGCAGCCGTCAGTAAGAGGAGCGCAAGTAGCTGGTCTCATTCTGGGTGATGTCGATGAGGAATTTGGGCGCGGTGAGGGATTAAGTGAAAACACATTATCCATTGATGCGGTCATTCGTTTCTTAAGACAATGGAAGGGTACGATCCAGGAAGCAGGACGTCAGCTGAAAATGCTGGAAAGAGACCTGCGCGAGAAGGAAGATGAATTAACAGAATTACGATCTGAGAATGAGCGGTTGTCTAAAGAGGTTAATCTTGCTCAAAGCGACTACCGGGTAGTCAACGATGATTACAAAGCTTTAATTCAGATTATGGATCGTGCTCGCAGGCTTGCTTTCTTAAATGAAGAAGAAGAAGAAATGAAGACTCGTTTCAAAATGGATGGTAACGGAAATTTAGAACGCATTGAATAAACGATAGGTTAACTAACAACCCCGCAAGTGGTCTGCTTTTTAAGCACCACTTGCGGGGTTTTTGGTATACTTAGAAAAATTGTGCTTAAGATCAGCAGGAGGGTTATATGAAAATTGATATAATTGGTGCAGGTTCACTCGGGCTGCTGCTGGCAGGGAGACTGATCCAAGCCGGGAATGATGTGAGGCTATGGTGCCGAGGGATAGAACAATGCCAACGATTAGGGCGTGATGGCTTAACGGTTACCTACGAGGATGAACGCGAGCCGATAACAATTTCGGAAGATCAGTTTGTATCCGCGCCAATAGGGGAGTTCGCAGGTGCTTATCTAGAAGAGCCGAGTGATTGGATCGTGGTGACGGTTAAACAGAATACTCTACATAATGATTTGCCTGAATTTCTATCCCTACTTAAGGAAGAGCAAGTACATATGATTTGTTTTCAGAATGGTACAGGACATATGGAGATGTTAGGAGGCTTGTTGCCAAACGCCAATTTATATGTAGCTGTGACTACGGAGGCTGCGAAGCGTAAATCATTAACTGAGGTCATTCATGCAGGAGCAGGGGAGGTGTGGATAGGAAAATGGAGCTTAGGGGATGGACAAGCTCATAGCATACATAATGATTTAAAAGCGAATAATTTAATAGAAGTTCTCATAATGGCAGGATTCGCAGCCTTTTTGTCGAATGAAGTGGATACCATGATTTACCGGAAGCTCTTGATCAATGCCGTTATAAATCCACTCACGGCGATTTGGCGTATTCCAAATGGGGAGCTGTTGTCTTCAGAGCAACGCCTCCAATTAATGAAGGAAGTTTTTGAAGAAGCAATAATGGTGTATGATTTCTGTGAAATTACTTATGATAAGGATGCTTGGGATAACATCCTTCAGGTGTGCCGGTTAACGTCTGGCAATATTTCATCTATGCTGGCAGATGTACTTGCTTCAAGAACCACAGAAATTCGTTGGATCAATGGAAGTCTTGTAGAAATGGCAGAACGATCTGGAGTGTCGGCACCATTAAATCGCTGGCTCTGCCAATTAGTAGAAGGTATTGGGGTATGATCTCTGGGGAGAGGTGAAGCTATGGGACTGCTGATGGATTCGGTTATTACTTTAAGCGTTATTCCGATTGTGCCGTTTTTGATTGTTTTTTTCATTGGAAAGGGCTTAAAAAAAGATAAAAAGAAAACTTTTATGCTCGCTATGGACGTGACCACATTTTTTTTATTATTGTCGGTCTCCGCATTGTTTAATAACATCTTTAATTCCGGTTTTGGGTTTTACCTTATACTAATTATTGTATTAATATCCGCTGGACTGATTGGCGGAGCTCAAAATCGGATGAAAGGAAAGGTAGATGGGAAGCGGTTATTTCGGGCAGTTTGGAGACTTTCGTTCTTTTTTATGAGCGTCGGATATTTATTATTTATGTTTGTTGGGCTAATTACCTACATATCACAAGCGATGTAACGTTCCACTGCTTCGGTGAAGCGTCAACGTCACAAAAGTTTAAAGTTTTAAAAAAAAAATATTTTCTGAAAACATTGCACTAGATTTTTTTGACCACTGGTTGTATAATCATAAACCATATACCACATTCTATTTAGGGGGAACTGCTAGATGAAGAAGAGTAAAAGTCTATTGCTAATGATTGCATTAGTACTTGTTATCGGCACAGTGCTTGCTGGCTGCGGCGGAAACAATGCAAACAGCGGCAATAAAGGTAACAATGCTAACACTGGTAACACGGCAACTGGTAATGCAGCTACAGAAGAAAAATTGGCTGCTGACCAAACATTGAGAATTAACCTTAGTTCTGAGCCTCCAACATTTGACCCAGGATTGGCTCAAGATAGCCAAGCACACACTGTCCTGACAACAATGTACGAAGGTCTGACTCGCATGAATGCTGAATCTGGTCAAGCTGAACCAGGTGTTGCTGAAAGCTGGGAAGTTTCCGCTGACGGTCTGGTATATACTTTCAAACTCCGTGATTCACAATGGAGTAATGGCGATCCTGTAACAACAGAAGACTTCGTTCGCGCTTGGAAACGCGTGCTCGATCCTGCTGCTGCATCCGCTGCACCTTACGCTTATCAATTGTACTACATCAAAAATGCTCAAAAGTTCTACAACAAGGAAATTACCGATTTCAGTCAAGTAGGTGTTAAAGCGGTTGATGAGAAAACTCTTGAAGTTACTCTTGAAGCCCCAACTCCTTACTTCCTTGGATTGCTTTCCTTCTACACTTATTACCCTGTACACAAATCCATTGAGAGTAATCCTAAATGGGCAACAAGCAAAGATACTATGATCGTTAACGGTGCTTTCACTCTTACTGAGTGGACTACAGGTCAAACACTTGTTGTAACTAAAAACGATAAATATTGGGATAAAGATTCTATTAAACTTAACAAAATCGACTTCTCCCTTGTAAACAGCGGTGCAACTGAGCTGCTCAGCTACAAGAACGGTGAATACGATCGTGCCGGTGGACCAACTGGTGAAATTCCATCAGAACAAATTCCAATCGTGCAAAAAGAACTTCCTAACGAATTCAGCCGTAAAGGTATTGCTTCCGTATACTACTACGAATTCAATATCACTGAAAAACCTTTCACAAACGCTAAAATCCGTAAGGCTCTTGCAATGTCCATTAACCGTCAAGCTTTGATTGACAATGTAGTACAAGGTGGACAATTCCCAGCATACGGTTATGTACCTCCGGGTATCGCTGGTGCTGATGGTGAATACCGTACAGCAGTTAAAGATAGCTACTTCACTGAAGATCTAGAACAAGCTAAAACATTGCTTGCTGAAGGTCTGAAAGAAGAAGGTATGGATAAACTGCCTACATTCTCCCTGACTTACAACACAAGTGAAGGTCACAAGAAAATCGCTTTGGCGATTGCTGATATGTGGAAAAACAATCTTGGTATCGACGTACAAACCGTTAACCAAGAGTGGGCTGTATTTATTGAAAACCGTCAAAACCTGAACTACCAAGTTGCTCGTGCGGGTTGGACTGCGGATTACAATGATCCAATGACTTTCCTTGATATGTGGGTAACAGGTGGCGGTAACAATGATACTGGTTACGCTAACCCTGAGTATGACAAATTGATCAGCGAAGCTAAAACAAGCACTGACTTGGCAGTACGTCAAGAAAAGTTTGCTGCAGCTGAGAAATTGCTCATTGAGCAAGATATGGTTCTGATTCCTTTGTACTACTACACTAACAACTCCCTGACTAAAGAGTACCTTAAAGGTGTTACTCTTGACTTTAGTGGTGCAATTGACTTGACTCGCGGATACTTGCTTGAGCACTAAGATATTGCTTTAGTAATTACAACAGAATAGTTAGTTGACTGAAGTTGCAGAATACTTCGGGATATATATGTGGAATTCCATATATATCCCTTTTTTTTGTATTCCTGTCTATTTGTTAATTAATGTTATTAATAACATATATAGAAAATAGACAAAAATCCGTTTTTTTCATAAAATCATTATTATGTGTATCAAAAATTGTCGGAGGAGGTGTGATGGGGATGGTTCGTTATGTCGCAAATAAGTTTTTCTATATGTTGGTTTCTCTATTTGTATTGATTTCAGCTACCTTTTTCTTGATGAAAGCTATTCCGGGGGATCCGTTTACTTCTGAAAAGAAGGTACCGCCAGAAATTAAAGCACGTCTGATGGAACAATATGGTCTGGACAAGCCGCTCTCTCATCAGTATTTTAAGTATTTAGGTGATATTATCCAAGGTGACCTAGGTGTCTCAATGAAACGCCTAAATCAAGATGTATCACATTTGATCAGTCAAACCTTTTCAGCGTCGCTGAAGCTGGGACTCGTCGCAATCGTTGTGGCGGTTATTGTCGGAGTATTTCTCGGCATGTTGGCGGCACTCTATCACAGAAAGTTTATTGACAGCGCAGCTATGGTGCTGGCAGTTCTGGGGATTGCGGTTCCGAGCTTTGTAGTCGCGTCATTACTGCAGTATGTATTTGCTTTCAAACTGGGTTGGGTACCGGTTTCAGGTTTTAAAGGGCCAATCTATTATTTCTTACCCGTGGCCGCGCTCTCGGCACAGCCGATCGCCTTTATCGCCCGCTTGACCCGTTCAAGTATGCTTGAAGTTTTGAATGCGGATTATATCAAAACGGCTAAAGCAAAGGGATTGAGCTGGATGGCTATTCTGAGCCGCCATGTACTTCGTAACGGAATTCTACCTGTTGTTACTTATATGGGTCCAATGACAGCTAACATCGTAACTGGTTCGGTTGTTATCGAGCAGATCTTTGGTGTTGGGGGTATTGGTAAACAGTTCGTGGAAGCGATTGGTGTCCGTGACTATACCGTTATTATGGGGATAACCATTTTCTATGGTGTATTACTCATGGTTGCCCGCTTTATTACGGATATTGCTTATGTATTAATTGACCCACGTATGAAATTAAGTGGAGGAAAGGAGGGCTAAATAGTGGCTACTGAAAATAACTTGTTAAATCTAAAACCGGAAGATTTTCAAAAAGTCGGTGTAGATGAAAAAGAAGCCGAAGTTATCCAGCGTGAGAGTCTCTCTGCTTGGAAAGACTCTTGGCAACGGTTGCGTCAAAATAAAATGGCGATGACTGCGCTCGGTATCCTGGGTTTGATTGTACTTGCAGCGATTTTTGCACCTTTTATCTCGAAATATAACTATTATTCTAATGATTTGATGAGCACCAATAAGCCCCCTTCCTCCGATCACTGGTTTGGAACGGATGATCTTGGTCGTGATATCTTTGTTCGTACTTGGTACGGTGCACGGATTTCCTTGATCGTTGGTCTTGCTGCGGCAGCCATCGACTTGTTCATCGGTGTTATCTACGGAGGCATTATGGGCTTCTTCGGTGGCCGTGTAGATAATATTATGAATAAATTCTCTGAAATTTTGTATTCTATTCCTTATTTGCTGGTTGTAATCTTGCTCTTGGTCGTTCTTGAGCCAAGTCTTGGAACAATCATCCTAGCTCTAACCATTACAGGCTGGATTACGATGTCGTGGATTGTGCGTGGAGAAATTATGCAGCTCAAGAATCGTGAATTCGTATTGGCGTCCCGTTCCATGGGTGCTGGTTCTGCGAGACTGTTGTTCAAACACCTTCTGCCGAATGCGGTTGGTCCGATTATCGTAACCATTACACTGTCTGTACCAAATGCTATCTTTGCTGAGGCCTTCCTAAGCTTCTTGGGTCTTGGTGTACAAGCTCCTGTTGCTTCACTTGGATCGATGATCAATGACTCACTCACCGGCTGGTTGTACTATCCATGGCGCTTCTTGTTCCCTGCGATCCTAATCAGCTTAACAATGCTTTCTTTCAACATTTTCGGTGATGGTCTTCGTGACGCGCTTGATCCTAAGCTGAAGAAATAGGAGGAATATGGATGGAACCTATTTTACAAGTCAAAGATTTGCATATTTCCTTTTTTGTTAAGGGCGGAGAAGTACAAGCTGTCCGTGGTATGAATTTTGAAATTGGCAAAGGCGAAACGGTTGCCATCGTCGGCGAGTCCGGCAGCGGTAAGAGTGTAACTGCTCAATCGATTATGCGGTTGATCCCTTCTCCACCTTCTAAAGTGAAAAAGGGAGAGATTATTTTTCAAGGACAGAATCTGCTAGACAAAAGCATGAAAGAAATGGAATCTATTCGCGGTAAAGATATTGGCATGATTTTTCAAGACCCGATGACTTCTCTGAACCCAACCATCAAAGTGGGCAAACAGATCACTGAAGTTTTGATTAAACATCAGAAAATGTCAGCGGCCGAAGCGAAAAAGCAAGGTATGGAGATGTTGAAATTAGTAGGCATCAAAAATGCGGAGGCTCGCTTTAACCAATATCCCCACGAATTCTCAGGCGGTATGCGCCAGCGTGTAATGATCGCAATCGCGTTAGCTTGCCGTCCGGCTTTGCTGATAGCAGATGAGCCTACAACAGCTCTAGATGTAACCATTCAGGCGCAGATCATGGAAGTTATGAGAGAGATGCAGCAAAAACTAGGTACCTCCATTATTCTGATTACACATGATCTGGGCGTAGTTGCTGGCATGTGTGATCGGGTGATTGTAATGTATGCAGGTGAGGTTGTGGAGACCGGAACAAGATGGGAAATCTTTAAAAATCCACAACATCCATACACCAAAGGTCTGCTGCGCTCAATGCCGCGTCTGGACCAAAAGAAAGGCGAGCCGCTTATTCCGATCATCGGCACACCGCCAGATCTGATCAAGCCGCCGATCGGCTGTTCGTTCACTGCTCGTTGCAATGAAGCGATGCATGTGTGCGAACAAATCGATCCCGGCGCCACAGAATTCAGCGAAACGCATATGGCGCGTTGCTGGAATCTGCATTCGATGGCCAAGGAGGTGCAGTACTCTTGAGTAAGAACCTAATAGAGGTAGAAGGTCTTAAGAAATATTTTAATGTAGGTAAAGGTAAGGTTCTTAAGGCTGTTGATAATATTAACTTCACGATCCGTGAGGGCGAGACACTTGGGATGGTAGGTGAGTCCGGTTGTGGTAAGACTACTGCTGGACGTACGATTCTTCGCTTGTATGAGCCAACTGCTGGAAGTGTGAAATATAATGGTACAGACATTTATAAATTGCCTGGAAATCAAATGAAGGCTATGCGCCGTGACATGCAAATGATTTTCCAAGATCCGTACGCATCGCTTAACCCGCGGTTTACGGTTTCTGATATCATTGGCGAGGCACTGGACATTCACGGAATGGCTGGCAGCCGTGCAGAACGTAAGAAACGGATTGAAGAACTGCTGGATATGGTTGGTCTTAACCATGACCATGCAACCCGTTATCCGCATGAATTCTCCGGTGGACAACGTCAACGTATCGGGATTGCCCGTTCGTTAGCGGTTAATCCTAAGTTCATCGTTTGTGATGAGCCGATTTCCGCACTTGACGTATCCATTCAAGCTCAGGTCGTTAACTTGCTTAAAGAATTGCAAGATCGTCTTGGATTGACTTATCTTTTCATCGCGCATGATCTGTCCATGGTTAAACATATCAGTGATCGCGTAGCAGTTATGTACTTGGGTAAAATGGTTGAGTTGGCGGAAAGTGAAGAGCTGTATGCAAATCCTATCCACCCTTATACTAAATCCCTATTGTCGGCTATTCCAGTTCCGGATCCGGAAATTGAAGTCAACAAAAAACGTATTCACTTGCATGATGAGCTTGGCAGCCCTATTTATTCTGCTAACGATAAGACCAATGACAGTGACTTTGAATTAGTAGAAGTATCTAAAGGCCACTTTGTCAGCAAAAAATTCGCATAATTTATACTTAGGTTTTCAAAGGCGGGAGCATTATGCTCTCGCCTCTTGTATGTATTTAGGATATTATTTAATGAATTTATAGTATAATTGAACAGTTGGCTGTACCTGTGTTGCTGATATCAAGACATGTTTTACTTTGACGCGGCTCCTGACTTTGGATACAATCATAGAGAGTTTTTACGAACTTGGATTTACATATAACTGCTTAGTAGAACTGGAGGCACTAGCAAATGAATATTGTAACGGAACCGCTCAAGGGTGGATCTGCACTCTCGCGCGACTATATAGATCATTTTGAAAAGGTTAGTCATTTGTACGGTGGGGATTTCCGCAATAAAGAAAGTAGAAGTAGAAGGGCAGAGTGGCTAGACGGCAGAGAAAGCCTTCGTGCCGACCGGACTCAGATTGCTGAGTGTCTACGTCAATATAATGAAAAGCATAACTCGCATGATGCGGTGATGGCTTCGCTGGCTCTCTTAGAGCAGCCGGGGACATTAGTGGTGACAGGTGGGCAGCAAAGCGGACTATTTACTGGACCCCTGTTAGTGGTATATAAAGCTGCAACTACCATTATGGCGGCAAAAGAAGCAGCTGAACAACTCGGCCGACCAGTAGTTCCTTTATTCTGGATTGCAGGTGAAGATCATGACTGGGATGAAGTGAATCATACGTATGTACTGAATCGTACGCAGGAGATTACTAAGATTAAGATAGAAAAGTCAGAAGAGAAACGCTCCTCAGTAAGTGATATTCGTGTAGAAGAGGAAAGCTGGCAGCAGGTAGTAGAACAGTTAGACGGTCTGCTTCAGGAAAGCGACTTTAAGCCGCAGATTATGGAATTCATTCGAACTTCTTCTTTTAGAGCAGATAGTATGACGGATGCATTTGCCAAGCTGATGGGTTCATTATTTGGTAAATTTGGTCTAATTCTGCTTGATTCTGCTGATCCCAACTTACGTAAGTTAGAACAGCCATTTTTCACTTCGCTAATTATGCAGAATGATGCACTGGAAACAGCGTATATGAATTCTGCTTCTGATATTGTGGGCGCCGGATATGAGCTTCAGGCTGATGTTACAGCTGGCAATGCCAACCTCTTTTATATTCATGAAGGTACACGGCTTCTGCTTCACAAGAAGGACGGAATCTTTACGGATCGCAAGGGTCAGGTATCCTTTTCCCGTGATGAATTACTTGAGGAGGTGCAGGCACATCCGGAACGCTTTAGCAATAATGTGCTGACACGTCCACTTATGCAGGATTATGTGTTGCCTGTTCTGGCAACGGTGCTGGGTCAAGGTGAGATTGCTTACTGGGCCATTCCGCGTCGTGCGTTTGAGACCATTGGGGGAGAAATGCCGTTAATTATCCCTAGAATGTCTTTTACTGTCGTAGAAGGTACGCTGCACAAGCATATGGATAAATATCAACTTAGCTTTGAGGATGTAAGACAAGGACTGGATCATAAAAGACATGAATGGCTGGCCGCACAGGATGAGCTGGGGATTGAACGTCGTTTTGAAGAAACCAAGACCTCATTCGCCGCCATGTACGAACCGCTGATTGAGCAGCTTGGAACGGTTCAGGCCGGTCTGCTTAAGCTGGGGAATAACAATAAAGAGAAGATTCTAGATCAGATTACTTTTTTACAGGCGAAAGCCCAAGATGCAATGGCAAAACAGAACGAAGCTGCAATCCGGCAATGGGAGCGAATCGAGCTGTCGTTAATGCCACTGGGTAAACTGCAGGAAAGAGTGTACAATATCATGTATTACTTGAACCGGTACGGACTTGCTTGGCTGGATGAGTTAATGACGGTTGAACCGGATTACAGTGGAACACATCGCATCATTTATATGTAATGGAAGTATCGCTTCATAAAACTAAGCTTATGCTTACGAAGTGAGTTTTGTACGAAGCAGATCACTGGAGTTATTTCCCACAAAACTTTTAGGAGGTTTCATAATGAGTTCATCTAAACAAAATAGTATCGTGGCTGATATGTCACTCGCACCGGAAGGGCATTTGAAAATCGACTGGGTTCGCCAGCATATGCCGGTACTGAACCGTATTCGTGAGCAGTTTGAAGCAGAACAGCCATTTAAAGGTCTGAAAGTATCGATCACATTGCATTTGGAAGCTAAAACCGCTTATTTGGCGAAGGTTGTCAAAGCTGGTGGTGCAGATGTAACCATTACAGGTTCGAATCCACTTTCTACACAGGATGATGTTTGTGCAGCGCTTGTGGAGGATGGAATCACAGTATTTGCTAAATACAATCCGTCTCCTGAAGAATTTAAAGCCCTTAATATCAAAGCACTGGAGAGCAAACCGGACTTGATTATTGATGACGGTGGGGATTTTGCTACATTGCTGCATTCGGAGCGTCCTGATCTGATGGAGAATATTCGCGGGGGTGCTGAAGAAACAACTACCGGGATTATTCGTTTAAAAGCTCTGCAAAAGCAAGGCGTATTGAAGTTCCCAATGGTCGCGGTTAATGATGCCTACTGCAAATATTTGTTTGATAACCGTTATGGCACTGGCCAATCGGCATGGGATGGAATTATTCGCACAACCAACCTTATCGTAGCGGGTAAAACAGTAGTTGTTGTCGGTTACGGCTGGTGTGGTAAAGGTGTTGCCATGCGCGCTAAAGGACTTGGAGCAAAAGTGGTCGTCACAGAAGTTGATGCGATTAAAGCCGTTGAAGCACATATGGACGGTTTTGAAGTAATGCCAATGCTGGAAGCAGCTAAGGTTGGTGATTTCTTCGTTACAGTAACTGGTAACCGTTATGTAATTCGCGGTGAACATTATGATGTGATGAAGGATGGAGCAATCATGTGCAACGCGGGCCATTTCGACGTTGAAGTGAATAAGCCTGAGCTGTCGGAAAGATCCGTATCCCAACGTACCGTTCGCAAAAATATCGAAGAGTACCAGCTTCGTGACGGACGTAAATTATATCTGCTTGCCGAAGGCAGACTTGTAAATCTGGGTGCTGCTGATGGTCACCCTGCTGAAATTATGGATACAACCTTTGCACTCCAGGCGCTGTCGCTGAAATATGTAAATGATAATTATAAGAGCATTGGCGTAAAAGTTGAAAATGTTCCTTATGAGCTGGATGAGCAAGTAGCACGTTATAAGCTGGAAAGTCTGGGCATTAACATCGATAGCCTCACTCCGGCACAAGTCGATTATTTGGACAGCTGGAATTTGAACGATTAATAACCGAACGCATAACAATAAAGTGTATTAACCAGTGTACCTTGAACTGAAGCAACTTTTTTAACAAAGCCATGCAACGGACAAGATTCCGATTGTATGGCTTTTTTCTGTGGAGAAATGTTTTTCGGGAAACGAGCTATCTGATTTAGGAAAAATTTCCTTGGCCAGAAAAAGGTTTTTGATTTTTAATGGCGAATCTATTATGCTTAAGTGGTGAAAAGTGGGGTAAAGTGGGGATTCGGGGATTAGGGGTGGGAAAAAGGATGTTCATGGGAGAGTATCAACACAGCATTGACGACAAAGGCCGAATCATTATTCCGGCTAAACTCCGTGAATTGCTCGGAACCTCCTTCGTGACGACCCGCGGCCTAGACTCCTGCCTGTTTGTTTATCCCATGGAAGAATGGGCAATCATGGAACAAAAGCTTAAAAGCCTTTCGCTGATGAAATCAGATGCCCGCGCATTTAGCCGCTTTTTTTTCTCAGGTGCAACTGAATGTGTTTGGGATAAGCAGGGAAGGGTAAATCTGCCGGCCAATTTACGGCAGTATGCCAAACTGGACAAAGACTGTGTCATTCTGGGCGTTTCGAACCGGGTGGAAATCTGGAACAAAGAGCTTTGGGAACAGTACTTCGAACAGTCCGAGGAATCGTTCAACGAAATCGCTGAGAAATTGGTGGATTTCAATTTTGATCTATAAAACACAATAACGAATACTGTCCTGGAGGGATGCAGCTTGTTTCACCACATCACGGTGCTTAAGGAAGAAGCGACAGAAGGGCTGCACATCAAAAAAGACGGAATCTATGTAGATTGCACTCTCGGTGGAGCGGGTCACAGCTCACTTATCGCTTCCAAGCTTAGCGGCGAAGGCCGTTTAATCTGTTTGGATCAAGATGATTGGGCTTTGGAGAACGCCAAAGAAAGATTAGCGGAATACGGAGACAAGGTTGTGACTATTAAGACTAACTTCCGTGATCTGGAGAGTGTACTTAAGGATGTGCCCTTTGTGCCACAAACAGATGGTATTCCCCAAGTAGATGGAGTGCTCTTTGATCTTGGCGTATCCTCTCCCCAGTTTGACGAAGGGGAACGAGGCTTTAGTTACAATCATGATGCTCCGCTGGACATGCGCATGGATCAGTCAGCACTTTTGACGGCTGCTGAAATTGTGAATACATGGTCCGAGCAGGAGATTGCCCGTGTTCTTTTCCAATATGGAGAAGAGAAATTCTCGCGGAGAATCGCTAGAAAAATTGTAGACAGAAGAGAAGAAGCTCCTATTGAGACAACAGGAGAATTAGCAGAACTGATCAAGGAAGGTATCCCGGCAGCTGCTCGAAGAACAGGAGGGCATCCCGCTAAACGTAGCTTTCAAGGATTAAGGATTGCTGTGAATGACGAATTGGGTGCTTTTGAAGAAGGGCTACATAGTGCAGTACGTTGCCTTGCACCAGGAGGCAGAGTATCCGTCATCACCTTTCATTCGCTCGAAGACCGAATTTGCAAGCAAATTTTTAGCAGCTATTTAAGCAGATGTACATGCCCGCCTGACTTTCCGTTTTGCGTATGCGGCGCGAAAGGCACGCTTAAGTTAATCAATCGTAAACCGCTTGTGCCTTCTGAAGAAGAGCTTGAGCTTAATACCCGAGCCCGCTCAGCTAAGCTGCGCATTGCAGAAAAATTGTAATTGACGATAAAGGAGAGTCAGAGATGGCCTATACCCGCGGCAATTTAGCAGTTCAGCCCAAAAGAAAAGAAGAGGTAAACCCCCTTTACCGCGAGAAGACAAAAGTAGTTACCAGACGAAGAGTACTTCCGCTGCAAGAGAAACTTTTGTATATGCTGACGCTAGGAGTATGCGTTCTGGTGGCGATCACCCTGATTTCACGTTACGTCCAAATTTATGATTTGAACTTGCAGGCTCAGAAATTAGATCAGGATATTGCAACAGCCAAGAAGCAGATTTCTACGTATCAGATGGAAAAGCAGAATTTAGAGCAGAAAGTCGCCCAAAAAGCACGGGATCTTGGTTATGTGTCCCCGGATGAGAATGCAACAATCTATATTCCGGCAAGCTCAGCAACGACTCCAGGTGATAATTAGTGAGCGATTGGCAAGATCGCAATAAAAAAAGTTGTGAGGTTCGCTTATGCTGAAAAGAATAAAACTTCGCACGCTGTTTATAGGAGGGTGTATTACCCTCTTTTTTCTTGTTTTGATCGTTAGAGTGTTCTGGATTCAAGTTATGCAAGGTGAGGAATGGCAGGAAAAGGCCGCCACACTTTGGGCGCATTCCTCAACTATCAAAGCGGAGCGAGGTACGATTTCTGACCGTAACGGGAGTGTGCTCGCTAGCGATGTCCCTGCTTATACCGTGGTGGTGAATCCTGAAGTGATTCAACAACAAGGCATCGGGGAAGAGGTCATCACAGGATTGCACGAATTGCTCGGCAAACCAGAGGATGAGCTGCGTAAGCTGGTTGAAGCCAAGGACGAAAAGACGGGTGCTTACCTCAAGAACCGTGAGATTCGTAATGAAGGCTGGAAGATTGATCAGGAGCTTGCCGATAAGGTGAAAGAATTTTATGTAGCCCTAGGTAAAGAACATAAAATTCAAGAGACCGGTATTGGGCTTGTTAGAGAGCAGAAACGATATTATCCAAAAGATGAATTAGCTGCACATATCTTAGGTTATACAGATAGGGACGGCAATGCTATCATGGGACTGGAAAAATACTTTGATACGGAGCTTAAGGGTGCCGATGGCAAGCTGCTTTATCAAAGTGACGGTCAAGGGGTAAAATTGCCGGATTCACAAGATACCTATAAGCCAGTAGTAAATGGAAGTAATTTCAAGCTTACAATCGATAGTACGATCCAGCATTATATAGAAGAGGCCATGCAAAAGGCGTATGCGCAATATAAGCCAAAAAGTATGAGTGTCATTGCTGCTGATCCGAACACGATGGAGATTTTGGGATTAGCCAATATGCCTACCTATAATCCAAATGAATTTTGGAAGACCGGGGCCGATGGGGCGGGATTCTATAATCATGCTATTAAATCTAAATACGAGCCTGGTTCCACTTTCAAAATTGTAACGCTTGCCGCCGCAGTAGAAGAGAAGCTTTTTGATCCTGTTGCGACATTTTTGTCCGGGTCCATCCGGATAAAGGGATATAGTAAAGCACTGCATGATATTAATCATGCTGGATGGGGGCAAATCAGTTTTCTTGAAGGTGTGAAACGTTCTAGTAACGTTCTATTCGTTAAGCTATATGAAATGCTCGGACAGGACAAGCTATTACAGTATATCAATGATTTTGGCTTCAATGAGAAAACGGGAATCGATCTGCCAGGAGAAGTAAGCGGGGTAGTTAACCCTAACCTTGGACGTCCTATAGAAATTGCGACACTCGCATATGGACACGGTAAAGTGCTAGTAACCCCACTTCAACAGCTAGTTGCCGTATCTGCTATAGCTAATGGGGGAAAGTTGATGACTCCGTATGTAGTTAAGGAGGTCACAAACCCTAACACTGGTGAGACAAAGGTTACTCAGCCTAGTGTAGTGCGTCAGGTGATTGATGAGGAAAGCGCCAAGAAAACGGGTGAATATTTGGAGCAGGTTGTTGCTGACCAAGTAAAAGGAACAGGCCGCAACGCTTATATTGACGGCTATCGTGTGGCAGGTAAGACAGGAACGGCTATCAAGGTTGAAGGAAAGGATTATGTGAAATCCAAAGTACTTGTCTCCTTTATTGGTTATGCTCCTGTTGATGATCCAAAGATCGCTGTTATTGTCATTATTGACGAACCGAACGTTGAGGTTGGCGGCGGTAAGGCAGCTGCTCCAGTATTTAAAGAGATTGTATCCCAGTCTCTGCAATACATGGGAGTACCTAAGCTGGCGTCTGAGGCTAGTGATAGCAGCAGCAAAAAGCCGGCTAAGACTGAAACAGTCGCACTTCGGACTACACCAGATCTAACAGACAAGACGATGAAGGAAGCAAGAGAAGCACTTTTGGATCAAGGCTTCGATTATGTAGTGGTCGGTGAAGGATCTACTGTAGAGAGTCAATATCCTGAGGCAGGTACTAAGCTTGCTACAGGGCAACGGATCTATTTATTAAGTCCGCAGGGGGCTCAGCCTACCATTCCAGATTTAAAAGGGGAATCCCTGCGTGATGCACTTGAAATTCTAACTCTACTAAAAGTAGAGATTGCGGTAGACGGTGAAGGTTACGTCTCAGAACAGATTGTAGGCACGCAAAATGGCAAGACCTTGGTCACTTTGAAAATGAAGCCATTAAATGATTATGGCGAAGATATTCCCGTGGCCCCGCCTGCTGATGAGGGGACAGATTCCGAGAGCGGAACATAGCTTGTTCTAACCCCTGTTTGTCCCGAATAGTCATGAAGATAAGAGCTCATGTCTATTGTTGAAAGTGGGGGAGAACGGAATGAAGGTTTCCAAAGTCGTAACACGGCGGAGAATGCTGTGGACATTGCTGGGACTGGCAGTGTTATTCGGTTCGCTGGTCGTGCGTCTTGCGTATGTGCAATTATCTCAAGGCGAGGAACTGACTGCGAAGGTAGAAGATTCCTTGCGCCGCAATATTCCTTTTACCGCTAAACGTGGTGAAATTATGGATCGTGAAGGTGTGCCGCTCGTTTCTAATATCACCACACCTACAGTGTATGCAGTACCGGTGCAGGTAAAAGAGAAGCAAAAGACAGCACAGCAATTAGCTCCACTGCTTGGGATGACTGAGGAGAAGCTGATGACATTGCTGTCCAAAAAAGAAATGTCGGTGAAACTTCAGCCCGGCGGCCGCAAAATTACGATGGATCTTGCCGCGAGCATCCGTGATTTGCAGCTGCCGGGCATCGTTGTCGCTGAGGATAGCAAAAGGTATTACCCTTACGGCGATTTAGCCGCGCATATTCTAGGCTTCACAGGTATAGATAACCAGGGTATTACAGGAGTAGAGAGTATATATGACAATCTGCTCAAAGGTATAGCCGGCAATATTTCTTATTTGTCTGATGCGGGCGGAAGACTTATGCCTGGCTCATCTGAGAAATATTCTGCCCCTCAAGACGGACTTAATCTGGAGCTGACGATTGATAAACAGATCCAGTCCATTATGGAACGTGAGCTTGATCAGGCTATGGTAAAATATCAGGCGCAGGGTGCTTGGGCTATAGCTATGAATCCGAAGAATGGTGAGATACTAGCCATGGCTAGCAGACCGGGGTATGAACCAGCATCATACAAGGAATATGATGCGCAGATTTACAACCGGAATCTGCCTATCTGGATGACCTATGAACCTGGTTCAACGTTCAAAATCATCACTCTGGCTGCTGCGCTGCAGGAAGGTAAAGTAGATCTTCAGAACGATCATTTCTATGATCCGGGGTTTATCGAGGTGGCGGGCGCAAAGCTGCGCTGCTGGAAAAAGGGCGGTCATGGTAGTCAAACCTTTCTACAGGTAGTTGAGAACTCCTGTAACCCTGGGTTTGTCGCCTTAGGGCAACGGCTGGGAAAAGAATCACTTTTCAAATATATTCGTGATTTTGGTTTTGGCAGCAAAACGGGAATTGATCTGAATGGGGAAGCTAATGGTATTCTGTTCAAGCTTAATCAAGTAGGTCCGGTAGAGCTTTCGACTACAGCCTTTGGTCAAGGGGTTTCGGTTACGCCTATTCAGCAGATTGCTGCGGTATCCGCGGCTATCAACGGCGGTAATCTCTATAAACCTCATGTAACAAAAGCATGGGTTAACCCGGTTACTGGAGAGACTGTATCAGAGGTGAAGCCAGAGCTTGTGCGGCAGGTCATTTCGGAGGAAACATCCAAGAAGGTGCGGGCAGCACTTGAGAGCGTGGTTGCCAAAGGCACAGGACGGCCGGCTTTTATTGACGGCTATCGTGTAGGTGGCAAGACGGGTACTGCACAGAAGGTTGTAAATGGACGTTATTCTCCAACAGAGCACATTGTTTCTTTTATTGGCTTTGCACCAGCGGATGATCCTCAGATCGTTGTGTACACTGCCGTGGATAATCCGAAAGGGATTCAATTTGGGGGTGTGGTTGCAGCTCCAATCGTGCAAAATATTTTGGAAGACTCGCTGCACTATATGAAGATTCCGGAGCGCAGTGATCAGCTTCCCAAAACTTATAAGTATGGCGAAACTCCGATAGTGACCGTACCTGATCTTACCGGAGCAACGGTGCAGGATATCTATGAGGATTTAAATATGAATTTTAATCTTGCACGTTCAGGCACAGGAAATACGGTCATCAATCAAGCTCCTAAGGCTGGGGCCAGAGTAGAACAGGGCTCAACCATCAGGATTTATATGGGAGCATCTAGTGAATAATGATTAAGGTATAAGGTTTCAGCTCGTATCCGAAAATGTAGAGTGAGGGATTACTATGAAAGTTAACGAATTATCTGCTTGTCTTGCTACTTCGCAACTATACGGGGATGGAGATGTGGAGATTACTGATCTTCAGACGGATTCCCGCCGTGTAGGCCCGGGAGATCTATTCATTTGTTTGCCTGGCCACACCGTGGACGGGCACAAATATGCGCCGCAAGCAGTAGCCTCCGGAGCGGCGGCTATTGTATGTGAGCACAAGCTGGAGCTTGATATCCCGCAGATTGTTGTGGATGACTGCCGGTTTGCGATGTCTGTCATGTCGAATGCTTTCTTTGGCTCACCTAGCAGCCGGATGAGAATGATCGGAGTGACGGGCACAAACGGCAAAACAACAACGACTTATCTCATTGAGCGGATTATGCAGGATCAGAATATGAAGACAGGTCTGATTGGAACGATTCAAATGCGCTATGACGGCAAAAGCTACCCTATGTCAGGCACAACTCCAGAATCGCTAGATCTGCAGCGTTCCCTTCATGATATGGCTTCCAAAGGTGTGGAATGTTGCGTAATGGAAGTATCCTCTCACGCACTTCAGCAAGGACGTGTGAAGGGTGCGGACTTCCGTACGGCAATTTTTACGAACTTAACCCAAGATCATCTGGATTATCATCATACAATGGAGGAGTATCGGGCGGTTAAAGGGCTCTTTTTCTCCAGATTGGGAAATGTGATCTCTCCGTGGAAGGAAGAACGCAAATATGCTGTGTTGAACGCGGATGATGAAGCCAGTCAATATTTTGCAGCCCAAACTGCGGCGGAAGTGATTACATATGGCATTGATAACAACGCTAATGTCCGAGCTTCGCAAATATCGATCACTGCAAAAGGAACTTTTTTCCATGTAGATACGTTTAAGGGGAAGACGGACATTTCACTCCGTATGGTTGGTAAGTTCAATGTCTACAATGCACTCGCGGCGATTACAGCTGCTTTATTGGAAGATGTCTCTCTGGCTGATATCAAGACTAGTCTTGAGGCAATCGATGGTGTAGCTGGACGGGTGGAGTCAGTGGACGAAGGTCAGGAATTTGCTGTTATCGTTGACTACGCACATACACCAGACGGGCTAGAGAATGTATTAAAAACGGTCTGCGAATTTGCTACCGGCAAAGTGCTTACAGTATTTGGCTGTGGCGGTGACAGAGACCGGACGAAACGTCCATTAATGGGGAAGATCGCTGCACGATATAGCGACATGGTATTCGTAACTTCTGACAACCCTCGGACGGAGGACCCTCAACTAATCTTGAAGGATATAGAAGCAGGACTAGTAGAGGATGGAGTCACCTCTGACCGGTATCATATGATTGTTGATCGCCGAGAAGCTATCGGGAAGGCTATTGAAATGGCAAGCCCTGGCGATGTAGTATTGATTGCGGGGAAAGGTCATGAGACCTATCAACTGATTGGCGGAGTGGTTCATGATTTCGATGACCGCATCGTCGCTAAAGAAGTTATAAGGGGCCGAAACTATTGATTACAAGAACGCTTGAAAATATTGCTGCCATGTGCGCAGGGGAACCTGCTGCTGTCGAAGCTATGAATACAACCCTTACGGGAGTCGTTACCGACTCCCGTAAGATCACACCCGGCTGCCTGTTTGTGCCTCTATCTGGAGACAAATTCGATGGTCACCACTATGCTGCCGCAGCACTGGCTGCTGGTGCGGGTGCAACCTTGTGGCAACGCGATAAAGGACCGGTACCTGAAGGTGGCGGAGTTATTATTGTTGAAGATACACTAGAGGCTCTTCAGAAGTTGTCCGCTGCTTATCTGAAGGAAGTGGCTCCACAGGTTGTCGCTGTTACGGGCAGCAACGGGAAAACAACAACAAAAGATATCATTATGTCTCTGCTTGAAGTGCAGTTCAAAGTGCATAAGACAGCAGGAAATTTCAATAATCATATCGGTCTTCCGCTTACTATTTTATCCATGGCTGAGGATACAGAGATCGCTGTACTTGAAATGGGGATGAGCTCGCGGGGAGAAATTGCTCTGCTGGCTTCTTTGGCTGAACCAGACGTAGCGGTAATTACTAATGTAGGCGAGTCGCATTTACTGCAGCTGGGGTCACGTAAAGAAATAGCCCGCGCCAAGCTGGAGATTGCTGAAGGGCTGAAGCCGGGGGGATTGCTGATTTATAATGGTGACGAACCGCTGCTGACTGAGGTAATGCAAGAGTCCACTTTTAAGGCTCCAGAAGGGATGAGAACCTTCCGATTTGGTCTAAATGAGGATAATGATGATTATCCAACAGGGATGATGTCCCATACTGGTGGCATGACGTTCACGTCAAGCCGTCATAAGGAACATGCTTTTACATTACCGCTGCCAGGTCAGCATAACGTTGTTAACGCTCTGGCTGCACTAGCGGTTGCTCGTCATTTTGGGGTTACGGAGCAGAATATGAAGGACGGTCTGAGCAAGCTCAAGTTGACGGGCATGCGGATTGAAGTGATTCGGACTTCCTCCGGACTTACGCTTTTAAACGATGCTTATAATGCCAGCCCTACTTCTATGAAGGCGGCTATAGATGTCCTGCAATCTATGAAATGCAGTGGCAATAAAATCGCTGTGCTCGGGGACATGCTGGAACTTGGGCCGGAGGAAGTAGAATTTCATCAAGAAATAGGCTACTACCTTGACCCTTCCTTAACTGATTTTGTATGTACTTACGGACCATTATCCGTTCATATTGCCAAAGCAGCAGAAGAGAAATTCGGCAAAGAGCGCGTCAAAGCGTTTACAGATAAAGCGGAACTAACCGCTGTCCTTCTAGAGAAATGCAGTGCTAAGGATATTGTTCTATTTAAAGGATCAAGAGGGATGAAGCTCGAGGAAGTGCTTCAGAGCCTAAATAAAGATATTCAACAGACCTAAATCATTGGAGGGGGTGTACCCATGGATTATCAACTATTGTTATTGACTATTGCTGTTTCCTTTATCCTTGCGGTCATTGCCGCTCCGCTCTTCATTCCGCTTCTGCGCAGGATGAAATTCGGACAGCAGGTGCGAGATGACGGACCGCAAACCCATTTGAAGAAAGCGGGAACGCCGACTATGGGCGGTATCGTGATTATCGTAGCTTTTACCTTGTCTTATCTGAAATTTTCTGTGGTGAATACAGATTTTTATGTACTGCTTGTAGCTACGCTTGGTTTTGGATTGATTGGATTTTTGGATGACTATATCAAAATTGTATTTAAGCGTTCCTTAGGGCTCACAGCTCGTCAAAAGTTATTTGGACAGCTGCTGGTTGGTGCTTTAATGTGCGGTCTTCTGATCTATGCCGGACACAGTACAAGTATCAGCGTTCCAGGTACTGATTTCAGCTTTGATTGGGGTGGCTGGTTCTATTATCCATTCATCATTATTATGATGATGGCAGTGACGAATGCCGTTAACTTTACAGATGGAGTCGATGGACTGTTGTCTGGGGTTAGCGCCATTGCTTTGGCCGCATACGCGGTGGTGGCAATGCAGGCTACGTCTATTGCGGCAGGTGTATGTGCTGCGGCCATGATTGGTGCTGTACTTGGCTTTCTTGTGTTTAATGCCCACCCTGCTAAAGTATTTATGGGGGATACGGGTTCGTTTGGTATTGGTGGCGCGATAGGTGCTATTGCTATTGTCACGAAGAGTGAGCTGCTGTTTCTCATCATTGGCGGTGTTTTTGTAATTGAAATGTTGTCCGTTGTGATTCAAGTCGTTTCATTTAAAACCCGTGGCAAACGTGTATTCAGAATGAGCCCGATTCACCATCATTTTGAGCTTGGTGGCTGGTCGGAGTGGCGTGTGGTAATTTCGTTCTGGGCGGTTAGCTTGGTGTTGGCTGCTGTGGGACTATTTATTAGCAAGGGGTTGTAGAGAATGAAACATCCAGATAAGTATCGTGGTGAAGAAGTTGTGGTTCTTGGGCTTGCTAAAAGCGGTGTCCAGGTGGCTAAAGTGCTGCATGAACGCGGCGCTGTAGTTACGGTGAACGATAAAAAGGAAAGAGATCAAAGTCCCGAAGCTTCCGAATTGGAATCTTTGGGAATTTGTGTTATATGCGGTGGGCATCCGGAAGGTCTTATTCATGAAGGTGTAAGTCTGGTAATCAAGAATCCAGGCATTCCTTATTCTGCGCCCCCTGTACAAAAGGCAATTGAGCTTGGAATTGAAGTGGTCACAGAGGTAGAGGTGGCTTATCGACTTTGTGCAGCGCCGATGATCGGGATCACGGGTTCCAATGGTAAGACGACAACGACGACCTGGGTAGGCCATATGCTGGAAGCTGCGGGAATGAACCCTATAGTTGCGGGCAACATTGGTACGCCTCTCTGTCAGGCTGCACAAGAGGCTACAAAGGATGATTGGATGGTAGTTGAGCTTAGCAGCTTTCAACTTAAAGGAACGGAGACCTTCCGGCCTAAGATAGGCTGTCTGCTGAATATTGCAGAGACCCATCTGGATTATCATGGAAGCATGAAAGATTATGTGGATTCCAAAACCAAGCTGTTCGCTAATCAATTAGCTACGGATACAGCAGTGCTGAACTGGGATGATCCTGTCTGCCGGGAACTTGTACCCTATATGAAGGCTTCGATTCTTCCATTCTCCTTGTTTGAGGAGCTGCCTCATGGAGTATTTGTTAGCCCGTCCTACATTACGGGGCAAGATGATGAGCTGAAGCGCCACATTATCTATCGCGAATCTGCGGACAAGGAAACGATAATCGCGGATGTAGATTCCATCGCCCTTCCGGGTCGCTTTAATGTGGGGAATGCGCTGGCTGCCTGTGGAATTGCTATTGCCGCTGGAGCGGACCCCTCTCTATTAAGCGGAGTGCTTTCTTCTTTTCGCGGTGTGGAGCACCGCCTGGAGTATGTAGCTGATAAGGCTGGAGCCGCTTATTATAACAATTCCAAAGCAACGAACTCCAAAGCGACAATTACGGCTTTGACATCGTTTCAGCGGCCGGTGGTATTGATTGCTGGCGGATTAGACCGCGGCTCCGATTATATGGAGCTGCTGCCTGTCCTGAGCGGACGCGTCAAAGCTTTGGTGGCGTTAGGACAAACCAAGGACAAGCTAATAAATGTAGCACAGCTGGCAGGATTAAAGCAGATTATCTCCGTCGATAATGGGGAGAGCGCCGCCGCCGTGCTGCAAGCAGCTGTGCGGGAAGCTTCCGCTCTGGCGGAAGAAGGAGATATCGTTCTCCTGTCTCCTGCATGTGCTAGTTGGGATATGTTTACATCCTATGAAGAGCGCGGGTGTATTTTTAAAGAGGCGGTGCATAACCTTTAAGTAGGGGGGTGGATAAGCCCCTACTACGGATGCAAGAGGTGTGCTCCTGATGAACAAAACTCGTCATGCTCCCGATATTTGGTTGCTGATTCCCATTCTTTCTTTGCTGGTGATCGGCATGGTGATGGTATACAGCGCCGGATCTGTTTTAGGCTTCCGCAATTATGGAGATTCGTTTTACTTTGTAAAGAGGCAGCTTTTGTTTGCAGGACTGGGACTTGTTGCAATGTTTGTTACAGCGAATACAGACTACAAAGTGTTAAAAAAGCTGGCTAAGCCGGCACTGATTGTCTGCTTTATCCTGCTCGTTATGGTGCTTATTCCCGGCATTGGTGTAGTTCGCGGGGGAGCGCGCAGCTGGCTCGGAATCAGCTCCTTCGGGATTCAGCCCTCCGAGTTCATGAAGATGGGGATGATTCTATTTCTGGCGAATTGGCTGGGAAAAGAAGAGTATGATATCACCTCCTTCACTCGTGGCTTACTTCCCCCGTTAGCGCTTATCGGATCAGCTTTTGCACTGATTATGCTCCAGCCGGATCTGGGTACAGGTACCGTTATGTTTGGCGCAGCCTTAATGATGGTCTTTACAGCTGGGGCAAGAATGAAACATCTACTCTCACTAGGAGTAGCTGGGGTGGCTGGGTTTGTTGCTTTGGTTGCCGCAGCACCTTACCGGTTGCAGCGGATCACCGCTTTTCTTGATCCTTGGTCCGATCCCCTCGGTGCAGGCTACCAGATTATTCAGTCGCTATACGCGATTGGGCCTGGAGGGCTCGGGGGTCTCGGACTTGGAATGAGCCGGCAGAAGTACAGTTATGTACCTGAGCCGCAGACCGATTTTATTTTTTCTATATTGGCCGAGGAACTGGGGTTTATCGGTGGTTTGGCTGTGTTGATCCTGTTTCTTATTCTAATCTGGCGCGGAATGAAGGTGGCGATGAGTCTGCCTGACCGTTTTGGAAGCTATTTGGCCGTTGGCATCGTCTGTATGGTGGCTGTGCAAGTCATTATTAATATTGGTGTGGTCATCGGTCTAATGCCTGTAACAGGCATCACACTTCCTCTGATTAGCTATGGAGGTTCTTCACTTACACTGATGTTAACCTCCCTGGGCATTCTATTGAACTTATCCCGTTATGCGAGGTGAAAGACATGCGTATCGTATTAAGCGGCGGAGGCACGGGTGGTCATATCTATCCCGCAGTCGCTGTTGCTAGACAACTGGAATCAGAAGATAGTGAATCTACCTTCCTGTATATTGGTGGAACGCGTGGCTTAGAGAGCAAGCTCGTTCCCCAAGAGAATATCCCTTTCAAATCTATCGACATCACTGGCTTTCGGCGCAAGCTGTCCATGGACAACGTCAAGACGGTGATGCGTTTTTTAAAGGGCGTTAAGGCTTCCAAAGAAATGTTAAGAGAGTTTAAGCCTGATGTTGTAATTGGTACAGGCGGTTATGTATGTGGTCCGGTCGTTTACGCTGCATCCCGGCTGGGCATCCCAACCTTGATCCATGAGCAAAATGCTATCCCTGGTTTAACAAATCGTTTTCTAAGTCGTTACGCGAGTACAGTGGCCGTAAGCTTTGAAGGGACAGAATCTGCTTTTCCGGGGAGCAAGCACGTAATCTACACAGGTAATCCTCGGGCAACGACGGTTACTACGGCTAGTTCACAACGGGGGTTTGCCTCGCTGGGCATTCCGGATAACAGCACGGTTGTTTTGGTTGTTGGCGGCAGTCAAGGGGCTAAGGCTATTAATAAAGCCATGATTGAAATGGCCCCATTTGTGGGTAAGGGTAATGGTGTTCATTATGTTTACGTTACAGGTGAGCCTTATTTTGAGGATACCCGTGCTGAATTGCGTCAGAAGCTGGGTAGCACACCGAACTGGCTGCATGTCCTACCTTATGTTCACAATATGCCGGAGGTCTTGGCTTGTACCTCCTTAATCGTAAATCGGGCGGGGGCATCCTTTCTCGCTGAGATTACAGCGCTGGGCATTCCTTCTGTACTTATCCCTTCTCCTAATGTGACGAATAATCACCAAGAGGCGAATGCAAGACAGCTGGAACGCGAAGGGGCCGCTGTGGTGCTGCTTGAGAAGGATTTGAATGGTAAGGCGCTTTATGAAGCTGTGCAAGCAATCATTGGAACTGAAGCTGTACGCCAAAAAATGTCCGAGGCTTCCAGACGACTGGGCAAAAGGGATTCTGCTGCCATTGTCACTAACGAACTCCGAAGACTAGCCGGTAAACAGTCTTAAGCCATTAACCTTTGAGAGGTTTTTCCTTATTGGCAGCTCTCTGTCACACACTTGGAGGAACGAACATAGGATAATCCTATAATCGTGACAATCACCCAGGACACTTCCTAACCTGAAAGGTAGTGCAGGATAATCTTGTACATTTCATATGACCTTGTATCGGAAGTGTTTGTGGTGGGTGAGCGGTAATCTCGGAGGTGATACATTGGACAAATTGGTGATTGAGGGTGGAAGTCCCCTGTCAGGCACCATTCGTATCCATGGAGCAAAAAATGCGGCGCTGCCGATTCTAGCGGCAAGCCTGCTGGCCGAAGGAGTTCACTCACTGCATAATGTGCCGAAGCTGCTGGACATCGAGACTATGCTAGACATCTTGGATCGGCTGGGCTGCAGGTGCGTGCATCAAGAGGATACGGTGACGATAGATACGTCAGCCGTGGGGACATCTCATGTACCTGAGGATTTGATGCGGCAGATGAGATCTTCCATTTTTTTAATGGGACCGCTGTTATCCAGATTTGGTGAGGTAACGATCTATCAGCCTGGTGGCTGTGCGATCGGGGAGCGTAAAATCGATCTTCATTTGCAGGGTCTTAAAGCACTGGGGGCGGAGATCGAGGAAAGCAACGGACGAATATCCTGTCGGGGCTCAAAGCTTGTAGGGAGTGATATTCATCTCGACTATCCAAGTGTTGGAGCCACGGAGAATATTATGATGGCTGCCGCCAAGGCAGAGGGGACAACGACGATATCGGGAGCAGCAAGAGAGCCGGAAATACAGGATCTACAGCAATTTTTGAATAGTATGGGTGCTCAGATTATCGGTGCAGGCACGGATACCATTACGATCCAGGGTGTCAAAAACTTATATCCCTGTACGTACGAGGTAATCCCAGACCGGATAGTGGCTGGAACTGTAATGATTGCTGCAGCAGCTACACGTGGGAATGTGACCTTGACACATACGAACGCCGGGCATCTGACTTCGCTTATTCATGTGCTTAAGCGGGCTGGTGTTCAAATCACAGTATGCAATGATATAATTAATGTCAGTTGCATGGGGCGTCCGCGTGCGGTTGAGAGAATTGTAACCTCTCCTTATCCTTCTTTCCCGACGGATCTGCAATCTCAGGTCATGGTGCTGCTGTCGCTCGCCGATGGTTTTAGTGTGATCAAGGAGACGGTGTTTGAGGGACGGTTCAAACATGTGGAAGAAATGGCCCGGATGGGTGCTGACATTTCTATCGATTTGAATCGTGCGTTTATTCGCGGCGTTCAGAGATTGTATGGTGCTACTGTGGAAGCTACTGATTTGCGGGCGGGTGCAGCTCTGGTCATTGCCGGGCTTGCTGCACAAGGGACTACGGTCGTTGAGCAAGCGCATCACATTGACCGTGGTTATGATGGAATAGAGAAGCTGTTTCAGAAGCTTGGCGCGCGTATAAGCCGTAAGGTGCCTGTAACGGATCCACTTGATTTGGCCAATTAAAGCTCCCTGTCTCCTTCCAGATCTCCCAGAGAAGGAGACAGGGCCTTATTACGGAGAATATGAGAATGACTACAACCCGATTACCTCTTCTTAAAGAGGACAAGCCTAAGAAAAAAATGAGCCGTAAGATTACGGCGATCCTGCTGCTGCTGTTCACTGCGCTTCTTGCTGTGATTTTTTTTAGATCGTCTATTAGCCATATTACAGTGATAGATTTTCAAGGTAGTAAGTATTCTACTAGTGAAGAGCTACTCTCACAAAGTGGAATTAAAATAGGTGGGCAATTCTTTGCTGTATCAACGAAAGCTGTGGAAGAATCTCTGCTGAAGCTTAAGACGATTAAAGACGTCAGCGTGCAGAAGGATTTCCCCGGGGTGATCACAGTGAAGATTGAGGAATTTCCAGCGGTAGCCTATGAACTGGAACAGGGAGGCCTCTTGAAGGCAATTCTATCCAGTGGAGCTGCAGTCCCTGTTAATGAGACAGGAATTGCCGTTGAGAAACCCATATTAACGAACTGGGACCCGGAAGATCCGAATAAGGCTAAGCTATGTCAAGCATTAGCAAGCATTCCTAATGAATTGACAAGTGATATCTCTGAGATTGTTCCCTCGCCGACCTTGTCTTTTCCAGACCGGATCAAGCTCTATACTAGATCCCGTTTTGAGGTGATTACAGCCATCTCATTGCTAAAGAGCAAGGTGTCCTATTTGAATCAGATTATAGAGACTGAACAGCCTGGACTGATTAAAATGCTAGAAGCCGATTCATATGTTCCCTTTCAGGTTGTAAGCGATGAAGAAGATGTTGCGCAAGAGTAGTGTGGAGGTAAATAGTCCCTACTAATAGAGTTAAAAAAATGCTACAATCGGAGTTACGGGCAATAAGCTATATCCCTCTTTTTTCTTCGATTTTTTTGAGATATAGTACTATATTTGGTTGAAATGACCAATTAGGCCGATATTTCTTGTGATAATTGCTATTTTTACAATAACATATGAGTAACTATTCACATTTGGGGATGTTGGAATATTATTCCGTTCAAAAAATTTGTAGAAAAAAGAGGGAAAGGATTAGGTATGTTGAATATGTACAGAGAAGTTTCCCGGGACCGGGATAAGGTAATGCAATTAATTATGATTATAACAGGAGGTGCCATAGGACTTGAGCAACAATGACATCATTGTTAGTTTGGACATCGGTACATCCAAAGTTCGGGCAATAATTGGGGAAGTTACCAATGGAACCTTTAATATTATTGGCGTTGGATCTGCCGATTCGGAAGGAATACGTAAAGGCGCGATTGTAGATATCGACCAAACTGTGCAATCGATCAAAAGTGCTATAGATCATGCAGAGCAGATGGTGGGTATTCAAATATCAGAGGTTTATGTAGGCATTTCCGGTAATCATATTGGCCTGCAATCCAGCCACGGTGTTGTGGCCGTTCAGAATGAGGATCGTGAAATCGGCGATGATGATATCGATCGCGTAATTAAAGCTGCGGAAGTCATTGCTATGCCTCCGGAGCGTGAAGTGATTGATGTTGTTCCCAAACAATTTATCGTCGATGGTCTTGAAGGAATTCAAGACCCGCGCGGAATGATTGGTGTTCGTCTGGAAGTTGAGGCAACAATCATTACGGGTGCTAAGACGCCAATACATAATCTACTACGCTGTGTTGAGAAATCAGGGCTGAAGGTAAAGGATCTTGTGCTGATGTCTCTTGGAGCTGGTGGATTGGCGCTGTCCAAGGACGAGAAATCGATGGGATCTGTTCTGGTTGATATCGGTGCGGGCTCAACAACAATAGCCATATACGAAGAGGGTTCTCTTAGTGCAACCTCCACGATTCCGATCGGAGGAGAATTCGTAACCAATGATATTGCCTACGGACTTCGGACACTTACTGATCAAGCGGAGAAGGTAAAACTTAAATATGGTTGTGCTTGGATTGACGATGCAGCCTCAGACGTTGTCTTCAAGGTATTGCGCATTGGCAGTAACGTGGAGAAGGAATTTAACCAAGAGGATCTGGCGGCCATTATCGAGCCAAGGGTGCAAGAAATATTCCACCTGATTCGTCAAGAAGTTAAACGGCTTGGTTACAGTGAACTGCCTGGAGGTTATATACTAACAGGTGGGACTGTCTCGATGCCGGGTGTATTGAAGGCTGCTCAGACCGAGCTGGCTGCATCTGTACGCATCGCCGTGCCGGATTATATCGGTGTACGGGACCCTGGGTTTACCGGCGGTGTCGGTATTCTGCATAATGTTGTCCGTAGTTTCCGTGGAAGAAACAGTGGTGGAAGCAGCAACAAAAAGACGGTCAACCGGAGCAAGCAGAACGCCACTCCGAGTCAGGAAACTGTTCAGAAGCCCGGATTTGTGGAGCGTCTAAAAAATATGTTTAGCGAGTTTATATAAGTGTAAGTCCAGATATACTTGGACCGGCCATCCAAGCACATTGAGGGGGAGATGGAACAATATGTTAGAATTTGATTTTGAAATGGAGAGCTTGGCGCAAATAAAAGTCATCGGCGTGGGCGGCGGAGGTAGTAATGCTGTCAACCGGATGATTGAAAACGGCGTTCAGGGTGTAGAATTTATTACGGTTAATACAGACGCCCAAGCGTTGCATATGGCCAAATCGGAGCACAAGCTGCAGATTGGGGACAAGCTGACCCGCGGTTTGGGTGCAGGCGCCAACCCTGAAGTCGGTAAGAAAGCAGCGGAGGAATCCCGTGATCTGATTTCGAATACCCTTAAAGGTGCAGATATGGTATTTGTTACTGCAGGAATGGGTGGCGGTACAGGTACAGGTGCGGCACCAGTTATAGCTGAAATTGCTAGAGAGTGTGGAGCCCTGACTGTGGGTGTAGTGACTCGCCCGTTCACTTTTGAAGGAAGAAAACGTTATAACCAGGCAATGCTTGGAATCGAAGCTTTGAAAGAAAAAGTCGACACGCTAATCGTCATTCCAAATGACCGTTTGCTTGAAATTGTTGATAAGAAAACACCGATGTTGGAAGCTTTCCGTGAAGCAGATAATGTTCTCCGGCAGGCTGTTCAAGGTATCTCTGACCTAATTAAGGTTCCTGGTCTGATTAACCTTGACTTTGCGGATGTAAAGACGATCATGACAGAGCGCGGTTCAGCCCTTATGGGTATTGGTATTGCAAATGGTGAGAACCGTGCGTCTGAAGCAGCACGTAAAGCCATCATGAGCCCACTCTTGGAAACGTCTATTGAAGGCGCCCGCGGCGTAATTATGAACATTACGGGAGGATCTAACCTCTCTCTATACGAAGTCAATGAAGCGGCTGAGATTGTTACATCCGCCTCTGATCCTGAAGTGAATATGATCTTTGGTGCGATAATTGATGAAGGCCTGAAGGATGATATCAAAGTAACAGTAATTGCTACTGGCTTTGAACATAAACCATCACCTGAAGCACCAGGACGCCGTCCGGTCTCGACGAATAACGAGCCAGCGGCAGCACCGGATAAGAACGCTGCTAATCTGCGTCCGTTCGGGAATCAGAATACGTCAGATCAATTAGATATTCCGACGTTCCTGCGTAACCGTAATCGTGGCAACAATGACTAATTAAATATTTTTATTAAGAGATATGAAGCACCGTATTCCCCAGCTAATAGAGCTAGGGCAATGCGGTGCTTTTTTTATGTGAAATGCTGTTCAGTAGGAATAAAACCCTCCCGCGCTATAACTCGACAAAAAAACCTTAAGAATGCCCCCCAAGTTTAGACAGACTTTGAATGCGAGACTTTTTATACTAATCATATCGTCCAAAAAAACAGAGCCTGATCTATTTTGGCTACAGGATAGATTCCGCCATAGTAAGCAGGTGAATGCACTGGTTGTTTATATTGACTTGATATTCGCCGCCAATCTAGTGATCGACGGAATTCTTTTGTGGCTGACAGGCTGGATGGTCAAGCTTAGGATATCATGGTGGCGCTTAGTCCTCTCAGCTCTGGTTGGTGCGCTGTATGTGGTGATGATGTTTGTGCCGGAGTTGTCTTTCATGTATACCTTCCTCATTAAGTTTGGATTGTCGGTGGTTATGCTATGGATTGCCTTTGGTTTTGGGAGTCTGCAAAGCTACCTTCGCACTATGGGAGCTTTTTATATTATCAATTTCGCAGCGGCTGGTGGGATTGTAGGTATTCACTATTTGCTGCAGAGCTCCGGTGATATTTGGAATGGTATTATGTTCACTGCTTCAGGAGGGCATGCTTACCGCCTAAAGATTGGCTTTTGGTTTGTAATTGCAGTATTTCCCCTGGTGTTAATCTGCTTCAAGGCAGTGCACTCCTCACGAATCAGAAGGGAGCAGCTTGAAACCTATATCGGTGAGGTGGTAGTAGAAATTGATGGAGTGACTGTTTCCTGTCCCGGCCTGCTAGACACAGGTAACCGGCTTTGTGATCCTTTGACCCGCATACCGGTGATGGTTATGGAATCTTCGCTCTGGGAGGGACATCTGCCTGAAACATGGAAAGGTAGACTCACTCAGGACGGAGCGGACAAACTTTTACTAGAAACGGACGGGCAGTCGTTTGCTTGGCAGGACAGGATGCGACTGGTGCCTTACAGGGGAGTTAACCGGGGGGCATCATTTATGCTCGCACTGAAGCCTGATCAGGTGACGATAAAGCTTGGTGAAGATATCTTTTATTGTAAAAGAGTCTTGATTGGGCTGGATGGTGGGACATTGTCGGGGGATGGAGCCTATCGGGCTGTAATACATCCTGATTTGACTCAAAAAGAGAGCGCTACTGTTGCAGCACTGCCTTCCTAATCTTTAAAGCTAGCTGAACCAAACTTCTGATGGCTGAAAGCGGGATTTGAAAGCTTCACACGCGAACCGTGCACTTCTTGGAGGAGGAACAAATAATGGTCAAATGGAAAATTGCTCTGCAGCTGCAATATTACCGCATGCTGTTTCTACTAGGGCTGAAGAGTCAGGAAATCTATTATATTGGCGGGAGTGAGGCACTTCCTCCACCGCTGACACGGGAAGAAGAAGAATATCTGCTTCAGCGGCTGTCAAGCGGCGATGCAGCTGTTCGTGCGATGTTGATTGAGCGCAATCTTCGCTTGGTAGTATATATCGCTCGTAAATTTGAGAATACCGGAATCAATATCGAGGATCTGGTTTCGATTGGCGCTATTGGCTTAATTAAGGCTGTGAACACTTTTGATCCTGAGAAAAAAATAAAACTGGCTACTTATGCATCCCGCTGCATAGAGAATGAAATCTTGATGTATCTGCGGCGGAACAGCAAGACACGGAGTGAGGTTTCTTTTGATGAGCCGCTTAATATTGATTGGGATGGCAATGAATTATTGCTTTCTGACGTATTAGGAACGGAAAATGATACCATTTATCGGAACATAGAAGAACAGGTTGATCGCAAGCTGCTGCAAAAGGCACTGGAAAAGCTGAGTGATCGGGAAAGACTCATTATGGAGCTGAGATTTGGCCTGCGCGGAGGCGAAGAAAAGACACAAAAAGATGTGGCTGATCTGCTCGGCATCTCCCAATCTTATATTTCGCGGCTGGAGAAAAGAATTATCAAGCGGCTGCGCAAGGAGTTTAACAAGATGGTGTAAGGTGAAATTAGCAAGGAATAAAATGGCGAGCCCGGGAGATAATGTACAGTAATGTTTCTCCTTGGGAGGTAAATCATCATGACCCGTAATAAAGTCGAGATTTGCGGTGTGGATACTGCTAAGCTGCCTGTTCTAACGAATGTGGAAATGCGGCAACTGTTCACTTCGCTGCAGCAGCAGGGCGAGCGATCCGCCAGAGAGAAATTGGTAAACGGTAATCTTAGACTTGTTCTAAGCGTTATCCAGAGGTTCAATAATAGGGGGGAATTTGTTGACGATTTGTTCCAGGTGGGTTGCATCGGTCTGATGAAAGCCATCGATAATTTCGATTTATCACAAAACGTTAAATTCTCCACATATGCGGTTCCGATGATTATCGGTGAGATTCGGCGTTACCTGCGTGATAACAACCCGATTCGGGTATCACGTTCTCTCAGAGATATCGCCTACAAGGCTCTCCAGGTACGCGATAGTCTGACCAATCAGAACTCGCGGGAACCGACGATATTCGAAATATCAGAAGCGCTGGGTGTGCCGAAGGAAGATGTTGTTTTTGCTCTTGATGCCATTCAGGATCCAGTGTCCTTATTCGAGCCGATCTATCATGACGGCGGCGATCCTATTTATGTAATGGACCAGATTAGCGACGATAAGAATAAGGATGTGTCGTGGATCGAAGAAATTGCATTACGTGAAGCGATGCGTAAGTTAGGACAAAGGGAGAAACGAATTTTATCCATGCGGTTTTTCGAAGGGAAAACACAGATGGAGGTCGCAGATGAGATTGGCATTTCACAGGCACAGGTCTCACGTCTGGAGAAATCTGCGATTCAGCAAATGCAAAAACACGTGAAATCTTAGAGCAGTAGCCATGAGGAGATATTCCAGAATCCGGGTTAAGGATTTTGGGTTGTCTCCTCTTTTTAATGCATGTTGACAAGCTTCCGGATCATATATTGGACTATAGGTCGGATTGTACAGGGGTGGTGAGATGAATGAGGATTATCAAGGGTCTGCCAAAAAAATGAAAATCTCAGATTTTCAGACGAAGGATGTTATCAACATTGTAGATGGCAAGCGGCTGGGGCAGATTAGTGATCTGGAGCTTGATTTGCGCCGTGGTGTCATTGATGCCATCGTTATACCCGGATACACTCGGTTTATGGGATTGTTCGGAGGCGGGACAGATCTGATTATTCCATGGCGGAATATAGTTAAGATCGGGTCCGATGTAGTACTCGTGAAGATTGAAGAGTCGCGGATGTCTCCGGGACAGGAAGAGCGTGAAACGATGTATCTGGAACGGGGAGATCGCAGCGAACGGCGCACTTATTAATTAGGTGCGTTTTTTGTTTTTTTATTTAAGAATTTAGGCGATCAGGCTTAACCGTCACTTTGTACGGGTATTTACATGTGGTACACTAAGGCGGAGGTGAGGAAATGGAACCGTTTGTGCAGGGGAAAGAAATGCTTATGCTGCTCCATCTGGAGCCTTGGCGAGTGGAGCATAACGAAATTACAGCGGGGTTTACTGGTAGACAGGGAGGGGCTAGCAAGGTGCCCTATGACAGCCTGAATTGTGCGTTTCACGTTGGGGATGCTCCTGAAGATGTCCTGAGCAATCGGAGAGCGCTTGCCGAAGCTCTTGATTTCAAGCCGGAAGCATGGACCTGTGGAGAACAAACTCATGGGGCAGAGATAGCTGTAGTAAGGGAAGTAGACCGTGGGCGGGGACAACAGGACAGAGCATCGGCATTTCAAGCTACGGATGGTCTGCTGACGGATGTGCCTGGGGTTTTGTTGACTTCTTTTTATGCGGATTGTGTGCCCCTTTATTTTTATGATCCCGTGCGTAGAGTCGTTGGTCTTGCGCATGCAGGCTGGAAAGGAACGGTGGCTCAGATTGCCGCAGCTATGGTGAGTAAGCTGCAAACGGTATACGGCAGCCATCCACATGATATTGTGGCAGCGATCGGTCCATCCATTGGCGACTGCTGTTATGAGGTGGATGATTATGTGATGGAGCATGTTCGGCAGCTGGAGGGCAGCTTGAATGAGGGGATAAAAACTTTCGATGCTGTGGAGCTTTACAGAGCCTCAGAGACTGATCAGAGTAAATACTTGCTAAACTTGAAAGAAATGAATCGACGCATTATGATAAAAGCAGGAATATTGCCGACTCATATCGAATGTACAACATGGTGTACAAGCTGTAATCGTGATTTGTTTTTTTCTTATCGCAAAGAAAACGGTATTACAGGCAGAATGACGAGCTGGATCGGAATAAAGGAGAGTTGAAAGTTGTCTTTAACACTGCAGGAGAGAATTGCTGAGGTAGAGGAACGTGTAGCACGTGCCTGTGCGGCAAGCGGCCGGGATCGTAATGACGTCAAGGTAATTGCAGTGACGAAATATGTTTCTCTGGAAATGGTATCCTCCGTATTGGAGGCAGGCCTAGAGCATGTTGCTGAGAGTCGCTGGCAGGATGCTGAGCACAAATGGAAGGTTTTAGGGGACAAAGGGACATGGCATTTTATCGGGCATTTGCAAACCAATAAGGTTAAAGACGTTATTGGCAAATTTCAATATATACACTCTTTGGACCGGATGTCTCTGGCGCAAGAATTACACAAAAAGGCGCTTGCCGCTGATCAGGAAGTGAATGTGTTTCTTCAAGTGAATATCTCTGGCGAAGATACGAAGTTTGGTCTGTCACCTGAGGCAGTACCTGGATTTTTACGTGAAATCGCTAGTTTGGACCGCGTTAAGGTAATTGGACTTATGACGATGGCACCTTTAGAAGGTGATTCAGAGCTTACCCGTCCTGTATTTCGCGGACTTCGTGAGCTGCGCGATGAGCTTAATCAACTTGCTTTGACACCTGAGCCGATTACGGAGCTGTCCATGGGAATGTCGAATGATTTTGAAGTGGCGATACAGGAAGGAGCCACCTGGGTACGCCTGGGTACGGTGTTAGTAGGCCATTAGGAGGGATCGTGATGAGCGTTATGAACCGATTTATGAGTTTTTTGGGCTTGCAGGAGGAAGAGGAAGTTGTGGAGCGGGAGCAAATCCACGAAGAGGATGAGTATGAGCCGGCCCCTGTAGAAACCCGCAAAAATCAGAGGGGCAACGTTGTCAGTATCCATTCGCAAAAAAATGTCAAGGTTGTATTATATGAACCACGTTCATATGATGAGGCACAGGAGATTGCTGATCATCTCCGTTCGCATCGGACGGTAGTAATTAACCTGCAGCGTGTTCGCAATGATCAAGCAATGCGAATTATTGATTTTCTCAGCGGAACTGTTTATGCCCTTGGGGGAGGAATCTCTAAAATTGGGGGCAATATATTTATGTGCACTCCAGATACTGTTGAAATTCAAGGCTCCATTACAGAAATCCTAGGTGACGATCAAGACTATAACAGAATGAGGTGAATGGGCTTTGCTTCAAATTGATTACATTATCGATATTTTGTTTAACATTTATTTTTACATGATTATTTTCTATGTGCTAATGTCCTGGTTACCCAACGTTCGTGATAACTTCATTGGAGAACTGCTAAGCAAACTCGTAGAGCCGTATTTAACACCTTTCAGACGGTTTATTCCACCGCTCTTCGGTACACTTGATATCTCTCCAATTATTGCATTACTTGTCTTGGAATTCGCTGCAGGCGGACTTAAATCTATCCTGCATTTGATTTTTTAGGCAATTGTGATGAAGAACGAAGTTTACGGGCATTTTCATCCCGATGAACGTCAATTTGTGGACAAGGCCTTCGAATGGGTTACCAACGCTGGAGAATATCATGAGACTAAATTAACTGAATTTCTCGATCCCCGCCAAGGTTTTATTTTGCAAACTTTAGTTAACCGCCATCCTGATGTGATTGTTAAATGGGAAGGTGGACATGCTGAGGCAGAGCGGAAGCGAGCGCTTGTCGCTCCTGATTATCGTGACCTGGATCAGGAAGACATGGAGCTGAAGGTGCTTGCAATAACCTCAGGGGAGCAGAAGTTTCTGTCTCTGGAGCACGGGGACTACATGGGTTCTATTCTGGGGCTGGGCGTTAAACGAGGCAAAATCGGTGATATTCATGTTCTGGACGATGGTTGTCATGTTGTAGTCGCTGCTGATATTGCAGATTATTTAGCTATGAATTTAACTGGAGTGCACCGGATACAGGTAAGTACGGAAGTATTACCCCTTTCCGCCTTGCGTAATAGTGAGGTTAAGCTGGAATTGATGGATTTGACTGTAGCATCCCTGCGATTGGATGGCATTGCCGCAGATGTAACACGGCTTAGCCGAAGCAAAATTCTTGCTCCCATCAAGGCTGGACGTGTTCGGGTAAACTGGAAAGTGGAGGAAGACCCATCCTGCGGTCTTAAGGATGGTGACATGGTATCTATTCAAGGCTTTGGTCGCTTCAAGGTTCTAGAGGTCGGCAGTTTGACGAAAAAGGGCCGATACCGTGTTCAGATTGGTAAATTTGTGTGAATCCCTTGCAGGAATACGGTCTTACTTGTCGAAATTGATTATTTCGAGGGAATCAAACATTTTTTAAGCTGGACGCCGATACTTTTAAGAAGAGGCGGACCATGAATGGCAGGCGGAACACAGGAACACCTTCTGCCTTTACTTGAAGTACAGTCTTTCTTCTTTGTCTGCCGCTTAGTTGCGATTTAGAGATAAAGAAGGTCCGAAATTTCTAGGAGGTGCACAGCATGCCATTAACACCGCTCGATATACATAACAAGGAGTTTTCTCGGAGACTTCGCGGTTATGATGAGGACGAGGTCAACGAATTTCTGGATCAAGTGATCAAGGATTACGAAAGCGTCATCCGTGAGAACAAGGAACTGCAGAATCAGCTTTTGTCTATTCAAGAGCGTCTGGATCATTTTGTGAATATTGAAGAAAGTTTATCGAAGACGATCTTAGTCGCTCAGGAAGCGGCGGATGATGTGAAGAACAACTCCAAGAAGGAATCCCAGCTCATTATCAAGGAAGCGGAGAAAAACGCCGATCGTATTATTAACGAAGCGTTATCCAAATCCCGTAAGGTTGCTATTGAGACTGAAGAATTGCGCAAGCAAGCTTCGATCTATCGCACTCGTTTCCGGACATTAGTGGAAGCTCAGCTGGAGCTGTTATCACAGGATGACTGGAATGCCTTAGAGAGTCGTGAGGCGAGCGAGAACGTAGCTTTCAAGGATGATGTTCTTCATCGCATCTAAAGGTTTCAGACGATAATTGGCTAAATAGAGGGAGCTATTCCCTCTATTTTTATTTTCCGATAAAATAGACCATAATAAAGTGAACTCCATGTGCAAGTACCCTCATAATAGCTAGATTGGGCGAATGGTTGTTGACATTTAGATTCAAAAAGTCTATAAATAGAACATATCTGAATAATATTTATATGTATTCGATGACGGGACAAGTACGACAAGGTAACGTTCTCCAGAGAGTCGGCGATTGCTGCGAGCCGATTGTTCGAACCCTGCCGGAAGATCTTCCCCTAGAAGTTAAGCTGAAGCGTTGATCGTGCGTAAGCCTAACCGTCTGCCGGACGTTACACCGGACCTGTGCACAAGATTTACGCGCAGGACTGAGATTGTGCTGAATACACTCCCCTTAAGGATGTGCTCATGCGCAGAATTAGGGTGGTATCGCGAGCGTCGTCTCGCCCCTTTGGGGGTGGGATGACGCTTATTTTGTTGTTCCGGGACGGCCATCCCCCTAAATCCCCCTTTCTAAGGGGGACCCCAAGGGCTGCTGCCCTCTGGACACCCGCAAAGTAAAGCCTCGTGCAAACTAGGTACGGTGGTGGAAACGAACGGATTCATGTGGCTGAAGGAGCGGCCCTTCTTAGGCTCCCCTGGCGGGTTCGCCTGCGGGGCCTTTACGGCAAGAGCGGTGAGCGACCAGCTGCGCAAGGTCGCCCATTGGCGCCCCGAGCGATTGCTGCCCTGCGGGATCGCGGCTCGGGAGCCCGGGCAAGAGCGGTGAGCGACCAGCTGCGCAAGGTCGCCCATTGGCGCCCCGAGAGATTGCTGCCCTGCGGGATCGCGGCTCGGGAGCCCGGGCAAGAGCGGTGAGCGACCAGCTGCGCAAGGTCGCGTATGGCGCCCCGAGCGATTGCTGCCCTGCGGGATCGCGGCTCGGGAGCCAGGGCAAGAGCGGTGAGCGACCAGCTGCGCAAGGTCGCCCAAAGATCGAAAAGAGCTTTATAGACTAATCCATGAAAGGATTGACCATCACATGCAAAAAGTAGATGTCAGAGAAAAGGCGCGGGCAAGAGATGTCCGCATATTAAAGAAATGGAGCGACGAAAATACGTTCCGCAAGTCCATGGAGAACCGTGAGGGACGTCCAAACTATGTATTCTATGAAGGTCCGCCAACAGCAAACGGTGCGCCGCATATCGGACACGTGCTGGGACGGGTAATCAAGGATTTCATCGGTCGTTACCAGACAATGAAAGGTTACCGCGTGGTACGTAAAGCAGGCTGGGATACACACGGTCTGCCAGTAGAACTAGGCGTACAAAAGAAGCTTGGCATCTCCGGTAAACAAGAGATCGAGGAATATGGCGTAGAAAAATTCATCCAGGAATGTAAAGACAGCGTCTTTGGTTATGAGAAGCAATGGCGTGAATTTACAGAAGCGATTGGATACTGGACAGATCTAGATAATCCTTACGTAACCTTGGATAACACCTATATCGAAAGTGTATGGAACATCTTGGCTACAGTGCATGAGAACGGGTTGCTTTACCGCGGACACCGTGTTAGCCCGTATTGCCCGAGCTGCCAGACTACACTAAGCTCGCATGAAGTTGCTCAAGGCTACAAAACCGTTAAGGATCTCAGTGCAACCGCGAAGTTCAAGCTGGATGACAGCGGAGACTACGTATTGGCTTGGACGACAACACCTTGGACCTTGCCAGCCCATATGGCGCTAGCTATGAACCCGGACATGGATTATGTACGTGTGCAACAAGAAGATGGTGTGTACATCGTTGCTAAAAACTTGGTCGAAGAAGTAATGAAAGGCGAGCACACAGTCCTTTCTACACATAAAGGTTCCGAGTTTATCGGTAAAACTTACGCACCTCCATTCGGATATATTAAGGCAGAGAAAAGCAATGTTATCGTAGGCGCTTCTTTCGTTACAGATTCCAGTGGTACAGGGATCGTACACATGGCACCAGCACATGGTGAAGATGACTACAAGACTTGCCGTGAGAATGGCATCAGCTTCGTAAATGTGGTTGATAATTCCGGTAAGTATACGGATGTAGTCTCTGATTTTGCGGGACGTTTTGTTAAGGATTGCGATCTGGATATCATTAAGGTTTTGTCTGAAAAAGGATTGCTTTACAGTAAAGAGAAATACGAGCACAGCTATCCGTTCTGCTGGCGTTGTGATACACCACTTTTGTATTACGCAACAGACAGCTGGTTCATCAACACTACAGCGATCAAAGATCAGCTGATTGCTAACAACAACAGTGTAACTTGGTACCCTGAGCATGTACGAGAAGGCCGTTTCGGGAAGTTCTTGGATGAACTGGTTGACTGGAATATCAGCCGTAACCGTTATTGGGGTACACCCCTCAATGTCTGGGTATGTCAAGAGACGGGTAAAGAGTTTGCTCCACACAGCATTGAAGAGCTAAGAGCGATGGCGATTGGTGATGTTCCTGAAGATATCGAACTGCATAAACCTTTCGTGGATAAGATCAAGCTGCGCAGTCCGTTTAGCGAAGGTGCAGAGATGGTTCGTACATCGGAAGTGATCGACGTATGGTTCGATAGTGGCTCGATGCCTTTTGCACAAAGCCATTATCCGTTTGAGAACGAGGATAAGCTGAATGATCAGTATCCGGCAGATATGATCTGTGAAGGGATCGACCAGACCCGTGGATGGTTCTATAGCTTGCTTGCAGTATCCACCTTGTTCAAGGGTAAAGCACCTTATAAAGCGGTAATTGCTACAGGCCATATCCTCGATGAGAATGGTCAAAAAATGTCCAAATCCAAGGGCAATGTTATTGATCCTTGGGAAATCATGAATGAGTATGGTACGGATGCTTTCCGTTGGGCTATTTTGTCCGACAGTGCACCGTGGAATAATAAACGTTTCTCGCGTGGTCTTGTAGGTGAGACGAAATCTAAAGTAGTGGATACGCTGGTAAATACACATGCCTTCTTGACGCTGTATGCGGGCATTGATGGTTACGATCCAGCCGATCATCCTTTTAAAGTATCAAAACATAAGCTGGACCGCTGGATTCTGTCCCGTCTGAACAGCTTGATTCTTTTGGTGGATAAAGGACTTGCGGTAAATGACTTCGTGAATACATCTAGAGCTATTGAGAACTTTGTGGATGAGCTGAGTAACTGGTATATCCGTCGTTCCCGTGACCGTTTCTGGGGGAGTGGCCTAGGTGAAGATAAACTGGATGCTTACCGTACGTTGACTCATGTGCTTTTGGCGACAGCAACTTTGATGGCTCCATTTACACCGATGTTGTCCGAAGATATCTTCACGAACCTTGGCGGCGGAGAAAGTGTGCATTTGGCAGACTACCCGGTTGCTGACGAGAACTTGATCGATAAAGAGCTGGAAGAGGATATGGAAAGTGCAAGACAGATCGTTGAGTTGGCGCGTAACGTACGTAACGAAACAGGCATTAAGAATCGTCAACCGCTGTCCGAGCTGATCGTTTCGATGAACCGTGACTTCCATTTGGCTGAGTATGAAGAGATCATCAAAGATGAGATCAACATCAAGAACATCGTGCTGGAGAACAGTGACAGCGGATTTGTTGATTTCACACTCAAGCTGAATCTTAAGGTAGCCGGTAAAAAATACGGTAAAAATGTAGGCTTCCTGCAAGGCTTCCTGAAAGGTCTCGACAGTGATTCTACCCGCAAAGCGGTACAGGACGGTAAAATTGCAATTGCGACACCTGAAGGTGAAGAGCTTGTAATCACTTCTGAAGAGCTGCTTGTTGAAAAACAAGCCAAAGCAGGTTTCGCCGCAGCTTCCGGATATGGAGTTACGGTTGCGCTCAATACCGAAATCACGCCTGAGCTTGAACAAGAAGGCTGGGTTCGTGAGATCATTCGTGCGGTTCAAGATTACCGTAAACGTCTGGATCTGCCGATCGAGAAACGGATCGCACTCACTTTGAAGTTAGATGATGAGCTAAAAGCAGCTGTTACAGCATTTGACAATGTATTGCGAGACAATGTTCTTGTGACTACGGTTGATTTTGATGGAGAACATGCTTTTGAGACGGTAGAAGTCGGTGATAAATCCATCGGTATCCATATCGAAGCATAATTCTGCATTACCTGTCCCAAAACAGCATATACTAGCGGCATAAGTGTAAACGGAGATCTTCCGTTTATGCGGGAAATATAGTCTTTATATTTCGGCGCAAAACTAACGAGTCCCGAGCTTAAGGAGATGAATTCTCTTTGGCCGGGCTCGTTTACTTTGTAGCGAAGGAAAGACATATGAGAGGAGCCGTAGCTGTGGAGGGAAATAAGAGGAGAATCTCCATTAAGACATCCGGCAATAAGAATAACCCAGACAAGGAAAAGGAGAATAAGGCTTTTCCTGAAGTTAATCCTGAGTATCTAACAGCAGATCCGCGTAATCCCGAGGATATTCCGCTGGAAGAAAAAATGAATACAATGTACCGTTTGACCTTTGAGTGGGCTCATATTTTGGAAAAATCCCGAATTTATCAATATACGGATCTGCTATATTCACCTTGGCGGTTGATTTGGAGAAATATTTTATTTGGAGCAGCTCGGGGAGTTGGGATTGCACTGGGTTTTACTTTTTTTGCGGCAACGATTATTTATATCCTTCAGGGACTAGGCGCCCTCAATCTACCGATCATTGGTGATTATATTGCGGATATTGTGCGGATCGTACAACGTCAGCTAGAATTCAAATAGCCATCGAAACGTTAAGATTAAAAACAGCGAACCATTCCTCAAAACTGGAACAGTACGCTGTTTAAATATTTTTGTGTAGGGGACATCTGTGTTTAGTCTTCGTCGAGAGGATCTAGGCTATGGGTTGCCTCGTCACTGTCCAAATAACGCTGGTAGCTCCGTCCAGGCACTACAATTAGATTGTTGCCCGTGATATCAGTGGCGATAAAGTTCTCCCAAGGCTCTACGCAGCCTTCCAGCTCATCGGCTTCAATCTCCATATCATTATAAGAATCAATATTGTTGCCCTCCGCCATGGCGGGAGAATTCGAGGTACCCCAGCTTTCAACAATCTGCCAGGCATCCTCACCGTCAAAACCGTTTTGATCGTCGCGTTCATCCAGACTGGTTCGTCCAAAAGGTGGAGATAACAGCTCCTCTTCTACTGGTCGAGTGAAAGGTGCGTTTTGCCGCGGGTTGTGCTCTTTACAATAAAGTGTGGAAGGGATGGCAGATAAACGTTCAAAAGGGATCGGCTCACCACTAGCCTTGCATATCCCATAGGTGCCATTATCCATAGCGGATAAAGCAGCTTCAATATCGTCCAGCTCATGCTCGTCCCGCTCTAACAGTGAAATGTCCATGGAGCGATTATACAAATCGGTGGCTGCATCTCCTGGATGGTTGTCATTCTCGGAAAGTTCACCGGAGCCATCCCGCATGGATTCATCTAAGCCGTAATGTTCATTATTCTGAAGCCTGTGCTGAATCGTATCCCGATCTTTTTCCAATCGTGCGCGTAGCTCTGAGAGCTGCTGTACTGTCAGGTGCGTCATAATGAGAAAGCTCCTTTCTGTACCTTTTATAAGAATCATTCCGACTTGCCGGATAACACCGGATGGTTCTTCTGTTAGGTTGACCGGAGAGCAGGGATTTTAGCGCTGGAAAATAGTCCCCAAGATTGAACTTAGCGGATGTCCCGCAATAGACGATTCTTTAAGGGCTGTGCTACAATATACAAGTCTTTAAACAGTATTCGTACCGCATTTAGCGGGAAAAATAAGAACGGAGTGACAACTTCTGTGGTGTACTATTTGATTGCTCTTATTGTATTTTTGGTGGATCAAGGGACAAAGTATCTCATTGCTACACGTCTGGAGATCGGAGAACAGATTTCTGTTATCGGAGATTTTTTCCTGATTACCTCTCATCGCAATCGCGGGGCTGCTTTTGGGATTCTCGAAGGTCAGCAATGGTTCTTCTTTCTAGTTACGGTTGTAGTGGTTAGTGGTATCGTTTGGTATTTGAACAAGACTAGACACTCGCGGAAGCTGTTATCTGTTGCCCTAGGGCTTGTACTGGGTGGAGCTATCGGTAACTTCCTGGACCGGATAATCAATGGTGAGGTTGTTGATTTCCTTCTGTTCAATTTTGGGAGCTATAGCTTCCCGATTTTTAACGTGGCGGATTCTTGTATTGTCATTGGGGTTGGATTGATTCTTCTGGATTCTTTTCGTGACCTTAAGAACGGCGAAGATATTACAGAAATAAAAGAAGTTAAAGAAGCAAAGGAAGTAAGAGAAGGGAATGAATGATTTGAATAAAGACGTCAATCACCAAGCGGCATCTACGAGCGAAGAAGAGAGGGACGTCACGGAATGGACCGTTTCGGCAGAGAACGCGCGGGAGCGAATCGATAAATATATTACGGAATCATGGGAAGAAGAAATTTCCCGTTCTCAGGTGCAGCTGTGGATCAGCGGCGGTAACGTTGCGGTTAATGGCAAGCCAGTGAAAGCCAACTATAAGCTATCAGAAGGCGACGTGGTTAGTGTTGTTGTCCCTGAAGCAGAAGTAACGGATTTGATCGCGGAGAACATTCCTCTTGAGGTTGTATATGAAGACAGCGATGTCATTGTGATTAATAAACCCCGGGGCATGGTTGTGCATCCAGCTGCGGGACATCCGTCAGGCACCTTGGTAAATGCGCTGATGTATCACTGTAAGGATCTGTCCGGCATTAACGGTGAGATTCGTCCAGGTATTGTCCATCGGATCGATAAGGATACCTCTGGTCTTATCATGGTGGCTAAGAATGATGCCAGTCATGCCTCACTTGCCGCACAGCTTAAAGAGCATAGTGTTACGCGCCGATATATTGCAGTCGTACACGGCAACTTGTCGCATGATAAGGGCACTGTTGACGCACCGATTGGCAGAGATCCACATGATCGCAAGCTATACACAGTAACCGAAAAGAACAGCAAAAAATCCGTGACCCATTTTACAGTAATGGAACGTTTCGGAGATTGTACACTGCTGGAGCTGCAGCTGGAGACTGGCCGCACGCATCAAATCAGGGTACATATGAAGTTCATTGGCCATCCACTTGTAGGTGATCCGATATATGGACGCAGCAAGGGCACTACGATGAATGGACAAGCGTTGCATGCGGCGGTGCTTGGATTTATCCATCCTACCACAGGTGAATATAAAGAATTCAGCAGACCTATTCCAGAGGATATGGAAGAAGTGCTGTTCACACTACGCAGCAGATAAGTACAAATGAAGTGATAATTAGTCTATGGTATTGAACACTACTTTACGGCATATTTAAAAACATAAGGATAAAGAAAGGGTAATGCCTTATTCTTTATCCTTATTTTTATAATGAAACGGATATCCGGAAACATACGCCATCCAAGGGACGGCGAAGCCGTTTCTTTTAAAAGTAGAATAGATATTCAGGAGATGAGATGACAGTATGAGTATTGAACAATACCAAGATAGCTTCATTCAGACTAATTTTGCAGACCGCATCGGCGGTGCCAATTATGGCAAAGACACTTCGATTTATAAATTCGAGAAAATCAAACGTGCTAAAGCATCCGCAAAACAGGATTTTCCTAACATTGAACTAATTGATATGGGCGTAGGCGAGCCGGATGAGATGGCTGATGCGGGTATCGTAGCTAAGCTTGCTGAAGAAGCAGCGAAGGAAGAAAACCGCGGATATGCGGACAATGGAATTGCCGAATTCAAGACTGCTGCTGCTGAATATTTGCGGGAAGTTTTCCGGGTGGAAGGAATTGATCCAGACACGGAGGTAGTTCACTCCATCGGATCGAAGCCTGCGCTGGCTATGTTGCCATCTTGTTTCATCAATCCAGGTGATATCACGATTATGACCGTGCCGGGTTATCCAGTCTTGGGTACACATACTAAATATTTGGGTGGACAAGTATTTACAGTGGAGCTGAAGAAGGAGAACAAATTCCTTCCAGATCTGAATGAAATTCCGGAAGACATTGCTCGTAAAGCTAAGCTTCTTTATCTAAACTATCCAAACAATCCAACGGGCGCTAGTGCCACTCCTGAGTTTTTTGCTGAGGTCGTTGCATGGGCGAAAAAATACGATGTAGTGGTTATCCATGACGCACCTTATGCTGCCTTGACCTATGACGGTTTGAAGCCACTTAGCTTCCTCTCCGTTCCAGGTGCAAAGGATGTGGGTGTAGAGCTGCATTCTCTTTCTAAGTCTTACAATATGACGGGCTGGAGAATTGGTTTTGTGGCTGGTAATCCGCTAGTGGTTAAAGCCTTCAGCGATGTGAAGGATAACAACGATTCCGGCCAATTTATCGCGATTCAAAAAGCAGCGGCTTATGGTCTTGCTCATCCGGAGATTACTGAAGCGATTGCAGATAAATACTCCCGTCGTCACAACCTGCTGGTTGATGCACTGAACAGCCTCGGCTTTAAAGCTGAGAAGCCAAAAGGCTCCTTCTTCCTGTATGTCGCTGCACCTAAGGGAATCAAAGACGGCCGTCGCTTTGAATCCGGTGAAGATTTCTCCCAATTCCTCATTCGTGAGAAGCTGATCTCCACTGTGCCTTGGGATGATGCAGGTCCGTTTGTTCGTTTCTCCGTTACCTTTATTGCTAAAGGTGAAGAGGAAGAGAGACGTGTCATCTCTGAAATTCAAAGACGTCTTAGCGATGTGGAATTTGAGTTTTAAGCATTGTTATTGAAATTAATGAGGCTGTCCCAAAAGTAGTGAATTCTACTTGGGGGCAGCTTCTTTTTTATGGAATAGGAAATGTTGTAGATGTTACTGTGCCCTATGACTATATGCCACGTGTTGTGTATTGTAGTGCATTTTAGTGTAGTGTTCTGTTATTCGGGTGGGTGGTGGTTGACTGCAATATTTGATTTTCGTACAGCTTGCAGTAGATGATTTGTGGTAGCTGTGACGGTGGAATTTGTGCAGTGGACTTTCTGCGGTGGGCTTGTGTGGTGAGCGATATGCGTTCTGTGTTTGTGCGAAGTAAAGAGTGGGTTATAAACTAATTAGGGAAAAACTCCCTGAAATTAGCCGATATTCGCTCTAAATGTACGAAATCAGGGAAAAGTTCCCTAATAATCAGCGGGTTTTCTATATTATTTACTGAACTGGCCAATAATTAGGGAAGTTTTCCCTAATAACAAGTCTGATGAACAGAAATCACTGAATTTCAGGGAGAAATTCCTTAATTACTATATAAGTACCTCACCGATTGCATCATTTTCAGCATTACTAGGTGCGCCTTTTGAATCATTTGGACATTAAGTAGTGTTAAGAACATAAACGAGGCTGTCCAAAAAGCGATGAAAGGCTATTTGGGACCAGCATCGTTTTTTATGCAGATATACTGAGTACCGCTTCCCCCTTGTTGTTAATAGAAGTAAGGAAGAGAAGTGCAAAAGTTTAGGCAGAGAAAGTTGACATGAGGGGGTTGTTCTGTCATAATTCTTGTTAAATGAATAGCGCCTTTAATTCAGTCCTGTGAGGCTGGCAAGGTAACGTGAATCGAGGTTCGCGACTCTTAGAAAGGTATCCGTGTGTAAATACGGAACTGTCTTTTTATGCGCGCGGCCGTCATCTTCCTCATCTGCGGATTTCACTCCTTGCCTGTTATAGGCAAGGAGTTTTTTGATTTCCGGGAACTTGAATAGGCGAACAAGCTGGAGGGTGACAAGATTATGGTTACTGAGAAAAATGTCATTATGGATGAAACGGCGATCCGCCGGGCCTTATCGCGTATTGCTCATGAGATTTTGGAGAAGAACAAAGGTATCGAGAATTGTCTGCTGGTCGGCATTCGGACACGAGGTGTGTATCTGGCACAGCGTATCGCTGAGCGCATCAAGGAGATTGAAGGCGTCGAGATTCCATACGGTGAGCTGGATATCACACATTACCGGGATGACCGTGAAGTGGAAGGCAGTGAAGCAGTAGTGAAGAGTAACGTCGTTATTACTTCAGGAAGTGCTGGCATCCATGATCAGAAAGTCATTTTGTTCGATGATGTACTTTACACCGGACGCACCATCCGCGCGGCGATGGACGCTTTGATGGATTGCGGACGCCCACGAATGATTCAACTGGCAGTACTGGCTGACCGCGGACACCGCGAGCTGCCGATCCGGCCGGACTACATCGGTAAGAATGTACCTACCTCAAAGCACGAGCAGATTGAAGTGGCGCTGAAGGAATACGACGGCAAAGATGAGGTCTACATTATTTCAAACCGGGAGGAACGATAACATCATGACACTTACCAAGGTAAAGGAACGTAGTCTGCTGGGAATCAAAGAGCTTGACCGGTCGGAAATTATCCAACTGCTTGACAGAACAGCATTTTGGGACAATCAAAGTGAAAAGCTAACGCCCATCTTGAACTCCCATTTTATTTCTAACATGTTTTTTGAGAACAGCACACGCACACGCTTCTCTTTCGAGATGGCAGAGAAACGACTAGGTGCACAAGTACTTAATTTTACGGCTGCAGCTTCTAGTGTAGAAAAAGGGGAGTCGATCTACGATACAGTGCGCACACTGGAATCGATGGGGATCGATGCCGGAGTTGTGCGTTTGAAGCCTGCAGGTGTGCTGCAGCAGTTAGCTGAGAAGGTGTCCATACCGCTTATCAATGCGGGCGACGGCAACAATGAACATCCTACGCAGGCGCTGCTTGATTTATACACCATGACCAAAACCTTTGGGGAACTAAAGGGTCTGACAGTCTCCATCATTGGGGACATTATGCATAGCCGCGTAGCGCGTTCTAATCTCTGGGGGCTTACGAAAATGGGGGCCAAGGTGCAGTTCTGCGCACCGGATAATATGAAGGCTCCTGAGCTTATGGAGTATGCGCCTTACGTAACTATGGAAGAAGCTCTTAAAGCGGATGTAGTAATGATGCTTCGAGTACAGCTTGAGCGCCATACTTCCGGCATTAAGCTGTCTGCCGAAGATTACCGTAGCCACTATGGTCTAACAGAAGAGCGGGCAGCTAAGCTGGCCAAAGACACAATCATTATGCATCCAGCTCCGGTTAACCGGAATCTAGAGATTGATGATGCAGTAGTTGAGTGCAGTCAATCGCGGATTTTCCCGCAAATGTCTAATGGCGTACCGGTCCGGATGGCGGTTCTCGAAAGAGCTTTACTATAAGCTTACAGAATGCTAACGTATAGAGACTAATAAATATACACAAAGATGAATTTTTATTATATAATAACGAGAGGGCCCGCAGCTGTGATCTGAGGGTAAAGGTAGAATCATGACAGTGATTATTAGAAACGCCAGCGTATTGAATAAGGAAGGCTTGCTTGAGCGCAAACACATCGAACTTCAGGAGGGTGTGATCTCGGCTATAATCGACGGAAATGAAGCTATCGGAGAAGCCACGGAGATCATTGATGCTGAAGGTAAGCTGCTCATTCCGGGACTCATTGATATGCATGTGCACTTGCGTGAACCGGGATTTGAACACAAGGAAACAGTGGAAACCGGAAGTCGCTCAGCTGCTAAAGGCGGATTTACAACCATTGCATGTATGCCAAATACTCGTCCGGTGACAGATAGCCCGGAGATCGTGCAATTTGTGAAAGACAAGGCGCGTGAAGCAGGACTAGTTAAAGTGCTTCCTTATGCAGCCATTACGAAAAATGAGCTCGGACGTGAGTTGACGGATTTTGCGGCGCTCAAAGAAGCTGGAGCTATTGGATATACAGACGACGGTGTGGGCGTACAAAGTGCTCAAATGATGAAAGATGCAATGAACATCGCAGCATCGCTCGATATGCCAGTCATTGCCCACTGCGAAGATAATTCGCTAGTTGAAGGCTGCTGTGTAGCTGAAGGTGAGTTCGCTAAGAAGCATGGCCTCAAAGGAATTCCGAATGAGTCAGAAGCGATCCATGTTGGACGCGATATTTTGCTGGCAGAAGCGACAGGCGTTCATTACCATGTATGCCATGTCAGTACTGAACAGTCGGTGCGGCTGATTCGCCAAGCAAAAGAGATCGGCATTAAAGTAACTGCTGAGGTATGTCCGCATCACTTGCTTCTTGCTGAAGACGATATTCCAGGCCTGGATGCCAATTGGAAAATGAACCCGCCGCTGCGCTCCCGCCGCGATGTTGAGGCGTGTATCGAAGGGTTGCTTGATGGCACACTAGATATGATTGTTACAGATCATGCGCCACATAGTGAAGAAGAGAAGGCGAAGGGAATGCAGCTGGCACCTTTTGGTATCGTTGGATTCGAGACAGCTTTCCCACTCTTATACACAGCGTTTGTAGAAACCGGAAAATGGGATTTATCCTTACTAGTACAAAGAATGACTGCCGATCCTGCACGGGTATTCAGATTGAACACCGGGGTTATGGAGATCGGAGCTCCTGCAGATTTGACACTGATCGATCTGGAGCAGGAAAAAGAAGTAGATCCAAGTTCCTTCGCAAGCAAAGGACGTAACACTCCTTTTGGCGGCTGGAAGCTTAAGGGTTGGCCAGTAAAAACTTGGGTGGACGGCAAAGCCGTATGGACTGAGAAAAACTAGCGGACTGGTGAGGCGAAATTGCTGATCTTTACAGATCAGCAATTTGAACGCGTACACTCCGGAAGGCATGCAAGGCATACGTATTAGACTACAGAACATGAAGGAGTGGAAGGGAATGCAGGCGAGATTGCTGCTTCAAGACGGAACTTTATTTACAGGTACCGCATTTGGCGCTGAAGGTGAAAAGACAGGCGAGGTTGTTTTTAACACAGGAATTACAGGATATCAAGAGGTGCTGTCTGACCCTTCATATTGCGGACAAATCGTTACCATGACGTACCCATTGATCGGGAACTACGGGATTACGCGGGATGATTTCGAATCTGTTCGACCTTTCGTACACGGTTTTGTAGTGCGTCGTCATGAAGAAGTTCCAAGTAACTGGCGCGCAGAATACAGTGTGGACGACCTGCTGAAAGAATATGATATTCCTGGAATCAGCGAGATTGATACCCGGATGTTGACGCGGATTATTCGCCACTACGGAACAATGAAGGCGATCCTGACTACCTCTAACAAACGTGTAGAGGAATTGATGGAAATGATGGGCGACACTTCAATTGAAGAATTGCGCAATCAGGTAGCTCGCACATCTACTCCAAGCATGTACAATAGCCCAGGAACTAAAGAGCGCATCGTGCTTGTAGATTACGGCGCGAAGGCTGGCATCTTGCGCGAGTTGAACAATCGCGGTTGTGATGTTGTAGTTGTACCTCATGACGTAACCGCTGATGAGATTCGTCGCCTCAATCCAGATGGTATCCAGCTGTCCAACGGCCCTGGGGACCCGAAAGACGTCCCACACGCAGTGAAGACGATCTCGGAATTGCTTGGTGAATACCCAATTTTCGGCATCTGCTTAGGTCACCAGCTGTTTGCACTGGCTTGTGGCGCGGATACAGAGAAACTGAAATTCGGGCACCGTGGAGGTAACCATCCGGTTAAAGAATTGGAGAGCGGACGTTGCTTCATTACTTCTCAGAACCATGGCTACACAGTGAATGAAGATTCTGTGAAGAGCACGGATCTAGAAGTTACTCACATTAATAATAATGATAAGACCGTTGAAGGACTTAAACATACCCGTTACCCTGCATTTTCAGTACAGTACCATCCAGAAGCAGCACCGGGACCTCATGACAGCAGCTATTTATTCGATCGTTTCTTACAGATGATCGCTGATCATAAAGCTAACACACCTGTAAGCTCGCGCCAGGCGCAGCTTGCGGCAAACGCCAGAATCACGGCGCCAAAACCTACAGTAAAACAGCTTGAAGCCGTGAAAGGAGCTCTATAACATGCCTAAGAATGAAAAGCTTAAAAAAATATTAGTAATTGGTTCTGGACCGATTGTTATCGGGCAAGCCGCAGAATTTGACTACGCCGGAACTCAGGCCTGTCAGGCCCTGAAAGAAGAAGGCGTGGAAGTTGTGCTGATCAACAGTAACCCAGCGACTATCATGACTGACACCAATATGGCTGATAAAGTTTATATCGAGCCGATTACCCTTGAATTCGTAACTGGCATCATCCGCCAGGAGCGCCCAGATGGCTTGTTGCCAACTTTGGGAGGACAGACAGGTCTTAATATGGCTGTAGAATTGGCTCGTGCAGGAGTACTAGAACAAGAGAATGTTAAGCTTCTAGGTACCCAGCTTGAATCCATTGAAAAAGCAGAGGATCGCGATTTGTTCCGCGATTTGATGCGCGAATTGGAACAGCCTGTACCAGAGAGCACTATTATTACCACAGTAGATGAAGCGATGAAATTCGCTGAGGAAATTGGTTTCCCACTGATTGTACGCCCAGCCTATACGCTTGGCGGCACCGGCGGCGGGATCTGCGACAACGAAGAAGAGCTGCTTGAGACTGTCAAAGCAGGTATTCGTTATAGTCCAATTGGACAATGTTTGGTGGAGAAAAGTATTGCCGGCATGAAGGAAGTTGAATACGAGGTTATGCGTGATGCGAATGACAACTGTATCGTTGTCTGCAACATGGAGAACTTTGACCCGGTAGGTGTGCATACGGGTGACAGTATCGTTGTGGCACCTAGCCAAACGTTATCCGACCGTGAATATCAAATGCTGCGCAGCGCTTCACTCAAAATCATTCGTGCGCTGAATATCGAGGGTGGCTGCAACGTGCAGTTCGCACTGGATCCGCAAAGCTATCAATATTATGTAATAGAAGTAAATCCACGTGTCAGCCGCTCTTCGGCTTTGGCTTCGAAAGCAACCGGTTATCCGATTGCCAAAATGGCTGCCAAAATCGCACTTGGTTACACACTCGATGAAATCGTCAATCCAGTTACTGGACAGACCTATGCTTGCTTCGAGCCTACACTTGACTATATCGTAAGCAAAATCCCACGCTGGCCGTTCGACAAGTTCATTCATGCGAACCGTAAGCTGGGCACACAAATGAAAGCAACTGGAGAAGTTATGGCCATCGGTCGTACCTTCGAAGAGTCCATTCATAAAGCAATTCGTTCCCTGGAAATCGGTGTACACCGTTTCCGCCTGCCGGGCGCTGAGGATCTGGAAGAAAGCGTCCTGCGTGAACGTCTGGCAAAACCAGATGATGAGCGGTTGTTCTTGATCGCTGAAGCTTTCCGCCGCGGATTTGGCTTGCAAGAGATTCAAGACATTACTAACGTAGACTGGTGGTTCCTGTCCAAAATCGAGGGACTGATCAACTTTGAAGAGGTCATCCGTGGGGATGAAAGCTTATCAGAAGAAACCTTATATCAAGCTAAACGCAGAGGTTTTACAGACCGTGCGATTGCTGAGATACGTGCAGAAGGACAAGCGAACGGTAAATACACTAAAGAAGCTGATGTACGCGCGCTTCGTTTAGAGCGAGGATTAACGCCTGTATTCAAAATGGTAGATACCTGTGCAGCTGAGTTCGAAGCTTCTACACCTTACTACTACTCTACTTATGAGACTGAAAATGAGGTCATTCATTCCGATAAACAAAAGGTTATCGTGCTTGGATCGGGTCCAATCCGGATCGGCCAAGGGATTGAGTTCGATTACTCCACTGTGCATGCAGTGTGGGCGATTCAGAAGGCAGGTTATGAAGCGGTTATTATCAATAATAACCCTGAAACTGTATCTACCGACTTTAATACTTCGGACCGGTTGTATTTTGAACCCTTGTTCTTTGAAGATGTAATGAACGTAATTGCGCAAGAGAATCCGATTGGGGTTATCGTACAGTTCGGAGGCCAAACAGCCATTAACCTTGCTGCACCACTAAGTGCGGCTGGCGTTAAGATTCTCGGAACTAGCCTAGACAGTATTGACGAAGCTGAAGACCGGAAGAAATTCGAAGCTTTGTTGGCTCGTCTGGATATTGCCCAACCAAAAGGAAAGACGGTTATCAACGTAGATCAAGCAGTAGAAACTGCACAATCGCTTGGATATCCGGTGCTGGTACGTCCTTCCTATGTACTGGGTGGACGCGCAATGGAAATTGTATATAATGATGCGGAATTGCTTAGCTACATGGTAGAAGCGGTTAAGGTAAATCCGGAGCATCCGGTATTGATTGACCGTTACATGTTAGGTAAAGAGGTTGAGGTAGACGCAATTTGTGACGGTGAGACGGTAGTTATTCCAGGGATCATGGAGCATGTTGAGCGTGCAGGCGTTCACTCCGGTGACTCCATCGCTGTATATCCTCCGCAATATCTGGATGAAGGTCTGAAAGCAAAAATTGCTGAGATCACAATCAAGATTGCTAAGGAATTGAAAACGATTGGTCTGGTCAACATCCAGTTCGTTATCTATCAGAATGAAGTGTACGTAATTGAAGTAAATCCACGTTCATCGCGTACGGTTCCATTCTTGAGTAAAGTAACTGGAATTCCAATGGCGCATCTGGCAACCAAAATCATTCTCGGCGGCAAGCTGAAAGATGACGGTTATACAGAAGGTCTATGGCCGGAAAGTGATTATGTATCGGTTAAAGTGCCGGTGTTCTCTTTTGCCAAGCTGCGTAGAGTAGAACCAACGCTCGGACCTGAAATGAAATCGACGGGTGAGGTTATGGGCCGCGATAAATTGTATGCAAAAGCTTTGTATAAAGGTCTAATCGGAGCAGGAATGAAAATTCCAGCAACCGGCGCTATCATCGTTACAGTGGCAGATAAAGATAAAGCAGAAGCTGTAGAGCTTATGAAAGGCTTCCACTCGCTGGGTTACAAGATCATTGCTACCGGAGGCACCGCTCAAGCGCTTGAAGAAGCAGGTCTCAACGTAATGAACGTAAACAAGCTGGATGAAGGTGCGCCGAACATTCTCGACTTGATTCGTGGTGGGCAAGCCAACTTCGTCTTTAATACACTGACTAAAGGGAAAACACCAGAGCGTGATGGATTCCGTATCCGTCGTGAAGCGGTTGAGAATGGCGTCGTATGTATGACATCACTCGATACAGTAACGGCACTGCTCAGAATGCTGCAGACGATCAACTTCTCGTCACAGTCCATGCCTGCTTTTGTCGGTCAATTAAACTAATCTCATAAAGATGTATAGGGCGGTTTGCGTTTACGCAGACCGTTCCGCTATGCCTAGGGGCTAATAAATGAAGAGTGTGGATTTAAGTCTGCACTGGATGGGAGAACGGTTATGGGACAGGGAGATGCGAAGTGGAATGAAATGGCGAATCGCTTGATGATCGCCTTAGATTACCCTGATGTTGCTGGGGCAAGAACCTTGATTGACAAGCTTGAAGGGATTCCTTGTTATATGAAAGTGGGAATGCAGCTTTTTTATGCAGCGGGACCGGAATTCATTAATGAACTGAAATCTCGGGGGTATTCTGTATTTGCAGATGTCAAAATGCATGATATTCCTAACACGGTAAAAGGCGGGGCAGAAAGCCTTACGAACCTCGGTGTGGATATGTTTAACGTACATGCCGCAGGAGGCTCAGCGATGATGGCTGCTGCCCGGGAAGGCGCTGCTTCAGTAGTTAATGCGAATGCTGCGCTTAAAATGCCTTTGATTATCGCAGTTACACAGCTGACCAGCACGAGCCAAGAAGTGATGAATAACGAAATTGGAATCGCAGGAGACGTAGCAGATACTGTAGTCAGATACGCTAAGCTGGCAGCCGCTGCAGGTCTGGATGGAGTAGTGGCTTCACCGCAAGAGTCTTCAGCGATCGCAGAGGCTTGTGGGCCCGCATTTTGTACAGTTACACCTGGTATCCGGCCAGCAGGTGCATCCCTAGGTGACCAGTCCCGGGTGATGACGCCGGGCAAAGCGATTCAGCAAGGCAGCCACTTTCTGGTGGTGGGCCGTCCTGTTACAACTGCGGCTGATCCACGTCAAGCAGCACTAAATATTATTGAGGAGATGACCTTAGCATGAGTACATTAAATAGAAGTGAACAAGTAGCAAGTTATCTGCTTACGATAGGAGCAGTGGCACTGCGTCCGCAGGAGCCTTTTACCTGGACCTCTGGTATTAAATCCCCGATCTATTGCGATAACCGCCTGACTATGGCTTACCCAGAGGTACGTAACTATATTGCTGATGCCTTCGCTGAGCTTATTAAAAGCCAGTATCCAGACACAGAGGTGATCGCAGGTACAGCAACCGCAGGCATTCCTCACGCAGCTTGGGTAGCTGATAAACTTAATCTGCCAATGGCTTATATCCGCGATAAAGCTAAAGGTCACGGCAAGCAGAACCAGATCGAAGGACTGATTAAGCCGGGGCAAAAGGTAGTCGTTATCGAAGACCTGATCTCCACTGGCGGAAGCTCCATCAAAGCAGCTCAAGCTGTGCAAGAAGCAGGCGCAGAAGCGTTGGCTGTATTGGCAATCTTCAGCTACGAGCTGGACCGTGCGGTGGAGGCTTTTGCCGCAGCTGAAATGCCATTACGAAGCTTATCCAACTATAGCACATTGATTGATGTGGCTCTTACACAAGGCAAGATCGCAGCTACAGATGTGGAACTGCTGAAATCTTGGAGAAAAGATCCTTCCGCATTTGGCGTTTAAACTAAATATCTGATTATAGTTTGGACGGGCCTCTCACATTTTGGTGGGAGGCTTTTCTTTTTAACTACACTGAGTGTAATAAAAAGGAAAGCTTAAAGCACACTCTGCTGTATAGGTGCATGAAGTACGTTGTTATTTATTGCAGAAAGATGCAATGATCCAGCCGCGGCAGGTGTAAACTCTGGCGCTCTGGAATACTATACTCTGCCCCGGTGATTCCATCGCGTTGTCGTCTCAAACGCCGAATAGTTGCAGTTTGTGCACTTAAACTAACCTTCCTTAGAGGATCTGGTGATATAGTTGCATTTTGTGCAATTATATCACCCAGATATCCGCCGAAAGCACCTAATCACGTTTTTTAACTGCACATAGTGCAATTAAAAGGAGAAGCACAACACACTCAGCTGTAATAGTTGCACAAAGTGCAATTATCCTGTCGCAGAAGGGGCGATTTGTGCCGGTCACATGAAATGTAGCAGGTTAGTCAGTAGGTTAGTTAGTATGGAAGGAAAATGCTGTATTGGTAAAAGGAAAAGTAGAGTGGAGAGTAGGGTTTTGGTGTTTGCATTCACATTTCACATCTACATTTACATTTATATTCACGTTCTGACACTTGGCTGACCTGCGCTCTGTCGTTCTGGTATATTGCGTTCTGACACTCTGGATTCTGATACTCTGCTGCTCTGCGCTCTGAACGCTCTGACACTCTGGAATACTATACTCTGCTCCGGTGATTTCATCGCGCTGTCGTCTCAAACGCCGAATAGTTGCAGTTTGTGCACTTAAACTAACCTTCCTTAGAGGATCTGGCGATATAGTTGCACTTTGTGCAATTACATCCACCAGATAACCGCCGAAAGCACCTAATAACGTTTTTTAACTGCACATAGTGCAATTAAAAGGAGAAGCACAACACACTCCGCTTTAATAGTTGCACAAAGTGCAATTATCCTGCGTAGAAGGGGCGATTTGTGCCGGTCACAGGAAAGGTGCGGGTTAGTTAGTAGGTTAGTTAGTAGGGAAGACGAATGCTGTATTGGTAAAAGGAAACGTAGAGTGGAGAGTAGAGTTTTGGTGTTTGGATTTACATTTACATTTACATTTACATATACATTTACATATACATTCACGTTGTGATACTTGGCTGACCTGCGCTCTGTCGCTCTGGTATATTGCGCTCTGACACTCGGGATTCTGAAACTCTGCTGCTATGCTGCTATGCGCTGTCGCTCTATGCTCTGGCACTCTGCTACTCTGCTGCTATGCGCTGTCGCTCTATGCTCTGGCACTCTGCTACTCTGCTGCTATGCGCTGTCGCTCTATGCTCTGGCACTTTGCTACTCTGCTGCTATGCGCTGTCGCTCTACGCTCTGAACGCTCTGACACCCGGGGATGCTATCGCAATGTCGTCTCAAACGCCGAATAGTTGCAGTTTGTGCACTTAAACTAACCTTCCTTAGAGGATCTGGCGATATAGTTGCACTTTGTGCAATTAAATCAGCCAGAAATCCGCTGAAAGCACCTAATAACGTTTTTTAACTGCACATAGTGCAATTAAAAGGAGAAGCACAACACACTCAGCTGTAATAGTTGCACAAAGTGCAATTATCCTGCCGCAGAAAGGCATTTTAGTATCCTCAGGAAACTCCCGGAACGTTTTTTATAGAAATAATATGAAGAAATCGTAGCATAACTTTAAACAGCCTGTAACTTCCCCTCCTGAATAAAGCTATATACTGTTACTAGAATTATGGGTAATTATTCATAAGGTGGATGGATTGAGTATTTTATGGGAGGGTTCAAGAATGAATCATATAAATAATAATAGAAGGCTATGGCGGCGCTGGTTAAGCTTTGGAATATGTGCAGCACTCCTATTGCCTTTAATTTCTGAAAGCAGGCACACAGCTTGGGCGGAGGCTTCTAAGCCATCTACAGAACAGCGCGTGTTACGTATTGGCAGCCTCTGGTCTGGAGAGGACGATTCTTCTTTTCGTCAGCAGTTTACAGATATGTATGAATTGCAGCATCCTGAAATCAAACTTGAGATTATTCCAGCCATCAATATGAATGAGCTTCGTTTTGACAGCACCTATCCAGAGGTTAACCCAGATAATCTGGAGAATATCCGAGCAATTATGGGCGGTGCAGAGCCAGTTGATGTAATCGTCGGTGATAGTACATTGGTGAAGAGTTTGGTGGAACATAATCTGGTGCAACCGCTGGAGCCGCTTATCGCACGAGATCAATATGATTTAAGCAATATGGCGCCTACGATGCTAAGTGGAGTTCGTGAGCTGGGTGGAGGAAGTCTTTACGCGTTAGCGCCGACTTTTATGTCGAGTGCGTTATATTTTAACAAAGGTATTTTTGATGCTGCTGGTGTAGGTTATCCGACAGATGGAATGACTTGGGATGAAGTGTTCGCGCTGGCCGAAAAGGTGACCAAGAAATCGACAAATAAAGATAAGCGTATATATGGCTTTTCGATGAACCGTTATATGAGCGATCCTTTCTGGGATATGCAGACCTATGTCTCACCGCTGGAGCTTGCTATGTATGACAACAAGGGACATAAGATGGAGGTAAACCAAACACAGTGGAGTCAAGCTTGGACGACCTACAGCCAATTGGTGAAAAAGCAAATTACACCTGGGTTAAACGGTATGGATTTTATAGAAACAGAACGGAGTACCTATAGTCCTGTCCAAGGGGATCTCTTCCTTACCGGAAAAGCTGCAATGGTAATTGGAGAATACGATTATCTTAATGAGCTTACAGGTGTGAGCCGCAATGCAGCAAAGATCAAAAATTATAATCCTGTCGATTGGGGTTTCGTTACCGTACCTACTTTTAAGGAGAAACCAGGAGTGGCTGTAGGTACTTGGGTAGGTAATATGATGGCTATCAACACTATGGCTGCTAATAAGGAAGATGCGTGGGATTTGATCAAATTCGTCAACAGTAATGAAGTAGCCAAAATTAAAGCCCATACCCGCGGGGAACTAACTTCCCGTAAGGATTACATTACCACGAAAGTACCTTCAGTAAATCTGGAGTCCTTCTATACGCTTAAACCATTACCAGCCAATGATCCTTTGATGAACGTCCTACAAACACAGAAGCCTGGAATTAGCCGTATTAACGATGTTGGGCGTCAACTGTTCACAGAAGTTTATCAGGGCAAGAGAACGGTCGAGAGTGCACTTAAAGCTTGGGAGAAGCAAGGGAATACGATGCTGGGTACGCTCGAAAAAGATCCCACATATTATTTTGACTCCATAGGGGATTGAGTTTTGGAATATGTAGCAGCCACCGGATTTCCGGTGGCTTATTTTGTGGAACTTGGGCATGATAAGTTCAGAGCAGCGTAAGATTAATTTGCGAAAAGGAGAAGAGGGCATCATGAATTGGATATACTTCGCGAAACTGTTCAGAACGAGATTTCAAGCAGGCTGTTTGGCAAAAAGACTGGAGCAAGATGGCTGGATTTATGGCTATCATGACCCAAGTTTTGTGGAGATTTATCGATCCCGCAAAGGAAGATATGGGGTTAGATTTTTGCCTTGAGAACTTTTACAAATTCATCCTTGACGTAGACCCATTTTGTACTGTATATTATTTATTGTCGCTGTTTGAATATTATTTCTGACGCGGGGTGGAGCAGCCCGGTAGCTCGTCGGGCTCATAACCCGAAGGTCGCAGGTTCAAATCCTGCCCCCGCAACCAATTTTATTACAACAGCAATTGTACATTCGGATATTTTTAGATCCGGGCCCTTAGCTCAGTTGGTTAGAGCGGTCGGCTCATAACCGATTGGTCGGGGGTTCGAGTCCCTCAGGGCCCACTTATCAAAAACCCTTACCTTGTAAGGGTTTTTTGCTGTCTATAGGCTCCTTGTAAGTAGAAGTGGAAGAGTTGGAAAAGCGACAAAATAGAAAATGATCACATTTTGGTCACGGCGTTGTTAGATCCACTGGTTTTATCATAGATCATCTGGAAAACGGTAAAGAGTATGTATTCTGTGGAACTGCCCTACTCTTGTAGAGGAAAGGGGACAGTCATGACATATAGACTATTAAGTAGCAAGCACCATACGCCGTAGATTTTGATTGAATTAAAAGCATGTCCAATACGCTGAAATTGATGATTTCTTTGAAAAGGTTAATGCTGAATTTTGATAAGAAGCAATAGAGGATGCCGCATATTCGCTCGGCATCCTTTATTGCAAGTAGATATACTAACTTTATCATCAGAAGTTGATTAATAGCTTATTGATTATCACCAAACCAGATGTTCTCTGTACCGGTCCGCGTGTCTGTCCATACGCTCACTAGACGGCCTGTTTGAGGGACGATGGCATTACCGATGTAGTCCCCAATTAGGGGGATGCCGGTGACGTCAAAGGAAGTTGTTGTTATCCGGGTGTTTGTATACGTCATACCGCCATCTCTAGATGTTGCTAGATAAACATCAAGGTTGAGGGGGTTGACTCGATTAGTGTAATAGGTAACGAATATTGCACCATCCGCAGGGGATACGGTGATGGCTGGGAAAAAGTTTTGGGAGCCCACAGGACTACCTGTAATGGATATTGGTGCCCCCCAATCCACACCAAAATTAGTGGAGATAGCAAGAAAAATATCAGAATAACCTTCTCGAAAATCTTGCCATACAGCATAGACATTCCCTCGCGTCGTCGGTGCATTAGAAATATCTGCTGCGAGGGAAGGGTATGTCAGACATCTAAATGTATATCCCGGCAATGGATCTGGTGGGACTACAACGCTGGCGACCATGGTTTCAGGAGTAAAAGTGACCCCACCGTCTGAGGATGTGCGAATTTTAAGATCAGTATTACCGGGAGGCTGATTGATCCATCCCACGATAACAATCCCATTTAATGTAATTGCTATACCGGGGAATTCTTCGAATTCTTCGACCGAAGACAGCAGGGAGGGACTGGAATAGGTACTACCGTTATCTAGGGAACGATTGAAGAATATCGTATTTCCCGGTATGAATTGTGTGTTGTAATCATGCGTATAACCAGTATATACATTTCCAAAAAAAGGACTTGATCCAGCTTTGTCGGTGACAACGACCACCTGATCATCATTTACAAACTGCCCAAACCCTTGATTCACGATGACTGGCGGTCCGAATGAAGAGGCATTGTCGGCAGATGTATAGGAGACGATCGACCCGCTGAGACCGTCTGAATCGAAGGCGTGGGCTAATACTACGAAAGTGGTCGGGAAAATATAATCAATATGTGGTGCTTCGATGCCTGCAAATCCTGTCGGTAACGGCAATAACGTTGTTGTCCAAGTGGCACCTGCGTCAATAGATTTGTATAAACCTATATTAGGAGGGCCTAATCGAAGATCTACAGCTACGGCAACCATAACTGAAGGATTAAGCCAATTTACCGCGATGGTGGGCTCAAACTGAACGCTTGCGCTCGGTGAAAGTTGAATATTAACCATGCAAAGCTCCTTTCGTCATAGAGTTTTTGGTACTTACGGGTTCAGCTGAGCTATGAAAGTAAGTTCGGATTGCAGCACTCTTTGATGGGGGATGACGTTTCCTGACGAATCCGTTCCGAACACCGTGATAATCGTGTCTGCCGGTGCGTTTCCAGTTACGAGAAATTGGACTTCATAAGCTGAATTGCCTGCGATATTAAAACTGAGAAACTGGCTGGTGTTAGCATTAACATTTAATGAGTTGGAGTAGACTAAACCTTTACTAACCAAGGTATTCCATACGTAAACGTGATAGACTACGTTAGATGAAAAACTAAGGTTGTCATTATCGATATTAATGACCACGTTGGATGCTGGGGTAGTCCCTGTGTTCGTAATAATGCCTGTTGTTGTTGCCATGAGCTTCACCTCTTTATTAGTTTGCTATATATATATGAATTGAGATTCATTGTGTTTGGACAAGGGAATCAGAAAAATCGCGGAAATGATACTGAGGGGTCTTATTAGGTGGGGAAATACATATAAAATTTCAGCATGATCTGAAGGTAACTTGATTATAAGTTGAACAGCAATAGACGATTTTTACGTGCTACTATGAGGGTGTAGAAAACAGGTTAGAGTCGCACGACCGAAGCAATGGCGATTTACCGGGGCGTAACTCTTGGATGGGATTTCGGGATTTGGTGTCTTACGTTTGGAATGAAAAAGCCGCTGAACGTGGAGTAACTATTCGCTATCCGCAGGAGAATTTTAAGAATTTTGAATAGAAGGTCTGACATTCATTTTAAATAAATGTTATAATTATAATATCAGTGTGTAGAGATATTGGTCTTTTTTATTGGGCCAAAAATATATGTCTCATGATACGTCTGCCATCTGAAATATTATTCACGGAGATGACAAACATGCATGGAGACACAAGACTGCCCAGAAACGGAAAAGAAGGTATATTATTTTTACTCATTATTTCAATCATTTCAGTTAACACTATTGCCCCTATTATTGTGGGGTTGGAACGCGGCTTCAGTAAGGAAGTGTATATAGATACACTAAAGGTTATTCCGTTTATGTGGATGATCGTAGTTTTATCCGTAAGATTAGTTGCAGGTCCGATTGTCGGGAAAGTGATGCCGAAATTCATGGGACAAACCGATGGATTTAATGCAAGGATTCTGTTGAATACTTTATTAAATGTCACAGTGTTATCTATTTTACTATCAATTATCGGCACATGGGTTGGGACAAAACAAATAAGCCTGGATCCACTTAAAAACTTTCTTCACATCTGGCCGAGAAACTTTGGAATAGCATTTTGGATTGAACTGTTGGTTGCGCAGCCGATAGCAAGATTTGCAATGAAAACATTACACGCAAGACAGGATCGAAAATCGGAAAGTGTAAATGCGTAACTAGCTAGAATTTTGTAGACGAATAAGAAAAAAAGGAGCGTCCATGGTGGGCGTTCCTTTTTTGTAGCAATCGGAAGTACCGAGAGGGACCCCTGTGTTCCTTTGAAATTTGATTCGATAACAATTACGTGAACGAGGCTGCTCCTATCGGACACAGCTGACCCTTAAAGCGGTTTTTTTCCACATTTGCAATTCTAACGGACTCCATAGTCGCTAATGGCATAAAAAGTACCGCATTTGAGCCTCTTTCTGGGCATTAGCGTCCATGGAGTCCGAAACCATGCTCTTAAGGCTGAAAATCAGCAAATAGCGACATCTGGGTCCGATAGCTCGAGGTGGAGGAGGTTAGTTCGTTAGCTCGTTAGTGCCGTGCTCCTCACAGATTTAGTTGCAGAATTTACAGCGAGAATCGTCCTTTAAAGTAATAACAGTAGTCTCACCTCTACAACCAGCATATCTAGTATGCGAGTTCATAAACCATACAGTAAAGCACAAAACGGCACTGCTCCAAACCATGAAATGGTTTTGAAGCAGTGCCGTTTTTGTTAGCAGCCAGCTAAATTGTCCAATGGAGAGCAGGGCGACCGAAACGAGGTACTCAATTACTTCCGATCGCAGTCCTAGTCGCAGTCCCGATCGCAGTCCCGATCGCAGTCCCAGTCGCAGTCCCGATCGCAGTCCTGACCGCCGTCCCAACCGCCGTCCCTGGGTTTCCACCAACATCCTTAAAGTTTCATGCTGTCCCACAGCTGCTGGAATGCCCCGGATTCGACCTCGAAGAATGCCGGTGCTTGACCGTAGCGTACAAGTCCTTGACCGAACAGCGTCAGCTCTACTCGGGCGTTGTCTTCCAGCTGCAAATAGATGATCTTACGGTCTTCGCTGTCGTAGATGCCTTGCTCGATCAGCGGCTCTGCTGCCAGCGGTTTAGCAGCTTGGAGGGCTGTCAGGAAGCCATCAAGCGCCTCGCCATTGGCAAGTGGCGCCTGCTGCTGGAGGCCGTTGTTCCAGCTGTTGAAGCTTTCCCATTGTGCAGAAGTAACTCGGCCTTCAAGATTCAGCTTGCCGAACAGGTCGGCGCCGCTGTTTATGGTGATGCCGTTGGTGTGCTCATACAGTTCGGCGAATACCTCGCCGTTGATTTCCGAATAGGACATAATCAGAAAGCTGGAGTCATAGCCCTTCACGGAATAGAGATCCGTTTCGCCGATGTTCGAGGCTAACTCAATATATTCGTCGCTACCGCTCCATTCGTTGATGCCGCCTGTAGTGCGTCCCAACTTATCACCGCGCAGAGCAGCAGCATCGGCAGCGTCAATGCGAGTCGCTGACTGTGTATAAATATTATTTTTATACACGACCAAGGCGATCATATCTGCCTTCACGCCAGACTCCTTATCTGGCAGTTTCAGCTTGGGAATGACAATGCTGCCGGATGTAGCTGTGCCTGAATTGCCAGCATTGCTTGCTCCCGGAGTTACCTGGGCAACCTGCCCTGGGGAGCTCTGACTGTTCAACTGCTGCCATATACTAGGCCCAGCCAGACCGATTCCTGCGGCGAGCACGACACTTGCCGCAATATAAACCGTCTTGCGCGGACGCTTCCGCTCCTGCCGCTGCTCTATTTTATTGAACAATTCTTTTTTCATCTCTTCACCTGGTTTCATCGAATCCACCGCTTTCTTATATGTTGTTCGAAACTGATCTTCCTTCACTGTGGTTCCGCTCCTTCCAGCTCCAGTTTTAACAGTTGCCGTCCCCGCTGAAGTCTCATCTTCACGGCAGACTGACTAATCTGCAGAATCTTGCTGATCTCCTGGATGGGATAGTCCTCGTAATAATAAAGATGGATTACGGTTTTATACTTCATGGGCATCGCCATAACTAACTGCAGCAGAGCCCAGTCCTCGGGGTTGTCTACCGCAATTGGCTCAGCGCTCTCCAGCTTAACCTCGCGCTTGCGCCAGCCTCTGCCCAGTAGTGTTTTACAATGGTTGGTGATTACCCGGATCAGCCATGCCTTCTGATGTTCGGCATCTTTGAACTCCGGCGCTTTTTCTATTAGCTTGATGAAGGTATCCTGAGTGGCTTCTTCGGCATCTTGCCGGCTGCCTAGATGGACCAAAGCGATCCGGAACAGCATATCTGCGTAGATTTCGTAACTCTTCATCACATGATTTCCCGGCCGGGTCATGGATCGCTGCATGATACTGTGCCCCCCTTTACCTATAACACCATTTAGGACGGCATTAGGTCACATTTTGTTCCTGAGAAAATTCCTTTGTGTTTGAGCGTAAAGAACGCCTATTCATAAATTATCTCCACAGGCTTACGGACTCAGAAGTCGTTATTTGCATATTTATAGGCTTTTGAGCAGGTTCGCGGACTCCAGTGACGCTATTCCTTAAAAAGGAGGTCTTATATGGTGTTTTTCATGCCAATAAAGGCTATGGGGTCCGCCACACTTTGAAATGGAGGGTTATACCGCGCATAAGATCAACTGTGTCCGATAGCTGCTAAGAACCACGCCAATGTTATCTGTAGTCAGTGGATCTAATGTATAAAAAGGGGCTTCGTTACAAGTTTCAAGTTGCTTATCCATACTCTCTTTAATCAAGTGCATCGGCACATGTCCTGAACCCTCTACCATCACCTGTCTACGCAAACGATGTTTACCTATTTAGAGCAGGGAAGATCAAAAAAACACGGTTGCCCAAGCAGCCAAGTGCTGACTGCTGGACAAACGCGTCTTTTTTATAGGGCAACTCCTTCACGGGAGATTCTCCTCGATATGTTTATATGTATAGCTAGGATCATTACCTTTAACAGGAGCCCTGCTGTATTGAAAGATCCTTCCATTTTCTTTTCGATAAAAGTATCTTGCGTAGGGTTCGTCTGCAAAAATCACCGTGGTACTTACGAGGGGAGCTTTGGCAATCTGGGTGTATACTTTATCAAAATCTTCTTTCTTATAATTTCTCGTCTCTACTAGATAATGAATGACTTCTCTGTTCATATGATTTTGGAAGTAGTGGAAGGCTAAGGATGTTATTCCATAGATTAAAAGGATTAGAACGATGAAGATTAGTTTTGTTTTTTTCTTCATTAATTCCCTCCATATAAATAATTTGTATATAGTATAAGATAATATACTGAGACTGGTATGTCATTCATAGATATATGACGCAGGAGGAAGAGAAAATACTGGAGCAGCGAATTAAGATGTTGGAGAACAAGGTAAGTCCAAGGCTGCCGGGGGTGGAAATCTTATGGTTTTTAATATGGGGTTTTGTCGGTGTATTCATTATTCTAGTTCTTATTGGTGATACAGTTTGTATCTGCATAACAGATTATACAAAAAGGCAGCAAATAACAATAGTAATCCAGGCGTAAGCGAACGAAGAATTGCCGGGACATACTAGATTTGCTGCCTTTTAACTTATGAAGAATAATGATTCTCTTTTAGTCCTCTTTGGGTTCTTGCAATAAAATGGAGAAGGTCCCCGTTTCGTGATCCACCTCAATCGTCTCAATGCCCACGAAATCCGGGATTTCGGGGTGTACTGCATCTACATTATAATCCGGATGAGTCAGTAATAATTCGATTACTTTAATGGCTTCCATGTCGTTCCCCCTCACGAGAAATTCCACCATAAATGAATATGCAGAGAACTATTGCAACTAAGCTTATTATCTCCGTGATCCGTTGCGAATATGTGTCAGTCGTTCTTCGTTTCTTCCCATCACGGCCAATAATTGCCCTTGGAACACACGTCGTTGGATCTGATCAATCCGCTGTAAGGCCAGCTCGGCAGGAACTTGAAATTCTGCTGCGAGATAGGAGATGGCATCCTCCCGTTGCTCAGGCAATGTCATGCGGGAGATCATGGAGTAAGGCATCGCCGCATACAAGATAAAACGCTCGGATTCATCCTCCTGTGCCCGCGTGAAATGCTCTGGCATCAAGGTCTGATTATCACTGCCATGGCGAAGGAGGTGACACAGTTCATGAAGAAACTCTAGCCGTTGAAGATTGGCTGGAAGGCGGTTGTCGATAAACAGGCTGTACATCCCTGCAGACGCTTCAATGCTCTTGCTTCTCACATCCAAATAATGAACCCAGATATTAAGCCGCTCTGCAATATACGATATTGAAATTTGTGAGGGCTGATGAAGATTTAATCGCTTGTATAAATCCTCCGTCCATTTCTCAAGCACAGTCATTTGATAATATGATTTCATGTTCTCCAACTTATTCACCTCGTTTAAAATCACTAATAAATCACTAATGGGATCGTATGTTCGCATAAATGCGCAAAAGAAAAGCCCGAAGGGCTATGTAGAGTAAAAAAATGCTAAGGATACACAGGAACATTCGTTCTCATGTATCCTTAGCATAAAGCAATTACACACTAATATCAAGTGTTTTTCCCAAATTAGGAGCAACGCTTTTGCCCAGCATTTCCACCATGGTTTGGCTCTGGGTTTCAGCCTGATTCTTGGCAATATTCATGATCTGTATCCCAACATTTTGAGCTAAGGATGCTTGGCTCATTGCCATTGATAATGCAGCTATATCCATATTGCACCTCCTTTGTGTATATCCTGTTTATCGACTGTCCACCTTCAATTCATTAGGTGATTGGCATTTGTTTGCCAATTCGCCCAAACGGCTTATCTCCTTTTTACATATCTTGTGCTGTAGTCATTAATCATTAGGAGGAATTGAAAATGGGAATGGAACATGGTTGTGGTTGTAACGTAGGTCCGGTAGTAAGTCCAGCATCAGTAGGTCCGGTGTGTAGTCCTTGGACTTCAACAGGAGCAATTCTGGTACTTTTCATCTTGCTGGTTATCATCACTAAAGCTTGCTTATTCTAAGTTAGCTGATGTGCAGTGTAGCCCCATCTGGCGAATGCCAGGTGGGGCTATTCTGTTGCCTGGGGCTGGTCAGACAGACCGTTATTTAAACATAAATTCTACCCGCGTTCCGTCTGCATAATCCTCCAGCTGATTGCCAACCCAGCTTCCTGCCCCGCGGTTATCGCTTGGCGTTATGTATTCAATGTCGGCACCAATGCCGCCTTCCTTACACATAGCCATTGGCCATTCATCCCGGTCATACCCCTTTTTAGTGGGGATCCCTTTTAAGGACTCTTTACGGTTCTCTTCAGCCTGCTCTCGGTTAATCGTACATGTGGCGGATTCACCTTTCGCAATGGCATCCTGAATATGTTTGGCGGTCTCAGGATAGCGGTCTGATGGGAAGGTTAGCTGAACAACACTCGAATCGGATGGAGACGAGGGGTCTGTAGGCTCTCCGTTTTGTTCAAACCAGTAACTAGCCAAAGCAAGTAATGCAACAATGATGAGACTGGAGATCCATTTTTTTACTTTCAATTCTGCTCCTCCTTTTTTGGCACTTAAAATAGTATATCTTATATCATAATTCAGTGCGATTTAATATAATTAGGTAAAATAAAGGAGGACGGAACTGGATATGGAGTACATAATTACCATTGAGGATCAGACGCTTATTACGGCTGCCGAAGATATAATTACCAGGCGTTATGAATGGGGACGGCACCATGTGGGTGCAGCGCTTCGTACTAAAACAGGAGAGATTTTTACAGCGGTACATGTGGAAGCCAGCATGGGGAGGATTACAGTCTGTGCAGAGGCGATGGTGATTGGCAAAGCGATATCCGAAGGTTATAAGGAATTTGATACGATTGTTGCGGTAAGGCATTCTGACCCAGACAGCGAGGAAAAAGAGATTAAAGTAGTCTCTCCCTGCGGCATGTGCCGAGAGTTAATTGCGGATTATGGAATAGATTGCAAGATAATTGTATCGGAGGATGACCGATTAGCTAAATATGAAATCACTGAACTATTGCCTTTAAGGTACACGAGATAAGAAAAAAAGTAATGAGGAGCCGCGGAGCTCCTTTTTTTGTTGAGCCGTGAATTTATTCAGCAGTTCCTTATATCGTCCCAACTTATTTTACAACTTCATGTCCATTCGCTGAGTTCATGTCATTATTGTCCCCATACTATAACTTAAAAAGATTTAAAAGGATGGTGAGAATAGATGGAGCAGCGGATTATTCGTCAGATGGTTGATTCAGCATCAAGGTTCGTGGGCGATGTGCAGTGGCAGATGGCTTTTCGCAGATTACAAATGGCTCCGGCGGATTCGGGGCTGTCGTCCTCGGCTCAGCTATTGCTGAATACCCTCTATTACTTGCAGGGAAAGGGTGTGATAAGCGGCCAACATGATTATTTGGAAAGTGCAGACGAGCTCATGGAGAAGCTTAAAAATACCAGCGGGCAATATGCTGCGCTGCATGGCTACGAGCTGGGCGCAATCAATAATCAGTCACAGGCTCTAATTGACAATCAACGGAATTGGGTCGTCAGCAGTGCGATACGCTGGTCTAGGGCCGGCGGGATCGTAACGATGTGTTATCACGCTGCATTACCGGGGACAGCGCCAACTTGGGGGAATGTAAATACGAGCCTAAGCAATGCTGATTTTGATAAATATATAACCCCAGGTACCACCCAGTATAATGCTCTGTTAGCTGATCTGGATAAGATAGCCTTGTCGCTGAAAAAGCTTAATGACGCAGGGGTTCCTGTACTTTGGCGGCCGTATCATGAAATGAATGGTGGATGGTTTTGGTGGGGGCAAAAGAGCAATTACGCTGCATTGTGGAGCCTTATGTTCGATCGTTTTACCAATTATCATAAGCTGCATAATTTATTGTGGGTTTGGAGTCCAAATGCAAAAAATCAGTGGTGTGATGAGCCGGCAGAATACTATCCGGGCAGTGATAAGGTAGATGTGCTGGCGCTCGACATTTATGACGCGGATTTCAAGATTAGTCATTATGATAATTTATGGGATCTGGGTCGTGGCAAGCTGATTGCGATTGGTGAGAATGGAGAGCTTCCGTCTGCTGAACTGTTGTCCAAAACACAGCCCAAATGGTCTTATCAGCTGACCTGGGGGAAACTCCTCTATGAGAAGAATACCGACGCTGTGATAAAAGCTTTTATGAACGACAAAATGGTATTCACACGAGAGGAGTATGCTGCTGAGGCCGCCGCTTTCGCTGCTATCGGGGATAGTGTGCTGGAGAGTGGACTATGTGGGCAATATTACAATAACATGACGCTCAGCGGCACGCCTGCACTGTTGCGTACGGATGCCAATATTAACTTTTCATGGAGACAAGGTTCGCCTGATCCTGCCATTCGTGTAGATGCATTCTCTGTGCGGTGGAGTGGGAAGCTGACGGCTGCTTTTAGCGAGGTGTATACCATTTATTCCTACTCTGATGATGGGATACGGGTATGGATTGATGGCGGGCTAGTCATTGATAGTTGGGTGAATCAGAGCGGCCAGGAACGAAAAGGGAGCATAAACCTGATTGCAGGAAAGCCGTATGAAATAAAGGTGGAGTATTATGAGAATGCGGGCGACGCCCGGGTTGTTTTGCAGTGGGAGAGTCCTAGCCAGACCAAGGGGGTTATCCCAGCGGGGGCATTTTATCTTCCTTAAAAAAGAGTACTTCAAGTGTGCAAGCGCAAGCAAAAAGCCCCGGTTTTCCGGGGCCTTTTTACGTATGAACGTCTTAAATTTGCTCGCGGTAGCTAATGTTGTTGGCGATCTTCTCGTCACGAACGGCTTTGCGCAGAACATCTTTGACGGTTTGGGCATCATGGATTTTTCGAAAAAGAAGCTGAGGCGCTGAGGCATCATCAGAAAATACAGTTAATGATCCAATGCCAAGCATCCGGTCCATTATAGACTGTTTTACGGATAAATCGCGTACGCGCAGCAATTCGATTTCTTCAACATTTTTACCGATAAGTCCGGTCTTTACCATAATACGCTGACTTGTAATGGTATATGAAGTTGTGTTAAGTCCTACGATTCCTTTGAGTCGATCCGAGATGCCGGCAGGTTTGCCTTTCCAGAGCACGACTTCTTGAATGACATGATTATCTACTGCGGGTCGATGAGCGGTTACTGGAGCGGTACCGTCAAGGCTGGTTCCACATTCTCCACAAAATTTAGCGCCCTGCTTGTATTCCGCTCCACAGGTGGTGCAATAAGGCATAAATACTCTCCTTTCCTGATCACAATTAAAATAATTATAACATAACAGTCATTTTACATATATTTCATTTGCGCTTTACACAAACCGACATTATCCTGTTAAGTGGAGGGATAAATAATGAAAAAAGCTTTACTAATAGGAATGCTGATGATGACTGTCATCCTTAGCGCCTGCAGCAATAATTCAACTTCATCGGCACCTGCCACGGAGGAAGAAGTGCAGGAGACCGTGCAAAACTTCTACAATGAAATGTCTAAACTTGAAGAGTCAGGAAAAACTTCTTTAGCGGAGTTCAACGAAGCCATTGCTGGTTATTCAGCAGGAGAACTCACGGACAAGCAGTTGGAGAAGAAAATTAAGCAATTCCAGAGTACCGCAACTGATTTATCGAATCAAGCCGAGAAAGTAAAAATTTCCTCCAGCTTGCCTGAAGACATTCGTAAGTTGCTTGAAGAGTCTAAAGTTTCCTTTGAAAGTGCTTATTCTTTAAAAAAAGAGGCTTCTCAGGGCGCAGATTCCGCAAATGTTACGGCTGAGCAATTTAATGAATTGAATCAAAAGGCTGATATAGCGATGTTATTCGGTATTTCCAAGCTTAACGAGGCAAGAGAAGCAACAGGACTTATAGATTCCGAAGGTCAGGCTACCTCAGAGTCTGGGGACGTTGTTCAAGAATAAATCAAATCAGGCGCTGCGCAGTTTATCTGTCAGCGTCTTTTTGCTGCGAATTTTATCTTGAATAGATATACATCTTTTGAATAAAGAGTGACCCTTAAAAAGGTATCTTTTTCCTGATTATTGATTAATATGCGAAGATGCGGATATAATACAAACATACGTTCGTGTTCAGAGGAATAGATATATAATTAAGGAGGGGTTACCATGGGCAAAAAGCTGGAGAAAAACGGGCTGTGGGAAAGCAGCCGCATGATGCTGCCGGAGCATAAGATACGAATTATAAGAGATGAACGGGAAACGCTGCGCCGCATCAAGCCTATTCTGGATGAGCAGAAGCTGGAGGAGATTGAATGTACACTGGCTTTGTCGTTGCGGAGTCATGTACGAGTGACAGTTGTTCTTTTTGACCCTTTTGAAAATACAATGTTAAGTGGTTTTGTGACTTCCATTCACACCCACTCGCGTGAGTTTAAGCTGCAGTGGGCGGAGGAATGGAAGTGGATCGATGTGGATGATATTGTCGAGGTCTACATCGTTTAATGCTGAGAACCGTTGCCTTCGCTTTTCTCATAAGCGATTAAGGTAACGGTAGGATTACCGGTCAGATGTGCAATGGAAGCTTCAGCATTCCGAATAATTTCCAGTGCTTCTTCCTGTTCACTAAGGGCTGCAACTTTATAGCTATCGCTATGAATATCCATATGTCTCCCACCTTTCGTTAAATATTTTGTCCTTTTTTGTGGAAATCATCCTAAAGGGGACAGGGGTACAGGCAAATAGGGCAGCGGCATCATTGAATATACCAAAGGGGTGATTCTATGCTGACTTTGGAGCAATTGAGGGAAAAATCCGCGGCGCGTCTGGTCGGGCTTCATCCTGTCTTGGCGGCAGGTGCGAATGTTTTGATTCAGCAAAGCCATGCGAGAGGAGTCCCTATCGTTATTACTCAGGGTCTACGGACCATTGCTGAGCAAAATGCTTTGTATGCGCAGGGTAGAAGCAAACCAGGACCGATAGTTACCAACGCTAAAGGCGGTACCAGCTATCATAATTATGGTCTTGCGTTTGATTTTGCGCTTTTGCTGCCGAATGGCACTAGCCTTTCTTGGGATATCAATCGTGATGGTGATAAGGATAAGACAGCAGATTGGCAAGAGGTTGTACAGGAGGCTAAGCGGCTTGGTTTAGAATGGGGCGGGGACTGGACCTCTTTTAAAGATTATTCACATCTGCAAATGACTTTCGGATTAACTATAGATCAACTTCGGGCAGGTAAACGTCCAACGACGGACCAAGCCAAAGAGGCTTTAAAAAAGATTACCGGAGGGGATGATCAGGTGAACAAAGACGTTACAGTGACCATTAACCTAAACGGCCGCAAGCTTACCGATGGGGTTCTTGATACAGGAATAACCTATGTACCCATACGTGCGCTGGCTGAGGCGCTTGGAGCAAAGGTTACTTATGATGCTGTGACTAAGACAGTTAATGTAGTAAAAGAGTAAAACCACCATGCATAGACAGTGCCGTCCAAGGGGAAATTATCAGTGATAACTAACCTTAAAGGGAGGCATAACACTGTGAACAAGCTGATAACAAGCCTTGCATGCGGTACTGTATTATCAATGAGTCTAATGGGAGCTAGCTATGCATCAAATGCCGTGGGATCAGCAGCATTGGGCGGTATCCCAGCCGCGAATACCGGGATGGATGGGACTGCGGAACACACTCGGATGATGAACACGGAAGGCAATCTAATGAACGGCACCACGGGAACGCTGAATCAGCATGAGAGCATTATGAAAGATAAGATCCGCATCGATGATAATTACAGACCTAACAACTACAACACCAATAACTACAATGACACCCGAAATAACTACAGAACCAACAGCACTGTCAACCCGGCAACCAACACCACACAGACCGGCAAATACCGTGCAACTAGTACAACAACGAATGCTGCAACTAACAAAGGATCTAACTGGGGCTGGCTCGGTCTGCTTGGACTTTTGGGTCTTGCCGGAATGAGAAGCAGAAGTGACGAGCGTAGATAATCCGCGTTTATAATAACCCGTATCGGTTCTGGCTGAACGGGTTATTTTTATTGTGAATAATTTTTTTTCGAAAAAGGATTGCGCGTTATCGATATTCATGATATTATATTTCTTGTCGCGTTATATGTGAACAACGTATGAAGCTTCAACACATAATATGCCGGGGTGGCGGAACAGGCAGACGCACAGGACTTAAAATCCTGCGGTACGTGAGTACCGTACGGGTTCGACCCCCGTCCTCGGCATCACAGTGAAAACCTTGAGAAATCAAGGTTTTTTTTGTTTTTCTTGAGTAAAACTTCCGTTAAAAGCTAAAGGTTCTGTGTGTCTAGGAATTGTTTTGTAACACACAGAACCCTGACGATAACACTCCTTTTCAGTGCTTGTCTAATCACAAGCTCTGGAGAGGAGTTTTTTTAATATGGAAGATTTCATGAACCGCCGTATATCAAACGGTAAGCAGAGTGGTATGAGAGATCCGAGCCTTTTGATTACTGTCGAATAACATCTTAATTTGTTGTATTATTAATTAATCTAGTTTTCAAGAACCAAGGAGGGTTAAAGTTTGCTTACACTGAGAAGAGCCGACCCGCGTCAAAGTAAAAAGCTCAGTCTTACATCGCTGCTTACGGGCTTGGTTACGCTGGTGGTTCTACTAACCTCAAGCATCCTTCTGATTGGCTCTTACGAGTCTAAAAAACAATCATTGATGGAGACTACACTCCATCTGAATTACTACAACGCTGACCGAATGACCAAAACAATGGATTCCTTATTTCAGTCCATGCGCAGCAGTTTGGAATACAGTGCTGACACACTCTCCGATGACGAAACCTCAACGCCGAAGCAAGTGGATGATAATTTGGAACTGATGCGTAATAGTAGCAATTACTTCAATTCTATCGCCGTGCTCGATGCCGACGGGCTGATCCGCAATGTAGTACCGACTAGTTTGGGGTCAGCAGGAAACCATATTACTTCTAAGGTCGGTTTGGAAGCTCTGGCGTTAAAAAAACCTTACATATCCTCCCCCTACATGACCCAAACCACAAAGAGACTAATCGTTTTTATGAGTCAGCCGATTTTTAGCAAGAATGGTACATATCGCGGTATTTTGAGCGGCACATTTTATCTGCAGGAGAACAATATTTTGTCTATGATTTTTGGCGACAATAACGTGGACGATTCTGGCTCCTATTATTATATTGTGGATTCAAGTGGGCATCTGTTGTACCACCCGGATAAGCAGCTCATTGGGGAGGATGTCAGCAATAACAAGGTTGTGCAGAAACTCATGAATGGGGAGAGTGGGGAACAGCAAGTGCGTAACACCCGTGACGTTGAAATGCTTGCCGGATACTCCAGCGTTCCAGCCAACGGATGGGGAATTGTGGTCGTTTCGCCGATTAGTGTCATCCATCATCAACTGATGGGGCACCTTCGGACCATTCTCTGCTATTCGTTGTTTCCGTTCATTATCCTCCTGATGGGCGTCATTCTCGTAGCACGCAAGCTGGCCCGGCCTTTTGTGTACCTGGCAAATCTGGTGAGCAGGATGGGCAAGGAAAAGATTGAATTGCCAGAAGCGAAGCCGCAATGGAGCCGAGAGGCAGATCTGCTGACCAAGGCTGTGTTGCTTGCCATGACGGATATTCAGAAGCAGACGGATCAACTGACCCAAGAGGCTACGACGGATGCTCTGACCGGTTTAATGAACCGGAGATCGTTAGAGTATACGATGAGTCAGTGGATTGACTCAGGACAACCGTTTTCGCTCATTGTACTGGATGTAGACAAATTCAAACTCGTGAACGACACTTACGGTCATCTCATCGGCGACGAAGTGCTGAAACATGTAGCCAAAGTTATAGTTACCTCGGTTCGTCCAGACGATGTTTGCTACCGCTACGGCGGTGAAGAGTTCATCATCTTGCTAGCCCACACAAGACCTGAGGAAGCTTTCATCATAGCTGAAAGAGTCCGGCGGGCAATGGAACAAAGCAGGGGGCCAATCGAGACACAGGTTACAATCTCTCTAGGAATCGCCCATTATCCTTTTCATACATTGGAGCGGGAGGGGCTGCTGGAGAAGGCGGATCAGGCGTTATACTTGGCCAAGAGCAGGGGAAGAAACCAGACGATGGTCGCTGATGTTTGAAACAATGGCTACGCAGACCTGCCATATGTGGGCTGACCGAATGCTGCATATCAGCACGGGTGGCACGAAGTCAGCGGGCAGCAAAGGACGAAAGTGTAACCATCCAAGCTGAACAAGGAAAATGTTATTCGCTATTATGAATGTTCGGAGCGGAAACAGTATTTCATCTTTGATGAAATACTGTTTTTTGTGCGGATGTTAATTATGTTCAACACGTTGCAATAATTCCTTTAAAGCCTTCATCTGCCGGCCTTGAAGTTCTCCCTCTACAATCGAATTCCGTATAGATTCTACATCCTGAGCCTTCACTTTACCCCCATGATGGAAACGATTGAATGCTTGATAATCTAGCGGCAGCATATCTTGTTCCATTTTGAGATGTATTTTTGCTGTCATGCGTGGCCCCATCACAAAACTCATAATCTTACCGATTAGACCATGCTTGGGCAGGGATGCTATTTCACCCTGAGCACGGCAAGCGAGCTGCCAAAGATCTTTATTTGCAATAACGGCTGAGAATTTAGGCCAACCTACGATATCACAAGCAGCGTATACAGGAAAACCTATACTTGAGTAAATATTGAACATCGCCGGACTTACTTGACCACAGCGTGAGACCCCAGAGTCATTGTACAGTGCGATAAATTGTTTGGCAGCTGATTTATTATTGTTCTCGACCTGGAAACCGACCTTGTTCGCCGGATGTTTGTAACAGACAATGGCTTGGTTAATGAGTTTGGGGTCTGTTGGTGCATGCACAGGCAAATCAGCCTTGGATTGATGACTTAACGTACCCAGTATTCCTCTTAACAGCTGGTCTTCCGGAATTCTCATATACTGAATGTAATGTTCACGAATACCGCTTCCAAAAGCACTCATAATCACCGTAGTTTTAGAATTACGAACGACATCTCCCAATTTGGATAACGTAGCTACGCCTTCTGGTGAACGGCTCACATTTCCGTCCAATGTAATAATAATAAATTGATACTGCTGAGGTTTTATTTCTTCTATATCTTCTATGACATTAAAGTTGCTAAAATCTTTCAATGTAGCATCGTCATAGCAATATAGTTTCTGAGGAGGAGCGAAGTCTGCTTTTCGTCCTTTTCGTACAAGAAAGGTAACATCGGTGCCTGATAAGTGTAGATGGTAACCTACAGAGAAACCTACTGCGCCTGCACCTACTATAAGAATGTTTGTTTTATCTGAAGTGATTGTCATTGTTAGTTCATCTCCTTGTATTATATAAAAATAGATTTTGGCTTATTAATTCCTCATTAAGTGGACATGTGTTGATTTAATGTCGTGTTGTCAGTATAATCTATACGTCTGAACAATCACAATAATCAATACCTTTGTAAATGTTATGAAGTAAACAGATTACATCTATTATGTTGAAAGGATAGAACAGGAGGAGCATATGGTTGGAACCAAGAATAACAGAAGAACTAAATATACGATTAATCTCATTAAAGAGAGCTTCCTGGTTTTATTAGAAACTAAAAAGTTACCTCAAATAACGGTCACTGAAATATGTAACTACGTTGATATCAACCGTGGCACCTTTTATTTGCACTACAAAGATCCTTTTGAATTATTTGAAGTGATGCAGAATGAATTTAATAAAGAATTGGTGGAAGCATTACAAGAAGGAGGCAGTCCTTGCACATCTGAAGAATCCATGGTCAAACTGTTAAACATCATTCAAGATAAGAAAACCATGTATCAGCTTCTAATTTCAGAGAGTGGAAAAAGTGAATTTTTAACACGAGTCTTACTTGAACAAAATTGGAACGAACCCTTTCTAAGGGACTATTCTTTCACTTACAAGGTTTATGGATCTATTGGAGTCATTAATCAGTGGCTCGAGTCCAATGGTGGAGAAAGTCCGCAAACCATTGCCAATATAATTTATTCTTTGGGTCATCAGAACAAATAGTTTGAAAAATACACACTAAGAGTGGCATTTTAGGAAGCTATATAATAATTACTGCAATAATGTACTATTTATCAACAACTTTAAGATGTAATATTATCGTTACATTATCGGACCAGCATAAATCCTGTACAAAAAATGAGTATACGTAGAGGGGAATTATGTGATCTATAGGAGTGTGTTACTATTTCAAAATTCGTCGAAATTGGTTACCCAATTTATGAAGGAATGCCTATTTTTCCAGGATTACCAGAAGTGAAATTAGATCCTAGAGAGCGCTTGATTAAAGGAGATGAATGGAACGGAAGTGTGTTAAGCATTTATCTTCATGCTGGTACCCATGTCGATGCACCATGGCATCATTTGAATAACGGTAAGGGGATAGATGCTGTTCCTATAGAAGACTTCATCTACAGAAACCCACTATTAATTGACTGCCCGCTTGGCCCAAACGGCTTTATCACAATCGACATGCTTGAGGAATATGAAGAACTTAATGAAGCGGATATTCTAATCTTCAACACGAGCTATTGGAAACACAGAGATACGGATTTCGAAAAATACGCCAATAATTTTCCTGCTGTCTCTTCGGTAGCTGCCGAATACATCCGGACGAAGCTCCCAAGCTGCAAAGCAGTAGCTATAGATACCTTGAGCATTGAAAATTTGGCAGAAGCAAAAAGAAACGGCTATTTTGTCCATCATGCCTTTTTAGATCATGAGAAATATAAAGAGCCGACAATGCTCATTTATGAAGATATTAACCCAGCTCCATTAGTTGGCAAAAAACTCATTTCTGCCTTCGCAGCACCACTTCGTATTAAAGACCATGATGCTTCTATCATTAATGTAATCGTTGAAATAGAAGATTAAAGGCTATTCAGTAATAATTGTTTCGCCTGTGATTATATCTGCAACATCATCTCGGACTGTTCCTGTACCGTAGGGGTTCTATCCCCGTCTTATCATCCTTGACCAGAAGATCGCATGACTCTCATGAAATATTGAGGTCATGCGATTTTTTTATTTTAAAAATCAGAGCATTACAGATCGTCGCTGCCGAAGATATTTTGGAGTTGAATTCTGAATAAATTAATAGTTGACAGCATTTTTGAAAGCGGTTATATTTATCTCGTAAACAATACGTTATATAACGTTATATCAAAGGAGAGAATCAAATGACTACAAATCAGGTTGTTCAAAGTATCCGTGAAAAAGTGGCAGAGGAGATTTCAGAGGTATATTTTGTAGCTTGTGGGGGTTCACTGGTTGATATGTATCCCGCGAAATATTTTCTGGATAGTGAAGCGAAGAAACTGGTAACGGGGCTCTATACGGCGAATGAGTTTGTTCATGCATTGCCTAAACGTCTGGGCACACAATCGGTAGTAATCGTTTGTTCCCATGGCGGAAATACACCGGAATCGGTAGCTGCGGCGCAAGTAGCCAAACAGCATGGAGCGCACACCATTGGCCTAACCCATAACAAGGAAGCTGCGCTGCTGAATTACTCTGATTATTCTTTCTTGTATGCATGGGGAGATGACAGCAATGTCAAAAATAACCCGATGGCTATCATTCTGGATCTCGCTACTCAATTGTTAGATGTGGCTGAAGGGTATGCGCATATTGAAGCTTTTCAAAAAGGATTGGAAGCCATCGACGGCATTATTAACCAGGGTAAAAAGCAGGTCGCTCCACGTGCCCGAGTGTTTGCCGACAAATACCGTAATGAGGAGCTTTATTATATCTTGACGAGTGGAGCTTCGTACGGACATGCTTATGGATTTGCAATCTGTTCTTTGATGGAAATGCAATGGCTGCATGCTGCGGCGATTCATTCCGGTGAATTCTTCCATGGTCCTTTTGAAGTGACGGATAAAGAAACCCCATTCATCCTAATGATTAATGAAGGGCGCACCCGTGAGCTGGATGAACGGGCACGGACTTTCCTGAATCAGTATGCAGAGAAAGTCGAAGTGATTGATGCTAAAGAGCTGGGAATTGGTACAATTGCTGATGAAGTTGTGGAATTCTTTAATCCGGTATTATTCTACAGTATCATTTGTGTCTATCGCGAGGCTCTTGCCGAGGTGAGAAATCATCCGCTAGAAACCCGCCGTTATATGGGGATAGTAGCCTACTAATCGGGAGGATAAAACCATGAAAGTGCTAGGTATTGGCGATAATGTGGTAGACAAGTATGTTCATCAGCGTACGATGTATCCCGGCGGCAATGCGCTCAACTTTAGTGTTTTCGCCAAAGGTGAAGGAGCTGACGCGGCTTTCCTCGGTGTTTTCGGCGATGATGACGAGGCACGTCTTGTGGAAAATATGCTGCAGCAGCTGGAAATCGATATCTCACATTGCAGACATCATAGCGGAGAGAACGGATGTGCACGGGTAACCTTAGAGAATGGGGAACGGGTATTTCTGGGCAGCAACGAAGGCGGGGTTACCAGACTGAATCCAATAGCGTTGAGTGAAGCTGACAGAGAATATATCCGCGGGTTTGATATCATCCATACAGGGCTTTATAGTCACACCGGACATTTGCTGGCGGAGCTGAATGAACTGGGGATTCCCCTCTCTTTTGATTTCTCCGATGACTTCGAGGATGTGCAGGTAGAACGGTATATTGGCAATGCGGATTTTGCTTTCTTTTCCTGCAGCCATATGACGGATGAAGAGACGCAGAATTTTATTGAGACTAAACGCAGAAGAGAAGGCCAAGTATTGGTGGCAACACGCGGGGGAGACAGATCCATTGCCTATGATGGAACAAGCTTTTATTATCAGACCCCGGAGCTTATTGAGGCTGTTGATACGATGGGAGCAGGCGACTCTTATATTACTGCCTTTTTAATGAGTATGATTAAGGATGGTGATATTCAAGCTGCTATGCGGGAAGGCTCCAGATTAGCGGCCAAGAGCTGTATGGTGGAAGGTTCCTTTGGATTCGGGGCTTCTTATTAACAACGGATGCGTACTTATCTTTGCTTGTGAAAAAGAGGATCGTTTGTTACTCTAACAATAGAGTAATATAACGTTATATAACAAGTGAGGGTAAATCATGTTAAATTCAGAGCAGGCAGAGCCATTATATATTCAATTGAAAAAAGCGGTCCAATCCGCCATTGCGAACGGTACCTTTAATTCAGGAGATAAAATTCCTACTGAAATTGAGCTTAGTGAAACCTATAATGTTAGCCGAATTACTGTTAGAAAAGCTATAGAGGAATTGGTGAATGAGGGATATCTGACGAAACGCCAGGGCAAGGGCACTTTTGTCAATGCACAAAAGATCGGCCGCAAAATTGAGCATATCATCAGTTTTACGGCGGCCTGCAAAGCCAATGGAGTTTCATCGCACAGCGTCGTTACAGAGAGAATTAAGCTTAAAGCCGATCAGGAAACCGCGGAGCGGCTGCAAATACAGCAGGGGGAACCGGTGTTATATATTCAACGTAAAAGATATGCCGGGGAGAGACCCCTAATGCTGGAAAATAACTATTATCCGTATGACCGGTTTTCTTTCTTAATGGATGAACAGCTTGAAGGATCGGTATATGAGCTGCTGCGGAGCCGCTATCATATTGATCCCAATCAGCCAGGCGAATCAATATTGCAAATCACCTTGGCTGATGAACAGCAAGCGAAGTTACTGGAGATTCCCATTGGTGACCCTTTATTCTATATGAACACTATTATTTATGATCAGGACAGTCAGCCGGTTCATGTAGGCAAGCAGTACATTATCGGTGACCGTTATCAATTTACTTTATAATTCATTCTGCTTCTTGCGGTAAGCGGGAAGCAGAAGCTTTGATATAACGTTATAAGTCGTATTATTAATCGGCAGAAAGGCGTTGAAATCATGGAAGCAGTTAAACATGGTTTTGCAGATCGGGTACTATTGTCTAATGCAGTATTTACAGGAATAGAAGATGGCGTTTCACCAGCATTTATTGCCCTGCAAGGGGAGCGCATCGTCGCGGTTGGTCACCCGGCAGAAGCAGAAGAATGGATAGGGCCGGCAACATTTGTTCATCATCTGAAGGATGCGTTCATTATGCCTGGTGTACATGATAACCATGTCTTTTTTACCGGTTACATGTCCATGCACCGTGGAGTGGATCTGACGAATGTCGCTACAATCCAAGAGGCTTTAGAGTTGCTAAAACAAGAGGCAGAAAAAACACCCTTAAAGCAAAATGTATACGCTTACGGGTGGAGTGAAGAGTGTTGGGGCGAGCTTCCGGGGCAAAGCTTATTAGACGAAGCTTTTACTGAAAGGGCTGTAATCGCCATTAATTTGACGAAAAGCTATTGTTGGATGAACAAGCTTGCCCAGGATAAGTATCAGTTTCTCCCTAACCAATGCAGCGCGGAATCACGCGCCCGTCTCCTTCATGACATGATGCAGGATCAGGAATTAGTCAGACAAGAGTTTTTGGACTTTGCCCGAATGCTTGCTAAGCGGGGTGTCACTTCGATAAAAGATATAGGCTTTGACAGGCATAGCGGTTTGCTGCCGGTCCTTGATGAGCTGGAAGCAGCGGGAGAGCTGCCGTTGCGGGTCCATTTTGCGCTTGAACCTGTATTGCAGCCGCTTGATATTTCCACGGGTTTGCAGTACAAAGAGCGTTATCAAGGAGAATTTCTTCGGTTTCAGGGATATAAGCTGATGTTGGATGGTGTGGTAGCTGATCATACGGGAGATATGCTGGAGCCTTATGCGGATATGCCAGGTGTTACAAACTTGCAGTCAGTTGACTACGAAGGGTTAGAAGAGGCATTTCGGGCAGCAGATAGCCATGGAATTAAATGTTGTCTAACAGCTGAGGGGGATGCAGCAATTCGTAAGGCAGTAGACATGATCGAAGATTGCAATCGTAACCGGGGAGCACAGCGGATTAGGCATTCAATCAGCGATTTGGAATATCCACATCCCGATGACATTCAGAGGATGGGGGAGAACGGGATTTTTGCCGAGGTATATGCCCAGATCTTGCTCTTAAATCCTTCTTATGAGGATGCTTATATGGCTGCTGTGGCCGGAAAAGAAAATGAAAGCCGGTTTTATAATTACAAGTCCATGCTTGAGGCCAATGTTCCGATTACGATAGGTACAGATTTGCCGCTTTTCCTCACCAGTGTTCCTGATTCGCTCTATGCGGCTTCTTTTCGGCTGTTCCCTGATGGATCCCCTCCGGGAGGCTGGAATTTCGAGCAGGGGATGCCGGCATCAGAAGTCTTAAAGGCCTGGACGATTAACGGGGCCAGACATTGCGGTATGGAAAGTACAGGAACCTTGGAAGTTGGAAAAGCTGCTGATATCGCTGTATTTGACCGTAATCTTCTGGATACAGCTGCAACCGAGATTAGAGATGCACGTGTGATTTTGACAATTACTGCCGGTCAAATCACCTATGATGCTGCCAGGAACGAGGGGTAGAAATGGAAACGGTTAAACGTAAAATTAAATGGTCCCTTCCTCATAGTTATACATTGATTTTTCTGATTATCGTGGCTATTGCCGGATTAACCTGGATTGTCCCGAGCGGCCAATTTGACCGTCAGGAAGTGCTGGTGGATGGTTCCTCCAGAACAGCCATCATCCCGGGAACCTATCATACCGTTCCCAAAATCAGTGAGCAAGGGGATTTGAGACAAGGATTTGCCCAAATTGCCAGTGCGCCGTTGGAGGGAATCATCAATGCTGCTGATGTCGTCGCCTTCGTCCTGATTGTAGGGGGAGCTTTTGGAATTATTCTACAGACTGGGGCGATTGACCGGGCACTGATGGCTTTAGCCGGAAGACTCAAAAGTAAAGGGATATTACTGATTCCGATAGCCATGGTGATTTTCAGCCTGGGGGGTTCCACCTTTGGGATGAGTGAAGAAATCATTCCGCTTTACGCTATTTTTATACCGTTAATGTTTGCCTTGGGCTTTGACTCCATGACGGCGATTCTAATTTTATTTCTCGGAACACAGATCGGCTATGTCGGATCAACCGTTAATCCTTTCTCTGTATTGATTGCGCAAGGCGTAGCAGGGGTGCAGGGAAATCCACAGCTATGGCTGAGATTTATTGAATGGGTTGTTTTTACTGCGATATCGATCGGTTTTACGATGTGGTATGCGCAACGGGTGAAGAAGAATCCGGAGAAATCAGCGGTATTCCAAAATGATATTCTAAACCGCCAACACTTCATCAAGGAGAACGATGGGATAGAAGTAAGTTTCTCGAATCGGGATAAATTAATTATTGGCGGCTTCATCTTTACCTTGGGGCTTATTGTCTGGGGAATACTGAGCAAAGGCTGGTATATGACCGAGATCGGAGCGCTTTTCTTTGCACTTGGTATTTTTTCGGGGATTGTAACCCGGATGAGTCAAAAGGAAATTGCCGAGAATTTTGTTAAAGGTTGCGGAGAATTTATCTACGCTGCTGTGATCATCGGTTTGGCCCGGGGGATCCTCGTCGTTGCAGAGAACGGGATGATTATCGATACCATTTTGAATGGCCTGGCTACTATGCTTAAGGGTTTGCCGAATTACTTGTTCACCACCATCATGCTGGTCGTGCATAATATTATTACGTTCTTGGTTCCTTCTTCATCAGGAGAGGCGGCCTTGACGATGCCTGTGCTTGCACCATTAGGCGATCTTGTGGGTGTTAACCGCGAAGCGGTAGTAACCGCATACCAATTTGGAAATGGATTAACGAATCTCATTTCGCCAACAGGCGGTGTGCTGCTGGCAGGTTTGGCCATCGCCCGGATCAATTTTGGACAATGGTTAAAGGTAATACTCAAGCTGTTTCCGATTCTTTGGCTGGTGGCGGCAATCTTTGCCGCAGTTTCCTCTGCTGTGGGCATGTAGTGGATAACATATTGCAAAGCCATGCGGGATTTCCCGCAGAAGATAATCAAAATCCCAAGGTCATACTGACCTTGGGATTTTTGACTCTACATATTTATCCTATTCCCCTCACATCACATCTGTAGAAGATGAATCAATCATTCTCCTAATCTATTATTGTTTATTTTAATAATTAATCGCAGTCTCCTCTTTGTTGTATATTTCCTCCTGATTTGTGGCCACAAATAATGTATGCTAAGAATTTAATCCGTTATTTACCTATCCGTCAGTTTCTGCCGTTCCAAACAGCAGAATACAAACTGTTCAGAAGATAACGCTTCCACGTATGATGTATTCATAACCAGCTGAGTGCTTCATCCGATACTAGTATCACAAATGAGGGAATTTAAGGTGAGAGAATATACGATTGTTAATATTTTATATACCCGCAAGAGTCCTGTGCGCATGAGTGAGCTGATTGCCGAAGTGGGGTTGTCCGAACGGACTCTCCGTGACGTGATCCGTGCACTCGACAAAACAGGAGAGGCGAATGGTTTCGGTATCCGTATGATCCGCGGCCAGGGTTATCTACTGGAGATTGGCGATGAAGCCAAATTCAGTAGCTACCAGGAAAAAGGAATGCTGCAGCTGGATCAGGTGGATCTCGATAATAAGCAATCACGCCAGCAGTATTTACTATTCTATCTCTTGCAGAACGATAACTATCAGTCTATGGATAACATGGCGGAAGAAATCGGCGTTAGCCGTTCTACTATTATTTCCGATCTGAAGGAAGTAGAGCAGCGACTTGCCGCTTTCCGGCTTAGCTTGAAACGCCGGGCTCATTATGGCATGAAAATCGAGGGGGAAGAGCAAGACTTCCGTAAAGCCTTTTCTTACTTTATCTTGCAATCGGGTCATACGCTGCAGCATACGGAGGATTTTCATGCTTTTAGTCAGGACTTCGATGCTGAGCAGCTTAAGGGATTTCTACTGCAAATCCTCAAGGAAAAAGAACTGAAGATCTCGGATGTGTTTCTGGATAATATCTTGACCCATCTGTTCATTCTTCTTTACAGAGTTTCCAAGCACAATTTCATTGTGGCTGGACAAGCCTTGCAGGGAACACCTGAGCCGCTGTATCAGGATATTGCCGGGAGTATTGCAGATTTCATCTCCTCTCAATACCAGATTAAGCTTCCGGCGGATGAGATTGATTATTTGGCGCTGCACATTTCTGGCAAGACCATTATGGAGCGGATGTCGGAAGAGACCAAATCGCATCTGCGGGAGGGAATCACGGCTATTCTGGAGCGCTTGGACCGCGAGTTCCTTACTGGATTCACTCAAGATCAAGAGCTGCGCGAAGCACTGCTATTGCATATGTTCCCGCTGCTGAACCGGTTGTATTACAATCTTCAGCTCGGCAACCCATTGGTGGAGGATGTTTACAGCCAGTATGCCAATGTGTTCGTCATTTCCTTCCGCTTCGCTGAGATTGTAGAGGAGCAGTACGGGTTTCGGATGTCGCGGGATGAGGCAGGGTATGTCGCGTTGCATTTTGCCACCCATCTGGAACGGATGCAGCAGCGCAATCTGGAGAAGTTCAAGCGGATTGCCGTGATCTGCTCGACAGGAGGGGGCAGTGCCCAGTTAATCCGGCTGAAGCTGGAAGCGGTATTCCCCAAAGCGTCGGTGATCACAGCCTCCATCACGGAGGTGGAGGAGATCAGCAGCAAGCCTGTGGATCTGATCCTCTCTACTGTGCCGCTGGCAACAGAGATTAAGGAAAAACCGGTGATCCATATCAAACAGCTGCTGGATGATCAAGAGATTCAGCGGATCAAAGAAATATTGTCTTTGCAGATTAATCGCACAGAACCGTCCTACAAGCTGATGGATTTCAAGGATTTGTTCCGCAGGGAGCTGTTTCATCTGTCTGGTTCGGACGAAGATTACATGGAGCTGTTAAAGCAGCGCTGCCGGGAGATCGTGGGCAATCATTATGCAGCTGACGATTTTCCCGAACAAGTGCTGCTCAGAGAGCAGAAATTCACCACCATTTACAAAAATGGGGTGGCCGGCCCGCATCCGATGCGGATGAGCGCGATCCGCGACTGTATCAGTGTAACCGTGTTGAAGAAACCGCTGATCTATGAGGGGAAGCCGGTCCAATTGATTTTTCTGATCAATCTGGGTCCGGGGCAGTTGTTCCTGCACAAAGAGATCAGCAAGCTGCTACTGGTTCTAATGGAGAAGGAAGACAGCCGTAACCGGCTACTAAACACGAATAGTTATGAGCAATTTATGAATGAGATAGAGAACCTACTATAAAAAATGACGATACGGAGTGGAGAACCCATGGATTATGAACAAACGATTATGCAGATTATTGCCAGCAGCGGAGAGGCAAGAAGCCTTAGCCTAAAAGCGGTAAGAACCGCGCGCGCCGGAAACCTGGAAGAAGCGGGCGAGATGATTAAGAACGCCAAGACCAGCTTGACCAAAGCACATAAAGTACAAACGGGGCTGATCCAGGCTGAAGGCCGGGGCGAAAAGACAGAAATTACGCTGCTGATGATTCACGCGCAGGATCATTTGATGAATGCCCTGACGGTTAGAGAACTGGCTGTGGAACTGATCGAAGAAATCAAAGAACGCAAGGCGCTCGAACTAGAATTGAAAGGATCGGTGAACTAAGATGAAAAAAATATTGCTCGCCTGTGCAGGCGGATTCTCGACAAGTATGCTGGTGGAACGGATGAAAGAATCGGCACGGACACAAGGGGTTGAAGTGGTTATTGATGCGGTGGCGGAGAGTGACATCGCCGATCAAAAGCCTTTTGACATCATTATGCTTGGACCACAAATGGGACACGCCGAAGGCGATCTGGCCGCAGAATATCCGAACATTCCAGTAACTACGATCGATATGATGGACTATGGCATGATGGATGGGGACAAGGTGCTGGCTACAGCACTTGAACTGATGGAGAAGGGGGCTTAAGTCATGGCAGGCGGCGCAGAATGGAGAGCCAAGATCCAGAAAGTCAGCACGAAAATCCAAAAAAACACCTATATCAGCGCTATTTCCAACGGTCTGATGGCCTTGATGCCAATTTTGATTCTGGGCGCTATTTTTTCCCTGATTAATGCACTCAAGCTTGATCCTTATCAGAATTTCCTGGAAAGCACTGGACTCAAAACTTATACTTCGATTCCGGCAACTGTAACCACCGATTTGATCGCACTCTACGCGGTGTTCTCCATCGCTTACAATTTCGCTACCCAACATAAGCAGCAAGGCTTTTCGGCAGGGATTTTGGCGCTGATGAGTTTCTTGCTAGTTACACCAAAAGGACTGCTGGATGATGGCGTGACCAAAGCATTTGGTTACTCCTGGTTAGGCGCCAAGGGATTGTTCGTGGCAATCATCCTGGCATTGCTGGTAGGTAAGATATATACCTTTGTATTGGAAAAGAAATTCTATATCAAAATGCCGAAGGGTGTTCCGCCCACGGTTGAGAAATCTTTTGCCGCGCTTACGCCTGGTTTTATCGTAGCGGTTCTGATGCTAGTGCTGACGGCGATTTTCGCCGCAACGAAATATGGCAATATGCACGAGTTTGTCTTCTCGATCATCCAACTGCCACTGACTAGTCTGGGGGGTACCTGGTGGGCGATGCTGATCTGCATCTTCGTAATTCACCTGCTGTGGTTCTTTGGAGTTCACGGCACCTTGGTAGTCTATTCCGTTGTCGGCCCGATTTGGGTGGCTTTGGGACTTGAGAATCTGGACGCTTACCAAAGAGGTGTGGAAGGTACGCATATCATTGGTTCACCGTTCTTCCCGGTTTATGTACTGATCGGTGGTGCGGGCGCAACGTTAGGTCTCATTATTGCGATGTTGTTCGCCAAATCTACACGTTATAAGACACTTGGTAAACTGGCAATTATCCCAAGTCTGATCGGTGTCAATGAGCCGGTGATTTTCGGGATGCCATTGGTGCTGAATGTTCGGTTTATGATTCCGTTTATCCTGACTCCGCTGGTGAGTAGTGGTCTGGCGATTCTTCTGACGACGCTGGGTATCCTTCCTGTGCTGCACGGGATTCAGGTACCGCTGGGCATTCCGGTGCTGGTTAATGGCTGGATGAACGGGGGCTGGCGCGTAAGTGCGTTCCAGCTGGTTATGATTGGCGCAAGCTTCATGATCTACTATCCATTCTTCAAAAAAGCCGATGCCGAAGCGCTGGAGCAAGAGCAGCAGGCTGAAGCTAAAGCGGCAGCAACCGCTGCCACCCATTAATAAAAGGAGGCTCAACCGATGACTTATCCATTTCCGGAAAACTTCCTGTGGGGCGGTGCGGTAGCCGCCAATCAGGTCGAAGGCGCGTATAATGAGGGCGGCAAGGGTTTGTCCACTGCTGATGTAGTCAAATATTGTCCTCCTAAGGAACGGCAGAGCCTGGAACAGCTATTGTCCATGTCCGGTCCACAGCTAGAAGAGGCCATACAGGATGATAATCAGGGGAATTACCCCAAACGCAGAGGGATTGATTTCTACCACCGCTACAAAGAAGATATCGCCTTGTTCGCTGAGATGGGTTTTAAGGTGTTCCGTATGTCCATCTCCTGGCCTCGTATTTATCCGAATGGCGATGAGCAGGTACCTAACGAGGCAGGACTGCGATTCTACGACGATGTTTTTGATGAGTTGCGTAAATATAATATCGAGCCGCTGGTCACCATTTCCCATTATGAAATGCCGGTGCACCTAGTCACCAAATACAACGGCTGGGAATCCAGAGAACTGGTTGAACTGTTTGTCCGTTATGCGGAGACTGTGTTCACCCGTTACCGGGATAAGGTGAAGTATTGGCTGACTTTCAACGAAATCAACTGTACACTCAAAGCGCCGTTTCTGGGCGCAGGGATTATTCTGGATGGCAAGTCAAATGAGAAGCAGGTTGCTTTTCAGGCTTTGCATCACCAGTTCGTAGCCAGTGCGCTTGCGATTAAGCGGGGCCGGGAGATCAATCCGCAGTTCCAGATCGGCTGCATGCTGGCCCGCAAGCTGCTCTACCCATATTCCTGTCATCCCGGTGATGTACTGAAAGCACAAGCTGAGAACCAAATGGCAATGTTCTGCTCCGATGTTCAGGTTAGAGGCTATTATCCTTCTTATATCCGCCGGCATTTGGAGCAGCATGGAGTGACAATAACCATGTTGCCGGGGGACGAAGCTTTGCTGCGGGACAATCTTGTAGATTTTCTTTCCTTTAGTTACTACATGTCCTCAGTAGTCAGTGTGGATGAGAGTATCACGGCTACGACGGAAGGTAACCTGTCCTCAGGGCTGAAGAATCCCTTCCTGAAAACTTCCGACTGGGGCTGGCAGATCGATCCAAAGGGGCTGCGGTTTGTGCTCAAGGAGATGCATGACCGCTACCAGCTTCCTTTGTTCGTAGTAGAGAATGGTCTGGGTGCTGCAGATGTGCTCGAACTGGATGGCACGATCCGTGATCCATACCGGATAGAGTATCTGGCACAGCATATTAAGCAGATGGCGGAAGCCATTGCCGATGGCGTGGAGCTGATGGGCTACACCAGCTGGGGCTGTATTGATCTGATCTCGGCTTCCACCTCAGAGATGCGCAAGCGGTACGGCTTCATTTATGTTGATCAGGATGATGCAGGCAATGGAACGCTGCTGCGTCTGCGTAAGGACAGCTTTTACTGGTACAAAAAGGTCATAACCTCTAACGGTGCAGATTTAAGCTATTAGTGCGGGGTTATAGTTCTTGTTCATTTTTTACGAAAACCTTGAGAAATCAAGGTTTTTTTGTTTTTTTAATAGGGAATAGAGATCGTGTGTGCTTCTTCTTATAACGAAGTTTTATCCGGGAAGGCACTTAACTTATGGGCAAGCTGCCTTTTAGCTGACTATTTCTTTAAATATTCCGAGAAATTCTCCTGAAAATCCAGTGAATGAATATCTTCCCGGAGATGGTGGTGGATTAGCGGGCCGATTTTGGCGGTTTCTTTTTGCACCATAAGCTCAAGAATGGATTGGTGTTCGTTCCAGATTTCTTCCAGCTTGTCGGTCTTAAGCATGTGCAGTCTGCGGTACCTGAGATAATGTACATTCGACTGCTGGATCAGAGTCCACAGATACTCACGTCCAGCAAGCCTGTACAAGGCCCGGTGAAACTCGTCGTCTAAATTAAGGAAAGAATCTACAGCATTCTCCTGCCCGATGACCTCTTTCTGTTTCTTAAGAATTTCTTTAAGCTCGTGCACTCCTGGTAGTAAAAGCTGTGCAGAAAGATCCTTGAGGATCTCCTTTTCCAGTGTGCAACGCAAGTATGTGATTTGTTCAACAGATTCAAGATCAATAAAGGAGACAATATTACCTTTTTTCGGATAGATATCGGTATAAGATTCCAGTGCAAGCTGTTTGAGAACATCACGCAACGGCGTACGTGAAATCTGAAACCGCTCAGACAAGGCTGTTTCACTCAGAATGGTGCCTGGCTTTAACGCCAGCGTGAGGATTTCTTGCTTCAGTGTGTTTAGAATTTCAGCTTTAATTGACATTTCTGTTCCTGCTTTCAATTGTTGATGACAGATACAGTACTAGTATACATGATAAGTTCGTTCATTAAAATCATTGGGATGAAAATAGGGTGGATATTCCTTGATTTCAGGATAAAATTCCTGATCAAATTGTGATTGACAAAGAATTGTTCTTATTCTATGATCAAGTAAATCTTGTATACAAGATAGTTGAAAACGAATTCACAGGAGGGTTTATCAATGAACATGACGTGGAGATGGTATGGCGAGGGCAATGACAATATCACGCTGGATCATATTCGGCAGATTCCGGGTGTTATGGGGATTGTCTGGTCTTTGCATGAGAAAGTAGCCGGAGAAGTGTGGGAAATGGAACGGATCCAAGAAGTGGCGGATCAAATCACCAGCAAGGGTTTCAGCACGGCTGTAGTAGAAAGCGTCAACGTTCATGATGATATCAAAATCGGCTTGCCGACCCGTGATAAATATATCGATATTTATATCGACACCATTCGTAAACTCGCCAAGGTTGGCGTTAAGGTGATCTGCTATAATTTTATGCCTGTTTTCGATTGGACCCGCACAGAGCTGTATAAAGAGTTGCCTGATGGCTCGAATGCTCTCTTTTATGAAAAGGCTGCCATTACCGATAATCCGCGTGAGATGGTGGACCGGATTCTGAAGGGAGCTGGAAAGTTCACGATGCCGGGCTGGGAGCCGGAGCGGCTGGCAAAGCTGGATGAGCTGTTTGCGGCTTATTCGGATGTGACAGAAGATAAACTGTTCGACAACCTCCAGTATTTCCTGGAACGCATTATTCCAGTATGCGAGGAAGTGGACATCAAGATGGCTATCCATCCCGATGATCCGGCTTGGCCGATCTTTGGACTGCCGCGTATTATCCGCAATCGGGATATGATCCGCCGCTTTCTGGATTTGGTGGACAGCCCGTACAACGGTTTGACGTTCTGCACAGGGTCACTCGGCACGAATCCGGATAACGATCTGCCAGCGATGATCCGCGAGTTCCATGATCGTATTCATTTTGCCCATATCCGCAATGTGAAGGTATTTGAGAACGGTGATTTCATTGAGGTGTCGCACCGTGGGCGTGACGGAAGTGTTGATGTGGCCGAGGTGGTCAAAGCCTATCATGAGAACGGATACATTGGTTATGTACGTCCGGATCACGGGCGGCATCTGTGGGGGGAAGAGAAGAACTGCCGACCGGGTTATGGCTTGTATGATAGAGCTATGGGCATCATGTATTTGCTTGGTGTTTGGGATAGCTTGGATAATGTCAAGGAGGCAAAATAAATGCTGCATCTGACCAGAAGCAGTATCCAAGGGGAAAAAGCAGCTTGGAAAGCTGCTGGTGTGGAGCTTCCACAGTTCGACTATGAGCAGGTAGCAAACAATACACAGCTTAAACCGGAATGGATTCATTTCGGTGCAGGTAATATTTTCAGGGGATTCGTGGCAAATGCTCATCAGAAGCTGCTGGATAGCAGGAAGTCGGATACAGGTATTATTGCGGTGGAAACCTTTGATTTCGAAATGATTGATAAAGTCTACAAGCCCTACGACAATCTGACCCTTTTAGTGCTGATGAATGCTCGTGGTGATTTCCAGAAAAGAGTAGTGAGTAGTATTGTGGAGGGAATCGCAGCGGACAAAAACCGAGAAGCGGAGTACCGTAGATTGATCGAGGTGTTCGAGAATCCCAGCCTGCAAATGGCTAGTTTCACCATCACGGAGAAGGGTTACTCGTTGACGGATCCGTATGATAAATATTTTGGCATTGTGGAAAAGGATATTGAGAGCGGACCGGAGCATCCTGTTCATGTCATGAGCATTGTAGCTTCGCTTGCTTATCGAAGATATCTGAAAGGCCAATATCCGATGACCTTTGTCAGCATGGACAACTGCTCACACAATGGCGACAAGCTGAAGAACGGTGTTGTGTCCATCGCTAAGGAATGGGCCCAAAGAGGACTAGTTGTGGAAGACTATGTGCGCTATCTGGAAGATGAACGAGTAATAACCTTTCCATTGTCCATGATCGATAAAATCACACCACGTCCTTCGGAGAGTGTACAGGCAGCGCTTCTGGAACAGGGAATTGGTGATATGGATGTGATCATTACCTCCAAAAACACATATACCGCTCCTTTCGTAAATGCTGAGATCAGCGAATATCTTGTAGTGGAGGATAACTTTACGAACGGACGTCCACCACTAGAGGAAGCCGGAATTATTTTTACGGACCGGGAGACAGTCAACAAGGTGGAGACGATGAAAGTAACGACCTGCCTTAATCCGCTGCATACGGCGCTTGCTGTTTCCGGTTGTCTGCTTGGCTACACCTTGATCGCGGATGAGATGAAGGACGATACTTTGCGGAGGTTTGTGGAGATAATCGGTTACAAAGAAGGTCTGCCCGTCGTAGTGGACCCGGGGATTCTCAGTCCAAAGCAGTTCCTGGACGAAGTCCTTACGGAGCGTTTTGCCAATCCATTTATCCCCGATACTCCGCAGCGGATTGCTACAGACACTTCGCAGAAGGTAGGTATACGGTTTGGTGAAACTATTAAATCCTATATTCGACGGGAGGATCTCGATCCAGCGCAGCTAACGGCGATTCCACTGGCTATCGCTGTGTGGTGTCGTTACTTACTTGGAGTGAATGATGCTGGAGAAGTCTTCACATTGAGTTCAGATCCGTTACTAGAAACACTGCAAGGTTACCTGCAGGGAGTTTCGCTTGGAGACCAAACTGCAAGTGTGCGCCCCATTCTTGAAGATGAGCGACTTTTTGGGGTTCCGTTGTACGAGATTGGTCTAGGTGATAAGATTGAGCTTATGTTCCAGGAAATGATGGCAGGCCCAGGAGCGGTACGGAGAACATTAGAGAACTATTTAAAGTGAAAGCTAGGCAGTTAAGTAGATTTGAATTAATATAGGAGAAAATAAAGCTAAAAAAGTCCCGAGGCAATCAATCGGGGCTTTTTTTTGTATGATTTTAAAAAATCCAAACAAAGTGTGAAAAGAATCTTATGTAAAATGAGAAGGACGAAAGTTAAACTAAACACATGACGAATAACCGGTGTTCGTCAACTGAGCGACGAATTTTGAGGGGGTTCAACACCATGTTGTGGGGCGGGCAGAAAGGCCGGCTGGAGTGGAAGTGGCGAAAAGAACGGTATAAATCCCGCAGAATGCAGCTGATTGGGTGAATACGGAGAAAAGAACGGTATAAATCCCGCAGAATGCAGCTGATCGGGCGAATACGGAGAAAAGAACGGTATAAATCCCGCAGAATGCAGCTGATCGGGCGAATACGGAGAAATCTACGGTATAAATCCCGCAGAATGTAGCTGATCGAGCGAATGTGGCGAAAAGAACGGTATAAATCCCGCAGAATGCAGCTGATCGAGCGGAGGCGGGGAAATGAACGGGATAAATCCCGCAGAATGCAGCGGATCGAGCGAATGTGGCGAAAGGAACGGGATAAATCCCGTAGAATGCAGCTGATCGAGCGGATGTGGCGAAAGGAACGGTATAAATCCCGCAGAATGTAGCTGATCGAGTGAAGGTGGTGAAAAGAGAGGCATAAATGCCTTAGAATGTGGCGGATCGAGCGAATGTGGCGAAATGAACGGGATAAATCCCGTAGAATGTACCGGATCGGGCGAATACGGTGAAATAAACGGTATAAATCCCGCAGAATGCAGCTGATCGAGCGAATGTGGCGAAATAAACGGTATAAATCCCGCAGAATGCACCGTATGGACCGGGACCAATACACCCTAAATGAGTGATTCCCCCCATTAACCGGAGAACCACTCCTTTTTTATAACCAACTTTATAATCCAATCAACGATCTCCGTGATGCTTAACTGTGTATTTTGCTGAACTCGATTCGCGAGCTGAAGGACCTGGTAAACTCTTTTTCAATTATTGTTTTCATGATATTGTGATGCACTTTGAGTTGTGATTGATCGGCGTGGTCTCTAAGGAGTTCAAAGAGCGCTGCTGATTTTTTGAAGCCTGTATCATCGTCTAGCTTGATGCTTAATAACAAGATTTCTAGAATAGTGTTGATTGTATCGTACATATTCTCTTGTTTATAGTAATACATCGCCAGCAAATAAATGTAATCCTCATGGTATTTGATATTCACAATAGTCTCATGTTCTCCTATGTCATCAACATTGATTTTGAATTCCTTCAGAATCCAATCAACGGAATAATCATGTATTATCGAAGATTCTAAGATGGTAATGAGTCCCGGCAATAATTCTTCATCATCACTTTTTCTAATAAACTCAACGTATTTATGTAGCACTCCCATTTTGCCTTCCAGCAGATCGATAACGTATGAATTGGCTTTTGCTATATTGCGGTAATATTCGACTTCATAAATGGCCTCTTCATCTAAACCTCCTATCCAGCCAAGGTCAGCATACTTCTGAATACATAGTTTTGCCTCGTCAAACTTACCGGACTTTTGTAGTGCTATACCTTTTGCGCATGAGCTATATCCAAAATAATAGGGGATACTCCGCTTCAGTTTAGGACCTCTTATGAGGTTACTATTGTTTTCATATATGATGGAAATTTGTTCATGTAGCTTGTCTGCAATTTCAATCATGGCATCCCAATTCTCAAATGAAAATGATGCCTTAAGCATCTGAATCAAGGAATCCACATTCAACTCTTCCAAATCCAACTTCAATCCTATCTCCCTTTCTAGAGCATATCATGCATCGATTAAGATAATTGTATTTCATTTCTAAATTATTCATTTATTTTACATTAAATCATGTGATTTCCATCACGTTACATAAGGTCAAAAGGGTCTTTATTAATAATTTTCAAAATACATCCAGCTCACATTATCTTCCTTAAGTTTCTAGTGTTGAAGGAATAATGTTTGTTCCGTTGTTCATTTGTCCCCTTGTTTTTGGGTTATTTGTACGTAAAATGCGGAAATGTACCTATCGTGGAACTCGTTCTTCCTTTATGATCATCCCGTAAAGAAAGCGCTATCAAAGAAATTTTAACCACATTTCATGAGGGGGTAAGGATAATTTGAAGCGAATGGGAAAAAAGCTGGGAATGAGCCTGTTGGTATTTATAATTGCAGCAGCGCAGTTCGGTTTCACAGGAACGCAGGGCAATGTGGCACTAGCAGCTGAGAAAAGTATGGCGCAAAAGCCGTATATGGGCTGGAGCAGTTACAGCATGCAGGTGTACGACGGTGCAGGTAACTGGACTTCGGCCGAAAGCATTAAGAAACAATCGGATGTTATGCATGAGAAGTTGCAAGCCCATGGATATGAATACATCAATATTGATGCGGGCTGGAATGGCGACATGGATGAATACGGCAGACCGATTCCAAGTGAGACCTTATATCCTAACGGATTTCAAGAGGTCATCGACTATGTTCATAATAATGGACAGAAAATTGGAATCTATATGATTCCGGGGGTATCCATCGATGCCTTTAATCGGAATCTTGAGATTTACGGGACTGGTGGCCAATGCCGCATACAGGACATTACAGCCAAGCCGCTTACCATTATGGATTATTGGAATTCCTACACTTATAAAATTGATTTCACGAATCCATTGCCCAGAAGTATGTGGATTCTATTGCCGATATGATTGGCGAGTGGGGCATTGATTTCGTCAAATTTGACAGCGTGACTCCTGGCTCGGGGATTGATAACTTGAGCCGTGATGCGCGCGGCGATGTTGAGGCATGGTCTAAGGCTTTTGACAGAAATAACATCTGGTTTGAGCTGTCCTGGGCGCTCGATCACAATTACGTGGATTTCTGGAAAAAGTATGCCAACGGTTGGCGAATTGACTGGGATGTGGAAGCTTACGATGGCAGTGGGCTGACAGCCTGGCCGAGTATTTCCCGCTTGTTCCCCAAAGCAGCACTTTGGTGGAGGGATGCAGGTCCTGGGGGTTGGAATGATTTTGATTCCCTGAACGTTGGTAACGGTTCTATGGATGGTCTGACCAAAGACGAGCGGAAATCCGCGATGACATTCTGGTCAATCTCTTCCGTACCACTGTATACAGGGAATGACATGACTAGGCTGGACAGCTATGGTCTAGAATTGCTTACCAATGATGAGGTAATTGCCGTAAATCAGGCAGGACGTCCAGGCCATCCAGTATCCATGGATACCCAGCAGCAGGTTTGGTATGCCAATAATGGAGATGGTACTTACAGCGTAGCTCTGTTCAATCTGGGCAGTCGGAGTGCGGAGGTGAAAGTCAAATGGAGTGATCTCGGCCTTGAAGGCCCGGCTTCCGTTCGCGATTTATGGAGTCACACTGAGCTGGGAGACTTTGAGAAGGAATTTAGCGGAGGGATACTTGAACCTCATGCGTCACGGATGCTTAAAGTTACAGCATTAGGTGGCACTTCTACAGTCAATGATGATGATACAGGTATGCGCTACAGCGGGGATTGGAAGCGTAATGGCGGCAAAGAGCTGCTAGAAGGAAAGCAAGATTTGAGCATTACGATCAAGGATTCCTCGTCTGCTCCGTCGATAGCTTCACAATCGGATGTTACGTACTATGGGACTGACCCGTCTGAGAATTCGTCTGCTGCGAACAAGGCAACGGTCACCAATGTAGTTTACATTAATGATAATGACAGCGGCATTAAATATAATGGCGCATGGCAGGTAAGCTCATCTCGAGGATTGGGTGATTATAGAGACGATGTGCATTATGCCGAGAAGAACGGGGATTCCTTTGAGTACACCTTTACGGGCTCTGGCATTGACCTGCTGACCGAAAAGCATGAATCTCAGGGAGATATGATTATTACGCTGGACAATGAGGCTGCACAGACCGTTAGTGCTTATAAAACTGGATCAAGAGAGGTACAGCAAAATCTGTACAGTGTCTCAGGACTGGCTAACGGCTCTCACAGGCTTAAAGTGGTCAAAAGCTCAGGTGATTTTATGCTGCTTGACGCATTTAAGGTGACTACAGAAACTCCAGCAGGAGAACAGAATAGTACCATTACTCCGACATCTGCTCGATTCGACCAAGCAATAGAACAACAAGAGGATGTTACTGTCACTCTGAATTTGAAAGGTAATACACTGAGCGGTATTGAAAATAATGGCGAGGCACTTTCGGAAGACGATTTTACGGTGACGAATGATAAATTGACCATTCTTAAGCAATACCTTGCGCAGCAGCCGGCAGGCACAACCGACTTGATTTTCATTTTTAACACTGGTGATCCACAGACCCTGTCGATACAAATTAGTGATTCTACAGGCATTCGTTATGTGATGATTAATAACGATGATTCGACAGTTAAGTACAATGGCACTTGGAACCGCAGCAGTGGCAGAGGATTGGGTGACTATAAAGACGATGTGCAATATACGGAGCAGAATGGTGATTCTTTTGAATATACCTTCAGAGGAACGGGGATTCAGCTGTTCACAGAGGTAGATGAGTCACAGGGTGATATGGATATATATGTTAACGATCAATTTAAGGAAACCGTCAGTGCCTATCATCATGGACAAATGTCACTTCAGAACCTTTACAGCATTTCTGGCTTACCGGATGGAATGCACACGCTCAAGGTTGTGAAGAAATCAGGCAGATTTATGCTCCTTGATATGCTTAAGGTAGAAATTCCGAATATGATTAATCCGATCGCTGCCAGCTTTGATAAAGCTGCTTCCGCTCAGGAAGATATTGAGGTGACATTGCTGCAGCAAGCGGAAAGCTTTGCCGGTATTACTAACGGATTATATGATCTGGTTCTCGGGACTGATTATTCAGTAGCAGGTAACCGTGTTACACTGAATAAATCTTATCTTGCTGCACAGCCAGTGGGGACGCTGAACCTTAAGTTTACTGTGGAGGGAGATTATCTTAACGATGTTCACTCCACATCAGTGGACGGTGATTTCTTTGAATATACCTTCAAGGGTACCGGAATCAGCCTGATCACACCTATGGGTCCAGAGCAAGGTGATATGGATATTTATGTGGATGGACAACGGGTCCAAACCGTAAATGCGTATAGTCAGAGCCGCCTGACCCGTCAGGAAATTTATAGTATTTCGGGATTGGAAGGCGGGATACACACGCTTAAAGCTGTGAAGAAATCTGGTGATTTCATGCTGACGGATCAATTGAAATTCACAGTTTCAACGAGTCCTGCTGTATCTCCGACACCAACGCCAAGTCCAACACCAACACCAACGCCAAGTCCGACACCGACACCAACACCAACATCAACGGACTCAGGTGGCTCGTACATTCCAGCTCAGCCATCTTCTACACCACCTGCCCTGACACCGACGCCAACTCCGGCAACTGGAAACGAGGATGGATCTGCAGGGAATGGCGGGTCTAATCCGATCCGTCATACCGCATATATCAAAGGTTATCCGGGTGGGTTCTTCCAGCCGGAGCACGAAATTACGCGTGCTGAGATGGCAACGATTCTTGCCAATGTTGCTGAGAAGGGAGCTACTGGAGCAGGGGTTGTGTTCAGTGATGTGCCTTCTGGTTACTGGGGTGCTGATGCCATAACTAAAGCAGCGAAGATGGGACTAATGAAGGGTTACAGCGATGGCACCTTTAAACCTAATCAACCATTGACGCGTGCAGAAATGGCCAGTCTGGTGACCCTGGTTAGAACGGTTTCGACGCAGAAGGGCTCCGGTTTCTCTGACATCAATGGACATTGGGCACAGGCGGCGATTTTGCAAGCCCAAGGTACGGGCATTTTGACTGGTTATAATGACGGGACTTTCCGTCCTAATGCCAAGCTTACTCGTGCCGAAGCTGTTGTGGTTATGAATAGGGCTTTGGGCAGAGGTCCTCTAACCAATGTAACAAATCCACAGTGGGCAGATGTTCCGGCAACGCATTGGGCCTTCGGCGACATTGAAGAAGCTTCGACGGATCATGTCTTTACATCTGGATCAGAGGCCAGAGATCAGAAGAAGAACTGATTGTCTAGCCAAAGCATTGAAGAAGGGGGGCCGTTACTGGCCCCTTTTTTCTAAATGACAGGAGGGTCACGCACTATAGATAAAATATCGGAATTGCCGATAAAAGGCAGTGATAACGGCGTAGATCGCTGTTTTTTTTCCATTTCTGAAGAGGTGCAGGAGGGTGAAGTGAGTTCAAACCCTTGACTATGAAGCAAAATGTTTTAATCTATGGTAATGATAGCGCTATCGAAATGTCATATTGAGGGAGGCTAACTACGCTGAAATATTCCAATATCTTTCGTAAATTTCTAATCTCTTATGTGGTCATTTTGGTCATACCCAGCATTGGCGGGTACATGTCCTATCTAACCTCGATCTCCGTGACACAGTCCATCTCGATTGAGAATGGAGTCACTCAGCTTCAGAAAAGTCAGGAGATATTGGAGCGCCGTATGGCGGAGGTTGAAGGCTTTACCAGGCAATTGGCGGTCAACCAGGAGCTAAATGTTCTTATGAATGAAAGTGAAAATGAGACGAATGTGTATGGGATTTGGAAAACGATGCGGAATGTTTTGACCTTCGGCCAGACTAATGATTTTTTGCAAAACTATTATATTTACCTCGCCAACTATAATCTTATCCTAACCCCAGGTTCGACCTATCGTCCGGAGCATTACTATTCTAATTTCAACTATAAGGATCTTTCGTTACAGGATTGGAGAAAAGATGTGCTTGAGACAACCCACCGCAGCGAGATCAAGCCACTTAGTGATTTTGTCAGCAGGGGGATGCAAACCTCGGTCATTACCTATATGCAGTCACTCCCCTTGGATAGCTTTAATGATTCCTCGCCGGCTGTCGCAGTAGTGATTATTGATGAAAAAAATATCTCCAGCCTGCTTTCAGGCCTGACCGAGCGATATGGGGGTTGGGTGCATATTAGTGATGCTAAAGGGAATACGATTGTTCTGCAAGGAAGTGATGAGCAGAAAATGGTCAAAATGCTCGACGATCCAGCTTTTGATAAGAACAAGGTCAGTCAGTTTTATAAGGATGATCTGGTGATTACTACCCGTTCCGATTCCAATGGCTGGGTGTATCAGACCGGGATTCCTCAAGATATTTTGATGGAGAATGCTAACAAAATCAAGAGAATCTCCATACAAATTACGGGAGGCACTCTAATTATCGGTTTGATTGCCGGACTGATATTAGCTTACCGTAACAGCGCGCCAATCAACCGTATGCTCAGTGTCATGAAGGAGCAATTCGGCAAAGAAGAAGCCTCGGAGAGAAATGAATTTGACTTTTTGAGCGGCAATATAGCCGATATGATTACCAAAAATAAGCTGCTCGAGTCCGAGCTTAACCGCCAGCTTCCTCTGGTCCGAGATGCCTTCCTGAAACGGCTGATTGCCGGTGAATTCAAAACGCGGGATGAAATTATCTCTGCCGCCAAACAGGCGGATATCAGCATGAAACAGAATACTGGCTACGTAGGAATTGTTCAGATTAACGGTTATGCGGGTATGGACAGTGTTGAAATTCTGAACGAGCTGAGTGCTTCCCGGCTGCTGCTGAAACAGACCTTGGCTGAGCTTGGCGTGGATGTCCTGATGACGGATATGGGCTCTGATAAAGTTGTAACGCTGTTCTTTTCTAGGGAAGAAGGAGCTGACAAGGAACAGGAAGCAGCGAATATCACCCAGACGATGGAGGAGCTCGCTACAAATGTCTTTAATGAGTACCGCATTACCATTCTGGCGGGCTTCGGGGATCTATTCACAGAGGTAACAGAGGTTAGCCTTTCGTATGATCAAGCGAAGCAGGCACTGGAATATGCTGTTTATATGAATAAAAAAGGGATTATCTGGAGCAGTGAAGCTCAAATTGAGAATACAACTTATTATTATCCGCTGGATTCGGAGCAACGGTTAATCAGCACGATTCGAGCCGGAGAGCTTGAGGAAGCCAAACGGATTGTGCGTGCGATTATTGTGCAGAATATGGAGCAGCGAGAATTATCCATCGAAATGAAGCACCAGCTTGTCGGGGAAATGAAGGGGACTTTTCTCAAGCTATTGGATCAAAAGGCATTTACCGAATATTCAGATATCGAGAGTGTCAAACGGCGGGTCATAGACATTGGCTCATCAGAGTCGCTTGAGACGATCCAGAACGAATTTTTTGACATTATGGAAGAGCTGTGCGGACTCATTGCGAATAAAAAGAAAGATATTCATATTCAAATCATCAAGCAGATTAAGGACTACACAGCAAAAAACTACTCGGATACGGAACTAACCCTCTACCGGGTGGCGGAACAGGTGGAGCGGCCGGAAAAATATATTTCCCAGCTGTTTAAAGAGGTCACGGGTGTTAATTTCTCCGACCATTTGATAAAAGTCAGAATGGATCAGGCCATCATCCTGCTCAAAGAGAGCGGATTAACGGTGGATGAGATTGCCGTTCGGGTGGGCTACAACAGTTCACATTCCTTCAGACGCGCATTCAAAAGGTTGATGGGTGTTTCCCCGAGTGCCTACAGACAATCTGTGGATGAATAAAAAAATATGCCATAACATAAGGCTGCACTGTCCACTTTGGACGATGCAGTCTTTTTTCTGATTTCAACCCTACAATTCGGAAAAATGGCCGTTCTACTGCTATTTTGTGCTCCTCAGATAGGGCGATTTGTACGCTGAAGCACCCAAGTGTACCTTTCTTTTGGAGATAAAAGTCATCTATGATCAATCCGTAGAAAGCGCTATCACAAATCACAGACATCTGCTTAGGGGGAATTGTTCTGGAGAAAGAATTAGTATTACATCGCAAGTCGTTGCCGAAAAGCAAAGGCCCCGTATTCTTACAAAATGCTCGCAAAAGCATAAAAAAGCACTGGCAGTTACATCTGCTTGTGATTCCGCCTTTGCTGTTTTTTATCATCTTCAAGTATTATCCGATGCTGAACACTGTCCTAGCCTTTAAGGACTATAACGTCATAAAAGGGATATGGGGAAGTCCATGGGTCGGATTTAAAAACTTTCAGCTCTTCTTTGAGAATCCGCAGTTTTGGACACTGCTCAAGAATACTATTATGCTTAGTGGCTATCAGCTGCTGGCGGGTTTTCCAATCCCGATTATTCTTGCGCTCATGATTAATGAGGTACGGGGAGGAAGGTTTAAGAAATTCGTTCAGCTTGTATCGTTTGCCCCTTATTTCATCTCGACGGTTGTCATGGTGTCAATCGTTATGCTCTTTCTGGCCCCTCGGCTCGGTTTTGCCAACATTGCACTCAACTTCTTCGGACTGGATTCTATTAACTTCCTAGGTGAACCCGGCATGTTCCGTTCGATTTATGTGTGGTCTGATATTTGGCAGACAGCGGGCTACAGTGCAGTCGTATATTTGGCAGCGCTTGCAGGGATAGACCCAACACTTTATGAAGCTGCCAAAGTTGATGGAGCCTCGCGGTTTCAAAAAATCCGCCACGTCGATTTGCCAGGGATTGTGCCAACCATCGTTATCATTTTGATTCTGAATGTAGGGAATGTAATGGCGATTGGCTTTGAAAAAGTCTACCTGCTACAGAACCCGCTTAACCTCGTTAATTCTGAGATCATTGCCACCTATGTCTATCGGGTCGGCCTGTTGAATGCCAATTACAGCTTTGCAACTGCGGTGGGCCTGTTCAACTCCATCATCAACTTGGTTCTCTTATTTACAGTAAACGGTCTGGCGAAAAGAATCACTAAGAACAGCATCTGGTAGGAAAGGAGCTCATCTATGGCAGCAGCAGTTCAAAAAAAGATTAAAGAATCCGTCGGCGACAAAGCGTTCCTGATCACAATCTATATCGTGCTTACTCTTGTGGTAATCGCTGTACTTTATCCGCTTATTTTTATCATCAGCAGCTCAATCAGTAGTCCGGCAGCCGTGACCTCTGGTCGTGTCTGGCTCTGGCCTGTAGATATATCCTTCAAGGGTTTCAAAGTATTGCTGAATACGCCTGAGATTATCACTGGTTATGGAAACTCAATTTTCTACACCGCAGCGGGAACGCTGATTAGTATAACTTTAACGGTCATGATCGCTTACCCGCTGTCTCGAAAAGGTTTTTTCGGACGAAATACACTGATGATGATCATTACCTTCACCATGATCTTCAGTGGGGGGCTAATTCCCACCTATTTGGTAGTGAAGGAGATGCATCTGATCGATACTCGCTGGGCGCTGCTGATTCCGAACGCCATTTGGGTCTGGCAGGTCATTATTGCCCGCTCCTTCTTTCAATCCTCGATTCCGGAGGAGCTTTTGGAAGCTAGTGAAATCGACGGCTGTAGTGATATGAGATTCATCTGGAGCGTGGTACTCCCGTTATCCAAACCGATTCTCGCAGTGTTGGTGCTTATGTACGCGGTAGGTCAATGGAATGCCTATTTCGATGCGCTGATATATCTGAAATCAGCAGATTTGTTCCCCTTACAGCTTGTCCTGCGAAGCATCATCATTCAGAACAACACCGCTGGTGGAGCCATGGACGTGGGGAAACTGGTCGAGAAACAACAGCTTTCCGAGCTGCTGAAGTATTCCTTAATTGTGATTGCCACTTTGCCGGTACTTGTTATCTATCCTTTCGTACAGCGTTATTTTGTACAGGGGATGCTTGTTGGTTCCGTCAAGGGTTGATCTTAGGAGTCTCTTTTTTGGAAAGGAGGTATGCCCGGAGTACACACTTAAGGTATCATCGTATCACCTGCTAAATTACAAAAGGGAGTGATAATATTTGAAGAAGCAAAGCTTGATTACTTTACTAATTCTGGTCATGGCATTTACGGTTGTAATTAGCGGATGTGCAAATAAAAATACAGATAACGCATCCAGCACGCAGCAGGGTTCTGGTTCGGGTTCGTCTGGCAAGCCGGTTGAGATCAGCGTGTTCTCAGTTCAGGAATCCGGCATCGACCTTCCGACCAATAAATTCACAAAACATGTAGAAGAGAAATTTAATTTCAAATTCAACTGGCAGATCAACCCATCGGATGGTGCTCAGGAAAAACGCCAGATCTCACTGGCGAGTGGTGACTATCCGGATGCTTACCTGCTTACTCACTATATTGATCAATTCTCACAGGCCGATCTACTGAAATACGGCAAGCAAGGTGTACTCATTCCTCTAAATGATCTGATTGATAAATATGCTCCAAATATTAAAGCAGCCATGGAAAAGAACTCTGACCTAAGAACGCTTAATACTGCACCTGATGGCAACATTTACGGACTTGTAGCTTATACAGAATGTTTCCACTGTTCCTATCCTAGCAAAATGTGGCTGAATACTGAGTGGATGAAAAAGCTTAACTTGGAGATGCCGAAGACCACTGAGGATTTCAAAAATGTACTGAAAGCCTTTAAAACGCAAGACCCGAACGGCAATGGCAAAGCCGATGAAGTGCCGCTAAGCGGTTCCATCGAGGAGTTCGGCGTACGGATCGTACCTTTCTTGATGAACGCATTTGTTTATGATGATGATCGTAATTACCTGAACATGAAGGATGGAAAGGTGCAATCTGCTGCCATTACTCCGGAGTGGAAAGAAGGATTGACCTATATTAAATCCCTGTTTGACGAAGGGTTGATTGATCCGGGTGCCTTTACACAAAACGCGGAAGCTTTTAAGAAAATCGGTGAAAATGCTGATGCAGAAATTCTAGGTGCAGGTGCAGGTATGCACCCAGCGATCTTCGTAAACATCGACCCGGGGAATACCCGTTCAGCACATTACAACCCGCTGCCTCCGATTTCGGGACCTCAAGGAATTTCCTATGCGACTCATGATGGAGGCGGCGTAGTCCCGGGTGCAAAATTCGTGATCACAAACAAAGCAAGTGAAGAAGCACAAATTACACTGATCAAGATGGTGGATTATATGTTCACACCAGAAGGCCAAACGAATGGCGCAGCTGGCCTGAAGGGAACCGATTGGACAGATCCGGTCGAAGGTGATGTGGCGTTGGGTAAAGATGTTAAACCGATGATCAAACTAATTCCAGGTGAAGAAGGCGCAGCACCACGTAATGCAGGCTGGAGTGGTATGGCTCACTTCTATGAGCCTAAAGAATACCGTGATACTTACGTTCAAGGTACCGACATCTTTGCTTCTGATGGTTATGAACGTAGACTGTATGATGCGACTCTGCTATACGAAGGTCATGAGCCTAAAGAGTTATTCCCCATCTGGTCGATCTGGATTGATCCAAGTGAGATTGATGAAGCCAGCTTGCTGCAGACAAATTTGAAAAATTACATCGAACAAAATGAGCTGCAATTCATCACAGGCAACAAGGATCTGAACAAGGACTGGGACGCTTATGTAAAGGGATTGCAGAACTTGAAGCTTGACCGTTATCTCGAAATTTTACAAAAGGCTTATGATACTTCAAAAAAATAAATATTGAAATCAGAATCAGGTGCTGTATGATAGACCCCGCACCTGATTTCTTGATTTCAGGGGAAAATATGGGTTTTTGTGGATGGAGGTTGAGTTATGACAGACGAGAATCATTGCAATCATTCATTTGTAGTTCCGCGCCGTGGACTACCTCAAATTAACGGCAGGCTTACGGAAAAAGGGACTGTAACCGTTGCCTTTTTAGGCGGCTCAATTACGGAGGGGGCAGGTGCTTCCGAAGCAGACACATATAGCTGGAGAGCACTCACTGGTAAGTATCTTCAGGAGCGGTTTGCGGATCAGGAGTTCCGCTTCATCAACGCGGGAGTGGGGGGGACGAACTCAACTTTAGGTGCTCATCGATTACAGGAGCATGTCCTGCAGCAGGGCACAATTGATTTGTTATTCGTTGAATTTAGCGTCAATGACGGCAATGACCGGGAAGAATCCATTAGAGGGATGGAGGGCATTGTCCGCCAATGCAGGCGGTTGTCACCGGGCACTGATATTTGCTTTTTGTATACAGCAGCAGAGAAGAATCTCTCCGGGAGTAATCCCTTTAATATTGCTGTCCATGAAGAAGTAGCTGAACATTATCAGCTTCCCTCTGTTAATTTTGCAGCTAGAGTCTATGCGCAGCTAGAGGCGGAACAAATGGAGTGGACTAAGCTGGCACCGGATGGATATCATCCCAATGATGAAGGTCATGCGCTGTATGCCTCTTTTTTGCGAGAGTATCTGGAGACAGCGCTTGTTCCTAACAAGACGAATTTGAGTAGCGAAAGCTCTTTAGATATTCCACCTTTGGCGGAGCAAAATTATGAATACGGCAGCCTGCTTGATTTCCGTGCGGCTGATCTTGTGAACGGTTACGAACTTCGCGAACTGGCTGCAGGAGATCCGCTGATGAACTGGCGTTTTGGAACAGAGCATCTGTATACCCATAGCAAGGAGGCTGTTTTTTCTTTTACAGTGACCGGGCAAAGCGCAGGCTTGATGCTGCTCTACGGACCGGATAGCGGGATTTTTGAATATTCGCTAAATGGCAGTTCTTATAAAGCTGTGAACTTATTCGATGAATGGTGTCCGCTTGCCTTTCGGCCTATTATCGCCATGTTTCCGATCCAGGAACAACGTCAAGAATTGCATGTTTCAGTACGCATTACGGGGCTGAAGGATGAACAGAGTAAAGGCACCAGTCTGCGTATTCTGAAACTGCTGCACAATTGATTATTTTAAGCGGAGAGATTATACTGCCAAATATTAAGCGTTTACAAAAAAAGAAAGGCGGTGCCGATGATTACTTCTGCTGAGAATAACGCCTTAACTACTCCTGCTGTAATCCGCCTGACGGATTTTGGAGTACTGCCGGATTCTGGTTTAGACGCGCAGCCAGCCATGGTTCGGGCTATACAGGCTGTCGCTGAAATTCCCGGTCCGGTACTACTGGATTGCCCGAAGGGCTGCTATCATTTCTATCCGGACGAGGCCATCCGCAAACCTTATTTTATCTCAAATACTGCCAGTGAAGAAGAGAACAGGGATGTCACTAAGACCATCGGTATTTTGCTGAAGGGACAATATAATTTAACGTTGGAAGGCAATGGTTCATTATTTATTTTTCACGGCAAGCAAACGATGCTCCTGCTGGATGGCTGCAAGAATGTGGAGATCCGTAATTTACATACCGACTATGCCTGGCCAACTGTGACGGAGATGACGATTACCGAAAGCGGTGACCATTCGTTCGATGTCCAAGTACATCCCGATTCACGTTATGAGATTAGGGAGGATAAGTTGGTCTGGATCGGTGAGGGCTGGAGCTTTTCTGAAGGCCCAATGCAGACTTATGATCCGCAGCGCAATACGACTTGGCGGATGGATAACTGGCTGGAGCAGGCAGACACTGTCGAGGAACTGGAGCCGATGAAGCTCCGTCTGCATTATAATTTTCAGCCTGAGGTTATTCCGGGGCATGTTCTACAAAGCCGTGACGGCATCCGTGATCAGGTGGGCGTATTCATTACGGAAAGCTCGAACATCACCTTGAGCGATATTGGGCTACATTTTCTGCATGGACTTGGCATCGTTGGCCAGTTCAGCGAGAATCTCAGCTTCCGTCGTATGGATCTCTCACCGCGTCCGGAAACGGGACGAACGGTCACAGGCTTTGCGGACTTTATTCACATGTCTAGCTGCCGGGGAAAGGTGATCATTGCCGATAGTAATTTTTCCGGTTCACATGACGATCCCGTTAATGTCCATGGTACTTATCTGCGGATCGTAGAGCAGCCATCGGCGAATGTAGTAAAGGTCCGGTTCATGCATCATCAGACCTACGGATTTATGGCTTTCTATCCGGGGGACGAAATTGAATTTGTTCGCTCCGGTTCATTGACCACTTATGCGGCTAATGAAGTGGTCGAAGTGAAGCGGCTAAATCCACGCGAGCTTTTGTTGACATTGGCTCATCCGGCTCCTGATGATATAGGCAGCCATGATGTTATTGAGAATGTTACCTGGACTCCAGAGGTTGAAGTCACTAATAATCACTTCGCGAGAGTACCCACCCGCGGTATTCTTGTGACAACCCGGCGCAAAGTGGAAATTAAGGGTAACATTTTTGAACGGATGCATATGAATGCCATTCTGATTGCAGTGGATGCTGAGTCCTGGTATGAATCCGGCAAGGTGGAGGATGTGATCATCAGGGGCAATCATTTTCTGGAATGTGGAAGTCAAAAGCATCCGGTTATCTTTATTTCGCCGGAGAATGTGGAGATAGATAAGCGTGCTCCCGTTCACCAGAGAATTGTCATCACGAATAACAAGTTTGAAAGTATTGATGTGTTGGCCCTTAGTGCCAAGAGCACCTGCGGACTGGTCTTTAAGTGCAATGGAATTCTGGCAGGCAGTGGTGAGGCGAGTCTTTCGAATCTTGATGATGCGATTGAATTAAATGCCTGCAGTGAGGTTGAAATTGCTGATAATTTATTAAATGACAGATGGTGAGGAGAGCGCGTATGAAACTTCAATATGACAAGCCAGCAAATGTATGGACGGAAGGACTTCCAATTGGGAATGGACGTCTGGGCGGTATGATCTTCGGTGGTGTGGAACAGGAGAAAATTAGTCTAAACGAGGATACGCTTTGGTCAGGATACCCAAAAGAGGGTAACAATCCCGGTGCTAAGAACGTTCTGCCAAAGGTGCGACAGCTGATTCAAGAAGGCCGTTATGTTGAGGCGGACACGCTGACCAGAGAAATGATGGGGCCGTATACTCAATCTTATTTACCTTTTGGTGATCTATTGCTTCGTTTTGAACATGGCAACGTCTATCATTCTTATCAGCGTACACTGGATGTGGAAAATGCGCTGCATCGCATTGAATATCAGATTGGCAATGTTACTTATACCCGTGAGATGTTCACTTCTCATCCTGATCAGTTGCTTGTTCTTCGTTTGACCGCAAGTGTGCCAGGCGCATTGAATGTGCATGCCACGCTGGAAAGTCCACTCCGTCACAACCTTTATCCGCAAGGTGACAGCTATGTTCTATCGGGAACGGCACCGGAGCATGTAGATCCAAGCTATTTCGGGAGCGACAATCCCATCCGATACGGTGAATCAGGCAGCAGCAAGGGAATGGCTTTCGAAGGACAACTCTCCGTGACGGCGGATGACGGCCAAGTAACGGTTGATGGCAGTGGGATTCATTTGCTGGGTGCGACATCGGCAACCTTTTATTTCAGTGCGGCTACAGGTTTTAACGGGTATGACCTAATCCCGGGAATTGAAGGAAAAGATGCCTCCACCATTGCAGCCTCCTTCTTGGCAAGTGCTCAAGGCAAGTCTTACACCAGCCTGCTTCAAGCGCATATCACTGATTACCGGGCACTTTTCGATCGGGTGAAACTTCGGCTGGGCAAGCCGCTGGCACCGGAAGGAATGTCAACCGAGCAGCGGATTACGACTTACTCCGCGCAAGATCCGGGTCTAGTTGAGCTGCTGTTTCATTTCGGACGTTATTTGCTGATCGCAAGCTCGCGTCCCGGAACGCAGGCCGCCAATCTTCAGGGAATATGGAATGCCTCTACTCGTCCGCCTTGGAGCAGTAACTATACACTGAATATCAATACAGAAATGAACTATTGGCCCGCTGAGATTTGCAATCTGGCAGAATGTCATGAGCCACTTTTGGATTTCGTCGGCAATCTGGCGAAGAGAGGGGCGGATACCGCTCGGACCAACTATGGCACCCGGGGCTGGGTAGCTCATCATAACTCGGATCTTTGGGCACACACTGCACCGGTAGGTGATTATGGCGATGGAGATCCAAGCTGGGCCTATTGGCCAATGGGCGGCATCTGGCTGACCCAGCATCTTTGGGAACATTTTGCTTTTGGCGGAGATACTGAATACTTGCGGACTTCGGCTTATCCTGTCATGAAGGAGGCGGCTCTGTTCGCATTGGATTGGCTGATTGACGACGGCAAGGGTAATCTTGTGACCTCCCCGTCCACTTCACCAGAGCATAAATTCCGGACAGCGGAGGGTGTGGCTGCGGTCAGTCCGGGTGCCACAATGGATATATCACTGATCTGGGAGTTGTTCACGAACTGTATCGAGGCATCAGTGATTCTTGGAACGGATGAAGCTTTGCGTGAAGAGCTGAAAAGTACCCGTGAGCGTCTATTGCCACTGCAGGTTGGCAAGTACGGGCAACTGCAGGAATGGTCCTCTGATTTTGAGGATGAGGACATGTACCACAGACATACCTCGCATCTGGTTGGAATTTATCCGGGCCGCCAGTTGTCAGAAGAAGAGACCCCTGAGCTATTTGCTGCGGCAAGAACCTCGCTGGAGCGGCGCGGGGATGAAAGCACAGGCTGGAGTCTGGGCTGGAGAGTCGCTTTATGGAGCCGCTTCCGGGATGGAAACCGTTCCTTGCGTCTGCTCTCTAACATGTTGCGGCTGGTGAAGGACGGGGAGTCGGAGCAATATAATCACGGCGGAGTTTATGCCAATCTGCTCGGTGCGCATCCGCCTTTCCAGATTGATGGCAACTTTGCAGCCTCCGCCGGGATTGCCGAAATGCTGCTGCAGTCTCACCGCGGCTATCTCGAACTACTGCCTGCATTGCCGAATGAATGGCAGGAGGGAAGCGTTGCAGGTTTACGTGCCCGCGGTGGCTTTGAAGTCAGCATTCAGTGGGACAACGGCAAGCTAGTGGAAGCGCAGATCACTTCCCTGCTGGGCACAGAATGTGTGATCCGCATGGACACCCCACTTAAGGTAACCTGTGGCAGTCAGGATATACAGTGTGAACGTTCCGCCGAAGGAAGGGTAAGTTTCGCTACAACCGCGGGACAATCCTACAAGCTTATCATTGGTGATCAGCAATAATCCGTTTTATAAGCGTATGAACAGCAGTAGGACCTGAACGTTTGGTCCTGCTGCTGTTTTTTGCATTTTCAGCATGAAGCTTCAGGACCAGCAGAGTTTAGGTAAGATGTGTTAGATCGCGGTATGGATCGGAAGATCGTTGTATAGAAAACGCTTTATCCGCTCTTTATAATGAGGTCATACTTGGGGGATACAGCTACTGAGACTGCGGCCTTCAAGGTCCAAAATGCAGCAACAAGGAGGCAAATTATGCTAACTGACAGTAATACAACCGTAAACGTGAATACAGACACAACGTCTCTTATCCGTGTAACCAATGGCCTGGTGAATCTGGAGATTGATCTCGGAACGGGTGAGTCATCCGTTGTCGGCGGGACTTCTGCACATGTAAAGGGGATTCGCAGCGCCTTTCGCTGGCAGGGCCGGGAATATAATACTGAACACTATCAGAGCCACGTGCTGAAGTTGCAGGAAGAGGTCGTTCGTGAAGGTTTTGGCAAAGGTGTTCATCTAGTGATTGTACATGAAACATCCCTGCTGCCACAGCTGGAGCAGCATTTTTATATTTATGAGTCCTCCTCATATGTGTTGATGCAAAGTGTGATCGCAAGCGATGAGGATATCAAAGCGAACCGCATGGCGGTCATTCAGAGCAAATCGGTATCCCTCGGCGGCGAGTCAGGTCAACCGGATGAACCAAGCATCCTGCGTGTGCCTTACGACAACGATAAATGGGTCAGATATACAGTGGTGAAGCCACCTATGGATACAGAGAGCTACGAGGTAACGGCAGTGTTCGCACCGGATAGCCGGCGAGGAATTATCATGGGTTCCATAACTCACAAGGTGTGGAAAACGGGTATTCGTATCAAAAGCGAGCGAAGCGGCCAGATCGAGGAGCTGGATCTTTACGGTGGGGCTGTGAGTGAATTAACCCGCGACTTTCAGCCGCATGGTTATGTAAAAGGCAAAAGAGTGGAGTCACCGCTCGTATTCGTAGGTTTTTATGATGATTACAGAGAAGGTCTTGAAGCTTACGGCCGGGCCAATACATGGATTGAAGCTCCGCTGGCTTGGGAGGGTGGCGTTCCTGTTGGCTGGAATAGCTGGTCTGCTGCAATGGCTGATCTGGATTATGATTTGTATACGTCGACCAGTGAGTTTTTGAAAAAAGAAGTGCAGCCGTTAGGATTCCAGAATGAGGATACGCTGTACATCAACTTTGACGCTTTTTGGGATAATTTCACAGCAGAAGAAATGAAAAATGCACTTGAGCTAGTGCGGAAGAATGGTCATAGACCGGGAACTTACTGGACCCCTTTCGCTTTCTGGGGAAGTCCTACTCAGTTCGGAGATGTCGTGGAGGGTACGAACGGTAAATACACCTATGGCGATATCCTGCTTCGGGACAGCGAAGGAGAGATTCTGCCGGATGTTGATGGAGGGCTAGCCATTGACCCCACACATCCGGGGAACCTGCAAAGAATAGATTGGTATACAAAAAAATTCATCTCGGAAGGATTCGAGTATATCAAGCTGGATTTCCTGACACATGGCGCACTGGAAGGCCAGCATCACAATCCGGAGATTACGACGGGCATTGCGGCGTATCACTACGGTATGTCCTACTTGCAGAATAAGCTGTCTCCAGAGGTTATTGGTCGACCGTTCTTTATTAATCTGTCCATCGCACCGTTGTTCCCTTATGCATTTGCACATAGCCGGCGTGTCTCTTGTGATGTTTTTGGCACGCTGCAGGACACAGAATATATGCTCAACTCTTTGACCCATGGCTGGTGGATGAGCGATTCATTGTACCGTTTCAATGATCCCGACCATTCCGTACTGTACAAGAGCCATAACCAGGAAGCCACGGGCTGGCATGAAGGCCGGAGCCGGCTAACCGCTTCGGTGATCGCGGGAACGGTGCTGCTGCTAGGGGATGACTTCCGAAAAGAGGAAGCCGCCGCCCGGGCTAAAGCTTGGCTGAGCAATAAGGAAATTATGGATGTTGCTCGTCTTGGCAAAACCTTCAGACCGATAGAAGGGGACCTCGGCAAGCAATCCTGTGATACTTTTGTGCTCGAATCTGCAGAAGAAAATGCCTTTTATATAGCTGTCTTCAATTACGATGTCACGAAATCTGCTCCTAAATCCCTCTCATTAGAACGGGCAGGGCTGAATGCTCAAGCTGCTTACCAGCTGCTGGACCTATGGGAAGGTGTAGAAGGGGAAACCTCAGGAAAGCTGGAAGTTACGCTTGAACCCGCAGAATCTAAAATCTTCAAATTGACGGCAAAATAACAAAAGAATACGCGCCCTCTGCTTCTTGCGGATAGCGCGTATTCTTTTTTACAACCTATATTTGTTTTCGGCTTTGCGGATTAAGGCGGTATTGTGTGGGTTTTATGCCGTAGCAGGCACTGAAATGTCTGGAAAAGGGATGGATCGAAGGATAGCCTAATTTCTCAGCAATGGCAGTAACACTTAGCTCGCTCTCCAGAAGCAGACCTGCCGCCCGCCGCATAACGAGATTATGATGATAAGCGCGCGGCGTCATTCCGGTTTCTCGCAGAAACAGCTCATGAAAATAAGTTCGCTTGAGTCCGCAGAGCTGTGCCCAGTCTTCGATAGATTTACCACGTTCGGGATGAGTGTTCAAATACTCCAACAGGCGCACAATCCGATAATCGCTTGGCTGATGCTGATGGAGGGCATTATACCAGCTTAATATCCAACCGTATAACAAGCTATGAACCGCTTCATTCCGGTAGAATATCGCTTCATTGTATATTTTGGCAATCATCACAAGACTATCGTATAGCTGTGGATATTTAGCTAGCGGGAAAACGCAGGGCAATTCTTTCAGCTCGGCACAGGGGACTTCGGTGGCCTTTTTCTCAAGCCTAAAGGGTTCAGGCGCATGGATAAAAGAAAGATTAGTAGACATAGGCGACTGCTTGTCCCACAAATCAAAATAGACATTGTAGGACGAGAGTGGATGAGAAGGGGAAATATGAAAGGCATGTGGCTGGCCGGGGCGCAGAAACACCAGTGTTCTACGCTCAATCGGATAACGAACTCCGTCGATTTCCATCTCACCGGGGCCATCGGTAAACAGATGAAAGGCGTAGGCATTGCCGACGCGCAGATGCTCATTGCTGCTTCCGTCGTACAGATAAGGCATGATTGCTCCAACATACGGTGTGATTTCAGATAGTTTGTTCATACTATACCCCTTTGCTAGCAGCATTTCTTAATTTTGGCCTGTAGTTAAATATTTGGGATAACGGATAAATTGTCAAATGAATGAACGAGTCAACAAAGACTAGTAGTACTGATGATGTTACGATAAATGCGATAAATACACAATGTTAATAACAGAGAAAGCGGATTAATTAACAACAACTTTTGAAGGTCTATTACAGACAGGAGACGATCAAATGAGCGATTTTAAATTGTGGTATTCAACCCCTGCAACAAGCTGGTCGCAAGGGTTGCCGTTGGGTAACGGAAGAATAGGTGCTGTTGTAATGGCGGCGCCGCATCGTGAAGTGTGGAGCATGAGCGAGGTGACCTATTGGTCTGGGCAAACGGATCCCGAGTCTGCTCCTGCCGGAGGTAGAACTGCGCTGGAAGAGATGCGAAGTCACTTTTTTGCCGGCGATTATGACAGCGGTGATCGTTTAGCCAAACAGTATTTACAGCCTAAAAAACAAAATTTCGGTACGAACCTGGGATTATGCGAGGTGGTTATTGATTTTGCCCAGGATGCGGATGTTAAATCAGGCGGTGTGTTTCGGCGGGAGCTGGAATTGACAAGTGCAGTGTCTGGGGCGGTCTATGAGAGCGGCGAAACAACAATCCGTCGAGAGGTCTTCGCTTCACATGCCGATGATCTGGTAGTTTCAAGAATTTGGAGCGATAAGCCTGGAGGGGTATCCTTTACGCTTGCCATCGAAGGTGGGACAGAATCGTTTACGACTGAGGTTGTGGATGGCGACACTATTGAATTCAAGGGGCAAGCTACAGAAAAGGTGCATAGTAATGGTAAATGCGGGGTATGGGCAAAAGGGCAGCTCAAAATAAGTCTATCCGGCGGTACGATCTACAGGGGGGATGGCCGATTAAGAGTTTCCGGAGCTAATGAGGCCCGGATTTATTTTGGGGTCAGTACTGATTATCGCCGGAGCAATCAGGAATGGGAGACGGAGAGCTACAGCAACCTAAGGCAGGCATTAACCAAAGGTTATGCACAGTTAAAAGAAGATCATATTCAAGATTACCGTCAGGATTATGCAAAGGTGGATATTCAATTGGGTAGCTCCGGGAAAGAAGGTCTGCCTACCGATCAGCGGATTAGGTTACTGGCACAGGATCAGGCTGAGGACCCTCAGTTGTTCGCATTGTTCCTCCAGTATGGCCGCTACCTAACCATTGCCGGATCACGGGAAGATTCACCTCTTCCACTGCACTTGCAGGGAATCTGGAATGACGGTGAGGCTTGCCGTATGGGCTGGAGCTGCGACTATCATCTCGATATTAATACACAGATGAATTATTATCCGACAGAAGTCGTGAACCTTGCAGACAGCCACCTTCCATTGATGCGATATATTGAAGATTTATCTCAGGCGGGAAAATCAACTGCACGCGATTTATATGGCAGCAAAGGATGGGTAGCGCATGTATTCTCTAACGTCTGGGGGTTTACAGCTCCGGGCTGGGAAACCTCATGGGGGCTCAATGTCACAGGCGGATTATGGATTGCAATCCATCTGATGGAGCATTATGAATATAGTCAGGATCGTGTATTTCTAGAGCGCCAGGCATATCCTGTGCTAAAAGAAGCCGCAGAATTCTTCCTCGACTATATGACGATTCATCCGAAATATGGCTGGCTGGTGACGGGTCCTTCTAACTCGCCAGAGAACAGCTTCTATCCCGCAGATAGCAGCGAGGGTGCACAGCAGCTGTCTATGGGCTCGACCATGGATCAAGTGCTCGTGCAAGATCTTTTCGAGTTCTGCCTGAAGTCTGCGGTGTTGCTCGATACAGATGTGGAGCTTCAGCTGAAGCTTAAGGAAGCTATGGCTAAGTTACCCCCGCTACAGATTGGTAAAAGAGGTCAGCTGCAGGAGTGGCTTGAAGATTATGAAGAAGCGCAACCTGAGCATCGACACTTGGCTCATTTGTTCGCTTTGTATCCAAGCAACCAGATTACACCGGACAGAACACCGGAGTTAAGCGCGGCAGCAAGGGTAACGCTGGAGAACCGGATGGCTCAGGAAGAACTGGAGGATGTAGAGTTCACCGCCGCCTTATTCGGTCTTAGTTTTGCCAGACTATATGACGGGGAGAAGGCGTATAAGCATATCTCTCATTTAATTAGCGGACTGTGCTTCGATAATCTGTTCAGTTTCTCCAAATCAGGGATTGGTGGGGCAGAGTGCAATATCTTTGTCGTGGATGGCAACTTTGGCGGGACGGCTACCATTGCAGAGATGCTGCTGCAAAGCCACGCGGATGAAATTCATCTGTTGCCAGCGCTTCCGCAAGCCTGGAATACAGGATCGGTGTCTGGATTACGAGCCAAAGGAAAGGTAGAGGTAGACGTAGTTTGGGAGAAGGGGCAGTTGACGGAAGCTACGCTTCGCACCTACGCACCGGGAACGGTGACCCTTCGATGGGGAGATCAGAGAACTACCTTCCAAGCAGAAACAGGAGGAAGCTACTATTTCAACAGCCAATTGGAGCTGTTATAATGATTCGGCGGGGGCGATGAGCCTCCGTTTTCATTATGCGTCCGAATAATGATGAGTAGGTATCGAAGGGCTATCTGGTCTGCTTAGGACCCGATAGCCTTTTTACGAGCACGTTGGGATTAGATCTTACAAAGTAACGATTCATGCCTGAAAATGACTTACATTTATTTGGTCGATGATCGACTAAGGGGAAAAGAATATAATAGGAGCAAATACAGACAACAAGAAGGAGGGAACCTCAGGTGTATAGTATTTTTTTGGTAGATGATGAAGAAATGGGTCTTGAGATGATGAGAGATTATATCCGCTGGGAAGAGATGGGCATCTATGTAGTCGGAACAGCGAGCAATGGTAGAGAAGCTTTGGAGAAAATAGAGGCTTTTCAACCGGATATTATTCTTACAGATGTTCAGATGCCGATAATGAATGGAATTGAGTTGGCTAAAAAAATACATGAATGTTATGACCAGATGCAAATTATGTTCCTCACCGGACATGATGAATTCCACTATGTTAAATCGGCCCTTAATGTAGGAGCTGTTGGATATTTACTGAAGCCGCTAGATTTGACTGAAATTGAAAGCGTTATCGAAAAGGTTAAAGCACGCTGCGAAGAGGTTCAGATGAAACAACGTTCTATGGAGGCTGCTAAAACTAAGATTCTTAAGGAGCTTTCTTTTGAAAAAAATGCGGAGCAAGCCGCAGAGCTGGCAAATAACTTCAATAGGCTGACACGTCTCCCAGAGAGTAATCATTATACCATGGCACTGTTCAGCATCGATCCCAAAGAGGCGGAGGGTGAGCAGCAGAGTCTGGAAGAGTGTATGAGCCGGTTGATTTCTTATCTGGATCACTTTTTTAAGGCGAAAAATATAGAGGTTGTTTTTGTTCCTTACAAGGATGGCGAGACAGGTGTATTCATGGAAGCGACTCAACAGCCTGGCTATTATGCTTGGGAGGATTTAGCTGTGGCTATTCGTAGTGCGCTGGATTTTACGGTGACGGCAGCAGTCGGAGCGCAGGCCGCAGAATTAGCGCTGGTCCATAATCTGTATAAGCAGACGCGTGTGATTTTAAATGAACGTTTTTATAAAGGCACGGGCTTAATTATTCATGCCGCGGCTATTTCGAATCAGTTCGACAGTGAACATATGCCACCTTTTGAGAGAAAAGAGTGGTTTGAAGCTATCCATCAGCTGGACTTCGAGCAGGCCGCACAAAAGCTGCATCAATATTTCGTGGGATTGGCCACACTGAGAATCAAGAAAAAAATCATCTGTGATTGGGCGATTGATCTTGTTGATGAACTGCTAGAGCAGCTGCATCAGTCTGTTCCCGAGGGTTTTAAGCGGGCGGAGCTCTATCATTCCATCTATAATGCGCTGACTTTACATGAGATCGAGGATTTAATCCTGGGCACTGCGGGTGATGCCGTGAGCATGCTAGGTGAGCGACTTATGGATAAAAATACAAAGCTCGTCCACAAGGTTCGCACCGTGATTGAACAAAATTACGATCAGCCGATTACGATTAATAGTCTGTCTGATCAGGTTTATCTGTCACCGAACTACTTAAGATCTATTTTTAAGGATAAAACAGGCATCACGATCCACGATTATTTAACCCGTATTCGGCTTGATAAGGCCAAGGAGCTGCTCACAGACGGGTCACTGAAGATTCAAGATATTGCCCAGAGAGTGGGGTACGAAAGCACGTCTTATTTTATTTCTCTATTTCTGAAGAACCTTGGGGTCACACCTAACGAGTACAGGAAAAATATTTAACCTTCCGCACTTCTGCTTACTGAATAGAAAGAAAAGTCGCTTTCCTTTATGAATTGTAAACTTGCGATATGGAAAGATGCCCCTTTGCTTTTTACAATAAGCATGTATTACAACTCAGCACATGTGAGGGGCTTGATTCATTATTGCGATTAAAGGAAGCTTTTTTACACATCTAATTGCGATAGCGCTTTCAAGAAATCCAGACGGCAATAGTTGGATACAGCATTCTTGAGAGAGTAATCGGTACGGGCCGTACATTCCTTACATGACGTTACTTACAACAAGGAGAGGAGTTCTGAAGACGTTATTTGGAAAGAGGAACAACTGATGAATTGCAACCGGAAGGCTTTTCTTATATCAGAAAGTTAAATGGAGGGATTAAATGTTTGGACGTGTAATGAAAAGAGGGGTCTTGTTCTTTCTTATGATCAGCTTAGTGTTAGGCAGCGGTGTTCAGTTTGCCGGCAAGGTCTACGCCGAGGATACAAATAGCTATGAAGCTGAAGCGGATGGGAATATTCTGACGGGTAATGCGTCAATTTCTGACCACCCAGCGGCTTCCGGAGGGAAAAAAGTTGGCGGCATGTATCAAGGCAGCTCCTTGTTGTTCAATAATGTGACCGTGAGCGAGCCGGGGAATTATAAAATTACAGTGTATTATATTTCTGGCGATTCACGCCCGTTTAATATCAGTGCCAATGGCGGTGACAAGCAATTTGAAGAACCGTCCAAGACTGTGGACTGGGATACGGTAGGCACTTATGATGTGACGCTTCCGCTGAACGCGGGTGCTAATACCATCTTGATCGATGACAACAACTGGTATTCTCCGGACATCGATAAGATCGTAATCCGTGGACTGGACGACAGCGATCCAGGTGAAGGACCCGGGGGTGACTGGAAGGAGAAGCTGCATGGTGTGATCCTGGAAGCCGAGGCTACTGAGAATATGCTTACAGGCAACGCCAAAGTGGCGGACAGCAGTGTGGGCTCTGGCGGTAAAATCGTAACGGATCTGAACAAAAACAGTTCCTTACAGTTCACAAATGTTGCAGTACCAGCAGCGGGAACGTACTTAATCCGCATCTCCTATATTTCCGGCGATCAACGTCCTGTCTATATGCAGGTTAACGATGGACTGGATGAAATGATTGACATGCCAAAGACGGCAAGCTGGAGCACCGTGGGAACCTATGATGTGGAGGCCTCTTTGGTAGAGGGTTTGAATACTATTACCTTCTCAGATCATGATTGGTATTCTCCAGATTTCGACCGGCTAGAAATTATTCCTTATACCCTCAGCTATGAAGCAGAATCTCCACTCAATGATTTGACAGGCGAGGCCCAAGTTTCCGCTAGCCCGAATGCTTCGGGTGGTCAGAAGGTAGGGTACTTGAATAACGGCAGTTCCATAACCTTCAACAAGATTACAGCCCCTATGACTGGTGATTACCGAATCACAGTCGCCTATATTTCAGGTGACCCACGCAGCTTCTACGTTAGTGCGAATGGTGGAGCAGAGCAGTATTATGAGCTGCCCAAGACACCGGACTGGGATACGGTTGGAATGTATGAACTTACACTGCCACTGAACGAAGGCGAGAATACAATCAAATTTACAGATGGCAACGGGTATGCGCCAGATCTGGACCGGATTATAGTTGAGCCAGCTATGGGTGTGGATCCTAATCCCCCAGTGGAGGAAGACGGTGATTTAGGAACACCGGGCGCTTCTAAGATCTACGGAGCTATCACAGTTACCGAATATACTTACGGACTGCTTGTATCAAATGGCCAATATGAAGTGTCCTATAATACCAAGTCCGGATATGTAAGCTATAACTGGGCTGACGGACAGAAGCTGCAAGGGATCTATAGCAGTATCAAAATCGGCGATACGCTCGTTGAGACTACAAGCTATGAGAGTCATACAAGTGTTGGTGCTCCGGTAGACATTCAGGATGGTTTCGGCAAAGGCGTGGAGCTAACTTTTGTCCACACTTCCACAGGAAAACCGACGTTAAAGCAGGTCTACAAGTTTTATGACGACCAAAAGTATTTTCTGACCCGTCTGGATGCGGCCAGCGATACAGCAGTCAAGACCAACTATATGTCACCTATTACCGTAAAACGTACAGGTGGTGTGGATATCGGAGATAGTGCGGATAATCGTGTGCTTACGGTTCCTTTTGACAACGATGCTTGGATTCGTTATAAATCTCAATCTATGAATCGTGCAGATACCAGCTATGAGATGACGACTGTGTTTAACAACTCGACACGCAGCGGCCTTGTGCTTGGCTCTGTAACTCATGATACCTGGAAGACAGGCATCGACTGGAAAGGTTCCTCCAATCGGCTGAATGAGCTGGTCGTATATGGCGGTGCAGCTAGTGATGTTACCCGGGATACCCAGCCTCATGGCAGCTTAAGTGGAACAAACTTGTCCTCACCTATGATCATGGTAGGGGCCTTCAGTGATTACCGTACAGGGCTTGAGGAGTATGGCAAAGCTAATGCGATCATTACACCTGCACTTGCGCTAAACCCCGAGCTGCCACAAGGCGTACCGGTTGGTTTTAATAGCTGGGGAGCTTACGAGGGTACGCTTTCGTATCAAGATGTAGTGGATGTCTCCAATTACTACAAAGAGAATCTGCAAAATTTCAATAATAACGGCAATGTATTTATTAACATGGATTCTTATTGGGATAATCTGAATGATAAGCAGCTGACTGACGCCGTATCGGTTATTAAAGGGAATGGCCAGCATGCGGGTATTTATTGGGCACCGTTTGTATACTGGGGCAACAATATGGACCAGATTGTAGAGGGAACTGACAATAAATATACTTACGGCGATATTGTCCTTAAGGATGCCGCGGGTCAACCGCTGCCGACTCTGGACGGGGCTTTTCCTTTGGATGTAACACATCCTGGTGCACAATTGCGCATGAACTATTTTTTGGACAAATTTAAAGCTCTGGGCTTCACCTTCATCAAATTGGATTTCTTAACGCATGGTTCGCTTGAGGGGCAACATTTCGATCCAACTATAACGACAGGAATCCAAGCTTATAATGAAGGAATGCGTTATGTGAAAGAACGTCTGGATGGAAAAATGTTCATTAGCGCATCAATTGCGCCAATTTTCCCGAGCCAATATGCGCATAGCCGACGAATTTCCTGCGACACCTACGGCAAGATCAATGAAACCGAATATATGCTGAATTCATTAACCTATGGCTTTTGGCAAAATGGCACGATCTACACCTACACCGATCCTGATCATTTGGCATTGGCCCGTGCTACCAGCTTGACTGAAGCGCGTACCCGTATGAACTCTGGCGTTATCGCTGGAACAGTACTGCTTGGCTCTGACAATGTTAACGATCCAAAAGCACAGGAGTACATGACCGCTTTGTTCAACAACAAAGATGTTCTCGATTTAGCTTTAAAAGGAAAAGTGTTCAAGCCACTTGAAGGAAATACAAACGCCAATGCCGCCGATACTTTTGTTATGAAGGATGGCAATGATTATTATCTGGCCGTATTCAATTACAGTGCATCTGCTTCGGCAGATAAGCAAGTTGATCTTGGCCGCGCTGGATTGGATACTGCAGAGATTTATACTACGCAAGATCTCTGGACAGGAGAAGTTTCCTCTGCCACAGGAGCTATGAAATTGTCCTTGCAGCCGACAGAGTCGAAACTGGTAAAATTGACGGCTGCACCTAAGACAGTAACCGGTATAACACTGGATAAGACAGAGCTTGCGTTGACCGCTGGTGAAACCGGCAAGTTGACGGCTACAGTATCCCCGGAAGATGCGACGGATAAAGCAGTACTTTGGACTTCGAGCGATACCTCTGTAGCTACCGTAGTGTACGGAACAGTAACCGCTGTAGAAGCTGGAAAGGCCACCATTACTGTGGAGACGGTAGATGGTGGGTTCAAAGCATCGGCAGAAATCACAGTCAAAGAGGCCTCTACAGGAGAGCCGGGAAATCCGGGAGAGCCTAGTAATCCGGGAGAGCCGGGAAATCCGGGAGAACCGAGCGATCCGGGAGAGCCTAGTAATCCTGGGAATCCAGGAAATTCGGGAGAACCGAGTAATCCTGGGAATCCAGGAAACAATGGCGGTACCTCTGGCAGCACTTCTGGTCAGGTAGTGGTTGAGATTAAAGGGGACATCCAACAAGTTCAGTTATCCTCTGCTGTAGTCCGACAGTTGGCGAACCACACCCTAGTTTTGAATGCGGGTAAGCTCTCCTTGCAGGTACCAGCGGAGCTAATTCACCAGTTGCAAAACAAGCTGCCAGAGGGACAGCGGGAAGATAGCAAGATTGCCCTGAAGATGGTGAACCTCAGCAGCAAGGCCGATGAGTTGGTTGCTACAGTGGCTAGTTCTACTAATGCGGCTGCTGTTCTCAAGGGAGACATCTATGAATTTAGTCTTTCTATTACCACTAAGTCAGGCACTACAGACACACTCGCTACATTTGATAAGCCAATAACACTCATCATGCCAGTGGCAGAAGGCTTCAATGCTAAACGAGGCGGTGTTTATTATATCGCGGACAATGGCAGGCTGGAATATATTCAAGCTGATTATGCTAACGGTGTATTAAAAGCTGAGGTCAGCCACTTCAGCAAATATGCTGTGCTGGAGTTGAACCGCATCTTTGTCGATGTTCCGGCCAATCACTGGGCTAACCCAGTAATCCAAGAGCTGGCGTCCAAGCTATATGTGCAGGGCACAAGCAAAGTAAAGTTTGAACCAAGCCGGGCAGTTACACGTGCCGAGTTCACTTCGATGCTTGTTCATGCCCTTGGACTGACCGCGACAGGAAAAGAAAGCTTTGCTGATGTTGCTCCATCCGCCTGGTATGCGGAGCCTATCTCAATCGCTTACAAGGCGGGAATCGTGAGTGGCAGAAGTGCGTCCAAGTTTGAGCCGGGCGCACAAATCACCCGTGAAGAAATCACGGTGATGCTAATGAAGGCTTACGAGCTGAACAACGGCGTAACAGCCAATGGTGCAACAACCAACGGCGTAACAACCATTGGTGCAACAACTAACGGCGCAACAATCAACGGTGCAACTGCCGCAGCGTTCACCGACATGAATCAGGTGTCTGCTTGGGCCGCTGCTTCTGTAAATGAAGCGGCCAGTCTAGGACTGATTCAAGGTCAAAGTCATGAACGGTTTGCACCAAAAGGAATCGCTTCGCGCGCAGAAGCGGCTCAAGTGATCTATAATTTGATTTTGAAGTAAGCTGAAATGACTACAAAAGAGCGACTCTCCATTAACCGGAGAGTCGCTCTTTTTGATAGATCAGTTAATGAAATTAGCTACTTTATCGAACTTTACTAATAGATACTACATTACTATTAGGTACATTGCTATTAGGTACATTACTGTTTGGCAGTTACTAATACCACACTTTACTATCTATCGGAACTTACTCCAGTAAAGTAGAATCCCGTGCAAAAGTCGAGCACACCCCAGCAAAGTAGAATCCCGTGTAAAAGTAGAACACACTCCAGCAAAGTAGAATCCCGTGTAAAAGTAGAACACACCCAGCAAAGTAGAATCCCGCGCAAAAGTAGAACACACCTCAGCAAAGCAGAATCCTGCGCAAAAGTCGAACACACTACGGAAAAGTAGAATCCCGCGTAAAAGTAGAACACACTACGGCAAAGTAGATCATAGTTAGAACACATCGGACCGTATCGCAGCTATTTCGGCTATTTGAGCTATTCTACAAAGGTATCGGACTGTATAGCTCTTATTGCTATAAAAATGTCCAGAATTACTGTGCAAATGAGTCAATAGCTGCATCTGAGTCCGATAGCCGAGCAAAATGCCCTGATTCATCGAAATAGGGTCCCCTCGGTCCGATGCGTATGAGGAAGGAGTATAAGTAGAGCACACCTCAGCAAAGTAGAATCCCGCGCATAAGTTGAACACACCCCAGCAAAGTAGAATCCCGCACAAAAGTCGAACACACTACGGCAAAGTAGATCATAGTTAGAACACATCGGACCGTATCGCAGCTATTTTGGATATTTGAGTCATTTTACAAAGATTTCGGACTGTATAGCTCTTATTGCTATAAAAATGTCCAGAATTACTGTGCAAATGAGTCAATAGCTGCATCTGAGTCCGATAGCCGAGCAAAATGCCCTGATTCATCGAAATAGGGTCCCCTCGGTCCGATGCGTATGAGGAAGGAGTATAAGTAGAGCACACCTCAGAAAAGTAGAATCCCGCGCAAAAGTAGAGCATACCCAGCAAAGTAGAATCCCGCGCAAAAGTAGAGCATACCCAGCAAAGTAGAATCCCGTGCAAAAGTAGAACACACCCCGGCAAAGTAGATCATAGTTAGAACACATCGGACCGTATCGCAGCTATTTCGGCTATTTGAGCTATTCTACAAAGGTATCGGACTGTATAGCTCTTATTGCTATAAAAATGTCCAGAATTACTGTGCAAATGAGTCAATAGCTGCATCTGAGTCCGGTAGTTGAGCAAAGTACCCTGATTCATCGAAATAAGGTACCCTCGGTCCGATGCGAATGAGGAGGGAGCATAAGTAGAACACACTCCGTCAAATTAGAATCCCGCGCAAAGTCGAACACATCGGACCGTATTGCAGCTATTTCGGATATTTGAGCTATTCTACAAAGGTATCGGACTGTATAGCTCTTATTGCTATAAAATTGTCCGGAATTATTGTGTAAATGAGTCAATAGCTGCATCTGAGTCCGATAGTCGAGCAAAATGCCCCGAATCATCGAAATAAGGTCCCCTCGGTCCGATACGAATGAGCAGGGAGCAAATAGTACCGAGCGATCTAAACGATCCCATCGATCCCATCGATCCCATCATATCCAAGGAGAAGCAAGCCAAACGATCCCCGCAATGGAGAATCCCCTCGTCACCGCTCCTACACCTCTTTTTGGGGTAAACGAATCTGCACAGTGGTGCCTATTCCTAGTCTGCTAAACACTTTAACGCCGTAGTGCTCACCAAATTTCAGTTTGATGCGGCGATCAACGTTAGTGATTCCGTACCCTCGTCCAGGCTTATCCTCAAGCAAAGAACTGAGCGTCTCGCGGCTCATCCCCATGCCATCATCGATTACTGACAAAATAATATCGTTCGCTTCCATGACACCTTTGATATGAATATTCAGCGGACTTTCTTGACTCCACACGGCATGCAGCACTGCATTCTCCACAAAAGGCTGTAAGGCAAGTTTGACTGTAGAGTAAGGCAGAATCGCTTCATCTACTTTGTAGGTAATGTTCAGTTGTCCTTTAAAGCGGATTAGCTGAATGGCGTTGTAGCTCTGGGTCAGCTTTAATTCCTCGTGGATGGTCAATATACTTTTCCCTTTATTCAGGGAGATTCGATAAAACTTGGCTAGATGAAGCACCAAATCTTGTATACGGGTATCTTGATGTTTTAGGGCAAGCGATGAGATGGAGCCCAGTGTGTTGTACAGAAAATGAGGGTTGATCTGCGCTTGCAGCAGGTCAAGCTCGGCTTCCTTGCTCTGCAGCTCCTTCTGATACACCTCGGTAATGAGACTTTTGAGCCGGGTGGTCATTTGCTTGAAGGCAAAATGCAGCTGGCCAATCTCATCATTTCCCAAATGTTCTTCTGTACTATGATTGAAATCCCCCCGTTCCAGGCGGCGGATCATCCGGATTAAAGTACGGATACGCTTGCTGAATAGCGACGCCGTAATGTAAATCAGCAGGAGGGCCACGCCAATAAAGCCCAGTGAGATTTTGATAATCAGATCTGAGAGTGATTTAGCATCCTGAATAATGCTGTCATAAGGGAAGATGGACACCGTTTTCCATCCATTTTTGAGCGTGTTATAGACGGCGAAAGCCTTTACCCCTTTGTAAGTTGTGTCAAATCTGCCCGATGGCGATTCATCGAATTTCTGATCAAGCAATTCCGGCAGGCTCGTATTTAATAAGTGCTTGTCTGCTGCTGAGAGAATAAGCCCTTTGTCATTAATAATAAAAATATCTTTCCCGCCCGCTTCTTCCTCCATTAAAGAATAGATTACCGATTCGGAGATTCTGAAGACCAGAATACCGTAGGGATATTGATTGCGGTTATTGTTCAAAAATCTTGCTAAGGTAAACATGGCCGGACTATCTTCGGTTTGCGGTGAGGACAGATGAATGATATTCCCGTGTGACTGCTGAAGCTGCTTGAACAGCTCGGTCTCTTTAACCTCAGCTGTTACCGGCTTGATATAGTAATCATCTTTGGGAAGTGATTCATTGTCCGAATAAATGAAAACGCTATCAAAATCAGGATAGGCAGTCATTATCGTGTCCATGCGGTTGCCTATATATTGATAGACATCCAGATAAGAAGGATCATCCTGGTATTCACTCGTGAGGTAGCTGGCAAGTCTGTTATCCAGGTAGATGGAAGCTGAAATATGTTCATAGCTGTCCAGCTTGTTTTCCAAATTTTTATTAATCTGAGCTGTTGAATTCATCATATTGCTGTAAATCTGATCCGTTAATTTTGATTTTGTTAATTCGTAGGAAAGGTAGGCGAAAAGCATCATCGGAACAATGGTCACTAGCACAAATACGCTGAACAGCTTGGAACGAAAGCTCAAATCAATAAAAGGCATATAAATATATTTCCTATATATATGGCGCATAGAAGAAGTCCCTTCTTTACTGTAAATTCGCTGTTTGCCATGTTCATCATAGCAGACTAAATATCGAAATCCAATGCTCGAATCTGCCGAAACTCCTTTAAAAAGCGCTATCATTCGGAGGATTGAAGTATAGAAAGCCACCTGTTGCGGACTTAAGATGAATAGGAGAGAAGTTGAATCGAGATGTGGCTCGACATGCTGCACTAAATAAAAAGGGAGGGTATTTGATGCATAAAGCAAGCGCTATCAAAACAGTCAGAGGCAATAATCTGTGGTACAGATTAAAAGAGCAGAAATGGTTATTTTTGCTGATGCTGCCTGCCTTAATTGCGACATTGCTATTTTCTTATGGTCCTATGTTTGGGATGTATATGGCGTTTACGAATTATCAGCCGGGCGGAGGAACGTTTTTTCAACAATTTTTCCATGCAGAGTTTGTAGGCTTCAAGTGGTTTGAGTATTTCTTTACTACCGGAGATTTCTACCGTGTAATGCGTAATACGCTCGCTACAAGCTTGCTGACCTTGTTATTCGGATTTCCAGCGCCGATCATACTCGCACTTGTACTGAATGAAGCTAGGCAGGGATTTTTCAAAAGATTTGTACAGACGGTTTCTTATCTGCCGCATTTTATCTCATGGGTTATCGCTGCAAACATCGTGATTACGCTGCTGGCTTCCGATGGGATGTTTAACAATTTACTGGTGACGTTGGGCATTGTTCAGGAACCGGTTGCTTTTCTACAAAATGGACCACTATTCTGGTGGATTATCGCTTTGTCTAACATGTGGAAGGAAATGGGCTTCAGCGCCATTATGTATCTTGCTGCAATTTCCGCTATTAATCCAGAGCTCTACGAAGCAGCAAGAGTGGATGGAGCCAGTCGCTTTCGGCAAATGTGGCATATTACGTTGCCAGCCTTGCGTCCAACCATTGTTATTTTAGGGATTCTAGCCGTCGGAGGCATTTTGAATGCGGGCTTTGAACAACAATACCTGCTGCAAAACAATACCGTGCTTGAGTATTCAGAGGTTATCGATATTTATGCATATAAATACGGGCTACAAAACAGCATGTTCTCCTACGGGGCGGCCGTTGGGGTATTTAAATCCGTGATTGCCTTTATACTTGTTGTAATTGTGAATCGTATTTCTAGAAAAGTGAACGACCAAGCGTTGTTCTAAACACGAAAAAGAGAGGAGCGCTTGTGATGATTTCGAATAGATACGGGGATCATATTTTTAAATTTATAGTTTATTTCATTCTTATACTTGTGTTGTTAGTTACCTTTCTGCCTTTTTGGAATATTCTCGTTCTTTCATTAAATGCTGCTGAGGATACCGTACGTGGTGGCGTCTATTTATGGCCCAGAGTCCTCACCTTTGATAGCTACAGTCAAATCTTAAAAGATAGCGAGATTTTGAATGGCTTATGGGTTACTGTCAAACGTACCGTAATTGGAGCGCCGCTATCTGTCCTTGTCATTACGATGCTTGCTTATCCGCTAAGCCGCCGGAATTTGATGGGACGTAAAGGATGGAATCTATATTTTGTCTTCACGATGTATTTTGGAGGCGGACTGATTCCTTATTACATGGTGCTTAAAGCGCTGAATATGATTGACACGTTTTCCGTATTTATTTTGCCAGGGCTGATGAATGTCTTCTATATGATTATTGTCCGTACCTTTATGGAGGGGCTGCCTGGTGAGATCGAGGAGTCGGCGAAGGTAGACGGGGCGAATGACCTGACGATTTTCTTCCGGATTGTTCTACCTTTGACCACACCCGTGCTTGCGACTGTAGGACTTTTTCAGGCAATCTCACATTGGAATTCGTGGTTTGACTCCTATGCGTTTACCTATAGTTCTGACTTAAAGACCTTACAAGCCGTACTCGTAAAAATATTAAGCCAATTCCAAACCGGAGGCATGGTATCGCAATCGCAAATGCTAGCTAACTCGGCTAAGCGGAATGCGGTTTCAAGTGATACTATCCGGATGGCAGCGACGATGGTGGCAACATTGCCTATCGTACTGGTATACCCATTCCTGCAAAAGTACTTTGTTAAGGGTATGACTTTGGGAGCGGTTAAGAGTTAATATGATTAAATAAATGGCGGCCCTGAAGGGGGGTGAGCGGACAGACTTGCTTGGTTGCTTGATAGACTTATGAAGTAACTTACTTAATGGGAGGAATTAGGGTGTCTATGATAAAGAAAAACAAATGGTTGAACGTGAGTATTACTGCAGCATTAGCCGTTGGTGTATTAGCGGGTTGTGCTTCAAATGATGGAAAAAACAATACAAACCAAACGGCCGGAGACGATAAAAAACAAGAGCCGATTACATTGACCTGGTTTGATTCAAATACCAAGGGTGAGCCTTTCACTGATGCTATTGCGCAAGAAATCACCAAAAAAACGGGCATTTCGATCTCAATACAGCAGCCAACGGGTAATCCTACGGAAAAGCTGAGCTTGATGCTAGCCAGCGGTGACTATCCAGATGTAGTTGTAATGAGCCGGGGTGATGCTTCTCTCGATAAATACATTACAAGTGGCGCATTTATAGCGCTCGATGAGTTAATTGAGAAAAGTGGACCAGACATTAAAGAAATGTACGGCGACACATTGATCAAAACACGTTATAAAGATGGAAAAAACTATTACCTAGCTAACTGGTATGGCCTGGATAGTGATCCTGTTTTCGGTATGCTGATGAGAAAAAATCTGGTTGCTGACCTGGCTCCAGATAAGGCAGATGGCTCCACCCCACTCACAACGGATGAGTTTGAAGCACTTTTAAAGAATTTTAAAGAGAAAAACAAGACAATTGATGGAAAAGAAACTGTTCCAATGACGATGAACGGTGAAAATATGGGCGCCAACCTGGGTACATTTAAAGGGATGTGGGGTCTGAGAACCTACTACGATAATAATGGAACATTACAATATGATGTTAAGGATCCAAAGTATCGCGAGATGCTGCTTTATGTGAACAGTCTGTATAGAGAAGGTCTAATCGAAAAAGAATTTGCCATCAGCAAAACACAAACCTGGATTCAAAAGCTGGCTACCGGCGCAGTGTTCTCCACACCAGGCGCATACTGGGACCCAGGTAACGCAAATGGTACTCTGAAGAAGGATGGCGGAGATGATAATCAGTTCTTCCCGTACAAGGTTGTAGCACCAGGCACAGAGACCTCCCAAACAACATTCGGACCAAGAAGCTCACTTGGATGGGATGCTATTGCCATTACGAAAAATAACAAACACCCTGAAGAAACTATCAAGCTGTTCAACTACCTAGCGAGTGACGAAGGACAACATTTGCTGCTATGGGGTAAGGAAGGCGAGCAGTACACCATGGTGGATGGAAAGAGACAACCAGACCCTGCATTCCTGCAAAGCTTCAAGGATAACTGGGACGATGCTGTGAAGAAGAGTGGTGTTCGTAAATGGTTGTGGTTTGTTAAAAATGGTCTGGATGCCAATGAACAGCCATACGATATGGCCGTTAAATACCAACGTAGTGAAATTGACGAAATGGCCATTAAGAGCCTTGGAGATTCTGTATGGGATACAGCAGAATTTGATAACTTAGGTCCTGACGGCGGAACGCCTGAAGCGCTGACCGCGCAAAAAGTAAAAGATATTATGGACCAAAGCATTACGAGAGTAATCATCGCTCCTTCTGAAGCCGAAGCCAATTCTACATTCGACAAGATGCTTGCGGATATGAAAAAAGCTGGGGATGAAAAAGTAGAAGAAATCTTCAATCAGAAGTATAGCGAACGTATGGAATTGTGGAACTCAAAATAATATATTTATCTATGTAAAAGCTTCCTCTCTGCATTTCAGCAGAGGGAAGCTTTTTTTGTTGTATAAAAAAACTAAACCAGCCGATTAACATGTGCATTCCTGCGGAAATCAAGCGGGGCTTGATGATAGAATTTTTTGAATTGATGATAGAAATGACTGACATTCTCGAAGCCGGATTCCAAAGCGATATCGACCACACGCAGCTCGGTAGTGAGCAGTAGGTTGCGGGCTACATTGAGCTTTAGCTGGTTGATATATTCCGTAGGTGTCTGGTTCAAGTATTGCCGGAAGGCACGGTTCACATGGCCGGCGCTTCTCCCTGACAGCTCGTACAAGGCATGAAGTCCACGGTGCAAATTATCCTTTAAATGCATTTTGGTTATGGCATGCTCTAGCCAGAGCGGGAATTCTGGTTGAGCGACTGTCTCTGCGGAGAAAAAATGCTGGGTGAGTGTATCGACGAGCAGGCCTTTTAGAAAAATCCGGGACTTAACCTTGTCTAGGGTTGATAGGATTCGAATGCGTTCCATAGAACGGATGAAACTAGCCATTTCCAGCTGAGATAACATGGCGATTCGGGGGAGAGGCGTGTTCAGCAATCCGTGCAAAAACTCCTCTTCATTCAGATAAGTTAAAGCATCTTCAATGAGGCTTTTGCGGCAGGGAATGTTCAGGAAACGGCAATCGCTATCACCATCTGCTTCATATCTGTGGGTATCACTGGGCCGAATAAAGACAAGGCAGCCCGTCTGAAGCAGCTGCGCTGTCCCGTTAACAATATGCTGACATCTGCCTTCTGTGAGAATGAAAAATTCATAGAAATCATGCGTATGCTCTGGAGATACCTGACTTAAGGACTCCACCCAGAAAGGGTCTGCTAGTAGTTCAGGATTCATATGGCTTGCCTCGGTGTATTTGAGCATGTTCGTCCTCCAGGGTATTAGTGATGTTAAAATAGCACATGATTATCGAGAACACAACACAAGAAATATAAAGATATTATTGATAGACTTGATCTATAAGAAGGCAAAATAGCACATTTTGGAGGCGGAGAAAATGCATCTTGTAGATATAAATGGAAAATGGAAAATGAGACGTCTGCATGAGCCGAGTTGGCTGGAGGCTAGTGTGCCAGGTTCTGTCTATCACGATTTATTGAATGCCGGAGAAATGCCGGATCCGTTCTATCGTGAGCAGGAATATGAGGTTCTGGAATTATCCAATGACGATTACGAATATCAGCGTTGCTTTCAAGTGGAAGCTGAAGTGTTACAGCATGACTGCGTATTTCTGCTGTGTGAGGGGCTGGATACGTTATGCGAGCTTTTTGTGAATGGAACTAACATTCTGAACAGTGATAATATGCACCGGACGTATGAAGTGGACATTAAGTCAGTGTTGAAGCAAGGCGATAACACCATTCACGCGATTTTTCGTTCCCCAGTGGAATTTGCTCTGCGGAAGCAAGCGGAGCTGCCGCTTAGCAGTTGTGCTGATGCAGTGGAGGGAATATCCCATCTGCGCAAAGCACATTCCATGTTCGGCTGGGACTGGGGTCCGAAGCTACCCGATCTTGGAATCTGGAGAAGTCTCTCCATTCAGGGGTATGACAGTGCCCGTGTTGACGATGTTTATATTACACAATTTCACGAGCCGGATAAGGTTACTCTGGATGTTCGGGTAAGAACAGAGAGCTGGCAGGAGGTTGAACGGGAAATCGTAGTCAGCGTTCACACTCCAGCAGGTGTGGCCGTTGAACGTCGTGTGTTCGAAACTGCCGGAGAAGATCATCATATTACACTGGAAATTATCGAGCCAGAGCTGTGGTGGCCGAATAATCTGGGTGCACAACCCCTGTATAACGTCGAGGTTGTGCTGTTACAGAAGGGACAGGAGCTGGATCGTCGAGAACTGCGGATTGGATTAAGAACGATTTCTGTGAAGCAGGAAGAAGACCAGTGGGGACAATCATTCGCTTTTGAAGTCAACGGCGTGCTTATCTTTTCTACAGGTGCTGATTATATTCTGGAAGATAATCTTCTGCCTCGCGTGACTATGGAACGCACGGATCGCCTGCTCCAAAGCTGCGTGGCTGCTAACTTTAATACTATTCGCGTATGGGGTGGCGGTTATTATCCTGACGATTATTTTTATGATCTATGCGATGAATATGGGCTTATTGTCTGGCAGGATCATCTGTATGCCTGTGGAATCTATGCTCTGACAGAATCTTTTGAGGACAATATCACACATGAGACGATCGACAACATGAAGCGCCTGCGCCATCACGCATCGTTAGGCTTGTGGTGTGGCAACAACGAACAGGAGATGGCTTGGGTCGATTGGGATTGGGAGAATCATTATTCGCTCCAGCTAAAGGCCGACTATATCAAGCAATATGAAGTGCTTCTGCCGGCTATCGCTAAGGAAGTTGATCCCAATACCTTTTACTGGCGTGCCTCTCCTTCCTCTAAAGGAAGCTTTGATAAGCCGAATGACGAGAACTATGGAGACATGCATTACTGGGGAGTTTGGCATGGCAAGGAGCCTTTTACCGATTACCGGAAGCTCTATCCGCGTTATATGTCTGAGTTTGGCCTGCAATCCTTCCCAAGCTTGAAGACGATTGAATCCTTTACGCTGCCGGAGGATCGCAATATTTTCTCCTATGTCATGGAGTCCCACCAAAAGAACAATACCGGAAATGAGAAAATTCTCTATTATATCGGCGAGACCTACAAATATCCGAAGGATTTTGAATCTATTCTCTATGCGTCCCAGCTTATCCAAGCCGAAGGCATGCGCTGTGGCGTAGAGCATTGGCGTAGACATAGAGGGCGCTGCATGGGCGCATTGTATTGGCAGTTGAACGATTGTTGGCCGGTTGCCTCTTGGTCTAGCATCGATTATTATGGCCGGTGGAAAGCAATGCATTATACGGCTAGACGTTTTTTTGCTCCAGTTCTTGCTTCTGCACATGACGAAGGAACCGTAGTTTGCCTGCATGTCTCTAATGAGAGCCGAGAGAAAGTGAGCGGTGAATTAAGATGGAGACTGCTTACTCCGACATCAGAGGTTCTAATGGAAGGTGCGAAGTCGGTGAAGATTGAGGCTTTAAGCAGTGCCGAGTTCGATCGGCTTGATTTTGGTCATGTCTTGGATACAAAAGAGAAGAAACGTGAAGCCTATCTGGAATATGTATTTGAGGTAGAGGGGGAGACGATAAGCGGGGGAACCGTCTTGTTCGTTAAGCCGAAACACTTCAGCTTTGTTGATCCTGAGCTTGAAGCCGTAGTCACAGAGGAAGCAGAACAATTCGTTATTACTGTGAAGTCAAAAGCATATGCCCGTTTCGTTGGACTTGATTTCAAGGAAAGAGATGCGATCTTCAGTGATAACTATTTCGACCTGTCAGCTGGCATTTCAAGAATCGTTACGGTTGCCAAAAAAGATCTCGACAAACCAGCTACGGCTGAGGAACTGCGTGCCCAGCTTACTGTACGTTCCGTCTTTGATATTTAAGCAAAAGGTTATTTTCCTACTATATCCTAGGCTACCAATCTCCAAATGACAGTTTGATGATATATATTCTAGTGGTTTAGATCCTGTGTATAGATAGATCAATATTTTACTATAATAGGTATAGATATTAAGATTGTATACCCTTCCATTTCACTCTAAAATAGACTTCGAAGAAGCATTAACTACAAACAATAAACGTTCTATTGAGCTACCTTAAGGAGAGTGCAAACATATTATGGGTATTTATTATGACGACAACCGCAAGGTGTTTCATTTACAGTCAGAGAAATCCAGCTATATTATTGAAATGATCAAAGGTGTTATTCCAGCGCATGTTTACTGGGGCCCACAATTGGCAGGGAGAGAATTTCAACACCCGTTGAATTTGGTGGAACGTTGCTCTTTTAGCCCAACTTATTTGCAGGAGGATAAAAATATCTCCCTCGACACCTTGCCAAGCGAATTCCCTTCCTATGGAAACGGGGATTTCCGCGAACCGGCACTGGAGGTTCACCTAGTAGATGGCACGACCGTAACGGATTTCCGTTATAAGAGCTACACCATTAATAAAGGAAAACCTGCACTCAAAGGTCTGCCTGCTACTTATGTTGAAAGTGATGAAGAAGCAGAGACCTTGGAAATTATACTGCAAGATGATAAAACAGGATTGATCGCTGCCTTGAGCTATACCGTATTTAACGATCAGGATGTTATAACACGTTCCGTGCGGATTGAGAATCTGGGTAAGGACAATCTGGTTTTGAAAAGAGTATTAAGCGCGAATGTTGACTTCCATGATTCTGACTATGACATGCTGCAATTATCCGGTACTTGGACTAGAGAACGCCATATTCACAAAAGACCCCTCGTTCCTGGCATCCAGCGGATTGACAGCAAACGCGGCTCCAGCAGCCATCAGCAGAATCCTTTTATGGCCTTGCTTGCAAAAGATGCGACAGAGGACCATGGCGAAGTTTATGGATTCAGCCTTGTGTATAGCGGGAGTTTCCTCGCCCAAGCAGAAGTGGATCAATACGGAATTTCCAGAGTAGGGATCGGTATTCAACCTTTCAACTTTCAGTGGTTGCTTGAACCGGGCGAATCCTTTCAGGCACCTGAAGCAGTATTAGTAAGATCCAGTGAAGGGCTTGGCGGTTTATCGAGAACCTATCACCGTCTGTATCGGACCCGGTTATGCAGAGGTGAATTCCGCGATAGCAAGCGTCCTATTCTGATCAACAACTGGGAAGCGACTTATTTTAATTTTAATGCGGATAAAATCAAAGAAATTGCTAAAGCAGGAAAAGAGCTAGGCCTAGAGCTGTTTGTGCTGGATGACGGCTGGTTCGGCAAACGTGATAACGACGACAGCTCCCTGGGAGATTGGGTAGAGGATCGTCGCAAGCTGCCTGAAGGTCTTGGAAAGCTAGGCGAAGATATCACGGCAATGGGCATGGAATTCGGATTATGGTTCGAGCCAGAAATGGTATCGCCTGAAAGTGATCTTTACCGTGAACATCCAGACTGGTGTCTCCATGTACCTGGGCATAAAAGTTCATTAGCCCGCCAGCAGCTAGTGCTGGATTTATCCCGTAAGGATGTATGTGATTATATCGTCGAGTCAGTTAGCTCGGTATTATCATCCGCTCCGATTACTTATGTGAAATGGGATATGAACCGGAATATGACGGAGATTGGATCAGCGCTTCTTCCAGCCGAACGTCAACGTGAAACGGCACACCGTTATATCCTTGGACTTTATGATGTGCTGGAACGTATCGTTTCCCGTTTCCCTCATATTTTGTTCGAAAGCTGCTCCGGCGGGGGCGGACGATTTGACCCGGGAATGCTGTATTATATGCCACAGACCTGGACTAGCGATGATACGGATGCAGTGGAAAGATTGAAGATCCAATACGGAACAAGTATGGTGTATCCTGCGAGTTCAATGGGTGCCCATGTGTCGGCTGTTCCTAACCATCAGGTACATCGTATTACACCTTTGGAGACACGTGGTCATGTCGCGATGTCGGGTAATTTCGGCTACGAGCTGGATTTGACCAAGCTTACTGAAGCTGAGCGCGAGGATATCCGCAAGCAGGTTTCGGAGTACAAGGAACTGAGAATGCTGATTCAGTACGGTGATTTCTATCGACTGCTTAGTCCTTTTGAAGGAAACGAGACGGCATGGATGTTTGTTTCCGCTGATAAAAAAGAAGCCTTCGCCACCTACTTCCAAGTTCTGGCCGGGCCTAATCCACCGTTGCGCAGATTGCGTCTGAAAGGACTCGACCCTGCGAAATCGTATAAGCTTGAGCTTAACGGCGGAGTATACAGAGGGGATGAGCTGATGCACTTCGGACTCACGCTTCCACAGCTTGAGGGCGATTTCAGAAGCCTACTTTTCGTGCTTAGAGAAGTTTAATCAAAAAAGGAGGGTGCCCCAAAAGCCATTGGCTGCTGAGCACCTTCCTTTTTTTTCTCCTTTTTTGAGTTCTTTTGTGACTAGCTGCGCGCCCGAAGCTGTTATTGGATGGGGTGTTTAGCAGAATGTTTACCTAGCCTTAGCCGGGGATAGCGGGCTCGAATAAGGGTGTTTAGCAAGATGCTTTGCTAGCCAGGTGCTGCCGTACGCGAATTAGTGCACCTTGTAAGTAGCTTGACGCCACTGGAATTGAGTGTTTATAACTCGAAGTCGGCGGGCTCAAATTGGTGCACCATGTAAGTTGCTTCCCCAGCCAACACGGTGCTATCGGACTCAAATGCCGCTAATCGCAGTCTTTTCACACATTTGGAGTTTTATCGGACCGCATAGTCGCTATTGACTCTAAAAGTACCTAATATGCACCTCTTTCGAAGGAATAGTTGCACTGGAGTCCGAAACTGTGCTCAAAAGGCGGAAAATTGGCAAATAGCGTCATCTGAGTCCGAAAGCGGCTGTGGAGGGGGGGACTCGGTGCTTTCGTACGCGAATTAAGGTGTTTAGCAAGTTGCTTCCCTAGCCGTGGGCTAGCGTACGCGAATTGGTACGCCTTGCAAGTTACTTACTCAGCCAACACGGTGCTATAGGACTCAGATGCCGCTAACCGCAGTCTTTTCACACATTTGGAGTTTTATCGGACCGCATAGTCGCTATTGGCTCGAAAAGTACCTAATATGCACCTCTTTCGAAGGAATAGCTGCACTGGAGTCCGAAACAGTACTCAAAAGACGAAAAATTGGCAAATAGCGTCATCTGAGTCCGAAAGCGGCGGTAGAGGGGGGTGACTCGGTGCTTTCGTATGCGAATTAAGGTGTTTAGCAGGATGTTTACCTAGGCGGGGGCTGCCGTACGCGAATTTGGGTGTTTAGCAAGTTTCTTCCCTAGCCGTGGGCTAGCGTACGCGAATTGGTACGCCTTGCAAGTTACTTACTCAGCCAACACGGTGCTATAGGACTCAGATGCCGCTAACCGCATTCTTTTCACACATTTGGAGTTTTATCGGACCGCATAGTCGCTATTGGCTCGAAAAGCACCTAATATGCACCTCTTTCGAAGGAATAGCTGCACTGGAGTCCGAAACAGTACTCAAAAGACGAAAAATTGGCAAATAGCTTCATCTGGGTCCGAAAGCGGGGGAGGGTGCTTGTGAGTTGGCACCACCATATCTGAATGGTTGCTACTTGCATCCACCGGCCCCGAATTAGCACCCCACGCCTGCCACGCCTGCCACGCCTGCCACTCAGCTCTATCGAAGCCGAATAGATATGCCTAGCAACATCAATTTTCAAAAAACACATGTTTGGACAGGAACTCTAGGTCCTGCTCGCGGTAAGTGGAGGGGCTAACTCCAAAGTAGGAACGAAAAACTTTGCCGAAATAGCTGGCATTGTCAAACCCGGTGTCCACAGCGATCTGGTAGATCGTCTGATCTGTTGTTTTCAGCATAGATGCTGCCAGCTCGATCCGTCTCCTTCTTAAATACTCAAAGGGCGAGAGATTGATGTTTTTTTGAAATAGCCTGCAAAGATGATGTTTAGAAATTCCAACATGTGCGGCGACATCGTCTAAGCTAAGGTTATTATTGTGCAGATCATTTTTCATGAATTGTATAGCGGCATGGAGTTTGTCATTTTTTATATAGGTGGTTAACAAACTCGGTTTCTTGAGGTATTTCTCCATGGACAATATCCACTGAAAGGCTTTCCCCGTTAGAAAATGCAAATCTCTTTCTTCATCAACCTGGATGTCCTTGAACATACTCCACAATAAATCTATCGGAACCGATTCCTGAGGGAGTTCTATAATAGGACCGCCATGTGCGATCAGCTGGTTCCAGAGTGAAATAGCTAGAGGTCCTCGTACATTCAGCCAAATGAATTCCCAGGGCTCTGTACCTTCCTCCGGATAATAATATCTGTGTATACTGGGGACAGTCACTAGGAAAGCTTTGCCCTTCGTTAATGGGTGAACAACCCCGTCTATTTCAATTCTACCCTCTCCAGATAAGGTGTACTGAAAAATAACACAACTTCTCTCCGTCCGGTTCTGGCCGTTGAATGAATATGCCGGAGTCTCGGCTTGTTCCCAGCCAATAGAATCAAACAGAAGCATAGAAGCTTGTTCTTCCGAGCGAATGGTGTAGGAGGAGCGCAACATTAGCAGGTTTCCTTTCCGTGGTTCGTTACTTCATTCAAAGTGTAAACTTTTTTGTTGATCTGTTCAATTTTTGTTTCATTTAATCTGCTGTCTTCGATATTGATAAGGCGTAATGCCATACTGATCTTTGAACAGCTTAATGAAATATTGTGGCTTTTTGTAGCCGACTAGATGTGAAATATCGAGCACATGTAAGTTGGAATCGATTAATAACTTGGAGGCCTTTTCCAAGCGTTTAGAAGAAATGTAGCTCGATAAATTTTCACCCGTCTCCTGCTTATAAAATTTGGACAGGTAAACAGGATGTAGGTGAACAATTTTCCCTAAGTCCTCCAGGCTCAAGCAATCACTAATATGATTGGAGATATAGGCTTGAATGGTATGAACAATGTTTTGATTGGAAAATTTAGCGCTTCTATCTAATTGGGTGAGACTCTGCAAGATGGATTGAAGAGCCGTATCTGGTTCTGATAATTGATTGAAAATCCAGTCTGCGACCTCACCTGATTGGATTTTATCGGTTGTGGAATACAGCAAATTAATGAATTCGAGCAGGTAGAGGAGCTTTTGTTTTTTGACAGTGAGCTTGGCAAAGTTTTTTAAAATGTTTTTTCTGGTTTGTTCCCATTCTCCAAGCTCTAATTTAGGGAGAGCACTAGAGGCACTCAGCATAGTAAAGTCACTGGCCCCAATATTTTCATTAAAAAAGAAATGATAAAAAATATGCCGAACAGCATGCTTTTGAGAAAATTCAAACGGCTCGGAAAAAGAAATGGAATCGACGCTGCTTGCCACAGTTTCGGTATTGGATTCTGGAATAATTCCAGTAATGGCTGATGGAGTGATCCAAATAAAGTCCCGTCCACCATTATGATCTTTTAACATCATTTCATCTTTCCCTCTAGCCCCTGAGACGTGAAAAAAGCAAAAGTGCTCATTCCGTAAAGCAGTATCGAGTGTGCTGTGATCATAACGTAGTGGGGAAGGTCCGCTAATAACAGAAAGCAAGTAACCTAGCCCATCTATCTTTTTCTCTGCCACTGGGGTTTTTGGGGGTTTCTCAGCGATACTCTTAATAACTTGACTCATGGCTTTTTCCATATCCTCTTTATCTACCGGCTTGAGTAAATAATCCAAAGCGCCCAGACGGATGGCTTGTTGTGCATAATCAAATTGAGAATAACCGGAAAGGAAAATTACCTTGGTATTGAGCTTTTTCTCATGAACATGATGCAGTAAATCAATGCCGGATACCTCGGGCATACGAATATCTGTAATAAGGATATCTATATGATTCTGATTCAATAGCTCCTTGGCTTCAATCGAATTTGTTGTCGTCTCAATATGCTCAATTCCAAATTTGCTCCAATCCAGCAGGTGTTTTAAATATTCAACGATGTAATGTCCGTCATCAACTATCAATAATCGCATATTGTCCTCCTTCATCCAGCGAGAAATCTATGAATGCCAGCACGGATAAACCACCCCAGTCATTGATGAAGAACCGCAGTCCGCTTAATTCACCATACGCATTTTTGAGGCGATGATGAATGTTCCAAAGACCAATTCCTCTTGATCCTTCAGGGGGGGATTCATTCTCAAGTCTGGCCATTAGCTGGTGTATTTCCTCAGCAGTAAGCCCCTTACCGTCATCGGCAACAATAATTAATGCTCCAGTATCAAGTTCTTTTACATCTATAGTAACGCGATGAGCCCCTTGCTGTTCTTCAATCCCATGCTGGATTGCGTTCTCGACCATAGGCTGGATAATCAGTGGCATAATCAGATGCTCTCCCAGTTCAGGAGGCAGGTTGATTTCATAATTTATTTTTTTGGAAAGTGACATGATGGATAAAAAATGATCGGCAAGCTGCAATTCAGAAGCCAACGTAACATTATCTGAATTCATTTTTGTTAAATAACGATAGTACTCTGCTAAATGCTTGCTCATCTGCATTACGGCTTCCGGTGAAGTTTTTGCCACTGCCATAATAAAAAACAGATTATTGTAAAGAAAATGTGGATTGATCTGAGCCTGTAGCTGTTTCACTTCGGCGTTTCTGCGCAGCTCGGTTTCTATTTTTAATGAAGCGAATAAAGCCTGTATTTTGGCGACCATGTGGTTAAAGCTTTTAAATAGACTATAAAATTGATTGTCCGGGTTCTCACTAATTCTGGTGCTGTAATTCCCTTGTTCCACTTGGTAGAATTTCTTGTCGAGCAGATATACATTGCGATAATAGTTTCGATAGAACATAAAAATCACGATAAGACCAATGATCAAGATCATTAAGATGCTGACAAAAAACACCTGTTTATTCCGGTTAAGCGGATTCAAAAAATCACTCATTCGCGTATAGGTAACTAGATACGTATCAATCGGCTCAATATACTTTGATAAAACATAATAATCGTCATCGTTGATATGATAGTCAAACTTTAGAATTTCATGTGCATTGGGTGTTATCGTCTCCTTGGCTTTTTCCTCGATTCGAATATCCACCGCTTTATTGCTAATCATTAAACTCTTGTTCACAAGTAAAAAGGCATTGGAGCTCTCGCCGCCACTCACTGCTTTTTCTAAAAGACTTGTTAAATACTCCTTTTTCAGCTTAACGCCCACGATGTACTGAATATTGGCAGGATTCTTAGGTTCATGAATATAAGGATAGATTGAAAAATAATACAAATTGTTATTAACAATCTGCCAGCCTCGCTGCGTGACTTTCTGAAAGGGCTGTTTGGCAAGCGAATCATGACCCGTAAAAATAAAAGTGCCGTCCGATTTCCAGTAGATACCGATAGATTCAATCGCCTGACTGGAGAGAAGTGGTGCTGATATGCGGTCATAGATATCGTTTTTTTTCATCTGGGCATCGTAATTGTTCATCTCTTGTATTTTGCTTTGATAGAAACGTACGGAGGTGTCGGCTGTATATTGGATGCCATACAAACTTGCCTCAGAGATGATGCCATCCAGAATGCTTTCCGTATAGGCTAGCTGATTTTTGGAGGAGTTAACCAAGCTCTCTTGAATGGTTTTGGAACCTAGGGAGTTCATTACGAAAAACAAACTTAAGGTAAGTAAAAGGAAAAAAACGAAAAAATATATGAATCGTTTCATATTTACTTTTTTAATCATAAGCATTACTCCTGTCGCTAGGACTCGTGTGAATTCATCATAAGCCATATATTCCAAAAGAAAAAGAGAAGAGCTCTCGCAAAATGAAAGCGTTTATAAAGATGTTTAGCGAGTGGTTATGATATTTAATTTGAGACATTTTCGAATGAAAGCGCTTTTGTTAACATTAAACCAGAAAGAAATTAGCAGCCAAGAATGTAAAAGGGGGTAAGCACAATAGCACAGATAATGAATACCCAGCTCAAATGGAGTGAGAAAGCCAACGTTAAAAAAAGCAGAAAGAATCCTTGGAAAAAGGAAATCAAAAAAAATTGGCCATTGTATGTTTTATGTATCCCAGCTTTGGTATTCGTTCTAATTTTTGCCTACGGTCCTATGGTCGGATTAGTGATGGCCTTTCAGGATTACAAGCCCTGGCTTGGAATTACAGGTTCAACTTGGATTGGTTGGGATAACTTCGCAAGAATCTTTCAATATAAAGAGGCAACACAATCCATTATCAACACCCTCATTATTGCTGTAATCAAAATTATAGTCGGAATTATTGTTCCTATCTTTATGGCGATTCTGCTAAGCGAGATTAGAAACATGGGGATTAAAAAGAGTATTCAAACCTTGGTCTATTTACCGCATTTTCTCTCTTGGGTAACCGTTGCCGGAATCATGATTGATATCTTAGGTCTGGATGGGGGCATAAATCATTTTCTTACGAATTTCCTCGGACTGAAACCGATTTTCTTTTTGGGCGATCCTACGCTGTTTAGACCGACGATCATCATCAGTGATTTATGGAAAAACTTCGGATTTGGCATGATTGTCTACTTAGCGGTGATTACAGGGATCGATCCTTCTTATTATGAGGCAGCTGAGATCGACGGCGCGTCACGCCGCCAACAAATAAGACATGTTACCTTACCAAGTATGATGCCAATGATCATCGTAATTGCAACGTTAAGCCTTGGGAATATCCTGGATGCAGGATTTGACCAAATCTATAACTTATACAATCCACTCGTATATAGTACGGGAGATATCATCGATACTTATGTTTACCGGTCATCCTTATTGAATGGCCAATACGGTTTTGGTACCGCTGTTGGATTGTTTAAATCCGGCATCAGCTTCATATTAATCGTAATTTCCTATCGAATTGCTTACAAGGTAGCTAACTATAAAATATTTTAAGCCGAAGTTGTTAAGCTTACAAAACTGTTAGGAGGAATGGGAGTGTATTATAAATCCAAGGGATATAGGATATTTTCGATTTTCAATCATATCCTCCTGATTCTAGTAGCCTTATCGTGTTTATTGCCTATGCTTCATTTGCTAGCACAATCATTTAGTAGTAAGACAGCGGTAAATGGGAATTTGGTATCCTTTTGGCCGGTGGACTTTAATATCGAAGCCTATGTGAAAACTTTTAAAAACACGAATTTTACAGGCTCCATGAGAATCTCAGTGGTCCGGACGGTACTGGGGACGTTAATCAGCATGTTCATTATTACAACGGCGGGGTATGCCTTGTCCAAAGATTTCCGTGGGCGTAATGCTTTAATGTGGATTTTTATATTCACGATGTTGTTTTCCGGTGGATTGATTCCTTCTTATATATTGGTTACGAAACTTGGGCTCAAGGACACGATCTGGTCGCTCGTGCTTCCCGGTGCCTTCGGAGCTTATAATTTGATTCTGATTATGAATTTCTTTAAAACAATCCCTAAGGCGCTTGAAGAGGCGGCATTTATCGATGGGGCTTCGTTCTTCGTCATTTTCCGGAAAATCTATCTTCCGCTTTCCCTTCCCGGTCTGGCAACCGTTGGATTGTTTATCATGGTGGGGAGCTGGAACGCATGGTTTGATGGGATTTTGTATATGTCGAATACAACGGACTATCCGTTAGCTTCATTCTTACAGACTGTAGTGGTGCAAGGTTCAGCGCAGAGTATGGCACTTAGTCAATCAGAAGCAGCCGCGTTGTCAGAACAGAGTATCAAAGCTGCGCAAATTTTTATTAGCACACTGCCCATTATCCTTGTGTACCCTTTTCTACAGAAGTATTTTGTCAAAGGCATCGTTCTGGGTGCTGTAAAAGAATAACGTGACCAACATATAAAACTTTAATTCAAAGGAGCTTATTGATGAAAAAAACAGGGGCCTTAATAACGACTACTGTATTGATGGCAGGATTGCTAGCGGGCTGCGGCTCAAACGGTAAAGAATCTACTGCGGCAGAAGCGGTTCTCAAAGACGGCAAATACGATCCTCCTATTACTATCAACATCGCCAAGCAACAAGATGAGAATGCCGGTAAATATATCAACGGGGAGAGCTTAAATGATAATGTGTTGACCCGCTGGGGTGTCGAGAATCTAGGGATTAACATCCAAACTACTCTTTTGGGCGGTGATGCCTCCCAATATAATACGAAACTTCGTTTAGCGCTCACTGGTTCCGAGAAGCTTCCGGATGTTTTGCCAGTGTATGATACCTCATTAGAAAATGATCTGATTCAATCTGGACTTGTAAAAGATATTGCGGAGGACATTAACAAATACATGCCTGAGCGTCTGAAAGAAATATATAAACAATATCCAACAACGTTCAACCCGGTTATCCAGGACGGCAAGGTTTATGGGATGGCGATCTCGCCCAATCTCACTGAAGGTGAGGTCATGCTTATCCGTCAAGATTGGTTAGATAAATTAAATTTAAAAGCGCCAACAAATATAGATGAATTTGAACAGGTAATCGCTGCTTTTACGAATGATGATCCGGATGGTAACGGAAAAAATGATACTTATGGATTTGATTTCTCGGGAAAAGATTCTTACAACACGGGCTGGGTAAGCGACTCTGTAATGATTTTTAGTGCTTATACAGGGAAGAGTCTCCCCGGCCAATGGTATAACGACAATGGAAAACTCACTTACGGTTCCGTCGCTGATGGGACAAAAGATGCGTTAGCTAAACTTCGCGATTGGTACTCCAAAGGGTATTTAAATAAGGAGTTGGCTACACAGGGTGCATGGGATGCACTGGCGGATTTCACTGAAGGTAAAGCAGGGATTATTATTGGCCGTCCTTGGCTGTACGGCAGTGTTAAAGATGTGGAAACTAACGTAAAAGGGGCTAAAATCAAAGCTTACCCAACAATTAACGGTGTAAGTGGGGATCGAACCTACCAATCCGGTCAACAGAACGATGGTGTCTTTATGTTTAATAAAGACTTTAACAATATGGAAGCTTTCTTCTTGTATTATGACAAGCTTTACGATGCAGCATTTGGTACCGGAGATTTCAAATATGGTTATGCTCAGGGATATGATTATGACATCGTTGGCGATGAAGTGGTATTCGATTCCAAGAAATTCAATACGCCTTTGGATGCCGCTCAAGGTGTAGGGAAAATGGCTTTTACCAAAAATACACCAAGTGTGGATGGCCCAGGTAAATCTTTTTATGATCTTTCCAAAGGTGCAAAAGCTGAGAATGGGGTCTTGATCAGATCGGCATCAAATGATGAAACAGCCAAAGAGGGATATGTGATTTCCTATGAGAATAGAGAGTCACTGCTTCCAAATGCATTTAACGGTCCACCTACCAAGACCATGCAGACAACTTGGGAGCAACTGAATACGATGGAAAAGGAAACCTTCACCAAAATTATTTACAGTAAAGAGCCGCTAACTGCGTACGATGACTTCGTGAAGCAATGGCATGACAAAGGCGGTACGAAAATTTCCGAAGAAATCAACGAATGGTATAACAATGCTAGCAAGGTGGATGTGATGTCTCAGATGGGATTGAAATAAGTTCGCAAGAACAGCAGGTTCAGTTAAGGTCATCCTTGGCCGGACCTGCTTTTTTGTCTAAAAATCTGATCCTCTGGAGGTTAATCATGGACGAAAATGCGAGTACAGTCACCCTACTAAATAGCGCTCCACTTCTGGATATGAGCGGAAATCCTGTACATGCACATGGTGGACATATGCTCTATACGGATGGATATTATTACTGGTTTGGTGAGAACCGGATGGATCGGCGGAGAGTGAGCTGCTACCGATCTGTGGATCTAGTGAATTGGGAATGGCGCAATGATGTGCTCACACTCGATTCACCGGTACAGCCGATTTATCATCGCACCACATTAGAGCTTGAACCCTTGGACAGGGAGGGGCGCCCAACGGGTGCGGTAATTGAGCGCCCAAAAGTACTCTACAACAAACTTACAGGGAGATTTGTTATGTGGATGCATTGGGAAAATGGACGCGACTACTCTGATGCGCGCTGCGCGATCGCTGATTGCGGGACGGTAGATGGGGATTATGTTTACCGGGGCAGCTTTAATCCGATAGGTAACATGTCTCGGGACTGCACCTTGTTCCAGGATGACGATGGGACGGCATATTTTATCTCCGCGGCAAGGGAAAATGCTGATCTTATTATGTATCGTCTGTCACCTGATTACCTCAGCATAGAAGAACAGGTCAAGACCTTGTGGCCCGGACAAGCGCGTGAAGCACCTGCATTAATGAAACGTCAGGGTGTATACTTCCTCATCTCGTCCGCCTGTACGGGCTGGTTGCCTAACCAAGGAACCTATGCCTGGTCCGAGGAATTATTTGGTCGTTGGTCACCCTTGCTGCCTTTGGGCGACATCACTACATACGACAGCCAGCCTGCTTTTATAGTTCCTATTGTAGGAACAGACAATGACCAGTGCTCTTACCTGTATGTTGGGGATCGCTGGGACCCTGCGGATTATTATGCCTCTTCCTATGTATTTCTGCCGCTCGGCTTTCCTTCTGACCGGGAAATGAAGCTTGACTGGGCAGAGCGAACGGTGATTGACCTAAGGAAGGGAATCGTAGCTGTGGAATGCGGCTCTGGTAGTGGTCTGTTCAGATTGAAAAGCTTAGGAATGGGGCTTTATCTGGCGGCGGGAAATCAATCCATTGAACATGAGGAGACCCTGAACGTCGAAGTCCGGACGCTTTCGTATGAAGATCAGCAGCAGAGATGGACGGTTGAATACGGGGAGAAGGGTAGGGCGAGAATTCGAAACAGTGAAAAGGCCTTATCTATTGGCCCGTTGAATTCCTTGCTGCTGGAGCCTATTCGTGACAACGAAGATCAGTTTATATGGTTGCTTACAGAGACAGAAGCAGGTTCACTGACTATTGGGAGCAATGACGGAAGAGTTCTTACCGTAGCAGGAGAACAGCGTGGGGGCTGGGGTTGTGTGTTTCTTGAATCCAAACGCTGCCATGATCCCCGTCTAGGTGCAGACCCGCAGCTTTTTCAACTGATTTCAGTAAGGTAAACAGTTTAGAGAAAAGAGGTATACCGATGAGTTTATCTGTCTCCTTCCCTATGGAATGGTTTAAAAGTGACCCCCATACACAACTTACTGCGACTTCCTCTGAGGCGTTTCAGTTCATCACTACACCAGAAGGTGGTGGATTTGAGCTTCAGTCAGGGCATCTGGAATCCGCCGCTTGGTGCGATTATGGTTTCGTTAATGCGGAGGTTTACCATGAAAGCCGTGACGTTCTGGTGCTGTTATTCAGTTTTTATGATCGGGATCATCGCGTCATTACTTATCATGTAGGAATTTTACCCGGTGTGCGCACGAAAATTTGTTTACCCTTGATTCATTTAAATGGTGAGAAGCTGTTCCTTCCCCGTTATCCGGGTGTGATGCAGACAGTACTGAGGGGAGATGCAGGCATCGATCGCAAGCATATCACCCGATTCTCTATCGCTACTCTCCCTTCAACAACAAGTAGAGCTGTGCAAATTAGTGGCTTGGCTCTAAGTCTAACTGAGCCCGTCTTTGAGTATGAACAGCAACCATATATAGATGATCTGGGCCAATTAAAGGGAAGGGATTGGCCAGGGAAAACGGTTGATGCAGAAGCGATGACGGATCGGCTGCGCACAGAGCGGAAACTTGCGGAACATGCTGATCACAATGGAGGTGACCTCAGCAGGTACGGAGGTTGGAAGGCGCTGAGATTCGCGGCAACTGGATATTTCCGCACGGAGTTTGACGGCAGCCGCTGGTGGTTCGTTGATCCAGAGGGTTATGCCCTGTTCAGTACGGGGATGGACTGTGTGGGTCCAGCTTGTTCTATGCATGTAACTGGCATGGAACACTTGATACCCTCATTGCCGGAGCGGGAAGGAATCTATCAAGAAGCTTGGTCACAGGATGGCGAGGAATTCAGCTTCGAGATTGCTAATCTGATCACTGCTTTTGGGGCGGAGTGGCGCTCTAACTGGGTGGCTATGACGGATTTTCGCTTACAACAATGGGGATTCAACACCATCGGTAACTGGTCCAATGATAGATTTATCAACGAATCCCAGCTTCCGTATGTTTATCCTCTAGTGGACTTTCCGCTGACGGAGCAAACTATTTTCCGGGATTTCCCGGATGTGTTTAGCCCGGAGTATGAGCGGAATGCCGGAAGCTTTGCGGAGCAGCTTCTTCCATTAAGGGAAGACCAGAGAATGGTCGGTTATTTCATGCGTAATGAGCCGCATTGGGCATTCGTGGATGGGTTGAATTTGACCGGGCAGATGCTGAAATCTCCGGTCCGTTATGCCAGTAAGAAGGAATTCATTCGCTGGCTTGCAGAAAAGTACAAAACAGTGGAACGATTAAACATGGCGTGGGATAGCGTTTTTGTAGAATTCGAGGATTTATACGATGTATCGAATGTGAATGTAACCGGGGATAATCTCACTTCTGCCCGAGAAGTGGATTATAACCAGTTTAACCGGATCATGATTCGACGGTATGTAGAAGTGCCAGCCCGTCTTTGCAAGCAGACGGATCCGAATCATCTGAATTTGGGAATGCGTTATGCCTGGGTTGGCAGTGATGAGGTGCTGGAGGGCTGCGAATGGTTTGATGTATTCTCTATGAACTGCTATCAGTTTAGTCCTGACAAGGAACAGATCGCCCAGATCAGCGGACGACTGAACAAACCAGTCATGATTGGGGAATATCATTTTGGTGCGGCTGAAGGCGGCATGTTGGCTTATGGGATCCGTGCGGTGGCAACCCAGAAGGAGCGCGGTGAGGCTTACCGTTATTATGTGGAGCAGGGGGCAGCCATCCCGCAGCTCATCGGAGTTCATTATTTTCAATGGAATGATCAGCCTGTGCTCGGACGTTATGACGGAGAAAACTATCAAATCGGTGTAGTGGATGTCTGCAACCGTCCATATGAACCTTTCGTGCACGCAGCGAGAAAGGCCCATGACCAGATGTATCAGGTGCGGACGGGTATGACAGCGCCCTATAATATTGTGCCAATGGAGATTCCGAAAACGGGATTCTGATTGCAAATCTTTACAACAAAAAGGCCCCCAGCCAATGGGGGGCCTTTTTTGTCCTCTCCTCTGCAATGTAGCCTCTTTACAAGCCAAGGCCGGAGGAGGGGAGTGAACCATCACGGGAATAGCGCTTGCGGTATTCGCCCGGAGTTATTCCGGCACAACGTTTGAACATACGGATGAAGGAATTTACGTTCTGATAACCGACCTGAAGCGCGATATCCTGAATCCGCAGTTCCAGATTCATTAGCAGCTCTTTGGCCCGCTCAATCCGCAGATTGTTCAGATATTCACTGAAGTTGATGTTTGTTTTCTCTTTAAAAATGCTGGACAGGTAACCTGGAGTTAAATTTAACTTGTCTGCTACTAGGTTGAGGTTGATGTCCTCGCCGTAATGTTTGTCTAAGTAATCCAGTACAAAGCTGATAATGGGGTCGCGCGACTCCGAGCGGCTACTGATGACCACGAGCACAGGACGAACCAGATCACGCAGCCATTCCTTGTATTGATCCATTGAGTGGAAAGCGTTAAATGGCTCTAGTCGCGGTGGTAAGAGACGCTCCGCTTCCGCTTGGGGCAGATTCAGCCTCGTCACCGTTTTGCTTGTCTGTTCCGCTGCTCCCAAGGCAAATGCCCGAAAATCCGCCGCCGCCGCGTCCTTGTGCTGCAGCTGCTCCAGCTGACGATCCAACCAAGCGAATACAGCCTCCTCATTGCCAGACTGCAGCAGATTGTGCAGCTCCTCTCCGTGTGTCACCTTTAAATGAAAGGATTTGGCGGATGAGGCTCTAGGTTCTACGATAATTTGTGTTTCCCCGTTCAATCTACGCTCATTTAACAACATCGATAGATTATTGTAGGCATCGGTAAATGAGGTTTCGCCTGAATATACCGGACTTACAGCAATAGTCAGATATAAGGATGTCTCCGAATCCAGCAGCTCCTTAAGGGTATCAAGAGCCTGCAGAAAACTGCTCTGCGGTCCGGGATTGAACAGGAGCAGCATGAGCTGATCATGTTCCGGCTGGAGTGCGACGCTTTCGCTTTCACCACCAGTGATCAAGTTTTGAACCAGCTTCCATAACATCAGTGTGTGTTTCTCCAATTCGTCCGGTAAGGTTTTGAAGCTGACCTTGAACAGAATGGAGGCATAGGGCTGTTCGGATTGCCTTACATCTTCAAGCTCCGCGAGGCTTTTACTCAGCGGGATATTTTTCACTTTATGAGTATAGGCATATTGGCGCACCAATGAGTTCTTATGATCAAGATCGGTCTGGATGAAGCGGTTACTCTCCAAAATGGAGCTCAGGCGGTCGCCAATAATGGCGAATTCCTTCACACTGCTCAATTTTTCAGGCCGGCTGCCTGCCTTACGGTCCAAGGCGGCAATCAGGCGCTGGAGCGGTTGGTTAAGCCGGTGGCTGAAGATTAGGGATGAGAGAACACTGATCAGTACTGCGGCAGAGAGTAATACAGCCAGCAATAGCTGCATCCCCCGCATTTCCGCAGCAATAGCCGCCACCTGGGTCACTCGGATATAGGTGAATCCAGTCTGTTTACCTTTTTCATAGAAGTAATATTGGTCTCCGACCCGCTCATGGGCATTGCCACTTTCCGGAAGCTGGCTTGTTTGCAGTTTACCCTCTGATGTAGAGAACAATAGATTCTTCTGCGCATCCAGGATATAGAACGGGGTATTGCCGGCATCTCCGTAGGCGGCCTGCATCAGCTGCGGATTCAGCATGACAATGCCGTACACTTCCTCATAAGGAATCGCTTTGACCAGCACTGGCATTAACCTTCCGAGCGTACGGGTGGAATGTATGGTTTTCTCGGTAAAGGTTACGGCGGGCATGACTTTTAAAAATTGATTGTCCATCGTTTGCCGGCTCCAGTACTCCGGAGGGTATTCTGCACTGAAGTAGTATTTACCGAACATATCTGCGGCGCTGCTTAGGCCCTCCCTCTCCAGTACATAATTTTCCTTTTTAAAATAAAGAATGAAATTTTCGATATGCAGAAAAGGATTAGCATACAGCGTTGAGAGATCCGATATCACTTCTGCCGGGATATCATATCGTCGGTTCTCTTTGAGGTGGCTTAGAATGCCTAGATTGGCAGTCCATGAATCGGATTGGGTGAGGGCAAGAATCATGTTCTGGGTCAACCGGAAATGATTTTCGTAGCCTTCGACCGTTTGTGCGAGGCCAAGCTCATTTTGCCGGATCATCTCCTTATAGATTTTGCCGCTTAAATACAGATGGGAGAACAGATTAAATGATGCCAAAATCAAGATGACACTGAGGAAGCTTAGCATCAGCTTAACGAACAGGGCATTCAGCGCAAATTTGCCTGTAACGGATCCCTTCATATGTATCCCCCTTTGGATGCACCCGTAAATGAATTGGATTAATTCTATCATAGCGGCAAAAAGCTAACACCAACAATATGCAATTTTGCTGATTTGTACGCTATTCTATGGAAATCCGCAGTTAAGGCGAAATGTTATATAACATGTAGATAGCGCTTTCCAAAGAAATGCAGCTATAATTCGGAGACAAATCCCAGGAAAAAGGGGGAAGTAATCTGACATCTATATGATTTATGATCATTTTAACAAGAGGAGACATGCATATGGCTCAAGCTAGCGTAGTGCAGGACAAAATGCGAAAGAAAGTGCACCGGCGACCCCAACGACCTCAACGCCACAAAGCGGGAATCCTTCGAACTTGGAATAAAAACAAGGCGCTCTGGCTGCTGTTCCTGCCGTGCCTGTTGTATTATTTGATCTTCCGCTATGCACCGATGTTTGGATTAGTTATCACTTTCAAGGATTACAATCTTTTTAAAGGGATTTGGGCCAGTGATTGGGTGGGACTCAAATATTACAGGATGTTTATAGAGAATCCCGATTTTTGGCCGCTGATGAAAAACACTTTTCTGCTTGGTTTATATAAGCTGTTTTTTGGCTTCCCGGCACCCATTCTACTGGCGATTCTGCTTAATGAGGTGCGCAAGGCTGCTTTCAAACGAGTTGTGCAGACCGTCAGCTATCTTCCACATTTTATCTCAAATGTCATTGTTGCCAGTATGGTGATCATGTTTTTATCCCCAACCGGAGGGCTGATTAATAATCTGCTTGGTGCCATAGGGATTGGACCGATCAATTTCATGAACGATCCTGGATTGTTCCGCGGTATTTATGTCCTGTCGGAGATCTGGCAGCATATCGGCTGGGAGACCATTATCTACTTGGCCGCGTTGACCGCTATCGACCCGCAGCTGTATGAAGCCGCTGATATGGACGGAGCCAGCCGCATGCGTAAAATATGGCATGTCACCTTGCCCGGCATTTCACCCGCCATCGTGATCACCTTGATTCTTAATATCGGTAAAGTGCTCGAGATTGGCTTCGAGAAGGTGTTCCTGATGCAGAACCCGGCGATCTACGACACAGCGGATATTATCAGTACTTATGTCTATAGGGTGGGTATGGTGCAGGGGAACTTCAGCTATGGCGCTTCTATTGATCTTTTTATGGGCGTGATTAGCTTGATCTTCATCTATACAGCAAATTACATCAGCCGCCGTGTAAGCGAGACAAGTTTATGGTAGAAAAGAGGTGTGGTGATGAGATCACCCCGTTTATCTTGGTTTAATGTCGTGAGCACTTTTATCCTTCTCGTGGTTGTGGTGGTCACGCTTTATCCGTTCCTGCATATGCTCGCTGTCTCTCTCAGTAGTGATGTGCATGTCATGAAGAATACAGTTTCTTTCTGGCCTAAGGGTTTTAACCTGAATATGTATAAGCTTGTACTCGGAGATTCGCAAATCTGGGTGGCTTACAAAAATACACTCATTTACACCGTGCTTGGCACCCTTATCTCGCTGGTGGTCACCTCCACGGGTGCCTATGCACTCTCACGCAGTGATATGGCACTGCGCAAGAGCTTCACCCTGTTGATTGTGGTGACGATGTTTTTCAGCGGAGGGATGATTCCCACGTTCCTCGTGGTTCGCTCCCTGGATCTGGTCGACACCGTATGGGGCATGGTGCTGCCGGGGGCGGTTAGCACTTGGAATCTGATTCTGATGCGGACCTTTTTCTCCGGCATTCCTAAAGAGCTGGAGGAGTCTGGCCGCATCGACGGACTGAATGATATCGGCATATTTATCCGTATTATTGTTCCGCTTTCCAAGGCTTCCTTCGCCACCATAGCGCTCTTTTACGCGGTTGGCATGTGGAATAACTTTATTTACCCGCTGCTCTACCTGCGCTCACCGGATTTGTTCCCGCTGCAAGTTCTGCTGCGCAATCTGGTGCTGGCTGGCAGTGCTAGCTCAGGGGATGTTACTAGCATTGGAGGTGACAACATGGTGATAGAAGAATCGCTGAAGTACGCGACGATTATGGTCTCGACGCTTCCGATTCTGATTGTGTATCCATTTGTACAGAAGTATTTCGTTAAGGGGGCCATGATTGGCGCGGTTAAGGGATAGGCGGGTGGAACCGTCAAAAATTCAGCATAAGGGAGAGATCGTAATGAACAAATGGAAATCTGTACTGCTGCCACTGGTGATTGCAGCAACCGTAGTAACTGGCTGCAGCGGAGGGGGCAATGACACCTCGTCGCAGAGTAATACTCAGGGCAGCAGTACCGCTTCACCTACTGATTCGTCCAAAACGGAAAAAACCTTCACTGCGCTCTTAGACAACAATGCTACGTTCCCTTATTCGAAAAGCTGGCCCATTTGGAGCTGGCTGAAGGAGAAAACCGGTGTCACACTCGAGGTGCAGACCCCTTCAGGGAAGCTTGAAGAGAGCTTGAACCTGGCGATTGCTTCGAAGGCAATGCCGGATCTGATGTATATGCCTAACCGCAAAGAATCGAATAAATTCGGGCAACAGGGTGCGTTGGTGGATTTGATGGAGTATATGGACAAAATGCCGAATCTGACCGCCTGGGTAAAGCAGTATCCAGAGGAAGCGAAGGCTGCACTATCTGCTGATGGCAAAATGTATATGTTCCCGAATCAGGGCTTTGGCGAGACGAACCGCATGATCTGGTTATACCGTAAAGACATTTTTGACAAAGAAGGAATCCAGGCACCAGCCACATATGAGGAGCTGCATACAGCTCTAAAAACCTTGAAGGCGAAATATCCGGACAGCTATCCGCTTTCGATCCGCTACGGACAAATTCCCGATGAAATGAATGCCAATATGACAGTGAATTACGGGACGGGTGAAGGGGCTTATTATGATTTTGATAAAAAAGAGTGGCTTTTTGGACCCACGGAAGATAGTTACAAGGAAATGGTTGGTATGTGGAAAATATTTTATGACGAAGGGCTGATTCCGCCCGACTTTCTATCTCTGCAAACTAAGCAATGGCAGGACATGGTATCCACGGGCAAATCGTTTGTGACCATTGATTACATCAGCCGGATCGATTTTTTTAACAATGCGATGCAGCAGGAAAATCCGGAGTTCAACATGCAGTTTATGGCTCCTCCAGCGGGCATTGCCGGTGGCAAGCAACTGAACCCGTATTTTCATTATATGGAAGGTGGCCTAACCGTGGCTTCAACCTCGAAGAACATCGATGATGTGATGAGTTATATGGACTTTTTCTATTCCGAAGAGGGACGTACGCTCAGCAGCTGGGGCGTGGAGGGTGAGACATATGTGAAGGAAGGCGACACGATCAAGTTCAAACCAGAGTACAACGATGTGATCGAAATGCGGAAGCAGACAGGACTTCAGACTAGCGGAACGTACACCTGGATCGACTTTGGTGCACATCTGTCGTTGTTCTCAGACAATTTGAAGTATGCCTTTGAAGAAGCGACGAAATATGATCCGTCCATGATGCAGCCACGGCCTGCATTTACGGAGAAAGAGAATGAAATTATTGCGATAACCGGCCAGGCGATCCAAAAACACCGCGATGAAAGCTTTGCCAAGTTTGTTACCGGCTCCCGAAAGCTGGCCGACTGGGACAAATATGTGGAGGAGATGAACAATCTCGGCGTGGATAAGCTGCTGGCTACTTATAAGGAAGCTTACGACCGTGTTCAGAACATTCAGTTAAACGGGAATTAATCTGTCTGGTGCCAAGGACAATAGGTGCCCGGAAAGGATGAGCGGGATGAATGACATCATTAAGCCTTTAGAGACACACAGAGTGGAGCAGATGTCCGTTCAGGTTTATGAAGATCGTAACCTGATGGGCGCTGCGGCGGCATCGCAGGTTGCGCAGAAAATTAGAGCTTTGCTTCAAGATTCTGCGCGTCAGGTCCGAATTGTGTTTGCTGCCGCACCTTCGCAAAATGAACTGTACGAGGGGCTGGTGCGGGAGCAGGGGATGGATTGGTCCCGGGTCAATGCTTTTCATATGGATGAATACATTGGCCTTGCGGCTTCGGCTCCCCAGCGTTTCGGCCGTTTTTTGACAGATCGGCTATACAGTCGGGTTAACCCTGGCCGGGTAGAACTGCTGGATGGTCTCGCCGCTGATGTGGTGCAGGAATGCCAGAGATATTCGGCTTTGTTGAGCGAGGCGCCTATTGATATCGTTTGCCTCGGGATCGGGGAAAACGGGCATATCGCGTTTAATGATCCGCCAGTCGCTAATTTTACCGACCCGCAGCTGGTCAAAGCGGTCGAACTGGAGGAAGCCTGCCGCCGCCAGCAAGTGAATGACGGTTGTTTTACCTCGCTGGACGAGGTGCCAACCCATGCGCTGACGCTTACGGTACCAGCCTTGCTGGCTGGCCGTCACCTGTACGGAATTGTACCGGGAGTGTCCAAACGCAAGGCTTTACAGGCGGCACTTCATGATTCGATCAGCACGGCATGTCCAGCTACTATTCTGCGCACCCATCCGGAGATCACGATGTTCACGGATCGGGCTGCCTTCGGCCTATGAACGCGCCAATTAAGGGAAAGCACTATAAAACTGGGCGGCCGGTTGAGGTAAGTGTCGAGCAGGGGCGAATCACTTCGGTCACCGAACTTGCGGAGAGTCCAGCCAGGGCCGATTGGCCCTGGCTGGCACCCGGGTTGGTGGATCTGCAAGTGAACGGGGGCTGGGGGCTGGATCTCAACACGCTGCCTTTACAGCCTGCAACGGTATTGGAACTGTCCCGACTTTTGCTAGGAAACGGGGTAACCAGTTATTGTCCAACTCTGATTACTAATGGCAAAGAAGCGCTGGCTCAAGCGGTCTCCGCCATTGCGGAAGCCGCTTCGCTGTATCCGGAAGCTGCTGGGGGGATTGTAGGAATTCATCTGGAAGGTCCTTTTCTGTCACCAGAAGAGGGTCCACGCGGCGCCCATCCAAGGGAACATATTGGCCCGCCGGATTGGGATATGTTATGCCGCTGGCAAGAAGCGGCTGAAGGGCTTATCCGTATCCTCACCGTCTCCCCGGAATGGGCAAACGCCGCTGCATTTATCGCCCGGTGCAGTGAATCAGGCATCCTTGTTTCCATAGGGCATACAGCAGCTTCCCCCGAGCAGATTAGGGAGGCGGTTGCCGCAGGAGCGGTGATGTCTACGCATCTCGGCAATGGCACACATCTGACGCTGCCCCGTCATCCCAACTATTTGTGGGAGCAGCTGGCGGCGGATGAACTATACGGCTGTATGATTGCAGATGGCCAACATTTACCACCCGCTCTGTTGAAAGTAATCCTACGGATGAAGCGCAGCCGCACCATCTTGGTCAGCGATGCTGTATCACTGAGCGGAATGCCGCCGGGAACTTATCACCTGCACATTGGTGGGGAGGTTGTATTAACAGCAGAAGGGCGGCTGCATCTGGCTGGCAATCAGCAGCTGCTTGCAGGTTCCGCCATGATGCTTCCAGATCAGGTGGCCTATCTTGCGGAGGCTGGATTAGCCCGGCTGGATGAAGCCTGGGATTGTGCTTCTGCTCATCCGGCTACTTTGCTGGGGCTGGAGCAGGCGGCAGGGCTTAGGGCTGGAGCACCTGCCGATCTCGTGAGCTTCTGCTATGACGACAGGACACTTACCGTGCTGGAATGCTGGAAAAAGGGTCATAGCAAGGCTTGCAGTAATTAATTACAGCAAAGATTAGGAGGAGAACGATGCAGAGCTTGATACCGCAACCGAAGCAGATCCAAGTGAAAGAGGGCGAAGCTTTTGAGTTCAGCGAGGATGTAAGCCTGAGCCTCTACATGGAGCAGCATGATCCGAGACTAGTGGTTCATTGCCGCCGCTCGTTTCCGGAGCTGGAATGTACACATGTTATCTCGGGAAAAGGATATTCACTTATTCTTCAGAGTCTCTCGCAGCCAGAAACGAAAGGAGCACAGCCAGATGAAGTGGATCTGAAATTGCTTAACGGCCGGGCGGAAGGGTACAGGCTGGAGGTGTCGGAGCGCCGGGTGGTAATCCGTGCACTGGATGCGCCGGGTCTGTTTTACGGGCTACAAACGTTACTACAACTGCTTAAGTCAGTAGGGGAAGTTCCTGCTGTGTCTATCACGGACTGGCCTGACACTACCTTGCGGGTGATGAACTTTGATCTTCGCCAGACATTTTCCAAGCCAGAGCTGCTGCTATCGTATTTGGCGGATTTTGCCCGGTATAAAACGAATGCAGTTCTGATTGAATACGAAGATAAATTCCCGTTCCAGAAGTACCCGGAATTCGTGCATCCTCAGCATTCGTTAAGCCTCACACAGCTAGAGGAACTGAAACGTACAGCCCATGAATATTTTATTGAGATCATTCCGCTGCAGCAGAGTTTCGGGCATCTGGAGTATGTACTCCGCCACGACGCTTGGCGGCACTTGCGCGAAACGGAGTTATCCCTCGGGGAGATCTGTCCATCGCATCCGGAATCCTTCGAGCTGATTACCGATCTGTTACAGGAGATGATGGATGCTCATCCGGATTCCCGTTATATTCACCTCGGCTGCGACGAGGTGTACAGCTTATGTGAATGCGAACGCTGTAAAACGTTGTTCGGAGGGGTACGGGAGCGGGCTTTTATCGCTTTTTTGAACACTTTGATTGAATTTACAGCCAGCCGTGGTAAAAAAGTGATTTTCTGGCATGACATGCTGGACAAATGCCCGCCGGAGGAACTGGCAAAGCTGGATAAGCGGAGTGCAGCGATGATCTGGATATACAACGGACGTAATATTGAAGCTGAGGTTTCTTCTCTTGCGGATAAATTCAGGTCACTAGGCATCGAGGTTATGGGAGCACCGGCGGTTCGCAGCTTTGACTGGGCTGAACATCAGAATTATCCGGTACTATTGAACCGGACGGATAATCTGCTCCAATGGGCGGAGACAGCGGATAAGCTGGACCTCGGTTGCATCGTCGCCACGAACTGGACAGGGCCGTTCAGCCTTGGTGTTCCTTATGGGATCTTTGAAACGACGTGGTATCCGATGCTGCTGCACGCCGATTTGGCCTGGAACCGTAAAGCGGACTCAGCAACATTTATCGATCGATTCATGGAGCAGTTTCATGGCATCGGTCCTAGAACAGGTCACGCTCAGCTCGGGAATTATCAGCTGGAAGATTATTATGATGTTATCTGGAAGCTGTTGGACAAGGTGAAGGATCATAAGGATGAAGCAGAGCTGATTGCCATTATGCATGATTTTGAAGCGGCGACGGACCGTTCGCGGGCGATCCACAAATATGTCTACCGCTGGGAGCTCTATCCGGGAGACGAAGCGGAAAGGCACTCGCTGCTGAACAATTACATGCGAAATCGCCGCGGACGTGAGAACGTTTTGCCTCGCATGAAAGCGGCTTTGGAGCGTTACCAGCCATCCGATATGGCGGAGCATTTTGTGAAATCCCGCTTCTATCTTCACGATTATCTGGAGCGGACATTATACCGTGAGCTGGGGTTTGCTCAGGTAGAATAAGAGTTTTGAAAAGATCGTAGGGCTATCGTGTAAGCGGGTAGCAGTGCGGTCTTTTTTTAATTCATAGCTGGATGAAGCTACATATTACAACATATTCAGGAACTAAATCCCAGTTTGCAGCGTCTAACTTATAAAGTTCTAGCAAACTACATTGGAGGAGAATGAATATGAGAGCTACACCCATAAACCGGACTATAAGGAAGGTTACACTTACCGCATTATGTATTTTGCTTGTATTGCTGAGTGGCAGGGTAATGGCGGAGCCGTCTCCGGCACAAAAGACAACCGCGGTATTCACAGCGGAGATGCAGAGTGCCTTGGAAGGGGCACAGAATGTGCTGCTGACGATACAGCCATTCCCGGACGAAGCAGCCGTAGGTTTCTTCAAGAATGGGCGCAGTCTGCCCAAGGGATATCTGGAGCAGACTGCCGATAAGATTCTGGAACAGCGGGGCAAGTTCACCAAGGTGGCAGAGCTAACTCGAACAGCGCTGGCTTACAGTGCTGCGGGGGGCAACATCAACAACATCGCTGGTATTGATCTTTATCCATTCCTGATGAATCATGACGGAATTGATTCGGAAGGGGCAGCAGCGGTAGCAGCCGCCTATATTACCTCGAAGAATTCCATTTCAAATTCATTGGAGCGGACAAACCGTTACCCCGATTTGTTGTTTTATCAGCTGCTTGATATGCAGCTAGCGGACGGCAGCTGGCCGCTGGCCGGGCAGAAGCAAGGAGATCTGGTAGCTACTGCCTGGGTACTAACCGCACTTGCTTCGGAAGTGAGTTCAGAACAAACAGCGCAGCCGATCGAGAAGGCTTTGTTGTGGCTTAAGAGCAAGCAGCAGCTAGACGGAGGGTTCGATGGTAAAACTGCGACGACAGCGCAGGTGATTGTTGCTTTATCCTCGCAGGGAGTCGATGCAGCAGATTTCACCAAGGAAGGCGGAGCCTCGCTGCTGGACCATTTGCTGGCGCGGAAGCTCCCGGGTGGCGGCTTTACACAGACAGCAGGCGGAGGAAACGATAGTCCCGCAACTGTGCAAGCCTATCTTGCCCTGACTTCCTATAAGCTGCTGTCCAAGCAGGCTGGCATGCTGTATAGCGGACTGCATCATGCTGGACTTGACCGGGCAACAATTCAGGTCGAAGGACCCGGTGGCACCGTTGCCGGGGGGCATATTGTTGGCGGAGATGCTGTGAAGGCAGCGGCAGCTTTTTTACAGGCGAAGGGTCTGGCGTATAAGCTGAATGCGGATGCAGCTAAACCGGCCTTCACAGCTATCGAGGGGATTCAGAACGGGCGATACAATGGACGCGGAGAATGGAAGATTGCTGTATTCAGCGGGGGCAGTGCATGGATGTATCCTGAGAATAGCCCGTACAGACTGACGATAGGCAATGGGGATCAGCTGCTTGTTTACTACGCGGACGATACAGAACTGCTTGACCGGATGGAAGTGAAATGGAAAGATAAAAACGGCCAGGAAATGGGTGGATACGCAAGCGCCAATATGCCGTTTTCCCTCCATATCACCAAGTCAAACGGTCAGCTGGGCGGTCTTCCGGCTTTCGGCGCTACTGTGACACTTCAAGGAAAAAGCGTAGTGGCTGACAGCACGGGAAAGGTGTCATTTGCCGGCATGAAGCCCGGTGTCTATCCTGTGCAAGTCACCAAATACCGTAAAGATGCCGCTCCAGCACTTTCCAAACGGACGTTTGCGCTGCATGTCTCTTCCCCGGAATTGGCCAGCTTTACGGATGCCAATAAAGTCGCAGCTTGGGCACGTTTGGATATCGCAACAGCGCTCAGCAGCGGATATATTCAGGGCGTGAGTGCCAGCGGAAATGTGCTGGCTCCTAAGCAGAAGCTGACCCGGGCTGAATTTCTGACCCTGCTGCTGCGGCTATTGCATGAGTTCCCCGATGCCAAGGCCACTTCTAGCTTTAAGGATGTTCCGGCGGACAAATGGTACAGCCGTACCATCGCCAAGGCTGAGAGCTGGGCATTATCAGCTCTCCAACCGGTAAGTTCGAGCCGGACCGCGGTATTACGCGGGAAGAAGCGGCGGTTATGGTAACCAAAGCCGCCCGGTTGTCTACGTACGGCAGCCCGGACCGTGTGAAGTTTGCCGATACTTCCAGTTTGTCAGAGGCGAGCCGCCAGGCGATTCAGGCCGTGAATGAACATGAAGTAATGACCGGCAGCGGGGGCCGCTTCGATCCAAAGCAGATTCTGGTGCGTGAGCAGGCAGCGGCAATTTTAGTCAGACTGCAGAAATTAATCCCGGAAGCCTTCTATTAATGGAATAAACGTCCAGGGATATGATAAGCTTCAGATAGAGTTATCACATCCAGTGCAGAGGAGGCAAATCTATGAGCCGCTTGATCACAGGCAATATATATTATGGATTTCAGGTCGTTAATGAGGAATTTATCCGGGAGATCGATTCCGCCGTATTCACGATGGAACATCTGAAGAGCGGCGCCAGGCTGCTTTTCGTGCAGAATCAGGATGACAACAAGGTATTCAGCGTGAGCTTCAGGACCCCGCCTGAAGATAGTACAGGGGTCTTTCATATTTTGGAGCATTCTGTATTATGTGGTTCGGAGAAATATCCGGTGAAGGAACCTTTTGTAGAATTGCTAAAGGGTTCGATGCAGACATTCCTGAACGCATTTACGTTTGGGGATAAGACGATGTATCCGGTGGCGAGCCGGAATGAGCAGGATTTCTCCAATCTGATGGAGGTCTACCTGGATAGTGTTTTTCAGCCGAATATTTATAAGCAAAAGGAGATTTTTGAGCAAGAGGGCTGGCATTACGAGCTTCAGCAAACAGAAGCTGAGCTGATCTATAAAGGCGTGGTTTACAACGAGATGAAGGGTTCCTATTCCTCGCCGTTTACGGTACTGATGGACAGGATCAAAAAGTCGTTGTATCCAGACACGATTTACCGTCATTCTTCAGGTGGAGATCCGCAGGAGATTCCTGCGCTTACGTATGAGCAATTTCTTGAGGCGCACAGCAATTATTATCATCCGTCCAACAGTTATTTTTATCTGTACGGAGACGTCTCTATTGAAGAGAAGCTGCAATTTATAGACCAGGAATACCTTAGCCGTTATGAAAAAAACAGCTTTGATACCTCCATTCCCCTACAACAGCCTACCGGAATGACGGAGCTGGTAGCGGATTATCCGATTCTGGAAGCAGAAACGGCCGACGACAAAACTTATTTGAGTCTGAACTATGTAATTGGAACCTCTACGGATCGGGAACTGAATCTGGCTTTTGATATTTTGAAAAGCATGCTGATGGACAGCAATGCAGCTCCGCTTAAGCAAGCCCTGCTGGAAAGCGGTCTGGGTAAAGATGCCTTTGCTTTTTATTCCGACAGTATGGTTCAGCCGCTGCTTGGCATTACCCTGACACATTCGAACGCCTCCGCCAAAGATGCCTTCGTGGAGCTGGTGAAGACCACATTAAGCAGCTTGGTTAAGAACGGGCTGGATGAGAAGCTGGTGCTGGCGGCGGTCAACAGCAAGGAATTTGAGCTGCGGGAAGCGGACTTTAGCCGATATCCAAAGGGACTTACTTACAATATCGAAGTGATGAAGTCCTGGCTCTATGACGGTCAGCCGTCTACTCATATGCTTTATGAAGAGGTATTCACTACCATTCGGGAAAAGATAACGGATCGTTATTTTGAGAAGCTGATTGAGGTCTACTTACTGAACAGTGATCATTGCAGTCTGGTGGTGCTGAACCCGTCCAAGACGATTGCAGCCGACAAGGAAGCGAGCACCCAGCGTCAATTAAGTGAATACAAATCATCACAGCAACCAGACCAGCTGGAGCAGCTTGTGCAGAGTACACAGCATCTTCTGGCGCGGCAAGGTCGTGCAGATGCAACCGAGGATTTGCAGAAGCTGCCAAGTTTATCTCTACAGGACATTAACCGCAGTGCTGAACCTCAGGTGCCATCCCATGAATATAACCTTGAGGGTCTAAAGCTGATCCACCATGACGTATCTACTCAAAAGATTGCGTACTGCAAGTTTTATTGGGATACGAGTGTTGTGGCTCCTGAGCAAATTCCTTATCTTGTGCTGCTGGCAGAGGTATTGGGCCAAATGGAGACAGCTTCTTACAGCATTGAAGAGCTCACTAGTGAAATTGGGATCAAAACCGGAGGCATTCATTTCAAAAATGAGATCTTTGGCGCTGCAAAAGATACTGGGGCCAGTTATCAGCCTAAATTCACTGCGCAGGTTAAGGTGATGGCGGGGCATATTGGCGAATCGCTGGATCTGCTGCGTGAGATGCTCTATACCAGCGCGCTCGATAACTTGACGAAGCTACAGGAAATCGTCCGGCGGGAAGCCTCACAGATGGAATCCGTCCTGAATCAAAAAGGTAATGAAATCGCGGCCAGCCGCCTGATGTCTTATTTTTCGGACATGGGAGCGTATCAGGAACAACAGGGTGGCGTGGCCTATTACCGCTTTATCCGTGAGCTTGCCGAGAAGATCGATCAGCAGGGAGCTGAGGTGGCAGACACGCTGAAGGATATCTGTACGGTTTTATTCAATAAACAGAATTTAATCATCAGCGTGACGGGTACCCCTGATTTGTATGAAGAATTCGCCGCTAATGTAGCGAAGCTGGATATTCAGGATCGGCCAGTGGTGAATAAACCTAAGATTACGGCGCAGGGGCATGCGGATAATGAAGGTTTTATGTCTTCCAGCCAGGTGCAATATGTGGTTAAAGGCTACGACTTCAACAAGCTAGGATTTACGTATTCCGGCAAAATGCAGGTGCTCAAAAAAATCATGAGCCTCACCTATCTGTGGAATGCCGTGCGCGTGAAGGGCGGAGCTTATGGCGGCAGCCTGATGCTGCGCAGAGATGGGATATTGATGTTCACTTCCTACCGTGATCCCAATTTGCAGGAGACGCTGGAGGTTTATGATCAGGCGTACCGATTCACCGAAGGATATGAAGCGGATGCCGACGAGATGACCAAAGCAATTATCGGCACCCTGTCCATGTTGGACCAGCCGCTGAGCCCAAGCGCTCAGGGACGGCGGGCGGACCGGCATTATTTTGAACAGGTAACCGGGGCCGAGCTGCAGCAGGAACGGGATGAAATCTTGTCGACCACACCGGAAGACATCAGACAGTATGCCGATTTGCTTAAGGCTGTGACGGAACAAAATTATTTCACAGTTGTCGGCAATGAATCCAAGCTGAAATCAACAAAAGTCTTATTTGGAAACCTAGAAGAACTTGTGATGTAATTCTCTCTATAAACTCCTCTTCAGTACCTGTCTACTCGACAAGTGCTGGAGAGGAGTTTTTGTATTTAGTTAGAACCTTGACAGTTAGAGTTCTATCTATTATGATAATGATGTTACTTAGAGTTCTAACTAATCCGCAAGAGGAGGAAATAACAATGAACAAACCCGTGGTAGACACACCATTTTCTAATTTAATACGAGAGATTGGGATAAAAATAAAAGGTACAGCTGACACCAGGTTAAATGAGTTAGGTCTGAACTCACAACAAGGCCGCATGATCGGCTATATTTTTGAGAATCAAGCAGAAGGGGTTATTCAGAAGGATTTAGCGGAGGTCTTTAACAGGAAGGGGGCGAGCATTACCAGTATGCTTCAGGGGTTGGAGAAGAAAGGGTATATCCAGCGTGTCACTCCTGAAAATGATGAACGTCAAAAGAGTATTTTTGTATTGGAAAAAGGTGCTCTTTTAGTGGAAGAGTTCAATGAGATTTTCTCTGAGGTAGAAGCAAGCATTACTAAGGCGCTTAGTCCGGAAGAAACTGCAACCCTAAAGTCTTTACTTCAAAAAGTTAGTTCAAGTTTATAAACGTTCGGAGGTTCACTTATGACAAATGAGTTGTCAAATCAATATTATTTAGAGTCGGCGCCCATGAAAAAAGCGATCGCTCATTTATCGATTCCCATGATGATTGGGATGTCTGTGGGTACTATTTATAATGTAATCAATGCTTACTTCATCGGCTTATTACACAATACCAGTATGCTGACCGCAATCACGCTGGGCCTGCCTATTTTTACCGTTTTAATGGCTTTTGGAAATGTGCTGGGGGTAGGCGGAGGAACATTTATAACTCGCTTGGCGGGGCAAAAAGAGACGAAAAAAGGGAAAAAGGTTGCCGGATATACTTTTTACGGGAGTATTGTAGTGGGGCTTCTTATCGCGCTCATCGCTTGGTTAGCTATTAATCCGATCACGCGAATGCTTGGTGCAGATGCTGCTACCTTAGACTTTACGAAGTCTTATGTGCTCACTCTTTTTGCAGGCGGATTTGCTGTTGTGCTTAATTTTGCTTTGGAACAACTGGTCCGTTCGGAAGGTGCCTCGAAGGAATCGATGTATGGTATTTTTATCAGTACGGCTTTAAGTTTGATTTTTGATCCTTTATTTATTCTCGTGCTGAATTGGCATGTTGCCGGAGCTGCTTTGGCTATGGTTTTAGCAAATTTGGGCTCTGCCATTTATTATATTTACTTTTTGGAAACGAAAAGTGAGCATTTAAGAGGATTTTTGAAGCATTTCAAGATATCTGTACGAGATCAGCTTGAGGTTTATAAAATAGGTACAGCCGAGCTATTGCAAGCCAGTTTTTTAATTGTCAGCACGCTTTTGTTAAATAACTATTCCATTCAATATGGGGAGAGTGTGGTCGCCGGATTTGGTGTGGCTTTAAGAATTGTGCAGATTCCAGAATTTCTATCGATGGGTTTATTTTTGGGATTGATTCCGCTATTTGCTTTTAACTTTGCTAGTAAAAATACGGAGAGACTTAAATCCAGCATCAAATACGCTTTTGCATATATAGGCGGCATTGCAGTTGTTTTTGTAAGTCTAGTATATGTGTTTAGAGGAACGATTCTTCATTGGTTCTCAGGCGATCCTTCTGTGTTAAGCATGGGAACTTATATTTTGGCAGCTATGCTGATCTCCGCTTTATTTAATGGATTTACCGGATTATTTATGAGCATTTTTCAAGCAACAGGGCAAGGCACACCCACTACTATTATGGCGATAAGCCAAGGTGTATTATTTATACCGATGATTATCGTATTGCATTCTATTTTTGGCCTGCATGGTGTGATTTGGTCGATGACTGTGACTGAGGTAATAACGAGTGTGATGGGTGTGGTTTTGTTTATGATTTTTCGGAAAAAGCTGAATAGTGCGGGCGTTGATGGAAAAGGGACTGTAGAGGTTACGCCGGTATAACGCGATTGCTTTATGTAAAACTCAATATGGATTTTGTTTACTGCGGGAGCTTGGCTCGCGCTTTTTTTGCGTTGTGCAAAAGAATTCATAACTAAAGGATCGGTAAAATTCGTTCCAAAATGAACAATTCTAGTTCTTATGAAGACTGCTTACTTTTTCTACAATTATGGATAAGTAAAGGAGGAGAACTATGATACGCAAAAAAAGGTTTCATCTTAACATGGACACACGCGAAGCGATGGCGGGATATCTATTCGTTGCTCCGCTTATGCTTGGGCTGATCATCTTGACGTTGATCCCGGTGCTGGGCTCACTGCTGTTAAGCTTCACGGACTGGAACTTTGTGGCTGGGTTAGGGGGGATTAAGTTCGCGGGCGTGGATAATTTCATCAGGCTGTTTCATGATGATGCTTTTATGAAAAGCTTGCTGAACAATTTGCTCTTTATTATCACAGTACCGGTTACGATCATCGTTGCCCTGCTGCTGGCTATCCTGATTGATAAACAGGTTTTTCTGAAGGATTTGTTTAAAGTGATTTATTTCCTTCCGTACATTTCCAGTGTAGTTGCCATCGCTATGGTTTGGCAGGTTATGTTTCACCCTTCACTGGGACCCGTCAATCAATTCCTGATGTCACTGGGGTGGAACAACCCACCCAAATGGTTAGCGGATATCCATTATGCTCTGCCGTCGCTGATGTTGATTCAAGTCTGGATTCAGCTCGGTTACAACATTATTATTTTTATTGCAGGTTTACAGAGTATTCCTAAGGATCTTTATGAAGCGGCTGATATTGATGGTGCCAACGTCTGGCGCAAATTCCGCAACATCACGGTTCCCTGCATTTCGCCAACTACCTTTTTCCTGCTGGTAACAGGGGTTATCGGCTCATTTAAAATCTTTGATCTGATACAAGTATTGACCCAGGGTGGACCGGCTAACTCCACGACCGTTATCGTCTACGAGTTATATGATACAGCCTTCAATCAGCTGAAGACGGGTTACGCCTCTAGCATGGCACTCGTTCTGTTCCTTATTTGCCTGATCATTACAGCCTTGCAGATGTTGGCGCAAAAAAAATGGGTCAACTATTAAAGGCGGAAAGGAGAAATTACAGTGAAAAAAGAGCTTTTATCCAGAACCTTCTGGACCATCGCCATGGGACTGCTAGGTATCGCATTTCTTTTACCGTTCCTATGGATGTTATCCACTTCCTTTAAGCTGGAGAAAGATGTGTTTAACTTTCCGATTCAATGGTTGCCACAGCAGTGGAACCTCATTGAAAATTATAAACAGGTGTGGTCGGGTGACTTTGCTCGCTATTATGGAAATTCCATTTATATTACGCTGGCTACGACTATAATTAATGTGCTGATATGCGCACTTGCTGCTTATGGGTTCTCCAAGCTGCGTTTTCCGGGCAGGGATGCGATGTTTATAGTTGTATTGGCACTTTATATGGTTCCTCCGCAGGCATCGTTGGTTCCACAGTTTCTACTGTTTAACTGGCTGAATTTGATTGACACACATTTGGGATTAATCCTGATTAACAGCTTTAGTATTATTGGAGCGTTTATGCTCAAGCAATTTTTTATGGGGGTAAACAACGAGTATCTTGAATCGGCGCGGATGGATGGAGCAGGGCATTTTCGCTCTTTTCTACAGATTGCCTTTCCGCTGATCCGTCCCGCTGTAGCTACTTATGCTATTTTGCGCTTTATTTGGACCTGGAACGACTATCAATATCCACTCATTTTTTTGAAATCCAAGGAGCTGTTCACGATTCAGCTGGGGATCCGGTTGTTCGGGGACCAATACGGGGATGTCTATTCACTCATGATGGCTGGTGCGGTATCTGCAATCCTGCCGTTGCTGATCATTTTTGCACTCGGACAGAAGCAGGTTATTGAGGGAATTGCCCTCGGAGGTGTGAAAGGATAATAAAAGTCAAAATAGTTTCTCTTCGGTAGAATATGAGAACTTTCCTCGTCAATCCTGCATGTTAGGATATTCTTGTAAGCAGTTACATAGTCACTGGTTGTTAAGCAAGTGATGCCCAACACATTTATAGGAGGGTCTAAATGAAAAAGAAATTATTATCTGCATTCATCATCACATCGATGGCGTTATCATTGGCCGCTTGCGGCGGAAATGCGAAAACCAATAATGCAGGAGCGACTAATGCACCCGATGCTGGTGGAAATTCAAAGCCTGCAGCAGAGAAGGTTACCCTGAAGCTGAGCACCTGGCAGACAGAAGCCAAAGCGAAATGGAGCACGATTATCGCGGAGTTTGAGAAGACGCATCCCGATATTCATGTGGAAGTAGATTTGCTGAACGAAAAAGGTGATTCGGTTGCCTCTATGCAGAAGCTGGATTTGATGGCGGCTGCGAGCGATCCGCTGGATATTGTCGAACTGCCTTATACCAACTATTCACAGCGTGCAGATATCGGTTTGTTGGAACCGATGGATGACTATATTCAGAAGGAAGGTTATAAACTCGCAGATGAATATCTGGTGGACACTACGGTCAATGGCAAAATCTATGCATTACCGTCTTCCATGCAGCGCTGGTTCGTGCTCCTTAACAAAGAAATGTTAGATGAGGCGGGCCTTCCGGTTCCGACCGACTGGACATGGGCGGATTTCGAAGAGTATGCCAAGAAATTGACCAAGGGTGAGGGCGCAACGAAACGTTTTGGCGCGTATCTGCATAATTGGCCGGATTATTTCCAGCTCCAGCTGATGAGCAAGTCTACGGATAATACTTTTCTAAAAGCTGATGGAACCTCCAATGCACTTGACCCGCAATTTAAGGCTAATCTGCAGATGATGAAGAAAATGATGTACGAAGATAAGAGTGCCACTCCTTATGAGGATATTATTTCGCAAAAACTAGCCTACCGGAATCAGTATTTTAACGGTTTAGCAGCGATGCTTCCGATGGGCGACTGGATGGTTGCGGAATCGGGTGGAACGGATGCCATTCCGGCAACCTTTGTTACCGCGTTTGCGCCGATCCCCCGTCTTGACAGTGAGAGCAAACATTACTCACCCGTACAGCCGACCTACATGGGAATAGCCGCTAAATCCAAGCATAAGGAGGCTGCCTATACCTTTGTGCGCTGGTATACCTCAGAAGGACTGGAAATCGGTGGACGCGTTTTCTCTGGCTGGGCCAAATCGGATACGAATAAATTAGTGGATACAATTGTGAGTGGTTCTAAGGATTCCTCTAAGATTGATGTCGATTCTCTGAAATATACGATGGAGAACTCGACACCTGGTGCAACGCAGGTTCCGGCTAAATATGCGGATGAAGCTAAGAACAACGTTATTCCAGAAGCGGAGATGTATCTCCTTGGTCAACAGGATCTGGATGTCACAGTTGCCAATATCGATAAAAAAATAACGGAAGTTGTTCAGAACAATAGCGGAAAGTAAGCGGAGGCTGATTGTACGCTTTTCAAAGGGGGCTTATAATGTGGGGGCAGGAAAGCATTTCTGCCTCCTGCTCCAAATTCAAACAGATGTGGGGCCTGTAATCCGTGTTTAGAAAGCATCAATCCCTCCGTAAGAAACTTGTCTGGTCATCGCTGATCTGCGTGCTGATCCCGCTTGTCTGCATTTACATGGTTACTGATTATTTGACCCGGGATCTCATTCTGGAGAAAGCGGTTGGTAGCGCAAGAGAATCTTTAAATGCAGCCAGCGCCAATATGAATGCCATATTTGAACAGACACTGGAACAGTCCAACTTTGTGCTCCAGAACAGCGAGATCAGGCAGATGATGTCTGCCGATTCAGAGTCGCTCCGTGCACCAAAGCAGATCATTCAGTATAACCGTATGTCGCGGATGCTGGATGATATGTTTGTTTTAACAGAATATTTGAAGGTGACGTTAATCGGAAAAAATGGTTTGATTTATACCAGCTATCCTTACAGTGACTTTAACCCGAAAAATTTCTACAACAAAAATTGGACATCGTTGCTGAAACAAATTCAACCCATTTCGACTTATTGGAGAGCGGAGCACGATACGTACTACAATTATTCTGATAAAGGCTCAGCTGATTGGGTAACCATTGCGAGGCCGATTCAATCGACCTCCAGCAGTACCATCGGATATTTAATTATTAATATCAATGAGCGTAAGCTCCGTCCTTATCTAAATAACGATAATGATAAAGAGATGATGCTTTTGGATGACAAGGGAACTGTAGTTTCCCATGCTGACAAGACCCGAATCGGAGAGACGATGACGTGGTTGAAAATGGATGGCGAGCTTGACACTGTGGAAATCGACGGAGAGAAGTTTTTATATGTTGATCAGGAGCTGAGCAGTAACAAATGGCGGATGGTCAGCATTATCCCGCTGAAGGCAGCCTTGTCGAAAAATAAGCAGATTTTATTTATCAGCCTGGCGGTGCAGATTCTTTTTTTTACCTTGTTTTCCGTTCTCTTAACCGTTCTAATCTCAAAGCTGACTCAGCCAATCGTAAAATTAAGCGCTTTTGTAAAGCGAATAGGTCGTGGTCAGTTGGATGAACGTTCGTTCATTCGAGGGAATAATGAGGCAGCACAGCTCGCCCGCACCATTGACCAGATGCTGGATCGGATCGAGTCTATGATTGAACAAATCACTTATGAACAGACGGGAAAAAGAAAAGCCGAACTAGAGATGCTGCAAGCGCAGATCAATCCACATTTTATGTTTAATCTGCTGAATTCGATTCGCTTAAATATCCTGATGCAAGGCGATCGGGAGAATGCTGAGTTGATTGGTTCGCTGTCGTCTTTGCTCCGGATGACCTTTAACAGGGACAATGAGTTTATCCCGCTTCGTGAGGAGACAGATACGATATCGCATTATGTCACTTTAATGAATTTCCGCCATGCCAATCAGGTCAGGCTGGAAATGAATTTAGCGGACGGTAGCGCTGAAGCACTGGTGCCTCGATTTATGATTCAACCCATGATCGAGAATGCCATCATCCATGGCTTCGAGCAGTTTGGTGGCGAGATTTTTATTGAAGCTCGTATTGTTGCAACTACGGGAAGCTTGGTTATCACCATTAAGGATAATGGGATCGGGATGTCGCCGGAAACTTTAACAAGACTTCGTGAAACCGCATACAGCAGCGAACAAATTACAGAGGAGGACAGAAAAGGGTTCTCCGGCATAGGTTTACGCAATGTGGCCCAACGCCTCAGTATGATTTATGGCGCTTCTTTTAAGCTGAATATTCAAAGTGAACCTGATGTGGGCACAGAGATTTGTCTGGAGTTTCCTCTGGATTACGGAAAGGTGGGTGTGGAGAATGCTGACGGCAATATTGGTGGATGATGACTATCCGGTTATCCGTTATTTGTCGCAGGCCGTACCTTGGAGTGAGCTCGGTATTGAACTCATCGGATGTTATTATAGCGGTCTCGAGGCTTGGGAAAAAGCACAGCAGAGTCCACCAGATCTTATTATTACCGATATTGGCATGCCCAAGATGAACGGGCTGGAGATGCTGGAGCTATTCAGAGCTGTGCAGCCCGGAATCCGTGCGATTATTCTCTCCTGCCACAACGAATTCAAATACGCCCAGCAAGCGCTGAAATTAAACGTAGGAGAATATATTTTAAAAGAATCACTGGATATTGAGCAGTTACAGCAAGCGATTAGCACCCTTGTGGCGGAAGTGGGACTGAATAGGCAGCAGCATACAGAGATGCTGGTTTATAAGCAAAAGCAGTCTCAAAATCGCGCCGCGCTGAAGGAAAAGTTTCTAAAAGATACCTTGTATCAATCCTGGGATAAGGGGGCTTGGATCGAGCAGGCCCGATCAAACGGAATTATGATCCATGCCAAAAACTATATCCCGCTGGTTATTGTAATTGATCGTCCAGAGGAAGCTTCAAGGGTGCGCCGGATGAGTGAATATACGATTTCTTTTGCGGTTGAGAATATTATGCAGGAAGTGCTTGAGGCTGATCACAGTCTGTTTATTTCGAGATACAGCCATAAGGAGATTGTCATTCTCTTTTGCAGCGACCAGCCTTCCAAAGATCACCAGGCTATCTATCACTCCATTCAAAATGCAGCCTCTGCGGTTCAAAAATATCTTAAACTCTCTGTCTCTTGCTTATTTGGCGCTGAGGCGCGCAGTCCTGAGGAAATTCGCGGAACATTGCAGCGGATGCTGAGGGAGAAAATACAGCGCTTTTATCTCCCTGCGGCGGGAATCCACCGTTTTGAAGAAGTCTGCTTTTCCGGAGAAGATATTTATGCTGAATATGGAACCTTGTACGCTGTTATCAATGATGATATTGCCTTGAACAGGAACACGGAGCTTCGCGTTCATGTAAAGGAATGGAGGGAATGGGTGGCCTCGCAAAAATTCCATCCGAATGAAGTCAAGGAATGTGTGCTTCGCTTGCTGATGGACTTGCAGATGAAGACGAAACAGCTTCTGCAATCTCCATTGCCTATAACCGAAGAAAAGCTATTTAGCGTGGTTGGTGACATTGAAACTCTGGAGCATTTGGAACAATGGCTGGTGCAGTATTTGGAGGAATTAGCGCGGAAAATAAGTATGTTCTCCATCAAGTCTAAACGGAGTGAGGTCATCAAAGCCCAGCAGTTCGTGATTAGTCATGTGACGGAGAAAATAACGCTGGAGGACATGGCAGGCCGCCTTAACTTAAATGCCAGTTATTTCAGCCGCTTATTCAAACGGGAAACAAACCAGAACTTCATCGAATATGTAAATATGCTAAAGCTTCAGAAGGCAAAGGAGCTGCTTAACCAATCTGAAAAGACAGTGGAAGAGATCTCCGAGTATCTGGGATATGCCAACAAAAGTTATTTCATCAAGCTGTTTAAACGGGAAATGGGCATGAGGCCTAGTGAATATGCCGCTTGGCATTGAGTGTGGACAGGAGGAAACATTGCTGTGGGAATAAAGGGCACTAAAAATGAATTACAGATGTTCCTAAATGAACTATATACTCCACTGGAGCGCAGATTTACCTCTGGTTGTGCAGGAATTAATATGGGCGCTACAGGATCGATTTACAATGAAGCTACAGCGCTTATGGAAGCTTTTGCCCGTCCTCTATGGGGCCTTGTTCCTCATGCCAGCGGTGGAGGGGAAAGTGCACTCTGGCCGATGTTTCTGGAAGGAATCATCAACGGGACAGACCCGGAGCATGAAGAATATTGGGGGCAATTTACTTCCAAAGATCAGCGTATGGTAGAGCAGGCCGTGTTGGGACTGGGGCTTGCTCTTGCACCACATAAAATGTGGGAGCCGCTGAGTGACACGCAGAAAATAAATGTATATAACTGGCTAAATCAGATTAATCATGTGGATCGTTCCAATCCGAATAACTGGCTGATGTTCACGGTTCTTGTAAATGTGGGCTTCAAGAAAGTCGGATTACCTTATGATCAGAGCATAATGGATGATTATCTAGCGCAGATCGATAATTACTATCTTGGTGACGGTTGGTATTCCGATGGATTGACCGATCAGAGGGACTATTATATTGCTTTTGCTATGCATTATTATACGCTGATATACGCTAAGTTGATGGCGGATGATGATCCTCAGAGAGCTGCTGTTTATCGGGAAAGATCCGCACGATTTGCCGAGGATTTCATTTATTGGTTCGCTGAGGACGGAAGCGCACTTCCTTTTGGTCGTAGCCTGACCTATCGTTTTGCACAGGTTTCATTCTGGAGTGCGCTGGTGTATACAGATATGGTTCCTTTTTCATATGGCGTTCTTAAAGGAATCATTATGCGCCATTTTCGTTGGTGGTTTGAACAACCTATTATGGGATTAGACGGACTGCTTAGCATCGGATATGCTTATCCGAATCTAGTCATGACAGAGAACTACAACGCCCCCGGATCTCCGTATTGGGCCTTTAAAGCTATGCTTATTCTTGCCTTGCCAGATGATCATCCTTTTTGGCAGGCGGAGGAGGAGCCGTTGCCTATTTTGAAAGAGGTACGGGCTCTTCAAGAGGCGCGAATGCTTGTGAGTCGTCCGGAAGGAAACAGGCAGGTTATTGCCTATACCTCTGGTCAGATGGCTAACTTTGATATGGCCCATAGCGCAGCCAAATATTCTAAATTTGCATATTCCACTCTGTTTGGCTTTAGTGTCCCGAAAGCGGGTTACGGGTTGGTTCAAGGCGCTTACGATTCTACACTCGCACTATGCGAATGTGATGAACACTATCGGGTACGCAGATTCTGTGAGACCTGGGAAATCGGGGACAGCTATGTATATTCCCGCTGGCATCCCTGGAGTGATGTACATGTGGAGACATGGATTATTCCGGCAGGTCTATGGCATGTTCGTGTTCACAGCATTCATACTGCCCGGCGGCTGGATGTAGCGGAAGGTGGATTTGCCATTGGCCAGTCAGCTGGCTTCTCGCACAGTGAACGGGAAATTATTAATGTATCAAACACTGCTGTTTCGGTACAACTGCCCTGGGGAATCAGTGCCATACATAGGCTATGCGGCTTTGATCGGGGAGAGTGCGTATATCCCGAGCCGAATACCAATCTGCTGAAGCCGCGGACACTTCTTCCGAGCTTGTGCTCCAGACTGGAACCGGGAGATCAAGTATTGATATCTGCTGTCTTCGGAGCGACGAATACTCCGGAGAACCAGGCAAGTCTTGCTTCACCGCCGCTTATTCAATGGCACTCGGACGGAAGGGTTGCTGTATACGAACCTAGTAACGATACACTTTTGCATACTGTTGATTTAAGGGGAGGGAGAAACAAAGATGTGGAATAAGGCTATTGAGGATGCGATTCACAAAGTTGGGAGCAATATGGCTAACCATCCGGGCAAACTGCCTCATATCGCTGAGGGGCAACAGTACGAATGGGGAGATAACGACGACTGGATAGAGGGTTTCTATGTTGGGATGATGTGGCTTGCTTATGAATATAGTAAGGATTCATGCTATAAGGAGGCGGCAGCCTCTTGGTTGGGGGACTTCAAGCATCGTCTGGATCATCACATCGCTCTGGACCATCATGACATTGGTTTCTTGTATACATTGACTGCAGTAGCGGAGTGGAAAATAACGGGCAGCGAAGCGGCACGAGCTGTCGGTCTGCAAGCTGCGGATACGCTGTGCAAGCGCTGGCGTGAACCAGCAGGGATTCTTCAGGCCTGGGGACTGGAGAGTGATCCGGAGAATGCGGGACGTATCATTATTGACTGCTTGATGAATTTACCTCTATTGTTCTGGGCAGCGGAGGAAACAGGAGATAAGCGCTATTATGAAATAGCGCTCGAACATGCGTTTAAGAGCCGGAAATTTCTTGTGCGTGGGGATGCCTCCTCTTACCATACTTTTTATTTTGATCCGGCTACCGGAAATGCAATTCGTGGAGGAACACATCAAGGTTATGAGGACGGATCGACCTGGACACGTGGTCAAGCTTGGGGAATATACGGTTTTGCTCTGGCGTATCGCTATACGCAGAATGAGGATTTTCTTAAGACTTCTAAGAGCCTAGCGGATTATTTTATCAGCCATCTACCGGAGGATAGTGTGGCTTATTGGGATTTCGATGTGATAGTGGGAGCGGAGACCCCTCGCGACAGCTCGGCTTCGGCGATTGCCGCAGCCGGTCTTTTGGAACTGCTCGATCACCTAGGCGTAGACGATCCGGACCGGGCCATTTATGAAGTTGCTTTACACCGTAGCATGAAATCTCTAGTGGAACATTATGCGACATCTGGTAATCCGGAAGCAGAGGGACTTCTAAAGCATGGTTCTTATCATGTGAGAGGTGGACGTGTGCCTGATGGTCATATGATTTGGGGAGATTATTATTATATGGAAGCGTTGATCCGCTTGCAGACCGGCATCCGAGGCTATTGGTAGTGGGATGTTAGGGTGGGGCAAGGTTTATCCTATAGAAGAAGGAAACTGCTAAGACTAATCTCTTAGCGGTTTTTTTTGTGGACTACTATACAAGAGTTTTAAAACGTAGTTATTTACTTGGAATAGTATGAATAAAATCATATCACCACGCGTAAGGTTTAATGTAAGATTTTGATAATTATTAGAAATTAAGAAAAGGGGATCGGGTTACTCAGATATGAATTTAGACTGGGAGTTTATCTACGAGAGTTTGCCGCTTTATGGTGAGGCGATGTGGCTGACAGTGAAGCTAGCGTTGTTAGCTATTGTATTCTCACTCCTTATTGGATTACTGTTCAGTATCGTCTTGTACTATAAGGTCAAAATCGTCAGTGATGTTATTAAGATCTACATTGAGCTTTCACGGAACACCCCTTTACTTGTGCAGCTCTTTTTTCTTTACTATGGCTTACCTAAGATCGGAATTCACTTTAGTGAAATGACCTGTGCGATTGTAGGCATGACATTTTTGGGCGGGAGCTATATGACGGAGGCTTTTCGAAGTGGGTTCGAGGCAGTTAGCCAATCGCAGATTGAATCAGGTCAGAGCATTGGACTGTCTAAGCTGCAGCTGGTCAGATATGTTATTTTTCCCCAAGCTTTTGCGATAAGTATTCCTTCTTTAGGGGCAAATGCGATCTTTCTGCTGAAGGAGACCTCTATTGTAGGTGCCATTGCTTTAATGGATTTGATGAATGTGGCAAAAGACTTGATCGGCATGCATTACAAAACAGCGGAGTCTCTGCTCCTTCTGGTACTCGCCTATTTGGTGTTAGTCCTGCCCTTATCGCTTTTATTGACTTGGGTGGAAAGGAAGGTGAGATATGCAGAATTCGGGGATTGAGGTGCTTTTTGAAGGTTCTAATTTCGAACGATTATTAGGGGGCTTACTTGTAACGATTGAAATTTCATTTCTCTCTATTGGAATCGGTACGTTATTAGGGATCGTTATGGGATTGCTCCGGACGCTGGGATCGAGGTCATTAAGGTTTATATTACGTCTTTATTTGGAGACCTTTAGAATTATTCCGATTCTAGTGTGGCTGTATGTAGTACATTTCAGTTTCTCTCCATTACTTCATATCGATATCAGCGGGGAGACTACCTCTATATTGGTGTTCAGCTTATGGGGAGCTGCGGAAATTGGCGATCTTGTTCGTGGAGCTTTGCAATCTATGCCAAAACATCAGGTGGAATCTGCTAGGGCGCTAGGTCTGAGCAGCAGTCAACTTTATCGGCATATTTTGATCCCGCAGGCTGTACGCAGAATGCTGCCGGGAATGATTAATCTTGCCACACGAATGATCAAGACAACATCACTGGTGGTGCTGATTGGAGTGATTGAGGTGGTAAAGATCGGGCAGCAGATCATTGAACTCGGCGTAATAAAAGCGCCCACCGCTTCATTCTGGGTATACGGCTTTATCTTTATATTATATTTTTCTGTATGTTTTCCGTTATCCAGACTTTCGAAAAAAGTTGAAAGCAGATGGCAAAATTAAGGCTTAGGAAGGAACGGTTGTAATGGCAGATTCCGGAGAACTCCTGCTGGAGGTTACACAATTACACAAATATTTTGGAGAGCGAAAGGTTCTGGACGGCATTGAATTGCAGGTCGAAAAAGGAGAAGTAATCGTTATTCTCGGTCCCTCTGGCTGTGGAAAAAGTACGTTCCTACGTTGTCTTAACGGTTTGGAACCGGTTCAGGAAGGCGCGATACAATATCGTGGGCAGAACCTCGCGGGGGCTGCTGTAGATTGGCGTGAAGTTAGGCAGCATATCGGAATGGTCTTTCAAAATTATGAGTTATTCCCGCATATGACGGTTATGGATAACATTCTTCTAGGCCCTCTGAAAGTACAAAAGAGAGAGCTTAAAGAAGCAACGCAGCAAGCGGAACAGCTCTTAGAGCGGGTTGGGCTGCTTGAGCGTAAACTGGACTATCCACGCCAGCTTTCCGGTGGACAAAAGCAGAGAATAGCTATAGTAAGAGCTTTATGTATGAATCCGGAGATTATGTTATTTGATGAAGTGACAGCATCCTTGGATCCGGAAATGGTTCGGGAAGTGCTTGATGTCATCTTAGGGCTTGCTCAGCAAGGAATGACGATGATCATCGTGACTCATGAAATGGGGTTTGCCAAATCGGTTGGGGATCGGATCGTGTTTATGGATCAAGGCAAGATATGTGAGATCGCTGCCCCGCAACAATTTTTTACCCACCCTGCGACAGAACGTGCCCAGCATTTTCTGGATATATTTCAGTACGAAAAATTATAGAAATAGGAGAGGAAGAGAAATGAAGAAAAGTTTGAAATGGCTAACGATGCTGGTAGGTGTAAGTATATTATTGATGGGATTGGCTGCTTGCGGAAATAGTTCGGATAACAACGGAAACTCAGCATCTTCTAAATTCACTTCTATTGAACAGCTAAAGAAGAAAGGGAAGATTAAGATCGGCGTATTTGCAGACAAACCACCTTTTGGTTATGTGGACGCTGAGGGTAAAAACCAAGGGTTTGATGTGTATATTGCCAAACGCTTTGCCAAGGATCTGCTAGGGGATGAATCGAAGGTTGAATTTGTGTTAGTTGATGCTGCCAGCCGCGTGGCATATCTTGAATCGGGTAAGGTTGATATCATTATGGCTAACTTTACGGTCACCGAGGAAAGAAAAGAAAAAGTGGATTTTGCTAATCCGTACATGAAATTGTCCTTTGGGATCGTATCCCCAGACAGTGCTCCAATCACTTCCATTGATCAATTAAAAGGGAACAAGCAAAAGCTCATTGTAGCTAAAGGTACGACAGCGGAAACCTATTTTACCAAAGAATATCCGGATATTGAATTGCTCAAATTCGATCAGTACACAGAGATTTTTGCAGCGCTTAAAGATGGTCGGGGGGCGGCAATCGCTAACGATAATACAGAACTCATTGCTTGGGCTAAATCAAATCCTGGATTTACGGTCAGCATTCCTGCTTTCGGGGGTCAGGATACAATTGCTCCAGCAGTGGCAAAGGGGAATAAGGAATTGCTGGACTGGATTAATACAGAACTTGATACCCTTGGTAAAGAACAATTTATCCATCAAGCCTACAAAGAAACCTTAAATGAAATTTACGGTGAAGGATATACTGATGAGCTTGTCGTTGAAGGCGGGAAAATCCAGTAACGGATTGGGAATAACATTGCGGGGGCATCTGAGAAGATGCCTTTTCTACAGATAGACTATTGCAATTTCTATAATGCCGAGTATAATACTGGGTATACACAGAATAAGGAGTCGGTGAAAATGTCTGTCGATGATTATCTGGATCTTTTAAACTACGCCAAAGCAATTAACGATGGACAGTGGCAAGCTGACATCATAGATCGTTTGAATAAGCTGAGTAAGAATTCTCATGCTGAGACAACAGAACAAAGTGTGAAAGAGCTGTGGATTCAATTCGACGATATAAATGCAATATTAATGGATTTATTTAATAAGCTGAGGGAAAGTGCGGATCCAGTAGAGCAGTACCGGTGGAAAGAGAAAGTCTGGGAGTTAAAGCAGGAACGGATTAATCTATCGAAGAAGATTCAGAGAAGATATATCAGGATATAATTTAAGCTCACATTGTAATAATAAATAGAAAATAAAAAAAGGCATGCAGTTAGTCTGCTCTGCCAAACTTACGATGGTCTATAGGCTACTTAGACATTTGCATTCCTTCGCGCATCATTGTCATACACATAGTCATCATTTCATCGCAGTCCTGCATTTTTTTCATCATCATATCCATGTTCATATCCATCATGCCCATTTCAGACATTTTTTCCATGCCCATCTTCATACAGTTCATCTTAGACATCATATCATCCATACACATGTTCATCATCATTTCCATACACATCTTGTCCATTTTTAATTCCTCCCTTCTTTTAAATTACCTTTCTTCCATAAAATACTATACAATTTAGGAACAATCAACGCTAGATTTGATATTTTACTAACTTATTTTTCTTATTTGTCGTAATTATGTATATCCTTACCATACGGATGTTATTAATCAGAATACTTAATTGCGGATGGTGACTATTGGCTAGATTGCCTCAGGTCAGCGTTTTTTTGCGTTCTACAGAGTGAGGAATTAACGAGCCGGATCATCACTCTGGGATAAACGAGAAGACACTGCCATAGGTCCCTGTAAATACGGGCTGACCAAATTTTTGTGTCCATTCCTTGAGTAGTTTATAGGGGACCTTTTTGCTCGTAATTACATAATCGGGCTGATCGTAATTAACGATCTCGGGAAGGTATTCAGAGAATCCGTGCATCGAGCGTTCAAAAGCAGTCCAACCCAATACGCCAAGAGAATCTTTTGTCACGAAGGGATCTTGTCTGCCATCACATAACACATCTCCCCCTCGAAACATGACATAGCCGGATGAACCGTAGTGGGCGAGAACTTTCGGACGTGTACCTTCAGATGTATGCTGTAGAATATAGTCCATTTCATCGACAGGATATTTTTTGGCGTCAATAACTGGTGGTACAAGGAATAGATAAGCAATGTTTAGCAGCAGGCCAACTGCCAGTAACCCTCGTAATGTACTTTGTCGGACTAGAATACCTGTTTTGGTGAATTCAGGAAGCGCATCAAAAAATACAGCCGCAAAATAGGGGATGAACAGCCACATAAACAGGTTTTGCTTGAAGTTTGATACACCGAGGTATAGAATCCCAAGCATAAGAAAAAAACGGAACGGTTTACGCTGGAGTGCAAAAGGAAGTGTGCAGGCAAAGAACAAAAGCAATAGTAAGATGGGCAAATTCTCCAAGCTATTGAACCGAATCGGCTGCCATTCATTGATCAGCAGGTTAAAGTTCTTTTTCGTAACTGTCAAAATAAACAAGAGACTTTTTACGCCGCCTGGATTTAGAATGCCAACGAACCAGACGAGACTGAAGACTATGATTTTACGCCCATTCAGCGTTTTTTGGATCAAGGATTCAAGCAGAGCCATCCCTGTAAATACAGCAATTACAAGCCATACTCCTGCATGGAAATTGGCAATGGCAATAGAAAGAGCAATCATCGCAGCGGCATATTTCTTTTGAGAACTCATTTGATATTCACGTAAATATACGAAAAACCAGACAATCATAAACGAAGAGATCATCTGTGGACGGCCTTTGAAATAATTATAATAAATCCAGCAAGAAATTAGCAGCACAAAAGGGAGCAGGAGAACATGGTCTTCTTGAAGTCCCAGTTCTTTGCGTGAAACCTTGCCCAGCCGAAGCAATCCGAGCACTAAAAAGAACAAGCATACAGCGGTCAAAATATACACACCCGGCCATCCAAAAGCTGCATAAAGCGGGGCAACGAGCAGTTGGAATCCGAATTCATGAGGGACGTAGGGCAGCTTATCTCCGTAAAAAGTATGTATGGCATGATGTAGAACTTGTCCGTGCTCGATCATATATTGTCCTAGCTCTATATGCCAGAAGGTATCGGGATCATTGTAAGAAAATTTAGGGAACATCAGCAAGATAGCGGCTATAACGAATATGCCATACAAAAATTTGTGTATATTGAATTTCATCATTATTTTGTTTTCCCCCCGTTTTTTGTTCAATTATAACGAGACTTTCTTAAGGAATAGTAAAATTTATGAAGCGGAGTGAACACTCATGCATCAACTATTTACGTGGATATCTGAATCCGCGCTTCACCTTGTTAATTCTATGGGTATTTGGGGCATATGGTTAGGGATGATTCTAGAGAGTGCCTGTATCCCCATTCCCAGTGAAGTGATTATGCTCAGCGGTGGGTGGCTGATTGCGCAAGGCTCGCTTACTTTTATGGAAGTTGCTGTCGCTGGGATATTCGGAAACCTACTGGGTTCCATCATTGCCTATTATATTGGTAAGGCAGGTGGACGCCGGTTATTAGAGAAATACGGAAAATATATTCTCTTGAATGAGCATCATTTGGAGCAATCGGAGCGTTGGTTCGAGCGTTATGGCGAGAGTACCGTATTTTTTACTCGTATGTTGCCCTTTATTCGTACTTTTATCTCACTGCCCGCAGGGGTTGCTGGAATGAAAGCTTGGAGATTCATAACATTTACAGCACTCGGCTGTATCCCGTGGAACTTAGCTTTGATCTATCTGGGATACCGCTTAGGTGACAACTGGGGTATCGTGGAGCAATTTATTCGCCCAATCAGTTATACCATTTGCGGAATCGTGGTGCTTCTTGTGTTGAGGTGGTTAGTACGGAGATTTCGTAACCAGACTTAATGCCAGTTCTTCGGGTGTTTTCTGGTGTTTTCTGCTCGGTGAGCCTCCGCAGCTAAATATGGATAAATAAAGGTCAGGAACGTCGAGGCTAGAATTAACTGTTATATGTTGAATGCATTCTATATTCAAGGATAATCTACTTCTGTCTGGGAGGTTTGAAATGAAGGTCAAACGAATCGTCGCCAATATAAACACGAAGGATCTCACGGCAGCTAAATGCTTTTACGAGGATGTGCTCGGTCTTGATTTAATGATGGATCATGGTTGGATTAGAACTTATGGTTTAGACGAGGAGATGAGCATTCAGATTAGTTTTGCCTCACAGGGTGGCTCAGAAACGCCTACGCCTGATCTATCAATTGAAGTCGATGATGTCGATGCTACATTTGAAAGCATGAAGAAAGCTGGATTTCCGATAGAATATGGGCTTATTGATGAGCCTTGGGGTGTTCGGCGATTCTATGTCCGCGATCCGTTTGGCAAACTTATCAACATCCTTGAGCATAGACATTAGAAGAGTGGCCATGGCATGCAGAAATCTTGATTGTTAAACTATCGAATAGCGATAGCTAAATGATGACATAAGGCAGCCGATCAGTGGATTGGCTGCCTTTATTCAATTAACGGGCAGTTTTGCGTAAATACTAATTTTTCATTAATATATAAATATACCAATTTAGTGTTATATCTACCAAAACTCCGGAAGGGGAGTTCAAATGATGGAAAGTCGATGGATAATGCTAGCTGTGCTATGTCTGCTTCTGCTGTTAACCTCCTGCGACGACAACAAAGCGACAGAGACGCAGAACATAGCAATAGGACTGAATACGACTGAGGTGATCGAGTCAAGTGCTGCTCCGATAACCGTGTCAACGATTGAAGTGGACTCGCCTTCTTACGAAGCTGGGCTCACCTACGAATTAACCATGAAAGCTGCAAATGAGAAAGCCGATCTCCTTACGAAAGGTTACGATACTAACAGTGTACAGTACGCCCTTATCGATCATGGCAACATTGTTGTATCTGGCCAATCCGGCAGAAATGATGAGCAGGGACAGAAGACGCTCACGAAAGACACGATGTATGGGATCGCCTCGACGAGTAAAATGTTTACCACGGTTGCCGTTATGCAGTTGGTCGATCAAGGGAAAATCGATCTTGATACGCCGGTTGTCCATTATATCCCCGAGTTTACGATGAAGGATGCACGCTATAAGCAGATTACAGCGCGCATGCTGCTGAATCATTCTTCCGGTCTGAACGGATCATCGGTGATGAACGCCGATTTATTCGAAGATAACGACACCTATGCCCACGACACACTGCTGAAGCAACTGTCCGAGCAGACCTTGAAAGCAGACCCGGGCGCTTATTCGGTTTACTGCAATGACGGATTTACGCTGGCCGAGATTTTGGTCGAGCAGGTCAGCGGCATGGACTTTACCTCTTATATCCATCGATATATTACAGAACCTCTGGGTATGGCTAATACGGTGACGCCGCTCGATTCTCCGGACACGGCGAAGATGGCGGGACTCTATTATCATAACTATATAGGACAACTTCCCAACCAGACGATTAACATGATAGGGACTGGAGGTATCTATTCCACGGCAGAGGATTTGGCTCGATTTTCAACGATTTTCACGGGGGAAGCGGAAGAAGTCTTATCAGGTAGATCGGTTGCGGCCATGGCGCAAAACGAGTACAAGATGCCTTTGTGGCCTGACGATGCGGACAACTCAATCGAATACGGTCTAGGCTGGGACAGCGTCAATCTGTATCCGTTCAGCGAATACGGAATAAAGGCATTGACCAAAGGCGGGGACGTCACTCTCTATCACGCGTCACTCGTTGTGCTTCCAGAGCAGGAGATGGCGGTAGCTGTTGTCTCTTCCGGTGGGAGCGGCACGTACGACCAGCTTTTGGCGAACGAAATCCTACTTCAGGCGCTGAAGGAGAAAGGTATAATTGCTGAAATCAAGCCTGAGAAGTCTTACGGCGTGCCGGTAAAGGCTGATATGCCAGAATCCATGCTGCAGTATTCGGGAATCTATGGTACGTATATAGGAACGTTTAACATCGATATTAACGAAGGCGGCGTCATGTCCATTACTTCGGAGCAGCCATCTGATAACCCGGTACAGATCTACGAGTATTCCGCGGACGGCACGTTTAAGAGTGCGGATGGGAAAGTGATGATCAGCTTTGTGACGAATAAGAATGGCCGCACTTACTTATGGATTCGTCAATACGTTTCGGTGCCAGCTCTTGGGCAGACGGCTCTGTCAGAGTACAACGCGGAAAAGCTCCAGCCTCAAGATCTTTCGACAAAGACAAAAAAAGCATGGATGCAGCGCGACGGCAAGAAGTATTATCTGCTGAATGGGAAGTATACGTCGATTTCTTATTTGACATCGGTAACCATCAACTTGAATGTGTCGAAACAGTTGCCTGGATACGTGTTTGATAAGCGAATAACCGGCCCGAATACGGCCATCTCCGAATTGCAAATACCGGGAATGAGCGGGCGAGATCTTTTAGGTCTTACGTTCTTTACACAAGACGGCGTTGAGTACCTAAAGATGGGTGAAATCCTCTTAGTGAACGAGGATGCCGTGAAGCCTTTTAACTTCACTAAGATGTCAACCGTTACAATTCTGCCTGACGGATACGCCCAATGGTATGCGATAAGCGAAAAGGACAGGGGGAAGATCGTTAAGGTGAGCATGTCCCCGAACACTTCCTTCGCTGTTTATAATGCCAGGGGAAAATGCATCTACTTCAGTGTCATCGGTGGCAAGGATCAGGTCGAACTGCCCGCGGGAGGATCTATTGTTTTCGCCGGAGATGCTGGTACGAAGTTCGAGATTACCACTCAGTAACTTCGCAGTAGGCATTTCATAACGAGTCAAGATATAGTCCTGCCTATATGAAAGTAGATTCCCTAAGAAAAGTTGGATAAACTAAAAAGATACATAAAAAGTGCCTTGATTCATTCTAATAGGAAACAATAGCTTAATCTAAAACGAAGGTAGCTGGCCTATATGAACGGCTATCTTCCTTGCGCTAAAGGACACATTTTCCCTTAATCTATATAGAATTAAAGATGAGATAGCAGGAAATCTTGCATCAGCTAGGGAATACCAAATTATGGATTTATAAATGTACATGAAAGGTTGATCCTAGTTTATGAATGACCATAATCTCATCTTCGTAGCAAAAGCGAAAATGATGCTTGTATACCCTTTGCTGCTTGCCCTGATCGTTATATTTGTGGTCAGTAGCCTTACTGCCTGCGATAATTCCACCGCAGGCAAGACAGCAAGTAAATCTGCGCAGCCGACTATAGTGACACCTGTGGTAGCGCAAGCATCGGGCAGCATTTATCTGTACGGTGAAGCACACGGCGTAGCCAAGATATTGGACAAGGAATATAAATTGTGGTCTCAATACTACCATAACGAGGGCATGAGGCACTTATTCGTCGAGCTGCCCTATTTTACCGCCGAATACTTGAATCTATGGATGCAGTCGGACAATGATGATATTTTAGAGGAGATTTATGATGATTGGGAACGGACACGTAGTCACAACCCTGATGTCAAAGAGTTCTACAAAAAAATAAAGAGCGAGTGTCCGGAGACGATTTTCCACGGCACAGACATCGGGCATCAATATGAAACTACCGGGAGCCGCTATTTATCTTATCTTGTGGCAAACGATCTGGGAGAATCGGAGAAGTATACTTTAACAATGGAAGCGATCCGGCAAGGCCGTGTTTTTTACAGCAAAGAAGACGGCGTATATCGGGAAGACACGATGACGGAAAACTTTATTCGCGAATTTGAGAAGTTGGGCAATGAGAGCGTTATGGGCATTTACGGCTCAGCGCATACCGGGCTTGATGAAATGGACTATAAGACCCAATCCATCCCTTGTATGGGCAATCAATTACAGGAGCATTATGGCGATAACATTTATTCTGAGAACCTAAGTTGGATTGCTAAAGATATTGAGCCATCCAGAGTAGATTACATCTCCTTACAGGGCAAGGAATATGCAGCATCTTATTTTGGTAAGCAGGATTTGAACGGGTTCAAGGATTACGCCTATCGAGAATTTTGGCGATTGGAGGACGCCTATGAAGATATCCAAGACCTTCCACTGGTGGACAATTATCTTCCTTACGATAACTATCTGATGCCGATAGAAGTAGGCCAGGTCTTTGTGGTCAAAAGCACCAAAACAGACGGTTCAGTGCAAAGAGATTACTATCTGTCTAGCGGCCAAGTTGTGGAGGGTGTGAACTCAACACAACAATTCACAGCAGAGTGACGATCAGTAATATGATGATTATCTCAAGTACAACACGCTTGCTCATGCATCGGGCGTTCATAAAAGCTAATTGGGAAAATTGTCACGTGCCGAAAATGAGTGCTCGGTTGATATAAGAGTGGCTCCAAAATTCACCGCTTCAACCAAAGTGGTGAACCGTAGGTATGGGTAAGTTTTTTACTGATTGCATTACGCTAACGGGACACGTTAGTTCAATAAACATGATAAGGCAGCCCGTCAGTCAATGCGATCAGCTGCCTTCATTCAACTACCGGGAAGTTTTGTACAAGAGAAAATGATGAAGTGGAATAAACACGTTCAGTACTGATGGATGAAAAAGGTGAATATATGGATTCAAATGAACTAAAACCTTTAATGAACAACACAAAATGGGAAGAAATAAGACAAGCAATGCTCAACTATGCCTTTCCAACCAAATGGAGGATTAAAGACATTGATACTGGCTATATCAGCCTTTGGGATGGAGATTGGTATTACCATTTTTCAGATGGTGGTTACAAATTTATTGAGTGGTTAGAAATTCATGCTGAAAATGACTCGATAAATGCTGATTTAATTCAAATCTTGAAAAAAATACATGTTCCAGGTGAAGAAACTACCGACTCCATCATAATTTATGGATATAACAAAACTAATGAATTCATTGATTATATATAATACGCTTCACCTCAATGCTTCCAAACACAAAGTACAGTTTGACCATTAAATGTATATCTGTATATAAAAGAAAAAACACTCCTGACAATGGAGTGTTTTATTATTATTCAAATTTATTTGAAGTCCATGTAGCAATTCCATTCATTGGACATGCAACAACTAGCCAGTTATCAGATTCTACTCCCACCTGCCAACATTCATACTTCTCATGAAAACCAATAACAAATAGTATGCTACCTGATTCAAAGCTTATAATTAAATGTGGAGTGCTGTCTCCCAATTGTATATCTATAATCTTTTCACGTCTCATCTTTATGATCTGACTGTATTTTTCTTCCTCAGAAACATCTGCAATTTGACTTTCATGTCTAGGGTATTGAGAGGGAACTGAATCCAATATAGTCCACTTTGATTCAATGTTCAGGTACAGTTGACCAGCTAAATCATCGAAGCCTTCATACTTAGTTAAATAAACTTGAGTAGCACCACTTGATACTCCAAATCTAAGACCATCAATTTTTGCCCCAATACAAAGATGTTTAAGAACTCGTTCAGCGAAGTCCCTATTTTCTTTATTCATTCCGTTCCCCAGCTCTTTTCATCAACGTATAAGCCCGAATCATTACACCATATCTTGGATTTGTTGGTGTTGGCTTTTCGCTTCAAATTTCGCGTTTTGGCATTTTGCTCTCATCCATGTACAGCAGATTCCAGCGGTGACCGTCCAGGTCGGCAAATCCTGCGCCGTACATCCAGCCGTCAGTCTCACTTGGCTTGCCAAAGATGTTTCCTCCAGCAGCCTCTACTTTTTGGACAAAGGCATCTACTTCTTCTCTGCTTTCAGCACCAATGGAGAAGATTACTTCAGCGCTATGGGAAGTATCTGCGGTTTTTGAACCAGTAAATTTCTCAAACGCCGCATCCGGGAACAGCAGAATTGTTGTTTGACCTATAACAAGCTTAGCCCTCTCGTTACCAACACTCACCGCTTGGAATCCAATCTCATTGAAAAAGGCAGTTGACCTCTCAACATCTTTGACTGGCAGGTTAATCCAAATCTCCTGTGACATGGCTGTAGCCTCCTAATATATTTTCATTCCTACTATACTCTACTTCTGGCAGCAGAAGCGATCTCTTTCGCATCTCACCTTTAGTTGAAATACTCGATAGTTTTCTCAATAAATGCCTTGGCCGATTTTGTCAGAAAACGGTCGGACCGATGAATGATCTCAAAGTGACGATATGGCGGATCGTCTGTAATTCGGATGCAGCGTAATGTTGGTTCATTCATTGCTTGGATCAAACGGTAAGGCAGCAATGTTCCTCCGACATTGGCTTTCACCAAGCTAATAATGGAAGTTGCCGAACTGGTCTCCATGATCGTATCTAAGCTGAATCCATATTTACGACAATAGCCATCAACTAATTCTCTGCCTGTAAATCCTTCGGGGAACATCACAGTTTGGATATTACGCAGTTCCTGGATTCCAATCGTGCTTCGTTCAGCCCAATCATGATTCTCAGAAACGACAAGTACATATTCTTCACTGCACAAGGGAATGCGTACAAGCCGATCATCTGGAGCAGAGGTGATCTCGATCCCGATGTCTACTTCATTATCTAGTACTTGATTCAAGACGTAGATCGAAGAGATAAGCTTCAGCTGCACCTTGGGGAATCGCGTATGAAAATTCACGAGCAATGGGGTGAGCCGATAGTCCAGATCGGAAGGGAGAACACCAATTACCAACCGACCTCGTTGATCATTGCGTAATTCAGCTAACGCATCCTGGGTATTCTGTAAATGCCGAATCATCTGTACACAGTGCTCCAAAAACAGATTTCCTGCTTGAGTCATCACAATCTTTTTGCCGACTCGGTCAAATAAGGGAACTCCGAGTTCATCCTCAAGTGCGCGTATTTGTTGACTCAACGTAGGCTGAGATATGCCAAGCTTCTCAGCTGCTCGTGTAAAATGAAGCTCCTCACACACAGCAATGAAGTTTTCCATCTGACGAATCTCCATATGAATGACCTCTAATCATTGGTTTTAGTAATCATTTTAATAGAAACAATAGTATTGTTCAATCATTCTAATGATTCTATACTTAATCGTGCCCTCCCAAAGATCTGTTATTAACAAAGGGTCATGGGAGAATGCAGCGATACTACTACCATGAGGTGATTCATAATGAAACTTTTTTATATCGTCTTGGCGCTTATCCTGGCTTCACTGAATTTACGACCACCCATTACATCCATTTCTCCTCTAATGAGCATCATTCAGAATGATCTGGGTATAAGCGGGATTACCGCCAGTTTGTTAACCACACTTCCGGTATTATGCATGGGCATATTTGCTCCGTTCTCTGTACGATTAAGCAGAAGGTGGGGAAATGAGGGCGCAATTGTTCTGGCTTTAATCCTCATTGGGTTAGGTACGGGATTACGATGGTTTGTTGGTACAACTCCTTTGATGATGTTCACTTCTTTTCTTTCCGGTGTAGGAATTGCATTGGCAGGGCCGCTGTTGTCCAGTTTCATTAAGCAGTACTTCCCTGACCGAGTGGCATCCATGGTGGGTATTTACTCTACAGCGATGGTGATGGGGGCCAGCATTAGTGTGGGACTATCGGTCCCGCTGCAGCATACGCTGGGTGGTTCGTGGAGAGGCTCGTTGGCTGTATGGGCATTACTCGCAGCTATTGCATTGCCGATTTGGTTAAGATTAGCCTGGTCTGCGCGCACAGATCGACAATCCGGTAAAATCTCGAGTGTACTTAATGCACCACTTCCGGTGAACAACAAACGTGCCTGGGTGCTGACATTATTCTTCGGGCTGATGGCAGCGATCTTCTATTCGTTGACCGCTTGGCTTGCGCCAGCAATCCAAAGCCAGGGGTATAGTCAAGAGACGGCCGGCAAAATCCAAACTTTATTTACCTTGATATCGCTGCCCTCTACTTTGTTCATTCCGATGCTTGTACATCGTTACCAAAGACGTGTATTCTGGCTTGTCGGGTGTGCAATATTAGAGTTGACGGGTGTCTTGATGCTGAACCTATCCGTTAGCCCCTGGCTCGCGGCGATTCCTCTCGGTATTGGGGCGGGTGGGCTGTTCCCGATTGCACTGATGTTGCCCATTGATGAAACAAGCAATGCTCAGGAAGCCAGTAGCTGGTCCGCAATGACCCAATCTGGTGGCTACATTCTCGGAGCGCTTGGGCCGCTAGCGATTGGCTGGCTCCACGATGCAACAGGTAGCTTCGTTCAAGCATTCTATGGTTTGTCTGTAATCATCGTGCTTCAGATTATCGTTCAAATGGCTATAGGAAATAAAAAAAGTTCTCCAGCGAGTTATGATAAACCGCGGCCTGGGGTATAAAGAAAAAATCTATCAATATGATGAAATCTCCTATTTCTGTGCCATCTCTTTTTCTAGAGCGTGAGCCATGCTAAGCTCCACAAAGTTCAGCGCTTCGTCGGATACGGGATATAGTCCTGACTCTGATGTAGGGAGCTTCCTCACTTCCCAAAACTTCTCCATCAATTCCTCGTCTCCATTAAAGGTTTCGTGTGATAGCTTTATTAACTCACAGGCAATGGAATAACCTTCATCAGATTCAGGTGGAACAGATTGCTGTATGCACCACTCAATCCGGCGCAGCAAAGAGGCATATTGCTGAGTAGTCTGGTCATTACTGCTGAGATTGGGTAGTGCATTTTGTAGAAAGGTACTTTCGGCATCGTTGAAGTAATCGATCCATTGTTTAGAAATGGGTTGTACGTTCTGTATCAGATGAGAAACCCGATCCCAGGAGAGTGTACCTTCTAGATCAATCATGTTGATCAAAGAAGTAGTATTTGCAATACTGCCCTGAAGAGAAGTTAGCTGCTCTTGAAGATGATTATGATGTGCGATTAGAATATGACGAAAAGATAGCTTGTCCATTACATTTTGAATGTCTTCAAGCGGTAGTGATAGTGATTTAAGCAACGTTATCTTTTCGAGAGTGAATAAATCTTCTTCTGAATAATAACGGCGGCCGTTATCTTCCTTATAACTCGGTGTAAGAAGACCGATCTGATCATAATAACGTAGGGTTCGAACGGAAATATTCCGCTGTTTGGATACTTGTCCTGTTGTCCATCTATTCATGTTCCTTCTTTCCTCCCGAAAATAATGCTTGCAGGTGACGTAACGTCACCTAATATCATTAAATTATATCACAGAGGATTGAGGGATTAAGGATGACCAGTACGGAAATGTGGAAGAAGATGGATCGGTGGACATGGCGTGAGTTTATTGCTTTACTTGCGCTTGAGTTTGTATTTGTTATATTCGTTATCAAATATGCGGTACAGTCAATGTATGAGCAATGGTTGGGAAATACTCTTTATTCAGGGACTCTTACAGGGCTTACCATAGCAATTGTACTTTTGTTAGGTTTATATTTTATTGCTTTACGACCGAAGAAAATGCCTTGGGCTGAGGTAGGAGTAAAGAGATTTTCTGTGAAAGATTGGTGGAGGATTGCGCTGTGGACACTTATTCTTATCGTATTCAGTGTGGTGACTCTCTATCTCACGAGTTTTCTTGGGAATTCGGTGGACAATAGTAAAACAGAGAGTCTGAAGCAAAATGTCACTCTATTTACTATAATTATTGGTATTGTGTCGGCAGGGATCGTATCACCATTTTATGAGGAGATATTTTACCGTGGATTTGTATATCGTTGGTTACGGACTCGTGTTAGTATGAGCTGGGCGATTGTGATTAGTTCGCTAATCTTTACGCTTGCACATTTTCCCACTATGAATGCCATGCCCGTGAATTTTATTAGTGGAGTTGTCCTTGCATGGACCTATGAACGTACGGGATCGGTCGTGCCTGGTATGATCGTTCACGGTGTGTTTAATACGATTGCCGTGTTGTTAACAGCGATGAGTTAGAGTGATGATTATATTATGTATAAACGTTGAGCGCTGATGAACCTCAGGATTTCTGAATTAATTGGACGAGAGAGCAACGTATTTAAGACTTCAGTACTGACCAAAGGCCTGGGGATAATTCAACTAGCGGGCAGGATAATGGAAATGAACTGTAGAAAAAAACTATAAATGAAAGTGACAAAAGTGGAGAATTCTACCGACAGTTGAATAAAGCGCCTATGAAAATTCAACCACCGCTTGATAGGATTGCGTTTGAGGAAATGCTATGCTGTTTTCGACAGTGCGCACTGTACATTTTGTTTTATTGGAGGTATACAATGCTCGACTTGCGTAAAATTGGAGCTTATATTTCGAAGCTTCGCAAAGACCAGGATTTGACCCAATTGGAACTTGCCGATCAACTGAATGTAAGTCATCAAGCGGTATCGAAATGGGAACGGGGCGACTCGCTACCGGATATCGGAACGCTTCCGCAGTTTGCGAGGTTATTCGGCAAAACGGTAGACGACATTTTAAATGCAGGAGACAACTCAGAAAATCGGGAGCACCAGCACCTAGGAACGATAGTTGAGGAGATCGCAGAGAACAGGCCGGACCAAGTTGCAGAGATGGTCAATACCGGTGAGATGAAGGTGGAAGAGCTTGTAGAAGTAGCACCGTTTGTAAAAGCAAGCGCTCTGCATAAGGTTACAGAACGATTAGACAGCAGCGTCCTTAAGTTAGACGTGATCATGCGGCTGGCTCCGTTCCTTGGAACAGATACATTGGATGAACTGGTTCGTCAGGCAGAAGAGGGCGAAATTGTGTGGAATGCCATTACTGGACTCGCTCCGTTCGTCAGCAGCGACACATTAAGCCGACTGGTAGATAAATCGATTGACGGTTCCTTAGAAGTGCACAATCTTGTTGGAATTGCCCCGTTTCTTGAAAGAGAACATGTAGATCGGTTGGTTCAACAAGCAGAAGAGGGTAGCTTGAGCTGGCATTTCGTTCAAGGGCTGGCACCCTTTATTAGCAGAGAAACGTTAAGCCGCTTGGTAGACCGGGTTGCAGATGGCACTATTGATGCGAACCGGATCATAAGCCTCGCACCTTTTCTGGACAGGGAAAATCTCGAGAAGTTAATTAGTGGAGTCGAAGCTGAACATCTTAGCCCAGATCTGCTGGCAAGCCTTGCTCCTTTCGTCGATCAAGGGACATTGAGTAGAATGGTGACAAACTTATTAAATAAAGTAAAGTAGACACGTATATCGGAGATTTGTGATGCATAGGCAATGGCGTTAAGCTAACGGGAAACGCTAGTTCCATAAACACGATAAAGGCAGCCCGTCAGTAAATGTGATCGGCTGCCTTTATTCAACTAACGGGCAAGTTACCTTAATAAACTAAGTGGTGGATAAAATATAAATATAAGAGTTCTCTCCCGAACTATTAGAAAAAGTCATGGTACGATTTCCTTATTCGGTTGTTTCAGGGGGAGTGAGGAGAACATGTTAAATACTCATGATGTTGCAATAGAAGCATTAACTTGTTATTCGATTACTTATCAATCAATAGCTCATATTGGCCAAAATGCAAACACCATCTATAAAGTGACAGATAAGGAAAGTAACTACTATAGTTTGCGGATACATCTATCAAAAAATGATTCGATGGAAAATATTTGGTCTGAGGAAAAAGTCATTCATTCAGAAATGATTTGGCTGGAATCATTAATAAATGATACTGATCTGGTGTTACCGTCACCTATAAAAAATAACATTGGTGAATATGTTACTAAGATAGCTGACATGAACTGTACATTGGTAAAATGGGTAGAGGGTGAACTAAAACAATTTGTTCCAACAGTCAATGATGCCGAGTGCGTAGGTGAATTGATCGGAAAGCTTCATAAACAATCATCTATTTGGAAGGTTCCGCAATTATTTACTAGACCATCCTTTGATAATACTAGAATTTCACAATCATTAGAAAAGCTCAAACAGCTTGCTGACGGTGGTGAGCTCAATAAAAATGATGTGGAAATTCTGCAATTGGCCGGTGAGCGTGCAATTTTAATGATGAACGATATAGAAAGAACACCTGGCAACTGGGGGATAATTCACGCAGACTTGATTCCAAGTAATTATGTGTTTCATAAACAAGAAGCTAGAGCCATTGATTTTGGAGCTTGCGGGTTCGGATATTATTTATTCGATTTAGGTTGGGCACTTTCTTATATCCACCCAGCGTTCAGAAGCCAGTTGCTAGAATCATACGCCAAACAATTCGACCTGCCTCATAACTATGTTCAACAGTTAGAAGGCTTCTTTGTAGCTGCCCAACTCGAGACAATGAATTTTTGGCTTGGGTTGCCTGAATCTAATGAGTGGTTACCCAGTCATATTAGTAAATTAGCAAGTCGGGAATTTAGGTTATATGTAAATAAAGAAGAATTTCTTTTTAGTGGGACTCCTTACTGGGAGTAGTTTGTTCCACTAACGGGAAACGTTGGTTCAAATCACGATCAGCCAGCTGCGTGATCAGCTGTCCTTTGCTCGATCTTGATCGTATCGGACCGTATTGCAGCTATTTCAGCATATGGGTACATATTGCGAAGGTTTCGGACTGTATAACTCTTATTGCCCTTGATTTACGTAGAAAAGAAGTACATTTGAGCGAATAGCTGCAACTGAGTCCGATAGTGTGGCAAAACGAGCTGAATTGTGGAAATAAGAGCAACTGAGTCCGAACAGTTGGTGAAAAGAACGCCGCCTGCCAAATTTGCTTCTAAACGTGCTACCCAGTGTTTAAACTAGCCGTCTATACACCGTGCGCGGAATTAGCTACCTATAGCTCAACCTAGCTGCACCGTGCGCAGAATTAGCTAACTACAGCTCGAGCTATCTACTCCGTGCGCAGAATTAGCTAACTACAGCTCAAGCTATCTACACCGTGCGCAGAATTTGTTACCTGTTGCTCAAACTAGCCGCCTATGTCTCGAAACTAGCTGCCCTTTGCGCGATCTTGATCGTATCGGACCGTATTGCAGCTATTTCAGCATATGGGTTCATATTGCGAAGGTTTCGGACTGCATAGCTCTTATTGCCCTTGATTTGCGTAGAAAAGAAGTACATTTGAGCGAATAGCTGCAACTGAGTCCGATAGTGTGGCAAAACGAGCTGAATTATGGAAATAAGAGCAACTGAGTCCGAACAGTTGGTGAAAAGAACGCCGCCTGCCAAATTTGCTCCTAAACGTGCTACCAAGTGCTTAAACTAGCCGTCTATAGCTCAAGCTATCTACACCGTGCGCAGAATTAGCTAACTATAGCTCAAGCTATCTACACCGTGCGCAGAATTTGTTACCTGTTGCTCAAACTAGCCGCCTATGTCTCGAAACTAGCTGCCTTTTGCTCGATCTTGATCGTATCGGACCGTATTGCAGCTATTTCAGCATATGGGTACATATTGCGAAGGTTTCGGACTGTATAGCTCTTATTGCCCTTGATTTGCGCAGAAAAGAAGTACATTTGAGCGAATAGCTGCAACTGAGTCCGATAGTGTGGCAAAACGAGCTGAATTATGGAAATAAGAGCAATTGAGTCCGAACAGTTGGTGAAAAGAACGCCGCCTGCCAAATTTGCTCCTAAACGTGCTACCCAGTGTTTAAACTAGCCGTCTATAGCTCAAGCTATCTACACCGTGCGCGGAATTAGCTACCTATAGCTCAAGCTATCTACACCGTGCGCGGAATTAGCTACCTATAGCCCAACCTAGCTACTCCGTGCGATAATTGAAGGATGGGCAAAGGTGAAAACGTTTATTGGCTTATAACGCACCAATTAAACCTTGGAAAGAAGCTTAATATAAATAAGAAGGCAGCCGATCAACACGATCAGCTGCTTTTGTTCATCTAAGAGTAATTTCTCAAATAAATAAAAGCATCCTTGACTTTCCCCTGCACGGGAAACTGTATACTCACTTTATGTTATAGATTGGAGATGATATTTTGTTCAAAATCAGTGCATTTTCTAGGCTAAGCAAGGTATCCTTAAAAACACTGCGTTATTACGACCAGATTGGCATACTAAGGCCGAAAAAAGTGGATCAGGATACGTGCTACCGTTACTATTCCGCAGATCAGCTCCTTGAGCTCAACCGAATTTTAATCTATAAGGAATTGGGTTTTACATTGCCTCAAATTAAACAGCTGCTTCAGGAAAATATTTCATTAGAAAATATTCAAGGCATGTTTAAGCTGAAAAGAAGCGAAATCCAGCATATCATCGATACGGAACAAGCTAAACTCGTCAGGATTGAGGAACGTATGCAGCTTATAGAAAAAGAGGGGCAATTCGAAACGGGTCAAGAAATCAGAGTCAAAGCAGAGGGTGCTCAATTGTTTCTTTATCAGAAAGCATGCGGGAAAGAAGAGGACATTCCGGATTTGCTTCGTCAATTTGATCAGTTTATAACGACGGAAAATCGTCAATTCATTCAAGGCCCTCAGGTTGTTTTGTGGAAAGAAGTCGAAGGAAAAGAGGATGAGTTTGAGTTTGAAGTCGGGTATTTTTTAACCTGTGAGCTGCGATCATTTCCAGAACCGTTTCAGCTACGGACTCTTCCTCCTGAACCGATGATGGCCACAATGGCTTTTCATTCAAATACTAGTTTTGATTGTGCGGCCTGTGTTCATTTAGCTAAATGGATTGAGAAAAACAACTATCAGATCAAGGAGAACGAACCGGGCAGGGAGTTATATTTACCGTTATCTCCAGAACGAGATGCACAATTCATAGAAATACAAATTCCCATTATAAATAGATAACAGAAGAAGTGGAGTGGGGGAAATTGAAAAATAAACGGATCATTTATATTCTGGCACTGGCTGTTTTTCTGATTGGAACCATTGAATATATTATTACAGGAGTTATTGAGATGATCGCTGTGGACTTGGGAGTATCTACTTCTGAAGTTGGATTATTGGTGACTGTGTTTGCCCTCTCTGCAGCCATTGTCGCTCCGGTTTTGATTGCATTAACGATCAATGCAGACCGCAAGAAACTACTAATGACCACCCTAGGTGTGTTTATTGCCAGCAACGGACTTATGTTTGTAGATCTTGCTTATGAAACAGTACTATGGATACGTATTATCCAAGGGGCTAGCGGAGGAATCGCTACCGTTGTAGCCATGGCAATAGCGACCCGACTCGTTGAAAAAGAAAAAAGGGGCAATGCCATCGGTATCATTTTGATGGGGCTTAGCAGTTCACTAGTGCTTGGTGTTCCTGTGGGAACATTTTTTAGTGAGCTGTTTGGATGGAGAGTGCTATTTGTTTTAATCGGATTATTAAGTATTTTTCCATTACTTATCATCTATAAAAAGGTACCGGCAATCAAAGAAGAGGAGAAGGTTACCCTCAGAATGCAGCTCTCTATTTTAAAAAATCCAACCATTCTGATGGCCTTGGTTATTACGTTATTTTATGTCGGCGGCTATTCTACACTGTTTACTTATATTACGCCTTTCTTGCAAGCCACGTCCTCTCTTTCCATGACCGAAATTAGCGGTGTTCTGTTCCTGGCGGGCATTTGCAGCTTTGTCGGATCAAGGCTGGGCGGACAACTGGCAGATGCAAAGGGATCGAAATTTACCATTTGTCTCGGGCTTCTGTTACAAGGAGCGACTCTGCTTTTATTTGCTCTAGCCGGAGTCAATCTGTTGGTTTTAATCTTGGTTTTAATGATTTTTATGTTAGCAACGTGGAGTATTTCCCCGGCCCAGCAACTATATCTGGTTACTCTGGCGCCTCGAAATCCGGACATTGCTCTTAGTGTAAATACTTCGTTCATCCAATTTGGCTTTGCACTGGGATCTGGATTAGGCGGGTTAGTCATCAGTCGTACATCTGTCCTATATTTGAATTGGCTGGGTTTTGCCGCTGTATGCATAGCTTTACTTCTTGCCCTCTTACTATTTAAAAAAATGAGCAGTAGGACTAAAACTACTATGGTTATTAAATAAGAAATGGATTGGGAAACGACAAAGAGAACCTTTTCGCTGATTTTTGGTTTGACTGCGATAACCTCAAAGAATTTATTTTTGAAGTCGAATCACATGTCGATTCATTACCTGAACTTTACGCTAACGTGAAACGATAACACAATAACGACACACAGGCAGTCGGTCAATGGATCGGCTGCCTATGTTCAACTAACGGGCAGAATACTTCCAATATGTGGTATTCTAAGGTATGGGATTTGAACAGGGGGGAGCCATGTTGACGGAAATAAAATATCCAGTTAAGAATCCATCCAGAATTGGAACTATTATAGGCATGATTGCTCTTATATCGAGTCAATCTATTCTTGGATTGAGATTATGGAATCAGAGGGGGGTATTCTACACTTCGTTAACTGTGGTTCTTTTGTGTTTAGTTTTATTGTTACTCACATTGTACAGAACATTTTTTAAGAAACCAACGGAGTTATGCCTATCCAATGAGCAAATTATATTAAATGGAAATATGATTAATCCAAAGGATATTAAAGTGATAATGACCAGGGGGTACTTTAAACCTGTTATTGGGATATTACCTTACAGGAGGAAGATCGTCCCATTAGATATGGCATTTAGGTATTCAAAGGATGAAGATAAAGGTATCTCGGATTTAGAGAGTTGGGCAAAAATGAACAATGTTAAGATGGTCAATAAATCGTTTCAAACGTGGATATAAGTGTATTCAAAAGCACTATTCGGCAGTTAAATGCGGTATATATAGTACGATTATCCATAAGAGATGAGGTGCCTTTATCAAGAAGAAATATGCTTTTCTAATCGTTTCCATATTATTATTTGTGATGGCTTATACAAAACCAAGTAGTCAATATTATGATAATTACCTCCATAAGGTTCACGGTCTTAAATGTGACAGTTCCGAAAGCTCAAATTGCTTTCATACTATTAATGACTTGAAATCATCAAGTCTCACACATCAGATTATTTTTATGACAGCAGAAACAAAAATTTTTGGAGAGGCAGATAACAAAATACGAGTAATAGGTATTTTCAATCATTTTTTTGTGATAGAAAATCGTCTTCATCCTAAATCAGATAATAACAATAATATCGAAGTTCCGTTAAGCTAACGGGCAGGATTGTTTAGAAAGTCCCTGATTGTATTTACCTATGCTTACTGTTAATCTAAACAATAGAGATGCTAACAAAGGAGCATAAACCTTATCATGTGGAATACTCTGTAAAGATTAACAATTTGAAAGGATGCCTGAAATAGTGATTACACTATTTTATTAGGTGTGCTTTTCTTTAATCTTACAGGGTGTGCAGGGAAAGGTGTATCATATACCCATCCTGCGGATACCTGATGGTATTCGCTTTTATTCGTGGGAAAACGCATCTCTATTGATTCCTACCTGTTTATCCTTCTACTAGCGAGTGGAGGAACTTTATTATGCGATCGAAATTAGTCTTAATTGAGGGGATGCCAGGATCTGGCAAAACAACAACTGCTCAGCTCGTTCATGAAATTCTTACGGAAGTGAACATTACATCGCAGCTTTTTTTAGAAGGAAATTTGGAACATCCTGCTGATTATGATGGAGTCGCTTTCTTTAAGAAAACTGAATGGGATGAATTATTGAATACCCATAAAAAGTTTAAAGATTTGTTGAGTAATCTAATGATTCAACAAGATAACGATTACTTCCTAGAATATCGGAAAATAAAAAGTGAAGTCTGGTCAAGTTTTCCAGATGAATTGCATCGCGCAGTTTTTAAACATGATATTTATGAATTGCCGCTAGATCAGAATAGGAAACTTATAACAGAACGATGGACGAAGTTTGAGGATCGTGTTATGTATGGCGCAGACACCTTTATTTTTGATTGTTGTTTTATACAAAACCCTGTAACAATAGGCATGATTAAACATGCTGCGAAGAAGGAAGACGTTATAAGTTATGTTATTGAACTGGCAACAATTGTAGAGCGGCTGAATCCATTGTTGATATACGTACAGCAGAATGATCTTGATCATTCTTTCAGAAAGGCTGTAAAGGAAAGACCTCAGGAATGGTCAGAGGGATTTATTGAATATTACACGAACCAGGGGTATGGAAAAACACAAAATTATAAAGGGTTAGATGGAACACTGCAGGTTCTTAAAGCAAGAAGGGAACTAGAAGAAGAGATTTTTACCAGATTAAACATTACCAAGATAAAAGTTGATAACTCTTCTTATAATAAAAACGAGTATAAGCAAGTTTTAGAGGGCATTTTATCAGAATATTATAAATCAACAAACTAATGAGAGATTGGATTCTAGGGATTGCAGGCTGAAAAAGAGGCAATCTATAAAGCTTACGGGAAACGATAGCTGAGGAGCATTGCCATGGCAATGCTCCTTTTTTATTTGTTGAAGTAACGGGCAGGATTGCTTCATCCACTGTCGAATCCTTTGCTTGAATATTTCTATAAAGGAGGGGATGGAAATTAAGATACGAGAAGTTGTAGCAAATGATTATGCTGAAGTTGTTTTTTTATGGAATGATGTACTTGGTGTTCGCAATGTTAATATTGAAAATTTTCGAGTTACTATGGAAAACATGAATAAGGCTGGGAATTATAAAACATTCGTTGCATTATTTGAAAATGAAGTGGTTGGTTTTGTCACTATAGTTCAGGCGTTATCCGTAGGGTCTTCGAATGGTTATCTACATATTCAAGGGCTTGCCGTTAAAAAGGAATTACAGCATAGTGGGATAGGTACAGAACTACTAAGACACACTGAGAATTATGCTAAAGAAATGGGAATATCAAGTATTATTTTATGTAGCGGATTTAAGCGAACCGACGCCCATGCTTTCTATGTGCATAATGGCTATGACAAAGATTCATACTGCTTTGATAAGATTATTAAACTTGACTAATTTTGAATTAATTTACCGGGAAACGTTAACTCAATAATGACACACAGGCAGGTCAGCGTGGGATTTATGTTGTTTATTCAGGAGGATTTTTGATTGTGGGTTATGAACAGGATTTTAAAAAAAGGGTACATGAAGTTATTAAACAGAAACAATTATGTTCAGTTATGAATGACACTAAGTGGGGAAACTTACAAAGTGATGTACTAAATAAACTACCTTTTACCCCTCCATATCAAGCTAAGTATGTCTTAGACGATATACCTTATCCAGAGAACTTCGAAAACGACGTCTGGTATTTAGGGGATTGGATAGAAGGACTTTCACCTTTTTTTTCTGTAGAATGGATACGGGTTAGACCAAGGTATCAGAAGCACAAGGGGAATCTGCTTCCTCCTGAATTAATTGACATAAGTAAAGAATTTCTTTCGATTTTACATGAATTAAGAATTCCGTATAGAGAAGAAAATAATACATTTTTCATTTATGGATATATATCAAATACAGACTCACTTTTCAAAGGTAATCAATTAAGCTAACAGGAAACGTTAATTTAATAAAAACATGTAAGCAGCCGCTCAAACAACCGGCTGCTTTTTCATTTAAACTTGGTTTGATTTCGGATAAATAAAAGTTGCAAAAAGGAAAAAGATTGCTATACTAAATTTAAACGTTATTTTAAATGTCATTTAAATCAAAGAGAATATACTTGGAGGTTGCGTATGGAGACAGACAAAAAGTTGGAAACAAAAGAGAAGATTATGCGTGCCACACTGGAGTTGACTAAACAAGAAGGCTTTGAAAGGATTACTATAAAAAAAATTGCAGAAGCCTCAAGCACGAATGTCGCTCTAGTTAACTATTACTTTGGGTCCAAAGAAAATTTGTTTAGCGAGTCCATCAAATTGATATTGAACAGCTTTCAGCATACCTTTGCCATACTTGACGATTTCTCTATATCCTCACGAGATAGATTGAGGCAATTTTTACTGGATTATTTGCAAGTGATCCTTCAATATCCCGAATTGCTCTCCAGAATCATCCTGATGGGCAAGACCGTTTTCTCCTCCCAGCATGAATATGGATCATTTTTGAATCTATTGGGGTTTCCTAAGATACAAAATACTTTAAGAGAGTTAACCGATGAACAGCAACCAGAGCACCTGATGACCATGACGATGCAGATTTTTGGAGCGCTTTTTCTACCGGCACTTATGAGTCCTATTCTAGAAACAGGAGCTTCCGTGAAGATTGCACCTATAGAGGAACAGATTGACCTGCTCTTTGCAAGATACTTTCATTAATAAACTCAGATTGAGGTGATTAAATGAATTTTTTAAGAAAATATTGGCAGGATATAGGACTATTCATTGGCATTGTTATATGCATGTATCTTCTAATGAATTGGCAAACAATACCGCGGATAAACAGCATATTATGGTTAAGCTTTGTGGCGATCCTTCTTCATCAATTTGAGGAATACCGCTGGCCAGGGTACTTTCCAGGCATATTCAATATAGCCCTTTTTAAAAGTGAATCCCCTGACAACTATCCATTAAATAAACAGTCGGCAATGATTATTAATGTGGTCATCGCCTATGTGTTCTACTTGCTCCCTGTATTCTTCCCGTCAGTAGTATGGCTGGGGATGGCACCTGTTTTAATGGGCTTTTTCCAAATCATTTTCCATGGAGTCGTCATTAATATAAGAGCAAAAAGCATGTATAGTCCAGGATTAGTCTCCGCAATTTTTGTACATTTGCCGGTGGGGATCTGGTACATCAACTACTTATATGAGCATCATTTAATAACCCTCTCAGACTGGATTTGGAGCGCAATTTATTTTGCCATAGCTGTTTATATTTTAATAGTGAAAGGAAATACATGGATGAAAAACAAAAACTCCATTCACAAATTTTCGCAAAAGCAATTATGGTCTTTTCATAAGTAGCTCCTCATAACCCACCAGAAGGTCCAGTTGTTATAACTCTTGATGTAAAATTTGATCATATTACACGTTCGAAGATGCTCCCGGATTCAGTTGGCCTTTAACTAAACACAGTACATTAATCCTCTCGTTACTGGAGGTTGATACACTGTGTTTTTTTCTGCGGATTTCTTCGTTTGCTTCGCGCTATAGAAAATGTTGAAGTTAATATTCTGTTGAGGATCTCATCACTATCTGTTTACGATTCAGAGTTAGAGTTAGAGAAGGCCAAGCGAAAAAGGAGCTTTCTCATGAACACAGATCCTAAAGTGCTTATTGTAACTTCGGCATTTGGAGACGGGCATCTCAAAGTAGCAGAAGCGATTGATCATTCTTTTAGACGTAGAGGGATCAGCCGGATTGTCACCTTGGATCTTTTCGCTGCAGTCTACCCTACTCTGAATGAGCTGTCCCGCAGATTCTACCTGAACAGCACAGGTTATACTCAAGAATTTTATGGATTAGTGTACAAGTTGACGAGCAAGATGAACCCAGACCAGTTCATGGGCAGATGGATTCATTCTATGGGCAAGCGGAAAGTGCAAAGGATCATCGATGAGATCGGACCGGATATTATCATTCATACCTTTCCTTATTTGGCCGCTGCAGAGCTTGCATCAACAAAGGGGAGACGGATCCCCCTTTTCACTGTCATGACGGATTATGTGGTTCATGGCAGATGGCTTCATCCACAAACCACAAAGTATTTTATCGCTACGGAAAGCATGAAAGAAGAACTGATGTCATTAGGTATTGCTGAAGAAAAGCTTGTGGTTAGCGGGATTCCGATTCGTGAAGCTTTTGAACAGACTCAGGAACGTGAAGCCCTTTTACGTAAGCACGGACTAGATGGAAATCGGCATTATCTATTACTTGCGGCAGGGGCTTACGGTGTGTTGAGTGATATTAACCATTTAATAATAAGGGCGCTGCAGCAATCAAACTTTGATGTAATGGTATTGTGCGGGAATAATCATAAGCTCCAGATGGCTACGGAAGAGCTTTTTCAAGAGAATCCTCGGGTTCACATACGGGGTTATACAGAAGAAATGCAGGAGCTAATGTGCATATCCTCCTGTCTGTTGACCAAAGCAGGGGGGATTACCTTGACTGAGGCGATGGCTCTAGCACTTCCTGTAATTGTCTATCGTCCGCTCCCCGGTCAGGAGGCAGGCAATGCAGAATGGTTGTCTGAGCACAATTTAATAGAGATTGCCCGAGACGAGGAGCAGTTAGTAGAGCAGCTTCAGAGATTGGAACATCTTGGGTACAAGGATGAAAAGGTACAGGGTATGAAGAGTTTTTCCCGGAAATCAGCCGCGGATGCTATTGTTACTGAGGCTTTAGAGGTTATCAAGCTGCGGCAGCCGTCTGTTTCAGCCGTAAAATCTATGGTTGTTGAAGGGCAGGCGAAGACGATTCATGGATATTATTAGCAAGGTAGAAAGACCACGCGTTGTGGGTCCTCTAATTGGAGGCTGGCTCGGAAGCTCGGGGAATGAATTGCTGCCTTTTCAAGTAAGCACCTGTTTATTTGATTATAATTATTTATTACCAGATAAAGGGTCGATAAGATGTTATTATTTGTATGGGTGAATTTATTGGAAATGGTGCTTTATTGTCATTGGGGAGGTCAAAATGTACACGAATCAGAAGATAGAGGATATTTTGCATGAAATGCTAATCAAGTCTGTGGAAAATGAAAAGTTTCCGGGATTAGCGGCCGGAATCGTAAAGGACAACCAAGTTCTGTTTACTGGTGAATATGGGACGGCAAATTTATCGACGGGTGATCCTGTTGTTCGTGGCACTTTGTTTCACCAAGCCTCTGTCTCCAAAACCTTCGTAGCAACTGCCATTATGCAATTAGTTGAGCGTGGTAAGGTAGAATTGGATGCTCCCATCACTAAATATCTGTCATATTTTAAGTTAGAGGATGAGCGGTATCAAAATATAACAATAAGACAGCTTATGAATCATACCTCCGGTATGCCTGATGAGGAAGATTACGCGTGGGACCGCCCTGAATACGACGAGCAAAGTCTTGAACGATATGTAAAAGGGATAGGTCACCACAAGCTGTTAAGCCAACCGGGAGAGAAATTTGCCTATAGTAATATAGGATATGAGATCTTGGGAGATATGATAGCAAAAGTCAGCGATATGAGCTTCGAGCAGTATATGGAAAAAAATATTCTTGAACCGACAGGAATGCAGTCCAGTTCTTTTCTTAAACAGGAGGTTGAAGCTTATATTGCTGCACCTCATGTGCTTGGAGCTACCCATGAATGTGGTGGCTGCGTTAGTAGTGTTTTTCCATATAACAGGGCTCATGCACCTAGCTCCACTTTATATACCCATGCCGAAGATATGTGCCAATATCTGCTGATGCATCTAAACGGTGGAACAGCCGGGAACGGCAATGAAGTCCTCCAGCCAGGTAGCTATAATGAAATGTGGAAACCTCATGCACAAACGGGCTATGATCCGGAAAATGCACAGATAGGATTGGGCTGGTTTCTAGGAGAATATAAGGGTTCTCGTATTCTCTCACATTCCGGCTGGGATACTGGATTCTTAAGCAATCTGTTCCTGCTTCCCGATAAAAAAATCGCTATTTCTGTTATGAGTAATTGTGACTATGTCAACATGGGCAGTGTATGCTTCCCAATCCTTGATCTGTTGCTTGGCTCCAATATTTAGAACGAGTCTGTAATTGATTTTACAACTTCATAACAAGGGGCTTCGTACTTTATAACATTCGTATCTTAAAGTACATGTAAGTCAAGCCCACTTACACTATGGAGGTTATGAGAAATGAAGAGTAAAGATGTGAAATCAGCCCTCGGGGTGATCGCGATATCCAGTGGTCTGCTAGCCCTCACTGCTTTGGCAGTGCCCACAATCGTCGCTTATACTACAGTGAACCAGAATGTGTCTCAAGCGGACGTTTCCTACACGCAAGAACTCAACCAGAAGCCAGCTGTTCAACTGGCGAGCAGCCAGATCCCGGTACTTAAGGTTGCAACCAAAACACCGGTCTCGACGATCAAGTCGTATTTTGAGCGCACAGTCACTGCTGAAGAAATTAAGCAGATTAATGAGTATGCAGAGAAGGCCAGGCTCACTGGCAAGGATGAACAGCTTACGCGGCAATTTACGGACCAAGAGAATAAGCGGCGGATGTTATTGGATGATCAATACAAGTACGATGGCTTACGGCCCCAGCAGAAGCTACCTTTGAAATCAGGGAGTTCCGAATTTTATCTGGATCAAAGCAAATTTACCTATGTAATTCCTAAGCGCGAACTGACTGATGAAGAAATGCTGCAATTGATCGACTGGAATTATCGCTTTAATTATGTGGTAAGCCTCAATCTTGTCGTGGCACAGCCAGATAAGAAGGACATCAGTCAGGATGAAGCCCTACGCAGAGCAGAAGAGAGCGTAAGCCGTCTATTCGGTGTCGATCTCTCAAAGTTGCAGGCTCAGACCTCATATTATAAACCTTTTCCTGATTCGAAAGGGCAATGGTTCGTTAATTTTCTACCTTACCGTGCAGAGACACTGCGGGCTCAGGATAAGTCTTATTTCATGTATAATACGTTCGTGGATGCAAAGAGCGGGACCGTACTTGATACCACGATAGTGGACCTGTCCTATAAGAGAACTCCGATTACAGCAGCTATGAATAAACAGATTAGCCAGGATTCCAGCTGGCTTCAAGCCGCTAAATCCATTGTGGTGGACAAGCAGGGCGAGACCCGTGCGATAACCAGCTCCTCTATCATTAAAGACAGTGCATATGACAAAAGCGGAGTAGTAGCGGTCTTGGTCAAACTGAAAGACGGTAGCTCCTACACGGTAGAGCTGCGCTATCCGGAGAAGACTCTGCGCTGCCTGATCTATACACCGGTTTCCAAGTAATGAAGTGAACCAGCGTTATAAACTACTTTAGTATTTACAACCTACAGCAAGCCCCACTCGGGGCTTGCTGCTCTGCATTTTGAGAGCTGGTTGATAACTATTGTGAGAGCAGGCACGGGTATAGGAATTTCTTTTTACAAGAAGGGATGGTTAGATGCTAGATATTAAATCCTTACAAGAATGTCCTCTTCGCCAAAATGAGCTTATTGAGTATGTCAAAAAACGATGGCCAAAAGTACAACAAGTTGTGCTCCCCAATATACAAGAAAGTTTAATCTCCAAAGATGAGGAGTTCCCTTTTACATTTTTGCTGTTGAAACATGATGTAATCATCGGGTTTTATCAATTAATTGAGCAGGAATTTATAACTCGAAAAGATTTATCACCTTGGATTGCGCCATTGTTTATTGACGAAAGTGAGAGGGGCAAAGCACTGGGAGCCGTTTTGTTGGAGCATGCCAGAAAAATAGCTGGGCAACTAGGTTATGCAAAAGTCTACTTGGCGACGGATCATATTCTTTATTATGAGAAATATGGATTTAAGGAAATAGGTCTGGATAACTTCGAGTGGGGACGGCCCACCAAAATATATGAACATGACACTATTACATAAATGACCCAAATGACCCAAATGGAAAGCAGGAGTTATCATGGAACATATCTTCGAATTAACAAAAATAAAGAGTGAAGAAATAACGATACTCGAACTGCAGGATGCAATGGATAGAGGGGATGTTAGTTCTAGGGAACTTGTTATGTATTACATGTATCGGATAGCAACGTTTGACCAGAGTGGTCCCATGATAAACTCTATTATGGAAATGAATACAGATGCGATTTATATTGCCGAGGCATTAGATCAGGAAAGGAAATTAAGCGGAGCACGAAGTCTTCTACATGGTGTGCCTGTATTATTGAAAGGAAATATTGAAACGAATGATAAAATGCATACAACTGCGGGCGCATTAGCTTTGGAAAACCATGTTAGCTCGAACGATGCTTTTCTTGTCCAAAAACTAAGGGATGCTGGGGCCATTATACTTGCAAAAACAAATATGACGGAATGGGCAAATGGGATGTCATCATCCATGTGGGCTGGGTATAGCTCAATAGGAGGACAAACCAAAAATCCATACGGTGATCATTTTCCGGGAGGTTCCAGTACGGGTTCTGCCGCTTCCGTTGCAGCCAACTTTTCAACAGTAGCCGTGGGGACAGAGACGTCTGGCTCTATTTTAAGTCCAGCTGTGCAAAACGCAATAGTTGGTTTAAAGCCAACTGTAGGTCTAATAAGTAGATCAGGCATAATTCCATGGTCATATTCTCAGGATACAGCTGGACCTATGGCAAGGAATGTGACAGATGTTGCGATCTTATTAAATGCGCTTACGGGAAAAGATGAAAGTGATCCTGCTACTTGGAAAAATGAATATTCTACTATGGACTACACAGCATTTTTGGATAAAGACGGATTAAATAAAGCGACCATAGGCGTTTTTAGAAATGCTCTACCTAAGAATTATTGTGACATGGGTGAATATGATGAACATTTATTTAATGATGCTGTGGCTAAATTAAAAGGTTCTGGAGCCAACATAATAGAAGATATAGATATTCCATCGTTCCATAGAGAGTGGAAATATAACAAAATGAATCTTGAATTTAAGCATTCCGTTGAAAATTACTTATATAACCTTCCGGCTCAACTTCCTGTCCATAACCTAAATGAATTGATGGAATGGAACGAGCGGAATTCGGAAAAGGCTTTGAAATATGGACAAGATATGCTGAACTATCGATCACAGCTAGATAAACCGTTGAATCATTCGGAATATATAGTAGAGTCTATCTCTGACTTATATTATTCGCAAAATATGGGGATCGATCATGCTTTAGAAAAGTATGGATTGGATGCAATCCTGTTTCCTGCTTATGTCGGAGCTGATTTAAGTGCTAGAGCAGGTTATCCAACTATAGCAGTGCCCGCAGGCTTTCAAGAGAATGGAAGAGCCTTTGGGATCACATTTGCAGGAACGGCATTTAGTGAACCGACACTCATTCGGATTGCATTTGCATTCGAACAACAAACGAAACACAGGAAAATGCCGGCTCTAAAGAAATGAAAGATGAATTGAAAATTAGAAAAAGGTGCATTTACAAACGAACGTACGTTTGCTAATATGTTGATGTGGATAAAAATACCAAAGTGAAGAAAAAAGCGTTTGAGATTAGCAATCCATAAGAAACAACCCAAGTTGAATTCTGCTAAAATGTAGTTAATGTCTAATGTAGATATCCCTCATGAACAAAGGAGAACTGAAAATGAGAAAACTCGTTCTATTTCTTCACGCATCGCTTGACGGTTTTGTAGAAGGGCCGAATGGTGAAATGGACATTGGCTGGGTTTCCTACGATGCTGATTTGGAGAACCATGCGAAAGAAATTCTGAGTACTGCCGACACTGTCATTTGGGGACGTGGGACTTATCAGATGATGCACAGTTACTGGCCATCTGTCCCTTCGAACCCATCAGCTTCGCAGCATGAACGGAATCACGCCGAGTGGATCGAAAAGACAGCCAAAATTGTTTTTTCCACGACGCTGGAGAAAGTCGAATGGAATAATTCCAGACTCGTGAAAGAAGCTGTCGAGAAAGAGATCAATATCCTCAAACAGCAGCCCGGCAAGGATATGGTCATCCTCGGCAGTCCTAGATTCGCACACCACCTTATGCAGCTTGATTTAATTGATGAGTATAAAATTACGGTTTCTCCCGTCCTGATCGGTAAGGGATTGCCATTATTCCAAGGTCTCAAGGAGAAGAGAAATCTTAAGCTAATCGAAAACAAGACCTTTGATTCTGGAGCCATAGGTCTCGTTTACCAGACGGTAAGATAACCTTGTCACTTAAGGTGATTGCTCACGGGGAACGTTATTGGAACGACAACAGCGGCAGTCTAAGACTTTATTTATCAAGTCTTGGTCCGCCGCTGCTTCTTTTAATGGATCCAGTCTAATACTTTATTTTTACCAAACACTAATCAGATGTTGGTTCTTTCATAAACCATGAAATATGGGTGCATCGCTTACAAATAAGGATGGCAGCGTTTTTGTTCGCCCAGTCAAAGCCTAAAAATGATGCGCCGCTTGTGTTAAGCAGTTTATAATCCAGATCAAAAGTATCGTTTTGACAGCAAGGACAGGTTATTGGTGCGCTTGCAGCACTGTATCTCATTTTAAAAACCTCCTGTGGATTTGTATAATACTTTAACGTATTTGAGGTTATTCAGGTTTCGTGCACTTGAACTTACTAGTTAATTTGGGGTGAAGTTATGTTTAGCTGGACAAAAGCTTTGTCAAAGGTATGTGAACTTTATTTTTCATCCAAAATGAATTCGAATTTAGAATGGATCTTGGTTGGCTCGGTCGGTTCGGTTCTTCAGGGCTGTGAAATGACCCCAGGAGACGTTGATATTTATACAAGGAATAAGGAAGGGATTGACCAATTTGCAGAACTTCTTAAAGGATTTTCCCTTTTGGATAAATGTGAATTTCCTCATGGGGATAACTGGTTATCTTCTTTAGAAGAACCTACATTCACTCAAACCTTTTCTTCGGGATTTTCTTGGACAAAAGGGAGTTGGATAATCGATGGATTTAAGGTGGAGGTTGTTCATATTTCCAATTCAGCTGGAATTCCTGATTCTATGGATGGTGATGGGATATGGGAAGGTGGACAATTCATTTGGAGCCATTTCAAAAACGTGGAGATCGGACCGTATACTATTCCTACAGTTCCGCTAGAAATACAGTTGGAATCTAATTTAAGACGAAAAAGATCAGATAGGACACAAGCGATTATCGCTGCATTACAAAAAAATGGCTATGATAAAGAACTAATCGATAAAGCCTTGTCAAAGGAACACTTATCTTATTTTTATTCCCAAATTGGTTAGGCTGAGAAGGCGAGGGACTGATTTTGACCCATAATATTATTGAATACTGTTTAAAAAAGAACGGAGCAACAAAGGACTATCCTTTCGGATTCGATCCATTGGTGATTAAGATTGCCGGTAAAATGTTCGCGCTTATTTTTGAGAATAAGGGGAATTATGCTTACATAAATCTAAAATGTGATCCGGTGATTGCAGGGAACTTGCGAGAGCAGCATGAGAGCGTTCGGCCAGGATACCACATGAACAAAAAACACTGGAATACGATTGTTTTGGATGGCTCCTTACCAGAGTCGGATATCTATTTAATGATTGATCACTCTTACGATAGGGTTGTCAAAAATCTCCCTAAAGCCCTCCGACAAACGATATACTGAATGTGGCATTAATTTGTCGTTTAAATGGTAATGGACTGGTATAATATGGTTTATAATCATGGAAAGGAGTTGTTTTTATGTCTGACTTTTTTAATTCAGGACCTAATCCCAATATGACGGACCCTGGAGGCCATAAAGCAAACCATGATGTAAATGCGCAAAAATATCATACTGAAGGCGTTCCTGGATTTTGGAGCGAGGTAACCAATCTGTTGATCGTTGTGGCTATAATTGCCGTCATTTTTTTAGTTATAAGGTTTGTTTTATGATTACCCTGGTTTAGAGTGAAGATATTGACTTTTAGGAGACGGTTCCATTGGTAACTATCATTAGGTGGACAGAATTTAAAAGGATAACGCCTACTCGTCCATAAACTGCGTATTTCCTTCTGAATGAGGGTACTAGATGCAAAAATATAACATTAGTACAATGAAAGACTTTTCAAAGCATTACATTGACCAAATCCGAATATTAGAACACCTTTGCAAGACGTCCGATAGGTCAAGTTTGAGGGTGGGTGTAGAAAGCCTTAAGGAGATAGACGGAGATGAGGCATTCTTGTGCCAGATCAGATATGCAAATGCAAGGCATACAAACTTGCCGTTTTAGGATACCTTCTAATTCTGAATCAGGGATGGATTATATACGGTATTTAGGGGCAAGTGCTGCACCGTCTGAATTCCTCATGGTTTTTAATCGGGCACAAATCGCTGGATCAAGCCACTCCGGTTTAGTTGTGCGATTGGAAGAAGATCAGGATTTAGAGTTCATGGTTAAATGTTCATCACAAGCCTTTGGTGATTCAGAGTCCTGGACTAGGAATTATTTAACTCGTACCAGAGAACCGGCACGGATTACTTACATTGCTGTGGACAACATGATTCCGGTTGGGATGATCAGAGTCAATGATTTAGATACAAATACTGCGGTTATACATGATTTTTGTGTGCTTCCTTCGTGTCAAGGCAGAGGATACGGTCGTGAAATTCTTTCAGAGGTAGTTAAAATCTTGCGAGATCAGAAGAATTCCCAGATTCGTCTTAGCGTGGTCACTCAAAATAGAAATGCATTATCCCTCTATCAGTCGGTTGGGTTCGAGGTGACTGCGGAGTTTAATTACTATGTAATTTCCGTCGATATGATTTGATAAGGAAGAGGCGCTACTCATGCGCCTCTTTCTTTTTTGGTATGTCCTTCTAATTATCACGCTGAATCTAGCTATAGTTAATACTTATAACCTGCCATAGCGCATTGGTAGATCGGTATAGTCAGTCGGTTATGCTATATTAATTCTAATAATTTGTTTACGAGGAGATTAATATATGAGCATTCAGACCAAACCCCAAAAACGAACCGTTACTCCATTTCGATATGATATCGTGGGCAGCTTCCTGCGCCCCCAAGCGTTGAAAGAGGCTAGATTAAAATTCAAGAACGGGGAATTTACTGCCGAGCAGTTGAAGGAAGTAGAGAACGACGAGATCGTTAAGCTCGTGCAGAAACAAAAAGAGGTGGGGCTTCAAGCGGTGACTGATGGTGAATTCCGCCGCTCTTGGTGGCACCTCGACTTCTTCTGGGGACTTGACGGTGTAGAACGGACAATTATTGATCAAGGTTACCAATTTAACGGTGCAGAGTCCAGACCAGAAACAGCCCGACTGACCGGGAAAATAAGCTACAGCAGCCATCCTTTTGTTTCTCATTATGAATTTTTAAAAGGTGCTGCTGGTCAGGACGTTGTTGCCCGTCAATCGATTCCTGCGGCTGCACAATTCCTGTTCGAGCTAGATCGGGCGGAAAACAAGGAAAGCACAAATGAATTATACCCGAATCGCGAAGAGCTTATCTCGGATATTGCCAAAGCATACAAAGCATCGATTCTTGCCTTCTATGCAGCGGGCTGCCGCAGTATTCAAATCGACGATTGTACGTGGGGAGCGCTTTGCGACGAACAGTTTATAGCGTTTATGAATCAGATTGGCGTGAACGTAGCTGAATATGCAAGCGAACTTGCAAAATTGAATGAGGAAGTTGTAACCGGTCTGCCGGAAGATCTTGTTGTAACAACCCATGTATGCCGGGGCAATTATGTTTCGACTTATGCTGGAGTAGGTGGAGGCTACGAGCCTATCGCGCAAACGCTTCTTAATATCAATAACTACTCGGGTTATTATCTGGAGTTTGATACCGAACGTGCAGGCGACTTCAAGCCATTGCGCTTCTTGAAAGACAATCAGCAGGTTGTGTTAGGTCTGTTCTCATCCAAATTTGGTGAGCTTGAAAGCAAGGAAGATATTCTGAAGCGTATTGAGGAAGCGAAGCAATACGTTGATCTAAACCGGATTTGCCTTAGCCCGCAATGTGGCTTTGCTTCCACGGAAGAAGGCAACCACCTGACTGAAGAGCAGCAATGGCGTAAGCTTGCTTATATTAAAGAAATTGCTGAAGAGATCTGGAACTAACTTTAATTAAAAATAGACAGAGATAAAGATAATGCACCTTTAGCCATTCGGATGTTTATCCGTACAGTTAAAGGTGTATTTTGTTCTACAGCGATTTTACCGATATACTTGGCTAGTTCTATCTATACCGTGACGGAGGATTAGGGAAAACCTCCCTAATAAAAGTCGATAATTGCTCTAAATGAATGAAATTAAGGAATAACTCCCTAAAAACAGAGCAATATCAAGATTTACAGCCAAATCACTTAAATTTCAGGGAAGAATTCCCTGATTATTAGTCTGATGACCAGAATCCTCAGAATATTAGGGAGGTTTTCCCTAATTATCTCCAGGGCGAGCATATGATTGAGCTTTACGGAGTTTTTGTGCCACGCTCAGTATAAAAGAAATCACCCCCGTTTAATAAACGGGGGTGATTTAGCCTAAGAAGTAAGAGTGGCAGCTTTTAATTGTCTTTAGAGTGTCTTTCGCCAACCTGGAATTCATCGGCATGTTCAAACATATATTTCACGGTCAAAGGGTCTTGACCAGTAAGTTGTTTGAAGTCGTCCGTATAAACATCCATTTTTCCTTCACGAATAGCTTGTCCGAAAGTAACCATACCTTCTGAAGAAAAGGGGGCTTCGGAACCTTCTTTAAATGCACCATCGGTGGTTCTAGGCACGCCCATTGCTTCGAATACGGCATAATTTTCTTCGTCCGTGTTTTCTTTGTAGGTGATATGATTGCCCGTTACTTCATTACCAATCTTAATGAAGTCGGTAATTGTCATCAATTCAAGCCCGTTGATATTTAGAATCGCTTCCTGATAGTTATTGGAGGCTAGGGCATACGCAACGGCTTTTGCGCAATCCTTCCGCGAGATATAAGCCATTTTACCGTCACCTTGATTGTTTGTTAATACCCCGTCACCCTTCACATACGTAAAGTAATTGGTTATCATGGCTTCCGCATATTGGGAATTGCGAAGGAAGATATAATCTAGCCCAACGCTTTGAATATAACGTTCGGTATACACATGGTCAATTTTTTCTACGCTTGGATTGCTTTCATCGGCTGCGTTGACCAAAGAAGTATAAATGATCTGTTTGACTCCAGCTTCTTTGGCAGCATCGACCACATTTTTTTGTGCATTTTGACGTTTCTCTCCAACAAAAGGCATGGAGATTAGTGCGAGTTTATCGGCATGTGCAAAAGCTTCGGCAAGGCCGTCCTTGTTATTAAAGTTGGTCACATGTGTTTCAATCCCTTGTTCCGCATATTCTTTCAAACATGCTGGATCGTAAGCGCAAAAAATGATTTGGTCTTTATCTACCAGCTCCAACAAGTATTCCGCAGCTTGCTTCCCTAGATTTCCATCGACACCAGTCAACAATAATTTACCCATGATCGTTGTCACTCCTTGTGGATATGATTTATACCCTTATAGTATGTGAAAAAAAGAACATAGTCTAACACATAAAACTTATGGTCGATTGCTAAATCCAATTTGGATTTGTTGCAGGAAGGAGGGCAAGGCCGGGTTTGTATTATTTTTGAGATAACCTGCTTCGATTGCAAAGGTATGGTGTGAATCATCTAAAGGAATTAGCCGGACTTCATCTTGAAGATAAGCGAGCTGATAGTTATCCGGGAAAAAGCCAATCAAATTCTCTGTGATGATATAAAACAATTCTGTCTCCACATCGTCTGCGGTTCGAAGAATGTTCGGCTGATAGCCGTCTTCAATTGCATGCTGGATCATTAGATGATAAGAGTTTCCAATAGCTGTTGGATTCAGCATGACTAGCGGATGTTCATATAACTCCTCTTTGGCGATCGATTCATGATGAAACAGGGGATGGTGATGACTCACAGCCGCACAATAACGTCCCTTATATAAGGGATAGGTTACAATGTCCTCTTTTCCCTGAAACTCGGAATCAAAGGCAATAGCCACGTCGTAAATCCCTTTTAGCAAGTATTCTGCAATATCTTTTAGCAATACTTTATTCAGTTCCAGCTTAATATTCGGATGATGATCCTGAAACGAGGGAATCAATTTCAACAAACTTTGGATATCCGTCATCGCCGCATATTCGATACTCAGGGATTGCGTATTATACTTTTGAAAGTTTTCCATGCTCAGCTTCATATGGTTATATTGCTTCCAGAGGATGAGAGCTTCGCCATAGAAAAGCCATCCGGCTTTGCTTGGCTCGATAGGGATCTGCTTTCTGTCAATTAATTGAATGTTGAATTCCTCTTCAAGCGCGGCGATTTGTTGACTAATGGTGGTCTGCGATACATAGTTCTTTTTAGCTGTTTCCGTAAAATTTCTGCATTCTACGAGATCGATAAAATATTTAATCCTTCTTATGTTCATAGTATCCTCCGCCTGCCGCTGTTTGCTTTTATTATAACCCAGAAAGTAAAAAAGAGAGCCTCGTTTAGAGACTCCCTTTGTTGTACTACTCTTATTTTGTATAGTTATCGAAATAACCTTGGATATAAATCATTGGTGTTCCTTTATCGCCACTACCAGAAGTCAAATCAGATAATGATCCAATCAGGTCAGTTAATCTACGAGGTGTAGTCCCTTGGGCTTCCATCGCACCAACTAGATCATCATTTTTATTCTGGATGTATTTAGAAATGGCTTGTTTTAACTCTTCACCACGAAGATGAGAGAAGTTGTTATCGGCCAAGTATTTCAATTTTACTTCATTTGGTGTTCCATCAAGTCCGGCAGTGTAAGCAGGGGAGACAACTGGATCTGCGAGCTCCCAGATTTTTCCGACTGGATCTTTGAATGCTCCATCGCCATAAACCATAACTTCTACAGTTTTACCTGTAATTTCTTTGATTTTTGCTTGGATACCATCCACGATAGGCTGGCAGTTATTGGGAAATAGCTTAACACTTTCTTCTGTTGCTTTATTTGATCCTAGCAGACCATAGGCTTCGTTAAAGCCGCTGCCATCGATTGATTGTGTAAGAATATCATCCAAGCCAAATACTTTTTCAGCACCGTTGTTTGTGAGAATGCGTTTGGTTCTGAAGCGAGTGTGAATATCGCAAGTTAAAACATTTTTTGTATAGTTTAAAATGGTTTTTGGGTTGTTGGAGAAGACGACTTCACATGCCACACCTTCAGCTTCAATTAAACCTTTATAATATTCAATATAGTCAACCCCTGTGAATGGGTGCTTAATATAGCCGAAAAACTCACGGAACTGAGCTTCTGTTAATACATCCGTCCATGGATTGATACCTTTAGCATCTAGTTCGTCGATGTCTACAAGGTGGTTTCCTACTTCATCAGCTGGATAGCTTAACATTAGGACTACTTTTTGTGCCCCTTTGGCAATACCGCGTAAGCAGTTAGCAAACCGGTTACGGCTAAGGATTGGAAAAATGACCCCTACGGTTTCTTCGCCGAATTTCCCCTTTATATCAGCAGCAATATTGTCGATCGTTGCATAGTTTCCTTGCGCCCGAGCAACAATGGATTCAGTTACGGTCACAATGTCACGATCTTCGATCGAAAAACCCTCGACTGTTGCTGCATTCAATACCGTCTGAACTACGATTTCTTCAATGTTATCCCCATTGTTAATGATAGGTCCGCGAAGTCCACGTACAACTGTTCCAACTACTCTTTCCAATATGATCTCTCCTCTAATAAGGGTATACTCTATATTATTAAAATGGTTTTAAAACCTATATTACTATACCCTTTTAGAGCGATATAAGTAAAATTAATGTTTATAATATCTAATATAAAAATGATTTATAGTTAAGGAGGATTACAATTGTCGCGTGTGTTATTTATTAATGGTGGATCAGAGGGACATATTAATCCCACGGTTGGCGTTGTGGAAGAGCTTATTTCTCGTGGCGAAGAGGTAGTGTACTTTTGTATAGAAGCTTATAGAGAACGTATGGAGATGACGGGGGCTACAGTACGAACATTTGACGATCAGAAATTTATACAAGCTTTTATCTCAGGTGGAAGAAATTATGTACTCGAAAGAATCAACGGTCTTTTACTTACGGCAGATATAGTTATTCCAAGCGTTCTTGAACAGATCAAAGGGGAGCATTTTGATTACATCATCCATGATTCTATGTTTGGTTGTGGACGTTTGTTAGCTCAAATTCTTAGGCTTCCGGCCATTAGCTCCTGTACTTCTTTTGCGCAGACAAAAGCAGCATTCGATGAAATGTTAGAACAATTTTATACTACAGTTCCTGCAGAAGTAACTAATCCTATAAAGGATAAATTCCAAAGCTTGACGCAAATGGTGAAGGGCAAATATGATGTGGACATCCAATCCCCTTATGAAGTGTTTTGTAATCCTGCCCCACTTACTATCGTTTATACAACTAGGGAGTTTCAACCTGAGGGAGAAGCTTTCGACCCGTCTTATATCTTTGTAGGACCCTCCATCTCTTCACGATTAGCTCCAGAAAACTTCGACCTCATGGCAATTAAGGGGAAAAGTCCAATTTACATTTCACTCGGCACAGTTTTTAACCAAGCCATTGAATTCTATAAGCTTTGTATTGAAGCATTGGGGAACACGGAGCACACTATTGTGATGTCAATTGGAGATAAAGTCCAAATCACTGATTTAGGGGGAATTCCGCAAAACTTTTTCGTGAAAAATTATGTTCCACAAACGGATATACTGCAATACACAAAGTTATTTATTACACATGGTGGAATGAACAGTATCAATGAAGGGCTTTATTACGGGGTTCCGCTAATTGTAATTCCACAAAGTGCGGATCAGCCAATAATTGCGGATCAAGTCGTCCATGTCGGAGCAGGCATTAAGTTACAAATGCAAAGTTTAACTGCAACTCAACTACGAGAAGCCGTAGATCATATATTAAGCGATTTATCTTATAAAAAAGCTGTCTCCAATATCAGTGAATCGTTTCGGAACTCGGGTGGGTATCGACGAGCTGTTGATGAGATTGTTCGGGGAGGGGGAGTCGTATGAACAAAATGGACCGGTTGTTAGCTATAGTGCTTGAACTGCAGCGTAACAAAATGTTGCGGGCGGAGGATTTGGCTGCTACGTTTGAAACGAGCGTAAGAACGATCTATCGGGATATTCAGGCACTGAGTGAAGCGGGCGTTTCCATAATAGGAGCGCCAGGGCAGGGTTACTCCTTAATCGAGGGGTATTTCCTGCCACCCGTTAGTTTCACGCTGGACGAAGCAGTGACATTGCTTATAGGAACTGATTTTATCGAGCAGCGGTTTGATGCACACTATGGTAATAAGGCTAGAAGTTCTAAAGCAAAGATAGAAGCCATCCTGCCGGAAGCTATCCGCAGTGAAGCATCACAGATTCGCAAAAGTTTTCGTTTATTTGCATCCGCAGAAGATATAGCACCCATACAAGAGAAGGCATGTTTGGAAGCCATTCGTGGAGCAATATTGGAGGGAAGGAAAATAAGATTTCGTTATTCCAAAAGAATCGCCGAAGCCGATGGGAACCGTCAAAGTATTCGTACGGTTGCTCCTTATGGACTTGTGCTTCATCACGGGTCATGGGTACTCATCGCCTGGTGTGAATTGCGTCAAGACATCCGTCATTTCCGGTTATCCCGAATGAGGGAGCTTATTAATCTGGAAGATGAATTTATACTGCCAGCAGATTTTCATCTGGAGGTATACCAACCTCCTGATGATCGCAACGTTCATGTGCTTATCTTAGTCCAAGCTGACATAGCCGATAAGGTAAGGGAATCAAATAATTTCTATATGGAAACTATTGAGGAGCATGCGGAGGGGGTACTTGTTACTTTTCGCGTTCGCGAGCCAGGGGAATTGCTGCAATGGGTGCTTGGCTGGGGAGGCGGTATGGTTGTGCTGGAGCCCGAATCTTTCCGTGATCAGGTTAGAAATGAAATAGAAATAATGTTAAAACGCTACTGACATAACGCTGTCAGTAGCGTTTTTGTATACTTGGACCATCAATGACTACAGGAGCTGATATATGATGATTACAACAAAAGAAGTCTTACAACGATTTGAAGAAACTGCGACATACTATATTCAAGAATTGGAGCGATTCAATCTGGAGCAGTTGAAGCAAAAGCCGAGTGAAAACGCCTGGTCCATCGGACAGATGTTTCAGCATCTCATTAACTCGGCGCTGTATATGCAGCTTCGTAATATTGATCAATGCCTTGTGCTAGACCAAGATCCCTTAGTAGCTCATGTGGGGAAAACTGAGGATGGTGCGGCTATATTTGCGCAAGGAAGCATTCCGCCCATTCGTATTCAGGTTCCGCCTTCCGCCCAATATACGCCGGAGCAGCCGGAGAGCAAAGAACAATTAATTCAAGGGTTACGTACAGTCATTCAAAGAATGAGAGAGATCGAACCCTCTCTTGAAAAAGCGTCCAAACAAAATACCGTATCTCACCCGCGATTCGGTGGACTATGCGCGGAGGAATGGTTCCTACTTATTGAAATGCACTATCGTCATCATCTTCTGCAGCTGGAGCGGTTAAACAAAGAGTTGTTGTTTAATTCCATATTTGCACCTAAAGAAGGGTTCATCAATAACATTCAGGTTGTGAAAGGATCATAAAAAGAGTTTGAATGGTCTTAATTTCCTGAATCAAGCGTGGCCTGAACGTGATTCTTATACTCACTAGGATTAACACCAAAGTGTTTTTTGAATAACCGGGTGAAATAAAATTGATCGTGTATACCGATTTGCGTGGAAATTTCTTTAATGTATGGATTCCCTTTAAGTATTAATTCTGCAGCCTTTTCCATTTTCACAGTATTAATGTAGTGAATGATGCTTTGTCCCACTTCTTCTTTGAAGATTCTGGACAGATAGTTCTCACTTAAGTTGACATGCTTGGCAATCAGAGATAAGGTGAGCTTCTTCTGATAATGTGTGTTGATATAGTCAATCGCTTGTTTAACATCTCTATTGTGTGTAGTTACGATCTGTTGCTTTTGATGGGAGAATAGTTGGAACACAAGCTCCATTATAGATAGAACGTCAGTGGTACGTTTACTGCTGGCGATATTTTCTATATAGGTCTTCAAAAGCTTTGGATCCTCGACAATGAGATGGGCATCGCATAAGGGAAGATAATGCAGACAATTTACGATGAACTTTTTGGTTTCAGCAGGATTAATTTGCTTGGATTTACAGATGTCGAGAAATTGCTGAGTTGCTTGATTAACGGCTTCAACCCCTGAAAGCTTCCAGTTCTGAATTAATTGCGTCGAGAAATCATGTACATCCTCGAAGTCCAGCGTATCCTTTAAATGGACATCCTTTGGATCTATAATCGTTATTTCGTTGTAAAATTGGATTTGCAAGGATTCTTTACATCGCTCTAGGGTTCGTTTTGCTTCAGCATATCCCCGTACAGGATCAGAAAAAACAATAGTAGGGGTGATAGAAATATACATTTTGATTAACCGAATGACCCTCTGGATAAAGTCTGTGCGGATAATTTGATGATCGTCTAAGGTATCACAGGAGATTAGAAGCAGCAGCCCATTAGATTCTAGCTGAATAATTTCTAACTGATCTACGGTCTCCAAGATATCCAAGATAATGTTTTCAATAAAGGATACGGAGATGTGATTTTGTCTTTCGTTTTGGGTGGCGTTATTCTGCTCAAAAGTAATGAAGAATAAATAACAGCTGCTTTCACTGAAAGCGAAACTTATAGCATCATGCTGATCAAGCTGCTGCACATCGTAATAAGGATCGGTGAAATAATCTTTTAGCAGCGCATTTTTCACGCTTTTTAAATTGTGCTGTAATAACTGTGTTTGGGTCTCCTGCTGCTGCCTAGATTGAAGCTGCTCTTGAATTAGCTTCGTAGATTTCTCCAGCAAATGGATCAAATCCCCCGTTTTCATACTAATCTTCAGCATATAATCTATAGCCCCAAGCACTAAGGCTTCACGAACTAACTCATACTCCCCGTGGTTGCTCGCCACCAGAATTTTTCCTGCAAACCCTCTGTTATTCAGTTCTTTTATCAGCTGCAGACCATCCATATTAGGCATTTTGAGATCTGTAATGATGATATGGGGATTAAACTTGTCTACAAGTGTTAAGGCTTCAACTCCGTCAGAGGCAGTAGCACAGATCATGTATCCAAGCTCTTCCCATGGAATCATGGTTCTGAGCGCGACTTTAACAATAGGTTCGTCATCCACTAGCATTACATTATACATAGGATACATAGTATCACCCCTTAAGTTCGTATGTTTGTTTAGGGATAATTAGGCGGCAGCAGGTTCCATGACCCATTGAGCTTGTGATGAACAGCCCGTAACTCTCACCGTATTGAAGTTTAATGCGATCGGCCACATTTGAAATTCCGATACCCGACAGATTGTCAGCTTTTTCAGATTTGGTGGTGTCAAACCCTTTTCCGTTATCGATGATCTCAATAATAAGGGTGTATTCATTTTTTGCGTATACCTTAATTTGGATTAGAACTTTTCCTCCTATATCTGTAACTCCATGAAGAATCGCGTTCTCTGCGATCGGCTGCAGGATGAGCTTGGGGATCATGCTCTGTAATAAAGACTCATCCAAGTCATATTCAATGTCAAACCTGTCGGCATAACGTATTTTTTGAATGGCAAAATAATGATCCAAATTGTTCAGCTCCTGCTTGATGGTGATTTGCTCATCTTGATCGATAATGGTACTACGCAGCAATTCAGCTAGTGAGGAGATGCCGTCGCTAAGGACGGGAACCTGGTTAATCATCGCCAGCCATCGTAAGGAGTTAAGTGTATTAAAAAGAAAGTGAGGATTAATCTGCGATTGCAGCATTTGCAATTCGAGCGAACGTCTTCTTTTCAGATCTTTCTTTTGATCCTTCATCAGCTGTTCCATTCTACTGACCATGCTGTTAATTCTATTGGCCAACACGCCCATTTCATCGTTGCTGTGATCTTCAATCCGGCTCGATAGATCACCATAAAAAATTTGATTGCAGAAGACGATGATTTGTTTGATTGGTTTCAGGATGCTTTTATACAATACGATAATAATTAGAATACACACGACTACAATGATGCTGACAACAATAAGTAGTCCAGTGGTGATTTTACTTGTCTCTGAATTGATATAAGAGAAGGGCACGGTAGAAATCATGTACCAGCCTAATTGATTATTGTTAATATAGGAGATTTGCTGCATTTTGCCATTGACCATGCCTTGGAAGGAATGGTTTTTCTTTGCCTCTTGTGTCTTGATTTGCTTAAAAAGCTCATCTTTATAATAGGGTTCTCCTAGCGGAGTATCCTTTTGATTCGAGGACATTACTTTTCCCTCCCTATTCATAATAAGGAGACTGGAACCTGTACCTAAATCCACACTGGAAAGAATGACTTTTGAAAATAACTCCCCACCAATAAAAACAAACACATGACCTAAGGGAACGCCAATGTCATCTTGATCAAAAATTTTCCGGCCCAGGACAATGGTATTGTAAGCGCGATAGCTTTTTGCGTAGTTAAGACTGTCATAAGGGGCATTGAGCTCTACTTGTTTCATAATTTCTTCATACTTAGGATTGGGGATGCCATCGTAGCCTAATTCATAAATAGGTTGGTTCTTGGCGTCGATGACCCGAACGTTCTGGACATATCCGGGGTAGATGGTTCTATATAAATTGTCCATGGCATGATTAATGGCAGCATTGCTAGGAGCGGGTTCATTTGGTGCTGCCGATAAACGCTCCTGAATAATACTATTGGTAGAAACAGAGCCTGCAAGATATTGATAGTTGTTAAGTTCACTTAACATCGTTCGATTAAGCAGTGTTAAAGCCTGAAATGTGGATTTACTTAATTTATTGTTAATAGATTTGGAGTAAATGGTGTAGGAGTAGAAACCTATAAAGATGATTGGGATCACGGATACGATTAAGAAAATGACGGTTAAGCGATTTTGAATTTTAACCTTGCGCATGATTTGCGGAGGATTAGGAAAATGCAGCTTCCCTTTGCGTCGACTCAGGTGGATGACCTCCCATTCACTATCTTTTACTTACAAGTTAACATAAAAAGAACAATGGAATATATATGCAGCGGCGAAAAGTGAGAATAATCTATGGAATGGATAATATTATCCATTCCGTTAACGGCTAAGTTTACAGGTTATGTGATCCTGATGAATAAGCTTATACGAGCTTGCATTGGAAGATGGATAAGATAATACATAGGTAGGTTTGTATTGTAAATGTAAATATAGCGTAAATCCTTCTATACTTAGATTATTAAAAAAGCGTTTACAAGAATATCTTAAGGAGGGCGTTTATGAAAAAGACTATGAGTACATTATTAGCAGTAATGCTGCTAGGTGTGGGGTTGCTCGGCTGTGGGAACAGCAATAATAAACCTGCTGCCTCTAATGAATCAGATTCAACGAAAGCTGCGAGCACCGCGCAAGCTACAAGTACAACGAACGCCGGGAAGACTAAAGAAGAACCTGCTAAAGATTTTGATAACAAGGAACTTAGCATTGCTGTATTCCAAGGGGGATATGGTGCGGATTATTGGAATGAAATTGTCAGCAAATTCGAAAGTGCTTATCCAGGTGTGAAAGTGAACATGACGATTAATCCTAAAGTTGGTGAAGTAATCCGGCCGCAGATTGTTGCGGGTAATCCTCCCGACTTCCTATCCGTTACAGATACAGAGCAAAGTGGCATCGTGCTTTCATTGATTAAAGAAAAAGGACTGCTAGATATCAGCGATGTATTTGAAAGCAAAGCGCTTGATAAAGAGGAGACGCTTAAGGATATGATTCTACCGGGGATGCTGGACAGTACAAGATTTCAGCCCTATCAAGATGGAAAGACGTACCTCGCACCTTTTAATGCTGGACCGATGGGCTTGATTTACAATAAAACACTGTTCACAGAAAAAGGCTGGAGTGTTCCTGAGACTTGGGAGGAGTTCTTTGCTTTAGGGGATGAGCTGAACAAAGAGGAGAACTATCTGGTTAATGCAGATGGAACCAAAACGAAGCGGGCTTTATTCACTTACCAAGGCATCTATCCGGATTATTTGGAGGAAATTCTCTACCCGGCCATTGCGAGTGCGGGGGGAAAAGAAACGCTGGATAAAGTCTTTGCTTATGAGGAAGGTTCATTTAAGAACGACACGATCAAAAAAGTACTGGATATTTTCTATAAAATCTCTAAAGACGGTTATCTGATGGACGGCACGGTTGCCTTGAACCATACACAGTCGCAGACCGATATGATGATGGGTAAAGCTTTGTTTATCGTAAACGGGAACTGGATGGAAAATGAAATGAAGGATTCACCTAGAGAAAATGGGTTTGAATTTGGGATGACAACTGTACCTGTGTTCAATAAAGGCGATCAGAAGTATGTGCTTTCCAGCTACGAGCAATTCTCCATCCCTGCTAAGGCCAAAAATCCTGAGCTCGCTAAGGAATTCTTGAAGTTCCTGTATACCGATGAGTCTGTGAAACTATTCGCGGAAAAAGCGAATGGGGCGTATGCGCTTAACGATGCGAAGGAGCTGTCTAAGCCATTTTTGACTAAAGGTGTCTATGACATGTTTGAGGCTTATAATGGTTCCATTTCTATTCTACAGGGCTGGCAATCATTACCGAAGGGTTCCAAGGTTAGTGTAGTCACTGAAATGTTCAAGAATACGGTCACACCAGTGATGACAGGCCAAATGACCACAGATCAATGGATGGATAATGTGGAAAAAGCTTTTGCACAGATTCGTAAAGAGAAAGCGGCTAGTAAATAATCTATAGTATCTCATGCAAATGCATCCTGTTAGGAATGGATAAGGTTATCTATGAACGGGATGCATTTTGTATGAAGGGGAGTGAGAAAGATGTCTGAAATGCAGCTGGCAGAAGTAGCTCCTAGACAGAGGAAATCAAAGATTAGGACAGCGAAAACCAGAAATCCTAAGCTATTCATAGCGGTATGCACGATTCCAACGCTCCTGTTGACCCTCGTATTTATGATTATTCCAACCTTTCGGGCATTTTTTATGTCTTTTACGGATGCTACCGGGATGAGTGATGAGAACAAGTTTATCTTTTTGGATAACTATAAATATATGTTTCAAGATGAGATGTTCCTCAAAGCTCTGAGCAATACATTTAAACTGATGCTGGTTGTGCCAGTGATTACGTTGATTTTTGGGCTGGTGCTTGCTTTTCTATTAACGCAGACGAAGCTGAAGGAAAGAGGATTTTACCGAACCGTATTTTTCTTTCCTAGTATCATCTCTTTGACGGTAGTCGGAATTATCTGGTCCTTTGTGTTTCATCCCAATATGGGCATTTTGAATAATATTCTGGGGAGCATCGGATTAGATCAACTGAGCAGACCCTGGCTTGGAGATAGCCGAACAGCATTGTGGTGTGTAGCCGTTACACTGATCTGGCAAGCGGTTGGTTATTATATGGTCATGTACATCGCTGCGATTGATGGGATTTCTGCGGATGTGTTTGAATCGGCGACTATTGATGGTGCGGGATATTTCCGGAAGCTTACCAGTATTACGATCCCTCTGCTAAAAGATATTATTGGCATTACGTTTGTGTTGTCTCTGGCAGGTACGATCAATTTAAGTTTTATAGTTGTAACTGTAATGACTGGTGGTGGTCCGGCAGGTGGAACTACTGTTTTACTCCACTACATGTACACGCAGGCCTTCCAGAATGCGAACTTTGGTTATGCCATGGCTATAGCTATATTTACGCTGGTGTTCGCCTTTGTGCTTTCTTTTCTGTCCAGACTACTTACAAATCGAGCAGAAGGGTAGGGGAGAAGGATGACGAGCAATCAACAGAGTCTTCTAAAAATGAATATTGCTAACTGGATTACGCGGCTGTTTCTGATTGTAGCCACCATTGTTTTGTTATATCCGTTTGTATGGAATCTCTTAGCCTCATTTAAAAGCAATACGGAATTTCTGACCGACCCCTTCTCCTTTCCACAAGCCCTACACTTCGATAACTATGTACGTGCTTTTCAGAAATCCAAGATGGGGAGTTATTTCCTGAACTCTATCTTTCTTGTGGTGTTATCCACGGCGATTTTAGTTATTTTTGTGGTTCCTATGGCTTATGTCTTAACGAGATTTAAGTTTTGGGGCTCTAAACTAATCCTTAACCTTTATATGGCCTGTATTTTTCTGCAAGCCTCCTACATTATGGTTCCTTTATTTCTGCAGGTGAATTCGTTCGGGATGTTAGACAATCGCGGGATGCTCAGTTTAATCTATGCTGTTCTGCAGTTTCCCTTTGCCATCTTTGTATTAAGTGGATTTCTGAGGTCCGTCCCTAGAGATTATGAAGAGGCCGCTAAGATTGACGGTTGTGGCAACACAGGAGTGCTCGTCAGAATTGTTGCGCCGCTTGCTAAACCGGGCATTGTGACGGTCTGTATGCTGGCAGCGATGGGCTTTTGGAATGAGTATCCGCTGGCATTGGTCTTAATTCAAAGTGATAGCAAAAAAACATTGCCAGTAGGTTTAGCCAATCTTTTTGAGGTTCAACGTTATGCTACTGATTGGAGTGCACTTTTTGCCGCGCTGATCCTAGTGCTGATTCCAACGATTCTTTTATATGTGATAGGACAAAAGCAATTGCTCCAAGGAATAAGCGCAGGCGGAATTAAGGGCTGAACAACAAAGATATGGAGGGAAGTTACGTGGACAAAGGAAGATTTACACTGCCTGGTGAAACAGGGATGGAAGAGGTCATAGCCGATCTCGTCGAAAGATGGGGTGTAGATGCCGTACGTGACAGTGATGGCACGAATCTATCGCAGGACATTCTCGATATGGGTCTGCAAATTTATTCAACGCTTTGTCTTGTCCGTGAGGACAACGAGTGGGCGAAGCAGCATCCGCAATATAGACAGCAGATTTATCTGATGTCTGCTCCAGTAATAGTAACTTCAAAGGTGAAGGCCATCGATATTATGGCTGATTATTTTGCCGAGCAATTTATTCCTAACACAGATGTGGATATAAAAAAATATTGGCAGGTTGTAAACCGGACTACAGGAGAAGTATTACCTTCTGAATGTTGGAGTTACGCAGAGGGAATTGTCACACTTGAACAGGCGGTACAATTTCACAAGTATACGGTCAGTTTCTTGGCCTACCAGAAATGGGAGCCGGTCTCCATGTACAATCACATCACGAATGATTGGGATGAGGAGCATCGTTTACCGTTGGATGTTCGTTACCCCGAGGCTCAAGGGCATGTTTTGAAGGTGCTGGAGGATTGGCTAAAGAAACATCCCAAGACTGATATCGTACGTTTTACGACCTTCTTTTATAATTTTGATTTGATTTTTAACAAGGAAGGTAAGGAGAAACAGGTGAATTGGTTTGGCTATCTGAGTTGTGTGAGTCCACTTGCGTTAGAGCAATTCGAGCAAGCTTATGGGTACCGATTGACTGCAGAAGATTTTGTGGATCAGGGGCGATATAACACACCATTTAAGAACCCGACCCAAAGATATCTGGACTGGATGGACTTCAATCAGAAATTCATCGCAGGTTATGCGAAACAATGTGTAGAAATGGTGCATGATTTCGGGAAGAAAGCGATTATGTTTTTTGGGGATCACTGGGCTGGTACAGAGCCTTATGGCAAATATTTTCCGGAGATAGGGCTCGACGCAGTGGTAGGGGCAGCAGGAGATGGCGTTACAACCCGTATGATTGCGGATATACCTATTAAGGATACCGAGGCACGTTTCTATCCTTATTTCTTTCCTGATGTCTTTTTTGAAGGGGGAGACCCTGTCGGAGAGTCCATGCCGATCTGGATCAAATGCCGGCGTGCGCTCATGCGTAAACCAGTTGGCAGGATGGGGTATGGCGGATATTTAAGTCTAGCGCATCAATTTCCGGATTTTATAGATCATGTGACAGAAATTGCGACGCAGTTCAAAGGGATTCATGCCAATGCAGAAGGGACACAGCCTTTTAAAGCTCCTTTTAAAGTGGCGGTTCTGAATACTTGGGGCTCCCTTCGAAGCTGGCAGACACATCAAGTGGCTCATTCATTATGGAATCAAAGATGTTATTCCTACATAGGAGCATTAGAGTCATTGGCGGGCTTGCCGTTCGACATTGAGTTTATAAGCTTTGATGACATCAGGTTAAGTGGGATTGATCCTAGTATCGGTGTGATTATTAACGCGGGTGATGTACACACCTCTTGGAGCGGTGGAGATCAATGGAGCGATCCGCAAGTTGTGGCAACACTTCGTGAGTGGGTGGAGCAAGGGGGCGGTTTTATTGGGATTGGTGATCCATCAGCTTATGAACATCAAGGGGTTCTTTTTCAACTAGCGGATATTCTAGGTGTTCAGAAGGAAATTGGATTTACAGCAAGCATCAATAAGCCCAAGGTAACGCCTGTGCAGGGTCATTTCATAACGGAAGATCTGGAAGGTGAGATTAATTATGGTGAAGGGATGACCATGATTTATCAAGCGGAGGCCGGAGCAGAAATATTGGACGTGCACCAAGGCAGCTGCAATCTTGCCGTGAATTCATTTGGTCGGGGGCGGGGCGTTTATATCGCGGGGCTTCCCTATAGTATTCAAAATACCAGACTACTCAGCCGAGCGATCTTTTGGGCTGCACATCAAGAGAAGCAATTGTATTCATGGTTCTCAGTGAATCCGAATGTTGAATGTCACGCGTATCCTGAGACGGGTCGATATTGTGCCGTAAATAACACTGCCGAGATCCAAAAGACACTGATCCTGATGGACAACGCTGTGATCCAAGAAATAGAGTTGCGTGGGATGGAAAGTGTGTGGTTTCAATTTGAGATCATACATTAAGAGTCAGCCGTAACTACGGCGAATAATTAGACTTCCGGCTGCTGTTATCTCCAACTTTCCTGAATTGTCCTGCTTCGATAGAGTGATTGGGGAATTTCTCCCTGAAATTCCGGGATATTTGGTCATCAGACTAATAATCAGGGAAAACCTCCCCAAAGTTTAGCTGATTCGTTAGCAATTATAGTTATTCCTCTTATTATTAGGGAGGAATTCCCTGATTTCGTTCATTTAGAGCGAATATTGGCTATTTTCAGGGAGTTTTTTCCTAATTAGTTTTAGAGCCGTCCCCGCATACTGCATTAACGCAGAAAACACGAACGTTCGCCGCCTCCTTCTTCGATTTTTCAGGGAAGGGTGCTTTTGCCTTTTTGAATCATAAGGAAGAATCCATCACCCTCAATGTTTTTGGGAGTTTTTCTTACTTGGACTGAGATATCTTGAGTTTTCCGTATCTAGAGTATCCGGGACATTTTGCGATAAGCCCGCGGAGAAATTCCCTCATTCGCAGTAAATACCCTGCTGAAATAATGGATATCAGGATAACCAACCTTATCCCCGACCTGTTCAATCGGCCAATCCGTTTCGCGCAGCAGCTTGCGTGCTTCTCGATGCCGGATGGAACGGAGATATTCACCAGGAGGCATGCCAGCCACCTCACGAAATAACTTGGAGAAATGGTCTTCATGCATATTCATGGCACCAGCCATGGATTTATTGCTCCAGCGGTCTGCTAGCTTTGAATCCATCTCATCGATTAAAGCTCTGATCCGCCCGGTATGAACGGAAGATTTGGCTGTATTCCGGGAGCTTTGTGTTCGGAGCAGCGAGGTTAGAACGCCGAGCAGTAACCCCCGACAGACCCATTCATAACCGGCAGGCCGCATCGTAAATTCATGCACGAGCTGTTCCATCGCATGGATACATTCGGGTGGCGGGGTATAAATGGGCTCCTGTGACAATGGCATAAAAGGAGCGGTCACAGCTTCCAAGGCAAACTTCTCGTCCATAACCTCCTCCTCATTGACCAGCATGTCTTCATCGCTTGTAATAATCGATTCCCCAAAAAAATCAAAATGGATCCCAATGAGTTTGGTTTCCGAATCTGAGACAATCGCATTTTGATGATATACCCCGGAAGAAAGAAATATCAGTTGTCCTGAATTCAGGATATATTCCTCCGTATCCATCTTTGTTGATAATTTCCCCTGGCGAACGTATAGCAGCTCGAAATCATACAATCTTCTTCTTGGGAAGAGGCAAGGTGAGAGAGTTTGGAATTGTGCGTAGTGAATGCCAGGTGACCACTCCCGGGAGGGGACCTGTTTTCTCAGGGGATAACGGGGTTCTTTTTCAGCCACGAATAAACCTCCCATACAGTATAAAATGAATTTTTAAATAGACCGGAATCGTGCAACAAATCTCTTGTTCACCTAAATAAATTCAACTTACAATCTATTATAATATAAATAAATCAAGGATATAAGGGTATTTAGGGTAGGATCTTAAAAAACGGAAAATAACAAATTTGAGGAGGATTCAGATGAAAAAGGGAATAAACATTTGGTCGTTTCGCGAAGGTACTGAGATCGAAGAATGTGCACGTCTGGCTAAAGCGGCAGGTTTCGACGGAATTGAGTTATCTTTGAATGAATCGGGTGAACTTGGCCTGCAAACCACTGAGAAAGAAGCTATTAAGATCAAAAATTCCATTCAGGAGATGGGGTTAGAAATTGCAGGACTGGCGACAGGACTATATTGGTCATATGCCATGACAAGTGAATCCGCGGCGAACCGGACGAAGGCTATCGATGTATGTAAAAAACAATTGGAGCTGGCAGCAACACTTGGCGTAGATACGATTCTTGTCATTCCTGGTGCGGTTGGTGTGGATTTTATTGAGGGCTGTGAAATAGTCGATTATGAAAAAGCTTATGATCGAGCCTTGAAGGCGATCAGTGATCTAGCTCAGGATGCAAAAATGGCGGGTGTTTCTATTGGGATTGAAAATGTGTGGAATAAATTCCTGCTGTCTCCGCTCGAATTACGTTCTTTTATAGATGCTGTAGGCTCCAATTATGTAGGTTCCTATCTGGATGTAGGGAATATCGTTCATTCTGGTTATCCAGAGCAGTGGATACGGATTCTAGGCCATAGAATCAAGAAGGTGCATTTCAAAGATTACCGCCGGGCAGCCGGAGGACTTCATGGATTTGTTGATCTACTTGCTGGGGATGTGGATTATCCTGCTGTTATGGAAGCACTGCAAGAGATCGGCTACAGCAATTATGTTACTGGAGAAATGATACCGCCATATACGCATTATTCGGAGCAAATCATTTTTAATACTTCTGCAGCGATGGATGCTATTTTAGGACGCACTAGTTACTAAGTTTAAGAGAGGTGAAGGCTGTGCTCAGAGTGGGGCTGGTGGGTTTTGGATTTATGGGCCGAATGAACTTTGATCAGTATGTTCAATTGCAGGAAGACGGCCATCCGATTTCTCTGGTTGCCATTTGTGACCCGCAGATTAAAGTCCTTAAACATACTAAATCCGCGGGGAATATGAACACAGCCCACGAGGTATATGATTTATCCCCTTACAGCCTTTATGAGAATTTGGAGCATATGCTCGAAAAAGAAGAACTAGATGCTATTAGCCTTGCAGTACCTACGTACTTGCATGCTGAAATGGCTTGTTCGCTGCTGGAACGAGGGTATCATGTGTTCTGTGAAAAGCCGATGGCGAGACATTCCGCAGAAGCTTGGAAGATGGTAGCGGCGGCGCAAAGCAGCGGAAAAAAATTGCTGATTGGTCATTGTCTTCGCTTCTGGCCGGGATATGGATATTTGAAGGGGGTTATAGCTAGCGGTGAGTTCGGTGAAGTGACAGAGGCTTATTTTTACCGGGGTTCCGGTGCTCCTAAAGGGTGGTTGGTCAATGATGAGCTAAGTGGCGGCTGTATGCTGGATATGCATGTACACGATACGGACATCATCCATCACTTGTTTGGGAAACCAGATAAAGTATCAACGCTTGGGCGGAAGGTTTTACCGGGAAGTGGCTATGATATCGTCTCCACTCATTATTTTTATCAGGATGGAAAAGTGGTCAATGCCCAAGCGGACTGGACACTGGAAGGCGACTTTGGTTTTTACATGGGCTATCGGATTAATTTTGAACGGGGTAATGTAGTCTTTGATGGCGCGGAAGTTAAGGTAAATCCTAATCGTCAACCGGGGTTCATTGCGAAGCTTTCTTCGCATACCGGATATTACAGAGAGTTGGTATATTTCTTGAAAATCATCCAGAACGATGAGCCAGTGACCCTATGTATGCCCGAAAGTGCTGCCCAGTCCATAGAAATCATTGAGGCTGAAATCCAATCGGCTGATCAAGAAGGGGCCTGGATACGGATACGTTAAGTACCATACTTTTAGTAAAGGAGACTTCACGATGTTGAAAATAGGCTTGATCGGCTTTGGATTTATGGGCCGGATGCATTTTGATAATTATGTGCGCTTAACGAAAGAGGGGCAGCCCATTGCCCTTAAAGCCATCTGTGATTTGCGAATTGAGGAATTAAAGGATGGAAAAGCAGCCGGGAATATGAGCACTGCCCAGGAAGTCTATGATTTGTCAGCTTACAATCTATACGATGATCTGGAGAAAATGATAGCCAGTGAGGAACTGGATATGATCGACATTGCGGTTCCTACTTATCTGCATGCGGAAATGACTTGTTCGCTGCTGGAGCGTGGATATCATGTTTTTTGTGAGAAACCGATGGCCAGAACTTCCGTACAAGCGCTGGAAATGGTGGAAACGGCAGCCCGCTGTGGGAAAAAACTGATGATCGGACATTGTCTCCGTTTTTGGCCGGGGTATGAATATTTAAAAGAAGTGATAGAGAGCGGGCAGTTCGGTCAGGTCACGGAAGGGTATTTTTACAGGGGATCTGGTGCTCCTAAGGATTGGTTTCTTGATGAGACACTAAGCGGTGGAGGCATTATGGATATGCATATTCACGATACGGATATGATTAACTATCTGTTCGGCAGACCGGATAAAGTATCATCCTTAGGACGTAATGTCCTTCCGGGTAGCGGATATGATATCGCATCGACTCACTATTTTTATAAGGATGCAAAAGTAATTAATGCTCAGGTGGATTGGACGCTGGAAGGTGACTTTGGTTTTTACATGGGGTACCGGGTTAATTTTGAACGTGGAAATATAGTGTTTGATGGCAGCGAGGTCAAGGTCAATCCGAATGACGGGGCAGGCTATTTAGCGGAACTTTCACCGGATGTTGGCTACTATAGAGAGCTTGTATATTTTCTGGATGTTATTATCCAGGATAAGCCTATCATTATTTGTACGCCAGAGAGTACAGCGGAGTCTCTAAGAATCGTGGAAGCAGAAATGAAGTCAGCGGATGCTGAAGGCGAATGGATCGTGCTAGATTAGTTGTGTGTAGAGTGAATAAGGACGTGAGCTGGAAGAGGATCATTCACAATGACCTTTTTCCAGTTCACGTCCTTTTGTCATCGCTGAAATTTGGTGTTGTCTCTTGCATAATGGGATACTGATCCGTCATATCTTCTCAGCCGTACTTGTTCGTCAGAGAACAGTTCAACAATTCCTGAAGCAACCTCTGAATACATTCCATCAGGATCAAGCTGTAGCGCAGAAATATAGGTTTGGGATAAGGCAGCTATAAAAAAATCAATATTTTTCACTAGTGTTTGTGGCATGTTATTCCCTCCGGTGACATCTTGTACATGATGATATTTTAACCATAGGAGTTATTTTACCATGATTTATCGTTGAGTTTTAGGAAGAATTCTTTGGTAAAAGTCGAAAATATGAGAAATTTGGTTGAAATTGTATTTAAGATCGTCTTTAATGAAACGAAGAGGGTAATTTTACCACTCTAAATAAATTAAGGGGATTACATAATGAAAGACTATGAAGTGCTGGAAATTAACAAAAAGAGTTTTTTTAAAACAACTATCTATTTTATGATCATTCCTACATTGCTATTGTTTATAGTAGGTCTAGGGATGGTGGTGGTCGGGCTTATCATTAAAGAGACGTTTATTGTTGTTATGGGTATCCCTTATTTGATTATGCCGGTTATTTTGATACTCATTTATGGATTGGTGGGTATGCTGGTAGCGCTGGTATATAACAAGCTGGCGAAGAGATTCGGAGGACTAGAACTGAAAATAGTGGAGAAAACCCCTCCGGTTGAAGCAAACTATTTACCATAACCCGAAGTTATTAAAGGGCAGGTATTGCGATGATTTCGCTACCTGTCCTTTTTTATTTTAATTTGAAAAGAAACCGGGGAATGGATATGATTTGGATAATGAAAGGATGATTGCCAGATGACAGAACCGACACAAAGAGCCAAGGAGCTGTACATTCAGTTTTTGGGTCATTTTTTAAATATGCATAAAGCAGGAGTACTTAAGGAGTACAAAAGTTTTGAAATTCCAAGAGAAGTGGAGCTGGAATGGCTGCAGGAATGGGCTATGGAGCACGTCAAGCAGTTGTCGATACGGGACTGGGATGCGATTACGATACTGGAATCCATCTCGCGGAATTATCAGGATAGCTGGATTGTGGAAAAAGTGGCTTCTTTTGCTTCGCGGAATATTATGAGCGCTGATAGTTTGGTTAGACTGATTTATGCGGAAAAAATGCTTGAAATCATTCGTTCTCATAACCAGGTGATCACAAAAGAACTGTTATTTCAAGGCTGTAAGGTTGCTGTACAAATTCTCGAGGATGTAATCTCACAGCCGCTGGTCATTGATCCTGGACACGAACTTAAAGAACATAACCTTAAAGATAAACGCGCGTTAAACAGTCGAGCCCAACAAGGGATTGAAGAGGTAAAGGTACTTATTAATTCTTAGCTGCCAAAGTTGACATACTGTTGTCAAATTGGGTGTGCTACGATTTCATGACAGAATCAAGTCTGCTGATCTAAAGAAGAAAATGAGGGATTATCGAATGGCTGAACCTTTAAAAGCAATGTACAATGAACAATTTCTGCGTGAGTTCGGCGAAAAGATTCGTGGCGTACATAATGTCTTCGAGACTGAGGCATTTGTAAGCTCAGCCATGACTGAACCGTGGGAAATGCTTGAGCTGAAGGCAAGAATGCGGCGGGTCACCGAGACGTTGGGCAGCCACTTAAAGCTTCCTTATGAAGAAGCGCTGGCTATCCTATTCGCCATTGCTGACGATTGTGTAGGATTTCCTTATTTGATTTTTCCGGATTTTGTTGAGGTATATGGTCAGGGAGACGATCATTGGGAATTGTCTATGCAGGCTCTGGAAAGATTCACAGCGAAATCATCGGCTGAATTTGCAGTTAGGCCGTTTCTCTTACGGGAACCAGAGCGGATGATGGCTCAAATGCTGGTATGGGCGAAGCACCCTGATGAGCATGTACGTAGGCTGGCTAGTGAGGGCTGTCGGCCTCGTCTGCCTTGGGGACAGGCGCTTCCCATGTTCAAGCTTGACCCAGCTCCGGTATTACCTGTACTTGAGCAGCTTAAGGCGGATACATCCCTGTATGTGCGTAAAAGTGTCGCTAATCATTTGAATGATATTGCGAAGGATCATCCGGAAGTGGTGCTCGATACCGCTCGGCGCTGGAAGGGAACACATCCCGATACAGACTGGATTGTGCGGCACGGCTGCCGTTCTTTGATTCGTAAAGCTGAGCCAGAGATTATGGCTTTATTCGGATACGCAGAGCAGACAGACGAAGCTGCTCCACTTATAACGAGTGCCTTCATTCTATTGGAACCTTCAATCCTGACCATTGGCGAAAGCTCTGAATTACAGTATAAGCTTCAAGTTCGTGAGGGAGCTCCGGCACGGATTCGGATTGAATACGGAATCTATTTCGTGAAAGCGGCAGGTCGAACCTCCCGTAAATCTTTTTTGTTATCGGATAAGACCGTACCTGGAGGTACAATTCTGTCAGGTAAACGGACACATCGTTGGGCTGATTTAACAACTCGGCGTCATTATCCAGGAGAGCACCGGATTGTGCTGCTGGTAAATGGGCGAGAAGTGGCGGAAGTGGCGTTAGAACTTAAAGGGAGTGCTAATATATGAAAAAAGAAGTTTTGATGTTTCTATCCAATGGCTACGCTGATTGGGAAAGCGGATATATTAGTGCCGAACTAAATAAGCAGGAAAGTGAATATAAAGTAAGAACAGTTGCTCTAACTAGCGACAATGTCAAATCTATGGGTGGATTTACTGTTGTACCTGACTATACTTTAGAAAGTTTACCTGCTCAGTATGAAATGTTGATTTTAATCGGGGGCACAGGCTGGAAAGATAATTCAGCTATTACTCCAGTGATTGAAAAATGTCTGCAGGAGAGTGTACCTATAGCCGCTATATGTGATGCTACAACTTTTTTGGCTGAACATGGCTATTTAGACAACATACCGCATACCGGAAATTCATTGGATTATTTAAAACAAAATGCTCCTAATTATAAAGGAGAAGCAAATTATATTGAAAAACAGGCAGTTTCGAGTGAATATATTATTACAGCTAATGGCACAGCTTCTTTAGAATTTGCAAGGGAAGTTATGAAGAAGTTAGAGGGTTTCCCAATCGAAACCGTCGAGGGATGGTACAACTTTTTCAAAGATGGTTTTTATCAAGAATAAGGGTGTATATAAAAAAGGTGATCTCAAGTCTTAACGACTTGAGATCACCTTTTTGGGGTTGAAGTTTATTTTTTCACTTCTGTAACACCAGTTACTTTTCCTTGATCGGATGAATTAAAGGTGGATTTATATTGATCGTTTGCGAAGTAAACATTACCTTCAACGGTTGCGTTCACTAGGGTAAATCCATCCGCTTCTACGTATACATCTCCAATAAAAGTGCCGCCTTGGATGCGGGCATTTTTACTCTTGATGGTCAATTTTGGAGCAGTCAGTTTAAAGGAGTTGGTGATGTTGTGATCCGCATCTTGTGTGTATAGAGCAATTTTTCTGGCGGGTTCCTCTTTATTCATGAATTCTCCATCCACCACGAGATCTTCGGTGAAGGTTAAGTCTTTAAGTGTAGCAGCAATCCAGGTTCCTTCTGGACTGATGGCGCGTTTGAAGGCTTCTTCATTATCTACTACGGAAGCTGAGGTTACAGCATCTGTGGTGTTATTTTGATTATTAGCGGTGCCTGTATTATTAGTGGTTCCCGCATTATTCGTGTTCTCAGGAGTGCTTGTTGCAGTAGCATTATTGGCATTGTTTGTTGCATTTCCACATCCGACCATTAACACAAAAGCAAATACCGCAGCAACACTTGCTATCTTTCTCATCTGTATAACCTCCCTAAGTAATTGTACTGATATCCTTCGAGCTTACTATAGAGTGATTAGTTAGTAATTTACCAATCAATCTACAAATGGTAATATAGGCCTGGACATCTCTGGCGTATAGTATGACCTGAAAAATGTGATTTATCCGATGAATTCACGAGCAATATGGATTACAATAAGTACAGGCAGTAGAAAAGGAGCATTATCCATGGCCAAACAGAAATATTATGTAGTCTGGGAAGGTAAACAACCGGGAGTCTATAGCACTTGGGCAGAATGCCAGGCACAGACAGATCATTATACCGGTGCAAAATATAAATCCTATGAATCCAAAGCAGCAGCTGATGCGGCATATAAAGCGGGCTGGAAGGGGAATTGGGGAACAGGGGCAGCTGGTGCAGCAAAGTCTAAGGGGACTAGTTCTTTTAAACGCAGTGCTACAGTAGAGACCTCTGAGGAGATTGATTACAACAGTATTTCAGTAGATGTGGGGACTCGTGGTAATCCGGGGCCTGTTGAATATAAGGGTGTAGATACACAAACGGGAGATATCATTTTCTCCTGTGGTCCGATCAAAAAGGGCACTAATAATTTAGGCGAATTTTTAGCGATTGTTCATGCCTTGGCGTTGTTAAAGAAAGAGGGAAGCGATAAAACGGTCTACAGTGATTCAGTAAATGCAATGAAGTGGGTGAAGCAGAAGAAGGTGGCAACAACCTTGCCGCGCGATTCTTCAACAGAGGAAATTTGGGTGCTTATTGATCGGGCAGAGCGTTGGTTGCAAACCAATACATATGACAATAAGGTGCTCAAGTGGCAGACCAAAGAGTGGGGCGAGATCAAAGCGGATTATGGTCGGAAATAAAAAAGCTATATCGCTATGGTTTCGGTTAAAGGAGGAGTTTGGGGATGTTTGGCAACGATTGGGATGAGGTATTGCAGGATGAAATGCAAAAGCCCTATTTTCTAAAATTAATGGACGCACTAACACAAGAATATAAGGAACATACCGTTTATCCGCCAAAAGAATTATTGTTCACAGCATTGAAATTAACGCCTTATAAGGAGACCCGTGTAGTTATTTTAGGTCAAGATCCTTATCATGGTCCCGGACAAGCGCACGGACTAAGCTTCTCTGTCAATCCGGGGGTACGTATCCCTCCGTCACTGCGCAATATTTATGCAGAGCTGAAGGAGGACGTCGGTGTGCCTGTTCCGAACCACGGCTCTTTGCTGCACTTAGCAGAGCAGGGAGTGTTGTTGCTGAACACCGTGCTGACGGTACGTGAAGGTGAGGCTGGTTCGCATAAAGGTCTGGGCTGGGAGACATTCACAGACACTATTATGCAAAAGCTAAATGAAAGATCTACGCCTATGGTGTTTATATTATGGGGAAGTCATGCGCAGAAAAAAGGCGCCTTCATCGATAAAAGCCGGCATAAGGTGCTGCAATCGCCTCATCCAAGCCCACTTTCATCGCATCGTGGATTTTTTGGCAGTCGTCCGTTCTCAAAGGCCAACCAATTTTTAGAGTCGCAGGGGTTGGCAGGAATAGATTGGTTCATTCCGGACTTATAATTTATGGAGTGATGCGAAGGGGAGGTAGCTATGAAGCATTGGGTAGGTAAACCCGTTATAATGTACTGCGGGGAGAAACCTTATACCATTATGAAGGGAATCCTCCGCAAATGGGACCTTTCCGCATCGGTGGCGGTGATTGGCCATCAGGAAATTGCTGTGCCGTTTCGGGATATTGTTGTTATTAAGGCTCTGGCTCCAAAAGAAAGAGCGCTGCCTCCAGTTCTCCATTCCGTAGGTTATGTGATGAGGGATCGGCAGCAATTTGACAATGCAGTGTATTTTAAATCGGCGGTTAGCGTCTGGAAAGAAGATCAGCTTATTGCCTTTAATACGATTATTACCTCACATACGAAAGGTTCAGTTACTCTTCAGAACGGCCAAAACCTGATGAAGGGCAATCACATCTTTGTAGTTCGTTCTTTACGAGGATGATTTCAGGCACCTGTAAAGAATAAAAAAGGGTACGACTCCGAGTGATTGGAGACGTACCCTTTTTTATTTTATAGATAAGCTCCGCCCGTTCACGAAGTAGATTACAACCGTTATAGCTCCTCTTTTTTGATAGGCTCAGTTTCATCTATCCGGTCTGCAATAATAATCTCATACACGCGCAGGAAAACAATTTTTATAATCATATAAACAGGGAGCGCAATAAGAACTCCGATAATACCGTAGAAGTCTCCACCTATAAGGACAAGGATGACCGTAGTCAGTGGATGAACATCCAATGATTTTCCGTAAATAATCGGTGAGAGTACATTATCCTGGATCTGCTGGGCAATGAAGATTACAACCAGGGACCATATGGCCATCGTTGGTGATTCAATGAAACCCACTATAATTACCGGAATCGCTGCTAAGAATGATCCCACATATGGAATGAAGTTAAGGGGCACTGAAATTACGGCGAGCAACAGGGAGTAAGGCAGTCCGATGATAAGGAACCCTATATATAACATAATACCGAGTACGACATTTAGCACCACACGTGTGACGATGAAGCTGCTTAAGGCGCTGTCGATATCTCCAAACATCTCTTGCCCTTCCTTACGATATTTTCTCGGAATTAAGCCTTGAAGCTTAGGCGATAGCTTATAGTCATCTTTTAGCATGTAGTACAGAATGATGGGCAAAGTTGCGATTAACACTACAATGCTGGAAACAACGCCAATCAAATTGGACATGGAATTGGTAACCCAGGTAATAGTATCGCTAAGAAATTCTGATAAACGGGCCGCGACGTCAGAGTCCCCTTTGAAAAAACGTGACAGTGTCGGATTCTCCCTCAATGCATTGAACTGATCCTGCAAACCTTGCACGAGGTAAGGAGTGTTATCAATAAAGTTCTGAATTTGTTCTTGCAGTGTCGGCCAGACTAGAATCCAGAAGAGAACGAACAAGCCGGCAATCAGAAAATAAATGAGCAGGATGGAGAACGCCCGGTTTAATTTTCTTTTCTCAAGGATTCTTACTAACGGACGCAGCAGGTAGTACATGAACCCTGATAACATCATAGGAACAAGTAATAATTTGAAAATGGCACCCAGTGGGGCGAAGAGAAACATTACTTTGGAGCCTAAGTACAAAATCAGTAAAAAGGCGATAATAGCAAGGCTTGTCCGAAAATACTTCTGTTGTGGCAATAAAAACATCCCCCAAAATTCAAATTTATGTCTATGTAGTTTAATAACCCTAATTTACAAGTATTGATTCAAAAGCGGGCAATTCCTTTTAGGTAGTTCTTGGCATACCCATATAGAGGTTCTAGTTACAAAGGTTACGCCAAGTAAAAAGTTCGCAATTTAACAAGGAGATATAACTATTTATCTGCTTTTTCACAGATTATCTTGACTTTCGTCTATGAGATTTTCTAGTGGATAAAGTAAAGATTTCAGGAACTACATCTTCGCCTCCGGTTTCTTTGGTAACTTGTCTTGCTTTAACAAGAGATAAAAAGGAAAAAATCTCACCTAACGCTACAAGTCCAGCTGCGATGATCTCATAATCCTCAGCGCTAAGTTCTGCGGATTCCACTGGGTTATTGTTATTGGTGGTCCCATTCTTATTAGCATTGCTGTTGCCTTTATTTCTCCCGCTGTTTCTTCCATTGGCCATTTCTGATCACCCGCTTTTCCCGGTATGTATTATTAATATGTTATAAATGCCGCATATGAGATAGGCAATTCGGATGTAATTTTGCACTGTCTCTTTTTAGCACTTTACACAGGATGAAAACGCTGTTAAAATCATAAACGAGCACAAACGATCAATAACGGTCACATATAATCAATTAACGGTCAAGAAAATTCATAGATGAGCGCAAGGAATTGCACAGGTCGCGCTGTCACATAAAGGAGCGAGCCACGATGATGTTTGAGGAAGAGAGAAAACAAAAAATCGTGCTTTTTGTGGAAAAAAACTCAAGAGCTTCTGTACAGGAGCTAAGTCAGGAAATGGGCGTATCTGAGTCTACTGTGCGCCGTGATCTGAAGGAGCTGGAAGAAGCCAAGCTATTAAAGCGTACTCATGGCGGAGCGGTTTCCCTGCAGAGTGTTAATTTTGAGGCAGCTTATCCTGATAAGGAAGACCATTTGTTGGATGAGAAGCAAAGGATTGCCCGTAAGGCCGTGGAGATGATTCAGGAGGGTGACGCAATACTGCTTGATGCAGGAACAACAACACTGCAGATTGCCAGAGAGCTGAAGAACTTTTCGAATATCAAAGTCATTACGAACTCGATTATGGCGCTGAATGAACTGCGGGATTGCCGCAATATCGAAGTCTCAATTACAGGCGGTATGCTTCGCCCGGATACGATGGCTTTTGTTGGACCGATGACAGAGCGTTCCTTAGATATGGTGAGAGTAGATAAAACTTTTCTTGCCACTAATGGACTGGATTTGCGGGAAGGCATCACAACTCCGAACATGTTAGAGGCAGCTACAAAACGCAAAATGATCGCAGTCGCCAAGCAAGTTATTCTACTGGCAGATCACAGTAAACTGGGGCAGGTATCCTTTAGCAAGGTTGCAGATGTGACGGAAATGGATCATTGCATTATAGATTCAGGAGCGTCTGACAAATTCATCCGTGAGATCACGCAATTGGGTGTGGATTTCACGCTGGTATAAATTTTATATAGGATAAGCAATTATGAATTACCGTGTGATCGTTTGGAGAAATTACAGATGCCGTACTTGTGATCGGTAATCTATAGCTTAGAAAACCAACATAATTGAGGGATAATCATGATCTATACTGTAACGCTTAATCCTTCCATTGATTATATCGTGGAAGTGGAAGATTTGAGACTGGGTGACTTGAACCGGATGAAACGTGATTTGAAGCTTCCGGGAGGGAAGGGAATTAACGTATCCCGAGTGCTTAATCAGCTTGGGGTTCAGAATAAGGCTATGGGATTCCTTGGAGGCTTCACCGGCCGATATATTGAGGATTGGTTACACGAAGAGTCAATTTCAAGCGATTTCGTGTTTGTTTCTGATGATACGCGGATTAATATCAAGCTCAAGCATGGAGAGGAAACGGAGATTAACGGTGTTGGACCTGTCATTCATGATCCTGAAGCCAATGCACTATTGCAAAAGTTGGCTGCCCTGAACGCGGAGGATGTAGTGATTTTGTCGGGAAGCGTTCCCCCATCACTGGGTGCAGATTTCTATGACAAGCTTATATCTGTGTGCAAACAGAGCGGAGCGGAATTCGTCATTGACACTACTGGTGCTGCACTTCAAAAAGCACTGGCGTATCAGCCATTGCTGGTTAAACCGAACCATCATGAGCTCGCAGAGCTGTTCGGCGTAACCATAGATACGAGGGAAGAGATTATTACTTATGGACGCAAGCTGCTGGATGCAGGAGCGAAAAATGTACTGGTTTCCATGGCGGGTGAAGGGGCTTTGTTCATTACGGAGCAAGGGGTATACCACGCCAACGCACCATCAGGTAAAGTGAAAAATTCTGTAGGTGCAGGAGATTCCATGATCGCTGGTTTTGTAGGGACACTGTCTTTGACAGGAGACTTGTTGGAGGCGTTCCGTGCAGGCGTTGCCTCGGGCAGTGCAACCGCATTCTCTGATGACTTAGCGGACAGAGAATTCATTGAACAGCTGAGACCGCTGATCCAAATCTCAGAAGTGTAAGCCGACAGCATTCAAAGTACTTAAGGGAGTTGAGCATGATGAGAATAACGGATTTAATGATAAAAGAAACGATGATCATGGATCTAAAAGCTACAACTAAGGAAGCTGCAATTGATGAATTGATTGCGAGTCTTGCTGCAAGTGGCCGAATTAATGATCCGATCCTTTTTAAAGAGATGATTCTGAAGCGCGAAGAGCAGTCCAGCACTGGGATTGGCGGCGGCATTGCAATGCCGCACGCTAAGACTAAAGCGGTAAATGAAGCGACGGTTGTATTTGCTAAGAGCGCAAAGGGAGTGGAGTTTGAATCCCTTGATGATGAGCCAGCACGTATCTTCTTTATGATTGCCGCTCCAGAAGGAGCAGGCAATATGCATCTTCGTACACTGGCCTCATTGTCCAGACTACTGATCGATAGCGAGTTCATTGAACAGCTTATGAATACTCAGACTCCTGACGAGGTATCAGCTTTGTTTGATGCCAAGCAGGCGGAAGGTGAAGCTAAGGAGAAAGAGAACGAAGCTGCTGAAACTGCCGCGAAGTCAGAGCCTGAACGTGTAATCGTGGGCAACCCGGATTCCCAAGCTTTTGTCGTAGCTGTAACTGCTTGTCCTACAGGCATTGCACACACTTTTATGGCTGAAGATGCCCTTAAGAAAAAAGCTCTGGAAATGGGAGTTAATATCCGTGTAGAGACGAATGGTTCAGAAGGGGCCAAAAACGTACTTACCCCTGATGAGATTCGGCGTGCAAGCGGTGTAATTGTTGCAGCTGATAAAAAGGTGGAAATGGCCCGTTTTGACGGTAAACCTGTACTGCAAAGACCTGTAAGTGATGGCATCCGTAAGTCGGAAGAGCTTATTCGTAAAGCTATGAATGGGGAAGCGCCGATTTATCACAATGAAGGTCGCGGTGGCAATGACGAAGGGTCTAAAGAGAAATCTGGCAGTATCGGCAGTAAAATATATAAGGACTTAATGAATGGGATCTCCCACATGCTCCCGTTTGTAGTCGGTGGCGGTATTCTGCTAGCAATCTCCTTCCTGATTGAACAAGTAGGTGGAGCAGATCATCCGCTGTTCCAGTTACTGCAGACAATTGGTGGTGGAGATGGTGCCTTCCATTTCCTAATTCCAGTCCTTGCTGGATTTATAGCGCTTAGCATTGGTGATCGTCCGGCTCTGATGCCAGGTATGGTTGGGGGTTACATGGCCTTGAATTCCAACGCTGGGTTCCTCGGCGGGCTGGCTGCTGGTTTCTTGGCGGGTTATGTAATTATCGGACTACGTAAAGTATTTGCAGGTCTGCCTAAAACACTTGACGGACTGAAGCCGATCCTGTTATATCCGGTATTCGGGCTTCTAATTACCGGTGGATTGATGTATTACCTGTTCGATCCGGTCTTTAGCTGGATCAATGTAGGGCTGATTGATTGGCTTAATGATCTTGGAACTGTTAATGCTGTTATTTTGGGTCTGGTTCTCGGTGGCATGATGGCCATAGATATGGGTGGACCTTTCAATAAAGCTGCTTATACTTTTGCCATCGGTGTATTCACTACCAGTGGCAATACCAACGGCTTCATGATGGCTGCTGTAATGGCGGGGGGGATGGTGCCTCCACTTGCAATAGCACTGGCTTCTACTTTCTTTAAGAATAAATTCACAGAAGAAGAACGTAAATCAGGCTTAACGAACTATGTGCTGGGCTTATCGTTCATTACGGAAGGGGCCATTCCATTCGCCGCAGCCGATCCGCTTCGTGTCCTAACCTCTTGTATTCTTGGTTCGGCCGTTGCTGGAGGTCTTACACAGCTTTGGAATATCAACGTGCCGGCTCCGCATGGCGGGATCTTTGTAGCTGCCCTTTCAAGCCACGCGCTGTTGTTCCTCTTAGCTGTTCTGATCGGTTCGGTCATCTCCGGATTGATGCTCGGATTATGGAAGAAACCGCTTGAAGCAAAGTAACTTTATAAATAAATTGAACTGCTGGGTACCAGAATTTTTATTCTGGCACCCAGCAGTTTTTGTATGGACATTAATCACCCACCTCCTCGCCATAGGTAGATTTATCTCCATAAATGAGGTTTAATTTTATATAATTGAAAATATATATAATCAGAAGGAAAAGGAGCGAGCGAGATGATATTACATAAGGGGGAAGTCTTGTTCCGCCAAGGAGACAGCTGTGATTTTTTATTTAAGGTAAAAAGCGGGCTGTTCAAGGTCACAAGACTTCATGAGAATGGGAACATGGTGTTATTCAACATCCTGTATCCCGGTGAGATGGTTCCCCATCATTCACTCATTTCGCCAAAGGAGGCGCATGGAACGGCAGTTGCGATGATGAAGAGCGAGGTGGAGGCAGTTCCATCAGCAGAATGGTATCAACAGCTGCGGGATGATTCTGGTCAAGCGATGGAAATCGCCAGACTGCTTCAGGAGAAGGTACGGTTTATGCAGACACGGCTGGATCATCTTACTGTAGGTACACCTGCAGAACGTATGGAATTGCTAACCCGCTGGTTTAATGACTACTCTCATGGCGCAGCGCTAACAGAGTTATTGACCCAGGAAGAAATAGGACAATTAATCGGTGTAAGACGTGAAACAATCAACCGTTTGCTGCGGAGTACAGAGTGATTCCTGCTTTTTTCTGGCAAACTGTTTAGAGTAGGGTGGCTCCGTGGTATAATGTAAACAGAACTTATCAAATTAGAGAAAGGATCAGGATACCATGTGTCCCCGAAGGACGATTCCCCAAAGGACGATTTGGAAACGTTATGATCTGTCTTATACTTAGCTTCCCTGTAGAAGGTGCGTAAACCGTTGTTACTTGACGAACCGCCTCTGCGAGGGGAAGGAGTATATATATGCGAAGGAGCAATACCTCCGGTTTTACCCGTCGTAGAGGTTGGTGGGACGTCTAGCCGCCATATACGATAAGGGGAGACCTGTATGAGGAACCACAATTACGGAGTGAATGTACTGCTCCGATTGACAGTCATTTTGTTTGGAACATTTTTGCTTGCATTTACTTATTATCACATCAATTTTCAGAATCATTTGTCAGAGGGCGGATTCGTAGGATTATCGCTGCTTGGCAAATACGTATTAGGAATTTCACCTTCGATTTCAACTCTGCTTCTAGACGTTCCAGTACTCTTGATAGCATGGATGTTCAAAGGGAAAGCGTTCGTGTGCAACACTTTTGTTTCTGTAGGAGCTTTTACAATCTTCTATGGTCTCATGGAACGTTATTCCGGTTTGGTCATCAACTTGCAGGACAATTTGGCATTAGCAGCTCTTTTGTCCGGCGTACTGACAGGTTTAGGAGCGGGAATTATCCTGCGGAGTGGCGGGGCTAGCGGTGGAGACGATATTTTGTCGCTGCTGGTTAGTGAATGGAAGGGAATCAAAGTAGGTACGGTATTCATCATGATGGATGTAATCGTTCTGGCACTATCACTCTTTTATATGCCTGTTAAAGAAACGATGTATACAGTGATGGCAGTAGTCGTAGCCGGCTATGTGATCACCTTTACAACCTCTTTAGGCAAACCAAAGCTAGTGAAGGCGCCAAAGATTCAATCTACACTACGTAAACCGCATGATGGTACGGTAATGTGAAGAAGGCTGGTATAAACAGCTTATTCGGGGATATACTACATTTAAGGTCAGCCAGAGTTTCTGGTTGACTTTTTTTTGCTGGATATGACGTAATTTAATAGGTGCAGTCCTTAGGAGCGTTGCTCGGACGTTTCGCTCATAACAAAAGGTGACGTACAGTGAAAATCCTGTACGCCACCTTTTAGTTAACTTAAGACTCACTAGTGCTCGTCTTTGAATCGTGTAGAAACATTTGCGGCCAGCTTGTCCTTTTATTTAGCCCACGGCATTCGTGATTGCTTCGCATTCGTCCGAGCAATGACCACTGTGCTGTGTTTCACAGTCCTCACAGCAAATATGCTGAAGATGACAAGCATCGTTAGCACAATTGATAAATTGGTCAGCTGGCTGACCGCAGTGATGGCAACGTCCGACAACGATATCCTCGTCGGTATGATTAATCTGTACGGAAATCCGCTCATCGAAGACATAACATTTTCCATCAAACAGTTGGCCCTGTACCTCAGGGTCTTTACCGTAAGTCACAATGCCGCCATCCAGCTGGTACACCTGTCCAAAACCTTCCTTCATCATAAACCCGCTTAATTTCTCGCAGCGGATCCCGCCTGTACAGTAGGTCAGGATTGGTTTATCCTTAAGGTCGCTCATATTCTCGCGAATCCAGTCCGGAAATTCTTTGAAGCTGTCTACTTCGGGGCGGATGGAGCCGCGGAAATGACCAAGATCGAATTCGTAACCGGTACGACCATCCAGAATCACCACATCGTCGCGCTGCATCATTTCATAGAAATCTTTAGGCGCCAGATGCTTTCCGGTAATCACGTTAGGGTCCAGTTCATCCTCGACCCGGAACGTCACGAGTTCTTTTTTATAACGAACGAAGATCTTTTTGAAGGCATGACCATCAGCCTCATCGATCTTGAAGACGATATCGCTAAACAGAGGGTTTGCGCGCAAATCCTTCATATATTGCTCGGTTTGGGCAACCGTACCTGATAGTGTTCCGTTAATGCCTTCATCTGAGATGAGAATTCGTCCCTTTACATCAAGCTCTTTGCAGTAAGCCAAATGCTCCTGGGCGAATTGTTCTGCATCCGGCACTTTTACAAATTTATAGTATAGCAGAATTGCATATTCCGATTGTGGATTCATTCATTTCACCTTTATCATTAGAATTAGACTACTAAATAAACATTTAAGTATAAAAAGTATTGTAACATATTATCAAGTATTGACAAGAGATGTGGTACAGTAACCTGAAGAAAGCTGGAATAAATAACATTTTTCAGGGATACCGGATTAAGGTCAGCCAGAACCTCTGGTTGATTTTTTTGCTGAATATAGGCGGTTTTCATGGATAGTTAGGATTAGCGAAACCGTGAATCGCAACGCACGTATATATTTTCATTCATAAGTCACATGTTGACTTTAATTATAAGGAGGAACTGCGGGATGAGTGCTCATGAGATTGATTATGCCATTATGGGTGAGGAAATACAGTGTGTAGAGGTGCAGCTTGACCCAGGAGAGAGTGTAATTGCCGAAGCCGGGAGCTTCATGATGATGGATCAGGAAATAACAATGGAGACGATATTTGGCGACGGCAGCGGAGGCTCGCGTGGAAGTGGCTTGATGGGGAAGCTGATGGGCGCGGGCAAACGTCTGTTGACAGGTGAAAGCTTGTTTATGACTGTCTTTACACACAGTGGTTCTTATGGACGTAAAAGTGTCACCTTTGCTGCTCCGTACCCAGGCAAAATCATCCCGCTCGACCTGCAGCAATACGGTGGAAAAATCATCTGTCAAAAGGATTCATTCCTTTGCGCGGCAAAGGGCGTTTCAATCGGTATTGAATTTCAGCGTAAGCTGGGTACCGGCTTTTTTGGTGGTGAAGGTTTTATTATGCAAAAGCTGGAGGGAGACGGACTTTCATTTGTACACTCTGGCGGTTATGTTATGGAACGCACACTTCAACCGGGAGAGACGCTTAAGCTGGACACTGGCTGTCTAGTCGCTATGACGTCTTCGGTGGATTATAATATTGAGTTTGTAAAAGGGGTCAAAACCGCGCTGTTCGGCGGCGAAGGCCTGTTCTTCGCAACGTTGCGCGGACCCGGCAAGGTGTGGGTACAGTCGCTGCCATTCAGCCGAATGGCCGATCGCATCCTGTCCGCTGCCGGCAACAGCGGTCGGAAAGAAGAAGGAAGCGTACTTGGCGGACTCGGCAATTTGCTGGATGGTAGATAAGTCTGCGTGAGCGCATTGCACAGCGTGGAAGTAGAGGATATATAGTTTGTGGAGTGAGCGTGTGAAGTGCTGAGTAGATGAGGCAGAGAGCGTGCGAAATGTGGAGTGAGCGTGGAAATGCTGAGCATATGAGGCAAAGAGCGTGCGAGATGTGGAGTGAGCATGGAAATGCTGAGCATATGAGGCAAAGAGCATACGAAATATGGAGTGAGCATGGAAATGCTGAGTATATGAGGCAAAGAGCATACGAAATGTGGAGTGAGCGTGGAAATGCTGAGCATATGAAGCAAAGAGCGTGCGAAATGAGGAACATACGAGGTATACAACATTACAAGAGGACGCGTCGTTTCAGCGGTGGCGCTATAGGGTGTGGTGAAACAAGGGCAGAAATGCCCTTGTTTTGCTGTAAAGGTTTAGTATCGCGCGAAAGAAGGGCAAAACTGCCTTTAATTTACTCGAATGAGCTAGTTTGGTGCGAAAGTAGGGCAGAAGTGCCTTTGATTTGCACGAATGAGCTAGTGTGGTGCGAAAGAAGGGCAGAATTGCCTTTGATTTGCTCGAATGAGCTAGTTTGGCGCGAAAGAAGGGCAAAAGTGCCTTTGATTTACTCGAATGAGCTAGTGTGGCGCGAAAGAAGAGTGAAATTGCCTTTGATTTACTCGAATGAGCTAGTATCGCGCGAAAGAAGGGCAATAATGACTTTGATTTACTCGAATGAGCTAGTGTGACGCGAAAGAAGGGCAAAAGTGCCTTTAATTTACTCGAATGAGCTAGTTTGGCACGAAAGAATGGCAAAAGTGCTTTGATTTACGCGACACTGTCAAATGTACGGTATAAATCCCGCAGATAGAGCCGATGGAGCACATATAGCCAAATGTACGGTATAAATCCCTTAGAATAGAGCCGATGGAGCATATATAGCCAAATGTACGGTATAAATCCCGTAGAATGGAGCCGATAGAGCGTATACGGTCAGATGTACGGTATAAATCCCGAAGAATGAAGCCGGTGGAGCACGTACGGCCAGATGTACGGTATAAATCCCGAAGAATGAAGCTGGTGGAGCAGTTGCGGCTAAATGAACGGTATAAATCCCGTAGAATAGAGCCGATGGAGCACATATAGCCAAATGTACGGTATAAATCCCGTAGAATAGAGCCGATGGAGCACCTACAGTCAAATGAGCGGTATAAATCCCGTAGAATAGAGCCGATGGAGCACCTACAGCCAAATGTACGGTATAAATCCCTTAGAATAGAGCCGATGGAGCATATATAGCCAAATGTACGGTATAAATCCCGTAGAATGAAGCCGATGGAGCGTATATGGCTAAATGAGCGGTATAAATCCCGCAGATAGAGCCGATGGAGCATATATAGCCAAATGTACGGTATAAATCCCGTAGAATGGAGCCGATAGAGCGTATACGGTCAGATGTACGGTATAAATCCCGTAGAATGAAGCCGATGGAGCGTATATGGCTAAATGAACGGTATAAATCCCGCAGATGAGCTACTCCAACAAGTAATAAGTTGCTTATGTTCGATGGGATATCACCGTTCGGCGTCTGCAATATCAACTTTAAATTGTCCTCCACTACCGCTATCGCTACCACTACCACTACCACTACTAACTATCACCACCACTCCTGCATCTTTAAACCAATTTATAGTTTGTTAGAGCCGTAATGAGCTATGCTCATTTACGGTTTTTTATGTTTTTTAAGTAATGGTTGGCCGAAGTAGATGACCACTCAGGTACAATTGGGATAGTTTAATTGATAACTATATAATACCAGCTCATGAGTAGCTGGTTCAGGTATGATGTGTTCAACACTATTTCGTACTTTGGAGGAATGTATATTGGTAATGGACGTGGAATTTGGCAAGGAAATTGAGAGTGCTATTTGTTGGGCTAAGGTGCAACTGGGGTCGCAGGAGTATCCGCTGCGTTGTCTTGCTTTTGTTGAAGATGCATATGAAAGAAGCAATGGGATCGAATTGTGGGGAGGCAGCGATGCACGCGAATCCGCAGAGCTGTACGATGCGCACAAGAATACCGGGGCTCCGCCAGCTGGCGCGTTTGTTTTTTATGCTTGCTCAGGTTTGGTGGACGGTGAGCTTAAGGATTGGGGGCATGTAGCTTTGGCCCTTGGGAATGGCGAGGCCATTCATGCCTGGGATATAGTTAGGATAGATCACTACATGGAAATTTGCCATCTGCAAGCTGCTCCGGGCTGGAGCCAACCAGAACTTATCGGCTGGGCACCTGTAGAGAGAGTTCTTGCCGGGATTCAGAAGAAACAATGGGACTAGTTGATATCCTTAAACCTAACTTATCCAAGAACCTAGAAGGTGCCGTAAACAGGTGCTTCATGGGTTCTTTTTTCTTCCTTCCGATTTGACTAACCCTATGCACGGTGTATATATTATTTGGCAGACCCCCTTATATTGTTAAGGCTGGACCGGAGGCATGATATGTTCAAAATATTTATTATAGAAGATGACCGTGGACTTGTGGCTTTGCTACAGGATTATTTACATAAGTTTGGATATGAAACGCAGGCGGTGAGTGATTTTGAGCGGGTCCGCACTCAGTTTGAGGCGTTCACGCCACATCTGGTACTCCTTGATGTTAATTTGCCAAAATATGATGGCTATTACTGGTGCCGCCAAATTCGCGGAATTTCAACCTGCCCTATTCTTTTTATATCTGCCCGCGATGGCAAAATGGACCAAGTAATGGCGCTGGAAAATGGAGCCGACGATTATATCACTAAGCCTTTTGATTACGAAATCGCGATGGCCAAAATCAAAAGTCAGCTGCGGCGCGCCTACGGCACCTATGCCGGTGGGAATAATGAACGCACACTGAACGTTGCCGGAATGACGCTGGATGTAGAGCGGCTAATCCTTACCCGAGGCGAAGCTAAAGTGGACTTAAGCCACACGGAAGCCAAGATACTGGATGAGCTGATGCAAAAGTCCGGAGTTGTCGTTACCCGGGACAGGCTGCTCGAAAAAATCTGGGATGATCAAGCCTTCGTGGATGAAAATACCTTAAATGTATATGTTACACGTGTACGCAAAAAACTTGCTGCTCTCGCTATCACAGATGGACTACAAACCGTGCGCGGTCAAGGCTACCGTTTGATTCCGAATTGGGGGGATGAGGAATGAAGTTGTTTTTACGGGAACAGTTCCCCCTGATCGTGGTCTATCTAGTCCAGCTAGTCCTGATCACATTAGTGTACCGGCTGGATGGAGGCAGCGGTCTGAATGTAAGTTTATATGCCGCGCTGCTCAGCACTTGTCTACTGATTGGCTACCTCGCTTACCGTTACGTCACCAATCGCACGTTCTATGAACGTTTGGAGACTACGCCCTCCTCTCTCGATGAGGCAGGTGGCCCTACACAGGATTCTCCGCTAGCCGTAAGCTTGCGAGGTTTACTGGGGTCGCAATTCCGCCTCTACAAAAATGATTTGCACAGCTACCGCCACAAATTAGAAGAGCATATTCACTTTATTAATCAATGGGTACATGGCATGAAGACGCCGTTGTCTGTCATTCATCTGATCATTCAGGATAAGGATGGTCCGCCTTTTACGGCAATTGGTGATGAACTGGATCGTCTGAAAAAAGGACTGGATACCGTGCTTTATACGGCCCGTCTGGATACTTTCGAGCACGATTTTTATGTGGAACGGCTGAATTTGGAGACCATCGTACGTGGTGTGACCTCTGAGCAGAAGCGTCTTTTTATTCGAAAAAGAGTATTTCCAGCTATACAAATAGATGAGCAGATTACCGTAACCACGGATGAAAAATGGCTCACTTTTGTCCTTACGCAGCTGATTACGAACGCTGTACGTTATACGACAGAAGAGGGCAAACATGTTTATTTCCAAGGGATGGTCACGGAAGATAAGCAGACTGTGCTTGAGATCCGGGATGAAGGAGTAGGCATACCAGCAGGAGATCTGCCGCGCGTGTTCGATGCTTATTTTACCGGGGTGAATGGACGAACCTTCCAGGAATCTACGGGGATGGGTTTATATCTCGTGAAGCAGATCTGCGGCAAGCTTGGACATGAGGTGAGTATCCGTTCCGAAGAAGGAAGCGGGACCACCGTGCGGATTGTATTTAGGGAGCAGCATATAACAAACCTTACAAATGTGTAAGGGCATTGTAAGTTTCAGAAATAGCAGCCTATGTGTACACTTTGTATAATGAAGGCAATCCAGTCGAAAGAAGGAGAGGTAACACTTGCCCATTCTAGATGTTCATAATTTATCAAAAATATATGAGGGTAAAGTGTCCACTCAGGCGCTGAATCATATCCGCTTTTCTGTAGAAAAGGGGGAGTTTGTTGGCATAATGGGTCCATCCGGGAGCGGGAAAACAACGCTGCTCAACACGCTTGCCACCATCGACCAACCGACCTCCGGTCAGATTCTGATCAACGGCCGAGATCCTAATCTGCTTAGCAGAAAAGAAAAGGCGCTTTTTCGCCGTCATGAGCTAGGCTTCGTCTTTCAGCATTTTAATCTACTGGATACGCTCACTGTAGAGGAAAACATCGTATTACCTTTGACGCTTGCAGGTGCTCGTGTCCCAGAGATGGAGAGCAGGCTGAAAGAGGTCACTACCTTGCTTGGCATCGAACATTTGTTGAAGAAGCGCACGTATGAGGTCTCAGGCGGACAAATGCAGCGAGCGGCTATCGCCCGGGCGATGATTCATCGTCCAGCGTTAATTTTGGCGGATGAGCCCACAGGCAATCTGGATTCCAAAGCCTCAGGGGAAGTCATGAATATGTTGACAGAGGTGAATAAGGGAGAAGGAGCTACGGTGCTGATGGTTACGCATGACGCAGTGGCTGCGAGCTTTTGCAACCGGGTCATCTTTATTAAAGACGGACGTTTCTATAGTGAAATGTACAAGGGCAGTAATAGAGGCGCTTTCTTCCAAAGTATTATTGATATGCTGTCTCTGCTTGGGGGAACCAGCCATGACCTTTCGGCAATTCGCTTATAGGAATGTAACACGTAATAAACGCAAATATGCCGCTTATTTTGTCGTCAGTGCTTTTTCGGTGATGATCTTTTTCGTGTGCGCTTTGTTTATTTACCATCCGGATATTTCAAAGAGCTTAATTTATAGTACGGCGGCTCATACGATGATGGTGGCAGAGGCAATTATTTATGTCTTTTGTTCTTTGTTCGTACTCGTATCCGTTGGATCCTTCCTGCAGTCGCGCAAGATGGAGTTCGGAATTTTATTGATGCATGGAATGACGAAGAGACAGCTGAACACCATGGTTTTTCTGGAAAATATGATGATCGGCACCTCTGCCATCCTGACAGGTACCCTTCTCGGGTTACTTCTGGGCAAATTATTTTTGATGATCGGATCTACTTTTTTGGGAATTCCCCTGTTAACCTTTCATCTCCCATGGCAGGCACTTGTGCTTACGATTTGCAGCTTCGTGTTATTGTTTTTTCTGATATCGCTTTGCACCTTTGTTTTTATCGGCAATGAGTCACTGATGCATCTGTTTCAGGGAGAGCGTAAGGCAGAAGAAGAACCCAAAGTATCCTTTGTATTATCTATTATTTCTGCTGTACTGCTGATCAGTGGTTATTATATGGCGGCTACTGCAAAAGCTGCTTCCGTAGAGAAAGTCATGTTTCCGGTCGTTGCGATTACGGTTATCGGGACGTATCTCTTTTATACCCAGCTAAGTATTTGTTTGGTTAAGCTGCTTAAGGACATTCGGCGCTTGTATTGGCATCGTACGAATATCATCACTTTATCCGGTTTGTCCTACCGCTGGAAAGAGAACGGCCGAATGTTTTTTATGGTGACGATTGTATCCGCAGTCTCCTTCACTTCCGTAGGGGTATTTGCATCGATACATACACTTTCCAGAGAGCTGAAATTGGATTATCCCGCAGCAGTGGGTTATGTAGCCAAAGGAAATCAGACGGGTGTACCCTTTGATCAGCATCTGAACGAAATTAAGGAAGAGCTCAAGACGCACGGACTCCCTTATGAAGCGCTTAGTATCCCGATTAAATATGCTGAGGTCGAAGCTCAGACTGGACCCGATCGCACTTTACGCCTTCCCTTGATTGCTTTCAGTGATTATAATCTCGCCCTGCAACGTGCAGGTTTCACAACGGCTGAGCGTGCTCTGGTGGGCAACGAAGGTCTGGTGATGATTGGTTCGCAGCGGGATCGCAGTTTAACAGAAGGCAGAGTAAAAGCGGTCTATTCCTTGCAGCAAGGACTTGCCATTAAAGAAATAGGTTATACCGAGCAAGTCCCCATTGCCGAATATTTATTGCCGGAGCTGGATGGTAGAGATGGCGGGGATTTTAGTGGTGTCGTGATCAGTGACGAGCTTTACAGTGCTATTGATCCCGTGCAGACGGATCTTTATACAGGTTTTTATGTAGAGGATTTTCCGCAGACGGTAGGTATCGCAGCTGATCTTGCCCATAAAGGCAAACAGTCCTATGAAAGTGATTCTCCGTATGCGATTGTGATCAGCGGCACGCTGTTTGAACTTCAGAAAACATTGTATAACACAATGCTTTTTGCTTCCTTGCTGGTGGGTACTGTCTTTTTTATTGCGGCAGGCAGCTTTCTTTACTTCCGGTTATATACCGATCTTGATCATGATCGCAATCAATATTCCACTTTGTCCAAGATGGGGCTTACGGATAAAGAACTCAATCGAATAGTTACGATTCAGCTGTCTTTGTTGTTTTTTGTGCCGGTCGGAATAGCTATTTTACACAGTGTGTTTGCCTTTATTGCGCTTCAACGGTTGTTCTACTTATCTATCGCAACGGAGACAGGCGCGGTGTTACTCGGATATTTGGCTGTTCAAGGACTATACTTCTTTTTTATTCGCAGCCGCTATTTACGCAACCTGAAGAAGAACTTGATATGAGAAATGGGGGTAACAAGATGCAAGCATGGATTACAGATTTTATGGAGCAGTTTGGTTACTTCGGTATTTTTCTGATGCTGGCCTTTGAAAATATATTTCCACCAATTCCTTCAGAAGTGATCCTGCCCTTTGGAGGATTTATGACGACTACGACGAGCTTGACGATCCCTGGTGTAATCATTGCTGCCACGGCTGGTTCACTACTGGGTGCAGTAATTCTCTATTATATTGGCCGATTATTGGATGTGAGCCGGTTAGAGAAACTGGTTGAACGCTGGGGGGGCCTAATTCGCGTCACTAAAAAAGATATCCACAAGGCTGACGCCTGGTTTGATAAATATGGCTACTGGACTGTATTGTTTTGTCGGATGGTTCCGCTGGTCCGCAGTCTGATTTCGATTCCGGCGGGAATGTCGGGCATGAAATTTGGAGTATTTATGATCTTCACAACGATTGGCACATTGGGATGGAATTTGCTGCTTGTGCTTATTGGCGCGGCATTGGGCGAATCCTGGGAAGACATTGCCATGTACATGGATGTGTACTCCAATGTAGTCTATGTACTAATTGCTGGCGGATTAGTTATCCTTGGGTTTCTGTACTTCCGCAAACGCAGCCGGAGAATGAACACTGAGGGCTAAGCGGGTAGAGGACTGATAATAGAAATGACTATTAAAAAGGAGGGAAACACATGGAGCTATTAACGATTATTAAAGCCATTATTTTGGGGCTTGTTGAAGGTTTAACCGAATTTGCTCCAGTATCCTCCACGGGTCATATGATTATTGTTGATGATATGTGGCTGAAATCACAGGAGTTATTTGGACAATATACGGCAAATACCTTCAAAGTAGTTATTCAACTGGGTTCAATATTAGCGGTTGTTGTGATTTTTAGAAATCGGTTCATTGATTTGTTAGGCTTAAAGCGTTTCAGCCGTAAGCAGTTGGATCCTGTAACAGAGGAGCTACCGCAGTTGGAGCAGGGCGGGCATCTCAAGCTGACTCAGGTTCTGGTAGGGTTAGTGCCTGCAGGTGTGTTAGGTGTTCTGTTTAATGATTATATTGATGAGCATTTATTCTCTACCTCAACAGTGTTAATTGGTCTAGTGATTGGGGCTGTATTAATGATTATTGCCGATCTGTTTGGGCCGAAGAAGATCAGAACTGAGAGTGTAGATCAGATTACATACAAACAGGCACTTGGTGTAGGTCTTGTACAGTGTTTTTCGTTATGGCCTGGATTTTCACGCTCGGGCTCGACGATTTCTGGTGGCGTACTCCTCGGGATGAGCCATCGTGCCGCTGCTGATTTTACGTTTATTATGGCAGTACCCATCATGGCAGGTGCCAGTCTGTTGTCACTGATGAAAAACTGGCAATATTTCACCATGGATGCATTGCCGTTTTTTATCGCAGGCTTTATTAGTGCCTTCCTATTTGCGCTGTTATCGATGCGATTCTTCTTAAAACTGATCAATCGTATCAAGCTCTTACCGTTTGCTATATACCGTATAATTCTTGCTGCTGTAGTATATTTCGTATTTTTCTAAGTCCGTTATAAGGAATCGATATAACAGAAGCCCCAGTAATCTATTGCAGATTGCTGGGGCTTTCACGTATGATGACATCAGATTAAGACACTCAAATGATGAATGATATCGGAGACAGGTGCTGACCGGAAAATAGTAATTCGGTAGGCTTAATAGGGAAATTCGGTTCGAAGCCGATGCGGTCCCGCCACTGTAACGGAAGAATCTCGAGCAACAGAGGTCACTGGCAATTTACTACTGCTGGGAAGACTGCTCAAGATGTTGACGCCGCTAGCCAGGAGACCTGCCTGTTTCAACAGCACTGCTTCACCTACGGAAGATAGGGAGGTGTTAGACGTTAACCATGGGTATATCATGGGCGTCTTTCCCTTTGACTTTTTTAGGGAAGGGCGCTCTTTTTTATAGGAAAGCAAGTAGCTTTGGAGTTTGAAATAAGAGATGGAAGAGGGAGTGTATCGAGATGACGAATAAAGTAAAAGTAAGCAATCTTGGATATCCGAGAATCGGAAAGAACCGCGAGTGGAAAAAGACACTGGAAGCCTACTGGCAGGGGAAAATAAATGAGGAGCAATTCCGCTCCGAAATGGCAGCAATTCAGCTGCAGCATTTGAAGACCCAGCAAGAGGCAGGAATTGAGCTTATTCCGGTAAATGATTTTACTTTTTATGACCATGTGTTGGATACGGCTGTTATGTTTGGAATTGTACCTCCACGGTACACGTATGATGGCGGCGACATCGGGCTTGATCTTTATTTTGCAATGGCTCGTGGTAATGCTGAGGCTACTGCCTGTGAGATGACCAAATGGTTTAATACGAACTATCACTATATCGTTCCAGAGATCGGCACACAAACACCACGCTTGACTGAAAATAAACCTCTAGCGGCTTATCGTTTTGCTAAATCGCAGGCAGGGATTGAAGGTAAACCGGTACTTTTAGGTCTGTATACCTTCCTTAAGCTGTCCAAAGGTTACGCAGCGGCAGATATCGCCAAGATTGCTGCACGTTTTGTTCCAGTCTATGTTCAACTGCTACAGGAACTGAAGCAAGAAGGGGTAAGCTGGGTACAAATCGATGAGCCAGCGATTGTTACAGGCATAAGTAAAGAAGAATTAACACTGCTTAACTCGATATACACAGAAATTGCCGGCTCCGTGCCGGGCTTGAATATTATTTTACAGACGTATTTCGAAGCTGCTGAACCGTTGGAGGCACTGCTAGAGTTGCCTGTTCAAGGCTTGGGTCTTGACTTTGTGCACGATGGTGGAGCGAATCTGGCTTCTATCGAACGTCTTGGTTGGCCGAAGGACAAATGGCTGGGTGCCGGAATTATTGATGGACGGAACATCTGGCGTTCCGATTTAGACGCTAAGCTGCAACTGGTAGAAAAGCTCAGCGTTCATGTGCCGCTTGATCGTCTTATTCTTCAGCCTTCTTGCAGTCTGCTGCATGTCCCAGTCACCGTTCAAGGTGAGGTGAAGCTGAAGGCGACTGTTAAGAATGCGTTAGCTTTTGCCGATGAGAAGCTTGCAGAGCTTAGTCTGCTCGGAGCAGCCCTCGCAGATAAAGTAGAAGCTTCTAAAGCAGCGCTGGCCGCTAGTCGTGAAGCTATTGCAGCATTCCGCGCACTACCTGAGCGTGGCCGTAAGGATGTGGCGGAGCAAGTGCTTGCACTTGCAGCTTTGCCTGACCAACGCAGTTTGCCTTTTGCTGAACGCTTAAAGGTGCAGCAAGAGAAATGGCAGCTTCCACTTCTGCCAACCACTACAATTGGTAGCTTCCCGCAGACAGTAGAAGTGCGTCAGGCGAGATTGAAATGGCGTAAAGGGGTCTGGAATCAGGAGCGTTATGATGGATTTGTTCGTGAGCAGATCGCGGATGCAATTACCTTCCAAGAAAAGCTAGGTCTGGATGTTCTGGTCCACGGTGAGTTCGAGCGTACAGATATGGTGGAGTTTTTCGGAGAAAAGCTGGACGGATACTTGTTTACTAGTAATGGCTGGGTTCAATCCTACGGTTCCCGTTGCGTTAAGCCACCGGTGATCTACGCGGATGTTGCATTTATACAGCCTATGACTGTTAAAGAAAGTGTCTATGCACAATCGTTGACGAAGCTTCCGGTTAAAGGAATGTTGACGGGTCCTGTAACTATCCTCAATTGGTCATTTGTACGTGATGATCTCAGCCGGGAAGAGGTAGCCAATCAAATTGCTCTTGCCCTTCGCCATGAAGTAAAAGCGTTGGAAGATGCAGGCATCGAAATGATTCAAGTGGATGAGCCGGCTATACGTGAAGGACTTCCGCTTAAGGCAGAAGACCGTGAGCATTACCTGAACTGGGCAGTGAAGTCGTTCCGCGTTGCTACGAACCATGTGAAGGCTACGACACAAATTCATACGCATATGTGCTATAGCGAATTCAATGACATGATCGATTCCATATCGGCTATGGATGCTGATGTAATCTCCATTGAGACTTCACGTAGCCATGGGGAGCTGATTATCAGCTTTGAGGAGCAGGCCTATGATAAAGGAATCGGTCTTGGAGTGTATGACATCCATAGCCCGCGGGTTCCGGCTGTAGAAGAAATGACGGCGAATATCGATCGTGCGCTGCGGGTGCTGGACCCTGAACAGTTCTGGATTAATCCGGATTGCGGTCTGAAAACACGTGGCTGGCAGGAGACAGAGGATGCACTACGTAACATGGTAAGCGCTGCTGCTATTGCGAGGGAAAAGTCAGGGGTTATTGCATCAAAATAGACATAAATAAATTAGAGCCAGGGTAATTTACCCTGGCTTTTTAGTTCACTTATTTTTTTATAATCAGCTACTTGATAATAATTCTCAATCTTGTTAGAATGAAAAAGAAAAAGAAGGAACCGTGGAGGGTCCCTTCAGGCATTTACTTATTTACTTTCGAAAGTTTTGCAATCTGTTTCTTCTGCGCGTTTTGGTTCTTGGGAGCTGTGGAAAGCTACGAAGATCGATTCAGCGCTGCATTTGTTCTCTTCTGCCCAGTGGGTGCAGGAGTTAACTTCACAAACTACGTCTTTTGCCATGAGGGTTCACCTCCCCTTATAGTAATTGATAGTATCATTCAATGAACGGCTCTGTTCAGCAAGGTGGAGCTTGTCTCAACAAAGCCGTGTCACGCCCTCATTCATTATGAATAGAGGGTATTTGGCTTTTTTTACTAGGTTAGACGTGGTAATTGTACCAAATAATGAGTTTGTAAGCAAATGAGTTCTTTAACTTTCGGGTCACCCTCCCACATCAAAAATATGTCCAATAAGAGCCGCAGAAATGCGGCTTTTTGTGTATTCAACAAGAAAAACCAAAAGAAATTTACCGAAATTCCATATTCCAGTGCAACCTTCCAAGTTTTGGGGCGTTATAGAAATGAGAGACGGAAGAGATCTGTACAGAACATGACATTCCGTAACGTTACAATGCTAGGGATAACCACTACACTTTTGGAGGAATGAGAATGCGCAAATGGGGTCTGCATTACTTATGTTTATTAATTCTTGCGGTGGTATTGGCAGGTTGTGGCTCGGGTGATAACAATTCGGCGGCAGACAAATTAGCTGGTGACGGCGGAAATACGAGTAATTCTGCTGCAGCAACCACTGAGCAATCTTCGAAAGCTACATTAGCGGATAAGAGCACCTCAGCAGAAGCTGAGACAGCAGCGGGAGGCAACGAAGCCCCAGTTGAAAAAGGTTTGACATCAGAGAACACGGATCAAGGGAACGCGGGATTCACAGGCAGTGATGTCGTGGAAGGATTGAACAAGAAGCTAATCTATCATGCCAATCTGACTATGGAAGTAGAAGATTACGGTAAAGCTCAGACTGAAATCCGCAACATGGTAACGATGGCTAAAGGATATATTATAGAGTTTAACGAAAACATGTCGCAATATGAGCAAGGAGGGACGTTTATCCTTAAGGTGCCTGCCTCCGGGTTCTCTCCTTTTCTGAATAATTTGGAAAAAGTAAAACACGAATCGCTACAGCGCAGTATTCAAGGTCAGGATGTCTCGGAGGAGTATGTTGATCTGGAGTCGCGTCTAAAGGCAAAGCAGTTAATGGAAGCTCAATACACAGAGTTTATGAAAAAAGCAACGAAATCAAGTGATCTGGTCGCCTTTGCAAACGAGCTTGGTTCGATTCAAGAAACGATTGAGCAGATCAAAGGCAGAATGCGATATATAGATCAGAACGTATCCTTTTCAACGGTAGAGCTTAGAGTGTACCAGACGGATGAGAGCTTAGCCGTGAAGGAAAAGGCAGAGCAAGGTCCATTGCTAGAACGGGCATCGGATGCTTTAAAAGGAAGCCTGAACGCACTATCTGTTATGTTTCAGTGGATTTTTGTAATTCTTGCAGGCGCATTGCCGATTCTAATCGGTGCGGGCATTATTTTAGCCATCGTTTGGTTTGCCCGCAAAAATATCCGTGCACGACGGGAGCAGCAGACCCAGCGGATACGGCAGGAAAATCGGGAACTGAACAAGGAGGTACTCCCTGGACCAGCAGAGCCAAAGGTGACAACCTCAATAAAGGATAAGAAAGCTAACGAGGACGAGAATAAAGAATAAGCTTCTATGAATTAAAAAGCCTCCAATTCATGGTATACCGTGAATTGGAGGCTTTTCTTTTCTGTAAGACAGTACAGTATTTCGCTTTTATCGAAGATTAGGCAGGCTGGAAGAGTACACGATACTCGCCATAGCCCTCTTTCTCCAGATCCTCTTTTGGTATAAACCGCAATGCCGCTGAATTAATGCAGTAGCGCAGGCCGTTTTCCCCTGGACCATCGTCGAAGACATGACCTAGATGGGAATCTGCTACTTTGCTGCGCACTTCTGTGCGAACCATCAAATGGCTGAGGTCCGTCTTTTCCTTCACGGCGTAATCGCGAATCGGACGTGTAAAGCTGGGCCAGCCACAACCGGAATCGTATTTATCCTGCGAACTGAATAATGCTTCACCAGATACGATATCTACATAAATGCCTTCTCCGTGGTGATCCCAAAAATCATTTCGGAAAGGTGACTCTGTAGCGCTATTCTGAGTGACTTCATATTGAAGTGGCGTCAGACGTTCTTTTAAGCTTAGTTTGTCTTCTTTATGTGTCCAGTGGGTTTCGATAAAATCCTCTCGGCCGGAACCCTTACGGTAACGTTTGTAGTGACCCGGGTTCTTACGATGGTAGCCCTGATGATATTCTTCGGCAGGATAGAAGGTTGCTGCCGGGAGAATCGGGGTAACAATCGGGCTAGCGAATCGGCCGCTTTCTTGCAAAGCTGCCTTGGAAGCCTCTGCTTGTTGCTTCTGTTCTTCAGAATGGGTGAAGATAGCCGTTCCGTAAGAGGTGCCGCGATCATGGAATTGTCCACCCGCATCGGTTGGGTCAATTTGCTGCCAGAATAACTCAAGCAGCTTGCTATAAGGGAAAATTTCTGGATTGAACGTAATTTGTACGGCTTCAACATGTCCTGTAGTTTCGGAGCATACCTCTTCATAGGTAGGATTCACTGTATGCCCGCCAGTATAGCCGGAGACGACACTAATAATGCCTGGCAATTCCTCGAACGGCGAGACCATGCACCAGAAGCATCCACCTGCAAAGGTTGCTTTTTCCGCCTTGGAATTTATATGGTTAGTCTGATGTTCACTCATTAATATCCCTCCATTCATGTAATGCAATTAAATAGATCACAATCTAATTATAAAGCAAATAACCACAGCCTGCCAGCTTACGCCAAATAAGCTCTCTGTTACCTAGTATTTTTTTACTTCCTGTGAACTGTAACGAAAGCTTAGTCCGGCTATAATAAGCACAATGGCATAAACAATGATGGCTATAATCGCATTTCCAGGGTTCTGGAACAGTTGATCCCCAAGGAAGGCATACAAGGCGATGCCTGGGATTTTTCCAATAGCTGAGGCAGCAAGATAACTCCAGAAGGGCAGCCCGGCTGCTCCGGCATAGATGTTAACTGCTGTCTGCGGGATAATCGGCAAGAGACGTGCTAAGACAATAGAAGCAAAGGGCCGCCGTTCTATGCCTTTTGTAAATTTTTCGAGTAGGGGAATAGAAGTCAGATAAGCTCTCGCTTGATCTTGAAATAAGAACTTCACTACGCCAAAAAGGAATGCGGCAGCAAGGGTTGTAGCTACCCAGCAAATTAAAGCACCTGCCAAACTTCCGTATGCATAACCAAAAAATCCGATGACCGCTTTGTACGGTACAACTGGAAAGAGAGCCAGTAAAGTTGCGATCCCTATAGAGCTGAAAAGATTATGATCCTCTTTCATCCAGCTAAGGATGTCATATCTGTAGATAAACGCAAGGATTGTGCCCGAAACATAAAGAATAATCGAGAACCATTTTCTCATAGCTAATATACCCTTTCTTCCACTCATTCATCTCATCATACGGGATAAAAAGTAAATATTGAAGTGAAGATCATTGTCGGCGAACGCCAAGCAGGTATAATAGCATTTATAGAGAACAAAGAGAGAGATAAATTCTTGAATTATAAAGAGGGGAGTTAGATCAGTGATCGTTTCTGCACGCAAAAGAGTCGCCATCATCGGGATTGGCAATATCGCCCGCAAAGTATATTTGCCACTGCTCTCTCAGCATGGACAAGTTGAGGTAGTGGGGGTTCTCAGTCACTCATCCACAACAGTAGAGCAAGCTGTTAAAGCCTACCGTTTTCCTAAAGGTACGACAAATTTGGACGAGCTGTTGTCTTGGGATCTGGATGCAGTATTTGTGCATAGCCCAACGACGACCCATTATGATATAGTAACAAAATGTCTCGAACATGGGATTTCGGTGTATGTAGATAAGCCGCTGTCCTATGATCTGGAAGAATCCAGAAGGATGGCAGAGCTGGCAGAAAATAAAGGGCTGCTGCTAGGCGTGGGCTTTAATCGGCGTTTTGCCCCAATGTATGTCACTGCCAAGAGTTGGCTCGAGGAAGCCGGAGGCATTAGCCATTGCCACGCGATTAAACATCGCACGAAGCTGCAGTTAGGCAGCAGCCGTGAGACTGTGCATGACGACTTGATTCATATGCTTGATCTGCTGTTATGGTTATGTGGAGATCAGTATGAGCTGCTTCGCAGTAATCTTCAATCCAATGGAGAGGGGCGACTTGTGCAGGCATCTGGAATGCTGGGTTGGGAGCAAGGCTCAGTGGGGATGTATAGCATGCTTCGTGAGGCGGGTGTTGATTTGGAGAAGCTGGAGCTGCACGGTAATGGACGTTCGGTGGAAGTGGCAGATCTGGACCAAGCCATCCTATATGAAAAAAATGCTTTGCCACGGACCCAGAGCTTTGGAAGCTGGGATACGGTGCTGGATAGAAGAGGTTTTGGTGGAGTGGTAGATCATTTCCTGAACAATATAAATACACCAGAGTTATGCAGTATTGCTGCTTCAGCAGTTCTGCCTAGTCATAGATTGGCAGCTCAGCTTGCTGAATGAGGTCTCTAAGAAAGGAGTAAAATATGGAAGACAACCGTAAATTAGTGGAGGAACAAATCATCGAAAGCTATAAGCGTGAGGAAGAGATGATGATCCTTGTATTCGCCCAGTGGTGCGTGAATCAAGGACTCGACCCGCACAGTTTATATTTACAGGCTTATCCACAGCAAGAAGGGAATGAAGCCTTGCGAAAAGCGCTTGCCCTAACGGTTTCTGCGGAGGAAGCAGGGGATATTTCTGATGACACAGTTCTGGGCGTACTCTCCTTATTCGGAAATGATGACTTGGCGCAAATCGTGACAGAAGCGATCTCTAAAAGGGAATCTAAAGCACATACAGGGGATTGACAACGAGGATATAATGATAATGTCAGATGAACTTTTTTTAGTAAACGATGTTCATCAGGGATGAAATGTGTTAATATTATATATACTAACTAATAGTAAGTTTCGCTAGTGAGAGGTGAGAACAATGGAAGAACATCAAATTTCGATGTGTCCCAGATTTGAGACAGCCTTCTCTTTCTTAGGCAAACGTTGGAATGGACTTATTATTCAGACATTGATGAGTGGACCGAAGCGGTTTAAAGATATTTCCGGCCTCATTCCTTCAATGAGCGATAAGATGCTGTCCGAGCGGATGAAGGATTTGGAAGGTGAGGGTATTCTGGTTAGACATGTATACCCGGAAACACCTGTGCGTATTGAATATGAACTAACAGACAAAGGCCGTGCGCTGGAGCCTGTTATGCAGCAGATTCAGTCTTGGGCTGAGAGCTGGGTAGAGTAGAAATCAAAGTCGTGTTGTGGCCCTTTTTCCTGAAGAACGGAGGAGGGCTTTTCAATTTTTAAATAAAAACCTTGCACAGATCGAAAAAATCTGTAATATAATAGAAAAAACGTTGTATGTTCCTTGCATGGAAACGCTTGCAATATTGGTTTTTGCTCAAATCTACTCAGCTGGAGTACAGGCATAGCAAAACTATTAGGAGGCGAGGGAGATGAAGACCACCCTGTTTTCCCGGGAAATAACGTATGGAAAAAAGGATGTTGCTGAGCTGGAGAACGCTTCGATCAAAGTACAGCTCATCTATGACAAGACGTTGTTCATGCTGCATAGCCATCTTCCAGATTCCTTATGGGATGCGTGGATTGGCGTGCCTTACAGCATTATCTCTTCACTCTACAAAGGCAACAATGATAGCGGGACTATTTTTCAAAAATGGATTCAAAGTCCTTCTGGCTGGAAATGTATTGGCTGTGAACGGCATTGCCTGGAGTCGACGGAACCTCTTCAAGAAGTGAATGTGGCGAGTAATCAACGACAATATAAGTTCCATAATGGCATTCGCCAAAGCATGGTGCTACAAGCCCTAATTTGGTCCATGTACGAGAATACCGTATTATTCAAACCCTTTTTAGGGGATGAGCCCTTTTTTGATGAAGATGATTTGCATACGATATCCTCTTATTTCGTGCCAACTTACCTTAATGATCTACGTCTTCTGGAGCAGTCTAAGCCTTGTAAAGAGTACAAAGATCAGAATATAAAGATATATCAGGAATGGATATCCGCCCCTGACCTTGTCCTCAAATGGAACGGAGGCCTAACAGAAGGCAGATGGATGACTGGTGTTTATATGGATCACTCCCGCTTTGCTGGCTTAGGACCTTATTTGAAGGACGCAAAGGGTAAGCGAACGTATATGCAGGCTTATGTTCAATAGAAGATACAGATTTGGTGTGATCAAATAGATAAATGTAAGACAAATAACATTATTGATGCCCGTGTGGTAAACAAAGGACAGGTCAATTGTGGGGATTTATCACCATAATTGACCTTTTTCGTTCAACAAAGAGATACAATTTTCGTGAGTACAATCACAAGTCAAAACTCCTTTCAGGGTTAAGGTGAACAGGTAGAAAAGATTTTTTCAGAACCTGATCACATATCCCGAGGAGGAACTATTATGGAAACTAAACAACCTAATGATAGAATTTCGGATTTACAGCATAAGCAATCGGTGCAACCTGGATTTACTCCAGATGCCCTGGTAAAAGATATTGTGCTACAATTCCCAAAAGCTGCGGATTATTTCAAGTCCAAACGGATTGATTTCTGCTGTGGAGGCGCCAAACCTCTTGCTGAAGCAGCTGTAGAGCGTGGACTAGATCAAGAGATGATCATTAGTGATCTCAACAAGCTGTTCGAGGAATATCCGGTACCTCAAGAAGAACTCGCATGGAACACAGCACCTTCTGCAGAGTTAATCGAGCATATCGTGAGTAAACATCACCATTACCTGCGTGAAGAGCTGCCCCTGATTAGCCAAAATGTAACTAAGGTATACCGGGTTCATGGCGGAGATTCCCCTCATTTAGAAGAGTTATATAGTTTGTTTAATGCACTCAAGGAAGATCTGCTTCAGCATACAGCTAAAGAAGAGGAAGACGAGTTTCCAAAATTATTAGCGTATGATGCCAATCCAAGTGAAGAAGGGCTGACCATACTTCGTGAGGCATTAGTTGACCTTGAGAGTGAACATGACACAGCAGGCGATATATTGAGACAAATACGCAAAATAACAGCTGATTTCACCCCACCGGCTCATGCTTGTACAACCTATCGTTTGACTTATGCCCGGCTAGAGGAGCTGGAGAGCATGACTTTTGAACATGTTCATCTGGAGAATAATATATTGTTCCCTAGATTCCAGTAGAAAAAATGAGTTTTCATAGAGTCCCTTAGGGGACTTTTTTTATATTTGAGAACAAAGCTTATTTACGTTATTCTTAAATAGACAGTATGCATAACTTACTACAAGCCTGAGACGCTGTGTGGTCATTAGGCGGGACAAGGCGGTGTCACTATGCCCACGAAATATATGTGGAGGTTGTTACTAGGATTAGTCATCGTATTCATAATAGGTGGGTGTTCCACTCTTGCTGACATTAATAATGAAGGGAATAATGGCTTAGCAGGATCAGACGGGCCTACGCTTTCGCTTATCGTTGCGGGAAATGACTTGCTTACCAACCCTTTGGACAAGCAGCTTAGCGAGAGCTACAGAAAAGGGATAACGATCTTTGACCTACTGAAAGGTAGTGGGAAGGCCACCTTTTCTGAGGATAACACAAGCATTCTAACGGTGAATAATATTTCACTCGGTCCAGGAATGAATTGGGAGCTGCAAATGGATGGGGAGACCATTGGACCTGAGGATTGGGGTCGAACAGTCGGGCATGAATCAAAATTAGTAATTACGGCGATGTCTAAGGAACAAGAGGAACCCCTTCAAATTGTGTTGTTGACCGTGAATGGTGGAAGTGAGCAAGTGAATTTGAATCATTCATATGTTATGGGATTTACTGAAGATTTAACAGTGAGAGGTTTGTTGAAGAACAGCAGTGTGGTGCAGTTGACCGAAGACAACAAAAAGGTGTTATCCATTGGTGATTATACTCCTCTTAGCAATGAAGTTTGGAAGATGAAGGTGAATGGGAAGCAGCTGCTTGAGAATGGAATGGACATGAAGCTTAGAGTGCAGGATGAATTGGAGATTTTATTGGCTATACGTTAAAAAAAAGTACATAAATGCCAGATCTACGGTTGCTCAGAATCCGTGATCTGGCTTTTTTAATTGGAAGTTATAACCTAATAAAGTTGTCTTATTTTTATGTGAAAACATTCACATTTAATGTGACTGTAATCACAATCTCTCTTAAATTTTGAAATGTATAATTCCATTATGTAGAAGAGAAGTTGAAGCAAAGTTCAACAAGAACGGATAAGAATGAGGAGGCACCTAACCATGGCAGCGAAGAGAGAAAAATTAGTATTAGTCGGCAACGGTATGGCAGGCATAGGTACGCTAGAGCAAATATTGAAGCTAGGTGGAGCTTATGACATTACGGTCTTTGGAAGCGAACCTCATCCCAATTATAATCGGATCATGTTGTCCTATGTTCTCGAAGGCAGCAAAACCATCAACGATATCATCCTAAACGACTGGAATTGGTATGAAGATAACAACATTACCTTGCATACAGCAACAACAGTTACACGAATTGACGAGCATTCCAAGCAAGTAATTGCGGATAACGGTATGGCTGTTTCTTACGATAAAGTGATTATTGCAACGGGTTCGAATTCATTTATTTTACCTGTACCTGGTTGTGATAAGGAAGGCGTAGTGGGTTTCCGGGATATTGCAGATTGTGATGCGATGCTGGCTGCGGCTAAACAATACAACAAAGCGGCGGTAATCGGCGGGGGTTTACTTGGATTGGAAGCGGCAAAGGGTCTTGTGAACCTTGGCATGGACGTTACTGTAGTACATCTGATGGAAGATCTAATGGAGCGCCAGCTGGATCGTAATGCCTCTTCTATGTTGCAAGCTGAGCTAGAGCGTCAAGGCGTGAAATTTGCCATGGGCAAACAAACAGTAGAATTGACCGGGGAACAGAGAGTAAGTGGATTACAATTTAGTGATGGCACTTCACTTGCGGCTGATTTTGTAGTTATGGCTGTAGGCATCAAACCGAATATAACTGTGGCAAAAGAAAGCGGAATTGCCGTTAATCGTGGGATTGTAGTGGACGATTATCTGCAGACCTCTATGCAAAATGTATATTCCATTGGCGAATGTGCCGAACATCGCGGAGTTTGTTACGGATTAGTAGCGCCGCTCTTTGAGCAGGGGATGGTTCTAGCTAAACATCTCTGCGGAAGCGATACAAACCCATATGAAGGTTCTGTTGTCTCCACCAAATTAAAAATTTCCGGAGTGGATGTATTTTCTGCAGGTGAGTTTATGGATTCTCCTGAACATACTGTAATCTCAAGCAAAGATGAATGGAAGCGAACCTATAAGAAAATTCTGCTCAAAGACAATGTCATTGTTGGTGCAGTTCTGTTCGGGGATGTGACAGAGTCGGCTAACCTGCAAAAGTTAGTAAAACAAGGCGCTGTAATGACCGATGAAATTTATACAGAGGTTATGGGTACGGGCTGCTGCGGAAGTGGAGCCAAAAAGAGCACATCCGTAGAAGCGATGGCGGACGAAGAAATCGTTTGTGGCTGTAACGGGGTTACGAAAAAAGCGATTGTGGATGCGGTCTTAGAAAATGGTTTTACTACTGTGGACGAAATAAAAGCATGTACAGGAGCGACGCGCTCTTGCGGAGGTTGTAAACCGGTTGTAGAACAAATTTTACAATTTGTCCTGGGTGATAGTTTTGAGCAGTCTGCCAAGCAAGGAATTTGTAGCTGCACAACGCTTAGCCGGGATGAGATTGTTGCTGAGATTACAGCTAAAGGTCTTAGTACTACTAAAGAGGTTATGCATGTACTGGGTTGGAAACAAGAGGAAGGCTGCTCTAAATGCCGTCCGGCGATTAACTATTATCTGGGGATGATAAATCCGGATACACATCAAGACGAGAAGGAATCACGCTTTGTTAATGAACGTATGGGAGCCAATATTCAGAAAGACGGAACCTATACCGTTATTCCACGCATGTACGGCGGGGTAACGACACCGGAGGATTTGAAGAAAATCGCTGATGTCTCCCTTAAATATGATGTGAAAGTTGTGAAGGTGACTGGTGGGCAACGCCTGGATCTAATCGGGGTGAAAAAAGAGGATCTGCCGAAAGTATGGGAAGAGCTCGATATGCCATCAGGTTATGGTTATGCCAAGTCGCTACGTACCGTTAAGACTTGTGTGGGTTCACAGTTCTGCCGTTTCGGCACACAGGATTCGCTGGGAATGGGCGCGCTCATAGAACGTAAGTATGAACGTCTTGATTTTCCTGCCAAGTTTAAAATAGCTGTCAACGGCTGCCCGCGTAACTGTGCGGAATCCTGTACGAAGGATATTGGCATCGTCGGTAATGATGGCGGTTGGGAAGTGTTTATCGGTGGTAACGGTGGGATCAAGCCACGGATCGCTGACTCCTTCTGCAAAATAAAGACCGATGAAGAGTTGATCGAAGTGTGCTCCGCTGTGATGCAATATTACCGTGAGACCGGCAATTATTTGGAGAGAACCTCCGAGTGGGTTGAGCGTATGGGACTTGAGCAGATTCAAATGGTCATTTTGAATAATGAAGATAACCGCAAAGAGCTGGCCGCACGGATTGACTTTGCTCTGACTCAGGTTACGGATCCTTGGAAAAAAATGCTCAATGACAGCAGCACTCGTACTGCGCTTTTTGAAGAAACAAGAGTCTAGCGGATATAACACACACAGAAGGGGAGAGACCAATGAATAAGACCACACAAACGTATGCAATAGGATCAGTACAGGATTTCCTGCTGCAAATTGGCCGCGTAGTGATTGCTGGAAATATTGAACTGGCTGTGTTCCGTGCCTCTGACGGAGCCATCTATGCAGTAGAGAATCGCAGTCCTCATCCTAAGGGGGGACCGCTTGCTGAAGGGATCGTGTCAGGTCACTATCTGTACGATCCACTGTACGATTGGAAAATCGATCTGCGCACGGGTGAGGTGCAGGCACCAGACCAAGGTAGTGTGGTGACTTATCCAGTCACACTGGACGGAGAGAAAGTTACAGTGAGCGTGTAGACACCGAAGAGTGTAGTAATAGATTTAATAGAAAACGGTGGGGTGGAGTATTATGTTTACGCAAAGTGTGGAGAGCATCGTAGAGACGGCAGTCAGTAAGCGGGACAAAATGAATGAAAGCATGCCAAGATATTTTCTAGCAGCCCTATTGGCAGGTGCTTATGTAGGCATTGGGATTATCCTTATTTTCTCCCTAGGAGCACCGCTAGCGGCTGCCAAATCTCCTTTCCAACCGCTTATTATGGGCACATCCTTCGGCATCGCCCTGACGCTTGTAGTATTTGCAGGCTCAGAGCTGTTTACCGGGAATAATATGTTTTTTACTGTAAGTACACTGGCAGGCAGAACCAGTATCTGGGATACCGTTAAGAACTGGATTCTTGTATTCATCGGGAATGTGGTAGGTGCAGTGATTTTAGCACTTTTAATTCGTGGGACTGGGTTGTTTAGTGCTGCGCCGCCGGAGCATTTGATTTTTACAGCCGCTGCTAAAAAAATGAGTCTCCCGTTCTCTGAGCTGTTTTTTCGTGGGATCCTATGTAACTGGCTGGTCTGTTTAGCGCTATGGATGTCCTCACGCGCTAAAAGTGAATCTGCTAAGCTAATCTTAATCTGGTGGTGTCTGTTTGCCTTTATCGCAAGTGGATATGAGCATAGTGTGGCTAATATGACTCTGCTTAGTGTTGCTGTGTTGCTTCCAAATCATCCGGAAACCATTACGATAGCTGGATGGCTGCATAATATGATCCCTGTAACTTTGGGGAATATCATTGGTGGAGGCGTATTCGTCGGTATGGCCTATTGGGTGATCTCACCAGTGCGTGGTGCTCGCAACAACCGTTAAGATCCATTTTTAATTAACTATAAACTATATTAGAGCTGAACCGATCTTGGGTTTAGCTCTTTTTTTGTTGAATATAAAAAAAAGACACCTGCATTAGGCGCCTTGGACCACTCTATTTTATATGATGCAGAATAATTGGGTCATGTATGTTTCATTGAGGTGAATAGAGGGTATATTATAACGGAATTAGATCCGGCAGATTTCGTTCGGACACAATTCGCAGTGGCAAATTTCTTGCAGCATGCCAAGGTCCTTGATGACAATCATACCGTTCTCATACTCAACAGCATCTTTTTTACGCAGGTCGCTCAGCATCCGGTTAACACTTTCACGAGTGGCACCGATCATGTTGGACAAATCTGTATGCGTAATTTTTTTGTTGATAAGGATATTCTCACCGTCGCTGCTCTTCTCACCGTAGGTGTTGCCAAGACGAATGAGCGTGGAGCAGAGTGCACCTGGTTTGCCGTACATCATTAGATCACGGAATTTAGTTTGGGTGAGACGGTGATGAATACCCATCCATTTCATAAAGTCGATAGCAAAGTCACAATGTTGGCAGATGAGAATTTCTAGATCCTTTTGTTCGATGACGCCAACTTCACTTTCTTCAATCACTTCGGCTGTAAAGCTATGCTTAGTGCTGAAGAATGGATCTGCTTGACCTACCATATCACCAGCTTGATACATATAAAGAATGAGTTCTTTACCTTCATCAGTAGATTTAGTTAATTTCACACGTCCACGTTTGATATAAAACAATTTATCCGAGTAGTCGCCTTCCCAGAATAGATGTGAACCCTCTGGAACTATGCGCTCTTTCATTGTAACTAGAAGTCTGTTGAAATTCTGTTCGGAGAAACAGTTTGTATTTCCGTGGGCTTCGATAACATTGTAATGTTCTTTTAGCATAATCGACATCCCCTTTATTCCCTCAGTTTTTCAGTAAATTTTAAATTAATTATACCTTGAAAATCCCTCGAATTGGTTATAAAAAATCGTTTAAAAGTGTCGAATTTTCAACATTGTGATAAATTTCACTTCTAAAGTGTTCGATGTAATATTCTTTTTAACTAAAAAAGAGTAAGTGATCTCACGTTTATGATATATGAACAGCGGCTATCTATTATTCTCAAATACTGGGTTAATCGCTGTTTTTTTGCGTCCCCGTTAGATTGTAACATATAACACAGTTGAAATTCATGTTCAAGAAATTAGTTTTATCTCAACTCCGTATAAATGCACACATCTTCATTACGGTCGGACATTGGCTCTACTGCTATGCAGCGATATCCTGAAATTGGAGCAAAAATCAGGAGAAGGAGAAATCATATATGGCAAAAGTAGCAGACAAATATCTTAAGGTTGATCCGTGGGCAATTATTGAAGAGGGCTTTGATCCAGAGCGAAACCGGACTTCGGAATCTATTTTTTCATTGGGTAATGAATATATGGGTGTACGGGGATATGCAGAGGAAGGGTATTCAGGTGACACCCTGCAAGGAAGTTATTTTAATGGATTAAATGAACAATTGGATATTGGCAATCACTACAAAGGGATTATTCGCTCGCTGAGATATATGGTGAATGCGGTGGACTGGCTGTATACACGTCTATCTGTAGATGGTGAACAGCTTGATTTAGCAAAAAGTAACGTAACGGATTATGTGCGTAGGTTGGATCTTCGTAAGGGTACGTATCGGAGAGAGCTAGTCTGGCATCTAAACGATGGCAAGTCGCTAAAAGTAGTCTTTACACGTCTGGTCAGCATGACTATGTCTCATTTGGGGTTGCAGCGGGTGGAATTTGAACCCCTTAATTTCTCGGGGAGCGTGGACATTTGTGCAGGTCTTGATTTCGGCATTATTCATGAAGAACGCGGCGAATGTATGTGGAACAGTCTCCGCAGCGGAGTAAGTGGAGCGTCCTCTGCTATTATGGCGAGTACCGTGAATACTGGGAACAAGCTGTTCTCAAGCTTTACCTTACAATCCTCGCAGCCGTTGCAGCTTACTGCTGTCGAGAGTGATAAGTTTGTTGGTCAAAATTTCACCCTGGACCTTACGAAAGGAGAAGTCTCCTATTTTACCAAACTGGTTATGAACTATTCGGATAGTGATTCTGCCCATACAGCTGAAGAGCTGTGGAGCAAAGGTCTGTCTCTTGCTGAAACCGCAAGCCAATTGACGGATACTCAAATAATCGCTGATCAGACAGCTTATTGGAAGGGCATCTGGGAGACAAGTGATATCCGAATTGAGGGCGATCCTGAGAATCAACAGGGTATTCGTTTCTGTATCTTCCAGCTTTATCAGACCTATCATGGCGATCATCCCGGTTTTAATATTGGTGCCAAAGGGCTGACGGGGGAAGTATATCGTGGGTTGGCTTTTTGGGATACAGAATCCTATTGCTTACCGTTCTATATGTTCAATAATCCAAAGGCTGCCCGGAGCTTATTGGAATTCAGATATAAAACATTGCCACAGGCTATGCAGCGCGCTAAAGAGGTGGATTGTGAGGGAGCCTGCTATCCTATTGCTACTATAGATGGAACAGAAAGCTGTGATCTCTGGCAGCACTCTAATCTTCAGCTTCATGTAGGGACTGCTGTTTCTTATGGCATTTGGCATTATGTCAAAAATACCGGTGATAAAAGCTTCCTGCATAGTAAAGGGGCTGAGATGCTGATTCAGATCAGCAGATTCTATGCTACACGTGGTCAATGGGGGCAACGCAGCGGGGAATATGGTTATTTTGGCGTAATGGGTCCTGATGAGTTCCAATTGATGGTCAATAACAACTGTTACATTAATCTGATGGCTCAACAATCTTTTGAATACACCCTAGAGACTCTTCGGGAGATGAAAGAACAAGCTCCTGCTGCTTTTGCAGCTGTGGTAGAGAAAACAGAACTTCATGACGAGGAACTCACCGATTGGGAAAATAAGGCGCAGCATATGCGGATTCCGGTTGACGAAGTGACAGGAGTTTATGAAGAGCATGATGGGTTCTTCGATATGCCACATATTGATATTCATTCGATTCCGGTAACAGAATTCCCATTATATTCGAACTGGTCATATGATCGTTTGTATCGCTATGACATGATTAAGCAGCCGGATGTACTTATGTTTATGTTCTTGTACAGCGGACAATTCTCTAAAGAAGCGAAGCTGGCGAACTATGAATACTACGAGCCTAGATGTATTCATGAGTCTTCGCTGTCACCTTCGATCCACTCCATTTTGGCAAGTGAAATTGGCAAACCCGAGGAAGCATATTCGTTTTTTGAATTTGCTACTCGACTGGATTTAGACAACTATAACCGCAATACCCGTGAAGGGCTGCATACTACCTCAATTGCTGCTGCTTGGATGAATATTGTTTACGGCTTTGGCGGAATGCGTTCGGATGGAGCGCGTCTGTCCTTTCAGCCAACCCTGCCAGAACGCTGGGATGAATATAGCTTCCAAGTGTTGTATGAAGGAGTGCTTCTGAGAATTGTGGTCGACAAAAATTCAGTAACAATCACTGCGGTTAATGGTGGAAGTACCGAAATTATAGTGTACGGACAGTCGATTACAGTGGATGCTTCCGGGAAGACGCTTCCGCTAGGCGAAGGGATGCTGGCAGGATGAATTGGACCGTAAAGGATAGTTGTTTTGATAAACAGCTGGTGACGACAAACGGTAACAAATATATGCTAGGCAATGGCTACATGGGATATCGTGGCACACTGGAGGAATTCAGCAAAACCGAGCTAGTAGCTGTCACCCTCGCAGGTCTATATGACAGAGCAGGAGACAAATGGAGAGAACCCGTTAATGCCCCTAATGGATTGTTGACCAAAATTTTCTGTAATGATCAGCTCTTAAGTGTGCTTGACCGTGAACCGGTCGCTCATACTCAGGAGCTGAATATCCGAAATGCCATTCATCATCGGAGCACTGAATTTGCTGTATCTGACGGAGGGACGTTGACGTTTACCGCAGATCGTTTCGTAAGCCAGGATAATCTTCACTTGCTCGTTAGTAAATACTCTATTCGCAGCACACAAGACTGCCGAGTAGCCATTGAGACGGGAATTGACGTAGATGTGTGGGATATCAATGGACCTCATCTCTACGGACAAACGGTGCAATTGAAGGACGAGGTGCTGATCTCTTCATCGGTTAGCGGAGAATTGAAGATTCCGGTGGTTGTGGCGGAGAGGGCGGTATTCAGTTTTGGTGAGGAGCTACTGGAAGATGGTGCTGCTGTTCGCCGGATTTCTTTTGATGCCCGTGCGGGTGAGACGTATGAATGGTTTAAGTATGTAGCAGTCTATACTGGACTTGATGCTGATCAGCCGGAGACGGAAGCTGTTAAATCTGTCCATGCTGCTGAGGCGCTGGGTTATGAGGCGTTATTTAAGTCTCACCGTCTGATATGGGATGAGAGATGGTCACACAGTGATGTAATCATCGAAGGTGATGAAGCTGCCCAATTTGCCTTGAGATATAGTATCTATCAGCTGTTAATCATTGCGCCTACAGTTTCGGAGAAGGTGTCTATTCCAGCCCGGGGATTATCGGGTCAGGTATATAAGGGAGCTGTATTTTGGGATACGGAAATGTTTATGTTGCCGTTTTTCCTGCACAGTGATCCTAAGGTAGCGCGGAACTTGATGATGTACCGGATTCATACATTGGATGGTGCTCGCCGTAAGGCAGCGGAATATGGATTTTTGGGCGCATTTTATGCTTGGGAAAGTCAGGATACGGGAGACGATGCCTGTACTTTGTTTAATGTGAATGATGTATTTACAGGCCGGCCGATGCGCACCTATTTCCGCGATAAGCAGGTCCATATCAGTGGTGACGTTGTGCATGGGATCTGGAAATATGTTCAATTCACAGGGGATGAAAGTCTGCTAACTAGTGGAGGAGCAGAGGTGATCTGGGAATGCGCTCGCTTTTTCTACTCTTACGCTTACTATAATTCGGTTAAACAGCGGTTTGAGATTCTGGATGTTACAGGTCCGGATGAATATCATGAGCGTGTGAACAATAATGCTTTTACGAATGCACTGGTTAAAGAGACGCTTGAGATTGCCTTGCGTACGGCAGCCTTGCTGCAAGAGAAGTATCCTGAGGATTACAGTCAATTGTCCGCTCAGTTTAGCTCAGGGCCATTCCTAGAGGAGTTCAAAACGATGCTGGATAGCTTTTATGTTCCACAGCCTGATCCTGCCAGTCTTGTTATTGAACAATTCGACCGGTACCTCACCTTGGAGGATGTAGAATTAACAGAACTGAAATCACGTGTACTTAATAAAAATGAGTATTTTGGCGGCGGCAATGGCTTAGCTACCACCACAACCATACTTAAACAAGCAGACGTTGTGTTGTTGCTGAATTTGTTCAAGCACTCCTTTAGCAAGGAAGTGAAACAAGCGAACTGGGAATTTTACGAACCGCGTACGGAACACGGATCAAGCTTAAGCCCTTGTATCTACGCTTTGGTAGCTGCTGATATTGGTTCACCGGATTGGGGCTATCCGTATTTTATGCGTACGGCTACCGTCGATCTCACCGGCGAATCTAAGCAATATGTAGGGGATCTCTACATCGGAGGGACTCATCCGGCTGCGAATGGTGGTGCTTGGATGGCTGCGGTTCTTGGCTTCGCTGGGTTGGACTACGATGGAGGGGTTGTGCACATCAATCCATCTCTGCCGAAACATTGGCAGTCCGTTCAGCTTCCGGTTACCCTGCGCGGCGATACCATCCAACTGCGGATTAGTAAGGATGAAGTCACTGTGATCACAACTGCTGATTACAGTGGAGACTTGGTATTCTCGGTGCAAGGCGGAGAAGGCAAGTCCTGCTCTGCAGGTGAGATCCTTCGACTGGCCTTTGACGAAACGGGATTATAAATATTAATACACAACGGAGAGGAAGCAAATCAATGTTGGAAAATATGAAAGGCGCCATCTTTGATCTGGATGGCGTGATCGTAGATACAGCCAAATATCATTATTTGGCGTGGGCGAGCCTTGCAGATGAGCTTGGCTTTAAATTCACGGAGGAGGATAACGAACGGCTTAAAGGTGTGAGCCGGATGAGATCACTTGATATCCTGCTGGAAGTGGGTGGCCTGGAATTTAAGGAAGCAGAGAAGCTGGCAATGGCGGAGAAGAAAAACCGCCTGTACGTAGAATACATTTCTCGACTCGAGGAATCGGAGCTGCTGCCTGGAGTGAAAGAATACCTAACAGGATTGAGATCACGTGGGATTGGCATTGCGTTAGGTTCAGCCAGTAAGAACGCTGAGTTTATTTTGAATAAGCTGAACATTACAGACTTATTTGATGCAGTTGTTGACGGCAACAAAGTGTCACTAGCCAAACCAGACCCAGAGGTGTTCCTGATCGCGGCTCAGGAGATAGGCTTGCAGCCGGATGAATGTGTTGTGTTTGAAGATGCTGAGGCAGGCGTTCAAGCAGGTAAAGCTGCTGGGATGAAGGTTGTAGGTATCGGCAAACCTGAGGTGCTGAAGGAAGCTGATCTGGTCGTTAAAGGGTTGTATGAGCTGCTGACAGACTAAAGCTCTAAATGAACATGGGACCGACTCCAAAGTAGCGGATGACTTTGGGGGCGGTCTTTTTTTGTGCAAAGTCTCTGTATTTAGCTGGCCCAGACTGTCCATCGGACCTCATAGTCGCTATTAGCCATAAATCGGCTCATTTGCGAACCTATCGGACCGCATAGTCGCTATTGGCGCGAAAATCCTTCATATCGCACACGTTTGGAACGAATAATGCCTCTGGGGTCCGTAACTCCCCGTAAAAGCAGGAATTTGTTCAAATAGCTGCATCTGAGTCCGATCGCTCATCGTGAAAAGAGTGTGTGTGGGAATGCAAAACGCCGAATAAGTAGTAAGTCGCACAGTAAATAATTCAGAAGGTTAGTCTCAAGCTCAGGCGGTGATCGGACCCCAAGTCGCTATTAGCCGCATATTAAGTAATTCAGAAAGTTAGTCAAAAGCTCGGACAGTGTATCGGACCGCATAGTCGCTATTAGCCAAAATCCGGCTCATTTGTTATCCTATCGGACCCCATAGTCGCTATTGGCTCGAAAAGCCCTCGTATCGCGCATGTTTGGAACGAATAACGCCTCTGGAGTCCGAACCTCCCTGTAAAAGCCAAAAATCAGCCCAATAGCTGCATCTGAGTCCGATCGCTCATCGTGAAAAGAGTGTGTGTGGGAATGCAAAATGCCGAATAAGTAGTAAGTCGCACATCAAGAAACCCAACGCCCACAACGCCCTACAACGCAACCATCGCACATCAAGCAATCCAACGCACAATAAGCACCACCATCGCACATCAAGCAATCCAGACGCCCAACAGACAAAGTACATTCATGTATTGAAGTACTTGAGTGTTCAAGTGTTCAAGGAGATACATGGCGCTTCTTCATTGTGGGAGCATTCCTCCTAGCCCCACGCAGTGTCCTTTACGTCGCCTCCCACTTTTTCTGTTTGCGGTTTTTAAGAGTTCCGTTGATGGAGTTGCGAAGTGGAGGTTTGGAGCTGGAGAAACGCCAGTGGTCGCCTTTATCCTCGGATTTCTACCGCTCAACGGTATAAAATCAGGAAATCTGAGGATAACAGCGATCGTAAGCCCAAACGCTCCACGTAGTGGCGAACATATCATCGTGCTCTTTTTATCCGCCCAACAGAAAAAACTACATACAAATGAACATAAAAAACTTTAAAATAAACATATGTAAGCGTTTATCACTTTGATATAGTTATTGAACCCGGAGGTGTATCTCGATGTTGTCTAGGCTGATTAGGCCGATTTTGAAGCTAAACGTCAAACAACAGCTTATCCTGCTGTTTCTGATTATGATCTCGCCCATTCTGTTTTTGAACATTTACGGGAATATGAAGGCTGAGCAAATTCTGAAGCGCCATGTGACGAATGCTTATGTAGAGCTGAACAAGCAAAACTTCACCATCATTAACCGAGATATCGATACCGTAAATAAAATTACTACCACTGTAATTCAAAACCCTCTGATTCAACAGATTAATATGACGGGCTCGGATACCATTCTGGAGCGGGTTAAACGTTATGAGACGATAGAGAAGCTGTTGGTCAGTTACTCGCAGGGAGCGGAGCGTGGGGACGGCATCTATTATTCCCTTTATATATACGATCCCGAGGATTATTATTTTTTTGCACCCAATTTCCCGCAGGTTAAGAAGGCGGGGGTATATTTCTTTTCCAAAGCGGAAGAGCCCTATTGGTTCGAGGAGGTTGTCCAGAAAAAGGGTCGCGGATCTCTAAAATTTACAGGGAAGCTAAGTGCACAAGCAGAAAACTTGAAGACACTTACCTACATGAGAGCTGTCAATAACATCTCCAGAAAAGCTGAGACCATTGGGGTTTTAGTCATTACCAAAATGGACGCAAAAATCGGAGAATCCCTCAAATCCATATCGTTGCCTGATGGTGATATTTACTTAACAGATCTGGATAATCGTGTACTCGCTTCTACTACGAATAATACTGGTGAGATCATTACGCTGCCGGAGACGGTCGTTGCTGAGGATTTGGAAGGAACCGTGGATGTTATTACCTCGGATTTTATTTATGTGGTCAATAATAACCATGCCTTAGGACAGAAGCTAGTCTACAAAATCGCCGTAAAAGCGCTGCTGCAGCAACAAAACGAAATGAAAAGTGTGATTCAATACATAACTGTGGCCTATGCTGTTTTTGGATTAATCATGATTACTTATTTCTGGCGTTCATTAATGACGCCTTTGCAAAAGTTAGCTTTTTTCGTCCGGAAGTTTGAGCCAGGCAATCGTGTCCCTGAGACGCCAAAAAGAGGGAGTAACGATGAGGTCAGTGTGCTGATTGGATCTACCTATGACATGGCCCGCAGGCTAAATGGACTAATTACTTATAAATACCAGATGGAGCTAAAACAGAAGGAATCACAGCTTCAACTGCTCTATCAGCAGATCAATCCGCATTTGCTCTACAACACTTTGGAGAGTATTTACTGGAAAAGCTCGCTGGAAGGTAACGTTGAATCCGCCGAGATGATCAAGGAATTATCCAAGCTTATGAAGATTAGCCTCAGTCGGGGAAGGGAGCTGATTAGCCTTGAAGAAGAGCTGGAGCATGCAACAGCCTACATCAAGCTGCAGCAGCACCGGTATGATTATATATTTCGTGTAGTAATGGAGATTCATCCAGATACGAAAAGAAATCTAATTCCTAAAATTACCCTGCAGCCGTTAATTGAGAATGCTATTATTCATGGTGTCAAAAATATGGGCGAGGATGGGGAAATCATCATTAGCGCAGTTTGTGTGGACGATACCGTCGAGATCTCGATTGAAGATAATGGCTATAAGACTGTTGATTACCAGGCCATCGAAGCTGTGCTGAATGACGACAGTCCAAATCCGGCCAGCGGTTACGGGATTCGCAACATTAACCAGCGTATTCATTTACACTTCGGCTCTGATTATGGCATCAGCTATACCCCTCGTAAAGAGGGCGGTACATTGGTGACGGTTAAGCTTCCGAAATCAGAGAATCAGGACTAAGGAAGGGGAGCATACAGATATGTTCAATATATTAGTTGTGGATGACGAACCATTGATTTGTAAAGGGCTGAGCAATTTATTAGCTTCTTCGGGGTTAAACATAGACCATATTTATACAGCAAACAGTGGTTTTGAAGCGCTGGACTGTATTCGGATGGAGGAAATAGACCTGCTCGTTACTGATATTCAGATGGGCGCAATGAGCGGGATTGATCTAATGCAGCATGCAAAATTGGCCAAACCCTGGGTACAGACCATCGTGATTTCTGCACACGAGACGTTTCAATATGCGCAAATGGCCGTTAGGCTTGGAGCGAAGGATTATTTGATCAAACCTTTGAACAGTGAGCAATTTCTGGATTCGGTGCGAAATGTGCTGCTTAAGATGGGGAAACCATCACCAGAATTGGATATTTTCATGTCAGGAATTAACGAAAGCTTTCGGCTGGAAGAGCCGCTTCCGGAATACAGCAAGTTATTGAATGAGCTGCTCATTGAGCCTGAAGGTGTACTGTGTGATGCAGAACGCTTGCAAAAGCTGGATAACCTGAAGCTGCAAGGGCCGTATTTTTCCGTCTTAAAAATCAAGGTACCTCTGGCTGGAATGAATCAGGAGAAGCACTACACCCTGCGGGACAGACGGCTTCTTTGTTATGCCGCGCTGAATATCGCCAAAGAGCTGATGGATCAGGAGTGGAACTCGACAGCCTTTTACGCAGAGGATGAAGAGATTACGATCATTATTCAGTGGGATGAAAAAAGCTATGAAGATTCGTCTGCCAGCCAAATTAATAGGCTAGATATCCTTGGCCGTAGTCTTCATTTTAATATTCAAAAATATCTGCACTTAAATGCAGTTATCGGCATCAGCCAGATTCTCAAGGGTCTTTCTTTTATGGCTGTATTGAACCGTCAAGCCTCCAAAGCCATTCTCTGGAATAATGAACACAATGATCATTATGTGTTTTACTACGGGGATTTTAATTGGAACAGCTACACAACCGATCCTTCAGTAGAAGAGCTTCATACACGCAGCAATCTGATTGTAGAGAAAGCGAGAGAGTATATTGATGAGAACTATGCGCAAAAAGGATTAACCATCCATGAAGTGGCTAAGAAAAACCATGTCAGCCCCAATTATTTGAGCTATCTGTTTAAGAAAAATACAGGTTACAACCTGTGGGAATATGTAATTAAGCTGCGGATGGAAGAAAGCCGGGAGATGATTTTGAACACAGATCTTCGCAGATACGAAATCGCCGAGCGTGTAGGTTATGAATCACCGGAGCATTTTAGTAAAATTTTCAAAAAATATTATGGGATTAGCCCCAGTGAATTGAAGAAGTAAAAACACATACTACTTCGGTAGATTTAGACATGTTCAGTACAACCCTCATTTTCTACAATTTAAGGTAGGAAGCATTTTGCGAAAAATGCTGAAAGAAAAATGGAATGAGGGAGCCTGATGAATCAAACCGCAGTTGTATCCGAAAATCCGCCGGCGCTGAAGGGTACACCTTACAAGCAAAACCGCTGGAAGAAAAACTTTTGGGGATATATGTTCCTCGTACCTGCTGTGATTATTTTTGTAATGTTCTTGTGGGTGCCAATTTTTAAAGGCTTGTTGTACAGCTTCTACCATGTTGATTTTGTAAAAGGGAATAGCTTTGTTGGTTTTGAGAACTATGCTAGAGCCCTTAGTGATCCGGATGTTTTGACCGCGTTAAAAAATACAGGGTATTACATGCTTCTATGTCTTATTATCGGGTTCTGGGTTCCGATTGCTTTTGCTATTATGATCTCGGAGCTGAGAAGGTTCGGGGGCTTTGTACGGGTAGCGGCTTACCTACCTTTTGTAATGCCTGGTGTGGTGCTATATGGACTCTGGAGATGGCTTTATGATCCTGTGGGCCCAATCAATGCAGTATTAAGCTCGCTTGGTGTGGACCAGGTTGCCTTCCTGACAGATACAAGGTGGTCGATGATTTCCCTTGTTTTTATGGAGACGTGGCAGCAGTTTGGATCAGGGATGTTAATATACTTGGCTGCTGTACTCAGCATTCCGCGGGATTGGTATGAAGCAGCTGAGATTGATGGGGCGGGTGTGTGGGCACGTATAAAGTACATCACATTGCCTTCGCTACGTAATTTGATCATTTTGATGTTTATATTACAGATTATCGGGACTTCACAAGGGTATCAGTCACAAATGGCGCTGCTTGATGGTGGACCGAATAATACTACGCTTACCTATGCGCTGCTGATCGTAAAATATGCTTTTACGCGACTCGATTATGGAACAGCGACTGCGCTTGGCATGCTAATGTTCATAGTCCTAGGTGGTTTGGGCATTTTACAGTTCAAGCTTAACAAGGAGGACAACTAAGATGAAGAGCGCAGATAGAGGGATTCTCTCAGAACATGATTTGAAAAAAACAAGCAATAAGATCGTTTATGGCTTGATGTGCGTGGTTATTTTGATTATGGTGTTTAGCATGCTGTATCCGATCTGTATGACGTTATTTAACGGACTGAAATCGAATCAAGAGGTGAACTCATTCCCACCGCATTTTTTCCCGCAGGAATGGCACTTCAGCAACCTTAAAGAAGCGATGAACTACATTGATCTGCTGATGTTCCTTAAGAACACTATTTATATTTTTGTGGGGAATATGGTCGTGACACTAGTCGTATTGGGAATGTCTGCTTTCAGCATTTCTCGTATGAATGTTCCTTACAGAAAGGCAATTTATTTCTTTTTCCTGATGACATTGTTTATTCCGGCGACCAGCTACATGATTCCCAACTTTGTCAATCTAAAAGAGCTTGGATTACTGAATCAGTACGCTGCCTTTTGGCTGCCGGCGGGTGCGAATACATTCTATTTTCTACTCTTAAAGAACTTTTTTGATGGGATACATCCTGAAATTTTTGAAGCCGCGCGGATTGACGGCTCCTCTGAGCCGAGAAGCTTTTTCTCCATTGCAGTGCCATTGTCGGTTCCGATATTTGCTACGCTGGCGATCTTTATCTTTTCTACTGCATGGAATGACTGGTTCTGGCCATCTCTGGTTATGCACAGTGAAGAGAAATATACGCTCGCGACAGCAATCTATAAATACGTTATTAATGTAAAGGCACTTAATACGAATATTAAATTCGCTATCCTATTTATCGTATCGTTGCCGCCGATCCTTGTCTTCCTGATCTTCCAAAAGTTCATTATGCGTGGCGTCGCATTATCAGCAGTTAAGGGATAAGCGCGGATCGACTAATTTAGTCACGGATCGTAAACATGCACATGAAAGGAATATAAATGCACCTCGTTTGTAAACGATTTCTCTTTTATGATCGATATGTAAGATAACTATGAATTGAAAAGGGGAGTTTCAATGCGTAAGTACTCTAGCGTGCTACTAAGCCTCCTTGTGGCCGGATCATTGTTAACCGCATGCGGCGGTAACAACAATAACGGAAACACAACAGGAAACAAGGAAGGGGAAGCGACTACTGCGCCAACGAATGCTGCAACAGATAATGCTGGCAGTGCTACAGCAGCGCCAACTGATGATATCACACAAAGAAAAGTGACCATCAAAATTCACTATCCAACCCCTGACCTAACCGAAGTTAGAGCACAGGAAGATGACAAGATCAAACGTTTCCAAGAGGAGTATCCGAATGTTGAAATCGTCAAAGACGATTGGCAGTACAATGTAAGTGAAATCGGCATCAAAATGGCAGCGAATGAAGCTCCAACCTTCTTTAACACTTACGCTACAGAAGCAAAATTCCTAGTTGAAAAAGGCTGGGTAGCTGACATTACGGATCTGTGGAATAAATACGAATTTAAGGATCAAATTAACCCGGTTCTCCAAAACCAATTTATCATTGACGGAAAAGTATTCGGCGTAACTCAAAAGGGTTATGTAACAACCACAATGATCAACAAAAAAATGCTGGATGAAAAAGGCGTTGCTGTTCCATCTATGGATTGGACTTGGGATGATATGCTGAATACCGCGAAAGGCGTAGCTGATACCAAAAAAGGGATTTCCGGTATTGCTCCAATGGGTAAAGGGAATGAAGCAGGCTGGAACTGGACCAACTTCCTGTTCGAAGCTGGCGGTGAAATTCAGAAGATTGAAGGCGGTAAGGTTGTAGCTACTTTTAATTCTGAGGCTGGGATTAAAGCGCTGGATTTCTACAAGAAACTTAGATGGGAAGCAAACGCGATTCCTCAGGATTGGGCACTGGGCTGGGGTGATGCTGTAGGCGCATTCCAACAAAGTCGTACAGCAATGGTAATGGCTGGATCTGACGGTGTTATTGAGCAAGCGTTGAATCAAGGCGGTCTGAAACCAGAAGATGTACTTACGTATCCAATGCCTGCGATGGAAAAAGGCGGAAAACACACTGGGGTACTTGGTGGTGACTACCTTGTAATCAATCCAAATGCAACACCAGACGAGCAAGAAATGGCATTCCGTTATATTACATTTGATTACTTCTCCGATAAAGGTCTAGAAGCACTGGATGCGGTTCTGCAACAACGTACAACGGATGGCAAATACTTTATTCCGCCGCTCTTAGATTACTATTCTGCAGATTCTGATTTCGGCAAGAAAACAAAAGCTGTGTATGATAAATATACAAATGTATATCAATACAGCCCTGATATTTTAGGCTTGCTGGACGGTAAACCGGAAGCGCAATACAATACACAGGACTACTATGCAACCATGTCCAATGTAATACAAGAGCTGTTCTCCAAAAAAGGAACAGATTCCAAGACACAGCTTGAAGCTGCTGCCAAAACAGTGCAAGAGAAATTCTTCGATACAATTAAAGTAGAATAGGCAAGGAAGAACAGAACCGGCTCCTTTAGGAGTCGGTTTTTTTATGTTTATATTATTGATATTTTTATAAATCAACACGACGGATGGCTTCCGACTATTTTTTAGAGGGTCATGAGAAAAATAGAGTGTCAACAAAATTAGATTTGCATTTTTAAAATATTTTTGCGAGCGGAAAGGTAGAAAATGGGTATCGGTTCTTGTCTTTTTAAACATAAACTTTAGATTTAAGGGATAATACAGCATAAATAATGGTAAAAAACCTATAATATGATCGAATGAAAGCGCTTTGAAAACAAATCAAAAAAACTTTATACTTTGTGAAAGATTTCACTATACAAGGTGGAAATGATGTGATAAGATAAATGTGTAGAGAAAAACAACCTAAAAATTGACAGGAGGACGAGGGAGATGGCAGTTAAGAACGAAGTCGCCGCCCAAGTTAAACAAACTACCGCTGAAGAGTATATTCAGACTTTGGTGGATAAAGCGAAAAAAGCACATGAGGCATTCATGGCGCTGGATCAAGAGCAAGTTGACACAATCGTTCATGCAATGGCGTTGGCTGGACTCGACAAACATATGTACCTCGCTAAATTGGCTGTAGAAGAAACTGGCCGCGGGGTTTACGAAGACAAAATTACTAAAAACATCTTCTCGACAGAATATATCTGGCACGGAATTAAATACGATAAAACAGTAGGCGTTATTGAAGACAATGCTTATGAAAGCTTCCAAAAAATTGCTGAGCCCGTCGGAATTGTAATGGGTATCACACCGGTAACCAACCCTACATCCACCACGATGTTTAAAGCGTTGATTTCGATTAAGACACGGAACCCTATTATATTCGGTTTCCACCCATCTGCGCAAGAGTGTAGTGCAGCAGCTGCTAGAATTCTTCATGATGCGGCTGTAAAAGCTGGCGCACCTGAGAACTGTATCCAATGGATTGAAATGCCAACGATGGACAAAACAAACGCTTTGATGAACAACCCTGACGTTGCACTTATTCTCGCAACAGGCGGTTCTGCAATGGTAAAAGCAGCTTATAGCTGTGGTAAACCAGCTCTTGGCGTAGGTCCTGGTAACGTACCTGCATTCATCGAAAAGAGCGCGGATATCGATCAAGCCGTAACGGACATCATTCTTTCCAAAACATTTGATAATGGTATGATCTGTGCTTCCGAGCAAGCTGTTATTATCGAAGAACCAATCTTCGATCAAGTGAAAAAGAAAATGATCGCTAATGGCTGCTACTTTGTTAACAAAGAAGAAGCTGCCAAACTTACTAGCGGCGCTATGAACGTTGATAAATGTGCGGTTAATCCAGCAATCGTTGGACAATCCGCAGTGAAAATTGCTGAAATGTGCGGCATTCAAGTTCCTGCCGGCACTAAGATTCTGGTAGCAGAACTTGAAGGTGTAGGCACTAAATATCCATTGTCCGCTGAAAAATTGAGTCCTGTGCTTGCTTGCTACAAAGTTAAAAACGCAGATCAAGGTATTGAACGCGCAGCACAAGTTGTTGAATTTGGTGGTATGGGCCATAGTTCGGCTATCCACTCCAACAACGAAGAAGTAATCATGAAGTTCTCTAACCGTCTGCAAACAGGACGTATTCTCGTTAACTCGCCTTCCACTCATGGTGCGATCGGCGATATCTATAACACTAACATCCCTTCGTTGACGCTGGGCTGCGGATCTTATGGTCGTAACTCCGTGTCGCAAAACGTTACAGCAATCAATTTGATCAACGTGAAAAGGGTGAATCGTCGTACCGTGAATATGCAATGGTTTAAAGTACCTGACAAGATCTATTTCGAAAAAGGCGCTACTCAGTACCTGACCAAAATGCCTGATATCACACGTGTCGCAATTATCACTGACCCAATGATGGTTAAGCTTGGATATGTTGAGAGAGTTGAACATTACCTGCGTCAACGCCAAACTCCTGTAGCGATCGAAGTGTTCTCGGAAGTTGAACCAGATCCATCGACAACTACAGTTGAAAAAGGTACAGCAATGATGAACAGATTCCAACCGGACTGCATCATCGCACTTGGTGGTGGTTCCCCAATGGATGCTGCAAAAGGAATGTGGTTATTCTATGAACATCCAGACGCAGACTTTAATGGTCTGAAACAAAAATTCATGGATATCCGTAAACGGGTTTACAAATTCCCTAAACTTGGAAACAAAGCTAAGTTTGTAGCGATTCCAACTACTTCGGGTACAGGTTCGGAAGTAACATCTTTCGCAGTTATTACCGATAAAACAACTGAACAACACACTAAATATCCTTTGGCTGACTACGAGCTAACTCCAGACGTAGCTATCATTGATCCAGAGTTCGTATATAGCTTGCCAAAAACTGCTGTAGCTGATACAGGTATGGACGTATTGACACATGCCATCGAAGCTTATGTATCTGTTATGGCGAGTGACTACACGGATGGTCTGGCAATTAAAGCAATCCAATTGGTATTCCAATACCTTGAAAAATCGGCTCTTGAAGGCGACAGAGTTGCCCGTGAAAAAATGCATAACGCATCAACACTTGCTGGTATGGCCTTTGCTAATGCTTTCCTGGGTATTAACCACAGCTTGGCGCATAAATGGGGCGGTCAATATCACACTGCTCACGGTCGTACTAATGCGATCCTTATGCCACACGTTATTCGTTACAATGCTAAGAAACCTACGAAGTTCGCTTCGTTCCCTAAATATTCACACTTCGTAGCTGACGAGCGTTATGCAGAAATCGCCCGTATTCTGGGATTGCCAGCTCGCACAACTGAAGAAGGTGTAACTAGCCTGATCAATGCTATTCGCGACATGAACAAAAAACTGGGTATCGAAGAATCCTTCCAACAATTGGGCTTTGATCCTAAGGATTTTGAATCCCATGTAGATTACTTGGCTGACCGTGCATTTGAAGATCAATGTACAACTGCCAATCCTAAGCTGCCGCTGGTATCTGAACTCGCAGATGTATATCGTAATGCTTTCTACGGAAGATTTGATAATTAATATTTGGTTAAGTAGATAATAGGATGGTTGTGGATTAGATATAAGTGACAAATATCACCGGAAAGGTGATATTTGTCACAGTCTATTTATAGAAAATAAACTAAAATGTTTATATAAACAACGGTCCCATATATGGAACAATGATTGTGAATTTTCGAACAACCATATTTTTCTTGGGATCACGAGACACGGGATCAACCTTCAAGCCCGCGATCTCTACAAATATAATATAAATATAGATGGAGGGATTTAGCATGTCGGTGATTGAAAAAGATGTACAAGAAGTGAAATCCGGTTGGAGAAGTTTTGCAAAAGGTAAATGGTCCAGAAAAGTTGACGTTAACAACTTTATCGCAAGCAACATTAAGCCTTATGAAGGAAACGAAGAATTCCTCGTAGGACCTACTAGTAACACAACTGAACTGTGGAAGATTATTTCCCAATTGAGCAAGGAAGAAAGAGAAAGAGGCGGCGTATGGGATGTTTCCCTAGATACTGTCTCCACAATCACTTCACATGCACCAGGCTACATTGACAAGGACAAGGAACAAATTGTAGGCGTACAGACTGATGCTCCTTTCAAACGTTCCATCCAGCCATTCGGCGGGATCAAGATGATGGTTGATGCTACGAAGGCTTATGGCTTCGAGCTTCCACAAAACATCGTTGACATGTTTACGAACATTCGCAAAACGCATAACCAAGGCGTATTTGATGCATATACACCAGACATGAGAGCTGTGCGTAAATCCGGCGTAATTACAGGTCTTCCTGATGCTTACGGCCGCGGACGCATCATCGGCGACTACCGCCGCATTGCTCTGTACGGTATTGATTTCCTCATTAAAGACAAAAAACAACAACAAACTGAGCTTGAAGTAGATTCCATGACTGAAGATATCATTCGTTTGCGTGAAGAGCTGTCCGAGCAAATTCGTGCACTTGGCGAATTGAAAGAAATGGCAGCTGCTCATGGTATGGATATTTCCAGACCGGCGACCAACTTCAAAGAAGCTACTCAATGGGTATACTTCGGATATCTGGCAGCAGTTAAAGAGCAAAATGGTGCGGCGATGTCCCTGGGCCGTGTGTCCTCTTTCCTGGACATCTATGCAGAACGCGATATTGCTGAAGGTACTTTGACTGAAGAACAAGTACAAGAAATCGTCGATCATTTCGTAATGAAACTGCGTATCGTGAAATTCTTGCGTACACCTGACTATAATGATCTGTTCTCCGGCGACCCAACATGGGTAACTGAATCCATCGGTGGTATGGCTGAAGACGGAACAACTCGTGTTACTAAGAACAGCTTCCGTTTCTTGAACACCCTGTACAACTTGGGTCCAGCTCCGGAACCAAACTTAACTGTACTGTGGTCCGAAAAATTGCCTGAAGCCTTCAAAAAATATTGTGCTAAGGTTTCCATCGAAACTAGTGCAATTCAGTATGAAAATGACGATGTAATGCGTCCATACTGGGGTGAAGATTATGCGATTGCTTGCTGCGTATCTCCAATGCGTATCGGTAAACAAATGCAGTTCTTCGGTGCTCGTGCCAACCTGGCAAAAGCATTACTGTATGCTATCAATGGTGGTGTAGATGAAAAATCCGGAGCACAAGTTGGACCGGAATTCCCAGCGATCACTTCTGAATATCTGGATTATGACGAAGTAATGAAACGTTTCAAACCGATGATGGAGTGGTTGGCTAAGACTTATGTTAACACTTTGAACATCATTCACTATATGCATGACAAATATTCTTACGAACGTATCGAAATGGCGCTGCATGACCGTGACATTCTGCGTACGATGGCTTGTGGTATTGCTGGGCTGTCCGTTGCAGCTGACTCACTAAGCGCAATTAAATACGCCAAAGTAAAACCTATTCGTAACGAACAAGGTATTGCGATCGATTTCGAAACCGAAGGCGAATTCCCTTGCTACGGTAACAATGACGATGCTGTTGACAGCATCGCAGTAGAATTGGTTGAAACCTTCATGACTATGATCCGTAAAAACAAAACATATCGTGATTCTGTGCCGACTCAATCGGTACTGACCATTACTTCGAATGTAGTGTACGGTAAGAAGACAGGTACTACACCTGACGGACGTAAGAAAGGTGAACCTTTCGCACCAGGTGCTAACCCAATGCACGGACGTGACAAGAAAGGCGCCTTGGCTTCCCTGAACTCTGTAGCTAAACTGCCTTACTCCGATGCACAAGATGGTATCTCTAATACGTTCTCCATCGTACCTAAGGCACTTGGTAAAGACGAGGATTCCCGTAAGTCTAACCTGGTACACATGATGGATGGATACTTCCATAACAACGCTCAGCATTTGAATGTTAACGTATTTAACCGTGAACAGCTGATGGACGCTATGGAGCACCCAGAGAACTATCCACAATTGACTATCCGTGTATCCGGTTATGCAGTTAACTTCATCAAGCTGACTCGTGAACAACAAATGGATGTAATCAACCGTACATTCCACGGTTCGATGTAATTTGTTCCTGTCATGAAGATCTTTGAATTAGTACTACTATTGAAATAATTGCAAGGAAGATACCGCCCTTGTCTCAAGGGCGGTAATATCTTGTTTGAGAATTGTTAAAATTTTAAATTTTATTGCCGCGATATAGGGATATGACAGTCTCAAGGACAGGGATCTTCATCGTTGAAAAAGGGACTGTTAGTCTGGCGTGGCGAAAGGATGACATCCTATGATTAAAGGTCGCATACATTCTTTGGAAACCTTTGGAACCGTTGATGGACCTGGTATTCGATTTGTCTTATTTATGCAAGGCTGCTTGCTGAAATGTCAGTATTGCCATAACCCTGATACCTGGGCTTTAGATGAAGGTAAAGAAATGACTCTAGAAGAAGTGCTTTCGGAAATCGAGCCATATATAAACTACTATCGTTCATCCGGTGGCGGGTTAACTGTATCCGGTGGAGAACCAACCTTGCAGGCGCAATTTGTAAAGCAGTTATTTACGGAAGTGAAGAAGCGTTGGAATTTGCACACCACATTAGACAGTAATGGTTACAACGAAGGTGACAAGATTAATGACTTATTGGATGTAACAGATTTGGTTATGCTTGATCTGAAGCATATTGATGAAGAAGCGCATATCAAATTAACCGGTAAATCCAATGATCGAACTTTGAAGCTTGCACGCTGGCTCTCAGACCATAATCGTAAGATGTGGATCCGACATGTATATGTTCCTGGTATTCATGATCGTGAAGAGGATCTCATTAACTTAGGTCGTTATATTGGAACCTTAAATGGCGTCGAGAAATTCGAAATCTTACCTTATCATCAGATGGGTATCTATAAATGGGAAATGCTCGGCAAAGCTTATGAACTGGATGGAGTACCTTCTCCAACAGAAGAAGAAGTGCAACGGGCATACCGCTTGGTCGAAGAAGGTCGTAAGCAAACGGCATTGGTATAATAGAAATCTATTTTTAAGAGAGACCGTACCCTCAGTGGTTGATCATCACTGAAGGTGCGGTTTTTTGTTATGAGGAAGTAAAAAGGGAGGGGTTAAAGCTCCTCTGAGGGGGAATTTTATATTATTTCTAATAAAGACATGCTATAGTTACACGTGGTTTATGGGGTAGATAATAAATGAATATGTCAGGTAATATGACTAATTTGATATTTTAATTAAATGTTTTTAAAGAAAAACAAACTTTTGTGATGAGAAAAACAAATGAATAAAGCGATTTAACATTTTAATGTTATAAAATATAACTTATCATGTAGTTGATTCCGCTTACATTAGAGATTTTTATCCCTATAGTGGATGAATCTTAACCTTACGATAATGAAGTCTGTTTTCTATAATAAGAAGTGTAAAGCACATCAATATATAGGGAGGGTCACAAGAAATGAAAAAAAGTATGACTTTGCTATTGTCCCTGATTTTCGTATCATCAGCTTTACTGACTGGTTGCGGAGGCAACAACAATGCGTCTTCTAACAAAGGAGATGGAAACGCTACCGCGACTAACTCAGCCGCTACAAATGCTCCAGCAACAGAAGAACCGGTAAATAACGAGCCATTTGAAATGACGATTCGTCACACTCAAATCGGTGCAGACAAGCAGAAACGTCTGGCTATTCTCGAAGAAGTAGTTAACAAAGTACAAGAGGATGTACCGGGTCTGACCTTTAAACTCGATGGGGTAGATTCAGATGTAAACCGTAAAGAAAAATTGCGTGGTGAAATGGCTGCGGGTAATCCACCGGAAATCTTCGATCTGTTCGGCAGCCCTGACTCCAAGATCTATGCTAAAGAAGGTAAATTACTTGACCTGACTCCAATCCTTGAGGAACTTGGAATTAAGGATAAATTCTCAAATCTTGATCCTTTCACTTATGAAGGAAAAATCTATGGATTGCCAATCGGTGGTTCTGGTGAAGGTTTCTTCTATAACAAAGAATACTATACAAGCAAGGGCTGGAAGGCTCCAACAACATTTGCTGAATTGGAACAACAATTGGCTGATATCAAGGCTGATGGAAAAGTACCTTTGGCTGGTGCATCCAAAGCTGGTTGGGTACCACTTATGTTAGCTAACCACCTGTGGTCACGTTATGCAGGTCCGGATGTAACTGCTAAATTTGCAACAGGCGAAGCTAAATGGTCTGATCCAAATGTAGTAAAAGGATTTGCGAAATACAAAGAATGGGTTGATAAAGGCTACTTCAAAAAAGGCGAACTTGGCTTTGAATATGCTGAATACACAACACAATTCACTAGTGGTGAAGCGATCCTGCTGTATGATGGTACTTGGAAATCTTCCGTATTTAAAACGGGCCAATCTGGCGAAGGTTTGATCGGTAAAGTTGGATTCTTCAACATCCCAGCAGTTGAAGGCGGAGCGGGTGACCAAACTGCATTGATGCGCGATGTGAACAATGGTTATGGTTTCTCTGCATCTGCTGAGAAAGATCCACGTCAATTGGCTGCTGTGAAATCTTTTATTAAAAACTTATTTAATGAAGAAATGCAATTGCGCGGACTTGTTGAAGATGGTGTATTGCCAGCAATGAAGATTGACCAAAACGTATTGAATGAGAATATTACTGATGATCTGATGAGCGAAATCGTAGGTGTACTTAACAACTCACAATCTTCGTTCCCAGCATTTGACTCTCTTGTTCAAGCTGATGTAACTACAGAAATCAGTAACATTCAAATTCAAAAACTGATTGGCGATCAGACGACTCCTGAGAAAATGGGCGAAGCTTTGCAAAAGGTACAAGAAGAAGCAAACGCAGCAGTTGAATAAATAGCTGCAAACTGAATGTACCCTGGTGCTAAATCCAGGGTACATTTTTAAAATCAAAGAAAATATGTGTTTGCACTTGATCTGAAGCATTCACTATTCGCCAGATGTCAAAGCAACCGGAGGTAGTCATGAATAAAGCATTAAGAAATCCAGTGGTATTTTTCCTTTTCGTTCTTCCAGCATTGATATTGTTCACGATGTTTTTCATTTACCCCATTTTTAGTTCTATTTATTACAGCTTTACTAGTTGGAACGGTGTATCGGAGACGGTTAAATCAGCCGGATTAAGTAATTATGAGAAAGCACTAGGAGATGAACGATTCTGGATATCCGTTAAAAACAACGGTTGGTTTATTCTTTTCTCCGTATGTATACAGGTACCGTTGATCGTATTCTTCTCGTTATTGATTTCTAATGTGAAGAAGTTAAAGGGCTTATATAAGACAGCAGTCTTTATGCCTTCCATTATGTCTACAGCGGTTATCGGTATTCTCTGGGGGTTTATCTATGAGCCCAACATTGGACTTTTTAATAAGCTCCTTAGTCTAGTAGGAATTAATCCTATTTACTGGCTGTCAGATGAAAGATTTGCAATGCTTTCTATTTTGTTGACGAATGCTTGGCAGTGGACTGGATTTTATATCGTTATGGTACTAGCGGCGATTCTAGCTATTCCTGGTGAATTGGATGAAGCTGCAGCCATTGACGGCGCAACTGGATTTCAACGCGCTACTCGTATCACGCTCCCACTAATCGTACCGATCATCTCGGTTGTAATTATGCTATCCATTGCTGGAGCAATGAAAGCTGCGGATATCGTCATCGTTATGACTAAGGGGGGACCTGCAGGTTCAACCGATGTAATGGCAACTTACATGATTAAATATGCGATCACGAACTTTAAGTATGGATACGGAAATGCCATCGCTGTCCTGATCTTTGCATTTACACTGGTGGTTACAGTCCTTTATCAGCTGCTGATTGCACGTCGTACAGAAAGGATTGAATACTGATGCCACGCGCCCTGAAAAAGAGTCTGCCACATATTGCCCTTTTATTCTATTTGTTAGTGATCCTGTTTCCTTTCCTATTCGTATTATTCTCATCTGTGAAAAAGGATAATAATGAGATTGCGCTTAATCCTTTTGGCATCCCCAAGGAATTCGTCTTCAATAACTACGTGGAGGCTTGGGTAAATGCCAAGATTAGTACTTACTTTTTCAACAGTTTGTACATTTCGATCCTTGCCTCTGTAGTGTCCATTCTGCTTGCGTCTATGTTTGCTTTTGCGGTTACGCGGATGCGTCAGGGGAAATGGAATACTATTTTGTTCTCACTGGTTTTAGTAGGAATGCTCATCCCGAATAATGCTTTAATGCTGCCGATTTATACGATTGTACGTAAGTTAGGAATACTGAACACCCACTGGGCGTTGATCATTCCTTATATCGCCAATGCGATTCCATTTACCATCATTATTTTAGCAGCATTTATGCGAAATTTACCTAGAGAAATAGAAGAAGCTGCGGTCATGGATGGCTTGAAGGCACCGGGTATCTTTGCTAGAATTATTGTACCTCTAACGGTTCCGGCTATGGTTACTGTATTCATTGTTAATTTCCTGGGAAATTGGAACGAGTTCTTGCTAGCTAACTACTTCCTGTCGAATGACGAGCTGCGAACGCTTCCAGTAGGTATGGTCCAATTCCGGGATCAATACCAGATGAACTATGCACAAATGTCAGCCGGTATCGTCTTCAGCGTACTGCCGGTAATTATCATTTATGCAATTCTTCAGGAGAAGATTATTGAAGGTGTAACAGCGGGCGGCGTAAAAGGATAACTTTATTCTCAGTCAGGAGCACTAGCCGATGAATTTGCGCTATAAATTATTTACGGCATTTTTGGGCCTGATTATCATTCCTTTATTTATTCTAGGCATGCTTATGTTTTTTGTGACTTATAATTCTATTGAGAAAAAGTACAGCCAGCAGTCGGAATACTCACTTAAAGCGATTAGTTACAGTATTTCTAATGTATTAAAAGATATGGATAACGTTACAGACAACGGAATTGCTACCTCGGTGTTTCATATGGCCCTTAGTGCAGATGATCCTAACAACCAGGATTTGACTGATGCTGAGCAACTGAATCTGAATGCGAGCCAGCGCAATTTCCGTAGTCTGTTGTTTAATCATCCATCGATCAGCTATGCATTTTTGTACAATTTTAACGGTAGAGGTAACTCTGAAATCGTGTCGCTTTTTAACAAGGAAAATTTCCGAACGCTACCCTATGATACATTCAAAAAAAGTGATCTGTACCAGGAAGTTATGGACTTAAATGGTGTGCCGAAATGGCTGGCTCCTCACGAGTATCCCGAGCTTACGGGTACTGAACCTGTGTTTACACAAATTCGGCTAGTGAAGGAATTGAGCTTCTTTCAGAACATAGGTATCCTAGTTGTGCAGATCAAGAATTGGGAGTTCGAATCCATATTTCGCAATCTGAAAATTGGGGATAGCAATCAGGATGTTTCCTTTATGCTTGTAAATGATGATGGAATGATTCTTTTTGACCCGGATCAAAAGCTGGATGGACAGGACTTCCAGTCTTTCGCGGATAAAGAGATTACCTTTAAAAAAGGATTTCAGAGTTTCAAAACAGAGTACAACGGGGAGAAAAGCATTCTTTCCATGTATCATTTGAAGGACTATCCATGGAGTCTGGTATCTGTGACTTCTTGGGATACGTTGTCTCATGAAGTTACAGTATTTGCTCGCTGGTTCGTGGCTGTGATTTTCCTTTGCTTACTGGCAGCTGTGATCTTCAATTTATTTTTTATGAACCGGATTACCGGCGGCATCGCCGTCATTGTTCGTTTTATGCGCCGGGTTGAAGACGGAGATCTGACCACTAGGGTAGAAGTTAAAGGGAATGATGAGCTAACGCTGCTTGCTAAGGGTTTTAATGATCTTATGGATAAAATCAATGGGTTGTTTAACAGAATTCATGTGGAGCAGCGTCGCAAGAATCAAGCTGAGATGCGTGTTCTGCAGGCACAGATTAAACCACATTTTTTATTCAATACATTAGAATCAATCAATGTTCTCGCTATACAGAATGAAGGCAAAAAAGTTAGTGAGATGGTCTACAGGCTGGCCAGTATTTTGCGAATCAGCATTCAGGATCGGGAAGAGATTACACTGGATGAAGAAGTTAAACATTTACGCAATTATTTGGATATACAAAAATTCCGCTTTGAAGATTTGTTCGAATACGAGATCGATATTCCGAATGAATTGATGAGTTGCGGTATCCTTAAACTCACGTTACAACCGCTTGTAGAGAACAGCATTCAACATGGATTTGAGGGCATTGATTACAAAGGTCATGTTTCTGTGAAAGTTTGGGAGAAGCAGGGGGATTTGATTTTACGTATTGAAGATAATGGTATTGGTATTACACCTTCTCAGTTGGCTATTTTTCAATATATTGTGAATGATCCTGTGGAGCAAGAAGTTAAGGCTGAACGGGATAACCGGATGAATCTTGAACGCAGAGGTCTTGGTATTCGCAGTGTAGCAGATCGCATCCGCATTGAATACGGTGACAGGTACGGAATATTTATCTGTTCTAGTCCAGGTCATGGTACTATTATCCAATGTGTCATACCTAAATACGAGCAGGGGGAAGATCATTATGCTAAAAGTATTATTGGTTGATGACGAAGCCCCAATTCTGAATAATCTGAACAGGGTGTTGCCTTGGCAGGAGATGGGGATGGAGGTTGTCGGTATGGCGCGAAGCGGAATGGATGCTTTGCGTATTGCCGAGGAGAAACAGCCTGATCTTGTGTTATGTGACATCCGTATGCCAGTGATGGACGGGTTAACTTTTATCGGTAAGTTGCGGGAGATGGGATTGGATAGCGAGGTGCTGCTTCTTACCGGATATCAGGAGTTTGATTATGCACGGGAAGCGATTCGGCTAGGTGTTAAAGAGTATATTTGTAAGCCGATACATTATGAAGAGCTTGGCAATAAGGTACGGGAGATTGGGGCTAAGATCCGTAGTAAGCAGTTTAAGAATAAACTGTATAATAGCATTCCAATTTTTCAGGAAATCCCTGAAGGTGAAGATGATTCTGGCAAAAAAACACCGGATCAGCTGATGAACCAAGCAGCTAAGTACATCACAGAACATCTCCATTCTGATATTGGGATTGAGGAAGTGGCGAATAAGATCGGGATTAGTGGCAGTTATTTCTGTCTCTTATTTAAGAATCGTTTTGCTATGACCTTCGTGGAATACGTGACCCTACAACGAATTGAAGCTGCTAAGTTTATGCTAACTAACAGCGATAAGAGTATTACGATGATTGGCTCGGGAGTTGGCTATCAGGAGCGGCGTTATTTTACCAAGGTATTTCAGAAGCAGACAGGAATGTCGCCTAAGGAGTATCGCGACCGATGCCGGACCGAAGTGCAGTGAGGTTAGCTGCTGAGTGGTGAGGTTAGCGTCGCTCCAAGGAATGTTTGTTGCTGAGTGGTGAGGTTAGCGTCGCTCCAAGGAATGTTTGGACTTCCGGTCGCTGTTATCCTCAGATTTCTTGATTAGAAACCGCTATTAGCGGTTGAAATCCGAGGATAAAGGCGAACGCTACGCTCCTACAGTTCCAAACTTCCTCTCCGTTCCTTCTCCCTCACCCCTCTTCGTAGTATAGGGGCCGTCCCACACCTACGGATGTGGGCCTCTCTGGGAACACAAGGACCGATCGCCTAGTTAATTTAAGGCAGGAATTATCGACCAGCCCTTGGCTGTGATAAAGTACGAAGATTATCAACCAGCCTTAGCTGTGATAAAGTACGAAGATTATCAACCAGCCTTAGCTGTGATGAAGAGAAAAAGATTATCGACCAGCCCTTGGCTGTGATGAAGAGAAAAAGATTATCGCCCAGCCCTTGGCTGTGATGAAGAGAAAAGATTATCGCCCAGCCTTTGGCTGTGATAAAGAGCAAAGATTATCAACCAGCCTTTGGCTGTGATAAATGCGATTAAGGTACATAAGCTATGATTAATTAAATTTTTTGCCTCTATTATAGGCTGAAGAGATGGTTTTCCTCGATTTTCGAGGATAATCGTCTCTTTTTTTATAGAAATATAATATGTTCCCTATACTCCCATAAATTATCATATGTTTTAATTAGAGTGTAAGGAGGATACACAAAACGTTAGGCAAGCAAGAGTAATTGGGGCTTAAGAATGGGATGATGGAGAATGGGGGAACCAAAAATGAGTGTGACGAATCCTTCCGTCAGCTTGTCAGAAGTAAAGAAACCAGGCAGGGGAAGAACGCCGAATTTTCTTAGAGTAATGAAGAAATATTGGGTGTTCTATTTGATGATGTTACCTGCGATAGTGATTCTAATCATCAATAACTACATACCGATGTTAGGAACGGTAATTGCATTTAAGGATATCAATTACCAAAAAGGGATTCTAGGTAGTGATTGGGTCGGGTTAGCGAACTTCAAATATTTAATCTCGACGGAGACGGCCTGGATCATTACGAGGAATACGTTATTGTATAATACAGCGTTTATTATACTAACGCTATTTTTTTCGCTGGCTTTCGCAATTATGTTTAACGAAATGCGCAGCAGATGGCTATCGAAATTCCATCAAAGCGCTATGTTTCTCCCTTATTTTCTCTCTTGGGTCGTCGTAAGTTACTTAGTATACGGCTTTCTGAGTGCAGAGCATGGGTTCATGAACAAGACATTACTCCCGTTCTTTGGGGTAGATCCTATCGAATGGTATTCACAGTCCAAATATTGGCCTGGGATTCTAGTAATCGTGAAGATATGGAAAGAGATTGGGTATACAACGGTTATTTATATGGCCGCTATTATTGGAATAGATAATGAATATTATGAGGCTGCACTTATTGATGGAGCTTCTAAATGGAAGCAGATTCGAAAAATCACACTGCCGCTAATCAGCCCAGTTATTATAGTAATGACGCTGCTGCAGATAGGCAGGATTTTTAACGCAGACTTCGGATTATTCTTTCAGGTTACGAGAAATGCAGGAGCGTTATACTCGACGACGCAGGTTATCGACACATATGTATATCAAACCTTCCTCGCAATCGGTGATATAGGAATGTCTTCAGCCGCGGGTCTCGTTCAATCTGTTGTAGGATTTCTATTGATTTTCTTAGCGAATCTAGCAGTGCGGCGAATCAGTAAAGATGATGCTTTATTCTAAAGGGAGGTGGGAGTGTTGAGCCAGACAGAAACAGCAATAGGGTCGTCACGGCGTACAGGGAAGCGCACAAAACGGCAAAGACAACCCAATGAAATATCTAATATATCTAATTTGCTAATTAATATATTCTTTTGGATATACACAGCGATTTGTGTGGTGCCGCTGATCCTCGTAGTTATTGTATCGTTTTCGGACGAGAATTCCGTTATCCAGAACGGCTACAGCTTTTTTCCTAACAAGTGGGATATTTCTTCTTATGAATTTCTGTTAAAAGATTATTGGCAAATTATCGATGCAGCTTCCGTTTCGTTATTTGTGACTGTGGTGGGCACGATTCTGAGTCTTATCATTATGGCTATGTACGCTTACCCTATCTCACGTGGAGATTTTCCACATCGTAATTTCTTCTCATTTTTTATGTTTTTTACAATGTTGTTTAATGGTGGCCTTGTGCCTTGGTATCTGGTCTACACGCGAATGATGCATATGAAGGATACGTTATGGATTCTAATTATGCCGCTGCTGGTTTCTGCTTTCTTTGTTATCATCTTACGGACCTTTTTTGCCAATACCATACCGCCAGCTTTAATCGAATCTGCTAAGATCGATGGGGCACCAGAATTCCGGATCTTCGTTCAAATTATTTTGCCTTTGTCTATGCCAGTGTTAGCTACAGTAGGTTTGTTTCAGACCCTGGCCTATTGGAATGATTGGTACCTTAGTTTGATCTTTATCTCACCCGAAGGTCATGTCAATTTACAATACCTAATGTATAAGACGATGCTGAATGTTCAATTCCTGACAGCAAGTCCTCAGGCGATGGCTGCCTTGGCTGCACAGGGTGTAGAAATCAATATTCCAACAGAAACGGTAAGAATGGCGATGGCTGTTATTGGTATTGGACCTATCGTGTTTGTATATTCCTTCTTCCAGAAGTATTTTATTAAAGGGCTTACCGTGGGTGCTGTCAAAGGTTAAGGACGATTGTAATGGCTTAATTCGGCCGCTTTATGCTAAGGTGTGAACGGCCGATTCAGCATATATAAATATTTTGAGGGAGGTTATGGTGTATATGAAAGCTGTTAGAAAAAGCGCACTAATGACACTATTGCTAACGATGGTACTGAGTCTTAGTTTAGCAGGCTGCGGTGGGAATAACGGGAATAATGAAGCAGCTTCACCTGCTCCAAGCGAAAATGCAACCGCTACCAATGCTGCTGCTACGGATGAGCCAGCCGCGGATCCTACTGCCGAACCGGCAAAAGAATTGGAGCCTTATACCGTCAAGTTAATTTATGTCGGTGCCGTGCAAAAGGATGAAAAAGCTGTAGAAGATGAAATCAATAAGTTATTGGAACCTAAAATCAACGCCAAATTGGATATCGCACCGATCGATTGGGGTCCATGGGACAATGATGTCAATCTGAAAATTGCGAGTCAGGAAAAATTCGATATCATCTTTACAGCTCAATGGAAGAACTACGTAACGAATGCAGCTAAAGGCGCTTATCTCCCGATTAATGACGATAGCGGCAAATATGGTAATCTCCTAAATGAATACGGCCAAGGAATTCTAAAAAATCTGGATCCACAATTCTTAAAAGGTTCAGCGATCAATGGTGTGAATTATGCTGTTCCTACAAACAAGGAGCTGGCTGCACAAGGTGGGGTTGTCTATCGCTCCGATATTGCGGATGAACTGGGCATCGATATGTCAAATGTGAAATCCATCCAAGATCTGGATGCAGTTCTCAAAGTAGTGAAGGAGAAAAGACCTGACCTGACTCCATTGTATTTCAAACAAGGTGAGACCTTTAACTCACAGTACATGGCACAATACGATACCCTTGGTGATGCTGCCATTCCTGGTGTTCTGCTTAAAGATTCCTCAGATACTAAGATTCAATCGATGATTGAGATGGATCGTTATAAAGAAATCATTAAACTTACTCGTGAGTATATGAAAAAAGGTTACATTAACAAAGACGCAGCTGTTGCTACAAATTCGACTCAGGATGCAATGAAGGCTGGCAATGTCTTTATGACAGTGCAATCGCTTAAACCAGGTAAAGATAGTGAGCTGGCGAATGCTACCGGCTTGATTGGCAAGCTGAAACAAATTGCATTCAATGATCCAACGATTTCTACAAGTGATGCTGCTGGATCTATGCTTGCGATCTCCGCTTCCTCTGGTGATCCGGCCCGGGCCATGATGGTGCTAGATATTCTGCACACAGATAAAGATATCAACAATCTGCTTGTTTTCGGTATAAAAGGTGTGCACTATGAAGTCGTAAGTGGTGATACGATCAAAGCTACAGATAAAACAGCTGATTATAATACGGCTGCAGCTTGGATGCTTGGAAGTCAATTCCTGAACCCCGTGTGGGAAAGTGAAGCTCCAGACAAATGGGAACAATTCAAAGCCTTTAACTCTAAAGGTAAAGCCTCTGTAGCGCTTGGTTTCAACTTCGATGCCTCCTCAATGAAGACTGAAATGGCTGCTTGTAAAGCTGTAATGGATGAATACGACATCAGTTTGGATACGGGTTCTGTTGATCCTGATACCGTACTGACTAAGTATGCTGATAAGCTGAAAAAGGCAGGGCTCGATAAGATTATTGCAGAGAAACAAAAACAGCTGGATGCTTTCCTGGCTGCGCAAAAATAAAGCGAAAATGAATTCAAAAAAGGCTCTCCCCGGCAGGCTGATTTAGCCGGGGAGAGCCTTTTTATGATATTACTTAGCGGAAGGAGCTGTCTATTCGCTTTGCGGCTTGAACAGCAAGGGTCCAAGCCAGTTCAGGAGTTAGCTCGCCTTTTTCAGCTTTGGTCAAGTATTCGAGCATGCTTGTCTCCACGTCAGCATGATGAGGGCCGTAATAGGTGGGAATTACTGCTTTTGCTGCTGACGAAAGGGTCAGACCAAGCTCTGAATTAGGAAAATAAGGATCATGCAGATCGTGGATTTCTGGGTCATCATAGATTTCGGGGGTGGAAGGGAAAGCCCCTTGTACCTTGAAAGAAACCAATTGCTGCGTTGGTTCGGTTAGCCATTTAATAAGAGCAAAGGATTCATCAGGATGATTACCTGTCTTTGGTAAGGTCAGAACGGAGCCTCCGCGATTAGCGCTGTTTTCTGGGATTTGTGTTACATTCCATAAACCGCTGGCAGTTGGAGCACTGCTCTTGATATGACCAATCATCCAAGCCGGACAGAGCATGACTGCAAAATCTCCGTTGAGCAGGCCTGCACCCCAGCGTTGGGTATCCACTGCAATACTGGCGGACAGATTTAGCTTAAGGGCTTGAATTGAGAAGTCCCAGGCTCGTTTGACCGCTGGATTATTGTCGAGGATCAATTCTTGCGTTGTGGGACTGTAATATTGAAGCTTGGACTGACGTAGAAGGGTGAGATAGAGGTTCTCCAAGTCATTTACAAAAGCTTTTCCTGTTCTCTCCTGTACTTTGGTGCCCGCTTCAAGGAATTGATCCCAAGTTTGGATTTCTTTAGCCACTTCCTCTGGTTTAGTAGGGAGGCCTGATAATGCGAATATATCCGTTCGATATAACATGGCATAGGGTCCAATTTCCGTTGGTAATCCGAAAATAAAATCATTACCCAGCACCTCCTGCCACTTCCAATTCAGAAATTGGTCCTTCAGATTGTCAGCTTCAAAGGTTTTTAGATTATAAAAATAATCAGGAAATTGTTTGAAGCGATCCAAATAGCTAATATCAATGGCAGCCACATCCGGCGAACTATATCCAGCTGCGAATGAGGTCTGTAGCTTGGCTGGAAGCTGCGTGGAGGTGGAGGTCTGAATATGAATCTCTAGCTCGGGATGCTGGGATTGATACTGGTCAATGAGCGACTCAAGACCTGATCCAGCAGTGAGCCAGATGTTCAGCTGTATTGGGTCTTGTAAAGCGGTATCTTCCTTGGAAGGGGAGAGCTGACAACCACTTGTATTAAGTAATAAGCCAAATGTTAATAGGATAGTAACCAACTTACCATTTACATTCAAGAGAAACACACCTCTGCTTTATTTGTTGTGCTTCTGAAATTCCTGAGGAGTCATCCCCATGTATTTCTTGAAAATGAGGCTGAAATACGCAGGATCCTTAAAGCCTACTAATTCGCTAACCTCATATACCTTGAGAGTAACATTCTCTAATAATTCAGTAGCTTTTTGAATACGAAGTTTGGTAAGAAAGCTAGAGAATGGTTCCCCTACATCATCTTTAAACAATCGGCCGAGATAGGTAGGATTCATATACAGTTCGTCTGCGATCATTTTGAGGGAGAGATTTTCTTGGAGCCGGGAATTCATAACCTCAATCATCATAGAGATTACCCTGCGCGTTGCCTTTACTTGTAGTTGTTCAGTGAGCTGTGGAGAAGCCGAATGCATGGAGAGGTCTCTGAAAAAGATAACGGATGGCGTACTCTCTTTTTTGACCTGCTGACAAGCTTCCAGACTCTCATGATAGGCGGTTGCGAGTGCCCCCAATTGATAGTGAGGGTTAGAGACCCCTGCACAGAATGGCGATTTCAGAATGCCCGATAGCTTATGCAGCAGCTCTTGTGTCAATACCTCATCAACGCGGTTAGGCTGCTCAAGAGGATAGAATAATAGCATGATGGCTTCCTGCTCCTCTTGAATGCCAACAACGTTGGCATACAGCGCAAAACATTCTTCTAATATATTTATAACCGCTGCATACATGGCTTGTTCCGACCAGTTCTGTGGCATGCCCACTCCAAGATGGTTTACGGTTACGACTACAAAGGAATGAAAAGGAGGAATAAGTTGTTCTTCAAAATAGGGCAACGGGATGCCGTAAAGAAGATCAGATAAGCGTTTCTCCCGAAGGTTTTTTTCTCTTAGCTGCGTTAATTGCCTCTGCTGTTTCTTCAATTGAAGACGTTCATATACGCCTGTTGCGACTTCAAGAATATGTTCTACTGAATTTGGTTTAACCAAATATTCCTTTACACCATAACGGATGGCTTGACTGGCATAGGTGAAGTCCTGATAACCTGTGAGCAGCACGGTTTCAGTGTCTGGATAACATTCATGGATATGCTTAGCGAGTTCCAGCCCATCCATGCCGGGCATTCGGATATCGGATATCACCAGATCAACCATATGCTCTTTTAACAATTGCACAGCCTCTAAACCGTTCTCTGCCGAGCCAATAATGCTAAAGTTGTGATTCGCACTTCCCAGCATTTCTGACAGAGAACGGCGAACAAAACTTTCATCGTCCACGATTAACACATTCATCGTTGTGCCCCCTTAACTTTGATCATACTGTAATGGAACAGTGACCTTCACAAATAAGCCACCAAGCTCGCTTGTTGATAGCTGTAGACCAAATTCCTGTCCGTAGATTAGCTCTATGCGATGATTTAGATTGGATAGTCCAATTCCGGTATGAAGCAGCTTCTCCGGATTAACCTCACCGCCGACTAATGCGTCTGCCATACTTTCCTCACTCATGCCGTCCCCGTTGTCTTCTACAGTTAACACCAGAGATGTTCCTTCACTATAGGCGCGTATGCGAATTAGCCATACTTCCCGAAGTGTGGGTTCAAGTCCATGAGTAATGGCATTTTCGACAAGTGGCTGAAGGGTTAATTTCATTAGCTGGCCATTCATAACCTCAGGATTTACAAAAAGATCAATCTGCAATTTGTCCTCGTAGCGTAGCTTCTGGAGAAAAATGAACCGTTCTAATTGCTTTAAATCCTCCTCAACAGTAACGAATTCGGATCCGCGGTCAATACTATAGCGGAGCAGGTCACTTAGAGCGAGTACCATTTGGGACTCTTCCTGCATGCGTTTGTTGGCGAGCGACCAATAGATTGTATTCAAAGTGTTATAAAGAAAATGCGGGCGGAATTGCGCTTTGAGTGCTACGATCTGAGCTTGCTTTTCACTGATTTGTTTGCTGGATAGGTCAGCGATAGTATGATCCAGGTTTTGGAGCATCGAATTATAGCTTGAATAAAGGATAGCCATTTCTTTGTTCATGGTTGTTTTTACAAAAGGTAAAGTAGTTCCCCGTTCGACATTGCTCAGCTTGGTTGCCAGATTACGAAGGGGCTTGGATAGGGTCCAAGAGAAAAAGAAAGTGAATAGTAGGGCAGCACCCATCCCCAGCAGGCCAATTAAAATTATATTCCGGCGGATCGTATTTAAATCTTTAACAGCGTCTTTAGAATCAATGTAAGCAAAAACGCTCCACTCGCTATAGTCGGAATAGGCATAGGATACGAACAGATTGCGTGAGTTTATTTTTTGTGGAATGATTCTGGCTTTATGATTGCTGAATTGTTTTAGAAGCCCGTCGTTCATATAGAGTCCAATTTCTTTTGGATCTGTGGAATAGACAATGGTATTAAATGAATCAACGACTTGGATTTTCTCATTTTTGCCGAGGTGAAATTGGCTGACAGCGTTATGGATAACCTCGACAGGGAGGACAAGAAACAGGGTTCCTAACCGGTTTAGATCATTCCAATCATTAATTTGTCTGGCTCCCATCACCACAGGGATATTACCGTTCTGCCATACATCTACACCGAACCAGACCATTCGGCCTTTATTCTGTGCTATAGCCGGAAACCAATAAGCATCGCGGATTTCCTTTTCGCTGTCCCATATGACCTTTAAGGAACTGCTGTTGGTATACACCTGATCATCGGACAGCCCGAGCAGCTTGAACTGGATGTCAGAGTTTATGGAACGTGTCTGTTGATCTATGTAACGAGTAATTTCCATGGCGTCTGTACGAGGTGAACGTGACAACGCTAAGTCTCCCAAGGTTTCTTGAATCAAGGGACTGAACATGATCGTAGAAGAAAGCTTGTCGTTATCCTGAAGAATTGCGTCCATTTTACCTTGAAGTTGCTTGACGGATTCCAGGATATATTGGTTGGAGCGGTTTAGAACAGCTTGAGAGGAAGAGCGGTAGGACAAAAAAATGGTAAATCCTACGATGGTGAAGATGATTAGAGAGAAGCCCATGATTAATTGAACGAGGATGGAGATTTTTTTGGACATGTTATCCCTCGCATGTAAAAGATATTCTTCCATACATTGTAACAAAAGCAAATGAAAGCGAATATAGTCAGACGAAAAATAAACATATTTATAGAAAAAATCTCATTTTTTTCAGGGGAAACAGCGTGGTTGTCCAACATTATTTAATACAGCGTTAATCTTTCTTTACTTAATAATGAAACTTTTTATGGTGGTATGCGTCTAATACTATGTTTGTTATGACGATCGTGGCAAAAGCTTTTTGCCGCCCTACCGTGGGTGGCAGCATTTTGCGGGGAATATAAGAGGAGTATGAAAAAGACAGAGACCTACTTATATTTACAAATAGGAGCAGAGGAGTTATATCATGGATTTGAAAAAGTTAACGTTAGTTGCTGTTTTGGCCGTATCTCAGGCCGCCGCGGCAGTGCCGGCTTTTGCTGAAGCTGTCAATAATACCCCAAGTAATACTACTGTAGTTGGGACAGTCGTTTCAGCTGCGCCGGAGGTAATGCCAGAATCTACCGATCCATTGCCGCCATTGCCGACGGAGACGCCAGGAGGAGTAGTGTCACCAACACCAACACCAACTCCAATTCCTGCAGAGACAGTTGATCCTACGGCTACTGTTGAACCTACAGCAACAATTGCACCTACTGCAACACCGCTTCCAACTGCAACACCTGGAGTTACTACAGATCCTACTACAACAACAGATGGTGCTCGTGCTGCGGCTAGCAATCAACTTATCCTTATGATGAACAGCAACAAAATGTATCAGAACGGCCAGGAATATTTAGCTAATCAGCCTATGGCAGTGAAAAACGGCGTGTCCTACGTTTCGATCCGGGCTATGGTAGAACGTGTAGGCGTGAAATACGTTTATGATTATAAAACGAAAGAAACCATTGTTACCAAGGGAAGCGACGTTATGCGCTTTAAGACCGACAGCAAGGTCTATACAGTTAATGGTGAAAAGAAGACAATGAAAGGTCCAGCTTACCAGTACAAGGGGACTTTCATGGTTCCATTGACATCCATAACTGGGGCACTGGGCATTCCTTATACCGTTGATAATGTGCAAAAAAGAGTAATCCTTACATTAAACAACAAACCTAAAGCTTCCTTCACAGTGCCAACTGAAATTTACGCCGGTGAACCAGTGACCTTCGTAACCTCCAGCTCGTCACCAAATGGTGTAGCTATTGTGGATGAAAGCTGGGGAGGTAACAAGCAGGATATCTATGATCAACCAGGATATTATGTAGTAACCTATTCTGTAATGGATGCGAATCAACAGTGGAGTGATCCTTACACCATGACCATCACAGTGCTTAAACCTAATACACCTCCAGTTGCTAATTTCACTACAGACAAGGATTCATACAAGATGGGTGAAATGATTACTTATACCGATCTAAGTAGCGATCCTGATGGTGATGAAATTACCGTAACTTGGACGAACAAAGCCGAGGCTTTCTTTACTCCGGGTCCAGCGACAATTGCGGTCCAAGTAAAAGATTCACACGGCGCGATCAGCACCTTTGAGAAAACCGTTAATATTTCGGATGAAATCTTGTACAGTAAAGAAGATTTCAACAGATTATTTGCATCTCCGGGCAGTGTGTTTAGCATCGATGGATCAATGGTTCCGACTTGGCAGCAAGTAGCTTATAATCTTTCTTCCGAGCCTTATAAACTAATTCGCAGCAACAGCCCAGAAACGGTGTATACAGAAGGTGTTACTTACCGTGAGACTTCATTGGGTAAAACCCGCTTCTTGATCCACCACAAGAATAACCTGAATATTAAAGCTAAAGTGTATGTGATTGCTACGAATAACAATTTGTACCCAACGACGCTTACAACCGAATATGTGGGCTTTGCAGGCCCAAGCACATATCCTGAAGGTACTGGTAAAATGTCTGTAGAACGTTATTGGAAATCTATGCTTACAAATGAGCATTATAAAACGATTGTTCTGCAACCAGGGGAAAGTGTCTCAATTCTGACCGATCTAAACCAAATTGCTATGAAACCAAGTGAAATTGTTTCACTTCAAGCGGACTTATTTAGTGATTATCCAATCGATTATAATGTCATGTTGATTGATGCGAATAAAGATCCACTGACTACACTTCCAACACTTCCAGTTCTGGATCGAGACGGAGTGCATAATCGGGGAACTTACGAAGATTCTACTCGTATTATCACGGTTACCGATGAGGTAGGAAAAACTCCTGCAAAACTTCTGCTAGGCGATAATTCCAGTGATAAGAACCTGGCTGGCGTAGACCCAATGGCAGGTACGGAAGCTTCCAATGCCGGTAATTTCGGGGTATTATACAAGATCAGATTCGAAAATGTTGCACCAAACTCATTGATTACGTTTAATCCACGTGGCGGTAACTATATGGGACCGGTTATGGTTAATAACCAAATCGTGCATATGCCAAGCGTGGGAAGTCTCTCGAACGCTGACATGAACAGTGTGGTTTATCGTAGTGGTGAGTATGGCGGTTCTGTGGAGATTTTGTTCACAGCAGCCTCAGGCAGTAACTTGCCGGTCAATTTCCTCATCACTCCACTTCCAGCAAAGAAATAACAAATAGGAATATCCCTATAAGCTCTATTGGGGAATTATCTACAATAAAAGCCCGGCTGAATATTCCGTAAAGGAATACGCAGCCGGGCTTTTGTTTAAATATAATAATTCAGAGGTTGCGTAGGGGTGCTTCATGGTGCTTCATTGACGGGGCATTTATTTTGGGGCATTATTAAGAGAGTGAAATATAAATGAACTGATCTTATGGGAGATGAGCGTATGCTGTCGACAGAACAAATATTAGAAGTCATGTCGGGGCAAGGACTGCGAATCACCGACCAACGCAAAACGCTTGCCCAGTTATTCGGCGAGAATAAGGGATATTTGTCAGCGAAGGATGTATATGAGCATATGGGCCGCAAGTATAGTGGTCTTAGCTTTGATACGGTGTACCGCAATCTTCGTGTAATGGAAGAGCTTGGTGTGCTTGAACAGATTGTCTTTGAAGACGGAGTGAAGTTCAAGGGAAGCTGCAATCATCAGGATCATCACCATCATATGATCTGCCTTCAATGCCAAAAGACCTACCCGATTAATTTCTGCCCGATGAATTTAACGGATACACCCGATCAATTCCGGGTAGTCAAGCATAAATTTGAGGTGTTCGGTTATTGCAAAGAATGTGAAGAGAACCGGGAAGAAGAATTAGTTGCAGCATCAGATAAACAAAAGGGACTTTAGAAATGGTGACCTTACGCAGAACGATTCAGGCGCCTATTCGGGTGTACCGCAGGTACATTTCCCCTATTAAACCTGCAACCTGCCGCTTCTATCCAACCTGCTCCGCCTATGCCCTGGAAGCCATTGAAGTCCATGGTCCACTGAAAGGCTCATGGCTTGCAGCTAAGCGGATTGCCAGATGTCATCCCTTTCATCCTGGAGGACTTGATCCTGTGCCGCCTCTTCTAGATGAATCTGCTGAGAAGGATTCTGCCCCTGCAACTTGACATGGGGCCTTACCATTGGGTATATTCACAAGTAATAGTATGAATTCCGAAGAACGGATAAGTAAATCGTTACGTCCATTACAGAGAGCCGGAAAGTGCTGAAATCCGGTATGGAGCGTTAGATTGAATATGGTCCGGGAGGAACTGTGTTCGAGCGGGAACTGCAATTGTGGTTCACGTAAGATAACAGCGTGATCCAGCGTTAATGGACAGTTCCCAGGAGGGAACTGGCGAAGCCTGTGCTCTGTGAAGAGACAGGAAATTTGGGTGGTATCGCGTGAGTTATACTCTCGCCCCATTATGGGGGCGGGAGTTTTTTGTTTTTTAATAAGAAAGGATGATTACTGAATGAGTGAGAAAAAAACGTTTTACCTAACGACACCAATTTATTATCCGAGTGACAAGCTACATATCGGACATGCTTATTCAACCGTGGCAGGAGACGCAATGGCCCGTTACAAACGTCTGCGCGGCTACGAAGTGCGTTATCTAACCGGTACAGACGAACATGGACAAAAGATTGAGCGGAAGGCAGAGGAAGCAGGAAAGACCCCTCAGCAGTTCGTAGACGACATTGTTGTTGGTATTAAGGAGCTATGGCGCAAGCTGGACATTTCGAACGATGACTTCATTCGTACTACGGAAGAGCGTCATAAAAAAGTGGTACAGGATATTTTTGATCGGTTGCTGCAGCAAGGAGATATCTATAAAGGTGAATATGAGGGCTGGTATAGTATCCCAGATGAAACCTTTTACACAGAAACGCAATTAGTTGATATTGTGCGTGATGATAACGGCGTGATTACTGGTGCAAAAAGCCCAGATAGCGGTCACCCGGTTGAGCTGGTGAAGGAAGCAAGTTATTTCTTCCGGATGAGTAAATATGCGGATCGTTTGCTGCAATTTTACGAGGAGAATCCAGAGTTTATTTTGCCGGAATCCCGTAAGAACGAAATGATTAACAATTTCATCAAACCCGGACTGGAAGACCTTGCAGTTTCCCGCACAACCTTTGATTGGGGCGTAAAAGTTAAGGGCGACGAGAAGCATGTCGTGTACGTGTGGATTGATGCGTTGACTAACTATATTACAGCTCTGGGGTACGGTTCCGAGGATCGCAGCTTGTATGACAAGTTCTGGCCTGCGGATGTACACATCGTTGGTAAAGAAATCGTTCGTTTCCATACGATTTACTGGCCGATCATTCTGATGGCGCTTGGGGAACCCCTTCCGAAAAAGGTATTTGCCCATGGCTGGTTGCTCATGAAAGATGGAAAAATGTCGAAATCTAAAGGTAACGTAGTTGATCCTGTGACACTGATTGATCGTTATGGCTTGGATGCATTACGTTATTACCTGCTGCGCGAAGTACCGTTTGGTTCGGATGGCACATTCACACCGGAAAGCTTTGTAGACCGGGTTAACTATGACCTTGCCAACGACCTTGGTAACCTGTTGAACCGTACAGGGGCTATGGTTGAAAAGTATTTTGCAGGCGAGATTCCGGCATATGACGGAAATGTAACAGCATTTGATGGTGAGCTTCAAGCTGCGGCTGAGAATACTTATGCCAAAGTAGAAGAAGCTATGGAAAAAATGGAGTTCTCCGTGGCGCTGACAGCTATCGGAATATTCATTAGCCGCACCAACAAATATATCGATGAGACACAACCTTGGGTACTTGCCAAAGATGAGAATAGAACTGCCGAGTTGGCTTCTGTGATGAGACATCTGGTGGAAGGTCTGCGTACCGCTTCAATCCTGCTGCAGCCGTTCTTGACACAAACACCAGCGAAGATCTGGGAACAGCTGGGTATTGAGCCTGGTGAGTTAACGACTTGGGATAGCGGTAAGACCTTTGGCCTGATTCCGGCAGGAACAAAGCTGGTGAAAGGCAATCCAATCTTCCCACGTCTAGATGTGGAGCAAGAGGTAGCTTATATTGCCGAGGCTATGGGCGCTGGCAAAGCTGCGGCTGAAGTGGCGGAAGCGGCTGCTCCTGCTGCTGCGGACTCCGAGCCAGTGGAAGAGCATAAAGGGGAAATCGGCATTGACGATTTCGCTAAAGCAGAGCTGCGGGTAGCTCAGGTTATTGCTGCAGAGCCAGTGAAAAAAGCTGACAAGCTGCTGAAGCTGCAACTGGATCTGGGTTATGAACAACGTCAAGTGGTTTCTGGTATCGCGAAATTCTATACACCGGAAGAGCTGGTGGGACGTAAAGTGATTTGTATCGTAAACCTTAAACCGGTGAAGCTGCGTGGGGAGTTGTCCCAAGGGATGATTTTGGCGGCTTCTAAAGATGACCAGCTAACGATCGCTACCGTGCCGGACAGTATGCCAAACGGAGCAGTAGTGAAATAAGACAATACTGTTGTAGAAATTTTTTAATGAGGTTGCTTGAACAAGGGAATGCTCCTTCAGCCGGGTTGGTTGTGGGAGCATTCCTTTTTTATAAAGGACGATACCGTCTTTCTTCTGAGTGAGGTTTCTTTGTTGACTTATCGTAACGATTACTATTATACTACTAATAGTAAAATTTACGATTTGAGGGGTAGATCAATATAATGGCGGCAATGAAATCACGTATAAGTTTGCTCGTCCTTGCACTGGTACTTGTATTTACACTAAGTGCATGCGGACCTAAGAGCAGTGGAAGTATAGTTGAAGGGAAAGTAAATGTAGTTACAACCTTTTATCCTATTTACGAGTTTGCTAAGGAGATTGGCGGGGAAGATATCAATGCTATTAACCTGCTTCCAGTGGGTGTGGAGCCACATGATTGGACACCGCGCAGTCAAGACATTATCAACACTTCTAAGGCACAGCTATTTCTATATAACGGTGCAGGCTTAGAAGGCTGGGTTCCTAACTTTTTAAAAGGCCTTGATAGCAGCAGTAAAGTTAAGGCGGTTGAAGTAAGTCAAGGTATTGATTATATCATGACCGATGAAGATGACGGGCATGATCATGGGGCAAGTGAGGAAGAGTCTCATCAAAATGAGGACACGGATCATAACAGTAATGCCTCAGGAGACAGCCTGCATACAGACCCGCATACTTGGGTAAGTCCAAAATCAGCCATTGTCATGGCTCAGAATATTAAAGAAAGCCTTCAGTCCGTGGATCCTGAGCATAAAGAAGGTTATGAAGAGCGTTACAATAAGCTTGCGGAACGTTTGCAGGCGTTAGACAGTAAATTCAAAGAGGAGCTTGCTAAGCTGCCCAGCCATAAGATCGTAGTATCACATCAGGCTTTTTCTTACCTTGCCCGTGATTATGGATTGGATCAACATGCGATTATGGGACTTTCGCCAGACGCCGAGCCGCGCGGACAGGATTTAGTGAAGCTTGCGAAAATGGTAAAAGATGAAGGGATTAAGTATATCTTTTTTGAAGAGCTTGTCTCCGATAAACTGGCTAAGACTCTGGCCGCCGAAGCGGGCGTTTCCACTATGGTGCTTAATCCGGTAGAGGGACTTACTGCGGAGCAAGAGAAGAACGGCGATAATTACTTCACTCTGATGGAGAAAAATTTGCAAAATCTGATTATGGCCTTACAATAATAAGGAAAGTATAAGGGAAAGGCGGTACTTAAGCATGCAATCGGTATCCTTGGACTGCCATCAGCATATCATCGATATACAGGATCTTTCTTTTTCATATGGGGAACAGAAGGTGATATCGAATCTTAACTATAGTGTAAGAGAACGAGATTTCCTTGGTATCATTGGTTCTAATGGTGCTGGTAAAACAACATTGATGAAAATGATCGTAGGCTTGCTTCCAGCGAGCTCTGGTGAAATTAAATTATTCGGAACGCCTGTCCGCAAGTTTAAAGACTGGGAACGGATCGGGTATGTTCCGCAAAAGAATGCCTTCAACCCATTGTTTCCAGCAACGGTGCGTGAAGTAGTTCTGTCAGGTCTATATAATAACAAGAATCTGATCCGCAGAGTATCTAAGGCTCAGCATCGTCAATGTGAGGATGCACTTGAAGTCATGCGGATACAAGATATCGCGGAGAAAAGAGTAGGCCAGTTGTCAGGCGGTCAGCAGCAGCGTGTTTTTCTGGCTCGGGCGCTGATTAACCATCCTGACCTGCTGATTTTGGACGAACCTACGGTGGGTATTGATGCCGAATCACAAGCGGGATTCTTTGAATTAATTACCCATATGCATGCTCATCATCATATGACCTTCCTGATGGTGTCGCATGATATCGACATGATCAAAAATTATTTAGGTCATGAGCCCGTGCAGACGAATGGTAAAATCAACTTTTACTCCCGCCACTCACATGATCTCCAGAATTGCACAGAAGAGAATCTGCAGCACACGCTCTCTTAAGTCATAATCAAACTCTGAGCAGAGGTGCTCTGTTCTCAGTGCATACATAACTTGCGTGTGGAAGTTAGTCAGTAGACAGGGTTTTTACTAGGAGTATTTCGACCTTGTTCCTATTTCTTGTTTTCTCGTATCTAAGCACCGCCAGTCTGCAAGCGTGTCCCTTTAGGGACGAAAGCGATCTTTCCCCGACCTAACTATGTTCAGTAACACTAACTCCTACGCTAGTTGCACTTAACGGGTGTCCAGAGGGCAGAGCCCTTGGGGCCCTCCCTTGGAAGGGAGGGTTTGGGAGGGATCGAAAAAGGTTTGAAAAAGGTTTTTAATGTTCGAATGGTTCGAAAAGGTTCCGAAAGAAGGAGAGTTTAAGTTGGAAATACTATTTAGCGATTTTTTTCAGCGGGCGCTTGCGGGCGGACTGCTGATTGGTATAACAGCGCCGCTTATAGGCGTTTTTCTTGTGCTTAGACGATTATCCATGATCGGAGATACGCTGGCTCATGTTACTATAGCGGGGGTGGCACTCGGTTTTCTAACAGGATTTTATCCGCTGGGCGCAGGCCTTATCTTTGCAGTGGTAGCGTCCTTCGCGATTGAAAAGCTTCGCAAGGCTTATAAGAGTTATGCGGAGCTGTCGATTGCCATTATAATGTCAGGCGGAGTGGCGTTGGCTTCACTCTTTTTCACCTTAGGAAAAGGGTATAATGCGGACGTAATGAGTTATTTGTTCGGCAGCATTTATACGCTCGATAATACCGATTTGATCGTTGTAGGCATAGTGACTATAGCTGTTGTAGTGGTAGTTTCGATGTTCTTTAAAGAGTTCTTTTTGCTTAGCTTTGAAGAGGATGCAGCAAGTGTAAGTGGGCTTCCGGTGAAACTGCTTAACATGCTGATCACCATTCTGACAGCACTTGTGATTAGCACAGCCATCAAGATCGTAGGCTCGCTGTTGGTATCTGCTTTGTTGACTATTCCGGTCGCAATCAGCTTATTGCTATCCCGTAGCTTTAAATCCTCGGTCATCCTGGCGGTTATTATTTCGGAGATTGCCGTTGTAGGCGGACTAGTGGTAGCTGGAGTCTGGAATTTGGCTCCCGGTGCAACTATTGTGCTTTTGCTCATATCATTATTGGTATTAACCTTGATCGGTAAAAAGGGATTGCCAGCATAAACAGCGAATTAAGTAATCGGTATCACATTAGGCAAGCATAAACGCCTTCGGTGTCCTTGTAAGGACGATAAGCGAAAAAAAGGAGCCATAAACAGCTCCATGAAGTGACTCGAATGCCGGAAGGAGAGCCGCTATTTTGTCTAATATCAATGCAGGAATTGCTTTAGCCGCAGGGGTGGCATCGTTTATATCGCCATGCTGTTTACCGCTGTACCCCTCTTATTTATCGTACATTACCGGGTTATCCGTTCAACAATTAAAATCAGGCAGCAACTCTAAAGAGGTTCGTGTACGCACCCTAACTCATACATTGGCATTTATATTAGGTTTTTCTGCAGTTTTTTACACACTTGGTTTTGGGGCTGGGTTATTCGGGCAATTCTTTAATGGCCAGCGTGATCTGATCCGGCAATTGTCGGCGATTCTAATTATTGTAATGGGTTTGTTTTTGCTTGGGATTTTTCAGCCGCAGTTTTTACTTCGTGAACGTAAGCTTGATTTAAAATGGAAACCGGCGGGTTATGTGGGCTCCTTTATTTTCGGAATTGGTTTTTCTGCGGGTTGGTCACCCTGTATCGGGCCGATTTTGACGGCAATTATTGCTCTTTCGGCAAGCGACCCAGGCACTTGGTTTACATTGATTACCGCGTATAGCATCGGATTTGCTTTGCCATTTTTTCTTTTAGCCTTTTTCCTAGGCGGAGTGAAGCGTATCCTCAAGTATTCGAATCTGCTGATGAAGATTGGCGGCGTCCTTATGGTATTTATGGGTATTTTGCTGTTCACGGATCAAATGTTCCGGATCACAGTGTGGCTACAAGGAATAACGCCGGATTGGCTGATTTTTTAGGTGAAGTAATCAATACCTGCTTCCGGAAAATGCTCGAAAATCCGCTCTGTGATAAATTCTCGCAGGGCGGTTTGCTGTTCATCCGGATAGACATATTTGTTCTGTCCCCAGCGGCCCCATTTCTTTTTGCGTTTCTCCATGTCCATTTCTAGTTTAGATTTCGGGTAACGTTTCTCAATTACAGTCTTGGCTGTTTTGGTGAATCGGTGCTGAATCATTTCAAAGGTTAGACCTTTTCCGATTTCCGGCGGAAGGGTCTTGGCTAATTTGGCCAGCAGCTCCGCATAGCCTTCCTGCCAGCCGTCATACCAAATAATTGGGGCAATGATGAAGCCCAGTGGATAGCCGGCGCGGGCAACCTTTCCAGCCGCTTCAATTCGCTCTTCAAACCGCGAGGTAGCAGGCTCGAAATTTTTGATCACATAGTCAGCATTCACGCTAAAACGAATTCTGGTATGTCCGTTATGCTGCAAATCGAGTAGGGGTTCAACATGTTGGTATTTGGTCACAAAGCGCAGGCGGCCAAGGGGCTCCGCTGCCATGAATGTGATGAGTTCTGACAGAGACCCGGTAATATGCTCCAGTCCTAACGGATCTGAGGTGCAGGCTGCTTCAAAAGTCGTGATTTCAGGGCTGCGCTCCTCGATATATTTTTTGGCGGCGTCAATGATGTCATCGGTGTTTACATATACACGAATGTAAGGCTTTGCCCCTAAAGTAGTCTGCAAATAACAATAATGGCAGTGGCCCATGCAGCCAGTTGCGATCGGAATTGCATAATCTGCGGAGGGTTTGGATTGGTCAAACTTTAAGGTTTTGCGCAGGCCGACTACAAGTGTTCTTTTGGCAATTTTATATTGCTCGACCTCTGTGTCACCCGGGAAATTCATTATACGGTTATGCGATGTAGTCATGCGATAGGGAATATTGTTAGCCTTCACCCATTCCATGATTCGTTCACCTTTCGGGTAATTTAAAGCATCCGGCTCGAAGAAAACAAGCTCGGGAACAAAAAGGGCTGTAGCTTTTCTGGTTCTCTTTACGGGAGGGGTCTCAGGTGTCACTATAGTCATGAATTCACGCTCCTTCTGAAAGATGAGTAAGTTTATTATGCCTAACTGAGTCTCATTAGAAGCATGGCAATCATGGGTAACTCCTCCCCATGTTCTCTTGAAGGACTTGCCAAGGGGCGTTAGAAACATGTATCATTGTTAGAGCAAGGTTTGGCTCGGCGCCAGGTTCATTATAGAAAAGAGGTAAATTTTAATGCCAACACCCAGCATGGAGGATTATTTGGAGCGCATATATAAGCTCATTGATGAGAAAGGTTATGCGCGGGTCTCGGATATTGCCGAGGGACTGGAAGTACACCCCTCCTCTGTGACCAAGATGATCCAAAAACTGGATAAGGACGAATATCTCATCTATGAGAAATATCGTGGGCTTGTCCTAACCAACAAAGGGAAAAAAGTAGGGAAACGTCTTGTTGATCGTCATCAACTATTGGAAGAATTCCTCGGTTTGATCGGAGTACAGCAGGAATTTATCTATAATGATGTTGAAGGGATCGAGCACCACCTTAGTTGGGATTCGATTACACGTATCGAAACGTTGGTGGAATATTTCCGCCGCGATGAAGAACGTCTGCAGACTTTATATGCTATTCACAATGAACTGGCAAGCGATTCTTGAAATGTTTTTTCCCGAAACGGATACCGTCCTTAAAGTTATGCCCAGCAAGGCTTTGGTGAGCATAAACTACTTGATGGTATAGCCGTTTCTATTTTGTTTAGTGCAACCTTTCCCAGTTTTTAGCGTCAAAACGGATAAGTCCTTTTTCTGGCTGAGACTGATACCGCTCTTTTGAAGGGTGGAATCGGTACATCAACTTGGAGGATTGATCCGTTTTTTCTTTTTTTATAGGATACATATTATTTAGATTTGGGGAGGAATTATGAATTATCGTAAATGGATGTTGGGATTGCTAGTATTAGTATTGTTTCTGCCTTTATGGTCTCCTGGGGCACGTGCGGCAGCTGTGCAGATTACCATTGAACTGGATGGCGAGGCGCTGGCAAGCGATGTGCCGCCGTATATCACAGCTTCGAATGTAACGATGGTGCCAATTAGCGTCATTAGTAAAGGGTTGAATGCTGGAGTAGTTTGGAATCAAAGCAGTAAGACAGTAACAATCACGCAAGGAGATACAGAGATCAAGCTGACCAGTGGCCAGAAAAGTGCATTAGTTAATAATGCTTCTGTAGCCCTCGACACCTCAGTACAGATTAAGCAGGGACGGGTTATGGTGCCGCTTCGTTTTGTAAGTGAGCAATTGGGGTTACAGGTTATGTGGGATCAGGCTACCAAACATATTTCTTTGTACTCTAATACAGAGCCGCCGCAGGCTGCTGATCCGGGAACACCAGCAGTACCTACAGCGACTCCAGTCGTTACGCCGACCCCAACCCCTACAGCGACTCCAAAACCGACCTCGCCAACAGTTCCAAGTATTCCTGGTGCGTCGGCTAACAAGGAGATGAAGGGAGCCTGGATCTCTACAGTATTTAATCTGGACTGGCCTTCAGTAGCTTCTGCAGGTAACGAAGCGAAACAAAAACAAGAATTTGATAATCTGCTGGACAAGCTAAAAGCTGTTGGTTTTAATGCTGTTTTTGTACAGGTTAGAACCTCAGCAGACAGCCTGTACCCTTCTGTTCTAGTTCCTTGGTCTAAGGTGCTGACCGGCACACAAGGAAAAAATCCGGGTTATGACCCGTTGAGCTATATGGTCAGCGCTGCACATTCACGCGGTATGCAGTTCCATGCATGGTTCAACCCATTCCGCGCGACAACGGATGCTTCTACATCCGCATTAGCAAGTAATCATGTGGCTAAGTCAAATCCGGAATGGATTGTAGACGCAGGAGGTAAAAAATACATCAATCCAGGGATCCCAGCAGCCCGCCAGCACATTATCGATACAGTGTTGGAGGTCGTCAAAGGCTATGATGTAGATGGTGTCCATTTGGATGATTATTTCTATCCTTCAGGTGTATCTTTTGCCGATGATACTGCTTATAAGACTTATAACACGAAGAACCTGTCTTCTAAGGCGGATTGGCGCCGCGATAATATTAATGAATTCGTCCGTCAATTGGGAGAACAGATTCATAAGGTGAAACCGAAGGTTTCTTATGGAATTAGTCCGTTTGGTGTATGGCGTAATATCAAAAAAGACAGCACAGGTTCGGATACCACAGCTGGAGTTACCGCTTATGACGATATGTACGCCGATGTTCGGACATGGATCAAGCAAGGCTGGATTGACTATGTCGCACCGCAAATTTATTGGAGTCTGTCCTTTAGTACTGCCCGTTACGATAAGCTAGTAGATTGGTGGGTTAAAGAGGTAGAGAATACGAATGTTAAGCTCTATATTGGACAAGCTGCTTATAAGGTTGGAGCAAGTGACCAGAAAGCAGAATGGCAAAGTGGCGACCAAATCATCAACCAGCTTAAGTATAATGAGAAATATAAAGAGGTTGCAGGCAGTATTATGTTCAGAGCAAATGACATTGTTGTCCGCAATCCGTTTGGATTATCAAATTTGCTGACCTTTTATTTTCAGTCCAAATAAGATAACTGTTCTAGATAAGGAGTCATGAATGCTCCCCCGTGCTCATAGATAAGCAATAGAATCTATGGGAAACGGGGGGTTTTTGTGTATGGAGATTAACGCTGTGTTTGAAGGAGGGGGAGTAAAAGGGATTTCTCTCGCTGGAGCAGTTGAAGCCACGGAAAGGGCGGGGCGAACCTTTAAAAAGGTCGCTGGAACCTCCTCAGGCGCAATTGTAGCGACTTTACTGGCTGCGGGTTATGAAGGTGAGGAAATGAGTCGGATGATCCAAGGAACTTCTTTTTCATCGTTTATGAAGCGAGCTCCCATCTATAATACGGCTTGGGTAGGTCCTGCACTGCGAGTGTTATTGAAGAAGGGATTGTATTCGGGTGAAGCCTTGGAATCGTGGATGAGATCGCTTTTGCTAAAAAAGGGAATTATCACTTTTCGTGATCTGCCTCCAGGCAAACTATCTATAATTGCTTCCGACATTACCAATGGCCGGATATTGGTCTTACCAGATGGGTTGGAACAGTATGGAATCTCTCCTGAACATTTTGAGGTGGCTAAGGCTGTGCGCATGAGCTGCAGTATTCCTTATTTTTTTGATCCAGTGATGCTCAGGTTAAATGGACAATCTGCTAGAGGGAAGTCTTTTATTGAGCAATTTGTATACGTTGTGGATGGAGGGTTATTAAGCAATTTTCCTTTATGGCTATTTGACGGGATGAATGAGAATAGTAAAGTGCCGGGGAGAAGAATCCCTACGGTAGGGTATCAAACAGTAGGTAAAACCGACCCGCAGCCCCACAGGATTAGGGGACCGTTCAGTATGCTGCAAGCTATGGTAAGCACCATGTTGTCTGCTCATGATGAGAAATATATTGAAGATGATAAATATGTCCGCACGGTAACCATCCCAACGCTTGGTATAGGCACGACGCAATTTAATATTACGAAGATGCAAAGCGACGAATTGTATGCCGCCGGACTGAAGGCAGGGGAAGACTTCTTTAAGGAGTGGCGCCCCAGATAACAAGCAAGCTTTATAATATCAGAAAAAAAGCATCCCACACGTTATTTTGAAACGTGGAGATGCTTTTTGGTGTTTGTTTTTATTTAGTTAATGGTACTTCGGAAGCTGATCATCGTTTTTCCCTTTATTTCCTTCGATGACTTGGAAGGGATAACTTTTACGTTTGCCTGGTGCTGCTTGTGTCTTGCGAATCCCAGCAACCTTGGTCATGGTTTTCTGCGAAGGTTTGACTTTGATTCTAGATCCATTACTGCTGCGAGCGTATTTCCCTGGTCCCATTTTGTAAGCATAATAGATAATCGCTAACAGTACTAAGGGGAGAATCAGCTTCGACAGCGTATAGAAAGGCTCAGTCAAGACTCCAATCACAAAACCGAATATTGCAAGAATTACTGAAATCCAAAAAATTAAAGCATGCCTGATCATAGGACACTCATCCTTTCGCAGGATCCAATATGCCGCCTGACACACTTGCCTCCGTATATCCTCTGGCTTCAATCTCTGCATCAAGCTCACGCATACGATTGAAAGAGGCGATGGATACTTCTACCTGATCATCCTTTGGTTCTTTGGTAGTGAGCAGCTGCAGCCATAGTCCAGGGTATCCCAAGTATTTGAGACCTGGAATTTCTCTTACTGCGTTGGTACCCTTCAGAACCTCAAACGAAACACCGATTACGACAGGCAGCAGAATAATCCGTTGGATCACACGTTCCCAAAGATTATCCCAGGGGACTACGGAGTAAATAATAACGCCGAGGATAATCGTCAGCATCATAAAACTGCTTCCGCAGCGGTAATGCAGACGGCTGTATTTCTGAACGTTCTGGACAGTCAGCTCTTCGCCTGCTTCAAAGGCGCTGATGACTTTGTGTTCCGCACCGTGATACTGGAATAGCCGCTTGATCACAGGTGTTTGCGAAATCGCCCATAAATAGACCAGCAAGAGAACCATTTTAATGCCGCCTTCTATGAGGTTGTGCAGTACATAGTTATCAAATGCATTCTTGAATAAAAAATCTTCGACAAATACTGGTACAAGCGTAAAAATGAGCTTTCCGAATAAGAAGGAGAGAATACCCATTACAGCAACGCCAAAAATCATTCCGAGGCTCCAGCCTTCGTCCTTTTTCTTCGGCTTAGCTTTCTCTTTCGCCAGTTCTTCGGGTTCCAATTCATCTTCGGCATAGGATTCAGCCGAATAGTTCAAGTGCTTAGAGCCTTTGGCGCTGGCATCTATAATACTGACAAGGCCGCGAAGCAGCGGAATCTTGCGCAGTTTAGTGACCCAGCTCTTATCGCTTCTTGGCACCTCCAAAAATGTAATCTCCTGATTCTTTCGTCGCACGGCTGTTACATTAATATGCTTGCCGCCGAACATGACGCCTTCAATGACAGCTTGGCCGCCATAGCTGGGAGTTTCCTGGGACAACCAATTCACCTTCCCGTAATTAATATGATTTATATAATACATTGTAACTAATTTTTGAAGACATTACTAGTTGGATCGCCTTTTGCTGCACATACTACCTTATATGGACAAGGAGAGACAAATCGGTATTAAAAATACGGAAAGAGAGGCAATTCTATGAGCAAATCACATCAACAACAATCAGATCATACTAATATTTGGTTTTTTGCGCTCGAATTAGGTTTTTTCGCAGGTTTGATTTGGGGAGGGCTGCACTGGTTAATCTACTGGTTCAGCTTTACCAAGGTTAGTCCTGGTTATTTAGCAGAGCCGTTTTTTAAACATACTTTTCTGACAACAATGTATGGACATCTCGTGGGTTATTTGTTTTTCATCTTATTTTCAGTGATAGCCTCACTGCTATACGTGCTTATTCTGCGCAAGCTGAAGGGACCTTGGCCAGGATTGGTTTATGGTGTTTTGTGGTGGGTAGTTATATTTATTCCCGGCTCGCAAATGTTTCTTATGCAGCCGCCTTTTAAGCTGCCGTGGAACACTGTGATTAGTGAGTTCTGCCTTTTTTTACTTTGGGGGATGTTCATTGGATACACAGCGGCGATTGAGTATACCGACGAACGAAAGCGTGAGCAAGCGACTGCACTTGCCTAACGGCTCGAAAAAACTTCTCAAGGGGATATCCCTATGTTAAAATACAATGTGGCTATTTCGAGAGGAGAATGAAAATGGGTAACGAGCGCGTCTCCAAGCTGCGTAAGGTTTTGCAGGATAAAGGATTGGAAGCAATGTTGATAACCAGCGGTTATAACCGCCGCTATTTAAGTGGATTTACCGGATCGTCCGGTTATGTATTGGTGACAAGCGATGATTGTTATCTGCTAACTGACTTCAGGTACATGACACAGGCTGCGGATCAAGCGGTAGGAGTTAAGGTTGTAGAGCATGGTCCTAAATTTATTGATACAGTACGCGAGTTGCTGCCAACAGGCAGTGAGGTACGTGTTGGTTTCGAACAGGATGATGTCTCATTCAGCGCTTATACCTCATATGCGGAAGCCCTTAAGCCGGCAGTGTTAGTTCCAGTTTCCAAAGCCGTGGAAGACCTCCGTATGTTCAAGGATGCTGAAGAGCTTGCTGTTATGCAACGTGCAGCTGATCTGGCTGATGCTACATTCAATCATATTCTGAATGTGATCAAACCAGGCATGACTGAAAGAGACGTCGATTTGGAAATGGAATTCTATATGCGTACCCACGGGGCAACTGCGTCATCGTTTGATACGATTGTTGCTTCAGGTGAACGTTCGTCCATGCCGCATGGCGTAGCAAGCAGCCGTGTAATTCAAGGTAATGAATTTATTACGCTTGATTTCGGCGCATTACTCGATGGATACTGCTCAGATGTGACTCGTACCATTGCACTCGGAGCTCCAGATCCGAAGCTGAAAGAAATCTATGATATTGTGCTGGAAGCTCAGCTACATACGTTGGCACATATCAAACCGGGTATGACTGGACGGGAATGTGATGCACTGGCACGTGATATCATCGCTAGCTACGGATATGGTGATCAATTTGGACATAGCACGGGTCATGGACTTGGAATGGAAGTTCATGAATGGCCGCGTTTGTCCAAGCTGAGTGACGATATCATGCAGCCGGGAATGGTCGTTACTGTAGAACCAGGTATCTATTTGCCGGGGATTGGCGGAGTACGTATTGAAGACGATATTGTGATCACCGAGAGCGGAATATCGCTGCTGACCCATTCGTCCAAAGAATATACAGTACTGTAAGTAAGAAAAGTAGTAGTTTAATTATCGAATTCAGGAGGGATTTTTAGTGATTTCAGTAAACGATTTTAAGACAGGCTTGACCGTAGAGGTGGACGGTGATATTTTTACCGTTCTTGATTTCCAGCACGTTAAACCAGGTAAAGGTGCAGCGTTCGTTCGCTCTAAGCTGAAAAACCTGCGCAATGGTAACACTGTTGAGCGTACTTTCCGTGCTGGTGAAACTATTGGCCGTGCTATTATTGAGAACCGTGGCGTGCAATATTTGTATGCAAGCGGATCGGAGCATGCTTTCATGGACAACGAAACTTATGACCAATTCGAATTGTCCAGCAAGCAGCTTGAATGGGAATTGAACTTCCTTAAAGAGAACATGACTGTAAACATCATCAGTTACCAAGGTGAAATCCTTGGGATTAACCTGCCTACCAGCGTAGAGCTGAAGGTTGTTGAAACTGAGCCAGGTGTGAAGGGTAATACTGCTCAAGGCGCTACTAAATCGGCCAAGCTTGAAACAGGTCATTCTGTACAAGTTCCTCTGTTCATCAATGAAGGAGATGTGCTGCTTATTGATACTCGCGAAGGTAAATATATCTCCCGCGCGTAGGAAGCATCATACTTGCCAAACTTATAACCAATCAGCCTCCCCCGTTATTACGGTGGGGGGTTTTTGGTATATAAACGAGGATGCATGAGGAACAGTATGGGTGTGGAATGTTATACTTACGAATTAAAGGATTAGAAGGAGACGCATATGAGAAAATTAATTATATCTGAGTTCATATCCCTTGATGGTGTTATGGAAAATCCACAATGGACCTTCTCATTCGGAAGTGAAGAACAGGAGCATTTCAAGTTTGCTGAACTGAAAGCTGCTGACGCTCTAATGTTAGGACGGACAACCTACGAAGGTTTTGCAGAGGCTTGGCCAAATATGGTTGAGCAGACAGGTGAGTACGGTGAAATGATGAATGGATACGCCAAGTACGTAGTCTCCACAACTCTCGAACAAACAACATGGAGCAATTCAAGCTTGATCAAGGGCGATCTTGCTCAGGAGGTGTCCAAGCTGAAGGAGCAGCCGGGGAGAGATATTCTCGTTTTTGGCAGTCGTACGCTTGCGCAGAGCCTGATGCAGCTTGGCCTTGTCGATGAATATCAGCTTCTGGTCTTCCCGATTCTGCTGGGTAGCGGTCAGCGCCTGTTCGAAAACGTTGGTGAAGAGAAGACGTTGGAGCTAGTGGACTCCAAAAGATTCAGTTCTGGAGTGATGGCCTTGACTTATCGACCAGCTTCTCAATAAAAAACTGGAAGACGAGTGAAATGAGGTCAGCTAGTGTCTTGAAGCTGACCTTATCTTTTTGTTAGCTTCTGGAAAATCAATAATTTTTTAATGAAATCATTAACGCATTACGCTATTTTCGTATTATACTGGTTTAAAGCGGGAAACCGATTAGAAGCAACTACATAGACCGATATGGGGAGTGAGTGGGACTTTGTCACTTTATGTTATGAAATTCGGAGGCAGCTCCGTCGGCGACACAGAACGCATGCAACGTGTTGCCAAGCGCATCGCAGACAAGCAGGATGAGGGACATCGCTGCGTTGTAGTTGTATCTGCTATGGGGGATACAACAGATGATTTGATCGATACGGCGAAGCAATTAAACGGGCAGCCGCCTGCACGTGAAATGGATATGCTGATGACAACAGGAGAGCAGATTTCCGTTGCTCTTTTGTCCATAGCTCTTCATGGGATCGGGCGGAATGCAGTATCTTATACAGGATGGCAGGCCGGGTTCCGTACAGACGAAACCCACGGTAGAGCTCGTATCAATGATATTGATCCACACCGTGTAGTAGCGTCTTTGGAACGCGAACAGATCGTTATCGTTGCCGGTTTCCAAGGGATGACTTTGGATGGTGAGATCACTACCCTGGGCCGCGGAGGATCGGACACGACAGCTGTAGCCCTTGCGGCTGCTATTCAAGCAGATGTATGTGAGATTTATACCGACGTTGATGGTATCTATTCTACAGATCCACGCATTGTGAAAACAGCCCGCAAGCTGAACGAAATCTCATACGATGAGATGCTAGAGCTTGCCAATCTGGGAGCGGCGGTACTACATCCGCGTGCAGTGGAGTATGCTAAGCGTCATCAAGTTAAGCTGGTCGTTAGATCGAGCTTTAATCATAATGAAGGTACTGTTGTGAAGGAGGAAGCAAGCATGGAGCAAGGAGTCGTAGTTAGTGGGATTGCTTATGATAAGAATGTAGCACGTGTCAGTATTCTAGGAGTACCTGATGTACCGGGTGTACTTGCTCAAGTCTTCGGCAAGCTGGCTGAAGAAGGCGTAAACGTTGATATCATAGTACAAAGTGGTGTGCAGAATGAGCAGGCTGACTTCTCATTTACAGTTTCACTTGATGAACTGGATCGTGCGAAGGAAGTCATTAAAGAAATCCATAAAACTTTACCTTACCGTGAAGTAACGTCCGAGGATAACCTTGTGAAGGTTTCTATTGTTGGTGCGGGTATGGTTAGCCATCCTGGTGTTGCCGCTCAAATGTTTGATGTACTCTCCCAAGAGGGCGTAAGCATTAAGATGGTCAGCACGTCAGAAATTAAGGTTTCTTGTGTAATCGAATCCGGTAATTTGCCATCGATCATTCAGGCGCTTCACACCGCTTATAATCTGGATACAACTGAGCAGGCCTTTGTTGGTGGTCCTAAGGATCGTCGTTAAGAGCCGTTCAATCAATAAAAAGGGAGATCCTACAGCTATTTAGCTACGGGGTCTCCTTTTTGGGCATCCCGCTATAAATGAAAAGGAACGCTGCAGGTTTGAATGCAGCGTTCCTTTTTACATCTATATGGGTATTTATCCTAAACGTCTAAATCGGCCTAGAATTTCAACAGTCTCGAGTACATTGACGAAAGAGCTTGGATCCGTCTCAAGGATAGTCTTACGCAGCTCTGAAAGCTCATAGCGGGTCGTTACGGTCATCAGCATTGTATTGCCCTCGTGACTGTAGCCGCCCTCTGCGTTGACTACTGTGATGCCATGAGGCAGCTCTCTAAGACGATTCAGCATTTTATCCCGTTCCTTGGTAACAATGAAGCAGGTTAGCTTAACATGACGAATATGAATCATATCAACCACTCTGCTTTTCACAAAAATACAGAGCATAGCGTATAAGGCTGAGTCCCAGCTTTTAAAGAAGCCTAAACTCAGAATAACGATCCCATCCATTACGAAGAGTACATTCCCAATAGGAATATCCCGCTTACGTGTAATAATCGAGCCTAATATATCAAATCCTCCAGATGAACCCCCGGCACGGAGAGAAAATCCAACCCCGCCAGCAATAATTACGCCGCCAAAAATACTAGCCAAAATCGGGTCTTTGGTCACTTTCACCGCAGGAATAATTGTCATGAACCAGGTGGTAGCTAAAACGGAAAGCATGCTTAGTAAGATGTACTTTTTCCCCACTGCAATAAATCCCCAGATCAGAACAGGAAGGTTTATCGCAAAATAAATGATTGAGATGTACTTCGGATTAGTTACATACCCGATGACTGAAGCCACCCCTGCTACCCCGCCGCTTAGCAGTTGATGAGGAATTAGAAATAATCTCATCCCTGCGGCGACTAAAAAAGCTGAAAAAATAATGATTGCCGCTTCTCTTACTGGTCTGACTACGGACCGCATGCTGAGCGGTAGCCCGTAATTTCGTACGTGCATGACACAAATCCCCTCTTTTTCTTATGTCTTTTTAGTTTGCCTTTTTTTGAAAATATAAACTCACTATATTTCCAATTAAAAAGGATACCACAGATGAAGGCGTTCGTAAAAATTATTTTATCGTACTGATTATATTTATTTATGAACCCACTCACTATGAATTCTTTCACAGTCTGATCTGCAAATCTGTCATTTCTCATTGTCTAAAGTGAAAAAGCCACGCATATCCATGAATAATAGAAAGCTAAACAAGCCTCAGATCTCTTTTGGTATGAATGAATTAGTAAAAGGAGTGGAGTAGATTGGACAAGTATGTAAGCTGGATGGCGACTCTGCGGTTGTTCTCGGGCAGTGCAGAGATTATAGCTGCGCTGATAATGCTCAGATTAAATCAGGTCGATAAGGCGCTGGCTGTCAATTCTGGACTGGCTTTGGTAGGCCCGACCATATTGATATTGACGACAGCTATTGGACTGACTGGGATGGCACAGCAGCTGTCGTGGAGCAAATTAGGCTGGGTGGGCTGCGGTGTAGCCTTTCTCTTAATCGGGATTTTGAAAAAATGATAGATGATAGGCATATTAGGCGCGTACAAGCATAAATATGGAATAAAGCAATTAAGTAGAGGACAGCTTGGGGGTACTTTGTATGGCAGATGATTGGCTGCAATTGTTTCCTGAAAAAGTAAGAGCGCTGTTAAAGTGCCTTCCCCTTCCGCTGCTAGGAATGGTGGAGGAGATTCGTGTCCGTGAAGGTCGTCCGCTGGAAATTAACTACTCTGGTAAATATCACTTTCTAAGAGTGAATGGCAGTTTGACGCAGAGGCCTGAAGAAGCTTACAAGCCGGATCGGGAAGACACTCATCGACTGCTAGACCTGATCAGCAACCATTCGCTATATACGATGGAAGAAGAGCTGAGAAAAGGATTTATTACGATTCCCGGCGGTCATCGGATAGGACTTGCTGGTCGGACAGTACTGAGTGGCGGAGGTGTAGAGCATCTTCGTGATATCACTGGCTTTAATGTCCGTATTGCTCGTGAGGTACCTGGAATCGCAGATGGAGTGCTGCCTTATTTACTGGACAAGGGGCGGCAGCGAATGATGCACACCTTGATTCTCTCCCCTCCACAACATGGCAAGACTACCCTACTCCGCGATCTTGCAAGACAAATCTCCTTAGGGGAATTGGGCAAGCGCGAAGGGATTAGACCGGGGCTGAAGGTGGGGATTGTTGACGAACGGTCTGAAATTGCTGGCAGCCGGCGTGGTGTTCCCGCCTTTGACGTGGGTCCTCGGACAGACGTTCTTGATGGGTGTCCCAAGGCAGAAGGCATGATGATGATGATCCGGTCGCTATCGCCAGAGGTATTAATCGCGGATGAGATTGGGCGTCCTGAAGATGCCGAAGCAGTTACCGAGGCACTGCATGCCGGAATATCTGTCATTGCTTCCGCTCACGGAAAAGATGTAACAGAGTTGGCTCGTAGGCCGGGTCTTGGAGGACTGCTGGAACAAAAGATGTTCGAGAGATATGTCATACTCCATCGTTCAGAAGCAGGCCTCACGTTTCGTATTCTGGATGGCCAGAAAAGAGGAATGCTGCTTATCTCTCCCGGGGATCGACTAGGTGGTGATTTGCATGCTTAAGCTGTTCGGTGCTGTGCTCATTGTGGTGGCTGGTACGCTTGCAGGTCTCCAGTTTGCTCGTCAATATGCAGACAGGCCCAGACATATCAGAGGTTTAATAGCAGCACTACAGCGGTTGGAAACAGAGATCATGTACGGCTTCACCCCACTGCCGGAAGCTATGCGGCGGATTGGGAATCAGTCGAAGGACCCGCTGAAATCGTTGTTTGTCAAAACAGCGGAGGAGATGAGTCCTCCCTATGACAGAAGCGCCCAGGATGCCATCCAGCGGGCGATGGAAGCATATTGGAAGTCTACCGCTATGAAGGGGACAGAAAGAGAGATTCTTCGCCAGCTCAGCTGTACTCTCGGCACAAGCGATAGGTCGAATCAGAGCACTCATATCGCGTTAGCATTGCAGCAATTGAAGCAGGAGGAGTCGGTGGCCAGAGAGGATCAAGGCAAATATGAAAAGTTAAGTAAAAGCCTGGGTCTGCTGCTTGGAGTACTGATCGTCATTTTGATCTTTTAGCGAGGTGCCAGGAATGAATATTGAAGTCAATGCGATTTTTCAAATTGCCGGCATTGGCATAATTATCGCCATGATCCACACGGTGCTCAAACAGATGGGAAAAGAGGATTTCGCACATTGGGTCACCGTGATTGGGTTCGTAGTCGTGCTGTTCATGGTGATTCGGATGCTGGACGGGTTGCTGCAGGAAATAAAAACGATCTTTCTTTTTCAATAGGCGTGCTATGGAGATTATTCAAGTTGTTGGGATTGGGCTGATATCGACCATATTGATTCTCGTACTGAAGGAACAAAAACCGATGTTCGCCTTCCTTCTTGCTACTACAACAGGAATTCTAATTTTTATGTTTCTCATCGGCAAGATCGGAATGATCCTCTCTACACTAGAGCGGGTGGCTGAGTCATCGGGGATGGAAATGATTTATTTGAAGACTGTTTTCAAAATCATCGGCATTTCCTATATCGCGGAGTTCGGTGCACAAATTGTACGAGATGCCGGTCAGGAATCGATTGCTTCCAAAATAGAACTCGCCGGCAAAGTGCTAATTATGGTACTAGCCGTACCCATCATCAGCATCATTATCGAAACCGTCATGAAACTACTGCCTGCTTAAAGCAATCGTAAAGAGAGCTGAGCAACGAATCGGGAGGAGAAATTATGCAAGAGCGCAGTGTTTTCCGTCCTCCAAAACTAAAAATAATACTGCTGCTGCTTCCATTCTTTTTCATTCTATGGTTTGCAGGTACAGCTCAGAGTGTGCAAGCTTCCTCAACACCAGAATCCGGCAGTTCCTCCCCGGTAGACCAGTGGGTCAAGAGCCAGGTGAATAATTTGCCAAAAGATAAAGTCGAGTCGTACTGGGATCAGCTGATGAAGGATTATGGTGGTTTTTTCCCGGACGGGGCCACACCCACGCTAATGGACATGCTGCTTCCAGGAGATAAGGGGCTCAGCTTGAAGGGTGTGTTATCTGGGCTTCTAGGCTTTATGTGGCATGAGGTGCTGTACAACGGAAAGCTGCTCGTGACGATTGTGATGATCAGTGTGCTCAGCATGATTCTGGAGACGCTGCAAACCGCTTTTGAGCGAAAAACGGTCAGTAAGGTCGCTTATACGCTCTGTTATATGGTGGTGCTGGTAATTGCCGTGAACAGCTTCAATATCGCTATTGGTTATGCAAAGGATGCTATCGATCGGATGATCGATTTCATGATGGCGATGATTCCACTGCTGTTCGCGCTGCTGGCTTCGATGGGGAATATCGTTACGGTCTCCGTCACCCATCCGTTAATTGTTTTTATGATTCATACGGTTGGCACCATGATCCACACCCTTGTTTTTCCGCTTCTTTTCTTCTCGGCAGTGCTGCATCTGGTCAGCGCATTGTCAGAGAAATATAAACTAACCCAGCTGGCTAACCTGCTACGAAACATCGGTGCTGGACTGTTAGGTGTACTGCTAACTGTGTTTCTAGGTGTAATTTCCGTTCGAGGGATAACAAGCTCAGTAACGGATGGGGTCACCATTAGGGCCGCTAAATATATTACAGGGAATTTTGTTCCGGTCATCGGCAAAATGTTCGCGGATGCCACAGACACAGTAATCTCAGCTTCACTGCTGGTGAAGAATGCGATCGGGTTATCGGGTGTCATTATCATATTGTTCCTGTGTGCTTTTCCGGCAATCAAAATCCTGGTGCTTGCCCTTATCTACAACATAGCCGCCGCTGTGATGCAGCCGCTGGGAGAGACACCGATTGTAGTCTGTCTCCAGACGATTGGAAAAAGCATGGTGTACGTATTCGCTGCTTTGGCTGCTGTTTCCTTAATGTTTTTTATGGCGGTTACGATCATGCTGACTGCGGGCAATTTGACCGTAATGATGAGGTGAAGCAACAAAACCTTTAGGAGGGAAACCATGAGCTGGTTAGGCGGTTGGCTGCGGGAGATCATCCTGGTTGTGCTGTTGGCGTCATTTGTTGAATTGCTGCTCCCAAGCAAATCCATGGAGCGTTATGCAAGATTGGTGCTAAGTCTCCTAATCCTGCTCACGATGCTCAGCCCTATCGTCTCTCTCCTGAAAGGTGATGCAATCTCCGAACTGAGTGTCGCTATGGGACAGCAAGAGAAAGAGGGCGGTTTGTTCACTGGCGGAGGGAAGGGAGACCCATCCTTGGAACAGATTCTGGCAGATGGGCAAAAGCTTGCACAAGGCCGTCAGGAACAGAGTCTGCAGCTCGCTGCCGAAGAGGTGGCGGGTCAGATGAAAGAGCAGATTATCAGTGAGACCGGCAAACGCGGGGTTAATGTCACCGTAACGCTGGGCATGGGGAAGTCTGGCGGCACTGGTAACGAAGACGTTCCTGTCATTTCCAATGTAAGGGTCTCTATGCCTCAGACAACGGCTAACTCCCCGGGTACTTCCGGAGCTTCCAGCACAGCGACTACAGCACCCATTACAATCTCTCCTGTAGCACCTGTAGAAGTTAAAATTGGCGCTAATCCGGCAGATAACGTAGGGAGTGAAGCAACATCATCAGCTGAACCTAATAAAGCAGTGAACGGAACTGTAGCTGAAGACAGCGCGTCCTCGAGTGAAATGGAGTCCATTGTAAAGCTGCTGGAACTGAAGTGGGATTTGGATCCCAAAGTCATTCAGGTGGATGGCAGCGTGGCTAGTAACGTCAAATCATGAGCTTGATGTTTCTAAGAAACTATAATTTTTAGGAGGGATGGGAGTGAGCAATTGGCTGAAAAAGCTTGAGCAGTGGGCTGGGGGTGGGGCCGGCAGTCCGAAGAGAAGCCATACCTTTCGCTGGCTGATCATTCTGGGTCTGCTGGGCGCAGCGATCATGCTATTCAATTCCTTCGTCAATGTGAAGAGGATTGATAACGAGAATACAGGGCGTGAGCCGCCGGTGAATCAGTCCTCTCAAACGGCGCTGGTGCAGAGTGATCCAACCACAACGACCAATTCGTTCGACAGCATCGAACTAGCGATGGAGAACCGGATGAAGGAAATTTTGGAGAAAATCGTTGGCGTCGGTACAGTCGATATCATGGTTACAGTGGAGTCTACAGAAGAAATTGTCGTGGTGCGTAATATGAATGACTCCCAACAGCTTAGTGAAGAGACGGATGCCAGTGGGGGGAAACGTCATACGACACAATATACGAGGGATGGCGAAATCGTAACCTACTCGCAATCAGGGGACGAGACACCCATTGTGACGAAGCGGATCAAACCTCAGGTACGCGGCGTACTGGTAGTTGCCAAAGGGGCAGAGAACAAGGTGGTTCGTGGACTCGTCGAGCAGGCTATAGAAAAAGGCTTGAATGTCCCGATCCAGCGCATTTCAGTAGTACCACGCAAACAAGAGTAGCAGGAGAAAGTCAATAAGTGAGTGCTTCCGAAGCAGCCACTAGATTAAATTTTAGGAGGAATTAGGAATGAACGGCAAAAGACAAACGATATGGTTGGTTTCTATGCTCAGCTTGATGGTGGTCCTCTCTGCATATTATTTATTCACTGAAGACTCAGGTGCTTCGATTCCAAAAGACACGGCTGGCACAATGCAGGTTGATTCCCTGAAAGACACAGCAGGTGCAGCGTTGCCAACGGTTGGTGACAAAGGTGTTGTTGTGAACGAAGTTGTTAGTCAAGGCGATGTTGTTGCCGATGAAGGCGTTGTAGATAGCACTACTGGCGCCGCTACTACGGACGACAGCGCTACTGCCGCCAAAACGGATGACAGTGCTGCTACCGCTAAAACGGATGATAGCACTACTACTGCTAAAACGGACGACAGTACAACTACAGCTGCTAAGGACGATAGCAGTAAAGCTGCCGCAAATAGCAGTGACTCAGAGAAGGCAACAACCGACACTGCTGCTAAAGATGCCGCCAAAACAGATACATCTGCTAAAGATACAGCCGCAAATACAACAACCAAGACTCCAGCCAAAAATGACAAAGAAATTCTCGATGAAGTAGCTTCTCAAAGTGTATCGGCGAGCAGTATGTTCACTAACTACCTTTATGAACGTGAGCAAAAGAATCTTAAGAACCAACAAGACTTGCTTGCTTTGATTAATGACATGGACAAAACACCTGCTGATAACGCAGTCGCTCAAGAACAACTTCTTAATCTTGAAGAAAAAGAATCCAAAATTACCGGTATCGAAGAACAGCTTCAACAAAAATATGGCGAAGCGATTGTAAAGGAAGAAGCTGGAGACAGCTATAAAGTAGTCGTTCTCAGCGACAAACTGGATGTAAAGCAAGCGGTCAGCATCGTGGATCTCGTAATGAAGGAACTGAGTGTATCTCAAGATAAAATTAGTGTACAATACGTTTCTGAGCAATAATAAGCTGTATAATTAAAAGAAAAATGACGAAAGAGCTCGGGTTGCCCCGGGCTCTTTCCATTTTTACCGATTGTGATATAATACATAAAGTTATCTTGTCCGCTTAAGAAGTGGCTTCGAGAGAAAGCTGAAGGAGTGAACTGATATATGTTCAAGTTGAGCGAAATTAAGGAATTGATTAAATTGCTGGACCAGACCTCCTCTGTACATGAGTTGGAGATCGAAAGCGAAGGAATGAAGCTTGCAATTCGCAAACCGGATCGCCCTGAAGCTGATGGAACAGCAGTACAGGCGACTCCTTATGCTGCCTATCCCTTTACGCCTGCCCCGCAGCCGCAGAGCGTACCGCAAGTATCCTATCCGGTAGTAGGTGAAGTTCCTCCAGCGCAGCAGCCACAAGCAGCTGCAGAAGGCAAACTACATAAAATTGTGTCTCCAATGGTGGGGACCTTTTATAGTGCCGCTTCTCCGGAAACGCCTTCGTTTGTTAATGTTGGAGACCGTGTAAGTGAAAAATCAACGGTTTGCATTATTGAGGCGATGAAACTGATGAATGAGCTGGAAGCGGAGATCAAAGGTGAAATCGTGTCTGTGCTTGCTGAGAACGGTCAGCTTGTAGAATACGGTCAACCACTATTCTTGGTTAAACCGGAATAAATACCGCAGACTACTTAAGGAGCGGAAGCTTCGCAAAACTTTGGGAGGAAACGCATGAACATTCAAAAAGTGTTGATTGCCAACCGCGGCGAAATCGCGGTCCGCATTATTAGGGCCTGCCGTGAGCTGGGCATTTCCACCGTCGCGGTCTATTCGGAACCCGACCGGGATTCACTGCATGTCCGGTTGGCTGATGAAGCTTACTGCATCGGTCCGATGCCGGCCAAGGACAGCTATCTGAACTTTACAAATATTATGAGTGTAGCCACCTTAACGGAATGTGATGCCATCCATCCTGGCTATGGATTTTTAGCTGAAAATGCGGATTTTGCAGAGATTTGTGAATCTTGCAATATTATCTTCATAGGACCTTCTCCAGATGCCATAAACCGTATGGGTGATAAGGCTGTGGCGAAGGAAACCATGAAACTGGCTGGAGTTCCGATTATCCCGGGCTCAGATGGTCTTGTAGGCGATGTAGAGGAAGCTGTCATGCTGGGCCGCGATATTGGGTACCCAATCATCGTTAAGGCGACTGCAGGTGGCGGAGGTAAGGGAATACGGATTGCTGAGGACGAGGAATCTTTAGTGAAGCAGATTACTGCTGCACAACAGGAAGCACAAAAGGCGTTTGGTAACGCTGGTGTATATCTGGAGAAATTCCTAACAGGCATGAAGCATGTGGAGATTCAGATTATTGCAGATAAACATGGCAATGTAGTGCATTTAGGTGAACGGGACTGCTCCGTGCAGCGTCGTCGCCAAAAGCTGATTGAAGAGGCACCTTGTTCAGTGCTCACACCGGAAATTCGGGAAGCGATGGGTAATGCAGCAGTTCGAGCAGCACTTGCCGTGAATTATTCGGGAGCCGGAACACTTGAATTCCTGCTTGGACCGGATGGACAGTTCTACTTCATGGAGATGAATACCCGTATTCAGGTTGAACATCCAGTAACAGAAATGGTTACAGGTGTGGATTTGATTAAGGAAATGATCTCTGTAGCAGAAGGCAATCCGTTGTCATTCACTCAGGAAGATATCGTGATTAATGGCTGGTCCATTGAATGCCGTATAAATGCTGAAGATCCTGAGCGTAATTTCATGCCTTCACCAGGAAAAATCGGCTTTTATTTGCCACCAGGAGGCCTTGGCGTTCGTGTAGATAGTGCGGCGTACCCAGGATATACGATTTCCCCTTTCTATGATTCTATGATTGCAAAACTGATTGTCTGGGCTCCTACACGTCAGGAAGCGGTTGCGAAGATGAAGCGCGCCTTGGCTGAATTCGCCGTGGAAGGCATTCATACCACCATCCCTTTCCATCAGAAACTGTTGGAGCATCCTGTATTTTTGGATGGTAACTTTGACATTAAGTTTCTTGAAGAGTATGAAATTTAGGACGACTTCGGTTTGTTTGTCATAAAGTTCGTCAAATGATATAGTATGTTTAATAAGAGACGTGCTTTACGCTTGAAATCATGAACAATCTTTCTTGAAAGGTGTGAAGTCTAAAATGAGTACATTGCCGACAGAATACGAACGGACGGAAATCGGTGAAATCCAGATTGCTCCTGAAGTAATCGAGGTTATTGCAGGTCTGGCGACCGTTGAGGTTAAAGGTGTAGCAGGTATGAGCGGCGGATTCGCCGGTGGTATTGTTGAACTTCTTGGACGTAAGAATCTGTCCAAAGGAGTTAAAGTAGAGGTTGGACAACGTGAAGCTGCGGTGGATGTTTCTGTAATTATTGAATATGGCAATCGCCTTCCTGAAGTGGCTGCTGAAATTCAACGTAATGTTAAGCGCTCCATCGAGACTATGACTGGTCTGACTGTTGTGGAAGTGAATGTGCATATTCATGATGTGCAATTCAAGAACAACAACACTGTAGACAAGAACGAAGAAACTGAAACGATTCTTCGTGTGAAATAGCAGTCATCGTTCTTCCATAAACCCCCGACAGCAAAGTCGAGGGTTTACTCTAATTTAAGGAGGTTATGAGACTCGTGGCAAAAATTTTGGACAGACTTTTGCTGTTTGTCTACAGCTTAAGTATCGGAATACTATCTGTTATTGCCATCCTCCTCTTAAGCGGTGCGATTCCTAGAACTTTGGAGATTGAGAATGGACCAGCAGCTTATATTACAGCAATAATAGTAGCAGTTGTCTTGTTCCTTCTGAGCATCCGATTTTTCTACATCTCTCTGCGCCGTGATCGCGCTTCATTGCCTTCGGTCGATCAGCGTACAGAGTATGGGGATATCCAGATTTCAATGGAAACTATTGAGAATCTGAGTCTTAAGGCTGCCGGTAAAGTGAAGGGAATCAGAGATCTCAAGTCACGTATTCGTGTCTCGCAGGCTGGCCTTGAAATTACAATTCGTGCAGTAGTGGACGGTGAGCATTCATTACCGTTGCTTACGACAGAAGTACAACGTCAGGTGCATGATTTTGTGCAGGAGACAACCGGCATTCCGGTTGCTGATGTGTCTGTATATATTGCTAACCTCACGCAGTCTCCAAGCTTCAAAAGTCGAGTGGAATAGAGGTGAGTTTCCCTTATGTCTTGGAAAGAAGTATGGGAAAGTCACGGGGGTAGAATCGCCGGAGTGACTTTCGGCATTGGTCTGGGTTTGATTTATTTAATTTGCGGTTTTTGGGATATGCTGTTCTTTGCACTGGTAGTGTTCATCGGATATACGCTCGGCAAAAGAAAGGATACCGCGCAAGCGCCCCTGTTTCAATGGCAGGAGTTGGTTTCGCGATTATCCGGACGCTGGCGTCCCTTTAAGTGAACCGCGATAGTCTTTTTCCCGGAGCAGGAAACCGTAAGTTTGTGTTGTCCGTTGCCCCCGGAAGAAAGGCTTTGCGGTTTTTTTGCGACAAGGGATCGGTATATTTGCGAGCTTCCTCTGAAGGTATCTTCGCTTTGTGCAATAATCCTCACAGGAATAGGGAAAGAATGAATAAGTGTGAAAGCGATATTTGGGTCGTAGACGTTGATGCAGTACAAGTGAATATTTTAATGCGATATAAGATTTTAGGAGGAACACATGAAAAGACGTATAGCTAGAGAGATTATTGTCCAAAGCCTGTATCAGATGGAAATGAACGATGTGGAAAGCGCGGAAGCTGTAGAAATGCTGCTCGAGGAAGCTTCAGAAGAGAATGAAACCGAACGTGTAATCACGGACGAGATTCAGCTTAAACACTATGTGGTAGAGCATGTGAATGGGGTATGGGAGCACAAGGTAGCGATCGACGATATACTTGAACATTACCTGAAGGGCTGGCAAATGAGCCGTCTGTCACGTGTGGATCGTCAGATTCTACGTTTAGCAGCGTATGAAATGGTGTTCGCCAATGATGTGCCTGCGAAGGTTGCGGTGAATGAAGCGATCGATTTGGCCAAGCATTTTGGAACGGATGATTCCGGGAAGTTTGTTAACGGAGTACTCGGCAAGATGATCCAAGAGATAGATAGTATTAAAGCTGACCATTCTTAATTTATAAACCATAGTAAAGTATATAAAAGGGGAGAGACTAACATGACAGCAGCAATCATCAGTGGTAAACAAGTATCCGAGGAAATTCGTATTAGCATTGCCCAAGAGGTTGCTGAACTGGCGAAACGCGGCGTAAAGCCCGGTTTGGCTGTTATTCTAGTAGGTGAAGACCCGGGATCTCAGGTTTATGTTCGCAATAAGGAGAAATCTTGTATCAGCTTAGGATTCCATTCGGAAGTGCATAAATTGGATGAATCCACTTCTCAAGAAGAACTTCTGGCACTGGTAGCAGAGCTAAACGGACGCGATGATATCGACGGAATTCTGGTTCAACTCCCATTGCCTAAGCATATCGAGGAGAAGGCTGTTATTGATGCAATCTCTGTGGAAAAGGATGTAGACGGCTTTCACCCTGTCAATGTAGGCAACCTGGTCATCGGTGCCGACAGTCTTCTTCCATGTACTCCTGCAGGAGTAATCGAACTGATCAAACGTACAGGAACAGGTATGGCAGGTAAACATGCCGTTGTAATTGGTCGTAGCAATATTGTAGGAAAGCCAGTTTCCCTCTTGTTGCAACGCGAAAATGCTACCGTAACTATGTGCCATTCCCGTACAGCTAATATGCAAGAGATTAGCCGTCAAGCGGATATTTTGGTTGTAGCGATCGGACGAGCTAATTTCATTGATGCTTCCTATGTGAAGCCGGGTGCTGTTGTCATCGATGTGGGCATGAACCGTCTGGATAACGGTAAACTCGCAGGTGATGTTGATTATGAAAGTGCAAAAGAAGTTGCCGGATACATCACGCCTGTTCCAGGCGGGGTTGGTCCGATGACTATTACAATGCTGATGAGCAACACGCTGATTGCGGCTAAACGCCGTCACGGCCTGGAATAGGGGTAAGATTCATGGCGGCAGAGCGGCAGGTTTATTCGATCAAAGAACTCAACCGTTATATCCGCATGAAGCTAGACTCGGATAATTTACTTTCGGATGTGTGGATTCGCGGAGAGATTTCCAACTTTACACATCATGGCAGCGGGCATATGTATTTCACACTTAAGGACGAGAGCAGCCGCATTAAAGCGATTATGTTCGCTTCTCATAACCAGCGGCTGCCCTTTATTCCGAAAGAAGGCGCTCGGGTAATTGCCAGAGGTAATGTGACCGTTTATGAACGGGATGGGCAATATCAATTCTACGCCACACATATGCAGCCTGATGGGATTGGCAGTTTATATCTAGCCTATGAGCAGCTGAAGAGCAAGCTTGAAAAAGAAGGCCTTTTTGCAGAAGCTCGCAAGCGTTCGTTGCCGCGGTTTCCGAAGTGTATTGGTGTGATTACTTCCCCAACAGGAGCAGCTGTACGAGATATTGTGATTACGCTTCAGCGGCGGTTTCCGCAGGTAGCTATTGTAATCTATCCCGTACTGGTGCAAGGCAAAGGCGCTGCGCCTTCGATAGTGAAGGCGATTGGTGCGCTGAACGCCATGGGTGAAGCCGACGTGCTTATCGTCGGCCGCGGCGGCGGTTCGCTGGAGGAGCTGTGGGCGTTCAACGAGGAGGAAGTCGCGAGAGCGATATCGGCATCAAGGATTCCGGTCATCTCGGCCGTCGGCCACGAGACCGATTTCACGATTGCCGATTTCGCCGCCGACCTCCGCGCGGCTACGCCCACAGCGGCCGCTGAGCTGGCCGTGCCTCATGCCGGCGAGCTAGCTGCGCAGCTTCGCCAACTGCAGCAGCGGCTGCGTCAGGCGCTGCAACAACGCGCCCAGCGTGGACGCGAGCGCCACTCGGTGCTGCAGCGCTCGCTGGCGCTGGCAGGCCCGCGCCGCACGCTGATTCAGCACACGCAGCGGCTGGACATGCTGCGTGTGCGGCTCCAGCGCTCGGCGGATGCACGGCTCAGCCGTTCCCGCGAGCGCAAGGCGGTGCTGCATCACAGTCTGCAGCGGTTCCATCCGCGCGACAGTGTTGCCGCAGCACGTCAGCTCACAGACAGTCTGCGCCGTGAGTTAATGGGCGCTATGCAGGCTCGTTTGCAGGAGAAGCGATCTCGCTATGTGGCAGAGATTCGTCACCTGGATGCGCTGAGCCCGCTTAAAGTAATGTCACGAGGCTACAGCTTAGTGTATGACGAGGCGGAAGAACATTTAATCAAATCGCTGACTGAAGTACAGCTTGGCGATCTTGTGGTGATAAAGATGAATGACGGACAGCTGAACTGCCAAGTATGGGGGATGAAGGAGGATGGCAAAGACGATGACGAAGGAAGCGGAACTTGATTTTGAAGGCGCTATGGACCGACTGGAGGAAATCGTTCGTGAGCTTGAACACGGCGACGTTCCTCTGGAGAAGGCCATCGATTTATTTCAGCAGGGCATGAAGCTGTCGCAGCTTTGCGGCAGCAAGCTGGAACAAGTAGAGCGTAAGATCGAAATGATTACCCAAGAGGACGGAGAACTGCGCAAAAAGCCGTTTGGTGCACGTCTGGAAGGGGACGCTGATGAATCGCTTTGAGAATGATCTGGAGGGAAGCTCTGCAAGTGAAAGCATGCGGCAGCCGCTGGAGGATTACATCGCATCGATAAGTGATTTGCTCTCACATGAGCTTGAGACTATTCTTCCCGCAGCGTGGACGGTACCAGAAAATTTACAGCAAGCGATGAAGTATTCGCTAATGGCAGGAGGCAAACGCCTCCGGCCGCTGCTTGTGATCGCTGCTTGTGAATCACTGGGAGGCAGCCGTGAAGCAGCCTTGCCTGTTGCTGCTGCGATTGAGATGGTACATACCTACTCGTTGATTCATGATGATCTGCCTGCCATGGATAATGATGATTATCGGCGCGGCAAGCTGACGAATCATAAAGTCTTTGGTGAAGCATCGGCTATTCTTGCGGGTGATGCGCTTTTGACCCATGCTTTTTACAGTGTGGTACAAGCCTCGCGTAAATTTGGCATTCCTGCTGAAAATGTTTTATCCATAGTAGAGGATCTGGCGGAAATGGCAGGTCCACGCGGCATGGTCGGCGGTCAGATTGCAGATATGGAAGGCGAGCAAGGACTAACAGATCTAGCGCAGCTGAAATATATTCATCTGCATAAAACCGGAGATTTAATTATTTTTTCGCTGTTAGCCGGCGGACGTATTGCAGGGGCAACAGAGAAGCAGCTTGAAGCTCTGCGTGATTTTGGCACTAGCATCGGACTCGCTTTTCAAATTCAGGATGATATTCTTGATTTGGTTGGTGATGAAGGCAAGCTTGGTAAAAAAACAGGCAGCGATATCAAGCAGCAGAAGGTAACCTACCCTTATTTTATTGGGTTGGAGGAATCACGTGCTGAGGTGAAGCGGCTTACAGAAGCAGCGCAAAATGCTGTGCTGAATGGCGGTTTTTACGACAACCAGCGCCTGCTGGAAATTGCAGATTATTTAATGGCACGTGATCACTAAGTATGAACTTTCGAAGCGGCTGTATTTCGACAGCCGTTTCGTTTGTGTTATAATGGTTTTTATATATTTTACAACATCTAGGAAAGCGGGGAACTATTCGTGCTGCTTCCACAAATAAATGATCCACAACAACTGAAATCACTGTCAGTCGAAGAATTAACTACTCTTGCAGAGGAAATTCGACGATTTCTGATTGAGAAGCTTACAGCAACCGGCGGGCACCTCGGTTCTAATCTGGGGGTGGTGGAGCTCACGCTGGCCTTACATTATTGCTACAACAGTCCTCGTGACAAAATGATCTACGACGTTGGCCACCAAGCCTATGTCCACAAAATACTGACCGGCCGTCAAGATCGCTTTGATACCCTACGCAAATATCAGGGATTGTGCGGCTTTGTTAAGCGCTCTGAAAGCGAACATGATGTGTGGGAGGCTGGACATAGCAGCACCTCTTTGTCGGCAGCTATGGGGATGGCTATGGCTCGTGATCTAAAAGGCGAAGACAACAAGGTGATTGCCGTGATTGGTGACGGTGCGCTTACCGGCGGGATGGCTTTTGAAGCGCTTAACCACATTGGTCATGAGAAGCGCAAGCTGATGGTCATTTTGAACGATAATGAAATGTCGATTGCTCCGAATGTAGGGGCGATGCACAATTATTTAAGCAAAATTCGTTCGGACCGTCATTATTTGCGTGCCAAAGACGAGGTTGAAGGGCTGCTTAAGAAGATTCCGGCCATCGGTGGACGATTAGCGAAAACCGCTGAACAATTAAAAAACAGTCTTAAATATATGATGGTTCCTGGAGTATTGTTTGAAGAGCTTGGCTTTACGTATCTTGGGCCAGTGGATGGACATGATCTGGAGAAAATGATCGACACCTTCCATCAAGCAGATAACGTGGCGGGTCCTGTGCTTGTGCATGTGCTGACGACCAAAGGCAAGGGCTATAAACCGGCTGAGACTGATTTTTATAAATCGCATGCTATTTCCCCTTACAAAATTGAGTCAGGTCAGGCACTTAAAGCTGTAGGTCCTCCAATGTACACCGAAGTATTTGGTAGTACACTGATTGAGCTAGGACGTGAAGATTCGCGTCTGATTGCAGTTACCCCTGCGATGCCAGGCGGTTCAGGTTTGTTTCCTTTTGCGAAGGAATTCCCGGATCGTATGATTGACGTGGGGATTGCAGAGCAGCATGCAGCAACCTTGTGTGCAGCTTTGGCTATGGAAGGGATGAAGCCGGTATACGCCGTGTATTCTACCTTCATGCAGCGTGCCTATGATCAGATCGTCCATGATATTTGCCGCCATAACGCCAATGTTATGTTCGCCATTGACCGTGCTGGATTTGTGGGTGCGGATGGTGAGACTCATCAGGGTGTGTACGATGTTGCTTTTATGCGCCATATCCCTAATATGGTTATGATGATGCCAAAAGACGAAAATGAGCTGCGTCATATGATGAAGACGGCACTTGAATATAATGACGGGCCAATTGCTTACCGCTATCCTCGTATTAACGGAACAGGTGTGGCAATGGACGCTGAACTGCATACCCTTCCTATAGGATCATGGGAACGACTGCGTACAGGAGAAGGATATGCTGTAGTGGCATGTGGTCCTATGGTTCAAGTGGCAGAAGAAGCCGCTGATTTGCTGAAGCGGGAAGGGATTCAGGTAGGTGTTGTGAATGCGCGTTTCCTGAAGCCGCTTGATAACTCCATGCTTCTTGATTTGGCTCATGCTGGAACCAATATGGTTGTTATTGAAGAGGCTTGCCAAGCGGGAAGTCTCGGCAGTGCGGTATTGGAATTCTACGCGGAGCATGAAATTTATGACGCTCGTGTACATCTGATGGGTGTGCCCGACATCTTCGTGGAGCATGGCTCCATTAAAGAACAACGTCAGCAAACAGGTCTTACCGTAGAAGCGTTATGTGCACGTATCAAGTCCATGATGGCTCTAAGTGCTTATAATTACAAAACGACTTCGTCTTCCTAAGTGGAAGCCGAAGATTAGTAACCCTTGAACGATCGGGAGATGACCATGGAACACCGTAAAGAACGGATTGATGTACTGCTTGTGGAGCAAGGTTTTTATGAAAGCCGGGAGAAAGCTAAAGCTGCTATTATGGCAGGGTTGGTGCTCGCGGATGAGGAACGTATTGAAAAAGCTGGCATGAAGGTCTCTCGGGAGTCTACCCTTAAGGTTAAAGGCTCTGTGCATCCGTATGTCAGTCGTGGAGGCCTAAAGCTGGAGAAGGCTCTTCGCCAATTTAATATTGATCTTACCGGACGGAACATGCTGGACATTGGTGCTTCCACTGGCGGCTTCACAGATTGTGCGCTTCAGAATGGCGTAAGCCATGTATACGCCATTGATGTTGGCTATAATCAGCTGGATTGGTCACTGCGGAATGATGAGCGAGTGAGCGTTATGGAGCGTACGAACTTCCGGTATATGACACCTACAGATTTGCAGGGTCCTGTTCCGGACTTTGCCAGTATTGATGTATCTTTTATATCCTTAAAAATAATTCTCCCACCCCTCAAAGCCTTGCTGCAACGTCCAGCAGATATCGCTGCACTCATCAAGCCGCAATTTGAGGCTGGACGTGAGAAGGTTGGAAAATCAGGTGTGATTCGTGATTCTGCTGTCCATAAAGAGGTTTTGATTAATGTACTGACTATGGCTGCTGAGTTAGGATTCGGTCTCCATGGATTGACTTTTTCGCCAATTACAGGCGGGGAAGGCAATATTGAGTTTCTTGCTCATTGGAGACTGACGCCAGAAGTGGCGGAAGGCGAAGAATCATCCGTACAGCCGGCAGCTGCTGTTGCAGCAGTCATTCCAGTGGAGGACTTTCCATCCCTTGCTGATGAAGTGATTAAGCAGGCTACGGGTACTTTTAATGTGAGTTCTACTCATGGAAACTCCGCGCGCCGTTAGAGCTTTATGAACACCCCGTCAACCTCAAATGGTCAGCGGGGCGTTTTTTTTGAGCGGGAAGTCTGAAGAGTTCAACCTTGAAAATTCCTCTTCATCTGTTAAGATTGAGGGAGCAGATTTGCTCAAATGGATTGAATTTATTAAAATAAAGACCCGGTATAAAATCCGGGTCTTTATATTTTGAATCTTTTTTTGGATTTACTGTGCTCGTTGTAATTGTAAATTGCTGAATTAGCGAATAATATCAATTATGCGGAAAGCTTATAAAAAGACAGCTTAGAAGCAGGATTTACCAGGGCTTCACGCGAATAAATCACCGAGGTGATTGATAGTGGCGGGTAGCTCTGACAAGGTCGTTATGGCGTTTATTGGGGTAGCATTATCGATTTTTATAATATATCGGATATATGTATGGCTGCAGAGTTCTCCGCGTTCTTTTATGAAGGATCAAATTCCGTTCAATAAAGTGATTATTCCACATCCCTCTATTGATATACTTGAGGATGAAGGATATGAGGTCGTTGGAGGGAAATTAAAAATCCCCTTGTCTTTCAACGTAAATGGGGCGCAGATGTATAGCCGGTTATTTATAGATTATGTGGCGACAAAAGAGGAAGGATCTTTATATTTAGTTATCCTTTCCAGACCACGCAAGCCTTTGGATTTCACTGGCAGTGGCTTACGTGATACCTTGCTTCCCTACCTGCTGATCTATCCGGAATGCAGCGGCGTTCTATATGTTAATGTAGCAACAGCATCGATCCATGTCATTAAGCTTGGCAAAGACGACGGAGAATCAAACTGAGTCCATATTTTTTATATACCAGGAGGCAACAATGAAGGGACAACGACATATTAAGATTCGTGAAATTATTACACAAAAGGATATCGAGACACAGGACGAGCTTGTGGAAGCCTTGCGGGAATCAGGTTTTCAAGTTACTCAAGCCACAGTATCTCGAGATATAAAAGAGCTGTTGCTCATCAAGGTACCCATGGATGATGGAAGATATAAATATTCACTTCCAACGGATCAACGGTACAATCCCATTCAGAAGCTTAAGCGCGTTCTTGTGGATAATTTTGTGCAGATCGATTCCTCGGCTAATCTTGTGGTGATGAAATGTTTACCAGGTACGGCTAACTCTGTCGCTGCTTTAATTGATAATATTGACTGGCCGCAAATTATGGGAACCCTTTCTGGTGATGATACAATCCTTATCATTTGCCGTTTACCTGAGGACAGCAAGACCGTAATTTCACAAATCATGGGTTATATTTCTTAATTATAATTAATCAGATGCCTGTCATCTTCTCGGAGGTGCTCTATTAGTGTTAGAAACCTTGTCTATACGCAATCTTGCCGTCGTTGAGGCGGTAGATGTGCATTTTTATCCTGGCTTCCACGTGCTTACGGGGGAGACCGGGGCAGGTAAATCCATTATTATTGATGCGCTTGGATTGATTGTTGGAGGCCGCGGTTCTGCGGATTCCATTCGTTATGGTTGTGAAAAAGCGGAGATGGAGGCGCTCTTCAGTCTTCCCAGCGGTCATCCCGTTTGGGAGACTTTGGAGCGTCTTGGCATTGAGGCCCAGCGCGAGGAGCATCTTATTATACGACGCGAGCTTACCTCTCAAGGTAAAAGTACATCACGTGTAAATGGGCAGATGGTCAATCTTACCATGCTTCGCGAGATCGGCGAGCAGCTGGTTAATATACACGGCCAGCATGAGCACCAGAACTTGCTGAAGGCGGAACGGCATCTGGGACTGCTGGATACATACGGAGAACCGATTATTGGTCCGCTAAAGGCAGTTTTTCAGGAAAGGTATTCTGCCTTCGCGAAGGTGGAGAAAGAGCTGCGAGAGCTGCAGGAATCCAGCCAGAAGGCATACCAAATGCTTGACTTATATCGTTTTCAGCTTGAAGAAATTTCATCCGCCGGATTAAAACCGGGAGAAGATGAATTACTTACCGAAGAACGGGTCAAACTATCCCACAGTGAGAAAATGATGGATTCCGTATCGGGTGCATATGAGCTACTTTACGACAGACAAGGCTTGGAATCGATCGGTAATGTTATTTCCAGACTTGAGGATGCAGTTCGTTACGATGAGAAGGGTCTGCGAACAGTGCTCGAACAGCTGCAGTCCTCATATTACCAGCTAGAGGATGCTGCTTTTCAGCTTCGTGATTACCGGGAAAATATCGAGTTCAATCCGATGCGACTTGAAGAAATAGAGAATCGTTTGGATTTGATCACTGGACTCCGACGTAAATATGGAGAAAGTGTAGAACAGATTTTGGCTTATTATGAACAAATTCACCGGGAAACTGATTTGCTTGAGAATAAAGATGAATATCTGGAGAAACTGACGGCGAAGCGCGATTCGTTGCTGTCTGTATTAATGGAAGCAGCTACGGAATTAAGTGAAGCACGAAAGCTTTGTGCTGCTGATCTGGCCACCCAAGTGGAGGGTGAGCTCAAAGACCTTCAAATGGAAAGAACCTCGTTGCAGGTCAAATTGGACAGGCTGGAGGACCCGCGTGGAGTCGAATACAATGGTCGGCGTATTCGCCTCACAAGACAAGGGATAGACAGCGCAGAATTTATGATATCCCCTAACCCGGGCGAACCCCTGAGACCTCTTGGCAAAATTGCCTCTGGTGGTGAGCTGTCGCGTATTATGCTGGCAATGAAAAGTATTTTTGCGCGCCATGATGCAATTCCAGTTCTAATTTTTGACGAAGTGGATACTGGTGTCAGCGGCAGAGCTGCTCAGTCCATCGCAGATAAGCTGTTTAAGCTGTCCTCTACCTGTCAGGTGTTCTCCATTACTCACTTGCCGCAGGTGGCTTGTATGGCTGACCATCAGTACTTAATCCGCAAAAAGGTTGAGGATGGAAGAACCATGACTGAAGTGGAATCCCTAACGAACGATGGACGTGTAATGGAGCTGGCCAGGATGCTGGGTGGCGTAGAAATTACCGAAAAAACATTGCACCACTCGCAGGAAATGCTTAATCTGGCCGAGGCAAGTAAGGCTGCAACAAGCTAAGCGGAGCAATGATTGACAGTAATAAAAGCCTGGGGGCAAGGTTATCTTATAGGTACGCAATTGGCGACCACCTTTTTCGTCAAGCGAAAGAAGCAAAAGGGAGCGTGACAGCCATTGAAGCCTAACCTCAGGAAGTTAATGCCAGGCCTTTTATTTGCCTTCTTTCTTAGTTTATCGGGCATAACGGGAACAAACCTAAGTTCTGCTGCACCACTGCAAGGTGAACCAGCCAAGGTGACTGCACAAGGAATTCATTCCGAGCTTAAGGTGATCCCGGGAGGTCAAACGATCGGTGTGAAAGTGAAATCAGCAGGTGTTTTGGTTGTTGGTCATCATCTGATTGAAGTATCCGAGAAAACTAAGCTTTCCCCAGGAGAGGTCAGCGGTTTAGTGCCGGGTGATCTGATGATCTCCATGAATGGTGAGAAATTGGACGAGTTGTCCAAGGTGGCCAAGCTGGTGGATCGTGCTGGTAAAGCGAATAACCCCTTGACCATTGTCTTCAAACGCGGAGGTAAAGAGCATACAGCTAAGTTAAAGCCCGCGTATGACATTCATGACAAAGTGTGGCGGTTAGGCCTGTACATTCGTGATTCAGCAGCGGGTGTTGGCACATTAACTTTTTATGCTCCAGAGCAAGGTGTATATGGAGCTTTGGGACATGTGATTACAGACATGAATACCGGTACTCCAATTGTTGTAGGCAGTGGTCATATCGTTCAGTCCAGTGTCACCTCCATATCCAAAAGCCAGGATGGCGATCCGGGCGAGAAACGAGCGCATTTTTTGAAAGAAAGCCAAGTGCTTGGAAATGTGGAGAGCAATACTGACTTCGGCATCTTCGGTAAAATGAGCTCCAATCCCGAGCACAGTCTTTACAAAGAACCTATCCCCGTGGCGATGAGCGATCAAGTCAAGGAAGGTCCAGCTGAGATCCTAACTGTAGTTGACGGACAGCAGGTGGAACGGTTTAAGGTTGAGATCATTCATGTAGCACATCAGCAAACGCCAGCCACTAAAGGAATGGTGCTGCGGATCACCGATCCACGTCTTATCGATAAGACAGGCGGTATCGTTCAAGGCATGAGCGGAAGTCCTATCGTACAGGATGGCCGTCTCATCGGAGCCGTAACTCATGTATTTGTAAATGATCCTAAGTCCGGTTATGGATGCTTCATCGAATGGATGCTTCAAGATTCAGGTGTGACCAAACAGGAGAATAGGTATTCATTAAATCTTAAGGCGGTTTAGCCTTAAGATTTTTTGTCGAACGATTACGAAGAACCTCGAACATTGAGATAAAATATTTAATTATAATCCAACGCAGAAAAAAAATAAAGAAAAATAATTTTCGACAGAAGGGAATTCGATCTCCATGTCGAAAACGTAAGAGACAAGAAAAAAATGTTATTTTCGAATAGCAGATATAATTAAGGAGGAAGCAGCCAGTGCAGAATATTGAAGTGTTGTTGGCCGATGATAACAGGGAATTTACGAATTTGCTTTCCGAGTACATTTCTGAGCAAGAAGATATGACCGTAACGGGTATCGCCTACAATGGTGAAGAAGTGCTTCAAATGCTTAGCGAAGCGCGTAAAATTCCCGATGTTCTTATTCTTGATATCATCATGCCGCATTTAGACGGCCTAGGTGTATTGGAACGTCTACGTGATATGGATCTGAATCCTCAACCGAAGATCATCATGCTGACTGCTTTTGGTCAGGAGAACATCACTCAAAGAGCTGTACAGCTTGGTGCATCCTATTATATTTTGAAACCGTTCGATATGGAGGTCCTGGCAAATCGTGTACGTCAGCTTGTCGGCTCTCAAGGCAGCATGAGCTCCTCCTCCAACATGTACAATTATTCGTCGACGTCCAGATCGAATGTAGTGCCGCTCTCTAAGGGCAAGAACCTCGACGCTAACATTACCTCGATCATCCATGAAATCGGTGTCCCAGCGCATATCAAGGGCTATCAGTACCTGCGTGAAGCGATTACCATGGTATATAACAATATCGAGATCCTTGGTGCGATTACGAAGACACTCTACCCAGCAATCGCTGAGAAGTTCAAAACCACGCCTTCACGCGTAGAACGCGCGATCCGCCATGCGATTGAAGTCGCTTGGACCCGTGGCAACATTGACTCCATTAGCCATTTATTCGGCTACACCATTAATATCTCCAAATCTAAGCCTACTAACTCGGAATTTATTGCCATGGTAGCCGACAAGCTGCGGATTGAGCATAAGGTTAGTTGAAAGGGTTAGGGGCAGTGCGTGGTAAGGGATTGTGGGTTGCTGGAAGTTTTTTACAGTCAGTATATAAAAACCAATAAACTTGTTTTGAAACCGATAAACTTTTTCCATCTCACCCGATAAACCTATATGGTTTATTGGTTTTTTTTTTTGTAGGTAAAGAGAGGGAGGATTTGTATGAAGTTATCGGATTTGGAGTTTTTCTTAGAAGACTTTTTAGCATATTGTCAGAACAAGAATTTATCACGCAAGACTATTAACTCTTATGAACAATCTTTGAAGTTATTTCTTGCTTATTTAATGAATCAGCATGATGTGGATAAGGCAAAAGAAGTGCGTGTTGGACATATTAGGCAGTATATTGCTTATCTACAGGAGCGAGGGAAATACACGGTAGTAAATCGTGAGTCTTCTAAATTGGTCAATTTTCCAGAAAAGAGAATGGATTTTAAAAAAGAGGTTTCATCAATCACAATTAATAACTACATTCGTAACATAAAGGTTTTCTTTAATTGGTTGAAACAAGAAGGAGAGTTGCTTAAAAATCCTGTTGAGAATATCTCACAAATAAAAACTGTAAGAAGACAGAAAAGGGGGATAAGTCAAGAAGAGTTTAATGGATTGATTGAAAAGTTTGATTATACTAAGTTTCATGGATATCGAAATAAAATCATCGTGTTATTGTTGCAAGATACTGGCATGAGAATTGGTGAATGCTTAGAAGTAACAGTAGATGCAATCGACTTTAAGAGTAAAATGATTCTATTGACTAAAACTAAAGGTAAAATAGAACGGTATGTTTATTTTTCCAATGTGATGCAAAGGGAATTAAAGCAATATCTAAAATTTAAAGACAGATACACAGAATCGGAATTACTTTTTCCAACAACAAAAGGAACTCCTTTAAGTATCCAATCATTCGAGAAGCAATTAAAAGATATTAGCAAGATGGCTGGGATAGATGTTCACCCTCACATGATTCGCAATAATTTCGCCAGACATTATTTACTAAATGGTGGAGACTTTTATACATTGTCTCGTATTTTAGGTCATAGTTCAGTCACTGTTACGGAAGCGGCATATATGGATTTAACCCGTGAAGAAATAGCGAGGAAGTATCAAAATCATTCACCACTTAGCAAGTGGAAAATGCAAAATTAATATACTATGAGGAGTGAGGATTATGGAATACATCTTTAAAGCAGATCTTTTTGATCTTGAACTTGCTGATCAGATACATCTTGCTATGCCAATAATAACAGAATTAAAACACGAAGATAATTATGCATTAACAATTAGCTTTCATGTTGATTTGCTAAATGATTCTCGTATGGATCATGTAGATGTTCCCTTGAAAAAGTGGCAGACAAGTGAAACTAGGGAAGATAAGATATATCAATTACTCGGATTTCAGTTGGGGAAAATTGATGAGTTACTATGTATTAATGGAATTAATATAATTAGTGCAACTATTCAAGGAGAGAAATTAGAATTTAACGATAATATCAAAGTTCAGTTATCACTAAAGAAGGAAAATCATAATGTTTCTAAGAAAGTAAAAAATAACAAACCACTAAAGGTGAGAAGTGTAGTACCTAGTTTACCATTTACTCAAGATACTATTTCCGGTTTTGCAAACGAGAGACTTTCAGAGATGTATTTTGATTTAAAGGATGTAATACGTAGCCAAAAATTGATGTCTGAAATCCTAGAAATTGAAGTTACGGAAGATGATGAAAAGCTATATAAAGCTTTTTGTGAGCAATATAGGGAGCTATGGCTGCCTACAGATGATACAAAAAAATTGCTTTTCGATAAGTTGAGGAAACGAGTAGAAGAAGTACTTAATAAGCACTTTGGTAAAGTACATTCGGAAAAGTAAGTCTAAATATAGGATTAAGCAGCTATTGCTTAGTCCTTTTTTGTTCTTGTAGAAATCAAATTATTGATACTCATGTACTATTTTACATGGTAAAATAATCCTAAAGTATCTTTATGTTTATAAGAGTAGATTTCCCGAATAATATGATGTAGTAATTTTTGAGCACTGGTGAAAATTATGATTCCTTTCAATAATGAATATAGCAAGGCTATTTAATTTAAAGAGTGAGTATTTTCATAAAGGTCATTTTAATAACGCCTTTAGCACTTACAAGTTTAAAACGAATGTAATTTTTACGAACTTACGCGATAGTTTGATCAAATAACTATTTTATAAGGAAGTAGAGGTGTTTGACGCATGGATATAAGAAAAGAATTGAAAACCACCAAAGGTGATGTAGTACATGCTGCGGTTAAAAGCACTGTCTCATTGATCCCAGGAGTTGGAGGTTATTTATCAGAAGCATTTTCATTATTAATAACTCAGCCTGCTGAAAAAAGAAAAGAGAATATTCTTGTGATGATCGATGAGCGTTTACGAGAACTAGAAGAAAGGTCGTTCGATATAGAGTCATTAGCAACAAATGAACTTTTTCTCAGCAGCGTCTTACAGGCAACACAAATAGCGATGAGGACACATCAAAAAGATAAAATCATGGCTTTGTTAAATGCAATTACTTCGGTAGCGACTGAGCAAAGTTTAGACGATAGTCAAGTGCATATGTTTCTGTCTTTTATCGAGAGCTTCAATGAATGGCATCTTAGAATACTTTTGTTTTTTGATAACCCAAAAGAGAACTTAATTTTTAAAGGACTTTCACATGACTTCTACATGGGTGGCGCAAGTGAGGCACTGTATCTCTATTATCCTGAGTTAGAAAACCGTAAAGAGTTTACTAAGCAAATCATGAATGAACTGTATCAAAGGGGACTTCTTAGCTCGGATGCAGGAGTTTTAAATACGATGATGACCGGAAGTGGTATTGTTGCTTCTAGAACCTCATCAACAGGGAAAGAATTTTTACGTTTCATTAGCAAACCAATTACGTAAAATGACTGTTTTATCAAAAGTAGGGGTGAATTTAAAAATGATCGTCTATCATGGAACATCGGAAAAAAATGCAGTTTCAATATTGAAAAATGGGTTTTCTTTAGATGCCTTTTATTGTGGATCTTTAGGAAGAGGAATTTATTTAGCAAGAGATAAAGAAAGATGTAGAGAATTCGGGGAAAAAATATTAGAAGTAGAAATTAAAGACTGCTCTGTTTTAAATGTTGATTTTAAATCGATTTCTTCTCATTTTCAACCCTTATTAGACAAAGATATCGAATTTATGAATAAATTTAAAGACTATACTGAATCTAAAGGCTATAAAGCTTTAGAGTTAGATAATTTAAGAGATGTTGTAGTTTATGATTTAAGTTGCATTCAATCGATAAAATGCGATACTTAAAATGCAAGTTCAAAGGAGAGATCCTATGGATAGCCGATTTATATTCTCTTTTTCTTTAGGTATTGGTTCTCTAGTTATGCTTGTTCTTAATCTAGTTTTCTTTGGTAATAGCTTTGCCTCATTGCTGTTAGGAGCTTCTACAGCCCTAAACTTTGCTGTAATGGGAAGTTTATATCCAGAAAATACAAAGGAAGCCTTAAAAAAGATCTTCTGGAGAGATTAATGATGTTTAGCTAGATTAAATGAAATGTAGATTTCGAGATGAAATTGGCATTTCATGTTCCGATAGAAGCTAGACACCACTTATTTACAAGATTCCTTTTACAAAAAAATCCTCTACGGCTTGCAATCCTTTCTTATGTTCTTCAGGATCACCCGAAACTAGAATATCAATTTCAAATCCTCTTTTGTTTTTCTTTTTGTGAATTCTTTTTGAACCATCTTGAAATTCTTCATAGTCATAAAGTTCACCATTGAAAAGGATTTTAGCTTTTTCCAAATTCATCTCTCCTCAAATAATATTAAATATCCGTTTTGAATTCTACATTTCTACCACGAGATAAAACGAAACTTTCAACAATTATATTGTATTAGGAATAAGCTGCATAGGTTGTCATTTTAGGGCTTGTGAAAATGATTATTTTTTAAAAAAATAATAGCGTATTGCGGAATTATGTGAAAAAAGCATGAAAAAGATAGCTAGAAGCCCTGAGATAACCTCTCAAGGCTTTTTTGCTATGTCACCAGGTTATACTATTGATTGTATGTTGAAGTCAATCTATGTACCATGTAGGCTGTAAAGCGTTATAAACTGTGTGTTATTCGTTGTCTGATTCTACAAACTGTAGAAGAACTGATATGTCTGTTATATCAAGAGCCGCTGCAATCTTTTCTAAGATTGGTAAGCTTACTTCTTTTCTTCCTTCTTTGCAAAGCTGTGAAATTCTGGCTTGATTAACCCCTGAAATAGCTTCCAGCTCTTTTTGGGTTATTCCTCTTTCTTTCAACACCTCTTTAAGTTTTATATTTAATTTCAACATAAAATCTTTCCCCCTAAAAATTAATTGACTTTATTCGCATTAGCGAATATTATAGTTCTTGTAGATGTATATTCGCATTAGCGAATAATAATTCACTGGAGAAGTATATCACCAATACAGAGGAATGTCATTATATATCCAAATTTATCCATGCACATTTTATCTGTCAATTCACATAACGAAAGGAATGTTCTTATGATCAAACTAATTATTCAACGACATAATTTCTAAGACTGTAACTCAATTTTTGTAGTCAATAAAGAAAATTTATAAGCCATAAAGAGAAGTAGGCAATTTTTAATCTTTTTAGTGGTCTGTAATTTTACAAAATAATTCAAATGAAAGAGCAATCATATAACAAAAGGGGATCTAAATAATGACAATGAACAATCAAACAGTTTATGGCGAAGTTGACTTCAACCTTGATTATGCTATTGAACTCGCAGAACAGTCCAAACAATCATTCATTAACTTCATTAAACTACTAGAGTTAAACACTATTAAACCATGGATAATCAATTGGCTGGAACAATTTTGGTCTGATTCAATGTCCAAGATATTCTTTCATGAATTTTGGCATGGCTCATTAGACGTTGTAACGATCTATACGCCACAGGAAGAGTTGCCGAGTATTGTTGATGACATTGAGAAATGTATCGCTACTATGACCCCCTGATAATGGCTGGAGGGAATGGAGTAGGAACAGTGCATCTGTGATAGCGTCGGCTTTGGCTTCAGTGAACACTTTGCAAAACACCGCCCTATGTTTGGGTTTGATAATTTTAATTAACGGAGGATTATTATGATCAATTCTTTTTTTGAAGTAGATAATATACTTGCTGTGATTAATGAGAGATATTATAAGTTGGTGTCAGAGGCGAAGGAAAGAACAACTGGTATAAATCGAAGAATAGAAATAAGAGCGGAATTATCTGCGCTTAGACGCAATAAAAAAACACTTAAATACATAGAATATGCGGAGCATTCAGCTCCTTCTTTTTTATCGCGGTAAAAACAACGAGTTACTGAAAAAGGTGCTTATCCTTATCCACCACGAAAGGACAAACACCAACGGCAAAACGTATTAGGCTATAGGAGCGCTGTGATAGGCTCTTATAGCTACCTTGTAGTCTCAGAGTCAATAGCGCTAGGTAGTTAGGATTATCTATAATGATTTTTTAATATACGTTGTGATATAAATACTTAATAAATATTTTATAAAATAAATTTGACAATTAGGGGGTGGAAAATTATATGATGAAAGAAGAGTAGGAATACTACAATGAATTCCAAAATTGATTACAGTTTAGAATTAATACAGAACTATAGTATCTTATGGTAATATGTTGTAATAAACACAATGTATAAGTTTACACGATTTCATAGAAATACCAAAAAACCTGACTTTTAATAGTCAAGATACTAGTATTGGTAGAAATATTAGGTGATTATTAAAAACAATAATCTTTACTTTAGTAAAGATAACATAATAAAACTGAATATGCAAGAAACTATGTTGAAAGTTGTGTACTAATATTAATCTGAAATAATTAAGGAGTTTAGGTAATTTGATTTTTTAGTTTAAAGCACCATGTATAAATTGCATGTTTATATAAATAGCAGAGCATAGATGAGATGAGAGAAATACATATAATAAAGATTTACCGATCACATATCTCCAAATATCTATTAAGCAAAAATCTGAGTTTAACTAGATATAAAATAAAACTAGAATAAAGGAGAAAATGAAATATAAATGAGTATTTTTGTGGCAACTATTTTTAATGGAGGCAAACGAATTGCACTTGCGTCTGAAAGTCGTGCTTGCACTCTAGTTGATAATCTAGCTTATATCGTTAATGATGATGCAATTAAGTTACATAAATATGAAAATATGTGGTTTTATTGCTCTGGTGTTTTAAGCATGGCTGAAGAGGTAGTCCGAAAAATTAAATCACAGCCAGTGAAAGATCTTTATCCTGAGTTAATCACTGAGTTTTTGAAAGATACATATGAAAAAAATATTACAAACAAAATAAATCGGCTTGGAAACAATGCGAAACATGCCTTACAACTTGTAATACCATTTTGTAATGATGGCATTTGGGAAATACATTACTACGATATAGATTTTGGTGACAAAGACTTTATGCCATATATATTTAAATCTTCTGAAGAAAAACCTTATGTTTTTGCAATTGGAAAAGGCGGGAACATCGTACAAAACTATATCGAGCATGTATATAGCACTCAGAATGAATATAACTTGATTGATATCTATACAGAAGCATTTGAAATAGCTGCCGATGAAATGCGTGGTGGAAATATGACATTTCATTTTGATTCAGCAGAACTAACGATAGATAGGACTATACCCATCAAGGACAATCGGAAAATGCGCATGTGGAAAGATATTGATAAATATCTTATCCACGGTATAGGTGATGGTGTAGTAGTAAGCCCAAGTGGTGAAAACTTATCAGGCACTGGGCGAATATCAAAGCCAAATGGGGCACTCGATATAGTTTATCTTAATAATAACTATGCAGATGAGCGACGATTGTTACTTAAGGATGATGGGATTGAACTTTCGATTCAATCTGGAGATCTAATCATTGGACATGATGTAGGCAGTTTTATCAAAATAAAAGCTAATGGGGACATTGATATTAAATCTGTGGGTAAAATCACATTGAATGGGACTGAGTTTGATTTTGATTGATGCTGAATACTATAATAAGGGTTATTGCTTGGTCATAAACGAGGATCTAAAAAATCTGCTTTCACAAAATGGAATAAGTCCAATAGGGTCTGGTATCAGTCATTACATCAACTCAAAATATTGGAAATACCTAACTCAGTTAACAAGTGAGCAGCTTGACGGAATGTTTAATAAACACTCAAAGGATGAATTAGTTCGAGACTTCAATAAGTTAAATGAAATTATTTCACAATGGAATGATGCGAAATATAACGAAAAATACAACTTGAAACGATGGGGAATGTAGTAACTGTGGACCAGAGATTTTATTTCTCAGGCTCCTTTTCTAACAGAGGGGATCTAAAAATAATTGAATCTAAGTAATATAGCCAAGGGGCAAGAAGTTAGAAATTACAATAGCATGTGTGAGCTAATTGAAGAGCCAATTAAAAATAAAGGGAAATCAAGACTACTACAATTAGAGAATTGGAAACAATATTTTGAATATAAAAAAAATGGTCATAAATTCATTATTGGTGATATACTTTCACGTTCACAAATCGAAAAAAATAGTAGGAAATTGACGTTTATAACGTATATTGAAATGCTTATACTTGAGAATTTGATTAGTAAAAAGAACAAAGGTAAGATTTTTTTATCAAAGGGAAGATTGCTAAAACTCCTATATATGATTAACGCTAATTATGGAGAATGTAAGCGAAGACCTGAGAAACTAAGTGAACTGATTGAGGTTGACAAAGATAATACCTATGAGTTTTACGAGTTCGCAGATAAAACATTAAAGAGAAATCTAGAAAAAGCATTGAATAATCTGAGAAATAAAGGATTGATATATTGGAGTTCTGTCATGACAGTCTGTTTTCATGAGGCAATTCCAGATTTAAATACGTTTAATAAAGTTAAGGTTAATAAAATATTCAGTGGAAAAGATGAGTTTAACGAGGACATTTACAACTATGAAACAAGAATGATGAGTAATCAATCTTATAGACTAGCTACCGATAAAGAGATTGATCTGGTTTTAGATGTCGAGCATCAAGTCATTAAATATTTAGATTGTATTAATAAACAAGAGGTCATTCGAAAAGGTTTGTGGAACAAATATAAACAGCAAATAGGACTGTTGATAATGGAAAAAGGCAATATCGAGTTCTATTATGATTCTTACTTAATTAACTGTAACTACGATCACATTGTTGAGGAATTTAATCGTTTAACTGATCAGATAAAGATAAATGATCCACTACAATCAGTTAATGAGGCAATAGTAAATCAATTAAATAATAATGCTGAAAAGAGATTTATTAAAGCAAAGAGTAGCTTAACTCCAAATAATAAAGAAGCAAGAAGATCTCAAGAAAAATATCTAATTGATATGCAAAAGTTATCTTCTTCACTAATCAATAAAAATAGTTCATACATAGCTAAAGAAGTAAAAAGAGTAATACCAAGTAGATGAAAAAAAGTGTCACCTTGTGTCCGTATATATTATATATATTAACGGACATTCTAGGTGACACTTTTTACTAGAGTAGTAAGTTATCAAATCTCATGTAAACCTGTGAAGGGGGGGCTGGGGGATGGTGCAGGAGGTCTACAACTTATGACAGGAGTGCGATAGCACACATGACAAAGTTGTGGAGTTGGTTCCAGCATCCCCCAGAATAATAGTTTATATATTAGATATGTGATTAGAATTATTAGGGGGAAACCGCAGAACACTTTCATTCCGCTATGCTTCATTAAAAGTGTTTTTTCGCGGCAGTTTCCCCCTAAGACCCCCTTCGTCGCGGGTGATATTAGATCAGTAAATTATTTCATTAATTTTATATGAAGAACTAATGCTATTATCAACATAAAAATGAACTTTCTTATATAATTTATTTCCTAGACCGTTTGTAACTTCAACATCAAATACTAACTCTACATTATTATATTTGTCACCAGTTGTATATTCAAAAACTTCAGAAGTGTCAATAGTAATTGTACTTTTACTTCCTTCATAAACAATTATATTTTTAGCTTTCTTCTCCTCTTCTATGTATTCCGCAAAAGTCATTTTATTTTTATAATAAGAATCATTTTCATAGCTATTCAGATCATATCTATATGTCTTGTCCAATTTTTTAATAGGATATGTTTTTACATGTTTATAGCTTAAAACGTTAATAAAATCATCTACATTTGCTTTTTTATAATCATATGTACTTTCAGATTTCTTTATAGCATTGAGATAATCAATTACAGTATTTTTTGCTTTTGCTTCTGTAGTGAAATAGGAATTATATACAAAATATCCGATAAGAAAAATCACTAAAATGCAGAGAAAAGGTATTATCATTCTAAATTTGGGTGTTGAATTTTGATTTTTTTTATAATTAGAATTTTGATGCTCAATAGTTTCTTTATAGTCTGATTTATCTTCGTTTTCTTGGAGTGCTTTAACTATTAGTCCAGCTCCACATTTATTACAGAAAGAACTTTCATTTGGGTTCTCCTGCCCACACTTATTACAAAATATCAATAATACCACTCCTCAACCTATATATGTCAATATATTATCATTATCGACAATATAATACTACATAATTATAGAAACTATAGGATCTAGTGGAATTTTTAGAGGGGATGATATAGTGAGCTGGTAAAATGTTTAATCTACGATTAATTAAGATTTTTGATATTTGACTTAAAAATTCGAGAGTAGAAAAACCCATTAAACATAAAGGATTATTTCAATTTCATTTTTTAAAGAATTTGAATGAATTTTATAAAAATGCTTAAAAATAGGCGAATTCATGATAATGAATTTGATATAAATCTGAAATTATTAAACTGGCTGTTTAAAGCGTTTTTTAGCGATTCTTTATAGATTACGATATAGATAATTATCACTAAGATAAAACATAAAGTAATGTATATAAAAAATTGAGGAAGATAAATAGTGTTCGACTACTATAGCTAATCAGATTAATGCAAGATGAAAAAAACGTCCACTAGGGACGGTTAATTTGATTGCAACTCATATTCCTTGACTCGACGATAGAATGTATTAGGCTTCATATTAACCCTTCTCATAGCTTCAACAGCTGTAATCGCTCCTTGTTTCCATTCAGTGTATGAATGCTTAAAATCATCCGTAATTACTTGTTTGGGGCGTCCGAATACCACTCCGTTACTCAACGCTGTAGCAATACCTTCTGCTTGTCTTCCATTTAATTTTTCTCTCTCACGTTCAGCCATGTATGATAATAGTTCAAGAACAATACTTGATATAAGCTTCTCTAACCCATTCTGATACTGTCTGGTGTCAAGGATGGGCATATCAAGGATTACGATGTGAGCGCCTATTTCCTGCGTTATCTCTTGCCACTCACGTTTGATATCCTGTGCATTACGTCCTAGTCGGTCAAGTTCTTTAATGAATAGAATATCACCCTTTCTAAGGCTATTCTTCATGGACTGGTATCCAGTTCTATTAGTATCCTTGCCACTCTGTTTATCTATGTACATGTCACGTTGTAGTATTCCTAGGTCTTTCATTGCTTCTAATTGTCTTGCTTCATTCTGGTCTTTGCTAGATACTCGCACATAGCCAAAATGTCTAATGTCACTCATCGCCATCACCCTTTCCATGTTTTGTTATATGAATATTATACCATTTATGTGTCAAAATATATATCATTTTTATGACATGTTTCTAAATGTTTATTTGGTTTATTGACACATTCCTAAACGTACTTATTTGCACATGTGACACATGTGGCTTAAATTATACTTTTTGACAGTATGCAATTATATGGTACGAACTTTGTGGACTTATGTACTAAAGCATTTGAAAGAATACACCAACATATAAAATCCAACATATGGTATAATTGTCTCGCGTATTCAGAAGAAGGGGAGTTCATATATGTTACGACTTAAAGAACGTTCATACAATTGGGCATTAAAACATATCGAAAAATACGGAGACACAGATATATTTCCTCTACCATTTGAGTTTAAAGCTATTAGATCTTAATGGGATTCGGATATTAAGCCAGAGTTAACTCAATTTAACATCTTAGATTGGGACTTACGTGCGTATCGTAGATTACTAACACCTAAACATCGATATGGTTTCCGTATTTCCACCCAGTTAGATCCGTTAGATTCAATTATCTTTACTGCACTTGTTTATGAGATTGGAGAGGAACTTGAAAAATATAGGATTCCTAAAGATCAAAATATTGTATTTTCACATAGATTTGACCCAGATAGGGATGGTCGAATGTATGCCGCTGATTATAACTGGGGATTATTTCAAAATTATTGCATAGAGCAAGTAGACTCTACGGAATACGAATATGTTGTTGTTGCAGACATAGCGGACTTCTTTCCGAGAATATACTCCCATCCATTAGAGCAAGCATTAGGTGAGGCTACCACCAAAGGTAACCACGTAAAAGCATTGAAGAAATGTTTAAGTCAACTTAACGGCAGTGTTTCTTATGGAATACCTGTGGGGCAGGCAGCTTCTAGATTGCTTGCTGAATTAGTATTAGATGATGTTGACCGTGGGTTGATGGGTGAAGGCTATAGACACTGCCGGTTTGTAGATGACTACAGAATCTTTTGCAAGACTGAAAAGGAAGCGTTCGAGGGACTCGCTACATTAGCTAACCTTTTATTCGAGAATCATGGATTGACATTACAACAACATAAAACTCAAGTAATGACACTGGAAAGATTTGAGGCTGTAGTATTAAGAAATGAAGATGACCGAGAAATAAGCACACTGTACGAGCAGTTTCATGAAATAATTGAGAGAAAAGGAATAATATATGTCAACTATGATTTTGATTTTGATGAGCTTGATGAAGAAACCCAAGAAGAGATTAGGCGTTTAAACCTTGAGGAAATATTAGAGAGCCATCTTAACGAAGTAGATGATATAGACATCTCTTTAGTCAGGTTCCTACTTAAACGGTTGACCCAAATAGGTAATCCAGATAGCGTCGATTGTCTCATAGAGAACATTGAAAAATTGTATCCTGTATTTAAAGAAGTTATGATGTATTTTCAAACAATCGATATTGAGACTGAGACAAAGCATAGAATAGGTTCCACAATGATAGACCTTTGCCAAGATTCTGTAGTTGGTCATCTGGAATATAATAGAATTTTAATGCTAAATATCTTCACTGATGATAATGAGTGGAATAATGAAGACAAGTTTTCTCGGCTTTATACAGAGTTGTCTGATCAGTACTCCCAACGGGAGTTAATCTTGGCAATGGGGAGAGCGGGGTATGACTACTGGTTCCGCTCACGCAGACGTAATGTTTCTGATTTTACACCTTGGGTAAAGCGTGCATTTTTAGCCGCTTCAAGTTCTTTGCCGGGGGATCAAGCAGTACACTGGTATAGATCATTACCACGGCTGGATTCCCTAGAGAAGGTAATAACGAAATGGGCGTTAGCAAATCCTTTTTCTGACTAAAAATAACCATATTATGATAGGGATTTAAGGGGAAGCCTAGGCATAATTAGACTTCTTGTTGACGCTTAGCTTTGAATTCTCCAGCATTAAATTGTTTTGTCACTTGATCGAGAAGAAAGGACACAACGTCCATCAGACTCGCCACAGCTTCATTACAGGACTTGTACGTACAGGAGAAGATATAAGCGTTATTCAAAGCTTGTGTGGACACAGTTCAGCAGATATGATTTTAAGGTATTCGATGCCAAGTGAAGAAGATAAGCGGAATGCTGTTGATCGTATATTAAAAGATTAGCCACCTCATAAAGGTGGCTTTTGTTTTATTGGACGGTGGGGGTAGGTTAAAATCCATAGTATGATTCTAGTTTCAAGGATCACTAGTAGTACATCTAGTTCGTGACTATATTTAGAAATTAGATATGATTATATAAGAATACTTTTCCAATTATGGTATGATTATTTCGTGTGTTATAAATTGGATTAATACGATTTAGCGAGTTAGGTTTGATGCTAATTGAATCTAAGAACCCCATGAAAACTACATTTCATGGGGAAAGAGGTGGGTGAAGTGAGAAGGGAAATTCATAAAACGAAGAAGAGTTTAATGACAATTGCCCATGTGCAGGAAGCATTTGGTTATTTGTAAATGATATCAAAGATACCGATGTAAAATGGTTTTTTGATGTTGGATACTCACACTATCCCGAAGATGTTCACTGGGCGATTTATAAGTCATATGTTACGGATGAATATAAGGATTATGTTTTATCAGTTATCGCTGAAAAAATGAAAATGGAGAATATGAAGCGAAAGTGCATAAGAAAATTGATAATTTGATCAAATAATACTTTCATTAGGGGTGGGAGCAGATAATATGGACGCAGCATGGATTGGTGTAATTGGTGCTTTGGGTGGAGCTGCAATATCTTTGCTAGGAAACATAGTGAACAATCGTTACTTACTATGGAAGGAGAGTGAAGCCAGAGTTTGGGAAGAAAATAAAAACAAAAACGACAAAGAGATAAAACTACAGACTGACAAATTTAAGGTGTATAACGCTGTTCTAAAAGAGGATGGTGAGCATGAGTACATAAGAGAAACTGAAGAAAGTTACCTCCAGTTGAAGGTCTTTGATAAAAAGCGATATGTAGATAAAATGAGACCAATATTAATGTCTGATCTCCATCTACTTTCAAATACAGTATTTTTGCTGGTACGCAAACTGGACAGTTATACCTATGACGATTTGAATTATATTGAATCTGATGAATGGTCTGATGATATGAGTAAAGACTATGCTGAACTTATTAATGAGATTGAAAATGAGTACAAGAGACAAATATAGGATATTAAAAACGAGGTGAGTATTATGGGCAGACATAAGATAAATGAAGAAGATCGGGTTCAAGGAATGATGATTAATTTAAAAGGATTCATACTGGACAATATCAATAATGATCTAAACGCAATGAATGAAATTTACGCTTTTATTGAAAGTAAATGGGGCGAAAAAGATGTTGAGAAATACGATAAGCAAAGAAAAGAGAAGCGAATAGAGTGGTTACAGAGAAATTTAGAAGATAGTAAGAACAGATTGACTGAGCTGGAGACTAAGTATGTCATTAATTCTGATCTTTATAAAATGATGAGTCCAGCAGTTATTAAGAAGATTGCTGAATTTGAAAATGAATTATCATTAATTAATGAGGCTTTATGATACTGAGTAAGACAATTCTTGTATAAGGGATGATCTCATGAGAAAGTGGCTATCAAATCTTATTTACCCCAGAGTATTTGAAATGAATGAGTACCTTGAAAAATCGAATTCTAACTTGCAAAGACTTAGATCTGAAGCAGTATTGGAAGCTAACAAGAATGAAAAAATAATTGATGCTGTAAAATGGATAGTCAAGGGAGATTATAGAATTCTTGCTATAGATTCAACAAAATCAACTTATCACTATCCCGAAGAAGTAATTCTCTATGGTTATAACGACGATGATATTCAAATCATGGTTACTAGTCCAAATAGAAACTATAAGTATTTGACAATCAACACAAATTTAAATTTATTAAACAAGACTATATTTATTGAAGACATTGAGTGTTCTGAAAATAATGTTAATAAAGGTTATGGGTCTTTGGCTATGGATTGTCTAATTAATATTGCCAAATCAAGAAAAATTGAAAGAATTCGCGGTAGACTTTCAAGCGTTGATAAAGATCATTTTGATCGTTTGCAACATTTTTATTCTAAGTTTGGTTTTAGTGTGAATATGGATACAGGGTTGATTGAATTGGTTTTAAAATGAATCTTTTACTGAATCTTGAGGAGAGATGTTATGTGGGATAAGAAGCACGATGCAAATCTTATTGCTCGAAATGATATTCCTCTAGATATTGGTATTTATACATGGTACACCAAATCAAACGAAGAACTAGTTTACATAGGAAAGGCAACGGGCAAAGGTGGATTAAGAAAAAGAATTTGGTCACAGCATTTGAATCCAAAATATTTAGAATGTAGGACATCAAAGTTTACCAGTAAAGATTCTTTTCAAGTAAACAATCCAGTCCGTCATAATAATAAGATAGGTATTGATAAATCAGCCTTTAGAAAAAGTGTGGCTAGAGAATATTTTTTATTGGCTGGAAATGATTCAGTTCAGTATTTGAAAAACAATTATTTGATAGCATTCGAAAGCTATAAGAACTTAAGTCCAGCAGAAATTGCTACTTTAGAATTAAAATGAAGCCTAAATTTAACATTACACACAAATGAAAATCGATGATGAAATTAGCCTTTCATGAGGAGATGAACAAGGTATGTATAATGAAATAGCTCAATTTATTGCTGACCATTTTCAGGTGAAACGTATTAATGTAGCTGCGACCATGGGTGTGTTCGGGGATGAAGAAGGGCTTTCAGAAATTATTGAAGAAATCGAAACTAGTTATTCCATTAAACTAAATGATCTGAAGAGTGTTGCGGAAATGAATATCCACGATTTTATCGTTGCTGTCACAAACAGACTATAAAGTGGGAGTGCTGATTAGATGGATACAATTATTACTGCCTTTATTGCACCTGTAGTTGTTGCTGCAATAATTTCTGCCATTGTATCAAGGTCAAACAATAATAAAACAATGTCTCTTAAGTACATAACAGAGGAACGAGCAAATTGGAGAAAAACTATCAAAGAAAACGTATCTGAGTTATATGCGTTGGCACTAAATCCAAACGAAAAAAGCGAAGTGCGTATCAGTGAGTTAGTAACTTTTTTGATTATAAGTTTAAATCCCTCAAAGAAAGCAACTAATAAATTAGATAATAGAATTGCTTCACTGCTGGTGGATATTGAAAAAGGCCAAAGAGATAAGGATACCCTTTATGAATTGCGTTATTGTATTAGTGTTCTAATGAAACATGACTGGGAACGGTCAAAGAATGAAACAAGAGGAATTTTAAATAAGTATTCTGATGAGCATATTAAATCAAAAACACTAGATGAGTATTATGAGCCAGTGCTAAACAACAAAACTCAATAAAACCAATCTTTCATGAGGAGATGGTAAGGGATATATGACCACACATTTTGGAGTAAAGGTACTCAATAGAGATGGTGAATTAAAACTAACCACCGATAATTATGTGAAGAAAAGTGATAAAGATAATGCCGCTTCGTTTGAAGAATCAAAGCTTAAGTTAGAGAAGGTTATGACTCGTTTTGATCTCAATATGAGGTATTTCAAGTCGTTGTCTTGGATCAACTTTAATGAAGAACTGAGTAAGTTCGTAATCTCGAATAATTTCTATGAAATTAACGATCTTAATTATGTAGAAGATATTTATGGGTTTTATGTCATGGTTTTAGATGAGTATTGTCAAATTTATATTGGCACTAGTAGTCGTGGTCATGGTATAAAAAGTAGAATCCCCCAACATTGGAGAGAGCAGATATCATTTGATCGACTTAGGTGTGAGGATAGTGGCTCTTTTGTCATAGATAGTTTTAGAGCTTTAGATACTACTAGGATTTTTGTGTGCCCTGACGATGAACATAAGTTTTATGAAGATTATACATTAAATGAATTCCTTGAAGGTCGATTGGTTGCTAAATTTCCCGTAGATTATTGCTTGAATCAAAGTATGTCGAGTATACCAAAAGAGTTTTTGTTTGAAAGGCTAAGGGAGCGCGATCTAAGAGATTTGAAGGTGTATGGCAAGAGTCATTTAACGTCGAAGTTTGAACGAATAAGCCAAAGAGCCGAGAAGAAGTCGTGAAAATGATGATAGATGTGATAGTTACTGATGTTGTGGCTTGATGTACAGATAGATATTTGAAGAGCAGATAAAACGAATCTTTTATTTAGAATGACGATTTTAACAATTAAATTTAAAAGGAGAGATTTTATTGGAACACATTCAATCGGACGACGTTGAAGAAATCAGAAGACAGTGGAAAGAAAAAAATGGAGACAAACCTTGTAATCATCCGAATTTACTCAAAGAATATTATTTAGGATCATCAACAGGAGATTATGTTTGTGACCAATGTGGTATGACTGATTCGAAATCCAGTTGGAATAAAAGAAATAAATTATAGCAATGAAATGTGAGTTTTAAGTAGATCATTAGGAGGAATTTAAAAATGGAAAAGACAAAATGGATTGTTATTTGCCCTAATTGCGAAAATTGAGGAAGTAACGGAAGATGAATATACCGAAGATGAATTATATAAGAAAGGTTTTCTTTTAGATACACAAAGAAAAAGAGTGATTAAACATTGTTTACCATGCCTTACAAATGTCAATCGTAGGGGCTATCCATAAATACAAAGAGTGAATGAAATATGACTTTTATGTGCTTTAATTAAGCGAGCTAATTACGTAATTTTATTATGAATTAAGAATTACAAAATAAAGGAGTGTATTATTCTGAGACCCATAGTGCTCGAAAGGTCTATACTTGCTCTCAATATATTGGCAGATCTACTGGGCTATGAAAAGCCTCAGCCTGTAAGAGGGAAATATTACGAGTCAGTATCTAAAATTAACGATGGAGAAAAAATAGCATTCTTCAAAATTGATAGAGATGCTATTCAAGATATAAACCTAAACTTCATCAATAGAAAGCAATATGTTGAGCACATTAAAAGACAAGAAGAGAACAATATTCATACTTTACTTTACGTTGTTTATGCTGAAGAAAATGGGTTTCAATTAATCATACCTAGAAAATTAGCGGATGAATATTTTGCACATAACAAAAATGTGGATGGTCAATGGGCAATTACAATGACAACCGATAATGCATTAAAGGATTTAATCTCTAGAGGAGCAATATATATAAAACTTGATGAGATTTTCCAAAATGGAGTAAATAGTGCGCAAGTAGAACAAGTAGTTAGATCTCTTCCTTTAGAGTCGATCCTAAAGAAGGCTATTAATCATAAAGATAGTCGAGTTTTACTTAAAGAAGCAAAGTACTATGAAAGAGATGAAACAGTAAAATTAGTAGCAAAAATTTTGGCAAATGGAGACTGTCAACTATGTGAACTGCCAGCACCATTTCTCGATTCACAGGGCAATCCATTCCTTGAATCCCATCATATTATTTGGCTTTCTAAGGGCGGTTTTGATACACTTGAAAACTCTATCGCTCTCTGCCCAAATTGTCATAGTAAGATGCATATTTTAGATAAGGAAGAAGACGTAGAAAAGTTAAAGAATAGAGCGTCAAAACTGTATAATGAATTGTTAAAGAAATATCCATTCATTGAAATTACAAAATGAAAGTGGCATTTCATAAAGAGTGGGGTGTTTGTACTTGGATGATGTACTTAAAATTTTAGAAAAGTTTGAAGGGATTATCGGAGCATTGTTGGGGGTCATGCTGACTTTAATAATGACTGAGATTTTAAAGAAAACTGGAAAATTTATATTTTACGTATCAAAAAATGAAGTGGTTTTCCAAAAACGTAAAAATCCATTATTTTCTGATTATGACACGGTTAGTGACATCTCAGATTCGGATCAAATAAAAATCAATTTAGTGTTGGAGATATTTAACTCGTCTGATACACCAAAGGTATTGAGAAAAGGGGTGTTTAGTTTTTATGAAAACAATTCCTTAATTCTTTCTTTAGAGCCAAAAGATAACTCGACAGCTAGGTCAAATGGACATTGGACAATTAGAGATGGTTTTATAAACGCCAATGTGAAGAATAAAGAAATTATCACCATCGATCTCTCTAATGTATTAACTAAAGAACAAACGGAGACTGTCAGAAGATGTACTAAAGTGTTCTTTGAGATAAAAGACTCAAAGAACAAGAAATACAAAATATTGCTTAAAGAGTTTTAATATGTAGAAATAAAAAATAAGAAATGGAGTCAGTAAATGAACTATATTATTTTTGATTTAGAGGCAACTTGCTGGGAAAATGATCGTTCAAGACAAAATGAAATTATTGAGATTGGAGCCGTTAAAGTAAACGACAAGCTTGAAATTGTCAGTGAATTTCAAACGTTTATTAGACCGAAATTAAATCAGCAACTAGCGGATTTTTGTAAAAAGCTCACCTCAATCACACAGGAAGACGTAGATAAAGCACCAGGATTTTCACAAGCTCTTTTTGAATTCAAAGAATGGATTGGAAATGAACAGTTCTATTTGTGTTCTTGGGGATTTTACGACAAAAGCCAATTTAAAAAAGATTGCGAATTACATAAGATAAACACTGATTGGCTTAAAAAGCACATCAGCATTAAGCACCAACATGGGAAAATGATCGGAATTGAAAAAGGTATTGGTATGGAACGAGCGTTAAAGATGTTGGACTTGCCCTTGGATGGCACTCATCATAGAGGTATTGATGATGCAAAGAATATTGCTAAAATTTTTGTCCGAATTTTTGATAAGCTGGAATTCTGATAAATCATACATTTTATAGGAATGGAGTCAGAGTATGAGGGGAAAGTCGATCATTGCTTTCTTTTTTATTGTATTGATAAGTGTTTTTGTAGGCCAATCATATTCTTTGGCCACAGGAGTAGTGAAGCCTGTACCAACCGCAGTTCCGACCCAGCAGCCACAGGAAATGATTCAAACCAACGATTCAGTCGCTGTTGAAAAATTGTATGAAGTATTAATTCAGACGAAAGATGATAAAATTTTAATAATGTCTAATATAGTGAATTGGTTGCTTGCAATTGCTTCTATTTTAGTGGGTATTATTGTGGTTGTTTTTGGCTGGATGCTAAAAAAGATTAAACTCAAAGTGATCAAGCAGAGATGTTAATCAAACTCAATCGGATATTCAGAATTTCTTGAATTCTACTGAATTTCAAACCAAACTTTCTAAATTGGATCAGGATATTATCAAAGCTAATTTGCATCTGGATAGATTGATTGCGGAAGATGAAATGAGAAAAAATCAAGAACTACTTAGGCATAAGAGAAGTCTACACTTAAGTATAGAAGACGTACTAAATTGGTTTTCTGTATATAATCCCATGCATGAGAGAATTGACAATCCTGTTGATTTAAAAGTTTTTGAAAAAGCAAAGAGTTTTGTGGCTCTAAATACTTCTGAAAAAGATAATTGGAATAACGATGATCTTCAGGAGTTGTTAGAAAAGGTTTGGTATCTTAGAGACAAGTATAGAAGAGAAGGCGATGCAATGATCTAATAATACATCGAACAAATAAATAAAACGGATGAAATTTTCCTTTTAGGGTAAGAAATTACTCATACATCCAAATACGTTGTAACGAAAGCACCTTCTCATTTAGAGTTATAGGTGTTTTTTTGCATATGAGCTATTAATACAATGAGTTTATAGGCTTTGAACTTGTCTTCATGTTTAAATCATAATACAATATTTACAGACCGATAAATTATGGTCATTAAACCTATAAATACCTAGTGAGATGGGAAAAGTATAAGGTTTGAAATATCGTTGGACCCTTACGGCTCTAGGCGGCAACATCGATTCCATCAGCCATTTATTCGGCTACACCATTAATATCTCCAAATCTAAGCCTACTAACTCGGAATTTATTGCCATGGTAGCCGACAAGCTGCGGATTGAGCATAAGGTTAGTTGAAACGCTGGTGTTACGCGGAATAAGGACGTTTGATAGAACATTTGTTCACGTCAACTTGTACGTTCGTTGAACGGAGATTCCGATAAACTATCGGTGTGCGACTCCGTTAAACTTTCCGTATTCGCCTAATGTAGTAGCGCTAATTTATCGGACGTTTAGCTAAAGTAAATCTTAACGTAAGTTCACGGTATATACAAACATGCGTCAATCTCTCCGGAGATTGGCGCTGTATTTATGTTAGGGGTTGTCGTCAAATTTAACGACATTTATAAATATCAGGAGGCGGAGGTGGGGATACTAATAATGTCACCTATAAAACGTTCAAATCCAAAAAGTAATCGTCCGTTGTTTGAGCTTCTCGATGAGTTTATGGAGACAAAGAAGTTACAAGGAATTAGTCCACATACATACGACGACTACGTACGTAATGTTAATTTGTTTATTAAACGATACCCCAGCGCATGGAGTTCTCACATCGCTCTTAAGGCGTCTTTAATAGAACACCTTTCTCAAGAAGGAATTGCCCCCTCAACATTTAATAACCGACTTGTCTATTTAAGGACATTCTTTAAGTAGTGTGTTAGTGAAGGGTACCTTAAAGAAAACCCTTTAGGTACTTTAAAAAAAGCGTAAAGAATGCTCTCGAATTGTAGCTATCGATTTAGAGGTGTTCAGGAACTTCTGAGTGTGCCTGATCAATCTACTTTTGTAGGTATGAGAGACTACACTCTTATATTGTTAACTTTGGATACGGGAATAAGGCCTTCTGAAGCACTCGGATTGTTACCAGACAACCTTAATTTAATGACGGGGAGTATTTATATACCTGCAGCAAAAGCTAAATGAGGGTAGCGCGCACATTAAGCATTTCCGAAGTAACAAAAAATGCACTAATAAGACTCGTTCAATTACGTCCGAGGTTTTGGGCAAATAAAGTACCCATATTTTGCACCGAGTCAGGAAACAAGCTTAACCGTCACGTGTGGGGTGATCATCTTGAACATCATAGTAAGAGTCTTGGTGTTCATATCCCGCCCTTATGACTTAAGACATGCATTTTCACTAGAGTTCATTCGTAATGGTGCGTTAGCCTTTTCGCTACAAAGAACGCTCGGGCATGTTGATATTACAATGACTAAACGATATGTAGCATTAGTAGACGATGATTTGTGATAGAGCACGCAAAGGCGAGTCCCGAGTAGGATGAGCGCTGGTCTCTTTGGAGGTCAGCGTTTTTGCCGATATTATCGAGCATTATACGAAGCGAGAGTGTAGTTAATGGCGCAGTTAACTAACGATATATCCGTGGGTTTAATCTGTATTTACATGATAAACCGAGTAATGTAGCGTTAAGCTGGCGAGATGCGGTCGCAGTATTTCAAGAACGGTAGAAAAAAGAAAACGTGCGTGCGGCGTAGTATTCGGGAGTAAACGGGAGATGATCGAGATAGATGTAAGGAAAGAGGGGAAGAGCCAGGCGGATATATGTTAACATTTACCGAATTATCGTTAACATTAACTGAAAAATTGTTAACAGTATTTCAACAGGTTATTAACGATTGTTAACATTAACTGATTTTTCCGAAGAATCGACTGACACTACGATAGTTTACTCAATCACCGGATTTGGAGTTTTACGATTTGCTATCTATCATTCTATAATCGGTGGTGTAGAGTCAGTAAGGCCAGTATAAAATAATACAAGAAAATCCGATTTCGGTCCAAAATTCACACAGATGGTCTAGACTACCATGGGGTTTTTCTCTTAAATACTCGATATATCGCAGAATCTCTAATTGGAAACTTTTATATATGAGGAGGTATACTTGTGCCATAGCTCAGATCACCGCCGACCAACGTAAAGACTGGCGCAATCTACCTCTCGCGGATTGGAATACGCTGACCGTCTAGGTGATGATTACGGAGCTAAATTGCGACCGTTACGGAGTCGAAACGTACATTCCGGCTGCGGGCGGTTATCGCTTCGAACAAGGCGTAATCAAACGTGCGCTCAAGCTGTACGGTGCGGGTCCTTTACGCGAAACGATCGAACGTGCCTTCGCAGAACATCGCGTAACAACGAAATATACGCAGTTAACGGCGGTTTTTTTGATAACGTATCTCTTGCCGCGTATAATGCCGCAAGTCCTTGCGAACGGGCAACGTAAGGAACGGGTAAAGGCAGCGCAGGAGTCGGCGGAGTTTTTGTAAGAAAAAACGTAATAGGAAGTTGATCCTCTGACACATTATTTGGTAAATATGGTTGTGATAGAGCTGGTTTTATTCGATTTTGGTCCAAAAGCGCTAAACATAGCTTAAATATGGGCTTGTCAAGCTACAATTTCAAACCATATTTGTTGAATGACAGTTGTTTATATCTGAGATAAAGTAAATATAGAAGGAGGAACGCAATTGACGCACGCTAAAAACTGCATATTATCCGTACAGTGTACGTTGCGGATACCGCCGCAGTAATTAACTCGTATATTATCCGCATATATCGGATCTCACCAATGAAAAGGGGCAACCGTTGGAACGTTCGGCTTACTTTTTCGATGTGAATGCGCTCCTGGAGTTATATACAGAGTTATCCTACCAAAACCGTACCATCGCGGTTCTTGATGAGATCGGAGTACGCGTAGCTTCGGACAGATTCCACATAGCGGAATTAGTTATCGTGTGACGAACACCATGCCGGCTATATGCCATCGAATATAGCGATCGAAGATTTAGCGGAGGTATTCGACGCGAGTTTAGCGGATCGTATACGTGATATGCATGGTGAAGTGGATTTCATAGCGAGAATAAAGACATTTTCGAAAAACGGCGTCAGCATGAGTATTTAAGAGAAAATGAGAGATCGTTTAACTTAACATATCTCATGTAGACAGAAAAATGTACCCTAAATGGATACTTTTGTATACAAAAGTAACTATTATGTATACAAAAGTGGTTGTTTTGTATACAAAGTATAATAAGAGAGGTTTTAGTAAGATAGCTTAAATTCAACTTTGCAACAATACTGCTTGTTTCATATAATCTGAGGTGAGACGGGCGATGTCCAGGCGATAATGCGACTCGGCATTTAACGTACGGATTACGGTAATTCGTCATGAGAACGAAGACGATACTCGCAGATTCAACGTACCTGTTCGGAACTGATACGCTGGCACACGAAGGGCACGGCGTAATCGAACTCGGCAAAGGGCGTAATAGCGGCGAGGATACGCGCGTTGAGATCGTATATCTACCGAATTGGGGCATCGTGCAGGAGACGGATTTAGCGGATGAGGCTGCGCAGTTTGTGGCGTTGATTTTAGTGGGTTTATAAAAGTTTATTTTTATATGTAAAAAGTTTATTTTAAGTATTTACTCCAACCATTGGTGTGTGTATAATCAGAATATACCAAGGGAGGTAATGAAATGGATGCAAATACAGAATATTTTAAGAGGCTTGCCCAAGATCAGCGCATGAGAGAGAAGCGAGATAGAGGTGAGGAGAAACGAATTACGGTGGTGTTAAGTGAGTATGATTATAATCGTCTTGCTTATATTGCAAAACTATCAAGTCTTAAAAGAAGTACTATAGCAAAGAATATGATAATTAACGCCCTACTCAGTGCTGAAGAAGTTTTTGGATTGAGTGAGTATGTTGAGCTTGAAGACTCACAAGGTGAGCCGACAGGAGTGCTGACAAAATATGGGGAGTATATCAATGGTAGAGTGATTGGAGATGAGGCATACGAGGATGATGGCTCGAGAGATAAACCTGCGGCTAAGACTTCACCACGGCGTCCTGTCACAAGAAAAAATTTAACGATCGAGTGAGTACTTGGAGATATATGAACTCTATTAATCACGAAATCTTTTTCGCGGCCGTCGAACGCTACCCTTGGCGCAATCTCCATTACGCCCTCGACCTCCCAACTTCTGTAAGATCCTAACATTGACTACTGCGGTTTGGTTGAATTATGTTCGATGAAACAAGAGTAGAATTGATGCCTCGTTTCAATAAACAACGAGGATTCGCGTCAGTTGAAGGAGGTGAGGAAGATGTTGACTATAAACGAGGCATTAACGTTAATGATATCATTTGCTTCATTGGTATTAGTTATTGACAGAAAAAAGCGGAGTTAAAATAACCGATCATCCGACCAAAGAATCCGGTTACCCCTCCGCTATTTAATACTTAACGCCATTGTACGCTTATTTCTCGTCGGACACAACAGGGAGCGCCAGGAAAACGGAGAGATGGCGCTCTTTTAACAATCCTTACAGATGCTGAATACGTGTGAAAATACGAAATTGGACTCGCGCAGGTATGTTGCGGAGTCCGGTATTTACGGAGTTTATTGTATAAGGTTGATCTTTATTTCTTACTGTTAAATATTTGAGGGCGTCCTATTTCTGCTGCATGTATTTCTTCTATGTCGCGCTGGGCGTCCTCTTTTGTATAGTTGTTACGACCAACACGCTCTAGTTTCGCAAAGATGCGATAGAGCGTGTTTTTTGCCTGTGTCTCGGACATTTTTTCGATAGCATCGCGCAGTGCTTGCGCTTGTGGGTCCGTCATTTTGTCGCCTCCTTTACGTGAAATTCATGTGCGGATCTAACTTAGTACACTCCACCAATCTTGACGGTATTTTGCGTGTATTTTTCGACCTGGCCTCCGTATTCCGCTATTCGCCCGTCCTTTTCACGTGCGGTTACACGACCTTACGCCAGTGCCGCGGTAAATAATTCGATGTCCGTGTATACCTCCGTAACAATCAGCGCCTTTCTGGGGGTGTTGATGAATAACATTCGACAAAACAGCGCCAGTTTCTTCCGAGGAGGAGGCGTTTTTATTTACGAAAAGGGGATCTTATGAGGGTGTGTTCATTTCTCAGGTGAGGCATTGTAGTTTCGTAGATTGTTACTAGGACACAATGCTAACATGGTGAGAGCTGGACATATCGAAGCAACATGATATGTTTTCGACGGTTAATACAATCTATAAATAATGAAGTCAAGCCGGAAAGCCCACATAGGGTCGACCGGTTTTTGCTTGTTGTGCGTGCCTTTTCGCAGGCTTATGTAACCCTCAGTTTGGTCGTGTATGTTCCGTGTCAAAGCTGCGATCGGTGCTGCAGACCATGTACATCCAGGTATTTCTTGACACGGCTGCCCGTTATCGCTTTTTAACTAATGGGTTAATTGATAATCCTAATTCATCCTCGAAATGCGATATTACATTTTCATCCCATACTTCAATTTTAAATTCAACTTCGGAGGTAACTTTTTCAAGCTTTACTGCTTTCTTTAGGAACTTTTCCGAAATATCTTGCAGATTACCGTGATCTCCGGGAATAGCGATGATGAAGTGTATAGGAACTCCTTCTGCATGCTTGTAGTTGTGTACAAAAACTCGTATTTCAGCTAAAGTTTCATTGAACTCTTCGAGAGTAATTTCTTTCACAATGAGTAGTTTTTGATAATATTGTTGATCTGGACTGAAAATATAGTATGGCGAGTAATCTGATTCTGGGTACTGGAGAATAATTGTAGATGACTCACCGTCTTCCTCATTTTTTTCTAATATTATCTCCCAACTAATTCCGGGATACGAACTGATGTATGAAGCGCTCAATAGTTTTAAAACTTTTTCTAGTCTGTCAGTTATTTCTGGAGGGCTGTTTTGTATCTGTCGCTCTTTAACCGTTGCTTGTTGGAGTGCCTGCTTTAGCTTTTCGTTTTCCCGACCAAGCTGATCCATCTCCTTTTTATAGTGCAGCACCGATGTTGCGTATTCTTCGCTATTTTGAACAGCCCTACCTGAGATCCAACCGTATAGGTTTTTGTCTTTAACAAGTTCATTTAAAGTCTGCATCACTGTTATCTGTATGTCCTTAGTATCCTCAAAGAATCGCGATACTTTAGATAGTACATTTGATTTGAAGTCTTCATATTTTTGTGCATTATCAAGTTCAATAACAGCTTTCCCCAATTTCTTAATTTTTTTTTGAAGAGCATCTGAAGAGATTACAACTGCGAATCTGGGTTTTTTTAATTCTCCTGCTAGGTCGTATTCCCAATGTGTATAACTCTTGCCAGTCGTTTCTTCTATAGAACCATATCTGCCGCCTAATATCAGCAGGTACACATCGGACTCTTCTATCCATTTTGTTATTGTGTCTTTTTGAGATTGATCGCCAGAGCGAAACAATTCCATTCCTGCAGGAATATGACCGGACTTAAGAACCGACTCAACGGCTGCCTGTCTTTCATCCTGAAGGTCAGTGAATGTTGAGGAAATAAAAACCTGCAGTTTTTTTGACATAAATTCCATCTCCCTTATAGCTATAAGTGCTTGCTCATGATTTGCTCGATACTTGTTTTATTTTCTCGTTTCTCTACTCCAACCCGTTACTTGTAGTAGTGTCTGATCCGTCGCCTACGTAGGAGAAAACTTCTATGCAGTCGTGAAACCGTTGATTATCGGCGAGGACGTTTATTTTATATATGTGGAGCCGAGGGTTAGAACGCGTGAGAACATAAAAAAATTGCACTATCACGTTTTTTTACAGAGTCCGATATTTATGGATTTTATCGTTTAATACCTTGCTTTACGCTGTTTATAGAAAGGGCTTGCACTCCTAGTGAACCCTGAATGGTTATACAACTCAGACAACAAAGCCTCTACTTTTGACGGGGCGCTTACTGCAATATTCCTTAAAGTGCTCGTCGCGTAAAGTAAAGATTTGTTAGACTCGTTGAAGTGGGTGATTTTATTCCTCTGAGACGTTAATCTCATATAGTTACTAAGAGTGAGTTGGTCGATATTGCAGCTAAACAGTTCTTCAAACTTCTTTATTTTTGCTGAGATATTCTCGAATTCGGAGGGTACCTTGCTTCCATTTTGCAGTAATTTAAGAAGAATAGTATTATTCGGAGATAAATCTTCAGCCATTAATTTTAGCTTTTTATGAACAAGCTGAGTCAGTGCTGCTTCAACTGATGCGCAAAAATTCAGGATAGCCTGCCGATAATATCGTCGTTTTTGAAATTCGTCAATTGCTTTATTTCCTTCATCTTTATTGAATAACGCGTCGTTAAACATCTCGGCCGGATAGCTCAGGACAGAGAGGCTGAGACTTAAATTATTATCTCCCATTTTATCGCTCGCCCTCCTTCGTAACCGGAAAGTTATAATTAATCCGCATATAATAAGCACCGGAGTTCTTCACGCTAACCGGCGTATACTTTTGGATTGGTCCACTGTGCTCTTTAATTCTGACGTCTTCTTTTTCTCGTACCGTAACGTGTACTTGTGCTAACGCTGCCATGAATAATTCGTCGTCCATCTGTAATATCCGCATAGTTTCGAATGTTTCCAAATTTCTTCCGCAATAAAAGTAATATTCGACAAATTAGCGCTACTTCCTTTCGGGGATATGTTGTAATTTTAATGCATCTGTCGCTGATTGAGTTGTGTGTGGATGTGTACGCCACTCAGGTGAGGGCATTGTAATTTCGTATAGTATTAACGCGAAACATTGATGAGAAGTTTTATTTCCCGACTAGAGCCGGACAAAATCGTACTGGCTGTGGATAGGTATTTCGCGAAGGCGGTAAACATGCGGACAGGATTGCCGAAGGAGAGCGTATATTCTCCGGTGGGTCTGTTTTACGATGCATATACGGAGGGGCTCGCGGAGGGGAATGCGTTACGGTGTAAGCGGAGTGCTGCAGGCGATTGATTATGACGTTAATCTTGGCGTTCTCCGTTAAGGACTTGCGCTGGGAAGCCGCATAAACAAAGGGATTTTTCGGAGCTTTAGCACCTTTGATGTGCTAAGTTGTTAACGTAGTTAAAGCGCAGTCTTAGCGGAGAGTATCCGTTAGGGCTGCACCTTTATTTGTTCGTATCGTCCTATCTGCCTGCGTAAGCCCTTGAATTAGCGCGCCTAGCCCTTCGGGAGTATTAGCGTTAGGACATGGTACAGAGCGGCTAATTTGACGGTGATCTTAACGCTATTCGACATTGACCATGTTCGTGTCATCTACAAACTCAACAACTCCTCGATCTTACAATCCAAATCCTCACAAATACGCGCGATTACACTGAGCGCAACAAACTCTCCGTTGGACATCTTAGCAATAGTTGCAGGAGACAAACCTACCTAATGTATTCCGAAGATACGTTTTCGTCTTGTCTCGTCGTATTAGTGTGATCTCTATCGGCTTGTAGCTTGGACGAAGTTTCATATGTATTCCTCCTAAATATCTATACCTCAATTTTATATTTCTTGAACAAAAGTACAATAACGCAAACATTTTGTTTGTTAAGTGTTGAAATTGTGTTTTTTAATAGCATACTATATGTACAAAAAGTTAAACATTTTGTACGCAAAAATATATAGGAGGTTTCAAAAATGCCTAATCTTATTACTATCGCACCTGCTACTATAGACGTTTCCTCGTATCCAAGCCGCAGCCTTACTAGAAGCGCAATAGGATTAAGAACTATTTACTTATGAATACTTTACATTAACTAATCACCATTTTACACTTAAAAAATTAACATCAATACAAGAAGTAGTCTTTTTTTTATGATAGATACTATCAATAGATGCGCCGTTCAGCTCTTCAAAACGCACCATCCGTTGCAGCTATGTTCTTACAACTGAAGCTGTAGTGCATAATAGATTAAACCACTAATATACTGTTTTTTATAGTAATATGAATTGAGTGCAATAAGTTTAGTGCTCATTTAGGATTACATAATTGTTGTTTTCTGTAATAAACTATTTCGAACAGCATTGACAATAATCAATCAAAATAATACAGTTTGAATGAAATAATTTTTACCAACTAACTTTTTAATTCCAAACCGATAAATAACGAGAAAATTGAATCTGATACAATCGGGCGAGCTGGTTAAATAAACCAATCTTCTATCAGATATAGGGAACTACATTTGTGAGTTAAGTCGGAGGAATCTTCATGAATTATTACGAATCAGGTGTTGAAAGAATTAAGAATATTAATGCGAATTTATACATTGGAATTTCAAAAAAAAGATACGAAGAAGTAAGATCTAGAGGTGAATATGAAGCAGATGCTAATTTGATTGCAGAGTATTACCGTAGAGTCGGCGTGTTTTTGCAGTTTATCTCTAAGGAAGCAGCAAGTATATACATAGGTATGGATATGTTATTAGGTTTTAAAATGGAGGAAAATGAGTGGGACATTTTCTTAGAAACGTGTCCGAATTTTAATAAAATTGATATTATGCTTATGAAATTAATAAGTATACATTATTTACGCTGGTGCTCTTTGCTTGATGCGCGCGACAATATCGCATTACAGTTTCCAGATATATATGAACCGATGATCAAATTATTTGAGAGAGGTGGGGGACGGATTAATACCCATCACCACGAACTGGTTGGTGGATTTGGAGCTTTTTCACGCTCTATTTATGCAAATAGAGGAGATATGACCCCTTTTGATATAAGCGATGTTGCTCTAGAAAATATAATTAAGGAAGTAGAACTAGCAGAAGGTTACTTAGCGGACTATAAGAACGGAAATTTATCAGAAAATAATTGTATCCGCTGTGGTAACAAATTATTGATCCTACCAAACTTATCGGATTATGGTTATCAATGGTATAAAATTAAATGCGAGACCAAAGACTGTTTTGATAAAAATTTCTCATGATACTTCATTATAGTTATATCAACCAGAGAGGTGAAGAGGAGTTTGGCAAAAAATGTGTTGGGAAAGATTTTTAATGATAAGTGAACCACTGTCCCGGCATGAGCTATCAATAAAATCAATGCAGTAAAAAGACACTGAGATCTATTCATCAGTGTCTTTAATGTGGATACTTTTCCACCAACATTTTATTTCATCGTTCTTGTAATCATTTCATTCAGAAGGTTGGAATTTAAAGTAACTTAATCAGCTCTTCTAGCTCGTCAACCATACCTTTTGCAAGTTCAAAATTATTGTCTTTTAAAGCTAATTCTATTTTCATTTCAACTGCTTTTTTATTTTGTTCATTTTCTAAATAATCTTTATCAAAATGACTGGCATAAATCATCTTTCTGAATTTTCGCATACTCATTTTTCTAATCGTCTTCTCGTCAATGATTAGTACATAATCCATACCATTTACTACAGAATAGAAATCATGAGAAATCATGAGAATTGCACCTTTATAATCTTCAATGGCTTTCTCCAGTGCGATTTGTGTATAGGTGTCTAAATGGCTTGTCGGTTCATCAAGAAGCAATAAGTTTGCTTTGCTAGCAGAAACTTTCGCCAATTGCAGTATATTTTTTTCGCCACCAGATAAAGATTCTATCTTTTGAGTAAGAATTTCTCCTTCAAAGCCATAGTTTGAAAGATGTGCTCTAATCTCGTCATAAGTTGCAAACCCAGCATCGATGAAGTCTTCTAGTATGGTATTAGAATCCTTTAGCACTTCGTCTTGAAGCTGAGAAAGATAAGCCACTTTAATATCAGCATTTATTTCAATTGAATCATGATTATTTTTAAAGATATCTCGGAGTAAAGTCGTTTTCCCGGTACCGTTTGGACCGATAAGGGCTACTTTATCTGTAGGTTTCATCTCAAAGTTAACATTTTCTAAAATCAACTCATCAAAGGAAACACTATAATTATTCACATTTAAAACAGTGATGTCTTCTTCAAATTCATTGTCCACACCAAAACTGATTTTTGGTTGCTTAATATCAACGAATGGCGCTTTAATTTTTCGCGCTTCCAATCTTTCTTGAAACTTAACCCTAGCTTTTAACGCTCTCCCTCTAGATGCTTCTGAATTATAGGTTGCGATCGCTCTAAGATTATCAATAATGTTATCGTATCTCTCTATTTCTTCTTGTTCAGCGACTGCGATTTCTTGTAACTCAATTTTCGTCTGAAGTAATGAGAAGTTATACTCAATATATCGCCCATCGAACTCTTGGATCTCCATGTTTTCAAGGTGTATAATTTTGTTAAAACAATGATTCAATAGATAACGGTTATGCGTAACAACTAGCAATATTCCTTTGTGAGCATTAATCAGATTTTTAAGTGCATTTAGGTTTTCAAAATCTAAAAATACATCGGGCTCATCCATAATCATTAAGTCTGGGCTAGTCAGCATTTCCTTCATCACTTGAATAAGCTTGAATTCCCCACCACTTAGGTCGGATACCCTAACATCTTTTAGCTTCAAGAGGTTGGCTAAATTTAGTTTCTTATTAATATTGCTTTCAAAATCATTTCCATCCATTAAATCAAAGGCATCTAGAGCTAATTGATACTTTTCGAGTAATGAATCAATATCTGATGATGTTTCCATTTCAGTGAGAATCGCTGTTATTTCATTTTGTATCTTAATAAATTCTTCTCCTATATATTCAAAAACGGTTGTTTCTTTAGATTTGTCTAGTTGCGAAAACTGACTTACATATCCAATTTTGCAGGTGGGGTCCATCTCTAGCTTGCCTTCGAACAAATATTTTTCTGGATCCATCAGTATATCGATCAGTGTACTTTTACCACTGCCGCTTGTTCCTATAAAAGCGCAATGTTGTGCTTCTTCAAGCGTAAATGAAATGTTTTTATATAGTTCTTTTTGCGGGAATGCGAAGGATAAGTTATCAACTTTTATCATAGTGTTACCTTTCTTAACTAAAAATAGTGACTATTATAAGATGTATTGAAGAGTACAGATTTTGAGTTTACCGTTGATAGAGTAACATTGTTTACAAGCAACTTCAATCATTTCGCATTAAAGGTATCAAAATCATCTGATAATACAATCTTACAGACTGATAAATCATGGTCATAAAACCTATAAATACCTAATGGCTACAACTCGGAATTGATTGCCTTGGTAGAAGATAAGCTGCGGAAAATATTCCATTTAATGTTATAGTGGAGTTAGTAGGGTAAATCCTTTGTTATTTTAGATACGTACATGCTTGAATTTATTAAGGCTTGCCCTATATTTATATTTATCGTAGTGCTTCTGACTATACTAAATCTACGGCTATGATACGAGATGAGATAGCTATTGGTGGTTTAGAGAAAGGTTCAATTGGCCTTGTAATTAATAATACGCAAGTTTTAAAAGATGCTAAAACATTTTCAGTGGTGATTGACAGTAAGACTCGTGAGTATGAATATACAGGTGGAAAATATCTAATTATAAAAGATAGTAGGATTTGGAATCCGACTGCTCAATTAAAAATTATTTTCTCAAATGATAAAAACGAAACAATATTTGAATCAGATTATTAAAGAAGATTTATTGGTGTTTACTACTATTTACATATTCTTATTTTGCTGATTTTCTATTACATGAGTATCACTTGAAAATACATATAAGAACCTTCTTTGCGTATAACCTTCATGCGTAATCAACAAAGTAATTACGTAGATTATGATGATACTTATCTTCAAAGTTAAATTGGTAAACAAATAAGGAGAACTCTTTATGACAATCCCATCAGGAATAACACGTGAACACGTAATCAGTGGTAAAATATTCCTTGGCTATCTTTGTTTATGTTTATAAGAACAAGAGTCATATAAAGTGAATTTGAAAGTGGGAGAATAGTTTATGGATTTAAAGAAAATTAATTCTTTAACAAAGTACCCAAGCATTCTTACATATCATCAATTAGGTGAACGAGGTCGGTTAAATGATGTTTTAACGGAGTCAAGAGGCTTCGCAGAATTAGACGATGTTTTTGTTTACGAAAAAGTAGATGGTGAAAATTCAAGGATCATTTTATTAAAAAATGATAATAACGAAGTTGATTATCTAATTGGTTCCAGAGAAGAATTGTTATATGCAAAAGGAGATAGAATCGGTAATCCTTATGGGAACATTGCGGAATTTCTTAAGCCGTTAGCAGAAAAAGTAATTGCAGATATCCTTCTTGAGGGTGACTGGGCATTAACCGTAATTTATCAGGAATCTTATGGAGGGAAAACTAAAGCATCCAAGAACTATTCTGACAGAAAAACTCAAGGGTATCGTGTATTTGATGTGTTCTCCTTGAATAAGGATGAATTATATAGACTTCTTGAGTTATCGCAGGAGAAAATTGCGATGTGGCGTGATCACGGAAATCAACCATTTTATGATGAAATTGAGAAGAAGAGATTTATTGAAAGTATTGATTTGCAGTCTGCACCACTTCTTGAAACCATAAAGGGTTCCGAGTTTCCAACTTCTCTTGAGAGTACATATTCTTATTTAAAAAGATTCGAAAACACGCAAGTAGGCATCGACGCATCAGGCAAATCAGAAGGAATCATTGTTAGAACAACGGATCGTAAACAAATTAGAAAAATACGGTTTGAAGATTATGAAAGAACGTTTAGAAAGTAATAGCTGGAATTATTATCAATGCTGATATTTTCAGAATTTAGCATAAGGTTCCTTAAGAGATGGCGGTTGTGAACAGCCCTCAAAATACTGCTTATTCATTGGTCCAAAACCAATAAATATGCGGTATTTTTTTGTGCAGTTTTGAACTCCAATTAGATAAATCCCTATCGACTATAACTAATACCATGTCCTTGCCATTCGCAAAACCTCCCCACTTCACAAAACATACACCCATTTGGCAAATAATGTTTGACATGTGAGGAATGTCACTGATAAGATGATGTAAATTAAACCTAGTTGAATAATCGGATAAGGTTCTTCAGAGGATTTCATTATTTTTTTACTCTGAATACCTATTAAATACATAAGTATAGTTTAGTTTAAATTTATCGGAAAGGGTGAATGGAGTGTCGGAGGAAACACTGGTTATCGAACATTTGAATAAAGTATTCGCCGCGCCTGCAGGTGATGTTATCGCATTAAGCAATATTCAGCTGAAGGTGAAAAAAGGCGAGTTGATTACGATTATAGGTCCCAGCGGCTGCGGAAAAAGTACCTTACTAAAAATTGTGGCAGGATTGGATACGAGCTATAGCGGCACGGTTCTACTGAATGGCAAACAGATCGACGGTCCGAGTATTGAGAAGGGATTTATTTTTCAAGAACCAAGACTTTTTCCGTGGTTGACGGTGGAGCATAATATTGCAGCAAATTTATCGCTTAAAAATCCAGAGGTTCGCAAAAAAGTAGATGAATTGATTGAACTTGTACGATTAAAGGGTTTTGAGAAATCCTATCCACGTGAGCTGTCAGGCGGGATGGCCCAACGAGTATCTATTGCTAGGGCGTTGCTCCGTAATCCGGATGTATTATTGCTCGATGAACCTTTTGGCGCACTAGACGCTTTTACTAGATCACATCTGCAAGAGGTACTTCTTGATATTTGGCAGAGCAATAAGACGACTATGTTATTTGTGACTCATGATCTGGATGAAGCTGTATTCCTGGGTGAGCGGGTAGTCATTATGAATCCCCGACCTGGGCATATTCGCAATATTCTTCCCATCGATTTACCGTTTCCGCGAAAAAGATCCAGTACTTCATTCCAAGAATTACGTCGACTGGTTCTGAGTGAGTTTGAGAAAGTAGAAGAACCGGCAATCGATGTTGGAGCTGGTATCTAGATAAAGAGAGTCCATTTTTTTATAAAAAGGGGAGAAATGATCCATGAAATTATTTCGTAATTCACTACTTCTTATGTTTGTTTTGACTGTATTTGCAACAGGCTGCGCTTCGAATGAAAAGAGTGCGGGAAAGAACGACGCCAACAAATATGAAGGTGTGACCATTAAGATTGGCGTGCAGGGCAGCGGGGGGATGTTTGGTAAAGCCCGTGAGGAAAAATGGTATGAGCAAGAATTTGATAAGCTGGGCGTAAAAGTAGAATGGACGGAATTTCAAAGTGGACCCCCAATGACAGAGGCGATCGCTTCTAATAAGTTGGACATAGCGACTCTTGGTAACATGCCGGTGATCGCAGCCCAAGCTGCGGGTATTCCTATTAAGATTATCTCACAAGTATTAGAAGGTACGAATAACGTTGCTCTTCTTGTACCTGGTAGTAGTACTGCTCAGAAACTGGAGGATCTGAAAGGCAAGAAGATAGCTGTTACAAAAGGCAGCAATGCTTACAACTTCCTTTATCGCGGTATTGAGGAATCAGGTCTTAAAGAAGCAGATTTTGAGATTATCCAGCTACAGCCTGATGAAGCACAACCTGCATTTGAAACCGGTGGCGTTGATGCATGGGCTACATGGGATCCGTATATTACTCTAAACGCATTGACCGGTAAAGGGAAGGTTTTGACGGATGGTGAGCAATTGGGTGTCTTATCTCCTTCTTTTGTGATCTCCCGTTCAGCGTTCGCAGAGAAATATCCAGAACTAGTTACGCTTTATTTAAAAGTAACCAACAAAGCTATAGCTTGGGAGACAGATAATCGCGCTGAAGCGACTGAAAGATATGCAGCTGAGCGGAACATTCCGGCAGCGGTAATCGAAGGTACGTTTGAACGTTCCCAGATGATCAACATTCCAATTAGTGATGCTGTTGTTGAAGAATTGCAGAAGACAGCTGATTTTCAATTTAATATTAAGAACATCCGTAAAGAGATTGAAGTTTCTAAAATAACAGACAATCAATATATTGAAGCAGCACTGAAGGAACCTTTGAAGTAACGGATGAAACCACAGATGTAGAAAAGAGGTTGTTTACATGCAATTCAGTGCTGAAAAAGCTGTGATCTCGCCACTAATCCATAAAAAGAATCCAGTAAAGAAGCGTGGACTTTCCATCCAAACGACGAATGTATTGCTTGGACTTATCTTACCAATTGCTTTACTCCTGATTTGGGAGATAGCCGGAGCGATGGGAAAGTTAAATCCTATATTGCTGCCAAGGCCAAGTGAAATATGGCGGGAACTGGTTAGCTTGACCGCGTCCGGTGAGCTGGCGAAACATTTAGGCATATCTGCTTGGCGGGCACTGCTTGGTTTCTTAATAGGGGGAGGGCTTGGCTTAGCGGCGGGTTTGTGGGTAGGCTTCTCATACAAAACAGAACGTTTGCTGGATCCGTCGCTGCAAATGCTGCGCACGCTGCCCCATTTAGCAATCGCTCCACTTTTTATTTTGTGGTTCGGATTCGGTGAAACCTCAAAAATATTGTTGATTGCCAAAGGTTCATTTTTCCCATTATACGTGAACACATTTCTAGGAATCCGTTCGGTGGACAACAAGTTGTTTGATGTTGGGAGAGTACTGCAATTCAGTAAATGGCAGATGGTGAGTAAGTTAATTATTCCAGCCTCACTGCCCAACATCTTTTTAGGTATCCGTTTGTCTGTGGGCATAGCTTGGCTTGGACTTGTCGTAGCGGAGATGATGGGCTCTAGCTCAGGTGTTGGCTATCTAATCAATGACGCGCGATCGTTTTCTTTGACCACAGTGGTATTTGTTGGGATCATCGTGTTTGCTGTAGTAGGTAAACTGTCAGATTCATTAGTGAAGCTGTTGGAATCGAGATTGCTAAGATGGCAGGACAGTTATAGGGGAGATAAAGGATCATGAGCAATCACCTATCCAGTAATAAAATAGAGCGTCACGACGATGGTTTAAGCTGGATTCCAAAAAAACTGCATGGTTGGATTGTACCTCTAGCTCTAGTGGTGATTTGGGAAGTGGCAGCTGCGCTCCATCTAGTCTCTGCGACGACATTGCCTGCTCCATCTACCATTATTGCGCAGTTCTTTTCTTTAATAGCTAGCGGTGAGCTGTTTCGACATCTGGGGATTAGCGCCTATCGGGCAGGGCTTGGCTTTTTACTGGGGTCTGCTACTGGACTGCTACTTGGCTTATCTACAGGACTTGGGAAGTTGGTAGAGCGTACACTGGATCCATCTTTACAGATGCTTCGGACGATTCCATTACTTGCCCTTATTCCGTTATTCATTTTGTGGTTTGGTGTAGGTGAATTTTCTAAAATACTAATGATTTCATTAGGTGCTTTTTTTCCAGTTTATCTGAACACTTTCCTAGGAATTCGTAATGTTGATATCAAGCTTGTTGAAGTATCCCGTATTTTCCAATATACAAGATGGCAGTTGCTTAGCAAAATGATTATTCCGGCTGCAATGCCTAATATTCTACTTGGTATTCGCTTATCACTTGGTGCATCGTGGCTTGTACTCGTCGTAGCGGAGATGATGGGAACAAGTGCGGGGATAGGCTATATGATTCAGGATGCCAGAGCTTATTCGCAAACAGATATAGTATTCGTTGGAATTTCAATCTTTGCAGTGATAGGAAAACTTTCGGATTCCGCAATTCGATTGCTGGAGAGAAGATGGCTGCATTGGCGTGATACATTCAAAGGTTAACGAACTCTAGAATTCGAAAGGCAGGGTCATTATGGGAACCAGAAAAGATCAGCTACATTTAGGTGCATTTATTTATTATTCAGGACATCATCATTATGGCTGGCGTCATCCGGAATCGGGAGCGGATAAGATCTTCAATTATAAATTTTATCGCGAATTGGCAAAAACCGCCGAGCGTGGGAAGTTCGATATGATGTTTTTGGCGGATTTGTTGTATGTGATGGGTGCGGATCAAGCAGCTTCGGGTATGCTGGACCCATTGACGCTGTTGTCAGCCCTTTCGACAGAAACAGAAAAACTCGGATTAACGGCTACCGTATCGACCACGTATAACGAACCTTATAATGTGGCTCGCAAATTTGCTTCTTTAGATCATATTAGTGAAGGCCGAGCGGGTTGGAATATTGTCACCTCCCAGCTTGATGTGGAAGCTTATAACTATGGGAAGCCGGAGCATCCAGAGCACGGACTTCGGTATAAAATGGCACGTGAATTTGTTGAGGTGGCAACGCTTCTCTGGGACAGCTGGGAGGATGACTCTTTAATCGTCAACCGCGAAGAGGGACAATTTGCTGACGCGAAGAAGATCAAAGAAGTGGAATACAAAGGGGAGTGGTATTCTACAAAAGGAACCCTCAATGTTCCTCGCTCACCTCAAGGGTATCCTGTACTTATTCAAGCCGGATCTTCTGGTCCAGGACAAGATTTTGCAGCTAGTTTTGGAGAGGTGATCTTTACGGCACAGCAGTCGCTTGAAGCGGCTAAGGCCTTCTATGAAAGCGTCAATTCCAAATTAGCAGATTATGGCCGTGAACGTGGTAGCTTAAAAATTATGCCGGGCTTGTCTCCGATCATTGGAGCGACCGAAGAGGAAGCCCAAAGTAAATATAAAGAACTGCAGGAGTTGATTCCTCCTGCCGCTGTTGTTGGTATGTTGTCTGGCATGTTGAGGTTTGACCTGTCCGAATACCCAGTAGATGGACAGCTGCCTGAGATTCCTGATCCAGTAGAAGCATCAAATGGAATGAAAAGCCGGGTTCAGCTGATTATGGATATGGCTCGTAAGGACAAATTATCGATATTAGAATTAGGCCGCCGTTTGCTTGGTGCACGCGGACATATGCAGTTTGTTGGAACCTATGAACAATTGGCAGATTTAATGCAATTGTGGTTCGAAGAGTACGGCTGCGATGGATTTAATATTATGCCACCAGTACTGCCGGGCAACTTGGATGAATTTGTGGATCATGTTGTGCCCATCTTGCAAGCACGCGGCTTGTTCCGCACTGAGTATACGGGGAGTACCCTTCGTGAACATCTAGGATTGGAGCGTCCGGATATTCGTCATTTTCAGAATCGTAGAGTGGCTGAAATAGGGGCTGGTAAATAAGGTTGGATTCACTCCTTTATCGGTTTTTGAAGAACCAATAGAGGAGTGTTTTTGTTATAATAGAATAATCTGAATAGTAAAAAATCATTCTATAAATGCCACATTTTAAATGTCTACCGCCCTACAATAAGGTTTATATATGGTAAATATTGTGATAGACTTAAATAGTATTAGAGCACAACTACAGTGTTTGCAGCTGCATTGGTATACTGGTCTAAACCATACCAAAGACGGATATGCTTAAACCAAGCAATAAAATGCTTGGGAGGTGTCATTCTAAAATGTGTGAGAAGGAGGAGGAAAATGGTATGAGTCTTGTACAAAAGAAAAAAAATATCCCTAACTCATTGTCTGAACATCCTAACTTCAAATCGAAAGTACCGCGTTTGAATGTAGTTGATGGAAAGGCTAAAATTGACTCTGATAACCGTCTCCAACAAAAATGGTTTGAGGAATTTAAGAAGTAATAGATGAATCTAAAAGCCGGGCAAGTTTTTTGGTATGAAGTAGATTATCCAAAAACAGGAGAAACCGAAATAAGACCAGTCGCAATAGTGGAAATTATTGATGGATTACCAATTTTTGTTGTTTTCGTTGCATTGACCCACTCTAAAATAAAAGATTTTGAAGGAAAGTATGATAAGTGGAAAATTCCATTATTTAAAGGAAGAGACTGCGGATTAGGGGAAAGTTCATTTGCAAAAGTGAATTGCGTAGCCCAAGCGGAGGCCTCCTCCTTTAATTCATCTGATTACATCGGTCAACTAAACCCAATCGATTTAAAGAACGTTAAGAAAAAATTAATGGAATTCCTCGATTCAGGGGATGGATTTTGGTAAATTATACATAATTTTTTGAAGAACACTTCTTCAACGAAGTGTTTTTTTGTACCATAAAGCTGGAGGATACTGTTCACTAGATAAGGACGTCATGAAGAAATGAGGTTCGATATGATAAATGTTTATCTTGATGACTTACGAGACTGTCCAGAAGGGTTTACCTTGGCAAGAACATTTGAAGACGCTGTTAAACTTTTCGAAAATAATGAAGTGAACATCCTTACGCTTGATCATGATTTAGGTGAAGACGCCGAGGGAATTGAACTAAAGAACGGGTATGATTTTGTGAAATACTTTTGTGAGCATGGTTTAAGGGCGAATAAGATTTATCATCATACGGATAATCCTGTAGGCAGAAGAGATATGTACGAGACCTTATTGGCAGCTCAACGCAGAGGTTTTATAAAGAAGGATATAGAAATTTACTATTATCCCATAACAGTCAATAAGTATAGTGGAGATTGATGGGACTAAGAGATGTGTTAATCTTTACATAACTTTATACCAAAAAGCGAGGCGTAAGGAAATGAATGCAGCAGAGTTTCAACAGTATGTTAAGGAGTTCAGTGAAATCAAAGGGTTTGATACCAGCACCATTGAGCAGAGAATGCTGTACTTAATGACTGAGGTTGGGGAGTTGTCCAAAGAGGTTTTGTCGGTATCTTTTCATCCAGATGCGGAGCGGAAAGAAAACTTGGGATACGAGATGTACGATGTGGTGTGGAATATTTTTGATCTGGCCAATAAACTTGGTATTGATCTGGAGCAGGCGTTTAAACGTAAGCTGGAGATTAATGAACAGAGGACTTGGGAGTAGGGTGTATCTATTGAATACTTTTAAAAAAATCCAAGGACCTCCCTCGAGGGAAGCCTTGGATTTTTTTCACCCTAAACTTTATTTAAATGAAGCATAACCTTCATCAGCCATTACAACACTACCGTTAATTGCACTAGCTTCTGGTAAGGAGAGCAAGTATACAGTGTCTGCAACTTGTTCAGGTAATGTTAGTTTGTTACCCATTACTTTGCTCTTCATTTGGTCAACCATTCCTTGATCTTTATATCCTTGGATAATTGGCGTATCTACAGCGCCTGGAGCAACGGCAAGCACGCGGATGCCATGAACCGAAAGTTCAAGTGCTGCGGATTTAGTCATCATAATGACCGCACCTTTAGAAGCGTGATATGCGAATGTACCTGGGGAAGCTAGGAATCCAAATACAGAAGCTGTATTGATGATCACACCTTTGATGCCGAGCTCACGCATTTTTTTACCAGCAGCGATAATCCCATGGGCTACACCATGCTGATTGACATTAATGACACTGTGATAATCCTTAAGGTCTTGGTCTAGTACAGGAGTTACGCGGCCGATCCCGGCATTGTTGAACATAACGTCAATTCTTCCATAAGTATCTACAGTTTTTTGAACCAGCGCTTCGACATCTTCATATTTGGAAACATCTGTTTTGACAAAAATTGCTTCGCCACCCTCTTTAATAATTTGTGCTACCGTTTCTTCACCTAATTGTTGATTGAAATCGGCAACGACAACTTGATCACCTTTACTTGCAAATTTAATGGCGGTTTGTTTCCCGATTCCACTGGCTCCACCTGTTATTACGGCTACTCTTTTGTCTGTCATTTGAGTTTCCTCCTCAAGAAATATAGTTATACTAGAAATGAAAGTTGATATAGTAAAAATGGTTACTTACTAACTTATTTACATTGTAACACTTGTCTAAATTAATTAAAATTTAAGTAAATTTAATAGTTATTAAGTAAAGATTAACTTAAGGGGTGATTCAAATGAATTTGGAGCAATGCGAGAATATTGTAGAAGTCGCAAAGATTGGTTCTTTAACCAAAGCAGCTCAGAATCGTCATATCACTCTATCCGCAATGAGTCAGTCCATTACCATGCTGGAGGCTGAGCTGGGAGTTACTTTGTTCATCCGTTCGCGCGGGCAAAAGGCGGTTCCCACAGCAGAAGGAAATGCCATTATTAGCAAAGCAAATGAAGTCCTGATGAAAGTAAATGAATTAAAAGAAGAAGCACAGATTTACAGCGATACGTTAAGTGGTCATTTGAAAATTGCTACGATACCTGGACCCATGCATCTGATGGTGAAGGTAATCTCTAGTTTTAAGGCAGATTTTCCAAATGTGAAAATAGAGATTTTTGAAAAAGGACCCAAAGAAATTCTGGATAATGTACTTCAGGATGAAATGGACATTGGACTTATGGTCTCACCGGAGGGAATGCCTGACACATATAAGGGGGTTAAGTTTGAACGGTTAATGGAAGGAAAAATTGTAGTTGGTGTACATCCACAGTCACCGCTAGCCCTGAATTCAATCCTTACACCGGATCAGTTAGTGGGGCAGACGTTAGTTTTATACGATGATCCTTACATTAAGGACTATGTAGAGCGATATTTATCTGGCTATGGGCCGATCAATTTGCTTTTTGTAAGTAACAACACACGGGCGATTGAGAATGCAGTTGCAGAAGGACTAGCCATCACAATTGGTCTGGATTATTCGTTTCTTAAAATATCAGAGATGACTTCTGCCTTCATGAAAACCATCGAGTTACGATCACCAGATACCCGTGCGAAATATTCAGGAGCTATTGTCTCTGCTTCCAAACAGACCTCCCAGACCGCCCGAAGATTTATCAACAGGCTAAAGCATGAATTTGATGAAATGATTAGACGAAGTTAACAGTATGCCTTGGTAAATTTTATCTAACCTTTACGCTTCCTAGTTAATATTAACCCTATGATGTTGTCCAAGCTCAGATCGATATTAGGACAGCCAAGTGGGGAGGATGTCAACACAGTGAGAAGGTATCTAAGGCAAATTAATGTTGTTGTTATCTTTGTTTTGTTGATTTCGTTGTTACAACCGGGGGCAATTGTTCGCGCTTCCATCTCTGATTTACCAGCAACAGACTACGGAACCGTTATTGATGTTCGCCAAACAGAGCTTGCACCTGGGGCGATGTATACCTGGATGGATCTCCAGAATGAACGTGGTTTACAAAAGATACATGTAGTGGAGTTCAACCCGCAACAAGGAAATTTGGAGCTGCGGGCAGGTACGAAGGATGGAAAGGTATACGGTATGAAGGGCGTTACAGAAATGGCCACGTATGCGGATTCACCTGAAAACCGAGTGATCGCAGGAATCAATGGTGATTTCTATGAAATCTCCGGTTTTGCTACGGGTGTTCCTAATGGGTTATTTATGGATGAGGGTGTAATCCTGAACAGTTCGATTTCAGCTTTTACTTTCGGTTTAAAAGAAGATGGCAGCTCGATTTATGGGGTGCCGAAGCTGACCAAAAACGTAACGATTAATGGAAAAACAACCAATCTGACCAGCATCAACCGTTATCGAAATACGAATGAGCTGGTTCTTTATACGGAAGATTATAATACAACTACAAAGTCAACCAATGAGGGTGACGAGGTTGTTCTAGATATTGTCGAGGGAGAAGTGAAAAGCGGCCAGACCTTGAAGCTGAAGGTATCTGAAATCCGCAACAATCAAGGCAATACGCCGCTTTCCCAAGGAAAAGTGGTTTTATCTGCCCAGGGTACGTCCCGTGCTGTTCTGCAAGGGTTATCTGTTGGCGATAACGTTACTGCCAGCTTTGCGCTCAGCGGAGAATGGAATGATGTGAAGGTAGCTATTGGCGGCGAGGGGCCGCTGGTAAAGGACGGAGTAGTTCAACAAGGTGTAGGGCCTTTAGGAATTCATCCGCGGACAGCCATTGGGACAAAAGCGGATGGAAGTCTCGTTTTATTCGAAGTGGATGGAAGATCGCCAGGTTTTAGTGAGGGCGTAGATACCGATGAGCTTGGCAACATTCTGAAGGATATGGGCGTAGTGAACGCCATGAATCTGGATGGTGGCGGTTCTTCTACTTTTGTGGCCAGAATGCCGGGTACTTCTGGTGTCCGAATGATGAATCAGGGCTCAGATGGTTACGAGCGTAAAACCGGTAACGGTTTATTGCTTGTCAATACAGCCCCTGAGCAACCTTCGGCTTCTAAGCTGGTTGTGCAGCCGAATACGGAACGTATTTTGCAAGGCTCCAGCTTTATATTCAAAGCGGCAGGAGTGGACGAGAACGGCCATCCGGCGCCTTATTCGGGTACGCTGAATTGGCAGGTGGACGCTAACCTTGGTACTGTCGATGCGAACGGAGTCTTCACCGGAGGAATCACTGCCGGCACAGGAACTGTAATTGTAGAGGCTGGGGCAGTCAAAGGCAGTGTTGAAATTGAGGTTGTAGATAAGCTTACAGAGCTTAGGTTTCCTGATGAGATCAAAACTTATTCTTCAGGTGCTGCTGCACAATTAACTGTGAAGGCGCTACGTAATGGACAAGTGATTCAAGCTGACAACCCTAGCTTCGAATGGCGGGTTGAGGGCGAGATCGGAACCGTGGACGAGAAGGGTCTGTTTCAGGCGACGAGTGAGAACGGGAAAAACGGAAAGATTTATGCTAAATACAGGGACGTTGAGACCTCTTTTGAAGTAAATGTGGGGTTACCGCCTGTAATGCTGGAGGATTTTGAGAATGGCATTGATAAATATATAGCCTCTAGTGCAGCAGCTAACAGCGTGGCGATTCAGGAAGTGTCGGATCTGGATTTTGTCCGCAACGGGGACAAAGCCTTGAAGCTGGAATATGATTTTGTTAATAAAACAGGCACATCCGGTGCTTATTTAGCCGCAAGCTCAACCGCCAATCGGATTCAGATTCCGGGGTATCCTGAAAAGATCAGTATGTGGATCTACGGAGATGGCAAAAAGCACTGGCTGCGGGGACAGATTCGGGATGGCAATAATGCGGCAGTGCCAGTGGATTTTACTGATCAGGTAAATGGTGTGAACTGGACGGGGTGGAAATACGTCGAAGTATCCGTTCCTAAGGGGAAAACCACCCCGTTAACGATGGATATGCCTGTCCGCTATATGGAGACAAGCAATCTTAATAAGAGTGCGGGAGCTATTTACGTTGATGATATTCGTGCCATTTATGGCCCGCTAGAGGAGGACAGAACACCTCCTATTCTTAAAGATGCATATCCCGGCGTGAACGAAATTGTCAAAACAGCTACACCGACCCTTTCCGTCAATGGTGAGGATGATGGTTATGATCCAGTGGTGCATCCGGGAACGACCTTAATCGATCCTGACAAAATACGAGTATATGTGGACGATCAATTAGTGGAGCATGGCTTTTATCCTCCAAAAGGTCAGATTACTTATAAACCAAAGGTTCCACTGACAGAAGGCCGTCATAAAGTAAAAGTTGCCATTCGCGATTTAAGCGGTAACCAGACGATAAAAGAATGGTATTTTACAGTAAATTTGGGCTCTCCGTTCTATGTGTACAAAACACCAGAAGTAGTATATGCCGGCAACACTTACATTTTGGACGTAACGGCAGAGAAAGCGAGCAAGCTGAAGGAAGGACATCTTACGTTTGCTTTTAATCCGGCTGCAGTTAAAGATTTGCAGGTAATTCGGGGGAATATGTTATCAGAAACACAAGTGGAGTCCATCATTGATCCGGTATTGGGCACTGTGCGTCTTAACTTAACGAATATCAATTCTTCCAATCTGGGAGATACGGATCTCATCGGGCGAATTCAATATACAGTTCGAAATGATTTTGTGGGTCCCTACACTCAGGAGCAGTTGGCTGGAGATATTAGCAAAGCTTTTGTAATTGAAAATACATCCGGATCGGTAACTTCTACAGAGGGTACTGGGGTTCCTATTTCTTTTATTGGAGCGGCTGTTGAATCTGTTGTGAAGACACAGTTGATGCTCACTTGGAACCATTATGATCTTGCGAAGGGCTTTGATGCATCTTTTGCGGTAAAAGATCTGAATGGAAGTGTCGTTGAAGGAGCAAAGCTGCTGTTCGATGGAGTGGAGGTACAAGGTGTTGCTTCAGGGGCAAGTGGAACACTAACTACTGACTTTGTCACTTCAGCAGAAGGAACTTTTAAATTGCAGGCGGTAAAAGGAAATACCTATAGTCCTGTAATGACGTTCAAGGTTGCTCCATATGACGCTACTACAGCTCCGCGTAATGTTAATGTTACGATGGGCCAAGATGCAGCAACTTCTCGCCAGTTCACTTGGCAGACAGAACCGTTGACCATGGATACTGTAGTAGAACTTGTGAAAAAAGCGGAGTTTACAAGCTTTCAAGCTGCGAATGTAATAAAAATTACCGGCAGCAGTTCAATTTACAACACCAACAATGACGGAACGATGCGAGTTCATAAAGCGGAGGCCACTGCGCTTACCCCCGGAACGGAATATGTATATCGTGTGGGTGATGGCGAGTCAAATGTAAGTGAGCAAGGAGCTTTTGTTACAAGTGGTGGTGAGGACACTTCTACAAAATTCCTGTTTATCGGAGATTCCCAAGCAGATTCTAAGGCTGGTTTTGGTCTTTGGGGAGATACGATTGAAGCGGCTTACGCGTATATGCCGGATGCGGAAATGCTGGTTCATGCTGGAGATATGGTGGATAAGGGCTTTGAACAAGAGCAGTGGAACTGGTGGTTTGATGCAGCTCAAAAGCAGCTGATGAATACCACACTTGTTCCGATTATCGGGAACCATGAAGTGATGGGAACCAATGGAGATGGGGATTATCTAGCGCAATTCAATAACCCGCAAAACGGTGCGGCGAGCGTAAAAGGTACGAATTATTCTTTTGATATTAAGGATACGCACTTTGTGGTTATGAATACAGAGCATTCAGGTAGTCCGTTTACTGAACAGGCCGAGTGGTTGGATCAGGATCTTTCCGCTACAGATAAAAAGTGGAAGGTGATTTTTTTCCATCAAGGACCGTACGGCAGCATCTATTCGAATGAGCAGGTACAAGCGAAGTGGGTTCCGGTCTTTGATAAGCACAACGTAGATTTGGTCATGAACGGTCATGATCATATCTATTTGCGAACTTTTCCGATGAAGGAGGGTAAACAGGTTGCAGAAGGCGAAGGCACTCGGTATGTTATCGGCGGTTCCTCGGGTCCTAAGTTCTATGCGCTGACACCACGTTTTTGGCAGGAAAAAATATATGACGAAGATGAGCAAATCTATACGGCTGTTGAGATTGAGAAGAACGAGATTACGGTTACCGCAAGAACAGTAGACGGGGTTGAGATTGACCGTTTAGTAATCGGCAAATTGGTTCCGGAATCCATTACGCTGGATCAAACTGCTGTAGAGCTTGAGCCTGGGGCTAGCCTGCAATTGCAAGCTAAGGTGGGGCCGGATGAGGCTAATCATCTGACAAAGCTTTGGACCATCGTTCCTGATCCGGCAGAATCAGTTGTTACTGTAAATGAATATGGCTTGGTTACAGCATTGAAGCCAGGGACAGCTAAGATAAGAGTCACAGTGGCAGGTTACCCGAATATTTTTGCCGAAAGTACGATAACTGTAGATGCGCTGCAAGCAATTAAGCTTCAGGGAAAGAGACAGCTTAAACCGGAAGAAGTCGACCAATCTGTAACAGAAGCTGTCTACGCATCTGGGAAACGTACCGCAATATTAGATGGACTTCATTATTTCAGCTTGAATGAGCATATTGCTACGATCAATGAACAGGGTTTAGTTCAGGCTCATCAGGAAGGCTCCACTGTGATTTCAGTAACCTATAGGGAGTTCGCCTCGGAGTATAACCTTGTCGTAACAAATGATGAGACACCTATTCTTACAGAAATAACGATGAATGGGCCAGATTCGCTGGAACAAGGAAGTAAAGGCTCCGTTGTTGTTCAGGCGGTATACAGTGACGGCAGCAAGCAAGAATTGTTCGAGGGAGTAATCTTTGATACATCTGATCATTCCATTGCAATGATTAGTGAGGCTGGAGAACTTCATGCTTTGAGTGCTGGTACAACAAAAGTCAGCGCTGTTTATAACGGTTTGAGCACTGAATATATTCTGATAGTGACTGAGGGCTCGCCGGGTACGACACCAACGCCGACACCGACACCAACACCAACACCAACACCAACACCAAGTCCAGAGCCAACATCAACGCCGGGTGCTTGGGTGCCGGGACCTGCGGTGACACCAACGCCAACCGCTACACCAACTCCGTCGGCATCAGCACAAACGGGCGTAGTCACCATAACGGCTTCTCAACTGTCAGAGAGCAAGAATGCTCAAGGTGAAGTTGTGGTTTCTGTTAATGGGGCGGTTACGGAATTACTTTTGCCAGGCAATGCAGCAGAGCTGCTTGGACGCGCACCGCTTAGAGTGGTTATGCAGGATTTATCCGTTACGATTCCTGCTACAGTACTGGCAGAACTAAGTAAGCTAATCTCAGCTGAGGCTCTTGCCAAGAGTACGATTTCGCTACGGCTGAAACCTGTAGCTGATAATACAGCAGTGGATCTGTTGGCTCGTGCAAGTGCACTTGCGGGTGCACAATTGCGGGCGAAAAGTGATCTGCGGGAATGGTCGCTTAGCATATTCACACAAAATGATCAGTCCTTCTCGTTAAGACAGTTTGCAGAGCCGATTATGATTTCATATAAGGTCGGTGCAGATGTAGATCGAAGCTTATTAGGTATTTATTTTATCGAAGACGTGGGTAAATTAGAGTATATGAGCAGTACATGGACGAATGGTTATCTATCTGCTGCCGTCAGTCATTTTAGTAAATACGTTGTTTTAGAAGTTGATAAAACATTCAAAGATTTGAAGTCCGATCACTGGGCTTACCTTGCTGTGAAGCAGCTTGCGGTAAAACAGCTTGTACAGGGTGTAGCTGCGGACCGATTTGATCCGAACCGTGCGGTTACACGGGCGGAGTTCACAGCGATGTTAGTTCGTGCGCTTGGCTTGAAAGGTCAAGCGGAACCTGGTTTCGCTGATGTACCTGCAGATAAATGGTATGCAGAAGCAGTAGGGTTAGCCAAACAAGCAGGAGTGATTAACGGCCAGACTGCTTCACAGTTTGAACCGGAGGCGAAGATTTCCCGCCAGGAGATGGCTGCAATGCTGGCTCGTGCATATGCTTACGCGAAGAGTAATGTATCTGTAGCTAGCCGTAACATTTCGGCATTCAACGATATTGGTTATGCTCCACAGTGGGCTCAAGAGGCAATCAGCGAAGTGTACAGACTTGGTTTGATGCAAGGACGGGCTGAAGGACAATTTGCACCGAACCAAAACGGAACACGTGCTGAAAGTGCACAGATGATCCTCAACCTGCTGAGTGTTATGGAGTAATGATTGTGGCCAGTCTCAGGTTGATGGGGACTGGCTGTTTTTTTGATAATTCGATTAGTTGGATATGTGCAGGGTACGCACGTATGTACACAGAGGGGGAAAGCGAATTAAAAGTAAAAACAGGTGGTGAGACACAAAGGATTGGAGAAGGGAAAATGGAGAACGGAAAGTTAAGGCACGCTCGCTGAGGCAGGCTAAAGTACGCTCGCTGAGGAACGCTAAAGCTAAAGTACGCCAACAGCGATGCACACTTGGTAAGTTCGGCTCGGGTGAGCTCCGTTTATCAAGAAAGTTTGTTTTAACAGATAGCCTCGATGGTTTGGGATCGTAACGGACTGTATTGCCGCTATTTTAAGTTTTTGGTCCATTTTTCCAAATTTTCGGACTCCATAGCTCTTATTGTCATACTTTTGCCCGGAATCGTAATATATTTTAATGAATAGCTGCATCTGAGTCCGATAGATGAGCAGAATGGCTGAAATCAGCTTAATAAGGTCTCCTCGGTCCGATGAGGTAGAATTGAGTGAGCAAGGTGAGTTAGTTGAGTCAGGTGAGCTAGGTAAGCAAGGTGAGCTAGTTGAGTAAGGTGAGTAAGGTGAGTAAGGTGAGCTAGTTGAGCCAAGTGAGCCAGGTGAGTAAAGCGAGCAGAAAGCGGAAGGTAAGACCAAGAAGATGGATGGGGCTTAAGCAGAAAGTAAAACTGAGGCGAGTAACGAGCATATTCCAAATCCTTACAGACGGGCGCCGAGTCTTTTTCCGGTATTTTGTAAAGATAGGGTTATATTGGGCGTGGAATACTGGGAATTACTCTTCAGAGGCAAGTAAAAACAAGGAATAATTGTTATTAGCCAACACAAATTGTTATGTTGTGTTATGATAGTAGGGAGGTGACTCCCATGAATGATTTTGAGAACTATCCCGATGAGCTGGGTAATTTCATTCGGCACATCAGAAAGACGAGAGGGTTAACCTTAAGAGGACTGGAAGAAAAGAGCGGTATAAGTTACTCACAGCTTAGCAAAATCGAACGTGGAGAGAGCATTCCGCTTAAAGACAATCTGGACAAGATCATTGAAGCGCTTGGAACGGATCTGAAGAATCGGATGTACCATTTGGCAGATTATATGCCAGATATTGAATATATCAAGACCTTGAAGCAAGGATATGAGCTGCCACAGCTCAAACAGTCTCAAGATTACATCTACGAGACAGCCTTTAACAAGCTTAAGGAATTCAGAGCGAAGGAAGGGAAAGAAACATCGTACGTTTCCTTTGATTCGAATGAAGTTATAGTTTACGAAACGGAATATGGGGCAGGAATGGTAATAGAGAAGATTGAGAAATACAATCTGACCGATGTCCTGAACGATAAGTTTGAGGGTAACCTCGACTCCTTAAGAAAGAGCCCCCGTAAAGGGCGTCAAGCCTTTCTATTTGGCGAGTGGCTACGGGAGTGCGTTTATGAACTGAAGGAAGAGGAACAGGATCAGGTCATACAAGCACTTAAAGAATTTACTCAGTTTAAAGTACAACAAATAAAGGGTGCTTATAAATAATGTATGCCTTTTGCTAATGATCTCAAAAATGAATGAATGTTGCCCTTTCTTGCAGCCATCTATTCATCTTGATCCATAAACTAACAACTAAAAATGGTTTGACAGAAAAGGGGATATTAATAATGAAAATTAACATGAAGTTTACCAGCAAGGGCAAAGTCGCTATAGAGAATTTTAATAACGAGGAATTGCTGGAGATCTTCGCACGGTACATCAAGACATTATCCAAAAAGTATGACATCGAAGTTGATGTTCCTCTTGAAGCGAATCAAAACATTGTTGGTGATGGTGCGGTAATCGCAACTGCAAAAAATGTGAAATGTGATGTTGAAACTTTCTTTAAAGAATTGGGCAGAGATATTAAAGTTCCCTTGAAGAAAAGACTCGGCGGCAAATTGGAAAATGTTTTCAAAACAGAAATTACAGAATAGAGCATTATTTTTATCTGAGATTAACCATCATATGTGCATATAAAAAAGGTAGGGCCGCGGAGGCTCTACCTTTTTTATGTTAATGTAGTTGACTTAAGGCGACCTAAGGAGCTTATTGTTGGTTGAAGCTGAAGAAAAATGTGTACCATGCGTCAGTGTGAATTTAATGGGGAAGGGGATGTTATATATTTTCAGAATCTATGAGATTTCTACTTCTCATGATCTCTTTAATAATTTCAATGAAATCCGGTAACGCATGGGCATCAACCGCTAGCTCATAGATTCTTAGTAAATCCTCGTCAGATATAGATTCCAGAGATGAGGGCCGTGGAGAGGGATGAAAATAGTAATTCATTATGATCCTCCATCATTAATTGTTTTTATTATAGGTTTATCTATATGGTATCATTTGGAATAGGATCCGTCTCCTGTCATTCATCCTACGAATTTATCTTTACATTTGAGGATTATTATGGCATAATGTGCGATTTTGAGGAAATTGCTAAAAAGTTTCAATTTTTAATAAAATAATCCCGGCATGCGTGAACATGCCGGGATTATTAAAAAACTGAATTTTATTCTGACGGTTTTTTCTTTTGTGAAGCAAGATACTTCTTAAGGCGAGGTTCATTGGATTCCGAAACAGTAGTGAACTGCGTACCTTGATTAAAGCATACAATCTTCCGCCCGGGATCATAGCCTTCTATGTTGTTGATATTGACGACATTGCTGCGGTCAAGGCGTTCGAATCCCTTACCCTCATACGCTACGGAAAGATCGGAAAGCGTGGTGGGGAGAATAAATTCGCCTTCTTTCGTATGGACGAATATTGTATTCTTATAATTCGAGAAATACAATATATCTTCCTCTAGAATATCACTAGAGGAACCGTCTTTCTGTAAGACACGCATCGTTTCCCCATCCTTGTTTAATTACTTGCGCAGTTCTTTTGGAATCTCAGGGCTGTGAGCAAATGGTTTCAGAATTGTTGCAAAAACAGTAGCAGAAGTACCTAAAATGTTAGAAGCATAACGAGCTAAGTTTTTTTTCATCTGATTGTCCTCCTTTGTAATGGGATTATGACTGTAAAGGATTGAACTAAAAATGCCAATCCAATGACAGGCGAATGGAGCCGAAAATTTAAAAAAACCAGAATTATGGAAAGTAGCTTTAAACCCAAATACCATTCTTTGGGGATTTGGGCATTAGCATCAGGATTCGGAGCACATAAGATCATTACAAGTAAAGAAAAAAGATTAATCCAAATCAAATGGTTATGTATTAGATAAGTTATATGAGGGATCAGTGAACAGATAAAGATAGATACAATATTGCAGGCTCTTGCGGATTTTAAATGCACACCACCAGATGACATTCTTAGGAGCATGAAGCTGAATAAGGCTAAGAATGTTTCCTTTAGCTGTCCAGTGAGCCCGCCAATGCATAAAGAAGTCATAATAATGAATAAAGTATTCAGAATAATGCTAAGGGCATAATGCATGATTTCAATTGAATGCGATTGCTCTGGATTACTTTTCTTAATGACCTCAACAATTTTAAGTGCTAAATGACTCATAGTTATTTCTGTCCTTTTTGTATGAGAAATATAGATATCCCCATAATATTACCCCATAGAAAATTGGGATCAAGAAAAAGAAATTAGATTCAATAAAGTAGGTGAATAAAGTAACGACAATTACTGTAGGAAGATTAAGAGCGAATAATATTTTTTCACTAGTTGTTGGTTTGACTTTTACATCGGGTTTATCAGGTACAAAGTCAAATCCAATACGTTTATAGCCCACATACATACCAATGAGAATCGCGGCTAATGCTGATAAAATCTGCATTGTCATTATGTTTTTTGTAATCGGGTCCGAAGTATTTAGAGGCATGGACATTACAGAGTTTAATAGATACACAATACTGGCTTGAATCACCGAGTAAGCTTGATAGGCCATCCCGGTTAATATTGAAGCGTAGAAGGGATGAATCCGGAATAACATCCACATAAAACAAAACATTAGTGCAAATTGTGAGAAAATATCTAATGGAAAAATCCCATAGTTGATCCTAATTGTATAAGAACAAAAGCCCATAATAAAACTAGCAAACACCATCTCTTTATGATATAGATCAATTTTGAAGATTTTGAAAGCCAGAAAAAACATTGCATAAGTCTCTAGTATTGAAAATATCATAAAAAGAATAAAATCTAGCATGCCGACACTCCCGATGACTTCTAGTTTAACTAACCCTATTATTGCAAGTATCGTATAAAATGAGCTAAAATACAACAACTACAGTATAATTTTCCTCCTATTTTTTCAAAAAAATTCAAAATGAGAGGGGTTTAGACATGGATCGACGTCCAGAAAGCAGTGAGTATCTCAAAGAATTATCAAAATATGTCGATTTAGTGCCAGCTGAAGGAGACATCATTACTATTTTTAGAGAGCAGACGGATGAGATTTTCACTTTTATTTCGAATCTTACGGAAGAACAAGGGGACTATCGTTACGCTCCGGAGAAATGGAGTATCAAGGAAATGGTCGGACATCTGGCTGATACCGGAAGAATCATGTCCTACCGTTTATTGTGCATCGCCAGAGGGGATACGACTCCACTGCCGGGTTTTGAAGAGAAAGACTATGTACTTACCGCCAATTTCGAAGCGCACACTTTAAAAGCATTGCTGGCCCACTACAAGCTTGTTCGAGAATCGACATTACTCTTAATGGAAACTCTGCCGGAGGAAGCATGGATCCGGAAGGGAATAGTTAACGAGGCTACTCTTTCTGCGAGAGCTCAGGCCTGCATTATGATTGGACATGACCATCATCATTTGAATATTCTTAAAGAAAGATATTTAGGGTAATATCTTCTTAATCAAAAAAGCATTCCAATAGCCTTTATGGCCTTGGGATGCTTTTTATACACGGCTATAGCGGTGGATTCTTGTGACATTTGCGGCATACCGGATAGTAAGCTTCATTGCCACCAATCTGGATTTGCTTGCCGCTATATACGGGCTTGCCGTTTTCTACTCGTAGAGCCATAGTAGCTTTGCGCTCGCAGAACCAGCAGATCGTCTTCATTTCCTCAATTTTATCAGCGTAGATCAGCATATATTTGCTGCCTTCAAATAACTGATTCTGAAAATCATTTTTAAGTCCGAAGGCCATTACCGGAATGCCCAGCTCATCAACGATACGCACTAGCTGGAGAATACATTCCTTGCTTAGAAATTGACATTCATCAATAAGTACACAGTGTGGTTTAGGTTGGTTACTGCTGACGATATTATAAATATCTGTGTTCTCATCGATGGGGATTGCTTGTTTCCGAAGCCCAATACGAGAAGAAATAAAACCAACCTCGTCCCGGTCGTCTATGGATGGAGTGAAAATGAGCACCGATTTCCCCTGCTCTTCATAATTATGTGCAACCTTGAGTATCTCAATAGATTTACCACTGTTCATTGCCCCGTATTTGAAAAACAATTGTGCCACTTCCATCTATCCTTTCGTAAAAAACATTGATTATATCTTAAAAATGCGACCATATTAGAGTATCATATTCGGATCAGATGTATCCAGTGAAAACATTGCGATTGATTGGATGTGGTATGATAAGAGGTAATAAGAGATGGGAAAGGAAGTAATAAGTGTGACTGAAAGATTAGACGAATATAAGGAACGGTTAGCTCTTTTGCAGCAGAATGGAGATTTATCCAGTGACACTGAAAGCTTGCTGGAAGAAATGATGGCGGATTTGGTGGAATTGAATCGGAGTAATAAAGCACTGCGTCGAGCAATACTGAAAACTGGACAGGCTTCCACGATGTCAACTCGGTTAAGGGATGCACTGTACGAATAGAAAAAGAGGGTATGCGAATGGCTTTGATTTTCTCTTTTCTCAAAAAATATAAGGTAGCTGCAATAGCTGCCCTTGTAATGATGCTCATTGAATTGACGGTAGAATTATCACAGCCTTTGATCATTTCCAAAATCATTGACTTGGGGATCCGAGAAAAAGATACCTCTGTAGTATGGCTGTGGGGCAGTGTATTGATCGGCAGCGCGGTAGTTGCGTTTACAGCCGGGGTACTCAGTTCTTTTTTTGCTGCCCATGCAAGTCAGAGCTTTGCGTTCGATCTTAGGGACAAATTGTACGAAAAGGTACAGTCTTTTACGTATGAAGTATTTAATCGTTTTGCTACTTCGTCACTGATTACCCGTCTGACTGGCGATGTATCACAGCTGCAGGATACTATTTTTATGAGCTTGCGCTTTATGACACGGGTGCCACTTGTTGTGGTAGGCAGTGTGATTATGGCGTTAGTTGTTCATGTGAAGCTGGGATTACTGCTGACGGTGGCGTTACCTTTGTTGATTTTTTTCCTCTATTGGATTATGAGAAAAGCTTCCTTGTTATTTCGTACGGTCCAGCAGCGTTTAGACGGAGTTAATGGCGTGATTCAGGAGAACCTTACGGGTATTCGCTTGATCCGCGTATTTGTGCGTATGGGGTATGAGATTGAACGTTTCACGGTATTTAGCGGGAATTTGATGAGATCAACAGTGTCTGCCTTGCGTTTGACTGAGACGACGATGCCTTTTGTTATGCTTATTGTGAATGCGGCGATTTTGGCGATTTTATGGTTTGGACGGATAGCCATTTCCAGCGGGGATGCTACTTTGGGTCAGACTGTTGCTGTTATTAATTACTCCTTGCGAACAATTGGAGCGTTATCAGCTATCTCTGGTCTTGTTGTAACGTTTTCCCGCGCTCGTGCCTCCTCTCAGCGTGTTTCAGAAGTTATGGAAGCGGGAGCTGGAGTTCGTGAAGGCGGGACTTTGCAAGGTGAGCCGATTCAGGGCCACGTTAAATTTGAAGGCGTTTGCTTTAAGTATCCTAATAGTGATATCTCTGTCCTGGAGGACATTCATTTTGAAGTAGCTGCTGGTGAGCGAGTAGCGATTATGGGGGCGACCGGATCAGGAAAATCCTCACTCGTGAGTTTGATTCCGCGCTTGTATGAAGAGACAGACGGCACCATTTGGATTGACGGTGAAAAAAGTGCTGATATCGATATTTCCAGACTGCGGAAATCGATAGGTTATGTGCCTCAGGAATTGCAGCTTTTCAGCGGATCAATTCGCGATAATATTGCATGGGGCAATGAACACGCCACACTGGAACAAATCCAACAAGCAGCGGGAGCTGCACAAATTTACGAGACGGTAAAAGGGTTGCCAGATGGTTATGACACGATGCTTGGTCAACGAGGGGTTAATCTCTCCGGCGGACAAAAGCAGCGGTTAACGATTGCCCGTGCACTTGTTAGAAAACCGGCTATGTTGATCCTTGATGACAGCACCAGTGCCCTTGATGCGGTTACGGAAGGGCTTTTGCTGGAGGCGCTAAAGGATATCTCCTGTACAACCTTTTTGATTACTCAGAAAATCAGTTCAACGGCATCAGCCGATTTGATCCTGTTGCTGGATGAGGGACGATTAATTGGCAAAGGCTCGCATAAGGAGCTTATGGCAAGCTCCGAGCTGTACCGCAAGATTTATGAATCACAGGTAGAGGAGGCGAAGCAGCATGTTCAAAGCATTAATTGAACCTTTTCGTCATCCTAAACCGAATTTTGAACTTGGCGTGGGACGAAGTCTAGGGACAGCATCTGGCGGCAAACCCAAAGCAAAGGCGAAGGATTGGTCAGGGACGATGATCCGGATCTGGAGTTATCTAGCTGAGCGTAAAGCCAAGCTTATTCTTGTACTGATCATGGTTGTCTTCAGCTCAGCGCTAGCGCTGCTGGGGCCATACATGATTGGCAGAGCGGTGGATAATTATCTGGAAGGTACCGGCGGGCGATCATGGGTTGTTTTTCTGACAAGCCTTGCTTGTGTGTACATTTTTTATTCTCTGACTTCTTGGCTGCAAAACATATGGATGATCGAAATTGCTCAAGAAACTGTATTACGGATGCGTACGGAGCTATTCTCCCATTTACACCGTCTGCCTATTTCCTTTTTTAATCGGAGACAGCAGGGGGAAATTATGAGCCGTCTTACCAATGATATCGAGAACGTCAGCTCTACGTTGAATAGCTCGGCTATTCAGATATTTTCAAGTGTCTTAACCTTGCTAGGAACCGTAGGGGTTATGCTGTGGCTTAGTCCCTTGTTGACGCTGCTCACATTCCTCGTAGTGCCTTTGATGTTGTTAGGCATGCGCTGGATTACACGCCGTACAGGCCCACTATTTAAAGAACGTCAGCGCAATGTAGGGGAGCTTAACGGTTATATTGAGGAGACCTTATCCGGACAACGGATTATCAAGGCTTTTTCACAAGAGGAACGCGTCATCTCTGGTTTTCATGAACGCAACAAGCGAATTATGCTGTCAGGCTACTGGGCGCAGTCCATTTCTGGTTTCATCCCCAAGCTTATGAATGGTCTTAATAATCTCAGCTTCGCCATAGTTGCAGGAATTGGTGGTCTGCTTGCGATCCGTGGGTCGATTACAGTGGGTGTGATCATCGTATTCGTGGAATATACCCGCCAGTTTACTCGTCCGCTTAATGATTTAGCGAATCAGTGGAATACCTTGCTCTCAGCGGTGGCAGGGGCCGAGCGGGTGTTTGAAGTGCTGGACGAAGAGACCGAGGCTAAAGATGAAGGTGCAGCCAAATCACTTGAAACTGTACAGGGTGCGGTGAAGTTTGAAAATGTAGCTTTTTCTTATGATGGAGGTTCTAACACGCTGCAGGATATCAGCTTTGAAGCGAAGCCTGGCGAGATGATCGCTTTAGTTGGACCTACCGGTGCAGGCAAAACAACGCTAATTGGGCTGTTATCCCGTTTCTATGATCCTAATCAGGGGAAAATCACGCTGGATGGCTTAGATATCACTTCGATTCGGCGGAAAAGCTTGAGAAGTCATATGGCCTTTGTATTGCAGGATTCCTTTTTGTTCAAAGGGAGTATCCGCGATAACATCCGATACGGGAGGCTGGATGCGTCCGATGAAGAGGTTGAAGAGGCGGCTAAGCTGGCCAATGCCCATTCTTTTATTATGCGAATGCCCGAAGGTTATGAACGGATGCTCTCGGCGGATGGCAGCGGTATAAGCCAAGGGCAGAAGCAACTGCTCTCCATTGCGAGAGCGATTCTTGCTAACCCCTCTATGCTTGTGCTTGATGAAGCAACCAGCAGTATTGATACAGTGACCGAGATCAAGATTCAGGAAGGGCTGCAGGCGCTGATGAAAGGGCGAACGAGCTTCGTCATTGCTCATAGACTTGGCACGATACGTGCAGCTGATCGAATTCTTGTGCTTCAGGGCGGCAGATTATTGCAGCAAGGCTCTCATGAAGAGCTGCTGAAGCAAGGCGGACTGTACAGCGAGTTGGTACAGGGGCGGCGGAAAGAGGCGCTTGATAAGGCGGGAATTTAAGAAAAAGGCGGGAATTTTCAGGGAGCGCAGATTGCGTCCATGAAGTTCTCGCCTTTATGTTATTTATGATAGATAACGAGCACCAGATCGGGTGAGCTGGGAGGCTTTGAATGTGGGGAAATCTATTGTACAAATTACAATCAGCAGGGTAATAAGGCTTGATTGTGTGCGATTCGAGATTCATATGATCAGGTGAATAAATGATGAGATGAAAAAGCTGATCCTAAGTTCAGCATAGCCTCTTAAGAGATCGTTTCCTGCGTTCCGGCTTGTTTCGCCTTTTGCTTCTCCTTGAACCTTGGACCTACGTAATTCTTCTTACGGTCCCTAGCCAGAATCCAGCCACCAAGGAAAGTCATGCCAGCTGCGAAGAGCAGCAATCCACCACCGAAATGCAGCCAAGCAAAGTGGGGCACAACAGAATCATCACCATGCATGGATATGTAATCAAAAATATCATCCTTCATCATGAGGAAGCCCTTCATTGCTATTAAGCCCGGAAACACAAGAATAAGGATGGCAATGAAGCGTGAAATTAACAGTTTCATAAGTGTCTCCTACCCCTCTTAGCCCTTTAGATTCACCCATATGATAACGCTTTAGCAAGAAAAAGTCCATTTGCATATGACGTTTATAAGTTTTGTAATAGAGCAAAAAGAGAGTACAATATACTAAGTAAAATGAACTTACGTGTAATGACTGGAGGATACATATCATGACAATTTCATGTGACGTGGCCATACTTGGCGGAGGTACTGGAGGGTATGTGGCGGCTATTCGCGCTGCACAGCTTGGAAAGTCCGTTGTCGTCATCGAAATGGACAAACTGGGAGGAACCTGTCTGCATCGGGGCTGCATTCCTAGTAAATCGCTGCTCCGTAGTGCAGAGGTATATGCTGAAATCAATGAGAGCGAGAGCTATGGCATTGAGACAAGCGGTGTACAGCTGGTATTCCCAAAGGTACAGAAACGCAAAGAAGCTGTAGTTGAGCAACTTCATCAAGGCGTACAATATTTGATGCGCAAAAATAAAATACAAGTTGTCAAAGGTAAAGGGCGCGTAACGGGTCCTTCTATTTTTTCTCCGCGCAGCGGTGCTGTAGCTGTGGAACTGGAAGATGGGGAGATGGAAACAGTAGTTTCCAGCCATCTTATTATCGCTACGGGCTCACGCCCCCGAGTATTGCCTGGTCTCGAACCAGACGGGAAAGTGATTCTTAGCAGTGATGAAGCTCTCACACTCGAAGAGCTCCCATCCTCTATCATTATTGTGGGCGGCGGTGTAATTGGGGTCGAATGGGCTTCAATGCTGGCTGATTTTGGAGTGCAGGTAACTGTGGTTGAAGCTGCAGGTCAGTTATTGCCTCAAGAGGATGAAGAGATAGCTAAGGAACTGCAACGGTTGTTGAAAAAGCGTGGGGTTAAGGTACTGACTGAAACTACAGTGGATGCTGCAACCTGCCAGGTAACGGAGGATGGAATTTCGATCGAAGCCCGTAAGGGAGAGCAAAGTCAAAGCCTAATGGCAGAAAAATTGCTTGTATCCGTAGGCAGAGTGGCCAACATCGAGAATATTGGTCTGGAAAACACAGACATTCGCTTTGACAAAGGGATTATTGCTGTAAACGCTAATATGCAGACGGCAGAGCCGCATATTTATGCCATTGGCGACTGCATCGGTGGGCTTCAATTGGCTCATGCAGCCAGTCATGAAGGGATAATGGCGGTTAACCATCTATCTGGTGAGAAGCTACATCCTTATCATACACATTTAGTACCACGTTGTGTCTATACTCGGCCTGAGGTAGCAAGTGTGGGCTACACCGAGAAGGAAGCTAAAGAGCTTGGACATGATGTAGTGATTGGCAAGTTCCCATTCTCGGCCATTGGTAAGGCAATTGTATATGGCCAGAAGGACGGATTTGTCAAAGTTGTAGCGGATCGTAGCAGTGGAGATATTCTTGGTGTGCAGATGATTGGTCCTCATGTGACGGATCTAATTGGAGAAGCGGCCTTGGCACAGCTACTGGATGCAACACCTTGGGAGATTGGTGAAGCTATACATGCTCACCCTACCCTTTCGGAGATTATCGGAGAAGCAATGTTAGCTGTGGATGGAAGATCTATTGGATTTTAGTTTTTCTTAGCTTTTCTTTTTGGGTAGAAAGGGATTATAATATACTCAAGTCAAGTCTTAGTACCAGGTTTTAAGATCAGGGCACAATTGGTCTTAATTCCTGTAAGACTTCAGGCTTTATGAATAAGGAGGTATCTCTTTATGGAACCCCAAGGTACTGTAGAAACGATTAACAGACATAAGCAGCTTGGACTTAGTGACGGCCAGGTCATCGATATGTACAGATATATGTCGCTCGCTCGTAAATACGATGAGCGCAGTCTGCTGCTTCAGCGCGCTGGCAAGATCAACTTTCATGTCTCCGGTATAGGCCAGGAGGCGGGTCAGGTGGCGGCGGCGTTCGCGCTGGACCGGCAAAATGATTATTTTTTACCTTATTACCGCGATTATGCTTTCGTGCTCTCAGTGGGTATGACTACACGCGAACTTATGTTGTCCGTATTCGCTAAGGCAGAAGATCCAAACAGTGGTGGGCGGCAAATGCCGGGTCACTTTGGCAGCAAACGTCTGCGTATTGTGACAGGGTCAAGCCCTGTAACCACTCAGGTCCCTCATGCGGTTGGCTTTGCTCTGGCGGCCAAAATGCAGAAGAAGAAATTCGTCTCCTTTGTAACCTTCGGTGAAGGTTCCAGCAATCAGGGGGATTTTCATGAAGCTTGTAACTTTGCCGGAGTGAATAAGCTGCCGGTTATTATCATGTGCCAGAACAATCAGTACGCAATCTCTGTTCCTGTTCATAAACAGTTAGGCGGCAAGGTTAGCGACCGTGCACTGGGTTATGGATTTCCTGGTGTGCGTGTAGACGGAAACGATCCGCTTGAGGTTTATCGTGTCGTTAAGGAAGCGCGGGAAAGAGCCCTCGCGGGTGAAGGTCCTACGCTGATTGAAGCGATGATGTACCGTTTGTCTCCACACTCCACCTCAGATAATGATCTGGCTTACCGGACCAAAGAAGAGGTTGATGAGAACTGGAAGAAGGACGGCGTAGCAGGATTCCGTAATTACTTGATCGGTCTGGGATTGTGGAGTGACGAGCAAGAACAAGATCTTGCTGCTGAATGCAATCTTGAGCTTAAAGCGGCTATCGAGTATGCCGATAATGCTCCGTTCCCGAAACCGGAAGACACACTGCTGCATGTATACAGTGATTCCGACCTCAAAGGAGGGGCATAAACCATGGCTATAATGGAATATATCGATGCCATCAGGCTCGCGATGAAGGAAGAAATGGAGCGCGATGATTCCGTGTTCGTGCTTGGTGAGGACGTTGGTCTCAAAGGCGGCGTATTTACCACAACTAAAGGTCTACAGGAACAGTTTGGCGAAGAGCGGGTTATGGATACACCCCTCGCTGAATCAGCGATTGCTGGTGTAGCCATCGGAGCAGCTATGTACGGAATGAAACCAATTGCTGAAATGCAATACTCCGACTTTATGCTTCCGGCGACGAATCAAATTATCAGTGAAGCGGCTAAAATCCGCTATCGTTCAAATAACGATTGGAGTTGCCCGGTTGTCATTCGTGCCCCTATTGGTGGCGGGGTGTTCGGCGGTTTGTATCATTCACAGTGTCCAGAATCGATTTTCTTTGGTACACCTGGATTGAAGATTGTAGCGCCTTACTCCGCTTATGATGCTAAAGGATTGCTGAAGGCAGCCGTACGTGATCCTGATCCGGTGCTTTTCTTTGAGAACAAAAAGTGTTACAAGCTGATCAAGGAAGAAGTGCCGGAAGGGGATTACACCGTTCCAATTGGCGAAGCTAATCTGCTGCGTGAGGGAACGGATATTACGGTGATTGGCTACAGTCTCCCGCTGCATTTTGCTATGCAGGCTGCGGAAGAATTGGAACGCGAGGAAGGAATTACAGCACATATTCTTGATCTGCGTACCTTGCAACCGCTGGATCGTGATGCGATTATTGCTGCTGCCCGTCAGACCGGTAAGGTATTGATTGTGCATGAAGATAATAAAACAGGCGGAATTGGCGGCGAAGTGGCGGCCATTATCGCTGAGCATTGTCTGTTCGAGCTGGATGCACCAATCTTCCGTCTTTGTGGTCCCGATGTTCCGGCGATGCCAATCAGCCCGCCAATGGAGAAGTTTTTCATGCTAAGTAAAGAAAAAGTGAAGGCGGAAATGCTCCGGCTGGCACAATATTAATTTGTTGAGTAGATGCGAAGCTTCCTAAAACTCAGGTGATGCTGACGAAGCTTCGTAAAACTTTAAGAATATGCTTACGAAGCAAGTTTTACTATGTAGTCTTTCTAAGAGTCAATGCTTCGTAAAACTTTTAAGGAGTGAAAAGATGTCTGACAACCAAAAGTTGACTGACGTGATCATGCCGCAGCTGGCGGAATCGCTAGTATCGGCGACGATCGGCAAATGGCTGAAGAAACCGGGCGATCCGGTAGAGCAATACGAACCAATATGTGAGCTTATTACAGATAAAGTAAATGCGGAATTACCTTCAACGATAGATGGAGTTATGGGTGAACTATTGGCGGAAGAAGGCCAGGTTGTCAATGTCGGCGAAGTCATTTGTCGTATAGCCGTGCCTGTGACTGCATCTGCTGCTGCAAACGTGACTAACACTAACACAGTTGCAGCTAATTCCTCTAATAATGCTGCAGGACAAAGTGCGACTTCAACTGCTGGCGATATGATGCGTGCACGCTATTCTCCTGCGGTACAGACTTTGGCTGCTGAACATAACATCGATCTGACTTTAGTTGCTGGTACTGGTATGGGTGGTCGGATTACCCGTAAGGATGTGCTGACTTTCCTCGAAAGCGGCGGAGCTAGATCTGCAGCTTCGATTTCTGCTAGCCAGCCTGCCCCAATGGCGTCACAACCGCCTGCTCCACAGTTCGTTCAAGCCCAAGAGAAGAAGGCAGAAGAGCCACTTCGCCATTCGGGTCTACACTTGAGCGAATCTCCTCGTATTCCAACAATTGAAGTTGAGGGTGGCAGAGGCAGCAGTTCTGAATACCTGATTGATGTAACGCCAATCCGGAATACAATTGCTACAAGAATGCGTCAAAGTGTCTCTGAGATTCCGCATGCTTGGACAATGATTGAGGTAGACGTGACTAATCTGGTCGCACTGCGCAATAAACATAAGGATGAGTTCAAGCGTAAAGAAGGTATCAATCTAACCTATCTGGCTTTCATGATGAAGGCTGTTGTGAGTGCGATTAAGGATTACCCGATTATGAACTCTGTCTGGGCTGTAGACAAAATTATTGTCAAACGTGATATCAATATCTCGTTAGCGGTAGGTACAGAAGATTCGGTTATCACTCCTGTGATTAAGAAGGCTGATCAGAAAAATGTCGCTGGGTTGGCTCGTGAGATTGATGAATTGGCACAAAAAACACGCGAAGGCAAACTGAGCCTGGAAGATTTGCAGGGAGGGACTTTCACTGTAAATAATACAGGCTCGTTTGGCTCCATTCTTTCTTATCCAATCATTAACTATCCACAGGCAGCGATTTTAACATTTGAATCGATTGTAAAAAGACCTGTGGTCATTAACGATATGATAGGTGTGCGATCAATGGCTAATATTTGTCTGTCGCTCGATCATCGGATTCTGGACGGAGTCATTTGTGGTCGTTTCTTGCAACGCGTCAAGGATAACATTGAAGGATATACCCCGGATACGAAACTTTACTAAAATAATAACGAGCCAAACTGTGCAGGCATGAGACTGAAAAAGGGGACCTGACGGTATGAATAATTCGGATATTCGTAAGCTGCAGATTTCATATGACCCTATTATGGAGTATGGGACGGCCTGGGAGCTGCAAAAAGAAAGTGTGCATGCCATTGATTCTGGCGAGCAGCCGGAGAGACTTATTCTTTTGCAGCATCCGCCTACCTATACTATTGGTTCACAAAATCATCCTGAACATCTTCTCTTGGATCAAAAGCAGCTCGAAGAAAAAGGAATCGCGCTGTTTGAAATCGATCGCGGAGGAGATATTACATATCACGGACCCGGTCAGCTTGTAGGTTATCCGATCCTTAAGCTCGGAGAAGATGGCAAAGTGGATTTACATGGGTACTTGCGCAGTCTGGAGGCTGTTATTATTGATTATTTGGCATCCTACGGTATTGTCGGAGATCGTAAACCGGAGTACACCGGAGTATGGGTTGGCGATGAGAAGATCTGTGCTATTGGTGTGAAGTTTAATAAGAGTAAATTTAGAAGAGGTTTTATTACCAGTCATGGTTTTGCTTTTAACATTTCTGAGGGGATTGCGGCGCGCGGGTTTCAAGGGATTATTCCATGCGGGATCACCGATTTTGGGATAACTTCTCTAGAGGAATGTGCAGGTCGTCGATTTGAGCTTCAAGAGGTGGCTAGAGAGCTGGTTCCATATTTCTTGAAACATTTTCCATATAAAGAGTTGATGGATACTTTCTGTGATATGGCAAAGGCTGATTAAGAACAAACGTGCAGGCCAAATAGCGGCAAGGTGTTCCTAGCCGCTATTATTAATGCTTCCTGAGCAATGTTTAACCTGCAAGGAACGGCTCGATAACCATAAATAGCGTAGAGGCAATCATGGCAAACAACATGACGTAGATGAAGATCTTGAACCATTTATTACGTTGCATGGGTAACTCCTTTAGATTTAGTTTAAGTTATTAACATGAAGATGGTAATGCCGTACAACCATTGTACCGTATTCACGAAAGAGAGGGAAGTCCAGTGATTTCACAAGACCGATTGATTCAGGAGTTTATGGAACTTGTCCAAGTTGATAGCGAAACAAGAAATGAACGGCAGATTGCCGATGTCCTTAAGAGTAAGTTTAACGAACTGGGTTTAGAAGTGCTCGAAGACGATTCCCAGGAAAGAACCGGACATGGAGCAGGTAATCTATTCATTACCTGGCCAGCTGAGAATGGAGGAGCTGCTCCAAAGCTTCTGTTCACTTGCCATATGGATACGGTTGTTCCCGGACAAAATATCAAGCCTACACTTGGTTCAGATGGATGGATTACAAGTGATGGCACTACGATTCTTGGAGCTGATGATAAAGCAGGACTTGCTGCATTGTTCGAAGCCATTCGAGTGATCCAAGAGCAAAAGCTTCCGCATGGTCAGATTCAATTCGTGATTACAGCGGGTGAAGAATCTGGATTGCTGGGCGCACGTTCGATGGATCCAAGCAACTTGGATGCAGACTTCGGCTTTGCGCTTGATTCCAATGGTGAAGTTGGAGCGATTGCGGTGGCAGCACCGACACAGGCTAAAATCACGATGCAAATCTTTGGAAAATCGGCTCATGCTGGCGTGAACCCAGAGGACGGCATCAGCGCAATTCAAGTCGCTAGCAAAGCGATTGCAGCCATGAAGCTGGGTCGTATTGATAACGAAACCACAGCGAATATTGGAAAGTTCGCTGGCGGCGGCCCAACGAATGTAGTGTGCGATCACGTCCAGCTGGATGCAGAAGCACGCAGTATTGTGCAGGAGAAGGTTGGCGATCAAATCGCTTCGATGCGCGAAGCGCTCGAGACAACTGTGCGGGAATACGGCGCAGAATGCGAATTCCGCAGTGAAATCATCTACCCTGCTTTTAGCTTTAATGAACATGATCCGGTAGTGCAGCTTGCACAGCGGGCCATTACTTCTATGGGGCTTACTCCACGTCTGTTCCACTCTGGCGGAGGTAGTGACGCTAACGTGTTCAACGGTCTAGATGTTCCGACTGTTAACCTTGCAGTGGGTTATGAACATATCCATACTACCAAGGAACGGATTAAAGCCGAAGATATCGTTAAAGTGGCTGAACTCGTTGTGAATATTGTAAAAGAGAGCGTAAAGGGCTAACCACCTTATAAAACAGCAGAGCAGCGATTCTACCGTAACGGAGGATTGCTGCTCTGTATTTTTTTTTATGGGGAGTTTAGTGCAGCTATATTTAGGGTAATCCCAAAAAAGTCATGCGACCTCTAATGCCGCTTTTGGCGAGTCTCGAAGTAGAAATTTCCGGAATGCCCGGATGCCACCCCTCTCTTGAGGCTAAAGGACCCAGATGACGTTATAAGCAAAATTATTGCCATTTGAGCAGAGTATCGGACACCCGTGCAGCTATTCCTTAAGAAGAGGAGCATATAGTGTGTTTTTCGTGCCGATAGCTGCAATGGGGTCTGATAGAATCGTAAAAGTGGGGAAAAGGTGTGTTTAAGTGCAACTGTGTCCGATAGCGCCAAGTCCGCCCCCTCTTTTGAGGCGAAAGGACCCAGATGACGCTATAAGCAAAATTATCGCCATTTGAGCAGAGTTTCGGACACGAGCGCAGCTATTCCTTAGGAAGAGGAGCATATAGTGTGTTTTTTGTGCCGATAGCGTCACTGGGGTCCGATAGCATCGTAAAAGTGGGGAAAAGGTGGGTTTAAGTGCAACTGTGTCCGATAGCGCGAGTCACACACAGCAAAGAGTCACATTCGATAACACAGAGACACATTACACAGCGCAGAGTCAGCAACGAGTCACATTCGATAGTACTGAGACACATCACACAGCACAGAGACACAACCGATAGCGCCAAGTCCGCCCCCTCTCTTGAGGCTAAAGGACCCAGATGACGCTATAAGCAAAATTATCGCCATTTGAGAAGAGTTTCGGACACCAGCGCATCTATTCCATAAGAAGAGGAGCATATAGTGTGTTTTTTGTACCGATAGCGTCACTGGGGTCCGATAGCATAGCAAAAGTGGGGAAAAGGTGGGTTTAAGGGCAGCTGTGTCCGATAGCGCGAGTCACTTCCGATGTCAGAGAGCGATAGCGCTAAGTCCGCCCCCTCTATTGAGGCGAAAGGACCCAGATGACGCTAAAAACAAAATTATCGCCATTTAAGCAGAGTTTCGGACACGAGCGCAGCTATTCCTTAATAAGAGGTACGTACAGTGTGTTTTTCGTGCCGATAGCGTCACTGGGGTCCGATAGCATAGCAAAAGTGGGGAAAAGGTGTGTTTAAGGTCAACTGAGTCCGATAGCGTACAAAGGTAGGCGCAATAGTAACCTAATCAAACAACTTGTGCTAGATATCAGCATCGTGAGCGATCAACAAGTTGTGTCTGACGCCAGCATCGTGAGCGATCAACAAGTTGTGTCTGACGCCAGCATCGTGAGCGATCAACAAGTTGTGTCACATGCCAGCATCGTAAGCCTATTAGTCGCTTAATCAATCAACCTGTGCCCAATACCTGCAGCGTAAGCACGATAGCCCCCCTAATCGGGGCGACGCAAAAAGACTGGGGTGCCCCAGCAGCCATTTCATGGCTTTTGAGACACCCCTATAGTTGTGTGAACATGTATGGCTAAGTCCCAAAGGAGAGGATGAATTCATCCTGCCTTGGACGGAAGGATTGCGGATTGATCGTGCAGGGAAAGAATGTATGCCAAGGGCATATCGCGCCCATACTGCTGGATCCATCCAGCCAAGATGGCCTTTATTTCCTCCGGCTTACCTACCATCATAACTGCGGATGAGCTTGTACGGCTGAAGATTTCATTCATCTGAAATTCCTTCTTTCCCTTTAAGTTTGCTATAATACACCGTATGCACAATAGAGAAAAAGGAGACCAGAAACTTTATGGGAGAACAACATTTGCACAGCAAACCCGAGCTTGATGAAGTGACATTGTCTACACAGCCTGTTTTTGATGGGAAGATTATATCTTTGCAGGTGGACACAGTGAGACTGCCTGATGGAAATACTGCGACACGTGAAGTTGTGAAGCATCCCGGCGCTGTAGCGGTGCTTGCTTTAAATAACAATAAAATGCTTGTTGTAGAGCAATACCGTCAGCCCATGCAACGCACTGAGGTGGAAATTCCTGCTGGGAAGCTGGATAAAGGTGAAGATCCATTAGTTGCGGCTGGTCGTGAACTTCAGGAAGAGACTGGATTTCACAGTGGAGATCTGAAATTGCTTAAATCTTTCTATACTTCTCCCGGCTTCGCCGATGAGATTATTCATTTGTATGTGACTACTAACGCTCAACCAGGGGACATGTCACTGGACGAGGATGAATTTCTAGAGGTTTCGGAGCTTACCCTGGAGGAAGCGTATCAATATATGGCTGACGGGCGCATCGCGGATGCAAAAACGATGATGGCAGTGTACGCTTGGCATCTATACACGCTGACAGGCCAATGGAATTAACAACTGAACTGAAGAGTTTCTATTGCGATTTGCATGTTCATATTGGGCGAACGTCGGAAGGTCAGGCTGTCAAAATTAGCGGCAGCCGCGAGCTTACCTTTGCGGGCATTGCCAAAGAAGCTGCAGAGCGCAAGGGACTAGAAATGATCGGTATTATAGATAGTCATTCACCTGGCGTCCTGCGGGATATTCAGCGGTCTTTGGAATCTGGAGAGATGACATTAGCTGAAGGTGGAGGCATTGCTTACCGAGGGACTACGATCATTCTGGGAACAGAGATTGAAATCCGCGAGCCTGGGCGAAAAGAGTGCCATGTGCTCGCTTACATGCCGGACGTGGAACGCATGACTGACTTTAGTGCGTGGATGAGCCGCTATATGCGGAACGTGAATCTAAGTTCCCAACGCCTGTATGCTCCGGCTAGGGAGCTTCAGGATGAGATTTACGGGCGGGGAGGCATTCTTATCCCTGCACATATTTTCACGCCTCACAAGGGCTTGTACGGCTGTGCTGCCGAGCGTATGGCGGACATCTTTGATCTGGAACGCATAGCTGCGGTTGAACTTGGGCTGAGTGCAGATTCCGAAATGGCTGGATATCTCTCTGAACTGGATGATTTCACGTTTCTAACCAACTCAGATGCGCATTCACTAGGTAAGTTAGGGCGTGAGTATAATGTGATGGAGCTGGCACAGCCTTCGTTCGCTGAACTACGGCTTGCACTGGAACGTAAAGATGGGCGGAAGGTAAGTGCTAATTTCGGACTTAATCCGCGGCTTGGCAAATACCACCGGAGCTATTGCGGGGGCTGTGGCAGTATTATTGATGAGGCTTATGTCAACTCGGATCGTTGCCAGTATTGCGGCAGTCTTAAGCTGGTTAGAGGTGTATTTGACCGGATCCTAGATATTGCAGACCGCAAGACACCGTTAGTACCTGCTGACCGTCCACCCTATCATTATCAGGTTCCGCTTGAATTTATCCCGGGGTTAGGGAAGGCGAAGATGAACGCGTTACTGCAAGCGTTTGGAACTGAGATGAACATTTTACATGGTTGTGGTGAAGCGGAAATTGCCAGCGTTGTAGGTGCGGATCTGGCGTCGATGATCGTCCAGGCCCGCTCTGGAATTTTGGAGCTATCAGCAGGCGGTGGCGGGACGTACGGTAAAGTGGTTCAGCCCAGAAAGTAGAGGCATTACCTGAAGGACAAGTCATATCGCGGGACGTTTTCTCATATGGTGTAACATGTAACCGGAAAGGGGAACGTCCCATATGCGTAATTTACGGCTGATGATGAAGGAACAGACGCCTCTGTATATTTTTGTCGGCGTATTATTTCTGGTAGGTGTTGTATTTGGAGCTCTTATCGTTAGTGCGCTTACGATGGATCAGCAGCAGGAGCTGGGGGATTATCTGGGGAATTTCTTTGTTACGGTTGATCAGCAAGGTCTGCCAGCCGCACCTGATTCGTACTGGAGTATAGCGGCCTTGAATCTGAAATGGATCGGACTGATCTGGATTCTTGGGTTGTCGGTCATTGGGCTGCCGGGAATTTTGATTCTTGATTTTTTAAAAGGGGTACTGATTGGTTTTACGGTTGGCTGTCTGGTCAGTCAATATTCTTGGCATGGGATGTTGTTCGCGTTAGTCTCTGTGGCTCCACATAATCTGGTGCTGATCCCTGTGCTGCTGGTTAGCAGTGCAGCTGCGATAGCTTTTTCCTTGCAGATGATCCGCAGCCGGGTGATGGGACAGCGCCGGACGCCAGTGACTCGTCCTTTTACCATGTACACTATATTGTCATTTGTGATGGCGCTTTTGATCCTGGGTATTTCATGTTTTGAGACCTGGGTTACACCAACCATGATGCGTTGGGTCACGCCTTCACTTGTACAAGCGGTGACGACCTTGACTGTGCAGTAAAAGCGTTTGACTTCTGAAAGCGACACCCCCTATAATGGAAGAAGTGGTTTGAAGACCGGTGCGGTAATTATCCAAGGGGGAGGGAGACAGGTGGAAGCACGGATAGACAAGATTAAGCAACAGTTACAATCCCAAGGATACAAGCTTACACCCCAACGGGAAGCGACCTTAAGAGTGCTGCTGGAGAATGAGGAAGATCATCTTAGTGCGGAAGACGTATTTATGCTCGTGAAGGAGAAAGCTCCCGAGATCGGTCTTGCGACTGTGTATCGTACCCTCGAACTTCTCAGTGAGCTTCATGTCGTAGAAAAGATCAATTTCGGCGACGGTGTAGCCCGGTATGATTTGCGAACAGATACTGCGAAGCATCATCATCATCACTTAATTTGTGTGCAATGCGGCAGTATGGATGAGATTCGCGAGGATTGGCTCGGTCCGCTGGAAGAGCGACTGGAGAAAGAGTTTAATTTCACAGTGCTTGATCATAGACTTGATTTCCATGGGATTTGCTACCGCTGTACTGATAAGAACAATACAGACGGAAATCCATCCTAAAGTTATCTTATATTAAGAATTAACTTCACAAGTCCTCCCCGGTTCCTATACCGGAGGGGGCTTTTTAAATGATTAGTCTATTAGAGCCATACATATCAGCCTTTTTTGGAGCATAAAATGAAGGACGAGCAGAATTCATTTATATGTAATAGGAGGCGTCCTTATGATTGTTTCTGTGCCCAAAACAGTGCGTAAGCTGTATTTTATGATCATGTTTGTGGCTCTAAGCTATTTACTCTACTATGCTATGAGCTGGCTAGGGGAATGGCTCAGTCCGATAGATAACTATGGAATTCCTGAAGGCACCGCTGTTCGGGCATTTGATCACGCCGAGGTTGGTGATGATGGTCTGGATGCGCGGCAGCGCTTGCGTTTCTATTACTGGTTCGGAGAATGAAAGCTCCGCAGGAAGCAGGAACAAGCGAGAAGAATGTCGAAGAAAGCTAGGGTGGATTTATGCAGAGTAAGCGTTGTGTACACATCTGCTAAAGCCTCATGCTGAATGTGCTGCAGGAAGACACTAAGAGTAGCTGCGCCAGGACAGGAGCGTGAAATAATGAAGTCACACTTGCAGCCTTTTTTACATTATTTGTCCGGAGATAAAGGCTTGTCCCCGAATACACTGGAATCTTACGGTAGGGATGTATCGCAGTTTCTAGAGTTTGCTGAAGAGCGGGGGGTTGAGCAGCCTGAAGAAATCCGAAGATCTCATGTGATGTTATATCTTGGCTCCTTACGCGGAGCGGGAAGAGCCACTGCAACGCTCAACAGAAACGCGGTGTCCCTGCGGGCCTTTTTTCATTATTTGCTGAAGGAACGTTTAATTGAGCAGGATCCAACACTGGACATGGAAACCATGAAGCCCGATAAGAAGCCACCTATGGTGCTTGCGGTTTCGGAGGTTGAGCGGCTGCTAGCTGCTCCAGATGTGAGTACAGCACAAGGGATGCGCGATAAGGCTATGCTGGAATTGCTCTACGCAACGGGGATAAAGGTTTCTGAATTAATTTCTCTTAACGTAGACGATGTGCATACAGACATGAAGTTTGCGCGTTGTACAGGGACTTCGGGCAAGGAACGAGTGGTTCCCATTGGAACCATTGCTGCAGAGAGTGTAGCAGCTTACACTTCTCTTATGCGGGACAAGCTGCTTCGTGATCATCAGGAGGAGCCGGCTATATTCCTGAATAGCCTAGGTGGGCGTTTAACCCGCCAGGGGTTCTGGAAAATCATAAAAAAATACGCTCGGGAAGCAAACATTGAGCAGGATATTACACCGCATACGCTTAGGCATTCCTTTGCCGCCCATTTACTGGAAGGTGGAGCGGATTTGCGTTCCGTACAACAAATGCTGGGTCATGCTGATATTTCGACGACTCAGATTTATAACGGTATCGCGCGAAAGAATATGAAGGAAGTATATGAGAGCCATCATCCCAGAGCTCGCTGATCATGCTTCAAAGATGCTTTTTGTGAGTAAGATAGTTATGATGGAATCATACTTATAGGATAGACTGGGGAATGGGTAATTTTCCACAGGTTATCCTTTGGCAGAAACGGATACCTGACAGGCGATACATTGTATCGCTAGCTACGGAAGCGTCTGACTTCCGGGAGAAGGTACAGCCGTTTCTTCTTGTTGGTGCAAACGAATGAACGAACGATCTATATTAAAAAAGGAGTGAAGACAATATGTCCTCATTTAAACGAATTGGTTTTATTGTTTTGGATAGTGTAGGTATCGGAGAAGCTCCAGATGCTGCGAATTTTGGTGATGCAGGGTCACATACGCTTGGCCATATTTTGAACCGTGTTCCCGGATTAAAACTGCCTAACCTTCAGCAGTTAGGATTAGCTAATATTGCTCCGCTGCCGCCGCTTGAACCTGTAGCTTCACCAACTGGATATTATGGCAAGATGCAGGAAGTATCTGTAGGTAAGGATACGATGACCGGGCACTGGGAGCTGATGGGGCTGAAAATTGAGGTTCCATTTAATACGTATCCGGATGGATTTCCGGCAGAATTGATTGAGAAATTCGAAGCAGCAACTGGCCGGAAAGTGATCGGTAATAAACCGGCTTCCGGTACGGAAATTTTAGTTGAATATGGCGAAGAGCAGATAAAGACCGGAGCTTGGATTGTGTACACCTCTGCGGACAGTGTATTCCAGCTTGCGGCACATGAAGATATCATTCCACTGGAAGAGCTATACAGCGCGTGTAAAATCGCCCGTGAGCTAACTATGGCTCCTGAATTCTCCGTAGGGCGCGTTATTGCTCGTCCATATGTTGGCGAACCAGGAAAGTTCGTACGGACCTCGAATCGCCATGATTATGCCGTGAAACCACCGGAACCAACGGTAATGAATTCGCTGGCTGATATCGGAAAAGATGTTATCGCGGTAGGAAAGATCAACGATATTTTCACAGGTGAAGGGGTTACAGCTTCTTACCCTACGAAGAGCAATGAACATGGTATCGAAGTTACCATTGAGCAGCTTCGCCAACCGTTCAACGGGTTGCTGTTCACGAATCTGGTGGATTTTGACTCTTTATATGGACACCGCCGCGATCCGGAAGGATACGGTCATGCACTAGAAGTATTCGATCAGGCGCTGCCTGAAATTCTATCCACGCTTGGTGAAGATGACCTGTTGATTATTTCAGCAGATCATGGGAATGATCCAATCCATAGTGGAACAGATCATACTCGTGAATATGTGCCGCTGCTTATTTACAGCCCACGCCTTAAGCATCCAGATAGCTTGGGTATTCGTGAGACCTTCTCAGATGTTGCTGCAACCATTGCTGATAATTTCGGTGCGAAGGCGCCGCAGTATGGGACAAGCTTTTTAGCGAAACTGCAATGAAAGAATGTGGGTTGCGCCACAACATTCATTAAGGAGGATCATCCATAGCATGTTAACTCAAAAAGAAATTCAAGAAGCAGCCATTTATATAAAAGACAAATGTCCGGTGGCTCCGGAAATTGGATTGATCCTTGGTTCAGGACTCGGTGTGCTGGCAGACCTGATCACCGATGGAATCAGCATTCCATATGATGAGATTCCTCACTTCCCTGTGTCCACTGTAGAAGGGCATGAGGGAGAACTGCTGATCGGTATGATTGAAGGACGCCGTGTCGTGATGATGAAGGGCCGCTTTCATATGTATGAGGGTTATGGACCGGAGGTTACGGCATTCCCTGTTCGGGTTATGAAAGAACTTGGTATAGCCAGCCTATTAGTAACTAATGCTGCTGGTGGAGTGAACACAGATTTCACGCCGGGCGATCTTATGCTCCTTACGGATCATCTGAATATGACGGGACGGAACCCGTTAATAGGACCTAATGATCCTGCACTGGGCGTGCGCTTCCCGGATATGTCAACCGCTTATAGCCGCCGCCTGATCAAGGTAGCGAAGGAAACGGCAGCGCAGCAGAATTTCGAATTCAAAGAAGGTGTATATGCAGGTCTGCTGGGACCTTGCTACGAAACACCTGCTGAAATCGTAATGCTTCGTCATCTAGGGGCTGACGCTGTGGGCATGTCTACTGTGTCGGAAACTATTGTTGCCCGGCATGCAGGTATCGAGGTATTGGGTATCTCCTGTATTACTAACATGGCTGCGGGAATCCTGGATCAACCGCTCAACCATGAAGAGGTTATGGAAACTGCAGATCGTGTGCGTGAGCGTTTCCTGAAGCTGGTGTTGGGCTTTATTCCGAAAATGTAATTTCGGATACTGCATTTTGAATTTTTGGGAGGTCCAATCTATGACACAAGTGAATGAGCTTGAGCCATTGACGTTTGAACAGATAATGAAGGTAACTAATTTGACTAGACCAAAATTTATCGGACTTGCTCGCGCAATTGTCCGTGAAGTGCAGGTGTAATATGAGAGCTGTAGATATTATTCAGAAAAAAAGAGATGGTGGAGAGCTGAGTCGTGAGGAAATTTCCTTTTTAATTCAGGGCTACAGTAAAGGTGAAGTGCCTGATTATCAGCTCTCTGCATGGGCAATGGCTGTTTATTTCCAAGGCATGAACGCGCGGGAAACCGGCGATCTAACGATGGAAATGGCGATGTCCGGCGATCAAGTAGATCTTAGCCCAATTGCAGGCATTAAGGTTGATAAACACTCCACAGGCGGAGTGGGCGATAAAACAACTGTAGTACTGGCACCCTTGGTAGCTTCTGCTGGAGTACCGGTAGCGAAGATGTCCGGCCGCGGACTTGGGCACACTGGAGGCACGCTCGATAAGCTGGAGTCCATCAGTGGTTTCTCTATCGAGATGGCTCGTGAGCGTTTCTTTGACCAAGTAGGGGAGATCGGGGCTGCCGTGATCGGCCAGTCGGGTAACATTACACCCGCAGACAAAAAGCTGTACGCCCTTCGGGATGTAACTGCAACAGTTGAATCCATCCCCCTTATTGCAAGCTCTGTGATGAGCAAAAAGATTGCAGCAGGTGCGGATGCGATCGTGTTGGATGTCAAAACAGGCAGCGGTGCTTTTATGAAGACGCTGGATGATTCTATAGCACTCGCTCAGGCGATGGTTGACATTGGAACGCATCTGGGTCGCAATACCGTTGCGATTATCAGTGATATGGACCAGCCGCTTGGTTACGGGATCGGAAATGCGTTGGAAATTAAGGAAGGAATCGAGACCTTGAAGGGTCACGGTCCGAAGGATCTGCAGGAGGTCTGTCTTATTCTGGGCAGCCAGATGCTTGTTCTTGGCGGCAAAGCCAAGGATGAAGCGGAGGCACGTTCGATTCTTATGACGCATATTGAAGATGGCAGTGCGCTAGAGAAGTTCAAACAAATCGTGAAGGCACAAGGTGGAGATGTATCGCAAATTGATTCTCCGGAGAAGCTCCCTACGGCTAAGCGATTCATTGAAGTGAAAGCAAAAACCAAAGGGTTCATAGAAGGGATTCAGGCCGAGGAAATTGGCGTTGCGGCTATGCTGCTTGGAGCTGGACGTGAAACTAAGGAATCCGTAATCGATCTGGCTGTGGGAATTCAACTTTCTAAAAAGGTTGGAGATGCTGTAGAGATCGGCGAGACGCTTGCAGTCTTGCATATCAATGATGCCAGTGAGAAGAAAGTAGAGGAAGCTGAAGGTAAGGTGTTAGAAGCCTACCGTATCACTTCTGAACCTGTTCCTGCCCAACCTTTGGTATTTGCACTTGTTACTAAAGATGGGGTAACACGGTACTAGCCTAGGCAATATAAATATTGTCATGGCTATGGCCTTAAACAAACAACAAAGCAGCGATCCTCCCATAACGGGAAGGTCGCTTCTTTGCGTTTTGCTCAATGGTGCAATATTTATAACTGATTATTAATCTTATTGAATATCAGCGAAGCCCCGCTGCTTGTATTACATAATACGACCACAGTCTCGCCACTAGCTGGATAGATAGCCGACCGGAAGGAAACACCGGGATCATAGCCCATAATGTGAAATTTGAACACTTTTTCTTCGCGGAGGGTAATCCATACACCATAACCATAATAGCCTTCGCCATCCACATGTACATGGGGAGTAAGCAATAATGAAGTGAGTACTGGACTCAATAATGTATGGTTGATTAACCCGCTCCAGAATAGCTGCATGTCGGGGGCAGTGACGAAAGCTCCACCGTCAGCGCCTCCTTTTACCGGGATTGAGTAGATGTTGGTTCTCCAGTTTCCGTTCTCTTCCTCTATGTATCCTAGTGCACAGTTGGCAGGTAAGGCATCTAACGTAAAGTAACCGGATTGCTCCATTCCGCAAGGCTTAAAGATGTGCTGCTCTACATACTCGGAAAAAGTCATTCCACTCAATTCCTCCACCAGAAGGCCTAGCACGATATAGCCGGCATTGTTGTAGTGAAAACGTTCGCCAGGAGTCCACATCATGGGAAGGGTTCGGAACATCGGCACAAAATTCTCAAGCTGTCGCAAGGTGTACATAGGCCGTGCCTTCCACAGATCCTCGAAATCATCCATAATTGTTTCATCAAAATAATCCGGAATACCAGAGCTATGCGTTAGCAGCTGATGTATGGTGATGTCGGGACTAAAGAGAGGAAAATCTACTTTTTTAAGATAATCTATTAGTCTACTTTCAAAAGAAATCAATCCCTGATCAACCAGCTGGCAGACAGCGATCGCGGTAAATATTTTACACCCGGAAGCAATGCCGAACCGAGTATGAATATTGTTTTCGCGCTTATCCGACTTATTGGCATAACCGTAACAACTGCTGATGACTTTTTTATCAGGTTGTTGTACCAGCACTACACCAGAGAAATTGTTCTGTTTAGCTTCTGCTTCAATACAATCTGCAAGGTGGTTCATCTGTATATTCACTCCTCTATAAGCAGTTAAGTTCTTAAATACCATTCGTTAAAATATTACATTTTCCTTTAAAGGGGGGTTAAATGAGTACGGAAAAATTGGAAATACTTAAAATTTGAATTAACTTTTGATCTCCCCTATAATAAAAATGCTCTGCAACTGCTGCTGGGCTTTTTTTTATTGACAACATCATTACTTCTTGCGATAAATTATTATAGTTATTTACTTGGAAATGGAATAATTTCCACCCTTTCTGACGAAACTGGAACACAGTACCTGTGATATGAAGGTTAACGTTCAGGAGGGGAACCATTGTGAGAAAAATGCGTTTTGCTGTGCTTGTGCTCTGTATCGTTGTGTCGGTTCTAGGACCGATGTCAGGTGCTTATGCTGAGGAAAAAAGCAAGGATTCTGGCAGTAATGCTGCCGCTGTAGATCTTGCGCCTGGTGCGCGTTCAGCGATTTTGATGGATGCAGGCACCGGCACTATTATTTATGAAAAGAACAGCCATGATAAGCTGCCTCCCGCAAGTATTACGAAGATTATGACGATGCTGCTTACGGTGGAAGCACTGGATGAAGGAAGACTGCAACTGACGGATAAGGTGCGCACGAGTGAATATGCCGCATCGATGGGCGGATCGCAAATTTTCCTGGAGCCTGGTGAAGAAATGTCGGTGGATGAGATGCTCAAAGGCATCGCTATGGCCTCCGGTAATGATGCATCTGTGGCAATGGCAGAGAAAATAGCGGGTTCGGAGAGCGCTTTTGTCGATCTGATGAATAAAAGAGCGGAAGAACTGGGTCTGAAAGATACCCACTTTGCCAATTGCAACGGTCTTCCAGCTGCTAATCACTATTCCTCAGCCTACGATATTGCGGTAATTAGCCGGGAGCTTTTAAAGCATGATAGAATTATCAAATATACCGGTTCCTATCAGGATTATCTGCGTAAGGATTCCACCAAACCATTCTGGTTGGTAAACACGAACAAGCTTGTACGTTTCTATACAGGCGCTGATGGACTGAAAACAGGATATACCGCTGAAGCAAAATTCTGCTTATCTGCTACGGCTGCAAGAGACGGTCTGCGTGCTGTTGCTGTTGTGCTGGGTGAGCCGAACACGAAGACACGTAACAGTGAAGTGTCGGGCATGTTTGACTATCTCTTTTCGCAATATAAGATCCACACTATTCACAAAGAAGGGGACGCTATCGGTACCCTTAATATTGAGAAGGGTGTGAAGTCCGAGCTGCCGATTACGGCGAAAGAGACGTATAGTGTTCTTTTGAAAAAAGGTGTGACGCAAGAAGGCATTCGTCACGAACTAGTACTTCCAGAAAGCGTGAAGGCACCAGTGGCTGAAGGCCAGTCCATAGGCAAGCTGGTTGTCTACCAAGGAACCCAAGTGATTAAAGAGTATGAACTTAAAGCAGGGGAAGCTGTGGCAAAAGCAGGCTGGTGGAAGCTCTTTAAACGTACAACAGGCTCGATGTTCGGCATGGATTAAAAAGAGCTTTTTTGTAGATTGCGCCCATGTGCTTTGTAGATTCATAGGGGTTTTCTTCTAGTTTTGTCGTGAGGCAGGATTCCTGATTTGCCACGTAGAAACCTTGTCCTTGAAGAGAATGGGTACTGTCTCTTAAGGCCAAGTTTTCAAAGCAACGAAGAGGAGAGTGGCAAGCATGAATTCTAATGTGGAAATGGAGCATCACAGGGGTGTGCTGATTGTCCGTTTATCTGGGGAACTCGATCATCATGCCGCCGATTTTGTAAGAATGGATATGGATGAAGCGATTATGCGGGGTCAGGTATCGCATTTGATCCTTAGTCTTAAGCATCTGCAGTTTATGGACAGTTCGGGTCTCGGCGTAATTCTGGGAAGGTATAAACTGATCCATAGTAAAGGCGGCAAAATGGTGGTGTGTGATGCAACGGCACCTGTGAAGCGACTTCTGGAAATGTCAGGCCTGTTCAAGATCATGCCCCTATATGACGACGAGAGCACTGCACTCTCGGATTTGGAGGTTGCGTTATGACAAATGGTAAGGCTGGTAACTTCATGAACGTGCAGTTCGCTGCACTCTCGGAGAACGAATCATTCGCGCGTGTAGTTGTAGCGGCGTTCGTTTCTAGGCTTGATCCTACAATGGACGAGCTGAATGATCTGAAGACAGTCGTGTCGGAGGCGGTCACCAATTGTATTATTCATGGGTATGATAGTGATCCGGAAGGTATTGTGACTATTTCAGCTTCGCTGGACAACGAAACGGTACATTTAACCATTGAGGATCAGGGACGGGGCATTGAGGATTTGGAGCTGGCACAACAGCCGCTATATACCTCAAAGCCAGAGCTGGAGCGGTCGGGCATGGGCTTTACCATTATGGAGAATTTCATGGATGAATTTGAAGTCACTAGTGAACCGGGACACGGCACTTCGATCTCAATGAAGAAAACCATCGTTTCGAAAAAAGCTTTATACAATTAGGGGTTGGAGCCATGGATGCAGAGTCAAAAAAAGCTCCGCCGACCTATTTGGACGATGCGGAGGTCAAACGTCTTATCGCGCTCAGTCAGGCCGGAGATAATCTTGCCCGAGACACACTAGTTAGCTGCAATATCCGGTTGGTCTGGTCGGTAGTGCAGCGGTTTATGAACCGCGGGTATGAACCTGACGATTTGTTCCAGATCGGTTGCATCGGGCTCTTGAAGTCCGTTGATAAGTTCGACCTCAGCTATGAGGTCAAATTCTCCACTTATGCCGTGCCGATGATCATTGGCGAGATTCAGCGTTTCCTTCGCGACGATGGAACCTTGAAAGTTAGCCGTTCTCTTAAGGAGATGGCTAATAAGGTCCGCAAGATGAAGGATGAAATGTCTAAGACGCTGGACCGTCTGCCTACCATCGGTGAAGTTGCTGAGGCACTGGGGGTTACCCCTGAAGAAGTGGTATTTGCTCAGGAAGCTAACAAGCCACCGACCTCGATTCATGAGACTGTGTTCGAGAATGATGGCGACCCGATCACACTGATTGATCAAATCGCTGACGAATCACAGGAACGCTGGTTTGATAAGCTGGCACTGAATGAGGCTATCGGAGGTCTCAGCGAGCGTGAACGGCTGATTGTTTATCTTCGGTATTACCGTGACCAAACGCAGTCAGAGGTTGCCAGTCGCCTTGGGATTTCTCAAGTCCAGGTATCCCGGCTGGAGAAGAAAATATTGCAGAATATTCGCGAGCAGATTGCTCAGTAGATAATGGCTAAAATGTAAAGACGCTTGCGAAATAGCGAATAGGAAGAAAAAGCCGCCCCGAAAAGGGGGGGCTTTTTATGTGGAGGGAATCTCAATATGCATTCACTTGGCGACAAGGATATGACCTCATGGTCTATTGACATGGAAGCGAATTTGCTGACAATGTCGAATGTTTTGGAGAAATGGGTGGACTGTTCAGATCATGCTTTAACGCATAACCCCAATTTTTTACGTGAATATGTGTACGGTGAGGATCTTGAACGGTTTGATGCTTATATAGATAAATTATACTCTGGTCACCTATGTAATCTTGAGTATCGTATGCAGTTACCTGCAAAAGCGCTGAAGTGGGTTCAAAGTATAGGCACGCCCGTTTTTAATCAAGAGCATAAGGTTTGTCGAATAGATGGCGTCATCATAGATATCACGGAACAAAAAAATGCTCAAGCCCAGTTAGAGAGTAGCTTTTCTCTGTATCAGCAGATGTTTGCTACGATCGATGTGGCGATTTGGTCTTACGATTACGTATCACGGAAAATGTTATTCATATCGGATGCCATTTTCAATATCACGGGATATTCACCAGAACAGGCGAAGGAAGATGACTTTTGGCTAAGAATTGCTCCTAAAGAAGAGCGGCCTTTAATTCAAGAGATTATAACTACAGTGGGGCAAGGAATAAGCAATCTCAGTGAATATCGGATCATCCATGCCAGCGGTGAACTCCGATGGGTCCAAGTCAGGATCATTCCCAGTATGGATGAGACAGGGGCAGTGGTACGGCTCAATGGGATCTTAATCGATCATACGGAAAAAAAGCAGATGCAAGAGGTTCTATTAAAAAGCGAGCAGCGCTACAAATCCCTGTTTGACCATAATCCAGATATCGTGTGTGAATTGGATCTGCAGGGCAGCATTGTGGCTATCAATCCAGCGGCAGAGCAAATTACTGGCGAAGCTTTTAATAGATTCGGAGAGAACTTATCCATTGTGAATTTATTTGGCGCAGAGAATTCGCATATGATGTCTGATTATTTTGATAAAACGGTTGGCGGAGTTCTGCAGCATTATACGGTTACTTCTGTCCGCGAGAATGGATTAGTTAACCATTGGTCGATGAAAAACATCCCTGTACATGAAAACAATCAAATTGTGGGTACCTTTGTTATCGCAAGAGATACCACTGCATCTGTGGAGGTAGAAAAGCGGCTGGCTCAGCGGGAAGCGGAGTACAGGCTTATTACAGAGAATATGGAGGATATGATTGGGGTTCTGGATCAGCAAGGGAACTTCATTATTGCTTCGTCCTCTTGTGAGAAAATTATTGGTCTTCCTGTAGGTTCAATAAAGAACACAACTATTTTGGAGTATATTCATCCTGATGAACAAGAAGTGTTGCGGGAACAGATCTTGGATATTTTTCGGACAAAAGTATGTAAGATGTTTTACAATCGGTTTATTCACATTAAAGGTCACATTATAGACCTGGAATGCTTGGGTACACCTGTTCTTGGTGAGGATGGAGAAGTAGTTAGTATTGTGATCGTAGCGAGAGACATTACAAAAAGGGTCCAGATGGAGAGTGAACTTAGAGAAAGTGAGGAACTCAATCGGCTGCTTATTGATATGTCACCTGAAGCGGTAGTACTCCATAGTGAATATAAATTCCTTTATGTGAATTTTTCCTGTTTAGGATTGTTTGGAGTTTGCAGTGAGGATCAATTGATTGGCACCTCTATTTTTAATTGGGCCCACCCGGACTATATAACGCTGGCTAGAGATCGGATGCGTGAAATCTATTATGGACCCAATCGGATATTAGCTCCTGTTGAACAAAAGGTCGTGCGGTCAGATGGATCTATTATCGATGTAGAAGTAACAGCTAGCTCAATTCTATATAAGGGTAAGGTTGCATGTATCTCTATCTTTAGGGATATCAGTGATCGGAAAAAAATTGAGGTGGAAAGACAGCTTACAGAGCAGATCATTCGGAACAGCGAGGAAAGGTATTTCAACTTACAGATGAGTCTTGATCAATTCTCGCAAGATTTGTTTGGTGCGATGAAGATCAGTCACATGGAACAACGATTACTGAAAGAAGTTAGAGAGGTCTTGCGGGTTACCAATATTTGTATGGTTGAAGTTGATGATAACCATGATAAAATATGCGAGATTATTGAGACCGAGCGGGGCTATTCACTTAAGATCGGAGAGTTCCGAAGAAAAAGCTATATTCTATCCATTAATGAGAAGTCTATTTTATTAGAAATAAGTTCTGTTCGAGTGTGGCTGAAGACGATTACCCGTTATGTTAGTGTGTTATTTGATAATTTTTTGCTCATAGAAGATCTAACTAAGGACCTTGAGTTAGCGGCTTCCGAGCAAGCTCCGACATGGTTGCTGCGCTTTATGTTTAATTTATCCGAGAATGAACGCAAACGGCTTGCTCAAGATCTACATGATTCAGCACTTCAAGAACAGATCATCTGGTATCGTAAGCTTGATAATTTTTTAAGTGATAAATCCGTTACGGGGGAACTAAAGGAGCAGCTAGAACAGATCACAGAAGGTTTACTCGATGTTATCTATGAACTGCGGATGATCTGCAATGAGCTTAGGCCACCAGCATTAATCAATGAGGGGCTTGCTTCCTCACTTGAGACGTTGTTTGAATTTGCTCAGCTGCGGAACGACTATCAGATTTATTTTGAGTCAACAGCTTTTAAGCATAAGTTAAAAGACGAGATTCTCATTGGTCTGTACCGTATTGTGCAGGAACTTTTGGCTAATGCAGCTAAACATTCTTGTGCCACAGAAGTACGTATCTCCTTAGCTAGTGAAGGGCAACAGGTGCTTTTGGATTATGAAGATAACGGAATTGGAATGAGCCTTTTAGGAGAGGATTCTCTTAAGAGCATGGGGATTTATGGGATGAAAGAAAGGGTTCGCAGTATGGATGGGACCATACGATTTCTTTCGCCAGAGAATAAGGGATTAGCTGTCTTTATATCCATACCTGCAGATTAATCATGGGGCATAATAAGGGGATAGGGGTGTATTAGGCATGATTCGAATTTTGTTAGTGGACGACCATCCCTCTGTCATGGAAGGGACTAAGATGATACTGGAACAAGAGGGAGATATGGAGGTTACCCTAGCCAATTCAGCCCATGAGGCGCTTAACATGGTGGGTAGCCATACGTTTGACGTGATGCTGTTTGATCTTCATATCGCTGATGGGAATGGGATTGATTTGGCGAAGGAAGTCTTGAAAATAAACGCAGACGCGATTATCTTAATCTACACCGGATACGAAATTACAAACAAATTCAACTTGATGATCGAATCGGGTTTGTTTGGATTTATTTCAAAAACGACCAATAGAGAGCAGTTGGTTGCAGCAGTGCGTTGTGCTTTAAGGGGAGATGTCATTTTGCCTCATACCCTAGTTAAACAGTTAAGAAAAGTATCACCTAAAGGAATGGAGATTAATATTGACCAAGCAAACCCGAAGATAAGCAAAAAAGAGCATGAAATGCTGACAGAGATTGCAAAAGGAAAAAGCAACAAGGAAATAGCAGAGATTGTACTTATGAGTCAACGATCGCTGGAATACAGTTTAACGAGTCTGTTCCAAAAACTAAATGTGAAATCAAGAATTGAAGCGGCAATAAAAGCTAAGCGACTGGGCATATTGAAGGAGTCCGATTTCAACAATTCACTATGAAAATTCGTAACAAACAAATAGATCAAAATCCCGTTCACGGTGCTGTGAGGCGGGATTTTTTGGTCTGCGCTTTTTTTGCGGGATGACGCAATATTTTTGCGTGGTCGCGCTATTTTTTTTCGGTTACCTTAATCTGCTTACCGTATATGATGAAATAGTTCCTAAGAATTACTAAAAAATGACTAACGCCAATGAGGGGCTGAGGAAAATGAAGTGGTTTTATAATTTAAGAACAGCAGTGAAGTTAATCTCCGCATTTCTGTTAGTATCCGCAATATTGTGCTTTGTAGGATTCTATGGAATTACGAATTTGAGTAAGATGGACCGCTCTATCGTGGACATGTACGAAAATCGCTTAACACCTATAGCTTATCTGGGAGAAGCGAATGAACTATTTTTAACAAATAGAATCAATATCCGTGATATAAACACGATGGCTAAAACAGCGGCAGAAAAGAAAGAATACGAAGATAAAATACATAAAAACGTTCAAAGTATTGAAGAGATCATGGGTAAATATAGCAAGACTGCGTTGAGAGCTGAAGAATTAGCGATAATGAAAGATTATCCTGAGATCTGGCAACGTTATATCACAAGTCTTGATGATACTATTGAAATTGATAAAACAAATATTAGTAATGAGAAATATACAAATTATTTGCGCGAAAGTGATTTGCAAACAGCCACAACAGAGCTGACTAACTTTCTGCAAAAATTAATAGACATCAATATGAAGCAGGCTCAAGGTTCGATTGTTAATGCCAATGACCTTTATCAGTCCTCTCGTTTGATTACGTTTAGCGTTACTATTGTTGCGCTGCTCATCAGTATTGGTCTGGGTCTTCTAATATCGCAGATCATAGCACGGCCTCTAAATCAAGTAATGCGCCTGCTAGGTAAAGTGGCTAATGGTGATTTAAGCGAAACGTCGAATCTGGAATCTAAGGACGAGATTGGAATGCTAGCTTATTCTGTTAATGAAATGGTTCTGAACCTAAGACGCACTGTTAGCGGCATTTCGTCTTCTGCGGAAAGTGTCTCAGCTGCTGCACAGCAAATCTCAGCTAGTACAGAGGAAGTAGCCAGTGGAAGTATGAGTCAAGCTAGTGCAGCACAAACGATGAATGAGTTGTTCCGAGAATTATCTGCGGCGATTAATTCAGTAGCCCAGAGTGCTGAACAGGCTTCTGAGCTTTCAGATCAAACGATGCGTATCGCTCAAGATGGAGGGATCGTGGTTAAGAACTCCGTACAAGGAATGGCAGTACTGGATACACAAATGTCTAGACTTGCGGAAGACTCCGATAAGATTGGTGAGATTATCGCGGTGATTGAAGATATTGCCCAACAAACAAATCTGCTTGCCCTAAACGCAGCGATAGAAGCGGCCCGCGCAGGTGAACAAGGTCGAGGTTTTGCCGTTGTTGCGAATGAAGTAAGAAAGTTAGCTGAGCGGAGCAGTGGGGCTACGAAACAAATCACGGGCATTATCAAAGAAATGCAGAAGAATACGCAGCACAGTGTAAATGCTGTAGTAGAAGGAGTAGCTTTTTCACAAAAAAATGGAGAAGCCTTTGAACATATCCTTACGATGGTGAACGATACCGCTCATAAAGTAACAGAAATTGCAGCTGCCAGTGAAGAACAGGCCGCACAATCGTCTGAGGTGATGTTCTCAATTGAGAGCATATCCGCCGCAACTGAAGAAATGGCGGCAAGCAGCAGTGAAACGGCAACGACCGCCAATGCTTTGGCTCAGCTAGCAGAAGAGTTAAATAGTCTGGTATCTATTTTTAAAGTTAAATAAACAGTGTCAGGGGTATTATCATTGATAGGAGAGGAGAAGTAGTGCAAAAAATAAAGGTGCTCGTTGTAGCTGCTTCAGTAACCATGCGTAAACAGATCTCGAACCTAATTTCGGAGGATTCAAGCCTCGAGGTCATTGGAGTAGCTCGAAATGCATCCGAAGCGATCAGCATGGTTCAAAAACTCAGGCCCGATGTCGTGGCTATAGATATAGAAATGCCGGAATTGAACGGTTTGGTAGCACTCACAAGCATAATGTCTCAGCGGCCAACACCTATACTTATCTTGAGCTCCGCTACAAAGGATGGAATAACAGCAACCATTACTGCTCTACAAAATGGTGCAGTGGATTTCATATCCAAGCCGGCTCAATCTTATGGACCTGGTCTATACAGCATAAAAGATGAGTTATTATTCAAAATTAAGAAAGCCGCTGAAATTCCTTTAAGAACTCTTATTCTTAACAATATAAACATCTCCAAAGTGAAAGCTCGACAAGAGAAACAAAACAACGTTAAGAGTGGGTGTACAGAAGTTATTGAGCAGATCGTGGGAATTGGATGCGGAGTAGGGGGGCCGAAGGCATTAGAAATCTTAATTTCCTCGCTCCCGGCGAGCTTCCCGTATCCCCTTCTGGTTGTTCAACATATGCCGCCCAAGTACACAAAAGCATTGGCGGAACGACTGAATCGGTTCTCAAGTGTACGGGTGGTGGAAGCCAAGGACAAGCAATCTGTGCTCGGGGGAACCGTCTATATCGCTCCAGGTAATTCTCATATGACCATTATTCAGGAGGGGCAGGATCTCAGAATAAAACTTATGAAAAAGCCTGCAGTGAATGGACACTGTCCTTCGGTCGATATCTTGTTTGATTCTATATCTGCATTAACTGGTCTACAGCAGCATTTAATCCTAATGACCGGAATGGGAAATGACGGCGCTAAAGGGATGCTGGCTGCTAAACACGCTGGCGCCCAATCAACGCTAGTAGAATCGCAAGAAACTTCTATTGAAAGTGAAATGCCTGAAGCAGCCGCGAAGCTGGGTTGTGTGGATTACGAGCTGCCCTCGCATTTGTTAGCCTCGAAGATTATGGAGGTTACGGGGGAGCTAAGATACCGGAGGGACGCATTTCCATTGGTTTGAACGGTCTTATTTTACTTCTAAAAAAGCGTTTGGCAGAATAAAATCCGCCAATGCTTTTTTGTATTTCAGGTTGACACTTTCAAGTGATAACAATTATCATTTACGGAGCTAGAGTAGAGATCATGTAACTCATCGTATACAACGAGCGAAGAAGGAGAGGTTTGCGATGACTTTAAATATATTGAATATGGAAATTCATGATCTTTTTGATCAATTTACTGAACGGATAGAGGGGCATGTTGAGCATAACCAATGGGAACAGCGGCTTACTATTCCTTCACATATTGGCAAGGGAAGCGTCACCCGTACACGGATTCGTCCAGGTATGGAGATTATGTATACGGACATAACTTACGAACAAGATATGAAGCTCCACATTCAAGAAGCTTGTCCGTTGTTTGAACTAAGCTATAATCTAAGCGGAGAAATCTATTGCGAATGGAACGGCAAGGAAAGTTACACGGATAAACAAATGGGCAATGTCCTTTTTCTAGAGGATGTTCAGGTGTATGAAGAGAAAAAAGCAGGTGTCCCCAATCAATTGCTGGAAATACGGTTTGCTCCTAGTGAACTGCTGAATTACGCCGGAGATTTATCGGAGACACAGCAAATGGAAACCTGGCTTAGACATCATCGTGGAAATATTGATCGTTATCCAGATACTGCGGCAATCCGAAAATGTGTCTCCGAAATGATCCACTGTACCTATCATGGAACATTGAGACGTTTATATATGGAGAGCAAAGCTCTTGAATTTATTGCTTTGTTTGGTGAGTCTGATGGTTACGGTTCAATTAGCGATAGTATGACGCTGCGGCATGATGATATTACTAATCTGAAGCGGGTACATGAATTGGTGCAAATCCATTTCGAACAACCGTTATCTATACGTGAGTTGGCTAAGCGGGTAGGTATCAACGAATTCAAGCTGAAAAAAGGCTTCCGCGAATTATTTGGCATGACGATCTTCGAGCTTGTACGTATAAAAAGGATGGAGAAAGCGCTCTGGTATATGGAGGTTGAAGGTTTGAATATAGGGAAAACAGCTGTTTCGGTCGGATATAGCAATGTCAGCAATTTCACGACGACCTTCCGTAAGCATTATGGCTGCAATCCAAGCGAATACTTAAAACGTATCGAACAACAGAGTTTGGAACGAAACAGGCTGTAGGAAGATTTGTAAATGCAGAAAGCTTAAAGCTTCAAGTGTTAGAACATAGGGTTCGGAATCGAACGTTATCTTCTGCATGCTTGAGGTTTTTTTGTGTTTGCTCCCTTATCAAGGAGTGAACCTCCCTTAACAGGTAGAGAAAAAGACCACTCTGAATGATAATAATTTCATAGATTGCAGATAAAAAGGTGGTCATACAATGGAACAACAACAAGTAGATTCGCGACGGTGGTATGCGCTGGGGGTTATTTTACTGCCAACATTACTTATTTCATTAAATACTTATATGATTCAAGTTGCGCTTCCATCTATTCAATATAGCTTGAACGCAAGCTTTTCGGAAGCACAGCTTATCGTTACCGGATTTTCGCTAGGATTAGCTGTGGCGTTGATTATTAGCGGAAAGCTTGGGGATATATACGGCAGAAAACGGATGTTGATGATCGGGGTGAGCGGGTTTACGGTCATGGCAGTGTTAGGCGGATTGACCTCAGATCCGGCACTTCTGATTGTTATTCGGATTGTGCAGGGATTGGCTGCGGCGCTTATTCAACCTCAGGTTCTATCTACGCTGCAGGTCAGCTTTCTGCCAAAGGAAAAAGGGTTTGTTTTCGGCATTTACGGCGCAATGATTGGCATTGGATTTGCATTTGGATTCATCCTCGGAGGTACTATTGTGAATTGGAATCCGTTCGATCTCGGTTGGCGGACAGTATTTTTTTTCAATGTGCCATTTGGACTTCTCGTCCTGCTGTTAATGCCGATTGTACCTGAAACACGGGCTGAGCAGGCGCACAGTATTGATTGGACTGGAAGCTTCCTTCTGCTGATCGGTTTGTTCCTGTTGATCTATCCGTTGTCAGAGGGACAAAAACAAGGGTGGCCGTTGTGGATTTTTGGCTGTCTAATGTTAGCTCTTTTCGTGTTGTTTACTTTTATCTGGGTTGAAAATCGAAAGGGAAAGCAGGGGACGTTACCGTTAGTCGATCTGTCTATTTTCAGAGATCGAACATTTAGCGCTGGTCTGGCAACCGTTCTTGTCCTTTATCTAAGTATGTTCTCTTTCTTTTTTATTTTGAGCTATTATATGCAATTTGGTTTGCACTATAGTGTTCAAGATACGAGTATGGTTTTCTTGCCTATAGGGATAGGCTTTTTTATGACTTCCCTAATCTCTTCTCGAATGGTCAAAAGATGGGGGATGAGTGTACTTAAGATAGGAGCGCTGATGATGGGGAGCTGTAGTCTGCTGCTTATGTTAGAGCTAAATGTGGACGTTACGCAGCTGCTAGACCCTCGTAATATCCTACTATTATTGATATATGGTTTCGGTCTTGGAATGGCTACTACGCCCCTAGTTAACGTCACGCTTAGTTCAGTACCCACAAAGATCACGGGCACGGGTTCAGGCTTGATCACTACCTTTATGTATTTTGCGAATTCGTTAGGAGTGGCGTTAATCGGTATTTTATTCTCCGCTTCGCTAAAGCATTCTCTTTTGGAAGCAGATCTAGCGGATTATGTAAGGGCGTTTTCCTTCTCATTAGCAGCAATCGGAGGACTTGCTTTTACTGGTTTTCTTTGCCTTTGTTTTTTGCGGGAGCGGAAATTGTAGAGGAGGTATCCTGCTTTTTTTGCGCTGTGAGCAATCTAACAAACGAACGCCCTTCTTAGCTTTATAGTAATACCGAGTGATTGAATTCCATTTAATGTAACTCACTCCAAACCTATCAATGAGAAGGTGCCAGGATGTCCATACTGCAAGTAGAGAATCTCTCGAAAGAATATAAAGGCAAAGGCAAAACGAATCGGTTTCGAGCGCTGAACGGGATTAGTCTTAGTGTGGATAGCGGCGAGTTTGTGGCGATTATGGGACCCTCGGGGAGCGGGAAAACAACACTTTTAAATATACTAAGCGGAATCGACACGGAGTATAGTGGGGTTGTAAGAATTGCAGATACTAGTATAAGTGAGATGTCCAAGAACGAGCTTGCGATTTTTCGCCGGCAGCGTATGGGATTCGTTTTTCAGGATTACAATCTGCTGGATAGTCTGACCCTACGGGAAAATATCATGGTGCCCATGGTGCTGGATGATCAAGAGGTAGAAGATATCAATGCCAAGACAGATGAGACGTTATCGCTATTCGATCTGGATGAGGTGAAGGACAAATATCCTTATATGGTTTCAGGGGGGCAACAGCAGCGGGCGGCGATCAGCAGGGCGATTATAAATCATCCAGATGTGATTTTTGCGGACGAGCCGACGGGGAATTTGGATTCCAAATCCTCGAGTACGGTGATGAAGACCTTCGCCAAGCTCAACACTCTAAAAGGAGCAACGATAGTGATGGTCACACATGATCCTTTTGCGGCCAGCTATTGTAATCGGGTGCTTTTTATCAAAGATGGGAAGGCTCTACTAGAGATTGCTAGAGAGAATAAAGAGCGCAGAGCATTTTTGGATCTGATTCTGGAGAACCTGGCCTTTATTGGAGGGGGAGAAGATGACCTTTAGGAGAATGGCATTTCAGATATTTAAGGCGAATCTTAGAAGATATTTGTTATTTTTCCTATGCAGCAGCTTTACGGTCATGATCTTTTTTACATTTTATTCGCTGTACAGTAATCCTGATTTTAATGACCCTTATCAAGTGAATGGGATGGTGTCAGGTAATTTATATGCTCCTTTTTTGGTGATAAGGGTGTTTGCTGTTCTGTTTATTGTATATGCTCAAATGGCCTTTTTAAAATTCAGAAAAAGCGACTTTGGGCTATTAATGGTACTTGGAATGACAAGCCACAATATCCGCAAAATCATTTTGTTCGAGAATAGCATGATCGCTTTAGCCTCGATTCTCACTGGTTTAGGTACAGGGACAGTTTTCTCCGGTATTTTTTTCTTGATTGTTTCGCTGTTTGTAAATATTAGGGACAGTGCTTTTATACTGACGCCCGATAGTTATCTGTATACCATTAAATTCTTCGCGGTGATTTACATAGTTGTGATTGCAGTCAATTTGCTACTAACTTTGCGATACAGTATTTTACGTCTTTTAAAAGAGTCCAGAACCGCAGAACGCAACCTGATTCATGGGAAAATCACCGGGGTCATCGGAGTTTTGCTCTTGGGAATCTCCGTTTATAATATGCTCACTCATTACAACCCTTCCGATGCTCGCATGATGTTAATAAATCTGGGAATTAGTATGTTAGGCGTTTATTTGCTGTTGTCAGGACTTGGGGACTGGTTGAAACTTTTTATATCGCGATCAAGCAGAGCATATCACAAGCACCTGCTGTTTAGTTCCAATTTGATCTATACCCTTGGTCGCTCCAAAATAGTGCTTTCTCTTATCACCTTCCTCGTCTTCATCACGATTTCTCTAAGCGGGATTATTTTTTATTTGACCTGGAATGCTGAGGATATTCCGGTTGCAAACAATCCATATGATATTGCCTATTCAGAAGTATTCGGAAAAAATAGCATCTCACCAAAAATACTAAGCGAGATCACGGATCATGGCGCCACGCCGCTGCTTTCACACCAAAAGCTGGAGTATATCGACTTGTTTAATTTCAAAATATTTCTGGACCAGAATATAAACGCATTAATCGGCACTGATTATCATGTGGAGAAAGATCACTTTCTAAATCTGGCCATAGTTGCACAAGGAGAAGAGTGGAAGAATCAAAGACCGGAAATGCCCACCTTTGATCTGATGCTTGCTTCCGGGAAGCATACGCTGTATTCACAAGGTATCCTATTTGACATGGTATTTAACCCTGTGCCGAATCTAATGAATGGTCTTCATATCATTGTAAACGAAGAGGATTATATGGCGCTGAAAGCGGAAAATAAAAAAGCGATCGGTAATCTTCAGCTCCTGAATTTTAAGGATTGGAAAAAAACTGCGGATATAGATGCTAAGTTAAATGCCGCTTTAGCCAAATATAACAAAGACAATACAGAGTCCTGGTATGGCAATGAACGGCAAGAGGCCCTCGTATTCTCTACGAAGTCTAGAATAAGTGACTATCTACAGTTACAGGAGTCTGGCCGATTTGGAATCTTCGTAATTTCATTTGTTGGTTTAATATTTTTCGGCGCCTCCGGGATAGTGCTGCATTTCAGTATTCAGACCGATTTAGAGCGTGAGCGGATCAAATTCAGGAAGCTGAACAAGATTGGAATTACTTCTAAAGACGTGGCCCGCATTATAGGCGGCCCTTTAAAAGTGCTGTTTTTTCTCCCGTATGCATTAGGTATTGCATTGTCTTCTTTTTATGTTGTTAGTTCTTCCAGGGTTGAAATGTCTGCAGCTCTGGAGCCGATGTGGTTTTGTTTGTTAGTAGGCGGAGCGTATCTTTTATTTCAAGTCCTCTTTTATCGTATATACACCAAAATATACACTCGCAATATGCTGGCACATATTCAGCTACTCGATATTCCCTTAATAGACCAAAAAGAGATTTCAATTTAATCCCAAATATGATAATATTGGTGCACAAAACGTGGGGGGATTCCATTTGAAAAAGATTTTTTCCAGAATTGCAGTCGCATTAATGATCTTGACCCTTGTTGCGATAGTCACTTGCTTTTATATTGGTGAATTCACCTATGCGTATGGATTAATTTTGGTGCTGTTTTTCGTATTTGCGGGGATGGGGCAGCTCTATAAGCTTAAAAATGATGAGTATATGTACAAAAAACTAAATAACACCGATGAGTATAATGAATATACTAGATGATATAAATTTAACAGAAACTTCTTATGTATAGCCAAACACCCCACTTTAGACAGTGCCTAAAGAGGGGTGTTTTTGTATGTGCCTATGTTTATTTCTTACCGTTGCGTTCAAGAATCATATCTACGAACAGATCAATCTGTGCGGTAATCGCAATCGGATCATAGCGGTAGTAGGTATCAAAATCATTGTAAAATAGATGATCGTTCTTCGCAGCATCAAGTCCGTTCCAAACTGGAGATTCCTTCAGTTCTTTCAGCTTATCCCCTTTTTTGTCAGGATCATAAGTGGTGAGGAACATGTAGTCAGCAGCATATTCGGGCAATAGCTCCATGGACAGCTGCAACGTTTGGTTGTCGTTGCTGTTCTTAGTAGGCATTTTTAGCTTAAGTGCGTTATAAAGGGCTTGTCCACCCCGGCCAGCATTATTTCCGAAGGTCCATAGCTCCCCTTTATCAGTCAGCTCATAGATTCCAAAAGTATCATTTTCATTTACGACACCTTTAAGCTTCTCGCGGCCTTCAGCAGCCTTTTTCTCAAAGTCAGCAATAAATTGTTCAGCTTTGTCAGGCACACCTACAATGTCACCGAACAGTTTAACAGTTTCATAGATATTTGTAGCGGTTCCGTATGGAATATGAATGGTTGGAGCAATTTTGGATAAAGCATCGTAGTTATCATCGTACATAACGACGATCAGGTCAGGTGTAAGTTCCAGAGCTTTCTCGGCGTTAACCGGAGCACCGACATCTTGTGTGTTTGTGAGCAGGTCTTTCAAGAAGGGATTATCAAAGGTACTAGGTTCGACACCTACAACATTTGCTCCTACGGAGAGCAACTCCCCACCATAATAATCTGTAATAATCCGCTGTGGTTTTACAGGTATCTGTACAGTACCTTTAGTGGTTTCATAGCTACGCATTTCAGCAGCTGAAGCCTCAGGAGCAGCCGTTGGCTCAGTGCTTGGTGCTGTAGTTGCTTCTGTTGTTGCTGTTGATTTATTAGATGAAGCATTGTTCGTTCCCCCGCAAGCTGTCACAAATACAGACAATAACATTATGAGTGCCAGGATGGGGAAGAGGGTCTTTCTTTTTAGCATGATAAACCTCCCTATATATATGTACCAATAAATAATAATGAGAATCATTATCATTATTATTTTCAATTTGAACTTTATCAAATCCTAGATTTCCTGTCAATGCAATAAAATAAATGCCTCCTATTAAATCTATCTATTGCCAAACCTAGGAAGGCTCATTTACAATAGCATAGTGATAATGAGAATCAATTTCATAGAAATAGGGTGGCATTCATGAATCAACAGATATCTTCCAAGATTAGACCTAATAAAGGGTCAGCCATACAAGAGTTCCGTTCACGTCCTTGGGCTGCCACGTTAATCTTGGTTGGCGGTCTGGTACTATTAGCACTAGGTATCGCTGTTTCAGTCTCCTTCGGAGCGGCTGATATTAAGCTTTCTGTGGTGTGGGCAGCCGTATTTCACTTTAATCCGGAGATCATGGATCATCAGATTATTAGAGAATTACGATTACCCCGTGTACTTGGCGGGGCCATGATAGGGGCAAGCTTTGCAGTTGCGGGTGCCATTATGCAGGGGATGACCCGAAATCCACTCGCAGATTCAGGTTTGATGGGCATTAACTCAGGCGCAGGATTTGCGCTGGCGCTTTGTTTTGCATTTTTCCCGAATTTATCGTTTATGTATTTGATCCTATATTCCTTCGTTGGTGCCGGAGTAGGGGCTGGGGTTGTGTATGGGGTCGGATCATTGGCCAAGGGAGGGCTGACTCCTGCTCGTCTGGTGCTGGCGGGTGCTGCTTTTAGTGCACTGCTGTCAGCACTGAGTGAAGGGGTAGCTTTATATTTTCATATTGGGCAAGATTTGGCTTTCTGGTATGCGGGAGGCGTGGCTGGGACGAAATGGATTCAGCTTAAAGTCATGTTCCCTTGGATAGGAGCGGCGTTAATTGGGGCTATGGTATTATCCCGGTCGATCACAATGCTCAGCCTAGGTGACGATGTTGCTAAAGGGCTTGGCCAGCGCACAGGGCTTGTTAAGCTGGCAGGGACTTTAATTGTATTGATTCTGGCTGGATCATCAGTTGCCGTAGTAGGAGCCGTTGGGTTCATTGGACTAATTATTCCCCATTTGACCCGTTTTTTTGTAGGTGTGGATTACAGATGGATCATTCCATGTTCAGCTATTCTAGGCAGTCTGCTTGCAGTATTTGCAGATTTAACAGCGCGGATGATTAATCCCCCTAATGAAACGCCGCTGGGAGCCATTATTGCACTGATCGGTGTACCTTTCTTCCTTTATCTTGCACGTAAAGAAAGGAGGGAACTGTAATGATAGAGAAAACTTCATTCGATTCCTTCCAAGCCGCCAAAAATAAACGTGGCTTAGTTATAATGATTATTTTAGCTGTACTGATTGTTATTGCTTTTATTATTAGTATGAATACAGGATACATACGTTTGACACCTATGGAGCTGCTTAATACGTTATTCGGTAAAGGGACGGATAAGCAAGAGTTAATATTGTTTCAATTTCGGTTACCGCGTATTGTGATCTCCGTTCTGATAGGCGCAGGTTTGGCTGTATCCGGAGCTGTGATGCAGGGCGTCTTTCGTAATGCTTTGGCCGACCCCGGCATCTTAGGGATTAACGCTGGCGCAGGAATTATGGTTATGCTGTTAATTTCTTTTTACCCAACGGCAACCGCGGCTCCGGTGTATCTGCTGCCTATGGTAGCGTTTGTTGGTGCGGCAATTACTGCTGCCTTGATTTATGTCTTAGCTTATAAACGGCATGAAGGAATAAAACCCATGCGCCTGTTGCTGACTGGTGTAGCGGTTGCAGCTGGAATGAGTGCAGCGATGATCGTGCTGACTCTTCGGCTGGATCCGGAGAAGTATCAGTTTGTGGCTACTTGGCTTGCCGGGAGTATTTGGGGCACAAGCTGGAAGTTTGTACTTTCTTTACTACCATGGATCGTAATTCTCGTGCCGTATGTCATCTATAAAGCAAGGGTAATGAACGTCCTTAATTTGGGTGAACAGACAGCCGTAGGACTTGGGGCTGCTGTAACCAAAGAACAATTCCGGCTTCTTGCGGCTGCGGTTGGTCTAGCTGCGGCAAGTGTTGCTGTGAGTGGTGGGATTGGCTTTGTCGGACTTGTCGGCCCCCATTTGGCGAGACGGCTAGTTGGACCCAAACATCAGCTCATGCTGCCAACCTCAGCGCTGCTCGGCTCACTGCTAGTCATTATAGCGGATACCATTGGACGCTGGATCTTACAGCCATCTGAGATCCCCACTGGAATCGTTGTTGCTGTAATTGGAGCGCCATACTTTTTGTATTTGCTAGCCCGTACTAAATCTTGATGAAAGAAGATGGTCACTCACCGGAAGGAGCGAATTTTTACAATGTTGCGTCGTTTTTTTGCTTACTATAGACCCTATAAGGGATTGTTTATTCTTGACTTCTCCTGTGCTATTGCTGCTGCACTGCTGGAACTAGTCTTCCCGCTGGCCGTTAACCGGGTAGTGGATGATATGCTGCCAAGTGGGAATTGGAAATGGATTCTCTATTCTTGCCTCGGTTTGCTGGGGATCTATATCGTCAGCGCCTTTATGCATTTTGTCGTCACTTATTGGGGGCATAAGCTGGGGATTAATATCGAGTCGGATATGAGAAAAAAGCTGTTTGATCGTGTACAGAAGCTCTCTTTCAACTTCTTCGATAATAATAAAACAGGCCATTTGGTCTCACGGATGACAAATGATCTGATGGACATCGGTGAGATTGCCCACCACGGTCCTGAAGATTTATTCATAGCAGTGATGACGCTGCTGGGTGTATTCGGTATCATGCTTAGCATTAATTGGCAATTAGCTATTCTGACCTTTGTAATTGTCCCGCTGATGATTTATTTATCCATGTACTTCAGTCGCAAAATGTCAAAAGCGTTCCACATCATGTTCGCGGACATTGCTGACTATAACGCACGCGTAGAGAACAATGTAAGCGGGATCCGTGTTGTGCAAGCTTTTGCTAATGAGAATCATGAAATTTCCCGCTTTGCAGTTAATAACGAACGCTTCCGTATTACGAAGCTAATGACCTACCGAATTATGGCTTGGAATTCATCCTTTAGCTTTGTGCTCATGAAGCTGGTCTCGTTATTCGTTCTTGTGTGCGGAACCTATTTTGTAATCCAGAAGCAGATGACCTACGGTGAATTTATTGCCTTTGTGATGTTGTCTAATGTCTTCTTAGGACCTTTGCAACAGATTAATTCGGTCATTGAGACCTATCCTAAAGGGATCGCTGGTTTCAAACGTTATCTTGAACTGCTGGAGACGGAGCCGGATGTTGATGACGCAAAAGACGCTAAGCCAGTGTCTCATCTGTCAGGGAATATAACCTTCCAGGATGTAGCTTTTGCTTATAGTGATAAAGAAAAGGTGTTAACCAATGTGAACTTATCGATTTCAGCAGGAGAGACCGTTGCGCTTGTGGGTCCATCCGGTGCTGGTAAGACAACACTTTGCAGCTTGCTGCCACGCTTTTACGATGTAAGCGAAGGCAACATCTCTATTGATGGAATAGATATTCGCTCCATGACGTTGGAATCACTTCGTTCCCATATCGGGATTGTACAACAAGATGTATTCCTGTTTGACGGAACTATCCGTGAGAACATTGCTTACGGCAGATTGGGAGCTTCCGATGAAGAAATCTGGGAGGCTGCAGGGCGCGCTCAGCTGGAAGAACTGATTAAATCTCAGCCCGCCGGGCTGGATACAATGATCGGAGAGAGAGGCGTCAAGCTTTCTGGCGGTCAGAAGCAGAGGTTGTCCATCGCCCGGATGTTCTTGAAGAATCCGACGATTCTCATTCTGGACGAAGCTACATCTGCACTGGATACTGAAACGGAGTCCGCTATACAAGAGGCGCTCGCAGAGTTGTCTGAGGGACGCACAACACTTGTTATTGCTCATCGCCTTGCAACGATCAGAAATGCGGACCGGATTGTTGTCGTTGCGGAAGGTGGCATCGCAGAACAAGGTAAGCATGAGGAACTGCTGCAGACTGCCGGAATTTACAGCCGATTGCATGAAGCGCAGTTTGGAGCTTAAGTAGCTGAAGGGATCACTAGAATATAATTTTGGAGGGACACAATGAATAAACAACTGGAATTATACGATGTAACCATTATTGGTGGCGGACCTGCTGGGATGTATACAGCTTTTTATAGCGGAATGAGAGACTTGAAGACAAAGTTAATTGAAGCGAAGGATGAGCTCGGAGGAAGAATGCTTATTTATCCCGAAAAAATGATCTGGGATGTAGGAGGCGTAACCCCAACTCTTTGTCATCAACTAATCGGTCAGCTCAAGGAGCAGGCTCAAACCTTCGATCCGACTATTGTGCTGGGTCAGCAAATTATGAATCAAGAGAGACAAGAGGATGGAACGTACATCCTGACCTCTTCTACTGGGGAACAACATTGGACCCGCACAGTCATTTTGGCCATTGGTTACGGAATTCTGCAGATGGCAAAGCTTGAAATTGAAGGTGCAGATCGTTATGAGGTGACAAATCTTCATTATACCGTTCAAGAGCTGGAGCCGTTCCGCGGTAAAAGAGTGCTAATCTCCGGTGGAGGCAACTCCGCAGTAGATTGGGCGAATGAATTGGAGCCTATCGCTGCAAGTGTGACGATTGCACATCGTCGTGAACAGTTTGGCGGGCATGAGAAAAACATTGTGCGGATGAAGGAATCCTCAGTCAATGTCCGTGCGCCATATGCAGTAAGCCAATTACACAGCAGTAATGGTGAAACGATAGATCAGGTTACGATCAGTCATATAGAGACAGGTGAAACAGAGCAGTTTGAAGTGGATGCTGTCATTGTGAATCATGGTCTGAAAAGCGATTTTGGTCCGTTAAAAGAATGGGGTCTTGATATGGGCGAGTGGTGTGCGAATGTAACCGATAAGCTGGAGACCAATCTTCCGGGTATATTTGCAGCAGGTGACTTTGTGGATTATGCAAGCAAGGTTCGTTTGATCGCAGGTACTTTCACTGATGCGGCTCTGGCGCTTAATAGCGCTAAGCTGTACATAGACCCAACCGCGGCCAAAGTCGCTTACGTATCTTCTCACAATGAACGGTTCAAAGAGAAGAATAAAGCGCTTGGAGTCGTTGACGACCACTAAGGATAGAGGCTTCTCAAACCATAAAATCTGAAGTTTTATATAAGGCGTATAGGGGATCTTATCCATTTCGAGCGGAGAGAAACCTTATACGCTTGCTTTATATTTTATGGGTTATTAAGTCTAGCAGTCTGGAAGGGAGCAGGAATGAAGCTATCAAATAATAACCCGGTTCATAGAATTTATCTGTTAAAAGAGGTAGGGAAACGCCAATGCGGTGGCGGTCACATCAGTAAACCCCAAATTGCCCAGTCCCCACTCTTCCTGACACCAATAGAAGCTATCATTCAAATAACCATAGAAGGAGAGACAGTATCTCTTAAAAATGGTGAAATTCTTTTTCTAAGCGCAGGTGCGACATATCAAATTAATGCTCCATTAGAGACTGTTATCTCTGTTCTAGCAATTTCCTATGAGGTATATGGGCTAAGCAATAGCACGGAGCAAGAATTGGTCTATGGACTTTGCCGTGAAATTTTTCCGGTCAATGGGATTTTACCTATACGTACGACGAATAAAATAACTCGCTTATTCAGCGAATTGGAAGACGTTGCTGCCAATAATTTAGAAGCACAGGCAGATAGAATTCAATCCTTGCTGTATCAGCTACATCAACTGGTCGTAGAGGCTGACGCTGAAGCAGACATTACGGATAGTTCATATTTCAGAATGCTCTCTTATATCCACCAGAATTTCCAAAGGGAGATTACTCGGGAGATGATGTCTCGAATAATGGGCTTCAATCCTCGTTATTTCTCAGTATGGTTCCGCAAGCAGACGGGTTGGAGCTTCACCGAATATGTAGCTCATTTAAGAGTAAATAAAGCGAAAAAACACTTGATGTCCAGCAAAGCAACCATACAGGAAATTTCGCAAAAAGTAGGCTATACAGATGGACTATATCTGAGCCGCAAATTCAAGCAAGTCACCGGGATGACCCCAACAGAGTTCCGTTTGCGTCCCAAACCGAAGCGGATAGTAGCGTTGCAATTTTTAGGGGATTTACTTGCGCTGGGTGTGAAGCCTGTCGCAGTTGAAGAAGATGTGATGAATTACTCCTTGCTTTTGCTGCCGGAACTGGCGGGTGTACGATCATTTGAGCTGCAGGGATGTCCGGAGGAAGCGGAATGGCCTGGGCTGGAAGCCGATTTAGTTATTGCACCAACCTATCTGAGCCCCCGTCAGCTTAAATGCATGGAGAAGTTGGGGCCACTCGTTACGGTAGAGTGTGATAAAATGGACCGCCTGGAACAGATTCGTTTGTTCGGCAGACTGCTGGGTGAAGAGGAGCGGGCAGAGGCATGGATAAGGCACTATCATTTGAAAATAGATTTGTCCAAGCAGCGCTTGTCCTCACTAATTGAATCTGGTGAAACGGTAGCGGTGTATGAGATTAGGCAAGATAACAGTATTTATATCTGGAATCATACAGCCCGCGGGGTGTACAATCTGTATCCAATGCTGGGGTTAACTCCACCGGACAAGGTAAGGTCAGATGTTCTGGAGCGGAATGATCATTTATGCATCTCACTGTCGGAATTGCCAATATATGCGGCTGACCATATGTTTGTGGTCGTATCAGGACAAGAGGACTGGATGTCGAAGACGCGTAAACGGATTAGTAAAAGTGCGGTTTGGCGCAATCTTCCAGCATTCAGGAATGGACGCATATATTACCTGAAGCTTGAGGAATTTTGGGGCAGCGAAGGGCTTGCGCTCGAACGCCAATTGGAGATACAGACAGATTTGTTAACCGGCCATAATTTAAGCTGACAATCGTCCATAACAAAATTGATGTATTAGCGTGTATATATGTTTTCCCGCGGAGACGGTATATTAAATACAGATCTAAATGATATTGATTATCAATATCATGATAATATAAAGTCTCAAGGGGGATTTACATTGTACAAAATAATATCGTTAGGAGAAACAAGCATGATAGCCGTTATGCTTACGCTGGTGCTGCTGTTGAGCGCATGTGGACAAGCAGCTAATCAAGGGAATGCTCCAGCTAGCACGTCGGCTGAAGTGGCTAAAAGCACTAATAATGATTCTGTAGTTGCCAGCTCTGAGCCGGCTGCTGATGCAGAATACTGGACATACGAAAGCGATAAAGGCCCGGTGCAGATCCCGCGCAATCCACAAAGAGTTGTGATCCCGGTACAAGACTTTATTGGTGATCTTCTGACGCTTGGCGTGACGCCCATTGCCGTTGCCGGGAATGACATCCTGAACCATCCATATTTCAAAGAGGCGCTGACAGGTGTAGAAGTTGTAGGCGATGACATGACGGTGTCCCTGGAGAAAATAACGAGTCTCGAACCGGACTTGATTATCACTTATCAGGAAGATACCTATGAGCAAATCTCCAAGATTGCTCCAACGGTCTTTATTCCTTGGGGCAAATACGACTATAAGGAACGATTGATCGAGATCGGGAAAATCTTGAACAAGGAGCAGCAGGCTGTAAAGTGGGTGGAGGATTTCAATCAGAAGCTGGAAGCGAAGAAAGCGGAATTGTCTGATCTGATCGCAGCTGACAAAAAGGTGGCGATCTTTGAAATTGCCGGTAAAGAGCTGTATTTATATGGTTCGTCATATGGGCGTGGTGGAGAGATTATATATAACGGATTGGGGCTGCATGCACCTGATCTTGTCCAAGAGGCAGCCTTTAAAGAAGGCTGGGCTTCCCTCTCACTCGAAGCGTTGCCCGAGTACTTAGGAGAAGCTGATTATATCTTCCAAGGCTTCAGCCGTGGTGTGGAGCAGGATAAGCTGGACATTCTGGACAGTGTCTTCTGGCAAAGCCTACCTGCTGTTAAGGCGGGTCATGTATTCACCTACGATCTTAGAACGTATTATCTCTCCGATGCTTATGCGCTGGACAAGCAACTGGATGAGATAGTTACGTTGCTGAAGTCTCTTCAATAAGTTAATTTCAAAAGAGTATAAGGGGATGTTCGCGGAGCTATAGTAGCTCAAGGACATCCCTTTTGCGTGTTCATATTCCAAGTTAAGCGAGGTTATAGATTCCATTTGTTGCATAAAAAAGCGGTGTAGAACAAATAGTATGAGCAGGAGGTGTTAATGATGGATCCCTTTAACTCTACTATTTTGGACGATAATCTTAAAGAGCTTCAAGAAAGGCTTGGCCATAGCCCTGATATTGTTATTCGTAGAATTAAATCCATAACCACACAGGTTGAGGTAGCTGCCGTATATATTGAGGGATTAATAGAAAAATTGAGGGTCAACGAGTTTGTGGAGCATGCGATGTCGTTTGATAAACTAGGTGAAGAACACCCGGTGGTAACATCCGCTGAAGATATCTTTTTGTATATGAAAGAAGTGGCGAGAGGAATCGGAGAAGAACAGACGCTTGAAGATTGGGATGTGCTTTTTGAGGCTTTATTCTCTGGAGATACCATTCTTTGGGTCAACGGGATAAGGGAAGCTATCAGAGGGAATACAAGCGGCGGTGAGGTTAGAACGGTATCGGACGCTACAACTCAAGTAGCCATTCGTGGCTCAAAGGAAGGTTTCACAGAATCTATTGGGACGAATATCTCTCTGGTGCGCAGGAAAATAAAAAGCCCTAATCTCTGGGTAGAGTCGATGAAGATAGGTGACGTCACGCAAACGAATGTATCTATTATGTATATTCATGGAATCGTCAATGATAATACCTTACAGGAGCTCAGAACTAAGCTGCAAAGCATTGATATAGACGGGATTCTGGAATCTGGATACATTGAGCAATTTTTAGAAGACACTCCCTTTTCCCCATTCCCAACATTATATAATACGGAACGTCCTGACAGTGTTGCAGGAAATCTTTTAGAAGGACGAGTTGCTATTTTTGTGGACGGGACCCCGTTTGTGCTGATTGCACCTACAACCTTTTTTATGTTTTTACATGCCGTAGAAGATTATTACCAGCGTTATGATATTACGACTTTGATCCGATTATTGAGATTTATTTGCCTTGTTATTTCGTTATTTGGCCCAGCACTCTTTATTGCGATTCTAAATTTTCATCAAGAAATGATCCCAACAGCCCTACTTATTAATTTTGCTTCGCAAAGGGAGGGGGTTCCATTTCCGGCTTTTATTGAGGCTATGCTGATGGAATTTACTTTTGAGATTATACGTGAAGCAGGAATTCGTATGCCATCCCCTATAGGTCAAACTGTATCGATCATTGGGGGCTTAGTGTTAGGACAGGCAGCCGTACAAGCCGGTATTGTCTCTCCTGCAATGGTTATTGTAGTTTCACTTACAGGAATATCCAGCTTTGCTACTCCTGCTTTTAATATGGCTCTTTCCATACGCATCTTGCGTTTCATCATTATGTTTATCGCAGCCTTTATGGGGCTTTATGGAATAACGATCTTTACTTTTATTTTGGTTGCTCATATGTGCAGCTTGAAATCGTTGGGTTTTCCATATATGTCTCCGTTTGGTCCTTTTATCGCTGAGAATCAGAAGGACGCGATCTTGCGTGTGCCCTTGAAATATATGAAAACTCGGCCGCGTCTTATTAGCCAAAAAAATAATACTCGACTTAAGGTGAATGATGGAAAGCCGGGGAGTGGCAAATGAAGGTCGGATGGATGATGCGTTCATTTATTTGTATATGCTGCTTAATGTTGCTGACAAGCTGCTGGAACAGTCGGGAGTTAAACAATTTAGGCATTGTGACCGGTATAGGTGTGGATAAAGTGCCGAATAAAGAGGAATATCATGTTACTTTTCAGATTGTGAATCCATCCTCAACAGCCACAAGTGCAGGAGCTAGCACCGGACAACCCACGGTCACTATTTATTCTTCTACGGACCGTACGATCTTTGGCGCTTTTCGCAAGACTTCAAAAAAGGCGGCAAGACAGATGTTTTTTGCACACACGCAGCTATTAGTTTTAGGCGAATCTACAGTGAAGAGCGGTATTGATGGGATTTTTGACATCTTTGAAAGGTCCCATGAGCTGCGGCTCAACACGAATGTTATTGTAGCCAGAGATACGGAAGCATCCTCTATTCTGAAACTATTGCTTCCCGTAGAAAGCCTGCCTGCAATTGGGATTATTAAAAAGAGTAAAAATACCGCTAGAATATATGGAGAAAGCCGGGATATCAATGTTTTTGAGCTAATTAATGGTATCAGTGGGGAAGGGTCAGTGGTGATATCCGGAGCCAGAATTCTTGGAGACGCTGAAGAAGGAACTAAAAAATCCGGGATGGAGCAAACTCAAGTAAAAGCACTTGTCACAATGAGCGGGCTAAGCGTATTGAAAAAAGGGGTTCTTCAGGGATGGCTGGATGGACCTCTTGCCCGGGGGGCACTGTGGGTACAGAACGAGATTAATGAAACCAGTATTAATGTAGATTCAGATGAGGCTAAAGATTCGATAGCTGTGAACATTAATTATTCAAAAACAAAAATTAAGATTGAACTCCGCAATAAAGTACCCGTCATTCATGTGAATGTTGTGGAAGAGGGGACACTTAATGAGACTCAGAGTTATATTGAGCTAAGTGATAGAGAGGTAATCGTTCAATTGGAACAACAAGTGGCTCTTAAAACTAAACAGGAAATAACCCAAGCCTTACAGGCTGCTCAAACTATGAAATGCGATATTTTCAATTTTGGGAATGAACTGAAGCGCACAAATCCAAAAGCATGGGAGACTGTTAAGGACGATTGGGAGTCAGTGTTCGCGGAAGCGGAAGTCGACGTTTCTGTGGAGGCATATATTCGCAGTGTAGGAATGAGATTAGAGCCGCAATTGTTAAAGGAAAAATGACAGGGTTTAGTTGAGAAAGGTGGGAGAAGGCCACTTTATGAAAAAAGAAACCATCAGCGCGAGTCAATTATTTGCTTTGATTTTTTTGTTTGAATTGGGAACGGCCCTTGTGGTACCGATTGGACTTGAAAGTGGCCATGCTGTCTGGATTGCTATTCTGTTAGCTTTGCCCGGTGGACTTCTTTTGTATTTGATTTATGTTTATTTATACCGGCAATATCCGGGCATGATTATTAGCGGGTATACAAGAAAGATACTGGGCAATGTTATAGGCTGGCCGTTAAGCTTAACATACATTCCAATCCTTCTCTTCAATGGCTCCCGAAATCTGCATGAATCAGGTGAGTTGTTAATAGCTGCTTCTTACGACAGAACACCCGTGTTCATCATTTATGCAATGATGGTTGTTGCGGTAATTTACATCTTAAATAAGGGGATTGAGGTGTTTGCGCGGGCGGCTGAGATTTATATGCTGATTATAATATTGTTGGGCTTGACCAGTTGCTTTTTGGTTATTGCCGCCGGACTTGTAAAACTAGATAACTTGTTTCCGTTACAGGCCTCGGATTGGAAGAATGCATTAAAATCAGCCTATCTGAATATATGGCTATTTCCGTTCGGGGAGATGGTATGTTTCACTACGATTTTACCTCATATCAAAAAAACCAAGGTAGCAAAAAGAACCGGAATCATCGCAATGACTTTATGCGGATTATTACTCAGTTTTACCCATGCCATCGAAATATCCGTTCTAGGAACAGAAATCTACAGTAGAGCCAATTTTCCGATGTTCACTACGATAACGTTAGTAAACCTGGCCAATTTCATTCAACGTTTGGACGCGCTTGTGCTCTTAACCTTAATCATTGGAGTATTTTTTAAAATGTCAGTATATTGCTATGCTGCAATGGTAGTCACTGCAGATCTATTCAAGGTGCAAGACAGCAGGAAGCTCGCTGTTCCCGTTGGTATTGTTGTTTTGTTCGGGGCTTTTATTAGTTCAGCGAATTATCCGATACATATGGACGAAGGAAGGATATTTCTGAAATATATTTTGCCGTATTTCTGTGCCGCTGTACCTATTCTCTTGTTTATCGTTCATTACATCCGCAGAAAATTAGGAAGCATAGGTTAGTTTATTTTATTTGATGGATTTATTGCTTCTATTTCGGATAGAGGATGTAATTGTATTAACAAAAGGTAAGGAGATAAAAACGAGCATAGTTATTGATTCCTGTATGCTTGTAGCTGCAAAGGAGTCATAGATCGTCCGCATTGAAGCGGTGAGGGTTTCTCCTGATAAAAGGTCGATGATTACTGCCATCAGCAACCCCATAAAAGCAAGCATGAAATATAGTGATAGTAATTTCATAATGATCAACTCCATTTGCTAGATTAACCTTAGGCTAAATGTATTATTACCTCTTGAGTGTTTTTGTAGTCAAAAGACATAACAAATCCCCTACTGCTCCAACGTTGTTGGAAGCAGTAGGGGATTCTAATTTAAGCGCATTTTATTGTGTAAGCCAAGCAGCCAGCTCTTCGGTCTGGGATAACACGGCAATTGGATCATAGTACCAGGAACGTTCTTCTTTCCATACATAGAGATGGCCATTTTTTACAGCAGGTAGGCTACTCCAGATTGGATCAGCTTTGTATTCAGCTTCTGTACGGTTATTGGAAGTTAAGATAATATAGTCTCCTGCGTATTTAGCGAGTGCCTCTGTAGAGATTTCCGCCCATTGCTTCTCCATAATTTCTGCGGCCACAGCTGTAGGGGGCTTGCGACCCAGCGCCTGATAGACAGGCTGTCCGCCTCGGCCAAAGTTATCGCCATAGGCCCAAATGGATTTGCCGCCGTCTTCCATGATGGAAAACGTTGCATCTGCAGGGAGTACTTTGTCTACTTTGGCTTTAGCTTCAGCTATCCGTTTGTCGTAATCTGCAAGCCAGCTTTTGGCTTCCTCTTCTTTACCAAGGAGTTCTCCGAAATAGGTTAATTCGGCATGAGCATCTTTCAGATCACCATATGGCACAACGATGGTTGGAGCAATTTTGCTTAGTGCTTCATAGCTTTCAGCTTGTCCAGAAATAATCAAATCAGGATTAAGTGCGATGATTTTTTCAGGTGACATTTTGCCGTAAGTTCCAGTGTCTGCAACTCCAGTAAGTGCCTCCTTAAAATACATATTCTCCAGTGTTAATCCGGGAGCACCAACAGGGATGGTATCTAGCGCAATCAGACTGCCCAGATATTCCTCAGCGACAATCCTTTTAGGTTGAACAGGGATTTCAATATCACCATTTATAGTAGTGACCTTTTTAAGAGCAGCCGTTTCCGTTGTTTCTGTTGGTTGACTAGTTTCGGTAGGTGCTGTAGTAGCCGATGATGTGTTGCTGGTGTTACTGCCTGTATTCCCCACAGAATTATTGGAATTCCCGCAAGCTGATATGACTAGAATTAATGCCAGCATGAGGGGAAAAAGAAGCCAATGGGATTGTTTGGTGCTATTTTTTCCTGGATTATGCAATTTGTTGTTCCTCCTATGTATATTGATTATCATTCTCAATAAGAACTTTACAAGCTTCACCGGGTATTTACTATGGACGGATATGATCTCAGCTTATGCAAATTTATGATGTCATTACCCGTAGCAATTCTTGAAGCTGTGCCTGTGAGGACAGTGGGTCAAATCCGTAGAACATATCACCTTGGTTCAGAATATATACCCGTCCGTTACGTACTGCATCTAATTGCTTCCAAGCTTTAGAATGTAGTAGGCGAGTAAAACGTTGTCTTCCCTCAGATGATGAAGGGATGCTGGTGATAATAATATGGTCAGCAGGAAACGATACGATATCCTCAATGGATGCCTCTAAATATCCGGAATCGGTGATCCCTTTTTCAATAATTACGGAGGGGGGCTTGAAGCCAAGATCACCGTATAAAATTTGGCAACCTCTGCCGAAGCTGCTACTGAAACAGTAGGCGGATCGGGAGCTAACCTCCCACACGATAGCTGTACCTCTCTCCATTCCTATTGCATGGTTTAATAACCCGTTGGCAGTAAGACAAAGACTGTCATAATGACTTAGCCACTGTTCAGCACGCTGTCGTCGATTCACAACCTCGGCAATCAGAGCAAATTGCTCTCGCCAACTCATTTGCATAAAGGGCAGCTCAATAACCGGAGCAACAGGAGTCAGAATCTTATTGTCGGGTAGACTGTAGCCGATAATGACATCTGGCTTTACCGCAGCTACTGAGTCATAGAGTAATGAAAATTTGCCCTCGCTCATTTGAAGCTGTTTGGAAGCGGGAACTTGTTCCAAGCTATGTTGCCATTCGGAATAAACCCCGAGTTGAGGCATGATTTCCAGTACTCGCAGGCTAGCGGTGTGATTATAGTTCAGGGCAACGACCCGTTTATTCTTATTCTGGTAGGCTGTAGGTGAAACGCCAACAAGCTGCTTGAATTTTCGGCTCAAATAAGTTCCCTCTTCGTAACCAACCTCATGTGCCAGTGTTGTCAGATTGGGGGAACTGGTCAGGATTCGTTGCTGGGCTTTACGGATTCTTAGGAGTGTAATATAAGCACTGAAGGATAGACCTATTGATTTGCGAAAGGCTCGCGAAAAGTGCTCAGGGCTCACTTCAGCTAAAGCAGCCATTTGATCCCGTGTGATATCTTCATTGTAATGAGCTTCTATATATTCAGTGACTTGTTCCACCCAACTGATTGATCGTTCTTTTCGGGATGACAGTTCACTATGAAGCTCCACGAGGAACTGGGTGAATAGCTGCTGGACTCTAAACGGCTTTTGCTTATCAGCGTCTATCCAGGCACTGTAAAGCTCTCCTGCCAAGGCTGTCAAACGTGTGGAGGCATGGTGGACTGGGTAGTTGTCATTAATAAAAATGTCCTCATCTTTACTCTGGGGTATACAGGAATACTCAATCCATATCCCCTTTAACTGTAATTCGGGTTCCATCTTCAATAAAGAAGAACTACTAAGGGCAATTAAGCTTCCGGCCATGACCTTGTGTAGCTTACCGTCTATTTCAAGAAAACCTTTCCCATCCCAGATCATCATAAGGCTGGAATTAGTAGAAGGGATGTTTGGGGTTGTGTAGTTGGTTCTTCCCGATAAGCTGATGACCCGAAGGGGCATATAAAAAGGATGGGATGAATAAGGCATCCCGTCGGATTGGATCTGCATGTAGTAATTCCCTTCTTTTCATTGATAATCATTCTCATTTATAGTATAACAGTCTTTCTTACTATTGACTATAATGATGCTTATGATAGTGTTTAAAATAATCCACGAACGGAATAGGGTTAGCTGATAGGAAGGGGTTGAAGTCATCCATGACGACCTGGAATTTACAAGGAACTGTAAGTCACTTATTAATATGTAACGGTAGCAGCTGCAAGAAACACAAAGGTGAAGAGGTAGCTGAAGCGATAGAAGATGAGATTGAGAAGCAGGGCGCACAAAGTCTTATACATACGACTGTGACCCGTTGTAATGGAAGATGTTCAGATGCTTGTGTGGTGATCGCTTATCCCGAAGGTGTGTGGTACAAAGAGATTACACCTAAGCTGGCGAAATCATTAGTGCGGAAACATTTGCAGGGGGAGAAGCTTGAAGGTCACGTGTTATACACCTATGATGGACAATTGATTGCTTCAAATGAAAAGGACGCTAAAGGGAAAAAGAAAAAATAGCAAGGCTTGGGAGTACCTTTTAGCTGCAGTTCTAACCCTGTACAGAGGAATATCTCGTGCAGGGTTATTTATTTATAAACAGGGGAGGATTATGATTGAATCGGATCATGACCAGACTCGTAATAGGACTGCGTGCTTAATTAAGGACATCAAATTTGACTTGCAGGGCTAACGTTGACTATGCTATTAAAAAGTGAATGAAATAACACAGTATATATGATGGTTTATAGGGGAGAGGGTACGATGGAGAGGCTGCAGGTGTGGCCAGAGAAGTTCAAAAAATTTTTTCTGAATAATAAATTTGTAGTAGTGCTGCTCATTATGCTGCTGGTTGGAATTAATATTCTGGTATTCTCCAAAATACCGTTTATTTTTAAGCCGATATCAGTATTGCTGCACACCGTGGCCGCACCATTATTACTGGCAGGTATAGCTTATTATTTGCTGAATCCGTTGGTAGATCGGATGGAGAAAAGATCCCGAATAAAACGTGTATATGCAATAATCATCCTATATTTGTTGATTGCTGGTATCATCACGCTGGTTTTGTTTATGGTCATTCCAATTATACGGACTCAGCTATCAGGATTGATCGACAATTTTCCAAGGTATAGTGAATTAATTCAAGAACGGTTTATGGATCTGACCGGAACGGAGTTCTTTGGGCAAGTTCAAGACAGTATCGGAACGAACCTTAGTGAGATAACATCTAAGATAACAGCGTGGGGCAGTTCTTTTCTGAATAATGCCTTGACGGGTGTTGGCAGCTTTGTAGGAGCCCTTACAGAGATTGTCTTGGCGGTTGTAACGACGCCATTTATTTTGTTCTACTTGCTTCGCGATGGGAAAAAATTGCCGGATTATATTCTGAAGTTTGTACCTACTTCTCTGCAGCCGCAGACTCGTATGGTCATGTCGGAGATGAACAGTCAGGTATCCTCTTACATACGCGGGCAAATTATTGTCAGCTGCTGTATTGGTCTGCTGCTCTATATTGGCTATTTAATCATTGGTTTGGAGTACTCTCTCGTTCTGGCTATTGCTGCTGCTTGTACAGCAGTTGTTCCTTATCTGGGCCCGGCAATCGCGATTACACCTGCCCTAATTGTGGCGATGGTCACTTCTCCATTTATGCTGCTGAAGATGATTATCGTGTGGACGGCTGTTCAGCTGATTGAAGGAAAATTCATCTCACCACAGATCATGGGCAAGACGTTGAAGATTCATCCGATAACCATTATTTTTGTAATTATATTCGCAGGTAAAATGTTTGGGATTCTGGGGATTATCCTTGCAGTTCCGGGTTATGCGGTACTTAAGGTGGTATTTACACATCTTTTTGAATGGTTCCGGTTTCGATCCGGCTTATATAAACAGATTGAAGAGAATAAGGAATAATGTGGAAGGGTGAAATGTAATGGGAGGACCAATAGCAGTAACCTCTTACGGTAAGCTTCAAGGAATACAGGAGGGGGACGTGAACATTTGGCGCGGGATCCCTTTTGCAGCCCCACCTGTTGGAGAACTTCGGTTTCGTGCACCACAGCCACCAGAAGCCTGGGATGGGATTAGAGATGCTTCTGAATTTGGTCCAGTTAGTCATCAGCCAGCGGATACGAGAGGTACTCGGTTCGGTGGCAAGACGCCGCTTCATTCCGAGGATTGTCTGTATTTAAATATTTGGGCGCCAGCAGTTCATGATGAGCCCCTGCCTGTTATGTTCTGGATTCACGGGGGGACGTTTGTGACCGGGGCTGGAAGTCAGCCGCAGTTTGACGGCACAAGCTTCGCTGAGCGAGGCAAAGTAATTTTAGTGACCATTAACTATCGGCTGGGTCCATTTGGATTCATGAATTTGTCTCCATTTGGCCATGGGCTTGCTTCTAATCAAGGATTATTGGATCAAATTGCTGCGCTGGAATGGGTAAAACTGAATATTGCTGCTTTTGGCGGGGACCCGCAGCGGGTAACTGTATTCGGAGAGTCAGCAGGGAGTATGAGTATCGCAGCCCTTTTGGCTATGCCAGCAGCGAAGGGGTTGTTCGCTGGCGCGATTATGCAAAGTGGGGCTGCTCAGACGCTGCCTAACGAGCAAGGAAAGTACATTGCAGCTGCACTGCTAGCTGAATTAGGGATTGCCCCAGATGGAGATGCCAGTCTTCTGCAAACATTTTCTTCTGAACAAATTATCGATGCAGCCGCAAGAATGACTAAAAAGTTAACGGGTGGCTCAATTGGCATGTTATTTCAGCCTGTCATTGATGGGGATATACTTCCTGTAGAACCTGCACAGGCTGTGGCAGAAGGATCGGCACATGGTATTCCGCTATTGATCGGAACCAATCGTGATGAGGGCAACTTGTTCTTCAGAGAAGAATCACCTGAGGCAGACTTTGACGAATCACTCAAGGCGCTGGAGCAGATGATGGGTACTGGGAGTCTGAAGGAAATTGCTAACCATTATTCTTCCACCTGGGAGGGACAAGCTGAAATTCTAACGGATCTTTACTTCTGGGCAACCTCGGTGTCTCTGGCGGAAAACCAATTGAATTATGCACCAGTCTGGATGTACCGTTTTGACGGCACGATCCCAGGTCATCCTTTGTTAAATAAAGCTGTGCATAGTGCAGAAATCGTTTATGCCTTTAATAATCTATCTCATCTAACCCATCTTAGGGCAGAAATTAATCCAACGATGCAGAAGTTGGCTGAAGTTATGCATGACGCTTGGATTGCTTTCGCTCATCAAGGAAATCCGGCTACAGCAGAGAGGGTATGGCCGAAATACAATCTGGAGGAACGGGCTACCTTGATCTTTGATGAAGATACGCATGTAGCTTATGATCCTGAGTCAGAGAAACGCAAAAGAATTGTCACTATGCTGGCTTAAGAAGTTTGAGAGGCTGAATAAAGATGCAGGTAGAAGGTTTTAACCATGTGACCGTAAATGTCAGTAATTTAGCAAATTCCCTGAATTTCTACACAGGAATTCTGGGCCTTCAGCTAGTTCATAGAGGTAAAACTGATGCTTATCTGGAATGGGGAAGTGCCTGGATATGTCTTCTTGAAAAGCCTGATTATATGGCGATTGCAGATAAAGGGGTCGGGGTAGACCATATCGCTTTTAGTATTGCAGAGGAACATTTTGAAGAAGCCGTCCAAGGATTGCAAACCCAGAATGTGCCCATAATTAGAGGGCCGATCAAACGGGGAATAGGCTGGACGGTCAATTTTCTAGATCCAGATGGTATACAGCTGGAGCTGCATACCTCGAATCTGCGGGAACGAATGAGTGTTTGGAACACTGCTACCGAATAAAGATGGGTGTCCTATCAGCCTAAACGGCTAATGGGACACCCATTTTTTTAACGACCTAAATATTCTTTGATTCCTAAAACTACTGCTTCGGCTATTTTATTTTGGATGTCCGGGGTAAACAGCAATGCTTCATCCTTGGTATTGCTTAAGTAACCACATTCTAATAATATTGCTGGCATTTTGGTTTCTCTTGTTACATGATAGTTTGCTTGACGAACCCCTCGGTCCTGCAGTCCTGTAGCACCTGCGAGGTATTTGTGAACGGTTTGAGCGAATAATAAGCTATCATTGCGTGTGTAATAGGTCTCTGTGCCACTAGGGTTACTTTTACTGCCCGCCGGAATACTATTGGCATGAACAGAGATAAATAGATCGGCTTTTACATTGTTGGCGAGGTTAGATCTGTCCTGTAGAGTTGGGTATGTATCGCCACTGCGCGTGAGTATAACCTCGATATTTGGTTCTTTCTTTAGTAATTCTGCAATTTTCAGTGCTGTCGGCAAGGTGAAATCTTTCTCTTTAAGCTTGTTAACACTTGAACTCCCTGGATCTTTCCCACCATGTCCTGCATCGATGACGATTATCTTCTTGTCTGTGTTGCCGGTAGAAGGTGGAGGAGTTGTAACCGGTACTTCTGGTAAGGTGGTTTCAGGAAGCGTAACGCTAGTCCCATTAAGATCCACAATAATAAGTCCATCATTAGCATTTATCAGACTGTAGCTATTAGCGCTGTTTAGATCAATGACGATCCGAATGGTAGATGGGGAACTGCTGAACAATGAATAGCGAACGGCAGAGACATTAGGATAGTCAGTAACCGTTAACTGTCCGCTTTGGTTCTTTCCTACGGACAGATTCTGATGGAAGTCGGTTCCAAAGCCAGTATTCGGTAAATCCACGACAATTCGGTCTTTGTCTGTCATAGTGAACACGGTAGGTTTTATACTGCCGTTCACTGCAATAACCAGCTGGTTATCGATGAAGCTAAGATTGGTGACTGTAGCTACTGAGCTATTCCCTTCAGTTGCTGTATTCCCGTTTGATCCGTTGTCTGAAGGTGCTGTTGGAGTGGGTTGTGGAACCGTAATTTCCGGATCGCTTCCCCCAATCTCAGGTACTGGAGAGGTTAAATATACGGTTTTGGTTACATTGTCCCAACCGACAGTAGTTCCTGTCTGTTCCCCAACAAATCTTAAAGGAACAAGGGTTGTGCTGCCACTGAGAAACGGAGGATTGTCCAGTTTGACTTGTTTCCCTGAAGCTTCTGCCATCGTATTATCCACGATCAGCTTTAAAGTAGTTCCCTTTTGCTCAATGATCGCCGTCTTGGTCACATTATCCCATTTCACGGTATAACCAAGCTGTTCCGCAACAACACGAAGAGGAACCATTACACTGCCATTTACAATTTGTACCTGTGCTTCTTTTGAAATCTTAAGATCGTTGCCGTCTAGGTTGATGTGTGTTTCCGCAGAGCCGGCATAACCAGTTCCTGGATGAACCAGCACCAACAAAAGCAGCAGTAACGCCAAAAAACCAAACTTTTTCATCTGCAATCCCTACCATCCCCGTTTATTGGTCTCTAGCAATTCTTACTTTTTCTTCCTTTGATGCCGTTTAAGGCTCGTATAAAGTATAAACGACAATAGTTTCCAAAAGTTGCGCTCTACAACAGATAAAAAGGAAAATTTTCGGTATAAAAATAGAAAAAGAGCCTTCCCAAACATTTGGGATAGCTCTCATTTGCTAGAGAGATTTTATTTTAACGATGTATAACCTGTTTTCTCTACCAATTTCTGACCTTGAGCAGATTGAATCCAATCCAGAAAGGGCTGAATATTAGGGTTGTCGCTTCCCGCGGTCACTGCATAAAATTCTGTTGCCAAAGGGTACTGTCCACTACGAATACTTTCCTTGTCTGGTTGAATACCATCGATGGCCAGCAGGGCTATTTCCCCGTTTCGATTCATTTCTGAGGCGTAAAATAAGAAGCTGTAGCCCAGTGCATTTTTATAGTTGCGATAGCTGGAGGTTTGTTGAATGATACCGCTCATAATATCCGCTACGTCTTCTTGAGGCGGCTTCATGAGTGGAGTGTCCTTCATAAACTTTTGCAACATCGTCTGGCTTCCGCTATCTTCAGGTCGTTGAAAAGCACGGATTCGGTTATTAGCTCCGCCTACATCTTTCCAATTTGTGACCTTGCCTGCGTAAATATCTTTAAGTTGAGCGGTGGAAAGTCCGGTTACGTCGTTTCGTTTGTTTACAAAAAATACGAAGGCCTCGCGGCCGATCGGCGTAAGCTTCAGTTCGACACCTTTTCTTTTAGCTTCTTTTTGTTGTGCAATTGACGGAGCCGCTACAAATATAATATCGGTTTCTCCTTCAATTAATCTCTTGTAAGCTTCAGGCGTGCTGCTGCAAATTACTTGACTTGCTTGAAAATCATACGGATTATAATAACCCTCAGGATAAGTAGATTGAACGAAAGCTGAATAAAGTGGATAAAGTGCGGTTGCGCCGTCCAATCTTGGAAGATCGCTATCGATATGATAGGAAGAAGGCTCGTCCAGATTCACTGCTTTGGTCTTCTCAGCAAAGGGTTCATACTGTAGCAGATTAACCTCCCGATCATCGACAGTGGCAATTCTGTTGACGTACGCTTGCTTGATCTCATATCCTGCGGTCGCGAGCAGACTAAGTCCGAGGATAGATAACAATACAATATTGCTTGTTCTTCGGGACAACACATTAAATATGATGAGTACAACATAGATGGCTAATACGATCGCTAAGATCGCCACAAGTGGGGTATAAAACAGCAGTCCTCCGTAAAGCGCAGTAATTATAGCACCTATGAATCCTAAAAAAGCTATTCCTCCAACGGCAAAAATGGAGAACAATAATTTCGTCCAGAATGCTTCTTTCATAACAACCTCCTCGACATGATTACTAAACTATGGAAAAATCAACATAATTTCATTATACAGAAGTTTTTTGGATGAAGCAGTAGAACAATTACGAACAAACATGTAATAAAATGCTGCGAAACATGAAAGTAATGTGTACATTTTCATAAAGTACTGGACGAATGGCTTGAAGAGGTTTATTCTGAGATTGTGAAAAAAACAACGGAATACAAGATTCTCGGGGTAGGGTGAAATTCCCGACCGGCGGTAATGTTCAAAGCGAACTGAGCCCGCGACTCACTTGTTCTGCTTGCAGAGAAGTGACTGATCTGGTGTAAATCCAGAGCCGACGGTAAAGTCCGGATGGGAGAGGATCATAAGATAAAGACGCTAGGAGTCTATCCTTGTACGTCTTTATTGATAATGCCCCCGAGTTTACCTATTTGGTAATTCGGGGGTTTTTGGTCTCTTATCGAGGGTTTGTATCGACAAGGAGAAGGAAATTATGAGTAATGTTACAGCTTCATCATCAACTAAGGTTGGCAGTACATCAGCGCTACGCAGTGGATTTTGGCTCGTTGTGATTGGTGCAGCATTATGGGGCGTTGATCCGCTCTTTCGTATCATCCTGTTAAAATCCTTGACCTCATCGCAAATTGTTCTTCTGGAGCATGTGGTGCTTTTCTTGGCTGCTTCACCTGTTCTTTGGCGTCACCGGGCGGAGCTTAAAGGAATTGGATTTCGCCAGATTGGTGCTTTATTGATTGTTTCATGGGGAGGCTCTGCCGGGGCGACGATCCTATTTACGATGGCACTTTCCAGTGGGGATTTGAATGCAGTGCTGTTACTGCAAAAGCTTCAGCCAATATTCGCTATCGGTCTCGCTGCTTTAATTCTTAAAGAACGTTTGCCAAAAAATTTCGGACCACTCATTGTGTTGGCGCTGGTAGGAACCTATCTGCTGACCTTTGGCTGGAGTATCCCTTTCGGACATGTGAATAACTTTATTGGGGTTAGCAGTCTGATGGCCTTGGGAGCAGCTGCACTGTGGGGGGGATCGACAGTCATGGGACGTTATCTGCTCGGTTCTATGAAATATGAGACAGTGACTTCGCTGCGGTTTATCCTTGCGCTTCCTTTACTTTTCGTTATCACTACGCTAGAAGGTGCCCCGTGGCAGATTCATGGCGGGTTTGGTGCATCGGCAGCTATTGCGGTTAATCTATTGCTGCAAGCTTTGCTGCCAGGACTTCTTAGTATGTTGTTGTATTACAAAGGGCTTAGCACAACCAAAGCTTCCTTCGCCACATTGGCTGAACTCAGCTTTCCTATGACAGGAGTAATCATTAACTGGATCGTGTTCCAACAGCTGGTCACTATCCCGCAGATTCTCGGATTTGCCTTGATCTGGGTCGCTTTATTCTTTTTATCTAATCAACAGTCCAAACCACAAACGCTCTGAGCAGATTGAAGTGGAATGGTTCTACCTATATAAAGATGATTCGAAGCCGTATGGCTTTCGGATCATCTTTTTTTGTATGTGATTTTACTCCTTGCTTAGATCAAATCGACTGCAAAAACTGCTGAAATGTTTCTAACGTAACATATAGCAGAGTTAATAAAGCGTTTACAATTAGGGAGTGCACAAAATGACTGTGCTGCTGAGTACATAATCCATGATTAAATTATTTAGGAGGAAGCAGACATTGAAGAAATCATTTGTATTATTTATGATTCTGACCTTTCTTATTTCCCCTTTTACGTTTGGGCAGTCTGCTCAAGCGGCAGGAGATGAGAATATTGCCCTAGGAAAGCCTGCTATATCCGATAGTGAGCTTGCAGGATATGAAGCGGGTAACGCAGTAGATTCCGATGAATGGAACACACATTGGACGGCGAATGACGGGAGCTTTCCTCATTGGCTGGAAGTAGATCTGCAAGGTGCATATGATTTGTCAGGTGCAACCGTCATCTGGAATGCATGGAGTTACATTAATCAATATACGATTGAAGTATCACGTGATCATAAGGTATGGACAACAGTTGTGGACAAAAGTCAGAGCAGCAGTGTAGAGCAAACTCAGTACAATGCTTTTAAGCTGCGGAATGTTTCTTATGTAAGGGTCAACCTGACCGGCATCAACGGCGGAAAATGGGCAGCCATTAATGATCTGAAGGTCTGGGGTGTTCCCGCAGCCAGCGCGCCGCATGAGCCGGCACAGGGTGAAATACAAACTGTACTGCCAGTACGGTTGGACACGGAAATTGGGCAAGCCCCTGAGCTTCCAAGTGTTGTAACTGTGGTATATAGCAATTCTGACACGGAGGATGCTCAGGTTGCTTGGGATGTGATCCCTCCAGCAGAGTATTCCCGTCCCGGAACCTTTACAGTAAGCGGTTCTATCTCAGGTACTGTGCAGAAGGCAGTGGCGAAGGTAACAGTAGTAGGTGACAGCAGCACGCCTATTGTTGGATTTGAGAGTATAAATGTCAGCACAATTACGGATGTGCCTGCTTTATTGCCATCAGCGGTAACGGCTATATACGAAGATGGGTCAAGCAAACAGCTGCCTGTAACCTGGGATGACCTTACTGAAGCGGAGTACGCGGTTGAAGGAACTTACAGCGTAATGGGGAAAGTTGCAGGGACAGACCTACAACCCACAGCTGATATTCAGGTTACTCCGCTTGTGCTGCAATCCGGGTTCATAAAAGGTGCGGACATTTCCACACTGGAAGCGATTGAGGATGCCGGTGGAAAGTATTACGACAATGGAGTAGAAAAGGATTTGCTGGATATTCTTAAAAGCCGGGGTGTAAATTACATTCGGCTGCGTTTATGGAATGATCCTCAGGAAGCTGGCGGCTATAATGACCGTGAGCATGTTGTGGAAATGGCGCAGCGTGTCAAAGCCAAAGGCTTTAAGCTGTTGCTTGATTTCCACTACTCTGATTTCTGGGCTGATCCCGGAAAGCAAAACAAGCCGGGAGCATGGGCGGATTACTCCTATGATGAATTGAAGCAAGCGGTATATGACTATACCAAAGATGTTATGGATGAGCTAAAGGAAAAGGGAGCTTCACCCGATATGGTCCAAATCGGAAATGAGATTAATGGGGGCTTGTTATGGCCTGACGGCAAATCCTATGATCAAGAGAATGCTTTTGAGAAGGTTGTTCCGCTTCTGGAGAGCGGAGTGAAGGGAGTTAGAGACAGCGAGGGTGCAGGTCAGGATATCAAAATTATGATCCATCTTGCTGAAGGTGGCAAAAATGATATGTTTCGTTGGTTCTTTGACGAATTAACGAAGCGGAATCTTGATTATGATGTGATCGGCGCGTCCTTTTATCCGTATTGGAGCGGAACGATGGATAGCCTGCAGTTTAACTTGGACGATATCTCTAAACGATATGGTAAAGAAGTGATTGTGACGGAAACCGCGTATCCTTACACGCTGGAGGACGGCGACAATTTTGAGAATAACATCGCCCGCCAAGATCAGCTAGACGGCAGTGGCTTCCCAGCTACGGTTGCAGGTCAAATGGCTGAGGTCAAAACAGTAATGAATGTATTGTCCAAAGTACCCGATGGTAAAGGAACAGGCTTGTTCTATTGGGAACCAGCTTGGATTCCAGTGCAAGGTGTAGGCTGGAAGGTAGGCGAAGGAAATGCTTGGGAGAATCAGGCAATGTTCGATTTTGCAGGGAATGCACTCTCTTCATTAAATGTCTTCAAAACCCCGGTGGCCGGTGAGGGGGGCGAAGAGGAACCCGGAACGGGAGTGAATCCTGGCACTGGTGGGGAACCCGGAACGGGAGGGAATCCCGGCACTGGCGGGGAACCCGGAACGGGAGGGAATCCTGGCACTGGCGAGCAACCCGGAACGGGAGGAAATCCTGGCACTGGTGAAGAACCCGGAACGGGAGGAAATCCCGGCACTGGTGAGGAACCCGGAACGGGGGTTAATCCTGATCCTGTCATCACGGTCAGAGATTCAAACGTTGTAAATTCAGCAATTAAAGCAGTGGTCGAACATACAGCGGCAGGACAACTTCAGGTGAAGGCACAAGCAGGAATTTCCGGCATAGCTGAGATCACGCTAAGTATAGAGGATATCAATAAGGCGCTGTCGACGCTTCCGGCGGATGAAAAACTGGTTATTTCTGTTCTGCCATCGACGGGAGAGCTTAAGGGAGCAGTCGTTCATCTTCCGTTGAGTTCTATACTAGAGCAGGGCAAACATCCTCAAATAGTAATTGTATATGGGACGGCCTCTGTTACGGTTTCTACGGAAGCAAGTGCAGGAATTATAAAGACGGGAGCTAAGGAACTAACGCTCTCACTGGTTCAGGTAGCTACGCCAACCTTGCCTTCACCATTGGCAACTGGAGCAAAAGACTACCCGGCCTATAACATCCATGTGTCAGTAGACGGGACTTCTATCGATGTTTTCAAAAAAGGAGCAATATCGGTAGCCTTCCACTACAAGCTGAAGCTCGGGGAGCAGAGCCAGCGGATTGCTGTTTATTCGATACTTGCTGATGGAAAACTCGAAGTTATCAAAGCTGTGCGGTACAACCCAACCGCGGAACAGATTGTGTTTAATCCAAGTCATTTCAGCATTTATGCTGCGGGGTACGCAGAGGTGGGGTACACAGATTTAAAAGCAGCAGATTGGGCCACGTTAGCGATTGAATCCTTGACGGCTAAAGGGATCGTGCAAGGAATAGGAAACGGGATCTTTAATCCGCAAGGGGAGGTTACACGTGCTGAATTTGTCAGCATGCTGCTGCCCGCGCTGGAGCTAAATGCAGAAAGAGGGACAGGCAGTTTTAAAGATGTGAACCTTGATGCGTGGTATAGCTCTGCTGTGAATACTGCTGGGAGATTGGGTGTTGTACAAGGACATACGGATGGCACTTTTGGCCCGAATGATAAATTGTCCCGTGAAGAAATGGCAGCTATTTCATACCGTGCACTTAAGTTGGCGGAGAAAGTGAACGGTCAGAAAGATGTGAACGTTATTTCTTTTAAAGATAAAGACCTGATCTCGTTGTATGCCAGTGAAGGGATAACAGCGCTTGCGCAGGCTGGGATTATCAATGGATTCGAAGATGGCAATTTCCGCCCGCAAGCCCATACAACACGCGCTGAAGCGGCTTACATCATACTCAATCTTTTGCAGCAATAATAGGCAGACAGGCAATAACTGTGCTCGAAAAGGCAGTTAGGGCCTGTCTTTACCACATTTTTTAGATATTTATCTTTTCGCAAGTAGGGATTGTTTGTACAATAGGGGCTATGACATTTGAGCCGGAGAGTGAAGGAACGTGTATAGATATAATTTATTTACCAAAATCGTGAGTATCATGGTCATTATGCTGATCCCGATAACCATCCTTTACTTCTATTCCAATAAAACGACCACGGATGTGCTGCGTACGGAGTTAAATACTTCGAATAATAATCAGCTTAGTTTTTTTCAGAATCAGGTAGAAAGTAATATGGAGTTATTGTCTTCGTGGCCGATTCTGCTGATCCATGATCCTGATATCCTCAGCCTTAAGGATACTTATCTGGAAAAAGGGCGTTTGAATCTGGATACGATAAACCTGATCAAACGGATTCAGACCAAAATCAGTATTCAAGAAAGCTCCTCCAATTGGAAGAGTAAGCTATATTTATACTCCCCGTCCATTCATCGTATTGTGTCTGAAAATGATGCGAAGTTATACGAAGATGAGGATCTGAAGCGGGAAGTGAAGTCGGGCTGGCATGTGGAGAAAATCGAAGGGCAGGAGGGTGACCGCTTCGTATTCTCATGGTTTTCTTTTACACCTTTTATGTCAGAATTCGCTCCGGAAAAAGTCAAAACGGTTATGAAGGTAGAGTTCGACAGCCGGAACATAGAAGATATGCTGGATAAATTCAAAAGTGATGGCAGAAGAGATCCTTTTTATTATAAGCAGGGAACAGGACTTATTTTTAACCGCAGTGCCGACAAGGTATTAGCAAAAGAATTGGTAGACAGGCTGGAAGAGACCCAGCTGAAGCCTAGTGAGAATCGCACGGTCAAAATAGAAGGTGAATCCTACAGTGTAAATATCGTCTATTCGGACAAAATGGGCTGGTATTTGATCGACTATATGCCGCTGACTGAAATCCTACATCCAATCCTGACCTCTAATCGTTTATTTTATTTTGCGATCAGTGCTTTGTTGTTAATGAGCTGTCTCGTAGCCTATCTGTTATATGTTCAAGTGCAGGTGCCTATAAGGTTATTGGTTGGAGGCTTTCAACGGTTGAAGCAAGGGGATTATTCTGCGCGAGTGGAGATTAAAGGGAAGAATGAATTCAGCTTCCTGTCCGGCCGGTTTAACAGTATGGTAGAACAGATTCAGATGCTGATCGAGAATGTGCTGATGGAGAAAATCCATGTTCGCGAAGCCCGCTTAAAGCAGCTTCAATCACAGATTAATCCACATTTTTTCTATAATTGCTTCTCCTTTATTACAAGTATGGCGAAGCTAGATAATATGGGGGCAGTCGTTGGGATGTCGCATAATTTGTCCCGATATTACAGATACACCACTCGTCAGGAACGTGATTTGGTTGCGCTGTCTGAAGAGGTGGAATTTGTGAATCATTATCTGGAGATCCAGAAGATGAGGATGAGCAGACTTCGTTATGAGATCAATATCCCACCGCAAATGCGCAAAAGAGAGCTTCCGCCGCTCGTACTGCAGCCTTTGGTGGAGAATGCGGTTATACATGGAATTGAGCCCGTCGCCAAAGAGGGACTGGTGCGGATTACGGGTTCCTGTGCAGGCAGAGAAATGACGCTTACGGTTGAGGATGATGGTCAGGGCATGACGCCAGAGGGAATTATAGAACTGGAAAATAAACTAAGCAGGGCGATGGATGAAGAAATGGGCTGCGGTTTATGGAATGTGCATCAGAGAATGCGGCTGCGTTTTGGGGAGACGTCTGGCTTGCGCATCTCGCCTTCTCCGCTTGGAGGATTACAGGTGACACTGCAGTGGTTGCTGCCCTACACAGACAATGAAATGGAATGACATCTAGGAGGGGAAAGAATGATAGAGCTGTTGTTAGTTGATGATGAGCCCTATGTTACGGAAAGTTTAGCTCGTACTATTCCATGGGCTGAAATCGGGGTAAAGCAGGTGCATCAAGCGGCATCGGGTGCTGAAGCTCTGCAAATTATGGAACAGCAGGCTATAGATATTATGGTTACGGATATTTCAATGCCAGGAATGACTGGCCTGCAATTAATTGAAGCCGTGAGCGAGAAATGGCCAAATATTCGGTCCATTTTATTGACAGGTTATTCCGATTTTCAATATGCGAAAAAAGCTATTCAACTGCAGGCATTTGATTATATTTTGAAGCCGGTAAGTGATGATGAGTTTATCAAAAGCGTATCCAGTGCGATTGAATCTTTGAAAGACGAATGGGAAGCTCATGATAGATATCATTTGCTGCTGTATAATCGCAAAGCCGATTACAGTGTTTTGCGGGCTAATCTGATGCATGAATTGCTTCTCGGCAGGGTGCTGTCTGAGCGGACACTAGCCATTAAGCTGAAGGAATATGAAATCTCCTTCCAGCCGGATGCTGAAGCGGCGATGCTGCTGATTCAGCTGGGTAAACATTATGCCGCAATGGATCACCATTCGGTCTCTCTCATGGAATATGCGATCGGCAACATTGCCGAGGAGCTTTTTAAGGAACAGTTCCATGTCTGGTTCTGCAAAGCGCCGCATGATTGCTTGATTCTGCTTGTTGAATTAAAGCCGGCAGTACAGCAGGAATTGGAGCAAATGGCTAACTATGAAGCTGCAAGGCAGCAAATCCTAAAAGCGGTGATCGCGAATTTCCGAATTAGTGTAAGCAATTACCTCAAGGGTGAGATTTCACTGATTGTAACAGAGTGGTTCACCTTTCCGGAGGGGATGACGGCTGCCTATAGAAGCGGTCTTAGCTCGATGTATTTGGCAGCACATGATGAATCCAGCTCCGTGCTGTTTTTGGATGACCGCCAGCATCAGGAGACGATCAGCATCAAATCGCTCGAGTGTCTTTATCGTCCACCTACACTCATTCATCTGCTGGAATCCAAACAATGGGATTCAGCAAGGCAAAAAATTGCTGACGTGTTCCGGGATATGGAGAATGCACGGTTTTCCAGTGAACATCTGTACGAGGTCTTTCTATCGATAACGAATGCATTTATGTATATAGCGCATAAGAGTGGTCAGTTCATCTCCAAGATCGACCAATACGCTTTAGATCCGTTGTTGACGCAGAGTATTATTGTTTCTTTTGATAAGCTTAAAGATTGGGCGTTTGATATGCTCGATAAGCTTCAGAAGGAGCTATCCGAAAGCGATCAGAATACGAAAAGTTATATTATCAAGCAGGTGCATGAGCTGGTAGGAAACCATTCGGGGCATGAGCTGTCCGTCAAAACCATTGCCGATCATGTATATTTGCATCCAGTCTACTTGTCCAAGATTTATAAAGCTGAGACTGGGGAAGGACTAGGGGACTATATTATTCGGATGCGGATGGAACGGGCACTTTATCTGCTTAAAAATACGAATAAAAAAATCTATGAAATCACCTCTGAGCTTGGATATCAGAATCCGCAATATTTCAGTAAGATGTTCAAAAAACACTACAATATGACACCAAATGAATTCCGGGACGGATAGAGGTTGAGAAAGGTGCAGAAACCTTGTTTAAATGACGTATTCGGGCTCAGCGTCGTTCCCTATAATTAAAATGTAACCAACACTTATGGAATCCAAGGGGGAACAAAATGAGCGCGATGAAGAGAAAAAGATGGCTGCCGCTCCTGTGCATGAGCATGCTTTTGGCGGGTAGCCTTGCGGGCTGTTCAGGCAATAACGCTGCTAATAGTAAAGACACTGCTGGAGATAAAGCAGCTGGTGAAGCGACTGCAAATACAGCTTCCAATTCTGAAAACGCCTACAAGGATAAATACGATCCTGAGGTGACATTTACAACCGCATGGGGCGTGGACCCTGAGCTTAAATTCAAAAACGGTGAAAGCATTGAGAATAACGTGGCTACAAAATGGGCTAAAGAAAAATTCGGCATCAACATTAAGTCCCTTTGGTCCATCACAGATACGAACGGCGCATTTGGTACGAAGCTGCGTTTATCCATGTCTTCAGGTCAGGACATGCCTGATGTGGTAACCATCGGTACAGCCGACAACACGATTGCACAGGATTTGATCGATTCCGGCATGTATGCAGATGTAGGAACTTTGTTTGATAAATATGCTTCAGATACTTGGAAAGAAGCGATGGCACAGGATCCTAACGTTTGGAACCAATACAGCCGTGATGGCAAAAGAATGGGCCTGCCTGTTCTCGATTATGCATATAACCATGATTACATTCTGTGGATCCGCCAAGATTGGCTGGATAAGCTGAATATGCAAGCCCCTAAGACGATCGATGAGCTGGAAAAAGTGATGGATGCGTTCAAGAATCAGAACCCTGATGGTTTGGCACCAGACAAGGTAACTCCACTTAGTATCGGCTTCAAAACAACGATGAACACTTGGATGGGCGATCCATCTTGGATCTTTGGTGCTTACGGAACCTTGCCACAGCAATGGAATCTAGATGCTGATGGTAAACTAGAATACGGCTCGGTAAATGCTGGGATGAAGCAAGGGCTCGAAAAACTGAAGGAATGGTTGGCGAAAGGTTATATTCCTCAGGAAGCAGCTCTTTGGGATGAGAACAAAACTGCCGAACCAGCAGTTGCAGGTACAGCAGGTATTCTCCCGGGTCCTTACTGGATGAGCGGCTGGCCGCTTCAGGATACCGTAAAGAACTCTCCAGATGCAGTATGGGCTCCAATTGAAATTCCAGCGGGTCCAGATGGAAAGGTTATGCGTCATGGCACACAATTCACTAACGGTGTAACTTTGATCAGCACGAAAATGAAAAATCCAGAAGCCTTCTTTACTTATCAAAACTATCTGTTCGATAACTTTGCTAATCCAACGCCAGGCAGTGAACTGGATAACGGTCTTTTTGCAGGATATGACTATGAGCTGGACGCGAACGGCAAGATGATCGAAAATGATAAAATTGCTGGCGGTTATGTGAATAGTGTTCGTTATATGCTGGTTCGTGACGGTGCCCGGATCCCGGATGCCCAAATGAAAGCACTCCTTAACCTGGCAGATGGCGCAGAGCCAACAACCCGTCTGGAGAAGGACGTAGCTGTGAATTATGGTAAAGATACCCCTGCGGCTGCCAAAGTTCTGCTGGCGCAAGAGGATAAATCCTTTAAGAATATGTTCACAGGTCCTACGACCGAAACTATGAAATCGAAGATGGACTATCTGAACAAAATTGAGAACCAAACGTTTAATGAAATTATCTATGGCAACAAACCGCTGGATGCATTTGATTCCTTTGTAGCAACCTGGAAATCAGGTGGTGGCGATCAAATCACTAAAGAAGTTAACGAATGGTATGACAGCGTAAAATAAGGTTTGGATTTAGTTTGACTAGGTAAAAAGAAGTAAACGGGACCGTCTCTTCAGCCGTAGCATTAGGCTTTAGGGAGGGTCCCTGTTTGCGTTTGAAGTCCTCTTTTTTCAATGTGATAAAGAGATTGCTTTTGTACCATATATATTGGTTTTGCCCGCTATTTGAGGAATTCGGGCGTTGCTATAATTTGAGTATGGTTACAGAAGAACTTGACACGATATGGGGGACCAAGGATGAGAACACTAAAAAAAACATGGCCTTTTCACTTGATGTTATTGCCAGCGATGATATTCCTGATCATCTTCAGCTTTATTCCAATGGGCGGAATTGTGATGGCATTTCAGGATTATAAGCCATGGCTGAAAATTTCAGGCTCGGCATGGGTTGGATTGGACAATTTCCGTTATCTATTTGAACGTAATGACAGTATGCAGGTCATTTGGAATACATTGATTATTGCTGTTCTAAAAATGATTTTCAATCTGGCTGTACCGTTTGTATTCGCCATTTTGTTAAATGAGATTCGCAAGGTATACATACAGCGTACTATTCAGACACTGGTGTACTTGCCTCACTTTTTATCTTGGGTTATTCTCGGCGGGATCTTGCTGGATTTGCTTGCTACAGATGGTTTTGTCAATCAGATCTTAGGCAGCATGGGCTTCAAACCAATCTTTTTCTTAGGCGATAACAACTGGTTCCGGTTCACAGTTATTCTCACAGATGTGTGGAAGGAATTTGGTTATAATACGATCGTTTTCTTAGCTGCTCTAGCAGGAATCAATCCATCATTATATGAAGCTGCTGAAATAGACGGCGCTAACCGCTGGAAGCAGACACGTTTTATCACAATGCCATCTCTATTGCCAATGGTTGTGGTGGTAGGTACCTTGGCTCTCGGAAATGTATTGAACGCAGGGTTTGACCAGATTTTTAACCTCTACAATCCACTGGTCTATCAGAAAGGCGATATTATTGATACCTTCGTGTACCGCACGGCTATTCTGAATGGTGAGATGGGCTTTGGTACGGCAATCGGACTGTTTAAGTCGGCCATTAGTATGATCCTAATTCTCGTCTCGTACAGTTTGGCTAAGAAGTGGGCAGGATATCGCATTTTCTAATCTACCAAAGGAAGAGGGAGACAACTTATGTATTACAAAACAAGAGGTTATCGTATATTCAACGTGTTTAATACTTGCTTTCTAATCCTGCTCGCACTGATGTGTATTGTACCTTTGATTCACGTGCTGGCTGTATCCTTTAGCGCGAAGTCGGCAGCGGATGCCAATTTGGTAGGGTTATGGCCAAAGCAATTCTCTCTGGAAGCTTATAAAAAGACAATAAACAATCCGATCTTTCTACACTCCATCTGGGTATCTGTACAAAGAACCATACTCGGGACTGGACTTACACTTTTAATTACTTTTTTGGCAGCCTATCCGTTGTCCAAAGAAAACTCAGCCTTCAAGGGCCGTAATGTTTACTCTTGGTTGTTCGTTTTCAGTATGGTGTTCAACGGTGGATTGATTCCATTTTACATTGTGATTCAAAAGATTGGTTTGATGGATTCCTTCTGGGTACTTGTTCTGCCAGGTGCGGTAAATACGTTCTTGGTGATTCTGATGCTGAACTTCTTCCGTGGTATTCCAAAAGATCTGGAGGAGGCTTCGCTAATAGACGGAGCCGGACATTTCCGTACGTTGTTCAGTATTTACTTGCCGATTTCTCTGCCGTCGATCGCTACGATTGCCTTGTTCAGCATGGTATTCCATTGGAACTCCTGGTTCGATGGACTATTGTATTTGAATAATTCCAAGCAATTTCCACTGGCGACATTCCTGCAGACGGTTATCATTCAACGGGATATGAGCTCCATGAGCATCAATCCAAAGGAAATGGAGCTGATCTCGCAGACGACGGTGAGAGCCGCGCAAATATTTATCGGAGCCGCTCCAATTTTGATCGTATATCCTTTCCTGCAAAAATATTTTGTTAAAGGGATGACACTTGGTTCTGTAAAGGAGTAGCAATGATGACAACCACATTTATCAATGGAATGGATATCTCGTTTCTGGATGAAATTGAGCAGGGTGGAGGAGCGTATTACAGCGGTGCTGTAGAGTCCGTTGAGAACGCTGAGGATTTGCTCTACATTCTGAAGGACAATGGCGTGAATGCCATCCGGCTGCGGATTTGGAATGATCCTCCGGGCGGCTTCTGCAATCTAGAACGTACGCTGATTATGGCTAAGCGAATTAAAGAAGCAGGACTTAACTTTCTGCTGGATTTTCATTATTCGGATAAATGGGCAGATCCTGCTAATCAATCGAAGCCAAAAGCTTGGGAGAACCTTGATTTTACGGGTTTAACATCAGCCGTGTATGAGTATACTCGTGAGGTTCTTGAGCTTTTGCAATCTCAAGGCACAATGCCCGACATGGTGCAGATCGGTAATGAGATTACTCCAGGCATGTTATGGAATGAAGGCAAGGTGGATGGTGAGTGGGATACTACGGAGCAGTGGGAACAGTTCATTACACTGGTTCAAGCAGGAATAGCGGGCGCAAAAGCTGTTGCTTCTGATTTGTCCATCATGATCCATATTGACCGTGGTGCTGATCATCCAGCCAGCCGTAACTTTTATGATCGGTTTTTCGAGCATGGCGTAAATTTTGATGTGATCGGATTATCTTTTTATTCTTGGTGGCACGGCACGCTGGATGACTTGCGATCTAACCTGAATGAATTGGCGGTGCGGTACAATAAGGATATTATTGTTGTTGAAACAGCTTATCCTTGGACGCTGAATGCACCTGAAGGTTTCCCCTTAATAGTAAGTGAGGAAAAGCAGCTGCATGAAGGTTATCCGGCTACAGTAGAGGGACAGACTAAGTATATGAAAGATTTTATTAGTGTAATTGAGAATATACCTAACGGTAAAGGTATCGGGTTTTATTATTGGGAGCCAGCCTGGGTTCCTTCGCAAAAGGAATGGTCCGTGGGACATGAGAATGGATGGTCCAATCTGACCCTGTTTGATTTTGCGGGAGGGAAATTGGATTCGCTCGAATTCTGACGTATTTAGGATTGAAACAAGAAGACAGCTTAAGGTAATTACCTTGAGCTGTCTTCTTTTTAATTTCCAGAAGAAGGGTTAGCCTTTCCTGATACCTATAAACAAGCAACATTTCAGTATTTCAAGAAATTGATTCAGAGCAGCAAGAGTAAAAATAAGGCTTTACTCCCATACTACCGTTATCTTGGACCTGAGCTTCACCATAACCTTTAGGAGGAATGCGGATGAAACAACATTCTGCTCCCACCATCTATATACAGCTTAAAAATCGGGTGATGGTTCCCAAAGGTAAAGGTGTCACGTTGGGTGATATTGCTTTTTTGATAGCGGAGCCTGAGCTGAAAGAGTCGTTGGAGACAATTCTCTTAATGAAGCCGGAGCAAAGTGACGGCAATCTGATTTTGATTGATCTGTTGATGGTTATCCCCCGGATATATGAACTTATACCGAATGCGGACATTGAACCGATCGGTGAAGGGAGGACGATTGTGCAGATTGAGAGTCAGGTGGAGCGACGGAAACCTTCGGTGGCGATGTTTGTTTTAGTGTGGCTGCTGCTTTTCTTTGGGTCTGCTCTGACGATTATGAACTTTCATGCTGATGTAAATATGCTGGAGGTACAAATTCGAATTGTGGAGATGCTAACGGGTCATCGGGATGAGCATCCCTATATATTTCAGATTGCTTATTCTCTGGGCATCGGGTTTGGGATGGTCATTTTTTTCAACCATTTATTTAAAAAGAAGTGGAATGAGGAGCCTACTCCGCTGGAAGTGGAAATGTATCTGTATCAGAAGAACATCGACCAATATGTCATCAATGAGGAATACAGCAAGATGAGGCGCCGCAGTGAAAACCAATCTGAGAATACGGAGGACTGAAGATGACGGCACCCATAGCACTGGGACTAAATTTGCTGCTGGGCATTGCGGGTGGTATTGCTGTAGGCGGTGGAGTGATCGCTCTATTTGTTGTGCTGGATATGGTGCCGCGTCTGGCGCAATTAACCTCTTCTTACGATAAAGTTCATTGGTATGAAGGCGCGATGGTAGGTGGATCTTTAGTAGGTACTGTTAGTGATTTTTGGAATTGGAAAATTACCTCAGGTCCTCTAGTTGAACTTGGTGTAGGACTATTTGATGGGATTTTTGTCGGGATGCTCGCTGCAGCATTGACCGAGGTATTAAATGTGCTGCCGATACTCGCTAAACGCTTAAATATGACACATTATCTATTCGGTCTGTTAATGGCGATGGTGAGTGGGAAGGTCGCGGGTTCTTTGTTCGACTGGTTTGTATACCGACAGTAAACAGGGGGTTAGGAAATGAGCAAGTTTATTCACAGCGGTGATTCTGCACCGGAAGATGACCATCTGGAAGATAATGCTGCAGCTGCTGCAGCAATGAAGACAACTGCAGAGGATCTAGTTGCAGATCACACAGAACCTGAGGGCGCTTCAGCTATCGGTGAAAGTGAAGATTCAGCGGAAAATTCTACAACATCTGAAACTAGCCAGGACCAGCAGGATGCAGAGGCATCAGCCGAATTAGGCACTGAGCAGCAGGATGCAGAAGTGACTGCGGAGCAGGGAACAGAACAGCAAGATGCAGAAGTGACTGCGGAGCAGGGAACAGAGCAGCAGGATGCACAAGCGACTGCGGAGCAGGGAACAGAGCAGCAGGATGCAGATGCCACTGCGGAGCAGGGAACAGGGCAGCAGGATGGGGAAGTGACTGCGGAGCAGGGAACAGAGCAGCAGGATGCAGAAGCATCGGATGAGCTCGGCAATCAGGAGCCAAATGAGCCGAGTAAAGGTTTTTTTGCCAGGTTATTTGGTATGGATTCAGAGGATTCAGAATCAGATGATGAGGCACAGGATCAGAATGCTCAGGCAGCAGGCGGAACAGGTAACGATGCTGGTACTGGGGAGGAGTCTCAAGCTCAACCGAAGCCTTCAAAGAAGCAGGCGCAGCAGCAGTCTCAGAACAAAAGTAAAGATAAGCTACAAAACAAACGCGATAGTGAGCATTCTAACTCATTAAAGGAATCCGTTATTTATTGGCAAGGCAATGATCATATCCCAGGTTCTCTACAAGAAACAAAAAACACGCTGACCGAAGTGATGGGGCTGGGAACAAGTTTTGATGTGACGTTTAGAGAAATGTCCTTTGGGGGACATAAGACAGCTTTACTCTGCTTAAGCGGATTCACCAACGAAGATGTGACGGATGAAATTCTGAAACGACTAACCTACCTTTCTTCAGAAAATTTGTCCGCAGGTGTATTAGGTAGCTTTATGAACGAATACATCCCTCATATTCAAGTTGAAGAGGGTAGTGTATTAAGCGAATGTTTCGATAAAGTATTAAAAGGAATGAGCGCACTATTTATTGAGGGTGAGAACAAAGTTATCCTAATGGATACTCGATCTTACCCCATGCGAAGTCCTGATGAACCCTCGATTGATCGGGTGGTGCGTGGTGCGCGCGATGGTTTTACAGAAACCCTGCTTAGTAATATTTCACTTGTAAGAAGACGGATACGTGATCCGGGGCTGAAGCTTGAAATGTTTCAAGTGGGACGGCGGACACGGACAGATGTCTGCGTGGCTTACATCGATGATATCGTTGATAAAACGCAAGTAACGTCAGTCATCGATAAAATCAACAGCATCGATATCGATGGTATTCCACTGGCGGATAAGCAATTGGAAGAAGCGATTATCGGCGGAGGGTGGAACCCTTATCCTATGGTGCGTTATTCTGAACGCCCTGACGTTGTAGCCTCCAATTTATTAGAGGGACGGGTCATATTATTCGTGGATACCTCGCCCATTGTAATTGTTCTTCCGACTACCTTTTTTGATCTTTGCCAGCATGCGGAGGAGAATCGCCAGACTCCTTTTATGGGGACATATCTGCGGTGGGTCCGTTTCATCGGCATCTTCGCTTCCATGTTCCTGCTCCCGTTATGGATGCTGCTTGTTATCCATCCTGAGTTAAAGCCTGCTATGCTGGATTTTATCGGGCCGCAAAAGACAGCGAGAATTCCTATTCTCGCTCAGTTTCTGATTGTAGAGCTTGGGGTTGATTTACTGCGGATGGCCGCCGTGCATACCCCAACACCTTTAGGCTCAGCGATGGGTCTGATTGCAGCCATATTGATTGGTGATATAGCGGTGCAGAGTGGTCTGTTTGTAAACGAAGTAGTACTGTATATGGCGGTAGCCTCAATCGGTATGTTCGCGACTCCGAGTTATGAGCTGGGTCTGGCGAACCGTATAGTCAGGCTTGTGTTATTAATTTCCGTAGCGGCGTTCCAGGTACCAGGCTTTATGATTGGCACGACGTTACTGACTATCTTCTTAACCACTCATCGGTCCTATAACTCCTCATATATGTGGCCGTTTATACCCTTTAATGCAAAGGCAATGAGTGAAATTCTATTGCGTAAACCGGTCTTAAGTTCGAAGGAAAGGCCGTCTTTTAACAAAACCAGAGACAATACCAGAATGCCGCCATCTCAAGAGAATGAGTAACAATCGTAGGAAAATACAAAACTACTGCAAATTAGTCCATTCAATGGAGTTCCCACTGTCTGTTATACTGAATACACTAAGACAGGGTGGAACCTTGATATTCCACAGAAATTGGAGGACTAAAGAATGTTTCTACACGGTACTAGCCGCATTAACGATGCTGGGCATTTGGAGATCGGCGGATGTGATGTAACTGAATTGAAAGCGGAATATGGAACCCCGCTATATATATTGGACGAGCAATTGGTTAGACAACGTTGCCGGGAATATATGGATGCTTTTAAAGCCTCCGGCCTTGGTTTCCAAGTAGCTTACGCAAGCAAGGCATTTTCAGTAATGGCAATGGTTCGTTTGGCTGATGAAGAAGGTTTGTCACTGGATGTTGTATCCGACGGCGAACTATATACAGCTTTGCAAGCTGGCTTCCCGGCAGAACGTATTCATTTTCATGGCAACAATAAGACATCTGAAGAGATCGAAATGGCGATTGATGCCAAAATCGGCTGCTTTGTAGTCGATAATTTGGTAGAGCTTAACCTTTTGCAGTCCATTGCTGCACGCAAAGAAGTTAATGTAAACATCTTATTGCGGGTGACACCAGGTGTAGAAGCGCATACTCATGAATATACCGCAACGGGCCAGACAGATTCCAAATTCGGCTTTGATATCGGTAATGGATCGGCCTATGAAGCAGTGAAAGCAGCAGTCAGCAAAAAGAATATCACGCTGCTTGGTGTGCATTCCCATATTGGTTCGCAGATCTTTGAAACCGATGGTTTCCAGCTAGCTGTTGAGCGTGTGGCAACTTTTGCCCGCAGTGTTAAAGAAGGCTTGGAAGTGGACTTCCGTGTAGTCAATCTTGGTGGAGGTTTCGGGATTCGTTATATCGAGGGAGATACCCCATTACATGTTTCTGAATATGTTGCAGCGATTACGGATGCAGTGAAGACTCATTTTGTTGGAATTTATAGTGCTTTGCCGGAAATTTGGGTGGAGCCGGGCCGTAGTATTGTTGGAGATGCAGGTACTACATTGTACACTGTAGGATCCAACAAGGACATTCCTGGCGTGCGTAAGTACGTTGCTGTTGATGGTGGAATGACCGACAATCCACGCCCTGCTTTGTATCAGTCTAAATACGAGGCATTGCTTGCTAACCGTGCTAACGAAGACGCAACTGAGACTGTTTCCATCGCTGGTAAATGCTGCGAGAGCGGAGATATGTTGATCTGGGATGTAGAGCTGCCGAAGGCTGAAAGCGGCGATTTGTTGGCTGTAGCCTGCACAGGTGCGTATAATTACTCCATGGCCAGCAACTATAACCGTCTTCGCCGTCCGGCTTTAGTATTCGTACAGAACGGACAAAGCGATCTTGTAGTGCGTCGTGAAAGCTATACGGATCTTATTGCCAACGATATTGTACCAGAGCGTATCGCCAAACAGACAGTTGTTGCTAAGTAATAGCCTGCTGCTGTAAGGTGGGTAAAGTTGAGCAGCATATAGAGCAAGCAGGAAAGTCTCCTGCTTGCTTTGCTTTGTGCGTGGTTTCATAGTAATATAATTGAGGTATTCTAAATTTGTTAATTTTGAAAGGGGTCATTTACATATGGCAAAGCAAGCGAAAATCACTCTAGAAAATGGCGGCGTAGTGCTGCTGGACTTGTTCGATCAAGATGCACCTAACACTGTAGCCAACTTTGAAAAGCTGGCAAAAGAAGGTTTCTACAACGGATTGACATTCCACCGTGTTATCCCTGGTTTCGTTGCTCAAGGCGGATGTCCTAACGGAACTGGCTCTGGCGGCCCAGGTTACACAATCAACTGCGAAATTAACCCAAACAAACATGAACGCGGAACACTTGCTATGGCACATGCAGGTAAGAACACAGGCGGAAGTCAGTTCTACATCTGCTACGCTCCACAACCACACTTGGATGGAGTACACACTGTGTTTGGTAAAGTAGTAGAAGGTATGGATCTTGTTGATGCTTTTAAAGGACGCGACAAAATGACTTCGGTAGAAATCATCGAAGCTTAAGATTTAATAGTTAAAAGCCAGTCTCCGAATATCGGGGCTGGCTTTTTTGTGTTGTTAAAGAATCCGCCTAACCTGTCTACGCCGTGAATTGCGCCGCTCTGGTAGCCAGAAGAATATCAAATACATAGCTAGAAACACAGTGAAGGCAAACAGCTCTTCAACAAGCAGGTAATAAGGATAAGGTCCAAAATAATCCAATACGGAATAGGTACTAGGTTTCTGGGATAGGAACATGTAGTTTGAGCCTAGGAAGTAATTAGCAGTCCAGATGCAGGCAGCCACAATATTGAGGCCGAGCATGGTGATGAGTAAAGATCTCCAAGTCGGCTTGTAGCCCTCAATCCAGGTCATGTAAAGAGACGCCAGAATAATAGAACCATGAGCTATAAAAAACAGGAGAAAGCGGAAATGAGGGAACGGATAAACTAGGTTAGGGGTGAGCAACGCAATAAATGCTCCGCCGATCCCGGCAAAGTAGAGAAAGGAATAAAGGGTTCGACTGCGTGAAATTAACATGATAATAGACAGCAGTAGAGTGATTCCACAGAGCTCGAACGGTAATGAGGAGCTGGAGCGCCAGATGTTCTGAGAGATGTACCACATTTGCAGCCCGGCTTCTGAGACTACAAGTAGTATGATTAGCAGCAAACGCACGCTTTGCCGAAGTCTTGAATCTGTACGAATTTCAAACCGTAAGCCATAGAGCAGTAGACAACTTAACGTAATGATAGACAGCGCAACCCAATGCGAAGAGGAGAACATGATGAAATCCTCCGCGTGCTGGCGATCAAAAAAAGATGAAAGCTGCATAGACGAACCTCCTTTGAACGTGAAAACATCCATCAAAAATAAAGTTTGAGAATTTTAATAATCTTGATTCTAGATATCCATAAAATGGGTATATATGTATATGTTCTGTCAACTCCACCGCATAAGGAAGACTTTTCATTATATTAACATAAGATGGGGCGTAGGGCGCGGAATTACATATGAAGCTTTTGAACATGCAGGGGTGGAAAACAATTAGAACAAGAAAATGGAGGCAACAGGAACATGTTTAAGAAAAAAATAAGTGTAATGGTCATTATTTTGATGCTTGTGGCCCAATATGCCTATGGCATCGGATTTGCTCCGCAAGTAAAAGCGGCTGCGATTGATGACGAAAGAAATATCATCACCAGTGTTTCAATGGCTGTGTACGGGCCAGATGGAATCACGGTCACGAACAGCGTATACGAACAAGATGCTAATGTTACCTTGGATTATAATTGGTCTCTTCCTAAAAATCATAATTACAAGCAAGGTGACACTTTTACTTTTCAGCTTCCAGAACAGTTCCAGCTATTTAATGATTTTAACGGACCCTTGGTCTCTGAGGATGGAGATGTAGGGAGCTTTGAAGTGAGGCAAATTTCACATGAAGTGATAATGACTTTTAATGACTACATAGAAACACATGATGACGTGCAGGGAACGCTGCGGTTAAATACTAAATTCGATAAACAGAAAATCTCGGGCAGTACTATTCAGAATATTTTATTTCCCGTGAGCGGCGGTATTCAGACAGTGACAGTTAATTTTAAACCAAGTGTTGGATCAATTATAGAGAAGAGAGGTATTCCCGAAGGCTTCAATGCGAACCAAATATTTTGGACTGTTGATGTCAATAAGTCTTTGGAAGCCGTGGGGAATGCCATTGTGAGTGACCCCATCCCTTCAGGCTTATCATTAAATACTCCAGTCACAGTGAGCGTGTATCAACTGAGCATTCAATTGGATGGTTCAGTAACGGAAGGAGCATTGCTCGACACAAGCAAATACTCTGCAGAGCTCTCCGGAGGGTCATTGATTGTCCGTTTTACGGAGCCTGTGATTAAAGAGGCTTACCGTATTGTATATTCCACAGGGATTACTAATGACCATCAGCTAAGCTTCACCAATACTGCAACTTTTTCAGGAAATGGGCAAGAGCCTGCCAGCTCGACTGCCACAGTGAATGTAGAACGTGGAGGAAGCTTGAAAAAGTATTCTACAAGCTATGATGGGGGCAAGCAGATCATTTCCTGGGCAATTGAATATAACTACAATGAAAAGAACATCCCGCAAGGAAACGCTGTGTTAACAGATTTGTTCGATGATTCTCAAGAGCTGGTAGCCGATTCGCTAAAAGTATATGCTGTGCAGCTGGATTCTTCCGGTGGTGGAACGTTAGGCAAGGTTTTGACAAAGGATGTTGACTACACGGTTGTTTCCACGTCAGACGTTCATAAGTCTGGGTTTGTATTGCAATTTGCACACGATGTTACTTCACCATATCGAATCGAATATAAGACAAAAGCGATAAAACGCGTGTTTGAGGATGCTACCATAACTAATACAGTATCTGATAGTACGTATAGTGATCAGGCTACCCGATTAATCCGGTCTTCCATTCTTTATAAGACTTTATCAACCGTAGATTATCAGAATAAAACATTAGGCTGGAAGGTCACATTGAATAGTGATAATTACCCGATGAGCCATGTTACAGTTACCGAATCCTTCCCATTTGGCGGCCTAAAGTTTATTCCAGAATCACTGGTGATTAGAAATCTGAATGGGAATGTTTTAAATCCAAATAACTATGATCTAGTGTACAACTCACCTGTCGAGCCTAATAAAGGCTTTAAGGTAGTGTTTAATTCACCGATATCTGGTCTTTATACGATTAGCTATACTACAGAATTTAACAAGGATTGGATTTGGGCTAAAACTGAAAATTTCAATAACAAAGTTCGGTTAGACTGGATGGACACTACTGAAGCCTTACGCACGATAGAAGCAGAAGGGTTATTCATTCCTAGACCTGAGGCGAAAAGCAATGGATTTAAAGGGGGAGCCTACGATGCTTCAACTAAAAAAATTACTTGGTCGATAGGCGCCAATTATAATGGCAAAACCCTCGAAGCTCCGGCGCTTGTTGATATTTTAAAATCAGGCCAGACTTTGGTTCCTGGTTCACTAAAAGTTTACACTATGAATATTGCAAAGAATGGTGACCCTACCAAGGGTACAGAAGTGAATCCTAATAAATATACCTATAGCGTAAATAGCGATAATGAATTAAAGGTTATTTTTACAGATAAGATTAACTCCGCTTTCTACATTGAATTTAATACAAGTCTTGAAGGGCAAATAATAGGCACTACTGTTGATAATAAAGCTAATCTCTATGATGGAGCAAAAGTGGTTTCCAAAGATTTGACCGCCTCCGTAAAAATTCCTTTTGGAGAGGATTATGTGCTGAAGGACGGTACACAAAACGGGGATAAAATTGACTGGAGCCTGCAAATTAACCGGGGGCAGTCCACAATAAAGGATGCATTAATCAAAGATACTCCTAGTGCTAATCAAATTTTGCTGCAGAATTCATTCCATCTGTATCCTACGGCTGTAGCTGTGAACGGAGATATCACGAAAAGCGGTCCTGAACTGATTCAGGGTATTGATTATAGCGTTGTTATCACAACGGATACCGATGGAAAACAATCTTTTGAGTTAAGCTTTGCCTATGAAATCAGCAGGGCTTACATTCTCGAATATCAATCCCTGATTGTGGCTAACACTGGAGACAAAGTAATAAATACTGTACATTTCAGTGGTTTTAACGGCAGCGAAATAAGTAAAGAAACCTCTAGAGAAATTATTGTCGGGGTCTCCAGCGGTTCTGGCACAGGCAGCGGGGGAAGAGGCACTCTCAATATTAAGAAGTTAGATGCTGATGATAATTTAAAGGCGCTTGGTGATGCGACTTTTGCATTGTATCGACTAAATGGCACGGAACGTGTACTGATTAACAGTCTAACTACAGATGCAGAGGGTACAGCTACATTTAATAAAATATGGCTGGGTAGCTATGTATTGGTGGAGACAGCAGCTCCAAATGGTTACGTGCTCGATACATCCGAGCATCCAGTGGAGATTCGTTCCTCGTCAGCGATTCAACTGGTGATTACGAATCAAAAAGCAGTGGAGCCCACGCCTACGGTAACGCCAGAACCAACCGGTGCTCCAACAACAACACCAGAACCAACCGTAACACCTGCACCATCAACAACGCCAGCACCGACGGTTTCTCCATCACCAGAAGCGACTGCTGCACCTACACCAATCCCTACAAGCAGCACATCTGGAGGTTCGGTGGTACCCACGTCTACAAGCTCGCCCGTACCCGAAGTAATTATTAATGATCCAGCTGTTCCTGCTGGTCCTGGAAATGCGGCCGATCTAGGATCCGCGACATCAACCGATGAGGGAACTCCTGAGCAAGAGATTACCGAAGAAGAAATTCCATTAGGAGAAGTTGATATCGACGATGAAGAAGTACCAAAAAGTACGGTGAACAATAGCACTTCAGGTGCTCCTCAGCTGCCGAAGACAGGTGAGAACAGTCCTTTGCCTCTGTATCTGTCGGGAATAGGGTTGATAACCATAGGATTTGTTATGAACCGAGTATTTAGACGTAGAGGTAAAACAGAGTGATCGAGATTAGTGTGATTTGAGATTTTTATGCAAAAGCACCCAGCATGATAAATGCCGGGTGCTTTTGTGCTTTTTTTTTGGAAATTTTATGGCTGATTCTTAAGTGTACCGGCGTTATCTGAGGTGCTTAGGTTATACCGCAGCCATTCGCCTTCCTTTTCACTTGAGACATTCCAGCCGAGCTGTTCCGCAACAAAGGCTAGCGGGACTAAAACTTTTCCTCCTGCAAGAAGCGGCGCAGCATCAATGGTGAGAGCTTTCCCGTTCACGAGTGCTTTGACACTGCCCACAGTCATAGTAACGGTGTTCTCGGCGGAAGTAAGCGATACAGTTTTAGTGGCCGCATCCCACGTTATGGATGCACCCAGGGCTGTCCCGATATCTTTAGCGGGCAGCCATAATTCTTTATTTCCTTGCACTAAACGGATGTTAAGTGCTAGTGGTAATCCATTTACTTGTACACTGCAGCGATAAACTTTTCCGTTATTATTCATAACGGCGCTTTCCGCCTGTGATTCCAGCGAGCTATTAAGCGCCTTTATGTTGCTGGAAGTTACCCGATATTTGGAATTGTCCTGTCCGATAGCTTCTGCTATCCACGTGTTAACCTCACCATTATGATGGCTTAAATCCTTATAGAGGTCTAGATTGAATGTCCAATCCGCTTCGGCTTGGAAATCGTATAGCTTCACATTTGGAAACTGTTCAAATTGCTCGAATATCCATTGCCGCATGACAAGCTGATTGTTAAAGCGAACGGGATTACTGGCGAACCAAGCGACCTGACGCATAACGCTGTAGGGTGGGTAGTAGAAATAAAACTGGACATCGGGATATTCCTCCAGCAGAGGACGGATATACGTATTAAAATAGCCCTTTACTTGCTCAATGCTTTCCTCGTTAGTACCGTAATCCAGCTCCTTGTCACAAGCCATTAGGTAAGATTCTGCAACGTATTGCTTGCCAAACACTACTTTGTTATCCCAGTTGTATAAATATTCCAAATTCTGTTTAGCTTCACCACTCAGGTTGTTTTTGATGCTGCTTATTAATTGTTTAAATACAGATGAATTGAACCAGTATTTGTAGTCGGTCCATAGTTTGCCGTCATACAGATAGTCAGGGAAATCTTCCTCATCTTCGGCTGTGGCGAGTTTCATAGAGAAATAATCCAAACCCCAGAGCACTTGTTTTACTTTGCCTGTCTCCAAGGCAAGTTTGGCAATTTTATAATGCTCATCGACCGTGGATCCTTCCATAGATAACTTTAAGGTTGTCCCACCTAAGCTGGCATCTACTTGAGAGGGAAGAAAGTTCTCTGTCATAGACGTGCCGATGATAATATTGTCGTAGTCGTAATTTTTAGCTAAACCTGGATTCTGATAACGTTCTTCTTCTGACAAGAGTGGGGTATACCACGATGGACGGTGATAGAATTGTAATGGGTCGATAAAAGCAGTAATCAGCGCCGTTAGAAGCGCTAACAAGCTAAAACAAAGCAGGAAATAACCTATGAAACGTTTCGATTTAGTATGAATCCCGGGGGATTTACGTGGGTTGTTATTATTCTGAAGCCGTGATGCAAGCATCATCATTCCTCCTTACAGTTCTAGAAGTTAAAGTATAAAAAGGTTGTAATTCGGTTGAAGAATAACAGCGAGAACATAATGATAAATGCCATCACAAATGCTGTTTTCCAGCTATACTGAAAATTACGTTTGTTCAATAGATGAAGGGGTTTCCAGAGAATGATCGTCATTAAGATGAGAATCAGGATGATTGCCCATTTAAGCGATCCAATAGATTGCAAAGATACCCCGTTAAGCCCACTCATCCCTTTCAACAAACGAAATGCCTGCGATATATGTTCTGCACGGAAAAACACCCATGTGATGTTCACAAATATGAAAGTCAGCAACCATGATAACCATTTGGGAAGGGAGAAGCCCCAGCGTCCCCAACATTTCTCTACAGCTTGTCCTACTCCATGCAAGAGCCCCCACAGGATGAACAGCCAACCCGCACCGTGCCAAAAACCACCGAGCAGAAAAGTAATAATGACATTTCGGATCGAAATCCAGAAGCTTTTCCGGTTGCCGCCAAGTGGAATGTAGATATAATCTCTAAGAAAATGGCTGAGCGTAATATGCCAGCGTCTCCAGAAATCGCGGATGCTTACGGCTCGGTAGGGTTCATTGAAATTTTGCGGCAGATGGATGTTGAACAGCAGTGCTATTCCAATCGCCATATCGGTATAGCCGCTGAAATCATAGTAGATTTGTAAGGTATAGGAAAGGATAGCCACCCATGAATCTACAAAATATGTTGCAGCTGCAAAACCGTTATCAGCATAACCAGCTAGGGTATCCGCTAGGATGACTTTTTTTCCTAATCCGATGCTGAAGAAGAGGGTCCCCTTCCGTATGTTGTTCCAATTCCAAACCTTATTTCGCAGTTTATCGAATTGGGGCATCATATCCTTGTGATGAAGGATGGGACCGGAGATCAGATGCGGGAAAAAAGTCACAAATAGCGTGTAATTCAAAAGATTGTACTCACGCGCTTGGTTCCGGTAAACATCAACGAGGTAGGCGATTTGTGTAAAGGTAAAGAAACTTATGCCTAAAGGCAATATAAGATGGTGCAGAGAAAGGTTGCTTGCGGTTACCTCATTCCAATTTTCTATAAAAAAATCCGTGTATTTGTAATAGCTGAGTAATAGAATATTTGTGCTTAAGCTAAAGATTAGCAGCGGCCGGCGACGCTTAGCTGTTGTGGTATGAATGAAATGGCTCATAACATAGTTAAATAAGATGGATATCAAGATTAGAGGGACATATTTTATGTTCCAATACCCGTAAAAAACTAAAGAGGCGAGGGTAAGCCATACCTTAGCACAGAGTGTGAGACGAAGACGATTCAGAATAAAATATCCGGCCAGCACGATAGGCAGAAAACCAAACATAAAGGGATACGAATTAAATAGCATAACAACAATCCTCACTTATAGCAGATTTAGTATGAAATCACTATAAGTCAGAGATCTTAAGGCTTTATGTTATGAATTCTTATCATTTTCTTAATGGTTGAGATTGTACAAAAAATCCCCGCAAGCATCATTCGCTCACAGGGAAAGAGGTTTCAAATTCAGTTTGTTTGCGTGTGCTTTTGGCTGTAATGGTTCCGCCGTGAAGCTCTGCAATACTCTTGGCTATGGCGAGCCCTAAGCCACTTCCGCCTGTCTCTCGGGAGCGGGATTTATCGACACGATAAAAGCGTTTAAATAAGTGGGGGAGGTCGGATGCAGGGATAGGAGTACCGTAATTCGTACACAGAGCAACTATTCTATCGTCTTTTCTAACAACAGAAATGTCTAGAATTTTCCCTTCCTTACCGTATCTTACGGCATTGGTAAATAGGTTCTCATACAATCGCACCAGCTCGTCCGCATCTCCGTTGATAATCAGAGGAGCTGTATCCGTATGAATGCGGTAGCTCATATCTGCTTGTTCCAGTACGGGTGCAAATTCTTCAATCAGCTGTTCGAGCAGCTTGCCGAGATCTACAGGCTCAATATTTAGCGGTAATCCGCTGCTGCTGACGCGAGTGTATTCAAACAAATCGTCGATTAGCTTTTTAAGAGTCAAAGATTTCTCATAGGCAATATTCACATAATAACGCAGCTCAACCTCATTTTTATAACGATCCTTCTCCACATATTCAAGGAATCCGAGAACAGAGGTTAGTGGGGTTCGGAGGTCATGAGACACACCTGTGATTAGGTCGTTTTTGGCTTTTGCAGCGGCTCGTTCTTCCTCTATAGCAGATTTTAGCTTGCCAGCCATAGTGTTCATATTTTCTGCGAGCTTTCCGAGTTCATCCGTACCTGTTACCGGCACCTTGAAAGACAAATTGCCATCCGCAATGGCCTGAACTCCGCTAGTAATGTTATGAAGATTCTTAGTTGTATTTCTGGACAATTTTAGGATGAAAAAAATAAATAAAGGAATCCCTATAAGAATCACAACTGGCGTTGATCCAATGGTATTGATCACCCAGAGAATGAGTCTGACTCCCCAAAAGGAGCGTGAAGGATTTAACCACAGCAATAGTGAAGTGCCATAATAGCCGCCCATTAAGATTAAAGCGGTGAGTGCTAGGCTCGTTAAGCTGAAGCCAACTATTTTCCAGGATAGGGTATCGAATCGTTTAAAGTTCAACTAGAAGGACCTCCTTTTTCCAGTTTGTAGCCAACGCCCCATACCGTTTTTAAGTATTGTGGTTTACGCGGATTTTCTTCTATTTTTTCTCTGATTTTACGAATATGCACCATAAGTGTATTGTTGCTTTCCAGGAATTGTTCTTTCCATACTTTGGCGTAGATCTGCTCCATGCTTAGGACTTGTCCCTTATTACGGGCGAGCAGCTCTAGAATCGCAAATTCTCGCGGGGTAAGCTTAACTGGGTGATCATCCACACTTACTTCATGCGTAACCGAATTAATAACCAGGCCATCAATGATGATTTCATCCTGTTTGGCGTTTAGATCTGCCATGTAATTTCGAGTTCTGCGCAGCTGGGATTTAACACGGGCAACTAACTCCAGCGGACTAAAAGGTTTCGTAACATAATCATCTGCACCTACGCTTAGTCCGGTGATTTTATCAAGTTCCTGCCCTTTAGCAGATAACATGATGATCGGAAATTTTTGCGTTTCACGAATTTTAATACAAGCCTCAATGCCGTCCATATTAGGCATCATGATATCAAGAACCATGAGGTCTATAGTCTCTCTATTGATAATTTCGAGTGCTTCCAGCCCGTCTCTGGCAGTTAACAGCCGGTAACCCTCGTTCTCCAGATAGATCTGCATTAGTTTAATAATCTCGGCTTCGTCGTCCACCAATAGCAGCGTTGCGTTGTGCATTTCTCAGCGTCCTTTCTTGCTTGTAAAGCGCAATTCTTGCTATAAGAAGTATACAACATTTTCTTGTTTGGAAGCCTCATTTGAAGACCAGTGAAGGCAAAGGTACTGTATAGCAGCTAATAAATTAGTGGAATAAAAGACCAAATCCCCCACAGCATTATGCCAGTTTGGTTTTTCCTTTTAGTTTGCTCTGATCGCTGTACCTCAATCCATGTGTTGATCTGTAGATAATACATTCTCAGCCATGGCTCTATCATGTAAGAAATAATTCTTAAACTTTATTTAACAGGAAACTTCTTAACAGCGGTGGCAGATAAAAGTAAAGGGAAACTTAATAGTTTCTTAACAAGTCTTAAGAAATAGGAAGCTACTATGCTATAATAATTTCAAATTATATATGTGGGGGTTATTTGGTATATGTGGAAAGAATTTAAATCTTTTGCCTTAAAAGGAAATGTTCTTGATTTAGCGGTTGCGGTCATTATTGGAGCTGCATTCGGAAAGATTGTAACTTCATTAGTAAATGACATTATTATGCCAATTGCAGGTTTGCTTACGGGTGGTATAGATTTAAAGGACCGGGTGCTTGAAGTCACTACGGACCTGAAAATACCTTACGGACTATTTTTACAATCGGTTGTTGATTTCTTTATTATTTCCTTCTCTATCTTTCTGGTGATTAAGCTCGCCAATAAATTTCAGCGCAAAGAAGCCGTTAAAGTTGAAGTGGTAGAGACTCCAGCACCTGCAGAGGATATCGTGCTGCTTACGGAAATTCGTGATCTTTTGAAACAACAAGAACGTGGTTTGTAATCCTGAAATATAACCAAGAAGCGCCAGGAGTCCTTGTCCTGGCGCTTCTTGGTTTCCTTTTATAAACTCAGTACAATCTATAATCTAGTTACAAATTTTAAGTAAATATAATAAACGCACTTGCATTTCGCTGGTGTAAGTGATAATTTTGTTAGTAAGGAAAACTTGAATCTCAATTAAATAAAGGATCAATCCTTCAGGGCAGGGTGTAATTCCCTACCGGCGGTGATGCTGTTGTAGAAATAACTTATTCAGTTTATCTACAGTGCTCAGTCCGCTACCCGGCTCGCGTTGTTGACGCGAACGGTGGACCTGGTGAAATTCCGGGACCGACAGTATAGTCTGGATGGAAGAAGGAGAGGTTAACCGCTTGTCTGCAATGGACTGGCGGACCGCAGTGTTTTCATATAATCATGTGCGATATTTCACAATGCCCGTCGATTGACGGCTATTTAAGCACACTTTTATTTGGACTGCCGATGAACTCTCGCATAACCCATCTTGAACTCCTCCTGGAGAATGAGATGGGTTTTTCTGTTTTTTTTAGCTTAAGAATTGACAGCAGTGGATAGGAGGAAGAGATGGACAACATGAATGATGAGTTTTATATGTCGCTAGCACTGGACATGGCCGAACGTGCCCAAGGACAGACGGGAATTAACCCTGTTGTTGGCTGCGTTGTGGTGAAGAATGGAGCAATGATTGGACTCGGAACTCATTTACAGCGAGGTACGGGGCATGCCGAGGTGCACGCCTTGAATATGGCAGCTGGGCAGGCACAGGGCAGTACGGCATATGTCACACTAGAACCGTGCAGCCATTATGGAAAAACTCCACCTTGCAGCCAAAGGCTGATCGATGAAGGGGTAGCTAGGGTTGTAGTTGCTTGTGAAGACCCGAACCCTCAGGTGGCAGGGCGCGGAATTCAAATGCTGCGTGATCAAGGGATTGAGGTCGAAGTCGGTTTGTTGCGTGATCGTGCGCTTCGATTGAATGAGCGTTTTATCAAATATATTTTGACAAAACAACCTTTTGTTACGCTGAAGAGTGCAAGTACACTTGATGGCAATCTAGCTACCAAATCTGGTGACAGTAAATGGATTTCGAATGGGGAAGCGCGGGAGATCGTACATACGCTGCGGCATCGGCATCAGGGCATCATGGTCGGTGTGAATACAGTGATTGCTGATAATCCCTCTCTGACAACAAGAACAGAAGTGCCTGGCATTAACCCGACGCGGATCATCATTGATTCCGGGCTACGTATTCCTCTGGATTCGGCAGTTGTATGTGATGGTCAAGCGCCTACACTTATTGTAACAACCGATGCTGCAGATCCTGCTAAAAAGGCTGCACTGCTGGAAGCAGGCGTTCAAATCGTTGTGTGCGGAGCAGGTCCAAGAGTTGATTTGAAGGCGGCCATGATATCCCTTGGCGAAATGGAGATAGGCTCTATTTTACTGGAAGGCGGGGGGACGCTGAATGGTGCGATGCTGGAGAGCGGGCTAGTGGATCGTGTGATTCTCTTCTTCGCTCCAAAAATTGTTGGCGGTGGCACAGAAGCGAAAGGGACTTTCGTATTTCCGGGTGTAGAGCTGATGAAGGATGCGATCTCACTTGAAGGATTGGAAGTAAAAGTGCTAGGAGATAATGTATGTATCAGCGGTACTCCGGTACGCTAACAAAAGCTATGCAAGAAGTGAATTTGAGGAAGTAATGCTTTTTAGGAGGGATATCATGTTCACCGGATTAATTGAAGAGGTTGGTGTTTTGCGCAGTGTCTCCGCCGGTGGGGAAATGATGGTGCTGAATATTGCCGCTTCGGTCATCATGGATGATCTAAAAATCGGTGACAGTGTGTCCGTCAATGGGGTTTGCCTCACGGCGACAACTTTGGGCGATCATTCCTTTACAGTGGATGTAATGCCGCAGACCTACCGGAATAGCAATCTGAAGGAGCTGAAGCCCGGCAGCCGGATGAATCTGGAACGAGCGATGGCAGCCGGCGGGCGTTTTGGAGGGCATATTGTCCAAGGACATGTTGATGGCACTGCCATTATTAAAAGTGTAAAACGTGATCAGAATGCTGTTGTATTCGAGATTGCACCGGATCGTAAATCACTATTTAAATATATTATCCCCAAGGGATCGATCACGATCGACGGCATTAGTTTAACTGTAGTGAAGACTACAGCAACATCGCTTGCAGTGTCCATTATTCCGCATACGTTAGGGGAAACAGTTCTGACGCACAAACGGGCCGGGGATAGTGTGAATATCGAGTGTGACGTACTTGGCAAATATGTAGATCATTTATTGCATTATGGCTCAGCCGCCCAAGATGAGGAAGGCGAGAGCCGCTCCGGGATTAGTCATGATTTTTTGGCGGCGAACGGGTTTGTTTAAATAAAGAGTTTGCTTACGAAGAAGGGAATAATCTTTCGTAAAGCTTTTAGGAGGATAGGATCATGAGCGAGCAATCGAAAAAGGAAAGTGTCTTGGATCCGATTGAAGAAGCAATATATGACTTAATGCGCGGTAAAGTCATCATTGTAGTGGATGATGAAGATCGTGAGAATGAAGGGGATTTTATAGCCCTTGCTGAACGTGCGACACCAGAGGTCATCAATTTTATGATTACTGAGGGACGTGGATTGGTTTGTATGCCTATTACCCAGGAGCGTGCGGCAGAACTTGAACTGCAAGCTATGGTAACCCACAATACCGATAATCACGGTACGGCTTTTACCGTATCTGTTGACCATAAAGATACAACCACTGGGATCTCTGCGGGGGAAAGATCTTTGACCGTTAAAGCCATGATTGATCCAAAAGCGAAACCTGCTGATTTCCGCAGACCGGGGCATATGTTCCCGCTGATTGCGAAAAAAGGTGGCGTTCTGCGCCGCTCCGGACATACGGAGGCTGCTGTTGATCTAGCGCGGATGTGTGGCGCTTATCCAGCCAGTGTCATTTGCGAGATTATCAAGGAAGATGGCTCAATGGCCCGCTTACCTGATCTAATCGAAATTGCCCGCAAGCATGATCTTAAGCTGATCAGTATCAAGGATCTTATTCATTATCGCAACGAAAAAGAACAACTCGTCACACGCGAAGTGTCTGTACGACTTCCTACCGATTTTGGAGATTTCCAGACCATTGCTTATACAAATGAAGTGGATGATAAAGAGCATGTAGCTTTGGTAAAAGGCGATATTTCCGGCGATGAGCCAGTGCTTGTACGTGTACATTCCGAATGCCTGACTGGTGATGTATTCCACTCCCATCGCTGTGATTGCGGCCCGCAATTTGAAGCTGCACTGCGGCAGATCGAAACTGCCGGTAGGGGCGTGTTACTCTATATGCGCCAAGAAGGCAGAGGCATTGGCCTTATCAATAAGCTTCGGGCTTACAAGCTGCAAGAGGAAGGTCTTGACACTGTAGATGCGAATCTAAAGCTTGGTTTTCCAGCAGATCTGCGTGACTATGGAATTGGAGCACAGATTCTGAAGGATCTGGGTGTGCGCCAAATCCGTCTGCTCACGAACAACCCGCGTAAGATCAAAGGGCTGGAGGGTTATGGGTTGGAAGTCGTTGAGCGCGTGCCGATACAAATGCCGGAGAACAAGGACAACACCAATTATCTCCACACGAAGCAAGCGAAGCTTGGACATATGCTGTCTTTTGACGATATTGAACAAAATGAGGATTCGAAAGCTTAACCATACATTATAAAAAACGAAGGGTAGATGATGGATATGCCGAAATATTTAGAAGGTCACTTAGTTTCTGAGGGGTTAAAATACGGAGTTGTTGTAGGACGTTTTAATGAATTTATTACCAGCAAGCTTTTGTCAGGTGCACTTGATGCCTTTAAACGCCATGGTGTTGGTGATGATGAAGTGGATGTTGCTTGGGTTCCAGGGGTATTTGAAATTCCGTTGATCGCGCAAAAAATGGCTGAAAGCGGCAAATACGACGCTGTAATCACCTTAGGAACGGTTATCCGTGGTTCCACTACACACTATGATTATGTATGTAATGAAGTTGCCAAAGGAGTAGCCGCTATCAATCTTAAGACCGGCGTGCCGACCATTTTTGGCGTAGTCACTACTGAAAATATTGAACAGGCCATCGAGCGTTCAGGAACCAAAGCAGGCAATAAAGGCTGGGATGCTGCGACTGCTGCGATTGAAATGGCGAATCTTAACAAACTGTTTAAGTAAGTCAGCTATTGACGAATCAGTCGAATTCGTGCTTATTTATAGTATAAGAAGAAAGCATGGATTATAAGAGCCCTTTCTACTTGTGTAGCGTCCAGACGGGCGCTGCACTTTACTTTTTTTGGCGGGAGGATGCTTCGTGACTGTATTGTACAAGCTGGAGACGTTTGAAGGTCCGCTGGATCTGCTCTTGCATTTAATTGATAAGGCGGAAATCGACATCCAGGACATTCCGGTCGCCGAGATCACCGAACAGTATATGGAATACCTGCGTAGCATGCAGGAGCTTGAATTGGATATTACGAGTGAATTTCTCGTGATGGCCGCTACCCTTTTATCTATAAAGAGCAAGCTATTGCTGCCCAAACCACCGGTCATTGAGATCGATGATTTTGAATATTACGAAGAGGATGAATTTGATCCACGAGCTGAACTTGTTCAGCGACTGATTGAGTATCGTAAGTTCAAGAGTATTGCTGTACATTTAATGGATATGGAGAGCGAGCGGAGCTTGATTTTTACGAAGGAGCCTGAGGATTTGGGTCCATTCGTGCCAGAAGAGATTGATCAAACGCTAAAAGGACTACATACCTCAGACTTAATAGCCGCTTTTCGTAAAGCGCTAAGTAAGGCTGCCAGAAGGTCTTCTTACCAGCGGATCACCCGGGATGAAATATCGGTAAAAGATCGTATACGTGATGTATCAGATGCGCTGCAGCGCAGAGGAACAGGCGGTAAGCTGCATTTCTCGGCACTGCTTCACGATGAAATGGCACGGCACGAAATCGTAGTTACTTTTCTTGCGATTCTGGAACTGATGAAAATGAAGGCGATTTTTTGCTACCAAGAGAAATTGTTTGATGACATCGTAATGGAGTGGAGAGGAGGAGAACACTTCAATGGATTACAAAACGCTGAAATCGATTATTGAAGGCCTGCTGTTTCTATCAGGGGATGAGGGAATCTCCGTACGCCAAGTGGCTGAAATTACGGAACAGCGCCCAGAGCTTGCGGCCGGAGCCTTAGAGGAACTAAAAGAAGATTATGTAGCACAGGAGCGGGGCTTACAGGTAGTGCAAATTGCCGGGAATTATCGGCTGGCTACATTGCCTGATCATGCCCACTATTTTGAGCGTCTGGCCTATTCACCATCCAGATCAACCTTGTCTCAGGCTGCCTTAGAGACTCTCGCAATCGTGGCTTATCGCCAACCGATTACGCGGGTGGAGATTGAAGAGATCCGAGGTGTGAAGTCGGAACGCGCAATTCATACGCTGAATAACAAGGATTTGATTCATGAGGTTGGTCGTGCGGAAGCGGTAGGCCGGCCAATTTTGTACGGGACGACTAAATCCTTCTTGGAGAGCTTTGGTCTTGCCAGTCTAAAGGATCTGCCGGAACCGACAAATTTTGAGTCCACGGATAATTTGGAAGAAGAGACACAGCTATTGTTCAATAAGCTGGATACTCAAATGACTTTTGAGGATGTCGAGCTGCCTTAGTTCGTACGAGAACGCTAATAATTGTATTGAAGGGACTGCCCTTAAACCATTTATGTGGTTTGGGACAGTCCCTATTTTTATTTAAACTCATATTTTTTATGCAAACCCCGAATTTTTTCCAGCTTAAATTGCCATACTAAACCAAAGGTTCCCATTATTAAGGTTTCTTGGAGGTAAATACGTGACGTTATGGCTTGCAATTCCCCTTGTTTTGCTTGTACTGGCACTGATCCTGGTCCTGTCTTCATCTATCGATTTCCGCATACGGTGTTATAAACATGGAAAAAATGACCTGCTCGAATTAGATGTTACCTCTCTTTTTGGTTTGATAAAGCTTCACTATGAACTTCCCCAATTGGTCTTTAAGGGATTGGAGCAGGGTGTGTGGGGAAAGTTTAAAGAGACAGGGACTGCGACGACAGGTGTAGATACCGTAAAAGAAGAGATATTTGATAAAGAAAGAGTAATGCACTGGCGCGCCAATGTTAACCAAGCTGTGAAATCTACACGCGGCTTGAAGGAATGGTTAAAAGAGACTGCAGCTCATGTCAAAATATCAAAGCTCGATTGGTCCACCGATTTCTCTCTTGGTGATGCAGCAGACACTGCGACCGCATCGGGAGCGGTTTGGGGCCTGAAATGGAGTATTGTTGGTTTTATTTCGCAGTGGGTGAAATTGCAGCAGCATCCTCGAATTTTTGTTAAGCCTGTTTTTGAAGATGAGCTTTGTTTTGCAATGGAGTTTGTCTGTAAGGGGAAAATGTCAGTCGGCTATACTTTGTATGCCTTAATGCGACTATCTCGGCGTGTCTTGCGTGAAAAAGGCGGGATCGGCCATTGGAGAAATCTGCTGAAACAGATGCGTCAGGAGCCACACGGGAAAGTTTAAAATGAAAGTTACATACAAATGGGCGGATGTGGGGATGATATACGCTGTAGAAGAAAGAGAAATCGTACTCAATTAAAGGAGGAAACAATATGAGCGACCATCCTATTCAAGGCCTAATGCAAACAGCGATGGAAAATATCAAGGGTATGGTAGATGTGAATACCATTGTCGGTGATCCAGTACAAACCCCTGACGGCAGCATTATCCTGCCTATCAGTAAAGTTGCCTTTGGATTTGCTGCTGGTGGTAGTGATTATCGAGTAGAAGATTCTATAAGTGGTTCAAGCTCCCAAGGTGGAGTCAAAATGCTTCCATTTGGTGGAGGTAGCGGGGGAGGCGTCTCCATTCGACCGATCGCTTTTTTAGTGGTAGGTAAGGATGGAGTGAATATTGTCCCTCTGGACAATCAAACTCACCTATTCGAAAAAATCATCGATGCAACACCAGGGCTCATCGACAAAATTCAAACGATGTTCCAAACCGGTAATGCTGCAGCTCAAACGCCTCCAACACCTGCCACACCGGCAGCAGCACCTGTTAAAACCGATCCAAGTACATCTCAATCTTCAACTCATTAGGTACACATAATTCTACAAATAGCCTCGGGGATATCGCCATACACAGGCGGTGTCCCTTTTTTGACGTGTCAGAAAGTATATTTTGATCCCCAAATTACCTGAGAATGTATCGAAGCAAAGCCTCACGTTGTGGGGATATTTTGTGTGGAACATCCCAAGGAGTGGACATACCCTAAGGCTGGTCCGCATACACTTGTACAACATAAACACTTTTACTTAAGATCCGATAAGAAGCCGGAGGATGAACATGAAGACAATAACCCGTAAATGGCCATTCGCCTTAATATTGTGCCTTTCGCTGCTGCTTCTGGCGCCGCTATCTTCAATTCAGGCCGAGAACAGCTCTATCTCTACACATGCAAGAGCAGCGGCACTGATTGATGTGGAATCTGGGCGTATTTTGTACAGCAGCCGTGGGGATGAGCCTATGCTTATTGCCAGCTTGACCAAAATTATGACCGCCCTCGTCGCCATTGAGAATGGTGATTTAGCCTCTAAAGTCAAAGTAGGAAAAAATGCCTATGCGAAAGAAGGCTCTTCTATTTACTTGCAGCAGGGAGAAGAGATGACGCTGGAAAATATGCTGTATGGCCTGATGCTGCGCTCAGGGAATGATGCAGCAACGGCGATCGCTGAGCATATCGGTGGTTCTGAGGAAGGTTTTGTATACCTTATGAACGCTAAGGCTGAGGAGCTAGGGCTAACCCATACTCATTTTGCTAATCCCCATGGTCTTGACGCTGAAGGGCATTATTCTAGTGCTAACGACTTGGCTGTTCTGACCGCTTATGCTCTTCATAATCCTGTATTTAAAGAAATTGTGAAGACGCAGGAGAAAACTGCAGACAATCCAAATGAGAAATGGGATTACAAATGGAGAAACAAAAATAAGATGCTGTATTTATACGAGGGAGCGGACGGTGTAAAGACAGGTTATACCAAAAAAGCACTGCGCTGCCTTGTCAGCTCTGCCACCAGAAACGGCCAGCAGCTTGTCGCAGTTACTATAAATGACGGCGATGACTGGAATGATCATGCTTCCCTGCTAAACTTCGGGTTTAATCACTATCCGCTCAAAACACTGATCGAACGTGGTGATGCCGTGTCGGGCTATAACTTTGTAACCTCCAAAACCTTTGCTTATCCACTTGGACAAGGTGAACAAAATAGAGTGATCACGAAACTTGTTTTAAATCAGAAGGAAAGTGCTTCAGCCGAAGCTACACGAGCGAATTTTGGATTGCAAGGAGCGCTTGTGCTGGAGCTGGGCGGAAAAGAAATAGGTCGCGTGCCGGTGTATACTCCTGAGAACCTGCCTCCTGAGCAATCTGCTTATATGAAAAAGTACAGTCCCACACTAGCACAGGCTTACCCGGCAAATAATTGGTTCCAGGCGCTGGGCAGTGCACTGAAGGCTCTATTTGAAATGGGAGCGAGTTCGAAATAAGAAAATGGGCTGATGAATGAAGAAGGAGGCGTATCCATGATTAACGGGATTTGGCTAGGAATGATCATCATCGGTTTTCTGTTCGCCGCCGTTAACGGCAGAATGGATGAGTTTACAGCCGCCGTATTCGACGGAGCCAAGAGTGGGGTAACGGTAAGTTTTGGCTTAATCAGTGTGCTTGTGTTCTGGCTTGGGATTATGAAGATAGCAGAAGATGCAGGTTTGCTTAAAAAGATTGCCAAGGTGCTTGGCCCTGTCGTAGCTTTTTTATTCCCTGATGTGCCGAAAGGGCATCCTGCCATAGGATATATTCTCTCCAATATGAGTGCTAATCTGCTCGGACTAGGCAATGCCGCAACGCCAATGGGCATCAAGGCGATGCAGGAGCTGCAAAAGCTCAACCCTGATAAAGAGACCGCCACACCAGCCATGTGTACTCTTCTAGCGCTTAACACAGCAAGTATTACGCTTATCCCGGCCACACTGATTGCCATCCGGTTAAACTATGGTTCAGCCGATCCCGCAGGCATAGTAGGTACAACACTTGCAGCAACGGCCGTGGCTACACTTGCAGCGATTGCGGCAGACCGGTTTTTCCGAAGGTTGACTTTATTGCGCAAACCGCCGAAGCCCCCTTCAGCAAAGTCCGGGGTTCCTCCTTTGGCGAAGACAACACTCCCTAATTCCTCATTGAAAGGGTGAACGTGATTTGTACCAGTTTATCAGTCTCATATCGGCATGGGCGATTCCGGTCATGATCACGTTCATCCCGCTCTATGCTTTTACGCGCAAAGTGCCAGTCTACGAATCCTTTGTTGAAGGTGCGAAAGATGGGTTTGGCACGGCCATTGCGATTATTCCCCATCTTGTGGGGATGCTGGTTGCGATCAGCGTTTTTCGCGCTTCCGGTGCGCTGGACTTTTTTATGGGCTTCATATCCCCAGCCCTGCGGGGGCTTGGTGTTCCGGCAGAAGTATTGCCGCTTGGTCTTTTGCGGCCGCTTACGGGGACTGGGTCGCTTGCTTACACTACGGATCTAATCCGTGTGCATGGTCCGGATTCTTTAATTGGTATGATTGCTTCCACCATACAGGGGAGCACAGATACTACGCTTTATGTTTTGACCGTTTACTTTGGGGCTGTAGGCGTACGGAATGGCCGTTATGCGCTTAAGGTTGGCCTGTTCTCCGATGTTGTCGGCTTTGTCGCCGCGATCGCTGTGTGTTTGCTATTATTTGGATAGTCACCCCATTGCCCCCCTGAACATATGCTATTGCAGCAATGTGGAGGGGGGCATTCCGCAATGAACTATAAAGGCTTTATTCTGCATCATTCTAGCTGCACATCCATTAACGGTAAAGGTTTTGACTTCTGGGTAGGAGTGGATGGCGCGATTTATGCAGCACCGCTACTGACAGATCCGGAGTATATTCATATTTGTTTGGAAGGTGATTTTGGTAAGGAAGTGGGCGATCCTCCAATATCCGGAAGGCAGGAGCAGCTTTTTGCAACGGCTAAACTCGTTTTAGAATTAGTAGAACGCTACCAAATCTCCCCTTTAATCATCGAACCCCACAATAATTCCTGCCCAGGAGCATTTTTTCCTTGGAATGAACTTGTGATTTATCCCTCTGATGGTTATCATTGATCTGAGGTGACTAGTCGAATATGGAAAGATTACAGAAAATTTTGGCGCAGGCCGGTGTGGCGTCCAGACGTAAGTGTGAAGAAATGATTTTGGCCGGTAAAGTGGAAGTCAACGGGGAACTCGTAACTACGCTTGGCACGAAGGTGGACCCCGCAACAGATATTATTAAAGTTTCCGGTAGACTGATCCGGGGCGAGAACAAAATCTATATTATGTTCAACAAACCTAAGGGAGTAATCACAAGCGCTTCCG